>CAVUQS010000022.1:0-253533 GCA_963743705.1 Bryobacterales bacterium | reverse complement strand
GATTCTGAAGCCTGGTCAGGTAATAATCCAATCCGATCGGCCGGAAAGAGATATGCTTGCTGAGCCTGATATCCAGGCCGCCGCCCACCGTCATGGCGAAAGCCGTCTGGCTCGTACCAATGCGCGCCGAGATCACTGAAGGCACTGGCGTGACGTTCAAATTCTCCGCGACGTCCACAAACGTGCTGCTGGTGGCGTAAACTCCGCCCCACAAAATCTGGAAGTAAGGAACGACGCGGCCTTTATGTATGGCCACGCGGGGCCCAAACAGGAAGTTGGCGAAAGTAGTATCCAGCGAATTACCGCCGATATTGCCGTTATGCACTGCGCCCAAATCCGCAACGCCGCCCAGCCAGTGATTGAAGTTATAGACGAACTGGCCTCCCCCGCCGTTGGCGCTGAAAGCCGGCACGTTCGAGGCTGAGTTTGCTCGGACATAGGTATAGCCCACGAACACTTCCTCGCGCGGAACGTCCTGGGCAGCGGCCGTTAATGCGGTTAGGCAAACAACCCCGGCCATAATAATGCTTCGTTTCATCCCTTGGATCTCCTCTAAATTGAATTTGGGGCATAGCTGCAGCCCCATGGACCTGTTCCAGGTCCGACCGTTTGGTCTGTATCTGACCCCAGGAACTAGGATCGTTTTGAAAATCTCCCGGTCTAATTTTTTGTTCACGTCAGGTGTATCCGGTAGGCAATCGGACTATCCAACAAATAGTCAACTTGTTGGGAGAATGACGCAATTTACGGCGCGTAGCGGCTTTCCATACGCGTCGAGCCGCTTCACCTGGTAACCAATGAACGCATGTTAGATAACATGCGAGGCGCGACGTTATTTGGCCTTTGGGAATAAGAAGGCCAACTGTAACCGCAATTGCCATTTACCGTAAGGTAGATCTTGCGGATGGATGGCGCTGTAGTAAAGTCCGGCTTGCGCATTGATGGGCTGATTGCCCAGGCGTGTAATTCTTCCGACCGCGAATCCCGCGGGCATCAGCCACACGTTGTTTTGCGGGGCTCTCCAGTTGGCGGTAATGATTGGCTGCGATCCTACATACCATCCGCCGCTCATGTTGTAGTTCACGAAATATTGCAGCAGGAATTGGTTGATGGGTGCGCGGTTCTGCGGGCCTGCGAACGACCAGATGTTGTTCATCAGCGCGCCGATCGTCCAATGTTCCGGTTGAAGCAGGAAGACGAGCGATGGCCCCGCTCCCCACTTTCCTTGACCCAGCGTGGCGTTGGTCGCGGTGGGCAGAAGCAAGGCAGGTCCGAATCCCCAGATGAGGGTGTGCGGCGCGGAGGGCGACAGAAAGAACGTCGGATTCATGTCGCCAAGGCCGCTTGCGCTACCGGATGGAGCCACTATGTTGGGCTGGTATGCGACCGGGGCAATCCACCGTGTGATCAGATTGACGCTACCGAAATTGACAGGTATCACCGGCTGGACGTTCATCACGTCCTGCACGCGGCTGTAGGGGCCGATCGGGAAGTTAGTGTTGTTCTGAAAAGGCACGCTGATCAGGTTGGCGATTGGATTCTGCGCCTCTTTTCGAAGCTCGTCATCGCTAGGCCCGGTTGGCCCTGTCTGTGCGCCGGCCTGCCTGACGGCGGTTAGCGAGCAAAAGAACGTTAGAGCAAACACTAGCGGTCTGGTTCGCATTCCGATCGGCCCCTGGCACGGTGATGGCGCGAAAGGCTGTATCGGCTTACGAAATGTAGGAGCCCGAGGCGGTTCAGTGCTTCGTGACTTCGGGACGCGCCGGCGCATCGTGCGGTTCGGCGAATGTAATTACCGAATCGCCGCGGTATTCCTTGCACTGTCGGAGTTCCACCGCGTTTGTGCTGAAGTTGCCTGTGCTGTCGGAGACTTCCAGTTCAGAGCGGTACGGTAGCAGAAACTCGGAATCTTTCATCTTCACGATCGTGTATCGCATCTTTTCCGCGACGGAACGGACGCGAAGGCGCGGCGTGATCCGGTCTGCTTTGATTTCGATGCGGACCAGGTCGAGCGTTTCGAAATCCGCCCAGATGGCGCCTTCATAGCCGACGATTCCCTGTTCGCTATCGTGCTGTACCCAGAATAAGCTCTTGTCTTCGGGCACCTGAAAATCATATCGGTAGGCCTTATGGCCGTCCTTTTTGCAAACGCCGGCATAGTGAAACAACGCCGCGTCTCCGAGAAACAGATTGCTCGCGTGCGCCCCAAAGGCGCCGCTGGCGATGGTGCCGGGCGGCACCAGCTTGGCGATCGATTTCTCGGTAAACTCACCTTGTCCGGGCTTCGCGAACAGTTCCTGTCTGCCCAGGAATGCGACTTCGACTTCCACTTGCTCCTGGCGCGCGCCGCTATTTCCTCCGGCTGGCCAAAGCACCCGGTTGATCACTTCATGGCAGGTGTAGTTGGGCAATTGGGAAAGATGGGCCGCCACCTTGGCGCGAATGCGCTGTAGCAGCGTAGCGGAATCCTCATTGTCTGCCGGTCCCGCTATGAGGGCCGCCCCAAAGGAAATCAATATGAAGAGCGGGATCGACGACTGGCAATGCGCGAATCGAAAAGGACGGCCCACGCCATCGACGATTGGGATTCAGCCGGGGTCGGCTTAACATTTGGGGCTTCGCCACCATTTTGCTGGTCTAACTCCGCGGGCCGTCGCGAGAGCCGTATGGCTAACTTACTAGGTTGGCGGCATCAACGGTACAACAGTTAGTCGAGGTCGGGAAGAGATGCGTGGAATAGGCTGATTTGACGCGCGGGTAGCCATGCGGCAGGGCCGCAAGATCATGCCAATCACGATTCGTCCGGCGCTCTTTCCGGCGCATTGTTTCGTTGTCATTCGTGGGCGGTATCACGCCTGGGCGCCGGTTCTTCTGCTGGCGAGGCGCGCATCCTGAATCAAGTCAATTAGTTCAAGAAGCCGGTAGGGCTTGCGGATGAAGCGCCAGGGCTGTTGTCCGCCGAGAGCGGCTAATGCTGCGTCCTCGCTGTGCGCTGTGGTCAGAATCACCTTTACGTCGGGTTGAATCCCTCGTAACTGTTCCAACACTTCGCGCCCGGACATTTCGGGTAAGGTCACGTCCAGAAAAACCGCGCCGATTTCCGTTCGTCTTGCCCGGAACAAATCCAACGCGCTTCGTCCGTCGGCCGCCGCCAGCACGCTGAATCCTTTTTCGCGGAACAACCGCGCAACCACGTGGCGTAGCAACTCGTCGTCCTCGATCAACAGCACGGTTGTCCCCACGGCAACGCCTTCGGAAATCCTGGGTTGCTCAACGTCCTCAGGCGCGAATGAAACAGAAGCAGTGGCGGGCAGTAATACTTCAAACCGCGAGCCCTCTCCCGGGGCGCTGGTGACCTGGATCTCTCCACCGTGCGCGCGAACGATCTCCCACGCCGACGCCAGCCCCAGGCCCCGGCCAGGAGCCTTGGTCGAATATCCCGAATCGAATATTCGCGCCTGAGCCTCTTCCGCCATGCCACAGCCAGTATCGCGGACCTCGATGCGAACACCCTGGCGTTCTCCGCCTCCATACTGTGTGATCTCCGAGACGCGCAGCGAGATTACGCCGTCGTTCTCGCCCAGCGCTTCCGCGGCGTTCGCAATCAGATTCATCACTACGCGTTGGAGCTGCGTGAAGTTGCCATTGACGCAAGGAAGGTTGTCCGGCAAAACTGTTTCGACGACAGCTCGCGCGGGAATCGAGCTCGTGAGCAACTGCAGCGTCTCGGCGGCTAGGCGGCTCACGTCGACGGGCTTCCATTGCAAACCCTCACGGTCCGGAGAATCCATCAACTCCTGCGAGATGCCGCCGGCGCGGATGGCAAGATTCCGCATGCGGTCGATTCTTTCGCGTTCCGGCGCTTCCTTCGCCAAGGTCGCGAGAGCCAGATCGGCTTCGGCCAGAATGCAGCTAAGCAGAGTGCCGAAATCGTGAACTACCCCGCGCGCGAGCAGTCCTGCGCCGTCTGCAATCTGAGGCTCTGAGTTGGATTGCGGCGCGCGCTGTAGGCCGCTGCCATCCATGGCTACGCCTGCGAACCGGTTGAGGCGGGCGGCCTGTTGTTCCAACTCGGCAATGCGTGCGCTGAGTTGCCTGTATTCTTCCCGCGCCGCGGAGGCGGATTCATTTTGCGAACTCATCGACCCTGATCCGTTACTGGGAGGTGCAGACTGCCGTTTATCGTAACGCGGATACCTGGCGGCGGCTGCCGGGGATTCCCACGCAAATTCACACACGCGATTTTAGGTGTGTTATCGGTTACGCGCATTCCTCACTTTGGAGGAAAGATACTTGACTTGACTTTTCACCGGGTGTACTTAGGTCTCTATCGGGGAATTCAGCTTATCATCTTACGGGATTCAATTCTGTATCGGTTCTCGCCAGATATAAGACGGTCCTTTCGATAACAGTAAATACAGATGTGTGAAATCATCTTGATTGCAAGTGGTTCGTACGCCAAGCGTCCCATCGCCAGCCGCGTCCTGCGCAAGGTTGGATATAAAGTCATCGATGCTGCAACCGAAGCCGGCGCGCTGCGGTGCGCGATCGGCAACGAGCCCCATCTAATCGTGCTGGCCGGCCTCGGAGAAGGCGGCCCCGATGTTTGCCGCAGCATCAAAGACAATCCTGCCGCTGGCGGTATTCCGATCGTCGTGATGTGCTCACCCCGCGATCGCAAATACTGGAGCCGCGAGTGCGGCGTGGATTTGTTGCTGCCTGAATCGGTCGCTCCCCGGACATTGGTCTCCGTGATCCAGCTGCTTCTCCGCTCCGGCTCCGCGGCGCGTCTGAAGCGGGAACTCCAGTCCAACGTGGAAGAACTAGCCCGCGAGCGGGAACGCCTCACGAGTTGCAATCAGGATCTCACCGGCGTCGTCTCGCTAAAGGCTCACGATCTGTTATCCCCGCTCTGTACCATCAGCTTCGTCAGTGCATGGATTTCAGGGGAATATGGGGACCGATTGGGCGTCAACGGCAGGGAGTACTTCAAGCTCCTGGAGAAAAGCGTCGAGCGCGTGATGGCAGTCGTGAATAGGCTAACTATCCGCTCTCAGGCCTCGGACCGCTCGAAGGTCGCGTAATCCCACGCGCGACCTAATATCCGCCTCGATTTCAGGCGCTTAGACCGTCACCCTCGGAAGTAAGACAAATCGGGACTGCCCTGTTACAATAGAACTTCAAGCAGGCGATCTGCAGCTGCTCTTCCTCAGGTAGTTCCTAAATTCTGCGGGTTTCCGGATACACTACGCGCCACGTAGTTCAAAAACGGCTCTAGTAATTTCCCAAAAACATGAAAGTCATTTCGATTACATTACTTTTGGTGAGCTCCGGGCTTGCCTTGGGGTTGGGTTCTTTTTCCCACGTCCCCACGACAGGATATAGTTCTTCGGCATCCGGCCATGGTGTTACTGCCCCGACGGTGGGTTTTCTCATGCCCGATATCGATTCCTTACCATGCCTCTGGCGATCGGGACCGGGTTGCGGCGCTGCCGCCACCGGTGGCGCTCCTGCGGCTCCGTCGGCTTCTGTTAAGAGCCGGCTGTCGCTCCCCACTCTCGCCGATATCGAATCGTTCATTCAAACCGCGGCCAAGAAGCATCAGGTTCCTGCCGCGTTCGTGAAGAGCATTGTGGCGGCCGAATCGGCCTTTAACGCCAGCGCGGTTTCTCCCAAGGGAGCGATCGGTTTGATGCAGTTGATGCCTGATACGGCTCGTGAGTATGGCGCAGATCCGTCCGTTCCCGAGCAGAATATCGATGCCGGTACGCACTATCTGAAGGTCTTGATCGATCGCTACCAAGGCCACCGCAACCCGCTGGCGAGCACCATCGCGGCGTACAATGCCGGTCCGGGCGCAGTGGACCACTACCGTGGCGTTCCGCCGTTCCGCGAAACGCGTGGCTATGTGGCGCGCGTCCTCGCGTTCCTCAAACAGTTCCAGCGCAACAGCTAGACAGCTCCAGGACAACAGCTAAAACTGTAGCGGCGGATTCGTCTCAAGAGGCCTTTGGAACGGCCTTGGGAGCCGGTTCCGCCGCTTCTGCTTTTGGAAAGAACAACAAGAACGTCGACCCGTGGTTCGGCTTGGTTTCGACAACGATATGGCCTCCGCTCTGCTGCACGATTCCGTACACAGTCGAGAGGCCTAAGCCCGTTCCTATCCCCGGCGGCTTGGTAGTGAAGAATGGCTCGAACAGGCGGCTGCGCACTCCTTCGGTCATGCCGGTTCCGGTATCGGTTACCGTCAGCAAAACGTAACTTCCATGAGGGACGCGCGGCGAGTAGGGGCTCTTTTCGTCTCCGTCTACAACCACGTTCGATGACGAAATGATCAGCCTGCCGCCCGTGGGCATGGCGTCTCGCGCATTGACCGCCAGATTCATCAGCACCTGGCTCAATTGAGTGGCGTCTCCGCGGATTGGCCACAATTCCGGGTCAAGCCGCGTGGCCAGTTCGATATGGCCTCCCAGAAGCGGCCGCAACATTCCCTGATCCTGCCCGATCAGCTCATTCAGATCCAGCGTCGCAGCGCGAACCGGTTGCCGCCGGCTGAAGGTGAGCAGTTGGTGGGCGAGATCCCTACCTTTTTCAGCGGCCATCTCGATCGCGGCCAGCCCTTTGTAAGCGGGGTCGGATGGGTCGCGTTGCGCGCGCAAGGTGCCTGCGTAGCCAAGAATTACCTGCAGAATATTATTGAAATCGTGGGCAACGCCGCTGGCCAGCCGGCCGACGCTCTCCATCTTCTGCGCTTGCCGGAACTGCTCCTCGAGATCCTTGTAGTCGGTGCTATTCCGGCCCATGAACACCGCGGCGTTTCTGTTGCCTTCTGCGTCCGACAACATTGCGAAGTTCCAGGCAATCCACCATCGCTGGCCTTCCGGCCCTAGTAGCGTACTTTCCAGATGGACAGGGATGGAAGCGCCCGATTTGCCCGCTTCGAACGCTGACCGTATGGCGTCGCGTTCCTCCGGCGGAATCATCAAATCGAACCATTTCTTGCCTTTGATTTCGTCCGGATCCCATCCGGTGAGGTTCAGAAAATAGTCGTTGCAAGAAGTGATCGAACCGCTGAGATCGAGCATCACCACCACCAAATGGATCGCTTCCAGCAGGTCCGCAATGCGCCGTTTGGACGCCGCCAGTTCCAATTTGGATTTTCTGAGTTCTGTAATGTCCCTGCTGGAGCCCCATGTCCGGCGCAAAAGGCCATTCTCGACAATGCCCCACTGGCTGCGCAACCGATACTGC
This sequence comes from Bryobacterales bacterium, assembly GCA_963743705.1. GTDB lineage: Bacteria > Acidobacteriota > Terriglobia > Bryobacterales > Bryobacteraceae > PALSA-243. The sequence continues at coordinate 246,282 of CAVUQS010000022.1, read as the reverse complement.
CGTTTGCCTTCCGTATCAGGAGTGTGGGTTTCCACTGTAATCTGCCGGTGTTGAACACGCACCGCCGCCAGGGTCGCTCCCCTCACGCTGGGATCGGTGCTCGCGACCTCAAACTCGGCGATGCGGCAACCAATCAACTCCGACGCCGTCGTGCGTCCCAGAAGCCGCGCCAGCGCGTCGTTACACTCGGCGATGTATCCGTCCCGATGGATTCGGTCGACCTGCTCCTGTTCCGCAAGGCTTACCGGCACCGGCGGGTCGTATTCCACGCGCCACATGCCGTCGGGGTTGGAAGCGATAAACGTGCGGTAGCGTTCTTCGCTCTCGCGCAGTTGTTCCTCTCCCCGTTTGCGAATCAGTTCCGCGGTGGCGCGCGGCGCAAAAATATCGAGCATCGCTTCCTGCGCTTGGAAACTACGGATGGGTTGGTGATACACCGCCATCAAAATCCCCAACGCTTGATGATTTGCATTCGTCAGGGGTATTCCGACAAAGGCCTCCGCTGAGAGTTTCGCCAGCATGGCGTCTTCGGGAAATTTGGCGCGCGCTCCGGCTTTGCAGACGCAACGCCTTCCCAGTGCGGCGTCCGCGGAGGCGCTGCCGGCCAACTCATAATCGTGGAGGGAATCCGGATCGCTGTCCCGGGAAATGGCCAATACGCGGACGCGCTCTACCTGGCCGCCCACGAACTCGCCGCCATACACGACATCGGCGCCCATGGCGCTGCAAAGGTTCTGAACCATCGACCGCAAAAAGTCGATACCGATCGTGTCCGAGACTTTGCTCGCGACCTGCAGCAGGTCTTTGCTGGTGCGTTTGTATTTTGCGCGCGCTCTGCCTTGCATAGTGGCTAAGTCGTCCGTATCTTCCCGCGGGGCGTGGGGCGTGGCCGATACAGCGGCGTCGCCTCAGACGCCTCGCGCTTTGAACTGAGAGCGCTTAGGAGCGGGTCTTTACCCGCTCCCCCGCTAACTGGCCCGGCAATAGGCCGCTTGCATGTAACGGGCTCTCTGCGTCAGCGAAGCGCACCCTTTGGGTCCGCAATGCTTGGCTACTCGCAGCCGCAGTTCGGCTCGTGCGCGCATCAGCCGCGATTTGGCCGCCGGAACCGAAAGCCCCAATCGTAAGGCAACGTCCGGCATGGGCAACTGTTCGACATCGCGCAGGACCATTACGTTCCGCAGCAGCGGCGGGATCAACGAAATCTCGCGCCGGATCAGGTTCACCACCTGCTGTTCGCCCAACTCGTCCTCCGGGCTGGCCAGCTTGCCTACCAGCTCCAGGCGAACGTTCGAATCGGTGGGTTCATCCAAGTAGACGAACTGTGAAATTCGCTCTTCTCGAATGCGCATCAGGCATTGGTTCTCCACGATACGGCAAAGCCACGCCGAAAACGTACCGTCCCCACGGTATTGCGCCAATCGCTGGAAAGCCTTCCAGCACGCGTTCTGGACCTCGTCCTCGGCGTCGCTGCGGTTCCGCACCATGAAAGTCGCGCGCTTCAGGCAGGTCGCGTAATAGCGCTGGATTAGCTCTCCAAACGCTCGCGCGTCTCCCTGACGCGACAACTCCACTAATTGATCGTCATTGGTCTTGCGGCGTCCCTCCACTGGCGGGCTGGAAGGCGCGGCGGTCTCCGCCGGCGCTTTAGCCCGAGCGGCGCCGGCTCCTGTGCCGTCGATTTCCGCCGCGGTCTTCTTCTTCCGGTCGCCGATATCCGCCGGCATCACGCGAATCGCGACGGCTGCGGCGGCCGGTGAAAAGTTGTTCCCCTGTTGTTCTATTGGCCCGAACATGCCCGCTCAATTCGCATGTGGAAGACCAACCCGTAGTTTGGCGGCGACAACGTGATAAGTCAGGCGCTTACGGGTTGAGCCATTGCAGGACATACGCTGGGAAGTACGTTTTGGTGCGGCTAGTCCACCATGTTAGGCGGACCTTTTTGGCCCATACTAGAGCCTTGGTACTTTCTTGTTTTGGAACTTACCCGGCGCTTTGTTTCAGTTCCTTGAAATACACTGGCGGGATACGGTGTTTCTTCATACGGTATGCCAGTGTTCTTCGACTAAGGCCGAGATAGCGGGCGGTGTTAGTTTGATTGCCGGCGAATTTAGAAAGCGCGCGTAGGATGAGGTCCTTTTCGACAGCGCCCAGGCTTATGCCTTCTTCCGGCAGGTCCAGCGGCGCAACTACATCCTGAGGTGCTTTAAAACGGAGGATTTCCGGCAGTTCCTCGATCGTGATCTCCGTGTTTCTACTGAGTAACACGATACGTTCGACGATATGTTCCAATTGTCTTACATTGCCAGGCCAGCTATAGGTTGCGAAGTAGGGCAATAGCTTGGAAGGCATGGTCAACTCGGGACGGCCGTGCTTAGCTCTGAACTTATCGAAGAAATGAAGTACCAGTTCGGGGATGTCCCCAACGCGCGCCCGAAGCGGAGGAACCTCGATCGGCACTACCAGCAGGCGGTAGTATAAGTCCTCGCGGAACGAACCTTGTTTCACCATCGCAGTCAGGTCGCGATGAGTAGCTGCGATAATACGCACGTCTACCTTGGTTGGCGAAGTCGCGCCGAGTTTCTCTATCTCCTTTTCCTGTATCAGGCGGAGAATACGAACCTGTAGCTCGAGCGGCATCTCGCCGATTTCGTCCAGAAACAAAGTACCACCGTCGACCATCTCGACCTTGCCCTTTTTGTGCGTCAGGGCGCCGGTAAATGAACCTTTCAGGTATCCGAAGAGTTCCGATTCCAAAAGTTCGCGCGGAATCGCCGCGCAATTGATGGTCGCGAACAACCGGTTGCGCCGCGCGCTGAGCAAATGAATCGCGTTCGCGATGAGGTCTTTGCCTGTACCAGTTTCGCCGTGGATCAAAATGGTGGCGTCCGTGGCGGCCACGCGCCTTGCCACGTCGAGCGCTTCCAGCAGCGAGCCGGACGATCCCACGATCTGTTCAAAGCCGCAATGCTCCTCGACGGAGTTGCGCATGACGTGAACGTCGTCAGGGGTCCGGTGATGATCCAGCGCGCGGTTCACCAGCGCTTTCAGCTCGTATGGATAAATAGGCTTGACGATGTAGTCGTACGCGCCGGCCTTCATGGCCTCCACCGCGCTTTGAACGGTTCCGAACGCCGTCATCACGATCACGGCCGTCGAGGGATAATCCTGGTGGACCTTCCTCAAGAGCTCAACGCCCGAAATGCCGGGCAGGTTGAGATGGGTAATGATCAATTGAAAGGGTGTCTTCTCCAGGATCTTATACGCCGTCTGCGCATCGGACGCCGATGCGGCCTCATGCCCCTCGTTGACAAGTTGGGCATACATGGCCTGCCGCAGACTGTCGTCATCCTCTACGACTAGTACTTTTTGTCTAGCAAGCATACTATTTTTTGGCTGTTCGGATGATACCACCAGTATTAGCTAAATCTATTAGGAAATTCCCTAGGATAAAACGGTCAAAGTATAAGTTAAATCCGATATTTAGCCGTCATCGTCCTATCGTTCCGAGCCAGCGACCCTCCAATTATAATCTAACGTGCTCTTTTGATTTCAATGAGTTACAACTTATCCCAAAATTTTCAATCCGCTGCGTCCCGACTTTTGCATGTGCGCTACAATACGAGGATAAATTCTCACGGAGTCCTTGCATATGCCCTTGAGAACTCAACGGAGTATCCCGGATCCCAACTCTTCTCGGAAGCCCTGGGTAGCCTACGTAGTTTTGTTAACCATCGTATCTTCAGTCCTTTACGCGGCCCCACAAGCCCTCACCGAAAAACGGACTACTTCTGACGAAGCTCAGGTTTCCCTGATTCCCAGGAGTAGGACACAGCCGAAAGCGCCTCGGAGCGACATTCGGGCGGATGTAAACGTCGTCTTAATTCCTGTTACAGTCACCGATCCGTTCGGAAAACCCGTTTTAGGCCTGTTGCCGTCCGCGTTCCACGTCCTCGATGACGGCATCGAACAACCGGTAGCGCACGTTTTCTCCCAGGACGCACCCCTTTCCATCGGGTTCGTATTCGACTGCAGTAAGAGCATGCTCAACAAGCTCGACAAATCCCGGGAGGCCATCGCTCACATGATGAAGGCTTCGATGCCGGGCGACGAGTACTTCCTCGTCGGCTTCAACGACAAGCCGAAGCTTCTTTCCGGTTTCAGTCCCGATCCCGCCGAGATTTCGAACGCTCTCATGTCCATTCAGCCTGTCGGTTGGACGGCCCTGCTCGACGCCATACACCTCTCCGTCGCCCAGATGAAGAAGGCCAAGAATAGTCGCCGCGCCCTGGTGGTGCTTTCCGACGGGGGCGACAACAACAGCCGCTTCAACCCGCACGAAATCCGCCAGCTATTGCGCGAGAGCGATCTTTCCCTCTACGCCATCGGCATCACCGGTCCCATGGTCACGATGGCCGCCATGAAGCTATTGAGCGATCTTGCGGAGGAGACTGGGGGGCGCATGTTCCCGGTGCATCACGTGAACGAATTGCCTGATGCGATCGCGAAGCTGAATACCGCGCTTCGCGACCAGTACATGCTCGCATATTATCCGACCAACTCCGCCCGAGACGGCAAGTATAGACGCGTTCAAGTAAAAGTGGTTGCCCCTCCCGATTCGCCCTCTCTACACGCCACATGGCGCTCCGGATACTACGCGCCATATTGACGGCAGTCCGGGCTACGATGCTTAAGCGGCGGGGTATTGCTCCGCTGCTAGGCACTAGCTTTATCTAAATTTTTCGGACCACAAAAAAAGACCAAAAGCTGCTGGTTCCAACGATGGTCCGGCGTAGGCCATGATTTACTTCTTGGGGTGACGGGCGGCCAAAGAAAGTAAGGCTTACGCCGCTCTGTCGCATCCTTCCAATTCGAAAACGCTTGTGGCCCGGAAAGGGCCCGGTTCTGAATCCTCTGGGATTGGAAGTAGGACGGCAGCGTATGATGGCGGCGAAGCTCACCCTGGTCCCCATTTCGTCACGGAAAACGGCGCCGGAAAGACGCATATGGGCAGCGCCTGAAAGACGCGTTCCCATTCTCTCCGTCGGTGGATCGGCGCAAGATCACAACCATCTCTGCCGCATTTTCAGCGGTCCGCCCTGGCACATTTCGTCCGTCTCGGGATGTTTGGAGGCCATCGCTCATCTCACGTGGCACAGAGTGCCGGTCATCTTGTGCGAACGGCGCTTACCGGATGGGTCATGGCGGGACATCCTCGGCTACGCTGCGCAATATGCCGTGGCGCCGGTTTTGATCGTCGCTGCGCCGAGCGCCGACGATCGCCTGTTGGCGGAAGTGTCCGATTACGGAGGCTTCGGCGTCCTTTGCAAGCCGTTTCGGTGCCGCGAGCTCCGGCGCGCCGTTGCCTCCGCCTGGCGTCAGAGCGTGAGTGCAATCCCAGGTTGCGCCGCCGGCGCTGCGTCGACTGTAACGGAAATGCCGCACGACGGCTCTCGTCTGCGCGCAACTGTCCGGTTCATGCCTTTTCCCGCCAACTGACGCTGATCGCACGATTTACGCACTTCGGCCTAGGGGATTAAATGGGTCGGCGGCCTCGATCCGGCATCAAGCAATAGCGTGGTGAATAGCGATCGTGTCACAGAAAATGAGATAGAGCCGTCCAGACCTCCAGAACCTTTAGCCGGGCTGTCCGCCGGCGAAATCATGGATGCTGTAGGCCACATCCGCCAGAGCCGCACCATGAAGGGCTGTCCCAAGCTCATGCGGATGCTGGATTTCGTGGTTGAGGCCACTGTTGGCGGCGAAGCCGCGTATTTGAAGGAGACAACTCTCGGCGTTTTTGTTTTTGGCCGGAAGCCGGACTACGATCCGAAGGTCGACACCATCGTTCGCAGCCAGGCGTGGCGTCTGCGCGCGAAGCTCAAGAAATACTATGCGACCGAGGGTTTGCACGACTCCGTGATCGTGACCCTTCCGCGTGGGCACTACGTTCCCGCGTTCCAATCGCGCACCACGGTGATGGAGAGGCCGCACAACCACATCGAATCGGGTGAAACAACCTCGCGATGACATGCGCGCGCTACGGCTTGTTTCTGGCCGCGATCGTCGTCGCGGGATACGTGCGCCCCGCCGCCGCCCAAAACACCGAGAACGAGTTCTGGCCTGAGCTCGATATCTATTCCCAGTTGAATCCTGGCCTCAGAATTGTCTTCGCGGATGCTGCCCACGTGCATAGCAGCACCGAAGGAAGATTCGCCTACTACGTCGATTTCGCGCTGCGGCCGGTGTTCCGCAGAGATCTCCGCTGGAGGAACGACGTCTTCCGTCAGAGGTACTTAGACTTTCGTGGGGGTTACGAATACTTGACCAGTGTGACGCAGGGATCCTTTTCCCACGAGAATCGCGGCATTATTGAAATCACATCCCGCTATCGATTTCCTGGAAGCTTGGTTTTGGAAGATCGCAATCGTGTGGAGCTGCGTTTCATCGAGGGCCAGGCGTTCTCAGTGCGATATAGAAACCGCCTGCAGGTTAGCCGCGATTTTGGAATAGGCAACTTTTCGTTCACGCCCTTTGCCAACGCGGAAGCTTTCTACGACAGCCGCTACGGGGGCTGGAGCACATTCCGGTACGAGCTGGGAATCGACCTCCCGATCGGTCCGCATCTGGTGGTGGAACCATATGGCGTCAGGCAACGTAAGACCCGAGGAACCCCGGTTAACGTAAACGGACTCGGGCTAACCATCAAGCTGTTCTTGTGAAGGCCGGTTAGTTTCCGCAGCCCGGATCCAACGCCTCGCTGGGAACCGTCAATGGCGCCAGGGATTGCTGCGTCAGCAACGCATTCAGCTTGGGCAGGTCCTGCGTGCGCAAATCGTTCCACCGCCCAAGAGCCGCGCGCGTGTCCTGGCACATCTGGGCGAAGACCTCGATCAACTCACTGGCCGGCGGCGAATCGGATTGATCCACGGCGACCAACAAACGCGTGAGATCGCGGTTCATCGGCCCGATTCCTGCCGCAGCATCGGTCAATCCTTCCGTCTTGGCGTCCATCGCCTGCGCCGCTGCCAGCGCGTCCGGCGCCTTGTCCGCGCTCTTCAGGGCCGTCAACCGCGTCGCTAACTGGCTGCGTAGTTGCGCCACTTGACCATATCCAGCGTAGGAGGCCTTCATACTTGCCGCGATCTTCTGCCCTAGGTCCAACTGCCGTTGCAATTCTTGGGTCGAATAGTTCACGCGCGGGTCGAGCCTCACCGTAATCGGCTGCCGCAGGGTCTGGCCGCTCGCCGTGAGCCGGATCTCGTATTGCCCGGGCACGACCATCGGCCCTTGTGGCTCGTGCCACGGAGTGTTCTGCGGAATCGCGTGGTCCGCCAACGTGTATTCGAAGTAGCTGGAATGGATGCCGTAATAGGTGTAGAGAAGTTGATCGGGGTCGGGATAGCGCAAGTCCCAGACGAACCGGTTCAGCCCGGCGTTCTTGGAGAGCAGTTGCGGCGGAGCCAGCCAAACATCTGGCACGTTGACCTTGTAATCCAGCCCTTTTGCGCCGTTGCTCGAGTAGCTGCGCACCAGTCTGCCCGCGCTGTCGTACACGTCGAGCTTCATGTCGCCCGGCGGCGGCGATTTCAAGTAGTAATCGATGATCGCCCCATCCGGTGGATTCTCCGCCGACGCCGTCTCCGGATTGAATGGCGTATCGGTATACGTGTCCCATTGCATCCGCACCGCGGTTTGCGGCGCAAAAAGATATGCATTCGATGAAGCGATCGCCACGGACTTCGACGCCAGTTCGCGCAGCGGGCTGATGTCGTCAATCGCCCACAGCGCCCGTCCATATGTAGCGACCATCAGATCGTTCTGCTCGATGGCGAGGTCCCGGCACGAGGCCGCGGGCAAGTTCAATTGCAGCGGCTGCCACTGATCGCCGCCGTTGAACGAAACAAAGACGCCCGTTTCGAGCGCCGCGAAAACCAGGTTGCGGTTCTCCGGGTCTTCGCGCACCGCGTGCGCCGCGCTGTTCGGTAAGCCGCTCACCACCGTCTTCCAGCTTTGTCCGTAGTCGTCGGTGCGATAAATTCGCGGCGCTGCTCCGCCCGCTGCGCGGCCTCCGCCTCCGCCACGCCCGCCCCCCACCACCGCGAAGGCGCGCGCGGCGTCGCTGGCCGAAGCTTCCACCACCGCGACGGATCCGCCCTGCAGCCCCGCCGGCGCAACGTTATTCCAATGCGCGCCGCCATCGCGCGTCAGTTGTATCAGGCCATTGCTCGTGCCGGCCCAGATCACCTTGCCGTCTTTCGCTGAGAACGCCAGCGCGCTGATGGCATTCCCGCCTCCGCGTCCACCGCGCCCCGCCGGCGCGTTGCCTTCGCCACCGGCCGTCGCGGTGAGATCGGGGCTAGCCGTTTCCCAATGCATGCCCTTATCGTGCGTTGCCAGCAGATACTGCGTGCCCAGATAGAAAGTCTGCGCATCGGCCGGCGAGAATCCCATCGGCGGCGAGCCGCTTTCGCGATACTTCGGCGTGCGTTCGAAAATGTGTTGCGTCTGCCCCGTGATCTTGTTGACCCGCAGAATCGATCCATACCATCCGGTGGCATACAAATAATTCGGGTCCGCCGCGTCGGGCGTGATCTTCGCCGATTCGAAGCCGTTCGTCGTGTACCAGTCGCGATATGTAATCTGGCCGCCGCGTCCCGCGATCGGCGTCGCCACTGTTCCGCTATCCTGTTGCGACGAGTAAAGGAAGAACGGGAAGGCGTGGTCCGTGGTCACGTTGTACATTTGGCCGGTGGGCTGGTTATACCAAGTAGTCCACGTGCGGCCGGAATCCATGCTGACTTGGACGCCTTGATCCACCGCCAGGATCATGTACTTGTCGTCGGTTGGGTCGATCCACAGATAGTTGAAGTCCGCGCCGCTGGGCGCGCCCACGTATGACTCCCAGGTCTTGCCCGCATCGGTCGAGCGGTAAAGCGACGTCTGCGTGGCGAATAGCGTGTTGGCATTGCGCGGATCCACGATGACGTCGTGAAACTGGCCGCCCCCAATGATCCGCGTATCGTCCGTTACGCGCGCCCAATGTGCGCCGCCGTCGTCGGAACGGAACATGCCCTGCGCCACATAGTCGTAAACGCGCAAGCCTTTCGTCCCCGGCGCCACCGCCAACGCAATGGTGCCGAAATTGCCCCCCGGTAATCCATCCGGGCTCGTCTTAGTCCAGGTTGCGCCCTCGTCCGTCGAGCGATAAATCTGCGAATCCGTCGCCGGCGTGGTTACCGCGGGAGCGCCCCGGCCGCCACCGCCGCGTCCGCCCCCACCAGCGGGACGCGCACCCGCATACACGTTCTTCGGGTTGTCGGGGTCGAATACCAGCCACACCGCGCCCACTTGCGCGTCCGGCAGCGCCGTCTTCCACGTCTTCCCGCCATCGGTGGTGCGCATCACGCCGGTATCTCCCGCGGCCGCCATCACCAGGTCTGGATTCTGCGGATCGATTACGATCGAGACGACGCCGTGCCCTTCCAACGCGACCAGATCCCAATGTTCGCCCGCATCTGTCGAGCGATACAGGCCCGCCGAAGATCCGGTGGTAGCCCCAACGTAGACCGTATCCGGCCGCGAAGGCGCCACTGCCACCGCGCCGATGCCCGTCAGCCGCACCGAATCGCTGACGCACGTCCACACCTGGCCTCCATCCACCGTCTTCCAGACGCCGCTCCCCGCCGTCCCCATGTAGTAGAGAGCCGGGTTGCCCGGCGAGCCGGAGGCCATAGTGGCCTTGCCGCCGCGGAATGGTCCGACCAGCCTCCACTTCATGCCGGAATAAAGATTGGGATCTACCTGTTGCGCCCGGACCGCTGGGGCCGCGGCCGCCAGCAATGCGAACAGAATGACTCGGAACCTGATCATCATGTCGTCGACTCCAAACAACTCCGGCGCCAGATACTGTGGCCGGTAGTAGTCGATTCTATCGCGCCTCAACCGCGCGTCAGCTTGTACACCGTGATTTCCGGCGGCGCGCCGAGACGGATGGGCACGAAGATGGTGCCGATGCCGCGATTGACGTAGAGTTGACTGCCCGGCTTCTGGAACAAGCCCGCTACATACGGCGTCACCAGGCGCGAAGGCGCAATTTCCGGACTGATGAACTCGAGCGCCGCCTGTCCGCCATGGGTGTGCCCCGCCAGGCTGAGATCGATGCCGAGTTCGGCCGCGCGCCCGAAAGTGTCCGGGTTGTGGCTGAGCAGAATGTTGACGCGGTCGCGGTCGATCAGGCGCTCGATGTTCCCCAGGAGATGCGCCACCGCCGGCGAAGGTCCGAAACGGTGCGGGCTCTGGAAATCCACGCCGATCAAATTGAACGATTCGCCGTTCGAAGCGATGGGCGTATTCACGCCGCGCAAAATCCGCACGCCTGCGCGTTGGAACAACTGCGTGATCGAATCCTCCACGCCCGCCCAGGCGTCGTGATTGCCCAGGCAGCCGTAGACGCCGAACGGCGCCCGCAGCCCGCTCAGCGCTTCCACAACGGCCCCTTGCGTGTTTGGGTCGAAGGTCACGAAGTCCCCGGTAAGCACGATCAGGTCCGCCTTCTGCGCATTGGCGATCGCGGCGTACTTGCGGATTTCTTCCACGGGCATGAAAGGCCCGATGTGAATATCGGAAAGCTGGCAGATGCGGAATCCTTCGAAGGCGCGCGGCAACCGCGGCAAGCGAATGACGGGCTCCGTGGTTTCCAGATTGAGCCGCCCGTAAAGCAAGCCGTATGCTCCGGCCACGAAAGGCGCGCCGGTCGCTACCGCTGCCGTGCGCTCCAAAAATTGCCGGCGCGGGGGCGACTCGATCTCGGGTCGCTTCGCGCGCCGCACCGCCCAAACGATTCCCTGCGGAATGGCAAAGACAATGGCCAGCAGGAAGCCGACCAACGAACTGCTCGCCCACCACCAGAACGGCGCGGTCAGCAGCGCATCGCGCAACGTGAGATGGACGGGCGATGCCTGCTCGCGCCACGGGCCGATGTTAGCCAGCAGCAAGACTACGTAGATCGCCGCCGCCGCTCCGCAAATCGCCAGCCGCCTCCCTCGCAATGGAATGCGGCGCGTCGCGAAATGATAGGCGCGCCAGACCCAATAGACCTGGCTCACGCCAAAAATCAGCAGAGCTATTGTGAAAATAGACATCGCGTGCGAGGCACGGATTATCAGTGTTTATCGCTGGCTACCAAATGCTTCTTCTCTTTGGCCGCCAGATATCGCTGTTTCTCCGTGCCGAACTTCCACCGCCAGATCGAGGCCGCGACCACTACCAGAAAGCACAACTCGACCAGCACTTTCTCTCCATCCAGAAAATCCGTCGGCTGGTCTTTCAACGCAGGGTCGATCAATGTCCCGTGAAGAAACATCACGCACGCCGCGGCATAGGCAGTGTAATGCAGCTTCTTCCATGGCCGGTACCGCAATTGCGGCCGGAAATAAGACGTCACCACCACAAACAGGAACAGGTAGAACGTGGTCGCTCCCAGGATGTTGTAGTTCGTCTGATGCGGCGAGTTTAGCGGGAACAGAATATCCAGCGGCCGGAACCGCTCCTTCGGGCCCGCGAACAACAACAGCGTCGGATGCAGCGCCGCCACGCCCAGAGCCAGATAAGCGTTCCAGTTATGCAGCTTCCAGAAAGGGAAGGGAAGCTTGCGATGCGGCCACCAGGTCTGCGGATTGTAGTTCACCGAGACCAGCAGCCCCATAAGGATGTTCAACGTGAACAGCACCATCGCGATCAGCCCGACGGTGCTGGAAAAATCCGCGCTGAAAATCTCGTCCATGTTGGTCTCCCGGGATTACATCGGAGGCGCGGTCTTGACTGCCTTCCGCAATTGTGACACTGCCGCTTCCACATCCTCCAGTTTCGAAGGAATGCCGGCTGACAGCATCTTCGGCTTGCCGTCCGTCACCAGAACATCGTCCTCGATGCGCACGCCGATGCCTTTGTACTTTTCAAATGCGGGCTTTACCGCGGCGATGAACGCTTCATTTTCCGGCGTCTTCGGGAGGTTTTCCAGCACGTCCGGCCGGATATAAATGCCCGGTTCGATTGTGATGGTCATGCCCGGCTGCAGTTCCTGGCCGCTTGCGAGATCGTGAACGTTCAGGCCGATGCCGTGTCCCACGCCGTGATTGAACCAGACGCGCACGTGCTGATCGCTCTGCGGGTCTTTCGCCGGGTCGGGAATCAGGCCCATTTGGAACAGCCCTTTGCGGAAAACCTCCAGCACGGCGCCGTTGATAGTGTCGGGTTTAGTGCCGCCCTCGGTATGTCCGGGCAGCGCCTGCGCGAAACCTGCCTGCTGCGCCGCCCAAACCATGCGATAAATCTCCGCCTGTTCTTTGTTGAACTTCCCGTTCACCGGGATCGTGCGCGTGACGTCCACGCTATAGCCGTCGTATTCCGCGGCGTCGTCCATCAGCAGCAGATCCCCGGTCTTCATGGTGTCGACGTTTTCTTCGTAATGCAGCGTGGTCGCGTTCACGCCCGATGCCACGATGCACGGATATCCCCAGTGCCCGCCGCGCCGCAGGAACGTGAACTCGAACTGCGCTTGAATCTCGCGCTCGGGCGTCCCCGGAGTCGCGAACGCATACGCGCGCTGGAAAGCCTCCTGCGTGATATCGACGGCGTGCTGGATCAAATCCAGCTCGCGCTGCGATTTCACTTTGCGCAACGATCCGAAAATCTGCGACGGATTCTTTACAGCGACGGGGGGCGTTAATGCGCCCAACCTCGCCGAGATCTCGATCTCTCGTTCGTATTCCGCCGGGCGTCCCTGGTTGATCATGTAGACCTGAGCCTGGCGCTGGGCAACCGATTCGATCGTCGCAGCGAATTCCGTACTCCAATCCGCTGGGGCTTCGGGAGCAGCGCCCAATCCGCGTCCGCCACCACCGCCACCGCGTCCACCCCGTCCGCCGCGCCCACCGCGTGCGCCGGGTTCAGGCATGAACACACTCTTCGCTTCCGGCATCAATGTGGCTAGGAACTGCGGCAGTAGACGCACATCCCAAACCGCGTCGATCCCCGAAATCTTGCGCGCTTCGTCAGGCACCAGAATATGGCCCGTCCAGCTTTCCTGCGCCGGATTCGAGGGGGCCATGAACAGAATTTCCTTGTACTTCGCCGCTCCCGGAATCATCACCAGCGCGTTGCCCGTTTGGGCGATCCCGGTGAGGTAGAAAAAGTTGTTTTCCTGCCGGAACGGCCAATCCACATCGCCCGCGTAATTGCGCGGTTCGGCTGCATAAAGAATTAGAATGCCTTTGTTGCCGATCTGATCGGCCATGCCCTTGCGCCGCGCTGCGAGATCGGGGACGCGTCCGGCGTCGCGCGAGGCGGGAACCGGCGGCGTAACCTTCCAAATGGCGTTGTCGGCCGCCACGAGCAGGCCAGCGCCTGCCGCCAGCAAAATCAGGCCTCGAAAATACTTCAAACTCATGAAAAACATCTCCTGATGAATTCTTTATTATAGGCGGCGGCATAGTGGCCGCGGAGAGCCATGTACAATGACTTCGATATGCAACTATTCACCTGGGACGAAATGCCCAAAGAGCAGCTCAACGATCTCATTGGCCGCAAAATGGTCGTCGGCGAAAAGGCCATGATGGCGCAAATCTTCATCGCCAAAGGCGGCATCGTGCCCGAACATCATCACGAAGCCGAGCAGATCACCTACATTCTGGAAGGCGCCCTCAAGTTCCACATCGAAGGCAAGGACATTGTCGTCAACAAGGGCCAGGTGCTCCTGATTCCGTCCAATGTGCCCCATTCCGCCGAAGCGCTCGAAGACACCCTCGATCTGGACCTCTTCAGCCCCCTGCGCTACGACTGGCTGAACAAAACCGACGATTACCTCCGCAAGAAATAAGCCATGGATCTCGGATTGAAAGACCGCGTGGCCATCGTCGCCGCGTCGAGCACCGGTTTGGGCAAAGCGGTTGCTATTGGATTGGCGCGCGAGGGCGCCAAACTCGCCCTCTGTGCCCGCACCCAAGGCACGCTCGAAGAGACTGCCGCTGAAATCCGCGCCGAAACCGGAACCGACGTGTTCGCTCGCGCCACCGACGTTACCTCAGCCGACGACGTTCAAGCTTTCGTCTCCGGCGCCTACGGCCGCTTCGGCCGGATCGATATTTGCATCGCCAATTCCGGCGGACCGCCCTCGAAGAGCTTCGCCGAGACCAGCATCGACGATTGGCGCAGATCGGCCGACCTGAACCTGTTGAGCACCGTTCACCTGGCCAAAGAAACGCTTCCGCTCATGCAGCAGCGCCGATGGGGACGGTTCATCGCCATCACGTCCATCTCGGTGAAGCAGCCGATCGACGGTCTGGTCCTCTCCAACTCGATTCGCTCCGGCGTCAGCGGCCTGCTGCGCACGCTTGCCAACGAGTACGGGGCCTACAACATCCTGGTGAACAACGTCTGCCCCGGTTTCACCGCTACCGCGCGCCTACTCGAACTCTCGTCCGCGCTCGCCGCCAAACAAAATGTGACGCCGCAGCAGATCGAAGCTCGCTGGGCCGCGCAAGCTCCGCTAGGCCGCATCGGGCAACCGGAAGAATTCGCCAATGTGGTGGTCTTTCTGGCTTCCGAGCGCGCCAGTTACGTAACCGGCACAAGCATCGCCATCGACGGCGGCATCGTGAAAGGTCTGTATTAGTCAGGAGTAGGCTTCGCGGCCTGCTCACGCGCCGGATGCGCGGGGCTAGCCTCGCACTTCGGTATGCCCGGCCAAGGGCTCAACCACGCCCGTCCCGCACACCGCCACGCCAATCTCCGTCAGAGCTTTCAGAAACGTCTGCAGGATCCCGTAGAACACCTGCTCGTTCAACGGTTGCTTGCCCGGCAAGCGAAAATTCACCGGCAGTTCCTTCGAGATCATCAGCCGCACCGCGTTGCGTGCAGCGTGCCCAGAGCGATCCCGCTTGTTGGCCAGCGAGATCGGCGTCTGCATCACCGCCCCGGTGCGTCCATCCACGTAAAACTGGCAGCGCGAAAACCATCCCAGGTTAGCCGGGTCAGACGCATCGAACAGCAGCAGCGGCGCCTGCCGTCCCGGTGCGCTTAAATCGAGTTGCACCGCGCGCCCGCTATCCTTCGCTTTGATATCGAACCCCGCCTGGCGGGCCAGTGCAGAGAGCGCTTCTGGCTCCAGCTCGAGATAAATCAATTTGTGCGGCCCCGCTTGCAGGACTTGCATGCTGTAGGCGATTGTAGCAGCCTCGTCACGGTACACTGGATTTCGTGGCGCGCCTCTATACCCGTGAAGGTCTCATGGCTGAGCGCGCTGTGTGGCGCCGCGCCGGCCAAACCGTCGTCTTCACCAACGGCTGTTACGATCTGCTCCACCCTGGACACATCCGACTGTTGGAATCCGCGCGGTCGCTGGGCGATGTGCTCATCCTCGGGCTCAACTCCGATGCCGAAGTGCGCCGCTCGAAGGGACCCGGCCGCCCGCTGCAGGACGAAGCCTCTCGTGCAGCGGTTGCATCATCGCTTGACGCCGTCGACGCCGTCGTCTTTTTCGACGAGGAGACCCCGCGCGAATTGATCACCGCGCTGTTGCCCGATATTCTGGTGAAAGGCGCTGACTGGTCCCACTTCGTCGCCGGGCGCGAAGAGGTCGAAGCCGCGGGGGGCCGTGTTCTGAATCTGCCGCTCGAACTTGGCTATTCAACTACAAAAATAGAAGAAAGAATCCTAGCCTAGCCTTGATTCACCCTGCTGTTCGCGATCTTTTCCTGGATCTTGCTCGCCATCCAGCGTTTCAGGATGCCCAGCGCGCCCTGCTATCTGGTGGCAATAGCTCGATTTCCGGACTAACAACCACGGCTAAGGCCGCATATGCCGTGCTTCTCTGGCAGGCCACGCATCGTCCTTTGGTAATTGTAGTAGATGGCAACAAAGAAGCTGAATCGCTCTCCGAAATCGTAGGGAGCTTCTTCAAATTGATCGCCACTGAGGATGCTGGCGGCCCGCAACTTCTGCCGGCGCTCGACGTTCTGCCGCTGCAGAATCTTTCTCCGCACGCCGAAATCCTGGAAGAACGTGCCGTGGGTCTCTGGCGTCTCGCCAACCAGCGAGCGCCCGTCACCATTCTGCCGGCTGCCTCCGCGCTGATGCGAATCGAACCCGGTGACTTCTACCGCCAGCTTGCGCTGCGTTTGAAGGCCGGTGACGAGGTTCCGCTGGAGGAGGTGGTCGCGCATCTCCAAAGCGTCGGCTACGAGCGCCGTGAGCCCGTCGAAATGACCGGTGAATTCTCCGTTCGCGGCGGCATCCTCGACGTTTTCCCACCTGAGTCGCAAAAGCCCGTCCGTATCGATCTTTTCGGCGACCTGGTCGAATCCATCCGCCGCTTTGACGTCGAATCGCAGCGCTCCGTGCTGAAGGTCGAGGACTGCACGCTGCTGCCTCTTACCGAATTCCCTCGTTCCGGAGCGCTGCTTTCGCAACTTCACGATCTCGTGCGCGATTCCGGCATTCGCGGCCGCGACCTTCCCCCTCCCGGCGAGCCCTTTCCCGGATGGGAAGCGATTTCCTCGATGGTTCGCGCACGCAACGCCTCGGTCTTCAGTCTTCTCGATAAGCCGGTCGTCATCTGGGATGAGCCGGAGCAAATTCGCAGCGCCGCCGAGCGCCTCTGGAAGCGCCTCGAACAAACCGAGCCGAGCGCCGCCTATGACCCCGGCCGCATTTATTTTCGTTGGGAAGAAATCGAACGCCAGACCGCCGCCATCCCGCAACTCTCCCTCAAGCAACTCGAAATAGGCGCGCAGACCTCCTGGCTGGGTGGCGAAGAGGCCAACGACCCAGCTCACCTTCACATCCCCTCGCGTCCCTCGCTGGCTTTCCACGGCAACATGCAGGTTGCCATCGCCGAGGCCCGAACCCTGGTTGAAGCCGGCAATCGCGTCGCATTTTTCGCCTCTTCTACAGGTGAAGTAGAACGCGTCGCCGACATCCTCAACGAATATGGCGTCGCCTACCAACTAGGCCTCGAGCAGGTGGATTCCACCCCTGCCTACCTGGCCGAACGCGCCTACATGGCCGGATCCACGGCCAGCATATACCTGATCAAAGGCGCTGTCGCCCGTGGCACGGTCTTTCCGGATTCTAAGTTTGTAGTTTTCGGCTCGGAAGACCTGTTCGAGACCTCCGAGATCATCGCCCGCGGCCCTTCCCAAAAGGCTGCGCTCGCCACTTTCTCGGCCGATCTCATCGATCTGAAGCCCGGCGACTATGTGGTCCACGCCGATCATGGCGTCGCTCAGTATCTCGGCCTCCGCGAAATCTCCCAGGGCGAAAATCAGGGCGACTACATGCTTCTGGAGTACTCGGGCGGCTCCAAGCTCTATGTGCCGCTCACGCGCATGGACCTGGTCCAGCGTTTCCGCGGCGGCGGCGAGTCCAAGCCGGCGCTGGACCGCATGGGGGCGCCACCTGGACCCGCACCAAGACCCGCATCAAGGCCAAAATGCGCGATATGGCCGACGAGCTTCTCAATCTCTACGCCACGCGCAAGATGGCGGATGGCTTTACTTTCTCTGCAGATAGCAATTGGCAGCGCGAATTCGAAGACGCATTTGAATATGCCGCGACTCGCGACCAGATGAATGCCGTCAAGGAAATTAAGCGCGATATGGAGAGCCCCCATCCCATGGACCGGCTCCTCTGCGGCGATGTCGGCTACGGCAAGACCGAGGTCGTTATGCGCGCCGCTTTCAAGGCGTTGGCTGACGGAAAACAGGTAGTTGTGCTGGCGCCTACTACAGTATTAGCATTTCAGCATTTCGAAACCTTCAAGCGCCGTTTCCAACCGTTTCCGGTACGCATTGAAATGTTCAGCCGCTTCCGGAGCGCCAAGGAATTGAAAGCCAGCGTCGTCGATTTGGCAGAAGGCAAGATCGATGTCGCCATCGGGACGCATCGGATCCTCTCCCAAGACGTCGAGTTCCGCGATCTGGGCTTGGTCATCGTCGATGAAGAGCAGCGCTTTGGCGTAAAACACAAAGAACGGCTCAAGCAGCTCAAGAAATCCGTAGATGTAGTAGCCATGAGCGCCACACCCATCCCCCGTACGCTACATATGTCGTTATTGGGTTTGCGGGACATGTCGGTGATCGAGACGCCACCCAAAGATCGCTTAGCGATTCATACCGTCGTGGCTCCGTTTCATCCCGATCTCATCCGCTCGGCGGTTGAAATGGAACTCGGACGTGGCGGCCAAGTCTATTTCCTGCACAATCGCGTGGATTCCATCTGGCATCGCGCTGCCATGATCCAGGAATTGGCCCCGACCGCCAGAATCGGTGTTGGACACGGACAGATGGCCGAAGCCGAGCTCGAAAAAACAATGCTCCAGTTCATGCGGCACGAGTTCGACATCCTAGTATGTACGACAATTATAGAAAATGGATTGGATATTCCGCTCGCTAACACTATGATTGTAGAAAATTCGGAACGCTACGGCCTTTCCGAACTTTACCAGCTTCGCGGCCGCGTGGGCCGATCCAACCGCCGCGCCTACGCTTACCTGCTGGTTCCGCCGGATACCGAACTCACCGAAATCGCCCGCAAGCGCCTGGCAGCCCTCAAAGAATTCAGCGACCTCGGCGCCGGCTTTAAGATAGCCGCGCTCGACCTGGAGCTCCGCGGAGCTGGTAATCTTCTGGGCGGCGAGCAGCACGGCCATATCAATTCGGTCGGCTTCGACACCTACGTGCGCCTGCTCGACGAAACAGTTCGCGAGCTGAAGGGCGAGGAAATCGTCCCCGAGATCCATTCCGCCATCAACCTCTCGCTCGATATCCGCATTCCCACAGATTACATCGCGGACGAAAATCAGCGCCTGCGCGCCTATCGCCAGATCGCCAACGCCGCCACGCCCGAGGCCCGCGAAAAATCCGAGAAGGAGCTCGAAGACCGTTACGGGCCGGTGCCCACCGCGCTGCGCAACCTGCTGAAGTACTCGGCTCTCAAGACGCTCGCTGAGCAGATCGGCGTCGAAGCCATTGACCGCCGCGCCGCCGTGATTAGCGTCAAATTCCACAAAGAGACGCGCGTCGATCCCGCCCGCCTCATGGACATTGTGCGCAATACCCCTGGCGCCCAATTTACCCCTGCGGGCGTGATGGTCTTACCACTGGCGGGCCAGAATGGCGCAGGCGAAGTCCTCGCATTCCTTACGGAAAAGCTGGAACTGCTAAAGGCCGGAAACGTGCCTCCCAGTTCCTGATCGCCAAAATCGCGCTGGGGGTCGTCCCAAACGGGTGGCATCCGCCCGTAGCTCTCAGGCGGCTGTTAGAATGGAGAATCAAGCTTATGTTTCGTTGTGTAGTACTTCTCATCGCTACTGTGGCGTTTGCAGCCGATGTGCGCATCGTCGAGGAGATCGCCGTGAAGGTAAACGGCGACATCATCACGCGCGGTGACCTTGCCGATAAACAGCGTCAGACCGCCGAGTACCTTCAGCGGGAGGAGCACCTCACCGGGGCCGCTCTCCAGCAGGCCTTGACAGCCCAGTCGAAGGACATGCTCCGGTCGATGATCGATGAGCGCTTGCTCGTGCAAAAGGCCAAGGAACTCGATATCAAGGTCGAGGGCGAAGTGAACCGCCGCATGGCGGAACTGCAAGTGATGAGCAAGTTGGCTGACAACGACAAGTTCCACGATTGGATCCACGAACAAACCGGGATGACCTACGAGGATTACCGCCAGCAGGTCACCGATGGCTATCTCACCCAGCGTTTGGTCGGCTCCGAAATTCAGTCCCACATCAGTGTGCCGGAACCCGAGATGCAGAAGTATTACGACGAACACAAGGCTCAGTTCGTCCGCAAGGAAGAAGTCTTCCTTAGCCAGATTTTGATCTCCACCGAAGGCAAGACGCCGGAACAGGTAGCTACGGCCGAGAAGAAGGCGCAGGATATTGCGGCGCGCGCCAAGAAGGGCGAGAAGTTCGGGGATCTGGCGCGCCAGAATTCCGACGATACAGCAACTTCGCGTGACGGCGGCCAATTGCCTCCCTCCGAGCGCGGCCTGATGCGCCCCGAGATCGAAACGCTTGTTTTCGCCGCCAAGAAAGGGACCGTGCTCGATCCCATCAAGACCCCCCTCGGCTTTGTCATCATTCGTATCGACGATCGCTTCGACGCCGGCCAGGAATCCTTCGACGAAGCAAAAGACCAGATCCAGGGGGTTCTCGCGCAGCCGAAAATGGAGCCTAAAATGCGCGAATACCTCACCAAACTGCGCCAGCAAGCGTTCCTGGAAATCAAGGACGGCTATGTTGACACTGGCGCCGCGCCTGGCAAAGACACTCGCTGGCATGAAGTGGTGGGCTTGAAGCCCGAAACCACCACCAAGGAAGAAGTCGCCGCTCACCGCAGACGCAAGAAGTTTCTGGGCGTGATTCCGCACGGCAGCGTCGCGCCTGGCACGAAGGAAACCTCGGCCGCCGGCGGCGTGATGCCGCCTTCCTCGCTGGCCGACACCGCCCCGCCTGTAAAGCCTGACGCAGACGCTACGGCTGCCAAGCCTGTGACCGAAACGCCTGCCATGGAAAAGGCTGCGCCTGAGGCAGCGGCCCCCAAGCCCGCGGCCGCCACGAGCGCGCCGGCCATGAGCGCCCCCGTCACCACTGCGCCTGCCGCGAGTCCGGCGGAAGCGGCCGCTCCCAGCGCCACGCCCGCTAAGGCTGAGAAGGCGACCGCCAAGAAGACCGCTACCGACAAAGCAGCCGCCAAAAAGGCCCCGGCTAAGAAAACGGATTCGGACAAGAGTCCGGATAAGTCGCCCGATAAATAATGAAATCGCCCTTCGTCAGCGAGCTGGAACCAAATCACGTAATCACCACCAGTTTCCTCGTCCACTCCAAGGAGATCCGCCAGAAAAAAAGCGGCGAACTGTACCTTTCTCTGCTTCTGGCCGATCGCACCGGCGAAGTGGACGCCAAGATGTGGGATAACGTCACTGAGGTCCTCGAAGAGTTCGACCGCGACGACTTCGTAAAGGTCAAAGGCCTCATCCAGATCTTCCACAATCGCCCGCAGTTGACCATCCACAAAGTGCGCCGGATGGACGACAGCGAAATCGAGTTTGGCGATTATTTTCCGTCCTCTAAGCGCGATCCGGGCGAAATGTGGACCGAGCTCCGCGGAATCGTAGCCTCCCTTTCCAATCCGCACCTGAAAGCGCTGCTCGAAGCCGTGCTCGGCGATCCCGACGTCGCGGCGCGCTACCGGCGCGCGCCTGCCGCCAAGCAGATTCACCACGCTTTCCTCGGCGGGCTCATCGAGCACGTGCTCTCGCTGTGCGCGCTCGCTCAACTCGTTGCGCCGCATTATCCCGTTGTTGACCGTGACCTTCTGCTAACCGGCGTCATCCTGCATGACATCGGCAAAATCTACGAGCTCAACTACGAGCGCGGCTTTTCCTATTCCAACGACGGCCAGTTGTTGGGCCATATTGCCATCGCCCTGCGCATGGTCGGCGATAAATTTGGGGTGTTGCCCGATTTTCCGCCGCGCCTCCGCGTGCTCGTGGAACACCTGATTCTCAGCCATCACGGCCGTCTCGAATTCGGCTCGCCCAAGCTTCCGCAGTTTCCCGAAGCGCTCCTACTGCACTACCTGGACGATCTCGATTCCAAGATGGAGTGCATGCGCGCTCTCATCCAATCCGATCGGCAGGTGGATGGGTGTTTCACCAGCTACAGTTCGTCGCTCGAGCGCACGGTTTTGAAAATGGACCGCTACTGGTCGGAGCCAGCCGCCACGCCGGCGGCGGCCCCGGCCGCTGCACCCGACCAGCCGGCCGCGCCGCCAATGCCCGAACTCTCGCGACCCGAGCCGGCCATGGCCGCCGCGCCGGCGGAACCGCGGCAACACCCGCTTTTCGTTTTACCGGAAAATTCACCATTCGCCGATAAACTAAGACAGGCTCTCAAGCCTGCAATTGAACAGGAAAATTGATGCCCAGAACCGCTCGCGATGTCCCGCCACCGCTGGAGTTGTTGTGTCTCAATGCCCTTTGGACGCTGGGGGAAGGCAACGTCCGCGATGTCCAGCAAATCGTGCTGGGAGCACGGCCGCTGGCCTACACCACCATCATGACGGTCCTTGATCGGCTCGTCCGTAAAGGCAAACTTTCACGCCGCAAGGTCGGCCGCGCCTTCGTGTATCGCCCCGAAGCGTCGCGCGACGCCATGCGCCGTCTTGCCGTGCGTGAGCTGGTCGATTCGCTGTTTGCCGGTTCCGAGACCGAACTAGCCGAGTTTCTCGCGTCTTCCCGGCCCTTGGCTTCCACAGCCGCGGCGGGCGCGGAAGAAGACCCGCGCATCGATACCGTACTGCTGTAAATGGAAGGCATTCTTCCAGTTCTTAGTTTCATCGCGGGGTTCGCGCTGGCTTGGTTTGTCCTGCGCGCCCGCAAGCGCGATTCCGAAGCCGCTCTCCGCGAGATTTCCGCCGACGCAGCGGCCCGCAACGCCCAGGCTCTTGCAGGAGTCGTCGCGCCGGTGCAGGCTTCGCTCGAAAAGGTCGATGCCAAAATCCAGGAGCTGGAAAAATCTCGCGCCGGCGCTTATGCCGCAATCCACGAGCAAGTACGCGGCCTGGTGGAAACGCAAACGCAGCTTCGCAACGAAACCGGCCGTCTGGTGACCGCGTTGCGCACGCCTCATGTGCGCGGACACTGGGGCGAAATCCAACTGCGCCGCGTGGTCGAGCTGGCTGGGATGCTGGAACACTGCGATTTTGCATCGCAATCGACGACGTCTACCGAAGAAGGCCGCATCCGCCCCGATCTTCTGGTGCGCCTGCCCGCCGGCAAGGTCGTTGTGGTTGACGCGAAGACTCCGCTCGAAGCCTATCTGCGCGCTCTGGAAGCCCCCGATGAGCCGAAGCGCCGCGCCGCCCTCGCCGATCACGCGCGCCAGGTGCGCGTGCACATGCAATCGCTCGCGCGCAAATCGTATTGGGAACAATTCGATCAGGCTCCCGAATTCGCTGTTATGTTCCTGCCGGGCGAGTGCTTTTTCAGCGCCGCTCTCGAGAGCGACCCTTCGCTGATCGAATTAGGCGCGGCCCAGAACATCATTCTGGCCACGCCGACTACGCTCATCGCATTGCTGCGCGCCGTCGCCTACGGATGGCGCCAGGAAAAGCTCGCCGAAAACGCCGCCGAAATCAGCATGCTGGGCAAGGAACTCTTTCAGCGCCTCTCCCGTATGGGCGAACATTGGAACACGCTCGGCCGCAGCCTCGAACGCGCCGTCGAATCATACAATAGCGCCGTGGGGTCGCTCGAGTCTCGCGTCATGGTGAGCGCCCGCAAGTTCGCCGACTTGAAAACTACTCCGCTCGGCGTCGAAATCGAACCCCTGGAACCAATCGACAAGCGCGTTCGCACCACCGGCGCCGAGTGAAATCGGCCGGTGTCTGCGCTACCCTTGCAACGCAGCGATCTGGTTTCAGTCATTGCAGTCGATCACGTGGAGGGCATTCCCGAATAACATGACCACCGATTGGAAATCCCAAGGCATCCGCATCGTGCGCGCCGGCGAACTCGATACCAACACGCCTCAGACGCCGGGCATGACGCGCGCGGCCGCCATCACGCATGCCACCGCGGGCGCGCAGCGCCTCTGGGCCGGTACGGTTGTGGTCGAGCCCAACGTTAAAACCGGCGCGCATCACCACGGCGAACTTGAAACCGTGCTCTACATCGTCAAAGGGCGTGCACGCTTCCGTTGGGGCGAGCGGCTGGAATTCGTCGATGAAGCCGGCCCCGGCGATTTCATCTACGTGCCGCCTTTTGTGCCACACCAGGAAATCAATGCGCGCCGCGATGAGCCGGTGGAAGCTGTCGTTGTGCGCAGCGGCCAGGAGCCCATCGTGGTCAACCTGCCCATCGAGAGCCCCGAGGCCGGCGCCGATGACGCCGAGCCGTTCCATCCACACCCGCGTTAGATATCGACTGCCACGGCCTCGTGCAGTCCAATCGGCGGCGTTGTGGTCTCAACCCACATGCCCGTTTGCCGCCACTGCGCCTTCGCGCTGCTGACCAGAAACCGGACCCCGCGCGCTTTCACGCCTTCCGGCAGTTTCATCCGCACCTTTTGCGGACCCACCGGCAGCACCTCGCGGAAGGCGCCGCGCATTGTCATCGGATTCGACAAGTTCACAAGATGGGCCGTCACCGACGATGCCTGCTTCCAGAGCGCCACATCGACCAGCCCAGGGCCCTCCACCCGTAGCGGCTGCTCTTCGTTCGCCACCCAGCGCACCGCGTTCGCCAGCACCATGCCGTGGTCTTCGCTCATTACTTCCCAGAACGTGCGGTCGATGTCCCACGGAAAGTAAACCACGCGGCCCGCGCCCACCTGGCGCGCCATCACACCCGGAATATCGGTCTTCGTTTCCCGCAGGTAGACTTCCTCCATTGGCAAATCCGGATAAGTCGGAACCGTCATCAGCGGCGCGCGCAAGCCGGGAGCGGCGCGAATCTCCACGCGCTTCACGCCGTGGATCATGCGGCTTGCGTCGTCCAGCCCCGCCAGCAGCGGATGCCCGTGCTCTTCCAGGTTCAGATAAGCGTTCTGCTGCCGCTCGATCACGTTGCCCGCGAACGAGGCGCCGAAAACATCGGCCAGTCCAAACTCGCCGCGCCGCCGGCCGCGTTCATCGCGCAGCGATGTTTCATGGGTGGCCACCAACCCGCCGCCGTTTTCCACGAATGTCTTCAACTGCGCGCATTGCGCATCCGAAAGATTCGCCACGTTGGGCAGCGCCAGCACGCGAAATTGCCGCAGCCGTTCTGCCTCAAAGCCGCCATCCGCCACCATTTCGAATGGAATCCGCGCTTCCACCAGCGCGTGATAAAACCCCGTAATATGGTCGCCGCCCGCGCGCGATTGCACCACGCCCACGCGCGCCAACGGCATTTCGTTGCGCAGATACTTTTCGTTCTTCCAGTGCCAGACAAAAAGATCTTCCACCGGCTTGAACCACCGGTTGTCGAGCGGCTTGGCGTTGAACTTGATCACCCAAGGCCGGAACCCTTGCGCAATTCCATCCACCGCCCACATCCGGATCTCACTGGGGTTCTGCACCGAATCCTTCCAACGGTACGGCGCTTCGAGGCCCACGCTGAACAATCCCACCACGGGCTTCGATCCCGATGTCGACCGCGCATCTTTGGCGAATTTCCCGTTCTGCCATGCCGGCGTCGTGCCTGAGCGCGCCTGCCGGTCCGCAAACAGAATCGGAACCGCCGCTTCGTCACGGATCTGCTCGAATCCGTTCGGGAAAAACGCGGCTTCCGGATTGATCTTCCTGATTTCGCCGTCCCAAAGCTTATACAACTCGAGCAGCCGCTTCTTCTGCCACGCGGCGAACTGGGCATGCGTCTCAGGTGGCGCATCCGGCCGCGGCAAATCCAGCCCGCTGAACTCTCGGAAATTGGTGCGGCAATGCTGGCAGTAGCACATGCCCGAGCCGCTCCACCGGTTAGCAAAAATGCCATCCACCTGGTAGAGAGTCACGATCTCCTGCACCACTTTCGTCATGAATTCGAAGTTGTAGGGGCCCAGAGCGCACGTTACCCATTCGGTCGGCATCGCCCAATGCCTGCGCGGCTGTCCGTTGGCCTCCACCGCGATCCAGCCCGGGTGCGCGTCATACACGTCCTGATGCGCCGCATGCGGATCGATGCGCGCGATCACATTCATCCCCATCTTGCGGCAGCCAGCCAGCATTTCGCCGAACGGATCGGTGGCCCCCAGGAACTTGCTGCGATAGTGCAGCGGGACTTTGGTGGGATAGAACGCCACGCAGCCACCGGCGCTGATGCACGCCGCATCCGCGTGAATCCGTTTGAAATAATCGAGCCAAAAACCCGAATCGTAGCGTCCTGGATCATCCTCGACGAACGCTAATTGCGCCCATCGCATCGGCCGCGCAAACCAGCCCGGCGGCGCTGCGGCCTGTTCGGCGAAGGCCGCGCCCGCGCTAGCCAAGGCGCTCGTTTTCATCCATTCCCGCCGGTTAATCGTTATGCTTGGTTCCATGCGAACCATCCTCTTCGTGGCGCTGCTGGGCGCATCCATGGCCGCGCAGCAGACTCGTAAAGAGATTACCAATCCCGGAGCCCGCGATGCGGCGCCCAACGATTCGAGCGTGCCCGACGCCTACGCCGTGTCCACGCAATTCGAGCGCGTGCTAATCCTGCGCTTCAAATATCAGACGGATCTACTCGACGGTCTGCAACGCATGATCCAGCAGAACCACGTGCGCAACGGCGTCATCCTGAACGCCATTGGCTCTGTGACTGGCTACCAGGTGCATCAGGTCAGCAATCGCACTTTCCCTTCGAAGAACATGTTCGAAGCCGACCCCACGATGCCCGCCGACATCGTGACCATGAGCGGCTACATTTTGAATGGCCGCATGCATCCGCACATCAGCCTGGCCATACCCGACAAAGGCTTCGGAGGTCACCTCGAGCCGGGTACGAAAGTGTTCACCTTTGCAGTGGTCACCGTGGGCGTGCTGCCCGCGGATCTGGATTTGAGCAAACTCGACAACAAAGATTACCGCTAGCGCGGCTCAGACGCGCAGTTCGTAACCCCCCGCGCGCATCTGCGCGATGATCCGCTCACGCACCGCGCTGACCTCTTCCGAAGACAAGGTCCGCTCAGCCGACCCCACCGTGACGCGGAACGATACGCTCTTGCTCCCGTCCTCGAGCGGCGGCCCTACGTACTGGCGTACAAACTCCACCGCTTCCAATAGCGGCCCCGCGCTCTCCGAAATCCGCGCCTGAAGCTTGCCTGCATGTTCACGCAGGCCGCAGATCACCGAGAGATCGAATGCGCTCGAAGGATACCGCCGCACAGGCGCGCATTTGATCTCAATTTCCGCGTGCAGTTCCTGCACCACGCGCAAGTCAAGATCGAGCGCTGCCGCCCGTCCCGTTTCCACCAGCGCCGGATGCAACTCGAACAGGCGTCCCAAGCGCCGCCCGCGCCATTCGATCTCCGCCGCGCGCGCCGGATGCTCATAGGGCCGCCCGGTGGCCGGAATCGCTTGCGCCCCTGGCATCAAACATTGCGCCGCGCGCTTCAGCTCGAACAGGGCCGCCGCGCCATCGCCATGGCGCTCGAAAATGACCGCCGCCACATGCGGGATCTCGTTTGGCAAACCCGTTTCCCGCTTGTGAATCTCGTTCCCGAGCTCGAACAGCCGGAAAGAATCCTTATGCTTCGCGTTCTCGGTGATATTCTTCCAAATCCCCGGCAGCAGCGACGCCCGCATCAGCTCCTGGTCCGACGCGATGGGGTTCGCCACGCGCACGTGCCCCACTGGATCCAGGCCGAATGCGCGCACCGCGTCTTCACTGAGGAACGAATAATTGTAGACTTCGGTGAACCCCAAATCCACGAAGATGTCGCGCGCCTCGTGCTGGAATGCGCGCTCAGGGTTCTGCGGGGGAACGGACGCAGCCACCAACGGCGCGGTCGGAGTGATCGAATCGTACCCGATCATGCGCCCCACTTCTTCCACCAGATCGTCGCGCATCGAAATGTCTTTGGTCGCGCGCCAGGAGGGCACTGTCACCGAAAACACGCCCGGCTTCGGTTTGCTCACGCCAAACTCCAGCCGCTCCAAAATCGCCCGGACTTCATCGGCGCCGATCGCCCGCCCGAGTTTACGCGCCAGCCAATCGAGCGGCAACTCGATGGGCGCCGGCGGCGCCATTTCCTTGCGGCAATCCGCCACGCCGCCTACGATGCGCATCCCCGGCGAAGTTTCGCGCAGAATCTCGATGGCGCGCGCCAGCCCGCGTACTGTGTTGGCCGGATCCTGCGATTTCTCGAAGCGCATCGAAGCGTCCGTGCGCAGCTTGATGGCCGCTGACGTCTTCCGCACCGATGATGCCTGGAACGTGGCGCTTTCTAACACGACGCGCGTCGTCCTATCGCCGATCGCGCTACCCATCCCGCCGATCACGCCCGCGAGCCCGATGGCGCCGCCCGCATCCGCAATCACTAGATTCGAGTCGTTCAGCGTGTACGTCTCGCCGTTCAGCGCCTCGAAGTGTTCGCCCGGCTTCGCGCTGCGCACGAAAATCGTGCCGCCTTGCAGCTTGTCCGCATCGAACGCGTGCATGGGCTGGGCGAGTTCGGCCATGACGAAATTGGTCATGTCGACCACGTTATTGATCGCGTTCAGTCCGATGGCATGCAGCCGTTGTTGCAGCCAGAGCGGCGATGGTCCAACCGTGATGTTGTCGATCGCCAGCGCGGAATATCGCGGGCACAGGTCGAAATTCTCGATTTCGACGCGCACGCACGCCGCGGATTGCGGCAGCAGATCCATCTTCACCGGATCTTTCAACTTGCTTCCCGTGATTGCCGCTACTTCGCGGGCCATGCCGTGATGGCCCCACAAATCGGGCCGATGAGTAATCGATTTGTTGTCGATCTCGATGGCGAAATCCGGCACGCATCCCGCGACCGTGTCGCCCGGCGCGCCGCTCAGATCGATGATTCCTTCGTGATCGCGATTGATGCCTAATTCCGCGGCGCTCGCGAGCATTCCATCGCTTTCCACGCCGGCAATTGTCTTCTTTCCAATCGCCGCGTAGACCGTCATCAATCCAACGCGGCAATTCGGCGCGCCGCACACCACGGTCTTCCGCCCATGTTGTCCTGTATCGACCACGGCCTTGACGTTGTGCGAGCCCGCGATCGCGTCCACCGATTCCACCCGCGCCAGGCACGCCGCACCCAACAGTTCTCCCACCGGCTCAACACCCTCGCACTCGGCGGTCTTCATGGTGATGAGACGCTCCAGCGCCGCGGGCGCGCAATCCAGCCCATCAACCAATTCGCGAATCCAGTTATATGAGAACTTCACTCAGCGTCTCCGCGTCCCTGCGGTAAATTCAGAACTGCTCCAGGAATCGTAAATCCCCGCCTTGCAACTGCCGTATGTCGCCGATCCCGTACCGCATCATGGCCAGCCGCGTCAGCCCCAACCCGAATGCGAACCCGTTCCATTCAGCAGGGTCGATACCGCTCATGCGCAGCACGTTCGGATTCACCAGCCCGCACGGCAGCAGTTCCACCCAACCGCTCTGCTTGCAGACCGCGCATCCCGGGCCGCCGCAGATCAGGCACTGAATATCCAGCTCGAAGCCAGGCTCGACGAACGGAAAATATCCAGGCCGCAACCGTACCGTCACTTCGCGGTGGAAGATCGAGCTCAGCAGCGTCTTCATGAAATAGATCAGGTTCGCGACGGAGACGTCACGATCGATCATCATGCCTTCGAGCTGATAGAACGTATGCTCGTGCGACGCGTCTACGCTCTCGTTGCGGAACACGCGCCCGGGCGCGATCATCCGCAGCGGCGGACCCAAACGTTCCATGCCCCGCACTTGGACCGGCGACGTGTGCGTGCGCAGCAGATTCCCGCCATCCAGCCAGAACGTGTCCTGCATGTCGCGAGCCGGGTGATCCTGAGGAATGTTCAGCGCATCGAAGTTGTAATACTCCGTCTCCACTTCCGGCCCATCGAGCACGGCGAATCCCAGTGACGCAAACAGGCCTTCCAGCTCCCGCTGGATTCGCGTGATGGGGTGCAAGTGTCCGTGTTGCGGGCCGGGCGCGGGCAAAGTCAGATCGAGCCATTCGGCGTCGAGCCGCGCGTTCAATTTCGCCGTTTCGAACGCCTTGGTTTTCGCTTCAATCGCCGCTTCCAGCTTCTGCTTGGCGGCATTCAGCAACTTGCCCGCTCGCGCGCGATCTTCCGGCGCGAGCTTGCCCATTTCCTTGCTCACCAATGTCAGCGCGCCCTTCCGCCCCAGCGCTTCCACGCGCGCCGATTCCACCTCTTCCAGCGTCGCAGCGGCTTCAATCCGCGCCAGGAAAAGGATCTCCTGTTGCTCTATGGAATCGATAGACATGTAGTGAATGGGCTATTGTAGCAAGCGTCGGCGTGAGGACTTGACGGGCAAGCGCGGCGGATGACGCCGGGAATTATCGCCGGTTCACATCCACCGATCGGATACGCCCTGAGCTGAAATCGACGGAGCACTCGAAGGAAAAGCGCGTCGTGCCGGGCCCGCGCTTGCCGGTCACCAGGCCGGTGATCCAGTCGTTTCGTCCGGGCCGGTTGTCGGGATTCGTCTGCACGAAATCGATGTACTTGAAACCGTCGCGAATGAGCTTCTGTTCCACGCCATCCTGGCACATCCGGATCGCCCGCGAAATGGGAAAGTTCGGACCGCCCGGTCCGGGAGGAGGTGGAGGCGGTACAGGCGCCCATCCGCCATTCGCGCCGCGCCATTCGAGGTCGAACGTGTAGCCTTCGCGTCCGCCCTGCGGATCGTCAATGCGAACTACCGCGACGCCGCGATTGTTGCGCGGATCGCGCGCCAGCGCCACACGCCCGCGGCCATCGATTCCCTGGAAGCGGAAATCGCCGGGGTTTTTCGGAATCGGGCCGCTGCACTGGAATCGGCGCCACACTGCCGGTTGGCCCGAAAGCGTATTCAATCGCCCCGTATCTCCGGAGACAGAGACCTCGGCCGAGCCATCCACATCCACTTCGATGGTGCATTTTCCGGCGCTCGGGTTGCCGCCGCCCACCATGTCCGCCCGCCGGTTGAAATCCTGCCCAAACGCAGATAACGCCGTCGCCAGAACGGCAATGCTTGTGAAACCCACTTCAAATTTCATGACCTGTCACCCATACTTTTGTTGTATCCAATGCGAAGGCGCGGCCATGCGTATCTTAAGGCCTGTAGCCTCTATGGCAGCTGGGCGGCGCGCGGCTGGCAGCTAAATTTTTTCTTCGACCAAGTCACCAGCACTTCGCCCTGTTGGTCCCAGAACTGCACGCTGCTCGCGGTATATTTGGCGCCGCTGCCGGAAGGCCGCAGGATGGCGACCACCTGGTCGCTTCCATACGTAATCAGGGCGCTGGGTGGATCGGTCTCTTGATAGAAGATGGCGGATAGGGGCTTATTTCCATTGCCGCCCGGGCAATCGTAGGCCACTGTCTGAAAGGGATGCGTTAAGCCGGTCCGGATCTGTAATTCCGCGATCCGGCGTTCATAGTTCCATTCCACGCAGGCGTGTATCGCCTTCGATTTCGCGCAGTGGTTTCGTCTCTGCATCCATTCGAGTTGAATGGCCTTCTGCGCGGCAACTTCGGCTTCCGGCCGCGTCTCCATTTCGATGCGATAGACGCGGGCCATCTTGAGGTCGAGCGCCGCCAGTTCATCGTCGTGACAGAGCAGGACGTCTACCGGCTCCTTTGCTTTCGAGCAATCGAAGCTAGGCGACGCCAACGGCGCGTCGGCTGAGCCCGTCCGCAGGCGAGGCGTAGCCGGCGGTCCACCTGGTGAAACGGACCGTGCACTCTCCGGTGACGTTTGCGAAAAACCTAGTGAAGTAAAACCCTGTGCGATGAAGCACAATAGAAGCGCCAACCCCCTGGTCATGAGTCCCCACTCTGAGGACTCGCGGAATGCGGCAATAGCCGCATTTTAATTGGCGAAGCGTCACCTATTCCTTACGCCGCACGCGTCGATCGAGGCTGATTGGACCCGGCCCAGCGGTGAAGAGGTAGAGGAAAATAAAGCAGTACAAGATTGCCAGTTCGCCGCCGTTCTGAATAGGCCAGAAGCCACGCGGAAAGTGCGCGCGGAAGTAAGCCACGGCCATCTCGCCGCAAAGCAGGAACGCGACCGGCCGCGTAAACAAGCCCAGCAGGATTAGCGCGCCGCCGAAGGTTTCGAGGACGCCCGCGACCCATAACTGAGACCACATGTGAGCTCTTGCGCCGTGGCCGAGTCCTCCGAAGAGCCCGAGCAGCTTCTGGTATCCGTGTAATGAAAACAGCGCTCCGGCGATGATCCGCAGCATCGAGCGCACGTAGCCTTGCCAGTCGTTCTTTTTCATCGCCCTGAGGAAAGCCCGTTATGCCGGCTGTTCCCTGTGGTTTTCCGGCCGCGCTTTGGATGCGCCCCGGTTCTCCTGCGGGCGATTGTGGCGGGCTTTCTCGTGGCGGCGCAGTTCGTGGCGCACCGCACGTAAACTGGATTCCGCGATTGTGATTTCGTGATCGAGAAGTTCGACGGTGTTACCACTGCCGTTACCTTTGGCGTCGGAATGTTTTCCGACTAACTCATGAAGATTGTCGGCGGCGCGGGCGTAAAGCCGCCATAAAGTGTCACAGATTGAACAAGCTTCGATCACGATTGATTGTATGCCGTCAACCAGGAACGGATCTGTACCGTGCGTCACCTTCGACGTGCGTGCGGTTGGCTCTGTTGAGGCCGCTTATCCGAGCGCGTTCTGCACGCTCTCCAGCACCTTCTCCGGATCCGGATCATCCACGCGGATGACATGGCGCTCCGGTCCCACCGGCCGCCAGCGGTCGAACATTCGTGGGGCGGGGAAGCCCGCGAAGATGCAGACGAGCGGCACGCCGCAAGCCGCCGCGACGTGTTGTCCCGCCGAATCGTAGCCCACGTAGAGCGCGCTGCCGGCGATGATGGCCGCGAACCCCGCGAACGAGCCTTCCCAGAAACGCACGTCCGCGCCAGACCGCGCCACGGCGCGCTCCACCCGTTCGGCTTCCGGGCCGCCCGCGCCTTTGTCGACCCAGATCGGCAGGCCGCGTTGCGCCAACAGAGCCAGCAACCGCTCCTCGAATGGATCGGCGATGCGCTTCGCCGTGTTGCCGCCGACGCCCAAGCTCACCGCGATGCGCGCTTCGCGCTTGACCGGTTCCGCCGTCGCGATATACGGAGCTGCGCCGGAAACTCCCAGCGTTTGCACAGCCCATCGCGCAGTAAGCGCCGTCAACGTGTCGCTGGTGTCCGATCCATAGCAGCGGCTCTCGAAGAGACGGTAGCGTTCCTCGGGGCAGATTTCGGCCAGGCCAAGCTGGGTTAGGCGCGAATCCGGGTCGAGCACGAGACACTCCGGGTCGCTCGTGGCAGCGCGCAATTCCTTGGCCGCCGCCAGCCGTTCCCGCAATCCGCTGCGCGGATACTCCACGGGTACGTGCTCGAGGCGCCAATCCGCCACGAACAATTCGTAATTTTTGCGCGGGCCGGCGAACAAAATACCCGCGTTCGGAAACTTGCGCTTAGCCGCATCCAGCAGCACGCTGGTTACGGCCACGTCCGCGCCCAGCGTCACGCGCGAAAGTACGACAACCGTTCGCGGCTCCGCCGTCACCGGGCGTATGCGCCGCACATACCCGTAGCGCGAGAGGATGTGCGATGCGTCGCCATCGGTTGCGCTGGCGACGGCTTGGGAAAACAGACGCGCATAGGCCTCGCACAACCTCGGTTCGAAGCGATCCGCGAGCCCTTCCGCCAGTACTCCAAACAGCGCTGACGAGCAGGGTTCTTCGATCAGCGCGTGCGGCAGCTCCCGCGGCGGTTTGCCCGCGAGGCACGCCTCGAGAACTTCCTGTGCAATTTCTTTACATGAAGTACTTCTCAACCAGCAGCCCCAGTTTTCTTAGAGTCGTTTCGGGAACCAGCTTGCGGTCCGTCAGAATCGCGTGCGCCAACGCCGAACCGCACTTGCAGGTGCGCTCGCGCGGCATGTTGGCGACAGCATGAGTCACCACTTTACACGCATTCTCGGCATTTTTCACCAGGTTGCCCACAATCTCGTTCACCGTCACCGCGTCGTGATCGGGATGCCAGCAATCGTAATCGGTCACCATCGCCGCCGTCACGTAGCAAATCTCCGCTTCGCGCGCCAGCTTTGCCTCTTGCAGATTCGTCATGCCGATCACGTCCATGCCCCAGCTTCGATAGACATTCGACTCGGCTTTGGTCGAAAACGCCGGTCCTTCCATGCACAGGTACGTGCCGCCCTTTTTCGCGGTCACGCCTGCGGCGTCGCAGGCGTCGTACACCAGGTTCGATAGCTGCGGGCAGACCGGATCTGCGAAGCTCACGTGCGCCACCAGGCCATCGCCGAAAAACGTAGAGATGCGTCCGCGCGTGCGATCGAAAAACTGATCGGGAATCACGAAATCGAGCGGCTTGTGCTCTTCTTTCAGCGACCCCACCGCGCTTAGGGAAAGAATGCGTTCCACGCCGAGCTGTTTCATGCCGTAAATGTTGGCGCGAAAGTTCAGCTCCGAGGGCGAAATGCGATGGCCGCGCCCGTGACGCGCCAGAAACGCCACCTCGCGCCCAGCCAGCTTGCCCAGGATGTAATTGTCCGAAGGTCGCCCAAACGGCGTCTCAATGTTGGCTTCTTCCTGCGCCTCGAAGCCCGGCATGGAATAAAGTCCGCTGCCGCCGATGATTCCGATTTCCGCTTTCAACTCGCATTCTCCTGAATCAATTCCAATAAAACGCCGCCCGCCGAAGCCGGATGGATAAACACGTAGCGATGTCCGCCCGCGCCCTCGCGCGGTTCATTGAGCAAACGGGCGCCCGATTCCCGCAGCCGAGCGACCGCGGCATCGAGATCGGGCACGCGCAGTGCAATGTGGTGCAGCCCGGGGCCGCGCTTTTCGAGAAATTTCGAGATCGGCGAATCGCTCCCCGCCGGTTCTAGAAGCTCGATGTGTGATTCCCCGGTCGGCAGCATCGCCACTTTTACGCGCTCGACATCCACCGTCTCGCGATGCGTAACCTCAAGCCCGATGCGCTCGTAAAACGCCGCTGCCTCTTCGAGATCTTTCACCGCGACCCCAATATGATCGAGGCTCACCTGGCGAAGGCCTCCCGGCCTGCGCACGCCCGATACGAGCGCCACTGCCTCAAGCAATTCACGAATCCCGGTTCCCTCGGTGGCGACAGTTTTAACGATAGGCCGGTCGCGTTCGCCTCTGACTTCCCGCTCCACACGCTCCGCGCCCGGCAAATCCGCTTTATTGATCGCGAACACATCGGCGATCTCCATAATCCCGGCCTTGATCGCCTGCACGTCGTCGCCCAACCCCGGCGTCAACACTACCACGGTGACCTGCGCCAGCTTTGCGATCTCGATTTCGTCCTGCCCCACGCCCACGGTCTCGATAATCACGAAATCGCGCCCCGCAGCATCCATCAACTGCGTCAGATCGGCTGTCGCGCGCGCGATTCCGCCGCTCTGGCCACGCGTTGCCATCGATCGCACAAACACGCCTGCATCGGCGCAATGTTGCTGCATGCGGATACGGTCGCCCAGAATCGCACCACCGGTGATGCGGCTCGTCGGGTCCACCGCGATCACCGCCACGGTCTTACCCTGCCGCCGCAGTTCGGCTGTGATCGCATCCACCAGCGTGCTTTTGCCGGCGCCTGGCGGCCCCGTGACGCCAACGATCCGCGCGTGTCCGGCGAACGGCTGCATTTCGCGCAGCAGAGCCAGTGCGGCGGGATCGCGATTTTCCACTCCCGTGGCTGCGCGCGCTAACGCGCGCAAATCGCCTGAGCGGATCTGTTGCGCCCACTCGCTCATTCGCTTTTCAGGAGTTGCCGCGCGATCACCAGTCGCTGAATCTCGCTCGTGCCTTCGCCGATGGTGCAGAGCTTGACGTCGCGGTAAAACTTCTCGACAGGATAGTCTTTGATGAACCCGTAGCCGCCGTGAATCTGCACCGCTTCGTTGGCGATGCGCACCGCCGCTTCCGACGCGAACAGTTTCGCCATCGACGATTCGCGCGTGACGCGCTGCCCATGATCGAGCATCCAGCCCGCGCGGTAATTCAGCAGGCGCGCGGCATCAATATCCACTGCCATATCCACCAGCTTGTGCTGGATCGCTTGAAATTCCGAAATCGGCCGTCCGAACTGCTTGCGCAGCTTGGCGTATTTCAGCGCGGCGTCGTACGCGCCCTGGGCCATTCCGATCGCAAGCGCCGCGATGGAAACGCGGCCGCCGTCCAGCACCTTCAGGCTGTCGACGAAACCCTCGTTCACCTTGCCGCAAAGCTGCCCCGCGCCCAGGCGGCAGTTCTCGAAGATCACTTCGCCCGTCGCGCTCGCCCGCAACCCCAGCTTGTTTTCTTTTTTGCCCGCGCGGAATCCAGGCGTGCCCTTATCCACGACGAACGCCGAAATTCCATGCTGCGCTGCAGCTCGATCCGTCACCGCCATGGCCACGCAAACATCCGCGTAATGCGCGTTGGTGGTGAATGTCTTCGCGCCGTTGAGCACCCAATCGCCGCCCTCGCGAACCGCCTTGGTGCGCGTGCCTGCCGCGTCTGACCCGGCTTCCGGTTCGGTCAGCGACCAGCACCCGAGCCATTCGCCTGAAGCCAGCTTCGGAATGTACTTCCGCCGCTGCTCATCGCTG
The DNA here is from genome assembly GCA_963743705.1 of Bryobacterales bacterium. GTDB lineage: Bacteria > Acidobacteriota > Terriglobia > Bryobacterales > Bryobacteraceae > PALSA-243. The sequence goes on along the minus strand of CAVUQS010000022.1, from coordinate 209,933 downwards.
CCCATCTTGTAAATGTGGTTCGAACACAGCGACGTGTGCGCCGCCAAGATGATGCCCACCGAGCCATCCACGCGCGAGAGTTCCTCGATGATGATGGCGTACTCGATGTAGCCCATGCCGGCGCCGCCCAGTTCCTCGGGAAATACGGCGCCCATATAGCCCAGTTTTCCCAGCTTGCGGACGACTTCGAGCGGAAACGTCTGCGCCTCGTCCCACTCCATGACGTGCGGCGCAATTTCCCCTTCGGCGAATTCGCGAACCGCCTTGCGAAGCTGTTTCTGCTCCTCGGTGTATTCGAAATTCACGTGGCGAGCGCCTTAGACGATCTCTTCCTTGGCCGCGTCCCAATGCAGGGTTCGCTGGTGGCGGTAGCTATCCACTGCCATGCGGCACGCGATCGCGATGCGGTAGCCCAATTCGAACGGGCAGTTAGGCTCGGTTCCGTTGCGCATGCTGTCCATGAAGTTGATCATGTGCGCCTTCGGATCGGAACGCGTCATGCCCGTCATTTCTGTTCCGTCGGGCCGATTCTTCTTTTCCGGCATGTATTTGATGGTCTGCGGCGTCTTGCTGATGGTTCCATCCGTGCCGAGCACGTCTTCGGTGATGCCCAGCCGTTCGTTGCCGAAACCGGAATCCCACGTGAAGAGCATCTCTTCCTTGGCATGTTCCATCGAGACGTTCATCGTGTCCGGCACTTCGCGGCCGTCTTTCCAAACATAGAGGCCGCCGGTCATCGTTACCGAGCTCGGAATGGAAAGGTTGAGCGCCTTGTACCAGAACGAGAGCTGGTGGCACATGTTCTCGAAGACGTTGCCGCCGGAATAATCCCAGAAGAAGCGCCAGTTGAGATAACGGTTGGCGTCAAACGGCCGCTGCGGCGCCTCGCCCAGGAAAGATTTCCAGACGATGTTTTCCGGCGTCATGTCCGGACGGATGGGCCGCGCCCACTGTGGCTTCCCATGCGGCGTATTGCGGTACATGCGCGCCTGGACCATCGTGATCTTGCCCATCAATTCGGGCTTGAGGAAGCTCGCCGCGTCCTTGAACTGCCCCAGCGAGGTCCACTGATGCCCAACTGCGACCGTCTTTCCCGTGGCCCGCTGATGCGCCGCGCGCATGCGTTTGGCGTGGTCAGGATTGAACGCCATCGTCTTTTCCTGGTAGACGTGTTTGCCTGCGTCGAGCGCCGCCGTGAAGCATTCGGCGTGCAGATGCTGCGGCGTCGCGATCAGCACCGCATCGATCGATTTATCGTCGAGCAAATGCCGGTAATCCAAATACGTTTTCGCCGCCGGCGCGATCTGCTTCACCTGTTCCAGCCGGTATGTATAGACATCGGCCGCGCCCACGCACTCGACGTTCGGCAGCGACACCGCCTGCCGCAGAATCTCAGATCCGCGATCCCCCGGCCCGATAATGCCGATGCGAATGCGCTCATTGGCCCCGAGCACATTGGACGTGGCCACGGCCCCGGCCAATCCGGTGGCGACTTTGCCAATAAAAGAACGACGCGATTGCATGGAACGCTCCTTGAATGGGCCTTTCGGGATCACCCCTGATTATATAATGCGGCCGCCAACCGTTAGCCCACCGCGGAATGCTGGATCTTCATGACCGCTCCCGGCGCGATGGATGCAAGCGCGGAAATCGCGGCGGGAACCAATCTCTCAAGATCCCGTAAGCGATTCGTCGGAGCGCATAGAATCACGATGGAAAGTCTGCGCCCACTTAAGTTCTGCTCCGCCGGCATACTCTGGTCAACAGTAATCAATACGTCAAAGCCGCCAGCCTCAGCGGCATCGAGAAGGCGTCCATTTTTCAAGCCTGAGAGCTTCGCGAAGCGAGCCGTTTGGCAATCATGATCCGGGAACAGCAATCGCAGGCGCTCGTCGACGCACTCATCGATGAGCAGTCTCATGCAGTGCGCGCTAGCAATAGGTGCTTGGCTTCTTCAAGCGCCTCCACCGCGAGTTCGCGTGAAACCGTTGGAAATCCTTCGAGAAAATCCTCCAGGGTATCGCCGCCCTCGAGGTACTCGAATAGCGTTTGCGCGGGCACTCGGGTCCCCCGAAATACGGGCGTGCCGTGCATCGTCTCTGGATCTCTGATGATCGCTTGCGTCACTTTCCTATTGTCTCCCGATTTGTGAAGCCCTAGGCTAGCCCCGACCTCTGCAACAACGCCCCCGGATCAGGATCGCGCCCCATAAACCTCTTGTACAGCTCAGCCGGATCCTCGCTATCGCCCTTTGAAAGAATGTGCTTTCGAAAATCTCCGCCGACCTCTCGGCTAAAGATCCCGTTGTCGCGGAATCTGGTGAACGCGTCCGCGTCCAGCACTTCCGCCCACTTATACGAGTAGTAACCAGCGCCATAACCGACAGGGCTTGCAAACAGGTGTGTGAAGCCCGCGATCATCGCGTGCTGTTCCGGCAGCGGCGCCGGGCTGAAATCCTGCAGCAGCTTCCGCGAATAGGCCAGCGGATCGCCATCGCGTTCCGGCGTATAGCGGATGTGCAGCAGCAGATCGATAAATCCGAAGCCGAGCTGCCTCATCTGCATATTCGCCGCGCGGAACGTGCGTGCGCGCTTCATCTTCTGGAAGAGATCCTCGGGCACGGGTTCGCCCGTCTGCCAATGCCGTGCGAACAAATCCAGAGCTTCGCGTTCCCAGCACCAGTTTTCCATGATCTGCGAAGGCAGCTCGACGAAATCCCACGCCACGCTCGTCCCCGCCATCGAGCGGATCTCTACGCGGCTCAGCAGATGATGCAGCAGATGCCCGAACTCATGGAAAATTGTTTCGACCTCGCGATGCGTTAGCAACGCCGGCTTGCCGTTCACCGGAGGCGTCAGGTTGCCGCAGATCAGTCCGAGGTGCGGCTTGAACCCATCCGGACCCGGACCGCCCGTCAGCAGTCCATCCATCCATGCTCCGCCTCGCTTGTTCTCGCGCGGATACCAATCCGCGTAGAACCCGCCGAGAAACGCGCCGTCTTCGTCGTGGATGTTGTAAAACTTTACGTGCTCATCCCAGACCGGCACGTTCGCCTCTTCCGTCACGCGGATGCCGTAGAGCCGGTGCACCAGATTCCAAAGCCCCTCCACGACCCGCTCCAACGGAAAATACGGCCGGAGCTCTTCTTCGTCAAACGCGTACAACGCAGCACGCTGCTTCTCCGCATAGTAGGCGACGTCCCATGGCGCTAGTTCCGGCGCATTCGCGCCTTCCGTCGAGCGCCGGAATTCCAGCAATTCGCGGTTCTCTTCTTGGAACCGCCGCTCGGTTTTGCCCTTCAAGTCTTCGAGAAAACCCAGCGCGCGGGCGCCCGTATGCGCCATGCGATCTTCTAAAACCAGGTCGGCGAAATTCGCAAACCCCAGCAGCCGCGCCTTTTCCCGCCGCAACTCCAGGATGCGCGCGATGATGGGGCGGTTATCGTGGTCCGCCTCGGTCGCACGCACGCTGTAAGCCTCGTAGACTTGCCGCCGCGTCGCCGCATCGTCGAGGTACGTCATCACCGCTGTGTAATCGGGCCCCTGCAGTGTAAATCGCCAGCCCTCGCGTCCCTTGCGTTTGGCGCTGGCGTGCGATGATTCGCGCGCCGAAGGCGGCAGCCCCGCCAAGCGTGCTTCGTCCTCGATGACCAGTTCGAACCGGTTTGTCGAATCCAGAACGTTCTCGGCAAATTTCGTGGTGAGCTTGGTCAACTCCACGTCGAGCTCTTCCAACCGCTTCTTGCCGGCGGCGTCCAACTCCGCGCCGTGCCGCCGGAATGCGTCCATCGTTTTCTTGAGGAAGCGTTGCCGCGGTCCCCTAAGCGCACCGCCTTCCGTCGTCGCCGAGAATTTCTTCAGCCCGTTCCACATGCCCTCGTTCAGCGGAATTCCGGAATAGAACGCGCTCACGTCCGGCTGCGCCCCGTTGAACGCTGCGCGCAGTTCCGGATACGTCGCCACCGATTCCAAATGCCGCACCACGCCCATCGCGTAATCGAGCGGCTCGGTCAATTCGTCCAGCGCATGCAGCGTGTTCTCATAGGTACGCGGTTCCGGCGCGGAGGCGATTTTTTCCAGCCCTTCCCGCGCTTGACGCAGCAATTCTTTGGCTGCGGGCTCTACTTGTTCGGCGCGAATTTTGTCGAACGGAATACGGAAACGCGGCGTCAGGAGCGGGTTCTGTTCTTCGATGGCCATATTTTGAGCCTAACATCGGGATTCCTCCCAGCGGCCCGCGTTACAATTCCGGGCGCGAGAACGATTACCATAGGGGGAATGGGTTCCGATCCGAATGCGGCGCATAGCCGCGTCCCGGCGGAGGAACGGCTGAATGTATTCGCTCTCGTGATCTACATCGCCGGGCCGCTGGGGCTTTTCCTCGACGATCTTCGTCGCGAGCTGGTCCCCTCATACAATCCGCACGCGCACGTCAGCGTGCTGCCGCCGCGCGTTCTCGCCGGCGACTGGACGGAAGCTTCTAATCAAGCCCGCTCGCTCATCGAGGGGTGGCCGCCCTTCGACGTCGAGCTCACCGACATCAGCATTTTCCCTGCCACCAACGTGGTCTACGTCGAAGTTGGCAAAGGCGCAGCCGAACTGGTGAACATGCACCGCGCTATGAACCGGGGGGCTCTCGAGTTCGATGAGCCTTTTGCCTATCACCCCCACATCACCCTGGCGCAGGAAATGCCGGTGGATTCCGTCGCCGCCGGATACGCCGAAGCCCGCCGCCGTTGGCAGGAATATTCCGGGCCTCGCGCCTTCCGCGCCGATGATGCGGTTTTTGTGCAGAATACGCTCAACAACTGTTGGATCGATCTGGCTGAATACCACTTCGGCGCCGTGTTAGCCAAAATCTGAGAGGGCGCTCTCTCACCCACCCGCCGCATACAGACGGAAGACACGCCATGTGGTATGACTGAATCTGAACAATCATGGCATCACCTGAAGAGCTACAAGCTGAAATCGAGCGCCTGCGGGCGGAAAACGAGAACCTGAAGAAGCCCGTCACGCGCGGCCAGATGTCTCTCAAAGTGAGTGAAAAGGGCGCGCTCTCCGTATATGGATTGGGCCGCTTTCCCGTGACCCTATATCGCGAGCAATGGGAGAAGTTGCTCGGAATGGGCGATCAGATCCGGCAGTTCATCCAGGAAAACGACGCCCAGCTCAAGAAGAAGGAATAGCGTGGCCAAAGGCGCGGCGCTGATTACCGGCGCGTCCAGCGGAATCGGCGCCGAACTTGCCAAGCTTTGCGCCGCCGCCGGCTATGACGTATTCCTGGTCGCCCGCCATCAGGCTCAATTGGATTTGAGCGCACACAACGTCAAGGTTCTTTGGCTCACTGCGGATCTCAGCGACCCCGCTTCCCCGCGCGCCATTTTCGATGCCACGGGCCCCGTCGACCTCCTAATCAACAACGCCGGCTTCGGGCTCCGTGGACCCTATTCCGGGACTGATTGGGAAACCGAGTTGCAGATGATTCAGGTCAACATCACCGCGCTCGCCCATCTCACCAAACTCTATCTGCCGTCCATGATCGCGCGCCGCTCGGGCCGCATCTTGAATGTCGCGTCCACGGCTGCCTTCGTCCCCGGCCCGTACATGGCGATGTATTACGCCAGCAAGGCGATGGTGTTCTCGTTCACCTTGGCGATTGCCGCCGAGCTCGAAGGAACCGGCGTCACCGCAACCGCGCTCTGTCCCGGACCGACAGCCACCAACTTCGGCGAGCGCGCAGGCAATGCCGGCACCGAACTTTTCCGCAAGGCCGCCATGAGCGCCGCCGACGTTGCGCGCGAAGGTTTCGACGCCATGATGGCCGGCAAGCCCGAGGTCATCACCGGCGCCAAGAACCGTTGGATGATCTGGGGCACGCGTTTCGCCCCGCGCAAAATGCTCGCCGGAATTACAAAGAAACTCAACTCCTGAGATCCGCCGTACGGCGGTTAAGATTGAGTCCAGCGGCATGGACCTTCAGACTCCCCTCACCTACGTCAAGGGCATTGGCCCCGCACGCGCCGCCATGCTCGAAGTAAAAGGTCTGGTTACCGTTCAGGATCTCCTTGGCTACGTGCCTTTCCGCTACGAAGACCGAAGCAACATGAAGACTATTGGCCAACTCGCGCCCGGCGAAATGGCCACCGTCATCGCTGAAGTTCGTTCGGCCAAGCTCTCGGGTTTCAAGCGCCGCAACCTGGGCATGTTCGAAGCGCGCTTCAGCGATTCCTCGCGCTCCGTCCTGGTCGGCAAGTGGTTCCATGGCGGTTATCTCGCCAACGTTCTGGGCGAAGGCGCCAAGGTCGCTCTGTTTGGCAAGGTGGAATTCGACAATTATTCCGGCGAATTGCAGATGTTGCACCCCGAATTCGAAATCCTTTCCGATGACGATGAGGATGCCGAAGCCGCGCTGCACGTCGGTCGCGTTGTGCCAATCTACGAAGCGGTCGCCAAACTCACCACCCGCGTTCTACGAACCCTCACGCACCGCATCTTCGCCCAACTGAGCCCGGTGCGGGATTGCTTGCCCGAATTCCTCATCCGCCGCCTCAAGATGCCCGATCGCTGGACCGCCTTGCGCGAAATCCATTTTCCCCCGCCCGATGCCGACCTCCGTCTGCTCAACGCGTTCCGTTCGCCCGCTCAATTCCGCCTCATTTTCGAGGAATTCTTCTGGTTGGAGTGCGGCATCGCCCTTAAGCGCAGCAAAGCGAAAACCTTGCCCGGAATCGGCTTCGAAATCACGCCGCGCGTGCGCGAGCAGATCAAAACGATGCTGCCGTTCAAGCCCACCGACGCCCAGAAGCGCGTGATTCAGGAAATCGCCGACGATATGAAGCAGCCGCGCCCCATGAATCGCCTCTTGCAGGGCGATGTCGGCAGCGGCAAGACCATCGTCGCCGCCGAAGCGGCGGTCATCGCGGTGGAAAACGGTTATCAAGTCGCGGTGCTCGCGCCGACGGAGATCCTCGCCGCCCAGCACGGTATTTATTTCCGCCAGATTCTTTCCAGAATCGGCTACGTCACGGTTCTGATTACCGGTTCCTCCAGCAGCCGCGAAAAATCGCAGCTCAAAAAGCTCGTCGCCGAAGGCCTCGCGCACGTTGCCGTCGGAACCCACGCGTTGCTCGAAAAAGACGTCGAATTCCATAAGCTCGGCCTAGCCATTGTCGATGAGCAGCATCGGTTCGGCGTCATGCAGCGTCTCGGTTTGGTTCAAAAAGGCGTCCATCCCGACGTTTTGGTAATGACCGCCACGCCCATCCCGCGCACCCTCGCCATGACCGTCTATGGCGATCTCGACGTTTCCGTCATCGATCAGCTTCCGCCCGGCCGCAAGCCCATCGTCACCAAACATGCCACCGCCGATCGCATCGAGCAGATCTATAGCTTCGTGAAGAAGCAAGTCGACGAGGGCCGTCAGGCTTACGTGGTCTATCCCGTGATCGAGGAATCCGAAACCCAGGCCATGAAAGCGGCGCAGCAGGGCTATGAGCACCTCTCGCGCGAAGTTTTCCCCACTTTGAGCGTAGGGCTAATGCATGGGCGCCTCGGCGCCGATGAAAAAGAAGCCGTGATGCAGCGCTTCAAAGAGGGCCGCATTCAGATTCTGGTGTCGACTACGGTGATCGAAGTCGGTGTGGATGTGCCCAACGCCAGCATCATGGTGGTCGAGCATGCCGAGCGTTTCGGTTTAGCGCAGCTCCATCAGTTGCGTGGACGCGTCGGCCGCGGAGCCGCCCAAAGCTATTGCGTGCTGGTCACTGAAAAGATGAACGATGCCGCTCGCGAGCGCATTCGCACCCTGGTCGAATCCACGGACGGCTTTCACATTTCCGAAATGGATCTCAAACTTCGCGGCCCCGGCGAATTCTTCGGCACCAAACAATCCGGCATCCCTTCGCTGCGCGTGGCTAACATCCTGCGCGACACCGAAATTCTCGAAATTGCGCGCCGCGAGGCCGTCGATTTCATCGCCAAGCCGCCATCCGAGGAAGACCTGCGCGCCGCGGTGGCTTACATTCGCGATCACTGGCAGCGGCAATACGGATTAGTGACGGTGGGCTGATGCGAGTGATTGCCGGTAAGTTCCGCTCGCGCCGTTTGAAGAGCATTCCGGGAACGGCGACCCGTCCTACGCCAGACCGCCTGCGCGAAACTCTGTTCGACATCCTTGGGCCGCGTATCGAAGGCGCCGTTTTTGTTGATGCCTACGCCGGAACGGGCGCCGTCGGCATCGAAGCGCTCAGCCGAGGCGCTTCGCACGCGTACTTGCTCGAGCGCAACCGCGCCGCCCTCGATGCCATTCGTGAAAATCTAAGCTCGCTCGCTCTGGAATCGCGCGTCACGGTCGTTCCGGGACCCGCGCTTCTGAGCCTGAAGCGTTACGCGGCCGGCATCGTGTTTCTCGATCCGCCTTACGCGCTTGAGCGCGAATACGCTGCCGCGCTCGGTGTCTTGGGGGAGGCGCCGCCGCCCTTGACCATCGTGCAGCATTCGGTGCGGCTCGCGCTCGAAGACGTTTACGGCCGCCTGCGCCGCACCCGCCTTGTGCGGCAGGGGGATAACGCGCTAAGTTTTTACGGGGAGGATCCCGCGTGATTTGCCGCATCCTGCCGGTTTTTGCGTTTGCTTTGGCCGCCGCCCAGGCGCCAAAATACGCTGGGGCAGTCCCGTCCCAACCCGACCTTCCCTATCTCAAGCACGCCAGCAATCTTGTGGCTACCGAGTTGGTCGAGGTCAAAGAACAGAAGGACAAGACCGATTCGCTCTTCACCATCGCGGGCGAAGCTTCGTCCGCCAAGACGCCGCTCGGCCTGCCCGTTCTGTTGCTAAAGACGGAGAAGTTGGACCCGCTGAAGCTCTTGATGTTCCGCCTCAACGTTAAGGATGGTCATCGCGAAATCACCGCCTCTGGGAAGAAGAGTGCCGACCCGATCCGCGTAATCGTGACGCGCGTGTCGGACGGCCTTTTCCGGCTGGAAGTCTACGATTCACTCGAAAACGGCCAGTATATGTTGGCAGCGGATGGCTCCAGCCAGGCCTTTTGTTTCGAAATCGACTAACGGCGCGGAGTTCCCGGTCCCCGGCTCAACCTTTACGTCAATCCTCGGCTCCACGCCCCTATGTGATATGATGTTTGGGTAACAAAAGAGAAAAGAGAAGACAAGGAGCATTACCCCTAGAATGGCACTGGCGGTTGAAGCAAAGCGGCAGATTCTTTCCGGGAATCAGCGCCATAAATCAGACACTGGGTCGTCGGAAGCACAGATTGCGCTGCTCAGCGCGCGGATCTTGGAGCTGACGGAGCATTTCAAAACGCACACCAAGGATCATGGGTCCCGCAAGGGTCTCCTCACTTTGGTGGCGAAACGGCGGCACCTTCTGACCTACCTTCGCGATACCGATCCAGAACGCTACAAGGCCGTTTTGCAGCGGCTGGGCATTCGACGCTAGTTCATTACATATCCCTTTCAGTCCGGCCGCATCGTGGCGCGTTGCCTCGTTGTGGTTGGATTGCACACCTGTCAACTCCACTCTCAATCGCTTTAGCCGGGACCGGTTCCCGGCTGAGCTGGAGGTTTTAAAACAAGAATGGTTCACAAAGTTGAAATCGATCTGGGCGGCCGGATTCTCACCCTCGAAACGGGCAAGATGGCCAAACAGGCGAACGGCGCCGTTGTCGTTCGTTCTGGCGATTCCGTGGTGATGGTTACGGCCTGCATGGCCGAAGAACCCAAGCCGAACGCCGGATTTTTCCCACTCACGGTGGATTATCGTGAGTACACATACTCTGCTGGTAAGATTCCCGGCGGCTTCATCAAGCGCGAGGGACGTCCCTCCGAAAAGGAAATTCTCACCAGCCGTCTGATCGATCGCCCCATCCGGCCGTTGTTTCCGGAAGGTTTTCTCAACGAGACGCAGATCATCGCCATGGTGATGTCCGCCGATCCCGAACAGGATCCCAACTCGCTCGCCATCGCGGGCGCGGCGGCGGCGCTGGCGATTTCCGATATTCCCTTCCCCTATGTGCTGGCCGGCGTGCGCGTCAGCATGAAGGACGGCCAGTACATCGCCAACGCGACTTACACAGAAGGCCGCGAATCGAAGCTGAACATCATTGTGGCGGGCACTGAAGAAGGCATCGTGATGGTCGAGGCCGGCGCGCAACAGGTTTCCGAAGAGGAAGTGCTGGGCGCGATCGAGTTCGGACACGATTGCTGCAAGAAGATCGCCGCGGGGATTCGCAAGCTGGTCGAACTAACGGGCAAGAAGAAGCGCGAATTCACGCCGCCCGTACTCAATCCGGATGTCTACGCCGCCGTCGAAAAGTTGGCGCGCGTCGATCTCACCGACGCATTGAATACCAAGAAATACGAGAAGCTGGAAAGCTACGCGCGCGTTGCCGCCGTCAAGAAGAAGGTGATCGAGGCTACGCCGGAGGAGCAGAGACTCGAGGCCGCCAAGTGCCTCGACGCTCTCAAGGAACGCATCTTCCGCGACGAAATGCTCAAGCACCGCCGCCGCCCCGATGGCCGCGCGTTCGACGAGATCCGCGCCATCACCATCGAAACCGATGTTCTGCCGCGCACCCACGGTTCGGCGCTGTTTACCCGCGGCGAAACGCAGGCGTTGGTGACGGTCACCCTCGGAACCAAGGACGACGAACAGCGGATCGAGCTGCTGGAGCCCGGCGAAGCCACCAAGCGCTTCATGCTGCATTACAACTTCCCGCCGTTCAGCGTCGGTGAAGTCGGTTTCATGCGCGGTCCCGGCCGCCGCGAAATCGGACACGGCGCGCTGGCGGAACGCGCGCTGACGGCGCTGATTCCCAAGGAAGACAAGTTCCCCTACACCATGCGCGTGGTGAGCGACATCCTGGAATCCAACGGATCGAGCTCCATGGCGACGGTGTGCGGCGCTTCGCTCGCTCTCATGAGCGCCGGCGCTCCCCTGGCCGCGCATGTGGGCGGCGTGGCGATGGGCTTGGTGACGGAGGGCAAGGATTACGCCATTCTCACTGACATCGCGGGCGCTGAGGACCACTACGGCGATATGGATTTCAAGGTCGCCGGCACGCGCGACGGCATCACCGGTCTCCAAATGGATATCAAGGTGCCGAACATCACCACCGCGATCATGACCGAAGCGCTCGAACAGGCGCGCCGCGGGCGGCTCTTCATCCTCGACAAGATGTACGCCGCGCAGGGTGGCGCTAACGCCAACATCTCGCAATATGCGCCGCGCATCTACACGCTCCACATCCCGACCGATAAGATTCGCGACGTGATTGGACCTGGCGGCAAAGTCATCCGCGGCATCATCGAACAGACCGGCGTCAAGATCGACGTCGAGGACGATGGCACCGTGCACGTGGCTTCGGCGGACGAGGCGTCCGCCAAGAAAGCCATCCAGATCATCACCGATCTCACCGCCACCGCCGAAGTGGGCAAGACCTATCTCGGCACCGTCGTGCGGCTGGTGGATTTCGGCGCTTTCGTCGAGATCTTCCCCGGCACCGATGGCCTGTTGCACATCAGCGAAATCGCCGAAAATCGCATCAAGGAAGTACGCGATGAGCTGAAGGAAGGCGATCAGATCCTGGTAAAGGTTCTGGCGCTCGAAGGCAACAAAATCAAGCTGAGCCGCAAAGCCGTTCTGAAAGAACAGCGCGAAAAGCTCAAGCAGGTTAAGCCGTAAGAGCTTCGATTTGACGCAGAGGCGCTGAGACGCAGAGAGAGACTAAAGTTTTCTCCGCGTCTCAGCGCCTCTGCGTCGAAAAGAGGTCTTTCTATTCAAGCGGTATCTCAAAAAACATCAATTCCTTGCCCGTAGCCACTGCTGTGATGCCGCTCAAATAGAGCTTGGCGCCACGTTCCAGCCCGGTCTGGAAATAGATGAACCCATACGCTACGTTGCCCGCTGGAATCACTTCCGCTGCCAGCGACCTGCCCTCAATTTCCCACGCTTCCAGCGGGTTCTTTCGCTTCGGGATCGGCACCGGCGTGATCGGCACATTCGGTCGCTTGACCGGCCGCGCGAAGCGGACTTCCTTCGCTGGCGTGGACTCGATGCGGTCGCCGTTAGGCCCCACGTATTCGGCCTTCAGGTTTTTGATCTGGATCGTCTGGCCGCTATCGTTCTTGATCGCAATCAACACGGGCAGAATGCCGTATTGATAGGGAATCAGTTTGCCGAACGCCGCCGTCATCTTGTCGCCCGAGATGTAAGGGTCGGCGCCGATGGTCACCTTATCGTTGGTTTCATGGTGCGGTAATTCGGCCGCGCCTGGGGGATGAAATGGTGGAGGCTCTTTGTCGGCCGCCGCATTGTTCCCTGCGAACGTCCCGGCTATACTCAAGATTAGAGCCAAACGTTTGAAAATAAGGGGCATTTATCTCCTCTACCGGATCCTTCAGGCGCTTGGTTGCCCGCTGATCTTATTGTATTTCCTCTTTCGCGGTTTCTCCGACCGCGCTTATTGGAGCACCCTACCCGAACGCTTCGGCCGCCTGCCGCGCTCCTTTAGACAGACCGGTCCCGGCGCAATCTGGTTGCATGCCGTTTCGGTGGGTGAAGTCTTGGCATGCGCCGAATTCCTGAGGCATTTGCGGTCGCAACTCCCCAACGCCCCTATTTTCGTTTCGGTTTCGACTCTCGCCGGACGCGGCACGGCGGTGGCGAAGCTTGGCAATCTCGCCACCGGCGTCTTCTACGCGCCGATCGACTATGTCTTCGTCGTACGGCGCGTCCTGCGCGCCCTGAAGCCATCCGTGGTGGTGGTGGCGGAAACCGAAATCTGGCCGAACCTGTTCCGCGAGACCAAGCGCATCCGTGCGGGTCTGCTGCTGGTCAACGGACGTATTTCCGACCGCGCCTTCCCACGCTATCGCCGTTTCGCGTGGCTCTTCGCCGCGGCGCTGAGCGCGGTAGACGTTATCCTCGCCCAATCCGAGGAAATGCGGGCGCGCTTCGTCGCGATAGGCGCGCCCTCGGAGCGGGTATACGCGGCGGGCAATTTCAAGTACGATTTCGAAGCGCGCGCCGCATCCCCAGCCTCACCTGTCCGCCGTCTGATCGACCGCATCCAGCCTCGCCATGTCTGGATCGCTGCAAGCACCATGCCGTCCGGCGAAGACGAATCCGTGCTCGCGGCGTTCGGTGAACTCGCCAGAGGAAATCCTGGCCTGTTGCTGATTCTCGCGCCGCGCAAACCCCCCACTTTTGACGATACGGCGGCCAAGCTTGTAGGGATCCCCCACGTGCGCCGCTCGGCATTGGTGGAGGGCTCGACGCTCGCGCTCCCAGGCGTGCTTCTGCTCGATTCCATTGGCGAGTTGAGCGGCCTGTTCGCGTTTGCGGATGTCGTCTTCATGGGAGGCACCCTGGTAAATACCGGGGGGCACAACATCCTCGAGCCTGCGCTGTTCGGGAAGCCCGTTATCGTGGGCCCGCACATGGAAAACTTCACTGCGATCGCCGAGGATTTTCGCGCCGCTCGCGCCTCGGTCGAGATCTCGTCTGCAAGCGAGTTGGCGGGCGCAGTTAGCCGCCTGCTCGGTTCGCCCGAGGAGGCGCACAGTCTCGGAGAGCGGGCCCGCGTTGCCGCCGAATCGAAGCGTGGCGCCAGCGCCCGCGCCGCCGAAATCGTCTGCGAGTCATACCGTGCCGGATTGCCGAGCTTCCGTCCCGCTCTGCCGGTGATTCTCTTCGGATGGCCCTTGCGCGAGTTGTGGCTCCTGGGAGCAGGTCTGAAGCGCAAGGCTCCGCGCAAGCTCGATGCCTTCACTATCAGCGTAGGCAACCTCAGCATGGGTGGCACGGGCAAGACGCCGTGCGTGCTGCGCGTGGCCGCAATGCTCGCCGCCCGCGGCGCCAAGCCAGGAATTCTCACGCGCGGTTACGGCCGCGTATCGCACGAGAAGGTGCTGGCGCTCGCTCCCGGCGCAAAGGTCCCGGCCTATCACACCGGCGATGAGCCCCAGATCTTTCTGCGTTCGGGAATCGCTCCCGTGGGAATTGGCGCCGATCGTTTCGCCGTCGGTCTTGAACTGCAGCGCAAGTTTCATTGCGACGCCATGGTTCTCGACGACGGCTTCCAGCACACCGCGTTGGCGCGCGATGTCGATATCGTACTGGTGGACGCGCTCGATCCTTTGGGCGGCGCCGGGGTGTTCCCACTGGGCCGCCTGCGGGAACCGTTCTCCGCCATTGCGCGGGCCCAAATCGTGTTGATCACCCGCGCCGAGTTTACCGATCTCGCCCCCGCCATTGAGCGAACCATCCGTCGATGGAACCCGGAGGCGCCGGTCTTCCGCGCCGACTTCGCGCCCAGTGTGTGGGTAAACGCGATCACCGGCGAAACCCGTCCTCCCGCGGCCCCTCCTTTTCAGCGCGCCGGCGCATTCTGCGCGTTGGGAAATCCGCAATCGTTCCGGCGCACTTTAACGCACCTGGGCGTCGAGCCTGCCGGGTGGGTGGAGTTTGAAGACCATCATCGCTACCGCGCCCGCGAACTCGTTCGCATGGTCCACCAGTTCCGCCTCCAAGGCGCGGACGCCATGGTGACCACCGAAAAGGACGCCGTAAACCTGCCTGAAATGACATACGAGATGCCGGTCTATTTCCTGCGCGTGGTCATGAAGCTCGACCGCGAAGCGGAATTCTTGGACGCTCTCAAAATTTACTTTACAAAATAAAGTACTCCGTAATATGATGTACCCATGGCCGCTCAAACTGTTCTCCCGGCTCATTGCGCGCGTTCGTCGGAATGGCTGGCGTATTTTCAATCCAACCTGTCCGAACCCGCGTTGCCGTGGCGCGACTTGTACCGGCTCTCGGAAGACGAAACCCGCGCTGTGAGCGCTTCCATTCGACAGTTTCAACTGGGGGAAAGCGGCCAGGGCCGCCGCTTGCTCCAGCAGGCCGCGCGCTGGGCGGCCCGGCGTGGTGAGCCCGAATACCTGGAGGCGTTACGCCTGTTTGTGAAAGAGGAGCAACGTCACAGCCGCATTCTTGGCCGCTTTCTCGAACTACAGCGCATCCCTTGCATGACGCGGCACTGGGTGGACGGCGCATTCCGGAGCATCCGCAGCCTCGCCGGTATGGAACTGCGCATGCGCGTCCTGGCCACGGCGGAAGTGCTCGCGATGCCGTACTACAGCGCTCTGCGCCAAGCCACCCGTTCCGCATTACTGAGGGCGATTTGCGATCGCATTCTTGAAGAGGAGACAGTGCACCTGCAATTTCAAGCCTTCACACTCCGGTTGCTGCGCGGCGCCAGGCCCGCCGCGCTCGACCGCCTGGTCTGGAACGCGAACCGCATCCTGCTCGCCGGAGCCACCGCCGTTCTTTGGCGCGAGCACCAACCCGTATTCCGCGCCGCCGGGTATACGCGATCTCAACTGCGCGCCGAAGCGGAACGATGGTTCGCGGAATTGGCCTGAGCGCTCTTCCTATCTCTTCCGGAACGCTACCACGGCCAATGGCGGCAATGTCACTGCGATACTATTCGGCCGGTTGTGCTTCGGCACGGGCCGCGATGCCACCATGCCCCCATTACCGATATTCGAACCGCCAAAGAATTCGGAATCGGTATTGAGGATTTCCTCGTAAAAGCCTTCTTCCGGCACGCCGAATTCGTAGCCGCGCCGTGGCACAGGCGTGAAGTTGCAGCAGAAGACCAGAAAGTCCTTGGGGTTCTGCGCGCGCCGCAGGAACGCGATCACCGAGGACTCCGCATCGTGGAAGTCGATCCACTCAAAGCCTTCGTAGTGGAAGTCCACTTCGTAGAGCGCGGGGTTCGCGCGATAGATGCGGTTCAACTCGCGCATCAGGTTTTGCAGCTTCCGGTGCGGATCGAACTCCAGTATGTTCCAAGGCACGCTCGCATCGTGATTCCACTCCTCGCGTTGCCCGATATCCTGGCCCATGAAGAGCAGTTTCTTGCCCGGATGCGCCCACATATAGGCTAAGAACGCCCGCGCATTGGCGAATTGGCGCCAGTCGTCGCCCGGCATCTTGCTCAGTAGAGAGCGCTTTCCGTGCACCACTTCGTCATGCGAGATAGGCAGCATGAAATTCTCGCTGAACGCATACATCATGCTGAACGTGATGTCGTTCTGGTGGAATTTTCGGTACACCGGATCGTTGCTGAAATACTGCAGCATGTCGTGCATCCAGCCCATGTTCCACTTCATGGTGAAGCCGAGCCCGCTGAGATAGACCGGCTTCGAAACCCCCGGGAAAGCCGTCGATTCCTCGGCCGCGGTGAATACGCCCGGTACCTTGTGCGCCTGCTCGTTGAAGCGCCGCAGCAAATCGATGGCGTCGAGGTTTTCGTTGCCGCCGAATTGGTTGGGAATCCACTCGCCCTGCTTGCGCGAATAGTCGAGATAGAGCATCGAAGCCACGGCGTCCACGCGCAGGCCGTCGATGTGATATTCCTTCAACCAGAAAAGCGCGTTCGAAATCAGAAACGTGCGCACTTCGTTGCGGCCGTAGTTGAAAATCTTCGTTCCCCAATCGCGATGCTCGCCCTTGCCGCGGATCGGCGTGCTCGTAAAGCGCGGTGCCGTCAAAGAAGCCGAGACCGTGCGCGTCCTTCGGAAAATGCGCGGGCACCCAATCGACAATGACGCCGATACCGGCCTGGTGGCAGCGGTCCACAAAAAACTTGAAGTCGTCGGGGTCGCCAAAGCGTGAGGTGGGCGCGAAGTAGCCGATTACCTGATATCCCCATGAACCGCTGAACGGATGCTCCATGATGGGCAACAGTTCGATGTGCGTGTAGCCCATCAGCTTCACGTATTCCACTAGCTTCACCGCGAGGTCGCGATAACTCAAGCCTTGCATCCACGACCCCAGGTGGACTTCGTAAACCGAAACCGGCGATTTCAACCAGTCCGTCGACGCTCGGGCCTGCAGCCACTCTGCGTCGTGCCACTCATAGCCATCGTGCGTCCACGTCACCGATGCCGATTTCGGCGGCGTCTCGCAGGCGAGCGCATAAGGATCGGACTTAAACTGCTCATACCCCGCAAGCTGCGAGCGCACGTAATATTTGTACGGCGCGCCGCGCCCAGCCCGGGGATGAAAAGCTCCCACACTCCGCCGTTGCGGCGGCGCATCGGATAGCGGCGAGTATCCCAATCGTTGAACTCGCCGGCAACGGTGACGTTCAATGCGTTCGGCGCCCAAACTGCAAAGCGCACGCCCGCGTCGCTCGACTTGCGCGCCCAGCGTTCGATAAGCCTCATACAGCGTGCCTTCCGAGTGCAGGTGGAGATCGGAATCGGAAATCTGCGCGCCGTACCGGTACGGGTCGTCGATCTCGATTTCGCGGCCATCCCAGAGCTTGGCGCGCAATTTGTATTCGCACGGCGCGCCGGGAAGCGAAGCGCAGAAGAAACCCTCGGCGTGCAGTTTCTCCATCGGCCACGGATTCGCCGCCCGCAGCCACCGCCACCGATTCCGCTTGCGGCAGGAAGGCGCGCACTTCCCAGCGTGTCTTCTGAGAATGGTTCTTCCGGTTCCGGCTGTGCGGGCCAAGAATGCGGAACGCGTCGCCATGATAACCGCCCACTATTGCTTCGATTTCTTCGGAAGTCATGAGAGCCTAATAGTCAAGTATGGACGATTTCCTGCGGACGCTGCCGAAAGCCGAGCTGCATTTGCACCTGGAAGGGTCGATCGAGCCAGAAACTCTGCATGAACTCGATCCGGCAACGCCCGTGGAAGAGTTTCGCGCCCTCTACCAATACGCCGATTTCGACGCGTTCCTCAGAGCCTTCGGCGCCATCGGCAAGCGGCTGCGCACGCCTTCCGATTACGCACTGATTACGCGCCGCCTGCTTGAGCATCTCGAAGCCCAGAACGTGCGTTACGCCGAGATCATCGTGGCCGCGGGCGTGGTGTTGTGGAAAGGCCAGGAATTCGGGCCGATCTTCGACGCCATTCGCGAAGCGGCCAAGGGCTCGCCGGTCGAGACGCATTGGATTCTCGACGCTGTGCGCCAGTTCGGAGAGGAGCACGTGCAGCGGGTGGCGGAACTGGCGGCGGAGCGGGTCGACCAGGGCGTCATCGCGTTCGGCATCGGAGGCAGCGAAGAGCGCGGCCCCGCCGAACGTTTCGGCGAAACATTCGCATTCGCCAAAAAGGCCGGCCTGCGCTTGACTGCGCACGCCGGCGAGAGCATGGGCCCGGAATCCATTCGGGCGGCGCTGGCGCTGGGCGCCGAACGGATCGGCCACGGCATCGCCGCCATACACGACGCGGATATGATGCGCGAATTGCGCGATCGCGATATCCCGCTGGAAATTTGCATCACCAGCAACCTGGTTACTGGCGTGGTCAAGCGGATCGAAGACCACCCGGTCCGGCGGCTGTTCGACGCGGGCGTCCCGATCACGCTCAACACGGACGACCCGGCGATGTTCCGATGCACGCTCGATGGCGAATACGCGCTCGCGGCGCGCGCTTTCGGATTCAGCGAAACCGAACTTCGCGGGATCGCCGCCAACGCTTTCCGCTATGGGTTCGCTGCGTCGGGTTCACTCCCGGCCAGCATATAGTTCATCGATCTGCTGCTTGAAATTTTCCATTGCGCGCGTGCGGCGCACTTTCATGGTCGCGGTCAGTTCGCCTTGCTCGATGGAAAACTCGCGCGGCAGGATTCGGTATTTGCGGATCTGTTCAAACGGCGCTAACTGCCGGTTGACGCGCGACACAGCCTTCTGAATTTCCGTCTTTACGGGCGGCGCCTGCGTCAATTCCTCTTCCGGGCGGCCCTTCCATTCGTCCATTCCCTTGAGCGTTCTCGCCGCCGCGGCATTGATCGTGAACAACGCGGTGACAAACGGCAGACGGTCGCCGCAAAGCAGCACATGGCTCACCAGCGGCTCCATCTTGAATAGTCCCTCCACGCGCGAAGGATAAACTTTCTTGCCCGTCGAGGAAACGATCAGTTCCTTTTTTCGGCCCGTGATGAAGACGTACCCGTCTTCGTCGATGCGCCCGAGGTCGCCGGTGTAAAGCCAGCCGCCGCGCAACACTTCCGCAGTAGTCTCAGGGTCGTTCCAATAGCCGGAAAAAAGAGTAGGACTCTTGATCACCACCTCGTTATCATCCGCGAGATGCAATTCGACGCATGCCAGCGGCTTGCCGATGCTGCCGGGCTTCGGGCGGTCCAGTGGGTTGAGCGTAACCACGCCGCCTTCGGTGAGCCCGTAGCCCTCGATTAGCGGCATGCCGATGGCGTCGTAGAACTCGGCCAGGTCTTTGCTGAGCGGCGCCGCACCAGACGCCGCCACGCGAATCCGCCCGCCGAAACGATCGCGTACTTTGCGGAACATCAAACGATCGGCAAGCCGCAACGGCGCGCGCAAACGCAACGGCACTGGCCTTCCGGCGTGGCGGTAACGCGCCGCGGCCAAACCCATCGCCAGCGCGGCGTAGAACGCTTTGCGGGCGGCGGCGGGCCGCTTGTTCAATTCCGTGCAGATGGTGGAATAGATGCGTTCCCACATGCGCGGCGGCGCCAGCAGAATCGTGGGCCGGACCTTCCGGATATCCTGCGGCAGCTTCAACAGGCTCTCGAAAAACGTAACTGGCATGCCGCAGCGGACAGGCAGAAACTCGATCACTACGCGCTGCGCGATATGCGCCGAAGGCAGAAACGCGACCGTGGAATCCTCGGGACCTAACGGCAGAACATCGGGTCCCATATCGATATTCGTCACGATCGCCTGGTGCGTGACCAGCGCCATTTTCGGTTCGCCCGTCGCGCCCGAAGTAAGGTAGAGAATCGCGGGATCCGAAGGCGACACGCGCGCGCGCAATCGTGCCGGCAATTCGGGATCGCGGCCCACTGCCGCGCGCCCTAGTTCGCGTAGCGCCGCCAGTGGCATCGCGCCTTCGGCTTCGCCGGTGAGCAAAATCCAATGCGGCACGCGCGCGCCGCGCAGCGCGGCGAACATCTTCGGGTTTTCGACGAAAACCACGCGCGCATTCAGCGATTCGATGGTGCGAATCAGATCGGCCGCAGGGTAGCTCGGATACAGTGCCGCGGCGATGGAGCCGTTGCCCGAGGATGCCGAAATCGGCGAGATAAAATTCCAGCCGCGTCTCGGAATTCAGCGCGACAATATCGCCCTTGGCGATGCCGAGCGCGTCGAGTCCGGCCGCGATTTCACCCGCCGCGGCCCGTATTCGTTCCAGGTGTAAGTGAGATAACCACCTGGCGCGCCGTCAGACGGCTGGCGCAGAGCCGGAGAATTGCCGTGCGCGCGCGCGGTCTCTTCGAGGACTTGCGTTAGGGTGCGGGCGGCGTTCACCACCGCAATTTAGCACGCGGCTATTTGTGGCGGTCTAAATCGAGCAGCGCTTGCGCCATGTGGTTGACGGCATGTTCTTCTTCGTCGCGATTGGCGTCGTTCCGCTGCAGTGGACTTAGTACTGGGGAAAGTTCCAGGTGGATCAACTCGTGAACCACCGTAAACTCCATGTCGTCCAACATGGCGCGCTTTTCCAGCTTGTAATCAGCCGGGTCGAGCACACGGATCACTGCGGTCTTTTTTTCACCATCCCAGTGAATATTGCCCAGGGTCTTCGGTTTCAGATCGGTCGAACGAACGACCACCACAGAGATCTTCCAGTCGTTCAGATTCAATCGCTTCTGCCATGCCCACAGCTTTTCGGTGCTATAGGCCTGCGCCATCATGGTGCGCTCGCGCGGTGTAAGTTGTGGCGCCGAAATGTCTTGCGCGTGGGAAAAAGGGCAGAAAGCCAGGAAAATCAAGGGAGAAAGAAACCCAAGTCTAAACCGAGACCGCCGGTACAACATGTGTTCTAGGATACCAAATTTGCCGCCGCCGTGTGTGCTTCATCACTTGTGCCAGGTGCGGCGATCCGCTGTTCCGCGGCGCCCGTAAGATATAGCAACGCCTGGCGGGCCAATTCGGGGACGCTGGGGTCCGGATGGCGCAGGAGCCATACCAGGGTTCTCAGCCATCGCAGTTCATCGCGTTCGACGCCAATCATATGCATTTGGGGGGATGTCTTATTCAGCGGAAAGCATTCCATCGAATTTTCTTTTCGACCGCCATTCCAATTCCTTTGCGCTAAAAGATCGCGCCCGCGAAACGATAAGAATTCTCGTGAGCGCGTTTCTCAGGCACGCCGAAGAGATCTTCGCCGCCGCCCGCACGGCGGGAACGGACGATTGCAATCTGGCGATTCTCGTGAACCATGACGGCGGCATCCATATGATCGCGGATGCCGATTGGAATCTCGGGCCCACTGCGCGCCCACCACGGGGCCGCCGCCGCATATCGGGTCAACCGTACCGCCGGCCGCGTCCTGCTGGAAGCGCAGAACGGCCGAGAAACCTGCTTTCTTGCCGCCGAGCGACCCGAGCGCGCGATACAGCCCGCGCTGGGCGATTTTCCGCATTACCTCAAGTTGCACTAGTCCAATCCGATAGGGAATTCAGAAGCCATGTCCTACCAACCGCACAACGCTTATCTTGAAAGCCGCGTCCTCTCCGCCGATCCGCTCGAACTGGTCCGGTTGATGTATCAGGCCGCCATCGCCGAAGTACGCAGCGCCCGCGCTAACCTGCAAGCCGGCGACATCCGAGGCCGCTCGAAGGCCATCACCAAGGCATGTACGATTGTCACTGAGTTGACGGTTTCCCTAGACCGCAAATCGGGTGGTCAATACGCTGAACGGTTGGCCGATTTGTATGGATATATGATGCGCAAACTTACTGAGGCCAATTTCCAACAGCACGAAGAGCCGCTGGCGGAGGTTCTGGGCCTGCTGAGCACCTTGCTCGAAGGGTGGGAGGGAATGCAGCGTCAATTGCAAAACACCCCAGTCGCGGATCATGCCGCGCCCGCAGCAGGGGTATGGGCCCAAACCCCCGATTACGCCCGGCAAGCATGGAGCTTCTAGAACGCGGTACGTCGCAGTCTAACGCTGCATCTCGCGCACCAACTCAGCTAGCGTCCGCGGCTTCTGGCTTCCCCTCTTTTCGTCGCTGCCCATCGTTTCTCTGCCAAGTCCCCGTCATCGAGTTGGCGCGCCAGATGCCCAACCAGTTCACGGTGTCGAGCGCGTCCCGCTCGAGCGCGCTTAGGCCGGGATGCCAAAGATCCACTAGCAACACGAGGCGCTCTTCGTCAGTTCGGTTCCACACCTCATGTTCGAAGGTGTCGTCGAAGACGATGCACTTGCCTTCTTCCCAATGGTGCACCTCGCCCCCCACGCGGATCGCGCAATCGCCCTGCGGTATGGAAAGCGCCAGATGGCAGCGCACGCGGATGTTGCTGCTTGCCTGGTGCGCCGCCACGTGCGTGCGCGACGCCATCTTGGAAAGATAGATCAGGCCCGCCGAGCGCCGTATTGAGGGCTCGGTGTCGAGTAGCGACGCTGTCACAGGGCACTGATCGCACACGAAATCGTTGCGGCGCCCCTGCTCGAAAAACATCGAGACCTGCCAGCTTCCCGTGCGGCCGATTTGTTCGGATTCTTCGTGATAGAAGCCCGGTTGCACCCTCAGCGCTTCGGCTTTGATCTCGGCGAATCGCGATTCCAGTTCGCGCGCCACCGGAAACTCGGCCGGATCGTACCAGGGAATTCTCGTCAGCCCGGGATACCATTTGACCGCCCGCTTGGAGCGGTGCGTTCGCACCGATTTCAGGTAAGCGAAAAATCGCGCCGCGTTCGCCTGGTCGGATGAAGCGCTGGAATCGGCCTCGAACGCTATGTCGCGCGTGGCAAATCCCTGCGCCTGGCGCTTGGCGGCGAGCATCTCGTCGAACACCTCGCGGATATCGCCCGCCGGCGCATCGCCAAGCACCAGATCGGCAAGCTTTCGCCATCCATCCATCGATAGATGTTTGTGCCACGGGATGCCCCAGACGTCCAACAGCTCGCGGCCTCGCAGCGCCTCTTGCCGAGCCATGCCGGCATCTCCCGCTAACCGGTGGGCGAAAGCCGAAAGCAGATGCGGCTCCCCCACTGCGCCGCATTCCTCGCAGGCTTGTGAGAGATACTCGATTGCCCGCACCGGGTCGTCATCGTGCAGGAACCCGATTCCTTGCTGATACAACGATTGCAGCCTCAACTCGCCTTCCGCAGTGATACTCCTCAAGCCGGCCACCGCCGCTGGAATCGTTTCTCCCGATCCGCGCAAGATCCTGGCGCATTCGCTGGCAAACGGCAGCCAGAACCCAATTCCAGTGGCAGGTTTGATAGATTGCTCCAGGCGGTTCGCCAGGTGCAGCATCAGAATCTTCGCCAGTTCGTCTCCCGAGGCCGCGATTTTGTTGTTGAGATCCCAATGCGATGGCAACTCGGTTTGCACATCGGTGGTCAGCGACTCGCACGATCGCGCGAACTCGAATAGCGCGTGCCTCTGCAAAGCGGCGAACAGGAATACTAGCCGCTCCGCGTTTTCTCCGATCAGTTGCTGCAGCACGCTCCGGTCCGACATGGGCAAAGTGACGTGCTGGAATTTTTCGGTCGAATAGACCGAATGAAACAATCCGGCCGTACACATGTCCGGCGATTGCCGCCACGCGTTGAGAATCGATTCCACCCCGCAAAGGTGATCGTAAAATGTTCGTCCGGAATGAGTGGTCGTCGCGGCGCCCAGGTCAATCAAGAATTGATGCAGCGGGCTCCGTACGGATAAAACCGACGCGCTATGTTCCATCGCAAACCTCCGGCCCGCGCGCACCTGCGTATCTCGCTGCGCGGGCGACGTTCATTCGACGCCCCCGGTTCCTCTGGCGGCTTCCCGTCGGTTCGGCCCCTGAGCCAGTACGCAATCCATGTCGCAGCCGCGCCACTTGCGCACGATCAGTTCCTGCACCATGCCGGCGATCGGGTTGAACTCGACGAACGGCGCATCCCGAAAACGTTCGAAGGCTTCCTGTTCCGCTTCGACCGCGTGCTGGTCCTGTTGCAGCAGCGGCGCAATCATCAGTTTCTTTGCGATGCTCAGGAAAAATCGCGCCACCTGGTACGGCATACGCAGTGGGATCATTGGAATCCGCAGCGCGTCGGAGTCGAACAGAATCGTAAAAAATATCTGCGTTTTTCCGGCGTCGATGGGCGTCAGGAAGCACCAATGCTTGATCTTCTCGTGCGTACTGGCGCGTTGGTAGGGATAGTCGAAGCATGACGAGATGCGGCTGGTATCGACGCTGCCTCGATTCACAAAAAGTCCGGAAAACCGGCCCGCGCCAATCGCCGTTTCGTATTCGGCGACGATCGCGTCGTCGTTCGACTGCGACCGCACCAGCACCGCATCCTCAAACGGACGGTATTTACGGTGCAAATAGGCATGAGTGAAATCGAGCAGATTTTCGATAATGATCGAAAAATGCCCGCGCCACACGAAATCGACGTCCACGGAAGCCCAGCGCCTGGGCCCTTCCAATTCCGGAATCTCGGGCAGCGGCGTGTCCTCGGCGCGGATGCGGTCACCCGGGAAGATCCACACCAGCCCGTAGCGTTCTTGCACCGGATACGACACCGCCCGCAAATCCGGCATCGCGCGTCCAAATAGATCGTGCGGAATTCGCGCTACGCGACCGCTGGTATCGTACTCCCAGCCGTGATACGGGCACACCAAATGGCCGCCACACACATGCCCCAGCGTCAGTTTGATATTGCGATGTACGCATCGATTCACCATCGCGCCCAGGGATCCGTCTTTCGCACGGAACACGGCGATCGAGCGTCCCCAAAACGCGGCCTCCTGAACTTTCCCCCGCTTCAGGGACGAAGATCGCGCTACGGCATACCAATGATTCGGGTTCAGACCGGCGACTCGTGCCTGTTGGTAAACGCTGGGCATTGATTCACGTCCGTGAGCGATTTCCGTTCTGTTTCGAAAGCGCGATCGACGTCTCGTAACTTCGCGTCAAGAGTCCATAGGCCAGCCGTTCCGCCGGTTGATCCAAGCCCACGCGGTTGCAATGCATGTGAGCGATGCTGCGAAAAACATTGTCCAACGGCCGCGCCAGACCGCCTTGCGCATCCAACTCGCGAAAGCGCTGCCCGATATCTGCTATCGCAGCCGAATTCTGATCGAGCGCGCTCTTGATCTTGTGAATGGCGCCGGAGAAAGGCGAATCGAGCTTTGCTCCGCCCAGCGTCTGTAGGATCGCCTTCCGCTCGCGATAAATCGGCCCCGATTCCTCACGCGGAGCGGCAACGCTTTTGAAAAGCGCAAGCCGCTGCTCGAGGTTGCATCCCAACTTTTGGAAGAGCGAATCCAATCCGAATACTGCCAGTTCCACCGGACGCACGGGAGAATCGGCGCCGGCCGCGCGCAGCATCGCGACCACGGCTTGGCTATCGAAGCAAAACAGCCGCTCCGCGTTCTCGATCGAGCTCAAGCCGCCATACCGTTCGATCTCGCGCTCATATGTGTCGATCGCAAAGCGCATGCAGCGATCTTCCTTCACCAGCATCTGCGCCCATTCGATCAGTTTCGGAAGTAGTGAGGCCGAAAGCTTCGCGGGCACCCCCCGGAACCGTAACCGGATATGCGGATTCGGATCGGCATATCGAATGAAAAACCACTCGTTGATCAGGTCCGAGGCGGCGGCCCATCGAAGGAAATCCTGCGCCGGCCCGAGCAGGAGATCGTCTTCCACCGATTGCGCCGCGTAGAGCTTGACGTACAGCCAGTCTGAGCCGGGAGTCTTGACGCGGCACCCAAGACCCGGTTGCTCGGCTGCGACGGAGGCGTCGGGCGTTCTGGACTGAGCTGGCTTCACGCCGTTATGACGCTGCGCCAGCGGCACTACATATTCCGCGACGAATCTTCCGTCCGACCCGCGTAGCCACGTTTCATCAAGGTTCGGGTAGACTTCCTCGAGCAGGATCGCCTGGTTGGACGCCAGGGCGCGCAGCTCCGCGCGCAGGTCCTCGCGATCCATTTCATTCTCCAGATCCAGCGTCAGACGATTGTCCGCCTCCGCCAGATGAACGTGCCGCGGGACCTTCCATTCCTGCCGCCACGAAGCCAGCGAGCGCTCAAACTCCTCCGGGCTGCTGAGACGGAAATGCTTGCCCGCAATGTCCGCCGAGATTCTCCACTTGGCCACGCTGAGCACGATTCGTCCTACGCGGACGCGCGGAAGGAAGTGCAGGATGGAGGCCATCCCCCAATCGAAATCGCGCAGCATAGCGACGCCGTCCAGCGTGATTTCCGTCAACAAACGGCAAAGATACGGCGCAAATTGCGGGTTCGCCATGTGGCCGGAGCAAATGACCAAATCGCCATCCAACTGCGGAGATCGCACATAGAAGCGCCCGTCGCGCATGCCGACGAGAAGTTCGTCCACCAGAATGGATTGATCCAAAGAAACCCCAGGATGAACGCCAACATTGATTTCATGCCGCCGCCCGCTGGGCCGGAAAAGGATGTTTGTCAGTTTCAAGTTGCGCGGCAAGTAACTCAATTCCACGCAATGCTTGCCCGGCCTGGCTGGTTCGCAGGATTGCAGCGCGTTGCGATATGCCTCAACTCCGGCGGCGCCCAAAGCCCCGGCAAATCGTCCCAGGCTGCGGCCGCCTTCCATCGCGCCCACGTTGGGTCCAACCACAATCGTGAAGCGTCCTTCGTCCAGGTCGCGGCTGGATGCGGCCGATACAAAAACATTCAGTTCGAGCGAGGCCGGCGCGGAATGGGCGTTGGGCGTGGAGGTTCGCAAGCGCCCCAACAACTCGTGGTCCAACTCAACTTCCAGGCGGCGTTCGTCATTCGCGTAACGCGCCAGATCGAAGAGCGTTTCGCGGCGAACCCGTGAGGCCGCGGGCGCATCGCCGCCCCCACTGTTCTTCTTTCCGTCGTATCCCGGTGGAAATCCGATGCCATATTCCTGGTCCACCATCTCGATCAAGGGCACTTCGCGATCGATGCCATAACGATCCTCGAAGGCGCGCCGGTAGGCCTGCAAATGAGGCGGCCCGGCCGGCAGGTTGCTCATGGAGAGGAGCAACTCTGCCGCTCGCGCCGCTTCTCTCGCGACCGCCGCATTCAACTCGCCGCTGGTAGAAACCACTGAATCAATGTGCGTCAAGCTTCCGTTGCCCGGCTCCGCTTCCGTCGATTCTTCTCCGCTAACGTCCATCGCGTCCAACGCGTGTTGCAGTCCGCGCCGGTAAGCATCCGCCCCATCCAAGCTCTTCAGGCGCTCCGCAACATGCTGGGCCGGGTCGCCATTAGTGAAAGGCGGCCGCAACTCGGTTAGAAGGAATCCTTGCCGCCAAAGCTCGGTCAGGAAGCGGCGAACTTTTTCGTGCGTAGCTGTGGAACTCGAAGTCTGTGCGGAACCGGAGAGCTGCGCCGCCAGTTCTTCATACGCGATTGGCAGGCGAGCAGCCACGAGCGTGCGTGTGACCATGCTCGAGGCCCGCAACGATGCCGTCTTCACATCCTTCCCGCTCTCATGCAGGGAACTCAGCTCGCGGACATACACCCGGCCGCCGCGCACCAGCGTGCACGGATTGGTTTGCAGCTTCAACTGCTGGAACACCTGCGGGTCCGACTCCATCTTGTGCACGAACTTCAGCAGCCAGGGCACATCCAGATGCTTGCAGTATCGAGCCGTGGTTTCGTCCAGCCGTAGCGTCGTCCGTTCGCCCAGCGCCGCGATCGCCACGCCCGCGAACGCGCCGAAGGGCGTCGGGCGCGTCGACATTCGGATCAAATAGCGGCGAAATTTCCGTCTCGCGCGCAGGCGGTCTTTTTCGCTGGCCGAAGCGGAACGCAGAGCCTGCGCCAGCGACGGGCTCGCGCTGTCAATCGCAAACCGCACGCGCTCGTTGTTCAAGAACCCGAGCAAGGAATTATCGCCGGACGCTCTGCCGCATAATGCCTCGTAAAACTCCACCGGCAAGACGGGCGCCCGCACCACCACGAAGTCCAGCGGCTCGTAGAGATCGCGCACCGGGCTTGCCTTTTGCGTCTGCCGCGCATTTTTCGTCTCGGTCATGACAGAAGAAACATGCGGTCCCAACTCGGTGCTTGGTCTGACGTCACAGCCAGCAGCACCAGCGCCACGCCACCCGCGCCATCGAGCAGGCCGGGGCTGTCTACGAGCCGCGCCTCGGAATCGTAGGCGCGAAACCCAAAAATCGAATCGTCGGCGAACGATTTCAGCAACTGCTGCAGCAAGGCCTCCGCAGCATCCGCGAAATCCGGCAGCGAGGTGTCGTTCGCAAATCGTAGAGTGATGTGCAGCAGTCCGGAAACGCCGTGGCAGAAGGTTGGCGAAGATATTCCGCGGCGGGAAACCGGCCGCCGATACACCGCGCGGATCCCGTCAATCGCGGTCTCCCGAAGGCAGGAGTCGTCAAGCGCGGTTCCGGCGAGCCACAAGGCGCGAGCCACGCCCGGATTTCCGTAGCACCAACCGGCGGGCGCGGGGACCGGTCCCGGCGCCGGACCGACCGAAACCGCGGCGGGCCACGAGCCGCCCCATTGATCGGGCATGTGCCGCGACTTGAGCCAATAAGCCCATCGGTGCAGCGCGTCGCGTTGGCCGGGCACGTCGATGTCCTGACCGCACGCCAATGCCAAAACGCTCAATATCCCAGGGAGGCCATGGGCCAACCCGCAATTCAAATTGCCCTCGGGATATTTGCCGATCATCTGCCTTGCCGAGATGAGATCCGCGGGCGTATGCCACTTTGGCGCCGGCTCGCCGCTTGAAAGAATCGCCACCATCGCCTCGATGACGGATTCGAGCGCTTCGTGCGCCCGATCGTCGCCAGTCCTGCCGAGCAGATAGGCAGCCACGCCGCTGAGCCCCGATACGACGTCGTATTCTTCCACCGCCATGCCGGATTTCTTCGCCAGCATTTGCGCCAGGGCTACGGCTTGAGGGATGAGCGCGTCTTCAATCGCAGCGCGCGCGCGTAGATAGCGCGTCTCGCCGTGAGAAAGATACCAGGTTGCGTAGGCTAAACCGGCTAATCCACCGAAGAGGCCGATAGGTTGACCCGGCGCCGAACTTAGTGATTGAGTAGCTCGCAGGATCGCCTGATGAGCGATCTTATCCCAACCGGCGCCGGGGAAGCAGCGGTCGAAATAGCCGTAGAGAACCGCAAGCCCGGCATCGCCGCACGCCAGACTGGCATCGCGCGCCACGCCGGCATCCGGCAACCGCCGCTGCAAGCGCCGCACGACCTCCAAGGCGGCCGGGCGCGCGTTCCCCCGTTCGCCATGACTCTTGGTTCCCAGGTTTGCATCTATGGCCATGTCCGGAGGGAAGAGATCGAAGCTCTTCGCGGCGTTCCGAGCGATCTACCAATCGTCGTCGCCGTCACCGTCGTCGCAATCGCAGGTGCAACTGCACGATGCGCACGTGCAGGTATTGCACGTCTGGCAGGAGCAGGGAGAGAAACAGGTGCAAGTCCGATTGCAGGAACAACTGCAACTGCCGCTCGCGTGAATCTGCACATCCGGCTGGTCGGCGATTTCGACGGATCCCAATCTGAGATCGAGATCAAACTCATCCACATCGATAATAGTTTCTGGGAATGCGGTTGGCATTGACTCTTCCTTCCCTCAGTTAGGATGCAATCGTCATGGCGAAAGCCACGGTCGCTGGTAGTTGGTACCAAGCAGCCTGATCCGAAAGCTTGAGTTGCTCCAACCCCCCCTTCGGATCCGCGAACGGGCTCGGCGCAGTTGCGTTCGGCCTGTGCGCTTTCAGAAAGAAATTGGTCGCGCGGTCCATGACCATTTCAAAGTGCGGATCGATTTGCCTTTCGATTTCCGCGTAGGTGATCAGGTGCCCGACAAAGTTCGGGTCTAGTTTCTTTTGCGCCGCGAGATATTTTTCGATGGCCGCCGACGGATTTGTCAGCGTCGTCTTCAACTCGTCCAGCACCTTCGCGCCCGTGTTCGGGCTCGACATCATAAGTACTGTGGCTCGCGCGTAGACAACTGAGATAAAAGTGCCGAGCGCGCTGGACTTCGGGTGCTTCACGGCGTTGAAGGCAGTCACATAGGCGGCCGGCAGGGGCGTGGAAATAAATGTCGAAGCGCCCTGCAATGCCGTATGCAGCGTCGATTGCTTTTTCAGCATCGGGTCTACGGCGGAAACCATTTTGGACACGATAGAAACGGCTGCCGATACCGTACCCTTGGAAGCTGCCGTGCGCACAAGTCCGATGGGGCCGACATACAACGGCCTTAACCAGTCATGTACTTGCAGGCTTATTGGATCGCCTAATAAAGCACGGCGTGTGCTCAAAATAGCGGCGCTCGGAACACTCACAGGACCTGGCATACTCACACTCCTTCTACACTGGTCACGCGGTATTTCGTGGGAGCCTGGTTCGAATATACGAAATCTATAGCCAACGCCCGACTTATTAAAGTCAGAACGTCGAAAGTATAGTGGAGTTCTTAAAAGCCGTCAAGGGGGGAAAACGACTGCGGGTGTTCCCTGTAGCGTCTATATTCCCAAACTTTAGGAAGCGTTTCTTTACGTACTTTTTAGGGCATTTCATGATAGGGTGTAATCATGCGATTTCCAGTCGGAACTCGCAAGGGTCGTAACCTTAGCGCTCTAAGACTTCCTTTTCCCCTACGTCCCAGGCCAAGAGGCGTACTGTGACTGTTTTGAGTATCCTGGACGCTTTATCCGCACAACTCGAATGGGTGGTGCTGTTTAGATTGTCCGCGTTCCGCCGCTGGGCGGACGATTCGCAAATGAAAGCTATGTTTCGTTTGCCCGCGCATTTCGATTTACAGCCGGTGAGTTTTGTAATTCTTACCTCGCGCGGCCGGTTTCTTGCTCCGTTGGGCGAAGGGCCTCTGCGCTTGGTAAATGAAGGGCGTCTGGAGGATTTCCTTCGCGACGACGCCGCGTTACTGGAACGGCGCCGCGGTTTATTTGAAATGTTTGACGCCGATAGCGCGGATTGCCTCGGTTTCGCCACAACAGATTACCCCGCGCCCGCGTTACTGCATCTGAGGGTTATTGACGACGAGGGATATGCGCGCGCCGTGTTTTACCGTGAACCGTCGCGCCGCAATTACGAGTTGCTAAGAGCGATAGGCGTCGAATACATCGACGGACGCGTAACTGAATCCGGATTTATCGCTTCCTTCCGTAACCGGCTCGCCACGCATTTCCATACCGGGGAGCTCGCGGGTTACTCGCGAGCTGGAAACTGCAATCAATTCTTCTTTAATCACGGCGAAATCGATAATAAGATCGAATCCGGGTTGCTGCAAGCGGCTCAATCGCGCGTCGCCTGGGCCAGGGAGAAGGGTCTCGGCGCCTGCCGGGAGTTGGCATGGAACGCCTGCACGAGTCAACTCGCGGTGACCTGCCAGCCTCCGCCCCCGCGCGAACCCCACCCTTATGGCGATGTGGCGCCGCTCGGTTTCCTGCTGCATGCGCTGGCGCGCAACGCCCCCAACGATGGCGCTCGCGCGGCTTTGCGCGAAAAACTGATTTCCTCGCGCAAGGGCCTGTTATGGCCGTTCCATAGCGGCA
The DNA here is from genome assembly GCA_963743705.1 of Bryobacterales bacterium. Classification (GTDB taxonomy): domain Bacteria; phylum Acidobacteriota; class Terriglobia; order Bryobacterales; family Bryobacteraceae; genus PALSA-243. The sequence goes on along the minus strand of CAVUQS010000022.1, from coordinate 178,393 downwards.
AGCTGGTGACCTCCACCGATTCCGTGCTGGTGCTGCAAGGCGTCCAGGACAATCAAAGCACCGAAGCCTTGGAAATATTCTCCGATGGCTTCGGCGCCTACTATCCCCAGCTTTGGTCTCAGACCAAAGAACCGGGCCACATGGTGATCACGCCCGCCAGGGCCCATTGGTGCCAGCCCGATTTGGCGACAACCTGCCTCGCCCGGGCGCTCCGTGCGCACGCGGGCCTTACCACCGTCACGCCGCTCGCCTATCTGGAGCAGCACTTCGAAACCCGTTCCGGGTTGTACTTCGCAAACCCGTATTTTGTGGATTGGACCATGGCATGGGCCGTCGCTAAAGATGAAGACGCCGCGCATCTGAAGCGCCACCTGCGCGACGAGATTCTCAACAGCATGAATCCCGATTATTCGTTTGGGACGTATGACGTCGCGCTCTCCACCAGCTTCGCGATCCTCGCGTTGGCCGAACTGGGCTGCCGCGGACGCTTGCTCTTGCTTGCCCAATTGCGCCTTCAGGACATGATGGATGCCGAGAGCGGCACGTGGCCGGAGTGCATTCCGTTTTATTCCACGGAACACGCATCGAAGCCGCCGGAAATCGTTCCCTGCGATGAGAAGGCGCAGACGATTTTTGTGAACGGCGCCTGGCACGATCTCACGCTTTACGTCGATTCCCATCGGGTCGTCTCCACTTCCGTGGCGGTGTTGGCTTTGAGCCGGGCCTACGATCCCGAAGAGCGGGAAAGCATCCGTGTGGTCAGTGACAATCATCCACGCTACGCGTGCGCCAGCCACGCCGAGTATGTCGCCGAATTCGCGCTGCGGCCCTATGTAGGTGAGCGCGAAAACAAGGCGTTCGCCAGACAATGAGCAGCGCCGGCTGCGCTTTGGGAGACTATCTATCCGCGGCGGTCACTCCTTATGTGCCCGCCGAGTTAATTTCCCCCGAGGCGTTTGCGCGAATTCAAGACGCAGCCGGCGCGTTGCCCGGCGCCATCACTGATTTCTTTGGTTTTGAATGCGCCTTGGGAACCGATGATCCGGTTGCCGACTTCCTCATGTCCTGCCGCACTAGTCATGGCTCGCGCGAGGCGTTGGCCGCTCCGGCGCCGGGCTGCGCTATCCCGGAATTCTTGCTGCAACGTCCGGTGTGGCGCCGGATTCTGGCCTTCGCCAGCGAGTGGGCCAGGCCCGAATCGCCCCTCTTCGGCGGCATACATAATCTGTGGCTTGAGTTTGATTTGAATGGCGCCGCTCCATCCGACTCAGAGCCCAGCGTTTTCATCGGATCCGATCGCTTGGAGCGATCCTCACCACAAGAATGCGCATGGCTGACGGACTTGGCGCTTCCCTTGCTTCTCGGCCACGGCCTCGATGCCGACGTTCGCCTTCAGATCACGCGATGCATCGATCTCCTACCGCCTGACGCCCGCCTGTTCCAGGTAGGGCTGATGCTGTCGCGGCCTGCCGCGCCGGTGCGGCTCTGCGTGCGCGGGATCCCGCGAACCGGAATCACCGCGTATTTGAGCGCGCTCGATTGGCCCGGATCGCTCGCCGAACTGGAGAAGCTTTTCGACTCTCTCGGGGAACACGCCGAACGCATCGACCTCGATTTCGATGTTGCCGGATGCATACAGCCCAAGATCGGCTTGGAATGCTACATCGGCGCCGGGCGTCCGCGGCTGTCCAGGTTCCTGGAGTATCTGGTCGCTTCCCGGATCTGCACCCCAAAGAAGGCGGAAGCCATCGAATTGTGGTCGGGAATGGCGCATGGTCCCCAACATCCGGGGGCCGCTGGAGACGCCGCTAACGGCCACAGCGTTTTTGCCCGCGCCTTCCACCATGCCAAGATCGTCTATGAACCGGAATCGCCGTTGCACGCGAAAGCCTACCTGGGCGTGCACCACCGCTGGCTGACTCAAGGCCAATTTGACCGCGCCCTACGCGGCGAAGCAGTGGGCCCCGGCGCGCGCCTAAAGGGCCGCACGCCAATGCCTGGAATCGGTGAACGTCCGCCCGCCGGTCCGGTGCTAATGTAACCAAATAAAGGAACTAACCGCCTCCGCAGGGGAACCGTTAATATAAGAGTCCCCGTGCAACGCCTTTTCTTTCTAGCCATCCTTGCGCTGACGCCTCCTTTGCTTTTCGGGATTCAGCATAGCGGTTCCGTCCGGGCCGCCGATCAATTCATTCCCGGCGCCACGGTCACGGCCCATCAGGGGGGCGCGAAAGTGATCGCATATACCGGCGAGGATGGGCGTTACACGTTGGAGCTTACGCCCGGCGTGTGGGACATCGACGTCGAAATGTTCGGCTTCAACACACAGCATGGGCAGGTCACCATCGGCCAGGAAGCCAGCTATCGCGACTGGACGCTCACCGTTCCGCGGATCAATGGCGCCCCAACCGAAATGAATTCTGCCCCTGGAACTATTCCAACCGGACGCGGCGGGCGGCGCGGACAGGGCGGCGGCCGCGGAGGCCAGGCCGGAGGGTTCGGTGGCCGCGGAGGTCAAGGCGGACCGGGCGGCCGGGGCGGTGGCCGCGGTGGGCAGGGCGCTCCCGGCGCCACAGCGGCGGCAACCCAGGCGAATGCCGGTACGGCTGCGGCAGCGCCGGCCAATGGAACAAACGGCGCGCCGGCCACCCCAGCCAATGGCGGCCGCGCCCAGAACGCGCAGCAGCCCGGATTTCAGAACGTCACAGTAACCGCTACCGAAGCCGGCGCTCAGGATCTTGCGGCGGCCAGCGACGTCACGCAGAGCGATTTGAACGGCGCGGACGCTAACGAATCGTTCATGATCAACGGCAGTACCAGCGGTGGTCTGGGCGCGGCGGCGGATGAACAGGCTCGGCGCGATCGCCTCGCGGGACGCGGCGGCGCGGGCGGTCCGGGTGGCGCCGGCGCGGGGTTGGGCGCGGGAGTCGGCGACATCGCTTTCAACGGCATCCTGACCGGTGGAACGGCGGGTGGAACAGATAGCCTGGGCATGGGCGGCTTCGGCGCGGCCGGCGCCAACACCGGTTTCGGCGCGGACAATAACGGTGGCCTGGGCGGTCCCGGCGGAGGCCGCGGCGGCTTCGGCGGCGGTCCCGGCGCTGGCGGTGGAGGAGGCGGCGGCGGTGGTGGCGGAGGAGGCGGCGGACGTGGAGGCCGCGGCGGCGGTGGTGGCGGAGGAGGCGGCGGTGGACGTGGCGGGCGTGGCGCCCGCGGCGGCGCCGGTCCTTTCAACGGCCAGTTCGCCACGTTCGGAAACCGGCGGCGCGATCGTCCAACCTATCACGGTTCGGTATTCTCCACGGTGCAAAACTCGGCTCTGAATGCCGCGCCGTTCTCACTGAACGGGCAGTCGATCGCCAAGCCGTCGTCGGCTCGCGAGAATTTCGGATTTAACATCGGCGGTCCGCTTCGCATCCCCAAGCTGGTGGATTGGGAGCGCGCCAACATTTACTTGAATTATTCCGGCAATCGCGCCCGCAGCGCGCGCGATTCGGTGTCGACAGTGCCCACGCAGGCCGAACGCAATGGCGACTTTTCCAACGCGGTCGTCAACTCGTCTCCGGTGCTGATTTACGACCCCACCACGCAGAATCCATTCCCCGGAAACCTGATTCCGACTTCGCGCCTGAATCCGGCTTCGATGGCGTTGTTGCAGTATTTCCCGCTGCCCACATTCAACGGCGCAATCCAGAATTATTCGATTGCCCCCTCGACGCCCACCTCCAGCAATTCGATTTCTCTGCGCACCGTAATGCCGCTGCCCACTAACAAGGACAGCATCAATTTCAATGTGCAGTATCAGGGCAACAACTCCCTCACTGAGCAGCTCTTCGGATTCCAGGATGCCACCAGCGGTTACGGCATGAGCGCGACCGCCGGCTGGAGCCACAGCTTCAAGCCGCGCTTCAACAACAACGCGTCGCTCGCCTTCAGCCGCAACATCAGCAAGGGGACGCCCTATTTCGCCTACAAATCGAATGTCGCGGCCGACCTCGGAATCGCCGGGACCGACCAGACGCCGCTCGATTGGGGTCCGCCGAATCTCTCGTTCACAAACTTCGGCAGCCTCAGCGACAGCTCCGCGTCGCTGAATCGCAGCCAGACGACAAATTTCACCGACACCATCACTTACGTCATCCGCCGCAAGCACAATCTGACGTTCGGCTTCGGCTTTCGCCGCATGCAGCAGAACACGCTCTCCTATGCCAATTCGCGCGGATCGTTCAGCTTCAGCGGCCTGCTCACCAGCGGCTTCGACGCCAATGGCCAGCCGTTGGCGCACACCGGCTACGATTTCGCCGATTTTCTGCTCGGATATCCGCAATCGAGTTCGTTGCGCATCGGCAACTCGAACAACTACTTCCGCGGCTGGGCGACGAACTGGTACGTGCAAGACGATATGCGCCTGGCGTCTGGGCTCACGCTGAATCTGGGCCTGCGCTACGAATATTTCTCGCCCTTCACTGAACTCTACGGGCACATCTCCAATCTCGATATCAACCCTTCGCTGACGCAGGTGGCTGTTGTCACGCCGGGCGTCGCCGGGCCGTTTACGGGAGCGTATCCCTCGAGCCTGGTCAACCCGGACCCCAACAACTATTCGCCGCGCGTGGGTTTCGCCTATCGTCCTTCGCAAAAGCACAGCCGCGTGATTCGCGGTGGCTACAGTATCTTCTTCAGCGGCTCAGCATACGGCCAGATCGCGGCCAAACTCGCGGCGCAGCCTCCGTTCGCGACAACCGGGTCGCTCAGCACGAGCGTCACGGATCCTCTGACGATCGAAAACGGCTTTCCCGCGCAGCCTTCCACGATCACCAATACGTACGCCATCAACAAAAATTACAAGCTGGCGTACGCACAGACCTGGAGTCTCGCCATCCAGCAAACGCTGCCGTCGAACACTATCGTCGAGCTGGAATACATCGGCACCAAGGGCACCGGCCTCGGTGTGCAAATGGCGCCTAATCAGGCCCTGCCGGGTGCTTCGGCGGCGAACGCGCAGCAGCAGTTGACCATCTCCAACGCATCCAGCTTCCTATATCAGACCGATTCCGGCAATTCCATCTTTCATGCCGGCCAGGTGCGCATAACCCGGCGCTTCTCGCGCGGCATATCACTGCTAGCGCTCTACACGTTCTCGAAATCCATCGATGACGCATCGAGCTTCACCGGCCTTGGCGGCACCGTTGTGCAGAATCCGGCGGATCTCGCCGCCGAGCGCAGCCTTTCCAGCTTCGATCAGCGGCACCGCTTCTCGCTCACCTACACGCTCTCCTCGCCGGTCGGCATTCACGGCTTCTGGCGCAATGGCGATTGGAAAACGAAAGCTTTCTCGGGCTGGACCGTCAACGGCAATTTCACCGCAAATTCGGGCACGCCTCTCACGGCGGTGCTGGGCGGAAACCTGACCAATAGCCGCGGCTCGGGTGCGGTGGGTCAGCTCCGCGCCGACGCCACGGGCGAAAGCATCACCGCCGGCAATTATCCATACTTCAACCAACTGGCGTTTACGCTGCCGGCCGCCGGTCAATATGGAAACGCCGGTGTGGATACCATCCCCGGCTTATTCACCACCAGCCTGAACTCATCTCTCAATCGCGCCTGGCGGTTCGGAGAGCTCAATCGCGAGACGCTCCAGGTTCGTCTTTCGGCGAATAACGCCCTGAACCACGTCCAGATCACCGGCTTCGGAACCACCATAAACTCGAATACCTACGGTCTTGCCACCGGAGCATCCGGCACGCGCACCGTCACGCTCACTGTGAGGTTCAGCTTCTGATATGACGATGCCGGGTAGATCTTCCATCGCAGCCGCCGTGCTGTTGACCATGACGGCTGCCGGACAACAGCAGCAGTCCGTGCCGATTCCCGACACGGGCGTCAAATTCACCTCCAACGCCAACCTCGTGATCGTGGACGTCACGGTAAGAGATCCGAAGACCGGGCAGCCGATCGAAGGTCTGAAGGTGGGGGACTTCGCGCTGTTCGAAGACAACAAGCCACAGAAGATCTCGACGTTCGAATTTCAGAAACTGGCCGTGGAGCCGGAACCGCCCGAGCCGCCGCCGACGCTCGAAGAGCAGCGCGCGCTCCCCGAAGACCCAAAAACCACCATCACGCTTCCTTCGCACAAAGAGATTCAATATCACGACAAGCGCCTCCTGGTGCTTTTCTTCGATTTCTCCAACATGGGAATTCCCGAACAGCTTCGGGCGCAGGATGCGGCGCTGCACTACATCAACACCCAAATGACCGCGTCCGATCTCATGGCGATTCTGATCTACACCTCGGCCGTGCAGGTCAAAACCGATTTCACCGCCGACCGCGACCAGCTCGTCACCATCGTCAAGTCATTCCCCATTGGCGAGATGAGCGAAATGGCTGGCGTCGCCGATACCGCCGACGACAACGGTGAAGATACCGGCGCCGCCTTCGTGGCCGATGAAACCGAATTCAACATCTTCAACACCGATCAGAAGCTGGCGGCCATTGAAGATGCGGTGAAAAAACTAGCCGCGCTGCCCGAGAAGAAAGTGCTGGTCTACATCACCAGCGGCATCAGCAAGACCGGCGTTGAAAATCAGGCGCAATTGGAAGCCTCTATCAACGCCGCGGTGAAGGCGAATGTCGCCATCTACCCCATCGATGCCCGCGGCCTGATGGCCGACCCTCCAGGCGGCGGCGCCAGCAAAGGGGCTTCCCGTGGAACCGGCCTTTTCAACGGATCTGTGTATAACTCGCAGCGCGCGGGCATCAACGATTCGCAGGAAACGCTTTCGACGCTAGCTTCCGAAACCGGCGGTAAAGTTTTTCTCGATTCCAACGATTTGTCGCTGGGCATCGTGCAGGCGAAGAATGAGTTCCGCAGCTACTACATCCTGGGCTACTACACCACCAACGAAAAGACGGATGGCAAGTATCGCAATATCAACGTCAAGCTGACCAAGAACATTCCAGCCAAACTGGAATTCCGCCACGGCTACTTCGGCGACAAGCTCTGGAGCAAGTTCAACGGCTCAGACAAAGAGCAGCAATTGCAGCAGGCCATGTCTTCGCCCGATCCGCAAACCGACCTGCCTCTGGCACTCGAGGCCGATTACTTCCGCATTTCCCCCACAGCTTACTTCGTGCCGCTCTCGGTTAAGATTCCGGGCTCGGTGATCGAATTGGCCGAAAAGGGCGCAGGCGGTGAGACGCAATTCGATTTCGTAGGCCAAGTAATTGATGAGCGCAAGCACGTCGTCGCCAAAGTGCGCGACTTCATCAAGGTCAAGCTTGGCGCAAGCGATGCCGAGCGCTTGGCCACCCGCAATTTCCACTACGACGCCGGCTTCACCCTGGCCCCTGGCCGCTATCGCGTACAGTTTCTGGTGCGCGAAAACCATACAGGCAAGATGGGCACGTTTGACTCGCGCTTCGTCGTTCCCGATCTCGCCGCGGATTCTATGCTGCTCAAGACCAGTTCCGTGATCTGGAGCAATCAGCGCGAGCCCATGAAAGCCGCCGTCGGCGCCGCCGAAACAACGCCGCGCCGCACGCGCACCGCTGACCCGCTGATTGTCGGCGACGAGAAGATCGTTCCCAACATCACCAAGGTCTTCAAGCGCACGCAGAATATGTTCATCACGTTCGATGTTTACGACGCCGTGCCAGACCCCGAGAATCCCCGCGCGCGCCGCGTCAACGTGAGCATGAGCCTGTTCAATCAAAAAGGCCAAAAGGCGTTCGAAAGCAGCCCGCTCAAGGTCACGCAGGTGGTGAGCACGCGGCCCAACGCAGTCCCTGTGCAGATGCAAGTACCGTTGAAGGGCCTCGCGCCCGGCCGCTACACGTGCCAGATCAACGTCGTCGACGAGGTCGGCCGCAAATTCGCTTTCCCAAGGTCCGCGCTTCTAGTACAGTAGGGGCCATGCTTCAGGATATCCGGTACGGAATCCGCACCCTGCGCAAGAGCCCTGGCTTCACCGCCATCGCCGTAATTTCCCTGGCCCTCGGCATCGGCGTGAACCTCGCGATTTTTGAATTCATCGATGCCGCGCTCTTCAAGCCGCTTCTGGCGAACCGGCCTGATGAACTGGCGTCGCTGTACCACCGCTCGGATAAAGACGCCGAAGCCATCACCACCACGTCCTATCCCGAGTACGAGTTTTACCGCAGCCACAACGCCGTCTTTTCCGATATGCTTGCGTTCCTGCGTGTTCCCATGAACATCGGCGCGGGCGCGGAAGCGCAGCGGATTTCAGGCGAGTTCGTGAGCCCCAATTATTTCGCGGTGATGGGCCTTCGCCCGGCGGTTGGCCGCTTGCCCGGCCCGGACGAACCGGACACCAGCGTCGTCATCGGCTACTCATTGTGGCAAGACCGCTTCGGCGCAGACCCGAAAGTTGTGGGCAGGCAAATCCGCGTCGGCGACGGCGATTTCACCATTGCCGGAGTGGCGCCCGGCGGCTTTCGCGGCGTCGTTATGGATTGGGGCGACCCGCCCTCGGTGTGGATTTCAGTGTCGCGATACAGAGAAGCCGCGCCCGTTTTCCAGAACTTCGACATCGTCCACGAATGGGGCATGGAATCGTATCTGGTCACCGGAAGGCTGCGGCCCGGCGTCACGCTTCCGCAAGCCACGGCGCAGATAGGGTCGCTCACCGCTCGCATCCGCGAGGAACACGGCCGCTTAAAAGGCCAGTCCGTCGTGCTTTTCCCCGTGCAGGAAGCGCGCTTCTCGCCCACCAACCGCGGCTCTATCCTTACCTTCCTCGGCGCGCTGATGACGATCGTCGGCGTGGTCCTTCTCATCGGGTGCTGCAATCTCGCCAGCCTGCTGCTCGCCCGCGCCACCAACCGCTGCCGCGAAATGGCTATTCGCCTTGCCATTGGCGCGGGCCGCGCGCGCATTGCCCGCCAATTGCTCATCGAGGGCCTGTTGCTCTCCTGCCTCGGTGGCGCTGCCGCGCTCCTCGTCGCATCCTGGGCCTCCGGTTTCCTCCAACAATTCCACCGGCCGTTCCGTACTCGCATGACTCTTGAAACCGGTTGGGATCTTCGAGTCTTCGCCTTCGCCATCGGAATATCGATCGCCACCGGCCTTTTCTTCGGCGCTGCGCCGATTTTCCAGACCTGGCGCACCGATGTGAATCGGGATTTACGGAGCTCCGCCGCATCCGCCAAAGCGCGTTCGCGCCTGCGAGATCTTCTTGTGGTCGGGCAGATCGCCCTCTGCACCGTACTGCTCGCGGCTTCGGCTCTGTTCATTCGCACCTTGGCCAACGCCCGCGCGCAAGACCCGACCCTTCAGGCCGAAAACCTGCTTCTCATCCGTCTGGAACCGTCCATACAGGGATACGACAACGCGCGCGGCAGCCAGTTCTACCGGGACGCGCTGCAGCGTGTGCGCCCGCTGCCGGGCGTGACGAGCGCTGCGTTAGTAAATGTTGTGCCGTTCTCCGGAATGCGTGGCGGAACCGATATCATCGCGCCCGGCCAGCCGAAGCAGCAGGTGGATTTCAACCGGATCTCGCCCTCGTATTTTCGAACCACTGGGTTGCCGTTGTTGCGCGGCCGCGAATTTACCGATCGCGACACGGACGCGGCGCCGCCCGTTGCCATAATCAACGAGAAATTCGCCGCGCGCTTCTGGCCCGGCCAAGACCCGCTGGGCAAGCAGTTCCAACTCACCCGGCCGCCGCACATGGTGACCGTGGCCGGAGTGGCTAAGGACTCCAGATTTCGTAACTACCGCGACCCCGTGCGGCCGGAGTTCTACCTTCCCTTGGCCCAAAGCTACATCGCCGAGGCGACGATGGAGGTCCGCACAGCCGTACCCGCATCGCAACTTGCCGGCGCCATTCGGCGTGAGATCCAAACCCTCGATCCTTCCATGCCGCTGACGGATGTCGAAACCATGAAGACGCGCCTCGACGATTCCCTCTCGCAGGAACGCCTCTTGGCCACGCTGGCGGCCGGGTTGGGCGTGCTTGCGCTCATTCTGGCCGCGGTTGGCATCTACGGCGTGCTCTCATTCGCGGTTTCGAGACGAATGCGCGAAATCGGCATCCGCATGGCCCTCGGCGCGCGCCCGCGCGAAGTGGCCGGCATGATCCTTCGCGAATCCGCGCCGCTCACCGGAACCGGACTCGCCATCGGCGCGGCTGGAGCATTTGCTCTCGCGCGCCTCGCAAACGGTCTGCTATACGGCGTTAGCGCAAGCGATCCCGCCGCCTTCGCCGTCACTACGGCAATCCTTGCCGCGGTAGCTGCCGTCGCCGCCGCCGTTCCGGCTTGGCGCGCTGCATCGGTAGACCCGGCCGTTACGCTTCGCGGCGAGTAGCTACTGCTTCACCAGTTCGACGCGCCGGTTCTTCGCACGGCCCTCTTCCGTCCCGTTATCCGCGACTGGCTTCGTATCCGCGAAACCCTGCGCCGTCATCCGCCCGGCGTCGATGCCCTGCGCAATGAGCCATCCCATCACCGCCTGCGCGCGCTTCTGCGAGAGCGGCTGATTCACCGCGCGCGTCCCCGAATTGTCGGTATGCCCCTCGATTCGAACTTTCAAATCGGGATGATCTTCGAGCAGCTTCTGCACCTGCTGCAGCACTGGTTCCGAAGCCGGCAGAATCGCCGCTTTGCCGGTATCGAACTGAATCCCATAAACCGCGACGTGGCCGGATTTGTCGATGTCCGCCGCCATCTGCGTCGCATCCGCCGTCACTTCCTGCTGCATCGCCTGTTTCTTGACGGTAAAGAGGTAGTAATAGGTTCCGTTCGACTGGAGATCTAAATAGACATCGCCCTTTTGCGCGGTAAAACGGTTCGGCGAGTCCTCGTAAAGAAATCTCCAGCCGGCAGCCGCGAGCGCGTTGCGAAAATTACGGTAGATCTGAATCGGGCTGATGCCTTCGCGCGTAGCGATGTCGTAATCCCAATATTCGCCTTCGATCGCCTTCTCGACTCCATTGCCATCCGCGTCCTTGCTCACGGGCATGGAGTACGATTCAAATTCTTTGTGATTGCAGCTGTTGATAATGCTGCCTGGAAATCGTGAAACGTACTGCGAATCCTTGCAGCCATCCGCGTCTTTGCGCGGCTCATCCTGCGCGAAAGCAGGCAACAGTAGAAACGGGATCACCCAAAGCAAACGATGCATTCGCCTATTCTAGCCTCGCTAGCCGTGGATTCGCGCGGCTCGTATACTGAAGTTAGCTGTGATTTTGGAAACCGCATACGACGAACACGTGGAACAACTTTTCGATGTCCTGCAGAGGGTGACCGGCGTCTTGCGAGCGGCCGGAATTGAATATCGGGTGGTCGGTGGGTTGGCCATTTTTCTGCATGTTTCGGAACGCGACCCCATCGCTGCCAGATTGACGCGCGACATCGACATGGCTGTCGAGCGGGCGGATCTGGAAAAGATTGCTGCGGCTGTGGAGCCGCTCGGCCTGAAATACCGTCATGTCGCAGGCCTCGACATGCTCGTGGATGCAGACAGTCCCAAGGCCAGAAGCGCCGTACACCTCCTCTTTGTCGGCGAAAAGGTTCGACCCGATTCAGTCGACGCAGTGCCGCCTTTTTCCGATCCAGTCAAAGCCAAGGCTGGAACTCTGCTGGCGCCCGTCGCCGATTTGCTCCGCATGAAGCTGACGAGTTTCCGCTTGAAGGACAAAGTCCACATTCAGGACATGGATGGCGTTGGTTTGATCACTCCCGAAATCGAGGCCGGTCTACCCGAGACGCTGCGTAGCCGTCTCACCGAAGTCCGGGCGGCGACCTAGCGTTAGCTCGCCTTCAGCATTTCCCGAGCGCAGTTGTACCCCGGCGCGCCCATCACGCCGCCGCCCGGATGCGCGCCCGAGCCGCACAAGTAGAGCCCGCGCACGGGCGTCCGATACCGCGCCCACCCCGCTACCGGGCGCATCACGAACATTTGGTCCAGGCTCATTTCGCCATGGAATATATTGCCGCCGGTAATACCGAAGCGGCGCTCCAAATCCAGCGGCGTCAGCACCTGCCGGTGCTCAATCACGGAACGTATATTCGGCGCATACTCTTCAATCAACGAAATCACGCGGTCGCCGAACGGCTCCCGCAGTTCATCCCACGTGCCCTTGCGCAAAGTATAGGGCGCATATTGCAGGAAGATGCCCATGATGTGCTTGCCCGCCGGCGCAAGCGAGGGGTCGTACATCGTGGGGATGGTCATTTCCAGCAGCGGCCGTTCGGAGGGACGCCCATATTTCGCGTCGTCCCAGGCTCGCTCCACGTATTCGATATCGGGGCAGATGTGCATCGTCGCGCGGTGATGCGGGCCCGGCGCGCCCGGATAAGCCGTGAACTCGGGCAATCCGTTCAGCGCGAGGTTGATCTTGCAACTGGTGCCTTCGATGCGGAAGTGCCGTATGGCGTCTACGAATTCTGGCGGCAGATCGCTCTCATCCACCAGCTTGAGAAACGTAAGCTTGGGGTCGAGGTTCGAAGCCACCAGCTTAGCCCCGATCTCTTCGCCCGATTCCAACACCACGCCGCTTGCACGCCCGCCGCGCACCAACACCTTGCTCACAACGGAATTCACGCGGATTTCCACGCCGGCCTGCCGCGCCGCCGCCGCAATCGCATTCGAGACTGCGCCCATGCCGCCGCGCACGAACCCCCACAATCCGCGATGGCCGGCCACGCTGCCCATGCAATGGTGCAGCAGAATATAAGCCGTCCCCGGAGAACGCGGTCCGCCATTGGCGCCGATCACGCCGTCCGTCGCCAGGGTCACCTTCACCTGATCGTTTTCGAACCATTCATCCAAATAATCGGCCGCACTTTGCGTGAAAACTTTCACCAGCGCGATCATGTCTTTCGGATTGAGTCCGCGCAGGCGTCCGGCCAGTTTCAGATGCTCGATGAAATCGCCCAGGCCATGCGGTGGGAACTGTGGTGGCGCAGAGAGCAGAAGCGCCTCCACCACCTGCGAGATACGTTCGAGCTGCCCCTCGTACGCCGGGTACGCCTCTGCGTCGTGGCGCGAGAACTTCGCGATTTCCGCCAGCGTCTTCTCCCGATCCTGCCACATGAAGAAGTGGCGGCCATCCGGGAAAACCGAAAAGAACGCGGGGTCCTTGGCGTCCACCCGGTAGCCGTGGCGTTCCAGCTCCAACTCGCGCACGATGCGCTCTTGCAACAGGCTGGTCAGATAGGCGCCAGTGGAAACGCGGTAGCCCGGCCAGATCTCCTCCGTGACCGCGCAGCCGCCCACCAGATCGCGGCGCTCCAGGACAAGCGTCTTGCGGCCTGCCCGCGCTAAATACGCTGCCGCCACCAGTCCGTTGTGCCCGCCGCCAACGATGAGTGCGTCGTAGGAGGACATGAAATCACTAAGATAGCGTCTTTCCTGGGCTATTTGCGATTTTATTCGCACGAATTGCCGGCTCGCGGCGTCACAATATTAAGAACGAATGCGTTTCATAGCGCTATTTCTGTGTCTCGCGGCCTGCGGATGTGCGGGGGAATACGCCGTGCTCTCGAGCGGCGCGCGCATGCACATCGACCGGCACGAGATTTCGGGCGATAGCGTTCGCTTTTATATGGGCGAATCGATGGCGGAGATGAGCGCGGCGAAAATCGTGCGATTCGAGGCTGACGACTATACTCCGCCTCCTCCAGCGCCGTCCACCCCTGTTCTAGCGGCGCCGATCGCCGCCCCCGTGGCCCCGGCTACGCTCACGCCGCCGGAACTGGCCGATCAAGCCGCCGATAAATACGGCCTGCCACGCTGGCTGGTGCGCAGCGTCATGAAAGCCGAATCGGGCTTCCAGCCGCAAGCAGTTTCCCCGAAAGGCGCGATTGGGCTGATGCAACTCATGCCTGGCACCGCGCAAATCCTGGGCGCCAATCCCAAAGATCCCGCGCAAAACGCCGACGCCGGCGCGCGCTACCTCCGCGATCTGCTCACAAAATACGATGGCGCGCTCTGGCACGCGCTTGCCGCCTACAACGCCGGACCAGGCGCGGTATCGAAATACGGCGGCGTTCCGCCCTTCGCCGAGACCATCCGCTACATTAACCGCATCGATCAAGACCGCAAAAGCGCCGCCGCTCAGCAGTAGGATCCTTTTAAGATTTCCCGCCCCCCGGTTCTTTCACTGCGTCAATTTTCGCCGCTAGTATGAAATCGCTCTCCGTCAGCCCGTCGATCTTGTGCGTCCAGGTCTTCACCTCCACCTTTCCCCACGCCAGGTAAAGATCGGGATGATGCCCCTCCTGCTCCGCAATTTCCCCGATCCGGTTCACGAAATCGAGCGCGCTCTGGAAATCGGGAAACGCGTAACTCTTGAGCAGATGGTGTCCATCCACCACCTGCCATCCGGAGACCTGCGCCTTCATCTTCTCCAACTCCTCGCCGGCCAGAGGCGGCACGCCGCCGCGGCAAGGAACGCAATGTTTCTCGGCAAGGCTCATGTGGTTCTTCTCTCTTTCTTTCTTCGACTATACCCGAGGTGAACCTGCGCCATCTGGTAAATTGGAAGACGCTCTCTCAGTATGCCGTTTCACATCAACCCTATTCGGGAGTTCCTGGTTCGTCCCGCTCTGCCCCCGCAACTGGCGCGATTGTCGGAGATGGCGTACAACGTCCTATGGAGTTGGGAGCCGGTGATCCGGTCCGTATTCCGCAGGCTCGACCCCACGCTTTGGCAGGATTGCGGATACAATCCCGTGCTCATGTTGGGGCGTGTGTCGCAATCGGCGCTGCAACGCGCCGCCGCCGATCCGCGTTACGTCTCGCTCTACCGCAACGCCTGCGACGCCTACGATGCCCGCTCACGCAAGAGCGCCCCGTCGGCCGACGGCAAGCTGATCGCCTATTTTTCCGCCGAATACGGCCTCACCGAATGTCTGCCGATTTATTCCGGCGGCCTCGGCGTACTTTCAGGCGATCATTTGAAATCGTCCAGCGACCAGGATTATCCACTAATCGGTCTCGGCCTCCTGTATCAACAGGGCTATTTCCGGCAGTTTCTGAATCCAGACGGCTGGCAGCAGGAGCGCTACCCCGTCAACGATTTCTACACGCTACCGCTCCTACCTGTGAAAGATGCGGCGGGCCAGGATCTCAAAGTCACCGTCAAGCTGCCTTCGGGCGACGTCTACATTCAGGTCTGGAAGCTCGACGTTGGCCGCATCACGCTCTACCTGCTCGATACCAACGTTCCTGAGAATGTTCTGCCGCAGGATCGCGATATCACCGCTTCGCTCTACGGCGGCGATATCGATACGCGCATCCGCCAGGAAATCGTACTTGGCATCGGCGGCATGCGCGCCCTGCAAGCCATGGACCTGCACCCCACCGTCTTCCACATGAACGAGGGTCATTCAGCGTTTCTGGCGCTCGAACAGGTGCGCGTCTTCATGCGCGATGCCAGGCTGATCTTCGACGAGGGCGTGGAAGCGGCGCGGGCGAGCAACGTGTTCACCACGCACACGCCGGTGCCCGCGGGCATCGATTTATTCGATCCCGGCCTGATGTATCACTATTTCTCCGGCTATTGCGCCGAAACCGGCATCGATTTTCAGCAGCTGATGGCATTGGGAAGACGCGATCCGCAGAATCGCGACGAACGCTTCTCCATGGCCGTACTGGCATTGAACACCTCGGCATACCGCAACGCTGTGAGCAAGCTCCATCGGCAAGTTTCGCAGGAGATGTTCCATGATTTGTGGCCGCAACTCCCCGTGTGGGAAGTGCCGATCACTTCCATCACCAATGGCGTGCATGCCCCAAGCTGGCTGAATGACGACCTTGCCGCGCTCTACGATCAGTACCTGCAGCCGGATTGGCGCGAGCGTTTCAACGACCCCGCCGTTTGGGAGCAGGTGCGCGACATCCCCGGCGAAGAGCTGCTCGAAGTCCACAAACGGCGCAAACGGCGTCTGGTCAACTTCGTGCGCTCGCGTCAGCATCAGGCAGCCGTGCGGCGTCAGGCTTCAGCCGCCGAAGTGCGCCGCGCCGATGAGGTTCTCGACCCCAACGCCTTCACCATCGGCTTTGCGCGGCGCTTCGCCACCTACAAGCGCGCGACTCTGCTCTTCCGCGACGTCGAGCGGCTGAAGCGCATCCTGCTCAACCGAGACATGCCGGTGCAGGTAGTGATCGCGGGCAAAGCGCATCCCAGGGATCAGCCCGGCAAGACCTTTATTCGCGAGATCGTACAGCTTTCGCGCGATCCCGAGCTTTGGAAGCATGTGGTCTTTCTCGAAGACTACGACATGAAAGTCGCTCGCGAGATGGTTCAGGGCGTGGATTTGTGGTTGAACAATCCCAGGCGCGGCGAAGAAGCATGCGGCACCAGCGGCATGAAGGCTTCGCTCAACGGCGTCTTGAACCTGAGCATTCTTGATGGCTGGTTCGATGAAGCCTATGAGCGTTCCGGAAGCTGGGCGCTGGGCGACCGCGAGCCGTATTCGGACGATCAGGACGCCTTGCACGCCAGCGCCATTTACTATCTGCTCGAAAACGAAATCGTGCCGATGTTTTTCGAGCGCAAAGAGCAAACTCCACGCGAGTGGCTGCGGCGCGTCAAGCAATCCCTGACGTACATCAGTCCCAATTTCGATTGCCGCCGCATGGTGCGTGAATACATGAACGAGTTGTACGACCCTGCGCACCAGCAGCATCTGCGCGCGCAGGCTTCGAACTATGAGCTAGTCCGCGACAAGGCGCGCTGGAACAGCCGCGTGCGTGAACTTTGGGGCCGTGTGCACTTCGTCGAGACTTCTTCCGGACCCGCCCAACCCGGTCCTGTACTGAGTGGCAAGCCCGTGCCCGTGCGCGCGGCCATCGAACTTGCCGGTCTTTCGCCCGGCGACGTCCGTGTGGAGGTCGTCCTGGGCCGCGTCGACGCCAACGGCCATCTGGAAGAGACCGAAGTCATGGTGCTGCCGTCGATCGAACAGAACGGCACCGTCGCCGTGTTCGGCAAGGATATCGTGCCCGAGTGGACAGGACGCGTCGGGTACGCGTTGCGCGTGAGCCCCAACCATTTTGACGACCCGCTCACGCGGCCCTGCACCAGCCCGCTCAAATGGAGTCCGGTATAAGCCGAGTGCGGTCTAAGCCGGAACCCCGCGACTCCGTTCGCGGATGCGTTTCACTTCATCCTCGGGAATCTTCAGAAACCGCAGGAATTCTTCATGATCTTCCGGCGCGTCTTTTTCAAACTGCGAATGCCACCGGCGCATATCGTCCTCTGAAAACCCCGAATCGCGCATGATGCGCGTCCATTTCTCTTTGCTCAGCATTTCGTTTCTCCTCCGTTTTCCTGTGTTTTGTAATAGCCGCGCGATGGCGCGTTGTTGCCCGCGCAACCGTTCGATGTCCTCGCCGATCCGCGCCATCCGCCGATCGAGAATCGCGCCAAAATCGTCCGCCGGCCGGTCCAGCGCCGCGCGGATATCCGCCAGCGTCAGCCCCGCCGCGCGATAAACGCAGATCTGTTGCAACCGCCGGACGTCGGCGTCGCCATACAGCCGGTAGTTCGCGCCGCTCCGCTTGGCTTTGCGCAGCAGCCCGATGGATTCGTAATAGAGAACCGCGCTGCGGCTCAACCCCGCCGCCCGCGCCAGCGCTGTTACCGTCATCTGAGTTCAGTGTGTACCCTGAAGCTGTAGACGGGTCAAGCGAATTTTGAACGCTTGTTATACTCGACTCCAACTACCGCTATGCGAAGAATTTCCCTCGCGCTTGCCGCGCTCGTTTTCTATGCGGCCGCGCAAACCAGTCGCACTCCGGCCGAGCGCCTCGCCCAATGGAAACAGGTCGCGATGCCCGCGCGCCCGGACAAGCTGTCCGCCGCTGAAAACCAGGTTGTGGATCGCCTGGTTGACGCCTGCCGCCTGCTCGACGATGTCTACTGGCGCCAAAGCGACCTCGGCGGCCTCGCGCTCTACAAGACCACGAAAGACTCCGCCATTAAGCGCCTTCTCGTCATCATGGGCAGCCGCTGGGATCTTCTCGATGGCAACGCTCCCTTCGTCGGCAACGAACCCATGCCGCCGGGCCACGAGCTTTATCCCAAAGGCATGACGCGCGAACAGATCGAGCGCTACGTTGCGCAGCACCCAGCCAGCAAGGCCGCGATCTACAATCCCTACACGGTCGTGGAACGCCGCAACGGCGTGCTCAGCGCCGTCCCATATCGCGTGCGCTACAAGCAATTCCTGGAGCCGGTGGCTCGCGATCTCCGCCAGGCTGCAGACGCCACTCCCGATCCGGCTTTCGCCAAATTCCTGCGCCTGCGCGCCGACGCATTGCTGAGCGACAACTACTACGCCAGCGACCTCGCCTGGCTCGATCTCAAAGACCCGAAAATCGACATCATCTTCGCCCCATACGAAACCTATCTCGACGACCTGCTTGGCGTGAAGACCTCTTACGGCGCCTCCATCCTCATTCGCAACGAGGAGGAGAGCAGCAAGCTAGCGGTCTATCAGAAATACGTCCCAGATATGCAGGAAGCGCTCCCCATCGATGCCGCCGCCAAGCCTTCCAAGCGCGGCCATTTGACGCCCATGGAAGTCATGGACGCGCCTTTCCGCGCCGGCGATCTGCGTCACGGTTATCAGGCCGTGGCCGACAACCTGCCCAACGATCCGCGCATTCATCAGGAGAAAGGCTCGAAGAAGATTTTCTTCAAGAACTTCATGGACGCTCGCGTAGACAACGTTATTCTGCCCATCGCCAAAGTGATGATGCGGCCCGATCAGGCCGCGCAAGCCTCGGCCGAAGGCTACATGGCGGCGACGCTCATGCACGAAATCTGCCACGAACTCGGGCCGGATTTCGCGCGCAAAGGCGGCAAGCAGATCGACATTCGCGAAGCCATCGGTCCGGCGTACTCAGGTCTGGAGGAAGCCAAAGCCGATGTCGCCGGCATGTTCGGCTTGAAGTGGTTGGTGGATCACGGCGCCTTGCCCAAGCAGCGCCTGCCGGAATATTACGCCTCCTACGTGGCCGGCCTCTTTCGCACGCTGCGCTTCGGCACTGGCGAAGCGCACGGCCGCGCCGAGATGATGGAGTTCAACTATCTGCTCGAAAACGGCGCACTCTCGCTCAATAACGGGCGCTACGTCGTCGACTTCGCGCGCATCCCTGCCGTCCTCGAGCGCCTTTGCCAGGAGTTGCTGCAGATGGAAGACACCGGCGATCGCGCCCGCACCGAAGCCTGGTTCGCCAAATACGACAAGATTCCGGACGACCTGAAGCGCGCTCTGGTGGCGACCAACGGCATCCCGGTCGACATCGACCCGGTATTCTCGTATCCTGACCGCATCGAGTAAGTCGCCGCGGGCGGCCATATAATAAGAACGCCATGCCTCCGCTCGCGACGGCGCAGCGTTTCTTTGCGCGACTGGGAATGTCGACCCGCGCCGTACTCTGCGTGGGTTTCGGCAGTTTACTGGCCCTGCTGATTCTAGTAGCGGTGAGCGCCAACCGTGCCCTTGATCGCGTTGAATCCTCCAGCGCGCAAATCCGGCGCGGATTCCTGCAGCGCGATGAACTGTTGAACCGTCTGCGCACCGATCTCTACCGCTCCGGCATCGACCTGCGCGATTATCTGTTGCACGCCGACGATGAACTGGCTGAGCGCCGCCGTACCGAAATCCAGCGCTCCGAGCAGGACGTCATCGCCGGGCTGCGGCAATACCGCAAGGACGCGCCTCCACGCGAATTTCCAACCATCGATCGGTTGCAGAGCGACGTGAACGTCTATTTCGGCTTGATCGATCCGGTGCTCACGTGGAACGCCGAGACGCGCCATGCCCAAGGCGGCGATTACCTGCGTACGCAGCTTTTTCCGCGCCGCCAGGAGCTCCTGCAGTTCTCCGATCGCATCCGCGCGATGGATACCCGCCAGCTCGAATTTGCGCAAAGCGACGTGGCGGAGGTGTTTTCCAGCTTCCGCCGTGAAGCGATCGCTATCGCGTTGCTCACTACGCTCTTCGGGCTGGGCCTGGCGCTGTTCAGCATCGGGCGCGTCGAATCGCTCGAAACCGAGTCCAACACGCGCTATCGCGAGGTCGTGCAAGCGCGTGAAGAGTTGCACCGCTTGTCGGCGCGTCTGGTGGAAGTGCAGGAGGAAGAGCGCCGCAAGCTCTCGCGTGAACTGCACGACGAGATCGGCCAATCGATGTCGGCGCTGAACGTAGAGTTGGGCAACCTGGCATCGGTGCTGCCTCCGGATAACGCCGCCTTGAACGAACGCGTGCAAGCCTTGAAGCGCCTGGCGGAAAACAACGTGGTCGTGCTGCGCAATCTTTCGCTGTTGCTGCGGCCCTCCATGCTCGACGATCTGGGACTCGTGCCCGCGCTGAAGTGGCAGGCCCGTGAGGTGGCCCGACGCAACGGCCTCAAGATCAAAGTCGAAGCTGAAGACGCTGCTGACGATCTGCCGGACGAATACCGCACCTGCATCTTCCGCGTGGTGCAGGAGGCGCTGCACAACGTCACCCGTCACGCCAAGGCGGAGCAGGTGCGCATTACCGTGCGCCGCGGCGATGATGGCGTGAGCGTTCGCATTTACGACAACGGCGCCGGTTTTCACACGCGCGACAAAGGTATGGGCATCCTGGGAATGGAAGAGCGCGTCCGTCACCTCCGCGGCAGTTTTCGCGTCGAATCGCAACCGGGGCAGGGAACTACCATCGCCGTGGATTTGCCTCTCGCGCCCGCCAGCCTGCAGGCGGCGGCTCTCACACAATGACTCCCATTCGCATCGTATTAGCCGACGATCATGCCGTCATGCGTACCGGCCTGCGCCTGGTCCTCGAGCGCCAGCCCGATTTCCAGGTCGTAGGCGAAGCCTCAGATGGCCGCGAAGCCGTCGCCATGGTTCAAAAACTTTCGCCCGACATCCTGGTGACCGATATCGGGATGCCGAACCTCAACGGCATCGAAGCTGCGCGCCAGGTCGCGGCCTCTTCGCCGCAGGTTTCAGTCGTGATTCTCAGCATGCACTCCGATGAAGCCTACGTGTTGCGCGCGCTGAAGGCCGGCGCCCGCGCGTATCTGCTGAAGGAATCGGCGGAATCTGATCTCATCGCGGCCATCCGCGCCGTGAGCGCCGGCAAAGCGTTCTTCAGCCCTGCCGTGAGCCGCATGCTGGTGGAAGATTACGTACGCCAGCTCCAGGATCGCGAGATCGAAGACAGCTACGAGTTGCTCACCACGCGTGAGCGCGAGATTCTGCAGCTAATCGCTGAAGGCAAGAGCAACAAAGAGATTGCGGCGACGCTCAACCTGAGCCTGTACACCGTCGAAACCCACCGCGGCAATCTCATGGAAAAACTCGGGCTGCACACCGTGCCCGAGCTGATTCTTTACGCCGTTCGTAAGGGCGTCATTTCCTGAAGAATCCGCTCCAGAATATCCGGAATCTCGAACACAGCCCGATTTTGAAACCCCTCGGCCGCGGCCCGATACCCGGCGTAGGCCGCTGGCTCCAGCAGCGTATCCACCGCGCCGCCGATGCCTTGGAAACTCTTGAGCATGATCCCCACGCCCCGCTCCACCACCCACTCGGCGTTGTAGCGTTCCTGCGGCAGGGTCCACGCGTTGCGCTCCACAATCACCGGCAGCCGCATGGCGATGGCTTCGCTGATGCTGGCCGGCCCCGGCTTGCCTATAAAGTAATCCGCGAGCTGCATGTACCGCGGCACTTGGTCGGTGAAGCCTTCGACAAAAATCGACGCCGCGTGCGGCGTCTCCCGCAAACGTTTCGCCAGCTTTTCGTTCTTACCGCAAATCAGAATTAATTGGCGGTCCGGAAGATCGCGCGCGATATTCGCCATTACCGCTGCGCCTTGTCCGCCGAATAACACAAGTCCCACAGGCTGATCCGCGCGAAGCCCCAGCCGCGCGCGTTCTTTCGCGCGCTCGTCTACGCTGAGCGGCCGAATCTCGTAGAAACTCGGATTCAAGATCATCCCTGAAACCGGAAACACTTTCGATTTCGCCAGCCCCATCGATGTCGCTTGCTCCACCGCGCGCGCGGTGCCGCAAACCGCGAATTGATCCTGCCGTTCCAGCCAGAAATGCGGCGGATAATCCGCGAAATCAGTGATCACGGTAACCATCGGGACGCCCGGCCGCGCGCGCGCCAGGCTCTCGAAAATCGCGCGATTGAAGTTCGGTATCAACGAAACCACCATGTCGGGTTGGTTTTTTCGCCAGAGGGGTTCCAGCTTGCGCACCGTTTGCGCGTGAAACATCCGTATCACTACGTGCATTCCGGCGAGTATCTGCGCGGCCCCCAGGGTATATCCCTTCTTGAGTAGAAGGTTATAGATATCCTGCATGCGCAAGCCGGTCAGCTTACGAAAAATATCTAGGTCGTCAAGAAACTCCTGTAAATTGACTAACTCAATTTCAAACGGCCGTTTCTGGCTTTCTATCATTGCGCGTAAGGCGTTAGCAGCGGCGCGATGCCCGCCCCCGGCGTCGAAAAACAGGAAGTTCAGCCTTTTCACTGCTTAGATTGTGTCACGCGAGACTTAGTGTCAGGTAAAAAACAGACCTATTAACGAATGTTTTTCCCGCGCGTCACGGAATTGTAGCAGTTTTAGGGATAGAAATTGAATATGCGGTGCGATCTGCACGTCCACACACGGCACTCGGGAATGTGCACAGTTCCGGGGCTGCGCCGGCTTTGCGGGGAATCGTATAACGATCCGCGCGAGGTTTATCAGAAACTGAAACGGCTCGGCATGCACCTGGTGACCATCACCGATCACGATTCCATCGGCGCCGTCGGGGAATTGCGCTCCCGTCCCGATTTCTTCCTCAGTGAAGAAGTCACGTGCAAGCTGCCCAGCGGCGGCGAATTGCACGTGGGTGTTTACGACATCACCGAGCGCGACCACATCGAGCTGCAGCGCCGGCGCGATGATTTCGAATCGCTGCGCGCCTACCTTGGCGAGCGCGATCTTTTCTTTAGCGCCAATCACATTTTCTCCAGCCTCACCGGCGCGCGCACGCTCGCCGACTTCGAGCTGTTCGAACACGCCTTCCCCGCGCTCGAAACTCGCAACGGTCACATGCTGCCCATCGCCAACGAAAACGCCGCGCTGCTGGCGGACTTCGCCGCGCGCGCCGAAGTCGGCGGCAGCGATGCGCACGCCATCGCATCGGTCGGTTGCGCCTACACCGTGGTTCCCAACGCGCGCAACAAACGCGAATATCTGGATGGCCTGCGCGCCGGCATGGGGCGCGTGCGCGGCGAGACCGGCAATTACTGGAAACTCACGCGCGACGTCTGGAGCATCGGCCGCAGCATGGTCAAAACCAATCCGTGGACCCTCCCGGTCGCCCCACTGGGGGTTGCGGTTCCCCTCGTGATTCTTGGAAACTATGTAGTAGAGAGCGTATTCGCTCGCTGGTGGATGTCCCGCTACCTGAAGTCGCGGGCGCTGCGAGTGGCGGATACGGCCGCTGGTCCGGTGGCGGAGGCGGCATGACTCTTGCGGGGGCCATGTTGAATTTCATCTCTCACCGCGATCACCGGCTGATGCGCCGCGTGAATCGCTGGCACGCTCCGCGCTGGATTCGCGTGTGGATGCTCTGCGCCACGCGCGGCGGCGACGGTTGGCTGTGGTATGCCCTGGGCTTCATCCTGCTGCTCTTCGGTGGAGAACAACGTTTGCCCGCAGTCGGCTCCGCAGCTCTGGCCGCCGGTCTCGGTATCGCCCTCTTCCTGCGCTTGAAAAAGGCGACCGGTCGCAAGCGCCCCTGCGCCATCGAGCCGCACTGCTGGGCCACGCTGTTGCCGCCCGATCAATTCTCTTTCCCCTCGGGCCACACCATCACGGCCTTCACGGTAGCGGTATCGCTCAGCCTCTTCTATCCGGAACTTGCCCCGGGTCTGCTGTTCTGCGCGTTCAGCGTGGCCGCCTCACGCATTTTGCTGGGCATGCACTTCTTGAGCGATGTTCTTGCCGGCGCGGCCATTGGTACGCTCTTGGCGTTCGGTTGCCACTGGGCGATTCGCTTCGTAGCCTAACTAACGGGGCACAGCGCCAGATCCACCACTTCTTCCATCGATTTCACGTAGTGAATCTTCATTTCCTCGATCTGTTCGGTCTTGAGATCCTCACGCACGTTCACTTCGTTTTCGAACGGTAGAATCACCTCGCGCACGCCGCCGCGCTTCGCGGCCAGCACTTTCTCTTTGATACCGCCCACCGGCAGTACCTGCCCCGTCAGTGTAATCTCGCCCGTCATGGCCAGGTTCGGCTTCACGCGTCGGTCGGTCAACATCGAAAGCAGCGCGCTCGCCATGGTGATGCCCGCCGAAGGACCGTCTTTCGGAATCGCGCCCGCCGGCACGTGGATGTGAATGTCGCTGGTCTTGAACAAGTCCGGGTCGATGCCGTATTTCGTCGCGCTGCCGCGCACCCACGTCAACGCGGCCTGCACCGATTCCTGCATCACAGGGCCAAGTTGCCCGGTCATGATGAGGCCGCGATTGCCGCCCGGCATGCGCCCCGCTTCGATGAAGAGCACGTCGCCGCCCACCGGCGTCCACGCCAGCCCCACAGCCACGCCCGGTCTCCGCGTGCGTTCCGCGACCTCTTCATCCGTGCGGAAGCGCGGCGCGCCGAGGTCGGCTTCGATAGCCTGCGGCGTGACATCCATTTTGCCCGCGCCGCCCTCGGCGATCCGGCGTGCCTGCTTGCGGCAAATCGTGCCGATTTCGCGTTCCAGATTGCGCACGCCCGCTTCGCGCGTGTAACGCCGCACCAGAAAACGTACGGCTTCGTCGCTGAATTGAATGCGGTTTTCCTCGTCGAGGCCGTTAGCCGTAATCTGCCGCGGAATCAGGTAGCGGAACGCAATGATCACCTTCTCCTGCTCCGTGTAGCCTTCGAGCGGAATGATCTCCATGCGATCGCGCAGCGCATCCGGAATCGGATCGAGTACATTCGCGGTCGTGATGAACAGGACCTTCGAAAGATCGAACGGCACGTCCAGATAGTTGTCGCGGAACGTCGCGTTCTGCTCCGGATCCAGCACTTCCAGCAGCGCCGACGCCGGGTCGCCGCGGAAATCGCGCCCCAGCTTATCCACCTCATCCAGCATGAACACCGGGTCGTTGGCGCCCGTCCGCCGCAGCGCTTGAATAATCTGCCCCGGCAGCGCGCCGATATACGTGCGCCGATGCCCGCGAATCTCCGCCTCGTCGTGCATGCCGCCCATCGAGATGCGCGCAAACTTGCGCCCCAGCGAACGCGCGATCGATTTGCCCAGCGACGTCTTTCCCACGCCCGGAGGGCCCACGAAGCACAGAATCGGCCCCTTCAAGATCGGCTTCAACTGCAGCACCGCCAGGTAATCGAGGATGCGCTCCTTCACCTTTTCGAGATCGTAGTGATCCTCGTCCAGAATCTCCGCCGCGCGCTTCACGTCCACTTGAGCCGCCGTGGACGTGCTCCACGGCAGGTTCGACATCCACTCCAGGTACGTCCGCGTCACGCCGTATTCCGGCGACGCCTGCGCCATACGCGCCAGGCGCCCCAGTTCGCGCACCGCCTCCGTCATCACTTCCTCGGGCATTGCGGCGGCTTCCAGCTTGGCGCGCAGTTCGTCGATATCGCGCGTCGAATCGTCGCCCTCGCCCAGTTCTTTCTGGATGGCTTTCAGTTGCTCGCGCAAATAGAACTGCCGCTGGTTTTGCGAAAGCTGCCCCTGCACTTCCGATTGAATCCGGCCGCGCAACTCCACCAGTTCCAGCTCCCGCGTGAGGTGCCGCAGCATTTCCTCCAGCCGCGCCGCCGGATCCAGTTGTTCCAACAACTGCTGCCGCTCCACGTGACCCAGCGTGGGAATATTCCCCGCGATGAAATCGGCAAGCCGGCCCGGTTCGGTGATGTGGTTGGCCGAGGACACCAGATCGTCGGAAAGGTTGGGCGACATGCTCACGATCTGCTGAAAGATGCCGGTAACGTTTTGCCGCAGCGCCTCCAGCTCCGACGTGATCGGCGGCTCCAGATCCGGAAGCCGCTCCACACGCGCGCGCAGGAACGGATCGGACGCCGTGAATTCGCGCGTCCGGATGCGCGCTATACCCTCGCAGAACAG
Source organism: Bryobacterales bacterium (assembly GCA_963743705.1). GTDB lineage: Bacteria > Acidobacteriota > Terriglobia > Bryobacterales > Bryobacteraceae > PALSA-243. The sequence continues at coordinate 152,280 of CAVUQS010000022.1, read as the reverse complement.
CAGCAGATTGTCTTTCGGAACGCGCAGCGCCTTGTGCATCACGCACACCGTGCCGGTTTGATAGAGATCGCTCGGGCTCGGCGAATCCTCGCGCGGATCAAGCTGCGAGACCACCGCCAGCAACCGGTTTTCGCCTAACGACTGCACCAGCGCCACCGAAGCCGGGCGGCCCACCGTCAGCGGCAGTAGCGCCCCTGGAAAGATGACGGTGTCGCGCACTGCCAGCACGGGCAACTCCTCCAGCGCGGATTCCCCCGTTGGCGGTTCTTCTATCTGTCCGTTTTCCAAAATCGGTTCAACAACCGGATCGTCTGCGGCCATAGTTAATCTCAGTGTAAGCGGCGCGCCCCCGAAGTGCCCGAGGAATTGCTATTGCGCCGCGCTTAACAACCCCCGAATTGTATCTAGCGAATCTGCTTCCTCCGCGGGCTTGTCGCGCCGCCACCGCGCCATCCGTGGAAATCGCACCGCGATTCCCGAACGGTGCCGGGTCGAACGTTGGATGCCCTCGAACGCGAGTTCAAACACCAACTCCGGTTTCACGTGCCGCACCGGGCCGAATTGCTCCAGAGTGTTGCGGCGCACGAATGCGTCCACCTCGCGGATTTCCTCGTCCGTCAGCCCCGAATACGCCTTCGCGAACGGCACCAGCTTGCCGCCGTCCCATACGCCGAACGTGTAATCCGTGAAAAGGCTCGCGCGCCGTCCGTTGCCCGGTTGCGCGTAGATCAGCACCGCGTCCACCGAATAAGGGTCCACCTTCCACTTCCACCAATCGCCGCGCCGCCGCCCCACCCGGTACGGCGAATTCCGCCGCTTGAGCATGAACCCTTCGACCTTGCGCTCGCGCGATTCCTGCCTGATCTTCCGAAGCTCCTCCCAATCCGCGGAAGGGATTACTGGCGATAGCACCAGCGCCGCCAGCCTCCCCGCCCGCGCTACCACGTCCTCCAATTGCCCCCGCCGCCATTCCAGCGGCTTCTCGCGCACGTCTTCGCCGCCGAGTTCCATTAAGTCGTAAGCCACCAGCGCCGCCGGAACTTCCGCCAGAATCTTGGGGCCAAGCGCCTTGCGCCCGATGCGCCGCTGCATCTGCGCAAAGGGCAGCGGCTCGCCGTCTTTCCACGGCATCACCTCGCCATCGATCGCCGTCCCCTCCGGCAGCAGGGCGCCCAAAGCTTCCAACTCCGGAAATCGCTCCGTAATCAACTCCTCGCCTCGCGACCACAGGAACGTGCGCGATCCGCGCCGGATTAACTGCGCGCGGATGCCGTCCCATTTCCACTCGATCTGCCACTCCTGCGGGTCGCCCAATTCCTCCACTTCTCCTTCCAGCGGATACGCGAGATAAAACGGATAGGGGCGGCTCACGTCGTCTTCCTCGCGAACCGGCGCGACGAGTTGTTTCCAGAAATCGCCCGTCGGCTGCCATTCGCCCATCAGCCGGTGCGCAATCGTCTCCGCCGCGATGCCGCTGCTTTCGGCGATCGCACGCACCACCAGATTCTGCGACACGCCCACGCGGAATTCGCCCGTGATCAGCTTGTTCCATGCGAAGCGCTGGCCGTCGTCCATCTCGCGCCACGCCGCCACGAGTTGCGCCCGGCGCGGTTCGTCGTCTTTCGTCTCGCGTATCGTAAGCAATCGCTGCTCCACCCAAACATGCAGCGGCAGCGGACTCGACTGATTCGCCGGCGGCAGCAGCAGCGCAATCGTCTCCGCGAAATCGCCCACCGCGTGATAGCACTCGCCGAAAAGCCAATCCGGCACGCCCGCTTCCGCGATCGCCCACTCAGCTAGTTTTCGCGATTCGATCAGGCGTTTCGGCCGCCGCCCGATCAGGAAGCTCACCGCCCACGCCGCATCCTCCGGCGCCGCGTCCGAAAGGTATCGCGTGAGCGCGGCAATCTTGCCGTTGGTTTTCGTCGTTTGATCGAGCGCTGCGTAAAGTTCGGCGAAGGCCTTCATTCCTCGCCTCCTTCAAAGCGCGTCTCCAAGGTCTGCGCGCGGCGCCCGTGCTCTCCCAACCACCGCGCCAGCGGCGCGCGGTTGCCGCCGGTCACCCACACTGTCTCTGCCTGCGTGGCGTCAATCGCCGCCAGCAACGCGGGCCAATCCGCGTGATCGGATAGCACGAATCCACGGTCCAGCGACCGCCGCCGCCGGGTGCCGCGGATCCGCATCCACCCCGAAGCCATCGCCGTAGAAATGGCTCCGAATTGCTTCAGCCACGGCGACCCGATCGCCGACGCCGGCGCTAACACCAGCGCGCCCGGTGCAGGCTGGTCCATCGTCCGTAGCGGAATTCCCTGCGCGCGATAGATTGCGCTGTACCTTTCCACCGCCTCGTGCGCATACATGGGCTCGCCGTCCAGCATTGCGATCACGCGCTGCGCCTCGCCCAACGGATGTGCAAACAACACGCTGGTTAGTCCAGCCTCGCGATTCGCTTGCCACCACGCCTTGATCGAGGCAGCAATCTCCGCCTCCGCCGGCCAGCGGTAAATCGGCAATGCGAAGGTCGATTCGGTTATGAACATGTGGCATCGCAGCGGTTCGAACGGCGTGCATGTCACGTCCGGCGCCAGCTTATAGTCGCCCGAGAATACCCAGATTTCACCGCCGCGCTCGATGCGGATCTGCGCCGAGCCCAGGACATGCCCGGCCGGATGTAGAGACACCGTAGTCTCTCCCATCGCGATCCGCTCACCATATTCCGCAAGTTGAACCGAAGCTTCATCGCCTACGCGAGTGCGCAGCAGTCGCTCGCCGGAACTGGCCGTCAGGTAATTCCGCGATCCCGCGCGCGCATGGTTGGCGTGCGCGTGAGTAATCACGGCGCGCTCCACCGGTTCCCAGGGATCTATGTAGAAATTGCCTGCCGCGCAATACAGGCCGGCGTCGAGAACCTCGATCACTCTTCTATTGTGTATGCTAGAATCGTTTCGTCCCCACCTACGCAGTTATCTAAAGAACACAATCAAGTATGCCAAAGCAGGAAAAGCGAGTCCTGGCAGTAGTCAACGATCTATTTTTTGCTGTCAAATTATCCGACGCCGCCAAGCGTTCGGGCTTGACGCTCGAGTTCATCAAGGAAGAGGATCAGGTGCTCGAAAAGGCGGCCGCCCAGCCGTCGCTGATCGTCTTCGATCTGAACTTCGAGGCGGTGAATCCGCTGAGTCTCATCGAAAAGTTGAAGGGAAGCGCCGACACCAAGAGCATCAGCCTCATCGGCTATCTCTCGCATGTGCAAGGCGAACTGAAGCAAGCCGCCCAGGAAGCCGGCTGCGATATGGTGATGGCGCGCTCCGCGTTTTCCACCAATCTATTTCAAATCTTCAAGCGCCACGCCGGCGTCATGTAGGCCTTCAGCTTGCAGCGAGCTTAGTTCGCCGCTGCGAACATCCGCGTCAGCATCTCCACTTTCCTTCGCGCCGCGCCCGTGTCGATCGACACCGCTGCGATCGCTGCGCCTTCGAGGAAAGTGTCGCTTCTCCCCGCCGCCACCAGCGCCGCCGCCGCGTTCGCGATCACGATATCTCGCGGCGCTCCGTATTCCCCGTTCAACACCGCGCGCGCAATTTCGTGGTTGCGTTCTTTGCTTCCGCCGCGCAGGTCTTCCGCCCGCGCCACGCGCACCGCGAAATCGCCGGGCTCGAGAATGCGCCGCTCCACCGCGCCGCCGCGAATCTCAAACACCAGCGTCGGGCCGGTGGTCGTGATCTCGTCCAATCCGTCCGATCCGTGAACCACGAATCCGCGTTTCAATCCCAGCGCGGCCAGCGCGCCCGCCAGTAGTTCCGCCGTCCGTTCGGATGGCGCGCCCACCAGTTGCGCTGTCGCGCCCACCGGATTCGTCAGTGGGCCCAGCAGATTGAACGCAGTCCGTATCCGCAGTTCCTGTCGCACTGTCGCCGCGTGCTTCATCGCCGTGTGCACCGCGGGCGCGAACAGAAAGCCGATACCCACTTCGCGGATCGCGCGCGCTGTTTGCTCGGGGAAACCGGAATCGAGATTCCGAGCGAATCCAGCAGGTCCACGCTGCCGCACCCCGTCTGGCTCGTTACCGCCCGGTTGCCGTGCTTGGCCACGCGCACGCCCGCGCCCGCCGCCACGAACGCAGCCAAGGTGGAGATGTTGAACGTGTCGCAGCCATCGCCGCCCGTGCCGCAGGTATCGAGCAGCGTGTCGCCATTGCCGTTCACGTCGATGGGCGTCGCCATGCGGCGCATGGCGCGCGCAAAGCCCACCAGTTCGTCGACGGTCTCGCCTTTGACCCGCAGCGCCATCAGGAACCCGGCAATCTGCGCCGGCGCGGCGCGGCCTTCGAGGATGCTTTGCATCGCCGCTTCGGCGTCCGCAGCCGAAAGATTTTCACGCGCGGCGAGCCTTTCGAGGTGAGGCAGAAGGGGCATGTTAGAACCGCCATGCTAGCACAGGGAACCTCGCCGCCCCATGCTATATTGATCCTTCTGGCGCTCCCGCTAGCTCCAGCAAGCTTCCATGAAAATTCACGAGTATCAGGCAAAGGCCATCCTGGCCCAATACAACGTTCCTGTGCCGCGAGGCGAAGTGGCGTTCACGGCGGAAGAGGCTCAAGCGGCTGCCCAGCGCATCGGCGGCAGCGTGGTGGTGAAGGCGCAAATCCACGCCGGTGGCCGCGGCAAAGGCGGCGGCGTCAAGATCGCTAAAGATGCCGCGCACGCCGCGGAAATCGCGCGTCAAATGCTCGGCATGACGCTGGTCACGCACCAGACCGGTCCCGAAGGCCGCATCGTGCAGCGCTTGCTCGTCGAGGAAACTCTGCCTATCGAGCGCGAGCTGTATCTCGGCATCGTGCTCGACCGCGTGCTGGGCAAACCGGTGTTCATGGCGTCGGCAGCCGGCGGCATGGAAATCGAAGAGGTCGCCGCCAAGACGCCCGAACTCATTCTCAAAGAACCCCTCGATCCCGGTCTGGGCCTGCAGCCTTATCAAGCGCGCAAACTGGCCTTCGGGATCGGTGTGCCCGCCGCCAGCGTGAGCGCCGCGGCCGCTGCGATGACCGCGCTGGCCAAAGCCTGCCTCGTCACTGACGCCTCGCTCGCTGAAATCAACCCGTTCATCCTCACCAAAGACGGCAAGGTCTACGCGCTCGACGCCAAGATCAATTTTGACGACAATGCCCTCTACCGCCACAAGGATCTCGCCGAGCTCCGCGACGTCAACGAAGAAGATCCGCTCGAAGTCGAAGCCTCGAAGTACGGCCTGAACTACATCCGGCTCGATGGCTCCGTCGCCTGCATGGTGAACGGCGCGGGCCTCGCCATGGCGACCATGGATATCGTGAAGTACGCCGGAGGCAGCCCAGCCAACTTCCTCGATGTCGGCGGCGGCGCCAGCGCCGAGCAGGTCAAGAACGCGTTCCGCATCCTGCTTTCCGATAAAAACGTGAAGGCCGTTCTGATTAACGTCTTCGGCGGCATTCTCCGCTGCGATCGCCTGGCGAATGGCGTGGTGGAAGCTGCCCGCGATCTGCAGGTCACCGTTCCCATCGTCGTGCGCATGGAAGGCACCAACGTCGAGCTTGGCCGTAAGATTCTGCTCGATTCCGGTTTTAATTTCACCGTGGGCGAAGACATGCGCGATGCGGCCGAAAAGGTCGTGAAGCTGGCCGCGGCATAAGCCGAATAGGAAACCCGATGAGCGTACTCGTTGACAAGAATACCCGCCTGATCGTGCAAGGCTTCACCGGCAAGGAAGGCACCTTCCACGCCGAGCAGGCCATCGCCTACGGCACCAACGTCGTCGGCGGCGTCACGCCCGGCAAAGGCGGCGCGAAACATCTCGACCGCCCCATTTTCGATACCGTCGCGCAAGCCGTGAAGGAAACCGGCGCCAATGCGTCCGTGATCTTCGTTCCGCCGCCTTTCGCCGCGGACGCCATCATGGAAGCGGCCGATTCCGCCGTACCGCTGGTCGTCTGCATCACCGAAGGCATTCCCGCCATCGACATGGTGAAAGCCTGGGCATTTCTGCAAGGCAAGAATACGCGTCTGATCGGGCCCAATTGCCCAGGCGTCATCTCCCCCGGAAAGTGCAAGATCGGCATCATGCCCGGCCATATTCACAAGGAAGGCCACGTGGGCGTCGTTTCGCGCTCGGGCACGCTGACCTATGAAGCCGTCGGCCAATTGACCAAGCTCGGCATTGGGCAATCCACCTGCATCGGCATTGGCGGCGACCCCATCATCGGCACCAACTTTGTCGATGCCCTCACGCTATTCAATAACGATCCCGATACCCACGCCATCATCATGATCGGCGAAATCGGCGGCAACGCCGAAGAGACCGCCGCCGCGTTTGTGAAGGCGCACGTGAAGAAGCCGGTGGTCGGCTTCATCGCCGGACAAACCGCGCCCCCCGGACGCCGCATGGGCCACGCTGGCGCCATCATCGCTGGCGGTTCGGGCAAGGCCTCGGACAAGATCGCCGCCATGGTGGACGCGGGCATTACCGTCTGCGACTCGCCTGCGCAAATGGGAGAAAAGATTCAGAGCCGTTTATGACCGTAGAACGTACTTTTTCGATTATTAAGCCGGACGCCGTCGCGGCCGGAAAAGCCGGGGCCATCCTGGCAATGATTCAGGACGCCGGCTTCAAGGTTGTCGCCATGCGCATGACGCGCCTCAGCGAAGACCAGGCCCGCGGATTTTATGCCGTGCACAGCGAGCGCCCGTTTTTCAACGGGCTGGTAAAGTTCATGACAGAGGGTCCCATCGTGGTGATGGCTCTCGAGCGCGAAAACGCTGTCAAAGGCCTCCGCGAAGTCATGGGAGCCACTAACCCCGCCAACGCCGCCGAAGGCACCATCCGCAAGCGTTTTGCCACCGACATCGAGCGCAACTGCATTCACGGTTCCGACGCGCCGGAAACAGCCCAGCAGGAACTGCAGTATTTCTTCAACACCGGCGAATTGATCTAGTCCGCCCTTAACTTGAATTAACAGCCCGCCTGCGGAATTGCCGCCCCGACTCGCGTAAACTCTCAAAGTGAGCATGCGTGGCGCAATTCTGGCGGGCTTTCTTCTCACGCCCGGAATCTTCGCCCAATCGCTCATCGATCCGGCGAGTCTTTCGCCGTCTCTCAAGGAGTTCGATTCGCAACCTGGCGACCGTCCCCTGCGCTGCGAAGTCACGCCCATCGAGCCCAGCCTCGATTTCAGCTTCCGCTTTCAAACTGGCTACTCCATCCGCGTGCCCATGGAACAATACTTCGGCCCGGATCACGCCTGGGCCATCGTGACCCGCGTCATACCGGACGATGGAACCCCCATTTACCTCGCCGCCCGCGTCCGCCTTCCCGATGTTCCGGTCACCACCGTCAAGATCGACACCACCGGCGGCTTTCTGGTGGGCGCCGGCCGGTACAAAGTTCAATGGGAGATGTACGATGACGAGGGCCGCGTCTGCCGCAAGCAGTGGAAAATCGAAGCCAAGCTCAAACACAGCGAGCATCACGTAAAACTCGAAATCCCACCCCAGACTATTACCGATTTCGCCGGCGAAGGCCTCCCCAAGCCGCCGCCTCGCCCGGCCGGCGAGCCGCCCTTTCGCCTCACCATACTGCTTCACGCGGGCCCTCTGAGCCCTCGCCGCCTCCACATCCGCGCCTTCGACCGCATCCTGCTCATCTCAACGCTCTCCGCGCTCGTTCAGCAGGTGCAGGCATCCACCGTGCGGCTGGCCGTGTTCAATCTCGACCGCCAGAAGGTCATCTATAGTAGCGACAGTTTCGAGATCAAATCGATCGGCGACGTCTATCAGGCGCTCAACCAGTTGGAGATCGATACCATCGATGTCAAAACGCTCCAAAACCCGCACGGGCACATCGATTTGCTGGAATCGCTCATCAGTCATGAAACGGCTTCGCCTCAAGCCTCCGATGCCGTTGTGTTTCTCGGGCCCGAGCCCCGCTACATCGACAAACTGCCCGCTTCCGCGTTTGAAACCTTGCCCGAAGGGATCCGCTTCTTCTACATTCAATACCGGCCCTTCACCGTCCGCCGCACGCCCATGCTGCCGGATAGCATCTCGAACGCCATATCTACCTTGAAAGGCCGTACCATTCACATCTACTCGCCCGGCCAGTTCGCCGACGCCCTCCTGGAACTCGAACGCATGGCGAAGCGCTGAGCCGCAGGGAACGGAATGCCCAGACAGCGCAAGACCATCGGAGACTATCGCATCCTCGAAGAGCTATCTGGTGGCAGTTTCTGCACGGTCTTTCACTGCCTCGATGCCAGGCTCCAGCGCGAGGTCGCGGTCAAAACCGTCCGCGCCAATGGGCGCCGCGATCCAAAGCTGGCGCGCGAACGCTTGCAACGCGAAGCAGTGGTTCGCACTCAAATCGAACATCCGCACGTTCTTCCCCTGTACGCCATGGTTGGCGCGAAGAACGCGCCGGCGCTCGTCGGGCCGTGGATGGCCGGCGGTTCGCTGGGCCGGATCCTCGGTCCCGCGTGGGACGCTCAGGCCGTGATTGAGCTTGCGGCCCAGGTGGGAAGCGGTCTCGATGCGATTCATCGCGCCGGTTGGATACATGGCGACCTGAACTCCGGCGCCATTCTGTTTTCGCGGGATGCCCGCGCCGTCATTGCCGATTTCGGTTCCGCGCGCCGCGCCGGGGAGCCGGGAAAGAGCCCGGCCGGCGGCCACGCCCTGGAGCTGACGCCGCAAACTGCCGCTCCGGAGATCTGGCGCGGCGAACCTGCCACCCCCGCTTCCGACCTCTACGCGCTCAGTGCGCTCTTATACCGCCTGATGATCGGCAATTTTCCCTTCGAGGGCGCCGACTGGACGGTCGCCGCCAAGTTGCATTGTGAAGCCGATGTTGCCACTTCCGCCGCCGGGTTCCACCTGCTCGGCAACAACGTCGCCCGGGTCTTCTCGCGCGGCCTCTCCAAATCGCCCGGCGATCGCTTCGAATCGGGCGCGGAACTGGCCGAAGAGCTGAGACTCGCCGTTGTCTCAGCGCTAGATTCGCCATCGGCCAACAGCGCCGCGCTTGCCGCCGTTGCTGACAATCTCGATGCGTTTGCGCTCACCTTGACTGAAGAGGAGCGTGTTTCCCTATCGGCCCTGTTGAAAAGCGTGGAGGTGTCCGCCTCCAAGTCCGTAGCCGAAGCGGAAGCGCTGACAGCGGAAGTGTTCGGTCCTGGCGCGGCGCTCTTGGCATTGGAAGCATGTGGAGCCGCGGCAGCGATGGCAAACGGTCCAATTTCGGCGCGCACGCTCGCGGCCCGGTGCGGCGTCGATGAGCGCCGAGTGCGGCGGCTGCTCGACGCCTTGTCTGCCGTCGGTCTCGCCGGACAAAAGGATGGGCACTATTCCTTGCCGGAATGCCTGGCAGTGATTTATGGCAACGCGCAGCAGCGGGGCAGTTCCGCGCGTCCGGTCTCAGAAGCCACCGCGTTTTGGAGTCATCTAGCCGCCTGGGCCAAGACCGGCGAACCCTACGTGCGCATGGAGGATGCCGGCGGCTCGCTGTATTCCAGAGCTGTTTCTACGCTCGGGAATATCAATCGTGAGTTGGCGCAGCGGCTGGCAGACGAGTTGAGAAGCGCCGGAGAGATTCCGCGCGCGGCCAGGATACTCGATGTCGGCGCCGGCAGCGCCGTATGGAGCATTGCGCTCGCTGCGGCCGATTCCGCCGCCACCGTAACAGCTTTGGATCGTGAATCCGTCCTTCCCTTCGCTCAGAAGTTCGCCGACGAAGCCGGCGTCGCGCGGCAAATGAAGACCATCGCCGGCGACTGGCGCGATGCGCCGCTCGACTCGAACGGATATGACGTCATTCTGCTGGCGAACGTGTGCCATCTGGAGCCGGCCGAACAGGTGGCCGCAATGCTGAAGCGTTTCCACGGCGCGCTCCGTCGCAATGGGATTCTCGTCGTTATCGACACGATTCCCGAAACGTCCGGCGCGGCGCCGCCCAGCGTCCTGCTGCACAGCTTACGCTTGGGCCTGCGCGCCACACACGGCGAACTGCACGATCTTCAGCAATACCGGAAATGCATTCGCATGGCCGGCTTGCGCGACGTGCGCACCATCGCCCTCGTAGACGGCGATGCGAACGTCCGGGCTATCGTCGCCCGCAAACGTCGAACTACTTCGGCTTCTGGAGCTTTGTCGAGACGCTCGCCTTGATGGCGGGGTCGCCGGCCACCGTTCCCATGATCTTCCCGAAACGGTAAGACCAACCGACCACGACGGTGACGTCCGAGGCCTTCGTCGGGCCCAATCCCACCGATCGGGCCAACTGCGCGGCTAGCGGGCTTGCAAAACCGGCAAGCTCGGCGGTAGCCGGGACGGCCTTCGCCGCCGCCGCGGCCATGTCCATTGGAGGAGCCGCTTGCGCGCGCGTCAGGATCCATCCAAGTACATCCTGCTCCTGTTTGGGCAACGTCTTCGCGAACTGTCCCAGCTTGTCCGCCACTGAGACGATGTCTTTCTTCGTGAGCTTGGTCTGTGCCATCTAGGTCCTTTCTATTCGCATGCGCCTTCCTGGCGCACCGAAGCTGTCGTACTGGTTGCTTGGAGAGCTTCAGCCATGTCCTCTAACAACGGACGGAGGCCGCAGCAGGATTCGTCGTGAGCGACGCCGCGCTGAACGCGCAGATAGCGGTCGTGCGGGCAGGCGCCCTGGCAAACGCGGAACCAGGGGCATGAGCGTGTCTGGTCGACGGCTGCCGCTGTTTCATCGCGGATTTCCGCCAGCCGCGGTAAGTCCAGCAAAGTAGCAAGCCGGTTTTCCAGGAGGCTGCCAAAACGGTAGGCCGGATCGCCGACGTACTTGTCGCACGCGGAAATCTCGCCGTTCGGCTCGATCGTAAGGAAGCTGCCCATGCAGTCACCCGCGAAAAAGCAGGTTTCACCGCGCCTCCCTTGAACCTTGTCAAACAGATCGGAGATCTCTCGGAACTGGATACGATGCGCGTGATCGGGCCACCACAGTCCGAATAGCTCGCGGAGAAAACCGACGAAGCCGCTCCAGTAAACATACGATCCGCGCGATTCCTCACCAGGCGAAGTGTTCTCCGGAATCACGTTCAGCAGACCCACGTTCTCGACGCCGATCTCGAGAAAATAGTCCAGCAGGCGGCGTGCGCCGAACTGCAGAACCTCGTCATCTACTACCATCAGCACGCCGTTTTCGAGCCCGGAGGCGCGAATGCTGTCGAGCGCGCGGCGCGTGCGTTCCGAAGTTGGGCGGCCAGCCGTATCCCTGCGGCGCTGGTCGTGAACTTCCGGAGGACCATCCAGACTCACCCCCACGCTTACACCGAAATCCTGGCAAAAATCGAGCCATTCTTCATCGAACAGCGTGCCGTTGGTTTGCAGCGAGTTGGTGATTTTCTGGTCCGGGCGGCGAAAGAACTGCTGCAGCCAAAAAGCCTTGCGGTAAAAGGCGAACGGCAACAAGGTAGTTTCACCGCCGTGCCAGACGAACTCCACCGCGCGGGCCGACGGGATTTCGAGCGCGTCGCGTGTCGCGCGAGCCAGCACCTCGAAGCGCATCGTCTGATTCGCCCCATCTCTCCAGAAATGGCAGTAGGAGCAACGCAGGTTGCACAGGCGCGTGGCTTTCATGACCAGAGTCAATACCGGCCGCGAACCGTGTGGCCGGCCCGGCAGTTTGGCGGCCGGCTCGGCCAAGACCGTGTTCAGGATGCTGAGTTCATCGGGTTCGAGAACATCTTCCGCGGGTTGGGCTGCGAGCGCCTCTATTGGCGAGCGGCGCGACGCGGATTCCAGCAGAGCCGAAAGCGCGGCTCGTTCGCGCTCGTCCAGCCCGGCTGTGAAATCCTCCAAATGCAGCGAGAGTGATTGCAGCGTGAGCCCTGGTTCCGAAACCTCCGGCGCTCCACCAGTGAGTTGCTCCACTGGCACGAATGCAACGTCCGGTTTGTTTATTCGACTGGCCATTTACCTACCAATTGGGATTCACCGGGAGCGCCAAACTCAAATAACGGCCATTCTCGTGAAGCATCAGACCCAACTCGCAGAATTCGTCCAACGCGTCCTGAATTCTGCCCGGCGTCTCCGGAGCGCCGGCCTCCTCGAGCTGCTGCTTCAGCGAGTTCACCGTGCAATCGGTTTCTCCGCACGCTTCGTAGATCGTCGCCTGGTGGCCATTGAACGCATGACCTGTCACCTGCTCCGATCTGCGGTCGATGATCTGAATCCACGAGGGAGCGCGCTGATAAACCAGCACAGGGGCCGGCTGGCTCGACCAGCGCGCCTTCCAATTCCCTATCGCAGCCTGTAGATCGTCGTGCGCCTCCACCGGCAATGTATCGTTCATGTCATGTTCAAAAAAATACGCGACCTTGTTTAAGTCGAGTCCGGTCTCGGGGTAAACAAAGCGGTACGCGGCGCGCGGGCGGACGTTGCGCACCTGGAACGATTCGTCGAAGAAATAGGGGCTGAACCTCTCCAGCCAGACCGGGCCGCAGCCAGCGGGCGGCGGCAGATGGCTCAGCAACTGCACAACCCGGAGTTGCTCGGCGTAATCCTCCGCCGTCTCGCCAGGAAATCCCGTGAGCACATTCCAGCCCACGCGCATGCCATAGTAGTGCGCCCATTTCAAGAGCCGCACATTGCGCAACATGGTGATGCCCTTGCGCATGAGCGCCAGGATATGGCTGCTGAGGCTTTCGATGCCTGGCTGAATGGCGGTGATCCCGCTTCGCGCCATCAGTTGCAGTTGGCTCCGCGTGAGGTTCGCCTTCACTTCGTAGAAGATCTGGTAATCGCAGCGCTCGTCGAGCAGCGGGCGGCACAACTGTTCAAGGTAGTTGTGATCCATGATGTTATCCACCGCCTCGAAGTTGACGATCTTGTAGTCGGAAGAAAGCCGCGCCAACTCGGCGTGTACGCGTGCCGCCGATTTCGAGCGAAATGCCATTCCGTTCGCGTTGAGTCCGCAAAAGGTGCAATGGTGCTTCTGCCCCCACCAACATCCGCGCGCAGTTTCGAAAAGAAGCAGCGGCGGCGAATCGCCAAGCACCCTTTCGCGGCCCAGGCGGAACAGCGTTCCGAAATACTCGTCGTAATCCGGCGGCGGAAGCGCGTCGAGATTATGCACCGCAGGCGTCGAACCTCCGTCGACAACCGCATGCTCTTTGCGCCCCGAAACCCCCGGTAAACCCAGCGGACTCACTCCGGCCGCCACGCGGCTCACCAGGCGTGGCAAAATCTCATCGGCTTCACCGGATACCACGTAATCGATGAACGGAAGCCCGCGGACATACTCGCGCCCCATATCGCCGTCGAAATTCGCGCCGCCGAACAAGTTCGTGACTTGCGGGTGCTTTTCTTTGATGCGCCGCGCGAGTGCGAATCCGGCCGTGTTCTGCTCGAAAGTTGAGGTGAAACCGACAACATCAAACGCGGCCCAGTCGTGTTCATCGCGCCAGCGGTCGCTCAGAGCCGGCAAAACGTGGTCGCGAAGGTCGCACAGCCGGCCATATTCCCATCCCAGTCTTTGACAGGTCTCCGCCAAAGACGGACAAGCCTCGAGGTACTCATGCCGGTCGGAGCCGCGCCCGAAAGCCGCAACCGAGAACAGCCATTCGCCCAGGAACTGGTCCGTACGCAGTTGCGAAATGATCGTATAGGCGTCCGCGCCTATCTCCGCTGCCAGTTCCAGATTGAGATAGAAGACTTGGACCTGGTGACCGGCGTTCGCCAAGACCGCCTTTAGCAGTCCGCACTGGATCGAAGGCCGATCCGCCAGCGCAAACGGCATGTTCACCAGAGCGACGCGCGCTACCGCATCTTCGCCCGGCGCGCTAAGAACGTCACTCTGAATGACTGTAAGGTCCGGCATCCCGCGCTCCGCGTTAACACCCGCGAGTGCCGGCAATCACCCAATTGCGGCCGCCCGCCCAGACTCGGTCTCTTCGAAGGAAATGGGAACGGCCTGCTATCAGGCCAGCTTCAACTGCTTGTCATCTGACCAGATTGGCAATGAGGTGTCAAGAATGAACGGACACAATGGCCGAAAGAGAGATGACCTCAAGCGCCTTTCGGGTAACAACCTAATACGCGCAGAAAATCCGCGATCTCCCGCAGATGGTTCAGCGCGTTCACCGCCGCCGGTTCGCTCGCTCGCCCCAGAAAATCGACATAGAACAGGTACTCCCAGGGCTTTCCGCGCAGTGGACGCGACTCGATCTTGGTCAGGTTCAAATCCCGCAACGCAAGCGCGCTCAGCGCGCGGAATAGAGCCCCCGGAATATTGCGCGTGGTAAAAACCAGTGACGTCTTCCACTGCGTCTTGCCGTTGGTCCGCACCGGATGCCGTTTCGCATAGGCGGGCGTCCGCAGCAGGAAAAACCGCGTGAAGTTCTGCCGGTCGCTTTCGATCGAACGCCGCAGGATCCGCGCGCCATAGATCTCGCTTGCGACTTCCGAAGCCACCGCCGCGGCATCCGTCAGCTTTTCTTCCGTGATCATCTTGGCGCTGCCGGCGGTATCGTAAAACGGAATTCGCTCCAATTGAGGGTTTTTAGAGAAAAAATCCAGACACTGATTTAAAGCTACCGGATGGGAAAATACCCGCCGGATTTTCGGAAATGGCACCCCATTCGGCGCCATTAAATGGTGCACAATCCGTACGCTGGTTTCGGCCACAATCGGAAAATCGAAGCTTAATAAATGGTCGTAATTCTCATGTACCGATCCCGCCAACGTATTTTCAATGGGCACCGCCGCCCCGCTCGCCCGGCCCTCTTTTAGCGCTTTGAAAACGTCTTCGAATCGCGTGCAGGGCAGTCCGGCGATCTTGGCGCCTGCCAACTTACGCGCCGCTTCCTCACTAAAGGCGCCGCGCTCCCCTTGAAACGCGATGGGCAATCCGCTCCGCGCCGGTTTCACCGCGACGGTCCTTCCCAGCGCCGCACCTGGTCGTCCGGCAACCCCAACAAATCGAGGACTCTATCCACGCTGTGATCCACAATATCCATGACAGTCTGTGGATTATTATAAAAACCGGGAATTGGGGGAGCAATCATCGCCCCCATTTCTGCCAGCGCTGTCATATTCCTTAAATGCCCCAGATGCAGGGGGCTTTCCCGGACCATCAGAATCAGCTTGCGCCGCTCCTTCAGCGTTACATCAGCCGCCCGCACTATCAGATTCGAGCTGATTCCATTGGCGATAGCCGACATCGTGTGGATCGAACACGGTGCAATCGCCATGGCGTCCAGCGGATAAGAACCGCTCGCCAGGCGGCACGCGATATCTTCTTCCGGATACGAATAATCGGCCAATTTCTTTACGTCCGCCGCCAATCGGCCGGTCTCCAGATGTAGTGTCTTTTCCCCAGCGCGACTCAAAATCAGATGCACTTCCACCCCAGGCCGGCCGTGCAGCCGTTCCAGCAATCGCCAGCCGTAAATGGCTCCGCTCGCGCCCGAAATCCCTACGGCGATCTTCATGGAATGCAGGGCCTCGGGTTCCGCCTGTTCCGAATGCGGAACAAAAAGGCCCTATTTGGCTTGCTGTCCGATTCTCCGCGGGCTATAATTCCAGGCGTTCGCACTGCGAGGATCATATCATGGAGCGTCCCGGTGAAAAGCTGAAGCGAGTCCGTGAAAAACTCAAACTAACGTACCGGGACGTAGAGCACGCCAGCCGGCAAATCGCCGCCCGCCGGGGCAGCGACGAGTTCATCGTGGCCCTCAGCCGCCTGGCCGATATCGAGAATAAAGGCACGGCCCCCAGCATCTTTCGCATCTACACGCTCTGCGCCATTTATCGCATCGATTACGAAGAAGTGCTCAGCTGGTATGGGGTTCCTCGCGACGAACTGGAATCGGAGTCGCTCGGCGTGGCGCTGCGCGAAACTCACGCCGTGCAGTTCTCTTCGAACAACCAAGTCACGGGGCCACAGCCGCCTGAAATCGAAATCGATCTGAACAAAACCACCTTCTTGAGCCACATCATCCGCCGTTGGGGAAAACTGCCCCTCAACCTCCTTAATGGGCTCGATTTACGTCGCTATCGCTACGGTTTTATTGGCGTCGACGATTGGTCCATGGATCCCGTTCTTCCCCCGGGATCGCTGGTGACGATCGACGATCGCCGCCGCAAAATCGCATCCAGCGGCTGGTCGAATGAATTGGACCGTCCTATCTATTTCTTGGAACATCGTAATGGATATCTTTGTGGCTGGTGCTCTGTTCTCGACCAACGTATCTTTGTGCAACCGCACCCCGCATCGCACCAGGAACCTCGCATTTTTGCCTTGCAGAGCGAGGTCGATGTGATCGGCCAAGTCGTCGGCGTGGCCATGCGCCTGGATGTCCGGTCAGAACGGCATGAGTCGCATAGTACTAATGTAACGGCTTAGCGCGGTACGTCATTTATCTAGGTAAGTCCCTAATTCCCCACGACATCGGGGGCCTACGTGCAAAGCCTTACATCGAGGTATTTGTCACCTAGTTAACGTTCCGGTTTTAGAATATTCTTACGTATTAACCCTTACGACGGGCAACGTACGGCTAGTCTGGTACTAAGCTTACTGGATATCGTTAACTAGGAAAAGGACCTGACCACTATGAAAAAACTCGTGATTTTGGCCGTGATGGCTATTTCGTTTTTGGCGACCGCCGCGACCGTCATGGCATCCGACAATCCAGTTCCGGATTGCTCCGGCGGCGTTTGCGACTGGCTTCGCTAACTAACGCAGTTTCCTGGGTTTTAGACGGCATTCGGTGATATATTTAGCCTTTAAGGGCTTTGAATGCCGAATGCCGATCTATCCCAGATTCTCCAGGTAGTCTCCTTCCTTGCGTCGGCAGTTCTAATTATCCGCCTGTTAACCACTGGTCTTTGGAAACGTTATCCAATCTTTTTCTGGTATTTTGTTTTTCGCATCCCCAATACGTTGTGGCCGCTGCTCATCACCAACCACACCGCCCTTTATCAACATGTCTGGATGCTGACAGAGCCGATCGGCTATCTTTTCCACGTCTTTATCGTGTATGAGCTTTGCCGGCTGGTTTTGCAGAACCATCGCGGCATATTCACCCTCGGCCGTTGGGCCATGTATTTCGCAGTTGTCGTAGCGCTCGCGATTTCCATTCTGAGCTTTCTCCCCCGCATTCAACCCCGCATGACGGACGACACGAAAAGGATGGGGTACGAAATCGCGTTCCAGCGCGGTATTGATTTTGCTTTGGCGATTTTCCTGCTAGTTCTTCTATTTTTCCTTAGCCGATACCCGCTCAAACTCAGCCGGAATGTGCTTACCCATGCCACCCTTTTCTCGCTATTTTTCTTCGGCCAGGCGTTCAGTTTGTTTCTTCGAACCTTGTTTGGCACGCCCGCGAAGAATTGGACCAACCTGTTGACCTCGATGCTTTCCTGCGCCTGCATCTGCGCCTGGGTTTTCCTGCTGAACCCCAAAGGTGAAGAAACTAAAGCCCAATTTCCTGTGATGAGCCCGCGCCGCGAGCAAAATGCCCTGCGTCAGTTGGAAGCCTTAAACGCCACCCTGCTGAAAATTTCCCGAAATTAAGGGAAAATCCTGAGCAAATTTAGTACCCCTATTACCCGGACGTGAATTGCTTTTTCTGTAAATTATTTGTATTCTCATTGAGGAAGTAAACCGTAACGTGATGAATTTAGCAATTGGATTCGTTATCCTCGCGGCCCTGCTCTTCCTGGCCGTTCTAGCGTATTTAATGCGCAAAGTGGCTTTCGGAGGAAACAATCTCCCGGTTACCGCCGAGTGGATTGAAGACCTCTCGCTCGACCGCTATCGTCCCATGCTACGCATGCTCGATACGGGCGACATCGAGTTCCTCCGCTCTCAGCCCGGTTTCACGCCCCGCATGGCCACTAAGCTACGCGCCCAGCGTACCCAGATATTCCGTGGCTACCTCAAGAGTCTCGAATCCGATTTTGTCCGGGTTTGTTCCGCCATCAAACTGGTGATGTTGCACTCCAGCCATGACCGGTCGGAACTGGCTGAAGTCCTGATTCGCCAGCAGATCACGTTCGCCTGCTCCATGCTCATGGTGCGCGTGCGCGTCCTTCTTTATAGCTGGGGGATTTGCGGCGTGGATGTCACCGACCTGGTGAAGCTCTTCGATTCCATGCGTCTCGAACTCCGGACTCTGGTTCCCTGCGCCTCCAACATGGCGGCGTAAGTTAACGAATCCAGCCCTCGGCCATCAAAGCCGCTTCAGCATTTCCTTCGCTTCTTTCCACTGCGGAAATTGTTTTTCCGCGTCCTTGAACTCCCTCGTATGTACGCAGCGCCGCGCCTTGCTGTGGTCCACCGGAAACTGCAGGTGCAGCATCTCGTGAAACATCACATATTCGAGCGCCAGCAGCGGTGTCTGTGGCCGGTCGAAGATGCGGCTGATGACGATGGCGTTGTGCGAAGGGTCGAAATGTCCGAGCTGGTGGCGCGAAGCATTGCGGCTCCAGCCCAATTGCGGCCGGCCCAGCAACCCATCGAAGAAGCGTGCGTTCAGCCGCTCGAAGATCTCTTCCAGGTTGTGGATTTGTCCCTGCGGGCCCGAAATGAACTTGCGCCCGCGGATCTGGCGCACCAGCAGCGCCTGCCGGCGCATGTCCTTCCGGTTGAGATAGAGGCGGTAGCGATGCGAATACAGACGTGGAATGACCTTACGGTAGAGTTTCCCTAATAGAATGAATGCCAGCGCTTCCATCACCGGTGCCGGCGCCGATTCCAGAAGATCGGAAATCCGCACCTTCAGCCGGCCGTCTACGAGCTGAATGAAGCTGTCCGGGTTGGCAAACCGGCAAAACTCCACCGCCACCTCGGGCGCGGGCGTTCGAGGCTTCAGCTCGCGCGAAACCCGGACATAGATTTCTGCCGGAGATTCAAAAAACAGCGAGCTTTGGAATCCCTCCGAGAGCGGCGATCCCTCAGAATCAAGCATTTCCCGTAGTTTACCCCGTGCGCATTGTGTGTGGAAAGTATCAAAGATCCTAAACCCTGCTAGACTAGGGGTTGGCTCGGATCCGTCGGCGCCGCCTGGAATTGGGCGAAAACGCGCTTGCAAGGGCTTGCCAGGAAACCCTCTTGCGCATCGTTGACGAATCCGGTATATTATAAAGGTTTCGCGAGTACAGCTTTCTGCTCTTGTGCTACCGCTCGTCTTGTGTGTAATGGCGAGCCCGGCCGAGGGTGAGGCCCCGAGGTTCTTCCGGATTACTCCGATTGGAACATGGGCCTGTCCGAAGCGTTTTTTATCCTCGCAGTTAGCGATCTAAGGGAACTTTCGTTTTAATTACACCCCTGGGTTGCGCCATTTTTTGATTTTTCGCACACAGCGAAGAGGAAGATCGTGCCGACGTTTAATCAACTTGTCCGCAGAGGGCGTAAGGCGCCAGCGTGGAAAACATCCAGCCCCGCGCTGAATAGCTGCCCGCAGAAGCGCGGAGTTTGTACCCGCGTTTACACTTCCACTCCCAAGAAGCCGAATTCGGCGTTGCGGAAAGTGGCGCGCGTTCGCCTGACCAACGGAATCGAAGTCACCACCTATATCCCCGGCGTTGGCCACAACCTGCAGGAGCACTCGATCGTGCTCATCCGCGGCGGCCGCGTCAAGGATCTTCCCGGCGTGCGCTATCACGTGATTCGCGGCGCGCTGGACACCGCGGGCGTCGCCAACCGCAAGCAGGGGCGCTCGAAGTATGGGGCCAAACGCCCCAAAGCGAAATAAGCGAATCGTAGGAACGTTATGCCACGCAGACGCAGAGCAGTTGTTCGTGAGATCCTGCCGGATCCGATTTATAACTCGACCCTGGTGGAGAAGTTCGTCAACTCCATGATGTGGGACGGGAAGAAGAACACCGCCCAGGGCATCTTCTACGAGGCCATGGACAAGTTGAAAGAGCGGACCGGCGACGATCCGTTGAAGGCCTTTAAGAAGGCCGTGGAAAACGCCAAGCCGCTGCTCGAAGTAAAGACGCGGCGCGTGGGCGGCGCCAACTACCAGGTGCCGATCGAAGTGCCGCAAACCCGCCGGACATCGCTCGCCATGCGTTGGATCATCACCAACGCGCGCGGCCGTGCGGAGAAGGGCATGGCCGATAAGCTGGCCAACGAATTGAATGACGCCTCCAATTTGCGCGGCGGAGCGATTAAGAAAAGGGATGACGTTCACCGTATGGCGGAAGCCAACAAGGCCTTCGCGCATTACCGGTGGTAGGTAGCCGCCGCCGGTCCGCAAAAGCGGATTGCCGTTAGCCAATAGTTGAAAGTTTTTTATGCCAAGAACAACACCGCTCGAAAGGATGAGAAACATCGGCATCGCTGCGCACATCGATGCCGGTAAGACGACCACCACCGAGCGGATTCTGTATTACACAGGTCGGTCGCACAAAATCGGAGAAGTCCATGAAGGTACCGCCACCATGGACTGGATGGAGCAGGAACAGGAGCGCGGCATCACCATTACTTCCGCCGCCACCACCTGCGAATGGCGGGACATGCAGATCAATATCATCGACACGCCTGGCCACGTGGATTTCACGGCCGAGGTGGAGCGCTCCCTGCGCGTGCTCGATGGCGCGGTCGCGGTGTTCGACGCCGTTGCCGGCGTGCAGCCGCAATCGGAAACGGTTTGGCGCCAGGCCGACAAGTATCACGTTCCGCGTATTTGCTTCATCAACAAGATGGATCGCGTTGGCGCCGATTTCTATCGCGCCGTCGACACCATCATCGATCGCCTGAAGGCGCGTCCGGTACCGGTTCAGATTCCAGTGGGCGCCGAAGACCAGTTCAAGGGAGTCGTCGATCTGGTGAAGATGAAGGCCGTGATCTGGCGCGACGAAACTCTGGGCGCGGAATTCGACGTGGTTGATATTCCGGCCGATCTGCGCGAGAGGGCTCAATCCTACCGCGAGCAGATGATCGAGGCTGTTTCGGAATTCGACGACACGCTGTTTGAAAAGTTCATCCACAACGAGCCGCTCACCGAAGACGAAATCCGCGCCGGTCTCCGCAAGGCGACGATCGCGCTCGAAGATTTTCCCCGTGATTTGCGGCACCGCGTTCAAGAACAAGGGCGTCCAGACGATGCTCGACGCCGTGGTCGATTACCTGCCCTCGCCGCTCGACATTCCGCCGGTGCAGGGAATCGATCTCAATCACCCCGACGTGAAAGTGGTTCGCAAGCCGGGCGACAACGAACCGTTTTCGGCTCTGATCTTCAAGATCATGACCGATCCGTATTCGGGCCAGCTCGCATTCTTCCGCGTCTATTCGGGCAAGTTGAATGCCGGCGAATCGGTTTACAACGTGGCCAAGGGCCGCAAAGAGCGCGTCGGCCGCCTGATGCGCATGCACGCCAACAAGCGCGAGGATATTCAAGAGATCCTGGCGGGCGATATCTGCGCCGCGGTCGGATTGAAGACCGTCTCGACCGGGGACACCATCTGCGACGAAGATGCGCCGGTAATCCTCGAGCGCATCGATTTCCCGACGCCGGTTATCCAGCTCGCGGTCGAGCCGAAAACCAAAGCCGACCAGGAAAAGATGGGCATGGCGATCGCCAAGCTGGCCCAGGAAGACCCCACGTTCCGCGTCAATACCGACCCCGAAACCGGTCAGACCATTCTTTCCGGCATGGGCGAATTGCACCTCGAAATCATTGTCGACCGCATGATGCGCGAGTTCGGCGTAGCGGCCAATGTCGGCAAGCCTCAGGTGGCGTACCGCGAAACCATCCGCAACGTCGCCGAATACGATTACACGCACAAGAAGCAGACCGGCGGCAGCGGCCAATACGCCCGCGTCAAGTTGCGCGTTGAGCCCAACCCGGGCAAGGGCTACGAGTTCGAAAACGAAATTCGCGGCGGAAACATTCCCAAGGAATTCGTCCCGGCCGTGGAAAAAGGCGTAGTGGAAGCGCTCGAAGGCGGCATTCTCGCCGGCTTCCCGATGGTCGATGTCAAGGTCGCCGTATTCGACGGCGCGTACCACGAAGTCGATTCGTCGGAAATGGCGTTCAAGATCTGCAGCTCCATCTGCTTCAAGGAAGCTGCGCGCAGGGCCAAAACCGTGCTGCTTGAGCCGGTGATGGCGGTGGAAGTCGTGGTTCCGGAAGAGTACATGGGCCCGGTCAACGGCGATCTCATCTCGCGCCGCGGCCAACTCGAAGGCACCGAGATTCAGGGCACCACGCAAGTCATCAAAGCCAGCGTCCCGCTGAGTGAAATGTTCGGATACGTGAACGAGTTGCGCTCGCGCACCCAGGGCCGCGGCAGCTACACCATGCACTTCTCGCGTTATGAGGAAGTGCCGAAGACGGTTTCGGAAGAGATCGTGAGCAAGGTTCAGGGAAAAGTTACGAAGTAAAGATTTTTAAGGAGATTTCCAGCCATGGCAAAGGAAAAATTCGACCGCAGCAAGCCGCACGTGAACATCGGCACGATCGGACACATCGATCACGGCAAGACCACGCTCACGGCGGCGATCACCAAGGTGCTGGCGAAGCACAATCCGAAGAACAAGTTCCGCAGCTTCGATTCGATCGATAATGCGCCCGAGGAAAAGGCCCGCGGTATCACGATCGCGGTGGCGCACGTGGAATACGAAACCGCCAACCGGCACTATGCCCACGTCGATTGCCCCGGCCACGCCGACTACATCAAGAACATGATCACGGGCGCGGCGCAGATGGATGGCGCGATTCTCGTTGTCGCGGCGACCGACGGACCGATGCCCCAGACGCGTGAGCATATCTTGCTCGCCCGTCAGGTGGGCGTGCCGTATATCGTGGTGGCCATGAACAAAGTGGATATGGTGGACGACGCCGAGTTGCTCGACCTGGTCGAACTCGAAGTGCGCGAGCTGCTCACGAAATATCAATTCCCCGGCGACGATCTGCCGGTGATTCGCGTATCGGCGCTGGGCGCGCTGAACGGCGAGCCGCAATGGGAAAAGACGGTGGATGAGCTGATGGCGGCCGTGGACACCTACATTCCGATGCCGGAGCGAGTGGTGGACAAGCCGTTCATCATGCCGATCGAAGACATCTTCTCGATTCAGGGGCGCGGCACGGTGGTGACGGGCCGGATCGAGCGCGGCGTCTGCAAGGTTGGCGAGGAAATGGAAATCGTGGGTTTCCGGGACACGCGCAAGACGGTAGTGACGGGCGTGGAAATGTTCAAGAAGCTGCTCGATTCGGGCATGGCCGGGGACAATGTGGGCCTGCTGCTGCGCGGCGTGGAAAAGGACGAAGTGGAGCGTGGGCAGGTGATTGCGAAGCCCGGCTCGATTACGCCGCACACGATATTCAAGGGCGAAGTGTACGTGCTGAGCAAGGAAGAGGGCGGACGTCATACGCCGTTCTTCAAGGGCTACCGGCCGCAGTTCTACTTCCGTACGACGGACGTGACGGGAGTGGCGCAATTGCCGGAGGGCACGGAAATGGTGATGCCCGGCGACAACGTGCAACTGGTGGTAGAGCTGATCACGCCGGTGGCGATGGACAAGGGCTTGCGCTTCGCGATCCGCGAAGGCGGGCGCACGGTGGGCGCGGGTACCGTGTCCGAGATCGTGAAATAGGCATCCAATGGCGCTAAGGGAACGCATCCGCATCCGGTTGAAGGCGTACGATCACCGGGTGCTCGACCAATCGACGACGGAGATAGTGGATACGGCCAAGCGAACGGGTGCAACCGTCGCCGGGCCGATTCCACTGCCAACGTCGCGCAGCGTTACGACAGTTTTGCGCTCGCCGCACGTCGATAAGAAGTCGCGCGAGCAGTTTGAAATCCGGACCCACAAGCGGCTCCTCGATATTCTGGAGCCCACCCAGCAGACGGTGGACGCGCTGATGAAGCTCGATCTGCCGGCGGGCGTGGATGTGGAAATTAAGGCGTTCGGAAAGTGAAAAACTGGACGCAGAGGCGCAGAGACGCTGAGAACACAAGAATCAAATCGTTTTCTCGGCGTCTCAGCGCCTCTGCGTCAAAAAGGAAGTCTCGATGAGCCCAGGAATCCTTGGCAAAAAAATTGGAATGACGCAGATGTTCCGGCCTGACGGCCAGGCCGTCCCGGTGACTCTGCTGAAGGCCGGTCCGTGCATGGTGGTGCAGCGCAAGACGCCCACTACGGATGGCTACGACGCCGTGCAGCTCGGTTTGATGGAGTTCGTCAAACCCAAGCGCATCAATAAACCGGCTACCGGTCACCTGAAGAAGGCGGGCGTGGAAGGCGCGAAGTTCCTGCGCGAGTTCGCGCTCGGGCAGGGCAACGGCGACCTGAAGGCTGGCGACAAGGTGCTGGTGGATCAGTTTAAGCCCAACGACAAAGTCGATGTCATCGGCATCTCGAAAGGCCGCGGTTTCGCCGGCGTAGTCAAGCGCCACCATTTCCGCGGCGGCGACGCGACGCACGGTTCGATGTTCCACCGTGCGCCTGGCTCCATCGGCGCGTCGAGCTTTCCATCGCGCGTTCTGCCCGGCATGCGCATGGGCGGCCAGATGGGAAATGCGCAGATCACGGTGCGCAACCTGGAAGTGGTCGAGGTCGATCTCGAGGACAACGTGCTGGTCGTCAAGGGCGCGGTTCCGGGCCCCAACGGCGGGTACGTGCTCGTGCGGAGGTCCAAGAGGTAACGGTCATGCCCACAGTCGATATTGTCGATCTCAACAATCAAAAAGTCGGTTCGCTCGAGCTGGCCGACGAAGTTTTCGGGGCTGAAATCAACCAAGCGCTGCTCTATGAAGCCGTCCGCCATTACCGGGCGGGCGAACGCGCCGGCACGCATAAGACCAAGGTGCGCCGTGAAGTTGAAGGCTCCGGCAAGAAGCTCTGGAAGCAGAAGGGTACCGGCCGCGCGCGCGTTGGTTCGGTGCGTTCGCCACTCTGGCGCCATGGCGGCACGGTTCACGGGCCGGTGCCGCGCGATTACAGCTATAAGCTGCCGCGCAAGATGGTGTTGGGCGCATTGCGCTCGGCGCTCTCGGCTAAAGTCCGTGACGGCGAATTGAAGGTGGTGCAAGCGTTCGGCTTGGGCGATCACAAAACCAAGAGCGCTCTCAACACCCTTTCCAAGCTCGAAACCGGGCGCACGGTGCTCGTGATCGAAAACGGCGATAATCGCAATCTCTCGCTCGGCCTGCGCAACCTCAAGGGTGTCACGCTGCTACCCACCAAGGAAGTCAACGCTTTCCATTTGCTGGGCCACAAGAGCGTGCTGCTGAGTGAAGCCGCCGCGCGCAAATTCTCGGAGGCGCTCGCTATATGAACCTGCATGAAGTTCTCGTGCGCCCGCTCGTCACCGAAAAGGGCGTCACCAAAAAAGATACCGAGCGGACGTTGTGTTTCGAAGTCGCCGCCCGCGCGAATAAAGCCCAGGTAAAGATGGCTGTCGAAAAGCTTTTCAAGGTCAAAGTGCAGGAGGTTCGCACGGCGACTTTCGAAGGCAAGCTGCGGCGCCGCGGTCGCTTTGCCGGCTACCGTTCGGATTGGAAGAAGGCTTACGTAAAGCTGAAGGCGGGCGAGAAGACGCCCGAGTTCGCGGAGATTTAGCCGCGGAGATCTTAACATGCCTATCAAGAGTTATAGACCCGTAACACCGACGCGCCGCTTTCAGACCGTTCTGACGCGCGACGATATCACCAAGCAGACGCCGGAAAAGTCGCTGGTGGAATCGAAGCAGCGCTCGGGCGGCCGCAACAGCACGGGCCGCGTGACTTCGCGCTTTATCGGCGGAGGCCATAAGCAGGCCTACCGCGTGATCGATTTCAAGCGCGATAAGTTCGACATCCCGGCCACGGTCGCGGCTGTCGAATACGATCCCAACCGTTCGGCGCGCATCGCTCTGCTGCACTACGCGGATGGCGAGAAGCGCTACATTATTCACCCCGACGGCTTGAAACCGGGCCAGAAGGTCATGTCCGGCCCCAAGGCCGATATTCTCCTCGGAAACGCCCTCCCCCTCAAGAACATTCCCGCCGGCACCATCGTCCACAACATCGAGCTCCGCCCCGGCAAGGGCGCGCAGATGGCGCGTTCGGCCGGTTCGCAGGCGCAATTGGTTTCGCGAGAAGGCGGAATCGCGCTGTTGAAGCTGCCTTCGGGCGAAGTGCGCCGCGTGCAGGTGGAATGCATGGCCACGATCGGCGCGGTGGGCAATTCCGACCACGAAAACGTATCGCTGGGCAAAGCCGGCCGCAAGCGCTGGTTGGGCAAGACGCCGCATAACCGCGGCGTGACGATGAACCCGGTGGATCACCCGCACGGCGGCGGCGAGGGCAAGACTTCGGGCGGGCGCCATCCGGTGACCCCGTGGGGCCAGCCTACGCGCGGATACAAGACGCGTAACAACAAGCGCACGGACAAGTGGATCGTGACAAGAAAGAGCAAGAAGAGGTAGCGAATGGGCAGATCCGTAAAGAAGGGACCGTTTACCGACACGCACCTGGAAGCGAAGCTCGCCGTGCTCAACGCTGCCAGCGAGAAGAAGGTGGTGCGCACCTGGTCGCGCCGCTCGACTATTCTTCCGGAATTCGTCGGCCACACGGTTGCGGTTCACAACGGCAAGAAGTTCATCCCCGTGTACGTCACCGAAAATATGGTGGGTCACAAGCTGGGCGAATTTTCGCCTACGCGTACATTCAAGGGACATTCGGTGAAGGCGGCGACGGAAAAGTCGTCCAAGCCGTCATAAGAGGATCGTCATGCAAGCCAAAGCGGAAGCTAGATATATCCGGGTTTCGGCGCAGAAAGCGCGCTTGGTGGTGGATTTAATCCGCGGCAAGCAAGCCGGGGCCGCCATTAATACGCTGCGTGCAGCCAACAAGCGCATCGCGCCGACCGTGGAAAAGGTTTTGCAATCGGCCATTGCCAACGCGCAAAATCTCAACGAAGACGTCGACGTCGACGAGTTGGTGGTGAGCGAAGCCTACGTCAATGAAGGGCCCCGCATGAAGCGCGTGCGGCCGGCGCCCATGGGACGCGCGTATCGCTATCAGCGGCGCATGGCCCACATCGTGGTCAAAGTGGCGGACAAAGAAGGGGCATAGATGGGACAGAAAGTTCACCCGTACGGATTCCGGCTGGGCTTCAACAAGCCGTGGCGCTCGCGCTGGTTCGCGAAGCAGGATTACGCCAAGCTCCTGCAGGAAGACCTCGAATTGAAGGAAGCCTTGCGCAACCGGTTGAAGTCGGCGGGCGTGAGCGCGATTGAAGTCGATCGGCCGGGCAACAAGCTGCGCGTCACCATCCGCACCTCGCGCCCCGGCATCATCATCGGCCGCAAAGGCGCCGAGATCGAAAAACTCAAGCAGGATATGGCGAGGAAGACCAAGCGTGAGGTCTTCATCGACATCCAGGAAGTTCACAAGCCGGAGCTCGACGCGCAGTTGGTCGCCGAGAACATCGCCATGCAGCTCGAAAAGCGCGTGGCTTTCCGGCGCGCCATGCGCAAGGCCGTCGATTCGGCGCTGCGCTTCGGCTGCAAAGGCATCAAGGTGCGCGTGTCGGGCCGCTTGAACGGCGCGGAAATCGCGCGCTCCGAATGGTATCTGCAGGGCCAGCTTCCGCTGCACACGCTGCGCGCGGATATCGATTACGGGTTTGCCGAAGCTCACACAACTTACGGCGTAATCGGCATCAAATCGTGGTTGTATAAGGGCGAGATCCTCGATCTCACCAAGCGCCGGGGTCTTCTGCCCGAGCCTGAGCCGCGCCGCGATCGCCGCGATAGAGACCGTGACCGCGACCGCGATCGTGGCGGCCGTGGCGGCCCGAGGGATCGCGACCGTGAGCGTCAGGCTCCGCCGGTTGCCGCTGCGCCCGAGCCGGTTGGTCCGGCCGTACAATCCGCGCCCGTCGATCTGCCGCGTCCGGCAGCCCGGCCTACCGCGCCGATTCTGCCGCCGCTGATGTCGCCGCAACAACCTTCCTGGAAGCAGGAAGCCAAACCGGAACCCAAGGTGGAAGCCAAGCCCGAGGCGGAATCGACCTCGCCCGAAGCTGCTTCGCCCGAAAAATCCGGCGAGAACAAGGAATAAATCGCCATGATGATGCCCAAGAAGGTCAAATATCGTAAGCAGCAGCGTGGGCGCATGGCCGGCAAGGCCTGGCGCGGGTCGTCTATCTCTTTTGGAGAATTCGGCCTCAAGGCCCTCGAGTGCGCCTGGATCACCGACCGTCAGATCGAAGCGGCGCGCGTCGCCATGACGCGCTCCATCAAGCGCGGCGGCAAGGTTTGGATCCGTCTCTTCCCCGATAAGCCGATCACCAAGAAGCCCGCCGAAACCCGTATGGGTAAAGGTAAAGGCGCTCCCGACCAGTGGGTGGCGGTGATTCGTCCGGGCAAAGTGCTGTTTGAGATGGAAGGCGTGGATAGGGCCACCGCGGCCGCGGCCATGCGTTTGGCCGCGCACAAGCTGCCCATCCGCACGAAGTTCATCAGCCGCGAGGAAGGCGAGTAGCTACATGAAGGGTTTCAATCCGCAGGATCTGGACGACAAGGAAATTAAGCACGAGTTGTCCGAAATGGAAGACCAGCTCTTCCGTCTCAAATTTCAGAAGGGCATGGGTCAGCTGGAAGGTTTGAAGAAGTTGCGCACCCTGCGCAAGGATCGCGCGCGCGCGTTGACGGTGTTGCGCCAGCGGGAACTGGCCGGAGCGAAGAAATAGTATGGCGGAAGAACAAGCCAAGCACAGTTTCAAGAACGAGAAAATCGGCCAGGTGGTCTCCACCAAAATGGCCAAGACCATTGTGGTGGAAGTCAGCCGCCGCGTCCCGCACCCGCTCTACAAGCGGATCATCGCGAAGCGCAAGAAATTTTACGCCGACGACGCCGAAGGCACGGCCAAGATGGGCGACGTGGTACGCATCGTCGAGTGCCGTCCGCTGAGCAAGCTGAAGCACTGGAAGTTGGCGGAAGTGGTGCGCCGGGCCGCCCAGGTGGGCGCGCAGCCGGCCGAGCTGGACAAGGTTTGAGGGGGAAGAAGTCCCGACCTCTTCTCAGGAGCTAATTTATGATCGGAATGCGAACAATTCTCGAGGTGGCCGATAACAGCGGCGCGCGAAGGCTTTCGTGCATCCTGCCGCGTGGCGGCGACCTCGGTTTGCGCGCCGGTTTGGGCGACGTCGTCACCGCTGCGGTGAAAGAAGCGGCCCCCGATTCGGCGATCAAAAAGGGTAAGGTGGTGCGCTGCGTGATTGTACGCATGCGCAAGGAGACGCGGCGCAAGGATGGTACGTACATCCGCTTCGATTCGAATGCCGCCGTGCTTATTAACGACGTGGGAGAGCCGGTCGGCACGCGTGTTTTCGGCCCTGTGGCCAGGGAACTGCGCGAGAAGAAATTCATGAAGATCGTTTCGCTGGCTCCCGAGGTAATCTAATGGCGGTTGCAAAGAAGAAGCCGGCCCCGCCGGCGCGCATTGAACTGAAGAAGGAAGACACGGTCAAGGTCATCACCGGCCGCGACAGCGGCAAGACCGGCCGCGTGCTGCGCGTGAACCGCGAAACCGGGCGCGTCCTGGTGGAGCACGTGGCCATGATCAAGCGTCATACCCGTCCCAATCCGCAGAAACAGATCAAGGGCGGCATCGCCGAGCGTGAGAGCTCGATCGCGGTTTCGAACGTCATGATCGTGTGCCCGGGCTGCAATAAAGCGGTCCGCATGAAGCACCATATCGATCACGTGGCGGGCGGCAAGACGCGGCGCACGAGAATCTGCCGCAAGTGCGGGCAGACGCTCGACAAAAAGTAAGAGGACTTCATGGCTGCACGTTTAAGAGAGCATTATCAGAAGAAAGTCGTGCCGGGTCTCACCAAAGAGTTCGGCTACAAGAACGTCATGGCCGTGCCGAAGATCGAAAAGATCTCGATTAACATCGGCCTGGGCGAAGCCACGCAAAACGCCAAGCTGATGGATGGCGCCGTCAACGAGTTGACGCAGATCGCGGGGCAAAAGCCGGTAGTGACGAAGGCCGCCAAATCGATCGCGCAGTTCAAGTTGCGCGAAGGCCAGGCGATCGGCTGCATGGTGACCTTGCGCGGCGACCGCATGTACGAATTTTTCGATCGCCTGGTGAACGTGGCGCTCGCTCGCGTTCGCGATTTCCGCGGCATTTCCTCGAAGAGCTTCGACGGCCGCGGCAACTATACGCTGGGCGTGAAAGACCAGTTGATTTTTCCGGAGATCGATTACTCCAAGGTTGAGAAGACCAAGGGCATGAACATCTCCATCACCACCACGGCGCGCACCGACGCCGAAGGCCTGGCGTTGCTGCGCCAGATGGGAATGCCGTTCCGGCAGTAAGGACGAGAAGATACATGGCGACTACCGCAAAGATGGCGCGAGACATTAAGCTCGACAAGGCTCGCAGGGCGAAGACACCAAAGCTGCAGTGCAGACACCGCAACCGCTGCTGGCGCTGCGGGCGTCCGCGCGCTTTCCTGCGCAAGTTCGGCATTTGCCGTCTCTGTTTCCGCCAACTCGCTTTGAACGGCGAGATCCCAGGCGTGACGAAGGCGAGCTGGTAAGGAGATTTATGACGAGCGATCCCATTGCCGACATGCTCACTCGCGTGCGCAACGCGATCCAGGCCCGCCACCCGAAGGTGGACGTCCCGGCGTCGAAGCTGAAGACGGAGATTGCGCGCATCCTCAAGGAAGAGGGCTATATCGCCAACTTCAAGGTCGCGGAAGAGGGCGTGAAGCGGACCATCAAGATCTATTTGAAGTACGGCTCGGGCAACGAGCCGGTCATCTCCGCCATCGAGCGCGTATCGCGCCCCGGCTGCCGCGTCTATGTCGGCCAGACGGACATCCCGCGCGTACTGGGCGGTCTCGGCATCAACATCCTGACCACCGCCCGCGGGGTCATGACCGGCCGCGACGCGCACAAAGTGCGCGTCGGCGGCGAGATCCTTTGTAGGGTTTGGTAAATGGAGAAGCTTTCTATTCGACTCTCTGTGTCTCTGCGTCGAACGAAGGCCAAAAGGTTTAACTATGTCTCGAATTGGTAAAAAACCGATCCCGCTGCCGGGCAGCGTCAAGATCCAGGTTGGCGATCGACTGCAGGTTACGGGACCCAAGGGCACGCTTACCGTGCCGATCCCGCAGGGCATCAAGATCGAGCAGAAAGACGGCAAGCTCGAACTAGTGCGCGATTCCGATCAGCACGCCGCCTTGCACGGTCTGACGCGCGCTCTCGCCGCCAACGCGGTGCAGGGCGTTTCGGCCGGCTTTACGCGCGAGCTCGATATCGTCGGCATCGGATACCGAGCCGAGGTCAAAGGCAAGATCGCGACGTTCATCCTCGGCTATTCGCATCCCATCGAGTTGCTGTTGCCGGATGGCGTGGATATGAAAGTCGACAAGGTGGCCGGCAGTTCGATCCAGAACCTGCAGGGCCGCATTGTGCTGAGCGGCTACGACCGGCAGCTTCTGGGCCAGGTCGCGGCCAACATTCGCGCGCTTCGCAAGCCCGATCCGTACAAGAACAAGGGCATCCGTTATACTGGCGAAGCCCTGCGCAAGAAGGTCGGTAAGACCGGGGCTGGTGGCAAATGATTCGTAAGATCGAAAAGAAAGAAATCCGCAAGCGCATCCACACGCGCATCCGGCGCAAGGTGCGCGGCACCACCGAGCGGCCGCGTCTCGCGGTATTCCGCAGCGTGGCGCATATTTACGCGCAGGTCATCGACGACGTGGAGGGCAAGACGCTCGTCTCCGCTTCTTCGGTGGATAAGTCTTCCAAATCGGCTGGCGGCAATGTGGCCGCGGCCAAGACCATCGGTAAGCTGATTGCCGAGCGCGCCAAGGAAAAGGGCGTCAAGAGCGTCGTGTTCGATCGCGGCGGCTATCAATATCACGGCCGCGTGAAAGCGCTGGCCGATGCCGCTCGCGAAGCAGGACTGGAGTTCTAATTCATGCCAACGCAAGTCAAACGTATCGACCCGAGCAACCTGAACCTGAAGGAACAGGTTGTGGCCATCAATCGCGTCACCAAGGTGGTCAAGGGCGGTAAGAATATGAGTTTCTCGGCGCTGGTGGTGATCGGCGATCCGTCGGCGAAAGTCGTCGGGTATGGCGTCGGCAAGGCCAAGGAAGTACCGTCGGCTATCCGCAAGGGCATCGAAGCGGCCAAGAAGACGCTGCGCAAGGTGCACGTGCTCGAGACCACCATCCCGCACCAGGTGCTGGGCCGCTATGCGAGTTCCCAGGTGCTGTTGAAGCCGGCCCCGGCCGGAACCGGCGTGATCGCCGGCGGCGCGGTGCGCGCGGTCATCTCGGCCTGCGGCATTCCCAACGTGCTCACGAAATCCATCGGCCGCCGCAACGCCCATAACGTGGTGAAGGCGACTATCGTGGCGCTCGAATCGCTGCGCGACAAAGCCGCCGTGGCGGAAATGCGCGGCCTGGCGCTGGAGAAAATGTAATGGCGGCGACCATCAAAATCAAGCTCGTGCGCAGCCCGATCTGTACCCCGGAAAAGCACAAGCGCGTAGTAAAAGGCCTCGGCCTGCGGAAGTTGAATCAGGTGGTGGAGCGCCCCGATTCCCCGGTATTCCGGGGAATGGTGAAGAAGGTTCCGCATTTGTTGAGTATTGTGGAGTAAAGCTTGACGCGGAGGCGCAGAGAGGCGGAGATCTCGCAGAGAGAAACCATTGAGTTTCTCTGCGGAACCTCCGATTCTCTGCGTGTCAGCGTCGAATAAAGGATTTCGATTATGAATCTCAGTTCTCTCAAACCACCGGCCGGACAAAAGAAGCCCCGCAAGCGCGTTGGGCGCGGCATGGGCTCGGGCACGGGCAAATACTCCACGCGCGGCGCGAAGGGTCAGCGTTCCATCTCCGGTTTCAGCCAGAAGCGCGGGTTCGAAGGCGGCCAGATGCCGCTGCACCGCCGTCTGCCGAAGCGCGGATTCACCAACATCTTTAAGAAGCACTACGCCCTCGTCAACCTCAATCGCCTCGAAAAGCTCGAGGGCGATAGCTTCAATGTGGATCGCCTGGTCGAATTGGGCGTGATCAAGAAACTCGAGGACGGCCTCAAGGTTCTCGGAACTGGCCAATTGACGCGCAAAATCACCGTGGAAGCGCACCATTTTTCGAAATCGGCGATCGAAAAGATCCAGAAGGCCGGCGGTACGGCGCAGATCATCGGCGCGGCCGTAAAAGAGTAAGCGGCGGAACGAAGGGAATCATGGTTCAGAAGTTTTTTGAAGCCTTCGCGAACATCTTTCGCGTACCCGACCTTCGCAAGCGGCTCATGTTCACTCTGGGTCTGCTCGCGGTCTACCGGCTTGGCAGCCAGATACCCACGCCCGGTATCAACACCCAGAAGTGGGAGCAGTTCTTCAGCTCCACGCAAGGCTCCATCTTCGGCTTCTTCGATCTGTTCGCGGGCGGCAACATCCGCAAGCTGACCATCTTCGCCCTGGGCATCATGCCCTATATCACGGCGTCGATTATCCTGCAGTTGCTCACGGTCGTCGTTCCCACGCTCGAAAAGCTGCAGAAGGAAGGCGAACTCGGCCGCCGCAAGATCACGCAGTGGACCCGCTATCTCACTATCATCCTTTCCGTCATTCAATCCGCCACCATCGCCAAGAGCCTGGAAGCGATGCAGCAGGGAATTGTCATCAGCCCGGGCTGGGGTTTCCTGTTCCTGACCATCCTGTCGCTCACCACCGGTTCGGCCTTCATCATGTGGCTGGGCGAGCAGATCAGCGAGCGCGGCGTCGGCAACGGCATGTCGCTGATCATCTTCACCGGCATCGTGGTGGGCATTCCGCACGCGGTGGGCAGCGTCTACCAGAATGTATTCGTCACGCGTGAGTGGAACGCTCTGCAGCTGATCATGCTGCTGGCGATGATGATCGCGGTGGTGGCGTTCATTGTTCTCGTCGAACGCGGCGAGCGGCGCATCCCGGTGCAATACGCCAAGCGCGTCATCGGACGGCGCGTGATGGGCGGACAATCCACGCACATGCCGCTGAAGGTTAACGCCGGCGGCGTGATCCCCGTGATCTTCGCTTCGTCGATTCTGGCTTTCCCGCAGACTTTGGCGCAGCTCGCTTTCGTGAAGAACACGCCGTGGATGATCAACACGCTGAACACCATCCGGCATAGCGAACCGCTCTACTACGTGCTCTTCGTCGCCGGCATCATCTTCTTCTGCTTCTTCTACGTTTCGATCATCTTCAATCCGAACGAAGCGGCCGACAATATGCGCAAGTACGGCGGCTTCATTCCCGGCATCCGTCCGGGCCGCAACACGGCGGATTACATGAACAACGTGCTCACCAAGATCACCGTGGTGGGCGGTATTTATCTCTCGATTTTGTGCCTGATTCCGGACATCATGATCTCCGGCGTCAAATTGCAGCATCTGCCGCTCATCGGGACGTTCATCGATGCGCATTTCCCGCGTCCGCTGCTGGACGGCCTGGGCGTCAATTTCTATTTCGGCGGCACTTCGCTGCTTATCGTAGTCGGTGTGGCGATGGATACGATCAACCAGATCGAAGCCCAGCTCATCATGCGCCACTACGAAGGTTTTACGCCGCGTTCCGGACGTATCAAAGGAAGAAGGAGCACGTTCTAATTGAGTGTTCAAGACGGCCATGTTCGCCGTTCGTTGGAGTTGATTCTGCGCTTCGACGGCTCCGCGGTGAAGTACAAATTGTGATGGCGATTGTCCTGTTTGGATCGCCTGGATCCGGCAAAGGCACGCAGGCGAAGCTGCTAAACCAGCGCCTGCGAATTCCGCATATCTCAACCGGGGATATGCTGCGTGAGCGGATCCGGCAAGGCACCGAGTTGAGTGCGCGCTTCGCGGCGAAAATGCACGCCGGCGTGCTGGTGCTCGACGAGGTTGTCAACGAAATGGTCGCGACTCGGTTGAACGAACCCGATGCGGCCGAAGGGTTTATCCTCGATGGCTACCCGCGCACCGTGGGCCAGGCGGAATTCCTGACCGGGGAGCTGGACCGCAGGGGAGTGCACGATGTGGTAGTCCACCTCGCGGTAGATTACAATAGTATTATTGCCCGTTTGACGGGCGCCGCCAGTGTCCCCTCTGTGGAACTCTGTACAATACTTCATCCAAACCTCCCAAGGTGGATGGATTGTGTGATTTGGACGGAACCAAGCTGGTGATCCGCGACGATGACCGCGAAGACGTTATTCGCGAGCGTTTGAGCTCTTATGAGCAGCAGACGCGGCCGGTGCTGGAATTTTACCGCGCCGCCGGGCGTCAGTTGGTGGAAGTCGATGCTTCCAGCCAGCCGCCCGACAAGATTTTTGAGAAGATTTGCCAGGCGATAGACTGTCATGATCGTGCGCAAAACGGCCGCTGAACTGGAAAAGATGCGGCGCAGCGGGCTGCTCGTCTATCAGGTCCTGGAGAAGCTGAAGGAACTGGCGGTCGAGGGTTGCTCGACGTTGGACCTGGAAGTGGCGGCTGAGAAGATGATCGCCGATGCCGGCGCCCGCCCCGCTTTCAAGGGCTACTATGTTCCGGCGGCGGGAGAGATTTACCGGTTTGTGTTGTGTACCTCGGTCAACCACGAGGTGATCCACGGGATGCCGAATGCGAAGCGGACCCTGAAGAAGGGCGACATCCTTTCGATCGACACTGGCGTGAAGCTGGATGGCTATTACGGCGATTCGGCGGTAACGGTTCCGGTGGGCGAAGTGAGCGAGCAGACGAAGAAACTGCTGAAGGTGACGCAGGAATCGCTCGAACTCGCGATCGGCCGGGTGCGGGATGGTAACCGGCTGTTCGATGTTTGCGGAACGGTCGAGCAGCACGTGAAGGCCAACGGGTTTTCGATCGTGCGCGAGTTTGTGGGCCATGGCATCGGCACGCAGCTCCATGAGGAGCCGCAGGTTCCGAACTATGTGGACCGGCGCAATGAGAATCCCCGGTTGAAGCCGGGAATGGTTTTGGCGGTCGAGCCCATGGTCAGCGCGGGACGGCCGGAGACGATGGTTTT
This sequence comes from Bryobacterales bacterium, assembly GCA_963743705.1. Classification (GTDB taxonomy): domain Bacteria; phylum Acidobacteriota; class Terriglobia; order Bryobacterales; family Bryobacteraceae; genus PALSA-243. Next base: position 116,266 of record CAVUQS010000022.1, on the reverse strand, counting down.
GAAAGATAAATGGACGGCGGTGACGAAAGACGGGTCGAATTCGGCCCACTTCGAACACTGCATCGCGGTCACCGAAAACGGGCCGTGGGTGTTAACGAGACCCTGAAGGTTCACACATGAAAGTTCGAGCGTCGGTAAAGAAAATTTGCGACAAGTGCAAGGTGATCCATCGCGAAGGCGTGGTGCGGGTCATCTGCGTAAACCCGAAACACAAACAGAGGCAGGGATAAAAGTATGGCGCGTATCGCAGGCGTGGATCTACCCCCGGGAAAGCGGGCCGAGATCGGGCTGACTTACATTTACGGCATCGGCCGCACCCGTTCCAAGTCGGTTTTGCATCGCGCGGGCATCGATTTCGACAAGAAAATTCGAGATCTGAGCGAGGACGAGGTCAACCGCGTCCGCCAGATTCTGGAAGAAGAAGGCGCGGTTGAAGGCGATCTCCGCAAGGAAATCTCGATGAACATTAAGCGTCACATCGAGATGGGGTCGTATCGCGGCCTGCGCCACCGCCGCAGCCTCCCGGTGCGCGGACAGCGCACGCACACCAATGCGCGCACCCGCAAGGGACCGCGCCGCGGCACCGTAGCGAACAAAAAGAAGGCGACGGGGAAGACATAGTATGGCAAAAGCGCCCGCAAAGACCGGCAAGAAGAAGAGCTTCAAGAAGAAGGAAAAGCGCGTCGTCCATTCGGGCATCGTGCACGTGCAGGCGACCTTCAACAACACCATCGTCACCATTGCCGATCAGGAAGGCCACACCATTTCCTGGTCGAGCGCCGGCTCGCTGGGTTTCCGTGGATCGCGCAAAGGCACGCCATTCGCTGCGCAGCAAGCCGCGTTGACGGCGGCCAACAAAGCTAGCGAGAGCGGCCTCCGCACCGTTGAAGTCCGTGTCAGCGGCCCCGGTTCCGGCCGCGAGTCAGCCGTGCGCGCTCTTTCCACCGCCGGTATTGAAGTGCGGGCGATCAAAGATGTGACCCCGATTCCGCATAATGGGTGCAGGCCGCCGAAAAAGCGGAGAGTTTGAGTAGCGCAGACCTTCCGGTCTGCGCATGTTAGTAAGCGGGAAGAAGGCCAGCCATGGCTGTAAACCGCACCTGAACGAAAGGTAAGGAGAGGAACTTGGCAAGATATATCGGCCCGGTTTGCCGGCAGTGCCGGCGCGAGGGCATGAAACTTTATCTCAAAGGCGATCGCTGCCACAGCGAGAAGTGCGCCATCGAAAAGCGCAACTTCGTCCCGGGGCAGCATGGCAAAGACCGCAAACAGAAGATCCAGGGCTACGGATTGCAGCTTCGCGAGAAGCAGAAGGTACGCCGCATTTACGGCGTCCTCGAAGCGCAGTTCCGCGGAGCCTATGAGAAGGCCGCGCACGCCAAAGGCATCACCGGCGAAAATCTCATGTCCGGTCTCGAGCGCCGCCTGGACAGCGTAATTTATCGCATGGGTTTCGGCGCGAGCCGCGCCCAGGCGCGTCAGATCGTCCGCCACGGGCACATCGACGTCAATGGACGCAAGTGCAACATTCCATCCGCTCAAGTCAAGCCGGGCGATGTCGTTTCCGTGCGTGAATCCAGCAAAAACAATCCGGCCATTCTTTCCTCTCGCGACGCCACGGCCCACGCGCCCGCGCCGAACTGGATCGATGTCGACCGGGAGGGATTGAAGGGGCGCATTACCGCCGTGCCCCAACGCAGTGACCTGGTGCAGATCCAACTGAACGAGCAACTCATCGTGGAGTTGTACTCGAAGTAACTTGGCCGGACTGGCCTGCGGGCCGTCCACAAGGAGGAATTTCTATGTTTAAGGGCTTCCAAAAACCCAAGCGTTTAGTCGCCAATACCGAAACTCTCACCGAGCGGTATGGCATGTTTACTGCCCAGCCGTTTCAACGCGGCTTCGGCACGACCATCGGCAACAGCCTGCGGCGCGTCCTGCTCAGCTCGATTGAAGGCGCCGCCATCACCGCCGTCCGCATCGACGGCGTCGAGCACGAGTTCAGCCCGATTCCGGGCGTCGTGGAAGACGCAACCGATATCATCCTCAACCTCAAGCAGATTCCCTTCAAGATCATGGGCGACGGCGTCAAAACCGTGCGCCTCACTGTCGATAAGCCGGGCGAAGTCCGCAGCGGCCAGATTGAAACCGATGCCGACGTCGAAGTGCTCGACCGCGACGTTCACGTCGCCACCGTCAGCGAAGGCGGCAAGCTCTCCATCGAGATGCGCCTGAAGTCGGGACGCGGCTATGTCAGCGCCGACAAGAACTTCGACGAAGATCTCGCCCTCGGCTATATTCCGATCGATTCCGTCCACTCGCCCGTGCGCAAGTGCAACTTCCAGGTGGAGGCCGCGCGCCTCGGCCAGATGACGGATTACGATAAGCTCACGCTCGAGGTCTGGACCAACGGAGCCGTTTCGCCGCAGGATGCCATCGGCTACGCGGCCAAGCTGCTCAAAGACCACATGACCATCTTCATCAACTTCGAGGAAGTGCCGGAGCAGGCGGAAGAGATTTCCGAACGCGGCATGGACAAGATGAACGAGGTCCTCAACCGCTCGGTCGAAGAGCTCGAGCTCAGCGTGCGCTCTTACAACTGCCTCAAGAACGCCAACATTCAGACCATTGGCGAATTGGTGCAGAAGACCGAAGCCGAAATGCTGCGCACCAAGAATTTCGGCCGCAAGTCGCTCAACGAAATCAAGGAAATCCTGGCCAACATGGGTCTCGCGCTGGGCATGCGTATCGATGCGCATGGCCGCCTGGTCGCGCCGCCCGCGCCCGCGCCGGGTTCCATACCCGATTACTCCGGGCTCGACGACAACGATCAGGATCAAATCGGAGAATAACCAGGAAAGCGTCAGCCCATGAGACACAAAGTAGCCGGATACAAACTCAAGCGGCCCGTAGATAGCCGCCAGGCGCTCCTCCGCAATCTCACCACCAGCGTGATTCTGGAGGAGCGCGTCGTCACCACCGTGCCCAAGGCGAAAGCCGTACGGCCGTTGGTGGAGAAGATGATCACTCTCGCCAAGAACGGCAACCTGCACGCTCGCCGTCAGGCCGCCTCGTTCCTGTTCACTCCGGAATCGGTGAAGAAGCTGTTCGACACGCTGGGCCCGCGCTTCGGCCAGCGTAACGGCGGCTATACCCGCATCGTGCGTCTTGCGCCCCGCCAGGGCGATGGCGCGGAGCAGGCCATGATCGAATTGGTCGGTTCCGAGCTGGTCAAGCGCGCCGCCGACCGCGCCAAGCGCCGCGAAGAGCGGCTCAAAGCGCAGCGCGAAGGCCGTGAGCACGAAGAGGGCGAACCCGAAGAAGAATAGCCTCGCAGCTTTAGTTAGCTTCAGCGCGAGTGTACACTGGACGAAACGGAGTTACGTCCAATGTCCACTCGCGCTTTCCTTTTGTGCCTCTGCTTAATCCCCGCCGCATTCGCGGCTAATGGTCCCACCACCCGTCTGCTGCGCATGCCGACCGTCAGCGCCACGCAGATTGCTTTTGCTTACGCCAACAATATCTGGATCGTCGATCGCGCCGGCGGAGCCGCGCGCCGCCTCACCAGTTTTCAGGGCGTGACCACCAATCCGCATTTCTCGCCGGACGGCAAACGCATCGCGTTCACGGCGTCCTACGCCGGTAATGAAGACGTCTATGTCGTCCCGGCCGAAGGCGGCGAGCCGAAGCGCCTCACCTGGCATCCCGGCGCCGACACCGTGCAGGGCTGGACCGCCGACGGCAAAGCCGTGCTCTTCGCCTCCGCCCGCGCCACCTGGGCGCCCAGCGCCGCCCCGCGCTTCTGGACCGTCCCCGCCGACGGCGGCGTGGAGGAGCCGCTCGCGCTGCCGCGCGGCTATCAAGGCAAGATCTCGCCCGACGGTTCGCGCATCGCGTACCGCATGAACAACTCCTGGGACGAAGAGCGCCGCAACTATCGCGGCGGCCAGAACCGCCCCATCTGGATCGTCGATCTCAAGACCTATGACCTCGTCTCGCCGCCGTGGACCGATTCCAAAGACATGGACCCGGTCTGGGTCGGCGATACCGTCTACTTCATTTCCGACCGCGACAGCGTGGCCAACGTGTGGTCGTACGACACGAAATCGAAGAAGCTGGCCGAGGTCACGCATTTCACCGATTTCGACGTCAAGACGCTCGATTCGGGCGGGGGCGCAGTGGTGTTCGAGCAAGCGGGCTATGTTCACGAGCTCGATCCCAAAACCGGCCGTGCCCACGTGGTCGAGATCTCCGCCGCCGGTGACTTCCCTTGGATGATGCCGCGTTGGGAAGACGTCACCGCTCGCATGGACAGCCTCGCTCTTTCGCCCACTGGCGCGCGCGTGCTGGTGGAAGCTCGTGGTGAGATCTTCACCATTCCCGCCGAGAAGGGCGACGTTCGCAACCTGAGCCACTCCTCGGGATCGGCCGAGATCGACCCCGCCTGGTCGCCTGACGGCAAGTACATCTCTTACTTCAGCGATCGCTCGGGCGAATACAAGCTCATCGTGGAAACGCAGGATGGGTTGAAGCCGCTGCGCGAGATCGCGCTGCCGCATCCCACGCACTACTACACGCCTTCCTGGTCGCCCGATTCCAAGAAGCTCCTCTACACCGACACCAATCTGAGCGTTTGGGTGATGGATATCGCCAGCGGGCAGGCCAAGATCGTCGGCAAAGATCCGTGGATGGTTCCGCAGCGCACAGTGAATCCGGTTTGGAGCCCCGATTCCAAATGGGTGGCCTACGCCAGCCATCTGAAATCGCTCTATCACGCCATCTTCGTGAGCAACGTCGAGACCGGCGAATCGAAGCAGGTCACCGATGGTCTCGCCGACGCCGTGTGGCCGGCGTGGGATTCGAGCGGCAAGTATCTCTGGTTTCTTGCCTCCACCGATTTTGGCCTGAAATCGCAATGGCTCGATATGACGTCGTACGATCACGATGAAAACTTCGGCCTCTACTTCGCGGTTTTGAAGAAGGGCGACCCGAGCCCGCTGCTGCCCGAAAGCGATGAGGATAAGGGCATCGGCAACGCTCCCACGGGCGCCGCTGGAGCTGGCGCAGGCCGCGGGGGACGCGGTGGCGTGGCGCCTGCCGACAATGCGGAACAACCCGCACCGCGCACTCCGCGCGCGCCGGTTACGGTACAGATCGATTTCGACGGCATCCAGCAGCGCGTCGTCAACGTGCAGGGCGTGCAGCAACGGCAATACTCGCAATTGCGCGCGGGTGCGGCGGGAACCGTCTACTATCTCGAATCCGCAGCCGGGGGCGGACGTGGTGGCGCGAGCCTGCAGCGTTATCGCCTGAGCGATCGCCGGGCAGCGCCGTTCGCCGCCGGAGTCGCCACCTATGACGTCAGCGCCGATGGTCACAAGCTGGTCTACCGCAGCGCGGGCGCCGGCGGAGGCCGTGGCGGACGCGGCGCCGCGACCGAAGAAGCTCCCGCCGGGCCCAGTATTTTTCTGGTCGATGCCGATCGCCAGGCGCCGCAAGCAGGGCAGGGGCGTCTCAACGTTCAACTACGCATGTACCTCGAGCCCAAAGAAGAGTTCAAGCAAATCTTCTACGAAGGCTGGCGCAATCAGCGTGACTATCTCTACGTTCCCAACCTGCACGGGACCGACTGGCCCAAGATGAAGGAAATGTACGGGCAATTGCTGCCCTACGTGAACCATCGCGCCGATCTCAATTACCTGCTCGACATGATGGGCTCGGAAATCGCCATCGGCCACTCCTTCGTGCGCGGCGGCGATATGCCCGCGGTGCGGCCGTCGCCCGGCGGATTACTCGGCGCCGATTTCACCGTCGACAGCGGCCGCTACAAGATCGCGCGCATCTACGACAACGAGAGCTGGAATCCCGAGCTGCGCGCCCCGCTGGCATCGCCCGGCGTGGATGTTTCGACAGGCGATTACATCCTCGCTATCAACGGCGAAGAGTTGAAAACGCCGGACAACATCTATCGCCTCCTGGATGGCACGGCTAATCACCAGACCGTGCTCACCGTAAACAGCCGTCCCGCGCTGGAGGGTGCGCGCCAGATCACCGTGGTTCCCGTGGCCAACGAGCAGACGCTGCGTACGCGCGCCTTCGTGGAAGCCAACCGCCGCCTGGTGGACAAGCTATCCAACGGGCAGCTCGCGTACGTCTATGTGCCCAGCACTGGCCAGCCCGGCTACGCCAGCTTCAATCGCTACTATTTCGCGCAGCAGGAAAAACTCGGGGCCATCATCGACGAGCGCTACAACAGCGGCGGCTCCGCGGCCGACTACATCATCGATGTGCTGCAGCGCGATTTCGACGGCTACTTCAACAACGTCGCTGGCGATCGCATGCCCTTCACCAGCCCCTCGGCGGGAATTTGGGGGCCGAAGGTGATGGTCATCAATGAAATGGCCGGCTCGGGCGGCGATCTCATGCCTTGGATGTTCCACCATCGCAAGGTCGGCGAACTCGTCGGCAAGCGCACCTGGGGAGGCCTCGTACACACTGCCGATACGCCGCTGTTCATCGATGGCGGTTCCATGATCGCGCCGCGCGGCGGATTCTTCACGCGCGAGGGCAAATGGGCCGTGGAAAATGAAGGCACTCCGCCGGATGTCGATGTCGAAAACTGGCCCAAAGACGTGATCGCCGGTCACGATCCGCAACTTGAACGGGCCGTGCAAGACGCCATGCGCATGCTGAAAGAGAAGCCAGTGGATCGCATGACCACCGAGCCGCCGCCGCCCACCTGGGGGCAACGCAAGAAGTAGCGCTGTTACTTCGAAGCGGCCGTTTCCGCGAGCGCCAGCGCTCCCAACACGCCGGCGCGCGCGCCAAGCCCCGGCGGCACGATCTGCGGAGCTTCAACGTAGCCGTTGAGGATCGCCGATACCGCGGTGCGAATCATGGGGAACAGAAGCGCCTGCTCGGCCACGCCGCCGCCGATCAGGATCAGTTTCGGCGAGAGCGTGCAGATCCAGTTCATGAGTCCGAGCGCCAGGTAGTGCGCTTCGAGCGCCCAAGCCTCGTGATCCGGTGGCAATTCGCGCGCGGATTTTGACCACCGCGCTTCCATCGCGGGGCCCGATGCCAACCCCTCCAGGCAATCGCCGTGGAATGGACAGATGCCGGCGAATGGATCGCGTGCGCGGTCGTGTGGAATGCGCACGTGCCCCATTTCCGGATGCGACAAGCCGTGCAGCAGAGCGCCGTTCACCATGGCGCCGCCGCCGATGCCGGTGCCTACCGTGAGATAGATAAAGTCCGAAACGCCGCGGGCGGCGCCCCAGCGAGCCTCGCCCAACGCCGCGCCGTTGACATCAGTTTCGAACGCAACCGGCACGCCGAGCCCACGCCGTACGGTGCCGGCGAGATCGAAATTGCGCCATCCGGTTTTGGGCGTGGAAGTGATGCGTCCGGCCGCCAGATCGACCGGCCCAAACGACGCGATACCCACCGCTTGAACATTGCGCCCGCGTAGAAATGAGATGGCGGCTTCGGTAGTTTCGCCGGGCGATGCGGTCGGAATCTGGATGGTCTCGATATCGCCGGGCCCTGTGCCCACGCCGCAAACGAACTTTGTCCCGCCTGCTTCAATCGCGCCCAGCACGCTAGTTTCCGGAGGCCGAACGCTGCGCCAGTTCGCCGAAAATCGGCAGGTGGAAGGCTTCGTTTTGGCTGGCCTTGAGCATCATGAACACCGACATGCCAAGCAATACGAGTTGCACCAGGCGGTAGACGTGAAAGGGCGGCCCCACCAGTACGTTCTCGAATGCAGGCCGCAGCACCCAATCCGCCATCAGCCAGGCCACGAACAGATAGAGACCTTGAAAGGCGTGGAATCGGAGCGTGAGGTCATTGCGGAAGCGCACCGACGCCAACACGATGACTGCCATGATCCACCCGATGCCCGGCACATAGCAGAGCACCGACGCCGTTCTCGGTGGCACCCCGGTTAGCACATCGTTCGCTATTGGCGGGGACGCGGCGCCTTGCTGTCCGGGTTGGAGTAAACCGCACTTGGCGCAGTACACGTCCAAACCCCCGACCTGGTTGCCGCATTGGTGGCAGAATGGCATCTTTAATAAACAATACGTCATCCGGCCCCCGCTTGTTCCCTTTGTTATCAATGGCAAAATGGATCTCATGGCCGTTTCACCCCTCCGCGCCGCGCTCTCCCTCCCACTCCTCGCCCTCGCGCTTTCCGCGCAAGGCGCGCTACCCACCCTCTACGTCATTGGCGATTCTACGGCGAATAACGCCGATCATCGCGGCTGGGCCGATCCCTTCGCCGCCTATTTCGACCCCGCCAAAATCCAGGTGGTCAATCGCGCTCGCGCCGGACGCAGCAGCCGCACCTTCGTCACCGAAGGGCTTTGGGATGGCGTCCGCGACAGCCTCAAGCCTGGGGATTACGTCCTCATCCAGTTCGGCCACAACGATGGCGGCCCGCCGGATCAAGACCGCGCCCGCGGCTCCCTTCCCGGCCTCGGCGACGAATCCCAGGAATTCACGCTTCCGAACGGCGCGAAGGAGACCGTGTACACCTTCGGTTACTACATGCGGAAGTTCATCACGGAGACGAAAGCCAAAGGCGCCACGCCCGTCGTGCTCTCACTCACCGTGCGCAATATCTGGAAGGATGGCGCCGTGGAACGCGGCCCCGGCAAGTACAGCCAATGGTCGGCGGATATCGCCAAAGCCGCGAACGTTCAGTTCCTGGATGTGACGAACGCCATTGCCGATCGTTACGAAAAACTCGGCCCCGAAAAGGTCAAGGAATTCTTCCCCGAAGACCACACCCACACCAATCCCGCCGCGGCCGATCTCAACGCATCGCTGGTCGTCTCCACCATCAAAGGCGCCCCCGGTTTCGCGCTGGCCGCGTATTTTTCCGAAAAGAGCAGCAGCATCGACGCTTATCCCCCTCCGCCGCAAGCTGTTCACATCAAGCTGCCCACGCCCGCCAATCCCAACCTGCCATCGCTCATCCTGGTTGGCGATTCCACCGTGCGCAACGGCCGGGGCGATGGCGCCAACGGCCAATGGGGATGGGGCGAGCCGTTGGTCGACCATTTCGATGCGTCGAAGATTAACGTCGTCAACCGCGCCGTCGGCGGCCTCAGCAGCCGCACTTACTACACCGCGTATTGGGAGGAAACGCTCGCGCTGATCAAGCCGGGCGATTTCGTGATGATGCAATTCGGCCACAACGATGGCGGCCCGCTCGACGATACGGCGCGCGCCCGCGGAACTTTGCGCGGCGCGGGCGATGAAACGCGCGAGATCGATAACCCCATCACCCACCGGCACGAGACTGTTCACACCTACGGCTGGTATCTCAAGCAATTCGTCGCCGAAGCGCGGGCCAAGGGCGCCACGCCAATCCTGTGCACCTTGATTCCGCGCAAGACCTGGAAAGATGGCAAGATCGCGCGCGATTCCGCCACCTACGCCGGATGGGCGCGCGCTGTCGCGGCCAGCGAGCACACGCCGCTCATCGATCTCAACGAGATCATCGCGCAGCGCTATGATGCGCTTGGCCCGGAAAAGGTCGAGCCGTTGTTTGGCGATCCAAACACGCACACCAGCCGCGCCGGCGCCGAGTTGAACGCGGATTGCGTGATCGCTGGGCTGAGAGCGCTGCCGAACGACCCGCTGGATAACTACCTAAAATAAGCCTGGCTTACCGGTAACAATTAGTCCGCTAATAAGGTATTGCCCTTACAGTACGGCTGAACCACGGGCCCGTAGAATTGATCTACCAATGCCTCGTCTCTGCCGTTCCTCGCTGTTCGCCTCTCTTGCGTTATTACCGGTTGCTAGCCTGTTGGCGCAAGCGCCCAAGATCACCAGCGCCTCGCCGAATCCATTGCCCTCGGGAACGTTTACCATTACGGTCCTTGGCAGCGGCTTTCAAACCGGCGCGACGGTTTTCGATGGCGCCGTCCAACTTACCACGCAAAAAGTTAGCGCGGACAGGATCACGGCGATCGGCTATCAAGCGCCCGCTGCCAGCGCCGTATTCTGCGTCAAGAATCCGGGGACATCCTGCAGTAGCTCGATAACGATACCTGTCACGAGCCCGGGCTCGGGTGGCGGGTCGAATAGCGGCGCCGGCTCCGGGAGCGGCGGTAATTCGTCCACGCCCGGTGCGCCTGTGTTGACGTCGTTTACGCCGAACCCGCTGAAGGTCGGAACGATCGCGGTAACGATTACTGGAACGGGCTTTCAGGCCGGCGCTCTGCTGTACGACAGCTACGGCAGTGTCGGCGTGATCCAATATGCGACGAGTTCGGTCACCGCAACCTCGGTCACCGCGACTATCTATCAGGGTCCGGCTTCCACCAGCACGTTCTACGTGAAGAATCCCGGGTCGGCGCCGAGTAACTCGATCGTCGTGCCGGTTACGAGCGGCACCAGTTCAGGTTCGGGCAGCGGCAGCGGTTCCGGCTCAGGCAGCGGCGGTGGCGGCGGATCGACGACCCCCAGCGCGCCCGTGCTCACTTCAGTCACGCCGAATCCGCTGAGCGTCGGTACGATCAACGTGACCGCGACCGGAACCGGTTTTCAAAGTGGCGCTCTGCTGTACGACAGTTACGGCAGCGTCGGCGTGATCCAATATGCGACGAATTCGGTCACTGCAACGTCAGTCACCGCGACCATCTATCAAGGTCCCGCGTCGACCAGCACGTTTTACATGAAGAATCCGGGATCGGCGCCAAGCAACTCGATTGTCGTGCCGGTCACCAGCACCAACTCAGGCGGCGGCTCCGGGGGAAGCGGGGGCAGCGGAGGTTCCACGCTCTACACGCTCACCGTCGTCAACGGAACGATCACCAGCCCCGCGGGCGGTTCCTACGCGGCAGGCACGGTCGTCACTATCGCGGCCAACGCCGCGCCTGCCGGTCAAGCCTTCCAATTCTGGAGCGGCGCCTCGGTTGCGAATAGCAACGCCAGCCCCACTACGCTCACCATGCCCGCGGCGAACACCACTGTCACGGCGAATTTCTTCACGCCGCCGCCGATTCCATTTCCCGTCACCACTCATCCGCGCCTGTGGGTGACGCAGCAGGATCTTCCACGGCTCCAATCCTGGGCCACGACGAGCAACGTCGCCTACCAGGGATTCTCCAGTCTGCTCAGCCAAGCCATCGCCAATTACAACCAGGCGTTTCCCGGCGCCGGCCTCAGCGCGACCAATCCTACGCCGGCCAGCCCGTACCCCGATCTCGGCGATACCCAAGGCTATCAGGGCATGCTCAGCGAGGAGAACGCGCTCATTCTGGCCTTTCATTCGCTCATCGACCCCAGCCCCGCCAACCGCATGCAGTACGCGCAAGGCGCGCGTAATTTGCTGATGTATGCCATCAATCAGGCGGCGTTGGGCCAGCTGCAAGGCGCGCCGTTCCGCGATCCCGCTTTTCCGATCTACAACCGCGGCAGCTTCACGGGCCATGAATGGCCGCTGGTAGTCGATTGGATCTACAACGCCACCAACGCCGGTGGCAACCCCATCCTCACCGCCGCCGATAAAGCGGCCGTTCGCAAAGTCTTTCTGACATGGGCCGCCGATTGTCTCACCGCCTCCACCACGGGCGGCGATAACCCCGGCACGCCGGGCGTTGTGAACAGCCTGCAGTTGCTTCCCAACAACAAGCCCTATCGCATGGCCTCGAACAATTACTTTTTGGCGCATTCGCGCATGGTGACGATGATGTCGCTGGCTCTCGATCCCATAGACGACCCGGCCGTCAACGCCGCTATTCCCGCTTCCGTCATCGGCAACTCGCTGCGCAGCTACATCCAGGACGCCACCGGCGCCTGGCTCTATGAAGAATTCGCGATGATGGGCGATCCGCAAACCGTGGCGCAGGCATATGCAGTTCCCGGCAACGCCACCGGCGCCGGTTTCGGACTGGCCAGCGGCGGGCTGCCGCCTGAAGGCATGCTTTATGGCGAATCATTCGCCTATGTGCTGGGCCAGTTGCTGGCGCTCCAGACTGCGGGATTCAACAACGTCAGCTACTCCGGCCCGCAGATTCAACTGATCGGCGCGCCGGTTTGGGATCGGTATGTCACCGGCTATCTTTCTTCGCTCACGCCGACGCCGATCGTGCCACCTTCCGAAACCTACCTCGGTGCGGTCTATCAATTCACCGGCTACGGCGATATGTTGCGTATGTGGGTCACGCCCGATCAGATGTCACCGTTCGCCCTGCTCGGCATACTCGATGGCGAACTTGGCGTCTCGACGCACGTCAACGCCGCGCGCTGGTTCTCGGTAAATGCCATGCCCGGCGGCGCTTCGGCGCTGCTCTCGCGCATGACCAATCCCTGGAGTTGGGGCGTCACGCAAGACCTGCTCTATTACATGCTGCTCGATCCTACGGCGCCCGTGGCGGCCGATCCGCGGCCTTCGTTCCCCACGTTGTTCTACGACGCTCCAGCCGGACGCATCGTCGCGCACACCGACTGGACGCCGAACGGGACCGAGTTCGACTACCGCGCGAGTTGGATTTCCATCAATCATCAGGCAGGCGCCGGCGGCGAGTTCGGCCTCTTCCGCAAAGGCGAATTTCTGACCAAGGAAATGAGCAACTACGATAACGGCGGCGGCGGAAACGGCGACAGCACGCTTTTCCATAACTCGCTCGGGCTGCAGAATTGGTGCTCCGGCTGCGCTTCCATTCCATGGCAAGGCGTCGATCTGCCCGCATGGCTCAACGGCAGCCAGTGGATGGAAGGCGAAAACGCCGGCGACCCGGCGACGTCGATGAGTTCAGGCCCAAGCTACGTCTACGCCGCGAGCGACCTCACCAATCTCTACAACCGCCCCAATATTTGGACGCCCGCCGACAGCGTCACCAACATCACGCAGGCCACGCGCTCGATTCTCTGGCTGAACAACGATTACATCGTGGTCTACGATCGCGCGACGTCGCTCAACGCCGGCCTCTTCAAGCGCTTCAACCTGAGCCTGATCGCGAACCCCGTGGTCAGCGGCAGCACGGTAACCGATACACTGCCGAGCGGCCAGCAATTATTCGTACAGACGCTGCTGCCGAAGAATCCGACCATCACCAGCTTCGATGGCGCCGTCACTCTGCAGCCCATCGCCGACCTGGAACCGACCAATTACATTCTCACCGTCCAGGATCCGTCGAATCCATCGGACACGCGCTTCCTCCACGTGCTGCAAGGCGCGGATAAGGGCGCCGCAATGACCGCCGCGACGTACGTCACGAGCACGAGCGGCACGTCGTTCGACGGCGTCGCGTTCGGATCGACTGCGGTCTACTTCCCGGTGAGCAACAACGGGGTATTCGGAACCACCAAGTTTCCCGCGCCCGCCGGCACTCACACATTATTGGTGGCTGGCCTCTCGCCCAACGCCGGTTACAGCGTCGGCGTTCAAGGCAGCGCGATCACAGTGACGCCCAACGGCAGCTCGCTGGCGGACGCCGCCGGCTTGCTGCGCTTTACGTGGTAGCCGCCGGCAAGACGGGCAGCAGCAGACGCGACGCGCTGAAGACGGTGTTGCGGCTCGCTTCACGCACTACGGTGTGAGTGAAGCCGAGCATCTCCAGCCGTTTGTCCTTCTCGTCCGACGAGCCCAGAATCAATCGCAGCCGATGGTTGACGGCGATGCGGCGCGCGTTGGCGGTAACGGGAATTCGATAAACGACTCGCTTGCCGACCGGAATGGCGATCGGCTCACGGCACTCGAGCACCGGCGTACCGGGTTTGCTCTTTTCTTCGTTCACGCGCGAAAGCGTGGCGCGCAACCATCCGACGGTGATCGTGACCGGCTCACCCTCGGCGGGAACATCCTGCAGCGCAACGATCCAACTGATGTCGAAGGCGGTGATGGTTGCGTCGAGCTGCAATTCGATGTCGCCGGCAAAATCAAAATCACTTGTCATGGGAGCGGTCTCCCAAGCGAGCGTTTCCGGAAGTTCGGGCGGATTCGCGCTCGCCGGGCGGCCAGAGTCGGCAGGTAAGTAAAGATAGGCTCGCGATCCAGCCGCGCCCTCCTCTTGGCTGAGTACGCCGTCCGCGCGCAACGCGAATGCTGTCAGCTTGCTTTCCGGTGGCGGCCAAGTCGCGGACGTTCGCCACCCGTCGGCCTCAGGCAGGACGTACCGGATGGGCGGCCCTTCCATAATTCCCGTGTCGCGGCCCTTCAGCCAATGGTCGTACCAAGCGAGCGCCTCATAGTGCAGGCTCTCCCAAGGCCACGAGAGACTCGCCGGCGGCAGCAACGCGACACGCACATTCGGGTTATCTGCGAGTCCCCGCCAGGCTTTGAACGTGCTCGCCAGGTGCATCGGCACATTGTCCCAATCACAGCCGAGATAGACAGGGATATTCACGTTGCCAAGACGCGCGTTCTGATCGCGCTCATCCCAAAAAGCGTCGTGAGCCGGATGCTCGATACATATTTGCTGCCACAGCCAGCCAAAAGGCTCCTCGGCGTAGTGCGTATGCATGAGTTGCTTGAGCACCACCGTGATCGCTTCGCCGTTGAAGTGCTCCAGCCGTTTGTGGACTCGCGGCAGCGAAAAAACGTCCCTGATCAGCTTGAATATCTCCTTGCGCCACATCTGCGGATCTCGGCCTGCCATGACGCCTACCACGGGTATCCACGCGGAAATAAATCCGGAGCTCAGCACGCCATTGTGCCAGGCGGCATCGTAAGGGTCGTCGCTCACGGCGAGTGGAAAGATCGCTTTCAGATGGGGCGGCTGAACCACGGCCACCGCAAGCTGCGTCATCGCGAAATAGCTGATGCCCAACATTCCCACGTTGCCGTCGCACCACGGCTGCGCGGCGGCCCATTCGATCAAATCGAACAGGTCTTCGCGCTCTTGCTGATCCTGAAATGTCCAGACGCCCTCGGAACCGCCGGTTCCCCGAAGATTAACGATCAGATGAATGTAGCCGCGAGGGACGAAGAAATCCGACGCGCCCGCTTCTATCAGGCCGAGCGGCACGCCCAAATCCTGAATCTGACGCGGATAGCACGACACGGAAAGCAGCGCCGGGAACCGCCCCTCGGCTTCCGGCTGAAACAGATCGGCGAGCAACTTCACGCCGTCTCGCATAGCGATCGCCACGTCGTTGGTGCGCCGGGTGTTGAACGCGACTTCGCTCAGCGACCGGTATTCGCGGCCGGTTGTTTGCGGGCCATTGAGGCGGCGTTGTCCAGGCTCGAGGCCCGCAGCTTTGATAGTCACCGCTGTATTTGCCCCTGTTGAATCCGCCACACCTCGCGCGCCATCTCCTCGTCTTCGCGCGTCCGCACCAGGATCGTCCGTACAGCCGAACCCGTAGCAGCGAGGTCGCAATCCTCATCCGGAGGCTGAGCGTTCATTCCATCGTTGATGCGCGCGCCAAGGAACGCGAATGCCTCCACTGCCGCCGCGCGAATTTCCGGCACGTGCTCTCCGATGCCGCCCGCGAAGACGAAGGCGTCGGCCCCGCCCAACACCGCGAGCATGGCGCCCATCTCGCGCCGCAACCGGTGCATGAACACCTCGAACGCCAGCTGTGCACGCTGGTTGCCGGCGGCCCTGGCGCGCAGTACCTCGCGCATGTCCGCCGAAACGCCGGAGACGCCTTTCAAGCCCGATTCCTCGTTCAACATGTGATCGAGTTCAGCAGCGTTCGACCCGCGCTCGCGCATCAAGTAGAAGAGAATTCCGGGATCCACCGAGCCCGAGCGCGTCCCCATCATCAGCCCTTCGAGCGGCGTGAAGCCCATGGTGGTATCTACCGCGCGCCCTTGCGCGATCGCTGCCAGCGAACAGCCATTTCCCAGATGGCAGGTGATCAGCCGCATTTCCGCGAGAGGCCGGCGCAAGATTTCCGCAGCGCGCCGCGAGATGTATTGATGGCTGATGCCGTGAAAACCGTAGCGCCGGATGCCCTGCTCGCACAGCGCATACGGCAGCGGATAAACATAAGCCGCCTCCGGCAGCGATGCGAAGAACGCGGTGTCGAACACTACGAACTGCGGAATCCGGTCCCCGGCGATCGCCGTGACCTCATCGATCGCCGCCAGTTCCCGCCGCGCATGTTCCGGGTCCATCACTACCGCGGCCTCGATCGCGGTTCGCACTTCAGGCGTGAGGCGCGTGGTCTCGCGCAGTTTCGGGCCGCCATGCACGATGCGATGGCCCACGGCGGCGATTCCAGCTGCGCGCCCCTCGATCATCGCGCCCAGGCCCGTCCCCGCGTCCGCCTCGCCCCGCCAGACCTCGCGCGCCTCGCCGTTATCCACATCGAACAGGCCGAGCTTCACGCTGCTCGATCCGCTGTTGACGGAGAGAACCCTCAATGCGGCCACTTCCAGTCGCGGATCTCCGGCATGTCTTCGCCGCGCTCCACGATGTACTGCTTGTGGCGGATCAGTTGATCGCGCAGGTATTGCTTGAAGTGCGCGCCGACGTCGCCTACGCGCGGCACGCGATCCACTACGTCGCCCGCCAGATGATAGCGATCCAAGTCGTTCAGCACCGTCATATCGAACGGCGTAGTGGTGGTGCCGTTTTCCTTGTAGCCGCGCACATGGAAATTATCGTGGTTGGTTCGCCGGTAGGTGAGCAGGTGAATCAGCGACGGATAGCCGTGGAACGCGAACACCACCGGCTTGTCGCAGGTGAACATCGAATCGAATTCCCAATCGGAAAGCCCGTGCGGATGCTCCGATTCCGGCTGCAGCGTCATCAGGTCGACCACGTTCACGACGCGAATCCTGAGGTCGGGCAGATGCTGGCGCAGCAGATCGACCGCGGCCAATGTCTCGAGCGCGGGAACGTCGCCGCAGCACGCCATTACGACGTCCGGCTCCAGGCCCTGATCGTTGCTCGCCCAGCCCCAGAGCCCGATCCCCTTGGTGCAATGTAGAATCGCCGATTCCATATCCATCCATTGCGGCGCGGGCTGCTTGCCGGCCACAATCACGTTAACGTAGTGGCGGCTGCGCAAACAATGATCGGTTACCGAAAGCAGCGAATTCGCATCCGGCGGCAGATAGACGCGCACGATATCGGCTTTCTTACTCACCACGTGATCGATGAATCCCGGGTCCTGGTGGCTGAAGCCGTTGTGATCCTGCCGCCAGACATGCGAGGTCAGCAGATAATTGAGCGACGCGATGGGCCGCCGCCACGGAATGTGCCGTGTGACCTTGAGCCACTTCGCATGTTGATTGAACATGGAATCCACAATGTGGATGAACGCTTCGTAGCACGAAAAGAATCCGTGCCGGCCGGTCAGCAGATAGCCTTCGAGCCATCCCTGGCAGAGATGCTCACTCAGCACTTCCATGACTCGCCCATCGTGCGCGACGTGATCGTCCGTGGGCAGAATCTTCTCCGTGGACATGCGGTTGGTAACTTCCATCAGCGCGTCCAGGCGGTTGGACGCCGTCTCGTCCGGACCCACCACGCGGAAATTCTTCGCTTCCGCATTCAACTTCATGACGTCGCGCAGAAATTTGCCCATCACGCGCGTGGCTTCGGCATCCACCGCGCCGGGCGACGGCACTTCCACCGCATAATCCGCGAAATTCGGCAGAATAAGCGGCTTGAGCAACAGGCCGCCATTGGCGTGCGGATTTGCTCCCATGCGACGCTGGCCCTCCGGCGCAAGGTCGGTGATCTCCGCCTGCGGCGCGCCGTTGCGATCGAACAACTCCTCCGGCCGGTAGCTCTTCATCCATTGTTCGAGCATCGTCAGATGCTCCGGCTTCGTCGCCAATTCGGCCAGTGGTACCTGATGCGCGCGAAACGTTCCTTCCACCGGCAGTCCGTCAACGAACTTGGGGCCGGTCCATCCTTTCGGCGTCCGCAGCACGATCATCGGCGCGGGACGGCGCTCGCGAAAGCCTTGCGACCGCGCGTCGCGCTGGATAGCGAGGTTTTCTTCCACCACCGAATCCATCGCCGCCGCCAACGCCTGATGCACCAGTGCCGGGTCGTCACCCGCTACAAACCGCGGCGCGTATCCGTACCCGGCGAGCAATGATTTCAGCTCATCTTCCGGCATCCTCGCGAGCACCGTCGGTCCCGCGATCTTGTAGCCGTTCAAATGGAGCACTGGAATCACGACGCCATCGCGCGCCGGATTGTTGAATTTGTTCGAGTGCCAACTCGCCGCCAGCGCGCCCGTCTCGGCTTCGCCATCGCCGATCACGCAGCACACGAAGAGATCCGGATTGTCGAACGCCGCGCCGTGCGAGTGCAACAGCGAATATCCCAACTCGCCGCCTTCGTGAATGGAGCCTGGCGTTTCGGGCGCCACATGGCTCGGGATGCCGCCGGGGAACGAGAACTGCTTGAACAAGCGCCGCATGCCCGGCTCATTGCGCGGAATCTCCGGGTAGAACTCGCTATACGTACCTTCGAGCCATGTGCTTGCCACCAGGCCCGGACCACCGTGTCCCGGCCCGGTGACGAAAATCATATCGAGTTCGTACTTGCGGATCACGCGATTGCAGTGGGCGTAGACCATATTGAGCCCGGGCGTGGTTCCCCAGTGGCCGAGCAGCCGCGGCTTGATGTGCTCCAGCCGCAACGGGGTTTGGAGCAGGGGATTATCGAGCAGATAAATCTGGCCGACCGAGAGATAATTCGCGGCGCGCCACCAGGCGTGGATTCGCCGCAATTCGTCAGGCGCGAGCGGCCCCGCCGCGCCGGAAACCGTCAGGGTGTCGAGGTCTGTCATGGCTCACCAAGTCACCATTCTGTCAAGAAAGCCATTTCGATTGAATGAAATAGCGAACATCCGCGAAAAAACGGTAGAAAAACGCACCGCTGCCGGCGTCCGCTATGGACAGTCCCGCAGCCATTCCACCGCGGCTCACACCTGTGCCGCGGACTCACTGGGCTCCGCGTGCGAAAATGGTTCTATATGTACCTTCGGCTCCTGGCGGCCTTTTTTGCCCTTAGCCTCGTCGCTCCTGCCCAACAAACATTGACCTTGAACAAGCTGGTCGAGTTCATCAAATCGTGTACCGCTCCTGAGATGCGTGGCCGATACCCCGATAAGCAGGTCGCGGAGATGATCAACAAGACCAAGCTCACCGAGCGGCTGGACGATCGCACCCTCGAAAGCCTCGAGGCCATGAGCATCGGCGCGCAGACGCGCCACGCACTCGAAGCTCTGCGCGACCGCACCAAGACTCTTGCCGCCGGGGGCCAGCCCGACGCGCTGCTGCCGCCCAGGCAAGATCCGCCGCCTTCGTCGGAAGAGCAGGGCGCGCTGATCGAAGAAGCGCGCGACTATGCGCTCAACTACAGCGGCAATCTGCCCGACTTCATCTGCACGCAGGTGACGAAGCGTTTTGGCGCGCCGCGCCCCGGCACCAAGTACGGCGGCGCCCCTGACACCGATCCGCGCTGGCAATCGTTCGATGAGCTCACCATGCGGCTGAGCTATTCCAAGCAGAAGGGCGAAGACTACAAACTGATTCTGCACAACAACACTCCGACCACGCAGGATTACAATTCCGTGGGCGGCTCCAGTTCCTATGGCGATTTCGGCACCATGCTGCGTCAGATCTTCGAGCACAATAGCGAAGCGCGCTTCGAATGGGATCATTGGGGCACGTTGCGCGCCCAGCGCGTGATGGCGTTCGCTTACCGTGTGCCCCAGGAGCGTTCGCAGTATCACGTCGCTGTGCCCGATCAGCATCTGGATGTCATCGCCGGATATCACGGCCTGGTGGAGCTCGACAAGAAAACCCACAAGATCATGCGCATCACCTCGGAAGCTGACACCTTGCCGGCCGGCTATCCGGTGAAATCCACCAAGACCATCCTCGATTACGACTACATCGAGCTTTCCGGCCAGAACTTCCTGCTGCCGCTCAAAGGCCAGGTGTTCATGACGGCGCCCGACATTGTCACGCGCAACGACGAGAGCTTCCACAATTACCGCAAGTACTCCGCCGACGCCTCCATCAGCTTTGGCGACGACGAAGTTCCGCCCGATGTGCCCGAGTCGAAGACTAAGGAAACGGTCGACCCTCCGGCCGCTAAGCCGCCAACAACCACCGATCCAACTAAGAAGAAGCAATGAAGTCACGTATCGCCGCCGCGGCCCTCGCGTTCTGCTCCGTCCTAATGGCGCAGCAGACCATCACCATCGACCGGCTCGCGCAGTTTATCCATTCCGCCACGCATGAGATGAAGGGTAAGCAATCCGATCAGGAAGTTGCCGCTTTCGTTTCCCGATGCAAGCTCACCGAGCGTCTCGACGACGCCATGCTCGAGCAGTTTCAGACTGAAGGCGCCGGGCCTAAGACCCTCGCGGCTTTGCGCGTCTTGCGCGATCGTTCCACGAATCTGCCGGCCGCCAAGCCGGTAACTCCGGTGGGCGAGCCGCAGCTTCCGCCGCCGCCAAGTTCCGAGGATCAGGCCGCCATTCTCGAGGCCGTGCGCCAATATGCGCTCGAATACAGCGAGAAGCTCCCCGATTTCGTCTGCCACGAATCGATGACCACTTACGGCGCGCCTCCGCGCGCCGAAGGGTGGACCAAAGTCGGCGATATCGACAGCCGCCTGACTTACTTCAAGCAAAAGGAAGACTACCGGCCCTACATGAAGGACGGCAAACTCACCTCCGCGGAATATGAAAAGCTCAAGGGGTCGAAATCGGTGGGCGATTTTGGCACCATGCTGCGCGGCATTTTCGAGCGTTCCAGCCAGGCCCGCTTCGAATGGCGTACCTGGAGCACTTGGGGCGGCCAGCCCGCGATGGATTTCTCTTATCGCGTTCCGCAGGATCACTCGAATTATCAGATCACGGTGGATGGCCCGCGCAGCGTCACCCCGGGCTATAGCGGCTATTTCGTGGTCGATCCCAAAACGCACGCCATCTTGAAGCTCACGCTGAAAGCCGAAGATCTGCCGTCGGATTTCCCCGTGCAGGCCGCTGAAAGCACGATGATTTACCGTATGCAGGATCTTTCCGGCCGCGATTTCCTGCTGCCTTACGAATTTGAGGCCATCATGAGCGGCCCCGACGGCCGCAACAAAATCGACAAGGTTTTCAGAACCTATCGTAAGTACTCCGCCGATTCCGAAATTACATTCGGCGACGACGATACGACGCCGCCCAAGCCGGTTATCAAGAAGTAAGTCCGCTAGGATGGGGCATGGTCCCGCGTCTTGAAACTCCTCGGCTGGAACTGCGCCCCCTGGAGCTTGCCGATGCCCCACAGGCGCAAGCGCTCTTCCCTCATTGGGAAATCGTGCGCCATCTCGCCGGCCCCATACCGTGGCCTTATCCCGAAGACGGAGTGTTGACTCATTACCGCGATCACGCGTTCCCCGCGATGGAACGCGGCGACGAATGGTATTGGTCGCTACGCCTGAAAAGCGCGCCGGACCAACTGATCGGCTCCATCGCGCTCATGAAGGGTGAAAAGATGAATCGTGGATTCTGGCTGGGCTTGCCGTGGCATGGGCAGGGCCTGATGACCGAGGCTGTCGAGGCCGTGACGGATTATTGGTTTAACGAGCTGAAGTTTGCCGTGCTGCGCGCGCCAAAAGCCGTTGACAACGCGGCCTCGCGGCGCATCTCGGAGAAGACCGGCATGCGAGTGATTGCCGTTGAAGAAAAAGATTACGTCTCCGGCCGGCTTCTGAGCGAGACGTGGGAGATCACGGCCGAGGAATGGCGCGCGCGCCGCGACAGATGCGCTACCAGATAGTATGGAAGCCAAAACTCAGCCTCCTGCGTGGAAGACCTGGTTGGCGTTCGCGATCATCTATCTCGTCTGGGGATCGACCTTTCTCGCCATCCGCGTCGGCGTGCGCGAGGTTCCGCCGTTTCTCCTCGCCGCCATGAGGTTCGTCGCCGCCGGTCTCATTCTGTACGGCTGGATGATTGCCCGCGGTGAGCGATCGCCGGCGCCGCGTCAGTGGGCTTCGGCGTTCCTGCTCGCGTTTCTGATCTTCGTCCTCGATTACGGCCTCTTGTTCTGGGCTGAGCAGCGCGTTCCTTCGGGCGTCGCAGCGGTCATGATGGCCACGATCCCGGTATTCATGGCCCTCTCGGAAATCCTCATTCTGCGGACGCAAAAGATGACCGTTCGCCTCGCCCTGGCGCTCTTGATCGGCGTCGGCGGCGTGGCAGTGCTGGTGAGCGGTTCATTGGACCTCGGCGGCGCGCCCATCGATCGTGGCGGCGCCATTGCCCTGATCGTTGCGGCGATGAGTTGGTCGCTGGCTTCCGCGCTGACGCGCAAGCTGCCGCTGCCATCGTCGAAGGTGATGAGCTCGGGCGCGCAGATGCTCGCCGGAGGCGTGCTGCTGACTTTGACCTCCGCCGCGCTGGGCGAATTCCGCAATTTCGATCCGTCAGCTGTCTCGCGCGGAGCGTGGCTCTCGCTGGTTTATCTGATTATCGCGGGCTCCATCGTCGCGTTTACGGCTTATGTGTGGCTGATTCACCGTGAATCGCCAACCAAGGTCGGAACCTATGCGTACGTGAATCCAGTGGTTGCCGTGTTGATCGGATATTTTCTAGGCGGCGAAACGCTCGGGCTGCGGACGATCCTGGGGACGTTGTTTGTGCTGATCGGCGTGATCGTGATCACGACCACGCCGAAGCCAAAACCAACGGCCATGCTCTCCGCCGCACGGGCGAAGGAGTGACCCATTTCTAGGGGGCTTCGCGGGGCGCAGCAGCCGCTTTACTCGATCTCGAAGGAGAGATATTGCAACTTTCCGTCGCGCTCGATGAAGAGCGCCACGGCATCGCCGCGTTTGAATTTCCCCATGGCATCGCGCAGCGCACCCACGCTCGACGCCACCGCGCCGTTCACCTCGTGGATCACATCGCCAACCTCAAGCCCGGTCATGCTGGCGGAGGCAGACGCCGAAAGCGCCGCTACAATGACGCCGTATTCTCCGCGCAGCCCGGGAAACATCTCCGCGGTCTGACTGTCGATTGCGATTCCGATGATCCCGAGTTGCCGTATGCGGTTCTTGTCCGGATCGATGAGGTCGGCCAGATGGTCGGACTTATGCGACTCCTCGACGGTTGGCACATCGAGCGAGAGCGTCTCGCCTTCGCGCAGGAGGCCGAGCTTGACCTTTTGGCCTTCGGGATTCGAAAGCAGGCTGGTCGTAAACATGGGGACGTTCTCGACGCGGCGTCCGTTAACCGCCGTCACGATATCGTTCAGTTTCACGCCCGCCTTCTCTGCCGGCCCGTCCGGCGCAATATCCGAGATCAAGACGCCCGAGTCGCGCGCCAACCGCAGCGCCGATGCCAGCGTCGGGGTGATGGCCTGTACGCCTACGCCAATCAGTTGCCGGTGCATGTGGCCGTACTTGCGCAATTGCTCGCAGGAAAGCTCAATCAGAGTGCTGGGAATGGCGAAGCCGATTCCTTCGCTGCCGCCCGATTGGCTCAGGATGAACGTGTCCATGCCGACGATGTCGCCGGCCGTGTTCACCAGCGGTCCGCCGCTGTCGCCCGGATTGATGGGCGCATCGGTTTGGATATACACGAAGGGGCTGTCGGGATCGGGTTGCCGCGCGACGGAACTGACCACGCCCATGCTCATCGAGTTGCCCAGCCCTTGGCGGCTGCCGAACGCGAAAACAACTTCCCCTTGGCGGAGCTTGCGGTAGTCGGCGAAATGCAGCGCAGGCAGGCCTTGCGCCGGAATCTTGATCAGCGCCAGATCGAGTTCCTTGAATACGCCGATCAGCGTTGCATCGACATCCGGCGCCAACGCCTGAGCCAGCGTATCCGTGATGGTCTGGTCCGGATGGTTGGCCGTAGCGGGATTCTGAGCCAAACGATGCACCCGGATGCGCAGCGCGTTCGCAACCACGTGAGCGTTGGTCACAATGTAGCCGTCGGGATCGATGATCGCGCCCGAGCCCACCACTTGCTGCCGGTCGAGCACCACGCCGGTGCGGCCGTCGGAATCGTCGTGAGTTGCGAAGCGGGTCACGGAAATCTGCACCACGCTCGGCGCGACGTGGGCCGCCAACGCCTGCACGCTTTCACTGAACTGATTCAGAGCCTCGATGGATGTTTTCTTGGCCGCGGTTTGCCCTTGGGCGGCCACTGAAAACGCGGTCAGGCAGAGCACGGCAGTCTGAATCGTTCGCTTTATTTCGGGCATTCATAGTTAATGATGCGCGCGAATGGGGATTGGCTACCGGCGCATTGCTCCTATTTCGAGTCATCCTAGCTGTCATTTCCCTTTTTGTTCGCCATCCAAAGCACAACAAAGTATGATGGGTAGTTCCTGACATGCATAGCGTCTTCAGCGAAATCACTGCCAACACCTTGCTCGTAGTTGGCGCGCTGTTTCCGATCGTCAACCCCCTCGGCAACACGCCCATTTTCCTCTCGCTCACGCGCGGCCTGTCAGGCCCAGGCCGCATCAAACTCGCGTGGGCCATCGCCTTGAACGGCCTGGTCCTGATGCTCGCGTCGATTTTCACCGGCACCCACATCCTCGGTTTCTTCGGTATCTCGTTGCCTGTGGTGCAGGTCGGCGGAGGCCTGGTGGTGATTTCCACGGGCTGGGGGTTGCTCCGCCAGTCCGACGATGATGACCCTGCCGAAGACCCCAAGAAGCCTTGCAGCGAAGTGAACTACATGCGGCAGGCGTTCTATCCGCTAACGATGCCGCTGACGGTAGGGCCCGGTTCGATCGCCGTGGCCATCACCGTGGGCGCCAATCGGCCTGAGGGATCGGAGTGGCGCTGGCCGCTGGTCACCGGTTTGCTGATCGGCGCGCTTGCGATCGCCATATCGATCTATCTGAGTTACCGTTTTGCGGAGCGGATCGCCGCAGTGCTAGGCGACGCCGCGATGAACGTGGTCATCCGCTTGTCGGCCTTCATCCTGGTTTGCATCGGCGTGCAGATCGCATGGAACGGCCTGAGCGCGCTACTGCACACGGTCTTGCCCCGCTGACGGTAGCGCGCCCCATGATCGCCCTGCGGCACGAGTGATATCGGCTTCAGGCGCCGGATCCACCAGCCAAGCCGATACTCAACCCTGCGCCTCTCCTTTGACGAGACATTTCCCAATCGAAGGCTACTCTCGACACAAAGACCGACGTGAACAAGTTGGTAATCAGGCCAATCACCAGCGTTGCCGCAAACCCCTTCACCGCCGGAGTTCCGAAGAAGAACAGAAACGCGCACGAAACCACGGTTGTTACGTGCGTATCCACCAGCGTCGCGAACGCCTTGGAGAATCCTGCGGCAAGCGCCGCAGCGTCTGTCTTGCCCGCACGTAATTCCTCGCGAATGCGCTCAAAGATCAGCACGTTGCTATCGACGGCCATGCCGATGGTCAACACCACGCCCGCAATTCCGGGCAGCGTCAAGACCGCTCCAAAACATGCCAGCGCGGCGACCAACAGGACGCCGTTCAAGATCAACGCCAGCATCGCGTTCGCACCGGCCCAGCGATAGTAGAGCAGCATCACCGCCACCACTGCCGCAAGTCCAGCGGCGCCTGCCTGCAACCCATGGCGGATGGAATCCGCGCCGAGCGACGCCTCGACAATCATTTCCTGCCCCACCTCGATTGCCGCGGGCAGAGCACCGGCGCGCAAGTTCACCGCCAGATCCTCCGCCTCTTGAAGATTGCGTGCGCCGCGAATTTCGCCCGAATCGCGAATCGCGCTTTCGATCACCGGCACGCTGAGGATTTCGCCGTCGAGCACAATCGCGGAACGCTGGCCGATGTGGGTCTGCGTATATTGCTCGAAGCGCTTGGCCGCGTCCTGGCTCAGCGTAAACGCTGTGGCCGGCTGCTGCGTTCGATCGGCCGATACGCGCGCGTCGCGCAGATCGGCGCCCGGACAATAGGCTGGCGGTCGAGTAAATACCAGGCTTGCCGGCTGCCCTCCGAGCGCGTGCCGAGCACCTTCCGGTTTAACGGAAGAATGCCTCCATGCCGCGCCATGGCCTCATCCGCGCTGGCGAACGGACCTTCCTCAACTGAGTACCATTCCAGCACTGCCCGGCTTTGCAACAGATTCTTGATGTGCGAAACGTCGCTCACGCCGGGAAGTTGCACCAGCAGTTCATTGCCCCGGCTGCCATATGGCTGAACCGGCGCTTCGGAAAGGCCGTAGGCGTTGATGCGGCGTTCCAGGATCTGGCGAGTTTGCTCCACAACTTCGCGCCGTTGGGCCGGCGGTATGTCGTCCGTCTTCACGCGAACGATGAGGCTGGCCCCGCCTCGCAGATCGAGCCCCAGGCGAACCGGCGATCGCACGATGGCGAATACGCTGGCCGCAAGGATCGCAAGAACGAACAGCGTGCGGCGAATGAGAGTTCGATTCATCGCGCGCCTCCTTCAGGAACGGCGATACGCCGGACGCTTCGCTCGGTGGAACGTTGCTCCCAAGCGAGCAGAACCGGGCTCGCGATGAAGACTGAGGAGAACGTGCCCACCACGATTCCAATCACGAGAACCAGAGAAAATCCGTGCAACACCGGGCCTCCAAGCAGCAATAAAGAGAGGGCTGTCAGCAGCGTCAAACCTGAGGTCAGGATTGTCCGGCTCAGCGTCTGGTTGATACTGCGGTTGATGGTCGCCGCCAGAGGCTCGCGCGCTCCGCTGCGGCGATTCTCGCGGATTCTGTCGAACACCACGATCGTATCGTTCATCGAATAACCAATCAGCGTCAGCAGCGCCGCCACCACGGTGAGAGAGATTTCCTGATGCAGCAGCGAGAGCAGCCCGATCGTGATGAACGCGTCGTGCGCCATCGCGATCACCGCCGCCACGCCGTAAACCATGCGGAACCGCCAGGCTAGATACAAGAGCATTCCGCCCGACGCGCCGCCGGTTGCCAGCAGCGCTTGATGCCGCAGGTCCGCGCCGATCTGCGGGCCAATCACTTCGAAGCTGCGAATCGAATACCGGGTGTCGACGGTGGCGAGCGCCTCGTCGATCGTCTGATGCAACGCGGTCAGATCCCCATCCGCCGGCGCTTCCGCCGACACCAGAACTTCGTTCGACCCGCTCAGGTCGTGCGCCGCCACTACGGAAACGCCCTTCAGCCGCGATGCGACCGCGGCGCGAATCCGCTCGACGGGCGGCGCGCCATCCCAGCGGACATCCATGACGGCGCCGCCCGAAAAATCGATGCTGTATCGCGGACCGCCATTCACCAGAAGACTGGCGAGTCCGGCAAGAGTGAGAACCAACGACGGCAGGATGAACCACCACTTCCTGCCAAGAAAATCAAAACGCGTATTTCTAAATAGTTCCATGTGAGAGCTTCTCCAAAGCAAAAGTTGTCCTTGCGGATCGGCGTGCCGCCGCGCACACGTATCTCGCGGCAGATGCCAAACCGGAAATCAGAATCAGGGTGTCTTGCTAGGAGAAACTCGGAGGAGGCCGCGAATAGAGCGGGCCATAACGCGGCGCGAGCGTGCCTTCGGGCCGCCCTGCGGCGTCAATCGTACCGGTGGCCGCCAGTGTGACTTCGAACCGAAGGGCGCGCAAAATGCACCCATGCCAGTCGAACTGCGATTGCAGAAACTGAGTCGCCGGCGCCTGACGCGCTTAATGGCGCTGGTGCGGGCGGCGCGGACATGCCCGACGCTGCGGACACCGCAAAGCCGCCATGGCAGGCGAGAACTAGCAGGAACGCCAGGCCGAGGCTTCCAGCCAGCGCCCACCCGAAACTGCCACGCCTGCGCATCAACCTGAGCTTAACAAACAAGCGCCGCGCGCCGGTTGATTGAAGGCTTACGGATGCCAGAAGACCCGCAGCGCAACATAGGCCGTCCCCAGGGCGCCGAGAATCGCGGCCGAGATCAGGGCGGCCCTTCGAATCGCTCTTTGCCGGCGAGATCGGCCGGGATCGAATGCGGGCGAGGAAGCCTGCGGGCGCGGCGCAGACGCTTCGGTCTGCAGAGCTTCGAGCGCTGCCTTCAGATCGGCCGCCGACTGGTATCGGCGCGATTTATCCTTGCGCAGGCAAACCAGAATCAGGCTTTCGAGTTCCGTGGGCACCGGCGCGAGGCGGCTCGGCGGCTGCGGGTCGATGTTGGCGATCTTGTGCACCAGGGCCAGATACGACTGCGCGGCAAATGGTCTCCGCCCCGTCGCCATCTCGTAAAGGACGGAGCCAAAACTGAAAATGTCGGACCTGGCGTCGAGCTGACGCCCTTCCGCCTGCTCCGGCGACATGTAGGAGGGCGTGCCGGCGATAGTCCCCTCCAAGGTCGGTTCCGTCATCGTTTCACTGGTAACGTCCGGCGTGCCCTCAGGCGGCTCCAATATTTTGGCCAGCCCGAAGTCCATGATCTTGACGCGCCCCTCTTCGGTGACCATGATGTTGGAAGGTTTGAGATCCCGATGCAGGACTCCTCCGCCGTGCGCCGCCGCCAAGGCATCCGCCATCTGCACGGCATAACGCAGCAGCTGCGTGGTGGAAAGACCCTGGGGAGGAATCAGTTCGTCGAGCCTTTTGCCCAGGACGCATTCCATGGCTATGAAGTCCACCTCGCGATCGGAGCCGACTTCGTAGATCGTCACGATGTTCGGATGGTTGAGCGCCGACGCCGCGCGGGCCTCGCGCATGAGCCGGCGCTTCCACTGCCGATCCGCGAGACGCTCCGGCGCCAGCACCTTCAACGCTACCCTTCGGCGTAGACGAGTATCGTAACCCCGAAACACCGCGCCCATTCCGCCTTCGCCGATCTTAGCCTCTACCCGGTATTGCGCCAGCATCTCGCCGGAGTCTAGTTCCAGCGCCCCCGTCTCCACGAATTCGCGCGCCGGGCTCGCCAGGCTGGGCTCCGCTTCGGTGGCCAGAAGGCGCTCCACGTTGCGGCGCAGCGGCTCATCGCCGGCGCATGCCGCATCCAGGAATGCCGCTCGTTCTTCGGCCGATTTCTCCAGCGCCGACTGAAACACCTCGGTGATGCGCGCCCATCGTTCCGCGGTCATTCCAATTCGGCTCCGGAGAGCTCCGCCTTCAACCAGCCTTTCGCCACGGCCCAGTCGCGTTTCACCGTCCTGGGGGAAATGCCGAGCGCCTCCGCGGCTTCCTCCACGGAAAGGCCGCCGAAATAGCGCATTTCCGCGATGCTGGCCTGTTGCGGAGCGAGTTCTCGCAGCCGGTTGAGGGCCTCGTCGACAGCCAGAATCTCATCCCATCGCTCGCCAACCGCGTGCGGGCTTGGGCTCTCGGGTGGTGCGGCGAGCCGTTTCGCGGCGCCGCGGCGTCGCGCATATTGCAGCAGCAGGCGGCGCATCACCTGAGCGGCGATGGCCATGAACTGCGCCCGGTTCTGCCAGTTGGCGCGATCCTGCCCGGCCAGGCAGAGATACGCTTCGTGCACCAGGGCGGTGGGCTGCAAGGTGTGGCCCACGCGTTCCTGCCGTAAGAAATGGCCGGCCAGGCGCCGCAACTCCTTATAAATCAGAGGGATTAATTCGGAAAGCGCTTCCTGATCGCCGCCCTTGAGCTTGGCCAGCAGAACCGTTACTTCGCCCGGTGACGGGTATCCGTGCGCCTCCATACGGTCTCTTGATTCTAACGGCTGCCGAATCCGGCGTCTGGCCCGATTTTCCGTTCTTTCGCACGTACTGGCCGAACACCCAAGAACAGCGGGTGCAAACCAAGAGGAGACATCGGCCATGTTGAGCGCAGGAAGGCTTCTTCGGATCATGGTTGGCGGATTGACGATGGCGATCGGCGCCGGAGCCCGCACGGGCGCTTTGGACGCGACCCCTCGAATGAGAGTGACGATATGCATGTCCGACACAGCGCTGCACCCCGATTCTCACATCCAGATCGAAATCGAAAATGCCAGGGTGATCGCTTCCCGCATCTTCAAGACGGCCGGCGTGGTTCCAGAGTGGCGCAAGTCGCGAAGCAATTGCGCGGGTGAAAATGGAAAAGTCATCGTCGTAACCTTTTCTGACGAGACGACCGCCGGCCATAGCGCTGAGGCCCTCGCCTACGCGCTGCCGTTTGAAGGAACCCACATCGTAGTGTTCTACGATCGCGTGATCAGGGCGGTAAGCAGCGCTCAACGCCTCGCCCCAATCCTGCTGGGTCACGTGTTGGCGCACGAGATCACCCACATACTACAGGCGTGCGATCAACATGCCGAAACCGGAGTCATGAAGGCCCACTGGAGTCGCCGCGACTACGAGCGGATGACTTTCTCTCCCCTCCGGTTTACCCCAGTCGACGTCGAACTCATTCACATAGGCCCTTGGGGTGAAGGCTATCGGGACCAGACTTACGGCCTGCCGCGAATTGACATTCCCATCCGGCGCTAAGCGCCACACGAGTACAATACCCGCATGCTCACCACGCGTCGCAATCTTCTCCTCGCCTCGCTGGCTTCCGCCGCTGGTCTGAAAGCACAGCAGTCGCAATCCTATGTCCCCAGGCAAAGCGACCGTCCGCAACCCATGGAGGGCGACGAGGCAGGTTTCCGCTCCATCTTCGATGGTCGAACCCTCAACGGATGGGAGGGAGATCCGAAATACTGGCGCGCCGCGGGCGGCGTCATGACCGGCGAAATCACTCCGGAAACCATCATCAAGAGCAATACGTTTCTCATCTGGCGCGGTGGGGAGCCCGAAGATTTCGAGCTCAAAGTCGATTATCGAATTACGTCCGGCGGCAACACGTTGACGCACAGCATCAACAGCCAACTGATGGCCATCGTGCTTGACGACGACCCCGCGCGCGAGCGCAAAGGTCTGATCGGCGTGCAAGTTCACGTCGGCGGGCCTATGAAGATCGAATATCGTAACTGGCGAATCCGCTAAGCGGGTTTTCTCCGCGTCTCAGCGCTTCTGCGTCGAAACCAAAGCCCCGACTACCGCACATCCTTCGGCAACGCCCCGCTAACAAACTCCCCGAAGTCATGCTTCAGCTTCGCGTGCGAGTCACTGTCGATATACAGCATGTGCCCCGCCTGGTAGTAATCCCAAGTGATGCGTTTATGCATCTCGGGGTTCAGCCCCATGTGGTTGAACGTGTATTCCACGGCGTGATAAGGCGTCGCGAGGTCGAAGTAACCCGCCGCCACCATCACCTTCATATATGGGTTCTTCACCATCGCGTTGCGCAGCAGCGCCGTGGTGTCGCCGAAGCTGTTGCCTGAGCCGTAATCCCACGGCTGAACGCCGCCGCTCGGATAGTAATAGAGGTCCGTCTTATATCCCAGCTCGTCGCGAATATAACTCGTGAAGACCGCGGTAAACGGAGGCGTAATCAGCGTACTCGAGGGGTCCGACTCGCTGGTCTCGCTTGTGCTCATTGCCGCTGCCGAAGTCAACCGTCCGTCATAACGCCCGATCGTCTGATTCTCATTGCGAAGCAGTTGCCGCGTGAAGTGGGCCACGTCCCAGCGGAGATTCGTCTCCTCCAGATAATGCGCATCCAGGCCCGTATACCGCGTCAATTTCTCGATAATGGTCTTGCGCTCCGCCGGGGTCAGATCGTCGCCCTTGTTGAGCGCGATCGCGTAGTCCGTCATCGCGAAATTCTCCGCGTCCTTCAGGAACGATTTCAGGTCCTTCTTCTTGAGATCCGGCGCGACTTTGTTGTGATACCACGCGTCCGCCGCGTAGGTCGGAAATTCCAGCTCGTACACCAGGTCGTCGCTGCGGCTCCAGATGGTCTCCAGATTGAGCGTCGTCCCGATCAGCACCACGCCGTTGAACGCGATGCCGCGGTCGATCAGGTAACCCGCCAGGCCCGCCGTGCGGAACGTTCCGTAGCTCTCCCCCGCGATAAAGAGCGGCGACAACTCGCGGCTGTTGCGCGCGATGTACATGCGCATAAACTCGCCGACCGATTGAATATCGCCCTGTACGCCGTTCATGCGCCGCGCGACTTCAATCGTCTTGGCGCGGCTGTATCCCGTGCCCACCGGGTCGATAAACACCAGGTCCGTCTGGTCGAGCCAGGTATCCTGATTGTCTTTCATCTGGTACGGTGGCGGCGGCATGCTTCCGTTCGCCTCCAGCTTCGGACTCCGCGGCCCCATTCCGCCCATGTGCACCCACATCGAGGCCGATCCCGGGCCTCCATTGAAGCAAAACGTCAAGGGGCGCTTGGTAGCGTCCGGCACGCCGTCCAGCGTGTACGCCATGTAGAAAATGTGCGCTTCAGTTTCACCCGAGGCGTCTTTCAGAGGCATTTGGGCCACGGTCGCGGTGTAGTGCAACGTCTTGCCGCCGACGTTGACCGAATGCTGCGTGACCACCGGCTTCTCATCCACTTCGCCGCCGATTGCCGGACCCGGTCCGGCTACGCCGCCCCGTCCTCCCCGGCCTTGCTGCGCCGCCGGAGCCTGCGCTTGCGCTGCGCCCTGACGTCCCTGTGCGTGGGCTGGCGCACATTGCGCCAAAACGAACAGCAGCGGCGCCGCCACTGCCGCCATACTGCGGAAATTGAGCATGGGTCGATAATATCTCATTGACGCGGTCTCGCGGGCGCCAAGCCTGCGATCATAGGGGTATGGGAAACCCCGCTCCTTCCAACGGCGAATCGCGGGTCAAATTGCTCGGCAAGCTCTCCCATTCCAAGGGGTACATGATCCGCGATTTTCTCCATCGCAGCGACGTGCCCTTTGAGTGGATCGAGCTGGAAAGCGATGAAGACGCACGCATCCGCGCAAGCGTTGACGGCCTGCACGATGCGCGTCTCCCCGTTTGCATCTTTCCTGACGGCACGCGCCTCGAATGTCCCACGCTGCGGCAGGTCACCGAAAAACTGGGCTGGTTCCGGAACCCGTCGCGCGCTGAATACGATCTCGCGATCTTCGGCGCCGGACCCGCCGGCTTGAGCGCGGCCGTCTACGGCGCTTCCGAGGGCCTTTCCACAGTCGTGATTGAGCGTTCCGCCATCGGTGGACAGGCCGGCACCACTTCCAAAATCGAAAATTACCTCGGCTTTCCCGACGGCGTTTCCGGAGCCGAACTGGCGGAGCATGCGCGCCGGCAGGCATGCCGCTTTGGCGCCGAATTTCTGATCGCGCGCGAGGGCGTACGCGGCGAGTTTGTCACCGGGAGAGGCACTGGCTACCTCGAAGACGGAACCCGTATTATCGCCCGCGCCACCATCTGCGCCACGGGCGTCCAATACCGAAGCCTGGGGTTACCGAATGAAGACCGGCTGCGCGGCGCCGGCATCTATTATGGCGCCGGCGCCAGCGAAGCCGATCTTTGCAAAGGTCAGGAGGTCTTCGTCGTCGGAGGAGGGAACTCGGCGGGGCAAGCCGCGATGCACTTCTCGCGCTCCGCCAAACATGTCACGCTGGTGGTCCGCGAGTGGTGCCTCAAAGAAACCCTTTCCAGTTATTTGCTCGATCGAATTCGCGCCGCTCCCACCATCAGCGTGCTGCACAACAGCGAAATCGTGGCGGCGGATGGAGATGACACCCTGCGTACCATCACCATCGAAAACCGCAAGACCGGCGAGCGTCAGGTGCGCGAAACACGTTGGCTTTTCGTTTGTATCGGCGGTGAGCCCTACACGCAGTGGGCCGCGGAGGTCGGAATTCAGCGCGACGAGGCCGGTTATCTGATCACTGGTCCCGATCTGCTGCGCAATGGGAGCCTCAAGCCTGAAAATTGGCCTCTCGACCGCATCCCGTACTACCTCGAAACGAGCATCCCGGGCGTCTTCGCCGCGGGCGATGTGCGCCATGGTTCCGTGAAACGATGCGCTTCCGCGGTGGGTGAAGGGGCCATGGCGGTCGCCTTCGTGCACCGCTATTTAGCCGGAGGTTAAACACTATGCCTGAATGCAAACACCTGAGCGAAATTCAAGATGTTCACCCAAATACTAAGGGCTGTGAAGAATGCCTCAAGATGGGCAGCCGCTGGGTCCATCTGCGCCTTTGCATGATTTGCGGCCACGTGGGATGCTGCGACTCGTCGCCCAACAAACACGCGACCAAGCACTTTCATTCCACCCATCACCCCGTGATGCGCTCCATCGAGCCGGGCGAAAGCTGGGGCTGGTGCTTCGTCGATCAGCTCGAGCTCGATTTTTCGTAGCGATTTCGTGTCGCCAGTCCGGCGCGTTTCACCGCGCCAGGCAGGCGGCGATCTCTTTTTCCGGAATCGCCCCTTCGCGGATCATCTTCCAGTAGGGCTCGGTGATATCGATCGTCGTGGAGCCTTCGCCGATGCAGGGGCCGCCGTCCAGCACCAGATCGATGCGCCCGTCCATCGTTCCGAACACCTCGATGCCGCTGCGGCAGGTCGGCGTGCCCGATTTATTCGCGCTCGTCGCCACCAACGGCTGATTCAGCATGCCGATCAATTGGTTGGCAACCTTGGAGCGTGAGTGCCGCAGCCCCAGGCGCCCCGTGTTGCCCGTGACCTTCAGCGGCACTTTGGCTGACGCGGGTACGATGATCGTCAGCGGCCCCGGCCAGAAACGCCGCGTGAGAATCGAGAAGCGTATGTTCAGTTCGCCCGCGAATTCTTCCGCCATCAGGGTGTCGCGCACCAGCAGCGGCAGCGAGCGTTGCGCCTCGCGCCCCTTGGCTTCGAACACTTGCTGTACGCTTTTCAGATTGAAAGGGTCGGCGACCAAGGTGTAGAGCCCGTCGGTTGGAATCGCCACTACCTTGCCGGCTCGAATCGCCCCCGCCGCACGCACCAGGACGTCAAGCTGTGGCGCTTCGGCATCGATCTCTAACAGGTCGGTTGCCATGGGATACGATCTTAGCGCGGACCGATCGCTTCGGCTACATCCAGCGCCATCTGATAGCGGCCGAACGGCGCGCTGAGCTGCACGCCCTGCACCATGTTCCGTACCCGCGCCGTCATCTCGCGGGCGATCGCAACGCCTTCGTCGCGCGCCTTTTCGGCGCTATCCACGCGGCGCATACGCTCCATGTATTCCTCCGGGACGGGTACTCGCAATTCGTTGACCATAAACTCCGCATTGCGGAAACTGGTCAGCGGCCAGATGCCGCAGATTACCGGGATTTTGGCGTGCTCGATGCGCTTCAGAAACCGCTCCAGCGCGTCCAGGTCGAATACCGGCTGCGTCACCACGTACTCCGCGCCGGCCTCCACTTTCCAGTCGAAGCGCCGGATCTCTTCGTCCATGTTCATTGCGCCGGGGTTTGCGCCCACGCCGATCAACAGCGCGGTCTGCGATCCCATCGGGTTGCCGCCAATGTCGAGCCCGCGATTCAGGTTGTTGGCGATATTCACCAGCCCGATCGCATCCACGTCGAACACGGCCGTCGCATCCGGATAGGCGCCCATCCGCGGCGGATCGCCGGTAATGCAGATCAGATTGCGCACGCCCGCCGTATGCGCTCCCAGCAATTCCGATTGGATGCCCAGGATATTGCGGTCGCGGCAGCAGAAGTGATTCACGGCTTCGATTCCCGCGTGCTGTTGGATCAACTGGCACGTCACCTGCGCGCTCAAGCGTGCGCTGGCGCGCGGCCCATCCGGCACGTTGATGCAGTCGATGCCATGCTCCGCGCACAGCTTCGCGCCATCGATCTCGCGCGAAGCGTCTACGCCGCGCGGCGGCAGAATTTCCACGAACGAGACAAATTTTCCGGCTGCGAGCTTCGCGCCCAACTGCGATTTCTTCGCTACCTGAACCGGATCGAGCGCGTGTGTTTTGGCTTGCGCCGTCTCCACCGTCACGCTGAGCTTCTTCTGTTGCGGCTGCAGTGAGCGCGTTTCCGAGCGGATCAGCTTGATATGCTCCGGCGTAGTGCCGCAGCACCCGCCGATGATCTTCACGCCCGCCCACAACATGCGCCGCGCATACTGCGCCATGTATTCCGGTGAACAGAGATAAATGTTGCGGCCTTCCACGCGCTGCGGCACGCCCGCGTTGGGCATCGCGCTCATCGGCTTCGAGGAATACTGCATCATCGTCTCGATGGTTTCGAGCGTAGCCTTCGGGCCCACCGAGCAATTGAGGCCGATCGCGTCCACCGCCATCGCATCCATCTCACGCGTGAATATTTCCGGAGCGGTTCCCCCCGGAAGATGCCCGAAATCGTCGATCGTCACTTGCGCGATGATCGCCATATCCGGCCCGGCCGATTCGCGCGCCGCCGCCACTGCCTGGCGCAACTCATCCAGGTTCGCGAAGGTTTCAAGAATCAGCAGATCGACGCCCGCTTCCACCAGAGCGTCCGTTTGCTCGCGAAACGCCGCGCGCGCTTCGGCGAATGACGTCGGCCCCAGAGGCTCAATGCGCACTCCCAGTGGGCCTATTGCGCCCGCTACCCAGGCATGGTCGCCCGCGGCCTCCCGCGCCAGGCGCGCCGCAGCGCGATTGATCGCCACCGTCTTTTCCGCCAGCCCGAACGCCCCCAGGCGCGTTCGCGTGGCGCCGAACGTGTTCGTCTCCACGATCTCCGCGCCGGCTTTGACGTACTCCTGGTGAATCTGCCGCACCATTTCCGGCGAGGAAAGATTCAGCTCGTCGAAGCAGCGGTTGATGAACACGCCGCGCGCGTAGAGCATGGTTCCCATCGCGCCATCCGCCACGATGACTCTCCGCGAAAGCTGTTCGCGGAATTCTTGTGCGCGAGTAACGGTAAGGGTATCCATGGAAGTGGCGTCCAACGGCCTTTCTGTGATGGGAAGTACTTTTTATTCTAGCGCGCCCGTCAATCTTCCCGCATCGCCGCCATGGGGTCGTCCACCCGAGCTGCGCGCGAAGCCGGAATCCAGCAGGCCGCCAATGCCGTGATGCCGAGCGCCGCCGCCGCGATGGCCAGCATCGCAGGGTCGTCCGGCGCGACGCGATATAACATCCCCGAGAGCGCCCGCCCCACTACGAGCGACCCGGCGATTCCCAACACCAGCCCGGGCGCGATGATGGACATCCCCTGTCTCAGAATGAGTGCTGAAATATCCCACGCCTGCGCTCCCAGCGCGTGCCGCACGGCCAGTTCGCGCAATTGCCACCGGACGCGGCAACTCATCACACCGTAGACGCCGATGATGCCGAGCGCCATCGCCAGACATGCAAACGCCCCCAGCAGCGCCGCTGTGAAACGAGGCCTTGCCGCCGATTCCGTTAGCCGCTCATCCATCGTGGTGATGTTGGAAACCGGCTGCGCCGCATCCAACTCAGCCACCACGCTTCGCAACGCGCTGCCCATCTTGTCCGCGCCCAGCCGCGACCGCATCACAATTTCTACGGTCCCCGCAGCGCCGGTCTGCCGGTACGGAAAGTAGATGGTCGGCTGGACGCTGGAGGCGAGGCCATCGGTCTTTACGTCGCCCGCGATTCCGATGATCGTCGACCACTCGACGCCACTCGTGCGCACCCGCCGCCCGATCGCGCCGTTCGGGAAGAAGCGCCGCGCCAGCGCTTGATTCACCACGGCCACCGGCGCGGCCGTTTCCGTATCCGATTCCTCGATGAGCCGCCCGCGAATCAACCGGATTCCCATGGTGCGGAAATAATCCGCGCTCACCGCCGGATAGCGCCCCATCGGACGCTGCCCCGTCGCGAAGTCCTGCCCTTCGATTCCGAACGAGTTCTGCGCTGCGCGGAACGAACCCGGCGGAAGATCCGTCGTAATCGCCGCCGATTCCAAACCGGGCAATCCTTGCGCGCGCTCCAGCAGTTGCTCCAGGAACACGCGCGCGTGCGCTCTCGAAAGATTGAGGGTGGCCGCCGTCAGATGGTCTGGCTGGAAGCCGACGTCCACGTATCGCATCTTCCAGAAACTTTCTATCGTCAAGCCCGCCCCCGTCGCAAGCGCGAGCATTACCGCAATCTCCCCGACAGCTACCACCGACAGCCTGCGCAGCGACCCGCGCCCGCCGGTGATCGTGGTTGCGCCCGATTTAATCGCGTCCGCCAGGTGCACGTCTGTGGCGCGCCATGCCGGTGCAAAGCCGAAGAGCAAAGTCGCAAGCATCCCTGCGCCCGCGGCGAAGGCGAGCACGCGCCAGTCGAACGGTAATTGTTCCATTCCTGGAAGCTGGTACGGACTGAGCGCGATCAACGGCGCCCGCAGTCCATACGCTAAGAGGATCCCTAAGCCGCACGCCAAGCCGCCCAGTAACGCGTTCTCGGCCAGTAATTGCCTCACCAGCCGGGCGCGCGAGCCGCCGAGCGCGGCGCGGATCGCCATTTCGCGGTCGCGCTGCAACAAGCGGACCAGCAGCAGGTTGCCCACATTGGCGCACGCAATCAGCAGCAAAAATCCCGCGGCCAGCGTCAAGAGCAGGCCCGCCGCCTTCGCGTTGCCGTACAGCCTCTCTCGCAGCGGCAGCATCTTGATCGTGATGCTGGCGTGAGCCGCCAGCGCCGGCAGGTGCGACTGAATCGACTCCAGCTCCGCGCGCGCTTCTTCCAGCCGCACGCTGGGTTTCAGGCGTCCAATGATGTTTGTGACGATCGAGACGGAATTCGCGCGCTGCAATTCCGCCGCTTCGTCCTTGGCAAGCGGCGTCAGCAAGTCCGCCGGCTGGGGGCCCGGAAAAACAAAGCCGCGCGGAAGGACGCCGATAATGCGGTAGGAACGTCCGTCCAGCGCAATAGCGCGCTGCGTCACGTTCGCCTCGCCGCCGAACACGCTCTGCCACATCTCGTTGCCGATGATCGCCACCGCATCGCGGCCTTTGTAGTCCTCTTCGGGCGAGAAATTTCGGCCAATCGTGACGGGGATGCCGAGCAGCGGCAGGAGACTCGCCGATACGCGCGCCGTGCGCAGTTCGAGCGGATGGGTGAACCCGGTCAAATTGCGCGTCGCGTAGTTAAATGCCGCCAAGTCCGTGAATTTCCGGGTGAGGCGCCGCCAGTCGAGAAAGTCGGGCGTGATCGTGACCTCGTCCGTACTATTCATCTTGACG
This sequence comes from Bryobacterales bacterium, assembly GCA_963743705.1. Classification (GTDB taxonomy): domain Bacteria; phylum Acidobacteriota; class Terriglobia; order Bryobacterales; family Bryobacteraceae; genus PALSA-243. Next base: position 77,416 of record CAVUQS010000022.1, on the reverse strand, counting down.
AGCTGCGTCATCCACACCAGGCGCGCCGGATCGGCATACGGGAGCGGACGCAGCGCCACCGCATTCAGCATGGTGAAAACCGCCGTGGTAGCGCCTATTCCCAACGCCAGCGAGAGAACCGCCGCAATTGTGAATCCCGGCTTCCGCCGAAGGAAACGAAGACCGTGGACAATGTCCGAAACCGGCATATCCCAACTTAGAAACCGCATGGCGGCCTCCGGTTCCGGCCCTGGCGTCTAATGCGAGCCGAAGGCGTAGCCCGCCGAGACCATGAACCCCGGAACTGAGTTGTTTCCGAACTGACTGCGCAATCCGGGCACGTAGTAGTAATTGAATTGCGGGCGTAGGAAGACGTGGCTGGTGACGAAGATCTCGGGTCCGATGCCCACATGCGCCGCGAAATGGTTGTCGCTGCCCACGGGCTGGGTTGACGTGGAACAAACCACGTTCTGGACGCAAGACGTGGTGGTGAATCCGAAGCCCGTCTTGGCCCCGCCAACGCCGGCAAATAGCTTCACGGTGAAACGTTCCTGATGAACCACCGCGTAAATAGCGTTGAAATCGTAGAAGGTCTGGCGGAATGCGAGTTGGCCGTAGACAGCCGAAAAATATTGGCGGCGCTCGGGAGTGAAATTGGCTTCAGCTCCGAAACCGAGGCGTTTGTTGAGCATGAATTCGCCGCTCAATCCCATGAACGCGCCGCTGAGTCCCGGGTTCGGCGAGCAGGTTGGAGCCGACGCCGACGGCGAGCATATTCCATAGGTCTGCGTATCGAGGCCAACTCCCGTCGATTTGGTAAAGTTCGCCCCAACGCCGGCGGTCACATCAAATGAGGTTTGCGCGCGAACTAAGCTGGCGCAGCCAAGCGCCATCACTAATAAAAGATAATTGCAGTGCATTCGTTTCAAGTTACAAGGTCTCCTTCACTTGCCCGGCTTTCTTACGGCGCGCGCGAGGCTTACCGCGGTCGCCGAAGACATGGAATCAAAATAGCCGTTAAACCGGTTCGGCTCAGCCTGCGGATATTTCTTGAGGTTCGCCGCCCACCGATACCCGATCGGTTGGTAGAGCGCCTCGGCCTCCACTTCATAGGCGTAATCCTCGGACGTCCAGGGAACGGTATATCTTACCCGGTCGCCGGCCCCGGTGAAGTTCGCATCCGCGGCGGCTTCACCGGTGACGGCGATATCCTTACTCGCGGCGCTCTTGTCGAAGCCGTGCGGCAGCAGCCGGTTGTCCTTCAGATAATTCACCGCTGTCAGGAGCCCCGTCGTCACTGCGCCGTTGGCTTCTCCCAAGATCGATTCGTAAATCTGCACCTGATCGGCGGTGCGGATTTCGTCGTGGTGCGGCTCAAATCGTGTTGGGTCGGCGTCATTCGGGTTGCCCTGAATCGAGCCATCCGGCCGCAATTTGCCCGATTCGAAAACGACGCGGCCGGAACCGTCGCGAACGGTCACGTGTAGCCAGACCCGGCGTGAGGGATACGCCGTCGGCAGTTTGTGGCCGCCGAGGTTCTCCACGAAAATATCCGCTTGCAAGCGGCCGCCGGCGATCGTGACGTCCTCAATGGCAACCCGCGCCGCCTGCGTTTGCAGATTGCGCATCGTGCGCTCCGAGGCCGCATTCAGCTCCTCGGGAAGAGCGGCGGCGCGCAGATCGCCGCCGAACTTGTAGAGCATTCGCTGCAGGAAGAAATTGGCTCCCACGAAGACATGGCGCGCCGTGCCTTCGCGCGGCTGCCCAAGAACCGAAGTAATCGGCGCCATCTCGTCAACCGCGGGCATGTGGCAAGACTGGCAGCTCTTTTTGTCTTTATAGTCGCTGTGCAGCCATTCCAAGTACGGAACCTGCTCCGGCAATTTGTCCGCGGACGCCGCGCCCGGGCCCAGCGGCTGATTGTAGAGCGTATGGCAGGTGGCGCACAACTCCGATTGGCGAATGTGGTCGTCCTTCTTCGGGCTGTAGCCTTCCGAAGAACTGCGCATGATGCGGCCGAGGTCGCTCGCGATGTCGAAAGGGCCAAAGACCGGGCGGTTATCGGAAGCGTCCGGGGCATCGATGACAAAGCCGCCGCTGAAGCTCTCCGGCTTGCCGAGCCCCTGCGCTCCGATCTGGTGGCACACCGAGCACGACACGCCGTCGAGCGCTTTGCGTCCCTCGGAATCATGCGGGTTGCGCGCCAGCGCGGCGAACACTTCGCCCGATTTGCCGCGCAGTTTCGCCTCATAGCGAACCATCGGCATATGGCAAGTGGAACACTTGTCCTCAATAACAGCCTGCGATTCGGGGTGATCCACGATTTCGCGGCGCACGCTGCCCTGCCAGTAGGGATCGCGCGAGGCATTCGCCATCGCGCTAGTGCGCCAATCGGAACCGATGGAGACGTCTTCTCCGCTTACGGTCCGCAGATTGTTGTGGCACGCCAGGCAGCGATCGGAAGCGGTAAAGGCTGGTTCCACCTGCTTTGGCAATGTTGCCGCGTCAGCCCGCCACAAAACGAGCGCCGCTGCGAAGACAGCCAGTTTCATTTCCAACCCTCTCGCAGACTGCCGTCAAACCAATCCCAAAAAATGGAGAACATCAACTCCGAGTGGCGGTCGAGCACATTGCTGGCCGGAATGCGTAAACCGATTGTGGCGCGGACGTGCTGCCGTTTGCTGAGGCTTACCTGGAGCTGCGGAGCGAGATCCCAATTCGTCTTTCCAAACGCCTGCATATCACGGTCAGCCAGAAATTCCAGCATCGGCGACCACACGCGGCCCAGGCCTCCGGATTCACGAAAGCTCTTGCCGATTGCCGTGTGGGAATAGACCACGCTCGGCACGTCGGTGGTGCGAATCGGCTGCTGGCTGCCCACTTGCGTCTGCACGAAGAAGGATCGCGGCAGCCGCTGGCCGAACAGAATCGAGCCATCGAAGGTGATGGCGCCATCGCCCAATCGCGGCTCGGCCGGTCCCAACGGCAGGCTGAGCTTGCCCTCCAGGGAGAGGATCGACCCGGTGCGGTAGCTGGACCACATCACGCGCTTCAAACCCGCGCCGGCATCGCCCAGCCCCTGGCGTCCACCGTAGACGAGCTTCAATCCGGTGCGGCTGGCCAGTTGATCGAGAACGTCGTTGTTGTAAGGCTCGACGCCCACTGGCATAGAAAGCTCGAGCTGATACTTCGATCCGAGGCGGTGCTCGTACTCCGCCTCCATGGTGACGTCCGGCGCCCCAGTGACGTTGATGGCTGGCGTGAGAGCGACTTCGTCCTCCGGAAACGCCTTGCCGGTCACCAGCGGCCGGGGCAGGTTAAGCTCGCCGCGCGGGCCGGCCTTATCGCGGCAGAACCCGCGCAGATATTCGACCACTAGATCGATCTGCCCGGCAGTGAGCGACTCGCCGAACGACGGCATGATCGAAGAGAATCCTCGCCCATGCCCTCCGTCGCGGATGGTAGCTTTCCAATCGACATTGCGCTCCGGCGTAGTCTGATCGCAGCGGGTGAAATCTGGGAAGGACGACGGCTTTTCGAACCCGAGCGCGGAAGCCGGTGCGCCTTTTCCATCGGGACCGTGGCACGTAGCGCAGGCGGCGCGGAAAATTTCCGCGCCTGTCTTGAGGTCGGGATGATTGACGGTTTGGGCTGATAAGGTAAGAGCCCGCATCGCAAGTAACGAGAGGCCGGCGGCGCGGACCAAACGGGATTGTGGTCCGCGCCGCTTGCGTGCGGGCTGGGTGTTTACGCGCGTTTCCTGCAGAGGGCCGCCATGCCTAATAGGGAACCGAGGAGCAACCAGGTGGAGGGTTCCGGAGTTACCTGTAAAGAGAATGATACATTGCCGCTGATGTTGTCGGAGGAGCCGCCATTTGCGCCGCCCAGGATCGCGAATTCACCGGAATACAGGCCGAAGTGCGTCGTGGCAGGGACGGTAAGCTCGAAAAGAACGTCGGTGAAGGACTGGCCGGGATCGAGCGTGAAGGGGAAATTCAACAGGAACGGAAGATCGTCCAGGCTGAGCGGGCTGTCAATGGTAAACGAGTCGGAGTTCAGAAATATCGTTCCGGAATTGCTGATCGGCGCGGCGACGGTAGCAGTAAAGTCCACAATGCCGCCACCAGCCGGCGTCGATTTCGAACCGATGGTGAGGAGTACGGAGTCGGCGTGAGCCTGGGGCGCCAGCGGCAGCAATGCCGCCGCCAGCGCGAGAATTGTCCACGACATTTTCTTGATCATTTTGATTTATCCGTTTCTTTGGTGATAGGCAACGCCACTCATTTACGGCAACACCACGCGTACGCTGGCGCCAAAAGTGCCGCCCGTGTACGATCCGCTATAACGTTCGACGGACGCGGCGCCTGAAGCGCCGGCGCTCGCCGGGAAACTCACCGTGATCGAACCAAACCCTCCGGCCGGGACGTCCGAGATGGATTGCGGAACGGGAGATCCGCCGGTCGAGCCCAGCGTGGCGGAAAGAAGCTGCACATTCTGCGCCGTGCCGGTTCCGTTGTTGGTAATCGAGATAACTACTTGATAGGAGCCGTCCGGCATCTTGGTCAGGCTGGTGGTGGTCACCAGAATCGCGCTGCCAGACTGAACGGGCGCCGCGCCGAGCGTAGCGGAATCGGTGGATAGATTGTTGCCCGCCGTGTTATCCGTTCCGCCGCTCACGGCGCCGCTCGTTGAGAGCGGGGAAACCGCGTTGCTGGCGATGTTCACGGTGACGGTAATATCCGGCAGCGCTCCGCCGGCCGGCGCAACGCTGCTGGTCGTGCAGGTCAGCGTCGCCACAACGCAAGACCACCCGGAGCCGCTCATTCCCGTGGCCTGTACTCCGCCCGGAAGAGCAGCGGTAACCGTGATTGCGCCGCTGCTATCGCCGTCGCCGCTGTTGGTGACGTGAAGCGTGTATTGCGCGCCCACTTGGCCTTCCGTCAAATTGCCCACGTGGCTTGTTGCAATGCCGATGTCGATGGTGTTGATCACCACGGGCAGCGACGCGACTCCATTGGCGACCACTTCCATGTTGGCGGCGCCGGGATCGAGATCTGACGGTATGTCCACCTGCGTCGAAACCGGAAGGCTCAATGTGCGGACCGCCATGGTGCTGTGATCGTGGGTGCGCCCGTATTCAACGCGTCCCGTGATCTGGTTGGTGAAGCGGATGACCGGATAGTTCGAGGCCATTTCGCCGTCGTCGCCATACGTCGATCCGAGTGAGTAGCCGTTAAATTGGGTGCCACCGACGGTGTAGGTACTGCCGGGCGTCATGCGATGCGAGTACGTGGTGACGGCGGGCCTCCACGAGGGGTCCGGGGCGCCGGTGGGCGTGTAGAACCAGATCGTCTTGCCGTCGGTGTTGAACATCATCTGGCCGTTGGGAAGAACCAGCATGCGGGCGTAATAAGACGAGATGCCGGTGGTGGAACTGGCCGCCGGGGACGTGCCGTAGATGGTGGGCGGTCCAATCACTTCCACCAGCTTGTTATCCGGCGTGACCACAAACAAATGCCCGCTGCGCTGATAGCAGGCGCCGGCGCTGGCCGATACCATCACATTGCCGTTCGGCAAGAGCGCAGCCACGCCGTCGCAGACGCCGATCGCTTCCGGCGTATTTGGAAATGGATCCAGCGCCGTCCAGCCTCCCGTCCCGGTCATGGTGCTAGGGGGCGTGTAGAAGCCGTTCTTGCCCGAGTTCGCGCCGTTTTGAATGCCGAAGACGACTACGGTGCCGTCATAACGCAGAACCTGCGGTCCGATTTCCGTGCTGAACGACATGCGGCCCACCGGCGTAGCCGGAGCTGCGGGCACCCAAAGACCATTGGTGGTCCCGGCTAAGTAGGGAGGAATGTAGCGCTCTGAAGTGGAAATAGCCGCGCTGCTGACGTCCGTGACGAAGATCGAGCCATCGGGCAACAGCGTCCAGCCGCTTTCGGAGTTGTCAGTGAGCTTGCCCGTAGGCGTCAATGTCGGTCCGTAGGTGTTCGTAACCGGGTCAAAGATCGCCAGGCGCCCATTCGCGTTCTGCTGGTTGATCATGAACTGCCCGTTGGCGTTCACCACGCATGACGTATCGCCAATGCGGCTCCAGCGAGTTGTCGTAGAGCCGGCATTGAACGGCGGAGGGATGATCGTCCAGGTGTTGGTCTTCCAATCCCAGATGGTTCCTTCATTCGTCTCGGACGTGCTGACTACTACTGGGTTCGAATTATCGTAGGTGTATTCGCCCCCGGTCACGATGAGGCGTCCATCCGGGAGAATGGCGGAGCAATAATCGTACGGCGCGTAGGGATAGGTGTGGTTGATGGCCGGCATATCCGGCAGCGCGGTCCAGGTTCCGTTCGAATAATCTCCATGACTGTCGGGAACCAGCCGCCACCAGGTCGGCTTACCGTAAGCCTGGGCCACGATGGAGCCGTCGGTCAGCACAAGGGCGGTATCGACGCCAAAAGGCGAGGTCTTCGATACCCACGAGCCGTAGGCGTCGCTTTGCGCTTCAGCGAGATATGGACTTGCCGCCAACGCAGGCAGCAGAACTAGCAGCGTCTTCCAGAGTTTCAAGCGTCGTCCCTCTCTACTTTCAGAATGAGTAATTCTCATCCGGCCAAACTTAGACACACTTATCCAAGGCCGTCCGGATCGATGATTCCGCCGGGGCTCGGCCACGTTCAGATACGACTAATGAAGTAGTCAGCGCCCCCGCTCACACTGTCTCGGAACGCCGTAGATTACTCTTAACACGCGTTTCCGACTACGATTGTTTGAAGAGTATAGGCAGCGTTTCACCGGAGTGTCAAGCCGGTTCTCGGCAGTAGCTGGCGGGTTCGCAGGCTTTGCTTGCAACTACTTGCAACATAGTTGCGTTTTCAGAAGGAAAGCTCGAGCGGTTAAGAAATTTAAACGCTTAAAGAGTACTAGTGAACGCTGGTTAACGTTAATCCTGTTAACATTCGTGATATCTCAACCCTCCTCATGCGCGGAGATGAGAGACTGCGTGAGTGAATCGCCTGCTTGCCTTCAAAAAAATACTTATATCTTTGGATAGTTTTGCGCTTTGAATTACTCGTCCCGCAAAACCTGCATCGGTTCGAGGCGCGCAGCGCGGATGGCCGGCAGCAAGGATGCGATCACCGAAACGGCGATGACCAGAGTCACCACGCCTGCGAGGGTCGGCGAATCCCAGGCCGAAACGCCGAAGAGCATCCCTGCCAGTAAGCGCGTAAACACCGCCGCCAGCCCAAGGCCGGCCAGACACCCGGCCACCGAAACGCGCAGGCCCTGCGCTAAAAACTGCCCCACGATCTGCGTCCGCAGCGCGCCCAACGCAAGGCGCAGCCCGATCTCGCGTTGACGCACGCTCACCAGGTAGCTCAACGTTCCATAGAGGCCCACGCAGGCGAGCGCGATTGCCGTCGCGGCGAAGAAAGCCAGCAACATCGTGCGCAGCCGGGTTTCCGCGTAGGCATCCGAGATGTGATCGGCGAGCGGAGTGAGTTCATAGACGGAACGCTGCGGCTCGATCTCGTGCACCTTGCGGCGAATTGTCTCCACCATTGTCTTCGGATCGCCATGTGTCCGTACCAGAAAATATGTCCCTGGCTGATTGGCGTCGAAACACCAATAGACCGTCGGAACCGGTTCGTGATCGAGGCCGACCTCGCGCGCGTCGCCCACGATGCCGCGAATTTCCGAGGGCTGCACGAATGCATTGCTGGGCTGCGTCAGATGCCGCCCGATCGCGCTTGCGCCTCTCAGATAGGTATTGGCGAAACTGCGATTCACCATCGCGGTGGGCGTGGTGGATTGATCGCGGCACCATTCGCCGGCCACCAGCGGTATGCGCATGGTTTGAAAATAATCGCCTGTCGCCACGCGGCTTTGCGTCAACATCTGCGGCTCCGTTTCCGCGCGTCCTTCCGAGGTCTGAACCTCTACCTGGTATTGGTTCGGCACTCCTGGCAATGTAAGCGCGCTCGCTGCCGCTTCGATGCCCGGCATTGCGCGCAGGCCGTCGAGCAGCCGTTGCAAGCGCTTTGTGGCGCCGGTGCGGTCGTTGGTTTCGGCCCATGAGGTGCTGATATGGAATGTGAGCACGCGCGACGGGTCGAACCCCGGCGAGACGCGCCCCAATTCTTGGAAACTGCGCAGCAGCAGTCCCGCGCCGGCGAGTAGCGTAACCGCGAGTGCCACTTGCACTCCCACCAGCGCCAGCTGCACCTGGTTGCGGCCGCCCGCCTGCGAGCGCCCGCCCCGCGCTATCGAACTGGCAAGATCGCGCCGCGTGCTGTGAATCGCGGGCAACACGCCGCAAACCATCGCGGAGCCCACCGCGCAGATCAGCGTGTACATTACGATGCGCCAATCGAGGCCGATTTCCTCGATCCGCGGCAAGTCTCTTGCCAGCGTCCGGAAAACCGCGGAAGCCGCTGCCGCTACGCCAAGCCCCAGCATTGCCCCAGCCAGCGAAAGGATCAGCGCCTCGGTGAGTAACTGAGCCGCCACCGACGCGCGCGACGCGCCGAGGGAGAACCTTACCGAGATTTCGTGCTGGCGGCCGGCGGCGCGCGAGAGCAGCAACGCCGCGACATTCGTGCACGCGATGAGCAGCAGCAGCGAAACCGATCCGAAAAGGATCCAAAGCGATTTGCTCACGCCGCCAATCGTCGCTTCCTTCAATGGCTCGATCACAACCGAAATCTGCGCATCCGGCTTGGGAAACTGCCGCCCGAGATCCGCCTGCACCGCAGCCAGGTTCGCGCGCGCCTGGGCCAACGTGACGTCTGGTTTCATCCGGCCGATGGCGTTGTACCAGGTCAAATTCCTCGCGATCGCAAATGGCGCGTTGCTGGGACTGGGGGACCAGATATCGACGTCGCGTTCCGGAAAGAGGAAAGACGCGGGCATTACGCCGACGATGGGAAACGCCGTTTGGCCGAAGCGCAAACTCTTGCCCACCACTTTCGGATCTGCGGCGAAACGCCGCCGCCACAAACGGTCGCTGATGATTAGCGCGTTCGGACCGCCGAAGCTTTCCTCCTGCGGCGAAAAATCGCGCCCCAAGGCCGGCGCTACCCCCCACACCTGCAGAAAGCGGCTCGCGACAAATGCGTGGCGCAGTTTCTCGGGCAGGTCACCTGAAAGTTCGGAATCGTCTTGCGAATACCAACCGGAAATCGCCTGAAACGTGCTGTTCATGCGGTTCCAATCTTCCAGGCGCACGGGTGCGACAAACGGCTGCTTGTCTCCTCGGTGATTTTGCGCGAGCGTCACCAGGCGATTGGCATTGGGGAAGGGCAGCGGCCGCAGCAACACGGCGTAGACGGCGGAAAACACTGCGCTATTGGCGCCGATACCGAGCGCGAGGGTCGCGACTACCGCCATGGTGAACGCCGGCGTCTTGAGCAGCGCGCGCGCCGAGTGCTTCAAATTCCGAATTGCCGCCTCGATGCCGCCGTGAATGTCCATGTCGCGCGTCCTTTCCATTTGCGAGCTGTAATTGCCGAACCGGCGCAGGGCCTGGAGCGAAGCTTCGTCCGCATCCATGCCCGCTGCGCGCAGATCGTCGGCGCGCTCCGCCAGGTGGAACGAGAGTTCGCGGTCGAGATCTTTCTGTAGGCGGCTGGGGCGCATCAGATTGCGGAATTTCCGCCACGGGCTAGGCATAGCCGATCACCCGCGCCACGCCTTCGGTGAGGCGTGCCCAGCTTTCCTCTTCTTGCGCCAACTGCTTGCGGCCACGCGCGGTGAGCGAATAGAAGCGCGCCTCGCGGTTCTTTTCCGTGAGGCCCCACTCGGCGTTGACCCAACCTTCCTGCTCCATGCGGTGCAGGGCGGGGTAGAGCGAGCCTTCCTCAACGCGCAACAATTGAGCGGAGACGCTCTGGATGTGGGCGGTGACGGCGTAGCCGTGCAGACGACGGCCCGAGGCGAGAGTCTTCAGAATCAGCAGGACAAGCGTGCCTTGCAGAATGTCGTTCTTACGTGCGCCCATGCTTCCGCCTTCCCGGATGCCTAACTAGCTAGGCATATTCGGTTAGACGGAAGCAGGGACGAAAAGGATAGCCGCCCGTTGGCTAGAACTTGAAGCGCAGCGAAAGCTGCAGGTTCCGCGCCAAAGTGGTCTTGCTGGTGATCATGCCGAACTGGCTCGACGTCGGAGTCAGTTGCGGGCCGCTCAGATTCGGGTGGTTGATGAAATCGTAGGCCTCAGCGCGGAACTGGAAGCCGGTCTTTTCGGTGAGCGGGAAGCTCTTGAGCAAACCGATATTCCAATCCTGTATGCCCGGCTGGTAGACGGAGTCGCGGACGCCGCTTTGCAGGTTGAACGTGCCATTGGCAGGTTGCGTCACGTTCGCGGTGAAATATTTGGCCGAGCTGGAATTGGTCACGGGGCCGGCAAAGGCGCCGGTGCTGACGGAAACCGGTCCGTTGAGAACCCAGAACTGCCCCTGGGAGCCACAGCCGAAGCTACCAAATTCGCCTACGCCGGCGAAGTCGTTGTTGGTGCCGATGCCGCACGGCGCGCCGGTCTGGAATTGCATAGCGCCGGTGATTTCCCAGCCGCCGAGTAATTTGCCGGTGAGTTCGTGGTTCCCTTTAAAGATGGGTAGGGTGTAGATGTAATTGATGGTCGCCAGGTGCCGGGTATCATATTCCGACGGTCCCCACAGATTGCTTGTGTTGTAGGTATCGGGCACGATATCGCGGTAATTCGAGCCGCCATCCATGCTCTTGGAATATGTGTAGCTGAAGCCGAGGCTCAATCCGTTGCGGAAAGCGCGTGAGAAAGAGACTTGCAGCGAATTGTAAGTGGAGTTGACCGAAGCCTCTTCTTCTTGAATGGCGGCGAAGCCCTTGTATGGACGCAGGGTGTTGGCATTCACGCCGGGGTTGGCGAGCAGTGCGCCCGCGGTTGGCTGGTTGATATCGTAAACCGTCCAGGCGTGCAAGCCGCGATGCGCCACGTAACCCACAGAGAGCAGCGCATTCCCCGGCAACTGGCGTTCCACTGTGGCGTTCCAGTTCCAAGCCTCTGGCGGCTTCAGGTTCGGATTGAGCGAAGTGATCGTGAGGGGCGCGGCGACGCCCGGTACCAGTGCTGCGCCAGGGTTATCCACCGAGACGTTCGTTACCGTCACGAACGGCTGAAAGGGCGAATTGCCGCCGGGGAAAATATTGTCGATCAGCCCCATGCGTGTCGTAAAGCGGCCAATACCGGCCCGAATCACGGTTTTGGGCGTGAGTTGATAGGCGACGCCGATCCGAGGCTGCACCGGAGTCTGCAGGTTGATGTAGCCCTTCGAAAGGTTGGGCGCGAACAGGCCGGAACACGACGCGCCGTCGCAGATGTTCGAACTCGCGGCCAGCACGCGTCCCATGGCGGAACTGGGGAACTGGCTAAAACCGGGAATCACGACGCCGTTATACGGATTGCCAGTTCCCAGGATTACGTTGCCGGTTGTGGGACTGACTTGCACGGCCTGCGATGGATTGTACATGGCGCCGTTGAAGTAATCGGCATTGCCCCACAGCGGATGGAATCCCTGAATGCTGCTGATGCGGACGCCGATATCGATGTGCAGTTTCTCCGTGACCTTCCACGAATCCTGCGCGAACTCTTCCCACATCCAACCGCGCCAAATGGTGTACGCGCGCGGTCCGATTTCGGTGTAGCTGTCCGCGAGGCCCAGAGCCAGGTTGGCCATTCCAATGCCGGAAGTTGCGCCAAGGCCGGTGCGGGCGTCCGTGAAGGTGAAGGTTCCGTTCTGATTATTGCTGCCGCCGGGGACGGTGCTGACGTTGATCTGATCGCCGTCGTTTTCGCCCGAGTATTCGAAGGCAAAGCCGAACTTGAAGGTGTGATTGCGCCAAAGCTTGGTCACGCTATCGCCGCCCGTCCAGATGGGGCCGGAAGAATGCGAGGGATACGGGCCGCCGGCCAGGCCGTAGAACGTTGGCATGTTGACGGTGGGAATCTTGCCCGGGATGTCTTTTGCGGCGAACAGATACGGATAGTTGATCCCGAACTGCGAGCGATTGAAACCGGAAAGCTGTGAGTTCACCGGAATGTAGACGTCATCGAGGCTGAACGTAATGCGCGCTTCGTTGATCAGTGTGGGGCTAATGGTGTAGGTCCACGCGACCGTGTTGGTCTGATTGGGCCGGTTGAAGTATTTCCCAGTCTCCCCGGAGCCTTGGTCGAAGGGCTGATACTCGAAATACGCGGCGTCCGAGCGGCGTCCGGTGATGCGCTGCTTGTCGGTTGCCAGAATATCGATATTCAGCGTATCTTTCCGCTGGTTATAGGGGTGCGCGGCCTGTGCGATCCAGTTCTGCGTGCCCTGCAAATAGCCGGGCGTGGCGGCGGGATATGCGCTCATGATCCCGACTCCGTTGGGGCTCAGTTGATTGGTGGGAATCACGTTGTTGGGAAACGGCGCGCAAGAGGCTGCGCCGACGCTGGGGCAGGATTTCGGGTCGTAAATCACGTGAGAGCCGCTGTACCAGGGATTGGCGCTCAGCAGCTCGCTAAAATTGCCCTGGCGCATCAGCGCGGTGGGCACGGCCTGCGTCTGCGTATCGGTATTGCGGTCGCGGATCCAATCCTCAGCGACGAAGAAAAAGAACTTATCGCGCCATTTACCCTTGGGCGCGATCGGGCCGCCCACCGTACCGCCAAAATTGTTATATCGGAACGGCGTGGTGAAATTCGTGGTCGTGCTGAGGTTGCGCTGCCAGGTGTTGGCGTTTAGATCGGAATTGCGAAAGTATTCGTAGAGGCTGCCGTGATAGTCTCTGCCGCCGCTTTTGCTGACGATACGAATCTGCCCGCCAGCCGCGCGCCCGTACTCGGCTGCGTAATCGGCCGTCAGTACCTGAATCTCCTGCGTGGAATCGACATCCGCCACGCCGATCACCGCGCCGTTGGCGCGCGTGCGCACCGCTGGAGCGCCGTCGAAAGTCACCAGGGTATCCCAGGTTCTGGCGCCGTTGATCTGCCAGGATTGGCCGCCGGTCGAGCCGAAATTCAGGTCGCCGAGCGTACCGCCGCCGCGCACGCCAGGGAGTAACCCCACCATGTAAATCGGGTTGCGGCCGTTCAGTTCCTGGTCGAGCACTTGCGTGCCGGTAACTTCCTTTTGCACAGTCGCCGATTCGGTTTGCAGCACCGCGGCGTCGGCCGTCACTTCCACACGCTCGTTGGGAGTGCCGACTGCCAGCGCCAAGTCGACAGAAGTCGTGGAATTGGGCTGCAATTGATTGTGTTCGGAGAGGGATTTCTTGAAGCCAGCCAACTCGGCGCTGACGTTGTAACTTCCGGGAGACAGATTGGTAATTACATAGTAACCGGAGTCATTGGTCGTAGCAGACCGCTCCTGGCCAGTGGCCTCGTTAGTTACCGTGATCTTAGCTTTCGGTACCACCGCTCCGGACGGGTCTTTGACAAAGCCCGTAACGGAGCCGAAGTCCAATTGAGCATTGGCTGCGAAAGCAAGAAGACAAAGAATACCCAATAAAACCAGCGACTTCACGGTCGTATGGCGCAGACGTAGCATGACCCCTCCTCAGACGATTCTCACCACCCTGAAGTAATAACAGCCAGCGTGTAATTCGCGATCACTCGCCGGGTAACTACTAGTACTGAATGTCTGCGATGTTATCCTTGCACGGCGCGCAAGTCAAGAAAATTATCCGTGACGGAAGCCCCTCCCGGCGCCTGCCGTAAGCTATGGCGCCTTTTGTAATTTGGAATACGGTGATTTCCCGATGGAACTGGCCGAACCGCAGGCGCCGAACTCTGGAACTGGCCCAGTGCGATCATTGGTCTGTAGCCCATGCAAACCACTTTTGGCGAGGGTGCACTGGTTCTGTTGCTGGCGGCGGCGCTCGTCGCGTTGGCGGCTCGCCGGTTGCGGCTTCCGTACAGCGTAGCGCTGGTGTTAGCCGGGATCGGCCTTGGCCTCTCGCCCGTCGGCCTGAATATCACGCTGACGAAGGACCTGATCTTTGACGCTTTGCTTCCGCCCCTCATTTTTGAAGCCGCGTTCCACCTGCGATGGCATCTTCTGCGGCGCGAACTGCCGGTGGTGCTGACGCTGGCGACGGCGGGAGTCGCCATCTCCCTCGCTGTCACCGCGGCCGGCATGCATTATCTGGCGCGATGGCCCTGGGCGACGTCGGTTGTGTTCGGCGCGCTGATCTCGGCAACGGACCCTGTCGCCGTGATCGACGTCTTTCGCGATCTCGGCGTCCACGGGCGTTTGCGATTGCTGGTCGAGAGTGAGAGTTTGCTCAACGACGGCGCTGCGATGGTGGCGTTCGCAGCGGCGCTGGCCTGGGCAAGCGGCCAACACCCCACCGGGCTATCCATCGCGGAAGGCCTGGCGATCTCCATTGCGGGCTCTCTGGTGTGCGGCGCGGCCGTCGCGCTGGCGACGCTCTTCCTGGTGGGCCGCACCCAAGATCACCTGGTGGAACTGGCTCTTACGACAGTGGCGGCTTACGGATCGTTCCTCCTGGCGGAACAGCTTCAGTTTTCAGGCGTGCTGGCTACTATCGTTTCGGGATTGATTATTGGCAACCGCGGTCCGTTGGGCGCGATCTCGGCGCGCGGCAGGGAAGCGGTGGATGCTTTCTGGGAGTACGCGGCCTTCGTCGCGAACGCATTCATTTTTTTGCTCATCGGCATGCATGAAAGCACCCAGCATTTCGATGCGGTGTGGCTCCCGGTGGCGATCGCGGTCGGGGTCACGCTGCTGGCGCGCGCAGCGGCGGTCTACCCGTTGTGCGCGTTGTTTATCCGGACGAAGTTGCGTGTCAGGATGTGGCGCCAAACCGCTCTGTTCTGGTGCGGCTTGAGAGGCGCGCTCGCTTTGGCTCTGGCACTCGATCTACCGCAGGAGCTGCCGCGACGCGAGGAAGCAATCGTGGTGACCTTCGGCGTAGTGGCGTTCTCCATCTTTGTGCAGGGTTGGACCGTACCGCCGATGCTGCGAAAGATTGGTGAAACCTCGCCCGATCCTGGTTAGCAGCGTCCCCAGGCCGCGCAGCCCTCCTCAACCCTTCACGATTTCCATGTACACAACGTGCCGCTTCGCGTAAACGCGCACGCGTTTGACGTCAACCGCGCGATTTGCCAAACGCTTGAATTGCGCCGTCGTACGGTAGATCAGCCACCAATCCATGATCGCTTCCATGTACGCGGCGCCGGGGAAATCCGCAAGCATATTTGCAATCAGCAAGCGGCCGTTGGGTTTTAGCATCGCCGTAAGCTTGGCAGTCAACCGGCTGGCGAAATCGTCGGAGAGATAGTCGTACAGCCCCGCGGAATAGATGAAGTCGAAGGTTCCCAGTTGATGGCCCGAACGCAATAGCGTGAAGGCCGATTGCTGAACCGGCTCGATCGGGAGAGAGGGATGGTCCCCCAGCGCCACTTCCAAAGTGTCCGCATCCTGATCCAGCGCGACGAACCGGCCCGGTGCGGCCGCGACGCCCGCACGTTCCAAGCGCCCCGCTTCGCGCAGGTGGCCGCAGGCGACGGAGAGCACGCGCGGACGTTTGCCGGACCGGTAGAGCGCGGTAAGGCGGCTTGCGAGGTGATCTCGGCGCGCCCGAATCGCGGCGGTGGAAGGGTGCCGCAGGCATTGACGATAAATCGCAATTCCCTCCGTGCTCGCGCTCGCGACGAGGGACGCGCTCGCACCGCCGCCATAAATGAAATCGAGCAGCACGGCATCGCCCGCATAGCCCCGCGGCTTGCGAAAGCCGTAAGAGGAATACGGGTCCTGGTGCAACAGGGAAGTGATCGCGTGCGGGCGCAGATCGCGCTCCACGGTCTCGCGCCATTCCTCGTGCGAGACCTGCGCGCGATAGACCGCCAATGCGCCGGCAATGTTTGCCACCGCGGAATAACGTCCCGCCGCGAGATCTTCGGCGTACTGGTCCATGGCGCACAATAAGTGCGCCCTGCGCCGCGTTCCACCCTTCCGGGTTGCCGGCCGCGTTCGCGCGCTCGTCGCGGCGGCGTCTTTGCGATCCGCGCGCGGTTTTCCCTGCGGAATCTTTCGTGCCGCTTCGAAATTGCTCATAGCGATTTCTCCTCGTGGGTTGGGGTATGTGTTAAGCAAGGCGAGCTCGTGGGCCGCCCCTGAAAATCCTGCCATTGGTGGAGCTGGAAGTCGTAGAGCTTGCAGGCGCGGAGGTTCCGCCTCAAGGCCGGCAGGGACCAGCGCTCCACCAGAATCGTTTCGCAAACTTCCTCCACCTGTTGTTGGGCGCCACGCAAACGGTAAAGAGGAATCGTGATGTCCAGGTGATGCGCCGTGTGCTCGAAGATGTCGTGCAGCAGCATCCGGACCAGCCACGGAAATTCTAGATGCACTGTGCATCGCGTTTGAGGCTCGGCGCGTCTCCATTCGTCTTCGCGGTCGAACCAGGGGACGCGCGGATGCGTATGGTGGCCGAAGATAGTCGCGCCCATCGTCCAGTTCCAGATCAGGAATGGGAGTATCACCGCCCACCACACCGCCGAAATTCCGTGGCTCGCCGCGGCCAGCGTTAAACCTAATCCCCACGCCGCGCACAGCAATGAATCTGCGGCGCGAACCGCCTTGCGCGGCGGCGCGAAACAGAGGCCGGGGAAAAACAGCCGCTTCCACCAGATCTCGACGGCGTAGTAGAGTCCCACGCCGGGCGGTGTGCGATAGGCGCGTTCCAGCAGACGCCGCCGCCACGAAAAATCGTCATATTCCGCTTTCGAGAGTGGCGCCCAAACGTAGTCCTTGGACTTGAGGTTGGTGTATACGTGATGCGTGCGGTTGTGCCCGATATCCCACGCGCTGAACGGCGTCAGCGAGGGCACAAACGCTAGCCGTCCAATGACCGCGTTCCACCGGCGGCGGCTGGTGAAGCTGCCGTGGCATGCGTCATGGCCCACCACGAAAAGCATGGCGATGCCAAGCCCCGCCAGTGCGCCGGCGGCCGCTCCCCACGGCGACGCGTGAAAGCGTATGGCGGCGGCTGTGGCGGCCAGGTACACGAGAGCGTCCACTGCGAAGATCCACGTCGCGAACGCGTCGGATTTCGTGCGGAAGCGCCGTAACATAGCGCGGATTGCGCCGGCTGGAACATTCGGCAGGGTCGTTTCGTTGAGACTCGTTGGCATGGCGTCTGGCCGCGTGTGCGCTCCGCGCTACTGTCCGTCTTTCCGATCCTGACGCTCGATCATGTCGAGAATATCGCCCACTGTCTGAGCGCTCTGAATGTCGGCGTCCTGGAGCGTGATGCCGAACCGGTCCTCCACCTCCAGAACAATGTCGATCATCCGCGGGGAATCGATCTCGAGGTCTTCTTGCAGGTGGGTCTCGCGCGTCACGGGCGCGCGTTTTTGTCGCTTGGGGGCGAAGCGAATTACGATTTCTTCAACGGCAGTTAGCGTGCTTTCTGTGAGGTTTGGCATGTCAGTTTCCTTTTATTGGGTGAAGCTTGAAAGATGGCGCAGGCGTTTACGTCGCCGAAGCCGAATGAAGCCTTGGCGGCGACATTGATTTCGCGTTCCACGCACTCGCGCGGAATCTTCGGCGCGCACCAGCGCAACTCGGGATGTAAGTCGTCGCAATTGCGCGTGGGGTGCACGAACGACTTGCATAACTGCAGAATCACCGCGACGCATTCAATCGCCCCCGCCGCGCCCAGCGCATGTCCGAACAGCGACTTCGGTGCGTTGAGGAGAGGAAAGCGCTCGCGCGGCAGCTCGAGCGCCGCCAGCCAATTGCTGACCTCGGTGGCGTCGGCCTTCGTGGCAGTAAGGTGGCCCGAAATTAGATCGATCTCTTCCGGCGTAATGCCCGCGGAGCGGATTGCCTGCTGGATGCAGCGCCGCGCGCCCTCGGGGTTCCCGGACGTCATGCTGCCCCGGTTGCGCTGCCCGCCGCAATTCACCGCGCCGCCGGTGATTTCGGCGTAAATACGTGCGCCGCGCGCGATGGCGCTGTCGAGGCTTTCCAGCATCACTGCGCCGGCGCCCGCGGCCGGAACGAAGCCATCGGCGCTTGCGCTCAGCGGGCGTGACGCCGCGTCCGGCGTATGGTTGAAGTTGCGGCTGAGCACGCGCATGGCATCGAAGCTGGCCCACACGTAATGCGAATCGCTTTCGCACCCGCCGGCCAAGACGCGCGCCGCGTCTCCATGGCGGACCATGCGGTAGCCGTTGACGATGGCTTCCAGGCCCGTCGCGCACGCGCTGCTAACGCTGGCGGTTTGCCCTCCGATTCCCAGCATTCCCGCCAGACGGGCGCTGACGGAACTGAACATGATGCGCTCCGGAATCGAACTACCCAGACGCCTCACGCGCCCGGCGTCAGTCATGGGGACCAGCGTCTTGCCGATGGTCTCGATGCTGCCGATTCCAGAGCCGAACGAAATAGCCGTATCCCAATCGACGCCTTCGCGGTCGTGCCTCAGCCCCGCATCCTGCCAGCAATCCAGGCCCGCAATGCATCCGATGACCGCGTGACGATCCATGCCTGCGAGTTGGCAGGAATCGAAGTAACGGTCTCGCAACAGGTCGATGTTTTCGGGAACGCCGCCCACCTGGCACGAAAACCCGAGAGCCGCCAGGTCAGGACGAAAAGCGATGCCGGAACGTCCCTCACGCAAAGCTTCTTCGAAAGCCGTGGGACCGTGAGCATTTGCGGCAATCACGCCCAGCCCGGTGATTACAACGCGATTCATTGGCAAGCCTCCGCGCCGAATTGCATCAGGAACCCGGCCCAGGTGAGGCCCGCGCCCACCGTTGCCACCAGCACTTCATCGCCGGGTTGAAACGATTCGAATCGTTCCGAGATGACCGCCGGCGCGCCCGCGGCGCCGCAGTTGCCGCGCTGGTCCACGTTGTAGAGATGCTTCGATCCGTCAATCCCCGCGCGAGCGCACACCGATTGCAACATCGGCAAGTTGGCCTGGTGGCCGACAAACCAAAAATCCGGCTTATGCTCGCCGCCGATATCTTCAATGAGGGCGGCCATCTTGCGAATCGCGAAATTCTGCACCGCTCCGCCCTCCTGCTGTAAGTGCCCCATACCGGGGATCGTGACTTTACGCCACGCTGACGGGTCGCTCGCCATGGTAGTGCGCGCGATCCGCACGGCCGACGGTATCCGGTGGGATAAGATGGCGGCCGTCGTACAATCGCCCATCAGAACGGCGGTTCGCCGGTCTGAGTAATTCACTGTGCGCGTGAGATTTTCCGGCTGCACCAACAGAATGAAGTCGGGCAACGAGTCCGGCGACATCATGGAAAGCACGCGAAGCTGCACGGCGAAGGTGGAGCATGCGGAATTCACATCGAAGCAAGGCGTCGACATTCCCAGCCGCTCCGCGATCAGACACGCTTCACTAGGAGCGCCCATGCGCGGCGCGCTGCCGCCGGCGATGACCATGCCGATGTCCGATGCGCGAAGACCGGCGCGGTCCAGCGCCATGTGCGCCGCCCGGCAGGCGGTGTCGGCGTTGGTATATTGCGAAGCCTCGTCTGCGCCGCGCGGGTCGGCGTTCCGCGTGGTGCGGATATAATCCAGCGGCATCACCGTATGGCGGAAGCGGATGCCGGTGCGCGCCACGATCCATTGATCGTCGGTGCCTATTTCGAGCTGCTCGAAGAAGGCGTTGTCGATGATGTTTTCGGGATGGAAATGCCCGAGTGAGTGAAGGAACATGGCTGGCGCTCGCTCAGTCCAATAAGCGCAAACAAGATGTAAAAGGGGACACTGCTTCTTAGAACGGAAAGCCGGGGCAAAATCCCTTATTACGATTTTGTTTTATTTGACAGAGCGGGTAGCTAGTTAAAGAGCCGCGGCGCGCCGCGTGAGCAGCTCGTGCGCTTCGCGAAGCCGGCTGGCGGCCCGATCGCGCCAGGTTTCATCGGCTTCGAGCTTCTGGCTAGAGACTCGCGCGGCGCGCGTAGTCTCCACCGGCGCCGGACCGCCGAGCGTGCGGCGCGCTTCCACGAAATGGCGCGGGCTGAGGATACGGGCTAATTCTGACTCGGAGTAAGTGACAGATGCGCCAGATGCTTCGGTCAAAAGCGCCGCCAGCGGCTGTGCGGGCTTGGCTTGGCGCAGCGCGACCAATCGCGCGCAGATAGCGTGCGCCGCGCGGAAGGGCAAGCCGCGTTCGCGCGCCAGCGTGTCGGCTAGTTCTGTGAGCGTGGTCCAACCGTCGGCCGCCGTGGCTTCCAGTCGCGCCGCGTCGAATTCGGCCGTGCTCATAGCCGCGGCAACCACGCGAATGGCGCGCGTGGCGTCGCGGAACATGGAGAAAACTAGCGGCTGCAAATCGTCTTCGGTATCGACGATATCGCCGAACGGCGTGTTGTGAACGCTCAGCACGATGGCTTGCGATTGTCCGAGCGCCTTGCTGCCGATGGCGCGCGCATGTTCGAGCGCTACCGGATTCCGTTTCTGCGGCATGATGCTGCTCGATTGCACGAAGCCGTCGCCCAGCCGCAGATAGTTGAATTCGGCCGTGCTCCACAGCAGCAGATCCTGCACCACGCGGCCATGGCCGGCAATCAGCACTGCCGTGGCCGATGCGCTCTCGAGCAAATAATCCACCGTGGCGATGCAGCCGTAGGTGTTGACCGCGGGGCCGTCGAAACCCAGCAAATCGGAAGTGAGTTGGCGATCGATTGGAAAACCCGTGCCGGTGATGGCGCAGGCGCCCAACGGGTTGCGATTCGTGCGCGCGTATGCCCCGGTAAGGCGTTCGGCGTCGCGTTCCAGTTGTTCGATCACCGCCAGCAGGTAATGCGCCACCGTGGTCGGCTGCGCGCGTTGCGTATGTGTGTGGACGGCGAAGATGGTTTCGCGATGCCGCTCGGCCAAAGTAAGCAGCGCGCGCCGCAGATCGAGCGTGGCGGAAAGCAGATCGAGAATGCACTCGCGGTGGCGCATACGGTACATCGTCATGTCGATGTCGTTGCGGCTGCGCGCGGTATGCAGGCGGCCGGCGATATCGTCACCGCACGCGGCGGAGATAAGGCGTTCGACGTGGAAGAAAAGATCTTCGCAACGGTCGTCGTAGGGCGCGCCGCGAATTTCGGGGGCCGAAAGCGATTGAAGCGCATCGCGGATGGCTCGCGCCTCGGCTGGTGGCACGATCCCCTGAGTCGTCAGCATCACCAGGTGCGCGAAATGAATCTCCATCAGCGGCGCGAGTAGCTGTGCCTTGGCGTCTTCAAAGTTATCGTTGAGAACGCACTGAACGTATTCGGGCGCGAAACGGGCCATCGGCGGTGTGGGGAGGCTTAGTGGCCTCCCACTCCGTTGGTTCTCCGCGCGGCGGCCGGCAGTGTAGCAGGCGCCTTGGGCAAGCTGATCAGATTGGCCAGCAACTGATAAGCGCCGCTCGTTCCCGCCGGTAACTGCCGCCAGAGGCCGAGCCCGACATAGAGCCAGCGGCCCTTGCCGTATTTGGCCTCCACCAGGGAGCCCAGTTTGTCACCGGGATTATCTTTGAACGGGTCCACCATTGAGACCAGATCGATGTACTTCGAATCCTTGTCGCCGATGAAGTAGAGACCACGCTCCTGCACCCACCCGGCCCATGCGGCGGGGCCGATCTTGTTGGGAAAATTGAAGACCGGGTCGGCCGCCACCAACACCTTCACCGGCGCATTCTCGTCGGTGACGCGGTTGCCGCTCACTTTGGCTGGATACGGGCCGTATTCCTCGCGGTTGAACTCCATCTTGTTGTATTGCACAATCACCGTGCCGCCGCGCTCGACGAAGTCCAGCAGACGGCGGTTGTAAGCGCGCAGATCGGCGCGGCGCTCGTAGGCGCGGACGCCGGTCACGATCACGTCGTGCTTGGAAAGATCGCCCCAGGCGAGCTCGTCCTGATCGATGTACGAAAGCTTGGCGCCCAGCTGTTGAATCGCCGGAGGCACTTGATCGCCCACGCCTTCGATGTATCCCACGCTGAGATTAGGCACGGTCTTTACGTCGACTACTTTCAGCGCGATCTCGGCCGGCTTGACCACCTGCCGCCGCTGGACATGCGGATATTCAATCTCCTGATAGCCGCTGGAGAATTTTTCAGCGCCGGTTTCGGCCGATGTCACGATGGCGCGCAGCGTGTAGTCGCCGGTCTTGACGCCCGCCGGCGGCGTCACCATGAAGCGCGCCGAAAGGGACTCATCTTCGTGACTGAATCCAATTTGCGTACTGGCGGGCGTGCACTTCCACCCGGCCGGCACTTCGAGCGAGACCGCGGCTTTCGCCGCGCCCTTCGTCCCATTGGTTACCGAAACGTGAATCTCGCGATCCACCGCCTTCGCTGCGGCCGAAGGGGCGGGAATCACGGCCAATGCCGGCGTGATGCGCACCGAAAGCGCCGGCACCACGTTCAGCTCCATGCGCTTGTCGCCGAAATAGATGTCCTTCACGTAGCGATATTCCACGGGTAATTCCTTGGTCACTTCCACGTTGCCCGCTTTCATGTGGAACGTCACGCGGAACGGCGACGGCGCGAACGGCACGCCGAACGGAACGCCGGGGTCGAAGATCTGGATCGCCTGATTTTCGGAGTGCTTCCAGTAGTTGTCGTTGAAATAGGGCGACGTGAGCTTGGCGTCCTCCGGGACGTGCGCGGTGGCGCTGCAAGTGAAAGTTGCATCCTTTTTTGCGGCGCCCGGCGCGCAGTTGCTTGCGCCGGTGAAGCCAGCGATATCGACGCCGGTGACGCTGATGTCCGACGCCCCATGGTTGAGCGCCGTCAATTGGATTCCAATGGGCTGCCCGGCGATGACCAGGCCATCGTCGGCGAGCGCATCAAAAGCGACGTCATGCGCCGCGATGACGGCGTCTTGATAATCGCGATCTTTCTGTTTGAGACGGAAATCGATTTCGTAGCGCGCGGAATCGCTCAAGCCCATGGAATCGATCTGCGCATGCAACGCGCGAATCTTGGCAAGGCCCGCTTCAATCGGCGCGGCCGTCCCTGCATCGTTCCCGTCGGCAAAAGCCTTCTGCGCGGCTTTGGCGTCCACGAGGATCGCCGCCAGGCCATCGGTGAGCGCGCGCGGCGGATTTGCTCCGGCATACTGCGCGATCGAAGTCAGGCTGAAATCGATGCCTTCGAAAACAGAGGCTTCCTGCTTTTGCATTTGGCCGGTGACAGTCGTGTCCGCCAGCGAGTAGCCGCGTCCGCCGAACCCGCCGGCCCCACCGCGTCCGCCCTGCCCGCCGCCACGGCCGGCCTCAGGCGCTGCGCCGCGTCCTGCCGCCGTTTCTGGTTGCGCGCCAGCGGCGCCGCCACGTCCACCACCTGGGCCCGCAGGCGCTCCGGCTGGGCCTCCGCGTCCACCGCCCACTCCGCCTACGCCCTGACACTTGTGATAGCTGTGCGCGTCGTTTCCGATCTCGGCGTACGTGCGGCCGAGCAATTCGTCATACGTTTCGGTGGGAACCGGCGTGAGTTTGGGCGCATCCGGATTTTGTGCCGCGTTACGGCCTGCGCGTCCGCCACGGCCTCCGCCCGCCGGCGCTTGTCCGGGAGGAGTGATCGCGCCGGAGAAGTAGAGCTTCTTAGGCTGCCACGGTCGCAAGCCTTCCTGCAATTGCTCGGGATACATCGAAGGGTCGGCCGCCGCGCGGAACGATTCCCGCACCAGCACGGTCGTCGCTTCGTGCGCGCGGTCGCCGCCGCGTCCCTGAATATTCATAGTGATGATGACGTCGGGGCGCAGCGTGCGCCACAGGCGGACGTAGTCGCCGACGATGTCCTTGCGGCCCCATTTGCCGATCACTTCCTCGGGATCGAACGAATAGCCGTAATCGATGGCGCGCGTGAAGTATTGCTCGGCGCCGTCGATGCGGTGCGCCGCCACCAGCTCGGAGGTGCGCAGCACGGCGATGTCGCGGAACAGTTCAGGGCCGATTTCGTTCTGGCCGCCGTCGCCGCGGTTATTCTGCACGTCGATAACTCGCAGGCCCATGCCATACCCGAAATACGTGAACAACGCGTTGGTCTCGTCGTCGGGGTGTGCCGGAGCCTGCAAGAACGTGCCGGAGACGCTCAGTTTACGTAGCGCGAGGCCCAGTGCCACGTGACCGTTGGCGGACGACGATTTCGAAAATGCCATGCGGTTTTGCGCATAAACCGGAGCGAGGGCGGGGCCGATTGCGAGAAGCGCCGCCGCAGCCGTGGCGCACGCCGCCAGAAGCGGCCAACTGAAGCGTTTAGGGTTCGGGGTATGCATCGTTATTCAGACTCCATTAACGGATACTCACTACTTTACACGGCGCTTCAGCAGCCTAAGCGCATCGCCCTCTGCGCCTGGAGTGGATTGCTGGCCGCAGTGATCGGCCGAAGGTCGCGATGTTCACCGTCGCGCTCGGGTTGCCCCAGTGCGGATGATTATCTGCGCCAGGTCGAAGCTGAAGGCGCCGTACGACTGTGTGCCAGGAGCCGGTCCGCTACCATTCCGTCTCGGTCTTGGTCACATTCGGGTCCTTCGCGACCGCTTTGGCGAGGCTGGCCTGGCCGCGCGCCTGGTCGCCGGACTTCATGTAAGACATGGCGAGATGGAACTGGTGTACGGCGCTCGGATCCTTGGCCACCGACATCGCCAGGTATTCCACTGCTTTGCCGTAAACGCGTTTCTGATAGTAGACCCAGCCGATGGTGTCCTGCACGGAGGGGTCGCTCGGCGCCAGTTCCATGGCGTGTTCGGCATACTTCAAAGCCTCTTCCGGGTTAGACGACGCCATCAAATATGCCACCGCGTTTACGGCCGGCACATCGTCCGGGTTCAGGTCTAGCACGCTGCGGAACTGCGCCAACGCCGCTTGCTTGTTGCGGGCGTTATATTCCGCCGTAGCCAGCATAAGATGCGCGCGTTCGTTCTGCGGCTGTTGCTTGATCACCGTGTTGAGCGTGGTGCGAGCGGAATCGATCTTGCCTTCCGTGATATCGAGAGCGGCGAGTTCCAGGTCCGCGGGCGTGTAGGTGGAACTGAGCGCCCTCGCCGCGTTCAAGGCCGTGCGCGCCTGATCCGGTTCGCCCAGGCGTTCGAACCACTGGCCGACGCGGGTTTGCATCTGCGGCGATTTCGGATTGTTGTGCTCCGCGTCGTGCAGGAAATTGATCGCGGCCTGGTTCTGTTTTTGGGCCACGAAAGTCTCAGCCACGAAATTGACGGCCGCCGGATCGTTCGGATTGAGCTTCAGCGCTTCTTCGCCGTCGGCGCGTCCCCCGGCATAGTCGCCTTTGGTGGCTTTAAGGATGCCCCGTTGCAAGAGCAGTTCCGGAGTCCGCTGGGCGGCAAGCGCGCGATCGATGGACTTAGCGGCTTCGGTCTGGTTGTTCGATGCGAGCAGCGCCCAGTTGCGCGCGGTGAGGGTGGTGAGGGAATTCTTTTGCGCCTCGGGCGTCCCATCCATTAAGGCCAGCGCGGCCTGCGCATGACCGGCCGCCAACTCGAGCTTGGCCAGTTCGATGCGCGCGTTGAGTTGCTGCGGATTCAGCCGGATCGTTTCGTTCAATTCCTCGCGCCGCCGGGTTTCGCGCCCCAAATATCCATTTACTCTGGCAAGCGCGTAGTGCGCATCGGCCGAGTCCGCCTGCAAGCGCAGAACAGCCTGGATGTCTTTTTCCGCGTCGAGCGGCCGGCCCGCGTTCAGGTAGAGGCGGCTTCGCAGCAACAGGGCGTCAGGATTATTCGGAGCCTTTTTGAGAACCTCGTTCAGCCGGTTCAGCGCGTCGGAGAGCCGCCCAACCCGCACATAGGCGGCGGCCACGCGCTGCTGCGCGCCGCGATCAGAAGGAGCCGCTTTCGCCAGTTTTTCCAACTCCAGAACGGCTTCCTGGTTCTTGCCTTCGCGGAACAGAAACGCCGCGTGAATGTAGGATAAGTTGGCTTTCGGCAGCGACGCCAGCTTCGTATACGTCTGATCGGCATCGGCATTGCGCCCGCCCAACGACTGCAGATTTCCCAGTGTCAGCAGCACCACCACGTTCGAGTTATCCAGCTTTAAGGCGCGCTGCAACTCGCCTTCGGCCGCGAAGTTCTTCTTTTCCAAAATATAGAGATTGGCGAGCGCAATAGCGGCTTCCACCGATTTGGGAGCCCGCGCCACCGCGCTTTTGAGGCTTTCCTCGGCGCCCGCGAAATCGCCCTTTGAATACTGCAGTCCGGCCATGGTGGCCTCGGACTTCAGATCCCCCGGAAACTTACTCAAAACCTGCTGCAGGTGTTTAACGGCGTCGTCCGACCTTCCCAGCCGCAATTCCGCCAGCGCGAGCGTGTCCAGGGCTTCCGGGGAGTCGGGTTCCGTGGTGAGGACTTGGTCGAGGCGTTTTACCGCATCCTCCACAATATCCGGTCGCCGGGCTCGAACCATCAATTCCGAAAGCTTCAGTTGCGCCTGAGAATGCTTAGGGTTGAGCGTAGTCGCCTCGCGGAAAGCCAGGACGGCCTGCTCGATCTTCCCTCCGCCCAGCGCCGCAACGCCCAGTTGATAGCGGGCTTCGGCGTCCTTGGGTTGGGCCTGCGCGGCGTTGCGGAATTCGATCATGGCGCGATCGTATTCCTTGTGGTCCAGAAACTTCTTTCCCCGGGCCATTGCCCTGGCTTCACGTGCCGCCGGGGTGGTGGAACATCCGGCGGCGAAGCAGCAGCAAACGACAAGGGCAACTGCGGCAGTAGGTCTGAGGGCGCTCATATGGAGGTGAAGTCACTGCAATTATTAAGCCAACCGTACGTTACGATCCTTAAGACTTATCCATGGCTGGCTTTTGGGCCGGCCGGAATCCTAAAATCGCCCGGGATTCGCCTGCAGTCACTCAACAAACGCATTCACGCTTCCGGGCAAACGGTCTGCGGTCAACCAGGATCCCTCGGTCGCTCGGACAGGCGCCTCCCTGAGTTACGAGCCGGTCCCTTTCGGGGCCTGTTTCGCCGTGGGCCAGGGGAATGGCACAGCGGGAATGGGAAAAGTGCCAAATATTTGGAAAGGTTGGCCGATACGCGTGACAAATTCTTGGTATGGCCAGCCAATCCCTAGTCTATTGTTGGACTTGCGGGAGTCGTCGCTCACCACAGGAAGTTCGGGAATCGGGCGGGCTGCCCCATGGGAAAAAGCCGCTCTCCTGGCGCCGAAATATTCGCCACGGAGCTGTGAAAAACCTTACACGAAAGTGAATGTTGGAATGTTCACTAAAGTTTAGTAAGGAACCTCACCAAATCAGAACCGAAATTATTTGTTAACTCATTGATAAATAAATTAGTTAATCGTTTGGCAATCTGCTTGCCAGGTGTTTGCCCGATGTGGAACGAGCGTGCAATCTGTTAGGCACGCGCACATTAGATTAGAAGGAACACGAATTCGACTTTCACAGGTGGAGACATCAATGCAGAGAAATCGTCGCATCGGGGCATGGATCATTGGCTGTTTCGCGGCATTTTCGGTCATGCCGGCCCAGGCGGATGTACTTTTCAATTTTAACTCGGCTACTAGCGGCCCCAGCCTTTCGGAAGGGGCGTCACTAGCTTCAATCCAGAGCTACATGAACGCCGTACTATTGGCGAGCGGCTGTTCCGGCTGCTCAGTGACCGTGCTTGGCGCGGCGGTAGATAACACATGGAATGGCGACGGGCATACCGTCGGAACTACTTCCAAGTCTGAAACGCTGGGCAACACCGACGGCGCAACGGCCAACAATATCGCGCCGGTCACGAACACGAAGGATAATTTCCTCGCGACCACCAACGACAGCGGCACGCAGATGACGAACCCGAACTCCAACTCTGGCGTCATTAGTATGGTGTTCACCGGAATCACGGTTAGCAGCCTCAGCTTCGACTACGAAATCTTCCCGGATGCGTCTTGCACCAGCTTGACCGGAAGCAATTGCGGCGGCGCCGGCAACCCCGACCTGCCGACCTTTGAATTCACCACTGGCGCGATCAGCAAGAGTTCCAACGGGACGGCCGTCTTCACCACCAACGGCGTTGCCCCCGGCAGCGGAGACGGTAACAACAAGACCTCTCCCACCGATGGCACCAACAAAGAAACCGCCCCGCAATACATCGGTACTTCGGGTAGCATCACCGGTCTCAGCGCAACCGAACTGAACTTCTTCGATTGGCCGGCGACGATCGGTATCGACAACCTGGACATTAGTTATACGACCACCACGACCACCACCAGCTCGTCCACGCCGGAGCCCGGCGCGATTGTTCTCTTCGCGACGATGCTGCTTGGCGTGCTGATCCTGAAGAACAAGCGCCAGAAGGCGAACGGAAACGCCACCGTCTAACCTGACGACTGTCGTACTAAGCACAGCTTGTTGAATCAAGCCAAGGCCGGCCTCCCAACGGAGGCCGGCCGTTTGGTTTTAAGGGGCCAGTTAGTGCTTGGAAGTTGCCAGCCGGTAGACCGTCTTATAACCGCCGCCCGAAAATGCGCCGATCGTAGTCCCAACTAACGCTCCCCCGCCAACCGTAATTACCGTCATGATGCCGCCAGCCGGTCCGGCGAACCATCCTTCATTATTCGAACTCGCGCCCAATGCCGCCGCTGCGATCGCGCCCCCGCCGATGCCAACCGCTGCGCCGATCAACGTCCGCTTCTTGCGCGACATGCCCTTCCGCCGAAGAACCCGCATCACATCGCTCTTGGCTATGCGGGTCGGGCCGCTGGTCTCAATGGTGATTGCGGCGTCGTTCACGCTATCGAATCGACCCTCGAGAGCGGTTTGATTCGTCTGAACAATACGAATCCGGTCGCCGCGCTGCAAAGCTCGGAGATTGTTCCACTGGCTGAGATCCGCCGCGAAGGCCGGCGCGGCGAGAATGATCGACAACGCGATCGATACGATTCTGGTCTTCTGACGCATAGATCAAAGTACAATCTTGGCGCGGCTGCCCCGACTTCCCGGCGTCCGCGTGCGTGAAGGAGGCCAATCTTTCGGCTTCTGAGAGGTGGCTGAACGAAGCTAGAATTCGAGCCGGTCCTTTTTGGCGTCGATTTTCTGCGCGTCGAGGCCTGGGACCTTCTTTAGGGTGTCTATGTCTTTGAAATTTCCGTTTTTCTCGCGATATGCCACAATGGCCGCGGCGTTTTCATCGGAAAGTTCGAGCGCGGCGGCTAGTTCCTTCGCTGTGGCCGTGTTCACGTTGACCTTCTTAGGCGCTTCGGCCTTGGCGCCTGCTGGGACTTTACCGAAATTGGCGGCAAGGTAGTCGATAATCTGGTCGATCTCCTGGTCCGTGCCGCTGGCGCCGCGTGAAACCATGTCGTCGACGATCGACGCCCACCGCTCTTTGGTCATCGTCGTTCGGGTAATTCCTTCGAGCCCGTGACACTTCGTGCATTCGCGCTCCACGAGGTCCTTGCCTTTGCCATCGGGCAATTTTTGAGCGGCAAGCGGAAGGGAGAGGAATACAACCAAACCCGCCGCGCCGGTCCACGCCGCCAATCGCATCATATTTAGCCGCCTCTCAATTGGTCCATGCTTGGTCTTAGCCGATTATGGCAGGGCGTAGACATACAAGCGGCCGGGCACGGCAGGGCGAATGTAGTGCACGCTGCCGTTGGCCAGGATCGCGACATACTGCTTCCCGTTCTTTCCCTGAAAGGTCACTGGATTGGCTTGCGCATCGGTGTCCATCTTGGCCGACCAAAGCTCCTGCCCGGTTCGCGAATCAAACGCGCGGAAGCGCGCATCGACAGTCGCGGCAATAAACAGCAATCCTCCGGCAGTCACAACCGATCCGCCCATGTTAGGCGTTCCCGTTTTCGGCACGCCCTTGGCGTCCAGTTCGTCGAACGATCCCAGCGGCACGCGCCACGCAATCTCACCGGTGTCTGCATTGACAGCGCTAAGCTGCCCCCAGGGCGGCTGTTGGCAAGGCCAGTTCTTGGCCCCATCCCAGAAGAGATTGCCCTCGCCCAAGGTCAAAGCCTTGTTGTCCGGCCCGACGCGCAGGAATCTCGTGCCATCCTCGCTCTTGATCAGCTTGTTGAGGTTGGCCACGTCCTGAGTGTTGACAAAAATGTAGCCCAGGTGCGGATCGAAGGAAACACCGCCCCAGTTTCCGCCGCCGATCCAACTCGGAAATATCACGCGCAACCGTGGCCCATAGAGAGCGAAAGGACCGCCCGTGAGCGCTCCGCCCTCCTCGCCCAGCAGAGCTTTGCAATACTGCTCGTGCTCCGGCGTAACGGTGGCGATTTCATTCGGTGAGAAACTGTCGCGGGCAAGTGGCGGGGGCTTCACCGGGAATGGCTGAGTTGGCGAGGGCTCGTCGCCGCCGCCCGGAAAAGCGTTGTCCACTGCGACAGCGCGCTCCTCCGCGCCATAGATCGGCTTGCCGGTCTCACGGTCCAGCATGAACAGGAGTCCCTGTTTGGTGCTAACCGCGACCGCGGGAATCTTGCGGCCGCCGTGTCTCACTTCAATTAACGCGGGGGGAGACTCCAGATCGTAGTCCCAGTTATCGTGATGCGTCGTCTGGTAATACCACTTGAGCTTGCCCGTCGCCGCATCCAAAGCCAAAAGCGAAGACCCATATAGGTTCGAGCCCTTGCGGTCGGCGCCGTAAAAATCGGTCGTCGGCGTACCCACCGGAACATAGGCGACGCCGGCTGACACATCCACCGTAATGAATCCCCAGCAATTGGCGCCGGACCGATCTTCCCACTGGCCGTCCTGCCATACTTCGTGATTCGGCTCCCCCGGCCGCGGGATCGTATGGAAAGTCCACGCCAGCTTGCCCGTACGCATGTCCCAGCCCCGAATGTCGCCAGATGGGCCCAGGCTGGGGCCTTCGGGCACGTGCGAGCCGGTAATCACCAGGTTCTTGTAGACTGCCGGGGGCGAAGAGAGACCGTACATTCTGGTCGGAAACTTGTCTGCCACTCCTGGCTTCATGTTGACGACGCCTTCGTCGCCGAAGCCAGGCACGGGCTTGCCGGTTTTTGCATTGAGAGAAATCAGATATCCGTCAGCCGTTCCGAACACGATCTGCGGCGGCAGTTTCTGATCGCCGGCCCAGTAAGCAATGCCACGCATGGCAGGCGGGTGTGCGCTTTCGTATTCCCAAATCTTCTTTCCGGTTTCGGGCTCGAGCGCCACCACGCGGTTGTATCCGGTCGAGAGATACATCACGTCGCCAATTACCAGCGGCGTCGCTTCCGAACGCCTCAAAATGGGACGCCGCGCGGTCGCTGGTTGTCCGGCAGCTCCGCTCGGGCCCGCTGGCCCGCTGCGTCCAGGCGGTGGCGGCGTGTTGATCGTCGCCTGGGTGTCAAACGTCCAGGCCACCTTCAGCTTTGCCACGTTTTTTGTGTTGATTTGCTTCAGCGGAGAATACCGCGTGCCTCCCGGGTCGTGGCCGTAGACCGGCCAGTCTGTTTGAGCCTGAAGCGAAGCCAGAGCCAAGGTTAGGGGTAGAGCGAAACGTAAGATCGGCATAAGTTGAATAAGGGGAGCAAGCTGCATCACCGGGTGGGGCGTCGCGTCGTTATCAATTGTTACCGGTTTCCGCAAAGCTCGTCTGAATCCTGCGGCCACGCTGGCGCCGATTCGCGCGCCAGCGTGGGATGGTGAAGCCTAATAAGCCTAGCCCTGCGATCTAGAACATCAATCGCAAAGCCAATTGTATGTTGCGCGGCGTGCTGTACGACGAGGTAACTTGTCCGAAGGTCAGGCTGGAAAGACTGACCGACGGCGCCGAAAACTGATTGTGATTGAATGAGTTGAAAGCGTCGGCCCGGAGATTCAGCTTAATGTTTTCCCAGGGCATGGAAAATGTCTTCGTGAGTCCGAAATCCATTTGGTTGAGCGGTTGTGCGCGCACGTAGCCGATATACCGCGGAGCGTTTCCGTAGGTGAATGCGGCCGGCTGGGTGACATCGGCTATGTTGAACCACTGCGAACGAGTGGGGTTCGCGATCGCCAACTGAGAGCCGTTGAGAATGTTCGGGACTTGCGAGCCGCCGAACGAATTTGTATTGTTGGTCGCGGTGAACGCCAGCGGCAAACCCGAATGGTAGGTGTACACGCCCGCAATGGACCACCCACCAAACACGGCGTCTACCGCGCGAGGCATGCTCGCGCCGAACGATTTTCCCTTACCGAATGGGAATTCGTACCGGTAGTTGAGCACTACGCTTTGCGGAACGTCGTGACCGCTGATCGAGCGATCCAGCGACAGGTTGTTGTAATCGCGAATGGTTCCCGAGCCATCTTCAGAGACGTTATCGATGGCTTTCGACCATTGATACGACGCGCTCATCGTGAGTCCTTGCGCGAACCTGTGAGTGATCTTGAAGTTCAACGCGTTGAAGCTGGAAGAAGCTCCCGGCGTGATCAGCAGGCCAACGCCGGCATACTGCGGGTATGGCCGCAGCAACTGTCCGGCTTGTACCGTCGGTCCCGATAACGTCCCGGTCGCGATAGCCGTGCCGTAAAACGGATTGGGAACATTGGCTAGCAGAGCGTTACCCAAAGAAAGGTATTGATCGGGTAGCTGATTGGCCTGGAAAGCGCCGTTCTCGATCAATTTTCTTCCCTGGCTTCCGGCATAGCCTAGTTCGGCTACGGTATCACGTCCCAGCGAGTACTGCAGATCGACGCTGAATTCCTGAATATAGGGAGTCGGCCGTGACCTATCGAATTCGTTCACGGTAAGTCCCACTTGCTGCAGGGCTCCATTCGCCGAGCCCACGATCGGCGTGAGCCCGGTGGGGAAAGCGTTCGCCCAGCGGTTCGCGACCGTGATGCCGTTGTCCAAGCTGGTTACCCACGGCGTCGTCGTGGTAAATCCGTCGTTGGATGGATTATTGAGGTAGATTGGAAGCGATCTCGTGTAAGTGATCCCGTAACCGGCGCGCGCCACCAACTTATCGCTGATTCGGTACGCGATACCCAAGCGAGGCGCGAAGTTATTGTACGGCGTATTGTACGGTGTGCGATTCGAGGAAGTAACGTATTGAACGGCGCCCTTTAAGTTAGGCAATCCCGCCGCCGGCCCGATCGGATTCGCGGCGTTCGGATTGAAGTACGCTTGATCGTCGAACCTTTCCGTCTGCGCCGGCTGAATTTCGTAGCGCAGGCCGTAATTGATTGTCAGGTTCTTGGTGGCCTTCCAGGCGTCCTGCACATACCAGGCGTAATACAGATTCGTAATCGCCGGCTCGTTGGCGAGTGTGGCGCCTCCGCTGCTCCCTGCGCCGAGCAGCATGGAAGCAAAGCCATTTCCGGTGAGCCCATTGTTGGTCGTCGGATTCGGGCCCGACGTCGGCTGCTGCGTAAATCCGAAAGTGGCGGACGTTTGGTCGAACCTGTTCAGTTGTTGATTCTCCATGGTCCAGCCGAACTTGATGCTGTGAGCGCCCTTGTTCTTGGTGACGTTGATCTGCGCGTTGTAGTTGTTGCGATGCAGGCGCAGTTCGCGGCCTGAGCCGAAATTCGAATAGTTCGTCATCGTCACCGCCGGCGAGGTGTCGATTGCCGCCTGATTTGCCACGGCTTGCGAGAAGCCCAGAGTCGCCAGGTTGAAGCCAAGCGACGGATTGGGCCAATGCTCATACCAGCGGCCGCCGCCCAGAGTTACGTTGACAACCGTGCTCGGATTGAGAACGTAAGTATCTCCCGTGCTTAGCGCGACTCGTGGATGGATCTGCGGCTGGTAGGTGGCCACCGCCAGCGGATAAAAATTCGGTCCGTACGTGTCGAAGCTCTGAGCCTTGGTCAGTTTGAACCAAAACGAATGTTTGTCGGTGGGGCTATAGTCCACCCGGATATCCGCGTGGTAGTTGGTGTAGCGGGACACGCCGGAGTTGAAGTAATTGTTGGCCTGCGTGACGGAGTTGCCTGCAACATCGGGTAGCGGAATATAAGTCAGGTAGTTCTTCGCGATAGCGTCGAAGTTATTCGAAGGGATCACGTTTCCGGGAAACGGACTCCGCGTGAACACGCCAGCGGTCGAAGTGGCGACCGTGCTGGATGGATCGTAGATCACTTGCTGGGTGCCATTGGCATTCAATGTTTGCGAAAAATTACCCTGCCGCTGCAAGACTGTCGGGAGCGTCGTGGTCAGCGTTCCAGGTTGTCCGTAAGCCGAGCGTTCGTAACCGAAGAAACCAAATAGCCGCTGCCGTTTCCAGATGGGCCCGGAAAAGTTGCCGCCGTATTGGTTCCTGGTACTCTTGGCTTTGGGCAGTCCATTCAGATTCGACCAGAAGTCGTTGGCGTTGAGTTCGTTGTTGCGGAAGTATTCGAAGGCGGTGCCGTGATACTTGTTGCTTCCACCCCGTGTGGTCATGTTGACCACGCCGGCGCTGCTGCGCCCATATTGCGCCTCATAATTGTTTCGGATGACCTGCATATCCTGCACGGAATCCGCGCCCGGCTCGGTGAGAAGACCGCCCCAGTCGCCAACCGTGGATGGCACGCCATCGATCAGGATAGCGGTTGAATTCTGCCGGCCTCCATAGAGGTTGAATCGGGCCACGTTCTGATCGTCGTTAGCCCCCGGTCCGAAAACACCCGTGCTCGAATAGGAACCCCCCGCCCCGGCAGCGACTACCAGCGAAAGCGCGGCGCGGTTCGCCATGGGCAGGCTCTGCATCATCGAGCTGGTCAGGGTATTCGATTCGTTCGACGTCTGGGTGTCTAACACCGGCGGCGCCGCATTGACCTCAATCGATTCCGTCACCGCGCCCACCACCAACTTCACATCCAAATTCATACTTTGGTTAGCGGTCAAGGTGATCCCGTTTTGCACGAAGACGCGGAACCCGTTCTGCGTCACGCTCAGTGAATATGTGGCCGGTAAGATTTGGTTGAAGTTGTACCGGCCTTCGGAATCGGCGACGGTTTTGCGCAGATCGCCGGTATCCAGGTTCTTTAGCGTTGCAGCCGCGCCGGGCACAACAGCCCCGCCTGGATCTTGAACAATTCCGGTTAAATTTGCGCTGAAGGTCTGGCCGTGCAAATATCCGCACGACCACAAGATGGTGTTAGATACCACAAAAAACAAGCGCGATCTCATAATCTCCCTCATGGCGCCGAAAGCGCAGAAGCCGGGACTCACACATATTTGGAGTCGCGGAAAAGCAGAGGCGCAGCGGACTTTAGTTTGAGCTCCGAACTTTAGATATCACGGTTTGATGACCAAGTCAACAAAATTTTGAGTTGCGTAAAAAGCAACTGCGGTTGCGCGAAGCACAAAGCGAGTTGCGCACCCCGCCTATTTCGGGGCCGAAAGTTTGGCCCGGATATCGCGCGCCTGCGGGCTTGCGGAGCCCAATCGGGCCTCGTAAATCGCCAGCGCGCGCCGCAGCAACTGACCGGATTCGGCGCTGTGTTCGCCCTGTCCGGGCAGAGATCCGAGTCTTGCCAGATCGGCCGCTAGCTCCAATGATTCGCCGCCTGCGGCTTCATCGATCGCGATCGCGCGCCGCAGATATCCGGCCGCTCCTTCGCGGTCCCGCACGGCGATCGAAAGATCCGCCAGGTTGGCGCAAACAGCCGCTAATTCCGGGCTATTGGGCAACTCTTGCTCGAAAATGGAAAGGGCTTCGCGCTCCATTGTCTGCGCGTCTTGAAATCTTCCCAAACCTTGCAAAACTGTCCCTAGATTACTCAGGGTAGTGGCCGTTTGATAGTGGTCGCGGCCGAAAGCGTTGTCCTGGATGCTCAGAGCGCGCCGCAGCATCGCCTCCGCAGTTTTCAAATCGCCTTTGGCTCGCAGAGCCAGCGCCAGATTGCTCAGTTGCGTCGCTACGCGCGGGTTTTCCTTCCCCGAGGCCGTTTCTTCTGCTGCAACTGCCTTTGCGTAGTACGCCGCCGCGTTTCCGGGGTCCAATTTGGCCAGGTTGGCATAGCTTTGCGCGGCAACGCGCGCATCCGCGCCGGCGGCTGCCTGCCGGAATAGCTCCGCCGCCTGCTGCCGTCGCCCGGTCGTCAGAAGAATTTGGGCCAGTTCCTCTGCCGTCGCCGGCGCATCCGCTGACCGGTTGCCGCGCTCGATCTCCAGAGCCTGCCGCAGTCGCTTTTCCGCGGCGCCTGGGTTCCCGGTTTCCTTCAGAAACAGCCCCAGCGTCACCTCGCTTCGTGCCGTCTTCGGATTGGTTGCCCCCAGTTGCTCTTGACGGCGGGCTACCGCCTCCTCAAAGAGTGGCAGCAGGGTCGAAGGGCTGTTCGGCGGCTCGATCTTGCCGGCGGCGGTCGCTGGTAGAACCAAGGGCGCCAGGTCGTGTCCTGTGTTCAGGGGAACCAGCGGATTACCCTTCGCATAAACACCGATCCAGTGGTTCGTGAACCGCATTTCGGTTCCCGCCGGAACGCTGGGCATGTGGCAACTGATGCAGGCCGTCCCCACGACCGAGGCCCGATGCTTCACATCGGCGTGGCAGGAGAGGCACCGGCTGTCGTAGCTCGCTGGCGCAGCCGCCAAGGCATGCGGATCGTGACAGGTCAGGCACGACAACGCGCCCCCGCTGCCGCGAAAGCACGCAGACTGGCTCAGATAGGCCGGCTGATGGCGCGTGTTCCAACTGTTCGACCAGTCGAATTTCAGGCCGACCCCGATACGGCCATCGTTCACTTCGCCTGCCTCCGGCGGCCTGCGGTGGCAGGTTCCGCAGAACTGATTCAGCTCAACCGCGTTCAGCCGCTTGGGATTGCCAATCGTCCCCGCTCCGCCGCCCGCCTTCACATGCGCAGCGCCTGGGCCGTGGCACGCTTCGCAGGTGACGCCGTTTTCCGCCGGCTCAATCGCGAAGCCCTCGCCCAGGCGCAATTGGCCTGTGGAGTGGCAGCGAAAGCAGCGCGCGACCGAAGCCGCCGGCGCCAGAGC
This sequence comes from Bryobacterales bacterium, assembly GCA_963743705.1. GTDB lineage: Bacteria > Acidobacteriota > Terriglobia > Bryobacterales > Bryobacteraceae > PALSA-243. Next base: position 40,560 of record CAVUQS010000022.1, on the reverse strand, counting down.
CGGGTACGGCAAATCCGCCGCGCCGCTGTGTCCCGGCGTGGGCGCCAGGCCCTGCTGCGATGCGTAAAAGCTCAGGCCCTTCTCGACGTACCAGTCTTCGTCGGTGCGGCTGACATAGGTAATGGCCTTGCGCCCGGCGCCAAAGGCCCACTCGCCCGGGTTGTCGGCCAGCGCGTGCGCCAAAGCCAGGGCGTGCGCCGACCGGGATTGCAATGCCGCTTCTTTGGGATGGCACTCGGCGCAGACCATGCTGCCCACGTATTGGGCCTGCAGCCCGCACGCAAACACCAGCGGCAGCAGAGCGCGAGTTGCGGTCTGTAGCGAGCCACTGCGCGCAACTTCGCCTAGGCGTCCCACGTGGATTGCGCCAACGCCGATTACTGATATCACGCCCGTTCCCCTGCTGTCAATCCACGCGGCCGGAGGATGGTTTCAGTTGCGTACCACGCAAGTGTAATTGCCGGTCGCGCAATGTATTTTCCAAGCCGGATTTCGCGCCCGGGGCCCACAATCTGTAAATTCTTCCTTGACAGAAGCGCTGGATTGGGTCTATGTTTTAGTTCGGACTTCATACTAATTGCGTGAATGAACCCCTTCCATGTGCCAGTCTCCAAGTGACTTCGGGCAGGAAAGAGTAGCCGAAAAGAGAGGAAGAGTAGGAGCCATGAAGAACCGATCGATTCTAGTGACGATTTGTGCATCCGGTCTTATCCTGGCGGTGACGCCTGTTGGGATTCGGGCATTTCAAGCCGCCCAGCAACCCGCCGGCGCCAAAGCAGCGCCGGGTGGCCGTGGCCAACCCACACCCGAACAACTCGCCACCCAACAGGCGTCGAAGGCCGACCGTCAGAACATGATGGACCAGTTGCATATCGCCGAGCTCAGGCCTCCGGTCGATGCGCGCAAACTTGGCTCGGCGAATTACGACGAAGCCAAAGCGAATCCGTACCCGAACCTGCCGGATCCGCTCGTCATGAGGAACGGCAAGAAGGTCACCAGCGCCAAGATGTGGTGGGATCAGCGCCGCCCCGAAATCGTGGAAGACTTCGATCGCGAAATCTACGGCCGCATGCCGAAGGTGCTTCCCAAAGTGAAATGGGAAGTCACTGAGACCAAACATGAGAACGTCGGGGACGTTCCGGTGATCACGAAAACCCTCATCGGTCACGTCGATAACTCCTCTTATCCGCAAGTCACCGTGGATATGCAGCTCTGGCTCAGCACACCTGCCAACGCCAAAGGCTCAGTGCCCGTCATTATGGTGTTCGGCGGAGCCCCCGGCGCGGGCCGTGGCGGCGCGCCAACCGGCATTCCGGCAACCTCGCCGGCGCAACAAGGCTCCGAGCCCGGCCCCAGTTGGGAGGCCCAAGTGTTGGCGAAAGGTTGGGGCTTCGCCAGCCTGAACCCCGGCAGCATCCAAGCCGACAATGGCGCCGGACTCAGGAAAGGCATCATCGGCCTCGTGAACAAAGGCGAGCCGCGCAAGCCCGATGATTGGGGTTCACTGCGCGCGTGGGCGTGGGGCGCTGACCGCGCCATGGATTATTTCGCTACCGACAAGACCGTCGATGCCAAGCGCGTCGCCATTGAAGGCCACTCGCGCTACGGCAAAGCTACCGTTGTCACCATGGCCTACGATCAACGCTACGCTATCGCCTTTGTTAGTTCTTCCGGCGAAGGCGGAGCCAAGCTTCATCGCCGTAACTGGGGCGAAGTGGTGGAAAATGTCGCCGCGGAAAACGAATACCATTGGATGGCCGGTAACTTCTTGAAATATGCCGGACCAGAAAAATGGAGCGATATGCCTGTCGACTCTCACGAGCTGGTTGCGATGTGCGCTCCGCGTCCGGTATTTCTCAGCGCCGGTAACTCCGTCGATCCCGCTATCGACATCGGGCACTCCGACGCGTGGGTGGATGCCAAGGGCACCTTCCTCGCCGGAGTCGGCGCCGGGCCGGTCTACAAGCTGCTGGGCAAGAAGGATCTCGGAACCACTGTCTTTCCGCCAATCGAAACCGGCATCCTGGAAGGCGACCTGGTGTTCCGCCAGCATAGCGCCGGCCACACGCCCAACCCGAATTGGCCGTACTTCCTGGCCTTCGCGCAGCGGGAATTCAAGAGTTCCAAGTAGCCCGTCCGACTAGCGAATTCTGCGGCGAACCCGGCCGCGCCACTGTCGCGGCCAGTCCTGCGTCTGCGGGACGGGGGAGGATTATGTCACTACAAGAAGACAGCAAAGTGACGCGGCGGAGCATGCTTCTGACCGGCGCCGGATTGGGAATCGCGGCCGGCGCCGCCGCTCAGGAGCCCGGCGCTACTTTGACGGCGGGGCAAGTCGTCGAGCGGATCAAGACCAACGTCGGCATTCCCTGGCGGGCACAGACTGTCGACAGAATCATCGCGGGCAGCGCCGATACGCCGGTTAAAGGGATCGCGACCACCATGATGGCCACGCTGGATGTGCTGAAGAGCGCAACTGCCGCCGGGGCCAACATGATCGTCACTCACGAGCCCACGTTTTACTCTCACCCCGACACTATTGACCAGATCAAAGACGATGAAATCTACAAATTCAAGTTGGATTACATCGCCAAGAACAACATCGTGTCGTTTCATTTCCATGATCACTGGCACGGTCATCGTCCCGATGGAATCGCCACCGGAATGTCGCGCGAGCTCGGATGGGAAAAATATGCGAATGCACAGAATCCCCGCCTCTTCGAGCTCCCTGCCACGTCTCTCGCCCACCTGGCTCAAGAGATCGAGTCCAAGCTCAAGATACGCACCATGCGGGTCGTTGGCGACCCCGATCTAAAAGTGAGTCGCGCCATCGCCAGTTGGGGAAACGTGAGTCAGTTCCCCGGAATACCGTTGCTGGCGCGTCCGGATATCGATGTCCTGATTGTCGGTGAGACGCACGAATGGGAGCTGGTGGAATACGCGCAAGATACGATTTCCTCCGGCAAGAAGAAAGCTCTGATCGTCCTCGGCCATGTGGTTTCGGAGCAGTCGGGCATGAAATATTGCGCGGAATGGCTGAAGACTTTCATTACCGAAGCACCCGTCAAATTTATCGCTGCCGCGGAACCCTTCTGGCGGCCCGATAACCCGATGAAGTGATGCTCAACCGTTTGCCCGGGGAACAGTCCGATCGATTTCCTCTCCCCGTCATGGCGCGTGAGATCCGCCAGCGGAGATCCGGAAACGAGTTGGACGCAGTTGTTCCCCGTTCCCTTCCCGGCCAGGGCGGCCATGGCGTGGTGCGCGACATCAATCGCCGCGTGGTTCTCAACCTGATTCGCGCGCATCAGCCCATTTCTCGGGCCGAGATTGCGCGTCTCTGCGGCCTCCAACGCAGCACCGTCTCGCAGATCGTCGAGCAATTGATGGAAGAGTCGTGGGTCAGCGAAGCCACCTCGGGCCGTTTGCCGATCGGACGTCAGCCCGTATTCTTCCGTCTCGGGAATAATTGCGTCATTGTCGGCGTAGATGTCCGCCCCGGCCAGACGACGGTCACCGCCGCCGACGTCGATGGTAAGTTCATCGCCCGCGATGTGATTGCCAAACCGCTTGAGCGCGCGGTTGCGGCCGATGAGATCCTGCAATCCATTTGGCGCGTGCGCGATTGCTGCGACGGCAGAAAGGTTGTAGGCATTGGCATCAGCCTGCCGGGCCCGTTGGACGAAGCGGCTACTAGCGCGCGCTCCGCGCCCGGCGCTCCCTGGAGCGGCCTCGATCTGGCCGTTCCCATCATGAGAGCCACGGGCGTAGAAGTGGAATTGGAAACCGGAGCGAATGCCTGCGTATTGGCGGCGCGTTGGTTCCATCGCCTCGAAGCGTGCCGCAATTTGGCTGTAATCGCCGTGTCGGACGTGATCAGTACAGGCATCCTGATCGACGGACAATTGGTCCGGGGTTCCGGCGGAATGGCCGGCGAGTTCGCCCACGTTTCCCTCGACCCCAACGGCCCGCTTTGCCGTTGCGGCGGGCGCGGCTGTTGGGAAGTCTACGCCTCGAATCGCGCCGCGGTCCGCGCATACATGGAATCAGGCCCGGCCGCCCCAGATATCTGCTTCAACGATCTGCTATGCCTCGCGGAGCATGGGGACAACCGCGCCGCCGCCGCGCTTGGCTCGATGGCCAGTTACCTTGGCCGCGGCATGCGCATGATCGTTGCCGGGCTGGCGCCGGAGCGAATCGTCGTGGTGGGTGATCTAACGCTGTCTTGGAACAGAGTTTTCAAAGTAATCAAAGCCGAATCTTGCAATCGGAGCGCGCGTAGCCCACTTACAACGCGCATCGATGCTTTCGGCGACTTCGGTTTGGCGCGCCTGCGTGGCGCGGTTGCGCTGGTTTTACAAAAGGAATTTGGCGATTATGTCCGCCCCTCTTTCCAGAAGTGATTTACAACTGAATGCTACGCCGAAAGCGGCTCGGTTACCGGCAACTATCCAACCCAGTCCGGATGGTTTGGAGAGCCCTGAGGAGCCTAATGGCAATCGCCGTCGTAAGAGTGCGATTCGCTACACTGGTTGGGCCAGGGGGCGTCCTTCCCAGATGTTGCGAACTAAGAAAACAGCCGCGAAGAAAAAAGTCAAGAGAACTACACGGGAAACGCCGTCTATCCAGAGTCTTGATCGGGGTTTAGTAATTCTCGAAGCCGTGGCTAAGTCCCCCAGTCCGGTGGCATTAGGCGAGTTGACCGACCTTCTCGGCTTAGACCGCAGCAGCGCCTTTCGTCTGGCCAATACGTTGAAGCGCCGTGGATTCCTGGCGATTTCGAGCCGCGGCAAGGGTTACATTCTCGGGCCGTCTATCTGGCGTCTCTCGCGCGAGTACGATTGGAGCAACATGCTGGTTACTGTCAGTCATGAGCCCCTGAAACGACTCGCCAGCAAGACCAATGAGACCGCCCATCTTGCCGTGCGGGAGGGGAAGCAGGCATTTTTTATCGGCCATGCAACAGTAAGTCATATGATTGCCGTGGCCGGGCGGACGGGTGAATCCGTGCCTCTTTATTGCACCGCGCATGGCAAGGCTTTGCTGGCCGATTGCACCGCGGCGCATTTGAAGTCTATTCTGGGTTCCAAGGAACTTACCAGATACACGCCGCAGACTGTTACTTCCATAGACCGTCTCACTCGGGCTTGCGCCGAGATCAAGCGCCGTGGTTACGCCACGGATGAGTCCGAATATCAAGAAGGCATCCGCTGCGTAGCCGCCCCTATCCGCGATAAGGATGGCGCCGTGATCGCGTCGATTGGAGTCTCCGTCCCTTCCATCCGCTTTCCCAAAGACCGCTACGCCAAGTGCGCCGAACAGGTCATGGAAGTCGCAAACGCCATCAGCCAGGCGATTGGCAGCCAGGAACGCTGAACGCCCAATCCGGGCCCGCTTTAGCGTACAATCGCAAACATCGCCGGACCGCCGGCGAGAAACGCCATGCGAAAAGCCATCCTGCTGTTGTCCGTTTTCTTCGTTTGCGAACTGCCCGTCTTCGCGACATGGTCCGTCATTGCCGTGAACCGCGCCACTGGGCGCGTCGTCATCGCGTCCTCCACGTGTACTGGCACTACTGACGATTTTCTGAAGGACGTCCAGGCCGTGGTTGTGCCTGGTAAGGGCGTCGCCGCCTGCCAGGCAGGCGTGGACAGCGCCACCCATCAAAATCAGACGCTCGTCTTTGACGAATTGCAGCGCGGCACGGAGCCCGCGCGCATCATCGAATTGCTCAGCCAGGATCCCGGATTTCAAGGCCGCCAATATGGCATCGTCGATCTTCAGGGCCGCATGGCTGGCCACTCCGGCCTGACCAACGGCTTCGTAACGCAGGATGTGCACGGCCAAGTCCCGGGGACCGATATCTTCTATTCGATCCAGGGCAATATTCTTCGCTCCGGGTCCGTCGTTCCCAACGCTGTGAAGGCGTTCCTCGCCGCGCAGGGTGGAGTCACTGATCGCGTCATGGCCGCCATGGAAGCTGCCGATGCCGCCGGCGGCGACAGCCGTTGCACCTGCCAGACCCCCGCCGTCCCGGCCGCCAGCAGCTCCATTCCTTGCACCACGCGCACCTCGCTCGTCGCCTACATACTGGCCGCGGATCCTCAAGATACTAACGGCCCGGCCAATCAACCTAACTCGCACAACGACGGCAAGTACGCGATGTATGTCACGGTCTCTCAGCCGAATCATGGACCTGCCTTCAATATCCAGCCCGGCGAGAATCTCAACCCGGTGAAAACGCTGCGCCTGCGCTATGAAGCGTGGTTGAAGGCTCATCCCGACTTCAAACGTTAGCCGCCAGGAGATACAGATATGTTGTCACTTCCATCCGCCCGTTTCTTTGTTGCCGGCGCTGCCGTCGCTCTCCTGGCCGCCGCCTTCACCGTTCGCCACCTGAGCGCCCAACAACAGGGAGCGGCGCCGCCCGCATCCCCGCAAGCCGCTCGAGGTGGTCGCGGAGGCGGACGTGGCGGCCGTGGACGCGGCAACGCCTTTGCCAACCTGACCATCACCACTACCGCCTGGCCGGACGGCGGAATGATCCCGCTACGGTACACCCAGGCCGGGCCCGAAGTATCGCCCGCAATTCAATGGAGCACGCCGCCCGCCGGCACAGCGAGCTTCGTGCTGGTATTTCACGACGCCGATGCGCTCGCCGGCAACTCCACCGACGACTTATTACTCTGGTTACTCTGGAACGTTCCCGGCACGGCCACCAGCCTGCCCCAAGGTATGGGCGACAGCTTCGAGTTACCCGACGGCACGCGGCAGATCAGCGTCAGCGGCTCACGTTATCGCGGACCGGGCGCCTCGGCCACCGGACCCATGCATCACTACATCTTGGATCTCTACGCCCTCGACGCGGCTCTAGACGTCAAAGTCAATCCGCAAGGGCCGCAAGATCCCAATCCAAACGCGCAGGCGATTCGTTCGTCCGTTTTTCAGGCGATGGCCGGCCATGTACGCGGCAAAGCTGCTTATTTAGGAATCTTTCGCCGCCCGCAGTAAGTGTCCGTAGCGGCATCGCCGTGAAGCGTGGAAGTTTCACGTCTGGCGCATGGATTGGACTTCCGCCAGGCGCATTCGATCATTCTGAACCAGGCGATCGGCGGGGATGCCGGCGGCGACCCGGCGGGCACGCAAATGCCGGCGCGCTTCGAAGTCGATTACGTCCGCATCTATCAAAAGCAGTAAACCCGGCTCTACCGGCGCTCCGCGACCGTATATACCCTTCCGGTGGTAGTCACCTGCGCCGGGGGCGCCGCGCCTACACTATTGCGAGCCAACCAAAGCGAAAGCAAATCCGGTTCGCCCCAAAAGGAAAAACTGAAAATGACAAAATCGTTGCTTCTCATCGGAACCTTGGCTTTGGCTGGCATCGCGAGCGCGAAGTCCTACGACTTCACCCTGAGCACCCCCTCGATGGTCGACGGCAGGCAAATCGCCGCCGGAAAGTACGAAGTGAAAGTGATCCCCGGCTTCGCCGTGTTTACCAACGTGGAGACCGGCAAGAAATACCTGACGCCGGTGAAGGCGCAGGACCTGGGCAAGAAGTTTAACCAGACCGCCGTGGATTCGAAGACCCGCGATGGCGCCCGTCAGATCACCGGCGTCGAGCTCGGCGGATCGAGCACCGTAATCGAATTGGGCGAGTAACCCCGCTAGCGTTCTATTCGCTTGGGGCCGCCGGTTCCACCCGGATAAAGAGCGTGTCCCAGTGTTGATGCTTTCCGGAAGGCGTAGGGCGGCTGCCCGGAAAGCTCTGATCCAGAATACGAAGGTCCGAAATCATCGCCGTCTCCATCCAGCGCCAGTTCGGAAGCCGCCCGCTGCTGGCGCCGCCCACCTGATACCCCAACAGTTTCGGAGAACCCTTGTGGATCCCGTAATCGTGAGGTTCCACAATCCGCTCTTTGTCTTGGTACCTCAGCCGGATCAATCGCTTCTGTGCGATCGCGGTCCGCAGCAATTCATCGATTGTCTGGTCAGGGTGTGACACAGCAACTCCGGTGCGTGCATCTTCAGGGCCGCAACCGAATCATTGCACGGTCCGCGAACTCGGCGCTGACTTCTTCAGCCCGTTTCAAAGCAGCCTCAACGTGCGGAAGTATATTCTCCGGCCCCACGTGCTCGACGAAATCCGCCTGCTGCAGCAATCGGGCGGGCTGATCGCGTGCTCCGCAGAGAAGAAGCGTTCTGTCCGACTTGCGTAATCGCATGGCGAATACCTCAAGCGCGTGCAGCCCGGTCGCGTCGAGCGCAGTCATGTTACGCAGCCGCACGATGACGACTGCCGGGAATGCGTCCAAATCCGCGGTTGCCTCAGCCAGCCTCTCCGTAGTGCCAAACAAGAAAGGCCCGTGGATTCGAAGTATCGATACATACTCCGGAACATCTTTATCCTGCAACACGTGTGGACGCCCTGCGCGAATGTAGTCGTCCGTCACCACGCCAACCGTCGTGGTTTGTGAAATCCGGTAGATATACAACAGCGCCGCCAGAATCATTCCCACCTCGACCGCCACCGTAAGATCGGCAAAAACCGTCAGGGCAAACGTCGAGGCCCACACCGTGATATCGGCCTTGGACAGCCGCAAAATCGTCCGGATTTCTTTCCACTCACCCATGTTGTACGCCACCACAAACAAAACGGCCGATAGCGTGGCGAGGGGTACAAAGCGCGCGAGGGGAGCCGCAACTACAACGATCAGCAGCAGCGTGATCGCATGGATCACGCCCGAAATCGGAGTCCGTGCGCCCGCTCGAATGTTGGTCGCTGTGCGCGCGATGGCGCCGGTAGCAGGAATGCCGCCAAATAGCGGCGACGCAAGATTGGCGATTCCCTGCGCCACAAGTTCGACATTCGAATTGTGCCGCGTGCCGCTCATACTGTCCGCGACCACGGCCGACAATAAACTCTCGACCGCGGCCAGCAACGCCACGGTAAACGCCGAAGGCAGCAGCAGTGTGATCTGATCGGCTCTGAAATGAGGGAAGGCGAATTTGGGAAACCCGGTCGGAATGCCGCCAAATTTGGAGCCGATAGTTTCGATAGGAAGCCCGCTCAATGCGACGAACGCGGTGCAGGCCAGCATCGCCACGATCGATCCCGGAACTCGTTTTGTAAGGCGGGGCAGCGCCAGAATAATCGCGAGGGACGCGACGGAAACGGCTACCGCCGGCCCGGAAAGCGTTCCTATATGCCGTGCCAGCGCCGCCATCCGCGGGAGGAACTCGCTGGGTACATCGCCGGTTCGGAGTCCCAGAAAATCTTTGATCTGGGTTGACGCGATCAACAGGGCAATGCCGTTGGTGAACCCGATCGTGACCGGGCGGGGAATGAACTTGACCGCGGCGCCAAGCCCTGTCAATCCCATGAGCACGAGCATGGCTCCGGCCATCAGGGTTACGAGCGCCAGACCGGAGATGCCGAACTTCGCGACGATCCCGGCGACGATCACGACGAAAGCGCCCGTGGGGCCACCGATCTGCATGCGGGACCCGCCCAGGGCCGAAATCAAGCCGCCCGCAACGATCGCGGTATATAGCCCTGCTTGCGGAGTCACTCCCGACGCGATGCCAAAGGCCATCGCCAACGGCAACGCGACGAACCCAACGGTGACGCCGGCGAGCAGATCCGCGGAAAAATCCGCGCGCGAATAAGAGCGAAGGCAGCGCCACGATTCGGGGGCCCATTGCGAGAAGCTCATCGGTGCGCTTTCTCCGCCTTATCGACCGCTTTCAGCGTCGCCAACACCTCGCTCATGTGCACATGAAAATACCGCCGCATCACATCCAACACCTCGATGATGAGCGGATGTCGCACAGAGTAGAACACCTGATTGCCGGCTTTCCGTCCCAAAACAATGTTCTTGGCCCGCAGGACGGAGAGATGCTGCGATGCATTCGCCTGCTCAATTCCCAGCCGCTCGATCAAAGTCCCAGCGGATAGTTCGCCGTCGCGGAGCTGCTCCACGATGGCGATGCGGGTCGGGTGTGCCAGTGCTTGAAAAAAGTCAGCCTTGAATTGTCGAAGAGCATTCTGCATTTCGTATATTCAAAATATCGAATATACGAATATAGTAGCAGAAAACGAACAAAAAACGGTGGTGGTTAGCCGGCGCAAAGCCCTGTCAAATCGCGGACATTCTTCACCTCTTCCAGCCTGCGCACCGTTGCCACGATCGCCTTGGCTTTGTTCGCCGGCCACTTTGCGAAACTGACGCAGTCCGTAAACTTTGCGGCAACCTCGTCATAGGACATCGGATCGGCCGGGTTGCCTTTCGCTATCTCCGTACGGCCTGAAATCGTACGCCCGTCCTTCAGTTTGATGCCGATGATCGTCGTCATCTTGTTGTACCCGGCAGCCTCCGCCGCGGGGTCCACGCCGAAGTCAACGCGCGTGATCATCTCTTGAACTGCGGGTTGGTTCACCACGGCATCCGTGAATTCGCTCAGGCCCGCCTTTCCGAACAACAGCAGTGAGGCCATGCAAAACTCCATGCTGAACTTTGCTTGAAGACTATCTTTGGGCCTGTGATGAATCAGAGCATTCGGGAAGTTGCGGTTGGCGCCGACGGTGACGCGCTCCACCTGGTCTGCTGTGATGCGGTTCTCTCGAATGAGGCGAAGCATCTCGGTCATACCCGGATGCGTTAATGACCCGGATGGAAATGGTTTGATGGAAACACCGGGCGAAACAAAAGTCCAAGGGCGTCCGAGCTTATTCATAATGGCGCTGGAATCGAAGCCCCCTCCCTCAGCCTGGAAAAATCCTCGCGGCGCCTCGAGAATCTTCTCCGCCGCCGTCCACCCCAACGTCGCAAAATCCGCCGCGACGATGCCGCTCTCGGCCGCGCGCCCCGCATGGAAGGGCTTTGTCATGGTGCCGAAGTTCTCGCGAAGCCCAGCAGCTTCACTGGCCGCGATTCCTAACGCGGTCAACACCTGGGCCTTTTCGAATCCGTAAATCTTCGAGACCGCCGCTGCGGCGCCTAGCGAGCCGATTGTGCCCGTGGAATGAAATCCGTCTTCGTAATGCCGCGGATTGATGGCCTCCGCAATCTTGCATTCCGTTTCAACTCCTACGTTATAGGCAAGCAGCAATTCTTTGCCTGACATCGAGCGGATTTCAGCCGCTACCAACGCCGCCGGAAGCACTGGGGCAGTCGGGTGCGTGAGCAACCCATAGACGCGATCTTCCGCAACGGCGAGTTGAGTGTCATCGTAGTCGTCGGCGTGGATGCCGATCGCGTTCGCAAAGGCGGCGAATCGCGCCGGAGCCTTCATCGAAGAACCGATGACCGTAGCTGCATGCGAACCGCTCGAAATCAGGCCCTCCGAGTTCAGATACGTTCGAACGATCTGGCCGGATTTCGCGACGGAACCGCACAGCGCCAGCCCCAACCCATCAAGAATCGACTTCTTGGCCAGATCGATCACCTCGCCCGGAAGATCGCCGAAGCGCGTCTTCACGATGAAGTCAGCGGCATAGCCGGTTACGTTGGCCGATTCTCCCGGCTTGCCAGCCGCGGACTGCTGTTCATCGACAGCCGCCGCGGATATTCCGTGGCCCGCGATGCCGAGGGCCGCCAATCTGCCTAAGCTTCGCCGCGTCATTTGCTCACCCCGATTTTCAGCGATAAAATTCCGCTTCCCGTTCGCTGATGAACCTATCATAATCGTCTAGAATCCGCGGAACCAGGCTCGAGCACGAGAAGGGGGATTGGATGCAGGCACGGAAAGAATTCTCGCGACGAAATCTCTTGATCTCCACGGCGGCCCTCGCTGTAGCTCCTCGCGTGAAAGCTGCTGCCGGCGATGAGAAGGAAACCCTGCCGGTCATTCCTAAGCGTCTGGAGAAACGGTTCAAGACGCCCGGCATCAGGATGCCGAATGATCTCCAGTTCGCGCCGGACGGCAATCTTTGGATTTTGGACCAAGTCGATCCGAACAAGGTGTTCACAGTAAATCCCAAAGATGGTTCCATCATCCATCAGGTCCAAACGGAATCCATGCACGGAAGTGGAATCACCTTCGGCGACGGCGCTTGGTGGATCGGCTCAACCAAGACTTTGAAGACGCTGAAGGTCGATCCGAAAACGGGCAGCACCCTGAAATCTTTCGATACTCCGGGGGCCGGCCTTTACGGCAATTTGACAACGCCTTCCGGAGCGCACGGCGTGAAATGGGTAGATGGCCACTATTGGATGGCGGTTCCCGCCTCGGGAAAGATCTATCTCATGGAGCCCGAGTCAGGCCAGATCGTCCGCAGTATTCCCGCTCCCACTGTCCGCACGCACGGCCTTGCCTGGGACAATGGTTTTCTTTGGTGCGTGGGTTCCACGGAACGCGAGATTTACAAGATGGATCCCAAAGACGGGCGCCTGCTGGCCAAAATCAAGCTGACGAACAATGACCCGGAGCCGCACGGCCTTGATCTCTATCAAGGCGTCATGTGGTATTGTGACGCGGCCAGCGGCTGGGTTTGCGCGCTGACTTAGCGCGCGCGATTACAGCGAACGAAAGACTTTACGACAGGGGAAATCAATGCGATTACCGATTGCTCTTCTGAGTGCGGCGGCAGTGATGTTAGCTCAACAGCCGGCTGCAAAGAAGTTCACCAGCGCCGCCGACGTTGCGGCCATGATCACCAAAGCAAAGAATGAACGAAAAGCCGATCAGGCCAATTTCATTCAGGCGACTGCTTCAGGCGGCTCCTTATACTGTCAACCTCGAATACCGCGTAAAGGGCGTCACCGCCAATGCAGCGGTTCATGAGACGGAAGCGGAGATCTTCTATGTAATCGACGGGTCGGGCACGCTCACTACGGGCGGCAAGCTTCGCGATGAGAAGCGCACAAACGCAACCAATCTCTCAGGCACAAGCATCGAAGGGGGTTCCACGCGGCGCGTGGCGAAAGGGGATTTCTTCCTGGTGACGGAGAAAACTCCGCATGGCTTCACGGAAATCGCGGATACTCTCGTTCTGATGTCGGTTCACGTGCCGCGCGGAGCTGAGGCCAAGTAACCAATCGACGCGGCCAACGCCTATTGGGTCGCGCCGAGTTTGCGGAGCAATGCGACTGTGCTCGCGTGCCCCTTCACCACGGTGGGAACGCCGGTAATATCGTTGTCCGCGTCGGCCGCCGCCGCTGCGCGTCTCCCGCCGGCCGTAGAGGCCAGCATCAGCGGAGTCTCTCCCCGCTTGTTCTTCACATTGACGTTGGCTCCGTGATCGGCCAGCACTTGAACAGCGCTATCGTTGCCGGCAGTCGCCACCAAATGCAGTGCGGTATCGCCAGCCGGATTTGCCGCGTTGACGTCCGCCCCGAGTTCAACCGCTTTCGCTACCGCCTGGAAAATGAGGTTCGGCGATTCGATCACCGGCACGACGCGCCGGTTCCTGGTCGATCCCATCCCTGCCGCGAGCATCAATGCTGTTGCGCCGTTTGGCAGAGTGACGTCTGGATGGGCTCCCCCGGCTACTAGAGCCTGCATGATGTCGGGTTCAGCGAATTTGGCTGCCAACAGGTACGGAGTCGCGCCGATCAGCGTGTTCGGCAAGTTGAAATCGGTATTCGATCGTCGAATAGCGGTGCCTTTCGTCATGCGCGCGTTCGGATCGGCGTGCTTGGCCAAGAGCGCCTTCACCAGGCTCACGTCGTTTCGCAGCGTTGCAGCATGCAGCGCGGTATAGCCAACGCCGTTCGCATTCGGGTCGGCGCCTTTGCGAGCAGCAATTCCGCGACATCGCCTTTGCCGCTGTGAGCAGCCAGAACCAGGACGCTCATCCCGTTCGGCAATACGTCGTTGGCATCCGCGCCGGCCGCCAACAGGAGCTTTGCGGATTCGGCATCGCCATCTCGCGCCGCAAACATCAAAGGCGTCATTCCGCCGCGTATCTCCGTGTAATTCAGCTTCTCCCGGCCCGACCGCTGCGTCTGCTCTCCAACCACGGTGGTTGGGTAAGACAACGAACGCGCTCGAACATCGGCGCCGGCCGCAATCAATAAGCGAACGGCCTCGGATTGGCTCTGCGCCGCGGCCCACATCAGCGCAGTCTGGCTGTGCGCGGATTCCTTGAGATTTGGATCAGCCTTATGCTCGAGCAGCGCCTTGACGGCCGCTGCTTCGCCCGTCCGCGCGCAGGTCATTAATACGGTTTCTCCGTTCAAGAACTTTGCGTTGGCATTCGCGCCGGCTGCCAACAATCGCTCGACCATCGGTGCGCTGCGGTTGTTGCAAGCCAAGTGGAGCGGCGTGGCGCCATCGTCATTGGCGGCGTTGCCGTCCGCCCCCGCGCGAATTAACAGATCGGCGATCGAGGCATTGTTGTTGTATGCCGCCCATGCCAGGGCTGTGGAGCCGTCGCCGTGACCGCGCATTCACATCCACGTGCTCCTTCACCAGTCGGGTCGCCAACTTCAGGTCGCCCTGTTTCGCCGCCTCAAGTAGCCGTAAGTCGGTTGCGGCCGCCAAGCAGGCGGAAGACGCCGCCGCGATGACGGCCAACAGCTTAACGAGCGTGTGATGCATTCTGCACGCCTAACTCAGCGACAGCACTTGCGGGTCTATTCTGCCAGTGCTGTCGCCGATTTTGTCCTGACGCACGCCGAACTGATCCAATAAAGTCAGGTGCAAATTCGCCAGCGGTACGCCTTTGAAGCGGATGTGGCGTCCGCCCTTGAGATTGCCCGTGCCTCCGCCGGCCAGCACGATGGGAACGTTCAGCGGTGCATGATCGTTGCTATCCGCGATGCCAGCCCCATACATCATCGTCATGTGATCGAGCAGCGTGCCGTCACCGTCCGGCGTCGAACGGAGCTTTTCGAGGAAATACGCGAACATCCTGACGTGATAGGCGTTGATCTTCGCCACCTTCATGATCTTGTCCGGCTCGTGCGCATGATGCGAGATCGGGTGATGCGCATCGGGCACGCCAATCTGCGGATAGGTCATTCCGCTGTGCTCGTGTCCCACCATGAAGGTGATGACGCGGGTCAGATCGCATTGATATGCCAGCGTCTGCAAATCGCACATCAGTTTGAGATGGTCTTCCCAGTTTGCGGGGATCCCGTCCGGGTGCTTCACCGCCGGCAAGGGCTGATCGGTCTGCTTCTCCGCGACCTGAATGCGCTGCTCAACTCCCCGAACCGCTTCGAGATACTCGGTGAGCTTGAGGCGGTCGCTTTGCGGAAGCGCGCCGCGCAAGCGCGTGACCTCCTCGGTCACCGAATCGAGCACGCTCTTCTGCTGTTCCAGACGGGCCAGCGCCGCCTTGGGGCTGGTGCTGCCGCTGTCGCCGAATAGACGCTCGAACAACACGCGCGGATTGTTTTGCGTAGGCAGCGGCGTGCTGGCGCTCGTCCAGGAAATCGTGTTGGTGTAGGGGCAGGCGAAGCCGGTATCGCAGGCGCCCGCCGTCTCGCCGTTCTCAATCGCCAGTTCAAGCGACGCCAACTGCGTATGCTTGCCCGTCTCCTTCGCCAGGATCTGATCCATCGAAATGCCGGCGTCGAGCCACGTCTCGCTATTCGGCGGAGTCACGTCGGTCAGGAACCGAGTCGTCGCTTTCGCGTGCGCGCCTCCGGTCCGTTCGCCTTTCGGGAGACTGTTGAGCCCGCTTAACACCAGAATCTGATCGCGAAATGGCGCAAGCGCGCTGAGGGTCGGAGTGAGTTCGAAGGCCGCCCCTTCCGTTGTGGGCAGGTAGTCCTTCATGATCATTCCGTTCGGAACGTAGAAGACCCGAAGCGGTTGACCGGCTTGGCTGCCGTGCTGGCCATGGCGGTAAGCGCCGGAACCATGCTCTCCATTAGAGGCAACCCCAACATCGCGCCCATCCCGCGCAACATCATCCTTCGCGGAATGGCTTTCTTGGAAACGATCATTTGCCCAGTCTCCTTGCTTTCATCTCCGGCCTTCTTTATCGGAGCCCACCGCAACTCCCATCCGGAACGGGACGCTTTCCGTAATCCCCAAAATGATGGATGACCAGCGGGAGTCGCTTTGTGCCGCATCGAGCGCGATCTTGCGAATCGCAGGCTGATCGGAATACTCGATGCCTCTTCCGACCGCATAAGCCAATAACTTACTGGTGAAGGTACGCACGAAGTCTTCTTTGTGACTCACCAGCAGCGCCCGCAACCCGCCCAGACCGTCGAAGCGCGAGCCATCCGGCAACGTGGCCGCTGCATCGACCGGAGCGCCATCGGCTTCCGCGCGCCACTTTCCGTCCGCGTCGAAATTCTCCAGCGAGAAGCCCAGCGGGTCCATTCGCTGATGGCAGGATGCGCAGGCCGCGTTTTTCCGGTGGATCTCCATGCGCTCGCGCAGCGCCCTGGGCTGGCCGTCCGCCCCCGCCTCTTTCAGCAATGGTATGTTGGCCGGCGGAGGTGGGGGCGCGCCCGAGCATGTTCGCTAGCAGCCACCTGCCGCGCATGGTTACGGAGGTCCGATTGGGATATGCGGTCACGGTCAGGATGCTCGCCTCGCCGAGAAGCCCCGCCCGCATTCCATCGGTCGAGGCCACGCGCCGGAAGTTGCTGCCATAAATATTGGGAATGCCGTAATGCTTCGCCAGCCGTTCGTTCAGGAAAGTGTAGTCGGCGCTCAGAAGTTCACTCACGCTTCGGTCCTCCCGCATCTGGCTCTCGACAAAAAGCAGCGTCTCTTGCAGCATGGCGTCGCGAAGATTTTCATCGAACTCCGGATACAACTTCGTGTCGGGCACGACTCCGGCGAGCTTGTTCAGTTCGAGCCAGCGGACGGCAAAATTGTTCACCAGAGCCGTCGATCGTGGATCGCGCAGCATTCGCCGCACTTGCTGTTCCCAAACGGTTTCCTCCTTTAGCTTCCGGTGGATCGCCGCATCGAGCAGTTCGTCGTCAGGAACGCTGCTCCACAGAAAGAACGACAACCGGGAAGCAAGGTCGAGATCGCTCAGAGGATATGCCTCGCCCGCTGTCAGGTTGGCCGGCTCGCGTTCCATGCGAAACAAAAAGCTCGGAGACGCCAGGATTCGTTCCACACCCTGCTGTATGCCCACGCTAAATGTCTGTCCTTCGCGGCCGGCACGATAAAAATTCATCAGCGTCTGCACGTCCTGGTCCGTAAGAGGCCGCCGATAAGCTCGCGTCGCGAGCGTCGATAAGATCTTTTTCGCGCACGGCTCTTCTTCGGCGCTTTTCGGCCGGATCGCAAACGAACAATTTGCGGCGAGTAGGTGAGTCAAGGCTGGCGGAGGCGCGATACGGGCCGCCAATCATCGCGATTTCCACGGCTGGGTCGCCGTGATAATACTCGTTGGTCGAGCGGGCGAAGCCAGTCTGCGGCGGCTGTAGCACGCCTTCGGGCTCCCAGAATCGGCGGACAAATGAAATACCGACTTTGTGTTCGCCCGCCTTCGCGGCAAAGCGGGCTTCCAGGCCGTCGTCGGCAGTGTGCATGTAGGCCTCGAATTCCGCGTCGCCTTGCGTATTGCCGGCGTAGGTCTCGGGCATCATCTTGCTCTTGGCTGCGCCGCCCACGGTGAATCGCTTCAGAAGTGCGCCATCCAACCGAAACTCAAGCTGATGCGGCTCGCCCATCCCCACCAGATAGTCGTACTCTTGTCTCCTCAGAGAGACCTTGATGGTATATTCGCCGTCGAGCGGAAAGTAATAGGGAATCAGCGTGCCGCCCTGCGAACCGAACGGCAGATCGTCGCTCATCTGGTCTTCTTGAACCATCGCCTTGGAAATCTTGAAGGTGTCAATAACCGGATTGAGCGTGAGATCGTTGACGGCGAGACGGCTGATTGTGCGCGCCGCGGACATGTAGTTTTCGAGCAGCAGAGGCGAGATCGAGAGCACGCTCGCGACGTTGTCGAAGCCCTCCTGGTCCGCATCGTCGGCCGGCAGCATCGCCTTGCCGTCGATCTCCAAGCCAAACAGTTCGCGGATGGCTGCGGCGTATTCGTTGCGGTTCATGCGATGCACCGGAACGCGCCCTGGACTTGGTTTGGAACTTGCCGCCGCATCCAGCCCGGCCTCCAGCTGCGCGGCTGTCCTCGCATAAGTAGCCGCATCCGGCCGCGGAAGACCCGGCGGCGGCATTTCGCCGGTGCGGAATTTGCGCGCTACCTTCTCCCACTCCTCGGAGTGTTCGCCCAAGCGCGAAGCGTCGAGGCGGTCCAGCATCAAACCAGCGGTCTTCAGTTTTTCGTTGTGGCAGCCGACGCAGTATTTGTCGATGACCGCGCGCGGCGTCGTGAGATTGGCGGGCGGCCGCGCCTCCTGCGGATACAAGAGACTCACACCGATGACGCCCAGGCCAAGACATCCGGCCGCCGCAATTAGCGGTCTAATCATCGATAATGCTGCTTCGCAGTCAATGCGCATGGTGCCTCGGCGCAATGCTTACAGTTTCAGATTACAAACGTACCCGGCCACGTCGCAGTACCAAAGGTAACCGTCTTTTACCGTGGCTCCGTGAATCACCGGATCTTTGTCCGACAGTTGGATCTTCTCCTTGATATCGCCGGTCTTCATGTCGTGCCGGAAAAACGCCTTCAGATTCGTGTCGGCCACCCATAGAGTGTCGCCGTCCCAACCGACTCCGTGGCTGCGGTTGCCGGCTAATTGCCAGTAGGTTTGAACTACCCACGTCTTCGGATCCAGCACGAACAGCCTCCGCGCCGCCAGCGTGGAGATGTAGAGCAAACCATCGCGGTGCTCTATACCCTGGCCGCCTAAACCGCCAGCGCCGGTGGTTGCTTCCATGGGCAATTGTCCAGGGCCGAGAGTATTTCCCCCCTTTTTGCCGCCGCCTTTCCTGGCGGATTCCGGACGCGGAAACGCTGGCTCTTGGGTGACCGGCGCCGGCGGCGGATCGCCCTTCATTTGGAAGCTGCGGCTTGCGCCAGGCGCCCAATACTTCGCAATCACTTTCCCTTCATGGTGGTTGACGCTGAAGATCATGCTGTTGTCAGCCGAGTCGATCCACATGACGTCGTTGTCGTCTACCGTTACCCCGCTCGGGCCGTTCATGCCGGGAATTTCGAATTCGCGAATCACCTTGCCGTCCGCGAAGTTCACCAGCGATACCCAGTGAGTGGGCCCGCTGGTTTCGTCTACAATCCACAACCCCTCTTTCGTGGTTTGCAGACCATTGGGCGTGGGGTGCGGAGACTTATACGCAATCTCCACCTTCTTAGGACCGCGCGATTTAATGGACTTCAAATCGAGCGGGCCTGCGGCCATCGCGGGTAGCGCGGCTGCTACCCCGAGGAAATGTCTGCGCTTCATCTCTCACCCCTCTCAGACGGGAAATACTCGATGCACCCGAGACTCATGCATCGATATGGCCATCGAACTTCAAATCGATGGCCGCTTTGTACTGCTCCGCGGTCTGGCGCGAAAACTCTTTCATCTCCGTGCTGGAAAGAGGCGTGAACGCTCGCGCCCACTTCGCGTTTTGAACGATGTGTTCGTGTTTCGGCATTCCGATAATTGCGGTCGCGATGGGAAGGCTCAACGTGTACCGGAAGAGCTTGGCCGGATCTTTCTGTCTCGGTCCCGCTTCCAACAGCGCATCCTGCGCCATCATTTTCATGCCGATGATGCCCAGGTTTTTCTTCACCGCGACCGGCAGACGCAACCAATTCGAAGCTAGTCTTAATCGCTGGATTGATGCCCATGTTCCCGCCGCCGATGGTCCGCATTCCTTGCAGCGCAGCGTTCAACGCCATCTGGCATACAATCGAAATCGTGACGTTCCAACGCCGTCTTCAGGACTACGGGATCCGTATGGCTGGTAATCCCGACAAAGCGAGTTACTTTCTGGTCGCGGAATTTATAGAGGGTCTTGAGTATGCCATCGTTGGCCTCGATCTGCGCTAAATCGTCTTCGCTCGTCAGGCTGTGTATGGAAATCAGATCGATCTGATCGGTCTGCATCCGCTTGAGCGCATTATCGAGGAGCTTCATCGCTTCGTCGCCATTGCGAGGTTCGATCTTGGTCGCGAGAAAAACCTCTTTGCGCCGGCTCTTCATCACCTTGCCGACCCAAGTCTCGCTTTGCCCGCGGTTATAACCGTAGGCGCTGTCGAGATAGCCGATTCCGGAATCGAGCGCCAGGTTCAGCGCTTCGAGAGCGGAGTCCTCATTGCCGTATGACAGCCATCGGCTGCCGCACCCCATCCCGATGATCGTGACGGTGGCGCCAGTCTTACCCAATATTCGCTTCGGAATCGGCTGCGACGATTCGTCCGCTGCCGGCAAGGAGCCTGCGGCCGTCGCCGCGATTGTGGTCCCCAAAAAGTCACGACGCGAAAACCATTGCTTCAAGCGCCGAGCCCTCCTTGTTGGGGGCAATTCTATCGTGTAACCGCTTGCAACGCAATGGTCGAAAACGCTCGTTTCGTGTTTTGCAGAGCCCGTGCAAAACGCAAGTGCCGGTTAACGGCCTTGTTAATTCCAATTGGCAGCTGAGTGAACTCCGGGAGGGCGGCTGCCGACAGACCCCTCACGAATCAGCCAAAAGATAGCCTTCTACGCTTCAGGAACCCTGCGGCAAATAGACCTGGCGCGAAGTAGCGCCCTTTTCCACGACGGGAGCTACCAGAATGTCGCGGCCGTACAGAAACTGATCGCCGCCGGCAACCGCAACCTTATCGTTGAGATGGATTAGTTCACCTTGTTTCCTGCGATGTATACGGCTTCGATGGTTCGAGTATTGTGTATGTCGTCGAGCGGATTCTTTCCCAACACCAAAAGGTCAGCCCACTTGCCCTTTTCGAGCGTGCCGAGATCTTTGGATACCCCCAGGATCTCAGAAGCATTGCGCGTCGCCGCGGCGATCACTTGCATCGGCGTCAAGCCGGCTTGCGCCATCAGTTCCAGTTCAACGTGCTCGAAATATCCCTGGATGCGCCCCGGCATGCCACTATCGGTTCCGAAGCCAATCTTGATGCCCGCATCGGAGAGCGTTTTCAGATTCTTTTGCGCCATCGCCAGCCACTCGCGGCCATGCTTCGCGTCCATCCCGGCGGCCGTTTTCTCCTGGTATGCCTTGTCTCTGAGCGTAGCCAACGTCTTCGCCGAGACGGCTCGCTGAAAGTAGGGATCGTCCAGCATCGTGGAAGGCTCGCTGAAAACGAACGTCGAAAGTTCCCGGCTCAAGGTTGCTGCCAACAGAAACGTGCCGTGCGCTTTCATCTTGGAGACCAACTCTGCATCGACCGGCTGGTCGCGCACGCTGTGCGCAAACCCGGCGAGTCCCGCATCCGTCAGAGCTTTGGCGTCCGACAAGTAGAATAAATGTGCGACGGGCTTCAATCCCTTGGTGCGCGCGTCGCTGATAATCGCCTTAGCCAGTTCAAAGGACAACTTCTTGGCGGTCCCGAGATGATCGTCGTACCAGAACTTCACGAAGTCCACATGTTGGCTCGCCAGGCGCGCGATGTCCGTCTGTACTTGCTCCGGTGTTGCGACTTCGAACTGCACCTTGGTAGTTCCGGCGGGCGCCGGCGGATAGCCTTCCACGGCCGAAAAACCGCGCCCGGCGCTGAAAATCCTCGCCATCGTCGGCCGCGTCTTCCGTTGCTCATCGCGCATGGTGAAAATCAAATCCTGATCGCTCCCCAGGCTGACCACCGATGTGATGCCGTAGGCGGCATACTGCCGTAGCTGCCCTTCCACCGTATCGCGCGTATAAAACTTCGGATCCTGCACCAGGTCCACTGATGCAGCCAGATGCGTGTGTAGATCGATCACGCCCGGCATCACAAACTTGCCGGAAGCGTCAACGATCTGCGCTCCAGCGGGCGCTTTCACCTGCGCGCTTGGCCCGATCGAGACGATGCGGCCGTCCGTAATCACCATCGCTGCGTTCGCAACAGGCGGCCTGCCTGTTCCGTCGATCAAGGTGAAATGGCTCAGAACCAGGGTCTCAGCCGGCGCGGCTATCGACGCCAATCCCAGAAGGGCAATGCCGCAGGTTCTCTTCATATGCTCGCCATGCTCTTTCTTTCGCCGGGATTCTAGCATAGTGCGGAGACCGCTTCCGTTCATCTTTCGATTCGGATATACTGCGGCCCGAGTAGCGGAGTATCCGCCCGGAGAGATCCAATGATCAGAACGTCCGTCCAGATAGTTGGTATTACGCTGGCTCTTTCGTTTGCCTCCGGCAGAATTGCCGCTCAGAGCCAGGATGCAAACAAACCGAAGCTCTACAACACCGCGAAGCAAAAGCTTCTCGAAGGCAAGCAGGTTTTCAGCTACACGCAGTCGAAATTCGACATCGCCGGAAATTGCGAGGCCGCCAAGCACTTCGACTACACCTGGTATGAAATGCAGCACAGCACGCTCGAGTTCCGCGACATCGAAGCCATGATCGCGGCTTGCCCGCACGCCGGCGCGACTCCCATGATCCGTCTTCCGGACGCGCAGGAATGGCGCATTCAACATTCCACCGATATCGGCGCCCTGGGCGTCGTTATCCCCACCGTCGACGACGTCGATCGCGCGCGGGAAGCGGTGAAGTGGGCGCGCTATCCGCCGGTGGCTCGGCGTAGCGCGGGGGCGGGGCAGGCTGCAAGCATTTGGGGCATCAACGGCATCAATTACCGCCAGACCATCAATGACAACATGCTCGTGGTGATCATGATTGAGACGCCGACCGGCGTGGCCAATGCCTTTGACATCGCATCCGTGCCCGGCGTCGATGTGGTCATCATCGGCAACAACGATCTGAGTTCATTTTCCGGATTCCCTCAGACCGACGATCGCTATCAGGCGATGGTCACGAAAGTTCATGACGACACGCTGAGGGCCGGAAAGATTTTTGGCCAGGCGAACGCAACGTACTACAAAGGGCACCCGCTCAGCAACGACTCCAAGTTCTTTCAGAACGGGCCCTCGTTCGACGGTTGGGCGCTGCCCGGCCGTGGCGGCCGCGGAGCCACTGCCCCGCCGCCCGGCGAAGACGGCCCCACAACGCCTGTTGGACGAGGCGGACGCGGCGGTAGGTAAGGATCGGATCTACGGCAACGCAAGCGCAACCAGTTCGGCGGGCACTCCCGCTGCGCCGATCGCAAGCACGATGAATTGCCTGTCGTTGACCATGTAGGTCATCGGAACACCGGTCGCCATCGCGGGCAAAGCCATTTGATGAATCAGCTTGCCCGTCGACTTATCGAGAATCCGCAACATGTTGCCACCCGCTCCCGCGGGTCCGGCCCATAGATTGTTGCCCTCCGGCGCGAACAGCAGCGTCTTGGTCACCATCAACAAGGACCGCGAGCCCTTGCCCGTGTTGCTCAGATCGATTCCTTTCATCAACGGGTGGTTCTTCACGAAGTCCGGCGCCTCGCCGTTGGCCGCCATCCAGACATGCTCGCCGCTATTCAAATCGATAGCCGTAATGCGTCCCCATGGTGGTTTCACTAGCGGCAATCCTTGCGGCCCGTTGCCCTGCTTCGGGGCCGGACGCATGCCTTCATCGTCGAAAGCTCCGCGGCCCGCGCCGCCGCGGCCACTTCCCGCTACATAGCCCATGTCCGACCGTTTGGGATCGGCCACGGTCAACGCCAGCATATCCGGATTCGTCACGGACGCTACGTAGAGAATGCCGGTCTCGGGGTCTACTGCCCCGCCTGGCCAGTTCCCGCCGCCAACATGATGCGGCAGCATGATCGTCGCGAGTTTCCCATCCGTACCAGCCACGATCGGCGGCGTAAAGAGCGGTCCCATCCGATACTGCGATGCTATTTTGATGGCCTCCTGTTTCAACTCGGGCGTAAAGTCGATCAGATCGTCCAGGCTGAAACCCTGGCGGTCGAACGCGGCCGGTTTGGTTGGGAAGGGCTGGGTCGGCGATGTCTTCTCGCCCGGTACGGTGGATTGCGGAACCGGTCGCTCGACAATCGGCCACACCGGCTTGCCTGTCACGCGGTCGAACACATACGTGAATACCTGTTTCGTGACCTGAGCTACGGCCTTGATCTTCTTCCCATCTACCGTGATGTCCACCAGGATCGGGGGCGCGGCTACGTCCCAATCCCAGATGTCGTGGTGGACCAGTTGGAAATACCAGATGCGCTTCCCTGTGCGAGCATCCAGGCAGACCAGGCTATCGGAGAAGAGATTATTGCCATGCCGGTGTCCACCGTAAAAATCGCCGGTCGGCGCTTCTACGGGAATGTAAACATAACCCAGTTCCTCATCGCCGCTCAATGGCGCCCAAGCGCCGGTGTTGCCGGTGTATTTCCAGGAATCGTCCTCCCAACTTTCATTGCCAAACTCCCCCGCCGGCGGAATCGTGTGGAACGTCCAAAGCTTTTTACCGGTGCGCACATCAAAGCCGCGAATGTACCCTGGCACGTTGTTCTTGGAAGCGGGAGCGGTGCCGGTCAACAATGCCGCGCCGACGACCACCGTGTCGCGCACCACGATGGCCGGGGAACTCGCTCCGATCTGCCCCGGTTTGACTACTTCGCGATCTAACCCTTGCGTAAGATCGATAAAACCTTCTTTGCCGAAACCGGTGAGCGGCGCGCCGCTCTTCGCGTTGAGCGCGACCAACTGGAATCCCGGAGTGATCAGCAAAATGCGATCGTCGCCTTTGCCGTCGCTCCAATACGCCAAGCCTCGATTCACCGAGCGGGCGACCACCGCGCCCCGCTCTCCTTCATCCAACCGGTACATCCAAAGCGTCTCACCCGTGGCGGCATCCACCGCCACAACATCGCGCCTGGAGCCCGCCGTGAAGTATAGGACGCCCCCAGCCATCAACGGCGTCACTTCCCAATTAAAGTCGGGCCGCTTTCCAAAGTTCTGAGCTTTCCACTCCCAGACGATTTTTAGGTCCTTCACGTTGGCGGCGCTGATTTGATCGAGCGGAGAATACTTGGTGGTCCCCGCGTCGCCACCGTAGAATCGCCATTCTCCGTTTTTTGCGCCCCGCTGTGCGGCGGCCTGGAAGGCCATGCTTACGATCAGCAGCGCCAACAAACGGGTGATTGACTGCATCATGCTAGCGGCTCCTTAGAGGCTCATTTATCGTTTGGCTTCGATTCGAATCTCGTTCAGCGCCGCAACATCGCGGCCCAATTCGTTCTGTCCTGCCGGGAATTCATTCACGCTAAAAATATAGGCGACCAGATCCGAATATTCGCGACTGCTTAGACCCCCGGGATCATCCGACGGCATGGACTTACGAATTAGCGCGAACAGGTCGCCGGCGGTTCTTCCATTCCACTTGCCGCGGAACTCGTCGCCCGCCAACGCCGGGCCTGCTTCCGCGCCGCCAAGAGTTTCGCCATGACACTTCAAGCACGTTTCTCCGTACGTCAGTCGACCGCGTTTGGCTTGCTCGTTGGTGTACACGCCATCCCAGACCGACCGCGCGGCGGCGGCCGCGGAGCAGGATGCCACGAAACATAAAGTGAGCAACTTTGCGCGCTGCACGAAGCGATCCCGAGACAGTTCTTCCCTCAATGTCAGAGCCCAACGACCGTGGTTCCAGGCCGGGCAGTCTGAGAGCAATGGCAGAATACAGGAAAACCGCGGCGGGTTCAATGGTGATCGTATGCCGCGGCGCACAACCAGCGCGTGGGGCTTGCCGGCTAGTCCGGAGTAAGTGTCTCAACTGGCCAAGGTAATCCCCGGCAAGCAAGATACAAACGCACGGTTTGTAAACGGTTTCTGTAAGCGCTTTCTTGACACGGATTCGTTTTCGGAGTATTGTTACTCCACTCGTTTGGCTCGTTGAGATGGGGTGATTGAATGCTTAACTCGACGCGTTTGGGATTTTCTTTGCTGCTTCTCGCGCCCTGTGTTTGGGGGCAATTTGGAAGCGGTTTCCAAGGCACGGTGGTAGATCGCAGCGCCGGCGTTGTACCGGGCGTGATCATCAAAGTGACCAACATAGACACCGGTGTAGCTCGTGAAGTCGTCGCTAATGGGGACGGCTATTACACCGTGACAAGCCTCGGCTCTGGCAATTACAAGATTGAGGCGACGAAGCCCGGGTTTAACGCGGCCGTTCAGGATTCCCTCGTCCTTCCTCCCGACCAGGTGCGGAAGGTCGACTTCGTTTTGGATGTCGGCGCGGTCCGCGAATCGGTGAATGTGAGCGCTCAGGCAAGCGTTCTGGAAACGGAAACCGGTCACGTCACCAGCCAGATGAATCAGGCGGCTTTGGCTTCGTTACCAGTCGTAAATAACAGCGTATTTAACATGATGGCTATGCAGCCGGGAGTAACTGGACGCAGTTTGGGCGTTGACAACGTGAGCGGGCGAAGCACTGCGAACGTCAACTTCGCCGGCGCCAGGACCGATTCCAACTCTTACAGCATGGACGGCATGTCGGTGAACTCAATTTCGCGCGGCGGCGCGGCCGAGATTGCGCCGAACGTGGAGTCGGTAGAACAGGTAGCCGTTCAGTTGAACGACGCCAACGCTTCCGAAGGGCGGAATATGGGAGCCCACGTCAACATCGTCAGCAAGGCGGGCACCAACCAATTCCACGGGAGCGCTTGGGATTACCTTTCCAACAATGACCTGAATGCCAGGAATTTCTTTTCGACCACGTCGGTAGCGCCACTGCACCGGAACCAATACGGCTATACGGCAGGCGGCCCGGTCCTCAAGAACCGCACGTTCTTTTTCACCTCTTACGAAGGAATCCGTCAAACGGGATCAGCGCCGGCATCGGCGACGGTCGAAACGCAGGCATTTGAACAGTGGGTGGTAGCGAACCGGCCGAACTCCATCGCCGCAAAATTGTTGTCGATGTTCCCGCCGGCGGCCTATGCCACAACGAATTTGAAAGACCTGGGAACGCCAATGTCAGGCGTTACGGCCTGCGGTGGATGCGCCGCGTCCAACCAGTACAGTACCTCGCCTCTGTTGACCGCGGCCGGAACTCCGCTTTACGAGTACGGAACGGCGAACTGGAACCAGCCTAATACGATCAACTCAGACGGATTCACCCTGCGTGTCGATCATGAATTGAGACCGGGTAAGGATCGAATCTACGGGTATTACTATCACTTTAGCGGCGTCACTAAGACGCCGCCGGTTCGCGACTTTGAGAGGGATAACCCCGAAGTCGGTAATTTCGTGAACCTGAATGAAACTCATATCTTCTCGCCAACCATGCTGAATGAGTTTCAGGCGGGAATGGTGCGGTACATCGGGACCTACAGCATACCCCGTAACCTTTGGGTATCGCGGATTGTTGTCACTGGAAGCCTTGGGGATCAATTCCAGGACGGCAACCCATACCCTGGCGGATGGTTCGCGACGGAATACATTGTGAAAGATTCCGTGTCGATCTCTCGCGGCAAACATACCATCAAAGCCGGCGCAGACCGGCGGCGGTCGGACAACAATACGAAACATACCGCCAACTACATTCCGCTCTACACGTTTTCCAATATTTTGACGTTCGTCAATGACACTGCGCTCACCGAAGCTCGTACGGTGAATCCACTCACTGGTCAACCGACCATCACCTATGCTTCCCAGCGCATCACCGAATTTGGCGGCTTTGTTCAGGACGATTGGAAAGTGAGGAGAGATCTCACCATCAACCTCGGTCTGCGGTATGAGTATTTCGGCCCCTATACGGACGCCAAGAATCGCCTGTCGAACTTCGTCTACGGAACAGGCAATTATGTCCAGCAAATTGCCACTGGCAGCCCGCAAGTGGTCCCACAGTCCTGGGACCCCAATAAGACCGATTTTGCGCCAAGGCTCGGGTTGGCCTGGGACATTGGTGGAAAGGGCAAGAACGTAATCCGCGCCGGCTACGGGATCGGTTACGATCGCCTGGCCACCGTCTATCCTGCCGGATATCGCAACAACCCACCGTTGGTTGGAGGGATCAATGCCGGCTTGCAGTACGGCAATACGTTCACGTACGGAATGGGCGACCCCAACGCCACTCCCAGCCAATACAATCCGCAGGCGCTCGGTTATCCCATCGACGCCTCTTTTGCCGCCGGACTCAACAGTCAGAATGGGATCATCGGCCAAAAATTGTCAGTCATCGGTGTCAACTATCACTTGCCTCAGCCTTATACCCAGAATTGGTTCGTTGGTTTCCAACGCTCCCTTCCCGGGAAGATTGTGATTGAGGCGGACTATATGGGATCCAAAGGCACCCACCTGGTTGAAATATCCAACATCAACCAGTTCAATGGCGATTTGCTGAACGGAGGCGTCATCCACGGTTTCAATTCGAGCTTCTCGAGCATCAATATGGCGGCCACCAACGGCAATTCTTCGTACCAGGGCGTTACCGTCACGGCGCGAAAAGCGATGTCGCACGGGCTCAACTTCCAGGCGTCTTATACGTACAGCAAGACAATTGATCTCTCGGAAGCGGAACAAGGCACAACGAACTTCGAGAACGAAAACGATCAACGTCTCGACCGTGGACTGGCCAGCTTCAATACCCCTCAACGGTTCAGCATCACGAGTTCCTACGCCATTCCATTCTTCCGCACTTGCAGTGGCTGGTACTGCAGGGCGTTTGGCGCATGGGACCTTGCCGGCTATGGGGTTTTTGAGAAGGGTAATCCGCTGGACGTCTTTACCTCCGCGGTCTATCCCGCCGGCGAATGGCAGGCCAACGGAACCGCTTATGCCCGCCCCAACGCTCCGTTGACGCCGATTCAGGCTGGTGGATTCACACAGGCGCAGTTCCTCAGTGGTATTTTCGCTGCCTCGCAATTCCCCACCCCGACGCTAGGCACGGACGGTTCACTTGGACGCAATGCCTTCCAAGGGCCCGGATTTGAGCGCGTGGACATGGCTCTTACCAAGTTCATTCCCATCCATGAACGCTTCAATCTTAGATTTCGTTTGGAAGCTTTCAACGCGTTGAACCACACCAACCTGAACGCGCCTTCTGGCAACCTGAGCAGTGCGAGTTTTGGCAAGGTTACCGGAGCCGCGATTCCCAGGCAGATGGCGGCTAGTTTGATGCTGCGATTCTAATCTCGCAACGCTGCTGGCTGTTACCCACCGAGGGCGTTGGCCGTAAAGCCAATGCCCTCCTTGGAACAATTAATGGCCGGTATTTCTCGGCAGGTTCAGCATCGCGCGTCGCATTCGATCCACCAGCGCGTCTGCCTTAGTCTCATTCCCTTGCTTTCGATACACGTCTTCAAGCGCGCTCCCGGCTGAGATGAGAAGCGGATCCAACTGCATCGCGCGCTCCAGGTGCGAGGCCGCCTTCTCCATCTGGCCAGCTTGCAGATAAGCAGTTCCTACGTCCGCTTCGCTGGCCGCGCTGTCCGGAGTCAGTTGCAGCGCCCGCTCGAACGCCTTCACCGCTTCGAGCGGCTGACGCGCCAGCAGCAGCGCGCGCCCGATCCCTCTCAGCACATCGATGTCGTCGCCTGCCGATCTCAGCGCGGTCAGCATCTGATAGCCGCGCATGACTTGCGCTCCAGAGTGGCCATAGACGCCGGCATTGAGATACGCCAACGCCAGATTTCGGGCTTGCAGCGCCGCGTCGGGCTCGCGCCAAGCCGTCAGGTCGTCCGATTGTGGAACCGCAGGATCCGGCTCAGGCCGTTTTGTGATTCGATGATCCGTGAACACGGTGTGCCCGCCATCCAGCGCCGGTCTGCGCGTCATGTGGCAACCGATGCAGTTGGTCTCGGCAGGATGCGATTTCGCCAGCCGGCCCTGATGGCACGTCTCGCACCGGTCGTTGTAAGTTTGGGCGGTTGGCGCTGCTTGCGGATGTGGATCATGACAGGTTCCGCACCACATCTTGCCTTGGCTGTTGCGCGCACACGCGCTCAGTGCCAATTGTTCCGAATGGCTGACCACTTTGAACGCCTTTCCGCCGGCGCGCGTGTAAACCGTGAAAACGTCTTCCAGGCGCTGGCCCGGATGAAAGTCAGCGAAATCTTTACCGGGGTTCAATATCCGCTGGGTCACGCCCGTCAGATGACACTGTTCGCAGACACTGTCGCGCGCCGTCGGCGCCAGTTTCGCCGGATTAATGATGGATCCTGGCACCGGCCGCTTTAAGTGTTCTTCGGACGGGCCGTGGCACCGCTCGCACGAAATCGCTTCTTCCAGAAACATGGGCCGCTTATATTGGTTCGCCGTCCCAGCAACATGCTGCGGCCGCCCGGAGTGGCAGAGCACGCACTCCTCTCCCACCGGACGCGTGAAGCCCGGCTCGGAAGTCTGTTCATAACCTGGCGCCAGATCGTAGCGATGCCGGCTCGGGTAATAACAGATCGGCGATTGAAACAGATTGTTGCCGGCCTGGATCAGATACCCGGAGGCGTGGCTGCCGGATCCAATGACATACGCAACCTGGTACTCCGCGGAGCCTCCGAAGCGCTCCATTCGTTGCCAGGTGCCCGTGGCATTGGACCGAATCGTGAACCGGGTGCCGGAAGCGGTCGTGAAGCTTCCTTCCGGCTCTTTGCCCGGACGCCGCAGCGAGTGGGACATGTTCGAATGCGAATATGCGGCGACTTCTTTCGGGTGACAGGACTGGCACGGCTGCGCCGCCAAGGCCGCCGCCGGCAGGAGCAGAAACGCACCCGATGCCAGAACCGGCCACCATCGCAACCGGACCGCCGACGTTACGCTCTTCCTATCGCCCATGCCGCTCGTACCAGTCTAGGCTGAGCAGCTCAATTTAGGAAATTCGCGGTGTCGTAGAGCCTGACGGCCTCGGATTCGGCAGGAGGTTTGGCTCCCACAAGGCGTAGGGTCGAAGTGAGTACCTAAAAAGACAGAACGGGCCGTGTATTGGTACGGAAATAACAACGGAGTTTGTAGTCAGCCTTGCACACTTTCATAGTGTGCAGCCAGGCACCTCGTAACGCGTCTCAATCGCGCATAATGCCACTAGCCTCGAAGGCACGAATTCTATGTCAAGAAACGTAGCAGACCTCTTGTGGGAAATGCTTGCAAACGCCGGAGTCAAACGTTGCTATGGCATCGTTGGTGACGCTCTCAATCCGGTTATCGACGCGCTACGCCGTAACGGGAAAATCGAATTCATCCATGTTCGCCATGAAGAGTATGGCGTCTTTGCCGCCGTCGCGGAAGCTTACCTGACTGGCAACCCAGTTGCCGTGTGTGGGACGGCTGGCCCCGGCGTCGTCCACCTTTTCAATGGGCTTATGGATGCGCGCAAGGAGGGCGCTCCGATCATCGCCATTGCAGGCGACGTGGAGACGAGGCTGATCGATACGGAAACCCTCGAAGAACTCAATCCTTACAAATTCTTCGATTCCGCCTCTGTCTACACCGGGCGCGTAGTCAATCCTGAGCAGGCGCGGGCGATCATCAATACCGCGATTCTGACCGCCGTTTTGGAAAAAGGGCCAACGGTAATTGCGCTGCCGGGCGACGTAGCCGCGGCGGATGCCCCCGAGCACTCTTCCGCGATCACGATTCCTAATACGCCCATACTTCTCCCTTCCGACGCCGACCTGAGTCAGCTTGTGAAGATGATCGACGACGCGAAAACGGTAGCGATCTTCGGAGGCGATGGCTGCAGGGATGCCCACGATCACGTCGTCCAATTGGCGGGCAGGCTAAAGGCGCCTGTCGGCTTTTCGTTCCGCGGCAAGCAATGGTTGGAACATGACAATCCTAACGCCGTTGGCATGACTGGCTTGCTCGGTTACGGCGGAGCCTACGGCGCCATTCATGAGGCTGATCTTCTACTGCTGCTCGGCACGGATTTTCCCTTCCCGGACTTTCTGCCCGGCCATCAAGTGAAGAAAGTCCAGATCGACAAGAATCCCAAACACGTCGGCCGCCGCACAGCCGTTGATCTGGGGCTCGTTGGCGATATCGATCTCACCGTCGCCGCCTTGCTGAAGAGCGTGCGTGAGAAGACTGACACCCGCTTTTTGGACAAACACGTTGCGGCTACCAAATCATTCGACGATCTTCTACAGCACTACGTCAAGAAAGGGCCCGGGATTAAGCCCATACGTCCGGAATTCCTGGCAGCGACGCTGAGCGAACTTGCCGCTCCCGATGCGTTGTTTTTCATAGATACGGGGACAGCGTGTATTTGGGGGGCAAGGCACCTCCAGGGTGGCCGCAATCGGCGAATCTTCGGCTCGTTCTCCTGGGCGTCCATGGGCAATGCCGCGCCCAATGCGTTTGGCGCCCAGTTGGCATACCCAGGCCGGCAAACGATCGCCATCTGCGGCGACGGGGGCTACACCATGCTCGCGCTGGGCGACCTATTGACGCAAGTCGAACGAAAGACGCCAGTGGTTCAGATCATCCTCAATAACGAATCGCTCGATTTCGTGAATATCGAGCAGCAAGAGGCCGGCATGATCCCGTTCGGCGTGGGATTCAAGAATCCTAATTTCGCCAAGGTCGCCGAGGCCATGGGTGCGAAGGGCATTCGCATCGAAGAACCCGGCGGCGTTAGGGACGGACTTGCTGAGGCCTTGGCTCACAAAGGCGGACCCGTCGTCGTGGATGCCGTAGTCGATCCTTTCGCTTTGTCCCTACCGTCGCATGTTCCTTTCCACACCGTCAAAGGCTTCACTCTTAGTATGGCCAAACAGGTGTGGAACGGAAAGATGGACGAAGTGATTAAGACGATCAAACAGAATGTCAGGCTCGTCTGAGTAAATTCCTTAGAGGGACGACTACCAGCAAAGCCGTTGGATCCCTATTCAGACGGCCTCCACTTGCGAAGCGCGCCGCTGCGGCGAAAGCAATTGTATGGTGATCCCGGCCGCAGGGACCGCGTAGGCAAACGTCACGCAAACCCACATCAATGCGCCGGCGCACTCCTGGTCGCCCAGAGGTGAAAGATCGAAGACCCCACCCGCGACCTGGTAGTGCGAGTAGACAACGCGGTTACAAAAAGCAAGAAACGCCGATAGCGCGTCGCAGGGCAACGTAGCCAGGAACAGGTACAACGGAATGCGCCAGCGAGGCCACCTTTCGAGACTCGGCCAAGGCTGGACAACAGGCCACCAGAATAGAAGGCCGGCTGCCAGAAAGCACGCCTGTTCGGCTTCGTGCCATCCTGCCGACATCATCCCGAGTTCGAAGAGGGCGGGGACATGCCATCCGATCACGACAGCCGTGGAAGCCAGCCAGCAGAACACGGGGTGAGTGACGACGCGTCCGAAGCCGTGCGCCGCCGGGCTTCGCAAAAGGGGCCCCGAAACGCGCAGTATCACGCGCTGTGGGAGACCGTGCAACAGCCCGATGACCGGCGCTCCCAGCAGAATCAAGGGTGCCGCTACGGTCATCAGCAGAAGATGCTGCGCCATGTGGGCCGTCAGGAGTTGATGGTCCAGAGCACGCAAAGGAGACGCTACGGCGACCCACAATGAAACGACGCCAGTGACAAATGCGATCAGGCGCCACACCGATAACAAATTTGGCAGCGACTTTCGTAGGTGCAGCCAGCCGCGCAAATAGACGATTGCCACTGCGATCAGAGCGAGGGTAATGAAAATTGGGAGAGACTGCGAATCCAAAGCGCTATGGACTTCAGTTGGCATTGGCGCTATGGGCGTGCTTCGGATCCAGCCGCGCGATAAGCCTCACGCGCCGGGGCCTGTCCGGCCGGGTGCAGCGTCCGCAGGAACGCCACGAGCGCCGTGGTCTCTGCAGGATTCAGGTTCTTCCCATAAGCGGGCATATTGCCACCGCCCTGGATCACCTGGCGGATGAGTTGATCCTCGGTAAGTGCGAGGGCGATTCGATCCAATTCCGGACCGCGCTGCCCCCCCACGCCCGCCAAAGCGTGGCAGTTGTGGCACTGCTTCACTTGAAACACGAGCGCGCCCTGGCGTTCCAGCGCCGTGCGCCCTTTTAGGTATTGGGCGGGAATCGGATCTCCGCTCCACGCATCCATCACGGGACTCCACGGCGCATCGCCAGCCAGATGCGTGAAAGTCCCCAGTGCAACCGCCGCTAGCAGAATCGTAAGAACCGCAATAGGACGGCGCTTCCAGCTTTTTTCGCCTTCCCCGGAGAAGAACGGAAGCCCCAGAAGCACGCCTAGCGCGATCACGGGCCCGATCAGGAGTGCCGGAGTCTCGAGCGATGGGGGGAGCAGGGACAGCACCGCATAGAGCCACAGGAAAAAGTAATCCGGCCGTGGCACGGTCTGAATAATTGTGGGATCCGGCTGCCCGCTCGGTCCGAATGGGCCGAAATACAAGGCGCATGCCGCGATAGAGAGAAGGATAAAGCCAGAGAAGAACAGATCCTTCGCTACAGCGCCGGGCACGAAAGGAATGCCATCTCGGCGCGTCAGCTCGTGATATTCCCTCACATAGGTCGCGCGGCGGACAACTCGCCCGGGCATCGGCCATTCGTTGATTCCGAGCTTCAGGACCAGAAGCAGATGCAGGCCAACGAATGCAATCAGCAATCCCGGGATCACGAACACGTGCAAGGCGAAAAATCGCGAGAGCGTAGCCCCCGCGATGATCGGCCCTCCTAACAAGAGATTGACGACCCACGGCCCCAGGATGGGTATGCGGCTTGCAATAGACGCCCCGATACCCAATCCCCAATATGCGTCCTGATCGAATCGAAGCACCTGGCCGGTGAAGGCCATTCCGAGAGTGACGAGTAGCAGGCAAACGCCCACGACCCAGGTCAGCTCTCTGGGGAATTTGTAAGCTCCGAAAAGGAAAACCTGCGCCATGTGGATCAGGACGATCGCGACCATGAAATTCGATCCCCAGCCGTGCAGGGCCCGAATGAACCAGCCGAGAGTGACCTGGTGATTGAGAATTTGCAGGCTATTCCACGCTTCGGCCGCGGAGGGCACATAGAGGAGGGCAAGGAGAATGCCGGTAACAAGCTGCAGCAGGAACGCCGTGAGAGCAGCGCTGCCGAAAACATAGGCCCAGCTTGCGGTTTCGCGCGGCACCGGATGCTGCATCATCTCCCGGATCGGCTTCGCGAGTTGAACGCGCTGGTCGAACCAGTTGCCCAGCTTTTTGATCAAGCGCACGGCGGCGTCCCCAGAGTGATATTGGTAAGTCTCGCTATGGGGGATCCGGTAGTGGGCATCTCACCCGCCTTGATGAATAGGTTCCCCTGCTGCAGCTTGTAGGAATACGTGAAGAGTCCACGCGGCGGAGGTCCCGCGGCATAGGAACCGTCCGCGTAGTAAGCGCCGCCATGGCACGGGCACATGAACAGGCCAGACTGCGGGAACCAACGAACCGGACAGCCGAGATGCGCGCAGTTGATTGCAAAGACCTGGAACTTCTGGCCGTCCACATTGCGTACCCAGCAGGGGATATTCGCGGTTTGCCCGTCCGTTGGATCCGTCACCGGGTTTCGATAGGCCGCCAGGCGCGTCTCGCCCACGGGGAACTGACCGAGCGGGCCTAGGGAGAGCCAGGATTCGTATCCCGGCCTCCGTCCACGAATCACGGGAGAAAGAATGTAGCCGACGATCGGCACTGCCAGGAGCAAACCGACGATCCCGGTGAAAAGGGCTCCGAGCGTCGCCAGCATCCCGCGTCTCGAAAGCCCACTGGGTGACATCATGGAAGTCCTCCTGTCGATTGTCGTGCGGTGGAATATGGCTGGCCCGGGAACTGCCGCCGCTGAGAGGTAAGCCAAGCCACGACATCGGAGACATCTTGCGGCGACATCGGCTTTCCGGGTAGGTCGCTGCGCCAGTCGGGGGCGCCCAGTTCCGGCCGCCCGCAAAGTATAACCGTACGAAGGCCCTGATCGCTCACAAGTGCGAGGTACGATCCATCCACAACGGAACTGGCCTTCTTGCTTCCTCGCCCGTCCGCTCCGTGACACGATGCGCAGTACTTCGCGAATACCGCCACGCCGCGCTTCGGATCGCCTGGATCCTGCGACGCATAGGGCGGGGGTTCCGCATTGCCCAGCGCATCCGGCTTGGCCCAGCGGGACCGCATTCCGGCGACGATGACGTCGATCTGGCTGTCGCTCAGCATTCCGCCGGAATGCTGAGCAAATGCCGGCATAGCCGTGCCGTGAACCCCGTCGGCGGTCACGCGGCGAATGGCGTCATCGCCGGCGATCGCGAGATAGACCGGGTCGCCCAGTGCGATTGCCGCGCCCCCCCTTCCATCCACGCCATGGCAGCCTGCGCAATTTCTGCCGTAAAGAACATTGAAATCCATAATCTTGGCCGGCGGGATCACTTGCGAATTAGCTGGGGGCCGCCCCCGCGCAACGTCGCGAGTGCCGCACGCCGTGCTTGCCAGTAATCCTGCCGCGACGAGAGCCGCCTGCCGGATCATCGCGTTTCGTCCCTGCCCGCCCGCTGGCCAAGTTGCCACGTGCGTACGCGCAGTTGCCGCGAAACGACGATGCCCGCGACGATCCCAAACGCCACCTGCGTGAGCACAAACCAGAGCCAGTCAATCCGCTGGTTGAGCACCGGATTGACGATTCCGAGAATGCTGTGAATCATACCCGACCACAAGATTGGCCCGATGAAGCCTCCGAGCAGAATGGGGTGCCGCGGAAGCATTGGCAGTGTGGCGCCGTAAAGAAGCCCGACGAGCAGCGACGTGATCAGGTGAATCGGCACGGCAATAAGCAAGGCCTCCAGATGAAATGCGGCGATTTGGGCCGTAGTCGCAGTCGTGGCCTTAGGAAAAAACCCGGCAGCCAGGAGATTGATCGGATACCAAATGCTGGTGTGACTGAAGATGCCGTAAAGCATCGCGATGGCTGCCATGGCAACGCTTCCAGCCAGACCGCCCTTAATTCCGGCAGAAACTGGATAGATCTCCACCGGTAGCCAGGCCCGCCGCAACTCGTGCGCGGCCTCTGGCCGGGCTACTTCATGCCGCAATGTGGTGACGGCGGGCGGCTCCCCCGTCACCGGCACGGATTCGTGAGCTTCACGCGGCAGCACGTCGCGAAACCAGCCAACCGCGCCGGCGATGGCAGCGAACGCTCCCAGGACGCTCACCGCGCCGCTTGTGACTAATCCCCCCAGAAGCAGCGCGAGTCCGAACGCAAGCACAATCGGCCACGCCGTTGGCGACGGCAACTCGATCGTCTCCGGGGAACCCGCGCCGCTCTGGTTCAAGAGTTCGACAGCCATAGCTTCCCTTTCTTAGCGCCCGATGATGTAAACGACGGTGAAGACCACCACCCACACCGCATCCACGAAATGCCAGTACATCGACAGAACTTTTATCCGTTCCGCGTGCTGCCGTTCTACATACCCAAGGAAGGCAAGAAGCGATACCGTCGTGAGCGCGACAAGGCCTGCCGTCACGTGGAACGCATGTAACCCGACTAGTGAGTAATAGGTTGTTCCGAAGAGGTTGGTTTGAATCGTCAGACCTTCGTCGTAGATCAGATGGAGCCATTCGCGAAGCGTACCTGCGAGGAAGGCCGCGCCGAGAACGATTGTCAGAAGCCACCATCGCGCGAATGAACGCACTTTTCCACTGTCCAGCAACTTTACGGCAAAGTGAATCGTCAGGCTGCTGGAAAGCAGACAGATCGTAAAGAAGATTGGAACGCGGAGGACATCCCGCGGCTGAGGTCCGGTAAGACTCTTGCCGATGTAGAAAATATAGGCGACAACAAAGATCGTGAAAATCGCGGACTCGGCGGCAATGAGGCCGTACATCCCGACGTGCCCCTTCGCTGGAAGGCTCCACCGGATATCGTCATCGCGGATGGTTGCGGGCGGCGCGCTCATATGCCTCGCTCATACTGCCAGTCGGGGTCTTCCGGATGCTTGAGGTCCCACAGAGGACGGCGGCTTTTGACCTTCGGCAAGGATGCGAAGTTGTACTCCGGCGGCGGCGAGACTGTGGACCATTCGAGCGTCCATGCGTCCCATGGATCGCTCCCCGCGACCGGACCCCGAAGATACGACCACAGCAGGTTACCAACGAACACCAACACCCCCGCCGCTTGAAAGAACACGCCTATGGTCACAATCAAGTTCCATATGTCCCAACCGCGGCCCGGCTCGTAGGTATAGATTCGCCGGGGCATTCCGAGAATTCCCGGAATATGCATGAAGTCGAACGTGAGATGGAAACCGATGAAGAAGAGCACGAAGTGCAATTTGCCAAGCATTTCGTTGTACATTCTTCCGGACATCTTGGGGAACCAATAGTAGAAGGCCCCAAACAGAGTGAACAGGATCCCGCCTACGATGACGTAGTGAAAGTGCGCGATAACGAAGTATGAATTTCCAAGGTGCCAATCAAATGGCGCGCTGCCTAACATGATCCCCGTCAGGCCTGCGATCAAGAACTGAAAGAGAAAGGCGATGCAGAAGAGCATCGGCGCCTTGAAGTGAATCTGTCCTCCCCATATGGTGGCGAGCCAGTTGAAGATCTTGATTCCGGTGGGAACGGCAATGGCCATCGTAGTCAGCACAAAAAAAGTATTTTCGGCCGCCGTCATGCCGACTGTGAACATGTGATGGGCCCAGACGCTCATACTGATAAATCCGATCGCGATCGTTGCCGCCACCATGATCGGGTAGCCGAAAATCGCTTTGCGGGAAAACACCGGAATGATTTCGGAGGCGAACGCAAAGGCGGGGAGGATGAGCACATATACTTCCGGATGGCCGAAGATCCAGAAGAAGTGCATCCACATCACAGCTGAGCCCCCGGCTTGCGTGTCGAAGAAGTGCCCACCCAGGTAGCGGTCGACCAGCAACATTATTTGCGCGGCCGTGAGCGGACTTACCGCCAGAACCACCAGGCCGGCCATCACCAGATTCATCCACGGCAGCAGTGGCATCTTCCCGAGGGTCATTCCCCGGCACCTCATGCACAGGACAGTGGCAATGATGTTAATTGCAACTCCGATGCTGCCGATGCCGGAAACCAGTAAGGAAAGGGTCCAGAAATCCGTGCTATGGCCGCGCGAAAAGGTCTGAGAAGTCAATGGAGCGTAGGCAAACCATCCTACGTCCGGAGCGTTGCCGGCCCCATAGAGTCCGTCCCCGCCTACAAAGCTGAAATAGAGGAGCAGTCCGCCGAACGCAGTCATCCAGAAGCTGAAAGCGTTCAGACGCGGAAACGCCATATCGCGCGCGCCAATCATTAGCGGGATCAGATAGTTCGCGAATCCAAACAGAACGGGCATGGCCACGAAAAAAATCATGGTCGTTCCATGCATCGTGAACATTCGGTTGAACACCTCAGGAGAAACGAAATCGTTGTGGGGGCGCATGAGCTGGATCCGCATAATCAAGGCTTCCACTCCCCCGATGATGAGAAACAGCAGCGCATAAAGGATGTACATTATGCCCAGCCGTTTGTGATCGACAGTCGTCACCCATTGATGAAGCCGCTCCACCAGGGGCGGCTGTGACGCGTCAGTAAGCGGCGGCGCGGTCGATTCAATAGTCGCCATCAGCGAAGAGTCTCCAGATATTGGGACACGGCATTTATTTCCGGGTCGCTCAACCCCATGGCCGGCATTTTGCATCCCGGTTTGAAGACGCTGGGATCTCGAATCCAGCGCCGCAGATTGTCCGGCGTGTTCGGCGCCGCGCCGGATGCAATCGTGTCGCGGCTCATCATGTGGGTCAGGTCCGGACCGAAGGTTCCATTCGCCGCGGTTCCCGCCACGGCGTGGCAATTGATGCACGCCGTCTGTTCGAAAATTCGCCGCCCCTCGGGAACGGCGCCATTGAGCTGAGCCGGTTGGCTCTGCTGGCGAATCCAGAGGTCGAACTCATCGCGCGTCTGCACATAGACGCGCAGAAGCATCTTCGCATGCTGGGTTCCGCAGTACTGCGCGCATTGCCCCAGGTACAGCCCGGTCTCGTGCGGGTCCACCCACATACGGTTGGGGTGATTCGGTATGAGGTCCGTTTTGCCAGCGAGGCGGGGAACCCAGAAGCTGTGATCCGTGTCCGCGGAAAGCAGCGTCAGGAAGGTTGGGGTCGGGTGCGCCGGGTCGCTGACTGGAATGTGCAACTCATTCGCGGTGACCACTCCTAGCGACGGGTATCGGTATTCCCACCAGTATTGGTGCCCAATGACAGTTACGTCGATGGCCGTGCTCGGGCGGGTCGCGTTTTGGATGCTGGCGATTACGCGCGCTGTCGCAAGGAACAGGACTACGACGATGAGGACCGGAATGACCGTCCACGCGAGTTCCAGTTGAGTGCTGCCGTAAACCTGGGCAGGCTCCCGCGTGTCGCCGGCCCTCCGCTTCCTGAATTTCACAACCGCGTAGGCAAGCAGGCTGAAAACGACGAGGAATATCATCCCGGTCACTAGCAAGACAAAACGGGATAGCTCAAAGATCCACTGGGACGGTGTGGACACCGGCGCGAAGATATTGGTTGGACTCAGCGGTGACTTCGAAGCCGCCGCAAACGCGGCGACTGTTGCGAGACCGAAGGGAACGAAGGCCCTTAGCGCACGTTCGACTATTTCCGCCATCTCGGGCCTCACGGCTTCCACCTAGACGTACTCAAGGCGCATGCGCTATCCCACTTCGTCGGGGTTGGCGCCATAGACACACGATGGCGCCAAAACTATCCAGATTCAAAACATTTGTGTTCAAGTCCCTACTTTCTGCC
>CAVUQS010000021.1:0-1155695 GCA_963743705.1 Bryobacterales bacterium | reverse complement strand
TCGTTGACCAGAATTACTTCGGTCGAACAATTTTCTTGGGCCCGGGCGCTGGCAATCGCCTCAAGGAGGAAGCGGCTCGGGTTATAACACGGAATGACGATCGAGACGCGGTCCATGTTGTCGGACAATTTTCAGGATAGCGGATGGCTGGAAAGCGCATTCTCCAGTCCAGCGTACTACGCGATACGATACGGCTGAAGAGAGGCAGATACTTGCCACTGGAATCTTTATTCTTTCCGAGACAGCTTCTCGACGGCGTCCAGTTGAGCGGCGAGAGCGGCCGCTCTGTTGGCATGCCAGTCCCGCGCTTTTTCTACTTCCGCCAGGTACGTCTCGATATGTTTCAATTTTTCTTCTCGAAACGCCCATAACTCGAAGATACGCCGCAACGTGAATACGTTCCAATCCTCCGGATTCAAGTGACGGTGCAAGGCCAGAATCTTCGGGTCGCAGCGGGCCGCATGCATCAGATCGAGATACCAGCGAAAACGTATCTCTTCGCCACGGAGCGACGCTGGATCGGCGCCGGCCAATCGCAGGTATTCGGCCCCTGCGAGGCGAGCTGTCTCGACATCCGGCGAGGTCAGCCCGATGTAGACGCTTCCGAAGTCCCGTACATCGATAACGGATCCGGTCAAGCTCAAATGCAAGACCTCCCGGAACAGGTACTCGATGGAAGAGACGGTGGGATAGTGAAGGTGCTCGAGTGAAGAGCGGTACCAGATATCGCCGGCGGCTTGAACCAGCGGCACTTCGAATATCAAAACTCCCTTGGGCTTGAGCAGGCTAGCCGCGGTGCGGAACGCTTCTTTGAAGTCGGGGACGTGCTCGAAAACGGCGATCGACAGGACAACATCGAATGTACCTGCATAAAGCTCCTTCACCCGTTCGTCAAACAGATCGTTCGCTATGATGCGCACGCCTGCTTGGCTGGCCTGTTCGGCCATGTTTTGGTTTAGTTCGATGCCAAAAAGATCGTACCCCTTCCCGAGCATCTGCAGCGCGCGGCCGTTGGCGCAACCGATGTCGAGGACTCTCCCTCCCGATTTCAGCAGACGTGCCAGGCATGCCGCCCAGGCTACTCCCTGTTCGGCGGCCAACGAGTAATCCGTATAGCCGACGGCGCTTTCGGATGCAGCGGAAAAATACTCGTCCCCATAAATGCCTTGAACGTCATCTTGGAACTGTTGGACGATCCCATGACCGCATGCGGCACACTGCAATACGGGGATGCCGTCCGTACGCTGGCCGAATGGGAGAAGATCGCAGCTGCCGCAAACGTTGCAGGCGGAATCGTAGCGTTTCATCGAGTTTGAAATGAGGTTTCTGCCTGTTATGAGACCTTCGCAAGGCGTCTAAATCATACTAAGGACTGACAGTCCAATTCACGAAACGCTCACGTCATACCGGCGGAAGTTCCCCGTTCGCGAAAAACATCCCAGCCCGAAGTCATAGCCAGCCGGACTTTCTGCTTCAGGCTCAATTGATGAAAGAACAGCCACCACGTCCGGTGGGCATCCTCTTCCTGGCCGAGGCGTCGAAGTTCATCCGTCGTGTCGCGAGCTACCGTATACAGGAACTCACTCTTGTCAAGCTTTTCGAACTCTAAGCCGGCCTGCCGGCGGACTTTCTCGATATCCCACTCGGGGTGACGATGGGAGACAAGCGCCATCTGCACGTAAAAGACTTGCTGCCACTTTTTCCCCAGCGTCATGCCTGTAGCTGAAAAACGATAGCGCAGCAAAGGAACCGGGAGGTTGGCGAGTCGATACACGCGGGATGCGCGCAGCCAGAGATCGTAATCCTCCGCATTCTTGAACTCTGTCCGGTATCCGCCCAGGCTCAGAATGGCATCCCGCCGTAGTATCACGGAGGAATGGTACAGGCAGTTCGTCTTCTGCAGTTTGCGGGCAATGGCCTCGTGTTCCACGGGCAAGCGCACCAGGTGATCCAGTCGAGCAGTGCAACCCATGTGGTAAACAAAAGACCCGGCCACAGCTATCTCGGGATGAGTCTCCAGGAAACGAATCTGGGTTGAGAGCCGGTTCGGCAAAGCTACGTCGTCCTGATCCATGCGGGCGACCAAAGGGGCGCGCGCTTCGCGAAGCCCTTCATTCAGCGTTGCGGCCAAGCCGGCATTCCGTTCATGAAAGATGGCGCGAATGCGGGAGTCCGATTGCGCGAAGGAACGGATCACTGCCGCTGAGCCGTCTGTTGAGCAGTCTTCGATGATGAGTAACTCAAAGTCCGGCTCGTCCTGCTTGAGAATCGATTCTATCGCCTCACGCAGCGGCTCTCCCGCGTTATAGACGGGCAGCAGAACCGAACATCTCATTGCACAACGGCTGCCATGGCGCGAACATCGCCTTGCGAAGCGGCCAATAGCGCGCCGATGCCTTCGCGCAGGCCTATCGCGGGGACCCAATCAAATTCGCGGCGCGCGTAGGAATTGTCGAGTACCACCCAATCGGTCAACCACGCCGCGCAACGCTGTTCCAGATGGATGGGGAAGGACGAGCCGTGGCAATCGCGTATGACGTCCAAAACGTCGTTAACCGAATAGCCCTGCGCCGAGCCGACGTTCACCACGTCGAACGGCCGCCGGGG
Source organism: Bryobacterales bacterium (assembly GCA_963743705.1). Taxonomy (GTDB): domain Bacteria; phylum Acidobacteriota; class Terriglobia; order Bryobacterales; family Bryobacteraceae; genus PALSA-243. The sequence goes on along the minus strand of CAVUQS010000021.1, from coordinate 1,153,088 downwards.
CGTCGACGCCTTTTCTACCATCGCCGTAATGTCCTGCAGATGAACGTAGTCGCGTACGTTCTCGGCGCTCCCGAAAAGACGAACGGGGTTGTCATGCAAGATCTGGCTCAAGGCCACGCCGATCAGCCCCTGCGTGCGGTATTGCGGAAGCAAGGTTCCGTATGCGTTGCCGATTCTCAACACCGTCGCAGTCAACTCGCCCCGTTCCGCCGCTAGCCGCAGGTATTGCTCCGCAGCCAGTTTGAGAATGCCGTAGGAGGTCGACGGCGCGCAGAGATCACATTCGCGGTATGGCGCTCGCGCGTCATTCCGCGCGTAAACAGCCCCGCCGCTGCCGAAGTACACCACGTGCGGTCTGATTCCCAGCTCGCGGATGGCGCTCAGCAGCGTCAAAAAGGGCGTCAGGTTCATTGCCGCGTCCGCCAGTTGATCCTTATCCGAATTGATCGGCGTGTTCGTATGAGCGAGATAATAAATGGTTTTCAGCCCAGACAGGAATCGCTTGCAATCCGCGCTCGAAAGCAGATCGCCTTGCACGATTTCCGCGCCAGGAACCGGCGGCGTCTTGCTGGGGCTGCGCGTGAAAATGCGGAGAGGTAGCGGGTCAAGGTGCTTACACAAATACGAACCGATAAATCCTGTAGCGCCTACTATCCCCGTAGCCATTACTTTCGTGCACCCCTTCGCGTCCGGGAGAATTTATAGTACCGTACGGGTGGTTTTTGCCGCAATGGCGGCCACGGCATGTTCACGGTACGCCAGGGTCATTTGTCACACATCGTTGTTCCAGGACTACCCGGCGTCCTGCAACACTTCCCATTTTGCTGCTACGGTAGCCTGAATGATGTTTAGCGCTACGCCCTTTGTCAGCGTAATCATCTCGGCTGGGGCTCTGGATGAGGCTTTGGAGCAGACGCTGCGCGCGGTGGAAGCCCAAACCCTTCCCTCGCTGGAAATCCTGATCTGCGGGCCGGAGGATCGTCTCAAAGTCTTGCGGGAGCGCGCTTTGCCACGCACTCTCACTCTGGTGGCGGGAACGCATGAACATGGCGCCGCGGCATGGAAGGCGGGATGTGACCATGCGGCTGGCGGGTTTGTTTGCTGTTTGATGGCGGGCGATCAGTTAGCCACGACTTACCTTGAGAAATGCCTGTTTCAGATCTTAGTAAGTGGCGAGGATACCGGAGGTTCGGCGGAGGAACCGCAGGATGTCGCGCCGCACATTCGCATACTGCGAAAACAGGTCTTGCTGGCCGCCGGCGGATATGACACGCGTTGCCCAGCTGGAGAACAGCGTATGCGGTTGTCGTCCCGCCTGGCGGATGACAGCGTCGCTACGGTGATGGTCCCCGAGGTGCTGGCTCGCCCCGCGGATCACTCGATCGCGAAGATCGCGACTCCGCTCAAGCCCCCTTCCGGGCCAGCCTGGAGCCGGCGTTCCAGTTACGCCAAGCTCGTTACGGGATGGCCTGAGCCGCGTCCTACCATTCTCGTCGCGATGCCGTTTCTCACCCTGGGCGGCAGCGAAACAGTTGTTAACCTGGCATGCAGGCAACTGAAGCGCCTGGGCTTTCGCCTCTTGGTCTACACCACCGTTCCGGCCACCAGGGAGCAGGGCGATACCACCAGTTGGTTCGAAGATAGCGCGGATGGCATATACCATCTGCCGCGGTTCCTGGATATTTCGCACTGGCCGGCATTCATCGCCTACCTGATCCAACAACACAGCGTCAGCGTCTTATGGCAGGTGGGCTCTTCCTTCACCTATGACCTGCTGCCCCGCCTGAAGGAGCTCTTTCCGCAACTGGCCGTGGTGGATCTGCTGTTTAATCCTGTCGGCCATACCGCAAACCATCTCAAATACCACTACGCGATCGACCGCGTGGTCACAGAGCACAGCGGTATGAAAACGTGGTTGATCGAGCGCGGCGTCCGAGAGGATCGAATTACCGTCATTCCGAACGGGGTCGATTTGGAGGCCTACTCGCCCCGTCCGAAATTGGACTGGCGCACGGGGAAGCCTCGACCGGCGGACGATGGCCGGTTCGTGTGCGCATTCCTGGGCCGGCTTTCCGAGGAGAAGGCGCCGGATGTATTCCTCGCGATGGCTTCTTTGCTGGCGGACCAGCCGGAAATCGAATTTCTCGTTTGCGGTTCCGGCCCTATGGAGCCGGTTCTGAGGAAACAAGCGGCTGAGAGCGGACTGGAACGACGCGTCGCGTTTCCAGGATTTGTCCCGACACGCGACTATCTGCCCTGCTGCGATGCGGTAGTGGTTTGTTCCCGTTTGGACGGGCGGCCCAACATCGTGATGGAGAGCCTGGCTATGGGCGTCCCGGTCGTCGCCAGCCGGGTGGGTGGAATTCCCGCGATGATGCCTCCGGGCGAGGAAGACCTTCTGTGCGAGCCGGCAGAGGCCGCTGCCTTCGCCGCCGCGATTCGGTTGCTGGCCAACGACCCGATCCGCTACCGTCGAGCGTCGGAAGCTGCCAGGCGCCACGCCGAAGCTCATTTTTCGATTCAGGAGGGCGGCCGCGCCTACGCGCGCATTTTTGACGATCTGCGGCTCGGCCGGGACGTCCTGGACCGTCATTTGACCCCGGAGACGGTGGCGGCCAACCTCGGCTATGGCCAGAACTCGAAAACGCAGCGGTCTTTGAGAGGCGCGCTTTCGCCGCTGGCGTGGCCAGGGCACCTTCGCAATGCCTTGCTCTTATGGAAGCTCCGGCGCGCAGGCCGGGAAACAAAACTTCTGGAGCAGTTTGACGTTGACTACTATGTCTCCCAGTTTCCGAAATCGAAAAAGTGGACGCGCTCGCCGCTCTTGCACTATTTGTTCATCGGGTTCCGTCAGGGACGCAACCCTTCGGCCACTTTCGACACGCGCTACTACCTGGCGGCGAACCCGGACGTGCGCCGCCGTGGCGTAAATCCATTGCTGCATTTCGTGACTTGGGGAGAACAGGAAGGCCGATCAACCAGTTCGATGCCGGCTGCCGAATCCGGATTCCTCCCGCGAGACGAAGCCGGATGAAGGATGCGCCGCGCTCAAGGGACCCCCACGAAATCGAGTAGAATGGGGCATCAAACTTGCCGTCGCGCAGAGAGCCGGCGCAAACGTCAATCCGGGAGTTTTTCGCCCGCGTTTGGGACTGGGATCTCATTAGCGGAGCAGGTCTGAACCCTATGAGGCAAACGAATTCCATGCCGGCCGGGACCAACCCAAGAGCCTTGATCACAGGAATTACCGGGCAGGACGGTTCTTACCTCACCGAGCTGCTGTTGTCCAAGGGCTACGAAGTGCACGGCATCGTCCGGCGCGCATCCAATTTCAACACGGACCGGCTGGATGCCAACTATCGCGACCCGCACGAGCAAGGCGCGCGCCTCTACCTGCACTACGGCGATATGGCCGACGGCACCGCTCTTCGTCGGATTCTCGACGAAGTGATGCCCAGCGAAATTTACAACCTCGCCGCGCAGTCGCACGTCCGCGTGAGTTTCGAACAGCCCGAATATACGGCGGATGTGGTCGCCACGGGTACGCTCCGCCTGTTGGAAGCGGTCCGCGATATGACCCGGCATTCGAAGAACTCTGTGCGGATATACCAGGCCGGCTCGTCTGAAATGTTTGGCGCCGCTCCGCCTCCGCAGAACGAATCCACACCGTTTTATCCGCGAAGCCCCTATGGCGCAAGCAAGGTGGCAGCTCACTGGTATGCGCGGAATTATCGCGAGGCGTATGGCCTGTTCATCTGCAATGGCATTCTTTTTAACCACGAATCGCCGCGCCGGGGCGAGACTTTCGTCACGAGAAAAATCACACGCGCTCTGACTCGCATCGCCCTGGGCCTGCAGGAAACACTGTTCCTGGGAAATCTCGAGGCCCGGCGAGACTGGGGCCACGCCGCCGACTATGTCGAGGCGATGTGGTTGATGTTGCAGCAGCCGGAGGCGGACGATTATGTCATCGCTACCGGCGAATCCCATTCGGTTCGCGAGTTTCTGGATCTAGCGGCGGGCTTTGCGAATGTCGATTGGCATCGCCACGTGACGCTCGATCCGCGCTATTTAAGGCCCACCGAAGTGGATCACCTTCTCGGCGATTCCAGCAAGGCCCGTCAACAGCTTGGATGGAATCCAAAGGCCACCTTCTCCGGACTGGTGAGAGTAATGGTCGAGCATGACATGGAGCTTGCCCGCCAGGAGCGAACTCTCTCGCAAGCCGGCCATAGCGTGGTCGTGCGCGGGAGGGCTCATGGATAAGAGCAGCCGCATTTTCGTGGCCGGACACAACGGCCTGGTGGGGTCCGCCATCGTGCGGGAGCTGCGCCGCGAAGGCTATCGCAGTCTGATTCTTCGCGAGCGGAGCCACCTCGATCTCGTGCGGCAGCTTGACGTAGAGCGCTTCTTTCAGGAACAGCGGCCGGAGTACGTCTTTCTCGCCGCGGCGAAAGTGGGAGGGATTCTGGCGAATCGGGACTTCCCGGCAGACTTCATCCGCGACAATCTCGCCATCGAGCTTAACGTCATCGACGCAGCCTGGAGAAACGGCGTACAAAAGCTGGAATTGCTCGGCTCATCGTGTATTTATCCTAAGTTCGCTCCGCAGCCCATGAGAGAGGAATACCTGCTCACCGGCGCCTTGGAACAGACTAACGAACCGTACGCGGTGGCGAAGATTGCGGGTATCCGTCTGGCTCAGGCCTATCGCCAGCAGTATGGATTTCGCGCCATCAGCTTGATGCCGACGAATCTCTATGGCCCGGGCGATAACTTCGACCTGCAGTCATCTCATGTCATTCCTGCGTTGATCCGTAAGTTTCACGATGCCAAAACATCCGGAGCGCCAGAGGTGGTTGTCTGGGGAAGCGGGCAACCGCGGCGCGAATTTCTGCATGTGGACGATTTGGCCGCGGCCGCAGTCTATTTCATGCTGCGCTACGACGAGGCTGAGATCGTGAACATAGGCGCAGGCGGCGATATGACCATCCGGGAACTGGCGGAGATGATCTCCGGGATCGTCGGTTTTCAGGGGAAGCGAGTGTTCGACGTCTCGAAACCCGACGGAACCCCGCGAAAACTGCTCGATGTGTCACGAGCCAACGGGCTAGGCTGGCACGCCGGCATCGGACTGTCCGATGGAATTCGCCAAACTTATCAATGGTTCCTGGAACATTTAGCAGCCGGGGATGCAAAGGGCGCTCAATTCATTGCATGCCAATGACTCGCCTCCCCAATAACGACTTACTTTGCCGGGTTTGAAGATGCAATCCACTGTCGCCCAAGCCGCAACACAAACATCCCCCAGGACGCCTGCGGCCTCTCTTCCCCGCTGGAAGCGGTATGTCAATCGCTTGTTGGGGAAGGAACTCAGCCGGCTCACTAGGTATTACGACTGTGTGATTCAATGGCTTCCGCGGAAGGAAGACGGCGGAGCGCTACTCGCGAACATCGATTCGCCGCAAAAACAAGTGATCGAAGAGGGCGTTCCCTTTCCGGACCTCACTGGCGAAGATAGCCGGCGCACCGCAGTCCTGGTTAACGGCACATTCAATCACCACTTCGATATCCAGGGATTGCTCATGGATATCAAACACAAGCTGTCGCGTACGTCGCGAATCTTAGTGGTGCTCTATAACCCGTACCTGCGGTGGTTCTACTACCTCGCGAACCAATTCGGAATTCGAAAGGGCGAACTTCCGGGTACCTTCATCACCCGTGCGGACCTGGAGAACATTGCGAAGATTTCGGGATTTGAAATCGCCCGCCAGCGATGCGTGGGGTATTTTCCGTGGCGCTGCTTCGGATTGGGCGATCTGATCAACCAGGTCATGCCGTCGATCCCGTTGGCGCGTTGGTTTAGTCTCACCTACGTGGCTACCCTGCGGCCGGTGATCGCCACTCCGCCGGTAGGACTCTCGTGCGTAATTCCCGCCCGCAACGAGCGCGGCAATATCGAAAATGCCTTGCGGCGCCTGCCCGACTTAGGGTGCCCCATCGAAGTGATCTTCGTCGAAGGCCATTCCAGCGACGGCACGTGGGAGGAAATTCAGCGAGTGGCGCGTGTCTATGAAGATCATTTTCGCATTCAGACGCTGCAACAAACGGGAAAGGGCAAGGCGGATGCCGTCCGGCTTGGTTTCGCGCGCGCTACCCAACCGCTTCTCACCATACTCGACGCCGATTTGACCATGCCGCCCGCGATGCTGGGCCGGTTTTACCACGCGTATTGTCAGGGCCGCGGCGATTTTATCAATGGATCGCGCCTGGTCTATCCCATGGAAGGCGATGCGATGCGCTTTCTCAATCGTCTGGGAAATGTGTTCTTCGCCAAGAGTCTGAGTTGGGTTTTGGACGCTCGTCTCGGCGATTCTTTGTGCGGGACGAAGTTGCTCGCCAAGCACGACTACCAGCGCTTTATCGCATGGCGCGCTGATTTCGGCGATTTCGACCCATTCGGCGATTTTGAGCTGCTATATCCCGCTGCGATCCTGGGCCTCGGCATGGTCGATATTCCGGTGCGATATCTGGCGCGCCAGTATGGCAGCACAAATATCAGCCGCTTCCGTCATGGCTTTCAGTTACTGAGAATGACGTTGATCGGCCTTTTCCGGATCAAGCTTGGCCGCTGAAGGCTGCGCTGTGCTTACTTCTTGTCCAACACAATCAGCATTCTTGACGCCAGGGCCGGAACCTTCGAGAGAACGGTATCGACGCCGTTGAATAAGGGCAGCAACGCCGCCGGATAGAGTTGCGGTCCGCGGAATCCGCCGGTCCCCAAATAGGCAAGCGCCGTGTAATACCGGACTTCGCTAATACGCCAGTCATCCAAGCGAGTCCGGAAACTGTCTCCGCCGAATACTCTGCTCGCATTACCCTGTGCGGCATAGTAACCCGGCGCTTCCGGACGAAAACTCTTTCCGGCGGTCCATTCGATCTCATCTTTCAGGCCAAGAGGTTCGTGATGAAAGCGGCTGAACACGAACCTGCCCAGCATCCCCATGGCTGGCTCAAAGATCACGATCCTTCCACCGTCCACTAGAACTCGGGAAAACTCGCGCAACGCTTCCCCGGGGTATTGCAAATGGTGCCACACGTCGAAAAGGATCAGGTGGCTGACGGTCCGATCGCCAAATGTGAGAGCGTATGCATTCTCAACGCGGTCGAGCCACGGATTGGGAAAAACATCGGTGGTGATGCACTCGGGAAGATGTTCCTTGATGTTTCCCATGCCGGAACCGAGCTCGACAATGGCCCCGGTTTTCCCGCGAACGACGCGCTTGACGATATCCCGGTAGAACTGCGAGTATACCCGGCGGAGCAAAGGCTTCCTCTGCCAATGCATCCGGTTTTCGTCAATTTCGAGGCGGTGCTGTGCGAGGTCAGTTGTCATGTGCCGCCAACCAGAAAAATAATGACTCCGTTCCGGCTGTCAAAGGGAATTTGGACGAAATTCGGGTCGCGGCGCATCCTCTCGAGGATGGGGATGGATGTGAGATTGAGGAAGTTGGGTGGAGTGGTTTGAAAAGGTTCGGCCAGCGTGACCACGAACCGCGTGTGAAAGTCGCGAATCCGATTGAAGGCCGCTGTGGGGTCCTTTTCAGCGTAGCCAAGCGACGTGAAGTAACTCCGAGTCCCTGAGGTTAGCCGGTCCTTGGCAGAAAAAAAGTCCAATGAATTCGCGTTGAACCATGGCTCCTCGATCCCCACGATGTTGTAGTGTTCCGGGCCTTCGGACATCACGCGGACCGCGCGAACGGCCTCCTCGTACCGGGTCGGGTCCAGTTGCAAGGCATAAAGCCAATCCGAACGGATCGCCAGCTGATATTGGGGGAAGAGGGCAGCCGCGTGGACGGCGGTCCACTGCGCGAACCCGATCAGCGCGAAGGCCAGGACGGCCTTGCGCGGCGCAAGGGCGCAGGCCTGCAGGAAAACAATGGTGAGGTAAGGTAGCAGCGCATACATGAAACGCGATTCAACCGTGATGACGGAAGAAAATGCCAGAAGCAGGAGGATGATCTGCAGCAGGCTCACCACGGCGAGCGGCATGGCTCGGGCAATCGGTTTTGCCATCGGCGTGCGTTGCAGTATCGCGCGAAGGGGCCCCAGAATCAGCGCGCCGAGTAGGGCCCAGATCGAATACGGCGCCAGGAAAGAGGTCCTTAACTGCTTGGTCCAGATAATGAGTTTGTTGAAAATGGTGTCGCGGGCGCCGTAATACAAGGCTATATCTCCCGTGGTCGCGTCATGAATGTGCCGCCACACGTCGGCGACATGTCTGACGTACCAGAGCGCGCATAACAGGCCGGCAAGCGCAAACGTAACCGCCAAAACCAGCGACGCTCTATGCTTCAGTTCGGCGCGGAACGCGTAGCTTTCGCGCCTGCGGAGAACTTGAACGGCCGCATAGGCCAGCGGGAACAGACAATACACCGGGGTATCGGCCTTGGAGAGCGCGCCGAGAATAAGTACCGCGCCCATGTGAATCACCACGCGAGCCTTGGGCCAATCCGGCGACCGGTACGCTACATACAAGGCCCACGCCGCGGCAACGCCTTGCAGGGGTTCGACAAGGAACTCATGCGAGAGGCCGACGAACAATTGCGCGCCGGCCGCGAAGATCACTGCGGTTGCCTGCAGCAGGCGCGATTCGGGAAACATCGCGGCGCTGGTCTTGTAGAGAATCCAGAGCAATAGAAACTGCGTCAGCAGAATCGATAAGAGCAGCGAGGTTTCGACCGAGCCCAACAATCCGCGGAGCCCTACGAAGAACTGGCCCAGCCAGACGACGCCAGGGGGCTTGAGATTGAGGCCGTCCGACATGGTGATCGCCCAACGTTGCGGCGAGTGCCACAGCCAATACCAAAGATCCGTCGAGACCACGCCATACCAGGCCTGGTCCCATGGCCAAATGGTTCGGTCTCGAATGATCCAAAATACGCTGGGCAACAGCAGGAGCGCGATTCCGAGGCAGGCGCGGGTGGAACGCAGCAGCGCCGCCGGAGACGGAGCGGACGGTTTGATCGCGTTCTGTTTCATGCTCCTCAGACAGCGGCGGGGCAGGGCAGACGGCGAAAACGCTCGGAAGTGGAGCTGGCGGAGGGATTTGAACCCCCGACCCTCTGATTACAAATCAGATGCTCTACCAACTGAGCTACGCCAGCCAACACCACAAGCTTAATTGCCCGCCGACGGCGTCGTCAAGGCGATGCAGCGCCGCGGCACTGCTATTGCCCGTCCGTCGGCGTGGCATTCGCAAGTGGCTTCATGCCAGCCGGTAATATCGGGCGCGCGCGCTCGACGCGCCACTGCACGCCACCGACGGCGTCGCGCTCGGTGTGGGTCACGCGCAGATCGCCTTGGGCCAAGTAGTTCAGGTGCACGTAATCGAACGCCAGGCCGGCCGAAGCCATCAACTTCATGTAATCGCCGTAGGCGGTTTCGTCGGGCGCTTCGGTGTAAGCGGCGTCCCAGGTGATATCGGGCGACAGCCCGCCCACGCCGCCGCTGCCGGGGGTTGCTCCGGCCCCGCCCGCCGCGCCTTCTCCGCCCCCCGCGCCTCCGCGGCCGCCTCCGCCCGTGCCTTTCAGGCCCATGTAAATGCGGATGCCGTCGACGATGGGCTGGTACATATCCTTCGGCTGCCAGCGTTGGCCGAAGCGTTCATAGCGCGCGTTCATGCGGTCTTCGAGGGGCAGCATGCCGGGCACCTTGCGCTCGGCTTCCACGATCTTGTCTTGAATCGCGTACGCCACCACTTTGCTATACGGATGCTGCTCGTCGCGTAGGTAGCCCATGCTGGTGAACCAGCCACGCGGGATCCACCACGCGCGCCCGGAGTTTGCGCCCTGGCGGCTTTGCACCCAGCCGCTGTATTCCGAAAACGGCTGCACCCACTCGTGCGACGGATACCCGTGCGGATTGAGGAATGCGTCGGGCAGCCACGCGTCCACGAGTTGCTTGCGGGTGCGCGATTCGGGATAGATCGGGTCGATTTCGGTCTGGCCTGTCGATACGTCGGCGCTGAGCGTACCGTGATAGCCGGGATGCAGCATGTTGTCGGGGGTGATTTTGTACAGATCGACCGAAAGCTGCGCGCCATCGGGATTATAGATGGGGTGCACAACCACGTTCACCTTCTTGAGCAACTCGCGCTTGTCGGCTTGGGTGACGAGTTCTTCGGCAAGCTTGTCGATGTGGCTGGTGCTCGATACTTCGTTGGCATGCTGGCGTCCGGAATAAACAATGACGGCTTTCAGCGTGCTCTCCTTCGGCCACGAACGCAGTACCGAGGGCGAAGGTAGTGTGATGTCGGCCGCCCAGAGATTCTGGCCCAGGTAGCTGCGGCCCATCCAATACGCGTTGACGCCCGGATACTGCGCCAGACGCGCCAGGATGGCCGTGTTTTCGGCGGGCGAGATCGGCTCGCTCCATTGCACGATGGGGTTGGTTGCCATCGCCTGAAAATCGCGGATCATGGGACGCGGCGTGGCCGGCGGCGTGACGTTCCAACTCGCGAAGACGCGCTGTGGCGGGGCGTCGAGCTTGTCCCCCAGCTCCAGTGGCATTCGAATTCGATCGCCATTTGCTGCAGATGCGGATATGCTACTTCGTCGCGATAAATTCCGGCGCGATGCATTTCGTCGAGCCAATGCAGCATGCCGCGCGCGCGTTCGGCGGAGAAGATGCCACGATCGACTTGATCCTGCCCTTCCACCTTCAGCCAGTCGTCGTATTTGTCTTGCGCGAAATCGGCGGGCAGAAGCCACGTCAGCCGCTCGATGCCATCTTCGCCGGCTTTGACGCGCGCCTGGATGAGGCGCGGTTGGAATTCGCCGGTCATGGGCGGCAGATTGCGCTCCTTAGCGTGGTGCGCGCCGGCGCCATCGGTCCACGAAAAGCGCACCAGCGGATTGGCCGCGGCCTTTCCGTAAAACTCGATGTGCACGTGGCCGTCTTTACCGTCTTCCGAAGGATGCGCGATGGGAATGATGCGGCCGGTGTAGCCGATGGGGCGGCCTGTTTCCAGATCGCCGATCATGCTGACGAAGTTGGCGGTGGAGTAGAAGGTGTCTTCTTGCAGCGCTTCGAGCGTGGAGATGCGTTCCTTGTCGAGATCGAGGCTGTAGTCGGGCTCGCTCATGTGGAAGTCGAGCGTCAGCGAATCGAACGGCGGCAGATACTCCGCGCGAATTTCGCCTTTAGCCTGCGACAAGACGAATTGATAAACGTGCGGCAGGGTCTTGGTCTGATAGTGCTCCCAGAACTCTTCGATATCAGTCTTGATGCGCTCGTTTAGCGCGACCTTGCCGGCGTCTTCCAGGTGAACCCATCCGGTTTCCACTTGCACGTCTTCATAGCGCGGCACCACGCCGTTATACGGTTGCATCACGGTGGTGACCTTGAATTCGCGCGTGAGAATTTCTTTGCCCGCGGCGTCGAACGCGTGGACGCGGTAAGTCGCGCCGGTCGCCGGCGGTTCGATTTCGTTGAGCGCGATCTTATCGAGCGGCAGGCTCAGTTTGCGCGCCAGCATCTCATCCACCGGATAGAGTTCCTGTACCCATCGCGCTTCGGTGTGCATGGCGCGCATGCCGGTAGCGTCGATGTCTTTCGCGAAATCGATCTTGATGGATGCCGCGCCTTTGCCCGCAAGCGCCGGAGCAATCTCATCCATCAGCCAGCTATAGCCTTGCTTATACGCGCACAGAACTTCGACGTTCAGCTTGTGAGCGTCCGCGCCGGCTTTCACCAGTAGATCGCGCAGGTCGGCTTGCAGCTTGCGGCGCTCTTCTGGACCTTCGCTCACGCGCGCCACGAGTTTCACCTCGTCGCCGGCCGCGATTTTCGCCGAGCCGCGGCGCACCGCTTCCATCAGGCGCTTGCCTTCCCATGGGATGGCGATGTCCTCAGTGAAGGTGGGCGTTGTCGCGTGGAACGAATAACCGGGCGCGTCATAGTGCAATGCCGGGTTCTGCGCGCAGCACGCCGTTCCGGCGCGCAGGCTCGCCACTTTCACGTCGGCTGCGGCATGAAGGCGGTCTTGTGCCTGTTGCCGCACGAAATCGGCAAGCTTGGCGTCGGCGACGTCGGTGTAGATTTCGGCTTTGACGTCTTTCGCGCCGGGGCCGGCTTCGGCCATCCAACGATCCAAATGATAGAGCGCCGCCGCGGCCTGTCCGGAACTGGAGCGCACCGAGAAAAACTTGTGCAGGTCGTAGCGGATTTCTTCGATGGAGAGATACTGCTTCCCCTGTTCCCAGAGATTCGGGAAGCGATCGGAGAGCGCCGAGAGGGCGGCGGCCTGGCCGCGTTCATCGCCACGCGCGAGGATCGCCGCGCGGCGGCCGAAGGCATTGTCCGCGATGCGCAACTCGCCCTCGCCGGGCGCGAGCGCGGTTTCAGATTCCGTGAACGCGGTGTCGTCGGCGCGCAGCTTCTTTTCGGCTCCCTGCGCGAGCGCGGAATCGCCTGCGATGACGGCTGATGCGCGGACGTCGCGGACGGTGGCGCCGTCGGCGGGCGCCGCGATCGGCAATGTGATGCCCGTGGTCTCGAGGCCCATGCGCGCGGCGAGATTCGCCATGGCAATGCCGGCACTGCCCGCCGGTACGAAGAGGCGCGCGTTGGAGGACGCGGGGAGCGGAATGCGTCCGGCGGCGCCGAAGAGTCCGCGGCTGGTGTAAAGCGTGGCGAGGTCGAGACGCGTCGCGCCGCCGGCGGCATCGCCGGTTGCGCCGTTCGCGCCTGTTGCTCCTCCGGGGGCGCCGCCCGCGGGGGCGGCCGCGCCGTTGCCTGCCGGTTGCGCGGGCCCGGGTTCGATGGCGCTGGCTGGGGCTTCGGTAGCGCCGAAAAATGCGCGGTGCACGCCGGACTTGCCGCGCAAATATGTCACGCCGGTCAATGCCGCGCCGATATCGCTCAGTTTCTTGCCGGGCACACGCCACTGATAGGGCGCGCGGGCGGAATAAGCGTCAGCTGCGGCCATGAGGCCCGCATCGGATGCGCCGATCACAGCCAGGTTTGGGCCGATGGCGAAGACGCCGCCTTCATCGGTTTCCAGAGCAACTGGCGGCGTTTGACCGGCAGGCACGGCGCCTTTGCCGACATAGATGCGCGGTCCGCCGCCCGAATCCTCATTGGCGGCCACCACCACGGGCGGAGTGAATCCCGTGGTTCCGAAACCGAGGCGCGCGGCGAGATTCGCGGCTGCGGCGTTTTCCGCCGCGGTGGGCTGCGCCGGAACTACAATCCGGCCGGCGACATAATCCACGATGCCATCGCCGTTGGTGTCTTCGAGCATCCAGCCGGGCGCGAACGGGTCGGCCACGCGCGCCGCCAGGCCGGCGGACTGCGGCGTCTGAAATGCGAACGCGCTGGCAACGGCCAGCGCCAGGAACGGTCGAATCGCTCGCGGCATTACACCCCCAGTAGCGCGCGGGTGGATCCGCGCTTATCCGATGCGGTCCATTCTACCGTGCGAAGGCCGCCGCGCCCGGGAATCGGTGGCGGGAGAGCGGGAGCGCTATTCGCATCGCTCACTCCCCGAATTTCCAGACGCGCTCGACGGTCTTACTCAACATCCACTCCTTGTCGGCCGCGTTTAGGAATTTCATGTCGTCGCGCACTACCGTCAATGCCTGTTCGTAGCGTGCGACGCTTTCAAGGATGGGCCAGTCCGTCGCCCACATCAGGCGCTCCGGGCCGAACGTTGCGTGCAGGCGCTTCACATGCTCTTGCGCGTCGAGCCAGGGATATGCCTGCTTCGAGAGCGACCACGTGTGCGAGATCTTGACGAAAACCTTGGGAAACCGGCGCAGAGCAATCAGCTTTTCGAGTTCGGCCGGTTGATCCACGGGGCAATCCGCCATGTGGTCGATGACCACCGTCAGATCGGGACATCGCTCAATCAGCGCGGCGACATCGGGCATGCGTCCGATTGGCGCCAACACGGTCATCGGCACGCGCAATTGTTCGCACCGCCGCCACAGCGGAGGCATCAGCGGTCCGCGAATCCAATCGCCCTGCGCATCGCCCGAGGGGCTGAGCCGCACCCCGTGAAAGCCTTGCTCCGTCAGGCGCGAGAGATGGTCGGGCGCCGCGGGGTCGAGCGGATCGACGCGGCACACGCCCTGGAAAGACTCGGGGTAGCGTTTCAACACGTTCGCGAGAAAGCTGTTGTCGTAACGGTAGTGGATCACCTGGATGATCACCGTTTTCGCCACGCCATTGGCCTTCATCAGGCCGAGCAGCGTCTCGGGCGTAGCATCGCGCGCGGGCGGATGCGCCTCTTTCGCGAACGGAAATTGCGGATCGTGCTTCCACACGTGCACGTGTGGATCGATGATGCGGTAACTGGCGGCGGACGCGGTGGCGCTCATGGCGGCGGCTCCCAGAAAGACGCGGCGCGAAACATCACGCCCCCAACCTTCAGACATAGATCGGTTCCAGCTTGTCGACGACGTATGCGCCGCAGCGTTCGTAGCTGGCACGCGGTCCCTTACGCGCCGTGTCGAGATCCACGCACAGCCATCCCTCGAAATGGATCGACTTCAACACGCGGTGGCAGCCGGGGAAATCGATTTCGCCGTCGCCGAGATCGAAGATATTGTCTTGCAGCTTGTCGCTCACGTGGCGCGCATCTTTGTAATCGGCCATCATCAGCCGGTCTTTGTATTTGTCGAGCGTCTTCACCACGTCGATGCCGGCGAGATGCATGTGCGCGGTATCGGGCGAAAGCCAGAATAGCTTGGGATCGGTCATCGCCATGCAGCGATCGAGTTCGCCCGCGTCCTGCACCATCTGCCCCATGTGATTGTGCAAGCCCGCGCGGAAACCCATGCTCTTGGCCAGCGCGCCAAGCTCGTTGTAGCATTCGCACATGGTGCGGAAGGCTGCTTCGCCCGAACCCACGTTGCGATTCGGCGAGAAGACGACCAGCTTATCCGCGCCGAACCCTTGCAGGTATTCGATGGCGCGCTTAGCGCTGGCGAGGATCTCCGGACGGCGCGTGGCGTCGTGGGCGGCGGCGTTGAACGAGATCGTGATGACGTGCAGGTTGCGCTTGGAGACTTCGCGCTCCATTTCCGCCCGCGTCATGTTGTAGGTGGTCAGGATTTGCGGGAACTGGGTGAGTCGAATGCCGATGAAGCCGGTGTCGCGCATCACGTCGAGAATGTCGGTGAACGGCACGCGCGGAAAGTAGTTCCAGAGATTCGATCCCAGCGCCCAGCGGACATTGCGATTGGCGGGCAACTTACCCGCGGCGCGCGCCAGCGGCAAGGCCAGCCCGGCGAGCGCGGCCAGGGTATCGCGTCGAGTCATGGTGGAACGATTATCCTCGATTTTCGATAGTTCGAGGAATGGAAACAGGGCCGCCGGACGCCTTATTGCACGGTCAGAGTCGCAGGCGGGCTCGATGCCGATCCTACCGTAACGATCACCTGTTGCGGTCCGGTGGGCACGTTCGCTGGAATGGTGAAGTTGATCTGAGTTACGCCCACCAATCCCGAGGGAATGCCGGTGAATTCGATGTTAGACGCGGGCACGGCGATGCCGCCCACGGTGACGGTCACAGGCAACCTGGGCTTGGGCGTCACTGCATGCGGGCCGGGGGTCGCGCCGTCAGCCAACGTCGGTGTGACTGCGCCATCGCCGGTGATGTAGAGGGCGATTTCGCTGCCCCGCGCGCCGATGGGATACGGATTCAAACTGCCGTTGGCCAGCGTGAAAATACCGGGCGCCGATGCGCTGACGGTGAAGCGGTAGGTGAGGCTGGTGTAAGGATTCCAAATCGTCAACGTGGCGCGCCCTGCCTGCGTCTCATACGGTATCTGCAAATTCACCTGCGTCGGCGACGCGTAGTAAATGGGGGCGGGCACGCCGTTAATCATCGCCTCGAAGCCGGCCAGATACTCCGGCAGCGGAATAGTGAACGTGGATTCGGTAAAGGTCGCCAGCGCCGCGCCGTAAATGCTCAAGATCATACCCGGGGCGTAAGCTTGCTGCCCGGTGGCCGCGTTGCTGATGCCATTGATGGTGAGTTGCGTTTGGACGCCCTGGAACGGAATGGAAAGTTGCTGGTTCCATTGCTTGCCGCTGGCATCCAAACCAGCGAACGTGAAGGCCACGTTGACGGGAACAGCGAGGTTAGTCAGGCTAATCGCCGCAGTGATCGAGTTCGCGGCCGGAATCGACGCGGTCCCAAACAGCTTAGCGATTTGGCTGGTGTAATCGACGCCGTTGATGGTCATCCCGGTAAGCGTAGTGGCGATGCCCGCCTCTTCGGTGAGCGTGAGGTGGAAGGGCCAGCTATTGCCTTGCTGAAACACCGGGTTCTGATCGAGCGACGGCACGACCGCCGATGACGTTGGCGCCTGGCTGCTCCACTGGTGAATCAGGTTCTGCGCATCCACCGATCCCCAGCCTGAAGCCGCGTCATAATTGGCTCCGGCGTTGATGCCCATGGTGCCGGTTGTGCAATTGGGCGAGCCCACCGCGCACGGCACGGCGTTATTGCCCGCCGAGACGTCGTGAAAAACACCCGGCGCATTCTGCCCCAACTGATAGAGCGTGGGGTTGATGTTGCCGACCCCCGGCTGTTTCTGGATTCCCGTGGAAACCAGATATTGGTTCAACAGCGCCACGATGCCGGCCATGGTGGGCGCGGCTACGGACGTGCCGCCAAAAAACGACGCGGTGCCGCCCGTGAAAACGTAATAACCGTCATGATCGGCCGACGCGCTCAAGGAAAGATCGGGAACATGGCGGAACCCATCGCTCGGCACGCCCGGCCCTGTCTGCCATCCCGGCCTGGGGAAATAGACGCTCGATCCGCCGCCGCCGGCCGCCAACTCGCCATCTTGCACGGTATCGTTCCACACCGACTCCGGAATGTAAGAGAGCGCGGCGCCGTTGTTCCAATACACGCCCGAGCCTTCGGTCAACGTGGTACCGCCCATCGAGGTGACTTCAGGAATGCTGCCGGGTACGTCCACGGCCAGGCCATCCTGCGCAAGAGAGGCGTTTGGATCTTCGCAATCGGCCGCGCCCGCATCGCCGGCCGCCGCCAACCATGTGATGCCCTCGGCGTTTGCCTGCTGCACCGCGGCGCGGAAAGTTGGCAGATCGCCTAAATCGCTTTGCTCGCAGATTCCATAGCTCATCGAGAGCACCGGCGCGAGGTCGTTATCCACGGCGTAGATCGCCGAGGTCCAGACATCGTCGGAATAGGCGTAAATAATGGTGGCGTTAGTCGCCACCGCGCTAGACCACTCGATGTCGAGATCGGCCTCCGGCAAATCGTCACTGCTGACTCCGGGGTTATTGCCCGCCAACACCTGTTGCAGATTGATCGCGGGCAAACTGAATTTCGAGCGGAACGAGGTGATGTCGCTGAGCTTGATCTGCGTCTGTCCCACTACGGCGATCTTCTGGCCCGTCCCATCGACGCCGGCATTGTATAAAGGCGTCACGTCGTAGATGGTGGCGAAATCGGATGGCCCGATCTGATTGCCGTGGCTCGAGAGCAGCCGTGGCTCCGCGGCCCGCCGCAACCGCGGCTTCATGTGGAAATTACTGAGACCGCGAATTCCGGAGACCACGCCGCTGAGCGCCGTGGGAATAGAAGGCTCACCTTCGTTGGCATAGTGCGTCTGACCGTTCGTCAGGTATCGATGGATCGTCGTGCGGAACGCGGTCCTCACGTTGCCGGCAGTACCGGAAAAAGTTACCCAGTTTCGGGCATTCGCCGCGGCGCCTACCTGAAATCCCTGCGACTGAAGCCAGGAACGCACTTTGGCCATGTCGCTCGCGCTGATTCCGAATCGATCGGCGTATTGCGCCGGCGTCAACCATTGGTGAAAGTTTGGCGATGCGGGATTTTGCTGATCGGTGAGCAGTTGGTCAAGTGCGGCTTGCTGGGTTGCGGAAGGCTGCATCACCAGGGTCATCCCGGAGATGGCGAAAGAATCGTCCACGGCCCCCTGATCGTTGGCGGCGCGCGCTGCGGGGTGGACGAAGCCATGCAGCGAAACGCGTTGATTATTGTCTATCGGCGCGCGCATGCGGTCGTTTTGCGCGAACGAAGTGGATGCGAAGCAAAAGAGTGCGATCGAGAAAATGGCGAGTTGCAGAAAACGGCTCATAGGGCTTCCATGCAGAAAAATGCCAAGACAGGACGCGTTGGCGCAGTGGCGCTGAGGGAATGGACGCCAGCAGGTTTCAGGACGTTCCAGATTTCTCCCGCCTGTTACCATTGTCAATACTTCAAAACCGCGCGAGTGCGTGAAGTTGCGGCACACTGGTTTCGGAAAGGGGACCCATGGCCGTCTTGGAACAACTGTATCGCCGGCTGATTTCCGCCGCTTCGAGTCTCGATTCCGTGTTTCTATTGGCGATCCGTCTCTATTGGGGCGTGCAAATGCATATGACTGGCACGGGTAAGTTGCATGACCTCGATCGAGTTACTAACTTCTTTACCTCGCTTGGCATTCCGGCGCCGGGCGCCAACGCCGTATTCATCGCCATCCTCGAATGCCTGGGCGGGCTTCTCTTCACAGTCGGGCTCGGCGCGCGGCTAGTGGCACTCCTGTTCGTGGGCGACATGTTGGTGGCGTATATCGCAGCGGATCGTGAAGCGTTGCTTTCCATCTTTTCCGACCCCGACAAGTTTTATGTGGCGACGCCGTTCACATTTTTAATATCTTCGCTGATCGTACTGATTTTTGGGCCGGGCAAAATTTCCGTGGATGCGCTGCTAGCTAAACGTTTCGGCGCCGCGAGACGCGCATGAAGCTAATCATCGCCGAGCCGGGGCACTTTCACGCGGCCCTGCTGCAGAAAGAAATGTATCCGGGTCTCGATTCCCGTGTAAGCGTGTATGCGCCGCTGGGTTCGGACGCCATCGAGCATCTGGCTCGTATCGCGCGGTTCAACGCGCGCGCCGAAAACCCGACGCATTGGGAGCTCGACGTACGTTTGAGCGAGCGTCCCATGGATGAGCTGGTGCGCGACCGCGCCGGCGATATCGTGGTCTTCGCGGGACGCAATCGCGGCAAGATTGACGGCATCCTGCGCGCGCTGGAAGGCGGCTTCCATGTGCTGGCCGACAAACCGTGGATTATCGAATCCTCCGACTTGCCGAAGCTCGAGCGCGCTCTTGCGCTAGCGGATGAGCGCGGCCTTGTGGCGTACGACATCATGACGGAGCGTTACGAGGTGACGTCGGAACTGCACCGCGAATTCGTCAACGATGCGGATGTGTTCGGCGAATTGGAGACCGGCAGCGTATCGCAACCCGCGATTTCGCTTTTCAGCGCGCACAACATCATGAAGATGGTGGCGGGCGTTCCGCTACGGCGCCCGGCGTGGTTTTTCGACACCACGGTGCAAGGCGAGGGGCTTTCGGACGTCGGCACGCACCTGGTGGATCTGGCGCAGTGGACGGCATTCCCCGATACGCCGATCGACGCCGCGAAAGACGTGCAGGTTTTGAGCGGACGCCGCTGGCCGATTGCGTTGACCACAGGGCAACTCGAAGCCGTGACGGGCGAGGTTCGCGCTGCGGGTGGCTTGGATTATTACTGCAACAATTCCGTGGATTACACGCTGCGCGGCGTTCACGTGAGCGTCGAAGCGGTTTGGGATTGGGAAGCGCCGATGGGCGCGGGCGATGTCTACACCGCTGTTTTTCGCGGCAGCAAGGCGGTCGCGGAAATACGGCAAGGCGTGGCGGAGAATCACCGGCCCGAGTTGTACATCGCGCCTGCGGCCGAGGCGTGGCGCGCGGAAGTGTACGCCGCGGCGCGCCGCCGTATTGCCCAGTTGCAGACGCGATGGCCGGGCCTCGGCGCCGCCGAAGCGAACGGCGAGTTGCGTCTGGAGATTCCTGGGCGATTCCGCGTCGGCCATGAAGCGCATTTCGCGCAGGTGGCGAACCGATTCTTCGAATACGTGCGCGAGCCGGGCTCTATGCCGGCATGGGAACGGCCGTGCATGGCTGCGAAATATCTGGTCTCGACGAAAGGCGTGGACGCGGGCGCGCGAGCGGCAGGAGCAGATGTTCGCTGAGCCAGGCTGCCACGGGCGCGGCGACGCCATCGCCGAAAAGATGATACGCGTCGTTGTGACGCACAGGCAGCGGGTAGGAATCCGGCACGCCCATGAGCCGCGCGGCCTCGCGTGGCGATAGCAGCCGCGAGCGGACGCGGTCGCCTTCCACTACGATGACGGTCTGGCGGCTCGATCCGCCGGTGGGCGTGCGCAGGCAACCCGAAATCTGATCGAAGCGGACCTCGGCGCGCTGGACGCCCGAGCGTGTACGGCGATAGACCGTGCCCGCGATGCGTTCACCGCTGGCCTGCGCGCGTTCGACTTTGGCGCGGTGCGCCGGAGCCATCAACGAAAGGATATGCGCCGTCTGTTCCGGCGTGTGCCATTTGACTTCCGAATCGGGTTCGAGGATGGCGTAGAACAGAGCTGGCGTCGCGGATGGCGCAGGCAAATTCCACCAGCGCCATTGCTCTTGCAACTGTTGCGGCAAACGCGCGTGAGCCGAGACCAATGACGCCGGATGCCAGGGCTCGGCGGGCGCGCGCAATACTAGTGACTGCGGAATGCCGACGCTCTCATGCAGGCCAACAATGAATAAGCGCGGACGCGATTGCGGAACAAAGCGGACGGCATCGAGAATCAGCGCGCCAGCGCGATACCCGGCGTCGGTCAGTGATTCCATCAAATAAGCGAAGTCGTTCCCAGCGTGCGACGTCAGGGCGCCGATGACGTTTTCGAGCACGATAAGTTTTGGCGCGCGCGAATCGGCGATCAGTCCGCGCATCAATTGCCAGAACGGCTTGAAAGTTCCGCTGCGTTCGCCGGCGAGTCCCGCGCCCGCGCCCGCCAAGGAAAGGTCCTGGCACGGAAACGAGGCCCAGACCAGAGTGGGACGTCCAGGCAGGTCGTCGGGCGCTAGCGACGCGACGTCGCACACGCACAGTTCCCGGTCGCCGAAGGCCGCGCGGTAAGACGCGGCTTTTTTCTCGCAGATGTCGTTTGCGAATCGGGAACGCCACTCTCCGCCGAGTCCGAGGCGCGCCATGCCCCCGCCGGCGAAGAACTCAAAGAAAGATAGAAGGTCGGCGGCCACTAACTACGCTAGCCGTTTCCGGCCCGCCACAGCCCAAGTCAGTTCAGCGGGAAGCCGAGGGATAGGCATCATCCCTGCCGGAGGCGGCGGTGAGTCGGGAGGTGTGAATGGAGATGGTCGTCGTAATGGCGACGGTTTCGTGAAGGGCGCCGGAGGTGGCTGTGCCGTTCTGCGTTCTCGTCCTCGCGCAAGCCTCTCCAACGAGATCAAAGCATCTTCTAATTTGGAGCGTTCCCTGCGAAGCTCTTCGAGGATCGCTGTGAGATCCATGACCGATATCATACTCCGTCGGTTCACAACACATGACCGGCAGTGCGATCTTCCGAAGGCTACAGGCTATACAAGAGCTAACTGCTCTTCTCCAGGCTCCGCTCAACAATACCAAGGCTCCGTCAAGAACGGAATCGTCGCGCGAGATATCAGCGGCGCTTCCGTCCACTCCTCCATCCCCGCCAAGCGCGCGATTTCCCGGAAAATTTCCCCGCGGCCGGCGTGGCGCTTCTCGGCGGATCGCACGGTGTCGTTGATGCGCCGCCAAAGCGTGTCAACGCGAGCATCCGGATTCTTCCACGGATACACCAGGCCCTTGGCGTCGAACGGTTCGACAAGCTCGCTTACTTCCGGCAAATCGAGCACCAAGGAACCCTGCGGAATCAGAAGCCGAATGGCCAGTTGTACCGAGGCGACTTGCTCCGCCAGCCCGAGTTCAAGCAGATCGCGCAGCAAGGCGCGATAGCTGTCAGGCGTCGTCCACGGCGTGAACGGAATGAAGGTCGGCGAGAGCGGCAGGTCCACCGCGCGAGTGAGGCTCAAGGCTTCCAGGAAATCGGCGCGCGTGTGGCCTTTGGCCAGCTTCTCGAGCACCGCATCGTCGAGCGATTCGACGGCCGTGGTGATGAAGGCGCAGCTTGTGCGGTGCAAGGCGGGCAGCAAGTCGCGGTGCTTCAGCAGATGCTCCACCTTCACCGTAACGTCGTAGGTCAGCTCCGGCCACTCGTTATGCAGCGCCTCCACCAGCGGCATCGCGTGGCCGGGGCCGTTCCAGAAATCGGGATCGCCGAACGTGATGTGTTGCGCGCCCGCGGCCACCTGGCGGCGAATATCTTCGAGCACTACATCGCGCTGCACGATGCGAAAGACGCCGTTGTAGACCGGTACGACGGGGCAATGCCTGCAAAGGTGTTTGCAGCCGCGACTGGCTTCGGTGTAGCCAACGCGGCGCGTCGAGCCGCTGACGGAGAGCTGCGCGTATGCGCCGAGCGGCGGCAGACCGGCGCGGTCCGGCGCGACGAATTGTTGGCGGGCGAGCGAAATCGGGGGCGACGGAGGCAAGTCGCGCACCCAATCCACCAGTCCTTGTTCGAATTCGCCGCCAAGAATCGCCGCCACGCCCGCTTCGCGTAGTGCGGATTCGTTCAGCGGCGCGTAGAGGCCGTAACCGCACCACTGCGCTTGAGGGTTCAGCGCGCGAATCCGCGGCGCAACTTGCAGGAATAGCCGTGTCGCGGTGTGCATCGGCAGGAAGAACGCGATGCGATCGGCGTGCTCCACCGACGCTTGCGGCAACGGCGAGCGCGAGAGGTCGGCGCAGGTTACTTCGTGCCCTTCGCGCCGCAGCCACGCGGCCGGCGAGGCCAAGCCGAAGGGCTGGCGGCCCAACTCGTACGTGGATATCAGGACAATGCGCACTCCCTTCATTATCCGGCCCCTTTGCTAGACTGGAGGAAGAATCCCCGCTTTTTCCGCAATGGTTGCCACAGCTACAATCGCCGAAGAAATCCTGGATCTGAAGAAACAGAGACGGGCTATTTTGCTGGCGCATCATTATCAAGCGCCCGAGATTCAGGAACTTGCGGACGTGGTGGGCGATAGCCTCGAATTGGCCCGCAAAGCGCGCGATTTCGAAGGCGACGTGATTTCGTTTGCGGGCGTGTGGTTCATGGCCGAAACTGCCAAAGCGCTGAACCCGCATCGCACGGTTGTGGTGCCCGATCGCGCCGCGGCCTGCAGTCTGGTGGATAGCTGCCCGGTCGAGCCGGTGCGCGAATTTCGGCGCCGCAATCCCGATTACGTCATCGTCAGCTACATCAACACGTCGATCGAAGTGAAGGCCGAGAGCGACATCCTTTGTACGTCGCGCAACGCAGTGAAGATCGTCAATTCGATTCCGCGCGAGAAGCCCGTGCTCTTTTTGCCGGACCGCAACCTCGGCAACTATGTGCAGCGCGAGACCGGCCGCACGAATATGAAGATCTGGCAGGGAAGCTGCATCGTGCATGCGACATTCCCCGCGCGGCGGCTGATGGATGCAAAGGTGGCGCATCCCCACGCGAAGGTGGTCGCGCATCCCGAGTGCCCGGAATCGGTGCTGGCCCTGGCGGATTTCGTGGGTTCCACCTCAGCCATCGTCGAATGGTGCGAGGCCAGCCCGGCTGCCGAGTTCATCGTGATGACGGAAAGCGGCATTCGCTATTCGCTCGAAAGACTTTCGCCCGCGCGCAAGTTCTATTTCGTTGCCAACGAGAATTGCAACTGCAGTGAATGCCCGTATATGAAGCTCAATACGGTGGAGAAGCTGCGCGACAGCCTGCTGAACCTCGAGCCGCGCGTGGAGCTTCCGGCGGACTTGATGGAGCGCGCCCTGCTACCGCTCGAGCGGATGCTAGCCGTTAAGTAATGTCCAACGCTGCACCATTGGCTGATTCTTTCGGCCGCGTTCACACCAACCTCCGCATCAGCGTTACGGACCGCTGCAATATCCGGTGCTTTTACTGCATGCCGGAAACGGACGTGCAGTTTGTACCGCGCGCCGAGATCTTGGATTTCGAAGAGATCGAACGGTTCGCGCGCATCGCCGCCGGCTTGGGCATCGACAAGCTGCGTCTGACCGGCGGCGAACCGCTTCTGCGCCGCGATTTGCCCTTGTTAGTGCGGCGCCTGGCGGCGATCCCCGGAATCCGCGATCTGGCGCTCACCACCAACGGCGTGCTGCTGGAACAGTTCGCCCAGCCGCTGTACGAGGCCGGATTGCGCCGGCTCAACGTCCATATCGATACGCTCGATCGCGAGCGCTTCGCGCATATCACGCGCCGCGACGACCTGCCGCGCGTGCTCGCGGGACTCGACGCCGCCAAGCGTGCGGGCTTCGCGAATATCAAGCTCAACGCCGTCGCTGTGAAGAATCTAGTCGAGCCAGATATCGTGCCGCTTGCCCGCTTCGCGCGCGAAAACAGTTTCGAAATCCGCTACATCGAGTTCATGCCGCTCGACGCGCAGAACTTGTGGGACCGTTCCAAGGTGTTGCTGGCGGATACGATCATCGAAACGCTCTCGCGCGAAGTCTCGCCGTTGATTCCCGCGCCCGATCCCGATCCGCGCGCTCCCGCCACCGAATACGCCTACGCCGATGGCGGCGGAATGGTCGGCGTCATTGCTTCGGTGAGCCGTCCGTTCTGTCTGAATTGCAACCGCCTGCGGCTGACCGCCGATGGCAAGCTGCGCTATTGCCTGTTTGCAATTGAAGAAGACGACGTGAAGGGCTTATTGCGCGCGGGCGCGGCGGACGATGAAATCGCGGCGCTGATTCGCCGCAACGTAGCGGGCAAGTGGATCGGCCACGAGATCAATTCGGTGAAATTTGTGCCGCCGCCGCGGCCCATGTATTCCATCGGCGGCTAGCGATCACTTCACCGGCAGATCGAGCACCGGGTTCTTCGCGAAAAATCCCCACGGAACCAGTTTGAAGCCCATTTCATAGACCGGCATAACCGGCCAGTCTTCGGGCCGTGGATTGTGCGTGATGCCGAAGTTGTACCAAAGTACGATGTCGCGATTGTCTACGGAGCGATTCGCCGCCGCCCACTTGGCGAGGCCATCGCCGCCGTGGCTCTGGTTGGGATAATCGCCGCCCGCGTACATTTCGGCGGGGTCATAGGGCGTCACCCAGACGTGCGAATCGAGGAACCGCGCGCGCTTGCGCACCCAGGAATCCGCCGCGGCGAAAGGCTTGGCGCTCTCGCCCGGCAACAGCGCGTAGCCGGTCGGATGGCCCAGCGCATTCGTGGCGCCGGGATTGATTACAATCCAGCGGCGGCTCGAATCCAGATTCAAATTGCGCTGCGCCTCGCGTTCGGTGCGAAGCGGAGTCTCTTCCATGGTGAACGCGTTGCCTTGCGGATTTTTGGCGTCGCGCGGCATGGGCGCGCTGTTCATTTCCAGCACGCGGTTGGCGACGCCATCGACGTCGAGATCCAGACGGTAGCTGAAAAAATGCTGGTGGTGGATCGCCGAAAGATTCTTCGCCACCATGTGGCCGAACGGATCGTGCGCGCCATCGGCTACGCCCTTGGCGGACATGATGCCGGTGAGCGCCACGCGCGCTTCGAGCGTTCCATCCTGATGGAAAATCCAATCGAAGCCGTATTCGTAGTTGCCGGCCTGCGTGAGAAACGAAATCACCAGATCGCGCGCGCGGCGGACGTTGTCGCCGTGCTTCCACGCGATGCCGCCGTCGCGTTCATAGAGCGCGATGGCCCCGGGGATGGTATGCGGCGCGCCCGATTCGTCGGCGATCTCGGCGTCGTACACACGGCAATTTTCCGGGCAATCGTAGCCTGGCCTCTGCGGGCTGGCGCTGGAGCCCAGGCCGAGTTCGCCGGCGTCGAAGCTGTTGCGGTAATACCAGCCGTCTGAAGGGTCGCCGTAGGGCACCACCATTTCCGAAAGTGCGCCGCGGTAGAGAATGGGCCGCACCTTGCCGCCATCCTCGTAGCCCACGGTGTAAATCACCAGGCCCTCGCGCGGATGCAGGCCGAAACGGAAATGCCACTTCTGCCAGCGGACTTCGTTGTTCTCCACCGTGAATTCCGGCCCGTTCGGCTGGGTAATATGCAGCGGCGCGAGAGGCGGGCGCTGCCCGGTCACGCCGGGAGTGAAATCGAAATTCTCGTGGGAAACCGGCGCGTTGCGATCGGTATCGACGAATTCCAGCACGCGGTTCGCCGTGATATCGATGTGTGCGAACACGCCCTCGATAGGGTGCGCATAGAAATTCTGGCCCGCGCCGCCGTAGTAGAAAACCTCGCGCACGATGCGGTCTTTATCGGTATTCGGCAGCGCGAAATAACCGGCCGACCATGCCACGCCGTAGACGTTATTCAAATCGCGAATGCCGCGTTCGGCCATGGCGCGCAGGAATTGCGGGTCGCGGCGGGCAATGACGTAAGCGCGGCTGGAATCCTCGCCCGTAACCGGAGCTTCAGCGCCGGCAATCAGTTTCCACGAATCCAGATTGCCGGCGGTCAGATTCGCGATGGCTTCGAAGGTCTGATTGGCGGGGTAGTTGTAAAGTACTGCGAAGGCGCGCCGCGGCGTGGCGGTCTGTTTGAGAACCGCGTCTTTGGGCGGCTCTTGCAGCGCGATAATGCTATACGCCGAACCGGCGGGCGCGTGCCCGGAAGAGTTGATGATGCGCACCGCCTGGCGGATCTCCGAGGCCGTCAGCGGCGCCAGCGGATTGTCGGCGCCAAATGCGGCGGCCGCGAGCAACGCCGTTAGGATTAAGCCCATGGCGCGCTTCATGCTCCCTCAACCTTGAACGCAATCGCGTAATCGCAAGGCTTCTCGTGCGGCAGTTCGATGCTCAACCCGGTCTCACTCTGTGCGAATTTAATGTTTCCCTTGTGTCCCAGCAATTCGACGCGGCGAATCTTACCCACGTCCAACTTCCCGCCTAGCGCGAGTTGCGGAATGGATGCTGCCGGAGTCTCGGGCCACCCCATCAGGAATGCGTAGACCGCGCCGCTCTTCGTGGTGAAGCGGACGTCGGCCGCGGTGAGATCCTTGCGGTTACGCTCGTTAAACCCGGCGCCGCCCCGTCCGGCGGGCGTTGCGGCGTTGCCCGCAACTTTCCAGGGGCGGGTGCTGTAGATGGCGTCGCCGTTCACCGCCATCCATTGCGTGATGCCTTCGACCACTTTCAGTTCGTCGCCGTCCGGCATGCCACTGTTGGGCAGGGGAACGTTGAGCATCAAATTGCCGTTGCGGCTCACGATGTCGCAGAGCAGATCGACCACGGTTTTCGGCGTCTTGTATTGGATGCCCTTCTTGTAGTGCCAATTGCCGATGCAGGTGTCGGTTTGCCAGGGCTGCGGAAGAATTTCGTTGGCCACGCCGCGCTCGATATCGAGCGCGCATGTTCCGGGGTTGCAATCCTGCGCAGTCTTGCTGGTGAAGATGCCCTCGACTTTGCCGTTGTGCGCGCTCGCGATCACGTTGTAGTAGTGCGACACCAGCTTGAGGCCGGTCGCGCCGAAGGGAATGCCGCCATCGGTGTAGAGCAGGTCGGGCTGGTAGTTGTCGACCAGGTCTTTGATGCGCAGGAACCACAAACGCTTCCACGAATCCGGCGCCTCGCGGCCCATGGCGGGCGGCAGCGTGGCCGGGTTATTGGGCGACGGATGATAGAGCGCGCTGTAAGTGGAATCCTGGCCGTCATAAGGTACGCCAGCCATCGAGCCGGTCTTATCCGAAGTGTGCGACGTGGCGAACCAATCGTAACTATTGGATAAGTGCTCACTGACAGCGAACTTCAGGCCATACTTTTGGGTGGCCTTGCGCCACATGCCCACCACGTCTTTCTTGGGTCCCGTTGCCACAGCGTTCCAGCGCGGCTGATGCTTCGAGTTCCAGAGGTCGAAATTATCATGATGCACGCCCATGCTCATGAAGTATTTCGCTCCGGCCTTTTTATAAAGTTGCACTAAGTGGTCGGGATCGAATTGATCGCCCTTCCATAACTGGCAGATATCCTTGTGCCCAAACTTTGACGGATGGCCGTACTTTTCGACGTGATACTTGTTCTGGTCGCTGCCCTGCATGTAGATGTTGCGCGCGTACCAATCGCCGTATTCCGCGGCAGATTGCGGCCCCCAGTGCGCCCACATGCCGAATTTGGCGTCGCGAAACCATTCGGGGATGGCGTAAGCGCGAAGCGCTTCAGCGGACCCGTCGAACGGGCCCTTGGCGATGGCCGGCAGGTCGTCCTGCGCCGCCGATTTGCGCGGCAGCAACAGGGCTGGAGCGGCGGCAAGCAGACCCGCCACCGCGCGGCGCGTGATATTCATAGTAGCTATTGTAGTCAACGCCCGTGGAGGGTTCATGAAGCGCACTGGTTTAGCCGCCTGTCTCATCGTTGGAGCCGTGCTGGCGCAGCAAAGCGGGCCGTCGTTCGATGTGGCCACCGTCAAGCCCGCCGCGCCGAATCAGGGCGGCCACGGCATCAATTGGGGCGGCGGATTGGTGCGGCTCAACAACGTCACTCTCCGTGCGGCGGTCCTGTATGCGTATGATTTGCATGACTACCAGCTTTCCGGCGGCCCGAAGTGGGCGGATTCTGACGCGTTCGATATCGTGGGCAAGGCCGGTTCGCCTCCAACCAAAACCGAAGTGTTGCACGCCATGCTAAAGGCTTTGCTGGCGGAGCGCTTTCAACTGAAGATGAGCAAGGAGAGCAAGCCGCTGCCCGCTTACGCGCTGGTGGTCGCCAAAAGCGGGCTCAAGTTGGAAAAGGCTGCCGAAAGCGGCGGAACGAGTTGGGGCGGCGCCATGATGACAGCCCAAGGAAGGCCCATGGGAGACATCGCCAATATGATCGCGTCGCGGCTCGGCCGGCCCGTAATCGATCGAACCGGCGCCGGCGGCATTTTCAACCTGAAAATGCACTTCGCCCCGGACAACGCGCCTCCGGATTCCGGCGAACCTTCCTTCTTCACCGCGCTGCAAGAACAATGCGGCCTGAAACTCGAGACCACCACCGCGCCCGGCGACGTTTTTGTCATCGAGCGCGCTGAAAAGCCTTCCGAAAATTGAAAGCTGCGCGACTTTCTGCCAACGCTGGTCGCTCGGGCGTCGTCTAATCTCCGATGCCGCGAAAATATCGATTGCCGCTGGCCATAGCGCTCTTCTCGTGCGCCCTTCCGGCTCAGGAGCCGGCCTTCGAGGTGGCTTCCATCAAGCCTGCGGGGCCCGATGCGCAGGGTACAATCTCGTCGCGGACCACCACCGACAGTATTCTTCTTGGGAATTTCAATCTCCGGCAACTCATCCGCTACGCGTACCATCTGCAGGAGTACCAATTGTCGGGCGGTCCGAAGTGGGTTGACTCCGACGGTTTCGATATCAACGCGAAAGCCGACGCATCCATCGCGCAGCTCACCGGCGATGCCAAGGCTGACCGCATGCGCGCCATGATGCGGACGTTGCTGGCTGAGCGCTTCCAGTTAGCCCTGCAGCGGGAAATGAAAGACGTCCCCGCCTATACGCTGATCGTCGCGAAGGGCGGCTTCAAGCTTAAGAAACTGGAGCCAGGCGGACAACTCGCCATGTCCGGGCGGCCAAACATGACGATCGCGCGCAACGCCACGATCGCCGATTTCATCAACTTGCTTTCCGCCAGGCTGGCGCGCCCGGTGGTGGATAAAACCGGCATCGAGGGCGCCTACGAGTTTGTAGTGCAGCACGCACCGCTAAACGGGCCGCCGGATTCGACGGACCCTTCGCTCTTCACCGCGCTGCAGGAAACCTGCGGCCTGAAGCTGGAGTCCGCTACCGCGCCCGTGGAAGCGCTCGTGATTGAACGAGCGGAAAAACCAACCGGAAACTGAAGTCTAGAGTACTTCTTCCGACCAGTTCTGCAAGACATCCTTGATCTTGCTCATGAATTGATCGGCCATCGCGCCATCGATCAAGCGGTGGTCGAAGCTCAACGAAAGGTGGCAAATCGAGCGGATCGCGATGGCGTCGTCGATCACTACCGGCGTCTTATCTACCGTGCCCACGCCGAGAATCGCGACCTGCGGCTGATTGATGATCGGCGTTCCGACCATGCTGCCGAAGCTGCCGAAGTTGGTGATAGAGAACGTCCCGCCCGCGACTTCATCGGGCTTCAACTGCCGCGAACGCGCACGCGCGGCCAGGTCGGCGATGGAGCGCTGCAGGCCGAGCACGTTCTTTTCGTCGGCCGCGCGAATCACGGGCACGATCAAACCGTTCTCCAATGCCACTGCGATGCCGATGTTGATATCGCCGTGGTAGACGATGTTGCTGCCGTCAAGCGATGCATTGAGCAGCGGGAACTGGCGCAGCGCCACCACCGTGGCGCGCGTGATGAACGGCAGATAGGTGAGTCCGAAGCCGTAATTCGCCTGCACGGTTGCCTTGTTGCGCTCGCGCATCTTGGCGACCTTCGTCATATCCACTTTGTGAATGGTGGTGACATGGGGCGAAGTGCGCTTCGACATCACCATGTGCTCGGCGATTCTGGCGCGCATCTGGCTGAGAGGTTCGATGCGAGTCTTGGGCGGCGCGCCGGCGGCGGCAAGCGGCGTCGTAGCCACAGGCTGTGCGACAGGCGCCGCCTGAGGCGGAGCCGCGGGTTGCGGCGGCGCGGCGGCCGGCGCCGGTCCTTGCGCCAGGAAGGATTCCACGTCTTGCTTGGTGATGCGTCCGCCCGCGCCAGTGCCCTTGATGCGGCTGAGATCGAGATTGTTTTCGCGCGCCATCTTGCGCACTAGCGGCGAGAGCGGACCGGCCTGCTCTGCGGGTTCGGCGGCTTGCGGCGCGGCAGCCTGCGGGGCCGGCGCGGGAGGCGGCGGCGCGGGGGTTTCCACGGGCTTGGGCGGCGCTGCGGGCGCGGCTGCCGCGGGCTTGGGAGCTTCGGCCTTCGGGGCTTCGGCCGGCTTTGCGGCCGCGGGCGCCGCGCCGTTGCTGGCGCCATCGTCGAGACGCGCCACTACGGTATTGATGCCGACGGTCTTTCCTTCTTCCACCAGGATCTCGGCTAGCGTTCCCGCGGCGGGCGACGGGATTTCCGTATCCACTTTGTCCGTGGAAATCTCAAATAGCGGTTCGTCGCGCTCCACATGGTCGCCCGCTTTCTTGAGCCACTTGGTAAGGGTTCCCTCTACGATGCTTTCGCCCATCTGGGGCATTACTACGTCGGTCATATGAGTTCAGTCTCTCTTTCCATGCCCGCGAGCGCCGCTTCCGGCAGCATCGCGCAATCGAAAATGCGGCCGAAATGCCCGGCCAGAATCTCTCCCGTTTCCTGCACGCCCACGCGCACGCCAAGCTGCTCCATGGAGGTCACAGGCTTGGTCAATCCGCACGGCACGATGTATTGGAAGTAGCTCAAATCCGTCGCCACGTTGAGCGCGAAGCCGTGCGAGGTCACCCAGCGGCTGATGTGCACGCCGATGGCGGCGATCTTTTTGCCATCCACCCAAACTCCCGTCAGCTTGGGAATACGCCCGGCTTCGATGCCGAAATCCGCCAGCATGTCGATGATGGCCTGTTCCACGCCGCGGACGTAGGCGCCCACGTCGCGCTTCCAATCGCGCAGATCGAGAATTGGATAGCCCACCAGTTGGCCGGGGCCGTGATAGGTCACGTCGCCCCCGCGGTCCGTAGGGAAAAACGAAATGCCGGCGCGCTCCAGAATTTCGTCGCTCGCCAGCAGATTTTCCATGTGCCCGTTGCGGCCCAGCGTCACCACATGGTCGTGCTCCAGCAGCAAAAGCTGG
Organism: Bryobacterales bacterium; assembly: GCA_963743705.1. Classification (GTDB taxonomy): domain Bacteria; phylum Acidobacteriota; class Terriglobia; order Bryobacterales; family Bryobacteraceae; genus PALSA-243. Next base: position 1,121,360 of record CAVUQS010000021.1, on the reverse strand, counting down.
TCGGGAATGAGGCCCTGCTTGCGCTCCGCAACGAGCTTTTGCTGCAGCTCGAAGGCGGGGCCATACCCCATGCGCCCCAATTCCCGCACCTGACAATTACGCATTGATGGAAAGACCGTAAACGGCGTTGAACGCTTCGCCCAGCGCTTCGTAGAGCGTGGGGTGCGCGTGGATGGTTTGCATCATCACGTCGACCGTGGCCTCGGCTTCCATCGCCGTAACGGCCTCAGCGATCAACTCAAAGCCCTCCGGCCCGATGATGTGAACGCCCAAAATCTCGCCGTACTGCTCGTCTGCCACAACCTTAATGAAGCCGTCGTGACTGCCTAGCATCGACGCGCGGCTGTTGCCTGCGAACGGGAATTTCCCAATCTTCACTTTGCGGCCCTGCGCGCGCGCCTGCGCTTCCGTCAGGCCGACGCTGCCGATGCCCGGCTCGGTATAGGTGCAACTCGGGATGCGCATCTTATTGATGGGCACGGCGGGCTTGCCGGCCATGTGCGCCACCGCGATCATGCCTTCGCGCGTAGCGACGTGCGCGAGCTGCGGCGTGCCGGCCACGATATCGCCGATGGCGTAAACTCCCGGCTCGCCCGTCATCTGGTTCTGATCCACCTTGACGAAGCCTCTGTCGAGTTGGACCTTAGTGTTTTCCAGGCCGATGCCTTCGGTGTTCGGCTTGCGTCCCACGGCCACCAGCAGCTTTTCGGCTTCGAGTTGCTCCTGCTTGCCGTCCTTGGTGGTGAGCGTGACCTTGACGCCTTTACCCGTCTTTTGGATATTCTCGGCGCGCGCGCCGGTTTCGACGCGAATCTTCTGTTTCTTGAACGAGCGCTCGAGTTCCTTGGAGACGTCCTCGTCTTCCACCGGTACGACGCGCGGCAGCATTTCAATCACGGTGACGTCGGTCCCGAACCGCTTGAAGATCGACGCGAATTCGACGCCCACCGCGCCGGCGCCGATCACGATGAGGCTCTTCGGTACCGCGTTGAGGTCGAGGATTTCGATATTGGTGAGAATGTAGTCCGCATCCGGCTGCATGCCGGGTAGCATGCGCGCTTCCGAGCCGGTGGCGAGGATGATGTTCTTGGCTTCGAGCGTCTGCACGCCCGCGTCCGATTTCACCTCGATTTTGCCGTTGCCCTTCAGCGTGGCGAAGCCGGAAATCCGCTCCACCTTGGCGCGCTTCAGAAGGAAGGCGACGCCGTTGGAGTGTTTATCGACGATTCCATCCTTGCGGGCCTTTACCTTGGGATATTCCAGGCGCGGGTTTTCGCACGCGATTCCTTCTTTGTCCGCATGCACAAACCGCTCCCAAACCCCGGCGGTCTGTAGCAGGGATTTCGTGGGAATGCAGCCTACCAGCAGACAGGTTCCACCCAGCTTAGGTTGTTTCTCAATCAATGCGGTTTTGAGTCCGTATTGTCCGGCGCGAATAGCAGCAGAGTAGCCGCCGGGACCACTCCCGATCACGATTAGGTCGTATGGCACAAATTCCATCATAGCGAAGGTGTACCGATACGCGTCTTTCTGCGCGTCATACTCAAAGCAGCCTCAATGCCGCGCCTTGCCATCGCTCTTGCCCTCGCCGTGTGCGCCTTCGCGCAATCGCGGGGCGGGCGCGTTTCCAAGGCCTCGCCGCCGGCCGTCGCGCCCGGCAAATGGCCCATCCTTACGCTCACCGTGGAAGGCAACAAAGTCTTCCCCACGGCAGCGATTTTGACGGTGGCGGGATTGAAAACTGGCCAGGTCGCGGGAGAGCCCGAATTCGACGCCGCGCGCGACCGGCTCACCGCCACCGGGGCCTTTGAAACCGTGGGCTACAAGTTCGACCGCGCCGCCGATGGCAAGGGCTATCGCGCCAGCTTTGAGGTTACCGAAACCACATCGATCTATCCGGTGAAGTTTGAGGATCTCGGCGTGCCCGATGCCGATCTCGCGGCCGCGCTTGCCGCCCGCGATCCGCTGTTTTCTATGGCATCGTTCCCTGGTAATCCGGCTACGCTCGATCGCGAAGGCGGGTGGGCGGAGGAGTTTCTCACCTCCCGCGGCATTCACGAAAAAGTGGCTGTGCAGGTCACCACAGTGGAGCAGGGAAAGCTGGTGGCGCTGTTTCGTCCCGCGAAATCTCTGCCGGCGGTGTCGCGCATCACTTTCGAAGGCAACAAGATTATCCCGGGCATCGATCTGCGCACCGCGATTACCGGCGCGGGCATTGGGTCGCCATACTTAGAGCGCAACTTCCGCCAGATTCTCGAGGCTTCCGTTCGCCCGGTCTATGAAGCGCGTGGACGGATGCACGTCTCGTTTCCGAAAATTCGCGCGGAAGAAGATTCGGATGTCAAAGGTGTGCACGTCATCGTCACGGTGGATGAAGGCGAGGTTTACACGCTGCGCACTGTGACCATCGCCAAGCCGAGCCCGCTGCCCGAGGCTCAGTTGATGAAGGAAGCCGACATCAAAACCGGCGATGCCGCCAATTTCGACCTCATCCAGGCCGGGCTCGATCGCATCAAGAACGCCGTGCACCACGCCGGATACCTTGACGTGAAGGTCTCGATGGATCGTCAGCTCGACGACGCCAAGAAGGCCGCTGACGTGACTTTTCACATCGAATCCGGGCCGCAATATCGCATGGGCCGGCTCTTCATCAAAGGCCTCGATCTAGATGGCGAAGCGGAAATGAAGCGCATCTGGACGCTGAAGCTGGGCTCGCCCTACGACCCCGAATATCCCAACCATTTTCTCGAGACTGTGCGCGCGGAAGGCCTGTTCGATCACCTCGGCAAGAGCAACGCCGAACCGAAAATCGACGCCAAGACGAGTTCGGTCGATGTCACGCTCACCTTCGCCGTCGATGACGTGCAGAAGAACCTGACACGCCGCAAGCGCTAGCGCAGAATCTCCACCAGCAGCACCCACGCATTGAACATGGAACAGATGAAAACCGTGATGACGCCCGAGGCAATCCAATAGAGCGCCTGTTCGTTGCCGATCAGCAATAGAATTCCCCCGGCGATGAAGGGCAAGGTTTGGATTTGGCCGAACGTTGCTTCAACGACGAACTCGTACACCGGGCGGTGCGATGCGCGCTTTCCGCCTATCGAACGGTAAGTGGACCAGCATTGCAGTAGCCATGCGGCGCAACCGAACCCCAGTATCTCCTCGCCCAACGGCATCCTGCCCTGCGGAATTAGCGTGGCGATGCTGCAAACCAGGTTCAGTATGAGCGCGCCCATGGCCGCAGCCCCGCGCGCGGGCAGGTGCGAATATTCCAGAATGCGCCGGATATTCACCGACAGCGCCACGAACAGCAGCCCCGCGAGCGCCGCCGAAGCGCTAGCCGCCGCGGCGAAGAAGTTCGACCACATAGGCGTTAGTATAGGGACAAATGCCAACCACTCCGCGGAATTGGCGCGCATGAAAGCAGAGATCGAGGCGGCGCACGCGCGCATCCAGCCCTATATTCGCGAAACGCCCGTAGAGCCTTGGAGCCACGCCGGCAACGGCGTCTTCCTCAAGCTGGAACATCTGCAGCGCACCGGCTCGTTCAAGCTGCGCGGAGCTTCGAACAAAATCGCGATGCTCTCGCCGCATCAGGCCGCGCGCGGTATCGTGGCGGCATCTAATGGAAATCACGGCCTGGGCGTGGCCGCGGCGGCGCAGGCTCGCGGCATCGCTGCGGAGGTTTACGTTTCGGCGTCGGTTTCGCCGGCCAAGGCGCGGCGCATCGAATCGCTGGGTGCGCGCATCCGGGTGGCGGGCGACGATCCGCTTACGGCGGAGCTCTCGGCGCGGCGCGCGTCGGAAGAATCCGGGCGCGTATTCATTTCGCCGTACAACGATCTCGACGTCGTCGCCGGGCAAGGCACCATCGGCGTAGAACTGCACCGCCAGCTTCCCCAACTCGACGCCGTGTTCGTGGCCGTCGGAGGCGGGGGCCTGGTTGGCGGCATCGGGGCTTATTTCAAAGCGGTCGCGCCCCAGACCGAGATTGTCGGCTGCTGGGCCGCCAACTCGCCCGTGCTGCATGAATGCTTGCGCGCCGGCCGCATCATTGACGTCGCCGAGCAGCCCACGCTCTCCGAAAGTACCGCCGGAAATCTTGAGCCGGATTCCGTCACGCTGGATGTCTGCCGCGACGCCATCGATCGTCACGCGCTGGTATCCGAAGACGAAATTCTGCGTGCCATGCGCCTCATCAAGGAAACCGAACACTGGCTGATCGAAGGCGCCGCGGCCGTTGCCGTGGCTTCGTACTTGCAAGACGCCAAGCGTTACGAAGGACGCACGGTGGCGATCGTGCTTTGCGGGCGCAACCTTTCGCCCGAAGCATTGGAGCGAATTGGATGAAGCGGTACGACGTCGCTGTGATCGGAGCGGGCGTTTTCGGCGCCTGGACGGCGTGGCATCTGCGGCGCGCCGGCAAATCCGTGTTGCTGGTGGACGCCTGGGGCGCCGGCCACTCGCGCTCCAGTTCGGGAGGCGAGAGCCGCATCATCCGCCTCGGCTATGGCGCCGACGAGATCTACACGCGCATGTCGATGCGGTCTCTCGACCAGTGGCTCGACCTATTCCGCCGCACCGGCAAACCGCTCTTTCATCGCACGGGCGTGTTGCGCCTCTCGCACGACGACGATGCCTATAGCGTGGCCTCGCGCGAAACGGTCGCCCGCGTGGGCGCGCCGCACCAGATCGTCACGCCTGACGAACTCGCGCGCCGCTGGCCGCAAATACGCCTGCCTCTCCCCGGAACCTACGGGCTCTTCGAATCTGAAAGCGGCGCGCTGATGGCCCGGCGCGCGGTCGCGGCCGTTGTCGATGACGCCATCGCGCTCGGCGCCGATTTCGAAGTGCGCGCGGTCGAGTGGCCCAATCCTCAAATCGACGCAGCAACCTTCGTCTTCGCCTGTGGTCCTTGGCTGCCGAAGCTATTTCCGGGCGTGCTCGCGCGGCGCGTTTATCCGACGCGACAGGAGGTTTTCTTCTTCGCGCCGCCCGCCGGCGATTCGAGCTTCGCACCGGCGCATTTCCCCGTCTGGATCGATTTCGTCGAACCGCGCCGTCCCTACGGTTTCCCCGATTTGGAAGGCCGCGGCGTCAAGCTGGCCTTTGACCGTTACGGCGAGGCGTTCGAACCCGACGCCGGTTCTCGTGAAATCTCTGCTGCCGGCGTCGAAGAGGCGCGCGTCTTTCTCGGTGAACGTTTTCCCGCCTTGCGGGATGCGCCGCTTACTGAATCGCGCGTGTGCCAGTATTCCAACACTTCGAACGGCGATTTCCTGATCGATCGTCACCCCGACGATCGCAACGTATGGTTGGTGGGTGGCGGCTCCGGTCACGGATTCAAGCACGGGCCGGCGGTAGGCGAATATACCGCTTCGCAAATTCTAGCCACGGCGGCGCCCGAGCCGCGCTTTTCGTTAGCGACGAAGACAGAGACCAGAGCCCGCACCGTCTTTTGACGGTTTATTTGTGCGCTGCCGCCGGCTGAACCGCAGCCGCCGGTTGGGGGGACGGCGCCGGAGTTTCCGGGGCTTTCGAGACGCGCTCCACTTGCCCCTTCATTCCCTCGTCGATGGAAATCTGGTTGACTTCCAGCGTTTCGCCCAGCACTTGGTCGAGCGATACGTGCGCCGCCTGATAGGCCGAAATCGCGGCCACTTCGGCGATTTGAGAGGCCACCAGCATCCGTTCATCCGTGATCAACGTGTTGAACGTCGCCGTGCCGAACGCAAATTTCTTCTGGTCGTCTTCCAACAACTGCTCTTGTAGCTTGCGCGTATTGACGGCCGTGGAATAACGCGCGCGAGCCTGCCGCAAGGCGATCGCCTGGTTCGAAACCGCCACCGCAATGTTGTTGTCCGAACGCCGGCTGCTGAGTTCGGAGGCCTGCAATTGCAACTGTTCAATGCCGTAATCGCCTTGCGATACATGGTTGCGCAGCGGAAAGCCGGAAAGAGACAGCCCCGCGTATTCATTGGGAAAATCGCGGCGGAAGATCTGTCCGAGTGCGGTTCCGTAACCGCCCGCGAAGGTATGGTTGGCGTCCGTGTCCCCCGCCGGAGTGCCGGAGGCGCCGCGATTGTACGTCGCCCCATAAGCGATCAGCACCGGCTTTAGACCATTTGCGGTTCCCACCGCATTGATGGCCGCATTTTGATCGCTGATTCTCGAAGCCGCCACGTCCGGCCGTTTCAACATCGCGGTTGCCACCATATCGCGCAACGACGGCAGATTATCCTCCGACGGAATTTCGATGGAATCGAGACACACAATCCGCGCAGCTTCTACGGTTGGTTCGTCCCGGCGCGTGATCTGCAGTTTCAACTGCGCCTCGCGCTGGCGCACGGTAGCCTCGGCAAGAATGAGATCCTGTTTGCGGCTATCGGCTTCTGCTTCCGCGCGCGGCAATTCGAAGCGCGCCAGAGCCCCGAGGCTGATCTCATATTTGGTCTGCTCGTAGAATTTCTGGGTCACCTCGACGGCGTGCTGGCGCGCGCGAAACTCGTCATTCGCGCTCACCAGGTTCCAATACAGGTTCAGAGTCTGGGCTGCAAGTGCAATCAACTGCCCGCGAAAGGCCTCTTTCGCCATAGTGAGCCCGTTCACCGCCACGCGGATGCTGCGCATGTTCACGGTGCTGCCGTAGCCCTGCAACAGCGGCTGTTGGTAAGAGATGCGCATGTTCGGGCCATTCTGGGGGTTGAAAGTATCGAAGGGCGAATTTTCACTCAGCTTGTAGTAGTAATTGCGAACCTGTACCGTCCCGCCCGTGGAGAGACTCTGTTGGAGCTGCGTGGTAGAAATGGCAGTGGAATCGATCACCGGATTCACGCCGGCGGCCGCCAGATTCGCATACGGCGTGGTGCTGTGGGAAAACGTATTGGCGCCGGTGAACGAAGGGTCGAAGTTGACCACGGTCGGACCGATTTGCTGCACGATCGCGCCACCGCCGCCGCCGACCGAACCTCCGCCACCACCGCCGCCGCTCAAGCCGCCCGCCGACAACGCGCCCGCTACCCCGATTCCCGCGTCGGACGAGCCCACCTGAGGCGCGCCGCCCTGAACGCCGCGGATCGGGCCGCCGGCCTGCGCACGTTCCACCGCCCAATCGGCGGTGGGAAGCGAATAGCGGCTGATTTCCAGCCCGAGATTATTTTCGATAGCCAAAGCCAGCGCATCCTGCACCGTGAGATACAGCGTTCCGGCGCGGATCAGCGAATAAATGCGATTGGTGTTATTGAACCGCGCCGGCGCGACTGTCGAGCCCAGGTAAGAGCGCAATCCCGGCAGCCCGTTGGGCTTATCCGCCAGGGGCAACTGCGCTTCACAAGGCCCGATGGCAATGGCCGCGACAGCGACCCATACCAGCAGCGGACGAATGGAATACATGGCGCGATTCCTCATTTCCGTTCTCCTGGAACCGTTTCCGGAATGAATGAGGGCCGTTCTACGTGGCCGCTGACAGCCTCGTCCATCTTGACGTTGTTCTTGTCGAGCGTCTGCCCCAACGCGGTGTCGAAATCAATGCGCGCGTGAACGTAGGAGGCCATCGCCTGTACTTCGAGGCCTCGATCGTTGGCCAAATCCTGCTGCGCCTGGATCACCGTTGTCACGTCCGATCCGGTCGCGCCGTACTGGAATCGTTGCTGTTCCGCCTGCAGGCTTTGCTCAGCTAGTATGCGAGTGTTCAGCGCGGTTTCATAGCGCACCCGCGCCTGCTGCAACCCGATCACGGCGTTTTTCACGTCCACGCGAATCTGGTTGAGCGTGCGTTGCAACTGCAGCTCCTCAGTTCGCAGCTTGAGTTGATCCATCGCGTAGTCGGCCTGCGCCGCGCGGTTCCGCAGCGGAATATTGAATGAAAATCCCGCGGAGTAATTCGGAAAGTTCCTGCGGAACAACTGCGCCAGCGCGGTTGCCGAGCCTCCAATGAAGTAAGGCGAAGCCGCCCCGCAGCAGTTGTTGTAGATCGAGTTCACCGTGCCCGCCAGGCCGTTGTTGGTGACGTCCACGAACGCCCCCAGGCTGGGGAGGAGTTCGGCCCTGGTGCCCTGCAGATTGATCTTGCTGTTTTCCAGGTTGATCCGGCTCTGCTCGATTTCTGCGCGATTGATGGCCGCGATTTGAACCAAGTCCTGGGTGGGCTGAATCTCGTCGGTCTTTGGAATCTCGATGTGGTCGAGCGGTACCACGCGCACTGCGTCATAGTTGGCATCCTGGACTCCAGTGCGGCTCAGCGCATTTTTCAGAACCGTTTCCTGCTGCGCCAGGTTGGTGCGCGAGATCAGAAGCGCTTCCTGCGAAGCCGAAACCTGCGCGGCGGCGCGCGTCACTTCTACCGGCGGTAACGAGCCTGCCTGCACGCGCTTTTGATTGTCCTCGTAGAGGCGTTGAGCCGTCGCCAGGGTCTGTTCCTTGATGCGGACGTCGTCGTTGAAGCTGACCAGATCCCAATAGAGATTGAGAACGGCTGAGATGGTTGTAATGACCTGCAGCTTCATGGTCAGGCCGGTGACTTTCAGGTTGTTCTTCGCGACGCGGATCTGCCGGTTATTGACGGCGCGGCTAAAGCCTTGGAGCAGGCTCTGGCTGATGGTTAAATCGACGTCCGCCGTGACCGCCGGGTTCAACGTCGGGGAGGGGCTGTTCAAAAGGACTCGCTGCCCCGTATAGCTTGCCGTGATCTGGGTTCCAGTGAGGAATTGCTGCTGGTAGCCGACCTGGTAGACTCGCGAACTTTGCACCAGCGAGGTCGTCTGGTTAACGCTGAGGTTGGTCTGAGGAGTCGAATAATGCCCGAATTGCACGGTGGCGAAAATGCTGGGGTCGAGGTTGGGCGGATTCGGACCGGATCCCACCAGGAATGACGTGCCGCCAATCGCCCCGCCCGCCGCCACGCCGCTGGCGTTGCCGCTGACGCCGATCGGACTGACGCTCACCGGTCCGGCGGCGACCGGAATATTAATGTCTTGCCGCAGAATGCCCCCGCCCATGGTGCGCCGGAGATCCTCGCTCGCCAGGAATGGCCCGTAGCGCTGAATGGCGATATCCAAATTGTTTTCGAGCGCGAGCGCGATGGCGTCCTGCACCGTCAGATACAAATTGCCGCCGCGGATCAGCGTCTCCAACCGTGAAGAGTTCGAGAGGCGGGCCGGCGCGACCCGGCGCAGTTCCAGGTGAAAGGGGTGAAGCAGCCGGCCGATGACCGGAGGCGGCTGAGGTGTTTGGATGCCGACCTCCGAGGGCTGGGTGACCACCACCGATTGGCCGAACGCCGCCCCCGCAAGAGCCAAACCAATAATAAAGCGAATTCTCATGAAATCCTCAATGTGGAGTGGCCAGAGGTGCAATCGGAGGGCCCGAGCTAAATCCCGCAAGCTCAGAGGTTAAGAAGGACTAACGGGGTATCCCCCAGGAGCGGGCTGTCCCATTCCGCAACCAGGTGTTCGTCCGTGAACACCCGCTTGTAAGGCAATCCTAAACGTACGGTCTAAGACAACATTTATCAAGGATCCTCCTTATTCCGGTACAGGTTATCCCGGTTCCATGATTGACTTGACATTTGAATTGGTGTGAAAATTTACACTTGACTGGGTTCGGTTTCCGCGTCGGACGATTTGCGCGGGGAGAGGGCGTTATTTGAACTTTCGCATAGCAATCGCATGGTGCGCGGTGGCGTTGCCCGCCTGCGCCCAATATGCGGGGCCTGCGATTCTGAGCCGCGGCGATGCGCCCGCCCCGATGACGTCCACGCCCATAACCTTTCGGCCCTATTTCGAAATCACCGGCGTTTACGACACCGGCCTGGCCGGCGTTCCGGCGAATTCGCAAGGGCAATTGGGCAACGTTGCGGCAGCTGGAACCGAGTTCGTCGCCGGCATCAGCGGCAGCCATTCGTGGAAGCACACCTTCCTCGGCGTCGATTACCAAGGCGACGTGACGCGCTACGACAAAACCACCTACTACGACGGAACCAATCAGGCGCTGTCGCTGGGAATCCGCCATCAGTTCACGCGGCATCTCAAGCTGGTGTTGCGCGAATCGGCCGGCATGTTTTCGCGCAATTATGGGCTGGCCGGGCTGGAACAGGCCGTCCCGTTCGACCCTTCTCAGACCACGCTGCCGAACACCGATTTCTTCGATAACCGGACAATCTACCTCAACACGCAGGCCGATCTCGTCTACCAGCGCACCGCGCGGCTCTCTTTCGATTTTGGCGGCGATGGCTTTCTTACCCGCCGCCGCTCCACGGCGTTGTATGGCGTGAGCGGCGCGATTGCGCGCGGCGACATGCAATATCGCTTGTCCCGCTTCACCACCATCGGCGCCACGTACAATTACACGAACTACAGCTTCACGCGAATCTTCAGCAGCACCGACGTCCACATGGCCGCGGCCACTTTCGCGTGGCGGATCTCAAAAACCCTCGAGCTGAGCGCTTTTGCCGGCGTCTCACGGCTGGAGACGAAGGTTGCGCAGATTGTACCGGTGGATCCCGATATCGCCGCGCTGTTGGGAATCGTCGCCGCGGAACAGGTCAGCTATACGCGCCGCTATCTGCCCAACGGCAGCGCCCGCTTATCGCACACGCTTCACAACGGAATTCTCTACGCGGAAGCGGTGCGCACGGTGACGCCGGGGAATGGCCTCTTTCTTACCTCCGATGCCACCACGTTCAGCGGCGGCTACACGTACACCGGCCTACGCCACTGGAGCTTCAATGTCACCGCGCAGAGCAACCGCTCTAAGGCATACGGCAACATTCCGGGCCGCTACGGCGACGATGGCGGCTCGCTCAATGCCTCACGGCAGATCGCGCGTAGCCTGCACTTCGTGTTGGGAATCAGCGGCAACCGTTATGTGAGCCCCGATTTCCCCCAATACAACCGGCCTATTTACGTGGCCCGTTTCGGTTTCGGCTGGTCGCCCGGCGACGTTCCCTTGAGGCTTTGGTAATCGCCGGATGACGCCGCACGCCACGCTGATTCTTTTTTGGATCTGCGCAGCCCTTACCGTCTATTTCTACGCTGGTTATCCGCTGGTGCTGGCCGCGCTGGCCGCGGTCTTCCGCCGTCACCCGAAGCATGCGCCGGTGGAGCCCTTCATTTCGATCCTGGTGGCCGCGTACAACGAAGCCGATGTCATTGGCGAAAAGATCCGCAACTTCCAGTTGCTGGATTATCCGGCGAAGAAGGTCGAGATCGCGATCGCCAACGACGGCTCATGGGACGAGACCGCGGATATCGTGCGTGGGTTCCTTTCCGATTCACGCGTGCGCCTGTTCGATTACCCGGTGAATCGCGGCAAGATGACCGCGCTCAACGATACCGTGCCCGAATTGCGCGGTGAGATTGTGGTGCTCACCGATGCTGCCAGCATGCTGCAGCCCGACGCCTTGCGCCGTCTGGTGGCGCACTTTGCCGACCCCACCGTTGGCGGCGTGAGCGGGATTTACCGTGTGCAGTCCGCCGAAGCCGCGCGGCTCGGCGTGCAGGAAGCGTTTTATTGGAAGTACGAAACGTTTCTCAAGGAAAAAGAGGCCGCCCTCGGGTCCACTTTGGGCGCGCACGGCTCGCTCTATGCCATCCGCCGAACCCTCTATCCGTACCCCGCGGCCGGCACCATCAATGACGACTATGTAATTCCGGTCCGCGTGGTGCAGCAGGGCTTCCGCATGGTTTATGAAACCGGCGCGGTGGCGTACGAGCAGGCGCGCGAGATGGATGGGTTTAGCCGCCGCGTACGCATCATGGCCGGCAATCTTCAGCAGATGCGCGAGCTCGAGGGATTTCTGTTTCCGCCGCGCCCATTCGGCGTGTTCGTGCTGCTCTCGCACAAGGGCGGCCGCTTGCTGGTCCCCATTTGCATGCTGGCGATGATCGCGTGCAATCTCACGCTACTTCGCGAGCCGCTCTATCTTTGGCTCGGAGCGCTGCAATGCTTGTTTTACGCATTGGCGCTGGCTGGTTCCACCTGGAAAATCAAGCCCACTCTCCTGCGTATGCCATACTATTTCTGTCTGGTTAACGCCGCCGCGTTCTTTGCCATCTTCAACGCGCTTTCCGGCCGCCGGCTGGTATGGAAACGCTGAGCCAAAATCCTTCCCAACCCGTCTTAGTAACTATCGTGACGCCATGTTATAACATGGCGGAGTTCCTACCGGCCGCGATCGAGAGCGTACTTTCCCAGGATTATCCGCACGTTGAATATATCCTGGTGGATGGCGGTTCCACCGACGGCACGCTAGAGCTTCTGGAGCGCTACCGCGGGCGCCTGACTTACTCCAGCGCTCCCGACCGTGGTCCCTCGGATGCGGCTTACCAAGGCCTCCGGCAAGGCCGCGGGCAAGTCTTCGCATGGCTTAACGCCGACGACACGTATCTTCCCGGCGCCATCCGCGCGGCCGTGGAGTATTTGGAAGCGCACCCTGAGACGGATGTCGTCTACGGCGAAGGCTGGTGGATCGACGGGCGCGGCCAAGTTATCTCGCGCTATCCCACGCGGCCCTTCGACGCCAAATTGCTCGAGCGCGATTGCTTCATCTGCCAGCCCGCGGCGTTTCTGCGCGCATCCTCCTACCGGCGCTGCGAGCTCGATCCGACCGTCAATATGTCGTTCGATTACGAGTTATGGATTCGCATGGCGAAAGCGGGCTTTCGCTTCGCATCCATCCCGCAATATCTGGCCAACTCGCGCATGCACCAGGGAGCTTTGACTATCAATCAGCGCCGTCGCATGTTCGATGCTTCCATGGGCCACCTGCGGCGGCACTACGGATACGTACCGTTTTCCTGGATTTTCGGATACACGGCCTACCGTGTGGACGGGCGCGACCAATTTTTCGAGCCTCTAAAACCGACTGTCTGGAAGTATCTTGTTAGCTTACCGGTAGGACTTACTATTAACTATCGTAGACCATTCCGATTTCTTGGCGAATGGTTGAGCGCTCCATTCCATGCAATGACCCGGCGAGGTAATTGAAGTTACGGCAAATCAATAAGGCGCCGCTCTAAATTAGCCTGGAAACGTTTACTACGAACGTGAAATGTTATACTAATGGTCGATCTAACCGGGCGGGAATGTCCTTGCGCGTCGCTCTTCTTCAAATCAATCCAACGGCAGGCGATCTTTCGGGAAACTCCGCCCTCATCGTTGCCGCTGCGCGCACGGCCCAAACTCGCGGCGCCGATCTTGCCATCACGCCCGAACTGGCGCTGATGGGTTATCTGCCCCGCGATCTGCTGATGAGCAAAGGCTTCGTCCAGCGAAGCTGCCAGGCGCTGCGCGGCATCGCGGCCGAGTTGAAAGACGGGCCGCCCATTCTGGTAGGCGTGGCGACGCCCAACCCCGCCGAGATGGGGCGTCCGCTCTTCAATAGCGCCGTGCTGTTGAACGGTGGCGAGATGGGCCAGGTCTTTCACAAGACCCTTCTGCCGACTTACGACGTTTTCGACGAAGACCGCTACTTCGAACCCGGAACCGGCCCGCAGATTCTGGAATGGAATGGCCGGCGGCTTGGCATCAGCATCTGCGAGGATGTCTGGAACGACCGCGATTTCTGGCAGCGCCGCCGTTATCATGAAGACCCCATCGAAGTGCTTGCCCGCGCAGGCGTCGACGCGATTTTGAACCTCTCGGCTTCGCCTTTCACCGCCGGTAAACAAGAGATGCGCGAGCGCATGCTGGGCCACATTGCGCATCGCCACGGAATTCCTCTGGCATATGTGAACCAGGTCGGCGGCAACGACGATCTGATCTTCGACGGCCGCAGTTGCGCGTTCGATCCCCAAGGCCGCCTATTTGCGCGAGCGAAGGGGTTCGAAGACGACGTGCTGATCGTCGACCTCGATGCGTATTCCGGATCGATCGCCGCCGACGATTACGCGCTGGAACCGGAAATCTGGCGCGCGCTCGTGCTCGGCGTGCGCGATTACGTTCGCAAGACGGGATTCCGTCAGGTCTTGCTCGGCCTTTCCGGGGGCGTCGATTCCGCGCTCACCGCGGCCATCGCAGCCGACGCCGTTGGCCCGGAAAACGTGCTGGGCGTGCTGATGCCCTCCATCTATTCCAGCCGGGGCAGCGTCGACGATTCTGTCGAGTTGGCGCGCAACCTTGGCATCCGCACTCTTACCCTTCCGATCGGCGGCATCATGCAAACTTACGACGCCGTGTTAGCCGACCCGTTTAGCGGCGCTAAGCCGGATGTAACGGAAGAGAACGTCCAATCCCGCATCCGCGGTAACTTGCTCATGGCGCTTTCCAATAAGTTCGGCTCCATGCTGCTTACAACCGGGAATAAGTCGGAAGTCTCGGTAGGTTACTGCACGCTTTATGGAGATATGAACGGCGGCCTTGCCGTAATCGCCGATCTGCCCAAGATGATGGTCTACCGTGTCTCGCGGTGGCGCAATCTCCACAAGCCCGATATTCCCGAGGCCATTCTCACCAAGGCGCCTTCGGCGGAATTGCGGCCCGGACAGACCGATCAGGATAGCCTTCCGCCATACGAGCTGCTTGACCGCATCCTCGAGCTGCACGTTGAGCAATCGCAATCGGCGGAAGAGATAATCGAACAGGGTTTTGACGAGGCGACCGTTCGCAGAGTTTTGAAGTTAGTTCGCATGGCCGAGTTTAAGCGGAAGCAGGCAGCGCCGGTATTGAAGGTAACGTCACGCGCGTTCGGCACGGGTTGGCGGATGCCGATCGTACGCCAGGAATAAATAGATGAATTTATCCATCGTCGGTTTAGGAAAACTGGGATCTCCCTTGGCGGCCGTCATGGCGCACAAAGGGCATAACGTGATCGGAGTCGATCTGAACCCGGTATATGTCGAGGCTCTGCGCGAAGGGCGCGCTCCGGTCAACGAAACCGGTCTCGATGAGATGATTCGCGCCAACCGGGAGCGGCTTACCGCGACGCACGACTATGCCGAAGCCATTCTCAACAGTGACGTCACGTTCATCATCGTGCCCACGCCCTCCGGGCCGGATGGCGCATTTTTGATGAATCACGTCGTCGCGGCGGCGGAAAAGATCGGCGAGGCGCTGCGTTGGAAAAAAGGTTGGCATCTGGTGTCGCTTTGCAGCACGGTGATGCCCGGCGCCACCGGCGGCACTCTGCTTCCAGCGCTCGAGGCGCATTCCGGCAAGAAGTGCGGCGAGGATTTCGGCCTCTGCTATAACCCCGAGTTCATCGCCTTGGGCAGCGTGATTCGCGACATGCTGAGTCCCGACATGATCCTCATCGGCGAATCCGACGAGCGTTCCGGCGCGCTGCTCGAAAAGCTCTATCTGGGTGTCTGCGACAATGCGCCGCGCATCCAGCGCCTGAATTTCGTGAACGCCGAGCTGACCAAGATCTCCATCAACACCTACGTTACGACGAAAATCTCGTACGCCAACATGCTGGCCGAAGTTTGCGAATCGATCCCCGGCGCCGATGTGGACCAGGTGACGGCTGCGGTTGGCTGCGATTCTCGTATCGGGCAGAAGTATCTGAAGGGCGCGCTCGGCTATGGCGGCCCGTGTTTCCCCCGCGACAACGTGGCCTTTTCCTCTTTGGCGCGCGCTAACGGCGTTCCCGCGTTGCTCGCGGAAGCCACCGATCGGATTAACAAGCGTCAGGTGGAGCGGCTGCATGAACTGGCGTCGCAACGGCTTTCGCGCTCGGGAACGGTGGGCATTCTTGGGCTTTCCTATAAGCCCGAGACCGAAGTAATTGAGGAATCGCAAGGCGTGGCGCTGGCCAAAAGCCTGCTGCAGAGCGGCGCGCGCGTTGTGGTCTACGATCCGGTGGCCATGCAGAACGCGCGGGCTGAGTTACCCGGCGCAATCTTTGCCCCCAACGCGCGTGCATGCGCCAGGGAAGCCGACGTGCTCGTGATCATGACCGCGTGGCGCGAGTTTCGCTCGCTCGCCGCGTCCGACATCAAACCCGGGGCGGCATTGATCGATTGCTGGCGCCTCTTCGCGGAGCATCCGCCGGAAACGGCGGCCGAGTACATCGCGCTCGGATGCGGCCCGAAGGATCGCGCCGCGGAACCGGAGACCGTCATGGTCTACATGAAAGGGGCACGGTGAAGAACGTGGCGTCCAATGCCGACATCGTGGTCGTCGGCGGCGGCGGGCACGTCGGACTTCCGCTTTCGATCGTATTTGCGTCGAAAGGCAAAAAGGTTCGCGTCTTCGACATCAATCGCAAGACGATCGATTCAGTCATGTCCGGCAACATGCCCTTCATGGAGCAGGGCGCGGAGCCGCTGTTGAAGAACGTCCTGGCTCACGGGATGCTCGACGCCTCGACCGCCGCCGAATGTATCAGCGGCGTTCCGGTCGTCATCATCACCATCGGCACGCCGGTCGATGAATTCCTCAATCCGTCGCTCAAGGCGATCACCCGCTGCTTCGATGAGATGCTGCCGTTTCTTTCGGACGATCAACTGATCGTCATGCGCTCCACGGTTTATCCGGGCGTCACCGAATCCATGGCCGCATACCTCGCCAGCCACGGCAAGAAGACGCGCGTCGCATTTTGTCCCGAGCGTATTGTGCAGGGCTTCGCGATCGAGGAGCTGCAAACGCTGCCGCAGATTGTCAGCGGCACCACGCCGGAAGCCGAAGACGAAGCCGCGAAGCTATTCGAGCTCATCGCACCGGAAGTAATCCGCCTGTCGCCGCGCGAAGCCGAGTTAGTCAAGCTTTTCAACAACGCCTTCCGCTATATCCAATTCGCCGTCGCCAACCAGTTCTATCTCATCGCCGAATCGGCGGGCGTGGATTACTATCGCGTGATGGACGGCATGAAGCGCAATTACTCGCGCGGTGCCATCCCTGGCGCGGGTTTCGCCGCCGGCCCGTGTCTGTTCAAAGACACGATGCAGTTGGCGGCCTTCTACCGCAACCAGTTCAGTCTCGGCTACGCAGCCATGCTGGTCAACGAGAGCATGCCGCAATTTATTGTCGACCGCATCGCCGCCCAGTTCGATCTGGCCAATATCACGGTTGGCCTGCTTGGAATGGCCTTCAAGGCGAATATCGACGATCCGCGCTCTTCTCTCAGCTACAAGCTGAAAAAGATGCTCGCCCTCCGTGCCCGCCGCATCCTGACCGCCGATCCCTTCGTGCAGAACGATCCCGACATTCTGCCGCTAGAGGAGGTCATGGCGCAGAGCGACGTTCTGGTGCTCTGCGCTCCGCACAACTCTTATCGTTCGCTCGATCTCGGCGGCAAGCCGTGCATCGACATCTGGAACTTCTGGACGCCCGAGCCTGTGGCCGCCAACGCCGCCGGGGCCTAGCCTCCGATGCTGGAGTTCCGTCCCGCGACGGCCTATTGGAATCAGCGTCATGTTCTCACCGCCTCGCGTGACCGCATCCTCGCCTTGCGCGACGCTGTAGGACACGGCTGCGATCTCGATCCGTTCCAATGGGCGCAGCTCACGGCCGCGGCCCTGGAATTCGCTCCGGACCTGATCCTGGAACTCGGCCGGGGCAAGGGCAACTCCACCGTCGCGTTCACCGAAGCGGCTTTCCTCGCGGGCGGACCGACGCGCGTTCTCAGTCTCTGTCTTTCTTCCGATTGGGAAGAGCAGACTCTGCCGCGTCTTCGTCCGTTGGTCACCGAAGAGTGGCTGAATAATCTGACCGCCCTGCGCACGGAAATCCTGAGCTTCGATTTCGCCACGGCCTTGAAAGACGCCAAGCGGGTGCTGCTGTTTTGGGACGCGCACGGGTTCGATATCGCGGAGTGCGTCCTGGCGCGCATCCTGCCGCTGCTGGCTGACCGGCAGCACCTCGTGATCATGCACGACCTTTCCGACGTGCGCTACGCCGGGCGGCCCCCCGAATATCGTGGCGACGGCATCTGGAAAGGAAACGATTGGAGCGGTCCGCTCGTGCGCCTCGGCCGCATCGATTCCAACGTGGAGCAGGCCATCGCGGCGATCGAATTCACCACCCGCAATGAGATCGCGCTGGAATCCGCCGACCATAGCTACCACACGGGACTTTCCAGCATTCAGCAAACCGAGATGCGCGAACTTCTCGGCCCACTCTTCGACGCCAACGCCCACTGGTTCTATTTCAGTCTCAATGAGCGCCCCGCGCCTTACGTATTTCCTACGCTGCGGCGCAGGCTCGATATTGTCATTCCCGATGCGAGGACCGCCGCTGGCCTGTTGCGCCTGTTGGCTGCACTCAATACCGGCGTCAGAAAATATTGCAATGTGCTGCTGTGCCGCGTGCGCGAAAACGAGGGCGCGATCGCCGCGGTCAAGCCACATGAGTTTCACAATCTGAATATTCGCGTTGTGGATTGCGCGGGCCCGGAAGCCGGTTCGCCCGCCGTTGCCGGCCTTCGCGCCAGCACGGCGCCGGTTATCGCGATGCTTCCCGCCGATGCCGAAGGCGACGTTTGCTGCCTCGACGAAATGGCCGTCATGATCGAGCGCGGATACGATCTTGTCGCCGGCAGCCGCGTCATGCGGGATAGCCGCGGTTGCCACGGAGGGAGAGCGATGCTGGCGCGCATTGCCGCGTTTCCGCTTTACTACCTGGCGCGGCTGCCCGTGCGCGACGCGACCAATGTCTTCCGGGTCTATTCGCGGAAGGCGATCGATCAGACCCCGGTCGAATCGTCCCGCGCGTTCGCGTTCAACATCGAGATGCTTGCGCGCTGCGATCGCGCAGGCCTGAAAATCGGTGAGTATCCCTCTGCCTGGACGCCTCGCCGGTTTCTGCGGCGCTTGTTCACGCCGTCGGAATGGTCATTCGGCTACGTGCGGTGGTTTTTTTATTCTCTTGCGACGACGTACCTTGGCCGCCGGAATTAAGCCCCGCTATCCATCAGGCCGCCGGGCCGGTGCTGCTCGTTATGTAGGCGTCAAGCACTTCTTTCGCCGGGCCGTCCATTCTCACCCGGCCATGCTCCAGCCACAGCGCCCGGTCGCAAAGTTGACTCACCATGGGGCCGGAATGCGAGACGAACAGCAGCGTCTTACCCTCGGTTTTGAATCGCCGGATGCGCTCGCGGCATTTTTCCTGAAACGCCGCGTCGCCCACCGCCAGCACTTCGTCCACGATCAAGATATCCGGATCGACGTGGACCGCCACCGCGAAAGCCAGCCGCATCGTCATTCCCATCGAATAGGTGCGGATCGGCTCGTTGATAAAGTCGCCGATATCGGCGAATTCGACGATGCCGTTGTAGACCTCCGCGACGCGCTCCCTGCTCAAACCAATCAACGAAGCGTTGAGATGCAGGTTTTCGACGCCGGTGAGATCGGGGTGGAAGCCGGCGCCCAACTCGAGCAGAGCGGCAGTGCGGCCGTTCACGGCTACGCGCCCTTCGACGGGACTCGTCAGGCCGGCCACCAGGCTCAATAGCGTGCTCTTGCCGGCGCCATTCTGTCCCACGATGGCCACGCTCTCGCCTTGCGCGACGCGAAACGACACATCGCGTAGAGCGAAGAAATCGCTGCGCGCCGGACCGTGAAAGATTTCGCGGACGAACGTGCGCAGCAGCTTCGATTCGCTGCCGTGGCGGAATGACTTCGAGACATGCTCGAATTCGATCACGATGGCCGCCTGTTGCGCGAGCTAGAGGTAGTCATAGAAACCTCGTTGGCAGCGGCGAAAGACCCATGCGCCGAAGGCTAATGTGAGCAGCGATGCGGCCGTGAGCTTCACGAGCAGTACGTCGCCGGGCGGTTGCTTTTCCAAGATGATCTTCCTCAACGCAATCACCAATGCTGCGATCGGATTGATTCCGTAGATGGTTTTGTACTTCTCGGGAATCTGGTCGAAGCTATAAAAAATCGGGACCAACCAGAACAGGACGACGTTGATCGATTCCACCACGTAGCGCGTGTCGCGAATGTAGATATTCAAGGCTGAAGTAAACAGGGAGAGGCCGCAGACAAACACGATCTCCATGGCCCACAGGTATGGCATCCAAAGCCAATTCCAATTGGGCATATCGCCGAAAATCAGAGCGAACGCCATCAGCAATCCGATCTGAATCAGCAGGTGCATGCAGTTTCCCAGCACCGTCGCAATCGGAATGGTTTCGCGCGGCACCGCCACGCGTTTGATCAGGCGCGAGTTGTCGAGAAGCGAGCTGGTGCTTGTGCTCCACGCCAGGGAAAAGAAGTTAAAAGGCACCAGCCCGCACAATACGAATACCGGATAATCTCTTTGCGGCCTATCGAAGATGCGCGTAAAGACGAACGTCAATACGCCCATCGTCACCAACGGATTGAGCAGCGACCAGAACACGCCGAGCGACATGTTCCGGTAGCGGATCTTAAAATCCTTTTGGATTAGATTGCTGAGAAGATAGGCGTAATCACCGTTCCACATGCGTTGCGGATGTCCTGCTCACGAACACCCGATTGTAGCGTAGGCCCGCCGCGTTTCATCGAACCGTCCAAGTTCCTTCCGCAATCCACGGGCTCACGATGCCCTTCGACGAGACCGCGCTCATGTTGATGTTCTTGTTGCCGGAGTATGCCGGCGTGAAGGTCACCGCCAGGGTCAATGTCAGATCGCTCCCCGAGATCGCCACGCTGCTCGCCGCCGCGTTGATCGAGCATTGGCTGTTGGCGGCGGTTCCGGCGCGCCCAGGAGTCACCGGCGCGAGAAAGCTTCCGGTATCGTTCGTCAGATAGAGAGCGTTCTGTGCGCGACTGTAATAGACCGCGCACGTCTTGATCAGGGAGAAAGAAGAATTCGGCGCCAGAAACCACGCCCATACGTTCGTCAAGTCGCTTGCCCCGGAGCTGTCGGAATAGAGGAGCGTAAACGTTTGTTCCTGTCCACTTCCCGAAGAGGGCGAAACAGAGACCGGGGTGACGCCCGTTGAACTGGTCGGACTCGCGGGCGTTGTGGGGCTTGATGGCGCCGTCGGGGATGAAGGACTCGACGGACTGGAAGGGCTCGACGGGTTAGACGCCGGCGGCAACGACAGCGAGCCTCCTGTTACGACCGGTATGCTCCACGTCCCCTCCGCCGCCCAGGCGACCGAGCGGAACGGATTCGTTCCTTCCGTGTATATATTTTTGGACCCGGTGAATGCGGAGGTAAAGCTGATAGCGACGTTCCAGGTCAGCGTGTTTCCGGAGACGCTCACGCTCGATCCGCTGCCGCTCAAGATGCATTGGCTGTTCTGTTGAGTCGCGCTGGAACCCGGCGTAATCGAGTTCGCGGGATTGCCGCCCGAATCGGTCAACAGCATCATCGAATTCTGCAGCCAGTTGTAGACGACCGCGCACCCGGCTGACGTGCTCGCGGACGAATTAATGAGAATGCCCAACGTCAGCACGTCCGTGGCCCCCCACGAGTCGACTCCCTGCACGGTGAAAGTTTCCTGCGATCCGCTGCCTGAGGTCGGCGTGAGCGCAACGCTAAGCGAGGCCGAAGTTACCCAGCGGCCCTCGAGGACCCACGTTGCCGCTTGGAACGAGGTCGCGGCTTCCATATAGGCGTTCTTGGTGCCGATCCACGAGACGGCGAACGTGAGGGAGAGATTCACCGATAACGTATTTCCCGACGCAGAGACGCTCGACCCCGAGCCGTTCAACGTGCACTGGCTGTTTTGCTGCGAACCGCTACCGGGAGTGATCGAGCCCGACGGTTGCGCCCCCGTGTCCGTCAGCAGCATGAGGGAATTCTGCGCGCGGTTGTACAACACCGCGCACGCGCTCACCGTGGATACCGGGCCGCTCTGCGGCGCAAAGAGCACGCCCACACTCGTAAAGTCGGTCGCGCCCAGACTATCGGTGAAGGGCAGAGAGAAAGTTTGCTGCAGCCCGCCGCCCGACGACGGCGAGATCGCCATGCTGACCGACGCGCCGGAGGATGCTGTCCAAGTGCCCACTGAGGTCCAGTTCACGGTCCGGAACGGATTGGTTCCTTCCACGTAGGTATTCTTGGCGCCGCCAAACGCGGGCAGAAACGTCAATGCCACGTTGACGGTCAGCACCGTTCCTGAAACGGTTACGCTCGATCCGCCCGCGCTGAGGATGCATTGGCTGTTCTGCTGGGTCGCGGTGCTCCCCGGCGTCATCGAGCTGGCGGGCGCCGTCCCCGAGTCCGTGAGCAATGCCAGGGAGTTTTGCAGCCAGTTGTAAGTCACGGCGCACGCCGAAGTTGTGCTGGCGCTCGAATTGAAAAGAATGCCCAGAGTGAGAATGTCCGTGGCTCCCCAAGAGTCCGTTCCCTGAATCGCGAAGAGCTGTTGCGAGCCGGTTCCCGTTGTTGGCGATGCCGCAACACTCAACGAGGCCGACGTCACCCAGCGGCCCTCGGAAACCCAAGTTCCCGATTGCGAAGGAGTGACGGCTTCCATGTAGACCGTCTTCGTTCCGATCCAGGAAACGGCGAACGTCAAACCGAGATTCAACGTCAGCGTATTTCCAGAGATAGCCACGGCCGAGCTGCCGCCGTTCAGCGTGCATTGACTGTTCTGCTGCGAGCCGGGGGCCCCCGGGGTCAGCGAGCCCGTTGGTTGCGCCCCTGTGTCCGTCAACAGCATGAGGGAATTCTGAGCGCGGTTATACAACACGGCGCACGCGCTCACCGTCGATACTGGTCCATTCTGCGGGGCGAAAAGCACGCCGGCCGTGATCAGGTCGGTGGCGCTGCCCGAATCCGTGAATTGGAGACCGAAGGTTTGCTGCAGGCCGCCGCCGGAGGAAGGAGTGACGGCGAGCGTTACAGTCGTCGACACCGGCACGGTCCACACGCCCTCCGGCTGCCAGGAAGTGCTCTGAAACGGATTCGCCGCCTGCATGTAAATGCTCTTGGCGCCGTTAAATGCCGTAGTGAATGTCAGCGCCAGGGTCATCGTCAGGATGTTGCCCGAGAGCGACACGCTGGATGCGCCGCCGTTCAAGGCGCACTGGCTGTTTTGCGCCGTGCCGCTGCCGGGCGTCAGCGTAGTCGCAGGTTGTGCGCCCGCGTCCGTCAGCAAGGCCAGTGAATTCTGCGCCAGGTTATAGATCACTCCGCAGCCGCCTGCGAGACCGGTCGATGTGTTGAACAACGCGCCCACCGAACTCAGATCGGTCGCGCCGTTGCCGTCGGAATATTGAAAAACGAATGTTTGCGCCGTGCCGCTGCCGGAGCTCGGCGTCACGCTGACATTCGCTGGAGCGACATTAAAGGCATATTTGCTGACAAACGCCGAATATCCACTCGCATTCTGCCCCTGATAGGCGCTCACCACCGGGAAATTCGAAGACAGCGTCCATCCGGCGACATAAACGTTCCCGCTCGCATCGAGCGCCACGCCTGTGGCGGTGTCTGAGTCATTGCCGCCCAGATAGGTCGAAAAAGTCAGGGCATTGCCCGCGGCTGCCAGCTTGGCCACAAACGCGTCGGAGGTTCCCACGCCCGCGCTCGAAGCTTGCAGCGCCGAGACTACCGGGAAATCGGTGGAGTAGGTATAGCCCGCGACATAAACAAACCCATTGGCATCCACCGCGATGGCGTTGGCCGCATCGTTGCCCGATCCGCCGAGATAGGTGCTGAAAATCAGCGTCCCCGCCGGGCTCAGCTTGGCGATGAACGCATCTGTCCATCCGTTCAGCGTCGATTGCGCCGGGTTGAGCAGCGGAAAGTTGGAAGATGACGTCACGCCTGTCACATAAGCATTGCCCGAGGAATCCACGGCGATCCCTTGACCGGATTCCGGATTGCCCGTCGAACCCCCCAAGCCCCCCAGATACGTGCTGAAAAGCAGGCCGCTGCCATCCGGCAGGAGGCGCGCGACAAATCCATCCTGTCCGCCGCCGTTCGATGCCTGCATGGCATTCACCGTGGGAAAGTCCGTCGAAGATGTCGAGCCCGTGACAAACGCGGCCCCACTCGAATCCACGGCGATCGCCGCGCCATGATCGGCCGCGCCTCCACCGAGATAAGTGCTGTAGGTAAGCGCGCTACCCGCCGCGTTCAATTTGGCGACAAAGGCGTCCTGTCCGCCGCGATGCATCGTCTGAAACGAATTGGCTGGGAATCGGCTAGAGGTCGTGTCGCCCGTGATGTAAGCATTTCCGCCGGCATCCACGGCAATCCCATTCCCACTGTCTGACCCGTTGCCGCCCAGGAACGTGCTGTAGGCCAGACCGTTGCCGGTAGGAGTCAGCTTGGTCACGAAAGCGTTCTTCGCGCCGGCGAGGCTCGCCTGCAGCGCATTGCGCACGGGAAAGTTCGCCGATTGGGTGGAACCCGTGACGTATGCAGCGCCCGTGGAATCGATGGCGATTCCGAAGGCTCTGTCGTCTCCCGAACCCCCAAGATAAGTGCAATAAACCAGCCCCGTGCCCGCCGCGTTCAGCTTGGCCACAACAACGTCGTTACCGCCGCCGCTCACGCTCTGCTCCGGAGTTGCCGTCGGAAAATCGAACGATTCCGTGTACCCCGCGATGTACGCCGCGCCCGTGGAATCCACGGCGATGGCATTCGCCGCGCCCGCGCCGGAACCGCCAAGAAACGTGCTGTAAGCAAGCACCGGATCGATCACAAGCGCAAGCGAGCGGTCATACGCGCCCACAGAAAATCCAATCGCGCCGTTAGATTCCAATTCGAATCGCGCTTCCACCGGCTCTCGTTTACCGCTGTGAATCTGGTATGCAATCGCGGGCAATTCCTTCATGACGCCGTTTGCAGTCTCGATCAGCAGTGACCCGTCCTCGCCAATACGCACCGCTCCCGAATCCAGATATCGAAAGCGAATCTGACGTGGATCCGCGTCTGGAGCCACCACAAAGTCCGACTTCAAGTCATTCCCATGCGCGCTATAAGTCAAGTCAACGCCAGGATAGAGGCCGCGATAAACCACCGATCCATACATCGCAAGCCCGGTACGCCAGCGTTCCGGCACGCCCGCGAGAAAGTTGACCTGCCCCGGCATGGCGTCCCCGCCCTCAACGCGAGCGTTCGCCGCGGCTCCCTCCAGCCGCATGTGCAGCACGCTGCCCGGCGTTCGGAACTCCACCTCGCCGCCTAGAAAATAGGCCGTCAACCCCGAGCCCTTAGCCATAAAACGGACATCCGCGGGCGCCTGGCCGCGGTTCGGAATGAAGAAGAGAGGCAGATTGTGGTTGGCGGGCCCAGCGGCGCTGGCCGCAAAAAAGGCGCACAGAATCGCCGGAATGGTACGCATTGCCATACACCGTGGCATTCGGCGGAATCGCGCCGGGACATTAGACCGGCTTGAGATTGCAGGCTCGCCATCGGCAAAGCGCCGGTTACAATGGCGCTTGCCGCACTCCATGTCCAACGGACATCCTTATCTTTCCGTCGTCGCCACCGCGCGCAATGACGATCACGGCGCCAACCTGCTGCGGCGGATGCAGATCTTTGTCGATGGCCTGGCGGCGCTGGCGAAGCGATTTGCTTTGCCCATGGAGTTGGTCCTCGTCGATTGGAACCCGCCCGCGGATAAGCCGTCCTTAGCGGAGGCGCTTCGCTGGCCGGACCAACCAGGCCCCTGCCATTTCCGCGTGATTACGGTTCCGCCGGAATTGCATCGGCGCTACGCCCATCACGAACAGTTGCCTCTATTTCAGATGATCGCGAAGAACGCGGGCATCCAGCGCGCGCGCGGCGAATTCGTGCTCGCCACCAATATCGACATTCTGTTCTCCAATGAGCTGATGGAATTCATCGCCGCGCGCAAGCTCGACCCGGCCAGCATGTACCGCGTGGACCGGCACGACGTCGATTCCGGCGTGCCGCCCGGCGTCTCCATTGACGAACAGCTTGCTTATTGCGCCGCTCACCGCATCCGCCTCAATGCGCTCGAAGGCACATTCGCATTGAACGCCGAAGGCGTGCGCAAACTGTCCGGCGTCGATGCCGCCCGGCCCGGGCAAGGCATTTTCTTCGGGCCCGGGTGGTGGCCGCCTGAGCAGCACTTCGGTCTGGTTTTCCGCTGGGCGGGCGCAAAGGTGGATCTCCACTTCGATGCCGAATCGCGCCCGCGCACGCTCGCCATGGAGATCGAAGGCGGCCCCGGCGTCCGCTTTGCGCCGTTCCGCTTGCGCCGCGATGGCGTTTCGCCCGCGGATGTCGTCGTGCCCTTGCGCGCGCGGGTTTGCCTGCGCGTCGAGCCCGGCGCCGAGTCCATCCGCCTGGTTGTCCCCGATCGAGGACCGTCGCTCGCCAACGGCCGGCTGCTCAACTACCGCGCCTTTCGCTTCGATTGGTTGCCTGCCGAAGCATCGGCCGCGCCTATTGCGGTCCGCCCCGCCCCCTTTCGTCCCGTCGCGCGCTTCCGCGAGATCGCGGTCGGCGGCGCGCGCTTTTTGCGGGATGTGCGGCGGCGCAACGGTCCCATTCGCATCGGTCTGCCGTTCGCGGCGGCGGCAGGCAAAGTGCATTTCAGGGACGGCGCTGGCGGATCGTCCATGGCGTTCGGACCGCAATCGGGCATGGCGCTATTTCCGCCCACGCCGCCAGCCGATCTGCACACCAACGCTTGTGGCGATTTCACGCTGGCGCATCGCGACCGTTGGCTCGATCTGCGCGGCTATCCCGAATTCGCCATGTATTCCATGAACATCGATTCCGTGTTCTGCTTCATGGCGCACTATGGCGGCGCGCGCGAACTGGTGCTCTGTGACCCCATGCGCGTCTATCACATCGAGCACGCCAGCGGCTCCGGATGGTCGCCCGAGGGTGAGAAGGCTCTCTATCAGCGGCTCGCGGCCAAAGGTATTCCGTGGATTCCCTTCGATCAGGTGCTTGCATGGGCCGGCGACATGGCGCGTTTTGAGAGGCCACTGGTTTTCAATCGCGAAGATTGGGGGCTGCGTGATTTCGACTTGCCGGAAACCGGCCCCATCGGGAGAGAATAGAACTTCGCCCGCCATGCCAATAGGGAATCCTCACCGTCGCTTCAACCCGCTCACCCGCGAATGGGTGTTGGTTTCGCCTCATCGCACCGATCGTCCGTGGCAAGGGCAGGTGGAAAAATCGGACGCGCCGCCGGCGCCGCAATACGATCCGGAATGCTATCTGTGCCCGGGCAACGGGCGCGCGGGGGGGGCGCGCAATCCGCAATACGACACGACGTTTGTGTTCGACAACGATTTCGCGGCGCTGAAACCGGATGTCCCGCTGGAACGCGCGGATCGCCGCGGCCTGCTGATCACGGAGACGGAGTCCGGCATTTGCCGCGTGGTCTGCTTTTCGCCGCGCCACGATCTCACCATCGCCAACATGGATCTCGCCGATCTCCGTCAGGTGACGGAAACCTGGGTGGCGCAATACACGGAACTGGGCGCGCGCGAGGACATCAATTACGTTCAGATTTTCGAAAACCGCGGCGCCATGATGGGCGCCAGCAACCCGCATCCTCACTGCCAGATTTGGGCCAGCCATTCTCTGCCCAACGAGGTGGCGAAAGAGCAGGCCTCGCTATGGGCGTGGCGCGAAGAGCGCGGCGGGTGCTTGTTATGCGAATACGAATCTCTGGAGCGCGCGACGGCCGAACGCGTCGTCGAAGAGAATAGCGCGTTCGTCGTGATGGTTCCCTTTTGGGCCGTCTGGCCGTTTGAGACGATGATCATCTCCAGGCGGCATGTCACGGCTATCGATGAACTCACCGCCGCCGAACGCGATGCATTGGCCGACATCCTCAAACGAACCACCGCACGCTACGACCGCTTATTCCAGGTTTCTTTTCCTTACACCATGGGCTTCCATCAACGCCCCACCGATGGCGCCCCGCACGAAGAGTGGCACCTGCATCTGCACTTTTATCCGCCGCTGCTGCGGTCGGCCACCGTGCGCAAGTTTATGGTCGGCTACGAAATGCTCGCCACGCCGCAGCGCGACATCACTCCGGAAGCCGCCGCCGAGCGTCTTCGCTCCGTCTAGCTACGGGCGAAATCCCACGCTCTCCCACAATCTGGCGCAATCATAGAGGCGGTCGTTGGTCACCACCTGCGCCACCTTGCGGATGTCGTGAATATCCGTCGCCGGGTTGCCATCCACCAGGATTAGATCCGCGCGCTTGCCGGTCTCGATCGTACCGAGTTCCCCATCGAGCTTCATGGCGCGAGCCGAAACGATCGTCGCCGCTTGAATCGCCTGCATCGGGGTCATGCCCGCTTCCACGTAGATTTCGAGCTCACGCTGCAGGCCGTATCCAACCAGGCCGGTGTCGCTGCCGGGGACAATCGTCACTCCACCCTTGAACAATGCGCCAATCACAGCCTCGCTCTGCGCCAGGCGCGAGTGCATCTGCTCCGCGCCGGTGTTGCCGCCCATGCCACGAAATTTGGCGTCGAGCACGAAGGGCGCTTTGAGAATGCCGGGTTCGAACGACGCCACGTCTACTTCTTTCGAATGCCCCGACATCTCGCCCCACCCCGCGGTCGGGTCGATTACGGTGTGATGGTCCTTGAAGAACTGAACGGCCTTCTGCGCAGTCTCGGAATTCACGTCGATCGGGCGCCGCGCCCTCCGCCTGCTGCGCGCATCATGTTCGACGCGTAATTCAAGTGGTTGATCTGGTCCATGCCCGCCTCCACGCCCTGAAATGCGTTAAAGACTTGCGGCACATGGCCGGTGACGGTCATGCCCAGGCGATGCGCTTCGGCGGAAATTGCCCGGATAACATCGGGCTGAAGAAACGTGTAGAGCTTGATCTGCTGGAACCCGGCGTTGTGATAGCGCTGCACCACCGCGCGACCTTCATCGGGCGTTTCGGCGGTTGCGTGGCCGAAGGCCTTCAATCCGCCGGCATCCACCAGGCCAGCCAGGACCAGGCGTGGGCTCACTGCGCCTCGCTCCGCGGCATCGCGTTGCGCCACCAGGTAGTCGAACTCGCCGCCACAATCGCGCGCCGTGGTGATGCCCGCGCCCAGCAGCGCCGGTCCAAACTCAACGCCCGAAAAATGCGTGTGCATCTCCCAAAGACCGGGCAGCAGCGTCTTGCCTTTGGCGTCCACCACTGCCATGCCGCGTGGAATCGTAACAGCCGAACGTGCGCCCGCGGCTGCAATGCGTCCATCGCGCACAATCACCACCGAATCCGCCACCGGCGCGCGCCCCGTCGCGTCGATCAGCGTCGCGCCTGCGATCGCAAACGTTCCGCTCCGTTGCGGCGTGACCTGTTTACCCAGCGATGTGAGATCCGCCATTTCCTGCGCCACGCCTGCGCGATAAAGCTGATCGAGCGCTGGCTCATATTCGCTGCGCACCGCTTCCATCGGCAATCCGCCGGCGAAGGTCATCGCCGCCGCAAGATCGCCAGCGGCATTCATCCATAAAATCTCGCGCCCGAACATCAGATTCGCGACGGTGTACCGGTCCAGAGCCACCCGCTTGCCATCCACCGTGATGGAATCGTGGCCCGCGGCCGCGATTTCTATCGGCGTTGCGGCGTCGTTCACGCGCAGCATCGGCAATTGCGCCGGCTTATCGTGCTTCAGCCAATAGCGCATCATCGCCATCTGGATCGCGAACGGCGAAGGCCCCAGAATCGTGAAATACCGCGCGGGGAGCGCTGCCGTCCGGCTCTTGGCGTCCTCTTGTATCTCCGCCTTGCCGCCGCTCACTGCAATTTTGCGCGCGGTTCCGGATTCAAAACCGAGCGGCGTATAGTCGCCGCCCATGTGCAGCGAGGCCGCCGACGTCCGCTTCATGCCGCGGTCGGTGTATTCGGACGACGTCTTCAACGTCAACCCGCCATTTTCCCCGGTGATCTCGTAATGCTCCTCGCCGATGGCGTGGAGGATCATGTGGATCGTGAATGCGCCGGTTTCCGCGCGCAGCGTGGCCGCGAGCGCCGCCAGCAAGATCGCTTTTCGCATGCTTACCCTCCGAACTGACGCAAATGATGGTCAGTGTGCAAATAGCCCCAGCGCATCCATTCCCATCGGCTCATATTGCCAAAGAACGGATGAAGACGCCAGTCGAAATCGGGTTTAGGCGCTGCGAACCGGCGCATCGCGGCCACCAATCGCCCGCGATCATGTTCGAAATCCGCCGGTTGAGTGCCGCCGCCCACCGCCTGGTCGATCTCCGGGCGCGTCTTGGCGCCCTTCGGCCACCGCAAGGGCACGTAAAGCGCGCCGAATTTCATCACGGTCCGCTGCGGAAGTCCGGTCGCCATGCTGACGGTCATGCCGCCCATCGATACCTCGAACGAATCGCTCAAGTGGCAGATCATCTGATGCGCCGCCATGCGGCCCCACTGCCGTGACCGATCGCGCGTGAGCGCGCCAAGCCGGTCCACCGCCGACTGCAGAACCGCCGCGCTCTCGAACGTCTTCATGCGTTACTTCCGCTTTTCGAAAACGAATTCGTTGCAGCCCATGCTGCCGCCGGCCGTGCGCAGACGGAGCAGTGAAAAACCGCGATCGCGAAAAAAGTCGAAGATCTCTTCCGGCTTGGCGACCTCAAATGGATATCCGCCTACCCAATCGATCAGGTCGCGCCACAGCGACATGCCCCGCACTTTGCCGTATTCGCTGAACGTGCGGAACGGGCGCAGGCGCAACGTATCCTTTACCAGCGGCCGCCAATAGAGCGCCCAGAAGGAAGGCCACACTACCGTAAATCGCAGCGGCTTGGGCAGCTTGTTGTAGGCTTTCTTAACCGTTGTCCAGCGCTGGCTGGCCGTGCCCTGGTCGTTGTAAATCGCGATAAAGAATTTGCCGCCGGGCGTGACGGGAATGGCTGCGTTGGCCAGTGCCTTCCACATTTCTCCCGTGTGGTGCAGCACGCCCCACGAGTAGACAATGTCGAATTGCCCGAGCGCCCGCACGTAGGCTTCATCCAGCGCCGAGCCGCGCTCCACCCTCCACTGGGGGTCGTCCGGAAAGTAGCGGCGGCGCAGTTCGCGCGTACACGCCACCGAGTTCGGGTCGTAATCGAAGGAATCAACCTGTGCGCCCAGCCGGCGCGCGGCCAGGCTGAAAAGACCGCTGCCCGAGCCGATGTCGAGGAATCGTGCGCCTTCCAGAGTGCTCACGCCGAGCATCTCTTTCAGGGAACGAATCGCCTCGTCGATCTTGGCGTCGTTCAGTGTCGTCAGGAACCAAGCCCAGTTTTTGCCGAACTCAAAGCGTTGTCCCTGGGCCACTTCAGCGGCATGCGAATCCATCGGTAAGAATCGATTGTCGCATGCGGTCAAGCATGGCGCCGGATGATAAACTTGCACGGTAAGCCCTGTTTACTGCAAGCGGCCACTTACAACCGGGGATGGAATCCAGAGACTCTCAAGAAGCCAGGCAACGTTTGCGCGAACTGGCGTCTTCGGGCGGCGGCGCAGGCTTCAAAGAAGCGTTGCGTACGCTCACCGCGCCCGGGCAAGGCGCGGGCAGTTTCGCGTTTGCCGCGTCGCGTCTGAAGGCGCTGGGTTCCGAGGGCGCGAAAGCATCTGGCCTGAAACCGCTGCGCGTCTACATCGCGCGGTCAGTTACCGTTGAGCCCCTGCTACAGAATTTGGTTGTCCACGCCGCGCTCAGCGGCCTCTGGCTTGACGTCGCCGTGGGCGGCTACGGCAGCTTTATCGATGACCTCATGAATCCCGACGGCGCCCTATGCCGTTTCCAGCCGGATCTCACGCTTTTTCTCGCCGACATCGAAGATTTGGCCGGTGGCTTGGCCGATGTCTGCGCATCTGGCGTTCCCGCCGGAATCGATCGCGAAACCGGGCGCGCTGCGCGGGACATAGCAGGCTTGATCGAGTCGCTGCGGCGCAATTCGAAGACGCGCCTCGTTGCCCAGGGCTTTGTTCTGCCCGATCAACCGGCGCTGGGCGAAATCGCCGACGCCAACCTCGGCGGGGAAAGCCGCGCCGTGGCGCGCATCAATGAGGCCATCGCCGAAGCCTGCCGGAAGGTGGGCGACGCCGTCTACTTCGACCAGGATCATCTCGCCGCGCGTCACGGCCGCAAGCAGTGGCGCGATGCGCGCATGTTCAGCGCTTCGCGGCTGGCCATCGCGCCGGCATTTTTCAGCGCTTACGCCGAAGGCTTGGTGCGGGCCATGCGCGCTCTCTATTTTCCGCCGCGCAAGGTGTTGTGTACAGATCTCGACAACACGCTGTGGGGCGGCATCGTGGGCGAGGATGGGCCGGAAGGCGTGGCCACTGGCGCCGCATTTCCCGGCAACTGCTATCGCGCCTACCAGCGCTATTTGAAGCAACTTGCCGCGCGCGGCGTGCTGCTCGCCATTGTCTCCAAGAACAACCCCGCCGATGTCGAAGAATGCTTCCGTCTGCGCGCCGGCGATCTCGCGGTCGCTTGGAACGATTTCGTGGGCGTCAAAATCGGCTGGGGCGAAAAGAGCGTCGCGCTGCGCGAGTTGGCCGAGGAACTCTCGCTCGGGCTCGATTCGTTCGTATTCGTCGATGACAACCCGGCCGAGTGTGAAGCCGTGCGGCAGCAACTCCCGCAGGTTCTGGCGATCGAGGCTCCGCCCAATCAGCCCTGGCTGCTGGCGGACACCGTGGCTGAAGCCGGCGCCTTCGACGCGCTCGCCATCACGGAAGACGATCGCCGCCGCACCGATGAATATCGCGCGCAGGCGCGCCGCGTCGAACTCGAGGCCTCCGCTTCATCGCGCGAAGAATTCCTCGCCTCGCTCGAAATCGAATGCACGATTTTGAGCGCTCTCGATGCGCCCTTGAGCCGCACCGCGCAGTTGATTTCCAAGACCAACCAGTTCAATCTCACCACGCGCCGTCATTCCGCCGGAGACGTGGAGCGCTTCGCGCAGCGGCCGCGCAGCATCGCCGCCGCACTGCGGCTTCGCGACCGTTTCGGTGATGCCGGCGTGGTGGGCGTCGCATTGTGCGCCGTGGAAGGCGATGCCGCCACCATCGATACGTTCTTGCTCTCGTGCCGCGTGATCGGCCGCGGCGTCGAGACTGCCCTGCTCGCGCACATTGCCGCGCACGCCAAACAGTCCGGAGCCAAACGGCTGGTGGGCGAATATGTGCCATCGGCCAAGAATCAAATGTGCAAAGATTTTTTCCCGGTTCACGGCTTCGTAGCGGACAGTCAGCCGGGGGAGTCTGGCGCAACGCGTTACGAGTTCGATCTCAACATTGAAAACCTGGCGTCGCCGCCTTGGATTCGCGTCACGGCCGCCAAAGAAGCGGGAGGAGTGGAATGAGTTCTTCGGCGGTTTCCGAGCGCCTGCGCAATACGCTGGCCGACATCTTCGATATTCCGGCCGCGGAGGTCACGCCCGACCTCACCGCCGGCAGCATCCCGGCCTGGGATTCCGTCGGTCATCTGCAAGCCATCCTGGCTCTCGAGACCGAATTCGGCGTGCAGTTCGATCCCGAG
Organism: Bryobacterales bacterium; assembly: GCA_963743705.1. Lineage (GTDB taxonomy): Bacteria > Acidobacteriota > Terriglobia > Bryobacterales > Bryobacteraceae > PALSA-243. The sequence goes on along the minus strand of CAVUQS010000021.1, from coordinate 1,088,043 downwards.
CGCATGGCCGCACTAACCAGCGTGCAGCGCATGCAGACTGAGCTGGAAGCCTTGGGCGCCAAGGGCTAGCGCGCTAGCCGGCCACTGTCATTCGCGCCGGGTCGGTTCGCCTGGCGCCGACTATTTCGTCCATCACTCTTCCGGTCATCTCCGCGCGACGCGGCAGGCCTAGAATCTCCAGGAACGTAGGCGCGAAATCGAGGTTGTTGTATTCGCGCATCTCGAGCCCGCGCGGGACGCCCGCGCCATAGAAGATCGCCATACCGCGCGGATCGTGACAGCCGGATTTCAGATGGCCGGTGTTGTAAATCAGGTCCTCGTAAGCCATCTTGGGCGCGCCCGGAGCCAGCGGGAAGCAAAGCGGCGAATCTTTCTTCACGTCGTTCGTCCCGTAAATGTGCAGGTTGCAGCGGATCGCGTTTTCCATTCGCTCCAGGTGGAAGATTACCTTGCCCGGTTCCACCACCCATGCCGCCCGCAACGATTCGTAGATCTGGTCCCGCACCTCGCGTGACTCAGCGTATATGTTGAACTCGTCCGACATCGTCGATACGGCGCGCGCGTGCTCTTTCACGCCCAGGATGCCGAGCAATTTATCGTGCGACCGTAGCTGCTGCACTTGCTTGCCGCCCTCGAGATGCGAAATATAGGGCTTCTGTCCCATGCTGGATGCGACCACCAGCAGGGTGTTCTCGTCCACCAATTTCATCATGCCGGCCAATAATTGGTCGGCCGTCTCATAGCCGTATTCGATGGCTTTCCCGTAGATCTTTCGCTCGCGCTCCGTGGTTTCAATCGGCCGGAACTTGTCGGGCTGCATCGCCTTCCAATAGGTGTGCTGGTAGTGCGCTACGTGATTGGTGTGAAACGACGCGTAGCGCGGACGGTGCTTCCGGTACAGCTTTTGGAAGAATTGGAAGTTCACCATCGGTTGCAGAGCAACTCTGCGCCAGCGTCCCGTCCTGTCGAAAGTCTCTGAGCCAAGCTGCTTCGCGATCGCGGCCATCGCCTTCGGGCCGAGCCCGAGATTCATCAGCTTCCACGCCATTCGCATCTTGAATCCAAGCGTGTCGTGATCGGCCGGCAAACGCACCGTCCGCGTGTAGGTGAGATTCAACTGCTGAATCGGCTCCAAGCTTTCGGGATATGTCGAGGCGTCCGGTGAGAATGTATCCGGCACGTAGAATCCGTTCACCGGACGCGGCGGCCAGGAACAGATGCTGCCATACACGCCGACCGATAAACCTTCCTCCGCGCAAATCTCCCACATGCGGCGCGCTTTAATCGATTCCGGCGGCTGCTGCAGAAAGAATACGTTGTGCACGTCCTGCGTCCGCCCGGTGTATAACGTAGTCCAGGTGATCCAGGGATCGAGTTGCGGAGGCAGATCGACGCTGATGGGCGTTCCCCACGCGCCTTCGCGCTTCAGGTGCGCAAATGTCGGAAGTTTGCCAGCGGCAATTAATGGATCGATTAAATCCCAGGTAATTTCATTGATTTCAACCAACAGAATATTGCGCGGCATTTCCTTCCTCCATTTGGAAGCTGCCCTCAATCGTAACACCGCCCCCAGCTTTGGACCGCCCTAACAGGATGTAGCATAAGCCCGTTAACGAGTTAGAATGAAAGGGCCAAACAACTCGCATGATGGCCGCCTCAGGTATTGCCCAGATCGCGCCGCAAGAAGCGCAACCCACTCCCGTGGGCAAGGTGGCATTTTATAGCTTTTGGCTGTTTAATCTGGCCTTTTACAGCAAAATATTCGAGTGGAAACTTAGTTTTCTGCATCTTCCGCTGATCACTGGAATGGTCGCGTTATTGTGCGCCGGAATCGACGGCCGCCTGATGACCACGTTCCGCTCCAGAATCGGAACCTGCGCGCTGATCCTGACGCTTCTCTACGCCGTCAACGTGCCACTCAGTTCCTGGCGCGCCGACAGCATGATGGTTTTCATCAACGGATGGCTGAAGTCGATGCTGGCCTTCGTGATTGCGGGCGCGGTCGTGGTGAATTTCCAGCAATGCTCCCGGGCACTGAATTCCATCGGGTGGGGAGCGGGAATTGCTTCGCTGCTGGTCAACGCGTTCGGGAATTCGGAAGGCCGGCTCGCCTTTGGAAAAGGCACGCTGGGGAACTCCAACGAAATCGCCTTCATCCTGCTCTTGGGGCTGCCGTTTCTCGGGCTGATGGCGACCGACCCGCGGGCGGCGAAGGTGAAGCGATTGATCGTCTCGCTCCTAACTGTCAGCGCGGTAGTAGCGTTGTTGCGCACCGGTTCGCGTACCGGCTTGATCGGCCTTGGGACCTTGGCCTTGGTCTGGTTTCTGAGAAGCTCCATCATGGGCAAGGTCGCCATGTTCCTGTTTCTCACGCTCTTCGCGGCGGCCGCCGTGATCGTTCTTCCGCACCAGTTGAAGCAGCGCTATTCCACGCTCTTTCTCGGTTCGGAGGCGGTGGAGAACGCGGAAACTCAGGAAGACGTGGACAACGCGTCCTCAGCGTTGTTATCTTCCGAGGAACGCCGCGCGGTCCTGATCCAAAGCCTCCAACTGACTTATCAACATCCGCTCCTTGGCGTCGGCATCGGACAATTCCCCAGCTACACCGCCAAGCTGAGTGAAGCTCAAGGCCTGCACCCCAGGTGGCTCGGCACGCACAATACCTACACGCAAATCTCGTCGGAGGCGGGCATTCCGGCTCTGATTTGCTTCCTCTGCATCATGGTATTCAGCTTCAACGGATTGCGAAGAGCCTACCGGCGCGCCGCCCGCTCGCCAACCGAAACCGGGCGCCAGGTTGCGAATATTTGCTTTGCGCTGATGACGGCGCTGGTCGCGTATTCCGTCTGCGCCTTCTTCGAATATGTGGCCTACGAGGCGACGTTACCGGTTCTCGCCGGATTTACCATCGCGCTGATCGGAATCTCGGAATCCACAGTCGCGGCCGCCGAAACTGCCCGGGCGCGCATCGCCTCGCCCGTTCAGGGCCAATCCGATTCAGTCAAAACCGGCTACGAAACAAGTCCGCCTCGCTATTATGCGTCTAATTGACGCGGCTCTCTCGCGCCAGCACCGCCGTTCGCAGCGACCGCAGCGTGCCCGCCAGCGATTCCCTCGGTAGGGTACGCACGATGGGATTGATCAGCCAACCCAGCCCCACCGGCACGGAGCGCGTGAGCGAAATCGCTTCGCACTCCACATACACGCCGCCATCGCGCTGTTCGAAGCGCCAATAGGAGTTGAGCCGCCACAGGAAGCCGTGATCGTGGCCGGGAGCCATCTCGCTTTCATCCGCTTCGCCTGGGTCTTGGACCTCGGCGATGCGGGTACTGTGCGAAACGCTGTAGACGCGCGCGTCATCTACGGGGAAGTAGCGCACATGGTGGTTGGTGTTCAGAACCACAGTGATGACTTGCTTCTTCAGCAGCCGCAGATAGATGTCGAATTCATCGCCCTGGCGGCGAATGGTCTTCGAATCTTGCAGCTCCTGCCCATAGAAGGCCTTGTGCGCGTCATAATCCTGCGCGGCGGCTAGCGTTTTCGCAATCGTTGTCCCGGGAATGAACACCGCGCCGGCCCAATCGTGAATGGCCCCATCCGGCGCGTCGATGTCGCCGCTTCCCGAAAAGGGTTCGACAATCGCGTCGCCTTTTAGCGCGCGAGCCTTACGATCGGCCGAGCCATCCAGCCACAAAAACGCCGCGCTATGCGCCTGTTTGCCGATGCGTTCCTCGGCTGCGGCAGTGTAGCGGTCGAATGCCGCCGCCGTGTGCGGTTGCAGATCCACTGTGGCGATCCCCGGCACAGTAGAAAGCAACAGCGCTGCGCATCCTACAGAGCTTAAGGTGTTCATGCCTATCTCTGCGCAATTGGTTTTCCGTTTGCATTAGCAAAGTCAGGAGACTGACACATGGCGGCTGCGGCATTTCAAGAAGCGAAGCGAGCGCAAGTTAGTTTTCTCGCGCCCATAGAGAAGAAGACGCTAATCTGGCTGGCTCAACGTACTCCGCCCTGGATTAACTCGGATCATCTGACCGCCCTTGGCCTGTTATCGCTATTAGGCGCAGGTCTGAGTTACTGGTACTCAAGTTATAACCAGATCGGCCTGCTGCTGGTGATGTTGTTCCTTGCGCTGAATTGGCTGGGCGACAGTCTCGACGGCACGCTGGCGCGCGTTCGCAACCGCCAGCGTCCGCGCTACGGCTTCTACGTGGATCACGTCGTCGACGCGTTCGGCACGTTCTTTCTTCTGGGCGGGCTGGCGCTTTCCGGATATATGAGTCCAGGCATCGCCGCTGGGTTATTGATAGCTTATTTCATGCTGTCGATCGAAGTATATCTGGCTACTTATACCATCGGAACCTTTAACTTATCGTTCTGGAAGTTCAGCCCGACTGAGTTAAGGGTCCTTCTAGTAATAGGCAATATAGCCCTCTTCTATCATCCGATAGTAGAAATCGGCGGCGGAAGCTACCATCTATTTGACGTCGGCGGCGCCATCGGTGTTACAGGGATGGCGATCATGCTTATTGTGTCTGTGGCAGCGCACACTGTGCATCTGTATCGCACCGAGCGTCTGCCGTGACCGCGCCGCCGCTCGCCCGGCGCTGGGTGAAATTTAACGCGGTTGGCGCCGTGGGCGTCGCGGTGCAGTTATCGGCGCTCGCCCTCTTCTATCGCGCCGCTGGGCTCGGCTACCTGCTCGCGACCGCGCTGGCTGTGGAATGCGCCATCCTCCACAACTTCGTGTGGCACGAACGCTGGACGTGGAACGATCGCGCCGGCGCCGCCGGATCCACCTTCGCGCGGCTGCTACGCTTCAATCTCGGCTCAGGGCTGGTATCCATCATTTGCAATCTGGCTGTGATGCGCGTGCTGGTGGGCGTCTATCACGCGCCGCTTCTGCCCGCGAATCTGCTGAGCATCGCCGTGGGCTCCATCGCGAATTTCCTGGTGAGCGATCGCTTGGTGTTTCGCAACGCCGCCGCCGGCCCGAAAGACTACACGTAGCCCCGCCGGTCCTGTGTCATTATCGATGAACCGTGCAGGCCGCCAACAAACAGGAATCCGCCCTTCGCAAGGAACTTGGCCTGCGCGATCTCGTACTGGCGCAGGTGCTGTGCGTCGTCGGCTCCACCTGGGTGGGCGTTGCGGCCAAGCTCGGACGCTCCGAAGCCGTTTTCTGGTTGAGCGCCATGGCCCTCTTTTACGTGCCGCTCGCCGTGGTGGTCATCTATCTCAATCGCCTGATGCCGCTCGAAGGCGGGCTCTACCAATGGGCCAAGGAAGGCTTCGGCGAAATGGCCGGCTTCCTCACGGCATGGAACTTGTGGGTGTATGCGATCGTCAGCACCGGCGCCATCGTCTTCGTAATCCCCACCGACCTCTATTACGCCATGGGCCCCTCGGGCGCCTGGATTCCCGGAAGCAAGCTTGCCACTCTGGTCCTGACCGGCGGTGTGATGGCGGGAATCGCCTGGGTCGCCATTCTCGGTCTCGACATCGGCAAGTGGCTGCACAACATCGGCAGCATCATGATCTTGCTGGCCTACGCGATTCTACTGGCGCTGCCTATCTGGGCGCTGTTCAGCGGGCGAATCTCGCATTACGAGCCCATCCCGTGGGAGATTCCCAAGCTGAATTGGTTCGGGGTCGCGATCTTCGGGCAAATGACCGTGGGCGCGCTCAGCGGCTTCGAATATGTCGCCATCCTCGCCGGCGAAACGCGCAGTGCGGCGCGCTCCATTGGCCAATCGGTGGTGATCTCCGCGCCGGTAATCTGCATGATGTTTATCCTCGGAACCAGCTCAGTGCTCACCTTCCTCGGCGGACAGCCGGTCAATGTCATCGGCCCTATTCCGCAAACGCTGCGCGCCGCCGCCGGTCATTCGCCGCTTGGCAACCAGGCCGTTCCGTTCGCCATCGCGCTCCTCATGGCTCGCGCCGTTGCCGCCGCCAGCCTGCTACTCACCGGCTTGACTCGTTTGCCCATGACCGCCGGTTGGGATCATCTTGCGCCCGTGTGGTTCGCGCGTCTCGATCCCAAGCGCCGCACGCCCGTGAATTCGATCCTGTTCGTCACCGCCGTGGTGATGGCCGTGATCCTGCTCAGCATGCTCGGCGTTCGCGAGCAGGAAGCCAGCCAGTTGCTCACCAACGCCTCCATCGTGCACTACGCCATCGCGTATGTCTCGCTCTTTGCTCTGCCCGTTTTCGGAAACCGCCGTCTGCGCGCTCTTCTTCCCCGGTGGTTGAAAATCGCCGCCGCGGCCGGCCTCGCCGCCAGCGCCCTTTCGCTATTCATCGCCGTCTACCCCATTGTCGACGTCGTTAGCCGCTCCGCCTATGCCATCAAGATTTCAAGCGTCGTGGTGATCACGAATATCGCCGGCGTGGCGCTCTACCGGGCCGGCAAACGCCGCGCGGTATGATTGGCGGTAAATGTCCACCATGACGGCCATTCGCGCTCCCCGTGGCAGCGCGCTCACTTGCAAGGGATGGCATCAGGAAGCCGCGCTCCGCATGATCCACAACAACCTCGATCCCGAGGTTGCGGAGAACCCCGAACAACTCATCGTCTACGGCGGCACCGGCCGCGCCGCGCGAAGCTGGGAATGCTTCCACGCTATCGTCCGCTCGCTCCAATCGCTGGCCAACGACGAAACGCTGCTCGTGCAATCCGGCAAACCAGTGGGCATCTTCCGCACCGTGCCCGAGGCGCCGCGCGTGCTCATCGCCAACTCGAATCTGGTGGGGCATTGGTCCAATTGGCAGGAATTCAATCGGCTTGAGCGCCTCGGCCTCACCATGTATGGCCAGATGACGGCGGGCTCATGGATCTACATCGGCAGTCAGGGCATCGTGCAGGGCACCTACGAAACCTTCGCTTCGCTCGCTCGCAAGCACTTTGCCGGCACGCTCGCCGGTAAAATCGTCGTCTCCGGCGGCATGGGCGGCATGGGCGGCGCGCAGCCTCTCGCCGCAACCATGAATGGCGCGTGCTTCCTCGGCATCGATGTCGATCCCGCGCGCATCCAACGCCGCCTCGACACCGGCTATTGCGACCGCATCGCGAACAATCTCGACGAAGCTCTCGCCGCCCTCCACGAAGCGCAAGCCATAGGTGAAGCGATCTCGGTGGGCCTCGTAGGCAACTGCGCCGACGTACTGCCTGAACTCGTGCGCCGCGGCTTCGTCCCTGACGTCCTCACCGATCAGACCAGCGCCCACGACCCGCTGAACGGCTACGTGCCCAACGGCATGACGCTCGAGGCTTCGCGCGAATTGCGCGCTCGCGATGCGGCCGAATACACGCGCCGCTCCATCGCGGCCATGGGCGTTCATATCGAAGCCATGCTCGCGTTGCAGAAATTGGGCGCGGTGACGTTCGATTACGGCAACAACATTCGCACTTTCGCCAAGCAGGCCGGTGTTGCCAATGCCTTCGACATCCCCGGCTTCGTGCCCGAATACATCCGCCCGTTGTTTTGCGAAGGCCGCGGTCCGTTTCGTTGGGTGGCGCTTTCCGGTGATCCGCGCGATATTCATCGCACCGATCAGCTTGTTCGCGAGCTTTTCCCGCACGATGAAACCCTGGCCCGATGGATTCCGCTCGCCCAGAAGCGCATCCAATTTCAAGGTCTGCCCGCGCGCATCTGTTGGCTCGGCTATGGCGAGCGCGCCGAATTCGGCCTGGCCATGAACCGCCTCGTTCAAAAAGGCGAAATCAGCGCGCCCATCGTCATTGGCCGCGATCATCTCGACACCGGTTCCGTGGCGTCGCCCTTCCGCGAAACCGAAGGCATGCTCGACGGCTCCGACGCCATCGCCGATTGGCCGCTACTCAACGCCTTGGTCAATACCGCGGCCGGCGCCTCCTGGATTTCGATTCATAACGGCGGCGGCGTGGGCATCGGATACGCGCAGCATGCCGGCATGGTGGTGGTCGCCGATGGAACCGAGGAAACCGGACGCCGCCTGGAGCGCGTCCTTACAACAGACCCCGGCATGGGCGTGATTCGTCACGCCGACGCCGGCTACGACGATGCCATCCACTTCGCCCGCGACCACGGCCTCAAACGCCCCATGGAGAGCAATTGAGCGCGCCGCGCGTGCCGGAGTGCGCTTGCGGTAAAGTGTAAGCTTCATTTCGGAACCCCATGCTTCTTTACGCCTTCACCATCCTGGTTAGCGCTTTTTTGCTTTTTCAGGTCCAGCCGGTTATCGCCAAGATTATTCTGCCCTGGTTCGGCGGTTCTGCTGCCGTTTGGACCGTTTGCCTGCTTTTCTTCCAACTGGCGCTGCTTGCCGGTTATTTTTATGCTCACGCCCTCGTCCGCTATTTGAAGCCTCACGTGCAAGGGCTGGTGCACGCCTTGCTCCTGGTCGTCAGTCTCGCCGCGCTGCCGATTTACCCCACCGATTATTGGAAGCCGGTCAGTTCCGCCAATCCCACCTTGGGCATCATTACGCTGCTTGCCGCCAAGATCGGCGTTCCCTATTTCCTGCTTTCCACCACCGGGCCGTTGCTGCAAGCCTGGTACGCGCGCAAATTCAAGGGCGCTATACCCTACCGTTTGTATGCGCTCTCGAACGCCGGGTCGATGTTCGCGCTGCTCAGCTATCCGTTTCTTTTCGAGCCCATCTTCACCACCCACCAGCAAGCCTTCATGTGGTCCCTGTCCTATGGCGGTTTCATCGTCATCTGCGGCTTGACCGCGTTGGCCTCGCGCAAAGGCGCCAATCTCGTGGTCTCGTCCGGGGCGGGTCTTGAGGAAGCACCCCGGCCGCCCGCCAGCCATTATTGGATGTGGCTGGCATTGCCTGCTTGCGCTTCCACGCTGTTGCTCGCGATCACCAATCACCTTTCGCAGAACGTCGCCGCCATTCCGTTTCTCTGGGTGCTGCCGCTCAGCATTTACTTGCTGACGTTCATCCTATGCTTTGAGGGCGACTGGTACTGGCGCAATCCCTATCTGCAACTGCTGGCGGTTGCGCTCGGCAGCATGGCCTATCTGCTCGGCCCTACGATGATGGAAAACCCGAAGATCATTCTCTTCATTCCCCTGTTTTCCATCGGCCTCTTCTTCTGCTGCATGTCATGCCACGGTGAATTGGCCCGCCTGAAGCCGCACCCCCGCTATCTCACGCAGTTTTATCTGATGATCTCCGCCGGCGGCGCTTTGGGCGGCATTCTGGTGGGTTTGATCGCGCCGCACGTGCTCCGCGCCTATTATGAATTGCCGCTGGGCATGGTGGCCTGCGCGGCGTTGATCGTCATCGTAGTGAAACAGGATTCCTCGGTCAGTTGGTTCCGCAATTGGACACAGCCCGCCCCCGTCGCCGGCGTGGTCGTCACCGCCGGCCTCGCCGTTTTCGTCGGTATGCAGATCTACAAGTCGTCGGAAGGCGTGCGTCTGCAGGTCCGCAACTTCTACGGCAGCCTCAAAGTGAGCGATACCGGCCCCGCGACCGATCTTGATGCCCGCCGCAGCCTCACCCACGGCACCATCAGCCACGGCGAGCAGTTCCTCAACCCGGCACGCCGCGATCTGCCCACCACGTATTACGGCCCGAACACGGGCATCGGCCTCTCCATTCGCGAAAAGCAGAAGAATGGCGCCGTTCGCATCGGCGTCGTCGGCCTGGGCACGGGCACCGTCGCCTCCTATGGCCGTTGGGGCGATTATATTCGCTACTACGAGATCAATCCTTTAGTGCAGTGGATCGCCCGCACGCAGTTCACCTTTGTCGGCGATTGCCGCGGCAAACTCGACATCGCCATGGGCGACGCGCGCCTTTCGCTCGAACGCGAGGCGCCCGAGAATTTCGATGTGCTGGCCGTGGACGCATTTTCGAGCGATTCCATCCCCGTGCACCTGCTGACGCGCGAAGCGATGCAACTCTACTTTCATCACCTCAAGCCCGATGGAATTCTCGCCGTCCATATCTCTAATCGCTACCTCGATCTCGAACCCGTGTTGGAAGGCGAAGCCAAAGCGCTGGGCAAAACCGCGCGCGAAATGGATACCGACGACGATGACGCCGTCGATGTCTTCGCGGCCACGTGGATTCTCCTGATTGCGCCCCCCGCGCAGTTCGATTCTGCGTTAGTCGCGGCATCGCAGCCCTTGCACTCGACTAAAACAGTCCGTTTATGGACCGACGACTACAGCAACCTTTTCAAGATCCTGAAATAGAGGTATAGTATTGAACGCCGCGTCCGTCCTATGAGACTACCTCTTGAATGCGCAAAAATGCATGCATTCGAGCGGTCCTGTTGTATGATCGTTTTTTGCCGAGGATTAAAATGGACGCCGCAACCAAACTGTTTTACCGAAGTTCTCTTCTTTTCTCACTCGCGCTGCTGATTCCAGCAAGCGCCTTGGCGCAAGCGCCAACCTTCGTCCTGAATGGCAGCGGATCCACCGCCACCGTGACGCTGTTTGGCAATCAGTCCAGCACTGTCAGTGTCGCCAGCAGTCAGGACTCCACTGGCGGATCTTTGACGTATTCTGCGGCCACGGCCTATCAGGATCCCGACGGGGTCAAATGGCTGTGCATGTATCCGAATTCCGGCAACTGCGACAGCTCGACCGGGCTGACGACGCCAGATACGCTTTCCTTCATAATCGGTCAGAACGCGAATAGCTCTCAGCTCACGCCGACTCTTCATACCGCGATCGTGACGCTAACGTCCGGCGGCACGACCGCGACGATTACGGTTCAGTACACGCCAGGTTCGAACTCGGGCAGCGGCGGCAACGGCGGTAATGGTCTGATCACCGGTCCCAGTTCCATCACGCAGGGAAGCTTCAACTACCCGAGCCTCATACCGGTAAGTTTCACGATCACAACTTCCAGCCCGACCGCAATCGGGTTTACCGTTTCCGGCGATCAGAGCTGGATGACCAACTTCGGTGCGAGTTCGAACAGCGTTTCCAGCGGTTTTCCCGCCACGATCGGTCTCACATTTAACGGCTCCGGATTCTCACAGACTACCTTAAGCGGAAATATCACCATCACCTATGGCTCCGGTAGCACTCTGCGCATCCCGGTCACCTTTGGCAACGGGGTTGCGGTGAACGGCGGTACCGGCTCAGGATCTTTGTCGGTTGGACAGAATCCAGTCAACCTGGGCAGCTATACGAAGGGATCGTTCGTCGCCCCTTCCACCACCGTGAGCGTCAGTGGAAACAGCGCCGTATCGTATTCGTCTAGCGTCTCCAGCGCGAATTATTGGCTGCTCGTAAATGGCAGCACCAACACGCAATTCGCTGTGCCGACCGCCCTGAGCGTTAGCGCCAATGCGGCTCTGCTCGAATCGCTATCGTTGGGCGTGAACTCAGGTACGTTTACGATCTCCGGCAGCGACGGGTCCTTGCTGACAGTGAGCGCCACAGTGAATATCGTCGGGGCGAACACCAGCGGCATCAGCGTTTCACCAAATCCGATTACTCTCAACGCTGCGCTGAACGGCTCACCCGTGCAAACCACGGTCACCATCACCAGCACGGCGGGCGGATTTGTCAGCGCTTCCACATCGGGTGGCGGTCTTTCGGTTTCGACGCCAGCCAACCAGCAAATTCCAGCCAACGGCTCCACTACGGTTGTGGTCACGGGAAATCCGTCAGGTCTTGGGTCCCAAACGTATATCGATCAGCTCAATGTTACGGTAGGCGCCAACACGCAAAGCTTCCAGGTGAATTTCACCGTCGGCAACGGCAACTCCGGTGGCGGAACCGGTTCCCTCGCAGTCGCCCCGACAGCTTTGACCTTCGCTTACCAGGCTAACTCTGCGATGCAGTTTAATCAGGCGCAGCAGGTCTACTTGGCTGGATCGGGGAACTACACAGTTAGTACCAACACGAATGTCGGTAGCGGCTGGCTCTCTGTCTCCTCCACAAGCGGAACGCTTCCGTCTCAATTCTTCCAGATCTCCACGAATGCGTTCGGCCTTGCATCCGGAGTGTACACCGGCACCGTAACCTTCGCGAATACGTCCACGGGTCAGACATCGGTTGTGAGCGTAACTCTCACGGTCACGGGAACCACCGTTGTCTACACAACGCCGGGAGACTTGATCTTCAGCTACATCGCCGGTACCACTAGCACAACGCAGACGCTCACTCTTTTGCCATCGTCGAGCGACGGCAGTTCCGTTCAGGTGTCTGCCGGGGTAACTAATCCGTCCAGCACCCCGTGGCTGTCTGTGACTTCCAACGGCGGCACGGTAACTGGCCAGGCGTCTTATTTTGTGACGGTCAACGCGTCCAACCTGGCCAACGGTCTCTACTCCGGCTCTATCACGATTTCGGCAGGCACGGTCAATAGCCCGATTACTGTTCCGGTTGCCTTGAATGTGGTTGGCAGTTCGTCGGGCGGAGGCGGAGGCAGCGGAAACCTGACGCTGGGCGCTTCGTCGCTTACGTTCCAGGTATCGCTCAATGGCGCATCGCAGACGCAGCAGCTTTCCGTCAGCGCCACTTCTGCCACTACCTTTACTGCCAGTTCGTCCACCAGCAGCGGAAACAGCACATGGCTGTCGGTGTCCCCGGCCGGGACTAACGTAACCAACACCAGCTTGAACGTCACCGCCAATCCTGCCGGGCTCGCGGCGGGTACATATAGCGGTCAGATTACGCTCGTTTCCAACAGCGGTACGCAAACCGTCCAGGTTTCGATGGTCGTGGGCGGAACGGCCGCGGGCGGTAACCTTCTTATCACGGCAAACGGCGGTACGACGCAGACCACCGGTTTGACGTTCAGTACGCCGACGGTTGGCGGTACGGTCAACGGTCAATACCTCAGCGTCACCAGCGCATCTGGTTCGTCCGGAATTCAGTTTACGGTTTCGCTTTCCGGATCGAGTTGCGGCTGGGTTACGCTGGGCATCACCCCAGGAACGACATACACCACGCCCGTGAGCGCGCTGACGGTCGGCGCTAATACAGCCGGCCTTGCTTCGGGGACGTTTAGCTGCAACATGGTCTTCCAGCCGACGGGAGGCGCCGCTGTCACCGTCCCGTTGACGCTCAGCGTCGTCGGCACCCCCACCATCTCGGTGGCCACCACCGCTCTGACCTTCGCATACTCCGCTGGCAGCGCCGCTCCGCAGGCGCAAACGTTTCAGGTAACGGGCAGCGGATCGTCCGCCGCCACGTTTGCTGCTACGGCCACCAGCACCCCCGCGGGCTGGCTCTCGGTTACGCCAACCAGCGGAACCGCTAGTACCGGCTCGCCAGCGACGCTCACGGTGAACGTCAACCCCGCCGGTCTCACAGCGGGAACCTACACCGGCACTGTCGCCGTTACAGCCGGTAGCGGCACCACCGGCAGCGGCAGCGTCACCGTCACTCTCACCGTGACCGCTCCGACGCCCTCCATCACCACCATCGTGAACGGGGCCAGCTTCCTTGGCGGCTCGGTTTCGCCCGGCGAGTTCGTTTCCATCTTCGGTACGAGCCTCGGCCCGGTCGCTCCGGTGAGCGCAGCTTTGGATAATACGGGCAAGATTTCCACCTTGATTGGAAATGTGCAAGTATTCTTCGACAGTACGCCGTCTCCGCTGGTCTACGTCAGCTCGGGCCAAATCAACTGCGTCATTCCATATGAGGTATCGGGCCTGACGACCGTTGCTGTAAAGGTGATGTACCTCGGCGTGCCTTCGAACACCGTGACCCTCAACGTGGTGAACTCTGCGCCGGGCGTCTTCTCGTCTACCGGAACAGGCACGGGCCAGGGAGCGTTTATCAACACGCCTAGTCTGCTTCCGAATACCGCCTCTACTCCGGCGGCGCGCGGCTCCATTATCGAGGTCTTCGTTACTGGAGAGGGCATAACCAACCCGGCGGGCGTCACGGGCGCGATCACTGGAAACGCCACCACGTTCCCCGTACTAAAAGTCGCCGTCACCATTGGCGGCCAGCCGGCGACCATCCTGTTCGCTGGTGAACTCCCCGGAAACGTCGCTGGCGTCATGCAGGTAAACGTGATGATTCCAAGCACCGTCAGCACGGGGAATCAACCCCTGGTGGTGACAGTGGGCGCTACCGGCAGCCAGTCTAACCTGACGGTGGCCGTCAACTAAAGTAGTCCCGCAGCGGAGGTGGAATGCACGTTTCCGCCTCCGCGTGCGTCAAAGCTTCTGTGAGCCTTTTCCGCTTTGGGGTGGTATTGCTGGCAGTGTCGGCATGCGCCGCTCCTCCCTTCGACACTCCGCAACTACAGTCCCTCCTCAAGAGTGTGGAAGGCCATTACAACCGCACCAAGACCCTGCAAGTCTATTTTTCTGAACAATATACGCCGGTCGGACGACCCCAGCGCACGGAAAGCGGCACCCTTTATTTGCGCAAGCCCGGCCGCATGCGCTGCCAGTATGGCTCTCCTCAGGGCAAAATCGTCGTCTCCGACGGTACAACCCTCTTCGTCTATACCCCCTCCGACCATAAGGCGATGAAGCTGAAGTTGAAGGACAGCCTGGCCGAAGACATGCACGCTCCGCTCGCCTTTCTGCTCGGTAAGTTGAACTTCGATAAGGAGTTCCGCAATCTCAACGCACGTCCGGAAGGCGCTTTGACCCGGATTACGGGCGAGCCCAAAAACGAGGTCTATTCCAGCATCGAATTCCTGGTGGGCAGCGGCAACGTCATCCAGGAGCTGAAAATCGTCTCGGTGGACCACTCCATCCTCGATTTCACCTTCACCAACGAGAAGCAGGATGTATCCTTGAGCGACAAATTGTTCGCCTTCCAATTGCCGCCTGGCGCGCAGTGGGATGAAAGCAGCCAGTAGGCGCCGATCGGAAGTTTCATGGCGGAATTCGTCCTCAAATACGCCGATGGCCGCGGTCATATGCACCAGTTGACTGCCACCGCGGGCTCCGAAAAGGAGATCCGCGAGCGCTATTCCGGCCAGGGCTTCCTGGTTTATTCCGTCAGGGCAAAATCGGCCAGCGCGCTGCTCTCATCGGGACGGCGCAAGAAGCTGAATCTCGAAAAGTTTCTCATTTTCAATCAGCAGTTCGTCACCTTGATTCGCGCCGGACTGCCGATTCTGAAAAGCCTCGACCTGCTTGCCGAGCGCCTCACCGATCCCAAGCTCGAACCCTACATCAAAGCCGTGCGCGACGAAGTCCGCAACGGCACGCTGCTTTCCGACGCGTTCCGCCAGCAGGGAATCTTCCCCAAAATCTACGTTTCCTCGGTGATGGCGGGCGAAAAAAGCGGCAGCCTGACGGAAGTGCTCGACCGCTACATCCACTATCAGAAACTGTCCCTTGCGGTGAAGAAAAAGGTGATGGTTTCGCTCATGTACCCGTGCGTGCTCATCGTGCTGGTATGCGTGCTGATGGTGTTCCTGGTGACGTACGTCGTGCCCACTTTCGCGACGCTCTACAGCAGCATGCAGGCCACGCTCCCGGCAATGACGCAGATCCTGATTGCCATCGGCACCACGGCCCGCAATTACATCCTGGTCGGCGTAGGCGCTTTGGTTCTGGCGGTTTTCGCGTTCCGCTGGTGGTCGCGGCGAGTGTCGGCGCGCGAAAAGATCGACCGCGTCAAAATGAAGATGCCGATCGCCGGCGACATCTGGGTAAAGTATCAGGTCGCTCAGCTTGCGCGCATTTTGAGCACCCTGCTCACCGGCGGCATCCCGCTGGTGCAGGCGATGGAAACCGCCGCCGAATCGCTAGGCACGCCGCTGCTGCAAAAAGCCGTCGATGTCGCCGGAAAAGCGGTGCGCGAGGGCCAGCCGCTCTCCGGCTCGCTGAAAGCCCAAAAACTGTTCCCGCCGCTCGCGATCGACATGATCGAAGTCGGCGAATCCACCGGCGCGCTGCCCGCCATGCTCAACAGCGTCGCCGAATTTTTCGAAGACGACGTCAACACCCGCATGCAAGCCGCGCTTTCGCTAATCGAACCGGCCATCATGATAATCATGGGCGCCTTCGTAGCGTTCGTGCTGATCGCGCTGTACCTGCCGATCTTTTCGTTGGCGGACAGCATTCACTAGGAAAGAGATGAAGATTTTGACGCAGAGACGCCGAGACGCAGAGAGAACCTCAAAATGGTTTTTCTCTGCGTCTCTGCGCCTCTGCGTCGAATAAAGGCCTCATGCCGACCGAAATCGAACAAGCCAAAGCCATCGCGGAACGCTACCGCTGCGAGTTTGTCGACTTGCGCGAGTCTTCCATCGATCACGACTTGTTCCGCTCCATCCCCGTCGATCTGATGTTCCGCTATAACTTCGTGCCCATGCACGCGAATAACGGAACCCTCGATATCGCTCTCTCCGATCCGCGCAATCTCAACCTGATCGATGAGCTCACGCTACTCCTGCAAAGAAAGCTGCGCGTCAAGGTCGCCACGCTCTCGCAGATTTCGGAGCTGTTGAAGAAAACCGAGCAGTCGCAGCGCGTGCTGGAAGAAGTCACCGAGGGCTTCACGCTCGATGTGGTCGCCGAAGAGGGCGATTCGGACGAAACCCTCTCCATCGATAAGCTCACCGCCGTCGATAGCGACATCGCGCCGGTCATCAAGCTCGTCGATACCACCATCTTCAACGCCCTCGAACGCCGCGCCAGCGACATTCACATCGAATCGCGCGACCAGGAAGTCGCCATCAAGTACCGTATCGACGGCGTGCTGCACTACGCCATGCCGCCGATCTCGAAAGATTGGCAATCCACCATCATTTCGCGCATCAAGGTCATGAGCGAGTTGGATATCGCCGAAAAGCGCGTCCCGCAGGACGGCCGTTTCCGCGTTCGCTACAAGGGCCGCCTGATCGATTTCCGCGTTTCCATCATGCCCACGATCCACGGCGAAGACGCCGTGCTCCGCGTGCTCGACAAGGAATCGATGAGCGAGAAGTTCTCCAAGCTCTCGCTCGATGTGGTGGGCTTCAACGAGGCCGATCTCGTCAAATTCCGCCGCTATATTCTCGAGCCCTATGGCATGGTGCTGGTCACCGGCCCCACCGGTTCCGGCAAGACCACCACGCTCTACGCCGCGCTCAGCGAGATCAAGAACGACGAAGACAAGATCATCACCATCGAAGATCCCGTCGAATATCAGGTCAAGGGCATCACGCAGATTCCCGTCAACGAAAAGAAGGGACTCACCTTCGCGCGCGGCCTGCGCTCCATTCTGCGCCACGATCCCGACAAGATCATGGTCGGCGAAATCCGCGACCAGGAAACCGCGCAGATCGCGATCAACTCCGCGCTCACCGGCCACCTGGTCTTCACCACCGTCCATGCCAACAACGTGCTCGACGTGCTGGGCCGCTTCCTGAACATGGGCGTCGAGGCGTACAACTTCGTTTCCGCGCTGAACTGCATCCTGGCGCAGCGCCTGGTGCGCATCATCTGCGACCATTGCCGGAAGCGCGTGCGCTACCCCGATTCCCTGTTGATCGAGAGCGGCCTTAACCCCGCCGAGTGGCAGGATTTCGAATTCATCGAAGGCGCGGGATGCTTCGAGTGCGGCGGCACCGGCTTCCGCGGACGTTCCGCGATCCACGAACTGCTCGATCTCACCGATCGCATCCGCGAAATGATTCTCGATCGCCGCCCCACCTCCGAAATCAAACGCGCCGCCCGCGACGAAGGCATGACCTTCCTGCGCGAATCGGCCGTCCTGAAAATGCGCAGCGGAATTACGACGTTGAGAGAGATCAATAAGGTGACGTTCATTGAGGGTTGAAGCCATGCATTTGACGCCGAGGCGCAGAGACGCAGAGAATTCTCAGCGCCTCTGCGTCTCTGCGTCGAAAAAGAGGGCGCTATGCTAGACAAGCTCAAATCCATTCTCCAAGAACCCCCACCCGCCATGGCCTTCGAGATCTCCGAAGCCGGCATCGCCTCCGCCCGGATTGGCGCGCGCGCGGAGATGGATTTCGCCCCGCTTCGCGAAGGCGTCCTCAACGTCTCTCCGCTTCGCGACAACGTCATCGACGAGGATAGCTTTTCGCAAACCGTCCGCTCCCTTGTCCCCGCGCTCCGGCAAAAAGAAGTAGCGCTGATTTTGCCCGATTTCGCCACACGTACCGCCGTGCTTGATTTCGATGGCTTCCCCTCCGAGCCCAAAGAGCAGGCCGCCCTCATCCGCTTTCGTTTGAAGCGCAGCTTGCCTTTCGATGCCGAAACGGCCGCGCTCAGCTATTTCGCCCAACTGTCTTCGCGCAAGCGCATTGACGTCGTGGCTGTGCTTGCGCCTCAGGAAATCGTGGAGCGGTACGAAGCCCCGTTCCGCGCCGCCGGCATGAACCCCGGTCTGGTGACCACTTCGTCTATGGCCGCGCTCGAGCTCGCGCCGGAGGCTGGTCTCTCAGTGATCGCCAAGCTCACCGGCCGCGCGCTCAGCGTGCTGGTGCGCGAAAAATCCACCTTGAAGCTGGTCCGCTGCCTCGAGTTGCAATCCGCCGGTCTGGACGATGTGTCGGCGGTTCTTGCGCCCACGCTGGTCTACATCGAAGACAATCTCGGCGGCCGCGCGGAGCGTCTGATCCTTTGCGGTTTCGGCGCGCAATCGGAGGAGGCGCAGCGCCAATTCGAAACCGAACTGGGTCTCTCCGTCGAAACTCTGCGCTCGCCCCTCGGCGCGCCCGGAGAAAATAACGCGGGCCTACTCGGCTATCTGCGGTCCATCGCGAGGGACAACTAAGCATGAAGCTTTCGATTAATCTTGCGACCCAGCCGTTCCGGCGCGACCGGCCGATGATCGCCGCCTCCATCGGCGTGATCCTCGCGCTTGGGTTCATGCTGGCGTTTCTCCTGGTGTTCATCCAAAAGGACCGTGAGCAACTCGTCGGGCTGCATCAGGATATTTCGCGCCTCAATCGTCAGGTCGCGCGCGCGTCGGTCGATCAGGCGCGTCTCGACGGCATCATGCGCCAACCTGCGAACGCCTCGGTGCTGGAATGGAGCGTCTTCATCAACACGCTCATTTACCACAAGGCCATCAGTTGGAGCCAACTGCTTTCCGATCTCGAAAAGACGCTGCCCTACGACGTGAAAGTGGTCTCGATTCACCCCACCATCGACGACCAGAACCACGTCAAACTCGATATGACGCTGGGCGGCGACAAAGAAGGGCCGATTGTGGGGGCAATTCGCGCCTTGGAGAATTCGCCCGCCTTCGGCCGCGTCATCCCCGGTACTTTGAACCCGCCCACCCAGGCCGATCCTCTCTATCGCTATCGCATGACGGTGAACTATGCCCAGAAGCTTTAATCCGTCGATGCTGAAAACGCAGTGGAGAGAGCCGCGCTTTCTGTTGCGCGCCATCATCGGCGTTTTGCTCGCCGCCAATGTCGCGGCCGCGATAATCGCATTCAAGCCCTTCGGCGGCGGCGCGGAAGATCTGGCGCGGCAAGAGAACGCTCTGCAGCAGCAACTCGCCACCATGAACCGGCGCATTCAGGCCGGCAAGATGCTGGTGGACAAAATGCAGAACGCGCGCAAAGGGAAAGATCAGTTCCTGGCCAAGTACATCGCCGATGAAGGCGTGTTCGCCTCCACGCTGTCGGCCGAGCTGGAACGCATCGCCACCACGTCGGGCGTGAAGCCGTTGCCGACCACCGTTACCGAAACCGCCATTGAAGGCAGCGACAGTTTGCTGAAGGTATCGGTGAACTATGGCTGTGAAGGCAATTACGTCAGCCTGGCCAAGTTCATCAACCTGGTTGACAAGTCTCCGAACTTCCTGATCATCGAATCGCTGCAAACCTCGGCGCCACATCAAGCCGGCGCTGCTCTTAGCCTAACGTTGAAGATCGATACGTTCGTCAACGGATCGGAGAGCGTGCGATGAAGCTGGGTGCGGAGAACAAAGGCAAAGTCAAAGCCCTCGCCGTGCTCGGCGCGGGTTTGCTGCTCGCGGTCTATTACTCGTTCTTTTCCGATCCGGCGCCTTCCAGCCCCGCTTCCGCGCGCGCGGTGGCGGCGAAGTCTTCGGGGTCGAGCTCCGCATCCGAAGAGCGTTCCACCGCGCCGCGCGCTCCCGGGCGCGTCCGCTCCGATGAATTTCAACCCGCGCTGCATCCCAGGCGCGCCGAAAAGACGGCCGAGCCATTGGATGTGGATCCCACCCTCCGCCTCGAACTGTTGGCGAAGCTCGATAATGTACCGGCGGCCGGAAACGGACGCGATCTGTTCAACTTTGGAAAGCCCGCGCCGGTGAAACTGGCTGGCATTGAGCCCGTTATCAAGCCCTATCAGGCGATCGGCCCGCGCCAACCTCCGCCGCCCAGACCGCCGGAGGTCAAGGTGACGCCTCCTCCGCCGCCCATACCGCTGAAATACTACGGCATCTGCACCGTCCGCTCCGATGGCTCGAAGACCGCGTTCTTCCTGGATGGCGAAGACATCCTCGTTCAGGCCGAAGGTTCCACGTTCAAAGGCCGATACCGGCTGCTGCGGATTGGCGTAAACTCGGCGGTAGTGGAAGACATGCAATATAAGCATGAACAGACCCTTCCGTTGGCCGAAGACGCGCCACAGGGAGGCAAAGGCGAATGACGTCCTGCCGCCCGGTTATGCGCCGCAAAGACTCTGGGTTTGCGCTGCTGCTGGTGTTTCTAATGGCGGCCGTGGTCGCGATCTCGCTTTATATGGAGATGCCGCGGATGGCGTTTCAGGCGCAGCGCCAAAAAGAGCAGATGCTGATGGAGCGCGGCGAGCAGTACAAGCGCGCCATCGGGCTCTTCCTGCGCGCCAACCGCAATACTCGCTGGCCCGCGTCTATCGACGAGCTCGAGAATTACAACAACAAACACTTTCTGCGCCATCGCTATCTCGATCCGATTACCGGCAAGGATGAATGGCGCATCATCCACATCTCGAACGGCGTCCTCACCGATTCCATCACCAACAAGAAGCCGGATGCGGATCAGGCGCATCTCTCCAAGAACGGTTCCGTGATGGAATTGCAGGGCCTCGATTCGTCCGGCGCCACCGGCCAGCAGAGTGTCAGCGCCGCAACCCGCCGCCGTCCGAGCGAAGGCGGCGCGCCGCAGGTCGGTCCCGACGGGCAGCCGATCGCCGGACCTCCTCCGTTCCCCGGCGCGTCCGGCGCTACCGGACCCACCAACTTGATGCCCATCGCCGGCATTCAAACGCAACAAGGTCCCGGAGCGCCGCAGTATCCGGGGCAGTCCCCCTATCAACAACAGCAGTTTCCCGGTCAGTTCCCCGGTCAACAGCAACAGTTCCCCGGACAGACGCAGCAGCCCGGCGGCGCGCCTGGAATCGCGGGGCTGCTGGGCATTCCCACCGCGCCTACCGGCCCCACCAACACCAGTTCGAGTTCCAACTCAAGCTCCAGCTATGGCGGCATTCCCGCAGTCGGCATGGGCGGTTCTAACGTGGGAGGCGGAACTCCCACGCAATCCCCGGTTTCCGGTGCGGTTCCGGCTGGTTTTCCCGGCGCCGTGCCCGCGGGCTTTCCCTCCGCCAACGGCGTCGTGACCGGCGCCACGCCCGGCGCCGGAGCAAACCCGTCGATCAATCCCAACCCGGCAGCCATCGGCATGATTCAGAACCTGTTGACCCAGCCGCGTCCCGGCGGCATGCAGGGCCTTCCCACCACCGGGCAAAGCACCGTCATGGGCAACGGCATCGCGGGCATAGCCAGTAAGTCCGAAGGCGATTCGATCATGGTGTACGCCGACAAAACTAAGTTCAACGAATGGGAATTCATCTACGATCCCGCCAAGTTCAAGCCGCCGCAAAATCCGAATACCGGCAGCGCCGTAGGCACGCCCGCTTCGCAGCTCGCCAGTTCTTCTGGCCGCTCCAGTAGCTCCGGCCCCGGTCAAATGGGTGGGGCGTCGCCGCCATTCGGCAGCAGCATCGGTGGTTCTGGTGGCATCGGCGGTCCTGGTGGTATGGCTAGCCCCGGCGCTATAGGCGCACCCGGCGGCATCGGCGGCGCCAGCCCCTTCGGCGCGAGCGGCGCGGCCGGCGCGTCGGGAGCCACAGGCGCGGCTGGAACGCCCATGGGCGGATCCGCCGCCTTCGGCCAGCCTGGCGGCCCGGATATCCGTCCGGGCAAGCAGTAACTCCAGCCCCTGGAATCCGGCGATGGAGCAGGCTTTCGAATCCCACGGCGTTCGCGGAATTCTCCACACGCCATCTTCCGCTTCTAGCGACGCCTTCGCGCTCACGCATGGCGCGGGCGCCAACTGCAACGCCCCGTTGCTCGCCGCCATGGCTCGCGCGTTCGCGGATGCAGGCTACACGGTTCTCCGTTACGATCTGCCCTTTCGCCAACAGCGCTCCAAGGGTCCGCCGTTTCCGGCGATGGCCGCGCGCGATCGTGAAGGCGTAGCCGCCGCTATTGCGGCTCTGCGGTCGATGGTCGCAGGCAAAGTCTTCGCCGGCGGCCATTCGTATGGTGGACGCCAAACCGCCATGGCGGCGGCCGAAAATCCGCAACTCGCCGATGGCCTCTTGCTGTTCTCCTACCCGCTACACCCGCCCAACCAGCCTGGCAAACCGCGCACCAGCTTCTTCCCAGATTGGCGCACGCCGGCTTTGTTTGTTCACGGCGCGAAAGATCCATTCGGCTCGCCGGACGAGCTACGCGCTGCGGTCGCTGCCATCCCGGCGCGCACCGATCTGCTGTTCGTCGAAGGCGCCGGCCACGATCTCAAGCGCGCCGCTAGCCTCTCTGCGGAAATCCTGACGCGCTTCCACGCACTGCTCTGTTATCCTGAGAAATAAGTTCGAAAGAACACCACCTATGCGTGAATACAGCTACACAACTCCGCACGGGATCGAAGTTTCGCGCGCCGTCTCCAAGACGAACTATGCCAAAGGCTTGAAACACTTGGTGCGCGAACTCGACCGCCGCCGGGGAATCTACTTCTCCTCGGGATATGAATATCCCGGGCGGTATTCGCGCTGGGATTTCGGCTCCGTTTGCCCGCCGCTCGAAATCGTCGCCTGGGATCGCCGTATCGAATTCCGTCCCCTCAATGAGCGCGGGCGCCTCATCGTCGCCATGTTTCACAAGGTCCTGGCGGATCATCCGCATTGGGAGGAATTGGCGCTCACCGATGGCGTGCTCAAGGGCGTGCTCAAGCCGCTCCCGCATTTGTTTTCCGAGGAAGAACGTAGCAAGCAACCCTCGGCCTTCACCGTTCTCCGCGCGTTGATCGACGAATTTCGCGGCGAAGAGAACTCGCGCCTCGGTCTGGTGGGCGCGTTCGGCTACGATTTGCTTTTTCAGTTCGAACCCATCGAAAAGAAGCATCCGCGCGAGGGCCATAAAGATCTCCACCTGTTTCTGTGCGACGACATCTGGTTTATGGATCGCAAGAAGGAGCAGATCGAGCGCTTCCAGTACGATTTCACGCTCGGCGAGTCTACCACCCGCGGCTTAAAGCGCGATGGCGAGAAAGTCGCCGCGCCGCACAAAGTGAAACCGGGGCCGATCGAAAGCGATCATCGCCCCGAAGAGTACATGGCCAACGTCGAGACCGTGCGCGAAGGCATGGGCCGCGGCGACTACTATGAGGTCGTCCTGCGCCAGACGTTCCATACGCCCTATTCCGGCAAGGCTTCCGAATTGTTTGAGCGCGTGCAGAAGGCCAGCCCCAGCCCGTACGAATTCCTGCTGCAATTTGGCGAAGAGCAACTCGTGGGCGCGTCGCCCGAAATGTTTGTGCGCGTGGAAGGGCGGCGCATTGAGACGTGCCCCATCTCCGGCACGGCGCAGCGCACGGGCGATCCCCTGCGCGATGCCGATAACATCCGCGAGCTGCTGAAATCCACCAAGGAAGAGTCCGAGCTCACCATGTGCACGGATGTCGACCGCAACGATAAATCGCGCGTCTGCGAACCCGGCACCGTGCGCGTGATCGGCCGCCGCCTGATCGAATCCTACGCCGGTGTCTTTCACACCGTCGATCACGTCGAAGGCATGCTCCAAGAGGGCTACGACGCGCTGGACGCGTTCCTCAGCCATATGTGGTCGGTGACCATGATCGGCGCGCCCAAGAAAGCCGCTGCTTTCGCCATCGAAGCTTTGGAAAAGGACGCGCGCGGTTGGTACGGCGGCGCTGTCGGCATGATCAAGCTCAACGGCGACATCAACACCGGCATCCTGATCCGCACCACGTACCTGCGCGACGGCGTTGCCCGCTACCCCGTCGGGCGCAACGCTGCTTTACGATTCCATTCCCGAGTTGGAAGAGCGCGAGACGCGGCTCAAGGCCACGGGATTCTTCCGCGCGATGGGCCAGGAGGTAGCGCCGGCATCGGCAGCGTCGTCGCCTCGCGAATCCACCGGCGTCGGCGCCAAGCTGCTGCTGGTCGATAACGACGATTGCTTCATCCACACGCTGGCCAACTATGCGCGCCAGACCGGCGCAGACGTGGTCACGTATCGCGCCGGTTTTCCGTCCGAGATGATCTCGCAGATCGCGCCCAGCTTGATCCTCATTTCGCCCGGTCCCAAGCGCCCTTCCGATTTCGGCGTGCCCGCTTTGGTGAAGACCGCCGTGCGTTTGGGTGTTCCGGTATTCGGGGTGTGCCTCGGCCTGCAAGGCATCGTCGAAGCCTTCGGCGGCGAGTTAGGCGTGCTCGATTACCCGATGCACGGCAAGCCGTCGCTCGTGCGTCATCATGGCCTCGGCGTGTTTGAAGGATTGCCCGAAGAGTTCACCGTCGGCCGCTATCATTCGCTCTTCGCGCGCCGCGAGATGTTGCCGGCATGCCTCGAAATCACCGCCGAGACCGAAGACGGCGTCATCATGGGCGTCCGCCATCGCGATCTTCCCATCGAAGCCGTGCAGTTCCATCCCGAATCCATCCTCACCGCGGAAGGCGATCACGGCCTCAAGCTGATGCAGAACGCGGTGCGTCTGGGCAAGTTGGCAAGCGCGCGTTAGTAGCGCACGGCCTTCACGCCGCGAACATACAAACCGCGGCCACGGTCATCACGATAGCTGCGAACCATCCCAGCCATTGCAGCCACCGTGGATTCACGCGGTCGCCCATCACGTGCCGGTCGCTGGTGAGCAGCACGACGAGCACGATCAGCGGCGGCGCAAGTACGCCATTCGCCACCGCCGACCAGAACAGCATCTTCACCGCGTTGATGTGCGCGTAGACCAGGCTCGCGCCTAGCAACATCGCCGTTGCCAGCACGGCGTAAAACTTGGGCGCCACGTTCGGCCGGGTGTTCAGCGACGCTCTCCAAGCCATCGCTTCCGAAATCGCATACGCGCTGGAGCCAGCGAGCACGGGAACGCCCAGCATGCCCGTGCCGATCAGCCCGAGCGTGAAGAGCCAATAAGCCCCATTACCCGCTAACGGACGAAGCGCTTCCGCCGCCTGCTTGGCGGTGTCGATGTGCGTAACGCCATGCGCGTGCAGAGTTGCGGCCGTGGTGAGAATGATGAAATACATGACGAAGTTCGAAAGAAACATCCCCGTCACAACATCCAGGCGCGATCGCCTCAACTCTTCATCGGTCGCGCCCTCGCGCTCTTTCACCGAGGTGCGCCCGAGGGCGCGTTCTTCTTCCACTTCCTGATCGGTTTGCCAGAAGAATAGATAAGGCGAAATGGTGGTTCCCAGCAGGCCGACCAACACGGAAAGATACTCCGTCGACCATTCGACATGCGGAATAAAAGTCGCGCGCAGCACTTGGCTCCAATCGGGCCGCGACAGAAATGCCGTGATCACATAGGCGAAGAGCACCAGCGTAAGCCATTTGAAGGTGCGCGCGATCTGCGCGTACCTAAACCAGGAGAGCAGCGCGAGGATGACGAGGCTCCACGCGATGGTCCAGAAGATGCCGTTTCCGCCCACCACCATGTGCATAGCGTCGCCCATGCCGCCCAGATCCGCGCCGACGTTGATGATGTTGGCGATGCTAAGCACGCCGCATGCGCCCCATAACACCCAGCGCGGATAACGCCGGCGGATGACGGCGGCCAGCCCGCGCCCGGTCACCATGCCGAGGCGCGCGCACATCAATTGCACCGCTACCATGAGTGGGAAAGAGAAGAGTGCGGTCCATAGCGGACCGTAACCAAACGAGGCGCCGGTTACCGAGTAAGTCGCAATGCCGGAAGGGTCGTCGTCCGCCGCGCCCGTAACCAGCCCCGGGCCCAATTGAGAGAAAAATCGCGAGAAGGAGTTCTTCCGCTCTTCCAAGCCATCAGGATACCAGCCGGCCATCGCGGCGCAGGCGTAATACGCGGCCACGCCACACCACGGAATCGCCGAACAGTCCTGCAACCCACACCGCGAACCCGAAGAGATCGCGCACCGGAATCAGCGGGCAGAGCACCAGCGCTTTGCGGTCTTTCAGGATCAGGCGGCCCACTCCGATACCTGCAATCATGCGCAATCCCAGCGCCAGCGCGCCTGCCCACGCACTGCCGGATGCGAATGCCACCAGCGCCCACAGAGTCGCGTGCGTGACGGCATAGCCGTAGTAACCCGATGCGCGCGAGACGCGGATGGTGCGTGACCACCGCACCTGGTGCCGCCATACCTGCGCCCAGGTTTCCGCGCCCAGATCGGTTTCGACAACCGGCCGCGCGAAATGGATGCGGTAGCCGCGTTCATTGATGCGCCGCCCGAGCTGATAATCGTCCGCCAGGTAATCCGCGATGGCTTCGAAGCCGCCGATTTCTTCGAGCGTCGATGCGCGCAGAACCATGGTCGAGCCCAGCGCGAATTCGGCCACTCCAAGCAGCCGCGCCACCATCACGCTTGGCGCAAATTCCGTCGCGATGCCCAGCGCTTCCATGCGCGACGGCCATGATTCCGCCGCAGCGCGATAGAGGCAAGTCACTAGCCCGATCTTCGGATCCACCAGCGGGGCTGTCACATCGCGCAGATAAGCCGGCGGAACCCAGATGTCGCTATCGTTCACCAGCAGCACCGGATGCCGCGCGCGCTTCGCGAGCTCGGCAAGAACACCGGCCTTTGCGTTGGGCGCGCTCGTCCGTACAATGTGCAGGGAGATCGGAATCTGCGGATAGTCGGCGCGCAGGCGCTCGATATCTTCTATCGCCGGGTCCGACGCATCGCCCACGCCGAAGAGCATTTCGAGTTCGGGATAGTCCTGCTCCACATGCGAGCGGAGAGCCTCGTAAAGATGCGGATCTAGCCCATGAATCGGCTTCAGTATCGAAATCGGTGGGCAAGGATTTTGCGCCTGTTCATCCGGGCGGCGGATCGCCTGCCCTAACAGGCTCAACAAGCTCAAGAAATAGTAGGCGGCAGCCGCCAGCGCCGGAATCGCCAGCAGGATCACAACGAAACTAGCGCCACGCCGCAGATCACCAGCGTTGCGCCCAACCAGCGCACCGCGGAGACGCGTTCTTTCAGCACGTATTTGGCAAGCACCGTCTCCAGTGCACAGGTCACCGCCGTGGCCGGCACCGCGAAGCTGAGTTCGGCCACCGTTAGCAGCGCCATATAAGCGAAGAACGAGACCGCCATCGCAACCACGCCGCCAATCACGAAACGGTTGCGCGCGAGCATCGATGCGGCGCGCCCCAGCGCATTGGGCCGGAAATCGCGGATCTCACCGTGCCGCCGCATGCCTTTCGCCTGCAGCACTTCGCCCACGGTAGTCGCCGCCACGATGATGCCAATGTAAACCCACTGCATCATGACTTGCGCTCCGTCTGCGGCGAGGTTCCGCCGCTCACCAGCGCCACGCCAAACACTATCAGCAGAATCCCCGCCCATCGTTTGTCGGTCACCTGCTCGTGCAGAAAAAACCTTCCCGCGAGCGCCACCAGAACGTATCCGATGGAAGTCACCGGCAGCACGTAGCTGAGGTCGGCCCAGCTCAGCAGCGTCATGCGCGAGATCAGCCAAACGATGAGCAGGAACACGCCCAGCGCGGCCCAGGGCTCAAAGAGCGCGGTGATATAGGAAAGCGGCGTCGGCAAATCGGCCGGCATGCCGCGTTTCAGAAAGAAATTACCGAAGACGTTGCAAAGCACCACGATTGAGGCGCAGATCCAAGTCTTGACCCTC
This sequence comes from Bryobacterales bacterium, assembly GCA_963743705.1. Taxonomy (GTDB): domain Bacteria; phylum Acidobacteriota; class Terriglobia; order Bryobacterales; family Bryobacteraceae; genus PALSA-243. The sequence continues at coordinate 1,060,025 of CAVUQS010000021.1, read as the reverse complement.
AGACGCCTGTCTTCCGACATGGCTAGTTAGTCGCCGGAGCCAGCCGCCACCGCCGGCTTGGCGGCCTTTTGATCGGCAACGAACTTCCTCCGCTTCGAGCGCAGCGCCATATACTCGCGCGCTTCTTTCGTGAGGCGGCGGCGATCGTGGCCATTGAACATGGCCTTGCGGACGATGCGCCAGATCACGCGCGGGCGGAAGAAATATTCGCCGTAGAAGCGCTCCACCCACTCCACCAGTTCGGCCCGGTCGAGCCCGGGGTAGATGACAGTGGGAAGCTGATGGCCAGCCTCGTCCGTCATCGCGTCGATGGTGATGAGATCGTTCTTCTTGGCGTAATCGTAGAACTCGGTGCCGGGGTAGGGATGGGCGATCGAAACCTGGATCGTCTCCGTATCCAACCGCTTCGCGTAATCGATGGTCTTGCGGATGCTGTCGCGGGTCTCGCCGGGCAGGCCCACGATGAAATCGCCGTGAATGATCAGGCCCAGCTTCTTGCAGTTCTCCGTGAACCGCAGCGCCATATCCACCGTCGCGCCTTTTTTGATGTTCTTGAGAATCTGCGGATCGCCCGATTCATAACCCACGATCAGCAGGCGGCATCCGGCTTCTTTCATCGCCTTCAGCGTGTCGTAATCGGTGGTGACGCGCGACGTACAGCTCCACGTGAACTTGAGCGGCTTGAGCTTCTTGCAGAGCTCAATGGTCCGCTCTTTGCGGTAGTTGAACGTGTCGTCGTCGAAGAAGATTTCCTTCACCTGCGGGAAGGCCTCGAGCGCGTAGCGCACTTCGTTGGCTACGTCGTCGTTCGAGCGCAGGCGCCAGCGGTGTCCAGAGTGCGTTTGCGGCCACAGGCAGAACGTGCACATGGCCGGGCAGCCGCGCGACGTGTACATCGAAATAAACGGGTTGAGCAGGAACGGAACGTTGTAGCGCGTGACGTCCAGATCGCGGTGGTAGACCTTCGAAACCCACGGCAGCGAGTCCAGATCCTCAATCGCCGGGCCTTCCGGCGTATGGATGATCGATCCGTTCTTGCGGAAGCTCACGCCCGGCAGTTCTTCGAGCGGCTTGCCCTGCGCATAGCCCACAATCTGATGGTCGAACTCGCGCCGCACCAGGAAATCGATCGCCTTGGTGGTAAGCAGCGTTTTTTCCGGCTCCACAGTGACCGGAGGCCCTACAAACGCCACCTTCAACTTGGGGTTGACGTCCTTCATCATCTCCGAGATCTTCACATCGACGTGAAAACCGGGCGTGGAGGTGTAGAGCACCAGCAGTTCGAAATCCTTGGCCATCTCGACGGTTTTCTCGATCGAGATCTTGTGCGGCGGGGCATCGACGACCTTGCTGTCGGGCAGCATACCGGCCGGATAGCAAAGCCATACCGGATACCAGTACGATTCGATTTCACGCGAGGCCGGCCACCGCGAGCTGGCGCCGCCGTCGAAGCCTTCGAACGATGGCGGATTCAAAAAGAGAGTTTTCATGCAATCTCCAGGAAGGACTTATTGCGTATTCGATGCGTCGTCATCGTCCCCGAATGCAAAATTCGAAAAGTCCACCGTCAATTCGGCCGAGCCGAACACGGTGCTGACTGTGCTTTGCACTTGAAGGGGTACCGAGACTCCGTCGCGAATTTCGAATGTTCGAACGAAGGCGACCTTCCTTACGAAGATCGAAGGGCGCTTGATCAGATTGCCGGACTCACGCACCGGCAGGTACGTGGCGGCGTCGATCCAAACGTCACCTTTGAACAGGCCTTTGAGCTTATGTTTCGGCGTCACCTGGAAAACATGGATCTTGCGGCCGTCAATCTCATTAGTGCCTTTGTACTGGAACTTGTAGTTGACGGTGTTGACCGCCAGAGAGTCCGGCGAATCTTTTTGCGCTTCGGCCTCGGCCTGCAGGTAGCGCTCCACCACTTGGTTCTTGACGGTGTTGTCGCCGACAAAGCTCGCTTTGAGGTAGCTGATGTGGCCGAAAGGGTTAATCCTACGTAAGGCGTGAAACCGGCCCTCTTTTTTCATGCCCGGGAGCGATGCCTGGATATCCATATCCATGGAGGCGCCCTTTCCGGCGGGCGATTGCTGTTGGGCGGCCACGTAGTTCTGGACGATGGTTTCCGGCGCAACCGCGGGGGCGTCTGCCGCCAGCCCGGCGCCGATGGATACGAAGAAAAGAAAGGACAGAGAAAGAGCGTTAAGCTTCAATGACACTCCTCAGATCGAATGACTACGAAGTTTTAATTTTAACAAAAAAAAAGGCGGGCCCTGGAGAGCCCGCCCATGTGAGCAAAAAAGAGCGATTTACCAGCGGCGCCAGCCGCCCCGCCAGCCGCCAACCACTACGCCGAACGACGGGCCCCAATAATACGGGTAGTACCCCGGATAGCCGTATCCGGGCGCGGCGTAATAGCCCGGTCCAGGATAACCGGGTCGCGGATATCCATACCCCGGACGCGGTCCCGGCCCACGTGCCATCGTGGGCTGAGGTTGGAAATCCTCGGGTCCGGCGTATCGGAAAGCCTGTGGCACATTGGTGGTGGAAACGTTGAGCGGAGTCGTAATCTGGAAGGTCAGCGCGCTTTCCGGATACAGCACCGCTGGATGATCCCTGGTGGCGATTACCGCCGCAATGCCCGCGATGGCGCCAGCGCCCGCGCCGATCGCCGCACCCGTTCCCCAAGCAGCTATGCCGCCGATCGCTGCGCCCGTAGCCGTGGTGCCGATAATCGTCCCGGCTTGTACTTCGCCAGGCGTGGTACCGCCCTGTGCGGCCGCGAGCTGCGATTGCACAGGGAGCTGTGTCCCATCCGCAACCGTAATTCCGGTCAATTGCAACGCGATAAAGTGTTTGCCGTCCTTATTCTTGCCGGTTTCGACCACCCTACCCATCACCGTCTGCCCGCGTTGCGCTACCACGATTCCATTGGCGATCAAAGGCTGAGCCAACGTCCCGGTAAAGATGTCGCCCGCTTTATTCTTATTCGAAGCCAACGGCTCGTTGGTGCGCACCGTGACGAACGTTCCCGATCTGACAGTCAAGACCGCGGGAAGCCCGTACGGCGGGCGGTAAGAAGCCGACGGCGGCATTTGCTGCTGTGGCATGTCCTGCGGCTGCTGCGCCTGCGGTTGCGCCGGTTGGCCGTAACCGTCGCTGCGGTCTACCGGTTGCGTGGGGTCAGTCTGTGGCGGCATCGCGGGCGGAGCGGTTTGTTGCTCCGTCGCCGGATCGCCGGCGCGTCTCCAGCCGCCGTTAGATGGAGGCTGCGCCGGTTGCGTGGGTGGTTGATCTTGCGCCAGCGCCAAGCCGGACGTGACAAGGAATGCGGCTATGCCGGAACGGAAAAAAGAACTAGAAAATCTGGTCATAACGTGGCGTCCTCAATACTTTCGACGATACGTCTATTGCATGTGTTTCACCATTCCAATTTGCTTGTTAACTAACTGAAAATAGGATGTCAGAGCGCTGTTACTTTTGGCCGCAAAGCACCGCGCTGGTGGTTTTCAACCAGAACGCTATAGATCCAGGCGCTGCACTTCTACCGGAAGGGCGTTTTCGAACAGAAGCGTCTCTTCCAATTCCCCATTTTCCCGCTCCTGCACGATCCGTTGCCGGTTCCACAGTAGAGCCGCGGCCATCACCGCCGGAACCACCGGAAAATACCAGGGCCTTTGTAGAAGCCAATCGTCCAGCCGGGCGCCGAGCTCCATAAACAGTGCGAACGCCACAATCTGGATGACGATGATCGCCAGGAAATTATCCCCGAAGGGCGGCATGGGGCAGGTGGCCGGGATTTTCCGATATCCGGCCAGCAGAATATCGTTGAGCGTGAGCGCAAGGGCCAGCACGACCAGCGTGTGCAGCGCCGCCGCGAATGGCCCCGCGTCGCGCCACATTAAAACGAACGCCGGCGCGAGTACCAGCGGCGTGAGAAAACCCAGCATCACCCGCCGCGGCGCGCCCAGCGTGGATTGCGCGCGCGGATCGAGCGTCACCCGGAAAATCCAATTCGACGCCACGCCCGCCGGCAGTTCGAACGCAATACGCAAGCCGAGAATCAAAAGGTACGCCGCCGTGAACGGGGCTTCGCGGCGCACCGCCGCATCGGTCGACAACGCCTGTTGCGCCGCCAGCAGCCATCCCAGACCGACGGCCACCGAAATCGACATCCGGTGCGCTTCGCTGCGCAGCATCACGCGCAGGATGAACCGGTGGCAAGCGCGTTCAAACGCCGCCGCTCCCGCCCCGAAGAGATCGAGAAATGCCAGCGCGAAGGTCGCCACCGTCTGCCTGCGGGGCGGCTTGACGCCTTCGAGAATGCCGGCGAAACTGCGCCGGTAACCCAGCGCATAGGCCGCGGTCATCCAGAAGAAAGTAATCGCAAACGCAAAGACCGCGTTGTACGAGAGCCGCTGCATCGGTGGCGAAACATGGCCTTCGAGCCACTGATACAGGCCCAGAAACCACAGCGGCGGAAAAAAGCGAGCGATGGAGTTCGGATTTCGCGGCACGGCTGGCCCCGCCACCAGCAAAATCACCGAGCCGATCAGCAGCGCCCCGCGTATCCACGCGGAACATGCGCGGAAGAGGCCGCGCGGCAACAGCGCCGCCAGCGTGCCCAACAGCGCCAGTACGGTGAAGAACATGAAGAGACAAGCCAGGGTCACGCAAAGGGCGTGCGCCGCAATGAACCGCAAGATGGCAATGCTGCCCAGATGGCCGTATGAGGATGCCACCAGCGGGAATGCGACGGTAGAGACGCCGTTCACGACCAGCGCGACAATCCCCACTGCGATCGCGACCGCCACTGCATTGGCGCGGAAGATCTCCCGCGCGCGGATCGGCAGCGGCGAAAGATTCAGGTAATCCTGCGCATCGGGCAGGATGCGATCCCACTTGAGCGCCGTTAGGATGCCGGCCACACCCATGGCGAGACACAGGAAGAAATATTTATCCGGGGCCGAGAAAGCGTAAAGATCGCGCTGGTGGCGCTGCAAGATGAAATCCTGCAATGTCGAATACTTCTCGAATAGCAGAAACGAAAAGAACGCCCCCGGCGCCGCCAGAATACCCAGCAGCGGCCCTGCGCCGAATTCGAACTCGGTGTTCTCGTTTTCGTGGCCGCCGCGCACCAATCGCGCCAGGAAGTGTCTCACCAGCCGTGCGAACGGCCGTTGCTTCCAGTCTTCAACGTACCGGCGCAACGACGGCGGCATCCAGGTTTTGGGCGATTCGTTCGACATCGACTTGTTCCGTAAGCTGCATGAACCCGGCTTCCAGGCTCTGACCCACAAAACCCGCCTGCATTTCGCCAATCGGCCCCGAGCCCGCCACCGATCCGCGGTTCAATACCACCAGATGCGAGCACAGCCTTTCCACCTGCTCGAGCACCGGGGACGAAAACAGGATCGCCTTCCCCCTGGCGGCCATCAACTCTACCAGATGCCTCGTCACCAGGGCGCTGGTCACGTCCAGTCCGGAAAAAGGCTCGTCGAGAATCAGTAGTTCCGGGTCGTGCATCGTCGCCGCAATCAATACGATGCGTTGCCGCATGCCCTTCGAATACGACCCGATGGGGGTGTCGCGATGCGGGTAGAGCGAATAGCCTTCGAGCATCGCCGACGCCTTCTGGCGGAAGATGCGCTCGGGGATCTCGCGCAGCGTCGCCGCCAGTTCCAGGTATTCCCACCCGGTGAGGAAGCCGTAGAGATCAGGCTGCTCCGGCACGTAGCCGAGCTGACGCTTAAAGGCTGTCAAATCCTCGCCAATCCGGTTTCCGTGGAAGAGTATGTGCCCACTGCTGGGCTCGATCAACCCCGTAACAATTTTTACGATTGTGCTCTTGCCGGCCCCATTTGGGCCCAGCACGCCCAGGATTTGGCCGCCGCCAATCGAAAAGGAAGCGTCGCGCACCGCCAGGGTGGCGCCGTACCTTTTTGAGAGATTCTGCGCCTCCAGAGTGGCCACAGCCATCTAACAATTGACGCCATGCCTCTGCGAAAGTTCCCGACGCGCCAGCCAGGCGCCGGATTCCGGCCTCCTAAGATGATTTGCACGCTTCTTACGGAAACGTGGCAGAATGGTGGATTCGAACCGTTGCGGAAATCCGGCAAGCTAGCTAAAATCAACGCGTTCGCACCTAATCCCAGGAGGAATCATGTCAGTTGAGCAGAGGGTGAAGCAGATTATTGTCGAGCAGCTTGGCGTCGACGAGAGCCAGGTGGACATGAACGCGTCTTTCGTCGACGATCTCGGCGCCGATTCGCTGGATATTGTCGAGCTCGTCATGGCTTTTGAAGAGGCCTTCGAGTTGGAAATCCCCGATGAAGACGCGGAAAAGATCACCACGGTGAAAGACGCGGTCTCATACATCGACAACAAGACCGCCAAGAAGTAACCGTCAGGAGACCAGTTTGCCGCGAAGAGTAGTAGTAACCGGCGTCGGTCTGGTGACGGCGTTGGGAATCGGGACGGACAGAACCTGGGAAGCGATTCGCGCGGGGGAATGCGGAATCGGCCCGATCACCCAATTTGATGCCGCCAAGTTCTCATGCCGGATCGCGGGCGAGGTCAAAGGCTTCGATCCCGCCGCCTTCATCGAAAAAAAAGAGATCAAGAAGATGGGGCGCTTCATTCAGTTCGCCATCGCGGCGGCGGAATTCGCCCTCAAAAGCGCGGGATTGGTCACTACCCCCGAAACCGCAGAGCGCGTCGGCGTCTATATTGGCAGCGGCATCGGCGGATTCGAAGTTATTGAGCGCGAGCATCAAACGCTGCTCGAGCACGGCCCGCGGCGCATCTCGCCGTTTTTCATTCCGGCCACCATCATCAACCTCGCATCGGGTTATGTATCGATCCGCAGCGGCGCCAAGGGTCCGAACTCGGCCACGGCTACGGCCTGCACCACCAGCGCCCACTCCATCGGCGATTCCTTCCGCCTGATTCAACACGGCGATGCGGACGCCATGATCTGCGGCGGCACGGAAGCTTGCATCACCCCCATGGGAATCGGCGGGTTCGCCGCCATGCGCGCGCTTTCTACGCGCAACGATGAGCCGCTGCGCGCCTCCCGCCCCTGGGATAAGGACCGCGATGGCTTCGTGGTCGGCGAAGGCGCCGGCATCCTGGTGCTCGAAGAATTGGAATTTGCGCGCGCCCGCGGCGCCAACATCCTGGCGGAAATCGTGGGGTACGGCATGAGCGCCGACGCCTTCCACGTAACTTCCCCGCCCGACGACGGCGACGGCGCCTATCGCGTGATGCGCAACGCGCTCCGCGACGCCGGAATGGAACCGCAGCAGGTGGATTACATCAACGCCCACGGCACCTCCACCGAAGTCGGCGACCGCGCCGAGACGCAAGCCATCAAGCGCGCTTTCGGCGATCACGCCTATAAAGTAGCCGTCAGTTCCACCAAATCGATGACCGGCCACCTCTTGGGCGGCGCCGGCGGTTTGGAAGCCGGCATCACCGTATTAGCTATCCGCGATCAGATCGCCCCGCCCACCATCAACCTGGACTGTCCCGATCCGGTCTGCGATCTCGATTTCGTGCCGCATCACGCCCGCCCCATGAAAATTGACTGTGCCCTCTCGAACAGCTTCGGCTTCGGCGGGACAAACGGGGCGCTATTGTTTAAGAGGATCTAGCCTTTGACGCAGAGACGCAAAGGCGCTGAGAAGACATTTCTCTAGGGTTTTCTCAGCGTCTCCGCGTCTCTGCTTCAGATTCACCGCTTCGCATGAAAACCATCGTCGCCATTAAACAAGTACCCGCCCGCGATTCCCAACTGCGCATCGCAGGGCCAGGCAAATGGATCGAAGAGACCGATCTCGCCTACGAGATCAACGAGCCCGACGCCTACGCGCTCGAAGCCGCTCTCCAATGGAAAGAGCAGAACGGCGGCGAGACAATCGCTCTCTGCGCGGCCCCCGATCGCGCAGGCCAGACCATCCGCGAGGCTCTGGCCAAAGGCGCCGATCGCGCCATTCACATTGAGGAAGACATGAGCGCGTACGACCCGCTGGCTGCCGCGCGCGTCCTGGCGGCTGCCATCAAAGCGGAATCGCCCGATCTCATCTTCACCGGCTTGCAGTCGGACGATCTGGGCTATGGACAGACCGGCGTCATTCTGGCTGAGTTGCTGGGTCTGCCGCACGCCACCATCGTGATGCAAGTGGAAAAGAGCGAGGGCGGCATCCGCGTAAAGCGCGAATTGGAAGACGGCTGGTTCCAGCACGTGGAGATGCCGCTGCCCGCGTTGCTGACGATTCAATCGGGTATCAGCAAGCTTCGCTATGCCACGCTGATGGGCATCAAGAAAGCCAAGACCAAGGAAGTGAAACGCGTCACTGCAGCCGATTTGGGCGTGGCTGCGAGCGCGCCGTCTATCTCCATCGATCGTATCTATCTGCCGGAACGAACCAAGCGCACGCAGTTATTCGAAGGTAATCCCAAGGAAGCGGCGGCGAAGTTAGTGGAAAAACTCAAATTCGAGGCCCGGGTTATATGAGCATCCTCGCCGTAATGGAACAGCGCGCCGGCGTGTGGAACCGCATGTCGTTCGAGACGCTCGCGGCCGCGCAGCAATTCGCGAAGGAGCTGAACACCCAGGCAAGTGCCGCCGTGTTGAGCGATTCCCCCGATGCTCTCGCCGGCGAGTTGGCTTCGAAGCAACTCGAAAAGGTCTACGCCGTCGAACACGCGCTACTCAAGGACTACACGCCTGAAGCCTGGTCGCTCGCGCTGCGGCAGTTGATCGGCCAGGTCAAGCCCACGCTCGTCCTTTTCCCGCATACCTACCAGGTGCGCGATTTTCTTCCCAAGCTCGCAACCTCGCTCGGCAAAGTGGCCGTCAGCGACGTGGTATCACATCGCGTCGAAAATGGCCAGGTGATTTTAGTGCGCCAGCTCTTCCAGGGAAAAGTGAACGCCGATGTTCGCATGGCCGGCGATGCGCCGCACTTCGCGTCGTTGCAGGCCGGAGCGTTTCGCGCCGATCAACTGGCCGCCGGCTCCGCTCCCATCGAGAAATTCGCGCCGCAAATCTCCGCGGGCGATATCCGCACCAAGCCGCTCGATTTATTCCGCGAGTCGCAGCGCGCGGTGGATCTGGGCGCGGCCGAAATCATCGTCTCCGTGGGCCGCGGCATCAAAGAAGCGGACAACATCCCGATCGTGCAGAAGCTGGCCGACGCGCTTGGCGCTGAGCTCGCCGCATCGCGCCCCATCTGCGACGCTGGCTGGCTGCCCATGGAACGCCAGGTGGGCAGTTCCGGCCAAACCGTCGCTCCCAAGATGTACATGGCGGTCGGAATTTCCGGGGCCATTCAGCATCTCGTCGGCATGAAGGGTTCGCGCATCGTGGTGGCGATCAACAAAGACGCCAACGCGCCCATCTTCGAAATCGCCGATTACGGCATCGTTGGCGACCTGTTCCAGATCGTGCCGGAACTGGTCGACGCCATTCAAAAAGCCAAGTAACTGAACTGGGCTCGGCTAGACGGCAACGCTCGCCGGGTGCGCTACCGTCGCGCCCGGCAGCCGCAATACGAAGCGCGCGCCGTGGCCGGGTTCCGATTCCACCCACATATCGCCGCCGTGCTCGATGACAGTTTGGCGCGTCAGCGCCAGACCCAACCCAAGCCCGTTGCGCTTGCCCGCGGTGACGAACGGCTGGAACAGTTTCGAGCGGATTTCCGGCGCGATGCCCGGCCCCGTGTCCTCCACCTGAACCAGCGCCACATCGTGTTCCACCTTCGCCGAAATGCGCACCTCGCCGCCGTTCGGCATGGCTTCGAGCGCGTTGCCGATCAGGTTCGCGAAGCCGCGCTCCATGCGGCTGCGTTCCAACGGCAGCTCGATCTCCGGCGAGATGGAAAGCGAAATCGTCACGCCTTGCGTCTCCGCCGCCGATTGCAGCGATTCGCATGCCGCTGACGCCACCTCACGCAAACGGCACAGCTCCGGCGGGGCGCCTTTGCCGCGTGAAAGATCCAAAAGATCCTGCAGTAAGCCCTGGATGCGCCGCGACGCTCGATAGATATTGGCCGCCAGCCGCTTCATATGGCCCGGCGGAAGATCGGCGTCCACCATCATTTCCGCGCCGCCGTAGATTGCCGCCAGCGGATTGCGCAGGTCGTGCACAATCGAGCCCGAAAGCCGGCCGATGGTCGAAATCCGTTCCTGCCGAATCAACTCTTCCTGCGCCTGACGGATCGATGCGCACATGTTGTTGAACGTGCGCGCCAAGCGGCCCATTTCGTCTTCGCTCTGCACCGCCACTTCGATGGCGTAGTTCTGGCGCGCCACTTCCGCCGCCGCGCGATCGAGCTGTTTCATCGGCTCCACAATGCGCCGGGCCAGCACATACGTCAGCGCCAGGCCCACACCCACCGCAACCAGCCAGACCAGAAGAATATTGGAATACAGGCTGTCGATGCGCGCCTGCGAGCCGTCGAAGCAGCGCAAGATATAGAGGTCTCCGACTTTGCGGCCCGCGATATCGTTCAGCGGCGTCTCAATCTGCGCGTAGCGCGACACGCCGTCGCTCACCAATTGCGATCCCTTTGCGGCCGCCAGATTTTTCACCACCACGCTGGTAGCGCGGGGATTCAACGTCGAAGCCACCGGTGGGCTGCCCTCATGTAGGAACAGAAATTCGCTGCCCGTAGCTTCCTTCAATTGCTGAGCCACCAGGGCGTCGACGCGGTATCCGGCTACCAGCACGCTGGCAACGCGTTGCTGGTCCGGGCCGGAATCGACGTACACCGGCGTCGCGGAAAGGTGGAACAGCTCGCCGTTCTGAAGGAAGAATCCATTGGCCTGCTGCGGGAAGTGCGCCGCCGCACTGCGAAAGATCTCTGTATTTTCGGCCAGCGCTGTTGGCGCCTCGCCGCCCAAGGACGCCACGAATTTTCCGAACGGGTTGAAGACCAGAAAGATCGCGTTCGCGTCCGAAACCTTGCGCCACAAATCGCCTGCGACGTCCGAGATCGTCGCCTGATCGCCCGTGCCCACTGCCAGCCGCACCTCGGGCATATCGGCCAGGACGCGCGTTATCTTGGAGAGCATCTCTTGCCGCGTGTTCCAGAGCGAGGTATACGCGTCAAGGCTGTTCTGTACCTCGCCCTGCAGGCTCTGGTACATCGTGCGCGTGATGGCGTTGAGCACGATCTCGCCGGTGAACGCAAACAGCACCGTCAGCGCGACGGTAGTCGAAAGCAGAATCTTCCAGAGCAGCGAAAGCCGCGAGAACCAGCCCATTAGTTCGCGCTCCCGTTGTAGGATCCGCCGGCGGGCGGGTAGGGCTTGCCGTGCTTGTCCAGGTGCTGCGTCGGCACGTACCCGGTTTCCGAAACCGAAATCAGCGGCAGCTCCAGACCCGCTTCGGGAATCGTGATGCGATGCTCGAGAAATTTCAGGTTCGCGGGTAGAGCGCGTTCGTGGAAGATGTGGAATTGATAATCGCCGGGCGGAACTCCGGCGATGGCGAACTTGCCGGATTGCGGCGTCACCACGTAATACGGCGTCGTCACCACCGCAATGATGGCGCTCATCGAAGAGTGAATGTTGCAAAACACCTGCACGATGCCGGCATGCAGGAACGTTACGGACTGGCTGGTTTTGGGCTTGTACAAGCCGGTGTCGAAGGGTTGTCCGCTGAAGTTGGAAAAGGCGTTGTGAAAGATCTCATCGAGGTTCGGAAACTCCACCGTGCCGCCTACCGGGATGGCGATGACATGCGGAACAAAGTGCTTATCCTTCTGCAGCATCTTCACCGTTCTCGGCGGCGGCGGCGCGCCGCGCTCCACCGGTTCAAGCCACAACACCACGCCCGAGTAGTCTTTGCCTCTGTGAACGGCCGGGTCGTGGGAATTCGTGAGCTCCACTTGGCCGCTTACGGTGACTGCATGCGCGCAGAGCGCGCTCAACGCCACCGCCGCGGCCCGGCGCCGGAATGCTTTAAAACAGGTACGCCAGCGCCAGATCATAGTGGTTCGTCAATCGTGTTCCGAAGCCGGTATAGAGCGTGCGGAACTGCGAAACCTCGGGGCCGAAGAGCACGTTGGGCGCGATGCGGTAGAACAGATTCACGCCGTACGCCAGATTCCGTGTAGCGTCACCCTCCCCAAGCACCCCGCTTTCATAATACTGAAGCCCCGTAAATAGATGGAAGTCGAGCCGCGGAATCGTATGAATTGTAAACTGCGTCCACCCGCCTCGTCCCGTGATCGCGTAAGCGGTCCGCCGATAGACGGCGTAACCTTCGTTAATCGCGCCCGTCCCCAGGTTGCTCACATTCTGTCCAGTGAAGAACACGCCGCTCCATTCAATGCGTTTGTAAGGATTGAAGAACCAGTCGAACTGCAGCACTTGCGACGGGATCGAGAAGCCGCCGGCATGTGTTGAGCTGAGATGGAACCCCGCCGCGACTTCGAACCGCCGGTCGTCGTCCAACTTGTGATAAAACTCCAGCCGCCCCTCCGCGCCGGGCCTGTTCGGTTCGACGGCCACCGGGTTGGCCACAGAGTTATACGGCGACGTCTCATGCGTTTCCACGATGCCCACTCGCGCGCGCAGTCCGGTGGAATTGGTGAACGCGAAATCCTGCTCAATGCGCGCCTGCGGCAGCCAAAGCCATAGATTGCCGGCGCCCGTGAGCGGCGAGACGCCAACCTGCGCAAGCGACGACGGGTCGCGCGGATTGAAGATCGGCTTGTCGATTCCCACCATCAGCTTCGTGGTTTTCCAATCGAGATTGATCGTGCCCGTGCGCAGCCGGAACATCGAGCCGAAGGTGATGCCGCCGGCGAAGAAATCCATCGCCAGCGATCCGTGCACGGTTCCGCCAAGGAAGGTTTGCGGGCCGTTGAAGTCCAATCCGATGATCGATTGCCGCAGCGTTCCATTCGCGGTTACATTGCCGGGCGTCAGCGCGGCGGCCGTCGGATATTCCGAGCTGCCGCTATAGCTCGAATTCAAATACGTGTTGAAGAGCGCCATGCCCGTGATGCGGATGGGAAACTTCTGCGAGGCCTCTACTTTCGTCTGCGCCTGCTCTTCGATGCGGCTCTGTTGAATGGCGAGTTGCTCTTCCACCGTCGCCTTTTGCGGCGCGCCCGGCGCCGGGGCAGGCGCGGCGGCCGTCTCCGGCGCGCGCACCGTCGCGAGTTCGGTCTTCAGTTGCTGTACCTGGGCGGCCAGGTCGCGGTTGTCCCGTTCCAGTTTGTCCAGGCGCGCCATGATTTGCGAAAGGTCAGCCGTCTGCGCGGCGAGCGCGCTTGGCAACGCAAGCGCCAGCCACGCCAGGCTATTGAGTCGTGCCATCGAGAATCTGCTCCAGTTTGCGGCGGACCGCCGCCGGCGAAAACGGCTTGGTGAAATATGCGCGGGCGCCTAATTGCGCCACGCGCGCCGGCGTCGCCGGATCGGTGTCGGCGCTGATCACTACGATCGGCGTCGCGCTCAATCGCTGGTCCTCGCGCAAACGGCGGATCAGCTCGAAGCCATCCATGCGCGGCATGTTCAGATCGGTCACCACGGCCGCGGCGTTGCTCGACGTCTCCAGAATGCGCAACGCTTCCACGCCCGAAGAAGCCGTCATGACGGCCAGGCCCGGAATCCCGAGCAGAGCGACTTCGAGCGTCGCCGCCGCGTTCTCCGAGTCGTCCACAATTAGCACCCAAGGGGACCTAACTACACGGCGCCCTTCGCCGTCCATATTCATGCAGTTTATTGTCGCTCGATCCAATTGCGCGAGGCGTGCCGGAAAGGCGCCGGTTCTGTAAAATTCCGGCGGATTTTAGCGCCTCCCGCGCTATATTAAGACATTCAGGTATGTTATGAGGGATTGGAAATCCATCGCCAAGGCGAGCGGTCTCAACCTGTCGGGCCAGGAACTCGATCGCGCCGTAGCACCCCTGGCGGCCCTGGAAGAAGCATTCCGCCCTCTTACCAAAGACCTGCCGCCCGATTTAGAACCTATTCTCGAATTTCGGGCCGAGGCTGATTTCGAGTGACCATCCGCGAAGCGGCCGGCGCGTTGCGCGAAAGGCGCCTTTCGCCGGTCGAATTGGTTAACGCCGCGATTTCACGCATCGAGCGCTTGAACCCCACGCTGCTCGCGTTCATCACTGTCACGCCCGAATACGCCATCAAGCGCGCCCGCGAAGCGGAAGCCGAATTGGCCGCCGGGAAGTACCGCGGGCCGCTGCACGGTATCCCCGTCGCCGTGAAGGATCTCTTCCACATGCGTGGCGTGCGCACCACGTCCGGCTCGAAGATTTTCGAAAACCAGGTCTCCGAATTCGACTCCGCCGTGGTCGAACGCTTGGAAGCCGCGGGCGCTGTCATCTTGGGCAAGCTCAATATGCATGAGCTCGCCTACGGCATTTCGTCGGCAAATCCTCACTACGGCGCGGTGCGGAATCCGTGGGATCTCGAGCGCAGCCCCGGCGGATCGAGCGGTGGATCGGGCGCGGCCGTCGCAGCCAATATCGTATACGGCGCCATGGGCAGCGATACCGGGGGTTCCATTCGCATCCCCGCCGCGTTCTGCGGGACCGTGGGCTTGAAGCCCACCTATGGACGCGTCAGCCGCTATGGCGCGCTTCCGCTCGGCTATTCGCTCGACCATATGGGGCCGCTCACGCGCTCGGTGCGCGACGCCGCCCTGTTTCTCAACGCGATCGCCGGCCGCGACCGGCGTGACGAGACTTCCTCGCGGCGTCCCGTGGTGGATTTCGTTCCCGAAGACGGATGCTCGCTGCGGGGCATGCGCATTGGCTTTCCCGAGAACTTCTATTTCGAGCGCGTCGATCCCGATGTCGAATCGGCCGTTCGCGGCGCCATCGCGCGCGCGGCGTCCATGGGCGCCGAGCTCAAACCGGTTTTGGTGCCGGATATCGCCGCGCTCAACGCCATTGGGCAGGTGACCCTGCTGGCCGAGGCGTCGGCCATCATGGAGCCCTATATGGAACAGCGCCAGCAGTTCGGCGCCGACGTTCTCTCGCGTCTCGATCAGGGCCGCCTGATTCCCGCCGTCGATTACGTCAACGCGCAGCGCCTCCGGCGTAAGCTGCGCGCCGCGTTCGATAAGTTGTGGAGCGAAGTAGATTGCTTCCTCACGCCCACCACTCCCAATACGGCGCCGCGCATTGGCGAAAACACCATTCGCCTCGGCGGCCGCGACGAAGATACTCGAATCGCGACCACGCGCCTGGTGCGCGGCATCAATGTGCTCGGCCTGCCCGCGCTCTCCATGCCGTGCGGCCTAAGCGGTAACGGGCTTCCCATCGGCCTGCAGATCGTCGGACCGCCTTTCGAAGAAGCTGCCGTGCTGAAAGTTGGGGCCGCATTGGAAGATGGCGGCGTCGGGATTCCCCCCTGTCCCATCCAATAACTCATTCGTCCGCAAAAGCCCATTTCCGGTGTTTTTAGCAACGTCATTCTATGTGACGCCGTGTACAGTTACGCCGCCACTCAAGCGCTTGCTTGAGATAGAGAGTACAGAAAATAATGTCGTCCAATAATGATCGCAAGCTCTTGACTTAGTGGCCATTAGTCGGGAAGTGACGCCGCCCCTACCCTGACCGTTGGTAACTTTCGCACTCTGTAGCCGTTTGTCTCCCTTTCCATTACTTGCCCAAGCAACTTAGAATCAGGGCCAAGATGTCCCACAAGGGATGGCTCTAACTCGCGCTGACGGAGCCCACGTAATAGTGTGCCTGCAAACACAAAAATATCAGCGGACACAAAAGGAGATCGCAGTGTTCGATAGGAAAGTTATCGGGAAAACGCAGCTTTGCGCCCTTGCTGTGCTAGCCGGTCTGTCCTGCGCCTTGGTAAGCGCGCAGTCGATTAGCGGTGACCTTACAGGGACGATCTACGACGCCACCGGCGCCATCGTAGTGAATGCGAATATCATCGCCAAGAATGAGTCCACCGGCGTCGAAGCGACGACGAAGTCGACAAACACCGGTGAATATCGTTTCAGTAACCTTCTGCCCGGCACTTACAGGGTGACCGTATCCGCCACGGGGTTCTCCCAACTGCAGACCCAGGGAGTCCGCGTAATTCTCAACCAAACCCAGACCTCCAATTTCACGTTGCAGGTCGGCCCCGATACGCAAACCATCGAAGTAAAGGAGGCGCCGGTCACCATCGATACCACCACCGCCCAGGTACAAAACACTTTCGGTTCGCGCGCTATCGGGGACCTTCCCACCGCCTCCACCGGCGCGGGGGTCATCAACCTGTCGCTGTTGAACGCGGGCGTCGCGAGCGGTGGATCGGTAGGCGCGGGCACTGGCCCCAGCGTCGGCGGACAACGGCCGCGCAACAATAACTTCACCATCGAAGGCATCGATAATAACAACGGCGGAGTCACGGGACCCATCGTCACACCTCCCAACGACACCGTCTCCGAGTTCACGGTTCTGCAGAATCAGTATTCGCCTGAATTCGGCCACTCTTCCGGCGGCCAGTTCAATCAGGTCGTGAAGAGCGGAACCAACGAAATTCATGGCCTCGCCTACGAATACTTCGAGAACCGCGATCTGAATTCCGCGGATAACCTCTCGTTCATCGACGGTACGCCGCTGCATCCGCGCTACGATAACAACCGCTTTGGCGGCGCGGTCGGCGGTCCCATCAAGAAGAACAAGCTGTTCTACTTCGTCAATTATGAATACAACCCGATCGGCACTAGCGCCACGGCCGGTTTGATTTTTGCACCGACGGCGCAAGGCTACAGCACGCTCGCTGGTCTTCCGGGAATCAATCAGACCAATCTCTCCGTGATGAAGCAGTATTTGGGCGTTGCGCCATCGGCCATCGCACCGTCGCTTACGCCCAACGGCGCATATCCATTGGTCTTCAACGCCAATGAGAGCCTCGGCTGGACTCCAGCGCAGATGGCTTCGGCCACCACCATTCCCATCGGCCAGAGATCGATTTCGGCGCCTGCCTTCCAGAATAATGAAGCGGCGGTCGTCGCGATCGATGACAATCTGTCGGAGAAGGATAACCTCCGCGGCCGCTTCATCCTCAACCGCAGCGGCGCCATCGATACCGCCGCCAGCCTGCCACAATTCTTTCTGATCACACCCACCAATGGGTATATCCTCACGTTTTCGGAATACCACACCTTCAGTCCGACCTTGACCAATGAATTCCGTCTGGGATATAACCGCCTTTCGACGAGTCTTCCCTCGGGCAATTTCAGCTTTCCCGGACTCGATACGTTTCCCAACGTCACGCTCTACGAATTGGGCGGCGTCAACATCGGCCCCGACCCCAATGCCCCTCAGTTCACGTACCAGAACACGTATCAATTAACGGACAACGTCTCCTATCTGCACGGCAACCACAACGTGAAGTTCGGATTCGACGGATGGCGGAATATCTCCCCTCAGAGCTTCACTCAGCGTTCCCGCGGCGACTATGAATGGTCGTTTCTCTCCGACTATCTATACGATTTCAACCCGGATTTCCTGGCTCAGCGTTCGCTGGGCAATGTGGTCTATTACGGCAACCGCTGGTACACAGCGGGCTACTTCAACGATGTTTGGAAAGCTTCCCCCAACCTCACCTTCAACTTCGGACTTCGCCTGGAGCACATCACGCTGCCCCAAAGCGAGCATACGCAGGTGCTCAACGCGGTTTCGAACACGCCTGGCGTAATCATCTTCCAGGATCCGTCGGTACCCTCCGTATCCCCTATGCCGCGCGCCGGAGTCGCCTATTCGCCGGGTAAGAGCGGCCAGACCTCTATCCGCGCCGGGTTTGGCATCAACTACGACGTGCTCTATGACAACCAGGGCCTCCTTTCGCTACCGCCGCAGTTAAGCACTACGGTGGACGTAACCGGGCTCGATCAAGGGAACTTCCTGGCCAACGGAGGTATCAAGCCTAATGCGGCCGGCGTGCCTTTGACTCCGGCCCAGATTCGCGCCGGAACGGGAGGTTACGTCCCCAATGAAGTGCGCCCGAAGTCGATGCAGTGGAACGTTGGAATCCAGCATGTATTCCTCAACAACTATACGGTGGAAAGCCGGTATCTGGGCACGCGCGGAATTAACCTGCCGGTTCAGGAACAATTAAACCGCCAGTCGGTGGTCACTCCGGCCAACGCGCTGCCGGTCTATCTTACGGCGCCGAGCCAGGCGACCCTCAATGCGCTGCCGAATACGCTAGCCGCTCTTACCAACTCTTACAACGCGGGCGGCAACATCGTCCCCGGGTTCTTCAACGGCGGTTTCACGGGCATTATTACCGCCTACGAGCCGTGGGGTAACTCCACTTATCAGGGCTGGCAGAACCAGGTAACTCGGCGCTTCGCTAACAATCTTCAAGTCGTCGCCGCCTACACCTTGAGCCACGCCATCGACGATTCCACAGCCGATGTGTTCAGCACCTATGTAACCCCGCGGCGCCCGGAAGACCCGCGCAACTTGCAGATCGAAAAATCCAGCTCCGCGCTCGATCACCGCAATCGCTTCACCGGCGCGGTGGTTTATTACTGGCGTCCGTTCAAAAACAGCAACTGGTACATGAGGAATCTTGTCGGCAACTGGGATATTTCGCCCATCTACACCTACCAGACGGGCACCCTCGCGACCGTTCAAAGCGGCGTCGATTCGAACCTGAACGGCGATACCGCGGGCGATCGCACCTTTGTCAATCCGGCTGGAAATCCGACCGTCGGGTCGGGCGCCACGCCGTTGCTCAACAGCGCGGGCCAGACGGTCGCTTACGTCGCGACCAATCCGCGCGCGGGTTACATACTCGCCCCCAAAGGCACCTTGCCCAACGGCGGACGCAACACCGCGTACCTTCGCCCCATTAACAACTTCGACGTCACCTTCGGCAAGGACTTCAACTTCGGTCACGAAGGCCGTTACCACGTGCAGTTTCAGGGGCGCTTCGTCAACCTGTTCAACCATCCGCAATATACCGGCGGATATCTCTCGGATGTTACCCCTGCCGGCGTCACCGCATCCGGTCTGCCGGCAACCAGCGTGACCAGCGGCAACGTGCACAACTTCCTGATTCCTGGCAACACTACCTTCCTGGATCCTTCGCTGGTGTTCTCCAGTAATCCGCGCAGTGTCCAGATCGTGGGCAAGTTTATTTTCTAATCCGCACGCTGGATTCTTGGCGACCGGTCATGGGCTCTAACAACGCCGATGGCCGGCCGCCTTTTGCCATAATTGATCCATTTTGTACAAACGTGAGCGTCCTCACCGCCGCTAGGCCAATTACTTGCTACGTTGAGGCCCAGGGGACCTGCCGCCACGATGCCGCGTACAATTTTGCCCGGGAAACCGTATCCGCAAGGCGCAACGTGGGATGGAACGGGAGTAAATTTTTCCGTTTATTCCGAAAAGGCCACGGCGGTCGACCTCTGCCTCTTCGATGAAGCCGATTCCAAGGAAAACGAAACCGTTCCGGTTCGCGAATGCACGGGATACACGTGGCATTGCTACCTGCCGGGCATCAAGTTGGGCCAGTTATATGGTTACCGGATCCACGGCGAGTATAATCCGGAGCGCGGCGAGCGCAGCAACCCGGCCAAACTTTTGATCGATCCCTACGCCAAGGCCCTCGCCGGGCGTCTCAATTGGGATGCCCCGGTATTTGGATACAAGCTCGGCGATCCCGAGGAAGACCTTTCGCGCGACGATCAGGACGACGCCTGGGGCGTGCCGAAATCGGTGGTGACAACCTCGCATTTCGATTGGGAAAACGACCGGCCTCCCATGACGCTGGTTCACGATTCCATCCTCTATGAATTGCACGTCAAGGGATTTACCGCCCAACACCCCGATATTCCAGAAGAGTTGCGCGGCACCTACGCCGGCCTCGCGCATCCCATCGCCATCGATCATCTGAAAAAACTAGGCGTCACCGCGGTGGAGTTAATGCCGGTTCACGAATTCGTGGATGACAAACACCTCCTCGATCGCGGCTTGCATAACTATTGGGGCTACAACTCGATCAATTTCTTCGCCCCGGAAGCGCGCTACAGCGCGGCCGGCGACCACGGCGAGCAGATCGGCGAATTCAAGGCGATGGTGAAAGCCCTGCATCGCGCGGGTATCGAGGTGATTCTCGACGTAGTGTATAACCACACCGCGGAAGGCAATCATATGGGCCCGACCCTAAGTTTCCGTGGCATCGATAACAGCACTTACTACCGGTTAGTCAACGGCAAAGATCGCTATTACATGGATTACACCGGCACCGGCAATACGCTCAACGTGCGCCATCCGCAGGTGCTGAAGCTGATCATGGATAGCCTCCGTTATTGGGTGCAGGAGATGCACGTCGATGGCTTCCGCTTCGATCTGGCGGCCGCGCTGGCCCGCGAGCTGCACGAAGTCGATCGCCTTTCCGCGTTCTTCGACATCATCAATCAGGACCCCGTCATTTCGCAAGTCAAGCTCATCGCCGAGCCATGGGACGTCGGCGAGGGCGGCTATCAAGTCGGTAAGTTTCCGCCCTTGTGGGCTGAATGGAACGGCCGCTTTCGCGACGTGGCGCGCCGCTATTGGAAAGGCGACGATGGGCAGCTCGCGGAACTGGGCTACCGCCTTACCGGATCGAGCGATCTCTACCAGCGCGACGGCCGCCACCCCAGCGCCAGCATCAACTTTGTTACCGCGCACGATGGCTTCACCCTCAATGACCTGGTCAGTTACGACAACAAACACAACGAGGAGAATGGCGAAAACAACTGCGATGGCTCCAACGACAATCATTCGTTCAACTATGGCGTCGAAGGCCCAACCGATGACCCGGGCATCGTGGAAACCCGCGAACGCCAGAAGCGCAACCTGATGCTGACGCTGTTGTGCTCGCAGGGCGTGCCCATGATCTGCGGCGGCGACGAAATCGGGCGCACGCAGAACGGCAACAACAACGCCTACGCGCAGGACAACGCCACAAGCTGGTTCAACTGGAATCTCGACGACCGCGCCAAATCGTTATACGCATTCACCGCCAAGCTGGTGGAATTGCGCCGCCAGCATCCCAATCTGCATCGCCGCAAGTTTTTCCAGGACCGCGCCATTTCGCCCGGCGCCATACCCGGCCGCGAAGTGGATGGCCGCAGCGAACAGGACCTCGTGTGGCTTCGCCCCGACGGCAACGAGATGACGCCCGAGGAATGGAGCGCCGGTTGGGTGCGCTGCATCGGCCTGCGCCTCAGCGGCCGCACGCTCGACGACGTGAACGGCCTGGGCGAGCCGATTCGCGACGACACCTATCTGATTCTGCTCAATCCGCACACCGAATCGATCCGTTTCTTCATGCCGCGGCGCGAGGGAACGGCTTGGGAGTTGTTGGTCGATTCCGCCCAGCCCAGCCGTGAAGACAAGCCAGTCATCGGCGCCGGCCAGCCATTCGAACTGATCGCGCGCAGCACCGCGTTGTTGCGGGAGCTTTCGGATTAGCTGCATGCGGCGCTTTCCCGTGGGAGCCGAATGCTCGGCGCAAGGGGTCCACTTCCGCGTCTGGGCTCCGAAACGCGGCAGTTGCGCGGTGTCAATCGACGGCGTTCCAGAGCCGGCGCCTCTCGTTCGCGAACCCTCCGGCCATTTTTCCGGTCTCGTGCCGCAAGCTCGCGCAGGCTCGAGTTATCGCTTCTTGCTCGACGGCGAAAGTGCGTTTCCCGATCCCACTTCGCGCTTTCAACCGGAAGGCCCGCACGGGCCGTCCGAAGTGATCGATTCATCGGCCTTTCGCTGGAGTGACGCCGCGTGGCCCGGGGTTTCGTTGCAGGGCCAGATCATCTACGAAATGCACGTCGGCACATTTACGCCCGAAGGCACGTGGCAGGCCGCGCGCCGTGAGTTGGCCGAACTGCGCGATGTGGGAATCACTGCCGTCGAGATCATGCCGGTGGCCGATTTTCCTGGCGCGTTCGGCTGGGGTTACGACGGCGTCGGATGGTTCGCGCCCGTGGCCATCTACGGACGTCCCGACGATTTCCGCGCTTTCGTCGACGAAGCCCATCGCCTCGGCATCGGCGTGATTCTCGACGTGGTCTACAACCACGTCGGCCCCGACGGCAACTACCTCAGCCGGTTTTCGGACGACTATTTCACCCAGCGCTACGAAAACGAATGGGGCGAGGCCGTCAATTTCGATGGCGAAAATTCTCAAGGCATGCGCGAGCTGGTCGTTTCCAATGCGGCCTATTGGGCGGCCGAATATCACCTCGATGGCTTGCGCCTTGATGCCACGCAACAGATCTTCGACGATTCAGCCAAAAACATCATGCAGGAATTGGCGGAAAGCATGCGCGCCGCTGCCGGCGGCCGCAAAGTTTTCCTGGTTGCCGAGAACGAAGCGCAGCAGCCCAAATTGGCGCTGCCGCCCGCGCAGGGCGGATATGGTCTAGACGGCCTTTGGAACGACGATTTCCACCACGCAGCCTGCGTCGCGGTGACAGGCCGGCGTGAAGCCTATTACACCGACTATGCCGGCGCCCCGCAAGAGTTGATTTCGGCCGTGAAATACGGCTATCTGTTCCAAGGCCAGCGCTACAAATGGCAGTCGAAACGCCGCGGCGCCCCGGCATGGGGTTTGGAGCCATGGCGCTTCGTGACGTGCATCGAGAATCACGATCAGATTGCCAATTCCGCGTCCGGCCAACGGCTGAGTCGCGTCATCAGCCCCGGCCGCCTGCGAGCCATCACCGCCTTCCTGCTGCTCGCCCCCGGCACGCCCATGCTGTTTCAGGGCCAGGAATTCGCGTCGTCGCGTCCCTTTCACTTTTTCGCCGATCATCAAAATCCGTTGCGCCGATTGGTGCATGAAGGCCGCATCCAATTCCTTTCGCAATTTCCGGGGCTCGCCCAGCCGGAGATGCGCGCCTCTCACTTCGATCCCGGCTGCCGCGAGACCTTCGAACAGTGCAAGCTCGATTTCTCCGAGCGCGAAACTAACGCTGGAATCTATCGTCTGCACAAAGACCTGTTGCGATTGCGGCGTGAGGATGCGGTATTCAGCGCATCGCCGCGCGTGGATGGCGCAGTACTCGGCGCCGAGGCCTTCGTTCTGCGGTTCTTTGGCGAAGACGCCGCGGACCGCTTGCTCCTGGTCAATTTGGGCGCCGCCCTGCATCTCGACGTCGCGCCGGAGCCTTTGCTGGCCCCGCCCGAAGGCGATTTGTGGGCGACGCTCTGGCACAGTGAAGACCCGCAATACGGCGGTTCCGGCGCGCCCTATCCCGATGGTCCGGATAACTGGCGCCTGCCCGCGCAATCGGCCATCGTCATGCGGCCGCACGAGGTGAAATCATGGCTCTGAAGCGTGTTCTGCCTAAGCGCGCCTTGCGCGACCCCGAGGCCGATCCGCATCTCAATGAAGAATGGCTGGTGACCAACGGCCTCGGCGGCTACGCTTCCGGCACCGTCAGCGGCGCCATCACGCGCCGTTACCACGGGCTGCTCATTGCCGCGATGCCCAATCCGTTGGGCCGCATGATGATGCTCAACGGCCTCTCCGAGCGCCTGCGCCTCCCCGATCACCGTGTGGTCTACACCGGCGCGGAAGAACTTGCCGGCGTCCCCCCCGAAAGCACGCTCGCCGCCTCCGAATTCCGCGTCGAGGCGGGGCTGCCGATCTGGGTCTATGAGATCGATGGCTTCGTTCTGGAAAAGCGCCTTTGGTTGGTTTACCGGCAGAACACCGTCCATGTGAGCTACCGCTTGCTCGCCGGAAAAGATCGCCTGCGTTTGGGTCTTCGTCCTGCCATTCACTTTCGCGGGCATGACGAGACAGTCAGCGCGGCCGATGACCACAAGTATTTGCTCACGGTCTACGACGACCAATTCGAAATTACTTCCAAGCCCGATCTTCCGCGGCTGCGTCTGATGGTGCGCGGCCCCTCGTCGGCTTTCACCTTCGATCGCAAGGAAACCGAATCGGTTCCCTATGCCACCGAGCGCAGCCGCGGCTACGATTGGCGCGGATCGCTGTGGAGCCCCGGCTATTTCCGTTCCGATCTCGGCGTCGGCGATTCTACAACGCTCATCGCCTCCACCGAAGCTTGGGAGCTGGTGTGCGCGCTTGGTCCCGATGAGGCCCATCGCGCCGAAATCGATCGCCGCGCGCTCCTGCTTGCCGCCGCCCCCGAGCCGGCGCGCCAGGGCTTCGGCGCCGAATTGACGCTTGCCGCCGATCAGTTCCTGATTACGCCCGTGGGCCGCGCCGAGGACGCCGCGCGCGCTCACGCCTCGGGAGATGAGATCCGCAGCGTCATCGCCGGCTATCACTGGTTCACCGATTGGGGCCGCGACACGATGATCAGCCTCGAAGGGCTTACGCTGGCCACCGGGCGGAAAAGCGAAGCAGGATGGATTCTGCGAACCTTCGCGTACTACATTCGCGACGGCCTCATCCCCAACATGTTTCCCGAAGGCAGCAAGGAAGGGTTGTATCACACCGCCGATGCCACCCTCTGGTTCTTCCACGCCATCTACCGCTATGTGGAACTCACCGGCGATGCCACCACGCTCAAGCTCCTGCTGCCGAAGTTGCTCGATATCGTCGATCATCACGTGGCCGGCACGCGTTTCGGCATCCACATGGACCCCGCCGACGGCTTGCTGAGCCAGGGCGCCGAAGGCTACCAGCTCACCTGGATGGACGCCAAAGTCGATGACTGGGTGGTCACGCCGCGCCGCGGCAAGGCGGTTGAGATCAACGCTCTTTGGTACAACGCGCTTCGCCTGCTGGAAAAATGGCTGCGCTCGGAAGGCAACGCTCGCGCCGATGAGATCGGGAACCTCGCTGCCCGCGCTTTTGCATCGTTCAACAAACGCTTCTGGTTCGAGCAGGGAGGATATCTCTTCGATGTCGTCGATACCGAAAGCGGCATCGATGACGCTTCTTGCCGCCCGAATCAAGTGATGGCAATTTCACTCGATAACGCCGTGCTCGATGAGGCTCGCTGGTCTGCCGTGATGAACGTGATTACCGAACGCCTGTTGACGCCCGTCGGTTTGCGGTCGCTTGCGCCCGGAAGCCCCGATTTCAAAGCGAAATACTACGGCGACCTGCGCTCGCGCGACGCTGCGTATCATCAGGGCACGGTTTGGGCATGGCTCATCGGCCCCTACGTGGACGCATGGTTGAAGCTGAACCCGGGCCGCAACGCCGATGCGCGCCAATTCATCACCAGCTTCGAACCGCACTTCAACGAACAGTGCATCGGATCCATCAGCGAAGTCTTCGACGCTGAGCCTCCTTACACTCCGCGCGGCTGCATCGCGCAGGCCTGGAGCGTCGCCGAAGCCCTGCGCTGCTGGCTGAAAACCGCGTGACTTACCCCAGGTGAGGAAGCCGATGTTACCCTGAAACTTGTCGCGCCACCCCCTCCTGAAGCCCTATCTGGCATTGGCCGCGGTCTGCATTTTTTGGGGAACCACCTATCTCGGCATCCGCATGGCGCTCGAGACGTTCCCGCCGCTGACGCTCATTTCCGCACGCTACATCATCTCCGGTGGGTTGCTCGTTCTCTTCGCTGCGCTGCGCGGCATGCCTCTTCCGCGCGGACGCGAGTTGGGCGCCGCGTGTTTCAGCGGCCTTCTGGTGCTTGGCATCGGCAACGGCGCCCTGGTATTCGCCGAAGTCGCCATTCCCAGCGGCATCGCAGGTCTCATCGTCTCGATGTCGCCCTTTTGGATGGTGGCCGCCGAAGCCGCCTTGCCTGGCGGCGAGCGGTTGCACGCGCCCACTATAGGCGCCATGGCCGTCGGCCTGGTGGGCGCGGCGCTGCTCTTCACGCCTGACCCCGGCGTGCACGGCGTCGACCGCAACTTACTCTACGGATTTCTGGTGCTGCAAATCGGCATGGCCGGATGGTCGTTTGGGTCCATCTACCAGCGCCGCAACACCGGAAAAACGCATCCGGTCATTGCGGGGGGCGTGCAGCAACTCGCCGCCGGCGTGCTGCTTGCGCCGTTCGCACTCGCCATTCCGCAGCATCCTATCCACTGGAGCACGCGCGGCGTTTGCGCCATTCTGTATCTTGTGATGTTCGGGTCGATTGTGGGATACAGCGCGTACATCTACGCGCTCGATCGCCTTCCCGTGGCGATCGCGTCGGTGTATCCCTACGTGAATTCCATCGTGGCCGTCGCGCTGGGATGGCTCTTTTATCGCGAGCCTTTCGGGGTCACCGAAGGAATTTCCATGTGCATCATCTTTAGCAGCGTGGCGCTGGTGAAGAGGTATTCGCGTAAGCCCGCCGGCAACACAAAGCGCTAGTCGCGGCTCTTCAGGCTCGCGCAGAGCGCGCCGCCCACGATGCTCAGGCAGGTTATGACGATGAAGCCAAAGACCAGCGGAAAGATCAGGCCCGGACCGGTGGTCATCGCGTGCGCCATTTGCTGAACGCCCGGATCGCTCGCGAACGGCAGCGATTTCATCCCCTCTTCGAATTGCTTGGTGAGCGCGCCGCTAATGCCCAGCGCCGCGAATGCAATGCCCCACATCGCGAACATGATCAGGCCCGTCAGCCAGCCCATGCGCATGCCGCTGCCGGCGTTCATGCGGTCGTGGGTCTTCCGGCGGTAGAAGAAAACCGCGAAGAAACCCGCCGCCGCCCAACTCACCAGGGGCAAAATATTACTGACCAGCGACCCTGCGATCCCCACTAGCAGCGCGGTGCGCACCGCGATCGGGTTGCGGAAATTCACCGGCATCGCGAAACGCGGCGGCGCCGCCGTAGCGTAAACCGGCGCGACTGGCGCTGGCGCTTCCACCTCTACCGGCAAGAGATCGCGCTGCGGTTTGCCGCATTTGTGGCAAAACAACGCGTCAGGCGGAAGTTGGGCGCCGCAGCTGCAAAATTCAGGCATGATCAGAGAAAATGGCCACCTTCAGTTTAACCCCTCGCACCGTTGTTACAGCGTTTCACAAAACGCCGTCACAAAAGCT
This sequence comes from Bryobacterales bacterium, assembly GCA_963743705.1. Classification (GTDB taxonomy): domain Bacteria; phylum Acidobacteriota; class Terriglobia; order Bryobacterales; family Bryobacteraceae; genus PALSA-243. The sequence continues at coordinate 1,033,064 of CAVUQS010000021.1, read as the reverse complement.
CAGCGGCCGGTGTTGATGTATTGTGAACGGACGCGGCGCCTTCAAGGCGGGCCATGAACTCCAGAGGATGCAGTCGCCCGAAGCCACATTTGATTTCGAAGCGTTCTTTCGCGCGCAATACGTCCGTGCGGCCCGTGCCGTAGCGCGCGTTACCGGCGACCCCGCCCGGGCTGAGGATCTTGCTTCCGAGGCCTTTTGGAAGTTGTGGCGCAATCCGCAAGCGCATGGTGAATCCGCCGTCGGCTGGGTCTACCGCACCGCCTTGCGGCTGGCGCTGAATGAGCTGCGTGGACGCGAACGCCGCGGGCGCTATGAGCGCCTGTCGTCTCCCGGAGGATCGGTCGCGACGCCGGAGGAAGAACACGCCGCCGCCGAAGAGCGTCACCAGGTGCGGGCCGTTCTGGCCGATCTCGATGCGCGCGACGCCGAGTTGCTGCTGTTACGCGCCAGCGGCCTGAGTTACAACGAGGTCGCCGCGTCATTGGAAATCAATCCCGCGTCGGTCGGGACGCTGATGGCCCGCGCCCAGCGGGCATTTCGAAAGGAGTATGTGAGCCGTTATGGAGAACAATCGAATGGAAGATAGCCGATGGGTGGATGGCCGCATGGCCTCGCTCGATCCCACCGCCGACTGGCGCCCCGATACCTCCCGCGCCCTGGCGCGTCTCCACAACCGGCGGCGTGCACGCCGGGTGAACTGGATCTGCGGTTTTGCCGCGGCTGCCGCCATACTGATCGGAGTCAACGCGACGACGCCGCGTGCCTGCGCCAATCCGTTGGGATGCGGCAAACCCCCGGCCGTCGCGGCGCACACGGTTCCGGGCGTTGCCCCGCTGCCCGCCGTTGCTGTTCCGCCGCTCGCGCAGAAGACCACCCCCAAGACTTCCACGCCTCCTGCCGGCGCTGTTCCGCCTGTGAACTACAAGCAATCCGGCAATCCGCGCGCGCCCATCTCGTGCGAGATCTATTCCGACTACGAATGCCCTGCCTGCGCCTACTTCTATAAAGAGACCATGCCGCAACTAATCGCCGAGTATGTCAAAACCGGCAAGGTCAAAATCCTGCATCGCGACTATCCGCTGCAGCAGCACCCCTACGCCCGCGCCGCGGCTCGCTACGCCAACGCCTCGGGAGAGATCGGAAAGTACGACCTTGTTGCCGACCGTCTGTTCCGTTCCCAGGAAATCTGGAGTGTAAACGGCGACATCGCCGGCGCTCTCGCGCCCGTACTCACGCCCGACGAAATCAAGCGCGTGCAGCACATCATCGAGACAGATGCCCATCTCGACGAGACCGTGACCGAAGACATGGCGATGGGCCAAAAAGATCAATTGAAAAGCACGCCCACGCTGGTCGTCATATCGAAAGGCAAGCGCCAGGTGATCGCGCCCATCCCGGTCTACAGCCTGCTCAAGAGCTATCTGGACGCGCTCCTCTCGCAGTAATTCGGTCTGGCGCCGGACATGTGGTAGTTTTCTCCCATGGACCCTAGCGCGCCGCACTCGATCCTCGTCCTCGCCGATCCCAACGAGCCGCAGCTTGCAATGTTGGATGCTTTGCCCCAAAACACCAGCCTCGCCGTGGGCAACAAGCCCGCTGCGTTTGAGGGCGCCGCCTCCGATGCCGACGTAATTTTCAACTGGTCGGCCGGCCGCGATCTGGTGCGTGAAGTCTTCGCCATGACGCCGCGCGTGCGCTGGGTCCATTCGCGCTCCGCCGGCCTCGACAGCCTGCTTTTTCCCGAGCTTGTCGACAGCCCCGTGCCTCTCACCAACGGCAGCGGCGTGTTCAGTCAATCGTTAGGCGAATTCGCGCTCGCGGCGATTCTTTATTTCGCCAAAGATTTCCGCCGCATGCTTCGCAACCAAATGGCGGGGCGTTGGGAACAATTCGACGTCCACGAGATTCAAGGCCAGACGGTCGGCATCATTGGCTACGGCGATATCGGTCGCGCCATCGCGTCGCGCGTACACGCCATGGGCATGCGCGTGCTCGCCGTGAAACGCCACGCCAACTCTCATACAGATCCGCTGGTGGATCGCGTCTACTCTCCCGAGCAGCGCTGCGAAATGATCGCGCAGTGCGATTACGTGGCGTGCGCCGCTCCGCTGACGCCCGAAACCCGCGGCATGATCGGCGACCCCGAATTCGCTGCCATGAAGCCAGGGTCTGTGATCATCAACGTAGGCCGCGGCCCCGTAATCGACGAACCCGCCATACTCAAGGCGCTCACCGAAGGCCGCATTAAAGGCGCGGGCCTCGACGTCTTCACGCACGAACCGCTGCCCGATGGCCACCCCTTCTACAAAATGGAGAACGTCCTGCTCTCTCCCCACTGCGCCGACCACACCATGGACTGGCTGGAGCAAGCCATGCGCTTCTTCCTCGAAAACTTCGACCGCTACGCCAAAGGCGAGCCGCTTCGCAACGTCGTTGATAAAAAATTGGGCTACTAGAGAAAACGCCAAACGCAAAATCTGGCTTTTGTTCCTGTTCATCTGTGTTTATCTGTGGCCATTTTGTTTTTCCCCTAAAATAGAGTTAAGTGCTGTCCACCTTCGATCCCCTCATCAGCGGAATGGTTCACCGAGCGTTTCGGAAAACCCACGGAGCCGCAGATTCAGGGGTGGCCGCTTATTCGCGAAGGCCGCGATGCGCTCATTTCGGCGCCGACCGGTTCCGGCAAGACGCTCGCCGCATTTTTGGTGTGCATTGACGACCTGATCCGCCAGGCGCGCAACGGGCCTTTGCCCGAAGAAACGCAAGTCCTCTACGTCTCACCGCTCAAAGCGCTCAGCAATGATATTCACAAGAATCTCGAAGTCCCCCTGGCCGGCATTTCCGAGCTTGCCCTCAAGCGCTTCGTGAAGCTCGCTCCCATCCGCGCCGCGCTGCGCACCGGAGATACCCCACAGTCCGAGCGGCAGCAAATGGTGCGCGAGCACCCCCACATTCTCGTCACCACGCCGGAATCGCTGTACATCCTGCTGACTTCAACGCGCCCGCGCGAAATGCTGAAGGGCGTGCGCACCGTCATCGTCGACGAAATCCACGCCGTGGCCGATGACAAGCGAGGCTCTCATCTCGCGCTGACACTCGCACGGCTCGACCATCTGGTGGAGCAGCATGGCGGACGCCGCCCGCAGCGCATCGGCCTTTCGGCGACGGTCAGGCCCATCGAGGAGGTTGCCAAATTTCTCGGCCCCGACGTTCCCATCGTCAACGTCGGCCATCGCCGCGCCATGGAAATCTCCATCGAGACGCCACGCGATGAGCTCGGCCCTGTGGCGAGCAATGAAATGTGGGGCGAAATCTACGACCGCACCGCCGAACTGATCCAGCAGAATCGCACCACGCTCGTGTTCGTCAACACGCGCCGTCTGGCCGAGCGCGTCACCCATCATCTCGCGGAGCGCCTTGGTGAAACTGCCGTCCTGCCGCATCACGGCAGTCTCTCGCGCCAGCTTCGGCTCGACGCCGAAAAACGGCTCAAGGACGGCGAGCTGAAAGCTGTCGTGGCAACCGCGTCGCTCGAGTTGGGCATCGACATCGGCAGCGTGGATCTCGTCGTCCAGATCGGCTCGCCGCGCTCTATCGGCGTAGCGCTGCAGCGCATCGGCCGCGCCGGCCACTGGGTGGGCGCGCTTCCCAAAGGCAAGCTCTTCGTCACTACGCGCGATGAATTGGTCGAATGCGCGGCGCTGGTGCGCGCCATCCATTCCGGCGAACTCGACCGCATCGCCATTCCGAAAAACCCGCTCGATATTCTGGCGCAGCAAATGGTCGCCACGTGCGCCTCGCTCGACGATCTCGGGGAAGACGAGCTTTTCGACCTCATGCGCAGTGCCTGGCCCTACCGTACGCTCGATCGCCAGGATTTCGACACGGTACTGGAAACGCTTTCCGAAGGCATCAGCACCGCCCGTGGACGCTCCGGCGCCTATCTGCATCACGATGCCGTCAATCGGCGCGTGCGTGCCCGCCGCGGCGCCCGTTTGACCGCTATCACTTCCGGCGGCGCCATTCCCGAAACCGCCCAGTACATGGTGGTGGCCGAGCCCGATGGCGTCACCGTCGGCTCGCTGGATGAGGACTTCGCCGTCGAAAGCATGGCCGGCGATGTTTTCCTGATGGGCGCCACCTCCTGGCGCATCCGCCGCGTGGAGCAGGGCCGCGTGCGTGTAGAAGACGCGCATGGCGCACCGCCCTCCATTCCGTTCTGGAATGGCGAAGCCCCCGGCCGCACCATCGAGCTATCGCGCGAAGTGGCCAGGCTGCGCGAAGACATCATCGCCGATCCGTCCCCTGAATGGCTGATGCGCGATTGCGGCCTCGACCTTCGCGGCGCCGAACAAGCATCGCTCTATGTGCGCGCCGGCCGCGCTGCGTTGGGCGCGCTGCCTACCGACCGCCGCATCGTCGCCGAGCGCTTCTTCGATGAAGGCGGCGGCATGCAGCTTGTGATCCATGCTCCGTTCGGCGCCCGCGTCAATCGCGCCTGGGGCCTCGCGCTGCGCAAGCGCTTCTGCCGGTCGTTTAACTTCGAATTGCAAGCCGCCGCCACCGATAATGGCATCAACATTTCGCTGGGTGAGCAGCACTCTTTCCCGCTCGAAGCCGTCTTCGAATTCCTGCGGCCTGAAACCGTGGAAGACGTCCTCACGCACGCGCTCATCACCGCGCCCATGTTCACCGCGCGCTGGCGTTGGAACGCTAATCGTGCGCTTGCCATCCCGCGTTTTCAGGGCGGAAAGAAGGTTCCGCCGCCCATTCAGCGCATGAAAGCCGACGACCTGATGGCCGCCGTCTTTCCCGATCTCGCCGCATGCCCCGAAAACCTCACTGGCGAAATCCGCATTCCCGATCATCCTCTGGTGAAAGAGACCATCGAGAATTGCCTGCGCGAAGCCATGGATATCGATAGCCTCCGCGCCGTCATCACCGGTCTGCGCGATGGGTCCATCGAGCGCGTCGCCATCGACACCGCCGAGCCCTCGCCCTTTTCACACGAGATCCTCAACGCCAATCCGTACGCGTACCTCGATGACGCTCCGCTCGAAGAACGCCGCGCGCGCGCCGTGCAGATCCGCAGCACGCTCCGCACCGATATCGCCGATGGCGCCGGCGCGCTCGATCCGGAAGCCATCGCCACCGTCACCGTCGAAGCGTGGCCGGCCATTCGCGATGCCGATGAATTGCACGAAGCCCTGCTCGGTCTCGGCGTCCTGCCAGTGGCCGATGGCGAATTGGCGCTGCTCTACAACGAATTAGCCGCTCGCCGCCGAGCGGCGATACTGACCGCCGAAGGCCGCTCGTTCTGGGTCGCCGCCGAGCGCCTCGATCTCATCCGCTCCGTCTACCCAGGCGCTTCCATCGAGCCCGCGCTCACTGTGCCGTCATCCGTTCGCGCTATTCCCGAAACGCCCGAGCGCTGCGCGGCGGAAATCCTGCGCGGCTGGTTCGAATGCTCCGGCCCGCGCCGCGCGTCGGATCTCGCCCGCGATCTCGCGATGCCCCGCGATTTGGTCGATCAGGCTCTGGCGCAACTCGAAGCCGAAGGTCAGATCCTCCGCGGACGGTTCACCACGCGGGATGCCAAAGCCGAGATCGAATGGTGCCACCGCCGCATGCTGGCGCGCATCCATCGCCTCACCATTGGCCGCCTGCGCCGCGAGATCGAGCCCGTCACCACCGCCGAATTCTTCGCGTTCCTGCACCGCTGGCAGCATCTCTCGCCCGGCAGCCAGCTACATGGCGTGGATGGCGCGCTGCAAATCATCAAGCAGCTGCAAGGTTGCGAATTTCCCGCGGCCGCGTGGGAATCGGAAGTGTTGCCGCGCCGCATCGCCAATTACGACCCCGAATATCTCGATCAGCTTTGCCTCGCGGGCGAAGTGAGTTGGGGCCGGCTCTCGCCTCATCCCGCTTTCGATCGTGAAGAAGACGATCGCCGCCGCGTGCGCCCCACCCGCGTCGCGCCCCTCGCCATTTTCCTGCGCGAAGATGCCGGATGGCTACTCGCCACGCCCCAGCCTCAGCCCAAGGATTCGCTTTCACATCCCGCGCGCGAGCTCTTGGCCGTGCTCGAAACGCGCGGCGCCAGTTTCTTTGCCGATCTCACCCGCGCCACCGGCCGGCTGGCGAGCGAAGTGGAAGATGGCCTATGGGAGCTCGTCGCTGCCGGTCTCGTCACCGCCGATGGCTTCGAAAACCTGCGCGCCCTGCTCGATCCCAAGCGCCGCCGCGGCGAAGGCAGGGGCCGCACCGCCCGCCCGCGCCACGCTCCGGGCCGCTGGGCGTTGTTGCGCCACACCGAAACCACGCCGGATGGCAACGTAGCCGCATTTGCCCGCCAGTTGCTCACCCGCTGGGGCCTCGTGTTCCGAGACATCGCCGCGCGCGAGCCGCTCGCGCCCGCCTGGCGCGACTTGCTAATCGAATTGCGAAAAATGGAATTGCGCGGCGAAATCCGCGGCGGCCGGTTTGTCTCTTCGTTTATTGGCGAGCAATTCGCCACGCCCGAAGCGCTCGACCTGCTGCGCGCCATCCGCCGCACCGGCGAAAGTGCCTCGGCCCCAGATATGCCAGGGCCCTGGTCTGCTTTGCAGCAGCGCCAGGGCCTGGCTGCCATCCCGTCTTAGGCGTTTCTTACGCCGCCACTGCGCGTCCGCTATCTACCTTCGGCTCTCCCGCCTGGCTTTCCTTCAGGAACATCAGCCGCCCGGTTTTCGCATCCAGCTCGACGCACAACTGGTCGTTACCCCCGATTTGCCCGGTCGCTACCAGGTTGGAAATCGGATGCACCACCAGCCGCTCAATGGCGCGCTTCAGGTGCCGCGCCCCATAGCGTGCGTCCGCGCCTTCGTGCAGCAAGCAGTCTTTCGCCGCTTCCTCCACCACCAGGTGCACTTCGGCAGCGCCCATGGCGCTATGAATGCGGTTTTCCACCTGCGTCAGCTCCAAATCCACGATCTGCCGCAGTTCGGCATCGCCCAGCGGATGGAAGACCGCGATCTTGTCGATGCGGTTGATGAACTCCGGCGTGAACCTGCGCCGGGCGGCTTCCGTTCCAGCGTTCGCGATCTTGTCGGAGATCTGCTTCTCATCGATCTTGATCGCGCCCGCCGCGAAACCCAGCTTCGGGTGCAGAATATCACTCATCTCCGCCGCGCCCAGGTTGCTGGTCATGAAGATGATGGAGTTAGAGAAATCCACGCGCCGGTTGTCGCCCAGCGTCAGCGTAGCTTTATCCAGCACGCCGAGCAGCAGGTTCCACAACGCATCGCTCGCCTTTTCGATTTCGTCGAACAGCACGAAGCTCAGCTTCATGTGATCCGCATGGTACTGATCGAGCGTTTCCTGGCACAGCAACGCCTTGGTTTCACGGTGCCCCAGGTATCCGGGAGGTGAGCCGATCAGTTTGGCAATCTCATGGCTGTGCTGAAACTCCGCGCAGTCGATCTTTACCACCGCGTGGGGGTTGCCAACCAGAGCCTCCGCCACCGCCTCCACCGTCCTGGTCTTGCCAGACCCGGTCGGCCCCAGGAATAGCAGATTGCCGGCGGGTCTCCCAGGGCTAGACATACCAGCCACATACGTCTGGTAGACGTCGATAATCTGCCGGATAGCGTGGTCCTGGCCTACGACGTGCTTCCGCAGGCTCTCTTCGAGCGCTTGTGCTTCCGGCCCGGTTTTTCCGGGGTCCAACAGCATCCTTAAGCCAGCCATTTTCTTGCCCTCCACCCCATTCGACGTGATGCAGAGCACCAGGACTCAGTCCGACAGTAAACATTTAGATATTTGTTTGTAAACGAGCGTAATCGCCTGCTATGCCAACATGGGATAAGTGTCCGTCCCTTTCCGCTCCTATGTAACTGTTTCCCGCGGCCAGATTGCCCGGAATTACCGCAACGTCTGCTCCGTCGTCGGCCCTGGAATCGACGTCGCCGCCGTGGTCAAAGCCGATGCCTACGGTCACGGTGCGCTCGAGGTTTCGCGCGTGCTCGTCGGCGAAGGCGTGCGCTGGCTGGCGGTCAGTTCGGTGGAAGAAGGCGTCGCGCTGCGCCACGGCGGAATCGTTTCCCCGCGCATTCTCGTGATGGGCGGCTTCCTGGCATACGAGAGCGATGCCATCATCGAGCACGACCTCACTCCCGTGCTGCATTCCCTCGATCGCATCCGCCAGGTGCATGAACTCGCGCGCAGCCGGGGCCGCACACTGAGCTACCACCTGAAGATCGATTCCGGCATGGGGCGCCTCGGGACGCGCGCCGGGGCCACCGCGATCATCGCCCGCGTCAAAGACACGCCCAATGCCCGCCTGGAAGGCCTCATGACGCATTTCGCGTCGGCGGCCGATTACACCACCACCCAGACCGAAGATCAACTCTCCTATTTCCACGCGCTTTGCAACCGTCTCCGTGAGGGGGGCATAGTCGCCGAGCGCCTGCACACGTCCAGCAGCAGCGCCATCGGCTTCGGACGCACCGAAGGCTGGCACGACATGGTGCGCGCCGGCCACGCCTTATACGGGTACGTCTCGCCCGCCCGCGGCGACGCGCCCGCGCAGCGCCTCGAAGTGCAGCCGGCACTCGAATGGAAAGCGAAAATCCTCGCCGTGAAAGAGATACCCGAAGGCACGGCGGTCGGCTATGGCGGCACGTTCCGCGCGCCGCGCCCCATGCGTATCGGCATCCTCAGCGCCGGCTACGCCGATGGCATTTTCCACCGCCTGTCGAACCGTGGAAGCGTCATCGCCGCCGGACAGCTCACGCCCATCCTGGGCGCAATTTCCATGGACCTCACCACCATCGACCTCAGCCACACCGAAGCCCTGGCTCCCGGCGCCGACGTCACCCTGCTGGGCCGCGAAGGCGAGGCCTCGCTCGATGCGCAGCAAATCGCCCGTCTCGCCGGGACCATTTCCTACAACATCTTGTGCAGCATCAGCGCCCGCGTAAAGCGGGTATATGTCGAGTGAGAGTTAACGTTTCCAAATGGCACAAAACGTGCTCAAGGAGATGCAGAAGTCCGGTGGTAGAATAGGTTCGGATGAGTTTACTTTCTCCCAGATTGCAATTAAAGGTCTCGCAGAAGCAGATTCTGACGCCAGGTCTGGTGCAGATGGTAACCGTCCTTCAGCTCAACCGATTGGAGCTGAAGGAGATGCTCACCCTGGAGATGGTGAAGAACCCCGTCCTCGAAGAAGCTGGCGATAGTGAGGGCGAGGACGTAAGCGCCGAGGAACTTCTTCCGCTGCTTGAGCCTGAGCGCGTGGCCGATCCGGCCGACCGTGAAATTCTGGATGCAACGGTCCTCAACGCATCAAGCGCGCTCGATGGCGGGCTTGCCGATGTCGCCATCAATGGCAGCGTGTTCGCCGACGCCGAGGAATCCGCCGCCTCAGCGCCCACGGAACCGGAAGCGTCCGTGGCCCCGGATCCGCTCCTTGAGACTCCGGCTGCCACCGATCCCTTCGACGAAATCGATTTCGGTTCATTCTTCGACGACTACCTCGATCCCGGATACAAGAGCCCGGCATCGGAATCGGTCGAAAAGCCATCGTTCGAAACTTTTCTTTCCTCCCCCGTCACCCTGGGACAGCATTTGCGCGAGCAGTTGAGCGTCACCGTGATGACCGAGGCCGTGCGCGATGCGGCCGAATCCATCATTGGCAACCTGGATGAAGACGGCTACCTGTCGGCGTCGCTCGAAGAGATTTCCCAGGTGGGCGAGCACAAGCCCGAGGACGTGGAATCGGCTTTGCGCATGGTGCAGTCGCTCGATCCGGCCGGAATTGCGGCGCGCAATCTGCGCGAATGCCTGCTGCTGCAGATCGAAAGCATCAACGGCCAAGGCGGCGTCGCGTGGCAGATCGTCTCCAATCACCTCCGCCTGCTCGAAACCCGTCAATACAAGGAACTCGCCAAGGTCATGGGCCGCCCGATGGAACACATCGAAGCCGCCTTGAGCATGATCCAGCACCTCAACCCGCGTCCCGGCCAGCGTTACTCCGGTCCCGGCGCGCGCGTGGTGGAACCCGACGTCTACTTCATCAAGGATGCCGACGATTACATCATCCAGATGAACGACGAAGAGGTGCCGCAGCTTCGCTTGAATTCGCAGTACAAGCGCATGCTCGACCGCGACAACGGCGCTACCAAGGAAGTTCGCGAATACGTCCGCGAGCGCTACACCTCGGCCATCCAGCTCATGAAGAACATCGAGCAACGGAAGCAGACCATCATGAAGGTCTGCCAGGCCATCGTCCGCCGCCAGATGGATTTCCTCAATGACGGCATCGACGAGCTCAAGCCGATGATGATCAAGGAAGTCGCCGAAGAAGTCGGCGTGCATCCTTCCACCGTGAGCCGCGCCGTAGCCAACAAGTACGTTCACACGCCACAGGGCGTATACGAATTGCGCTACTTCTTCTCGGAAGCCGTGCAAGGCCCCTCGGGCGCGGGCACCCCGCTGCTGATTCTCAAGCGCCGGGTGAAGAAGATGATCGATGACGAGGATAAGAACAAGCCCTTCACCGACGAGCAGATCACCGCGCTGCTACAGCGCGAGGGCATCGATGTCACCCGCCGTACCGTCGCCAAGTACCGCGAGGACATGAAAATCCCCTCCACCCACCAGCGCCGCCTCAGAAATTAAGTGGCGTAGGCCTCCCGGCCTGCGCGCTACTTTTACGTAAGCTCACGCTACTTCGCAAACGCCCGCAAATACTGCACCGGCGGATCAAGTTCCGCCCCCAACTCCCTCGCCGCATGCAGCGGAAAATACGGATCGCGTAAAAACTCCCGCGCCAAAAGCACCATATCCGCCTGACCCGACGCGATAATCTGTTCCGCCTGCTCCGGCGACGTGATCAACCCCACCGCCGCCGTCGGCATTCCGGCTTCCGTACGAATGCGTTCCGCGAACGGAACCTGGTAGCCCGGTCCCATCGGAATCTTCTGTTCCAGCGAGCTTCCGCCCGATGAGCAATCGATCAAGTCCACGCCCATCGGCTTCACGCGCCGCGCCAGTTCCACGCTTTCATCCGCGTTCCATCCGCCATCCACCCAATCCGTCGACGAAATGCGCAGCCACAACGGCAGCTCCGCCGGCCACACCGCGCGCACCGCTTCCACTGTCTCCAGCGCGAACCGCATCCGATTCTCCAACGATCCGCCATATTCATCCGTCCGCCGATTCGAAAGCGGCGAAAGAAATTCGTGCATCAGGTAGCCGTGCGCGCCGTGCAGTTCCACCAGTTGAAAGCCCGCGCGCAAAGCCCGCCGCGCCGCCGCCACAAACGCCTCCGTGATCGCATGGATCTCGCTCTTCGAAAGCTCGGCCGGCGCCGCATCTTCTGGACGGAACGCCACCGCGCTCGGCGCCACCGTCTGCCATCCGCCTTCGCTCACCGGAATCGCGGAGCCGCCTTCCCACGGCCTCTTTGTGCTCGCCTTCCGCCCCGCGTGCGCAAGCTGTATCCCCGCTACCGCGCCGAATTGCTTCACGAACGTCGCGATCCGCGTCAGAAACGCGACGTGCTCGTCTTTCCAAATACCTTGATCGCTTGGCGAAATGCGCCCGCGCGCTTCCACCGCCGTGGCCTCCATCATCACCAGCGCCGCTCCGCCTATCGCGCGGCTTCCCAGGTGTACCAAGTGCCAGTCGCAAGCGAATCCGTCCTCGCTCGAATACTGGCACATAGGCGAAACGGCGATACGATTCCGGAACGTAATGCCGCGCAGCGTCAGCGGCTCGAATAAATGGGCGCTCATCGTTCCAGTATCGCCGGTGTTATGCAGATCCCTGTGTTCTCCGGCGCGGACTTGGGTAGAATGAATCACCTTGGGTGAGTTCTCTCCTGGAACGATCCTGGCCGGAAGATTCCGCATTGTCCGGCAGGTCGGGACTGGCGGCATGGGGATGGTTTTTGAGGCGATCGATCAGAGCCTGGATCGCCGCGTCGCCATCAAGTGCGCCAGGGCGGGCCACCAGATGAGCTTGCCTCCCGAAGCTCGGACCGCGCGCGAGGTCAGCCATTTCAACGTATGCAAGGTTCACGATCTGCACACGGCGACCACGGAATCGGGCGTCGTGGCCTTCCTATCGATGGAGTTCGTCGAAGGGGAAACGCTCTCCCGCCGCATCAAGCGCGGCCCGCTGAAACCGGATGAAGCGATGGGCATCGCCCGCCATCTCTGCGCCGGGTTGGCGCAGGCGCACCGTCAGGGCGTTATCCATGGGGACCTCAAGCCCGCCAATGTGATTCTCGCCAAGACCGCGGACGGCAAAACGCGAGCCGTCATCACGGATTTCGGCCTCGCGAAATTCGCCGCGCCGGACGGCAGCTCCATCGCTAGCAGAGCTGGCGGAACGCGCGACTACATGGCGCCGGAGCTGCTCCTGGGGGGACGCGTATCGGCCGCTTCCGATCTCTATGCTCTCGGCGTTCTCTTCCATGAAATGCTCACCGGCCACACGCCGGAATGGATGCCCGCGGTCGAGCCCCCGATGCCCACCGCGCCATCGCAACCCGCCGCTCCGGATGCCACCACGGTGACGCTGGCCCCCCAGATCGCCGATGCGGGTTGGCAAAGACGCGTGGAACAGTTGCCGCGGCCCTGGACGCAGGTGATCGGGAAATGCCTCGAACCGAAACCACAGCGCCGCTTTGCTTCGGTCGAATTAGTGGCCGGCGCGCTGGAGCCGCGCCGCAAAGCCTGGAAGCGAGTGGGCGTAGCGGCCATCGTGATGGCAGCTGGACTAGGCGGCTGGTGGTGGAACCAGCCTTCACCCGGGCCACCCATGCGCCTTGCGGTTCTGCCCTTCCACATTCAAGGCAATTCCTCGGTGGATCTGCCGGCGGTCGCGTCAGACATCGCGGATCGCCTGTCGGGCGCGCGCCGCAACTTTACCGTAATCACTCCGCTCGAGGCTAGACAAAGCCAGGTTGATACGCCGGAAAAAGCGCGCAGCGTTCTTGGGGCCACGCACGCGCTGCAAACGCAGCTGACCGGCGAAGGCGGCCAGATCGCGGCCGACGCGCAGTTGATCGACCTGGATTCGGGCAAAACGGTGAGCGTGTTGAAGTCGTCGTATGAGAACACGGCGGCGTTGGCGAAGGCGTTAATTGGAACCGTTACCGCAGGCCTCAACCTGAAATCGCGCGCTGCGCAGGAGCCGGTGGCGGCCGCAGCCTATCCGGACTATATAAAAGGATTCAACACGCTGCAGCAAGACCCCCGCAAGGCCGATGAAGCGATTCCGTTTCTGGAACGCGCCATCGCGTTGGATTCGCGCTCGGCGCTGCCTTACGCGGTCCTGGCCAAGGCGCAGATACAGAAATTCCGCAACGGCGATGGGCGCCATTGGCTCGACCGCGCAGCTGAAACGTCCGCGAAAGCGACCGGTATCAATCCGGATTCGGTGCAGGTCTTGCTTGTCACGGGACAGGTAGATCAGTTGAGTGGACGATATGAGCAAGCCTTAGACGTTTTCAACCGTGCGGCGATCTTGGATCCAGGCAATTCCGCGGTCTGGCGGCCCTTGGCGGAAGCCTATCAAGCGACAGGCCGGGATGAGGAAGCAGTCCAGACTTACCGGAAGGCAATCGATGCGGAGCCCGGTGGTTACCTGCCATACCTGGATCTCGGGAACTACTATTTCGCCCGAAACCAATACCGGCAAGCGGAGGAAATGTATCGCAAATCAACTTCGGTAGCGCCCGAGTTGTCGACCGGCCACATGAATCTGGGTTTGGCTTTGAAGCAGCAAGGACGTTATCAGGAATCGGAGGAAAGCCTCCTAAGGGCCCTGTCGCTGCGGTCTTCGGCGCGTTTGCTCTCAAATTTGGGCGCACTGTACTACGAACAGGAACGATACGCCGACGCGCTTCAGAGATTTCAGCAAAGCGCTAAACAAGGCGCCCCTACGGCGACGCTCGATCGCAATTTGGGCGACGCCTATCGCCATCTTTCCCGCGCGAAAGAGGCTGCGGAAGCCTATCGCGACGCGCAGGCGCAATCCGAGGAAGAGATCGCTACCAATCCCCGCTCTTCACTGGCGCGAGTGCGGCTGGCTTTGCTTTCCGCGCGTCTGGGCGATATGCACCGCGCTTCCTTTGAGCTTTCCCAGGCGCTCGGGATGGATGGCGGCAACGCTCCGGCCACGCCGGATGCGGTGCAAGCGCTTGAGGTTCTCAAACAACGCGATAAGGCGATCGAGATCTTGCAAAAGGCCCCACGATCTTTATTGGAGGAATTGGGCCGCGTACCGGACCTGATCGACCTCCGACAGGACCCGCGATTCTTGCAGTTGCTTCAAAAACAATGAAAGAGATGCGCTTCGGCGCAAACAGGAGATTCGGAAATGCCTCAAGTTCATCCGGTAGTTCTCAACTATGATCCCAACAACGCGGCTTTTCCTTTCGGCCCCACGCCGCGCCAGGTTGCGGTCAAACCTACTGACGTCATCCAATTCAACATCGGCGATAGCACGAGGGCTGCGCACCCCGGCTGTAAGCTCAGAATCACCTTGCACCACAGCGCGAATTTTTCGCACCCAATTCTGCAACACTTGCAGTCCCAAGCCAACTCGGATGCGTTGACTTTGACTGCGCTGCCCGGTTTGGCTGCCGTGATTGCGGCGTTGCTGCCGGCGGCGCATCACGTGATTACGGCCTACAAATGTGAATTGCTCGACGCGAACGGAGTTCCGATCCCCGGCCTTTCCTCGGACGGTTCCGATGGCGGGGAAATCGTGCCCGATACCAGCGGCAATTAGCCTAGCGCGTCGCCGCGCGTTTTCCCACATCCGGGGGCGAATGCCAATTTGACATCCGCCTTTTCGCCGCGCTATGATTACCAATCCGCGCATCGCCCCCTCAACATAGCTATGCAACTTTTCGCGGGGACTCTGCGTCTTATCGGTATCCCAATCAACGCTCGGGGCCGCGAAACAGAAATGAACACGACAATGAAAAACGGACCGAAGGCGAAGTACGCCACTTACAAAAAAGTGCTGGAGCGCAAATCGGAGGAAGTGCGTAATAGCATGTCCGCTCAAAAGGCTGCGCAGGTAGTCGCGCGCCTGGATATTCCTTCCGATGAAGGCGATCTTAGTCAGCAATCGCACGAAGAGTGGATTTTCCTCAACCGCAACACCATCGATATGAAGCTGCTGCGTGAGATTTCCGGCGCGCTTCACCGCATCGATACAGGCCAATACGGCGTCTGCCTCGAATGCGAAGAGCCCATCTCCGCCAAACGGCTGGATGCGGTGCCGTGGGCGCGCTACTGCGTGACCTGCCAGGAAAAAGTCGCAGCGGGCATCGCTTCCGGCGAGCGGGAAGAAGAGTTCGAGGCGGCGGGCCGGTGACGCTCGCGGATCTTCGTAAGCTCTCGGTCAAAAAGCAGGTTCGCATCCGCTTTCAGTTGCCGAACGGCATGGAATGCGCCATCAGCGAGCATGGCCTGGCGCACATTCCCGCCCTGAACAAAGTCCCCGATTTTAATCTCGAGAGCGAACTTGTTTCCGTAAGCGAGTTCCTGCTCGAATGGCGCCTCGAAGTAGACAAAAAAGGCATGCCCCGGCGCCAATCCGCCACCCGCGCGGAACTCGACTCCATGACCAATGCCTCCCCGTCCGCCGCTACCGCCGATCACGACGACGAGTAAGCCGCAAGCGCCCTTGCAATCGGTGTAAAATACAAGCGCAACTGTAAGACTTACCCGAAAGGGCTTGGGGGCTCCATGGAAAAACAAGCGCAAAATATTCAAGACAGTTTTTTAAACAATGCACGCAAAGACAAGATCGTTCTTACGATTTATCTGATGAGCGGCGTCAAACTTTCTGGCCGCATCAAGAGCTTCGATAAGTACTCCCTGGTTCTCGAAACTAACAATCAGGAGCAGTTGATCTTTAAGCACGCCATCTCGACGGTTGTGACGCAAAAGAGTTCCCATTCGTATGGCGCCGGCTCTTCGGCGTCCGCCACTGCCCCGGGCTCGGTGCCTGCGGTCCCGGCCCATCAGGAATCGGCGGAGGCATAGGCACGCCCAATTCGATTGCCGTCCGCGAACGCGCCATTCTGGTTGGCTTGGAATGGAAAAGCCGTTCCACGTCGCCTCGTGGGGCCGCTCTCAGCGCCGAAGAATCGCTCGAAGAACTCGCCGAATTAGCCGCTAGCGCAGGCGCCGAGATCGTGGGCCGCTTCATCCAAGCGCGGCCCGCGCCCGAAGCTGCCACTCTCGTAGGGCAGGGCAAAGTGCAGGAACTCGCGGCAGAAACCGCGTCCACCGGCGCCGATCTCATCATCTTCGATCACGAACTCTCGCCCACCCAACAGCGCAATCTCGAAAAGGCGATCGGCGCGCGCGTCATCGGGCGCACGCACCTCATCCTCGATATCTTCGCTTCCAGGGCCCGCACTCGCGAAGGCCGCATGCAGGTGGAGTTGGCGCAGTTGACCTATCTCCTTCCGCGTCTGACCGGACGCGGCATCGAAATGTCGCGGCTCGGCGGCGGCATTGGCACCCGCGGCCCCGGCGAAACTCAGCTCGAAACCGACCGCCGCCGCATCGCGCGCCGCATCAAGAAAATCGAAGACGATCTGGAAGGCGTGCGCGCCGGCCGCGCCCTGCATCGCCGCCGCCGCAGCGCCGTGCCGCTCGCTACCCTAGCTCTTGCCGGATATACGAACGCCGGCAAATCCACGCTCTTCAACCGCCTCACCCAGGCCGGCGTGCAGGCCGACGCGCGCATGTTCGCCACGCTCGATCCCACCGTGCGTCCGCTCACCCTCCCGTCGCGCCGCCGCGTGCTGATGAGCGATACCGTCGGCTTCATCCGCAACCTGCCCACGACGCTGGTGAAAGCGTTCCGCGCCACGCTCGAAGAGGTCACCGAAGCCGCGCTCATTTTGCATGTCGTCGATGCATCCTCACCCGCCGCCAACGAACATTGCGCGCACGTGTTCCAGGTCCTGGGCGAAATCGGCGCCGGCGAAATCCCGCAGATCCTCGCCTTGAATAAGATCGATCGCGCCGCTACCCTCGAAGGCGGCATCGAATCGGTGAAGCAGCGCGTCAGCGCCAGTCATCCATCCGCGGCCGCCATCGCAATCTCCGCCCTGACAGGGGAAGGCATCCCCGATCTTCTCGCCGCCATCGATGCGGTCCTGCCTCTCGACCCCATCATTCGCGTCACCTTCCATCTCCCAGCCGGCGGCGGCGCCGATCTCGCCCTGCTCCACGAGTTCGGCCGCGTCATCGAAACCCGCTACGTCGAAAATGGCTGCGAAGTCATTGCCGACGTCCCCGAATCCTTGCAGCGCCGCCTCAGGGCCTCGAAAAAAGCTCTCTAACGCACCGGCACAGCCGAATCCAGCACCTTCGCCGGACACCCGTGCTCCAGCGCCGATTTCTTCAGGAACATCGCATCCTCTGGTTTCCGCCCCTGATAATACGTCTGCGCCAGATCGACCCAAGTCAGACACATATTCAGCGCCGGGCAACTTACGTTCAACTTAGTCTTTCCGCCTGCTTCCACCAGCGCGCAGCTCGAATTCGGAACTCTCTCCAGTAACTTCCGCAGCGCCGCCACCGTATCCGGCTGGCCGCCATCCAACATCATCTTCTCTTCCAGCGTGACCGCCGCCCATCCCGCATTGCCGCCGTCCAGATAGTTACTGGCAATAGCATTATAGAAATTCAAATCGGCCGGTCCCAGTTTGCGCCCATAAACATACGCATCGCGCGCCTGCGCGAACATTCCGAGCCCGTGATACGCCGCGCCCAGATTCAAATACAGTTCAGACCGCTCCAGCCGCACTGTGGCCGCCGTCCGGCGAGCCTCCTGCAGCTTGTCGTAGGCGTCCGCATAGAGCCGCGAATCTCGCGCGCCCTCTTCCAATACCGCCACTGCCTTGCGATACCATGCCGCGCCGGGCGCCGTTTGCGGACCCCCAATTGAATCGCCCTTGATCATGTAGAGCTTGCCCAGGTTCGCCGGCGTCTGCGTGAAAATTTCTGCTGGCGGCAACTGGCGCACTACCTCCCAGGCCGTCTCGCCCTCCGCCACCGCGCGGTCGATATTAGCGGGGCTCCGGTCCAGCAAGCCTTTCGCCAGCAGGCCGTGCAACTTAAAACTGGCCGGCGATACCTGTACGTCGTGGCTCGAAAGCGCGTAATCGTCGCGCCAGTCCGGATTCCGCAGGAACGTTCTTATGCCAAACAGCAAAATCACGGTCCCCAAAATGAACGGCAGTTGCGCGCGAAAACGCGACCGCAAAATCAACACCGTCACCGCGATAGCGAATGCCGCCGCCGGCAGATATAGAAAGCGCTCGGCCATAATCGAGCCGATGGTGATCGCCAGGTTCGATACCGGCAGCAGCGCGATGCCGAAAAACCCCACGCACCAGAACATCATCGGGTCTTTCTTCCGCCGCGCGATCACCACCGCCAGTAGCGCGGCCGCCAGCAGCAACCCGCCCCACGCCGCCACATCGAAACCTTCCGCCAACGGAATCTGATTGTAGGAGCGGTCGCACGAAAGGCCCCACGGGAAAACCAGGAGCTGCAAATCCAGCAGCAAAACCTTGAACGCCGTCAGGCGCGCCACCCAAAACGGCGCAGTCACCAGCGGATTATCAACGGTCGGAAACTCGGCCGGCGGCGCCGTTCCAATCACCAGCGCCCGCGCCGCGAAGAAGAGCGCCAGCGAGACCGCCACTGCCGCATAGTAAGGCCAACGCTGCTTTGCCCACTCACGCCAGGAGCCGGGCCCGCGCACCAGATCCCAAAGCGCCATCATGGCGATCAACGTCACCGCCAGTTCCTTTGAGAAGAGCCCAAGCGTCGAAATCGCAAACAATCCAACCGCGGCCGCCCACCTCTTCGCGCCGTCTAGCTGCGCGCTGCGGATATAGAGGAACATGCCGCCCAAAATCGCCATCGACGCCAGTTCATCGCAGCGCCCCACCAGATTGGTTACGCCTTCGGTCGCGATCGGATGCGCGGTCCACAGCGCCGCCGCAAAGAACGCGGGCCACGCGCGCCGCAGGAATCGCCAGAACAGCGCGAACAGCAGCCACGCGTTGCCGAGATGCAGCAGCAGATTGAGTGCGTGGTATCCGGCCGGGTTTTCGCCGTTGCCCAGAATCGCGTAGTTGAACAGAAAGGTCAGCGTTGTGAACGGCCGGAACAGCCCCGAATGAAAGTTCGGATACCAATAGTCCTGCGTGAAAATCAGCTTCAGATTATCCGCCGTGGCGCCGTGGATGCGCGGATCGCGCAGCAGAATGAACGACGAATCCAGCGCAAAGCCATCCGCAAACGAATTCGAATAAATCGCGATCGCGATCGCCGCCAGCAGCGCCGCAATATAGAAACGCGTGCGCCGCCTCAGTTCGTTCGACGCGGATTGCGCGGCTTTGGCAACTGCAGGCATCTGCTTAGCGCCCCGGAACGGCTTCGTCCAGCGTTTGCGACGGGCAGCCAAGCTCCAGCGCCGATCGCTTCACCGCCAACGCATCGTCCTTCCGGCGCCCCTCGTAATTGGTTCGCGCCAGATCGGCCAACGCCGCGCACGCGTTCAAGGCTGGACAGCGAAGATTCAGGCTCCCGTTTTCCGCCAACGCGCATTGAGCGCCGGGAATCTTCGCCAGCGCATCGCGCAGCGCCCCCATCGTCGCCGGTTGCCCGCCATCCAGCATCGCCTGCTGTTCCAACGCAACTACCGCGCCCATGGGATTGCCCGCGTCCATATAATTGGCCGCCAACGCGCCGTAGAAATCCACTCTCCCCGGGTCGAGCTTGCGGCCGTACAGGTATGTGTCGCGCGCCTGATCGTATAAGCCCAGCTTGCGGTATGCCATGCCGAGCACCAGATAAATATCCTGCCGCTCGATTCGCATGGGGGCGCTTTTCCCCTCGGCCTGCAGCCGGTCGTATTTATCGCCGTAAGCCTGCGTGTCGCGCCTGGCTTCCTCCAGCACCGCGCCCGCCTTGCGATACCATTCCGCGTTCTGCGGCGCGCCGAGCCGGTCGCCCTTCAGCATGTAGAGCGCGCCCAGGTTCATTGGAATCTGCGCCGGAACGTCCGCCGGCGGCAGCGGCCGCACGATTTCCCACGCCTTTTCCGCTTCGGGCAGTGCGCGGTCCACGTTTGCCGCGCCCTTTTCCACCAAAGCCTGCGCCAGCAGCGAGTGCAGCTTGAAACTTCCCGGCGCAACCTGTACATCGTGGGACGCCAGCGCGTAATCGTCCTGCCAATCCATATTCCGCGCGAACGTCCGCACGCCGAACAACACGATCGCCGTCCCCAAGATCAGCGGCATTCGCGCCTCGAGACGCGAACGCGAAATCAGCGCGGCTACCGCAATCGCGAACGCCGCCGCCGGGAGGTAAAGAAAGCGCTCGGCCACGATCGACCCCACCAGGATCGCCAGGTTCGACGACGGCAACAGTGTGATTCCAAAGAATCCCGCGCACCAGAACATCACCGGATCTTTCTTCCGCCGCACGATCGCAAGCGCCAATAGCGCGACCGTCAGCAACAGGCCGCCCCACGCCAGCGCATCGAATCCCGAGACCATGGGAATTTCGTTGTAAGACCGGTCCGACGAAAGTCCCCACGGGAAAATCAGCAGCCGGAAATCGAGCAGCAATATTTTGCAGGCGGTCAGCCGTGCATTCCAGAAAGACGCCGCAATCAGCGGATTATCCACCACTGGAAATTCCGAAGGCGGCGCTGCGCCAAACACCCGGGCGCGCGCCACAAAAAAGATCGCCACCGAAACCAGCACCGCCGCGTAATAAGGCCAGCGCGATGTCATCCAGGCGCGCCACGTTCCCGGCCCGCGCACCAAATCCCACAGCAGCATCACCGCAATCAGCACGACGCTCAATTCCTTCGAAAAGAGCCCCAGCATCGAGACAGCGAACAAACCCGCCGCGGCCATCCATCGCTTCCGGCCTTCCAACCCCGCGCTGTGGATATAGCGCAGCAGCCCGCCTAGCACCGCCATCGCCGCCAGTTCGTCCGCGCGCCCTACCAGATTCGTTACGGCTTCGGTCGCCAGCGGATGCACGGTCCACAACGCAGCCGCGTAAAACGCCGGCCACATTTTCAACAGAAGCCGCCACGCAATGGCAAAGACCAGCCACGCGTTGCCGACGTGTAAGATCAGGTTGATCGCGTGATATCCGGCCGGGTTCGCGCCGTTCCCCAGAATCGCGTGGTTGAACAAGAACGTCAGCGTGGTGACCGGCCGGAACAGCCCCGAGCGAAACAGCGGATACCAGTAATCCTGCGTGAAAATCGCTTTCAAATGATCGGCGCTCGCGCTCTGAATGCGCGCATCCTGCAGCGCCGCAAATAAGGAGTCCAGCGGAAATCCCGCCGTCAACGAATTGGCGTAAGCCACGAACGCGATTCCCGCCAGCGCCGCCGCGATGTAGAGTTGCGTTCGGCGGCTTAAAGCAGCTTTGGGTCCTGGAGGCGATGCGGGCATGCGCGTGCGCGAACAGTATAACAACCCACGCTAGAGGGCCTTCGCAAAAGTAGAAATTGCAAGCTCGATAGGCCCCTGCTTGTGGTACGCTTTCAGCACAGGAGACGTGCATGCGAGTGAATAGCAGAATTCTTGTTCTGGCCGCGGTCGCCACCTTCGCTCTGTTCGCGCAAAAGGGCGGGATTCTTCACCCCGAAATGGCAGTGCAAACCGGCAGCTACGATAAGCCGGCCGCCACCATCGGCGCCAAACCCACTCAGGTCTGGACCTCGACCACGATCGAAGCCTCCGTAAACAAGACCCCGCAAGCCGGCAAGGCCGTCACTGTCGTAGGCGAAATTGTCGATTTCTCGTGCTACCTCCAACTCGGCAAGCACGGCGAAGCGCATCGCTCCTGCGGACAAAAGTGCGCCCAGAACGGCCAGCCCATCGGCCTTCTCGCCAAGGATGGCACGCTCTACATGCTCATGCCCGAAGAGCACCATCCGCGCCGTGACGGCGGAGTCGACGCCAAAGCTGTGGCTGCCGAAAACATGGGCCACATCGTCGAAGTCAACGGTACCGAAACCGCGCCGGTGAATGGCGTCCGCGCCATCTTCATTCAAGGCCTGACCAAGTAAGTACGACAGGCCTCCTCGCTTGTCGCGCCGCAAGCCCAGATAAGACTGCAAGAAGATCCCGCAAACCTTAGCTCTGTCCCGCCGGCTTTTAGTATAATTATTCATGGGAACGAATATTCAACCATGAACACCCGTGTCGGCATTGTCGGATTCACTGGCTACAGCGGCGCCGAACTGGTCCGTTTGCTGTCCAGTCACCCGCATACCGAACCCGTTCTGCTCATGCACCGGGACGAGAGTTTCACTTCGCCCATCCGCCAAGCCAAGGGGCCCGCGCGCGTTCCCTGCACCGCCCAAGCCGTTCGATCTGAAGAACTTGCGGTCGTCTTCCTGGCAACGCCGCCAGAGGTCTCGATGGAGCTTGCGCCATCCCTGATCGATGCCGGCGCGCGCGTCGTCGATCTGAGCGGCGCCTTCCGGCTCGGCACCGCCGAGAATTATCAGGCTTGGTACAAGGCCACCCACACCCAGCCCGAACTCCTCGCAGCCGCGGTTTACGGCTTACCTGAATTCTGCCGCACCCGCATTCCCGCCGCGCGCCTGGTCGCTAATCCCGGTTGCTACCCCACCGCGGCCAATCTCGCGCTGCGGCCGCTGATCGACGCCGGCGTGATCGATCGCGCCGCCGGCGTCGTTTGCGATGCTAAATCCGGCGTCAGCGGAGCCGGTCGCAAAGCCAACCTCAGCAGTTCATTCTGCGAGGTCACCGGGAACTTCTCCGCGTATTCGATCCTGCATCACCGCCATGTACCCGAAGTGCTTCGCGTTTCCGGCCTCGACGAAAGCGAATTCAGTTTCACCGCGCAATTGTTGCCGCTCGATCGCGGCATTCTCGAGACCATTTATTTCCGCACGACGGGCATCGGCGCCGCCGAAGACCTGCTCGCTATCTACGAAAAGCGCTACGCCGGCGAACCCTTCGTGCGCCTCTACAATCCCGGGCGCGTGCCCGATCTCCATGCCGTCGCGCGCACCAACTTTTGCGACATCGGCGTTGTCTTCGATGGCAAAACCGGCCGCGCCGTCGTTGTTAGCGCCATCGACAATCTGGTGAAGGGCGCTGCGGGACAGGCCTTGCAGAACATGAACCTCATGCTCGGATTCCCCGAAACCGAGGGACTCCTGTGAGCTCGTCGAAAGTTCTCCTCAAGCTGGGCGGCACGCTGCTCGACGTTCCGGAATCGCGCGCGAATATCGCCGCGCAGATCGCTGCGGCACGGGCGCGCGGCGTCGAAATCGCCGTCGTCCACGGTGGCGGTAGGCAGATGACGCGCTATCTCGCTGAGCACGGCGTGGAAAGCCGGTTCGTCAACGGGCTGCGAGTCACCACGCCTGAAACCGTCGACGCGCTTCTCAAAATCTTTGCCGGCTCGGTCAATCACGAGCTCGTCGCCGGCCTGAACCGCGCGGGCGCGTTGGCCGTGGGTCTTTCCGGCATCGACGCCTTGCTCACAGAAGCCGAGCAAATGGATCCCGAACTCGGCGCCGTCGGCCGAGTCGTCAAAGCCAATGGCGCGCTGCTCGAACTCCTCGTGTCTCACGGATACGTGCCCGTGGTCGCGTGCGTCGCCGGCGATCGCTCCGGAAATATCTACAACGTGAATGCCGATCAAATGGCTTCGGCCTGCGCTTCTGCGTTCGGCGCGCGGCAGCTGATTTTTTTCACGGATGTCGAAGGCGTGCTCGATGGCGGCAAGCGCGTTCTGCCCTCGCTCACCGCATCGGCCAGTGAGGAGCTCATTGCGTCTGGTGTTGCCGCCGGCGGCATGCAGGCCAAACTCAATGCCGCTCTCTCCGCGCTCCGAAGCGGTGTGCCGCAGGTTCGCATCGCTCCCGGTGCGGCCGAAAATGCGCTCGAACGTATTCTCGCCGGCGAACAGATCGGCACGCGGATGATGTTGACGGAGGCGCAGGCGGCATGATCAGCGGCGTACAATCCGACGCTTTCGTCGAATCGCAAGGTGGCGCGCGGCTCACTGTCCGCAAGGCCACTATGCGCGATATCGCACCTATCCTCGAATTGATCAATGGCTACGCGGCCAAGGGCATCATGCTGGCGCGCACCGAATTCGAAATGTCCGAGGTCATCAGGGATTTCACCGTCGTCGTGCAGGGCCCTACGTTGCTCGGCTGCGGCGCTTTGCACTTCTACACTCCCACCGTGGCTGAAATCCGTTCGCTCGCCGTCGCCGAACACGCCAAGGTGCGCGGCGTGGGCCGCAAGCTCGTGGCTGCGCTCATCTCCGAAGCGCAGGAATTCGAGCTCGACGCGGTGTTCGCATTCACATACGTGGCAGACTTTTTCGCTAAAGTCGGATTCCATGTCGTCGAGCGCGGCACGCTTCCGCTTAAAGCCTGGAAGGATTGTTTGCGTTGTCCCAAATTTCAAGCCTGCGATGAGATCGCGGTCTTGCGCATTCTGCGTCCTGGACGTTGGCAGGAATCGCAAGCCCCCGTTTGGGGGCAGACGCAGAATGCATTGGACGAATTAATCCAATTGCCTGTTCCCCTCAATGCGTCATCTCTACCCGCAAAGTAGGGAGGACTCGCGACGCCCGCAAAAGACCCAATAAATAAAGGGCTGAAACGCCTCTTCACGCGGTTAGAATCGCTGTAGGTTTTTGGGGCGACTGCTTCCGCCCCAAGGGGATTGTTGAGGGTTTCATGAGAGCGCTAACCATCGACGTCAAGGCATCTACGGGAAGAATCCTTTGCTGCACGGTTTTCCGCCCCGGCGGAAAAAAGCTCTTGGCAAAGGGCCACATCATCAGCGAAGAAGATGTGCGCATCCTCGAGTCGGAAGGGATGGAGCAGATCTGGGTGACTGAGCTGGAAGACGGTGAGATCGGCGAAGATGACGCCGTCATCGCTGTCGCCAGCCAGATGGGGTGCGGTAGTCTTGAGATCCGCCCTGCCGCCGGCGGACGCGCCAATCTCGTTGCCACGGAAGCGTGCTGTGTTCTTATCGATGACGAGTTACTGCGTCAGATCAACTGCACCGCTAGCGTCGTGATCGCCACCGTCGGCAATTTTCACTATGCCGCCGCCGGGCAGCGCATCGCCACGGTCAAGAGTGCGCCGTTCGCCGTCGCTGAAGATCAATTGCAGGCCATCTCGAGCATCATTCAGGAGCGCGGCCCCATCCTGCAGGCCCGTCCCATTCGCAACGCCACGGTCGGCGTGCTCTATAGCGACCCGCTCAGCGGCGATCGCGCGCGCCTGCTGTTTGAAAACATCATGCGCCAGCGTCTCCAGAACTACGGCGTGCAGGCCAATTTCGTTCTCTCCTGCACCGAAGACGAAACGTCGGTGGCGCGCTGTCTGCAACATCTGTTGCGCTCGAAGCCTTCGGTGATTTTGTGCGCTTCCACAACCGCGCCCGCCGGTCCCGAAGATATCGTCGGCCAGTCTATGGTGCGCGTGGGCGCGCAGGTCGAGCGCTTCCTCGCTCCCGTCGAGCCCGGCAATTTACTTCTGCTTGCCTACAACAACGACACGCCGATGGTTTCCGCGCCCGGCTGTTTCCGCTCGGCAAAAGAGAATGTGGTCGATAAAGTTTTACCACCGCTACTGGCCAGATACAGAGTGACCGGTTGGGAACTCGGCGGTCTGGGACACGGCGGTTTGCTGGCGTAACGGGATCTGCCAGTACTTCGCGCTCCATGCTTCCAAAAGCGGATCGCGGAGGGGTAGAGAGGGCGTCGTCCTCGCGAGACGCCCTTGGTTTTTTAAACGATTCCCCGCAGCTTCAACTCCCGCTCCAGTTGCTCCCGCGATTCGAACTGCACCGCATCCAGCCCCATTCGCCGTCCACCCTCGATGAACTCGGGAATGTCGTCGGTATAAAAACATTCCTCCGGCCGGCAACCCGCGAGATCGATCGCCGCGCGATAAATCGCTTCCTCGGGTTTCAACGCCCCCACTTCGTAAGAGAGCGCCAGCTTATCGAAATGCCGGATGTGCGGATACGTACGCCGGATCATCTCGAAGTGAATCGGGTTCGTGTTCGAAAGCAGAATCAGCCGGTAGCGTTTCGCGAGATCTTCGAGCAAAGACTCCGGCAATAGCGGATGGGTAAAAATCGAAGTCCAGATTTCGCAGAAGCGCTCGTACTCGATCTCTAGCTTTAAGCGCTTCGATGCTTGTAGATGGAAGTCTCGCGGATCGAGCCGTCCCGTTTCCAGATCCTGCGCCAGGCCTTTCCCGAGAAGCCCACCGGCGATCTCCGCCTCCGAATACGGGCAAAGCTCGCCCAACGCGCGGTATGCTCGCGCAAAGTCAAAATAGACCAGCACTCTGCCGAGATCGAAAATCAGGGCCCTATACTGCCGCGTGGAGTCTGCCACTATTTAACCCGGTATTTCCGGGGGCCGGGACCCGGTTTGACGCGCGTCAGCAGCCAGGCTCCCAGTACCGTGAACCACGCGGCCGCGATCAGATAAAGATCGCGTTTCCATTCGCCCGGCCCAAAGCGGTAGGAGCTGAAGACGATGCCCTTGCTGAGCGCCACCGCAACCGCAATAGTCCATAACACAAACAGGAAGCGCAATCTTTCGGCTACAGTCAGGCCAATGACGATCAGCCCGAAGAGCCCGCCGAAGAGAAGCACTTTCGCCAGCGTGCCCCCCGCCCAGGGCAGCATTTCCAGGTGCAGGGTCTGTCCGGAGGCCATAGCCAGAGCCCCCATAACCGTTGACAGCAGGCAAAGCAGAATGTGAAACAGCAGAGCAAACCAGCCCACCAGCGTCTTCACCGCCGTCAAACCGGAGACCCTCCTTTTTGAGTTGGAATTCGATATTCTACCACTTTGTGAAAAACACTCGATTTGACCCTTTACTTTCAGACCGATAGAATCAGTGTAGGGGAGTTGTAACCGGAACCGATGAAAACGGATGCGCCACTCCAGTCGCGGCATCGCGAAGTTTTGAACGCGATCGTGCGCGCGTTTATCGAAACCGGCGAACCTGTGGGTTCCCGTACCATTTCGAAAAGACGCGAAGACTCGCTCAGTCCTGCTTCCATCCGCAACGTGATGGCAGATCTTGCCGACGCCGGATATCTGGCGCAGCCCCACACCTCGGCCGGCCGCGTCCCCACCGAAAAAGCTTTCCGCGTTTACGTCGCGTCGCTGCAATCGAGGCGCGTTTTCTCGGGTGATTCCGAACGGCTCCGCAATGAGATCGGCTCGCTCGATACCATCGGCGCGCGCGTTGAACGCTCCAGCTATCTGCTCATGGAAATGAGCCGCAACGTTGGCATCGCCGCAGCCATTCCAGCTTTGTCACAAGCGCTCGATCAAATCGAGCTCGTGCCGCTCTCCGATAACCGCGTGCTCATGATTCTTGCCACGCGCGATCGCATGGTGCGCAATCGCGTGGTCACGCTCGATGAGCCCGCATCGCCTGAGGAACTCGGCTCCATCCGCAATTACGTCAACCGGAATTTTGCCGGATGGCAGTTGGGCGCCGCGCGCCGCGAGCTTCTGCGCCGCATGCTGGAAGACCGCGAATTGTACGACGACGCGTTGCGCAAGCTGCAGACCCTCTATCGCAAAGGATTGCTCGAAGGCGACGTTTCGCCCGAAGTGCACATGGAGGGCGTCTCCAACCTGCTCGGGCTCGATCTGCATCTCACCCGCGAAAAGCTGCGCGATCTTCTGCGCGCCCTCGAAGAGAAGAGCCGCGTTATCGAAATTCTTGACCGCTTCCTCGAACAGCCGCCGGGCGAGCTCGCCGTTCACGTCGGTCTCGAAGAAGCCCATCCTGCCATGCAGGGTCTCGCGCTCATCGGCATGACCGTACAGATGGCCAGCGGCGTACCGGCCAAGGTGGCTGTGCTCGGTCCCATGCGCATGCACTATGAACGCGCCATGGCTGCGGTCTTCGAAACCAGCCGCGCGCTCGAAAGCGCACAGTTGTAGTTACCTTCGGCTAATCCAACGCCAAAGTGCGGTTTGTTAATCTAAAAGAAGTGGCAAAACAGAATAATCCTGAAGTATCCGGCGAACCGGTCGCCGAGGAAGGTCCGAGGCAAGAAGCCGTGGCGTCTCCCGAAACAGATTCTTTAGCCTCCGTCACCGCCGAACGCGATCAGCTTGCCGTTGAAAAGGCGGATCTGCACGATCGCCTGCTGCGCGCCCGCGCCGAATTCGATAACGCGCGCCGCCGCGTGGAGCGCGAGCGCTCCGAATATCTGCAATTTGCGGCCATGGATCTGGTGAAGGAGATCCTGCCCATCGTCGACGATTTCGACCGCGCCGTCAAAGTCGAAACCGCGGATCGGGATTACGCCAAAGGCGTCGAATTGATTCACCAGCGTCTGTTTGAAACCCTGAAGAAGATGGGCGTCGAACCCATCGAAACCGTCGGCCGCCCATTCGATCCCAACGTACATCAGGCGGTCGAGAGCGTTCCCACCGACGAAGCCGAGGATCACACGGTCCTGGGCGAATTCCAGCGCGGCTATAATTTCAAAGGAAAACTCCTGCGTCCGGCCATGGTCCGGGTCGCGGTGAGACCATAACATAACAGTGGCGACAGTGACGAAGAGAGACTACTACGAGGTTCTCGGCGTAGGCCGGGAAGCCGGTGATCCGGAGATTAAACAGGCCTACCGCAAACTGGCCTTGAAGTTTCATCCCGACCGCAACCCCGACGACCCCATGGCTGAGGAGAACTTCAAGGAATGCTCCGAGGCCTATAGCGTTCTCAGCGACGGCCAGAAGCGCGCCGCCTACGATCGCTATGGACACGCCGGCTTGCAGGGCGCATCCGGCAATGGCGGTTTCAGCGCCGATCAGTTCGGCGATTTCAGCGACATCCTGGGCGACCTTTTCGGTTTCCGCGATGTATTCGGCGGAGCCGGCGGCCAGCGCCGCGGCAGCCGCGCGCAACGCGGCGAAGATCTGCGCTACGACCTCGAAATCGAGTTCACCGACGCCGTTTTCGGCATGACCGCCGATATCCAGGTCCCGCGCCTGGAAGCCTGCGGCCGTTGCTCCGGTTCGGGCGCCGAACCCGGCACCAGCCCCACGTCCTGCCCCACCTGCCACGGGCGCGGCGAGGTGATTTACCAGCAGAGCTTTCTTTCCATCCGCCGCACCTGCAGCACGTGTAACGGAACCGGCCAGGTAATTCGCAACGCCTGCAATGAATGCCGCGGCCGTGGATTCCGCCAGGGGCAGAAAAAGCTCAAAATCAACATTCCAGCCGGCGTGGACACCGGCACCCGCGTGCGCATCTCCGGCGAAGGCCATCCCGGCTTCCACGGCGGCCCCTCGGGCGACCTTTACGTGTTCCTGAAGGTGAAGGATCACGAATTCTTCGAGCGCCAGGAAAACGATCTGCACTGCACTATTCCCATCAACATCGCGCAAGCGGTGCTGGGATGCGAGATCGAGATCCCGACCCTGGGCGAGCCCAGCAAGCTGAAGATCCCCGAAGGAACGCAGAGCGGTGCGCGCTTCCGCTTCCGCCACAAAGGCGTAGCGATTCTCAATAGCAGCGCTCGCGGCGATCTGTTCGTCCACGTGGAAGTCAAAACCCCGGCTAAGCTCTCGCGCGAGCAGCGCAAGCTATTCGAGCAATTACGTGACACGCTCCCCGCCGACAATGCCCCGTCCGCGAAGGGCATCTTCGAGAAAGTAAAAGACTTTTTCGTGTAGGGCAGGCTTCAGCCTGCAGCGGGCTTTTAGCCCGCCGCTACCCCTCGGTCTCCGGATCGACCCGCTTCTTATGTTTTGGCTTCTTCCTTGACGCCTTGGGCTCAATCGTCTTCGCAGCCGGGACAGGCCCCACGCGTTCGCGCGCGATCGCCTTCACTTCCTTCCCCGCGTCAAACGTTTTCTTCTTGCGCGCCAAGCATCCCCCGCACCGCCGCGGCCAGCATTTCCGGCGTAAATGGCTTATGCAGAAAGGCCACGCGCCCCGGAGCCGCCTCTTCCAGCGCGCCGATATCCACCGGATACCCGCTCGTGGTCAGCACCCGCACCGAATCGCTCGCCCCCAGGATGCGCTCTGCCAGTTCGGCCATCGGCAACCCGCGCATAGTCGCGTCCAACACGGCCACCGCAAACGCGCCGTCCTGACCGTTGAGCGCGGTCTCCATTTCCGCCCAAGCTTTTTCCGTGGTATTCGCCGCCGTCACGGCGTACCCCAAACGGCTCAGATACGCCCCCGCCACCTTGAGCAGCGACGGCTCATCGTCAACTAACAGGATGCGTACGGCGAGGGTATCCATATCCGAGGCGGCGCTATGATCGCCGTATGCGCTTCTATACGGAATATCTCACATTTAAAACGGTCAAGCATAGAGATTACATAAACATTACAGACCGTGTCGAGGCTGTTCTGCACAAGAGCCGGATGCAGGAAGGCATGATCCTGGTATCCGCGATGCATATCACGGCAGGCGTGTGGGTTAACGATGCCGAAGACGGTCTGATCGCCGATATCGACGAGTGGCTGGAACAGCTCGCCCCCTTCCGCAAGGATTACCGCCACCACGGCACCGGGGAGACCAACGGCGATTCCCACCTGAAGAGCCTCCTGGTGCACCACGAAGTCATCGTTCCGGTCACCGCCGGCAAACTCGATTTCGGCCCCTGGCAGCAAGTCTATTACGCCGAGTTCGACGGACAGCGCCCCAAACGCGTCATCATAAAAGCAATGGGTGAGTAAGGAGAACTCCACTATGCGACGCAGCCTGCTTTTCGTGTTTCTAACCGCCGCCGCGGC
The DNA here is from genome assembly GCA_963743705.1 of Bryobacterales bacterium. Taxonomy (GTDB): domain Bacteria; phylum Acidobacteriota; class Terriglobia; order Bryobacterales; family Bryobacteraceae; genus PALSA-243. The sequence continues at coordinate 1,002,192 of CAVUQS010000021.1, read as the reverse complement.
TTGGCCCGCCGAACTTCCGGTCCACACCGTGATCCTCTACAAGCACGGCGTCGGCTTCTTCGAACGCGAAGGCACGCTCGCGCCCGGCGAATCCGCGCGCCTCGATTTCAACACCAATGAGATGAACGACGTCCTCAAGTCGCTCATCGTCCAGGAGCGCGGCGGCGGCAAAATCTCCGGCCTTCGCTATGACTCCATGGACCCGCTCAGCCATAAGCTCGCTGAATTCCCCTTCCAGATCGGTGAAAAGCAGCCGCTCAGCTCAACGCTCGATCAGTTGAAGGGCGCGCGCGTCGAACTGAAGTTCGGCAACGAAACAGTTGCGGGCATAATCGTCGGCGGCCGTGAGCTCAGCGGCGCGGACAAACAACCCGAGCGCGAGCAGCTCATCCTGCTTCTCGATAGCGGTGAGATGCGCACCGTCGATTTGAGCGCCGCCACAGGCGTCCGCTTCGCCGATCCCACCCTGCAGCGCGCATTCAAGGAATACTTCGAAGCTCTTGTGGCCGCGCGCTCCAAGGAAAAGCGCAGCGTCTACATCGATTCCACCGGAGCCAGTCAGCGCGACGTCCAAGCCAGCTACATGATCCCCACCGCCGTCTGGAAGTCCAGCTACCGCCTCATCCTCAACGCCGCGGGCAAGCCCACGCTCGAAGGATGGGCGATCGTCGACAACACCACTGGCGACGATTGGAACAAAGTGCAGCTTTCACTGGTCTCGGGGCGCCCGATCTCATTCGTAAGCCAGCTCTACCCGCCGAAATATGTGCAGCGTCCCACGGCCGATCTGCCCGATGACGCCTCCGCCGCTCCTGTAATCCATGCGGGCGCGTATGATGCCGTCCAATCCCAACCCGCCGGCCGCGGCGGAAACGCCCGCGCCATGGCAGCGCCAAAGGCCGCCATGGCGCCTCCGCCGGTAATGTTTGAAGCTGCCCAAATGGGCCAAATGGGAGTGAGCTCCATCGCCGATACCGCCACCTCCGGCGAACTCGGCGAGCTCTTCGAATACCGCATCTCGCAGCCCGTCACCATCGGCAAGAACGGATCCGCCATGCTGCCGTTCCTCCAGCAGGCCATCGACGCGCGCAAGCTGCTGATCTACTCGCACAGCGGCTCCGAGCATCCCACCAATGCCGCCGAACTCACCAATTCCACCGGAAAAACGCTCGATGGCGGCCCCATCACCGTCTACGATGGCGGCGCATACGCCGGCGAAGCGCTCATGGAAACCCTCAAGCAGGACGACAAGCGCCTCATCAGCTATGCCGTCGATCTCGGCACGCGCGTCACTGAAGCCTTCGATTCCAAGCAGGCCGTCGTGACCCAAATTCACGTCGCACGCGGCATTTTGACCGCACAGCTCTCCGCCGAAGAGACCCGCACCTACACCATCCGCAACGTCGATCACAAGGCCAAGGTTCTGATCATCGAGCATCCTTTACGCCAGGGCTACACGCTGCTCAACCTGAAGCCAATGGAGAAGACTTCAAGCAACTACCGCTTCGAAGTCCCGCTCGCCGCCGATAACACGCAGCAATTTCCGGTCTCCGAACAGCGCATTTACTCGCAGACCGTTCAGGTCACGAATCTCACGCCCGATCTCTTGGTCAGCTATATCCGCAACGCGTCGCTGAGCGACGCTGCCCGCCGCCAATTGCAGCGCATCGCCGATGAGAAAAGCCAGATTGCAGAGAACGACCGCGCCCTGCAGGAAACTTCCTCGCAAGTCACGGATTTGACCGCCGACGAAGATCGCATCCGCCGCAATATCCAGAGCCTGAACAACGTCAGCGGCCAGCAACAGCAGGTGCAAAACTACGCGCGCCAGCTGGATGCTCACGAACAGCAACTCGCGACCCTGCGCGACCGCCAATCTGATTTGCAGAAGAAAAAGGCCGCTTTCGCCGCCGAACTCGACAAGCTGCTCGAAGCCCTCTCCTTCTAGTACGACGGGCCTCCCGGCCGGTCGATTCGCCGAAGGCGCAGGTGTTCGGGCAATTACAACGTCTTCGCGAAATACAGCGCCACCGCGCGGTCGATATTGCCCTTGGTCAACCGCAACTGCCGCCCCTCGTACTCGCTGATGGCTTTCACCAGGCGCAGAATATCCATCGGGTAGCAGGCGCGCAGAACCTTCGCCCCGGACTCTGTGCACTTCTTCCGCAAGTATTCCGCGCTGCCCGGTTCAATAGGCGCATTCGCCGCTTGCACCACGCGCAGGAAGATTTCGTCGAAGATTTCCGGCGCCACGTCCTCCACCAGCACTTTGGTCTGGATTCTACGCAGAAACGCCTCGTCCGCCAGATCGTTCGGATCGAGGTTAGTCGAAAACACAACCATCAACTCGAACGGCGTCTGGAATTTCATGCCCGAAGCCAGCGTCAGATAATCCACGCGCCGGTCCAGGGGCACGATCCACCGGTTCAGCAGTTCCCGCGGCGAAATCATCTGGCGTCCAAAGTCGTCGATGATCAGGATTCCGTTATTCGCCTTCATCTGGCACGGCGCGATGAACACGTGCGGCGATTCATCCAGCCGCAATTCGAGCATCGCGGCCGAAAGCTCGCCGCCCACCGTGATGCAAGGCCGGTCGCAAAGCACCCAGCGCGGGTCCAGCGTGTCGTCCTCATACGGCAGCGCGCGATGCACCACCGGGTCGAACAGGGTGACGATGTGCCCGTCCACCTCGATCGCATACGGAATCAGCACCGTGTCCTGATAAACACGTAAAATGCGCTCCGCGATGCTGGTCTTGCCGTTCCCGGTTCCTCCGTAGAGGAACAACGATTGGTGCCCGATGAGAGACGGCCCGAGCTGGTCCAGCAGGCCGTTTGGCAGCACCAGGTCTTCAAACGCCACGCGCAACGATTCGCGATTCAGCTTCAGCTTCGCCGATTGCGCCTTCACTACGTCGTGATACTGCGCTAGCGATACCGGCGCGGCCCCAGCGTACTGGCAGACTTCGTTGCGCGCCGTGGCCATGGCCCGCCCCGACGTGGTGAGCGAGAACGAATAATCGTTCCCCACCATCCCCTTCACTTCCAGAATCTGTTGCTGCCGTAATTGATGAAACAGCGCTTCCAGCACCGGGAACGACAGCTTCAGGGACTTATGCAGCGTCCCCAGCGTTCCCGAGCCATGCAGCCACAGGTAGCGCAGAATCAGGTCCGTCACTACGCCGCGCGGAATGCCGAGATCTTCCAATCGATCCGGAATCGTCGGCTGCACCCGCGGCGAAGGCGCAGGAGCGGGAGCGGTGGCTGTCATCATGAGCTATTGGAAACATACACCTCGCCCCTAGGAAATACCAATACGACCTTAGTTAACCGGGTTAACGTTCCGGGTAAGTACGACAGGCTGCTTGGCCGGCCGAGGCCTTTCCGCAGACCTGTTAGTGCTCGTGATGATGTTCTTCCGCCGTCACCGGAATCGCGCAGCCGGTCTCGGAAATCGCGCAACTCACGTGCTCGAACTGCACCGTCGTATGCGCAATGCGGTACCGCTCCGCCAGCAGATGATTCAGCCCGCGCAGAATCACGTCGCTGCAGGAAGGAGGCACGTCTTCAATCAGCACGTGACAACTAAGCGCGTGCGTGCTCGAGCCCAAACTCCAGATGTGAAGGTCGTGCACGTCCAGCACGCCTTGCACTTCCTTCATCGATGCGCCCACGCCGCTCAAATCGATGCCGCGCGGCAGCCCTTCCAGCAGGATATTCAGCGACTCGCGAATAATGTCCCACGACGTCCAAACGATCAACCCGGCGATCAGGATCGAAAGAATCGGGTCCGCGCGCTCCCATCCCGTGAAGCGGATCACCAGCGCGCCCGCCATGATCGCAACCGACCCCAGCGCGTCGCCCAGCATGTGGACAAACGCGCTGCGGACGTTGATATCGTCGCGGCTTGCGCTACGCAGCGAGAGCATGATCCCGCCGTTCATCAACAGGGCCAGCCCCGCGATCGCCAACATCACGTATTCTTGGACGGGTTCCGGATGTTGCAGCCGCAGCACGCTCTCATACAGAATCCACGCCGAAAGCGCGATCAGCGTGAGCGCATTGACGAATGCTGCCAGCACGCCCGCGCGATGATAGCCGTACGTCTTAGTCTCGTTCGCTGGTTTTGATTGCAGATAGAAACCGAACCACGAAAGAAACAGCGCCAGCGCGTCCGTGAAATTGTGTCCGGCGTCGGAGAGCAGGGCCAAGGAATGAGAGCGCAGCCCCGCACAAATTTCGATGACCACGAAACCCGCCGTCACCGCCAACGACCATTTCAGGCGGCTGCCGGTGCCTGCGTGATGATGGTGATGATGGCCGTGCGGGTGAGAGTGCGAATGCACGCCGATGAAGCTCCTACTCCAGTGTAATTCAGCTTATCGAATGTTGAACGCGAGGGGCATAATCCGCAGCATGCCGCCTTTCATCCACGCGTGAAACGGAACCGAGCCGAAAACCTCGTGCAGGCCGGCATCGAGGCGCGCTTCCACCGCGTCCGTTTGCGATCTTTTCATCAGCATGTTGAACAAGCTCACGCTCGGCGGATACACCGTTAACGCTACTTTCGTGCCGGCCGCGATATTGGCCTTGCGCTTCAACGCCGCCACCGCCGTATCGAGCCCGCCCAGTTCATCCACCAGCCAGCGATCCTTCGCCTGCGAGCCCAGCCATACGCGGCCTTGCGCCACCGGTTCGATTTGATCGAAGGTGCGATGCCGCGCTTCCGCTACCTTGGTCACAAACGCGCGATATTCCTCGTCGATGCCCTGCCGCAGCAGTTCGCGCTGATCCGGCGTCAGCGCGGTGTAATCCGAATCGATGCCCGCATTCTTGCCGCGCTCGATGGCGTCCTTGGTGACGCCCAACTTGTCGTAAAGCCCATGCAGATCCGGCTTGCCGAAGACCACGCCGATCGACCCCGTCTCGGTCTCTGGATACGCCACAATCGGGTCGCCCGTCATCGCCATGTAATAGGCGCCGGACGCCGCCAGGTCGGACATCGAAATTACGAGCGGCTTCTTCTTGCTCAGCAGGTTCATCTCGCGCCACATCTCGTCCGAAGCCGTGGCTTCGCCGCCGCCCGAATCGATCCGCACAATCACGCCGCGGATGTTGGAATCGCCGCCCACCTGGCGTAGCACTTTGTTGAAGCCATAGGCCGTCAGCGTTTGCTGTTCCGTCCCGTCGTCGGTCGGACTGCCGCGCACGATGTCGCCCGAGGCCACTACCACGGCGAAATTATCGTGCCCGGGGCTTGACTCCGGCACGCTGCTGTACTTATCGCCCGAGACCTTCGTCAGTGCTGCCCCAACTCTATCTTTCAACTCGCCCCACATCTGGTCTTCGAAGCGCAGTTCGTCAACTAGCCCAACTTTTAGCGCCTGCGTCGACGTGAACGGCCCCTGATCGATAATCGCGCGTACTTCTTCCGGCGTCTTCTTGCGCGCCGCCGCGATCTTGCCGACCAGGTTTCCGTAAAGATCGTCCACCAGCCCGCCGATCACTTCGCGCGTTTCCGGACTCATGTCGCTCCGCGTGAACATATCGCCGAAATCTTTGTATTTGCCCGCGTGCTCGATATCTACCGTGACGCCCAACTTATCCAGCGTCTTTTTGAAATACATCGTCTCCGCGCGCAAGCCTTTGACATACACCGGCTCTTCGGTACCCAGATAGATGCGGTCCGCCGGCAGAGAAACGTAATACTCGCGCGTCGACGGCGCGCGAAGGTACGCGTATACCGGCTTGCCCGACTTATGAAATTGCTCGATATCCGAGCGCAGTTCTTCCAGCTTCGCCCAGCCCACCGAAAGTCCGTCCGGCTCCACCACCAGCGCGCGAATATTCGGGTCGGCCGATGCTTTACGCAGCATCAGATAGATGTCGGTGATGGTGGGCGTATCCTTGCCGCCCAGGATCGACGGCAGATCGAGCGGCGGCTTTTCCGGGATGTCTCCCTCCAGTCGCAGCAGCAGCGCTGAGTTGGCGACGATCTCCGGCGGCTTCTGGCGAAAGTGCAGCGCCACGAAAAACAGCAGAATGAAGCTCAGAAAGACCAGGCTCACGCCGGTCACTAAACCGATAAAGAACTTGACCATACCTATTCCGAAAGTAGCACTATGGCGATCCGCGCCACTTCCGGATTTGTGCGCTTAAGGCCGCGCGGTACAAAATGGCGCCGCAATTGCCATGCGAGTGTTAAGGAGAAACCAGCGATATGATTCGCGGCTTCATTTTTCTAGTGTTGTTCTTCGTGCTATTGGGCGTGTGGCTGGTCAGTTGGGCAGCCTTCCACGTTGCCGGCGGAATGATTCACATTCTGCTTTTCATCGCGCTGGTTTCGCTGATTCTCCACTTTGTAGCCGGCCGGCGTGCAGTGTAAAAATTGCGTCTATGGGTGCGCGTTGCCGGAAATACCCAGTTCCTGCAACAGCGGCGATGCCTTGTAGACCTTCTGCAGCGCCTCCGCGATGCCCTGCGACGAAACGTGGATGGCGCGCGCTTTGTCCTCGTCGTAGAGATACGTGATGGCGATGCTTTCCAGGTTGCCGTCAAACGTAATACCCGCGATCTCGCCCTTTTCCGTAATCACCGGCGCGCCGGAAGGCCCGCTGGTGATGTCGCAGGTGGTCGCGAAATTCATCGGCGTCACCAGGCCCAGTGAGGCTTTCACTTCCGCCCATTTCGCCGGCAGCGCTACTGGATCCACCGCTGCCGCATAGTGCAGCAGGCCTCCGAAGGTCGTTGCCACCGGCACCGGGGCCTCCGTGCGGTCGCGATACGCCTTCGCCGCGCCGAACGTGAGCCGCGGCGTCGCCGTGGCATCGGGATAATCGGCCGCGCCAAAAAGCCGGAAGCGGTATTGCGCGATCTTTTCCGCCGCCGAAACCTCCAGCGCCTCGATGGTCTCCGCGCGCTTCTTCGCTATCTTGCGCGCCGCGTCGTCCACCGCCTTCGCCAGCGGAACCAGCCCCGATGCGTCGCCCGGCTTGCAGGCATGCACCATGTCGGCCGCCGCCACCTGCGGCGTTTTTCCGCCCGTCACACCCTTAAGAGAGATCTCTTTCTCGCCCAAAGCCGCGAGTTCCTGCAGATAGCGCGTCAGCAGCGAGATTTCCGCCGCCTCTTCAATCGGGGCCGCCGCCGGCGCCGGCTCCGAGCGCACGTTCGCGCGCGCCATCCGGAATAGCACCGATCCTTCCGCTGCCGGGCGTTCCAGCAGTTGATAGCGGCGTTCGAAGGGCGTCCAGTTCTTGTACACGGTTGCCACTTCGTCCCATACCTTGCCGCCTTCGGTTCCCAGCTTCGGGTCTTTTTCCACCGCCGTGCGCAGTTTCCGCTCGAAGTTGGCTTTGCGCGCCGCCAGCCATTCGTCCTTGAGCCCGATAAACTTGCCAGCCGCGAGTTTATATTCGGCGCCTAATGCCGCCAGCGCCGCGCTCCTCGGCGCCGCCGTTAGCAAATCGGTGATCCGAACCTGCAGCCGCTGCACCGTATAAAGCATCGACGAATCGCGATAGAAATTGAGCTGCGCCGCTGTCGCGAGCCGCGCCGTCGCTACGGGACTTCCCGGAACGAACAGCAGATCATTCTCCTGAATCGCCTCTTCGCTCCACTTCAAAAAGTGCGGCGTGTTCGCCGGCTGCCCGTTTTCATACGCGCGCAGGAAAGCGAAATCCATCGAGTAGCGCGGATACGTCAGTTCCGCCGAAGCCCCGCCGAAATTGGCGATCCCCGCTTCCGGCGCGAATGCCAGCCGGATATCCGAGTAACGTTTGTATTGATACAGGTCGTAGCGCTCGCCCGACGACAGCTTCACCACCGAGCAAACATCGCCACTTTTCTGCGCGCAGGCTTTCTCGATGCGCGCGATATTGGCGTTGCGTTTTTCCAGCGCCTCGGGGGCCTTCATCTTGTCCGTGACGCCTTCTTTCACCTGCTTGGTGACTTCTTCCAGCGCTACCAGTACATCGGCGTTCACGCCCGGGCATTTGGCTTCGGCCGCTTCCGTCGCCGCCGAAAACGGATCGTTCGGCTGCGCCACCGCTTTCGTCGCGCACTCCGCCACCGCCCGCCGGCTGGTGACAAGCAGCCCGTGCGCCGAAACGAACGCGCCCGAGCCGCTGCCGATATGCAGCGACGCCAGGCGCACGTTCTCCAGGAACTGGTCCGTGACCTCGAAGTTGTACTTCTGTTTCACCACGTCTTTCGGGAACTGGTTGAACAGCCACAATCCTTCATCCGCCAAAAGAGGCGCGCCGCACAGAAACGCCAGCGCCACGGTACGCAATTTCATGCGACCTAGTGTACGCCCGCCCCGGCCGGCGCGGGTTCCAAATAATTGTTGGTAATTATCCCTTGACAACAAGTAGAACAACGACGGCATCTAATCGCCTGATCACATGGGCGATGTCCAAGGCAGAAACAACGTTCTGAACCAAGCGCAGAAGTATACCGTTGCGCAGTTCGGTGCCGAATTTCCTGATGATGACGCCTGCCTCGAAGCGATCAAGGAAATGCGTTTTACCCCCGGCGGTATTACGACCTGCGAGAAGTGCGGCGTTGAGCGCAAGCATTACCGCGTTTCTGGACGCACGGCCTATGCCTGCGACCACTGCGGACATCACATCTATCCCCTCGCCGGAACGATCTTCGAAAAGACCAAATCCCGCGTAGCCTTCAAACGTTTCGAATCGTCTCTGTTTTATGCGCGGAGAAGATCAGCAGCAGTTGGGCGTTTTCAGCTACGTATCCTTGGAGGACCGGGTGCCGCAGTCACACCCGCTCCGGCCCATTCGCAAAGCGGTGGACGAGATCTTCCGAGCCATGAGCCAGGAGTTCGACGGCCTGTACGCCAAGACCGGGCGGCCCTCGATCCCTCCCGAGCGCCTGCTGCGCGCCCTGCTGTTACAGATTTTCTACAGCATTCGCAGCGAGCGGCTGCTGATGGAGCAACTGGAGTACAACCTGCTGTTCCGTCGGTTTGTGGGCATGGAGATGGATGAGCCGGTGTGGAATCACGCGGTGTTCAGCAAGAATCGGGAACGGTTGTTAAATCAAGATGTCGCGCAAGCCTTTTTCAGCCGTGTGCTGACGCAGGCCAAACCACACCTGTCGGATGAACACTTTACCGTAGATGGCACGCTGATCGAAGCGTGGGCCAGCCAAAAGAGTTTTCAGAAGAAAGACGGCGGCGACGGAGACGGCTCGCAGTTTCGCGGCGAACGGCGCAGCAACGATACGCATGAGTCGAAGACCGATCCCGGGGCCAAGCTGTATCGCAAAGGCAGCGGCCAGGAAGCCAAACTGGGGTATCTGGGTCACGTGCTGATGGAGAACCGCAACGGCTTGATCGTGGATGCGATGGTGACGCAAGCGGACGGAACGGCGGAGCGGGACGCGGCCCTGCTGATGGTGCATCGCAAGTGGCGCAGGAACCGGCGCTGGGGTTCGCGTAAGCCGATCAGCGTGGGAGCCGATAAGGCATACGACACGCGGGACTTTGTGGCGACGCTGCGCGCTTATGGAGTGCGACCGCACGTAGCGCATAATCTCAAACGGGCTGGCGGCAGCGCCATCGATGATCGGACGTCGCGGCATGAGAGTTATCAGACGAGCCAGAGGAAACGGCCGTTGATCGAGAAGGCGTTTGGGTGGATGAAGCAAACCGGGGGGATGCGCAAAACCAAACTGCGCGGCCTATGGAAGGTGGGCTGGCAGTTTCTGATGACTGCGGCCGCCTTCAATCTGTGGCTTTTCCCGAAGCTACAAGCGACAGAAGTGTAGTCGCAGTCCGCCAAAAAGCGGGTTTTTCAACACGGCAGCCGCCCTGCGGCGCATCGATCCAGTGAAAACTCGACTTACTGGCTCGACTGAAATGCGCTTCAGTCGTCCGTTGATGCGTTTTTCAAACAAGTTCCTAGAGGACGATCAAGTTGATAACTAAGATTTTCTCGTCACCACCGACAGATTGATAACCCCCTTGGCTTACGAAAGCAAGAAATTTAATGTGGTTCTCGATTATTCACGTCATTCATTGACGAATGAATCGGGTATCTTCGCTGGCGGTGGACTTGTTTGAGCACATCTATTCAGTGCGATGATGTTGATATGCAGCCGAAGCCGAAACTGAAGGTGAAATCAGTGGAGCCGTCGCCACCGTTTACGCGGGACGACTTCCACGATTTACTGAAAAAGGCTATTCAGACGCCTTCTCGGAAACCTTCTCCAAAATCAGCTTGAACATGGGCGCGGGCACGTGGCGGCGGTTGTAGCGGAACGCATATTCATCCAAATAGTTCTGCAAAAGTTTCTGGCTGACGGCGTGGTGAGAGCCACCGATTCCGCGTTTAATCAGACTCCAAAATCCTTCAATCGTGTTCGTATGAACGGCACCCTGGACAGAGACGCCCGTGCTGTGGTTGATCCGGCGATGCTGGTATCCGCTGTGCTTCCAAGTGCGCTTGCCCTGTTCATCGGTGACATTCTTGCCCATCGTGGTCAATCCGGAATAGCTAACGAATTCGTCGGTGTAGATCGTGGATTTGGGGAGCACGTATTCGTGGATCATGCCCTTCAGTGTCTTCATCTTCACGTCCTTGGTAACGCGAGCCACGATGCGTCCACTTTTGTCTTCGGTGGTCCGTTCAGCGATTCCAACAACGGGCATCTTTTTCGTATCGCCTCAGCCCGAACGTCCGCGTCTGCCCTTTACGTTTTCCGCCGTGGTACATCTCATCCATCTCAACCGGCGATCCCTCCAAGCTGATCTCTTCAGACATCAAGGAGCGAATCTGCTTGAACATGCGCCACGCGGTCTTGTAGGTGACGCCAGTCTCGCGCTGAATCTGTTTCGCGGAGATCCCGCACTTGGTAGAGCCCATCTGGAACATCGCGTGAAACCAGAGTTTCAGCGACGTGGTGGTCTTTTCGAAGATCGTTCCGGCGAGGGGATAGATGTGATGTCCGCAGTGGTCGCAGGCATAGGCCGTGCGTCCAGAAACGCGGTAATGCTTGCGCTCAACGCCGCACTTCTCGCAGGTCGTAATACCGCCGGGGAAACGCATTTCCTTGATCGCTTCGAGGCAGGCGTCATCATCAGGAAATTCGGCACCGAACTGCGCAACGGTATACTTCTGCGCTTGGTTCAGAACGTTGTTTCTGCCTTGGACATCGCCCATGTACAGATTATGCCGTTTGTTCTACTTGTTGTCAAGGGATAATTACCTAATTGTTGACAAAACTAACGAATTAGTACTAAATGGCATCATGCGATGGATTCTTCTCTTCGCCGCCCTTTCCCTTTCCGCCGCCGCCCAGGATGTCCCGCCGCCCACCATCGAGAGGCTCATGGCGGACGCCAACGCACACTACATGAAGCGCGACTACGCCGGCAGCCGCGGTCTTTACGAGCAGGCTCGCGCCCAGATCGAGCAGACCCCCGCCGAAAACCCGCAACGGTTCGACGTCATGAAGCGCCTTTCTACCGTGGCCGCGGCCGCCGGAGATTACCCGGCGTGCAACACGTATCTCGAAGCTGCCATCGCATGGCGCACCGAACGCTTCGGCGCTAGCGACCCCCAGGTCATGGCGGAGCGCCTGCATCAGGTCGGAATCTATCGCGCCATGGGCGATGGCGTCGCGGCCCGTGAAGCGCTGCAAGCCGTTATCGCCAAGCACGAAGAGATCGGCGGCCGCCGCAATCCCGATTTGGCTGACGATCACAGCCTCATGGGACAGATCGATCTCGACGTCCACCAAAAGAAGGCCGCCATTCAAGAGTTCCAGTTGGCGATCATCCTGCGCAGCCTGAACGCCAGCCCATTAGATGTGACGCAGGTGCCCGACCTCGACCGCCTGGGCTCCCTGTATATCGATAAGGAAATTCTCGATTACCGCCAAGCCGAAGATATCTTCCGCCGCGCCCTGATCATCCGCGAATCCGTCCTCGGCTCCGAACACGCCGATCTCCTCGCCACGCTCGATGGCCTGGCGTATGCTTACTTTGGCCAGCAGAAATATCCCGAAGCTGAGGCCGCCTATCAGCGCCTGATCGCCCTGTGGACCAAATCCGTCGGCGAAACGCACCCCATGCTGGCCCTCGCTCTCGACAAACTGGCCGTCTTCTATGCCGCGCAAAAACGCCACGAAGAAGCCCGCGCCGTCTACGAACACGCCAATGCCATCCGCGCGCTGGTTTTCGCCCAGGGACTAGTGAAAGAAGCCGACGACGCCCGCACCAACACCGACCCGACCGCCGTCTCCGAAGCCTTATACCAGCGCGCCCTGCACGCGCTCGAGCCGCCCAATCCGCTCTACGACCCGCTGCACGACGCCATCAACGAGGTGCTTCAACCGCCCGGCCCGGCCGCAGCCACCAAAAAAACCGCTAAGACCGCGCCGAAGAAGTGACCGCGGCGTCTACTGTATCCCTTTCGGTTCCACCCGCTTGAACCCGGCCGGAATGGCAAACTGCCCCTCATCCACCGCCGCGCCCGAAAATCCGCTCAGCTCCGTCGTCATCTCGATCATGTTGCCCGAACCCGAGCCATTCGAATTCTGTTGTGGTTGCGATGAATCGTTATTCTTCCGGTGGATTCCAATCCCCGCGCCTAGCATCCCTCCCAGCGACGGCTTCGACTGCTGTTGCTGCTGCGGCGCGGCGTCCGGATCGCCATTGGCCGGCGGCGTACCCGCGCCACCCATGGACATCGTGGTGTAAATCGGCAGACCGTCCATCTTAGACGCTTGCTTCTGCGCCTCAGCCATTCCCTGGCCGATCCCTGGCTGCGCCGCGAACATGCTGCTCATGCCACTCCACGCGATTTTCTCCGCCATTCGCTTGTGAAACTCGCGCACTTCCTGATATCCGGGAATCTCCGGCGCAAGCCACATGTCCGACGTCACCACCATCGTTCCGCTCTGGCCCGTCTGCGTATCCGTCGCCTGCATCTCGATCTTAACGAGCGTCTCCTTCGCGTCCATGCCGTGTACCGGCTTCGCCGCGCCGGTGGCGTTGATCGACACCTTGAACTGCATATCGGCGGAATCGCTGTTCTGGGCGCTCTTTTGCTTCATCTTTTCCTGCGCCTGCTCCATCATCTGTTTCATCTGCTCGAACGTCATCACCGTGTACGTTTTCTTCTGCAGATCGATGCTGGTGATTGTGCCGGCCTTCAAATCGATGATGGTGGCGTGCGTGGCGCCGCGATCCACCATGCGGTCGCCCTTCACCGAAATCGTCGTCTGAATTGGCTCGCGCGCCTGTTTGGAAAAGACGCCCGCCACTTTGAGCATACCCGCCATGGCGCCGCCCGTGACCTTGGCCGTTTGCTGGTAACTGAAGTCCGCCAGCAGCGGGCAGGCGCTCACCGCCGCCAGTCCTAGCGCCGTTATTGTTTTCGAAAGCATATTCCCTCCAACATGTACATGTTAGGACGGGATAGCCCGCGATACAATGCTGAAACAGGAGAGCATACTGTGGCGGATCTCACTATTCAGCCCACCTCGAAGTTCCTAAAGGCCGGCACGATCTTCGCCGCGCTCATTTTCATCGGCCTGGAAATCCTCTATTTCGTCCAATTTCCCGACAAGCCCCGTTGGCTGACGGCCATCCCTCCGCTCGTTCTCCTTTGGCCGCTCAAGCGATGGATCCAGCGCAGCATGATGAAGACGACCATCACTGGCGATCGCCTCCGCTGCGAAACCGGCCTCGCGTCGAAATCCACCCGCACCATTCAACTCAGTAAAGTGCAAGACGTCCGCGTCGATCAACGCATGACGCAGCGCATGTTCAACGTCGGCAACATATCCATCGAAACCGCCGGCGAAGCCAGCCGCCTCACCCTGGTAAACATCGACGCGCCCCAGATCCCTCGCCGACGAGATCCTCAACCGCGCCCACAGCGCCACCGCCGGAGTGTAGCTCGCGCCGTGTGCTCACGGTGATCGATCTGAAAAAGCACGGGGCGATCTGGGAAAATTTGTGAAAGTGACGCGGATCGCACATTGCCGCGAGGTCTACGAGTAAAGGCGTCGGTGCTTATGCCACTATCCGGCTCTTAACACCCGCGTCGGCCGTCCATCGCCCGTCTACAATCAAGGTGGGAGCGCACATGCCAGAAGCCGTCATCGTCGATTGTCTTCGCACCGCCATCGGAAAAGCCCCACGCGGCGCTCTGCGCAATGCCCGCCCGGACGATCTCGCGGCCTCCGTCATCCGCGCGCTTCTCGATCGCTACCCCCAAGCCAAAGATGGCGTCGAAGACGTCATCCTCGGCTGCGCCATGCCCGAGGGCGAAGCCGGCAACAATATGGCGCGCCAGGCCCTGCTGCGCGCCGGATTGCCCGAATCCGTGCCCGGCATGACCATCAATCGCTTCTGCAGTTCCGGTCTGCAAGCCATCGCGCTCGCGGCCGACCGCATACGCAGCGGTGGCGCCGATATTCTGATCGCCGGCGGCAGCGAATCCATGAGTAAGACGCCGTTCGGCGGTCTCAAGCCTGCTCCCAACCCGTGGTTCGTCGACAATTGGCCCGAGGTTTATATGAGCATGGGCCTCACCGCCGAGCGCGTACAGCGCAAGTACGGCGTTACGCGCGAAGAGGCCGACGCCTTCGCGTTGCGCAGCCACCGCAATGCCATCGCCGCGCAGCAGCAAGGCAAATTCGAATCGGAAATCGTGCCGGTCGAAGTCGATACTGCCACCCCCGCCGGCGAGCAGAAGAGCCAGTTCCAGAGCGATGAAGGCCCCCGCGCCGATACCAGCCTCGAAGCGCTCGCCAAACTGAAACCCGTTTTCCACGCCGCTGGAACCGTCACTGCCGGCAATTCCTCGCAGACCAGCGATGGCGCCGCGGCCGCGCTCGTCATGTCCGATTCCAAAGCCCGCGAGCTCGGGTTCAAGCCCAAAGCCCGCTTCGTCAGTTACGCCACCGCCGGCGTCGCGCCCGAGATCATGGGCATCGGGCCGGTGAAGGCCATTCCCAAAGCGCTCGCCATGGCGGGCCTCAAGCTCGACGACATCGGCGTCATCGAATTGAACGAAGCGTTCGCGGTCCAGGCGCTCGCCGTCATTCGTGAAGCCGGGCTCGATCTCGAAAAAATCAACGTCAACGGCGGCGCCATCGCGCTCGGCCATCCTCTCGGATGCACCGGCGCCAAGCTCACCGCAACCATCCTGCGTGAAATGGAGCGCCGCCAATCGCGCTACGGGCTGGTCACCATGTGCGTCGGCGGCGGACAAGGCGCGGCGGGGGTTCTCGAATGGCTGCAATAGGCGATCCACAAATGGCTGTGATAAAAGGCGGCTCGTTTCTCATCGAAGAGCGGCAGCCCGCCGAAATCTTCACCGCGGAAGACCTCAGCCCCGAGCACCTCGCCATCGCGCGCACCGCCGATGAGTTCTGGGCCAATGAAGTCACGCCGCATCTCGACGCCATCCAGCATCAGGAACCCGGCGTGGCCGTCCGCGCCCTGCGCAAATCGGCCGAGCTCGGCCTCACCTCCATCGCCATTCCCGAAGCCTATGGCGGTCTCGAGCTCGATCTCGCGTCAGCCATGGTCGTGGCCGAACACGTCGCTCGCGACGGCTCCTACGCAGCCTGGCACGGCGCCCACACCGGCATCGGCACGCTGCCGCTCGTCTTTTTCGGAACCGAAGCCCAGAAGCAGAAGTACCTGCCCAAGCTCGCCACCGCCGAAATGATCGCCGCCTACGCGCTCACCGAGCCGCACGCCGGCTCCGACGCGCTCGCCGCCCGCACCCGCGCCGATTTGAGCGCCGATGGTTCGCACTACGTCCTCAACGGCCAGAAGATGTGGATCACCAACGGCGGCGCGGCCGATCTCTTCACCGTCTTCGCGAAAATCGGCGGAGAGCAGTTCACGGCCTTCCTCGTGGAGCGCGCATTCGGCGGCGTCACCAGCGGCGCCGAAGAAAAGAAGATGGGCATTAAGGGCAGCTCCACCACTGCCGTCTATTTCGACAACGTGCGCGTCCCGGTGGAAAATGTTCTCGGCGAAATCGGACGCGGCCACATCATCGCGTTCAACATCCTGAACATCGGTCGCCTCAAGCTCGGCGCCTTCGCGCTCGGCGGCGCCAAGAACGTGCTCGCCGTCTCGCTCAAATACGCCAAGGAACGCAAGGCGTTCGGCAGCTCTATCGCCGAGTTTGGCGCGATTCAACATAAGCTCGCCGAGATGGCCATTCGCATCTTCGCCACCGAATCCATCGTCTGGCGCACCATCGGCCTCATCGCGCCCAACGAATCGCTCAAAACTATCGAGGAATACGCGGCCGAGTGCTCCATCGTCAAGGTCTTCGCGTCCGAAATGATGGATTACGTCGCCGATGAAGGCGTTCAGATCCACGGCGGCTACGGCTACCACCAGGATTACGCTGTCGAGCGCGCATACTGCGATTCGCGCATCAACCGCATCTTCGAGGGCACCAACGAAATCAACCGTCTCCTGCTCACCGGCATGCTGCTCAAGCGCGCCGCCCGCGGTCAACTGGCGCTCGTCGCTGCCGCGCAGAAGGTGCTCGGCGAACTGATGTCCCCCGGCGCTGCCGCTCCCGAGGGTGACGCCGGCCTGGTCGCCAATGCCAAGCGCATCGCGCTGCTCACCATGGGCATCGCCTATCAGCGCTTCGCGCTCGAGCTCGAAAAGCAGCAGGAAGTTTTGATGTCCATTGCCGATATCGTGATGGAAACTTTCGCCATGGAATCGTCGCTGCTTCGCGTTGCCAAGAATGGCGCCGGCCGCGAACTCTGCGCCGTCTTCCTGCGCAACGCCATGTCGCGCATCGAAACCTCCGCGCGCACGGTACTGGCCGCCTGTTCCGAAGGCGACGTCCTGCGCACCAACCTGGCCATGCTGCGCCGCTTCGCCAAATACGATCCAGTCGATGCCGTCGCGCTCCGCCGCGAAATCGCGCGCCGCCTGCTCGCCGCCGAACGCTACGTGGCATAATTCCCAGCATCGATGTCCGCGCGCCAAACTCAGCTAGCCCTCATCGCCATCCTTGCGCTTGCGGCCTTTCTGCGCCTATTCCAACTCACCACCGTCCCGCCCCCGCTTCATTTCGACGAAGCCATGAACGGCAATGAGGCCATGGAGAACGTCGAACTTGGCCGTATGATGCCCTTCTACGCGCAAAACGGCGGCCGCGAAGGCCTCTACATCAACATCGAAACCGCTCTCATCTACCTCTTCGGCCCCGAAGCCTGGATGCTGCGCCTGCCCGCCGCCATCTTCGGCGTCCTCACCGTGTGGGGAATCTATCTGCTTGCCGCCGATCTCTTCTCCGTTCCCATCGCGCTGCTGGCGGCCTTTTTCACCGCCACCAGTTTTTGGCACATCCTTTTTTCGCGTCTCGGATTGCGCGCTATCGCCGCCCCGCTCTTCGCCGTCTGGACCCTCCACTTCCTCATTGGCTCGCTGCGCCGCTCGCACAAATCGCGTCCGTATCTGGCGCAAGCCGTCGTTTCCGGTTTGCTCTTCGGGCTCGGCTTCTACACCTACATCGCCTACCGCGTCGCGCCTGCCTTCGTCCTCGTCGCTCTAATCTACGGATTCGTCGCCCTCCGCGGGCCGTCCTTCCTCAAGCTCGTAAGCGCTTTCGCCGCGACCGCGGCCGTCACCGTGACCCCGCTCGCGCTTTACTTCATCAAAGACCCCGAGATGCTAACCCATCGCAGCGCCGAGGTCTCCATTTTTCACGCGGCTAATCCCTCCGCTGAATTTTTGGGCAACGTCTGGAAGACCATCCAGATGATCTTCACGCGCGGCGATATGGATTGGCATTTCAACATCGCCTATCGCGCAGTGGTTTTCTGGCCGGTCGCGATCCTCTTCGCGATAGGCCTCGTGCTCTCGATCCGCGCTCTGGTGCGCCGCCAGGATTGGTTCCCGCACGCGCTCCTGCTCACGTGGGTTTTCGTCGGCGCCGTGCCGGCCGTCCTCTCCACCGAAGGCATGCCGAGCGCTATCCGCTCCATCCTAATGATCCCGCCGATCTTCATGCTCGCCGCCAACGCAGCATGGCAACTCTATCGCTGGATCGTCCCGCGCGCACCGGCGCAGATCCTTCCCCTTGGCCTCGCAATCGTCATTCTCGCGTTAACTTACGAGGCCTACCACAGCTATTTCGATGTCTGGGCTCGCGATCCGAACGTCCCAACCGCCTTCGACGCCGCCAGCGTGGACATCGCCAATCGCGTCAATGCATTGCCCAAGACCGCGCCGAAGTATATTGTGCCCGTAACGCCCGGCGCCGGTTACGGCGTGCCCACGCCCGCGCAGACCATCATGTTCCTCACGCAGAGCTACACCGAAAAGCAGCGCCGCGACGCCAACATACAGTACATCCTCCACAAGCCCACCGATGCGGTAGACGGCATCGATTTCTGCCGCCAGGTCGCCATACAGTATCGCGAGAATGTGTTCTGCCTCGAGGTGAGACGTCTGCTTCCGCCGAAATTCTGAGCGCCATCGCGGCGCGTGTTATCGTCTGAAGTCATGCGCCAGGCATTTGCCGTGGTGGTCGCGATCGCTTTTGCTGTTCTGCTCATCCGAGGCATCCGCGTCGGACTCGCCGGCGACTATCTCGACCCCATCGCGAAAATCTCCGCTCAAGACGAAGCCCTCTACTCGCACAGCGCCATCCGCATGGCCACCGAAGGCGATTGGCTCACGCCCCGCTTTCTCGGCCGCTTCGCGCTCTACAAGCCGCCGCTCACCGTCTGGCTCGCCGGCGCATCCGCCAAGCTGTTGGGAGTCTCGCGCGTAGCGCTTCGTCTCCCGGTGATCCTCATCGCCGCGCTCGGCCTCGGTCTTCTGTTCCTTCTCTGCGCCGAAATAGGCGAGTGGCAAGCTGGCGCCTTCGCGGTCGCATTCCTGTTATGCGACCGCCTCTGGATGGTCCCCGCTTCGATGGTGCTCACCGATGCGCTGCTCGCATCGTTCGAAATCGCCGCTATCTATTGCCTCTTTGCCGACCCATGGCTTGAATCGCCCGCTGCATTCTGGGGATTCGCCGCCGCCTTCGCGGCCGCCGTGCTCACGAAAGGAATCGGCGCCGCCCCGCTCGCTCTCGCCTTCGTCCTCTATTGCGCGTTCGCTCCGCGCAACCGCCGTCCTGCGTTGCGCCGCGCCGTCTTCGCGCTCGCCGCCGCGGCCCTACTCGCGCTGCCGTGGTTCGCTTATCAGGCAAGTGCGCACACGCGTTGGTTCTTCGCCGAACACATCGGTCTCGAAATCTTTTCCTTCGGAGCCGGAGCGCCGCCGCAAACCACACAGGAAAATCACGCGTTCTTCTACCTCAAACGCCTGGTCTGGATGGACCCGCTCTTCTTCGCATTCGCCCTCACCGCCGTGCCCGCGTGGGTCGGGGCCATCCGCAAGCGTTCCGCCGAAGCCGTGCTCCTGGCCTGCTGGCTGGCGCCGATGCTCGCCGCCGTTTTCCTCTGGCGATATCGCAACGCAACCTATCTCATCCCATGCCTCGCGCCCATGGCCGTAGTCGCCGCCGTCTACGCGCCTTTGCTCAATCGCTCCCGCCCAGTCACGCTCGCCGTTCTCGCCGTCGCTCTAGTTGTGAAGCTGGCCGTACCCTCGGAACCCTGGGGGATCTCCTTCGCCGCCGGAACCATCCAACCAGCCGCCGCGCCCCTCGACAATTACTGCCGCCTGGCGCGTGGCAACGAACTGGTCATCGTCGATCTGGTCGACGATCTCTACGCCTCCACTTTGCCCCTGTCTGGCCTGCGCTACGCCCTGATCGCCGGCGGCTTGTCCGGCGGACAGCTCACCATGGATTTCCCCGGCATGGGCATCACTGTCAGCGCTGCGCAATTCAACGATCTGGCGGCATGGCAGCCGCGTTTCCGCGCCACACTGCGCCAATGGGGCATCGATTCCGAGGAGCCGCTTGCGCGTCTGATCGTCGCCTCCACGCCCGCGGAATTGATGGGCATGATCCGTGCCCATCCGCGCATCGATTTCTTCGTGCCCAATCGCTACCGCGCCGCCGCTGAAGTTGCGGGTTACGCCGGCCGCCAGATCACCGAAGCGCCGCCGGATTTCTTCCTGCTGCTCGCGCCCGATCGTCTGCCGCGCGCCTCCCCGCCTGCATGGCCGTGCCGCATGTGACTTACAGCAGCCGCAACGTCAAATCGTCCGGCTCGCGGTCGAAGTACTTCCGCAGCGCTTCTTCGAAGATCGTTTCATCCGGCGCCGCGCGCGCAAACAGCGTCATCGAAGAGCGAAACTTCAAGTAATCCGGATAACCGAAGATCCGCTCCGCGGCTCGCCCCTCGACAGCATTCACCAGGCCCACGCACTCTCTCAGCCGCGCGCCCAGCACCGGATGCCGCAAGTACGCCTGCGCCTCGTCCAGCGACGAGATCGCAAACTCTTCCGCCGTCTCGCTTCGCCCCAATCCCCGGATTTGCGGAAAGATGAACCACATCCAATGGCTCTGTTTGCGCCCTTGCCGCAGTTCTTCGCACACGCGCTCATAAACCGGCGCCTGCGCGTCCACGAACCGCCGCAAACGGAAAGGGTCGTCCACCGCTCTTATTCTATTCGTCGCGGGTTATTCGTCGCGAAGCGCCACAATCGGGTCCACGCGCGCCGCTCGCCGCGCCGGAATGCAGCAAGCCGCCAGCGCGATCACCGTGAGCGCCACGGCCACGGCCGCTAGCGTTTTCGGATCGCGCGGCGCCACGCCAAACAGCATCGTCGAGAGCAACCGGCTCACCGCCAGCGCGCCAGCAATCCCCGCGCCCACGCCCACCGCCGCCACCAGCATTCCTTCGCGCACCACCAGCCGCAGCACGTTCGAAGGCTGCGCGCCCAGCGCCATGCGCAGCCCGATCTCCCGCGTGCGCTGCGTCACCGAATATGAGAGCACGCCATAGATTCCAATCGCCGCAATCAGCAGCGCAATGCCCGCGAACACGCCCAGCAGCGTCGTGTTCAAACGCGGCTGCGCGGCATTGCTCGAAATCCATTCGTCCATTGTGCGCACCGACGCCATGGGCAGCGCCGCATCCAGATTGCGCAACGACTGCCGGATCGCCGAAACCGCCGTGTTCGGGTCGCCCGCCGTCCTGACCGCCACATCGATCGATGGCCACTGTTGCGCCGATAGCGGAAAGTAGACCGTTGGTTCCGGCGGCGTGTTGAGCGCCGTACCGCGCACATCGCCCGCCACGCCCACCACCGTCAGTGGCCGCTTCGCGCCGGTCATGATGATTCGCCCCAGCGGCGGATCGTCGCCCCACACCTTTTTCGCGAAGCTCGCGCTCACAATCGCTGTCCCCGCGCCGCCCGCTCCATCCTGATCGCCGAACGGGCGCCCGCTCAATAGCGGAATCTCCATGGTGCGGAAGAAGCCTGCATTCACGCCGCGCCAGTCGGCAGGCAGCGCTATCGACGCCGGAAGCACAGTCGCGCCCACCGGCATAAACGGCGTGTGCGTATACAACCCGCCGCCCATCGGAAGCCCCGACGACACCGCCGTTCCGCGCACGCCTGGTAGCGCGTTCACCGCATCGATCATCGAGTGGTAAAAAGCCCACTGCTTCGTGAGGTCCTGATATCGCGCGCGCGGTAGCCCAAGCTGAAACGTCAACATCCGCTCTGCCTGAAAGCCCAGCGGCGCTTCCTTCAAATGCGCCAGGCTCTGCATCAGCAGCCCCGCGCCCGCCAGCAACACCGTCGCCAGCGCCACTTCTGCCGCCGCCAGCGCATTGCGCAGCGACGCTTTCCCCGCGCCCGCCGATGATCGCCCGCCCTGCTTCAGCACCGTGTTCAAATCCGTCTTCGCCGTCTGCCATGCCGGCGCCAACCCGAACAGCACGCCCGTCGCCAGCGTCACGCCCAGCGCGAACAACAGCACCGTCCCATCCACATGCAGATCGCCAATCGGCAATACCCCCGGCGGCAGCGACGCCTGCATCGCGCGCACCGCCCAGGCCGCCATCAACGCGCCACCCGCTCCGCCCGCCAGCGACAGCGCCAGGCTTTCCGTCAACAACTGCCGCACCACGCGCCCGCGGCTCGCGCCCAGCGCCGTCCGCACCGCGATCTCGCCTTGCCGCGATACCGCCCGCGAGAGCAGCAAATTCGCCACGTTCGCGCACGCGATCAACAACACCAGCGCCACTGCCCCCAGCAGCACCAACAGCGCCGTGCGCAGCGAATCGCCCACGAACCAGCGGTCAAACGTCATCAACTGCGTGTTCCAATCCTTCATTTCCGGAAAGTCCACGCCAAGCTGCCGCGAGACGCTGTTCATCTCGGCCTGTCCCTGCGCCAGAGTCACGCCCGGCTTCAGCTTTCCCATCGCGTAGACCGTGTGGTTCAGCCGCAATTCCTTCGCGCGATTGATCGTTAGCGGCGCCCAAATGTCCGTGGCCGGCCCCGTCAGCGTTCCCAACGTCGAAGGCCCGATTCCCACCACCGTGTACGGAGTCCCGTTTAGCAAAATACTTTTCCCGACGATCGCCCGGTCGCCGCCGAAACGCCGTTTCCAAAGCCCTTCGCTGATCATCGTCACCCTCGCCGCGCCCGGCGCATCGTCGCCATCGCGAAACGCGCGTCCAATCACCGGCTGAATCCCCAGCATCGGCATCAACGACGGCGTGATGGTGACGCCCTGTTCCTGCTCCGGTTCGCCCGATCCCGTGATCGTGAACGGCCCGAACCCCATCGCGCCCATCGTCTCGAAGGTCTGCGCGCGCTCACGCCACGAAAGATAATTCAGCACCGAATCCGCGAACTGCTCGATCTTCAGCCGCCCGTTGCGCTCGAAGATCCGCACCAGCCGCTCCGGATGATCGAACGGCAGCGGCCGCAACAGCTCCGCATTCACCACCGTGAAAATCGCAGTGTTCGCGCCGATCCCCAACGCCAGCGTGAGCACCGTCGCAGCCGCGAACCCCGGCGCCTTGCGCAGCGTGCGCGCGGCGTATTTCAAATCGGATAGCATGGTGAACTTTTAGACGGACGCCGCCCCAAAGCGGTAGAACCCTGCCGAATCACGCCGGACGGCATTCCACAAACTTGCGCCCTGTCGGCTGTTTTCCGGTCGCGCTCACTTCCAACCCCGCCTCGCGCGCCAACTCGCGGAATTCCTCCAGCGTTCGTTCCTTCCCGCCCACCAGCACCATCATCAGCAGATCCGGTGACGCCTCTTCGCCCGGCGCCGCGACGTTGAATACCACCACGCGCCCTTTCGGCCGCGCCGCTTCCGCGCAGCGCTGCAAGATCGCAACCGTCTCGCGATCCGGCCAATCGCCGATGACGCTCTTCAATACGTAAAGATCGCAACCCGGCGGCAGCGGATCGAAGAAGCTCTGCCCCACCGCCGTCGCGCGATCCGCCACACCCGCCGCATGGAAGATATCGCCCGACTGCGCCACCGCCCGCGGCATATCCACCAGCGTTCCCCGCACCTCCGGATGCGCGCGCAAAATTTCTGCCAGCAGCGCGCCGGTTCCGCCGCCGATATCCGCCACAGTCTTAATTTCGGCCCAGTCCGCCTCGTTGACCAGCACGTGCGGATCGGGTGTGCCGTGCCCCTCGGGCCCGATCAGCCTGTCGAAATCGGCCGCGATCTTCGGATTCGCGTCGAGGTCTTCCCAGAACGTACGCCCAAACGCTTCGGGATAAGCCGTCCGCCCCGTACGCACCGCCGAAAGCAGCGTGCTCCACGAGTGCGCCATGCGTCCGCCGAGTGAATCGAGATCGAGCCCCAGCCGCGTCGACCCTTCCAGCAGCCCGCGCGCCGGTTCATTCAGCGCGAATTGGCCGCGCTCCGGTTCCTCGAAGAGCCCCTTGCTCACCAGTTGTCGCATCACGCGCTGCAGCGAATCCCGGTCCGCCCCCGCTGCCGCGGCCAGCGCGCCAATCTCGCCCTTGCCCGCCTCAATATGCTCCGCCACCCGCAGCGTGACCACCACATGCACGCACCACGGCGTCGAAAGATCGCTTAGCGTCCAAAGATCCATTCCGCCATCATGGCATAGGGATGCCCGCCCACACCCAGTCGAACACCCCACCGGAAATTAACGTCAGAAAATGGCGGCCACGAATCGTTATTTCTTCATGTACCCCAACTCGAAGGCACGCCCGGCGGCTATGGGGCTTCTGCTCGCTGCGTCACCGCTCCTTGTCGGTGCGCTGCAGGCGCAATCCCAAACACCGCCGGCCTTCGAGGTCGCATCGGTGAAACAGGATAAGAGCCATCAGTGGGTGCGCCGCCCCTGGAGCCCCAACATCGATTGCGGCCCGGTCGCGAAGTGCGGCCTCTTCGGCAACCGCTTCAGCGATCAGGTCGCCAGCCTCGACGACCTCATCATGGATGCCTACAAGGTCAAGCGCTTCCAGATTTCCGGCCTGCCGGCTTGGGGAGATACCGGAACCGACGTCTACGATGTGGAAGCCACGCTGGGCGGCGACCGCACGTCCACGCTGGATGAGGCCCGCGTCATGCTGCAGACGCTCCTCGCCGACCGCTTCCAACTGAAGATCCACCGCGAGACCAGGGAACTTCCCGTCTACGCTCTCGTCGTCGGCAGGAACGGACCCAAACTCGCGCCCTCCGAAACACCGTGCGATTTCCCACCGCCTCCCGGTGGCGGCGCAGGCCGCGGCGGCGGTAAGAAAGGCGGCCTCGGAGAAAGATCGCTGACGCTTCTCGATTCCTGGGCCCTGATACCCGAGCTGATCGGCGGCCGCGTGGACCGTCCCGTCCTCGACAAATCGGGCCTCACCGCGTCCACTTATTGCACTCTCGATGGCCTCAACCCCCTCGCTGTTGTGCTTCGCGAATTGGGCCCCGGCGCAAGTGGCCGAGGTGGCGCCTCCGCCCGCCCGCCCGATGCCGCCGATGACCCCGGCGCATCTATCTTCACCGTGATCGAAGAAAAATGGGGCCTCAAATTGGAAAAGCAGAAAGGCCCTGTCGATATACTTGTCATCGATCACGTGGACCGGCCCACCGAAAATTGACCTACGATATAAACTTGTGCTCCGCTAGGAAAGCCGTGGCGGCCGTCGCCGCAATCGTCGCGCTGGCCTTTGCTCTCCACGCCCAGACGCGCCCCGAATTCGACGCGGCGTCCGTCAAACGCAATTCCGGCGCCCCGCAGTCCCCGGCGAATTTCAGAACTTTTCCGGGCCGGCTGGCGGGCGTCAACGTCGGCCTCAAGCTCCTCATCAGCGACGCATATGGAGTCGAGGGCTTTCAGATCCTGGACACCCCGTCCTGGGCGGATCTCGACCGCTACGACGTCGAAGGCAAGACCGCGAGTGCGGTGACCGGCAAGCAGCTATATCCGATGCTGCAGTCGCTTCTCGAGGACCGGTTCAAGCTCAAGGTCCACCGCGAGAAAAAAGAGGGCAAGGTCTATCGTCTGACGTTGGCCAAGAGCGGACTCAAAATTCCGCCGTTCCAGCCCGATAGTTGCGTCGTCGCTGTTCCCAACAGCCCGCCGCGTCCGCCCGCGCCCGGCGAAAAGCCACCCTGCGGTGTCCTCCGCCCCGGGCGTAACGCATCGGGCCAGTCCTGGGAAGCCGCCGGCCTCAACATTGCTTATCTCGTCAGAGTGCTCGGCCTGATGCTCGGACGCACGGTCGACGATCAAACCGGCATCAAGGATCCGCTAGGCGCCTTCCATCTGGAATTCGCCCCGCCGAATCTCACCAGCAATCCGGCGTTGTCGGCCGATTCCGCCGGCCCCTCCATCTTCACCGCTCTGCAGGAACAACTCGGTCTGAAGTTGGAATCGGCATCAGGTCTGGTAGAGATGCTCGTCATCGATCATGTCGAGCGGCCTTCCGAAAACTAGCGCCTCTGCGGTGAAATGCAGCCTACGTTCTCACCGGAATCGCCGGAGCCGCCGCGACCTTAGGCTCCAGATCACGCCGGTCCCAAAACTGAATCCGGCAGAATTTGCAGTGATACAGTTTTCCGTGCGCCAGCTTTTCCAGGGCGTTCAGCAGGCCGCGCTCCATCGGGTCGATCCGGTCCCTGCCTTTCAGCTTCTTCACGCGGTAGGTGCCGCAACGATGGCAGCGGCAAAACTGCCCCAAATGAAAACGATAGGGAACCGGCACAGCCTCCGTGGAGCGGCAACTCTTGCACCGGTATTTCGCCACGTAGCTGAGGCGTTCCCAGAATGTCCGATGTATTCGGCGCAGACTTCCTCCACACCGGCCGCACTTTTTCACAAGCTCGTTATAACCTAATTTGCGGCCACGCACAACGAAGTACGACAATAGTTAGTAACGCCCGTAATCTAAAGTTTCCATCTATGCTCGACCGTATCACTGTGCATGGCGCGCGCCAGCACAACTTGAAGAACATCGACGTCGAAATCCCGCGCAACAGCCTCACCGTCATCACGGGGCTGAGCGGATCCGGCAAATCGTCCCTCGCTTTCGACACCATTTACGCCGAGGGCCAGCGCCGCTACGTCGAAACGCTCTCTACTTACGCCCGCCAGTTTCTCGATCAGATGGAACGCCCCGATGTCGATTCCATCGATGGCCTCAGTCCCGCCATCTCCATCGAACAAAAAACCACCAGCCGCAGCCCGCGTTCCACCGTCGGCACCATTACCGAAATCTACGACTATCTCCGTCTGCTCTATTCCTCCATCGGCATCCCGCATTGCCCGCTCTGCGGCAACGAAATCTCCCGCCAGACCACCGAGCAGATCCTGCAGCACGTCATGGCGCTGAAGCCTGACGACCGCATCATGGTCATGGCCCCGGTTGTTCGCGGCCGCAAGGGCGAATACAAGAAAGAGCTCGAAAAATTCGCCCGCCTCGGCTTCGAGCGCGTCCGCATCGATGGCATCCTGCGCACCCTCACCGACGATGCCGATCGCATGCCGCCGCTCGACAAGCGCAAGAACCACACCATCGAAGTCGTGGTCGATCGTCTCCTCGTCAAGTCCGGCATTCAGGATCGCCTGCAGAAATCCATCGACGTCGCCACCAAACTCGCCGATGGCCTCGTGCTCATTTCCATCGTCAACGGCGAAGAGCGCCTCTACTCGCAGAAACTCGCCTGCACCGAATGCGGCACCAGTATTCCTCAGTTGGAGCCGCGCTCGTTTTCCTTCAACAGCCCCTACGGCGCCTGCGAGGAATGCCACGGCCTCGGCAGC
The DNA here is from genome assembly GCA_963743705.1 of Bryobacterales bacterium. Lineage (GTDB taxonomy): Bacteria > Acidobacteriota > Terriglobia > Bryobacterales > Bryobacteraceae > PALSA-243. Next base: position 974,998 of record CAVUQS010000021.1, on the reverse strand, counting down.
ATTTGGACGTTCGATCCCGTCAAGGTCATCGTCGATCCCTCGAAGCCGCTCTTCGATGGCGGCCTCGGACCCGGCGGAAGTTCCTGGACCGTCGAACAGCGCGTCCAGGCTGTCGCCACCCAGGCTCGCATCAATCTCAAGAAACCGTTCGAAGAGCTGTCCGCCAAGGCGCAGGACGTGCTGCTGCGCGAGATTCTCGATGCCCTGCAGGAAAACTACGAAAACAATTCCGACGCCTACCGCGAGTGGATCACCGAATACATGTCGCCGCAGCCATGTCACGCTTGTCACGCCAAGCGCTTGCGCCCGGCCAGTCTCGCGGTGCGCGTCAAGAATTTTTCCATCGCCGAGTTCACCGGTCTCTCCATCGCGCGAGCGCTGCTCGCCGTGCGCAATTGGGAATTCAATGAGCGCGAGACGCAGATCGCCGGCCGCGTAGTGGATGAGATCCGCCGCCGCCTCGAATTCCTCTCCGCCGTCGGCCTCGATTACCTGAGCCTCGAACGTTCCGCCGCTACGCTCTCCGGCGGCGAAGCCCAGCGCATCCGCCTCGCCACGCAAATCGGTTCCAAGCTCCGCGGCGTGCTCTACGTGCTCGATGAACCCTCCATCGGCCTGCACCCGCGCGACAACAACCGCCTGCTCGAAACCCTCACTCATCTGCGCGACATGGGGAATACGGTTCTGGTCGTCGAGCACGACGCCGAAACCATTGAGCGCGCCGACTACGTCATCGATCTCGGCCCCGGCGCCGGCCGTCTCGGCGGTGAGCTCGTTGCCCAAGGCTCGCCCGTCGCCATCGCCAAGAATCCTTCGTCCCTCACAGGCCGCTACCTTTCGGGCGCGCTGCACATTCCCGTTCCGGAAGCCCGCCGCAAACCCAACGGCAAAAAGCTCGCCATCCGCGGCGCGCGCGAGCACAACCTCAAGCAGGTCGATGTCGAAATTCCACTCGGCTTGCTCACCGTCGTCACCGGCGTCTCCGGCAGCGGAAAATCGACGCTCGTAAACGAGATCCTCTACCGCTCGCTCGCCCGCGCGATTTACGGCTCGCACGACGAACCGGGCGCGCACGATTCCATCGAGGGCATCGAGCTCATCGATAAAGTCATCCGCATCGATCAGGCGCCCATCGGCCGCACCCCGCGTTCCAACCCCGCCACCTACACCGGCCTCTTCACGCTCATCCGCGATCTCTACGCCATGCTCCCCGAATCGCGCGAGCGCGGCTACAAAGCCGGACGCTTCAGCTTCAACGTCAAGGGCGGCCGCTGCGAAGCCTGCCAGGGCGATGGGCTCAAGCGCATCGAAATGAATTTCCTGCCCGACGTCTACGTCACCTGCGACGTCTGCCGCGGCCGCCGCTACAATCGCGAAACGCTGCAGGTGAAGTTCAAGGGTCTCTCCATCGCCGACATGCTCGATTCCACCGTCGAAGACGCCCTTCCGCTGATGGAAAATTTCCCGCAGATCCGCGCCAAGCTGCAAACCCTCAACGACGTCGGCCTCGGCTACGTCCACCTGGGCCAGTCTTCCACCACGCTTTCGGGCGGCGAGGCCCAGCGCATCAAGCTCGCCAAGGAATTGAGCAAACGCCAGACCGGCCGCACCTTCTATCTGCTCGACGAGCCCACCACCGGGCTTCACTTCGACGACGTGCGCAAGTTGCTCGACGTGCTGCAGCGTCTGGTCGATCTCGGCAACACCGTCGTCGTCATCGAGCACAACCTCGACGTCATCAAGACCGCCGATTGGATCGTCGATCTCGGCCCCGATGGCGGCGAATACGGCGGCCGTATCGTCGCGAGTGGAACGCCCGAGCAGGTCAGCCGATCTAAGAAGAGCTACACCGCGGAAGCGCTGCGCAAAGCGCTCGGCGAAGGCAAAGCGGCCTGATGAGCAAATACGAGAAGCAGCCGCTCGATCTCAGTGGTCTCAAGACCGTCTCGCTTGCCGACCGCGGCGGCAAGATCAAGACCGCCGATTTCGCCTACGCCTATCAAAAAGGCGCGGGCATGGCGGCCTGGCTCGATTCCCTGCCGCGCATCCTCGCCGGCGATTCCTTTCGCACCGTGGTTGATGCCATCGCCGCCGCGCGCCAAAAACAGCGCGCCATCCTCTGGGGCCTCGGCGGCCACGTCATCAAGTGCGGCTTGGCCCCAGTGCTCATTGACCTCATGCGCCGCGGTTACGTCACCGGCTTCGCCATGAACGGCTCGACCGCCATCCATGATTTTGAAATCGCCCTCGCCGGTCAAACCAGCGAAGACGTGGAAGCCGTGCTCCCCGATGGCCGCTTCGGCGCCGCCGAAGAAACTGGCCGCGAGATGAATCGCGCCATCGCCGGTGGCGCCAAAGAAGGCCTCGGCATGGGCGAAGCGCTCGGACGTTGGCTTGAACTCATCGCGCCCGCCAAACACGCCGCTTCGAGCCTTCTGCTGGCCGCGTACCGCAATGCTACGCCCGTCACTGTGCACGTCGCCATCGGCACGGATACACCGCACACGCATCCCGCCGCCGACGCCGCCGCCATCGGCGAAACCACCCATCGCGATTTCCGCCTCTTCGCCGCCCAAATCGCTAGTCTTAACGACGGTGGCGTCTATCTCAACGTAGGCTCAGCGGTCGTAATGCCCGAAGTTTTTCTGAAGGCAGTTTCCGCCGTGCGCAATCTCGGCCATCCGCTCGCCAATTTCACCACCGCCAATTTCGATTTCCTGCAGCACTACCGCCCGCGTGTCAACGTGGTCGATCGCCCGCACGCGCAATCCGGGGGCGCCGGCTACGCAATCACCGGCCATCACGAAATCATGATTCCGTTGCTCGCCGCCGCCCTCATCGAACGCGGCGAATAAGCCGCCGCTCAGGAATTGCGCAGCGCGCGCATCGGGTCGAGCGAAGCAGCCCGCCGCGCGGGAATCGCGTTCGCCAGCAGCCCCACCGCCACGATCGCCGCCGCCGCCGTCACATACACCAACGGATCGCGTGGGCTGACGCCGTAGAGCATCTCGTTGAGCAACCCCGCTCCGGCCAGCGCCGCCGCCAGTCCGATCGCCGCGCCTATCGCGACCAGCGACATCCCGCTGCGCAGCACGCTCGCCAGCACCGCGCCCGGGCTTGCGCCCAACGCCATGCGAATCCCCACCTCTTGCGTGCGTTGCGCTACCGCGTACGAAATCACGCCGTAAACGCCCGCCGCCGCCAGAATTAGCGCGATCAGCGCGAAGCTGCCGAACAGCCACGAGTATGCCCGCCGCGGCCACAGCGTCGTGTCGATTTGTTCCGTCATCGTCTGCACCGCATACATCGCCAGATCGTTGTCCATCCCCTCCAACACGCGCCGCGCGGTTGCCGTCAGCGCTTCGGGGTTCGAATAAGCGCGCAGCACAATCGTCAATCCCACCGGAAAGCCGAACGAGCGGTGCGGTAGATACACCGCTGGCCGGTCTTCGCCGTCCAGCCCATAGTGTTTCTCGTTGTGCATCACGCCCACAACGTCCATCCACGGGCTCCGAGACCCCGCCCGGATGCGCTTGCCGAGCGCGCTCGCCGTGGGCCAATGCAGGCGCGCAAAGGTCTCATTGACGATCGCCACCGAATGGCTGGCGTCGCCGTCGTGGTCGTCGAACTTCCGCCCGTGCAGCAGCGTCATGCCGATCGCGTCGAAGTAGCCCGGCGTTACCGCCACTTGCAGCACCACCGGGTCCTTATCCTTGGGGCCGAGTGGCGGGTCGGTCTCCGCCGTGAAAAAGTTGCCCCAGTGCCCGCCCAGCGGCGGAGCCGACGCTGCGCCCGCCGCAGCCACGCCCGGTGCGCCGCGCAGTTGCTCCAGCAGATTCCGGTAGAACGCCACCGCCTGATCCGCTTTCGCGTACCTCGCCTCCGGCAGGTCCACGCGAAACGTGAGCACGTTGTCCGGCTTGAATCCCGGGTCCGCGTGCGTCACTTTGTGGAACGCGCGCAGCAGCAATCCGGAACAAATCAATAGCGCCAGCGCCATGCTGATCTCAATCGCCATCATCGCATCCAGCGCACGCCGCCGCGCCCGTGAAGGCGAAGCCCGCAGCGCCGCTTCGTGCAGGCAGCTTCGCACATCCGCCCGCGAAGCCTGTAGCGACGGAATCAACCCGAACAGCAGCGCCGCCGCGGCCGTGATCCCCACGCAGAAAACCGCGAAGCGCGTGTCCAGCCCGAAGCTGATCCACCGCGGCACGCTATCCGGCAGCGACGCCACAATCAGCCGCAATCCCGCCGCGCCCAGCAGCAGCCCCGCGATTCCTCCCGCCGCCGCCAGCATCGCATTCTCCGCCAGCAACTGCCGTACAATCCGCCCGCGTGATCCACCGATCGCCGTGCGGATCGCCATCTCATTCGATCGCGCCGACGCGCGCACCAGCATCAGCGCCGCAATATTCACGCATGCGATCAGCAGCACCACGCTCACCGCGATCAGCAGAATCTTGCTGGTCGATTGGTAATCGCCCAGGTACCGCTCGCGCAGCGAAGTCAAAATCGGCGATGTGGTCCCGTTCACCGTCTGCCCCGCCGCGATTTGCGCGCGATGAGCGCGCAGCAGGTCCGCCGTAGCTTGCTCCGGCGTAACGCCCCGCTTCAATCTCCCTATACCGTGCAGATACCAGCCGTTGCCTTGCGCCGGGTCGCGATGCGCCGCCAGCGGAACCCACACCTCCGCGCGATCCGGAAACAACGCCTCCTGCGGAAGGACCCCGACTACCTGGTACGCTTCGCCATCCAACCAAATCGATTGCCCCAACGCCTTGCGATCGCCATGAAAGACCCGCTGCCAGAGCCCGTAGCCAAGCAGCGCCGCGTGCGAACCTTTAGGCCGGTCTTCTTCCGGAAGAAAGTTCCGCCCCAACACGAGCTTCAGCCCCAGCACATCCAAGAACTCGCGCGTAACTTTCGCGCCGCGAATGTGCTGCGGGTGATCCGTCTTGATCAGCGTGAAGCTCGGATTGCTGAAGTATGCGATGCCGTCGAATGTCGTGTTGTGCTCGCGCCACACGAAAGAATCGGGCTCGGAAATGCCCACATAGTGCAGGTTCCACGCGGGCGCGGTCTCATCCAGGTCGATCAATCGCGCCGAATCCGGGAAGGGAAGCGCCTTCAGAAAAAGCCCGTTGAACACGCTGAAAATCGCCGCGTTCCCGGCGATCCCCAGCGCCAGCATCGCCGCCACCATCAGCGTGAAGCCGGGCTGCCGCAGCATATTGCGCCTTGCCATGCGCAGATCGTAAAGCGCGCTGCTGAACCATCCCGCCGCTGGCTCTGGCGGCTCGGGCGCTCTCCGCCGTCGCGCCTTTTGCAGCGCCTCCGCCACGGAAGCGCCGTCGCGCAGCGGCTCCATCGCGGCCTGCTGTGCTTCCTGCGCCGAAAGTCCGGAGGCCAACAACTCCGCGTAGCGGTCTTCCAGGTGCTGCGCCAACTCATCGAAGATTTCCGATTCGCTCCCGCCTTCCACGCGCAATTCCGTAAGGCGCTCGCGGACGATGCCCTTCCAATCAGGCATAATCCACCCCCGTGATGCGGCGGATCGCCTCTGCGAATTCGCGCCACCCCTTGCGTTGCGCCGCCAGAACCTTGCGCCCTTCAGCCGTCAACCGGTAATAGCGCCGCCGCCGCTGCCCGGGCTTCTCGATCCAGCGCCCGTCGATCCACCCGCGCCCCTCCAGCCGGTAGAGCAGCGGATAGAGCGAGGCCACATTGAACCGCAGCGTACCCTCGGAGCGCGTCTCGATCAGCTTCGAGATCTCATACCCGTGCCGTGCCCGCCCCTCCACCAGCGAAAGCACCAGCAGTTCGGCGCTCCCCTTCTTCAATTCCCGGTCGAGCATTGGTTCAGCCATATATTGCTATGCAGTATATGGCTACGCCAGATCTACGTCAAGCCAGGGGGCGTCCTACTGATCCAACGCCGGCTTCTCCGCCCGATCCACCACCAAAAACTCCACCGGCCCCGGATGCACTTCGAGCTTCAACCCCAACTGCTCTTGCACCGCCGCAAACAGCGAAGGCTTTTCGATATCCGGCGTGTCTACGCTTCCAGCCGCCACCGGCCGCGTATCCTCAGACCATTCCAGCTTGAAGTCATAATCCCCCTCCAGTCCAGTCTTATCGACCAGAGGAATCTGCAACTCACCCCCGAGGAAGTAGACCAGGTTTCCAACATTCATCTTGTGCCCCTCGATGGAATGCGGCTTGTTTCGGAGAAACCCGCGAGTCGTATCCGACGCGTCCGGCTTGCGAATTTTCGGCCCGTTCTTCCCCACCACCAGCCAGTAAATCGGCATCTCCTTAGTCTCGCGATGGAACATAAGCTGGAACCGCGCGGCCATCAGCGGTTTGAGCATCTCCACCATTTCGCCGAATTTCGCCGGCCCCGCCGCCTTCCCCTCGATTTCATAAGCAGTGGAATCCATCCAGCCACTCGCGCCGTTGATCTGGTAATTCTTCAACCGGTACACTTCGGCGATAAGTTGCTTCAAGGTCCGGTTGCCCACCGTCAATCTTCCCGGCGTCGGAAACATCCCCGAAGGATGCCCCGGGCTCAACTTAATCGCCGCTACCTCAAACTCCGGCTGAACCGGCGCGTTCTGAGCGCCCGCCAGCGCCGCCACCCCAATCCAGAGAGAAACGAAACGCCATGAAAGCCGCATATCAGCGATTAGACGCCGCGGTGTCCCAGAGCGTTGGCGCATTTTTCGCGCAGAAAGTCTTCTTTGCCGGGAGATTGTCCTTGATGATCGGCAATTGAATCGCAGAAAGCGCAACAATCGCCAAACGCCGCTCGGTGAGGTTTTGCTCGTAGTTCAGGGTTTGATCGCCGGTAAGAAGTACCTCGACGCCGTTGTCCTCCGCCTCTCGAAGTAATTCTCCGTTCTTCAAGCCGGCCCAACCCATATAGGCGACAGTGACAATCTCGTGGCGCCCTAGAAGTTTTCGCAACCCGTGGTCAAGGTTCTCGTCGAGCAAGACCTTCACGGATGGCGATGCTCACGCTGAGAGTGTGCGAATTCAATAAGGCGTGTGATCTGGGCGGCGGAAAGCGCAGGGAACCCCTCGCAAAGCTCCTCAATACTCTCACCAAGGTCATAGCTGCCAACAATGGCCTCGGGCATGATGCGCGTGCCGCGCACAATGGGCCGTCCCGATACCTTCCCGGGCACTCGTTCGATCAGTTCGCATTTCGTCCAATCGATGTCCGAAGCCGTATCTATGCCCGTCATAATCCGCTCCTTTTCCCAGCTTACCGTGACGTTCAACTTCACGCCAGTTCCGCGGAAACGCGGCGAACCGCGCCAATCCGCCGCCGCGGGCTACATTGGAGAAGTCCCCTATGAGCGACCCGCTAATGAGCGATCCGCCGCCAGTCGTCGTGGAACAGCCCCGCGAGCCGTTCTGGGGCTACAGCGACCTCCTGCTTTTCATCGGCATCGCGCCGGTCTCGCTGATCTTCAGCCTCGCGCTTGTCAGAGGCGTATTCGCGGTCTTCCACATTCACCCCGCCGTGCCGGTGCTAGAGCCGCTCATCGAGCAAATGCTCGGTTATATTCTGCTTTTCGCCACGCTCGCCGCCATTTTTCGCGTCTGGTACGCGCGCCCTTTCTGGCATTCCCTCGGCTGGTTGCCCTTGCGCATCCCCTTCTCCATCGTCGTGTGCGCCGGTATGGGCACGGGACTCGCCGTCGCGGTCTTAAGCTGGCTGATCCACACGCCCGAAACCCCCAACCCGCTCACCGACCTCATGAAGAGCCGGCCCGCGCTCATCCTCATGTGCATCTTCGGCGTCACCATGGCGCCCGTGTGCGAAGAGCTCGCCTTCCGCGGTTTTCTGCAGCCGCTGTTGACCCGCAGCTTCGGCGCCCTGCCCGGAATTCTGCTGGCCACTCTTCCCTTCGGCCTGCTGCATTTTCAGGAATACGGCAATTCGTGGCGCCACGTCGTCCTCATCTGCCTGGCCGGCGCCGCATTCGGCGTCATGAAAAGCCTCACCGGTTCCACCAAGGCCGCCGCCCTCATGCATGCAGCTTATAATGCGCTATTCTTCCTCGCTGTCTTCTCCGAAGGAAAGGACCCGCACCGCTAATGGTTGAAACCATTCAATGGATTGGCAACACCGTCGTCATGATCGATCAGACGCGCCTGCCGCTCGAAGAGAAATTCGTCACCTGCCGCACCTACCAGGACGTCGCCACCGCCATCCGCGACATGATCATCCGCGGCGCTCCCGCCATCGGCGTTGCTGCCGCCATGGGCGTCGCGCTCGGCGTTTTGGAAGGCGCGCCCTTCGAGGAAGTCTGCGAGACGCTCGCCAAAACGCGTCCCACCGCCGTCAATCTCTTCTGGGCCATCGATCGCATGAAGCGGCTCTACGCATCGCTCCAGGGCGAACCCCGCGAGGCCATCTGCCGCCGCATGGTGGAGGAGGCGCAGATCGTCCGCGAAGAAGACATCGCCATCTGCCGCGCCATCGGCCGCAACGGAGCCGTGCTCGTGCCCGATGGCAAAACCGTACTCACTCATTGCAATGCCGGCGCCCTCGCCACCGCCGGATACGGCACCGCGCTCGGCGTGATCCGCGCCGCGGTTGAGGCGGGTAAGCGCGTCGACGTCTTCGCCGATGAAACGCGCCCGTTCCTCCAAGGCGCGCGCCTCACCGTCTGGGAACTGCAGCAGGACAATATACCCGCCACGCTTATCACCGACAACATGGCCGGCCATTTTCTGAAATCCGGGCAAATCGGCTGCGTCGTGGTCGGCGCAGACCGCATCGCGGCCAATGGAGACGTTGCCAACAAAGTAGGCACTTATTCCGTCGCCGTACTCGCCAAGGAAAATAACGTGCCCTTTTACGTGGCCGCGCCCATTTCCACGCTCGATCTCACGCTCCCCTCGGGCGATTCCATCCCTATCGAGCAGCGCGCCCCCGCTGAAGTGACGCACGTCTTCGGAAAGCAGATCGCGCCCACCGGAACCAGCGTGCAGAACCCCGCTTTCGACGTCACTCCTGCCCGCTATGTCGGCGCCATCATCACCGAGCATGGTGTAGCGCGGGCGCCGTATGAAACATCTTTGAGAGAATTAGGGAAACGGTAAAACTCCAATGAAAAGAGCTTTCGCAGTTTGGTTGTGCGGCGCTATGGCCGCGATCTGTTTGTCGGGCGTCGCCAATGCCCAGGCCCCGCGCAGGGCGCCGAGTTGGGCTCTGGTCGATACCAACGGTCAGCTGCGCGATCTACTCGACTATCGCGGCAAAGTCCTCATCCTCGATCTCATGAAGACCACCTGCCCGCACTGCGCCGCTTTCGCGGATGTGCTGGCGCAGGTTCATCAGAAATACGGAGATCGCGTCGCCATCGTGGGAGTGGTCAGTCCCACCAACGACAATCCCAAGGCGGTCCAGGACTACGGGGCCGCTCACAAAGTCACCTATCCCATCGTTTTCGACATGGGACAGATGCAATATTCCTATGTTTTGAAACCCAGCGTCGATCTGCCGCACGTTTACGTCATTGACCAGAACGGCTACATTCAGGGCGACTACGGTTACAGTGTGACCACGCGCGAGATCTTCGAAGGCACGGGTCTTTTCCCGCAGCTCGATCGCTTGCTCGGCTCCAAGAAATAGCGCGCCTACCCCCGCTTTTTCGCGGCCGAACGCGCCTGCCTCGATAGCGCCAGGTGCGAGGCCGCGCTATGCCCTTCGCGCTTCAGCGCGGCGCTAACCGCGCGCGACCGCTTCGCCGACACTTTCTTTACTGCCCCGCTTTGTCCTTTCGCCACGTCGCGCGCCGCTTGTTTGCGCGTCCGCGTCGAAGTGGTTCCAGCCTTCGGCGGCGCCAGCTTTACGCCCGCGCGCCGGGCCTTCGAAAGTCCAATAGCGATCGCTTGCTTCGCGGACCGCGCTCCATGCTTCCCCGCGCGAATGTGGTCCATCTCTTCTTTTACAAATTCACCCGCCTGCGTGGATGGCGCCTTGCCTTGGCGCGCGTCCTGGCGGGCTCGTTCGAGAGTACGTTTTTCAGGCATAACAGTATGCACGATTGCAATCCGTCTGCCACCGGACAGAAAAATGCAACTTCGGTCAACCGCCCAATCGTATATGAGTGATATGAGTTTGGCCGCCGACATCCGCTACGCGTTCCGCATGATGAGGAGCAATCCGGGTTTCACCGCCATCGCGGTGGCCGCGCTGGCCCTCGGCATCGGCGCCAATACCGCCATCTTTACGGTTGTGAACGCGGTGCTGCTGCAGCCGCTGCCCTATTCGCAACCCGATCGCATCGTTCGTATCGGTCGCAAGTATCCCAACAGCATCGGGTATTCCAACTCCATCCCCAAATACATGGTCTGGCGGAATAACGACGTCTTCGAATCCATGGCCATCTGCCCCCAAGGCGCCCCCACGGTGAATTTGGGTGCGGGCGATCGTCCCAACGAAATCAAAGTAGCCAACGTCTCGCGCGGCTACTTCGACGTCTTCGGCGTCAAGCCTCTGATGGGTCGTTCCTTCACCGAAACCGAAGATCTCCCCGGCGGCCAGCCGTCGATCGTCGTCGCGTACAGCGCCTGGCAATCGCGCCTCGGCGGTGACCCTAACATTCTGGGCCGCTCCATTCTGCTCAACAAGCGCCCCTACACCGTGGTCGGCGTGCTGCCCAAGAACTTTCAGCCCGAAACCGATGGCACACAGGCATGGACCCCATTCCAGGCCGATCCCAACAGCACCAATCAAGGCCACTACCTCGAAGTGATCGCCCGCCTGAAGCCCGGCGTGTCCATCGAGCAGGCGCGCGCCGCCATGAAAGTCGCGGGCGAGCATTTCCGCCAGGCTTATCCGCAATGGATGGATAAAGCCGAAAGCGTCGGCGTCATGCCGATGCGCGAAGCCATGGTGGGCGACGCCAAACTCGAGTTGCTCGTCCTCGAAGGCGCCGTCGGATTCGTACTGCTCATCGCCTGCGCCAACGTCGCCAACCTTCTGCTCGCGCGCGCAGCCGTGCGCCAGCGCGAGCTCACCATTCGCGCCGCCATCGGCGCCAGCCGCGGCCGCATGCTGCGCCAACTGTTAACCGAAAGCGTTCTGCTCGCCTCGTTGGGCGGTCTGGCCGGCTTCGTTTTAGGAACGTGGGGCGTGCGCGCTTTGCTCACCCTCGTACCCGGTGAGATCCCGCGTCTCGCCACACAGGATGGCGTCGTCCAGGCGCCACCGCTCGATTGGGGCGTCGCCGCGTTCACCGCCGGGGTTGCGATCTTCACCGGTATCCTGTTCGGCCTTTTCCCGGCTCTGCACACGTCCAATCCCGATCTTGCATCCGCGCTCAAGGAAGGCGGCGGCCGCAGCGGCACGGGCAGACGTCACAACCTGGTCCGTTCCTCGCTCGTCGTGCTCGAAATGGCGTTGTCTCTGGTGCTGCTCATCGGCGCCGCCCTGCTCATCCGCACCTTCGCCGGATTGCGCTCCGTCAGCCCCGGCCTTGAGCCCCACGGCGTGCTCACTCTCCAGACCTCGATGGCTGGCGGCGCCTATCCCACCACCGCGCGCGTCGGCGCCTTCAACACCGATGTGCTACGCCGCCTCAAATCGCTTCCGGGCGTCGAAGCCGCGGGATCCACGATGATGCTCCCCATGGAAGACGACGTCGATCTCCCCTTCAACATAGTTGGCAAGGCCCCCGCGAAAGGGAAATACGCCGGCGACGAACAATGGCGCTATATCAGCGGCGATTACTTCAAGGCGTATCACATCCCTCTATTGCGCGGCCGCTTCTTCTCCGAAAGCGACAAGGGCAATTCCGCGCCCGTTGTGCTGATCGATGAGGCAATGGCGAAAAAATATTGGCCCAAGGACAACCCCGTGGGTCAAACCATCCTCATCGGCGAAGGACTCGGTCCCCAATTCGCCGATCCGCCGCGCCTGATCGTCGGCGTCGTCGGCAGCGTCTGCGAAACCGGTCTCGGCGATGGCAGGGTCCCGGTGATGTACGTCCCCCAAAGCCAAGCTCCCCAGGGCATCACCGACCTCGCCAATAGCCTCATCCCGCTCGCCTGGGTGATTCGCACCGCCGGCGACCCCATGACCGCGCACACGATGATTGAGCGCGAAATTCGCAACGTCGATCCGCTGATCCCCATTTCGCAGGTGAAAACCATGGATAAGGTCATGGCTTCGTCCATCGGCCGCCAGAACTTCAACATGACGCTGCTCACCGTCTTCGCCGCCATCGCGTTGCTCTTGGCCTCCATCGGCATCTATGGCCTGATGTCCTATTCCGTCGAGCAGCGTGCGCAGGAAATCGGCATCCGCGTGGCGCTCGGCGCCAGCCAGCGCGAAATGTTGCGCCTCGTTGTGTGGCAGGGAATGAAGCTTGCAGTGATCGGCGTCGTCATCGGACTCGTTGCCGCGTTCGGCCTCACGCGAGTGCTCGGCAGCATGCTCTTCGGCGTGAAATCCGGCGATCCCGTCACCTACGCGGTGGTCGCTGCTGTACTGGCCGGGGTAGCCGCTTTGGCTACGTATTTCCCCGCACGTCACGCCGCTGCGGTCGAACCCATACAAGCGCTCCGCCGGCAGTAGGGAACCTGAGCCCTTACAGTACCGGCGAGTCGTTCCCCAACATCGCGCGCCGCACGATCTTGATCGGCGGGAAGCCTTGCTTCAGGAACGAATCGTGGAACTCCTGCAGGGAAAACTGCGCGCCCTTCATCTTCTTGTAATCATCGCGCAGTTTCATAATCTCCAACTTACCCAGTGTGTAATACAAGTAAGTCGGATCGCCCGTGCCGCGCTTCGTTTCACGCTCGCCGTTGGCACGCGTCTGATAACCCTCCTTCACGAAGAAATCGATGCCCTGTTCGTAAGTCATCTTGCCCAGGTGCATTTGAATCCCAACGATATAGCGGGCGTTGCGCAGCAGCGCGTCCTGTAACTGGCCCAGCCGCAGCTTCAAGTCTCCGTTGCCGTAGCCTTGATCGAGCATCATCTGCTCGCTGTAGTGCGCCCATCCTTCTGCGTTGGTGCTGCAGCCCATCAGCTTGCGCACTTTGCTCGAAGCGCTCTTCAACCACAGAAACTGCACGTAATGTCCGGGATAGACCTCGTGAACCGCCGTGCTGATGATCGTCCCGCGATTGAAACCCGCCATGTGCTCGTCCACCCGCTGCTTGCTCCAGCTCGGTTCCGGCAGCGTCACGTTGAAGAACGCCTCTTTGGCCACCATTTCATAAGGCCCCGGCGTATCCATGGACGCTAACGTGGTGGCGCGCTCGAACGGCGGCGTCTCCTCCACAATCGGCAACACCGGCGAGGGAACCGTCACGATGTGATGCTGCACCAGATAATCCTTCAGCCCGGCTAGCGTGCCGCGGAAAGCATCCAGCAGCTTATCCGGCGCCGGATGATCGCGCTCCAGTTCTTCCAAAATTTGTTGCGGCGTCCGCTTGGGGTCAATCGCCGTCGCCACGCGCTTAAACTCCGCCTGATTTTGCCGCAGGTTCTGATATCCCAACTCCAGCAGCTTATCGATCGGCGTATCTACCATCTCGTCATACAGCAGCTTCTTGCGGTAATTCTCCGCGCCGATGCGGAAATCGCCCTTGGCCCGCGGCAGCACGTCCGCCTTCAGGTACGCCAGATACGAATTGAGCGCGGCGATCGCCGCGTCATTCGCCGTCTTGAACTCCGCCAGCAATTGCTTGTCCGTCACCTTCTGGAACGCCAGCGGAACATCGTGCTGGAAGAAGCTGACGTCGCCGGGAAGCTGTTCGATGGCAATATCCACGAAGATCTTCGGCGGGTTGGTCAGATTTTCGCGCGCCGATTGCAACAGCCGCGGAATCTGCTTCTCTCGCGCGATCGCCGATTTCAACCGGTCCGGTTGCGGCGCGAAATTGCGCGCCATGATCACGAACACTGCATTGGTGCCGTATGACGGATAGGCATCCGGGTTCTTCTCCCATCCGCGAATGTTTTCCAGCGTCAGAAGCTGGCCCCGAATCTGCGACAGCGCCAACTCGCGGTCCGCCGCCACGCTCGGCGACAGACCATTCGCGCCGAAATTCTGCACCGACGATTCGAACTTTTTCAAGTCCGCAATGTTACCTTGTATTTCCGCGCGCGCCAGCGTCGGCATCTGCGTGTCGTATTGGTGGAATCCCGCCGCCGTGCCTTGCGCAGGATCGTACCGGAAGGCCATATCGAAGTAGCTGTCAGCCAGTTTGCCGAATTCGGCGTCGCGATTTTGCGCAAAAGACATAGATGCCATTGCGAAGATAAGAAAGCGCCAGTTTTTCATAGGCTGTTTCCATTATAGAAACGTGCCCTCACTTACTTTCCCCTCTTTCGCGTCGCCCCGGCGGATGCTGGGTTAAACTAGCGGTTTGTCATCGCAACTTCGAGCCGCTGGGCTTTGGCTGGCGCGGTCGGGCGTCCAGCTTCCCAACGGTGGCGTGGCGCGCTATCATCGCGCCGACGTGGGGCTCAATCAAAGTATTTCGACCGAAATCACCGGTTATGCCGTGAGCGCGCTCGCGTTCGCGCACGGCGTCACCGGCGACGGTGAATTCCTCGCCGCCGCCCGCAGCGCCGCCAATTTCCTTACGCAAAGCGCGTGGGACGCTCGTCTTGCCGTCATGCCCTTTGAGATCGAACCCGCCACGCTCAGCTACTTCTTCGACGATGGCATCATCGTTCGCGGTCTGCTCGCGCTCTGGCGCGTCACTGGCGAACGCGAGCTTCTCGAAACCGCATTGGCCGTCGGCTGCTCCATGGCCAACGATTTCGCGCGCGACGATGGCGCTTTCTGGCCTGTCCTCTCGCTGCCTGATAAGAAGCCGCTCGAAATCGATGCCAACCGCTGGTCGCGTTCCCCGGGCTGCTATCAGTTGAAATCCGCCGTGGCCTGGCGTGAATTGGCTGCCATCACCGGCGACGCCGTCTGGAGCGATTGCTACGCCTCCGCCCTTCAACGCGCCCTCGCCTCGCACGAATCGTTTCTCCCCGGCCACTCCGATCCGCACAAAGTGATGGATCGCCTCCACGCCTATTCCTACTTTCTCGAAGCGTTGCTCGCGCATCCGGAGCAAGCCGCTACCGTCGTTGAAGGCGCGCGCCGCGTTGCCCGTTACCGCCAACAAATCGCCCCGCAATTCGATCGCGCCGATGTCGCCGCCCAATTACTGCGCGTCCAAATCTGCGCCGGCGTCGAAGAATCGGAGATCGCCCAAACCGCCGCTGATGTGCGCGCGTTCCAGCGCCCCGATGGCGGCTATTACTTCGGCCGCGCCGCGGGTCAATGGATCCCGCACGTCAGCCCCGTACCCACCGCCTTCGCCATGCAGGCGCTCGAATGGTATGAGCGCCGCGAATCGATCGATTGTGCCGCTGTCATTTGATTACTGGCTGGCACGCCTCGCCGGAGACCTCCGCCCGCGTCGCCCTGCGCGCGCCGGATCGCCCGTCCAACCGGCTAAACCTGGCATCTCCGTAGTCATCCCGTCGCGCGATGGCCGCGATCTCCTCGCCGCGCAACTCGCCGGAATTCAGCGCGGCCTCGAGGCCATTGCCTCCGAAATCATCGTCTCCGACAACGGCTCCACTGATGGCACTGCCGATTGGTTGCGCACCGAATGGCCCGCCGTGCGCGTCGTAATTTCCGATCGCCCGCTCTCTTTCTCCCGCGCCGTGAATCGCGGAATAGCCCAAGCTCGCTTCTCGCACGTCTGTTTGCTCAACAATGACATGCTCATCGAGCCCGGCTTCTTCGCTGCCTTGCGCCGCGCGTTCGACGAAGTCCCGGATCTGTTCTGCGCCACCGCTCAAATCCGCTTCCCCGAAGGCGTCCGCCGCGAAGAGACCGGCAAAGCCGTGATGGCCCAAGACCAGCCCGCCGATTTTCCCCTGCGCTGCGATGAGCCCCTGCCCGGCGAAGATGGAACCTGGGTGCTCTACGGTAGCGGCGGCTGTTCGCTCTACGACATCGCCAAACTCCGCGCCCTCGGCGGCGCCGACGAAGCCTACCAGCCCGCCTATGTCGAAGACCTCGATCTCGGGTGGCGCGCGTGGCAACGCGCATGGCCCTCAGTCTATGTGGCCGGCGCTGTTGTCGAGCATCGCCATCGCGCCACCACGCGCCGCTTTTACACCGAAGAGCAGCTCGAAGCTGTCCTCGAGATCAACTATCTTCGCTTCCTTGCCCGCGCTGTTGCCGGCCGCGCCGTATTCGCCCGTCTTTGGAAACAGGCGCTCGATCGCCTCATGTTGCTCGCCAACCGTCCCGCTGCCCGCGATGCCTTGCATCAAGCCGTGCGTCTCGCCTGGAGTGGCGGCCCGCGCATCGATCGGCCATACAGCGAAGCATCGTTCCTCGCTCTCACTAATGGTTGCGTCGCCGTGTTCCCCGGCAGCGGTTCCAGCGCCACCGTGATAGCCGTGGACAGCTTGGCGCCCCCCTCGTTAGAGCTACTGCGCGCGCATGCCAAGGTGGTTTTGGTACGAGATTCGCGCGATTCCCTCGCTTTCGCCGCCGCGCTCCAATGGGCCGGGTGTAAGCTGTAGAAGGAATCGAGGGCCCCTCATGAAAGTTGCCTTTCTCCTGCTTGCGGCCGCGTTGCCTCTGGCTGCGGTCAATACCGTTTACCTCCGTGGACAAGTCAAACTCGACGATGGCGCCGCGCCCAATAAATCCGTAGACATTCAATTGGCCTGCCGCGGCTCGGATCCCGTTCGCATGCTAAGTACCGGCAAGAACGGCGTCTTCAATCTCAAAGCCGAGCGCGACGAATTCAACCACATAGCCCGTGCGCTTCCCACCAGTGCCATGGCGTTGAGCGACGGCGCCACCATGACTGGTCCCTGCGTCCTCAAAGCATCTCTGAAAGGCTATGACTCGTCGAGTATCAACCTTTCCAATTTCACCATCGGCAAAGATATGAAGTTACCCGATCTCATCTTGAAACCACACGCCACCGTAAAATGACGCCGACATCTTCTCCTGCCTCCTCGAATGTGACTCCCGAACGTCTGATGGGCATTGCCTGGGGCTACGGACCTCCATTGGTCATAGAAGCCGCTTGCCGCCATAAGTTATTCGACGCGCTCGAGGACGCGCCGAAAAACGCCGACGAGTTAGCCGCCGCCATGGGTGTCTCCCTGCGCGGCGTGCGCGCCATAGCCAACGTCCTGACCGGCATGGACCTGCTCGCGAAAGACGCTGCCGGCCGCTACAGCTTGATGCCGGAAAGCGCCACGTTCCTGGTGAGCACGAAGCCGGCGTATCTCGGACGGTTCTTCCTTCGCACCAGCGATGACATTCTCCCGCGCTGGATGAAGTTGCCCGAAGTCGTTCGGACTGGCCAGCCGGCGTCCGCGGTTAACCAGCAGGGACCCGGATCCGAATTCTTCCAGCAACTCGTGGAAGACATTTTCCCCATGAGTTATCCCGCCGCGCAAATGCTCGCGGCTGAGCTACGCCTCGCCGGGACCAAGTCGCCCGTCAGTGTGCTCGATCTCGCCGCCGGTTCCGGCGTGTGGAGCATCGCGCTGGCCCAGGCGTCGCCCCTCGTGCGCGCCACCGCGGTCGATTGGCCCACCGTGCTCGAAGTAACTCGCCGCGTCGCCACACGCTTTGGCGTCGCCGATCGCTTTACCTTCGCCGAAGGCGATCTCGATTCAGCCGATTTCGGCAGTGGCCACAACGTCGCCACCCTCGGCCACATTCTGCATAGTGAAGGCGAAGAACGCAGCAAGAAGTTGCTGGCCAAAACCTTCGCCGCGCTCGCCCCCGGGGGCGTCATTGCCATCCAGGAATTCCTCGTCGACAATGCGCGCGCTAAAGAGATGAGAGGGCTCCTCTTCGCCGTGAACATGCTGGTCGCCTCCGATTGCGGCGACACCTTCAGCTTCGAAGAGATCGCATCGTGGCTCAAAGACGCCGGCTTCGAAAACCCGCGCACCATCCAAAGCCCGGGTCCCTCGCCCCTGATCCTCGCGAATAAGCCTTAAAGTAGCTTGGTCGTTGTCAGTGGCTCAGGCGCCCTCGATCTCCTGCGCCACTTCTTCCCATTCCGCCAGCTTTTTACCCAGCTCGTTCCGCCGCGCCTCGAGCAATCCGCTGACGCGTTTTGTCTCCTCGACGCTCACGAAATTCCCCAGCGACGCCTCGTGCTCGGCTATTTCCGCCTCGATCCGCGCCGCCGCCGCTTCAATCTCGCTCTGCCGGTCCTTAAGCCGCTGCAGCTTCATCGGATTCAGCCGCTTTTCGGGCGCTTTCGGCGCGCTAGGCGCAACCGGTTCCACCTTCACAATCGCAGCCGCCGGCGCTGTGGCCAAATTTTCCGGACCACCCGCCTTCCGCCACAAATAATCCTCGTAATTCCCCGGGAAGATATGAACGCGCCCCTCTTCGACCTCGAACACCCGCGTCGCCAGCTTGTCGATGAAGTAGCGGTCGTGCGAAACGAACACCACCGTGCCGCTATATTCCTGCAGCGCCGTCAACAGTACGTCTTTCGCGCGCATATCCAGGTGATTCGTCGGCTCGTCGAGCAACAGGAAGTTCGACGGCATCATCAGCATGCGCGCCAGCGCGTACCGGTTGCGTTCTCCGCCCGAAAGCACGCCGATCGCCTTAAACACGTCGTCTTCCGAGAACAAAAAGCAGCCCAGAATGCTGCGCAGTTCGGTGTTATTAGCGCGCGGCGCCACCGTCGCCAGGTCATCCACCAGCCGCGCCGAGCCGTCCAGTTCCTTATATTGATCCTGCGCGAAGTAATCCGGCTGCGCATTGTGTCCCAGCGTGAACTGGCCCGTCGTCAGCGGCTCCGTGCCCGCCAGCAGCTTAATCAGCGTCGATTTTCCGGCTCCGTTAATGCCCACCAGCGCTATGCGGTCGCCGCGTTCGACAATGAAATCGACGTCCGAGAAGACTTGATGATCGCCATAACTCTTGGCGACTCCCTTGAACTCCGCCACTATGCGTCCGCTCGGCTTCGGTTGCGGAAAGCTGAAGTGAATCGTCTTCTCTTCCGGCGGAATGTCGATGCGCTCGATGCGGTCCAGTTCCTTGATGCGGCTCTGTACCTGCTTCGCCTTGGTGGCCTGATACCGGAACCGCGAGATAAACGCCTCGAGCTGCCGGACCTTATCCTGCTGATTCTCGTACGCCGCCTGTAACTGCGCGCGCCGCTCAGTCCTCTGTGTCTCGTAGCGCGAATAACCGCCGGTGTAGAAGTTTAGCTGCTTGTTCCACAGCTCGACGATCTTGCGTACCGTCGTATCCAGAAAATAGCGGTCGTGTGACACCAGCACGAACGCGTTCGGATACTCTTTGAGATAGTCTTCCAGCCAGTTGCGCGCTTCTAAGTCCAGATGATTCGTCGGCTCATCCAGCAGTAATAGATTAGGTTTTTCGAGCAGCAATTTCGCCAGCGCGATGCGCATCTGCCAGCCGCCCGAAAACTCCTCCGTGCGCCGCTTCCAATCGCGTTGTGAAAATCCCAGCCCCGAAAGCACCGCGCCCACCTGCGATTCCACGGTATACCCGTCGCGCGCCTGGAATTCGCTCTCCGACCGATGGAAGCGCTCCGCCACCTGCGCGTATTCCTCGCCCGACGGATCCAGCTCCGACATGCGATGCGCCAGCCGCTCCTGCTCTTCCTCCAGCGCGCGCAGCCCCGCGAACACCGTCATGCACTCCGCGAACACGGTGCGCCCCGAAAGCGAAAGCCCGTCCTGCGGCAAATAGCCAATGCTGACGCCCTTTTGCGTCGTGACCGTGCCCGAATCGAGCCCTTCGATCCCAGCGAGCACCTTCAGCAGCGACGATTTCCCGGTCCCATTCGCGCCCACAATGCCCGCACGCTCGTTGGGCGTCACCAGCCAATCGGTATCTTCAAAAAGGATTCTGGGACCGTATCGCTTACCGGCCCCCGTGAGTTGGATCATTGGGGAAGTTCTATTTTAGCCGGTTTCCTCACGCCATCCCCTAAACGTAGCGCGGCCCCGGAGCGCGGGGCCCGACTACCGCTGCTCCAGGGCCGCAAACAGGGAGAAGGAAATACTTCTGAGCACCTGTCATTATGTGAGACGCACCCGCGCCCCATCCGGTTATAGCCAGTATTGCCAGTCCCCGGTCGTAATCACCCACGCCGCCAACGCCGCGTTCGTCACCGCGTGCGCCAGCATGCAATCCGCCAGGTTTTTGGTGCGGATTATCCACCAGTTGTAAATCGCGCCCGCGATCAAACCGACTTCCCAGTACGGTCCGTGCTCAGACGCAAACAGCGCCGCCACAATCCAAAAGGCGCCCGCCGTGTAAGTACCCAGTGGCACTTTTTCGAAATCCGTGCGAATCAACCAGCGCATCAACCACCCGCGCCAGAAAAGCTCCTCTGCGATCGGCACCAGCGTCAGCGATCCCAACGCCCGCAGCCCCAGGAACCACCCCGAGCTCTTCAGATCGGGCGCAATCGAGCTCGATGTCGTTCCCATAATCGAGTTTTCGAACAGCCAGAAATGGCGGTAATGGAAGAGGCTGTCGGGTGCGATCCAAATCAGGAACACCGCAATCCCCACGCCGATGCTCGCCACCGGCGACGAGGGCCGCCACTTGATGTACGGCCGCGAGACCAGAAGAATCACCGCCAGGGTCACCGCGAAACGGATGGGATACAGCAACTGCGAATTCGGCAGCAGCGCGTGCTCCAGGGCCATCACGCCTACGTATGCCACGAAGGGCGCAACGAAGCCTGCCGTCGCGTTGCGGCTCAAGGATTGGGTTTGCGGCATTCTAGCTTCGTGGCTTTCGCGCCGGTCCGCGCAGCGTAATCACGGGCACAAGGCCGCTGCGCTGATCGCTCTGCGTCTGGCGCCCGGTCCGCGCCGCCAATTCCCGGTTGAGCGTCGCCACGAACTCGCCGATCTGAGATTGCATGCGGTCCATCTTCTCACGCATGTTGAGAATAATTTCGACCCCCGCCAGGTTCACGCCCAAATCGCGCGTCAGATGCAGAATCACTTCCAGCCGCTGGATATCGCCTTCCGTGTAGAGCCGCGTGTTGCCGTCGCTGCGCGAGGGTTTCAGCAATCCTTCGCGTTCGTAAAGGCGCAGCGTCTGCGGATGGATCTCGTACTGCTCGGCCACCGCCGAGATCATGAAGGCCGCTCTCGCTTTGCTCTTCGCCATCGCTTAAACCTCGGGCCAGATGCCCGCGCGCGGGTCTTCGGGAGCCAGTTCCGCCATCTTCTTCAGCAGTTCGCGCGTCTTCTCATCGCGCGGATCGGGAGCCTGAATCGAGACCTCCACGAACTGGTCGCCTCGCTGCCCCGTGCGCGAATTCGGCACGCCCTTTTCCCGCAGCCGGAACTTCTGCCCGTTCTTGGTGCCTTGCGGAATCTTCAGCAGCGTCCGCCCGTCGATGGTCGGCACTTCGATCTTCGCGCCCAGCGACGCTTCCCACACCGCCAACGGCGCCGTAATCTCGATATCGTCGCCTTCGCGCTGGAAGTAAGGATGTTCGCCGACCTTGGTCGTGATGTAGAGATCGCCGGCCGGAGCGCCCATGGTTCCCGCGTTGCCCTTACCCGCCACGCGCAGCCGCGACCCGTTGCGCGCGCCCGGCGGAATGCGAACTTCCACCGCTTCCGTGCGCGCCACGCGCCCATCGCCGCCACAGGTCGGACACGCGTTTTGCAGCTTGCCCGTGCCGCCGCATTTCGGGCAGGTCAAATTGAAGCGCATCGCGCCCGCCATCTGCGTAACCTGGCCCGTGCCTTTGCATTGCGGGCAAGTCACCTCGCCCGTGCCCGTCGAGCCTGTCCCATGGCACGTCGTGCACACCTCATAGCGCGTCACGTTCAACCGTACCTGGGCCCCGCGGATCGCCTGCCAGAAATCGATGTCCAGCACGTATTCGAGATCCTCGCCTTTTTCCGCCTCTTGCTGCGGAGCCTGCCCGCGGCTACCGAAAAACTGCGAGAAGATATCGCGGAACCCGCCCCGATTCTGCGCCGCGCGCGCCCGAAAAATCGAACCCGCCGAAATCCATGTTCGATTGCGGCCCGCGCTTCTGGCCGCCCCCCGGGGGCGCGCCCGTAAATCCGTTCTCTGAATAAAACCCGTATTGGTCGTAAACCTGCCGCTTTTTCGGATCGCTCAGAACGTCGTAAGCCTCCTGGACGTTCTTGAAGCGGTCCTCGGCGGATTTGTCCCCCGGATTCAAGTCGGGATGAAACTTCCGCGCCAGCTTCCGATATGCCTTGCGGATATCGTCAGCCACCGCCTTCCGTTCCACCCCTAGCGTTTCGTAATAGTCGTGCTTAGGAGGAGACATAAATGGTGGAGGCAGGCGTACCCGCCTGCCTCAGCGGGCTAAGCCCGCGGCCCTCACTTACTTCTTATCGTCGACGTCCACAAACTCCGCATCCACGACGTCGTCTTTCTTATCTGCCCCGCCGCCGCCGGCTGCCGGACCCGAACCATCTGGTCCAGCTCCCGGACCCGCGCCCGGGGTCGAAGACGATTTGTACATCGCTTCCGCCAGCTTGTGGCTGGCCTGCGTCAACCGGTCCACCGCCGCGTTCATCTTATCGGGGTCGTTGTCGTTGATCGATTTCTTGGTTTCCTCAATCGAGTCCTCGATCTCCTTCGCTTCCGCCTCGCCGATCTTCGAGCGATGTTCCTTCAACGTCTTTTCCACGTTGTAGACCATGGCGTCGGCGCGGTTGCGCGCTTCGATCGTGTCTTTCTGCTTGCGATCGTCGGCCGCGTGCGATTCGGCGTCCTTCGCCATCTTGTCCACTTCGTCCTTTGAGAGGCCCGAAGACGACGTGATGGTGATCTTCTGCTCGTTGTTCGTGCCGCGGTCCTTCGCGGTCACGTTCAGAATACCGTTGGCGTCGATATCGAAGGTCACTTCGATCTGCGGCATCCCGCGCGGCGCCGGCGGAATATTACCCAGCTGGAACACGCCCAGCATGCGGTTGTCCTTCGCCATCGACCGCTCGCCCTGGAAGACCTTGATCTCTACCGAAGGCTGATTGTCCGCCGCCGTCGAAAATACTTCGCTCTTGCGCGTCGGAATCGTCGTATTGCGCTCGATCAGCTTCGTGAACACGCCGCCCATGGTTTCGATGCCCAGCGAAAGCGGGGTGACGTCGAGCAGCAGCACGTCCTTCACTTCGCCGCCCAACACGCCGCCCTGCACCGCCGCACCCACCGCCACTACTTCGTCCGGGTTCACGCCCCGGTGCGGTTCCTTGCCGAACAGATCGCGAACCAGCGTCTGGATCCGCGGCATGCGCGTCTGTCCGCCCACCAGCACCACCTCGTCGATCTGCGCCGGCGTCACGCCTGCATCCTGCAGCGCCTGCTTGCACGGACCCATCGAGCGCTGGATGATGTCTTCCACCATCTGTTCAAACCGCGCCCGCGTCAGCTTCATCTGCAAGTGCTTCGGACCGGTCGCATCGGCCGTTACGAACGGCAGATTGATCTCGGTTTCGAGCAGCGTCGAAAGCTCCATCTTGGCCTTCTCCGCCGCTTCCTTCAGCCGCTGCAGCGCCATTTGATCGCGCGACAGATCGATGCCGTTTTCTTTCTTGAACTCGGCCACAATCCAATCGATAATCCTCTGGTCGATGTTGTCGCCGCCCAGGTGCGTATCGCCGTTCGTGGATTTCACTTCCACCACGCCATCGCCCACTTCCAGAATCGAGATATCGAACGTACCGCCGCCGAAGTCATACACCGCGATGGTTTCGTTCGTCTTCTTATCGAGTCCGTAAGCCAGCGCCGCGGCCGTCGGTTCGTTGATGATGCGCAATACGTCCAGTCCCGCGATCTTGCCCGCGTCCTTGGTGGATTGCCGCTGCGCGTCGTTGAAGTACGCCGGCACCGTGATCACGGCCTGCGTCACTTTTTCGCCCAGATACGATTCCGCCGCTTCCTTCAACTTCGTCAGGATCATCGCCGAAATCTCGGGCGGCGACATCTTCTTGCCGCTCACGTCCACGCGCGCGTCGCCGTTCTCGCCGCGCACCACTTTATAGGGCACCATCTTCATTTCTTCCGGCACTTCGTCATAGCGGCGGCCCATGAACCGCTTGATCGAAAAAATCGTGTTCTCCGGGTTCGTGATCGCCTGGCGCTTCGCCACCTGGCCCACCAGGCGCTCGCCACTCTTGGTAAATGCCACCACCGAAGGCGTAGTTCGCTGGCCTTCCTGGTTCGGGATTACCGTCGGCTGCCCGGCTTCCATCACGGCCACGACGGAGTTGGTCGTGCCCAAATCTATACCTATGATCTTTCCCATATGGAACTCGTCCTCCCTTAGTCCTGAACCATTATCAGATATGAGCGCGTCATTGTCAACTATTTATATGCGCCTATGGATCAATAGGATAGAGCGGCTTTACGCGTTGTTTGCTCGGTCCAAAAGCGCCGTTACCAAGGCCGGATGCCCGTCCAGCGGCATCGTGACCCTGATGTCCAACCCCTCATGAGCACCTGCGATTCCATCGATCAGCCGAGGTAAATCGCGTTCCAGGTGCAGACCAAGTGTAAGGAAATAAGGAATGACGATCACGCCCGTGGCCCCGTTCTTCACCACAGCGGAAACCGCCGAAGCCAGGTCAGGCTGACCCAGCTCGAGAAACGCCGCTTCGACCACCGCAAAACCGCCCGCCCGCGCCAGCTCGGCGGCCACATTCCGCACCGCCTCGTTGGCCGATTCAATCCGCGATCCGTGGGCAAAGAGAATGATGGCGACGGTAGACCCAGACACGTGGCGATTATAGCGCTCGCCCCGGTCCCTTACTCCGACCGCAGCATCCTCACTGGGTCGATCCGCACCGCCCGAATCACCGCTGGAATCGCTGCCAACAGAGCCGCTGCCGCCATCGTCACTGTCGGCAACGCGAGCATCCCCGTCTCCGTCCCCTTCACCCCATACAGCAGCGTCTCGATATACCGAACCGACATCATCCCCAGCGCCAGCCCCACCGCCGCGCCCGCCAGCACCATGGCGAACGCGCCCGCCGTGACCCTCCGCGCGATATCGCCCGCTCCCGCGCCAATCGCCACCCGGATTCCGATCTCCCGTTGCCGCTGCGCCACCGAATAATCCAGCACGCCATATAGCCCCACGCCCGCCAACAGCAACGCCACCACCGCGAAGAACAGCGCCAGCATCGCCAGCAGTCGCTCCCGCATCGTCTGCGCGAGCACCAGTTCCGCCTCTGTGCGCACATCGCTCACACGGAATTCCGGACGCGCCCGCGGCACAGCGCGCCGCAACGCCGAAGCCAGCGCCATCGGGTTCTCGCTCGCCGTCCGCACCAGGAACGTCCCGTCACGCATCGGCCGGAATGCGCCCGCAGCATCCACCTGCCTCAGCGGCAAATACGCCACCGGCGGAATCGCTTCGCGCAAACTCCGGTACGGCGCGTCGTGCACCACGCCCACGATCTCGTACCGCCCTCCGCCGCGCGCAAACCATTTGCCCAGCGGGTTCACTCCCGCAAAGAATTCCTTCACGAACGTTTCGTTCACCACCGCCGCGCCCGGCGTCGTCTCCTCCGGCCGGAAATCCCTTCCCCTCACGAATGGAATCTTCATCGTGTCGAGCCATCCCGGCCCCACGCCGAAATAGAACGTCAGAATCGAACTCTGCGGCCCGCCATTCACCGCGACGAAGCCGTTCCAAGACGCCCCGCGTCCCAGCAGCGGCCAGCGTGCCAGCGCCACCGCCTCCACTCCCGGCATCGCGCGCAGTGCCTCCGCGGCTTGCTCCCACAGAACTGGCGATTGCGGCCGTTGCGATACCGCCTCCACCGTCAGCAGCCGCTCGGTCGAAAACCCAATCGGCCGGTGCGCCAGCTTGTCGAACGTCGCCACGAACAATCCAGCGCCGAACAGTACGACAAAACAGAACGCCGCCTGCAGCGCGATCAGCCCGTACATTACGCGCCACCGCGATCGCGGTTCCCCTCCGCCCCGCAGCGTAATCATCGGCCGCGTCCGCGACGCCCGCAGCGCCGGCGCAATCCCAAACAAGCAGGTCACCACCAGCGTCAGCGCCACGCCGAATCCCAACACGCGCCAATCCGCCGGCAAATCCAGCCGCGCCGGATTATCGGCCGGGTTAATCCGGCTCACCACAAACGGCGCCGACCACCACGCCAGCGCCGCGCCCACCGCCGCCGCCAACGCCGCCAGCATCGCGCTTTCCACCAGCGCTAACTGCGCCATCCGCCATCGCCCCGCGCCGATCGAAATGCGCAGCGCCATCTCCCGCGCACGCGAGGCCGCCTGCGCCGTCATCAAATTCGCCACATTCGCGCACGCGATCAGCAGCACCAGCCCCACCAGCGCGCCCAACGCCCCGAGCGCCCGCCGGTATTCCGACTGCAAATCGGAGACGCCAGCCGCCGCCGGGGCCATCTCCACCGCCTCCGCCAGTATCAGAGCCGTGATTGCCGTCCTGCTCCCCGCGCGCTTCGCGCGCTCCAGTTCGAACGCCCGCGAGATCGCGTCGGACCGCGCGCGCAAGGGCTCCGCCGCCACGCCCGGATGCAGCATCGCCAGCGTGCGGAGCCACGTCCAGTCGTCGCGCCGCGCCCCTGGATGCATCGCCGCCGGCAAAAAGATGTCCGATACCAGTCCCGGCTCGATCCCGGTGAACGGCCGGTCCACCACGCCCACGATCTCGTACGAATCCACTACCGAATCCGCGCTCGCGAATTGCGCCGCGCTGCCCAGCCGGAACCGCCGCCCCACGACGCTCGCATCGCGTCCGAACCGCCGCGTCCAATAGTCATACGTGATCACTGCGTAGGGATGCGCGCCGGCTTTGACGTCGTCATTCGCTGTCAACACCCGCCCTGCTGCCGGCCGCAGCCCGAGCACGCCGAACATCGATCCCGAGACGTATTCGACCTGCGCCTTCTCCATTTCCTCGTCGGACCGGTACGTCAGGTCATAGCGTTCCGCCGGGGCGACTGCTATCAAATCGGCCTGCCCCTTCGCCGCATCGCGCATCAGCTCGAACGCTGGGTAGGCCCAACTGTCATAACTTGATGGCTTTCCGTCTATGCCCGTGCCGCGCCGCGACAGCGAGAAGAGCCGCTCCGGATTCGCCACCGGCAGCGGCCGCAGCAGTAGCGCATCGATCAGCCGGAATGCCGCCGTGCACGCGCCAATTGCCAACCCCAACGACAGAATCGCCGCCGCCGATGTTGCCTTCCGCTTCCGCAGTTGCCGCCACCCGAAGACCGCATCCGCCCGCAGCGCATCCAGCCACGCCGCCGCCCGGAACCCGCGGCTCTCTTCGCCCAACCGCAGCGCCGAGCCGAACGCCCGCCGCGCCTCCGCCGGCTCGCGTCCGCGCTCCACCGCTTCCGCTAGATGCGATTGCAGCTCTTCGTCGATCTCGCGGCTCAACCGCTCGCCGCGCAGCGCATTCCACAACCGGGCCCACCCCGCCATATCAAGCCATCCTCAGCACACGGTTAACCGCCGACGTCACCGCCCGCCACCGCGATTCTTCCGCCGCAAGCTGCTTCTTCCCCGCCGCCGTCAATTCGTAAATCCGCGCCCGCCGCCCCGTCTCTTTCGTGACCCATTCCGCGCGGATCCACCCATCCGCCTCCATCCGGTGCAGCGCCGGATAAAGCGACCCTTCCTCTGCCCGCAGCGCCTCCGCCGAAATATCCGCGATCGCGGTCATGATGGCGTAGCCGTGCAACCCCGGCCTCCGCGACAGAATCTTCAAAACCAGCAAATCCAACGAGCCCTGCAAAGAATCGGGTTTAGGCATACTCAGGCTTCAGAGTATACAGACGTCTGAGTATCGAAAGCGTTACGAGTCCCAGAATCAGCGTTGATTTCGACCTGGAATTGGCCGAAGTTGTTTAGCCGACTGGTCCGATGCGGTATACAAGCGCAGTCGGGTCTAGCGTGACGTCGAAGTCTTGACGAAACCTTTGCTGTTCAGAAAACGGGCGCCCAGTGCCGCTGGCGCCAGGGCGATCTTATCGATGCCGGCTTTTATCGCGATTGATATCACTTGAGCCAACTCGGAAAAAGGACGATTGGCGGCTTCCTGGACAAATATCGCTCGCACGGCTCGAGTCTTGAATATTTCGACAAGTCGCGCCTCTAATCGGGTGGGATCTTCAGGTTCCGCATTGAGCAGTATCTTGCCGCCGGCATCCACAGAGGCTACGACTGTCCGCTCTTCTGGATCAGGGCGCCAGTCCCTTAGCTGAAGACCCCCGAGTGGGAGGACCAGTGCCGGATTATCCGGATCTAAGCCCAATGCGGCATCGAACTCGTTTCCGGCCTCGTTCAATCGGCCTTCTTTTTGAAGATTGCCTCCTTTCTCGAGATGGGAAAGAAGGGCTTCGTTGATGAGTTTACGTTCTCTGAACTTACTGGAAAGGAGCGAAATGGCGGAGACGAAGTCGCTGTTGGCGCCTGCATTACGCAGGTGCTGCAGGTAGGCAGGGTTGCCCGGCCAGAACGTAACTCCATCTCGCTGGGCCATTTTGGCAAGGCTTTGGGGCGGCCAGCCGGCGACTATTAAGGCCAGTAATTGCACGGGGTCCAGCGCTTTCTCGGACACCGGAAATTCCTCGGTGTAGTAATAGATCCTCTGTGTTACCGGCGGCTTTTGAGTCTTAACCCAGAAGAGCCAGCCGCCTAGTCCCAGCACTGCTGCCCCGCCGAGAACCAACCAAAGCCTCCGCCTCCGGACAATACGGAACAGGCGAGCCGGAAATGAGCCAGCCAGTGCCTTCGCCGGCGCCCCTTGAGGCTCGAGTGCCCCTTCGGCAGGGCTTCCTGGCGTAATGCTAGAAATAGATTTTGACTGGGCGCGCCGGCTTAGAGCCAGGACCAGTTTTTCATACCCGCGCTGATCAAACAGATCAACCCAGTGCCAATGCTTCAGGCGGCGCGGGACCTCAAGTTCCTCCAAGCGAATGGGTATAACGAAGATCGTATCTTCCGGCTTTTCGTCCGCAGCGTCCAGAGCGAACTTGATTTCCTTCTGAACATACCCTTCCTTGGTGATGGAGGTCTTCGAAAGGCAAACCAGCACAATGTCCGCCTGTCGTACCGCGGCTGGAATCTCGGCCTGCCAATCCTGCCCGGCGATCAAATCCTCCTCATCCAGCCACGGTTCGAATCCGCTCTCTTTCAAACGCGCGTAGAGTTCCCGCACGCGAGGTTTATCTCCGGAGGAATGGCACAAAAAGACGCGCAATTGCCGCACGTCTTCCCCGGTTTTGCCGCTGGTGGGTTCCACTGGCGAAGAATTGTAGCAGAGCTCTCGCGCCACAACATGTAACGCCGGAACTCACTCTATAACTGCGTTGACTTGCTGTACCAGCGCAGAACCCGAAGCGCGCGCAGCGTATTCCAACGGCTTGCCCTGCCGGTCTCAGTCTCCATCTCCAATGGAATATGTTCCGGATGAACCAGGTTGAGCGGCCATCGTCCATTCTGATGGCGGCGCTCGATCACGATTTCGATGGCCTCACGGACGCGGCTGTCGGGTTTGATCCCCGCGTTCCGCAGATAATCGAGTCCGCGCAAGACATCGTAGTGCCAGAAGGTCGGGAACGCGAAACGAAGCCAGCGCTTGTTAATGACTTCGCCCGTTCGGAGCGAGCGGAACAGACGGCGCTCGAGCAGATAGCGTTCGGCCCGCTTGCGGGCCTTCGTCACCGACGCCGATTTACCACCCGCCAGTTCATAATCGAGCAGTCCTTCGAGCACGCAGATGGTCGTATGAAACGAAGAGCGCCGGCTCTTGGGCGCCTCGCAGTTCCAGCCGCCATCTTGGAGTTGCTCCCCCACCAGTTGCTTTGCGAGTGCCTCGTTCGGTTCTTTGAAATACGAGCCGAGCCCGAGAATTCTACCGTTGATGCAGGGTTCCGTTTCGCCGCGAAGAAAAGGCCGGTTGTTGAGCCGCTTAAAAACCACCCGCTGGTCGACGCGGCCGATCATTTTGCGAGCCTGCTTGCTGGCGGGGTCGAGACCGAGGTCCTTCAAGACGGCGAGAGCGTAGAGGGTAATCAGCAAGCCTCGGTCATCCTTCGGCAAATCGTCTCTCCACCCGCGAGGGCTCCCGCCCCACTTGCCGGCCGGAGATTGGAGGGCCAGAAGCCGCGCTCCCCAGCCTTCGGTTGCGATGCGAGACCGCTCGGCCGCAATCGCGTCCAGGAGCTTCAGCGGTGAGGTCCCTCATGACCTGCCAACGGATGGCCGGGTCGGAATCGAGGAGCCATTTGATATGCGCGGACCGCGGTGCGTAATCGTTTAGGCGCATGGGTCTGTTATAGCAAGGGGTCCCCCGCACTCTTTGGCGGTAACCCCGCCCCGCGCAATTCTATACGTCTTCCCCGTCTGCCCCACATCATCGCAGTGGGGGATTCTCGCGTCGGCCCGCCGGGCTGGCAGTGGTGTTTGTCGGGGGCATCGGAAAGGACAACGTTCATGATGCGACGCATTCTCGCGGTTCCAGTGCTGGCCATCGGTTGCTGTGCACTGTTTACGCCGCTCCAAAGCCTGCAGGCGCAAACCGAACCGCCTGCCAAAAAGCTTGAACAGCTTTCAAAGGAGCTCAAGCTCACGCCGGAACAGAAGGTTCAGTTCCTCCCCATCCTGCAGCAGGAAGGTCCCAAAGTACAGGCCATCAAATCCGACACCTCCTTGACCAAGATACAGAAGGTGCAACAACTCAGGGCCGTCCACGCTCAGACCGATCCCCAGGTCCGGTCGATCCTGTCGCCCGACCAGTATCAAAAGCTCCAGGACATCCGCCAAAAGGAAATTGACCAAGCCATCAAGAAGAGAATGAATCAGTAATCGCGAAGGCGATCAATCCTCGAAAAGGCCCGAACGTCATCCACGCCGGCGCGCCTCCTGTGAGCTCCGGCGTGGTGTCCTTTTCTCGCGCCCATCTGTTTTTACTCGTGCCGCAGCGCCTCTACCGGATCGATGCGGCTCGCACGGCGCGCCGGTATCCAGACCGCAACCAGGGCCACCGCGCTCAGAAGCACCGGGACCAGTCCGAAGACAACCGGGTCGCGTGGCCCGACGCCAAACAGAAATTTCGTGATGATCTGCGTCAGGCCCAGTGCGGCCGCGCAGCCGATCGCTACTCCCGCCAACGCCACGCGCAAACCCTGAACGACCACCATATTTCGTACGTCACCCGCTTCAGCGCCCAACGCGAGCCGGATTCCCAGTTCCCGCGTGCGCTGCTGAACCGAATATGCCATCAAGCCGTATATGCCGATCGCCGCCAGCAACAGCGCCGCGCCGCCAAATATCGCAAGAAGCAGCATATTGAACTTACGGCCCGCAATGGACCCAGTAACGATCTCATCCATGGACCGAACGTTCGACGCTGGCAGGCCGCCGCTAGCCTGAACGAGTTCCTTTTGGATCGCCACGCTCAACGAGTCCGGCTCTCTCAAAGTGCGGACAATCCACGTCACGGGGTATCGCACGATGTAAGCATTGAAATCATCGGGCGCCTGCGACACCGGAAAATACACGATGGCTGGGGCGTTTCGGCTCAGGCCGTAGGTGTGCGTGTCACCTGCGATACCGACGATCCTCCACGCGTTGGTGGGCACATCCGGAAATTCGAGGCTCGCCTGAAGAGGCGCTCCAGATGCGTCCTCGCCTTGCCAATAGCGCCGCGCCATGGCTTGGTTGATGATCACAACCGGCGCCGTCCCCGCGGCATCGCCATCCGTGAACGCCCGGCCGCGCACCATCGGGATGCGCAGCGTATCGAAGTACCGCGGCGAGATCGTGGCCACGTCCACCGTGCCGTGGTCGCGGCCGTTCAACGGACGGCCAAGGATAATCACTCCTCCGAGGAGGTTATCTTCCATCGGCAGGCAACAGGTAGAGCTTGCCGCCGCCACCCCGGGAAGAGCGCTTATACGTTGTACGGTGTTGCGCACCAGTTCCGCTACCGCAGTAGT
The DNA here is from genome assembly GCA_963743705.1 of Bryobacterales bacterium. Lineage (GTDB taxonomy): Bacteria > Acidobacteriota > Terriglobia > Bryobacterales > Bryobacteraceae > PALSA-243. The sequence continues at coordinate 942,975 of CAVUQS010000021.1, read as the reverse complement.
CTTTTCAAATCGATGAGCATCCAGCGCCATTTTCAGCGTAAGTACATTGTGGCTGTCGAAGCCCGGATCTACCGACCGTAACGCAACCAGCGTGCGGATCAGTAAGCCGGCCCCGGTCACCAGCGTCACCGCCAGCGCCATTTCACCGCAGACCAGTAACGAGCGTGCTTTGGCTTGGTTTCGCGCCGCGCCAGCGCGCGCGCCGCTTGCCTTCAGCGCTTCGCCCAGATCCGCGCGCGACGCTTGCAGCGCCGGAATCAGACCAAACAGCACGCAGGTAATCAGCGACGCCAGGACAGTGAACGTAAGAACCCGCCAGTCCATCGTCACGGCCGACCCATGGTCGCCGATTCGCGGCAGAGCGGCGGTGTTCAGCGCCAGCAGCGCCCGAATCCCGAATGAACCGAGCGCCAGTCCGAGCACGCCGCCAGCGCTGGAAAGCAGAAGACTCTCGGCAAGTAACTGCCGCACGATATGTCCTCTTCTCGCGCCCACCGCCGACCGGATCGCAATCTCCCGCTTCCGGCCCGTCGCGCGGACCAGAGAAAGATTCGCAACGTTGGCGCAGGCGATCAGCAGCACGAACGCGACGGCCCCGCCAAGTACGGATAGGTATCGCCCTTCGCCCGCGGCCAAGGCGTCCCTTATTTCCGCAACGGTAAAGAAAGTTTGCGGAGCGAGCCCCGCGTTGGGGAACTTACGCCGGAATTGCGTCGTGACGAGCCGAAGTTGCCCTTGAGTAGCGCTTAGGCTGATTCCTGGTTTGAGGCGGGCGGCCACGTTGAAATACCCGTTCTGATCGGTGCTGTCGGGGGCGATTGCAAACGGCGTCCAAACGTCGACCGGTTCCCGTGCGTCCACCGCCGGGAGTTCCACGGCCTCTCCCATGATCCCCACCACCTTGTAAGTTTTCCCGCCCAGCGCCATCTCTTTGCCGATCGTCTTCGGATCGCCGCCAAATGCTCGTCTCCAAAACGCGCGGCTCAACAGCACGACGTTTCCACCGCCGGGCCGCTCGTCATCCACAGTAAATGTCCGCCCCATCGCGGCCTTCTCGCCAAAGAGGCGGAAGTAGCCGGAAGTCACCCATGCCGACCGGACCTGTTCCGGATGATCGACGCCGGTCATGTTAGTCCGGCTGAACCGGTACGCTGAGATATCTTGCAACGTGGTCGCTTGCTCGCGCCAAAAATTGAATTCGATGGGAGACGCCGCGCCGGAATTCACAAAGACAACGATCCTGCCCGGGTCGGGATAAGGCATCGGTCTGAGCAGCACCGCATTGACCACCGAAAAGATCGCCGTGCTCGCTCCGATGCCAAGCGCCAGCGCCATGAGCGCAGCTGCTGTAAAAGTAGGAGCCTTCCAAAGCGCCCGGATACCCAGCCGCGCGTCCTGACAAAATCCCGCGACCGCTGTGAGTCTCATATGCAGCTGCACGCTTTCGACGTCGGGCCAGCGCAACGAGTTTCTCGGGAAGAAAAAAACCGCACACCTTCCACGTAATATGAACAGATGGAAAGCCAATCGGTCGAGATCAGGCAGGCCACAGTTTCGGACCTCGATGTCATCGTGCCCTTGTTCGACGCCTATCGTCGGTTCTACCGGCTGCCCAGCGAAACGGAACGCACGCGAGCTTTTCTGCTCGACCGCTTTGCCAACAGCCAATCGGCAATCTTTCTCGCTTTTGCGGATACGGCGGCAGTTGGACTCGCGCAGTTGTACCCCAGCTTCTCCTCAGCCTCCATGGCGCGAATTCTTATCCTCAACGATCTCTTCGTCGCGCCCGACGCGCGCCGTCTGGGAGCGGGTTCCGCCCTGCTGCAGGCCGTTGCCGAATACGGCCGCCATGTTGGCGCCGTGCGGCTCGTGCTCTCCACCGAGCTTGTCAATACGACGGCTCAATCGCTCTACGAGAAGACCGGCTGGAAGCGCGACACGGTCTTTTGCGCCTACCAACTAACCCTCTGACCAAGTGACTCGAATGACCCGTCCGCCCGAAGATCGCTCCAATGGCTACGACCGGATTGCCAACGATATGGTGCACACGGAAGCCACTTGACTTCGACAAGACTGGCATTACAATAAACTGAAAATTACTCGTCCTCCGAAGCGTCCGGGACGAACCACTTGCGGGTTTCTCATAACGTCTAAAGCAAGGCGCGGTGCATGAAAATGAACACGGGCAACCATAGTTGTGCAGGATCATCTAAAAGGCGGCGCTTCGCCTCATGGCTCGTGCTATTGGCTGCTTTTGTCGCCGCCGCTGTCAGCGTGAGGGCACTAGCGGACGAGGCGCCACAGACGCGCCCCTGCACGGGCGCCGACTTGAGTGGCACGTACATGCTCGCCGATTTCCAGGAACACCCCCGTGACGGGCGGCTCACCTCGCAGATCTCGACATCCCCCTACCTGTTCCTGGCTTTCTTTCCTGGCGCGGCGTGGTCGGAAATGGGTTTTAACAATCCCCCTGCTACGCCTGAATTCCTGATGCGTTCTCTTACGCCGCAACTGCCAGGCCGAAAGTACACGCTGGAACCCGACGGACGGATAGTCCTCAGCCACGGTGCGGTGGCCGAATTCGTCGGGCGCTGCGGCGTAAGCCTCAACGCGGGGAAAGGATTTCAGGCTAACGACTTGGTGCTGAGCGGGAACATCACCGGGAATCCGTCGGAGGTGCATGAGCTCTTTCGGCCTTGGACCGGCGGTCCGGTAGTTGCGGCTGTCTTGGGGTTCGATCCGGTCCCCATGCCCGCGCAGGAGCCGGCGACGGCAGCGTTACCCGATGTACAGCCCTCTTTACCAGACAAGCCACAGCCAGTGAACACGACTTTGAGATACAACGCGTCGGGCGAAGATGTCTCGATCCTTGTGACCAACCAGGGCCACGCTCCGCTAAGTGCTTTCATGCTTGTCTCTCGAAGCCGGGAGACAGGCGGAAAATTGAAAGACACATATGTCGACGCGTGTCTTGACCACAGGCAGGCTTGGCAACCCGGGCAGTATTGGACGTCTTATGTAGGGCTTCGACTCGCAGTCGAACCGATACACGTGCAGATTGGGGCTGCGCTGTTTTCCGACGGAAGTACATGGGGGGATCCACACCGCCTTGCGAAACTGATACAACACCGCGGCAACTGCAAGTGGCCAGGGTCGTAGGCCTTAGCTCCTTTGCGGCGCAAAGCCTGCGAAGAGCGACAGTCTTCTAGCGTAGCCCCGGCCAGCCCGCGAAGCGCCCCATCTGCTCCTCCGCGCCCCGCCTCGCCATTCGCTCGCAAAGCCCGCGCATAAACTGTCAGCGTAAACGCATCGTGCCGCCGTGCCGCTTCAATCTCCGCCACCGCCAGCGCCTTCTCCGGCAACTTAGCAAAATCCAAGTAATATTCCACTAACTCGCGATTCGCATTATCCGCCGTGCTCTCCGCCTTCACCGACACCCCGCTCAAACTCGCCGAACGTCCTCGCCGCAGCCGCGTCGCCACCCGCCGCCTCCGCCTTCCCCGCCGCGAACAAGTCCGCCGCCCGCAACGACGCCGCATATCGCTTCCCAAATAAATCGGCCGCCTCGCCGAACCGCTTCTGCGCCATGCGCACCTCGCCCAGCGCCCCTATGTTGCAGCAGGAAGGCCCCAAAGTGGAGGCCATCAAATCCGACACCTCCCTGACCAAGATGCAGAAGATACAACAACTCAAGGCCGTCCACGCTCAGACCGATCCGCAGGTCCGGTCGATCCTGTCGCCCGACCAATATCAAAAGCTGCAGGACATCCGCCAAAAGGAAATTGACCAAGCCATCAAGAAGAGAATGAATCAATAAGCAGGCATGTTATGCGCGCCGGCGGGATCGGCCCGGCCCGTTCGGCGCGCGCCGCCTAACAGCAGGCCTTCGAGGCCGCCGCCGGTAACCACCCCAGAAAATCAATCCGAACGATATTAAATCCATCCTCAATACCGGACCGTTGTAGCGCCCGCACACGGGAAGGAGGGCGTGTAATGAAACGAACCAGAAAGTCTGCGATGCTCCTCGGCGCGCTAACCCTTGCCGCGCTCGCCGTGATGTGGCTACGCGTCATGCCGATCAAGGCGCAACAATCTGCGCCGCAAGCCAACGCGCCCGGGTCGCCTGCCGCCACCACCACCGTCAACGGGCAGCAACTTCCGCCCTTGCCGCAGAAGTTCGGCGGTAAGATCGAGCGCAACGCCGCGCAATCGACGCCCTATTGGCCGGAGCGCGTTGTGCCGCCCAAAGGCGCGCCCAACGTTCTGTTGATCATGACCGATGACACCGGCTTTGGCGTGTCCAGCACTTTCGGCGGCGTGATCCCGTCGCCCACCCTCGACCGCGTCGCTGCCAACGGTCTGCGCTACACCAATTTCAACTCCACCGCGCTGTGCTCGCCCACCCGAGCGGCTATCATCACAGGGCGCAATCACCACTCAATGGGCTTCGGCGTGGTCAGCGAGCAATCCACCGGTTACCCTGGCTACAACAGCATCATGACTCGCGACAAGGCGACCGTCGGCCGCATCCTGAAGGATAACGGTTATCGAACAGCCTGGTTCGGCAAAGATCACAACACGCCCGAGTTCCAGGCCAGTCAAGCCGGACCGTTCGATCAATGGCCCACCGGCATGGGCTTCGATTATTTCTATGGCTTCGTGGGCGGTGACGCCAATCAATGGCAGCCGAATCTCTTTCGCAACACCACCGCCATCTATCCCTACATCAACAGCCCTGGCTGGAACCTGATTACTGCGATGGCCGACGATGCCATCCAACATATCGACCGCGTCACCGCCATCAACCCCGACCAGCCGTTCTTCATCTATTACGTGCCCGGCGGTGTGCATGCGCCGCATCACCCGACTCCCGAGTGGATCAAAAAGATCAGCGACATGCATCTGTTCGATAAAGGCTGGAATGAGCTGCGCGAAACCATCTTTGCCAACCAGAAGCGGTTGGGAGTGATACCGCAGGATGCCAAGCTCACTCCGTGGCCGGATGACTTGCTCAAGCGTTGGGATCGGCTCACGCCCGAAGAACAAAAGATGTTCATTCGTCAGGCGGATATCTTTGCCGCATATTGGGCATACACCGATCACGAGATTGGCCGCGTCATCCAACACGTCCAGGATATGGGCAAGCTCGACAACACGCTGATCATCTACATCGCCGGCGACAACGGCAATAGCGCCGAAGGTACGCTGGCTGGTACCCCGAACGAGGTCGCTTCGCTCCAGGGTATCGATATTCCCGTCGCCGATCAGCTCAAGTACTTCTATGACGCTTGGGGCAGCGACGCCACTTATCCGCACATGGCGGTGGGCTGGACTTGGGCGTTCGATACGCCCTTCTCGTGGACCAAGCAGATCGCATCGCACTTCGGCGGCATACGCCAAGGCATGGCGATCGCTTGGCCGGGGGTGATCAAAGATAAGGGCGGCATCCGCAACCAATTCCATCACGTCATCGATATCGTTCCGACTATCCTGGAAGCGACTGGTATTAAGGCGCCCAAAGTGGTCGATGGCATCCCCCAGAAACCCATCGAGGGCGTCAGCATGATGTACAGTTTCGATGCGAAGAATGCCAACGCTCCCTCGCCGCACAAGACGCAGTACTTCGAGATGATGGGCGACCACGCCATCTACCATGACGGCTGGATCGCCAGCACCAAAGTGATGCGGTCGCCGTGGAACCTCGCGGGTTCGGTAAATCAGGACCCGGCCGGTTTCCCCTACGAGCTGTACGATCTGACGAAGGATTGGACACAGCACGACAATGTCGCATCTAAGTATCCGGACAAGCTGAAGGAGTTGGAGAACCTGTTCTGGGTCGAGGCGAACAAATACCAGGTCTTGCCGCTCGATACCTCTGTCGCCACGCGAATGGTCGCTCCGCGTCCCAACCTCGCCGCCGGCCGCACTCAGTTCACCTGGACTGGCGAGGTCACCGGCACGCCGAATGGAGACGCCCCTAGCATTCTGAATGCTTCATATAACCTCAGGGCCGAGGTAACCGTGCCGCAAGAAGGCGCGTCCGGCATGATCGTGACTCAGGGCGGACGCTTCGGTGGGTACGGGTTCTACTTGCTGAAGGGGAAGCCGGTGTTCCTCTACAACTTTGTCGACATGCAGCGCACTCGCTGGGAAGGCGCCAACGCGCTGTCGCCCGGCATGCACACGCTCGAGTTCGATTTCAAGTATGACGGCCTCGGTATGGGCACTCTCGCCTTCAACAACGTGAGCGGTATCGGTCGCGGCGGTACCGGCGTACTCAAGGTGGATGGCAAGGAAGTCGCGCATCAGACTATAACGCACACAATCCCGCTCCTCATGCAATGGGACGAGAACTTCGACATCGGCGCCGACACCGGCACGCCCGTAGACGACCACGACTACCAGGTCCCGTTCCGCTTCACCGGCAAGCTCAACAAGCTGACGCTCACCATCAACCGGCCGCAGCTTTCCGCCGCGGACATCGAGAAATTGAAATCCGCGCAGCGCAACAACCGCATCAGCGAGTAGCGCTCCCAGGCCAGCCCGCGGAGCGAGCTATCTGCTCCTCCGCGCGCTCCGCCTGGCCATTCGCTCTCAGCGCCCGCGCATAAACCGCCAGCGTAAACGCATCGTGGCGCTGCGCCGCCTCATTCTCCGCCACCACCAGCGCCTTTTCCGGCAACTTAGCGTAATCCAGGTAATATTCCACTAACTCGCGATTCGCATTATCCGCCGCACTCTCCGCCTTCATCGCCAGGCGCTCAAACTCGGCGAACGTCTTCGGCGTAGCCGCGTCGCCACCCGCCGCCTCCGCCTTTCCCATCGTGAACAAGTCCGCCACCCGCAACGACGCCGTATATCGCTTCCTAAACAACTCCGCCGCCTCGCCGAAGCGCTTCTGCGCCATGCGCACTTCGCCCAGCGCCCCCAGCGCCGCGTCATCTCCGGGCACTATCTCCAGCGCCGAATTCGCGCACCCTTCCGCGCCCTTCACGTCGCCAGCCGCCAGATCCACTCGCGAAATCTGCGCTAGCATTCCCGCCCGCTCGTCGCGATTCGCAAACGGCGTCGCGTCGTATGCCATCTGCAGCGCTTCAAGCGCTCCGTTCGCATCGCCGTGCAACTCGCGCAACAACCCCGCGCGCAGCAATCCCTGCGCATTCCCCGGACGCAGCCGCAGCATCCACTGCGTGTTCTCCACCGCCTTCTCGTAGTCGCCCAGCGCCATTTCCGCGTCGGCCATATAGCCGTAGATCGCCACATCGTCCGGCGTCTGTTTGTTCAGCTTCTTCGCCAGATCCAGCGCCGCCGCAAATTCTTGCTGCTTCAGCAGCCCCACCACGTGCGCTTTGCTCGCGTCGTAGCTCTGGCACCACGCCGCCGCGGCCATCAACATCAAACAACCAATGGTCTTCATAGAATCGCCTCCAGAAAAATGGGCGGACGCGAGACTCTGCGCCCGCCTCGATGCAACCTCTGGCTATTGAACCGGGCAAACTCCGCCGGTCAAATTCGGGCATCCAGGAAGCCCTGGGCCGAGATTATGCGCACTATCGCGGCCGTCATACGCCGCCGCGACGAACGGAAATCCGTTCAACGGCTGCACCGCCGGCATGTTCACGCCATCGCCGAGTGGCGTGCCGTACTTCTTCGCGTCCACCAAAATTCCGGCCACCGCGCGTACCGAGATATCAAACACGTCGTCGATTAGTCTCCGCCCGTTGGGATACGCGTTCAAGTCTCCGGCCAGAAACCCTAGCCGATGAGGAGTCGCGAAAGCCGTCGGCGAGATCCCTGTGTTCAACCGCAGCAGATCCGCAATCGGTCCCGCGTCCGCCGCTGTACAACCGGGGCAGATCGGCGCCATGTACTGCACCAGCGGCAGCAAATCGGTGCGCGGTCCCGGCGGAACCGGAATGCCGAGCGACGCAATAATCTGCGCCAGCAGCGGATTCAGGAAGAAGGTCGAAAACTGTGCGTCGTTGGTGGGATCGTCGGTGCTGAAGCGGTCCTTCGAGCCTGTCCCGATGATCGCCTCGTTGATTAGGGGATTGCCCAAGCGTTGCACCTGCGTCCAGCCGCCCTCACGTCCGTACGCGCTGCTGCCGCCGAGCACGCTCACGCCGCGCCGCGAAGTCGTCGCCCATGTGCCGATCACGGCTTGCTTATCGGTCGCCGCGTGGATTTTATTATCCGAGGTCAGCATGCTGATCGGAACTTCGATTGCGATCGTGTTGCAGTCGTATCCGCCCAGCGTGTTCGGCGCGTAGTTATGCGTATCGTCGGCATCCTGCGCTGCGCTCAACACGCCGCCGCCCGCCGCTTGCCGGAAGTTCAGCGAGTCGAAGGTCGCGCCCAGGTCAATGTAGAACGGGTCGGCCACCGTGCCCGCGAACACGCGCATCCCATTCGACAGCGTATACGTGCCCTGTTGCCGTAGCCCCTGGTAATTCGGCATCGTGCGCGGACCGACGTTCGCCGGCACGCTGATCAGCCGTTGTCCCGCTCCCAGGTCTTCTCTGAGATAGGGCGTCACCATCGTCACCGAATAGGTTTGCAGCAGGTTAAGCCCGGCCGCCCCCGCCCCCGTGAGCGACGTGATCGGTGGAATGCCCGCCAGTCCGCCCACGTACCCGGTAAAGATCCCCGGCGACTGAATCTGCGTCTGGAACCGGAATTGGAACGTGACGTCCGGAATTCCGTCGTGGTTGTTATCGATCTTCATCTCGTACAGAATTCCCGGGTCGAACGGAAAATAGTTCGGCCCATTGGAAGGCTCGAGAAAAGGATCGACGTTCAGGATCAGCACAACATGATCCGGTTTCTCCGGACTCACAAAGGCGTACCAATCGGTAATATCCGCCTTCTGGTCCAGAGCGGTAATCGGCGCCTCCCGATGGCTTGAAGCCATTATCGGCGCCGGCTGTATCAGAAAAGCCGCCGCAATCGCAGCGACCCCCTGACGCACAAGCGTTCGTTTCAACATCATGGATTGTTCTCCCGTTTTCCTTACTTGGGGATAGATTTCATCCGTTGTACGAAAGGGAGACCGTTTTGGATTTCACCGCGGGGACGCAGAGGCGCAGAGCAACCCCCCTAAATATGTGTTTCTCTGTGTCTCCGCGTCTCTGCGGTGAATAATAGGCTACTAGGCTACGTCGAATGCTCTTCCATCGTGCGCGGATTATACGCCCAATGGAACTCCAGCTCATACGCCAAAGATTTTGCCAGCCCATCTAAATCCGGAAACAGCGTCGCATACGTAATATTCATGCGGTATAACTCGCGCATCCCGGTTTCGCGCACCGCGTTAGTAAGTGTAAATTTCGCGAGGATATTTTCCTGCCCCGAATCCGCGATGATTTCTTCCAGCGGCACGTCGAGCACGCCCGGCGCCGCGAACGTCCCGGATTGCGCAATCAGCCGCCGGTTCATCGTCTGCGGCTCTCCCAGCCAGATGAATCGCTGCGTGCCTTTCAGAAAATAGCGCTCGAAATTGCCGCGGACGCGCGGATCCATGCGCGAATGCTTCAACGGACGGCTGCTGTCGATGCGCGCCGGGTTCAGCGCCCAGATCACGCCATCCGTCGTCGTGTGTTCCAGCGCAAAGAACGCCGCCACATACGGCGACCATGTGAAATCGATCAGCCGCGTTGGCGCCCCGTGATGCTGCATCAGCGCCAGCCATTGGAAATCGTCGTCCGGTTCCGGCGGCTTCTCCAAGAATTGATGCGCCTTGCGTTTGAACACGCGCAGAATGCGCGCTTCCTGCAGCGGCCACGCCGCCTGCGCCACTCCGAATGTCTTCAGATAGCGCGAGAGCGAACTATAGAGCGGCCACCGTTCGTCGCGCTCGCCGCGATACGCCCAATGCGAATAAGGCGGCGTGGAAATCAGCTTCAAAAACTGATCCCACGTCTTCACCCGGAAGCGCCGGTAAGGCGGCGCGCTACGTTCGCGGGCTATGCGTCCTCCCCGCGAGTCCTCGCTTCATTCGTCACGAATCGATAGTACCGCACGCCCCGCCAGAACCGCGCTGCACGTCTACTCACTCCATGACATACTGAAAGCTCCGCGCCGTTTTTCTCTGCAGGAGTTCTATGCGTAGTTCCAGCTATTTTCTTCTATGGATCTGTACTGCCGCGCAATGTCTCGCATTCCCGTTGTCTTTTGAACAACGAGACGCCACGCACTTTCTCGCGCGATTTTCCGGGGGCACAGCCGAACTGAGTCTCGACCGCCTCACCCTCCGCGACGTCACGCTACGCTTTGCCGGCTCGGTCCCTTCCGCGCGCTTCGAAGGTCTCGGCCCCGCCGCGCCCAGCACCTGGCTCCGGTCGGGCTTGGTCCGGACCTTCCCGCAATTCCCTCGCCTCCGGATTCATGGCCTCTATCCCGGCGTCGACGCCATCTTCTATGGGAGCGGATCCAACCTGGAATACGATCTTCAACTCACCGGCGGAGCCTCCGTCGATCGCGTCCGCATTGCCGTCGAGGGAACTCACGACATCGCCATCGATGATGAGGGGAACCTGGTGATCCGCGCGGCATCCGGCGTCCTGCGGCAGATGCGGCCGCGCGTATTCCAAAGCGGTCACGAGATCTCCGCCGCCTATGTGTTGCTCCGCGGCAACCAAGTCGGTCTCAAGCTAGGGAAGCATGATCGGCGCGCGCCCCTCACCATCGATCCTGTCTTGTCCTACGTCCAAACCTTCGGTAACGGCGGGTCCAACATCGCGAACCAGGTGGCCACCGATGCCCAAGGCAACATCTACGTGGCAGGTCAGACCAGCGGCGTGAATTTCCCCACCACTTCGGGAAGTTTTGAACCCAGTTCTGTTCCGCCGTTGTGGGCTCTTTCCAACGCGGGGCAGACCGTTAATCCGTTGCGCCTGGCTTCATCCAGCGTAGGCGTGGTTGGCGCCACTCCGGACGGAGGAATCCTCTACGCGGGAACGCCGCAAGGCATCCTGCTGAGCGTCGACAGCGGCTCCACTTGGCGGCCAACCGCGCCGCTGCCCATCCCCGGCATTCCGAATTCCGCTCCATCCGTATCCGTCAACGCTTTTTCTATCGATGCATTCGACCCCGCCACCATTCTGGTTGCGACCAGCACCGGTCTCTACGGAACCGACAGCGCCGGACAATTTTGGGGCGGCCGCAATACCGGCTTGAACGTGAGCGCGAGCGGCTTCGTATCGGTTGCGTCGGTGTTCTATAACCCCGTCAACCCCCTCATCGCTTACGCCGTCACCAGCGGCCCTTCGTACCTTTATGCGAGCAGCGACGCGGGGAACACCTGGCGGCGCTTGGCGCCAACCTATCCCGGCGAATCCCCCGCGCCCACATTCTCCTTCTCTCCGAATCTCGCCGCCACCATAACCGCCGACGGCAACACTCTGTACGCCGTCAACGGGAACGGAACCTTGCTCCAGAGTCCCGATGGTGGCTCCTCATGGGTCAAGCTGGCCCAAGGTTTCTTCGCGCCTATCTCGCTGCAGTTGGACCCCAGCAATCCCGCCACGCTCTACGTGCTCGATTCGCGCGGCCTGCACAAGAGCACCGATGGCGGCGAGACGTTTGCGGACATCGCCACCCCCATATCCGCTCGAACCCTCGCCGTCGATTCCTCGGGTGCAGTCTACGTGGGCGGCTTGTCGTCTCTCATCTACGTCAGCACCGATGGAGCCAAGACCTTCGCCGTAGTTCCCGGTTTGGCAGGCGTCTCCAGCCCTACGCTGAGCGCCTCCGGCAACAAAGTCTACGTCGGCGCCTTCAGCCCGTCGATTCCGTTTGTGATCAAGCTCGATCCCTCGGGACAAAACATTTTGTACTCGACCTATCTCGGCGGCAGTAGTGGCGATGTCATCAATGGCCTGACAGTGGACGCGCAAGGCAGCGCCGTCTTGGTCGGAACCATGATTTCGCCCGATTTCCCGCTGACCACGCCGGCTTCAAGTCCTCCTGGCCCAGGCAAGACCGATGGGTTCCTCACCAAGTTGAGCTCAGACGGAACGCATCTGACCTATTCAACTGCCCTCGCCGCTTCAAAGTCCGTGACCATCCAAGCCGTGGCGCTCGATTCTTCCGGAGCGGTCTACGTCACCGGGCAGAGCTACAGCGCCGACTTTCCAACTACTCCCAACGCGTTTCAACCCGCCCTTCCTTCCACCGCATGCACGCGCCAATCCCCCACCATTTTTGGTCCAACCATCCCGCTGGGGAACGCGTTCGTGAGCAAGATCGCTGCCGATGGAAAATTGCCCGTCTACACCACCTTTCTCACCGGCTCATGCGGAAGTTATAGCTACGGCATCGCCACCGACGCCGCGGGTGATGCGATCGTCACTGGCTTTACACCCTCGCCCGATTTTCCGGTCTCGTCGAACAGCTACCAATCGAAATTCCCCGGGCCGCTAGACCTCACCACTCCGCAAGGCATTTTGAACGCCGGCTTCGTATCGAAGCTCAGTCCAGCGGGCGACAAACTTCTCGCCGGCACATTTCTGGGCGGAGGCTATTCCACACAGGCGACTTCGGCGGTGCTCGATCCTTCAGGCAATACTTACGTCACCGGCTTCACACAAGGCTTTGCAACCGGCGCAACTCCGGGCGCCTACCAAACCAAGTTCGTCGACACGTGTGTCACTCCACTGCCCATCGGTCCGGCCCCGCCTTACACCGGCACAGGCGATGCCTTCGCGCTGAAGTTGGACCCCGCATTTTCCATCGCGGGCTTTCTCACCTATCTCGGTGGCGGTTGCAACGATTCCGGGAGCCACATTGCGCTCGATCCATCGGGAAACATTTGGATCGGCGGCACGACCACATCGCCGGACTTTCCCCTCAAAGCTCCATTCCAGGCCAGCGCAATTACGTCCGCTCCCATTCCAGGCTTCGTCAGTGAACTGAACGCAGATGCCTCGCAGTTGCTGTTTTCCAGCTTCAGCGAAGGTTCCGCGCTGGCGCTGGGTCAGGGGTCGGTGTATGTCGCCGGCTCAAACGGCCCTTCCGCGTTTGTGGCGAAAATCGATCCGGCCCAGACGCCCGCCATCGCCATCGATTCCGTCGTTCCAGTGGTCACATTCCCGCCGCAGCCAACTCTGCCGGTCTATGGAGTCGCTCCCGGCCAACTGATCCAGATCAACGGCCGCAACCTGGGCCCCGCTACTAAGGTGTCCGCGCAGTTGGATGCCTCCGGCCGTCTTCCCTTTGTCGTCGCCAACACCGTCGTCTTCTTCGACAACGTTCCGGCGCCGCTGCTTTCCGTCCAAGCGTCGTCGATTCAGTGCTTCGTGCCCTTCGAGGTAAGTTCAGCCACGAAGATTACCGTGTCTTCCAACGCGCAAGTCTCCAATGTTGCGCAGATGGGCATCGTCCCTTCGGCGCCGCAGGTGTTGAGCATCGTCAACCAGGATGGCAGCATGAACTCGGCCGATCGTCCGGCCAAGGCGGCCTCGGTGATCACGCTCTATGTTTCCGGACTCGGCCAGACCAACCCGGCCGGCGCCGATGGTCTGGTGAACGCGGCTCCGTTACCCGTGCCGCTCGCGCCCGTGACGGTCTACTTCCCCGCCACGCCGTCCGCGGTCACTCCTCAATTCATGGCCGCTGCCGCCGGAATGATCGCCGGAATCACGCAAGTCAACGTTCAGGTACCCGCCAATGTCGTCGTGTCCGGCGCAGGCAGCCCAATCCAAATCGGCGTGAACGCCTCCGGCGCAAAACTCTACGTGACGCCGTAGCAGCGAGCGGCCGGCGCCGTCTCATGCCGTCACCCATGTTGTATACTGAACCGTATGGCTCAGTATAGCCAAACCCACTTCGATGCCTCATTCGGCGCGCTCTCGGATGCCACCCGACGCGGCGTTCTGGAACAACTCGGGCGTGCGGACGCTTCGATCACAGCCCTTGCCGAGAGGTTCCACATGACCCTTACGGGCATAAAGAAACATGTAGGCGTCTTAGAGCAGGCGGGGCTCGTCAGCACAGAGAAGGTTGGGCGCGTACGGACCTGCAAGCTCGGGCTGCGCGGACTGGAAGAAGAGGCGGCATGGATCGAGAGGTATCGCCAGCTCTGGGCCGCGCGCTTCGACGAGTTGGACATTGTTGTCGAGGAATTGAAACGGAAGGAGAAAGCAAATGGACGTAAGAAGAGAAAGTGAGGCCACCCCCACGAAGAACCGCACGGGGGTGGAGCGGAAGTCCGAGTGCGAACTCGTCGTCACACGCACCGTCAACGCGCCCGCGCGCCTCGTGTTCGAGGCGTGGACCAAGGCAGAACTATTCAGGAGGTGGTGGGTACCAAAATCGTTTGGGGTGACCCTGCTTTCCTGCGAAATGGATGTTCGCGTTGGGGGGCAGTATCGTTTGGTGTTTCCGCACGAAGATTCGACGATGGAGTTCTTCGGCACGTACCTCGAAGTGACGCCGCACTCGCGCCTCGTTTGGACCAACGAGGAAGGTGACAACGGCAAGACCGTCACCACGGTGACCTTCGATGAAAACGCAGGCAAGACGTTGTTGGTCGTGCACGATCGCTATCCCTCGAAGGAAGCGCTTGACTCCGGATCGACGGGCGCGATGCCCGAGGCGCTCGACCAACTCGACGAGCTTCTCGCCAGCCTGGGATCAAGTACTGAGACAAAATGACGCAGCCAATCCATTGACGTGTCGGCGCAGCAGAAGCCAACGACGGGCTACGCGCCAGTCAATGGAATCAACATGTACTATGAAGTCCACGGCGGCGGCGAACCGGTGGCGTTGCTTCACGCGCGTTCATGACCATCACCAACAACTGGGCCGGGTGGATCAGCGAGCTCTCCAAAACACGGAAAGTCATTGCCGTCGAAATGCAAGGTCACGGCCGCACGGCGGACGTCCCACGAGATATCACCTACAAAAACCTCGCCGAGAAACTCACCGAGCGGCTCACGGGAACCTTGCCGACCATCGAGGAGATCGAGGTGGAGTTGGGGAAGCCTGACGAGCAGCCCGTCAGGCCTACGCTTCTTTTATCCAGACGATCGAACTGAGCGGCCGCGGGCCGCCGCGCCCGGCTTGCGGAGACGCTGTAGCCGCGCCATCGCGATTAGTACGGGCGTAGTTCGGAACGGCCAGCAGGTCGCTGCCATCGGCGAACTTGCCCTTGACTACCATCACGCCGCCCAACAGGTCGGGGCGCCATTCGGCAGTCAGGGGAGCGGTTTTGCTGATCGGTTTGCTGATGTCCTGATCGACTTTCTCGATGTTGTAGATCAGCGGACCGTACTTCAGCGCCACCTTTCCCTCGTCGGGATGCGACACTTGGCCCCCGCGGCTGCGCGCGGTAATCCGGTCGTCCGGATATACGCGCTGCGCCGTCATCGGCAGCACCACTTCGACTTTGTCTCCAGCCTTCCAATTGCGTGTGATCACCGCGTAGCCGTTCTCGATCGTCGGCTTTACGGCGGAGCCGTTGACATGGATGGAGGTAACTCCGTTTGCCTCGGGCGTGGGGTGGTACAGCTTGCTCACTCCGCGATCGGGCACGCGGATTCGAAGGCTGAAATTCTTGGCGGTCTTCGGATTCACCGTAATCGCCACGTTCCCCTTCCACGGGTATTCCGTGGCCTGCACCATTTCCACGTCGGTGCCGCCCAAATTTTCCACCGTGATCGTACTGCCGACGAACAGGTTTACGTAGAGGCCATCGGGGCTCTTGGTATAGACCCACGTGGGCATCATTAACAGCGTGCGCGGAATGTTGCCCACGCAGCAGGGGCAAACGTGCCAGGCGTACCGCACTTTATTTTCATCGAGCGGATTATCGTAGTAGAAATTCTTCGCCTCGAGATCGTTTGCGCCCAGCAGCGCGTTGTACATGGCCTCTTCGATCATGTCGGCGTACTTGGCTTGGTGATAAGCCAGGTGCATCTTCCAATGGAAGAAGATTTCGCCGCAGCTCGAGCAGGCCTCGCAATACGCCTGGTTGCTCAGCGCGTAGTTGACGCCGAAGCCCTCCGAAGTATCGCCGCTGCCGACTCCGCCGGTGACGTAAAGCTTCTTATTCACCAGATTTTCCCAGAGCGATTTGACCGCGCTGTGATACTCCAGATCGTGCGTTTCCACCGCGACGTCCGCCATGCCGGAATCCAGATACATGGCGCGCACCGCGTGGCCCACCACTTCGTACTGCTGCACCACCGGCAGATGGCTCTGATCGTATTCCGAGCGTTCGTCGGTGACTGTGCCGTCCGGCCTGGTTCTCTTCGTTGCGGTGGTCGAGCGGCAATCCAGCAGCCACTTGGCCGTATCGATGTACCTCTGTCCCTTGCCGCCGCCCTCCATATCGTTCACGAAGCGCCCGAAGCGGACCAGCCCTTGCTCCATTTGCTCGTGGCCGTCATACCAGGGCTTTTTGGGCGCGGGACCGAGGTTGTTGTACCAGCAGTCCGCCAGCTTCTTCGCCGCGTTGTACAGGCGCGCGTCCTGCTTCTTCGTCATCAGGTAATGGTTGATGGCCGATTCCAGGAAATAGCCAGCGGTGTAGCCTTCGTGATTGCCGCGCGTCGCCGGATCCCAGTGCTTCAGATTGGCGGGCTGGGGCGTCGGGATCTCAATCGTGGTGTCGGGTTTGCCGTCGGCATTGGCGCCGGTGATTTTCTTGGCGGTGACTAGAACGGCATTCTGGCCGCCTCGGCCGCCGATGCCGCCCGCCGGAGCCGTTTCCTCGGTGAGAGCGACGCGGGTGAGAGTGGTAGTGAAGTCCTGATTCACGACCGGGAAGAGCACCGTAGTCGATGTCTTGCCGTCAAACGGCTCTTCCGTGCTGGCCTGAGCCTGGCCTCGTCCGCCACGGCCGCCGCCGCGATTGGCGCGGAGCGTGCCATCGGGCTCCTGCGAAACCGCAACTCGCGCCAGCACCACAGTGCCATCCGGTTTAGTGACCGGAACCGGAGGCAGCAGGCCGCGCCGGGGCGCTGCCGCTGTGAAGGCAGTCTGCAAGTACCCATCGGGTTCCTGTGCGGCCAGGATAATCGGGATCCAGGTGTCCAGTGTCTTGTGGAACTTCTCGTGAGCTTGAATGATGTCGGGATCCCCCTGCGGGTCGATCATCAACGCGATGCTCATCGCCTCCACCGTCTGGTGCACCCAGGCATTGGAGAAGACGTAGCCCTTGTGATACCCGTGCGGCTCGCCGCGCAGCGCTTTGCCGGCGTTGATAAAGTTGTCGATGCCGCCCTGTCCAACGGTCAGATCTTCGCGGTTGATCTGGTCGATGCAATGCGGAATCCAATTGACGATCAGCGCCTTCGCGCGGGCATTCCAGAACGGGCTCGAGATCTTAAAGTTCTTGGTGTAAACCGCCTCGAGCTGCTTCGCCGGCGGCGGCGCTTCCACCGAAACATGAAGGCTGGAAGAGTGCGTGCTCGCGCCGTCGGTCACCGTCAGTTTCAAGGCATACGGCCCCAGCGCGGAGAAAGTCGCGGTGGTGGTCAATGCTTTGGGATCGGCGAACGTGACGGCGCCCGGTCCCGATTCCTTGCTCCAGATGGCGGTCGGTGTCGGTCCGGCTGCTGCCGGCGCCGCGCCCGCCTGTCCCGTTTGTCCGGCATAATTGACCTGTGCCGGCTGTTGGGGCGCCGGACGTCCCATTACGGGAGGCTCGCCATATCCGGCCCAGCCGTGCAGATAGGTCTTGCTGCCTAGGACCGTGATGCGGTCGACGCCGGCGCTGCCGGCAAGCGGCGTATCCATAGCTTCTGCGTCGTTTGCGCCAACGCTCACGATCGCGCTTTTCACCATGGGCGAGAACGCCACCGACGCGGCGGCCGCCTTTCCAACGGTTCCAAACAGAGCCCGGCGGCTCAACTGGGTTTTCTTCGAATCTGGCTTCAAGGAGTTTCCACCTCTTTGTCCACCATATCATTTTCGGGTGATCGATGTAAGCGCTAACACTGTCCCGCGACGGTCCACCGAGCCGCGGGCGCGGAGGTCACCTCTTTCCGATCGGCACGGTGACTGAACCGGCGCGGTTCGTTGCCTGATCGCGGATCCTGATATGAAGAAGAGCGGCCCCTTTGCTCAGTTTCATGGCGCGGGTATAAGAAATCGTGCCGGATTGAGTCTCCGGCGGCGCCGCCCTCAGCGTTTCCTGAACCGCCGCCAGTTCCTTCCCCGCTTCGTCCGTTTGTGTGAACGTTGCGTCGAGCGCGATTACGCCATCCGCCGTTTGGGTGATTGTCCCGGCGACGATGGCGAAAGAAACTCGCAATTCGTTTTTAGCGCCGGCCCCCATCTCGATCTTCGCATCGATCCCCACTTCATCAGGATGGAGTGGGCCCGAGGTTTTTGGGTTGGGAACGGAATGCGTCAGCTCCTGTTCGGCAGGCGGCCCGGCTGCATTGGCGGATGCGGTGTATCCGCTGCGGTAACGCAGTTCGAATTTCGGCTTGCCGGGTACTGTCACGCTGAGCGTGTGAACCTTGCCATCCAACTCTGCTTCCGGGACGTAGAAACCCATTTGGTATGCGTAGCGTGAGTCATCCTCGACGAATCGAAGCGCGTCAGTGATGACGCCACGATCGCTCTCCATCCGATGCGTGCCCCATATCATTTTGCCCTGAGGGTCTTCGACCCGCACACCAGAGACGTTGCCTCCGCTGAATGCCCGTCCGCCGGTAGTACGTGCGAGGTAATCCATCCACTCATCGCTAATATCCGGCGGCTGGGAGCAAGTCAAATTTACGATGCCGGTCGGACTGGCGGAAAAGGGTGCGGGAGTTTCGCAGGTGGGGCTGAAGCGCGCATCCACCGCGTACAGAGATACGCCTGCATCGTTTAAGGCCGCCACGGTCGAGTCAGTCGCGTCGCGGATGGCGGATGGATTAAGCTCCGTGCCATATGCCTGCGAAATCCAGACGATGCTCTTGCGGCCGGCCGCAACGGACATTCGGCCGGCGACGTCGCGCAACGCCGAGAGCATCGGAGGAACCAATGCGTCGATGGTCACCGGCTGCTTCTTGCCTGCAGCGTTCGGAACATGCGGAGGATCGAATGCCTTAAGGCTCGCGAGGAGGCGGCCGGGATCTGAAGTGTAATCCTGAACGATACGCAGGTCGGGACAGGCAGCGTAGATCGCAATAGTCTGGCCGGGTTCCATCAGATGGATTGCGCTCACGGCTTCCACACGCGCGAAGCCGAACCACCCCAATCTGTGCGCCGCGAAGATACCGCTATCCCTTTGCAAGCCTTCCGGCCTGGAGACGGCATCGATCACGATGGCCGTCACGATGCGCGAATCCTCGATGCCAACGCGATTCGAATACACGTCCGGCGGCAGTGCGTTAGTCGCGGACGGCGGCGGCGTCAGATTCGTATCGATCTCACCGGTGAAAATCCGGATGTCGCGGCGATGGCCATTATCTGTAACGACGAAATCGTTTTTCTGAAGGCCATGCACGGGGCGCCCGGAAGGATCGTTGACAAAGACGTCGAGTTGCACTGCACGCGAGGCCGATTTCAGGATGAGGGACTCGGAGCCCGCATCAGGCGGCCGCGTCTGCGGGCCGGCTTGCGGAACGGTCTGCAGGAACAGCGCGGCAATCGCGGCGCGGCGGTACATTTTGGTCTGATTATACCGGCTCAGCGGCGATGCTGAGCCCCCCAAGCCAGCGATATGATTCAGAAAGGTACGCAAAGACCGCGTTCGCCCTGATCGCGCACAAGGAGCACGCCAACATGAAGCCCAAGAACACCATCTGCCTCTGGTTCGACAAAGACGCGCACGAGGCGGCGGGCTTTTATGCCGCCACCTTTCCGGATAGTAAAGTAACCGCTGTTCATGAGGCTCCCGGTGACTATCCGGGCGGCAAGAAGGGCGATGTGCTGACGGTCGAGTTCACGGTTCTGGGCATTCCCTGTCTCGGTCTCAATGGCGGCCCGGCGTTCAAGCACACCGAGGCCTTTTCCTTCCAGATCGCGACCGACAATCAGGAAGAGACGGACCGTTACTGGAGCGCGATCGTCGGCAATGGCGGCGCGGAAAGCGCCTGCGGTTGGTGCAAGGACCGCTGGGGCCTCTCCTGGCAGATAACCCCGCGTGCGCTAACCGATGCGCTTGCGGCCGGTGGCGGTGAAGCCAAGCGCGCCTTCGAGGCGATGATGACGATGAAGAAGGTCGACGTCGCCGTCATCGAGGCAGCGCGGCGAGGCTGAGGTTGATGCGGCGCCGCGTCATGGGCGCCTTAGCTCCGCGGGCCAATCGACGATCAACACCAGGTCGGGGCCGCTAACTTCCTCCTGGTCGATCGAGTCCATCGTAAGGAATCTCTGCCCATTGGCCGTAACGGCGAACCGGTCATGCCCAACGCTTCCCGCCTTGAAGAGCGGCCGGCGTTCGCCGATTTCTATATGTTGTGCGGTGCGGACCTCCGCCTCGATCAGGTCGCCGCCGGAACGGTAGAACAGCAGCTTTCCGTTCGCGCCCCAAACGGGAAAAGCTCCCACGCCCAGCGACACCCTGCGCTTGTCTGCGAAAGACGGAAATGAGGCGACATAGACTTCCGCCGTTCCGGTTTCGTTGGAGACGTACGCTACATACGTCCCGTCGGGCGAAAAATGAAACGAGTACTCGAGATAGGAAGTGGTGCGGATGCTCTGCGGCGCGGCTGGCTCAGCGAGCGGAACGAGCATCGCCCGATGGCTTCCGATGTCGGTACAGAGGATCGAGCGCCCGTCGGGGGACCAGGCTTGGACGTACCACGCCTCTTTGCTGAGCGGCTCGGCTTTTCCGGAAGCGACGGTGATCAATTCGATGCCGCCTCCTCTGGGCGAAACGGCAACACGCCGGGAATCCGGTGACCAGACCGGCAGGTCCGTCTGCTCCAGATTGCCCTCGCGCGTCATGGCAGTTGTCGCGCCGCTTGCCAGATCGATGGTCCAGAGATCGGCCCTCCCGGCTGTGTTGCCCGAGAGTACGGCCAGCGTTTTGTCGTCGGGCGAAAGCGCCAGGCTGCCATACGGACCCGGCTTGCCGGCAGCGCCTAAAACCTTGCCGCTGCGATCGTGCCAGGCGGCCTGAAGGTTACCCCCGCCGCTCGCGAGGTAGACCAGCACGCCATTTTCGCTAGCGGCAACGCTGCTGTTGCCAAGCAGCTCATTGGTGACGACCGCTTCAGCCAGGGCGACCGGCTCGCTTTGCAACTGGTAGGAGCGGGAGTCCATCGGTTGTGCGTACAGTTTTTCGCCCTTGGTGAAGAGCAGGTATCCGGGCGGCGACCAAACGGCTCGGGTGAAGCTCTGCAGGACGCGAACGCGGGTGCCGGAGGCGAGATCCTGAACGTAAACAGCGTTTCCCGCGGCGCCAGCCAGCGCCTTGGACAGATAGAGGACGTGGCGCCCGTCGGGCAGCAACTGCGGCCATTCGTGAGACTGCTCGCCTTTGGAAAGTGATGTGAGCGCGGAAGGAATTCCACCGATAGCCGGCACGCGCATCAGAGGGCCGGAGTCGGAGGCGAAGACAATGAAGCCATCTTTGCTCCACGCGGCGCCGGCCCCGTGTTGGCCGGTCGGCAGGTCGCAAACGGTGAAGACGGCGCCCCCGCCGATATCCACGCGTTTGATTTGGTCTCTGGTGAAGAAGCCAATCGACCGGCCGTCGGGCGACCAGAAGGGGGTGATTGCGCCTTCGGTATTATCCAGAAGATGTGCGTCGGAGGAGCCCAAAGGGCGCAGCCATAGCCCGTTCTTGCCCTGAACGGCTGCGACCATGGCAAGGTAGCGGCCGTCCGGCGAAGGCGCCCACTGAGTGGACGCTCTGGCGTAGGGCATCGTCGTGCCGGGCGGGAGCGGAATACGAAACCGCATCGTGCCGAAGCCGCGGTCTACGGTGTGCGGACGCATCCAAGCGATACCCGCGGCGCCTAACGAGGCCAGCGCCACCGCGCATGCCGCCCAGGTGAGCCAGGGGCGGCGGGGCGGAGCCGCAACGCGGTCGGCTTCGGGCTCTTCGAGAGCGATGCGCGCTTCGCCGATGTCACGCAGGCGCGACTTGGAATTCTTGCGCAGGCAGCGCTCCATCAGACGGCGGAGGTGCGGCGGCGTGTCCTTGGGAAGCGCGGTCCAGTCGGGTTCACGCGTCACCACGGCGGCCAGGATGTCGGTAAGCGTCTCGCCCGCCGAAAACAGAGACCTTCCGGTAAGCATCTCAAACAGCACTACTCCGAACGCCCAGATATCCGTGCGCTTGTCGACCGGCTTGCCACGCGCCTGCTCCGGCGACATGTAGGCCGCCGTTCCCACAATCATGCCCGCTTGCGTCATGGTCAAGGTCGCACTGGAATCGGTCGGCGCGCCGGCTCTGGCCAAGCCGAAGTCCAGCAGTTTTATCGTGCCCTCCGCCGTCACCTTGATGTTGCCGGGTTTGAGATCGCGGTGGACGATGCCTTTCTCGTGTGCGGCCTCGAGTCCCGCGGCGATCTGCTTCGCGTAATGGATCGCCGTCGCGACCGGCAAGGGTCCCGCGAGGTTCGCCCCCTCCACCATCTCCATCACAATCGCGCCTTGCTCGATGCCGTAGATCGCAGCGATATTTGGGTGGTTGAGCGATGCCAGCACCTGCGCTTCGCGCTGAAAGCGGCTCAGGCGGTCGGGATCGCCGGCGAGCGAATCGGGAAGTACCTTAATGGCGACATCGCGATTCAGTTTCGTATCGATCGCGCGCCACACCACGCCCATCCCGCCTTCGCCGAGCTTCGACACGACACGGTAGTGGCCAATCGACTGTTGGGGGCCCATGGGCGATTGCAGGCATCGTATCACTGTCGGGACGAATTACGCGCCATTCTGCAGATCCCCCTGTCGCGATACAATTCGAGCGGTCACTGAAATGCAGGTCCCGGTTTCATAAAACTGTTTCAGCAAAGTATCGCGCGAAAGTTTTAAGGAGACCAACATGAACAATCTCGACAACTTGTTAGAACGTAACAAAGACTTCGCTGCTCAGCAGTCCGCCGCGGGCACACTGATGCCCTCGCTCCCGCGGGCGTTGCCGAATGTAAAGGCAATCGTCATCGGTTGCGCTGATATGCGTGTAGATCCCGCTCATGTACTTGGAATTAAACCGGGCGAGGCTGTTGTGATCCGCAACATCGGCGGTCGAATCACGCCGGGCCTGTTGGAGCAGTTAGGCATGCTCGGGCGAATCGGTGAGGTTGCCGGAGAGATTCCTGGAGGCGGCGGGGAGTTTCACATCATCGTACTTCACCACACCGATTGCGGCATCACTCGTCTTGCGGCCGACTATGCCATGCTGACGCACTATTTCCAAATTCAGGAAGAGGACCTCAAGGCAAAAGCCGTCACCGCTCCTCGCGCGGCAGTTGCTGTCGACGTTGCCTTCCTTCGGGCGATTCCCGCATTGCCCGGCGAGTGGCTTGTCTCCGGCCTCGTATATGACGTGGCCACTGGACTTGTTGAGGTCGTCGTACCGCCAGCGCCGATTCGCGGTGCGTAAATACCAATTGGTACTTGTTCGGCGCCGTCCAAACTCCGGCTATACTCGCTCATGATGACCGGCAAGTCCCAAAGGCGTGCGGCCGCGCTGCTGGAAGTGTTGGGAGTGTACCTCGTCGGTCCGGTCACAGTGATCGGATTAAAACGTCTGCTCGGCTTTTCGCTTCCGAACCCGCTGAGCAGCTTGACCGAGCACTCCTCCGATGCTTATTTGATCACCGCATCGCGTCAATTGTTTGCGTTGCTGGTAGTCCAGAATGCCGGTTATTTTTTGCTCGCCGTTCCTCTCAATTGGTGGTATCGGCGGCGGCGCCTAGCCGATTTCGGCCTCACAAAAGCAGGGCGCCCTTGGACGATGTTGCTTTTGGCGGGACTCGCAGCCGCTGCCTTCTGGGAGTGGCCCGTTGTAAGTGTCACCTTGGCGAATTCGATCCACCCCGGCCCGACGGTCCCTTGGCGCCAAGCATTCATGGACATGTCTTGGCAGCGCTGGCAATTCTGGTTATTCGCCGGGGTCCTCAGCTGGGCCGGCGCTCCTTTCTTCGAAGAGCTTTTTTATCGCGGATACTGTCAACGTCGCTTGGCCGAAGACTGGGGCGACGGCCCTGCGATCTTGGGCGCGGCTTGCCTGTTTACCTTTACACACACCCAGTATCTGAGACCGGATGTCTACAACGCGAGCATGGTTGTGAGCCTTCTTCTGTCCGCGATCGGTTTCGGAGTCGTGTTCGCTTGGACCCGGTCTCTGATTCCGTCCATGATTGCCCATGCCGTATTCGACATCCCGATGACGGCGTTCTGGCAAAGCGTCCTTCTAGGCGGCCTTGTCATAGGCGCTGTTGTAGTGCGGCCGCGAGCCATTCAGGTAATCAAGCAATTCCTCCCAACCGGGACCATCAGAACCTATGTGGCGCTCGGAATCGCTGGAGCGGCCTACGCCGTCCTCACTTCTATTGACCAGATAGCGATTTACCTGGTGGCGATGGCGATCGCCATGTTGATAATCGCTGTTGTCCTGGAAGCGAGAGACCGCCGTACGGAACGCGCAGCGAAAGCCGTAGCGACCCAGCTGTAGTCGGTGATCCAATCCCCGAGTCCCTAACTCGGCTATCGAACCCGATTAGCCGCCACAGATCTTGAGACTAATGCCGTCAAAACCTTTTCATCCACATCGGCAAGCTTCTTAATGTAGAGGCAACTTCCGCCGGTGGTGTGTTTGCCGAGCTTGGCTCGCAATGCCTCCGAACCGTCGAACCCCGTCACGCCATAAACAACCGTTGCCGCCTTCCGTGGCGAAAAACCGGCGAGAGGCATATCGCCCTCGCGCCCGCTTTCGTATTTGTAGTGATAGCTGCCGAAGCCGATGATCGAGGGTCCCCACATCTTCGGCTTTTCACCGGTCGCGCTTTGCATCAGCTGGACGAGCGCCTTGGCATCCGCGCGCCTGGTTTCGTCTGTGAGCGCATTGATAAACGCCGTGACGCTTACTTTAGTCGGCTTGGTCTTGTTTTCTGCCATTCCTCACCCTTTCGCTCCAACATAAGCTAATCGAGCGGAAGGAATGTCGCAATGGGGGGTGCGCGGTTCCCTCGCCAATGCTCTCTATATCACTCATTTTATGCAGCTTCCCGCCCCGCGCCCCCGCCACTGTAGTATCTTGGTTTCGCGGAGGAGTTTTCCATGGCAGCGAGCGTTTGGAAGGGCCATTTGACCTTCGGACTGGTGTCGTTCCCCATCCGTCTGTTTAGCGCGGCGCGCAGCGAAACTGTCAGTTTCAACCTGCTGCACAAAGAAGATCACTCGCGCATTCGCCAGGTGGTCTTCTGCCAGGCGGAAGACAAGCCCGTCCCGCGCAGCGAGCTCGTCAAAGGCTACGAATACGAAAAAGACCAATACGTCGAAATCGACGACGACGACATCAAAAAGGTCGCGCCCAAGACCGCCAAGGTCATGGAGATCCTCGAATTCGTCAAAGGCGCGCAGGTCGATCCCGTCTATCTCGAAAGCTCCTACTACGTCGCGCCCGATGAAGGCGGCGAGCGCCCCTACGCCCTGCTCTTCCAGGCCCTGCGCGAATCCGAATATTACGCGCTTGCCAAGGTCGCCATGCACAACCGCGAGCACATCATCATCCTGCGTCCCGGCGCCAAGGGCATCCTCTCGCACACCATGTATTACGCCGACGAAATCCGGCACGTCGAAGAGTTCCGCACCGATACCAGCCTCGTCAAGGATAAGGAACTCGCCATGGCGAAGATGCTCATCTCTTCGCTCGAAGCCGAGTTCGAACCCGAGAAATATCACGACGCCTACCGCGAGAATCTGCGCCAGATGATCGAGGCCAAGATCGAAGGCCGGAAGGTGGTCGAGACCCCCGCCGCTCACATCGCGCCCGTCATCGACATCATGGAAGCGCTCAAGAAGAGCCTGGCCGAGAAGAAAAAGCCTGCCATGGCCGAAACCGCAACCGCCGCGCACGCCCACGAGGTCGTCGAGGCGGCCCCCAAAAAGCGCGCCCGCAAATCCAAAGCCGGCTAGCCGAATCGCCCAGCGCCGCGCCGGCCGCGCCATCCCCCCTACTTCTTCGCCGGGCGCGGTATCGGCGTCACCCCGGCCTGCTCCTCCGCCGTATACGGCGCTCCATAATATGGGAAATCCTTGCGAATGCGTCCGCGGTCGGGAGCAAAGCCATCGTCAATTGGCGTGTTGGCCGCCAGCGTCAACATCACATCCAACACATCGTCGCCGAGCGCGCGTCCATTGAAGCTGGCCACCTCAAATGCGGCGGACGTTCCAAGCTCGTAAGGCAACGTGTTGGGACAAAGCCGTGCCGCGATCAGCTTCCCGTATTTACCCGGGTCCGCCGCCGAACCCGCATAGGTCGTCATCTTCTCCGCAACATCCGCGATCGGCTTCGCGAACCGCTCTAGATCTTCAGACGGAACCGACGCATTGAATTGTTCTTTCACCTCTTGATCGCTCGGGTCGTTCAGGAAGAGATGCGTAACCATAGGCAGGCCCCAACGCGAAACTTGTACCTCCGGCGCATGGCCGAAGAGGGAGATCGTCGCCCATGCGTTGATTTTCCCCTTCCCAATCAATTCGCTCGGCGCCTCCAGCACAATCGCCGTAACATTCCGCCTCGCAAAGGGATTCTGCTGATGCAGAAAGGCGTCCCGATCGTAGCGCTGGTCCTTATAGAAAGCAGTCATAAATGGGCGGAATCCACCATTTGCCGCAAATAGCTCTGGAGCAATCCCAACATACGCCCGAAGATCCGAATTAGTCGCGATCGAACCGGTTTCACCCTCAACCAGACTCTCTCCGGCGTCACCACGAAGAGCATCGTCGCCCGTCGCCCTCCGCACCACAAACGGCTGAATGTGAGTATGCTCACTGCCGTCTCCGTGCCGTGGTTCACCAAACCGGAACTTGAACGTGACCTCTTCCCTCGCATCTCCGTTCAGGTCGAACCGGAACGCATAGAGCCCTTCTGGATGAAGCGTATCTGGAGCCGATAATCCCACGTCCGGATTCACGGTCATCGCCATTACCGTCTTGCCCGAGGGGCCGTCAAATAAATAAAAGTCGCAGAGGTTGAGGCTCGGATCTTCCCTCGCCAGTTTGGTATCGAAATGATGGGACATACAGAATCTCCTTGAAAAGCTTGCGCTCGAACGTGGTCAGCCGCGAAGAATGGCGGCGCCGAAGGGAGCGCCAGTCAGTCCGCCATCCACCATCAGCTCGATCGCGTTGATGTACGACGAATCGTCCGAGGCAAGAAAAAGCACAGCCTTGGCCAGATCTTCCGGCTCGCCCCAACGGCCAAGTGGAACCGTGGAAGAGACGAAGTCGGAAAGTTTTGCGGATTCCTCTGCCGTGGCATTGGCGCGCGCCCCGCGCTTCCAGATGGGAGTCTTCGTCGCTCCCGGGGCCACCACGTTCACGCGAATCTTGCGCGGCGCCAGATCTGCGGCGATCGATCGCGCCATCGAGACGAGTCCGCCTTTCGTGGCGGCGTAGGCAGCCACGCCTGGTTGACCGAGATAATTGTGCACCGATCCGTTGAAGATGATGCTTCCGTTGTCGTTCATGAGAGGGGCGGCCGAATTGACGATAAAGAAAGCGCCGTTGAGGTTGGTTTGGACTACCTTCTCGAAGATGGCTTCGTCGGTCGTGCCAGTCGGCGTCCTGCCGGAAATGCCTGCATTGGCGAAGACGATATCAAGTTTGCCAAAGTCCTTGGCGAGTTCAGCGAAAAGCTTCTTGCGGTCCTCCGCAACCGTAACGTCGGCGCGATAGCCGTGCGCTTTCGATCCCAACTCGGCGACGGCTTCATCCAGTGTCTGTTGATCGCGGCCCGTAATTGCGACTTCCGCGCCTTCAGAGATGAAAAGGCGGGCTGTGGCCAGGCCGATGCCGCTGTTGCCGCCGGTAATGAGAGCCTTTTTGCCTGCGAGCTTCATGATTCCTCCTCGATGACCGGTCATCCACCAGCATGGTCGTCATCATATGTGACAGGATGGCCATCAGCGAGGGAGGATTCGAAAAAATTGCACTACCCCACCAAGAAAACCGCCGCCAGTCGGCCCCGGGCGGCAGCTACAATGGAATGCGCATTCCGCGTTTCACAATCACTACGCTTAAAGGAGACGTCTAATGGTTCGTTTGGAGGATGCCCGCAGAGTCATCGCTGCGGCTGAAGAGAAAGCTCGCGAGATCGGACAGCCGATGAATATCGCGATCGCCGACGAGGGCGGAAACATCGTCGCTCACGTTCGCATGGACGGAGCTTGGATCGGCAGCATTGATATTTCCCAAAAGAAAGCGTACACGTCCCGTGCTTTCGATATCGCCACCAAGGATCTGGCTACGCATGCACAGTCCGGCGGGCAATTTTTCGGAATCCACGCGTCAAACGACGGCAAGATCATGATCTTCGCGGGCGGGATACCACTCAAAAAGGACGGAAAGGTCGTCGGCGCAATCGGAGTTAGCGGTGGCTCCGGCGCCCAGGATCATGCGGTTGCGGAGGCTGGCGCCGCGGCGTTCTAAGCCCTGATTCCAGCTAATCCCGCGTCAGGCTTTTCTTCCGGAACGCCCAGCAAGCCAGCACAAAGCACACCAGCGCGTAGTCCAGCCCATACGCGATCGTCGTGAGATGATCGCGCCACGGCGTGCTCTCGAGCGCCGCTCGGTCCAGTTCCAGGAATCGCGTCTCTGAGATCAGTCCCGTCGAGGGCAGCACCACGTACAGCGCATCGCGAATCCAAGTCGCCATCCATGAAGGCTGGCTTCCCGGCGCCACCATCGACGCCAGTTGCGCAATCACCATCACCGCCCCGAACGCCAGCACCGGATGCATCAGCACGCCCAGCATTAGTCCGATCGCGCTATAGATCGCGTAGCGCACCAGCGGATAAACCAGAAACGGCAGCGGCGAACCGTGAATTTTCTGGCCCGGAATGGCTGCCAGAACGTACGTCATGCCCGTCAGGAACACCACGTAAATCGTCATCAGCAGCATCACGCCCAGATATTTGCCCAGCAGGAATTCCCAGCGCCGCACCGGCCGCGCCAGCACCGCGAGAATCGTGCCCGATCTCACTTCGCTCGCCGCCGCGTCAGCCGCGGTCCACGCCGCCAGCAGGCTGCCGAATCCGCCGATCAACGCCATTGCGATCGTGATCTCGCCCAGCGCCATCTGCTGCGCCGATCCCGCGCCTACCGTTGTCGCCATCTGCTTCACCATCAGCAGCGGGCTCAGAAAAAGCATCAGCACGCAGGCGAATCCCGCGCCGAACAACAGCAGCAACCGGTTGCGCAGCAGGCTCGAAAACGTGTTCCACGCGATCGTGCGGATCCTCACGCAGGCCTCCCGTGCTCCGCCACCGTCTTCAGGAACAGCTCCTCCAGCGAACTGCGCCGCGGATTGATGCGGATCACGTCGCCGCCCGCGTTCCACACCAGTTCCGCGACCTCGCGCTTCGCCGCGGCCTCCACCACGATTCGCAATCCCTCGGGCGTCGGCTCAATCTCCAGCGCGAGCGCCGCCAGCGCCGGTTCCAGTTCCGCGCCGATGCCCGCGGCCACAATCTCCACGTGGCCGGCGCTCGCCAGCATGTCGCTCATTTTGCCGCTCTGCAGCAGGCTGCCGCGGTCGATGATCACCACGCGATCGCAAATCTGCTCCACTTCCGGAAGAATGTGAGAGCTCAGAAACACCGTCTTGCCTTGCGCCTTCAGCGATGCCAAAAGATCCAGCACCTCTTTGCGCCCCGCCGGATCCAGTCCCGATGTCGGCTCGTCCAGCACCAGCAGTTGCGGGTCCGCCAGCAGCGCTTGCGCCAGTCCAATCCGCTGCACCATGCCGCGCGAATACTTGCCGATCTTCAGATCGAGGCAATGCTGCAATCCCACTTGCGTGAGCAATCGCAGCACGCGCTCTTCGCCGCCGCGCGCGTCCATGCCGGCCAGCGCCATATGCATCCGCAGCAGCTTCGGCCCGGTCATGTATTTATAGAACGCGAAATTTTCCGGCAGAAATCCGATCTGGCTCTTGGCGCGCACGTCGCCCGGTTCGTACCCCAGCACGCGCGCCTCTCCCTCGTCCGCGAACAGGAAGCCCATCAGAATGCCGATGCTCGTGGTCTTGCCGGCGCCGTTCGGGCCCAGAAACGCGCATACCTCGCCCGCTTCCACTTCAAACGAAACGCATCGCAGCGCCTCCACGCGCTCCTCGCTGAAACGGCGCTGATAGGTCTTCGAAATCCCGCGGAAGCTAATTGCCGGCTGCGCCATTCGCGCCTTTCAGGAAGAGCTTGGGGTCGAGGTGAAATTGCGCCGCCAGCATTGCCTCCATGCTCATGTTGAAGCCCACCTGCCCATAGGCCACCTTGCCGGTTTTATCCACGATGAGCATCTGCGGAATATTGACCACCGCGTATGTGTGGGAGACCTTCTCGCCGTTCAACAACACCGGGAACGGCAGTTTCATGCTGCCCGCGGCCCCTTCGGCGGCGTCGGCGTATTCATCGATGCTGATCGCCAGCACTTCGAAATCGTTGCGCAACGGCCGCGCCTTCGTGTAGAAGTCCCTAAGCAACGGCAGTTCGAGGCGGCACGGCTCGCACCAACTCGCCCAAAACACCAGCGCGACGTTCTTGCCGCGGAAATCCGCCAACGAAACCTTGCCGCCGTTCCAGGCGCTCAGCGTGAAATCGGGCGCTTGCTTGCCCACCATCGCCGTTCCGGAATCGTCGCGCAGGCCCCCTTCCAGGCGCTTGGCCTCCCACGTGATCCAAACCGTATAGAGCGCGAGGGCTGCGAGCGCGAGTCGGCGCATCTCTGGATTATCCCTCAGCGCGTTTTTTGCAACAGGGTTTCCGCGTGGAGCGCGCCTTCCGGCGTCTCTTCGTGCTTGAACATCAGGTAGAGATCGCGTCCCGTTCCCAGCAGTTCCTTCGCGCGCGCCGCGAAAGCGCCCACATCGGCTTCCGTGTAGTCCGGCTTGCGCAGGCGGTAATAGACGAAATCGGCCGTGATCACTTCCGGAACTTCAAGCCGCTCCGATTCCGCCACGCACAACGAAATATTGCGCGCTCTCAGTTCGTCATAAACCGGCTCCGCCAGCCACGATTCGTTGCGGAATTCGAACGCATAGCGCAATCCCTCCGGCAGCAGCGCCAGGTAATCGCGCAGCAGCGGCACGTCACACTTCAGATTCGGCGGCAATTGGAACAGCACCGGCCCCAGGCGCCGCGCCGTGCGCAGCGGATCGATCATGCGGAAGAACAGCTCCGTCGCTTCGCCCGCATTCTTCAGCCGCATGATGTGCGTAATCCGCTGATTCGCCTTCACCGCGAACACGAATCCCGCCGGGGTCGCCTGCACCCAGTTTTCAAGCGTCGAAGCCGATGGCAGCCGCCGGAACGTATAGTTGATCTCGACGCAATTCAGGCGCGACCCGTAATGATTCAGGAATTGCTTCGACGGCATCTTCGCCGGGTAAAACACCGGTTTCCAGGCAGCGTACGCGAAGCCGGAAGTCCCGGCAAAAAGAGTCGCCATGGTTATCAATTATGCCAAGCTTGAAGTGCCACCCTGAAAATGATGGAAGCCCTCCAACCCGCCACCTCCGCCGCCCTTGCCGAAGCGCTGCGCGACGCAGCCGGCAACCTGCGCACCATTCAACTGCGCGGCGCCGGGTCCAAGCGTCTCATGGCCGGTCCCGTGGCTGCCGCCGATGTCGAAATCTCCACTTCTTCTCTCCGCGGCGTGCTCGCCTATGAGCCTAACGATCTCACCGTCAGCGTCGAAGCTGGCATGCCATGGAGCGAGTTCACCCGCATCCTGGCGGAGCGCAGGCAAATGGTCCCGCTCGACCCGCCCTTCTCCGCTTCCGCTACCGTGGGCGGCGTCATCGCCTCCAATAGCAGCGGCCCGCGCCGCCGCCTCTACGGAACCGCGCGCGATCTCGTCATCGGCATGACGTTCATCACCCTCGAAGGCAAGATGGTGCAATCGGGCGGCATGGTGGTCAAGAACGTCGCCGGCCTCGATATGGGCAAACTGATGATCGGGTCTTTCGGAACGCTCGCAGCCATCGCGTCGCTCAATTTCAAGCTCGCGCCCATGCCCGAAATCGAGCGCAGTTTCCTGCTCCCGTTTCCCGATGCCGCCAGCGCCATCGCCGCGCGCAATCTCATTTTGCAAAGCCCGCTGCAACCCGCCGCCGTCGATCTGCTCAATCCCGCCGCCGGCGCCAGCCTCGGCAACCGGGCGTATCTTTTGGCCATCCGGGTGGCCGGCAACGCCGCCGCGACGAATCGGTACGAGCGTGAGTTCGCGCCCATGTCCGACGGCGTGGCGTTCGAGGGCGATAAACAAGACGAGCTGTGGGAGCATATCCGCGAATTCACTCCCGCCTACCTTCGCGAACACCCCGATGGCGCGGTGGCGCGCGTATCGTGCACGCTCAAAGGCGTCGAAGCGGAGATGGCCTCGTTTGACGGCCCGGCCATCGCCCGCGCCGGTTCCGGCGTATGCTACGGTTACTTCGAGAGCGTCGCCGACGCGGTTGCGTGGCGGCGCGACGCGAAAGTACGCGGGTCCCGCGGCGTCATTGAGTTTGCGCCTGAGGCTTCCAAGTCCACGCTGGAGTTGTGGCCCGCGCCAGGCAATGACTTCGAAATCATGGGCCGCATCAAGAATCTGTTCGATCCGTCGAATCTTTTGAACCGGGGCCGGCTCTATGGCCGTATCTGAGATCAAACCCGCCGGTCTTCAGCAAGGTGTGCAGCAGTTCGATATCGATCGCTGCGTTCACTGCGGCCTGTGCCTGAACGCCTGCCCCACCTATCGCGACCTCGGCCTGGAAATGGATTCGCCGCGCGGCCGCATCTACCAGATGGCCCAGGTCGCGAACGGCGCCCCCATCACCGATTCCTACATTCAGCACATCGATCTTTGCCTCGCATGCCGCGGCTGCGAAACCGCTTGCCCTTCCGGCGTGAAATACGGCCGTATGGTGGAGGACGCTCGCGCCGCAATCGAAGCCTCGCGCGTGCGCAGCCCGTTCGCTCAACGCGTGCGCAGCTTCGTATTCGGCCAGTTGCTCCAATCGCGCCGCACGCTTTCGGTCGCCGGCACGCTGCTCTATCTCTTCGAAGCCAGCGGCCTGAAGTTGCTGGCGCGGGGCATGGCTTCCATCGGCATGCTCGGCAAGCTGGGCCCTTTGATCCAACTCGCGCCTTCGGTAGAGCCGCCGTTCTTCTTCAGCCGCATCGGCGGTGAGTTCCCGGCGCATGGCGAGCGCCGCTACCGCGTCGCCTTTCTTTCCGGCTGCATCGCCAACGTTGCCTTCGCGCGTTTGAATGAGGCCACGGTGCGCGTATTGCGCAAGAACGGCTGCGATGTCTCGATCCCCGCCGGCCAAACATGCTGCGGCGCGCTGCACTTGCATTCCGGCCTGCGCACTGAAGCCGAAGCCTTGGCTCGCGTCAACGTGGAAGCCCTCGCCGATGGCAACTACGACGCCATCATCACCAACGCCGCTGGCTGCGGCTCCACGCTCAAAGAATACGGCGACCTGCTGGGAACCGAGCCCGCCCGCGCATTCGCCGGTCGTGTACGCGACGTCACCGAATTCCTCGCTTCTATCGACTTGAACCGCGATATGGGCGCGGTCAGCGCCACCGTCACCTATCAGGATTCCTGCCACCTCGCGCACGGTCAGCGCGTGCGTACGGCGCCCCGAAAACTGCTCAACGCCATCCCCGGAATCAAGCTCCATGAGATGCGCGGCGCCGATCTCTGCTGTGGCAGCGCCGGCATCTACAACATCACGCAAAGCGAGATGTCATT
Source organism: Bryobacterales bacterium (assembly GCA_963743705.1). Classification (GTDB taxonomy): domain Bacteria; phylum Acidobacteriota; class Terriglobia; order Bryobacterales; family Bryobacteraceae; genus PALSA-243. Next base: position 909,114 of record CAVUQS010000021.1, on the reverse strand, counting down.
GCGCCTGCTCGAAACCAAGATGGAAGCGGTCAATGCCACCGCGGCGGAAATAATCGCGACGGCAAACCCGGGATGCATGCTGCAGTTACAGGCTGGAGTAAGATCGCGCGGCAAAAGCCAGCGCGTCGTGCACGTGGTGGAGTTGCTCGATCAAGCCTACGCCGCGGGCGGCGATCCGGCGCCCAAACTATAGATCGTCCCTGCCGTTTTTGCGCGCGGAGGAGCGAGCCGGCGGCGCCGGCTTCGGGCAGTTGATGGCCAGCGATTTCAGCTCGGTGCACGCCCGCACGGCCTGATCGGTGCCCGGGTAGCGCGTAATGAGATCTTTGAAGATCGGTACGGCGTCGTTGCGCTTGGAGATCGCAACCAGGCTCAGCGCCTTGTAAAGCCTGGCATCCTTCGTCTTCGCGTCTTCCGGATACTTCTCGATCATCATGTCGAATTCCCGCGCCGCCGCTTCGTAATTCTTGTTCGAATATTGGATCGACGCGATGTAATACTGCGCGCTCGACGCCAGATCGGAGGTGCCGTAGTATTTCAGGAAGTCCTGAAATTCCTGCGTCGCAATATCCATCTTCCCCGTCAGGTAGTCGCCTTTGGCGGCGTCATACATATCCTTCTGATTCATCGGCGGCATGGACGAACCTCCCGGCGCGCCGGGAACTGTGGCCTGCTGTTGCGCCGGCGGCGGCGTCGCCGGGACGCTGAGAGCCTTGATCGCGATGCCAATGTCGCTGAGTTGCGCGTTCATCTTGGCCATGGAACTGGTGAGATCGGAAACCGCCTGCTGCAGCGTGCGTACGTCGCCCGAGACCTGATCGAGGCGCGTGCCCAGCCCCACCACCGGCGTCACCACCGAATTGGCGAGTTCCTTGCCGCTCTGCTGAAAGCCGTTCTGGATCACCGCCACGTCGCGGTCGGCGCGAATCGAGGCATCCACTGCCTGTTGCACCAGCGTCTGCAACGCGGCGAACTTGGTGTCCTGAGCAATTTGAAGTTGCTTGATCTGGTCTTGCAACAACGCCACGTCCCGCTGCAATTCCTGAATGTTCTTGTCGACGGCGAACGCCAGGTTGGGCGACGCAATCAAAATCAATAAGCCAAGACGCCGGATCATGTGCAACTCTCCTTTATGTGGCGCAGACCCTGCGGCCCGGCCAGCCTCCGCCCCAGCGGAGGCACACTACTTCTATTCTACTGCCCGGACGAGAAGTGAACGCGGCGGTTCTTCTGCCAGCAGGATTCGTTCGATTCGCTGCATTGCGGTCTTTCCTTGCCGTAGCTGATGGTCTGCAGTCGGTCGGCCGGAATGCCGAGTTGGACCAGGAAATCCTTCGCGGCGCTAGCCCGGCGGTCGCCCAGGCCCAGGTTATATTCGGCCGAGCCGCGGTCGTCGCAATGGCCTTCCACCACGATCGTTGCAGTCGGGAAATCGGCAAGAATCGCCTTGATCGCCGGCGCGTCCTGCTGCAGCGTGGCTTGGGAATCGCCCCGGATATCGCTCTTGTCGTAATCGAAATAAACGTCCTGTACCTGTGAGCTCAGGCGGGTCCCAAAATCGCCCTTCGGCACGCCCGAGTCGGCAGGCGTCGGGGGCGGTGGGGGCGGCGGTGAAGTCACGCCCACAGTGGCGCTAGCCGTCGTAGTGCCTCCCGGACCGGTTGCAGTCAAAGTATACGTAGTGGAGTCGCTCGGGAAGACGCGGCGGTTGCCCGTGTTCTGAACGGTGCCGATGGCTTGGTCCACTGCCACGCTGGTGGCCGCTCCGGTCACTTCCCATCGCAGGGTGGCGGATTGCCCGCGCTGAATCGACGTCGGCTCCGCGGTAAATTGAGCCACAACCGGGGCCGCGGGCGTTGGGGGCGGCGGCGCGGTGTTTGTCGGAGCGGGCGGAGGCGGCGCTGTCGGCGCATTCGGCGCCTTGTGCTTGCATCCCGCCGCGAAGAGGGCCAATGTGGCGGCAAATACGGCCGCCGTGACTTTACGATTTGCCAACATGAACAACCCCTCCTGGTACGTAAGCTACTTGCCCCACACGGGGCTGAAATTGATTCCCTGGGTAGTCAACTGCTGCGGCGATTCCGAACGGTCAGCCAGCATCGAATAGATCTGCGACCGCCCGCCGCCGCGCGTGGACGCGAACGCCAGATGCACGCCGTCCGGGGCCCAGGATGGATTCTCGTTGCGCCCTTCGTCATGCGTCAACTGCACGTATCTTCGCGAGACCACATCCATCGTAAAGATATTGAACTTACCGGCTGCAAATCCGCGCGTCCACGAGAACGCCAGAAACTGTCCGTCCGGATGCCAGCTTGGGTTCGACGCCTCGCCCGTGCCGTCCGTCAGGCGCTCGATATTCCCGCCATCGATATTCATCAGATAGATCTGCTGCGGCCCTGAGCGGCCGGAAACGAATGCCACCTGCGCGCCCGTCTTGGGATTGATTTTCGGTTCCGTATCGATGAACGTCGAATGCGTCACCGGTCTGAAACCGGTCCCATCGAGGTTAGACAGGAACAGACGGCAGCAGGTTCCACCAGCCGAAGAAGAGTACATGACTTGCTTCCCATCGGGCGTAAAAGTAGGAGAGGAATTGACCGACGCCGTCTGGTTGTAAAAGTGCAAATCCCTTAGTGGATCCACAGAAAACACAACTATACCAGGAGTGCGCTTGGAGTAGCTAACAAATGCGAGCTTCGAGCCATCCGCAGAGATCGCAGGCTGGATTGTAAGATTGCCGTAACGGGTAACCTGGTGCTGGTTCGAGCCATCCCAATCCATAACCCAGATTTCCTTGGCGGCGCCTACTGAAGACTGATGCACATAGTAAATATGCGTCCCCAGCAGCGACTTTCCGCCCAGCAGCAAGATGATATCCGCGGCGAATTCATGCGCCGTCTTACGCGCGCCGGCGTCATCCACCGAGCCTAGATAGTTCTTTCCCAGTAGCTGAGCTTTGTCTGGCGTGCCTTGACTTAGGTCGTACAACCAACCGCGCGCCACAAACACGCCGTTCTGCGTCGCGCCGTATCCGAACGCGAGATAAGTCGCCTGAGCCGGCGGACTACTCCACGAAGGCATGGTTGTGCCGCCGAAATCCGAAGGTTGCTGGGGAACCACGCGCGGATAAAGCGTCTTAGCCACCAGGTCGACCATCCCGGAATTAACCAGGTCGCCCCACAGCGTCTGGTTGAAGGTGCTCATCAAGCCCGATGATGCGCCCGAGCCGCGAAAGTCCGGCACGGCGATCTTAGGCTTCTGGCCATTGCGGATGTTTCCCGTGAAATCCTGGGCGCTAAGCGTCAAGGCCAAGCCCGTTAGAGCGATTCCGATTGTGGCAAAAGCACGCATATTGATTACCGCTTTAGTTCAAAGCGCAACTCGATTTGCGCATCGTTCCGAGGGAACCCGGCGGGCAACGGCTGAAAGGGCGCCGCGTCCATCACCGCGCGCTGCGCCGAAATGTCCACCGCCTGAATTCCGCTCGATTGCGAGATCCGGATGGAACTGGTCGCCACCGAGCCGTCGTGATTGATGGTGAAACTGATGACTGCGATCGGCGCAGTCTGCAGGCGGGGATTCAGCGTGGCCGTATTCCACTTGCGGCCCACCTGGTCGATGATCAACTTGGCGTAGGCGCCGAACTGCTGCCCCAGCGGATTGACGGTGCCCACGCCCACGCCGCCCGCACCCTGGATTTGATACATCGGATTGCTCAACGCCGGAGCCGCCGAGCTATAAACCTGGTTTGGCTGATCCTGTTGCTTCTCGCGGAACTTATTGGGCGCCGGCGTTTCTTCCCGCGCGATCTTCTTCGGCGGCGCTGTCTTACTGGGTATCGGAATCGCTTTCGGTTCCGGAGCCTTCACCTGATGCTGTGGCTTGGCCTTGGGCGGGGGCGTGGGAACGTACGATTTCGAGTCATTCGCCACCGGGTTTTCTGGCGCATTGCGTGAGGGCAATGGGATGGTGCGAACCGCGCTGATCACAACCGAGCCCATCCGGCCGCCATCCACATCCCCCATCATCGGCTTCCGCCGGCTCTCCGCCGCTGCATAGCCCAGCAGGAAAACCACCACCGAAACATGCAGACCTACCGAACCCCAGAACGGCCCCGTAACGCCGTCGGGGCGATCGAACACATCGCCATGCGTATGCATCAGCGCCGGCCCTTCCCCGAACCCTCGATCGGCTGCGTCACGACGTTAATCTTCAGGCCATCGGTTTGCAATTGGTCGGCCACTTGAGCGAAAACATCGAAGATCGCGTCCTTATCGGAGCGCACATACACGGCTTCGGGTTTGCCGAACTTCTCCCGGATAGTCCTGGCCAGGTCGTGGATATTGCACGGCTTGTCATTTACAAATGTCGTGCCGGTCTTATCGATGATGACTACCGGCAATTCCTTCGACGTGTCGCGAACCGTGGTGGTTTTTGGCACGTCCACCTCGATGCCGAAGTCCATCACGTGCGCCGTCAACATAAAAATGATGAGGAGCACCAGCACCACGTCGACGAAGGGTGTGACGTTAATCTCGGATAGCGCGGCGCCACCGCGGTTTCGTCGCCGCGATCCAGATCCGCCATTGGCCGAAAAAGCCATTTAGTCTCCGAAATTACGCTCGGCCATGTTCAGGAACTCGAGCGAGAAGTCGTCCATTCGCGAACCGATCTCGCGAATCTGATTGCCGAACGCGTTATACGCCATCGCCGCCGGGATCGCGGCGAAAAGCCCCATGGCTGTGGCGTAGAGGGCCTCGGCGATGCCCGGTCCCACCGCGCGCAAACTCGTGCTGCCTTGCGTACTGAGGGCTTCGAACGCGCGAATGATGCCCATGACTGTACCCAGCAATCCAATGAACGGCGAAACCGAGGCGGCCGTTGCGAGCACATTCATACGGTGCTCCAGCCGCATCAACTCCTCACTCACGCCCAATTGCAGCGCCCGTTCCACCGCCGCGCGGTTCACGATCTTGCCGCGCGATTTCACTTGCCGCTCGACTTCTTCATAGCCGAAATCAAACACAGTTACCAATGGAGAGGGGCGAAACTGTTCACTGGCGGCAACTACCGCTTCGAGACTGGTGGATTTACGAAAGGCGCGCAGGAAGCGCGCGTTAGTTTTACGCGCGCCTCGCAGTGCGCCCATCTTGGAGAAGATCACCGTCCACGAATAAACCGACAGGACGAGCAGGAGCGCCAGAATCAATAGGCCCACGGGTCCTTCGTGCTGAAGGATCGTGTCCAGGATTTCTATTTGAAGAAGGAGGGCTGCGTGAGTCCCGAAACTCAATTCGTCTCCTGTTCCAAATCTATCATAGAGACGTTAGCACGCCCGAAAAAAGACGAAGCATTAATTTTTTGTGCTTTTTTCTCCGCGTCCCTGCGCCTCTGCGTCGAAAAGAACCTAACTATAATGTCGTTCAGATGCTCCTCGAACTCGTAGTCGAGAACTTCGCCGTAGTAGAGCGCCTCCGCGTACACTTTCATTCCGGCTTAAATCTGTTGACAGGCGAGACCGGCAGCGGCAAATCCATCGTCGTCGATGCCCTAGGCCTCTTACTCGGAGCCCGCGCCTCCGCCGATATGGTCCGCACCGGCGAAGCGCGCGGCCGCGTGGCCGGCATCTTCGAAGTCCCCGAACCCGCGGCCTTGCGGCGCGTTCTCGAGCCCGCCGGCCTCGAGATCGAAGACGGCGAGCTGCTGATTGAGCGCGAAATTCTCGCCAGCGGGAAATCGCGCGCATTTGTGGGCAGCCGCCCGGTTTCCGCATCGCTGCTAAAAGAGCTCGCCCCGCTCCTCGCCGATATCCACGGACAACACGATCAGCAGCTTTTGTTTTCGCCCGAATCGCAGCGCGATCTGCTCGACGCGTTCGGCGCGTACAGCGAGCCGCTCGATCGCGTCGCGGACTTATACGAACAATGGCGCGTCTCCGCCGCGGAACTGGAAGAGCTGGAACGCAACGAGCAGGAAAAGCTCCGCCTCCTCGATTTGTGGCAATTCCAACGCAAGGAAATCGAAAGCGCCGAGCTCGAAGCCGAAGAAGACGCCGCGCTTGAAAATGAGCGCCGCGTCCTCCAGAACGTCCAAAAGCTGGAAGAAGCCGCCACTGCCGCATACAGCGCCGTCTACGAGGGAGAGGAATCCGCGCTAAGCCTGGCGCGCACCGCGCTCAAGCGCGTCGACGAATTGTGCCGCATCGATTCCTCCCTCGAATCGCTCCGCGAGCATTTGAAAAGCGCCGACCTCAGCCTCCAAGAAGCGTCCTACGGCCTGCGCGATTACCTTTCGAAGCTCGAAGGCAACCCCGGCCGCCTGGAAGAAGTGGAATCGCGCCTCGAAGCCATCGCGCGCCTCAAGCGCAAATATGGCCAATCCATCGCCGCAATCCTCAGCTTCCTCGAGGACGTCCGGCGCCAGATCGCCTCCGTCGAAAACGCCAGCGAACGCATGGAAGAGCTGCGCCGCGAGCGCACGCGCCTCGCAACCGAATTCGAAAGCGCCGCGGCCATCCTCACCGCGCGGCGGCGCGCAGCAGCGCAAAAGCTCGAAAAGCGCGTGGAAGCCGAGCTGGCGCAGCTTGCCATGGAACGTACGGTATTTCGCGTACAAATCGCGCCCGCGCCGTGGTCCGCCGAAGGCGCCGATCGCGTTGAATTCCTCGTCTCGCCGAATCTGGGCGAGGAGCCCAAGCCGCTTGAGAAAGTCGCTTCCGGTGGCGAAATCTCGCGCATTGCGCTCGCGCTCAAGACCTGCCTGACCTCGCCCGCCAGCGCCACCGTGCGCACCCTGGTCTTCGATGAAGTGGATGCCGGCGTCGGCGGTGGCGCGGCCGAGGGCATCGGCCGGCGCCTCAAAAAGCTCGCGGGCTCCAACCAGGTGCTATGCGTGACGCACTTGCCGCAGGTCGCATCCTTCGCCGACCATCATTACCGCGTCGAAAAGCGCGAATCGAAAGGCCGCACAGTCGCGGCGCTGGAAGAACTCGATGCCGCCGCTCGCACGCGCGAAATCGGCCGCATGCTATCCGGCCAGAAACTCACCGAAGAAGCCCTCAAACACGCCGACCGTCTGATCCAGATGGCCAAATGAAGCGCTGGCCTGTGCCAACTTTAGTTAGTAGTAAACCAGCGCTAAGTTATAGCCCTTGAGATATCAGGTCTCCGCTATATCATGGGCTTGTTTCATCAAACCTTAATCAAAAACGTCTTATAACTACGCCCCGGCGCACGCGAAAGGAGGTTACTCTTTGTATAACCACATGATCGTACTGGGGAACGCTTAATTGAGCGCCGTGAGAGCCATCGTCCAAGAAACAGACATCCTACTTATGCCAGCGCAACAGCAGGCTTTAGAAGACTTACGCGGCGCCCTTCCGTCGGGTGACGTATTCGTTCTGGCGTCCGCCTCAGACTCCGGTGGCGCAGCCGTCTTGCGCGAGTTCCATGCTGTGGAGGGCGGCTTCCTGATCGGCATTCACGAGTTCGCGCACTCGCTAAGCGGCCATGACCCCTTCGCGCTCGAGGACGCGTTCCTCGACATGCTCCATCGCGCGCTCCACACTCACCACCTGGTGATTGTCGACGGCCTGCATTTGGTATCGAAGCTGGCGAATCATTGGCAGGCCGAGCGCAGCCACTTGCTCGACGCGATGCTGACCGCTGTCATGGACGATGCCGCCGCGTGCCGCAAGAAGCTGGTCTTCGGCGTCGAGGGCGAAGCCCCGTGGCCGGTGAAGCGCCGCGCCCACATGATTGAGATCGCCGACCTCGCGCCTTACCCTGCCGCCCGCGCCGGCCGGCGCAAGATCTATCAGTACGCCGGTCGGCCGCGTGCGAAGTCAGCAATCCGTGCGAAGGCCCACCGGTTGGCGCCGGTCAAGGCGTTTGCGTCCCAGAAGCCCCACCCCGAGCAGCGCCGCGGATAACAGCGCCACCGACGATGGCTCAGGCACCGCGCCGGTCCCCGATCCTTTCACTGTTCCTATGGTGATGTCGCCGGTACGAGCAGCAAACTGTTGATGGTCACTGAAAAGAACGCCGGGGAAAACCGACTCGCCCCCCGCATCGCAGGTCGCTTGGCCGGAGCCGGCATCGCAAAAGTAAGTGCCGCCGTTGTCTAGGCCATTCTGCTGGATCAGAAAGAAACCGGTTCCGTCAAAGTCATACGAGAGATTGGTGCTGGAAGCCGTCAGAGACGTGCCCAACACCTCGACTCCCTCGAGGGGTGTCGTCGTGGACGGTCCTGTTAAGTCGAGAGTGGTTCCGAACCCATTTGTTAACACTAGGTTCCAATCGACGATATTGGCAGTGCCCAGCGTCCCCAGGGTGCCGTCTGTGGTTATGGTTCCGGTCACGGCGCCGGCCCCCACCGTGTCGTTGATCGTGTAGGTGATGTCAGCCTTCGCGTTGAATGCCAATGCGAAGACCGCGACCGTCGCCGGTACGCACAGCCTTGTCGCCAGCCTCCTGAGTGAACGCGCAGCGTTAGCGGAAAGAAGATGCCCGTTGAAGTACGAAATCATGTTTTCTCCTTGAAACAGATCCCGATCAGGCTACCCGAATCCGATCGAACGCTGGCAGTAGCGAGCGGTAGTACTACCGGTAGCAAGCAGTCCGTAATAGCCTGATAATTATTGGCTTATCTCTTGAACGGCGATCTGATAATAGTTATGCTGTGTAAGTCTCGTTATGGCTGAGGCTCGCACAACTCCGCCCGTTTCAGAACCCGGTTCGGCCGGGGTCAGTGCGGAAGAGGTGATGGCTGCTCTCAGGCTGATCCTCGCCAGCGACGCCTTTGCGCACGTCGAGCGGCCTTCTCTTTTTCTTCGTCACGTGGTTGAGTCCACCTTGCGCGGTGAACAGGGCCTGCTGAAAGAGACTCTCCTCGGAATCGAGGTCTTCGGGCGGGAACCCACTTGGAGCACCCGCATCGATCCCATCGTGAGACAGGAGGCTGCCCGCCTTCGGAAGCGGCTGGCGCGGTATTACCAGGCTGAGTCTCCCGAGGTGCGCATTGAACTGCCCGTCGGCTCGTACGTCCCGCGCTTTTTTCGGGTTGCCAGCCAGATCGCGGAAGCGCCGGTCGCGGCCCCCGAGATCGCGGCGATCGCCCAGCCGCGAAAGCTGAGACGCTACGCCTGGCTGGCGTTCGCCACAACCATTCTCCTATTGGGCGGCCTAGGTGGCGCCTGGCGAGTTCTTGCGTCGCGCGCCACCGGCATTGCTCCTTCGATTGTCGTCCTCCCGTTCACGAATCCAAGCGCCGATCCGGCCAACGAATATTTCGTAGACGGTTTCACCGAAGAGATCACCGGGGAACTGGTCCATCTCAATTCGCTCCGCGTGGTCGCCCGCGCATCGGCGCGCGCCTTCCAGGGCGCCAATCCCGATGTTCGCGAAGTGGGACGCCAGCTCGACGTATCCTATGTGCTCGAAGGAAGCGCGGAGCGTTCCGGAGATCAGGTCCGCATCAGCGCGCATCTGGAGCGTGCGTCGGATGGATCGCAGGTCTGGTCGCAAACCTATAACCGTCCCGCCAAGGATCTGCTGACCGTTCAATCCGAACTCGCCGCGGCCATCGCGCGCACCCTGCAGGTAAACTCGGGCCGCGCGGCCGCCTCCCGGCACGTTCCCAACTTGGAAGCGCACGATCTCTACCAACGTGGCTCCTTCGAGATCGATAACGCGACTCCCGAATCCATTTCCCGGGCCGAGCAGGACCTCCGCCAGGCCGTGCAGATCGATCCGGAATACGCCATGGCTTGGAACGGCCTGGGCGTCGCCAAATACAACGTGGCGAGCGCCTATGGCAGGAACCACACGCAGGCCGAAATCACCGACGCCAAGAAGTTTTATCACAAGGCCCTCGCCATTGACCCGGCTCTGTCCGAGGCCCGCGCCAACCTCGGATTCATTGCGCTGACCTACGATTGGGATTGGGCCGCCGCCGAGCGGGAACTGCAATTGGCCTCGCGCGAGGAACCGAATTCCGCCGCCGAAATGCAGTATGGTTTGCTGTTGGCCTTTCGTGGCCGGTTTATCGAAGCCGATCGCCGATTAGAGTCGGCGCGGTCTCTCGATCCCGTCGATTCCGCCGTTGCCACGGACATCATTTTGGTTCGTTACTGGGAAAGCCGCTTCCCGGAAGCCATCGCCCGCGCGCAGCAAGTGCTCGAGCGTTATCCCGATCTCCTCGGGCCTCAAATGATGCTGAACCTCTCATACATCGAGGCAGGCCAGCCGGAACTGGCGCTCGCGAATCTGCATTCGGCTGAAAAGCGTTTCCCTCCTATCCGCCTCCTCGAAGTGATGGCGCTCAGCCGGTCCGGACACCGTGACCAGGCCCTCCGTCTGATTCATCAACTCGAATCCGAGTACGGGCAAGACCCCGGCGTGTTCCGCCAATGGTTCGCCCTCGCCTGGGCCTCGCTCGGCGATCGCCCCCAAGTCTTGAAATGGCTCGAAAGATCGGCCGACCTCCACGAATTCCAGGTACTCAATCTCGCCGTGAATCCCGCCTTCGCCGAGATGCGCAATGACCCGGGTTTTCAAGCCCTGGTGAAGCGCATCGGTCTTACCGTGACGGCGCCATCCTCGTAGTATCTGGCCAAGTCGCGCTCGGCAACGAACAGCCTTTTGCGGACGGCGCTTTTCTGCCGATCCGGCCCGCAGTCGGTGGTCCCGGTTTTCCAAGGCAAAGGCTTCGGCCCATCGGGATGCGGCTCCACCGGTGGAGACTGCCGAGGACATCCTGCTCGATCTCGCCTCCCGCATGGAATCTGACGGCGGCATGCCCGGCAAGAATCTCGAATCCCGCGTCAGCGCCACCATCGTCGCGCTGCTGGCGTTCGTGTCGCAAGGCCACACTCACTCACGCGGCGCTTTCCGTTCGCACGTGGCAAGGCTCGAGTCGTTCTTGCAGTCGCTGGCCGGTCTCTCCAGCCACTCGCAACAGACCGTCGCCACCGTCATCGAACTCGCTCGCAAAGGCGCGGCGCCGGCTGGTGACTGGATTGACGCTGGCCCGCACTCCCGGCGATCACTGGAAGGAAGTGGAACGCAGCCTTAAGGCGCTTGGTTAGCTAGGCACGCCAGCGGGCGAGCAGCGGGCCATTCGTGCTGGATCAGTTGACCGGCGCGGTTCCGCCTCGGATCAGGTCCCGGACGCTGGCGGAGAGATTGGCGTCTTCCACCACGTAGAAGAGGCCTCCCCGGCCGTTCTGAGAGCTTCCGCAGTTGGGCCCATCGAGCGTTCCCTGCTGATTCATGTCGCCGAAGATCGCGTACGGGTGAGCGCCAATCGAGACGCCGATCTTGGCGTGGTTGGAGTCCGGAGTGGCGCCGCCGTGGAACGACAGTGGAGAGCCAAGGACATTTCCATCCACTGCTACCTCCACAGCGCCGGGAGTTCCAAGGAACGGGTCCCAACAGGCCGGGGTCTTGCCTGCGGTGGTCGTCGGGATTTTGGGGGAGGCCCACCAGGTGGCGGTGCGCAGCGGCTCACCTCCCAACAGGGCGGATACCATCTGCCACGGCGGAACATGGAGGTTGGGAGCTTTTGAGATAATCCGGACGCCGCTGGACAAACGCGTCATGGTGGCGTGACTGCTGATGGTCTGGTCGGCCAGCTTGCTCACTTGGCGCTGAATCTCCGCCGGGCCCCCGTTGTGGACCAGCTGCGGTTTCTGCAGATCGGTGACCACCTTGGCGTTGGCGAGAGCGTTGAGCACCTGGATGACATCCTTCTGATTGAGCTTCAAGGCAAAGAAGTGCTGACCGGACTCAAGATCGTTCTCCCTCAGGCACCCGAGCGTGTTGCCGTCGGTTTTGCGCGGGTACTGGAAGCTGCCGGAGCCCGGCCAGGAGGGAGTCGACACCTGCATGACGAAGCCATCGCCGTTTCTGTCCCACGCCAGCAGTCCCTTCGAGTGCCCCCAGGGCGAGGATTCCGAGGGCAACGGGTCTCCGTCGAACTGATCGTTCCACAGCACATAAAAAGGCCGGCCGCTGTAGACCTGGTTGAAGGTGGCGCCCACCGGATCCAAGGTGGAAGTGCCGATGCAGCCGTGGCCCTGCCGCAACAGGCCGTCCACGTTGCTGATGAGTGCGAACTGTTGGCCAAATTTCCGGTACTGCTGAAGGGCGCCGCCGAAGGTACACACGCGTTGGATGTCGCTGCCGCAACCGGGGAAGGCCGCCGCATTGAACTTGTAGGCGAACCACCAGTCGGCAGGCTGGCCGGCCGCGAGGAGTGGGACGGGTGTCGCGATGGACCAGTAAGGCGCCACATACCAGGCCGCTGTAGCGAGACAGAGCACGCCGCCGATCAGCGCGGAGGCGAGGCGGAAACGGGATCGAGGCCGAGGTCCCGGTTTGACGGCGGGCGGGGCCGCTGTGGCCGGCGAGTCTGCCGCGGCGACCGCGGGCGTTCGAGACAGGACTTCCGAGATCGCTCGCAGAAACTCGTCGAACTCGGCATTTGGCGTCGAGTCCGACCAGCCGACGAGGTTCGCGGCCTGTATCCTCCGGAACTCCAGCGGCATGCCGACATCGTCGATCAGCGCCGGAACCAGTATTCCTTTACGCTTGCCCTCCTCGGCCTCGTTACGTACCCAGTCCGAGTCTACGGAAGCCTCCGACCATAAGACGATCACGCAACGCGCATCCCGGATCGCCTCCTCGATCATCCTGTCCCAGGTCTTTCCGGGCGGGATGGTACGGTCCCACCACACGGACCATCCACGGCGGCTGAGGGCGTCCATCAGAGGCCGGATCCGGGAACGGTCGGCGCTCGAGTAACTGAGGAAGATGTCGCTCACATCGGTGGTCTCGCGGACTCCATATGCCGAAAGGCGCCGATTCTGCCCGTGAGCCCGTACTGCAGGATGGAGTCGCCGGGCATCCGGGAAACCTGTTTGGCAAGTATAACGCAAACAATAACAGCCTCCGCGCGGCATCATGGTCTGGCGCAGCGGATGCTGGCGGGCGAATGCGTGCCCACGAACTTCGCCAGATTTCTAATTGCAGATATTACTGACCAAACCCCAATGTGTACTACGAACTCGGCCCCACGCCCGCCGGGGCACGACCTTTGTCGATGGCTATCCGGCTGGGATGACTCCGAATGTGGCGAAGCTGGCGCCTGGTAAATACAAGTTGACCCTGCCGGCTCCTGACATCCTGCGCGACTAACTTGACATCGCCAAATTTAGTACTAACTAATTAGTATTGCGGCGAGGCGACGCGTAATGGTCCAAGATCAAGGCTGCGGCCCATCGGGATGCAGTCCCACCGGCGGAGACCGCCGAAGACATCCTGCTCGATCTCGCCTCCCGCATGGAATCTGACGGTGGCATGCCCGGCAAGAATCTCGAACCCCGCATCGGCGCCACCATCGTCGCGCTGCTGGCGTTCGTGTCGCAAGGCCACAGTCATTCACGCGGCGCTTTCCGTTCGCACGTGGCAAGGCTCGAGTCATACCTGCAGTCGCTGACCGGTCTCTCCAGCCAAGTGCAACAGGTCGTTGCCGCCGTCATCGAACTTGCTCGCAAAGGCACGGCGCCGGCTGGTGACTGGATGACGCTGGCTCGCACCTCCGGCAATCACCGGAAGGAAGTGGAACGGAGCCTGAAGACGCTTGTTTAACTGTCGCGAACACTCCTTCGCGCTAGCAATCGGCCCCTGTACTCCTGTACTGAGGGGAAGGGATTTCGCAATAGGTAGCGCAGCGAGTGGCTCGCCTGGGATTTCGGGGATTCGCGACACGGCACGTGAATGGCTCGGATCGATGCCCAGCAAGTCACGTTCACCTCCTCGCTGCGCTCTCGACGGTTCATTTCGGCATATGCGCCGTAGCTCCTGGCGTTGGCGAGCACCTGAGTGCTTTCTTCAATCGACCGCGCTCACTCTCTGGAACATCCTTCCGCGATCGACCGGGTTTGTGGACACTACCCCGAAAGCGTCGGTGCCGACAGCGCCATGCGTTTGCCGAGGGTGACGAGTGGTAATCTCGCTCGGTAGGGACTATTGCGAAGCATGCGCTGTGACCACTGCCAAGGAACAACTTGTCAAAATTCGAGTGATCCATGCCGCCGCGCCTTCGAGGCGTCACGGGAACGGCGCACCAAGCCCCGCAACGCCAAAACGGGGCGCGCCGTGCGTGGCAACCGTCCGATTTGCCGGAATGGCTGAACAAGGCTTCAATCATCCCTCGCGCGATTTGCCGCGAGGCGATAGCGAAAGCCGCACGCCTCCGCAATCTCTAGCGCTTGTAGGCTCAAGAATGACGAAAGATTCTGCGGCTTGTGAAAGTTATTCCCGGCGGCGATATCCCGCACTCGGCGCGCACAGGACAGCGAGGCCACGAGAAGCCAAAGCGGGCAAAAAGAAGGGCGACCTCTCAACTATTGGTATTCCTAAGCTGCCTATGTAGACTACAAGCATAGGTATCAGTCATTCCAGCAATTTGATCGGTAACCAGCTGGAGTCTACAATAGCGTTCTGTAGTCCGCCAGCTTGGATCGCACGAACTAACGCTCTCTTGTAGTTTGACGACAACAGCCTAAGAACCTTTGCGGCGAAGCTCTTGCCGGGAGCCGACAGGTCATCGAGATGAGCGTCTCACGGCCGCCTCCCAAAACCAATCCATTAAATCATGGATGACTTGATAACCCCATTAGCTCAACCTTAATCACCGAGCTCAGTGGATACACACGATGTTTAAGGACGGTTTGACACGCATCGAGGAGCCGTTTCGTTTCACAAGCCGAATCGCGAGTGAGTTCCGATTTATAACTTCCTGCCATGATGTCCTCGTACTTCACCTGGAACACTCTGAGCGCCTCTTGCTTTATCACATTCATTGAGTATGTACGGAACGCTTGTGTAACTTCCTCATGTCTAGCCCAACGTTCCGCATAACTGTACGCCACTTTACGCTGGCCTTACGATAACATCCTCTACAACTGGATCCCTTTCCGAGTGTTCAAGGAGCTCCTGCTTCAATTCCTCCCAACTCATAATCTGCTTTTTGACTGCATCCTCTAAGTCGCCTGTGCAATAAACGAGATCGTCGCACGCCTCAACTAGCAGCGAGATTGGGTTCCGACGATCACCCGTACCCGTGACCTGTCGTACCTCCGCGATGACTCTATTTTCCGATGCAAAGTAACCCGGCTTTACTCTCGCGTGATCGTCCTTATTGGAATCCGTTTGGTCAGCCGGCGCAACATATTTACATGCCGCCGAAAATGTACCACACGTCAAATTCAGTCCAAATTCCACGTACTGTTGCTCGTACGCTATTAGCTGTAGAGTCGAGAGCAGGCGGATGGTCTGGGCATTTCCTTCGAATTTAAGGAAGTCATTAGCATACTGCGATAAGTAGTGGCCTTGGTCATTAGTTGAGTCAAAGCCTTCAAAAAAGGGACCGCGATTTGCTGTCTGTGCGGCTAGCCGCTTTTTAAACCAATCCTGGATAGCGGCTTCACCAAAATGACCGAATGGTGGAATTCCCATGTCATGTAAAAGGCCGCAGGTGGCAGCTATCGTCTCGACCGCAAGGGCTTGTTCGCATGACATCCGCTTGAGATCGCACAGCCAGGCTGCTGCTAGCTTCGCTAGGCTTCTCGCGACACTAGAGACCTCAAGCGAGTGGGTGAGTCTAGTCCGAACCGAGTCATGCTGCTCAAAGGGAAACACCTGCGTCTTGTTCTCTCCTGCAATCGTCGAAAAGGCGTAGAGAAGAGGATTCTGCCGTAATCTCGCCCGAACTCAGTTCGCGAGTCTCCGATCGACGGCGATTGCCCGAATAATTCCGCGACCCGCACGTTTGACAACAAAGTGCCCCAATCCATTAGGTGGTTCTCCTCCTAAGCAGCGGAGATAAATTGCCTGAGCCGATGAATTTCACTGTCCTTCAAACTTCCGTCGGCATCAAATGACACTCCGCCCAGCACCAACGCGTTTGCTCTAAAGCCGCCCAGGTCTTGAAGCTAGCCATCGCACGTTCTACATAATGTTGATGCACTGAATCCGCGTTGTCGCGGTTGCGTTCCCGGAGGCGGCCAATTAGGGTGGCGGCGTCGATTTCCAAAATGATCGGCTTGATAATGAATGAAGACTCTAACGTGTTCGACAGGTGGTCGTAGACATTCGTCAGAGCTCAAACTCCCCATTTTCCAAAGCACCCCGATCCTTGAGAATCTGTGAATAAACGAAATGGTGAACGGCCAATGAGTGATCAATGATAGCACAGCCGTGGCGCTGGATCTCAGCTAGATTACTCCAGAGTAGTCGCATAAATTCAATGTAAAACTCCAATTGCGCCTCGAATGCCTTTCCTCTGCCCTCGATCCACGCTCGAAACAGTGATCTGTTCTCGAGGTCCTCATATATATAAGAAAGTCCGGAAACTCTTTGTGAAGCGACTCGGCGAGCCTGGACTTCCCCGCGCAAGTGCATCCATTCATGGTAATGATCATCGGTCTACGCATAATCCACACTAATCAGCTTCAGTAATTTTGAGAAGTCGGCGGGTTATAATCAGGGATCTATTACGTGCTTCACAAAATCATCTAATGTCTGCGTCGTGTGTGTTGCAGATTCAGTCAGCATCTGAGATTGCGAAGCATCACTTGACCACCTGGGCCCACCAGTTCCGTCGGCCCTGTGTATAACAAAATGATCGGTATGTGGGCTGCTGCTGCTGCGCCGATCAAAAATGCAGTCCCTGGATCCCCCTCGCTGCCATCCACGATAAACGCCGCTGAACGGCAGGATAGCAGGCCATCCAGATCCCGGCGACACGATTCGCGATCCGCGGAGTTTTCCCAACGGGATCCGAAAGTCAACGGCACATTTGTCTGGTGCGCTAGACGGCTCATGAGTTCACGGCACCATTCATATCGGCCGCCGGCTACGTCTATGAACGTCCAATTGCCTTCGCGCCGCTCCAATGTAATTGCCGGTGGTAGATCGACGATGAGTGGTCTAACCTCATTCACAAGTCGCGTGGCAAATCGGTCCAACGACTCAAACTGAGCTTGGGCGTATGATTTGGCTGACGTAGTTAGTGCTAGCGCATCCTCTACAACGACTAGAGAGGCGTACATATCCACGAGGGGATCACAGACAAAGATGAAACCACTGTCGATAATACGCGGGAGAACAAAGTCACTCGAACACAATATGTACGGTATGCCGCGGGCGAATGCAAACCCTAACTCCATCATTACCCCCGCGTCCTTAGAGACACCATCCACCAGGCCAATGACGAGACTCGAGCGTTCAAGCGCTTTTAGGTCTTGTTCATAAACGATTCGGGACTTGCTGTCGCTAACAATATTCGCTTGGTCCGTATCGCGGAAGGGGAGAAAGACCTTAAATTCTGGCCTGAGCGTATTCGAAAGCGCTTCCGCAATATGAGAGGAGATAGGCGATCTTGGATTAGAGAACAAACGTGATGCTAAATAGATGTGGCCAGAATGAGACATTAGCGATGCCCGGTACTTCCAAATCCGCCTTCGCCCCGGCTGGACGGCGCAAGCTCCGTCGCCTCTACAAACTTACATGGATGACAGACTGTCAGGCGGATCTGAGCGATGCGGTCACCGGCAGAAATGCTATAGGAGGCTTTCCCTAGATTAATCATGATGACCTTCAACTCGCCTCGATATCCCGAGTCGATTAGACCTGCGAGGGTGCAAACTCCCTTCAACGCCATTCCGGAACGGTCCTCGATCAGCACCGTAATTGGGTGGAAGTTCAAGGGCAACGCCAGTTGGTACAAGCGCTATTTGACCGGGATCGAGAGTTTCGCCAGAGAGGGCATAGAGATCCGCCCCCATTTCTCCTTCCGCTGCGGGATGAGCATACGTCGGGAGCTTGGCGTCGGGAAATAGGCGCTTTACTTTGACTCGCAACCGCCTCATAATCGACCTTGATGCGCGATACTTGTCCTAGTCCGGTGCATACATTTTAGTCCACAATCCGTCATCAACGCTAACATAAAATTCGTTGGGCATTAGGCATCCTGCTCACTTTGAAGTGGGAGGGCTACGGCCGCGAAAAGACCAAAGCAGAAGGAAGACATGAGTGGCGAGGGGCGAACTCCGCGAACCCGGCTGCTTTTCTGGTAAAGTGAGCTACATCGAAGGAATGCAATCTGTTCCGATAACCCAGCAAGGCAGCGTGATCCGTAACCGACGAGGCTTGTCCAAACGAGTTTGCCGTGTTGTGGTACGTAAGTTGTTTGAATACAGTGATTTTGATCGAAGATCGAAAAGCGGATGAACGGAAGGTTTGTAGCAATTGAGGGGCTCGACGGTTCCGGGAAATCGACGCAGGTACAACTGCTTGCAACGGTGTTAAATCGCCATTGTGCCGTTCAAATACCTTCACTTTCCGCGCACTGAAGAGGCAGGCGTTGGCGACGCGATCGCAATGTTTCTTCGTGGCGAATTTGGTGCAATTGATACGGTAAATCCTTACCTAGTAGCACTCCTTTTCGCAAGTGACAGTACCGCAAAAGACAAAATATTGGAGTGGCTAGATTCGGGTTTGTTCGTCCTGACAGATCGTTACTTATACTCGAATTTGGCCTTTCATGGCGCTAAATTGCTCGATGCGTCCCAGAAGCACAAGTTTCGAGAATGGCTTCGTACAGTGGAGGTCGATTGTCACAGGATTCCAATGCCAAACGTCTCTCTTTATCTAAACGCTCCTTTGGATTTCGTGGCGGCAAGAGCGCAGGATCGTCAGAAAAGTGAGGTGCGGACATACCTGAAAGGCCATGAGGATATACACGAACAATTTTTCCGGAGTTCCAAGCACGCGTTGCGGATGAGTACCGAACGCTTCTGCGGATCAATGCAGACTTGATCGAAATTGATTGCTGCTCTGAACACGGACAAATGGGACAGCCCTGAAAATATCCACCATCGAATTATGTCTGAGTTGCAGCGAAGAAGCCTGCTTGCTGAGAATGCGGAGGCCGGACTGAGGAGTTACGAAATGAAAGACGTATTTCTTGATTTACAAAGTATTAAATCAGAAACACCTGAAATGATCGCCAACCACATCACTCGTCTATCGGTCGAGCCTGGAAAAGCGTATAGAGCGACTCCTTGATGTGATATTGGTGCCGAATAGCATCCTGCACCGTGACCGTAAGGATATCGATAGGGTTAAGATTCTGCAGGCTGCTCTGCTATCACTGGTACTATCCAGCCTAAATACATATGGCGCGGATGCTCGCAATGAGGGCATTCGTAAGATACTAACTGTCTGCAATGTCCTTGGCCTGCGTTATGAGGACGTTTTAGAGAATTGACGAGTCTCGAACAGCAGATTGCCGTTGCTATCCGGTGAAAAACTTGCTACTGCCCCGTCTATCTTGCCAGACCTAACCATCGCCATCAAATTCAGATAAACTGTACTGTTCAATACCTGGGGCGGCTTACATGATGCGAGTAACCGCCAGGTAAACCATTTGCGAGGGACTCCACAAACACTATGCGACAAGGCAGGAGTTACGACGCCACCTGAACAATCTTGAACAAATGCGCCAGCAGTTACATTAGGATGCGAATTGGTGAGGCCTTCGCGTGCCAGCTAGCGCGGCCGAGCTGGTAAAGCACGTGTCGCCGCAGGGGACTCAATTCTGGAATGGATGGGTGATCGAAATCGCTGCAGTGGACCATTCCGAGCTTTTCCATGACTCTCTGCGAACCAGTGTTCGCCTCCACAGCGAATGCGACCACGGTGTCAAGGTGGAGCTCGCGAAAACCAAACTCCAGCGCTGCGAGTGAGCCTTCGGTCGCCAATCCTTGACCCCAAAAACGAGGAACGAGGCGGTACAAGAGTTCAACCGCCGGGGCGAAAGGCATGTCAGCAGGGACCCATTTCAGACCCAGAAAACCGGCAAATTCGCCTCTGACATCGAGAGCCCATGGTCCAAATCCGTGGGTGTCCCAATGCTGCTCAATGCGCGTCATCTCGATCGTGGGATTCCTCTGGAGTGAGAAAGTGCGGGAAAGTATTTCCTAACGCGGGGATCGCGGTTCATTTCTACGAATCCGTCGCGGTCTTCGGGCACGAAGCGACGGAGCACCGTCCGCTGCTCTGCGCGACTCATCACTCCATGTTAGCGTTCAATCGCGCAAATCGAGTTGCCAGCGTCGCTATGCTTGGCTGGAATCCCAGCGCCTCGCGTTCAGAGTCATCCTCATCCGTCGGTACCGTCCCGGCCCCAATCCAGTCACAGATCTTCCAATCCCCCCAACCCCCTGATTCCCCACAACTTCCCCTCCGTCGCCCCCCCCAAAGTTACCACCACCCTCCCCATAATAAAATCAGGAGCAATTTTCCATGACCGATCCACAACTCACAACCACGCAACCCTCCCCCTCCACCGGCCCGCGCACCGATTCCGGCAAGCGCCGCGCCAGCTTCAACGCCTTCAAGCACGGACTCACTGGCAAGGTCCACGTCCACACTCCCGAAGAGTCCGAAGCCTTCCGCACTCACTGCCACGCCTATCACTCCGAGCTGGCGCCCGTCGGCATCATTGAGACGGACACTGTCCAGTCCATCGCCGAAGATCAATGGCGTCTCAAGCGCGCCCGCGCCATCGAGAACAATATTTTCGCCGCCGGCATCAACCAGCATTCCGGCGAAATCGAATCCGGCGATCCCCAAATCGATGACGCTCTCGCCGAAGGCAAGACCTGGGTCGGCCAGGCCAAATGCCTCGCCCTCATCACCCTCTACGAGCAGCGCATCAACCGCGCCATCGAAAAGAACACGGCGCAACTCCGCGCCCTGCAAACCGCGCGCCGTGAAGATTACCAGCAAGCCCAACAGGAAGCCATCCACCTGATGCACGAAGCCGAATCGCGCGGCGAAGTCTACCAACCCGAAGCCGATTTCCTCCCCGCCTCCGCGCACGGAGGGTTCGTTTATTCGGCCACCCAAATCCATCGATCGCTGGACCGGCGCGCGCGCATTTGGAAGGGCATCCAGTCCGTCCCCCGCATGGAAATCCTCCCCGCCCACCGCGACGCAGCCTGAAACTTCGCGGTCTTTTCTCCGCGTCTCGGCGCTTCTGCGTCGAAAAAGGCCGCCACCGCGCCCGAAGTGTCTTCCAATCCGCGGTTGCCGCCCGGCAACCTGCGTGTCACCGTACGGAACAGGCGCCCAGGCGTATCGGAATATAGAGTTATGGATATCAATCGCTTCACCGAAAAACTGCAGGAAGCCATCCGCGCCGCGCAAACCAAGGCCGTGCGCTATGGCAATCAGCAGATTGATGTCGAACACTTGCTGGCGGCGCTGCTCGAGCAGCAGGGCGGCCTCGCGTCTTCCATCCTGGCGAAAGCCGGCGTGGCCGTCGAGCAATTCGCCAAGCGCATCGAGAGCGAGTTGGAACGCCTGCCGAAAGTCTCCGGTCCTTCCGGCGCCGCCGATCAGATCTACGTCACCAACCGCCTCAACCAATTGCTGGCGCATGCCGAGGACGAAGCGCAGAAGCTGAAGGACGAGTACATCTCGGTCGAACACGTCCTGCTCGCGCTCACCGACGATCGCGGCGCCGCCGGCAAGATCGCCAAGGAATTCGGATTGACGCGTGACCGTCTCATGCAGGCGCTGCGCGAGGTGCGCGGCAACCAGCGCGTGACGTCGCAAAACCCCGAGGCCACGTACGAAGCCCTCGAGCGTTACGGGCGCGATCTCACCAAGCTCGCCTCGCAGGGCAAGCTCGACCCGGTGATCGGCCGCGATGAGGAAATCCGCCGCGTGATCCAGGTGCTATCGCGGCGCACCAAGAACAACCCCGTGCTCATCGGTGAGCCCGGCGTCGGCAAGACCGCGATTGTCGAAGGCCTCGCGTTGCGCATCGTGCGCGGCGACGTGCCCGAGGGCTTGAAGGATCGCAAGATCGTCGCGCTCGATATGGGCGCGCTCATCGCCGGCGCCAAGTATCGCGGCGAATTCGAAGAGCGTCTGAAGGCCGTGCTCAAGGAAGTGCAGGAATCGTCCGGCGACATCATCCTCTTCATCGACGAGTTGCACACCGTCGTCGGCGCGGGCAAAGCCGAAGGCGCCATGGACGCCGGCAATCTGCTGAAGCCCATGCTGGCGCGCGGCGAGCTGCATTGCATCGGCGCCACCACGCTCAATGAATATCGCAAGCACATCGAGAAAGACGCCGCGCTCGAACGCCGCTTCCAGCCGGTGCTCGTCGAGCCGCCGTCGGTGGAAGATACCATTTCGATTCTGCGCGGCTTGCGCGAGCGCTATGAGGTCCATCACGGCGTGCGCATCAAAGACGCGGCGCTGGTCGCGGCCGCCGTGCTTTCCAATCGCTACATCACCGATCGTTTTCTGCCCGATAAGGCCATCGACCTGGTGGATGAATCCGCCGCGCGGCTGCGCACCGAGATCGATTCCATGCCCGCCGCCATGGATGAAGCCCGTCGCCGCATCATGCAGCTCGAAATCGAGCGCGAGGCATTGAAGAAAGAAAGCGACAAGGCGTCGAAAGAGCGTCTCGCCAAGCTCGAAAAAGAGTTGGCCGATCTGCGCGCCGAATCGGACGCGCTCACCGCCCGTTGGCAGGGCGAAAAGCAGGCCGTGCAGCGGCTGCAACAGCTCAAGCGCGAGGTCGAAGAGACCAAAGGCGAAATCGAGCGCGCCGAGCGGCAATACGATCTCAACCGCGCCGCCGAACTGAAATACGGCAAGCTCGCGGGTCTGGAGAAGCAGTTACAGGAAGAGTCCGACAAGTTCGCCAAGCAGCAGGCGCAGGCCAAGCTCATCAAAGAAGAAGTCGGCGAGGAAGATATCGCCGAAGTCGTGAGCCCGCTGGACCGGCGTTCCGGTCACCAAGCTCATGGAAGGCGAGACGGAGCGGCTCCTGAACCTCGAGGCCGAGCTCCACCAGCGCGTCATCGGGCAGGATGAAGCCGTCACCGCCGTCGCGGAAGCCGTCATCCGCGCGCGCTCGGGGTTGAAAGACCCCAACCGGCCCATCGGCAGCTTCATTTTCCTCGGTCCCACGGGCGTCGGCAAAACCGAGCTGGCGCGCGCGTTGGCCGAATTCCTCTTCGACGACGAGCGCGCCATGATCCGCATCGATATGTCCGAATATCAGGAAAAGCACACCGTGGCTCGTCTGGTGGGCGCGCCTCCCGGATATGTCGGCTATGAAGAGGGCGGCCAATTGACCGAAGCCGTGCGGCGTCGTCCGTATTCCGTGATCCTGTTCGATGAGATCGAGAAGGCGCACCACGATGTCTTCAACGTGATGCTGCAGGTGCTCGACGATGGTCGGCTCACCGATGGCCAAGGCCGCACCGTCGATTTCAAGAACACCATCGTCATCATGACTTCGAACATCGGCAGCCAGCGCATTCTCGATTATCGCGGCGCGTTCGAAGGCGAAGGCTACGAGCGCATGAAAGAAGCCGTGCTCGAAGAGATGCGGCATCATTTCCGGCCCGAATTCCTCAACCGCGTGGACGAAATCATCGTGTTCCACGCGCTATCGGAAGAGCACTTGAAGCAGATCGTCGAGATTCAGCTCGGCCGTCTGCGGCAGCGTCTGGTGGATCGGCATATCGCGTTGCAGCTTACCGATGCCGCTCGCGCTAATCTGGTGCGAACCGGGTACGATCCCCATTACGGCGCGCGCCCGCTGAAGCGCGCCATTCAGAAGAAGGTCGAGACGCCGCTCGGGCGGCTCTTGGTGAAGGGCGAGATTCGCGACGGGCAGACCGTGACCATAGACGCTGAGAATCTGACGAGCGATTTGAAGTTCTCCACCGGGGGAGCATGACCGCGCCGCCAGAGCAGCTTTCAGTCAAAGAGACGCTCAAGATTCAGCCCGTGCGCCGGTTGTGGATCGCGCAACTGGTGAGCATCCTCGGCGATTACGTGGCGCTGTTCGCGGTGTTGAGCATCGTTACGTTCCAACTCCATGGGAACGCGTTCGACGTCAGCATGGTTTGGGTCGTATTTCTCACGCCCATCGCGTTCATCAGTCCGCTGGCGGGAGTATTTGTCGATAAGTGGAACGTGAAATGGACCATGATCGCGAGCGACGTTTCCCGCGGTGGGCTCGTGGTGATTTTGTTGTTCGAACATAACCTGGCAGCCATCTACGGCACGGTGTTTCTGATGAGTTGCATATCGAGTTTCTTTGTGCCGGCGCAGACGGTGGCGATTCGCGCCATCACGCCCGCGAACGCCCTGGTAGCCGCCAACGGATTGATGTCGCAGGCGCAGCAGCTTTCGCAGATCATCGCGCCGGCCGCCATGGGCCTGGTCATCGAACGTCTTGGCGCCAACGTGTGCTTCGCGTTCGATTCCTGCACGTTCTTCATTTCCGCGTCATTGGTGGCCACCCTCGTCATCTACCGCAAAACAGGCCGAGGGCGCGGAGGCGTCCACGGTGATGCAATCCATGAAAGAAGGCTTAGACTTCATCTTCACGCACAGAGCTCTCACTTTCGTGATTCTGTCGATGACGGCGGGAATGTTCGCCATCCGCTGTTTCGGCTCGCTGCTTTCGATTTATGTGCGCGATATCCTGCACGGCGACACCGGCCTCTACGGAAATCTCAACTCGCTGATCGGTGTGGGGATGATCGGCGGCGCGCAACTGATGCCGCGCCTCACCAAGAAGGCCTCCCACCCGCATCTAACCGCATATGGATTGGCGGGTATGGGCGTCGCGGTGTTCGTCAGCGCCCTGTTTCCGCGAGTCGCGCCGGCCACCGCGGCCATGTTCGGCATCGGTTTTTTCGCCGCGTTCGTGATGGTCTGCGCGCAGGTATTGATCCAACAGGAAACGCCGCATGAGTTGCTGGGCCGCGTCAGCAGCACCCTGATGTCGATGCTCGCGATCGCGCAGGTGCTGGCGATACTCGCCGCCGGACCGGTGGCCGACCGCTTCGGCGTAATTGACCTCTATTACGTCAGCGCCGCCACGCTGGTCGTGATCGGCGTGGTGGGCTATTGGAAGCTCGAGAGCGACAGACGGGAGGCGCTCACCCCGTTGTAGGGCGGGCTTCAGCCTGCAGCGGGCTTTAGCCCGCCAGCCCGGCCGCAAGGCCGGCGCCCTTCACTCGCGCAGCCACCGCAGCATATGCGGGTATGGCGCCACTCCCAACGTTTGTGCGCGCTTAGGATCGGCAGTCAGTCCCATCCATTGCAAAAGCGGAACGCCAAGATAGCGCCCCTCATGAAAATTCTCCAACAACGCCGCCGATTCGCTCCGATAGCCGTCGGCATGAAAGACAACCTCAGGATCCAACTCAAGATGAAGCGCCGCCGCGTATGACCACCCAATCGCCGCCATCTCTTCACCGCCGCTTTCGCTCACGCTGCCGCTTGCGGCGGCGCGCGCCGCAGGCCGCAAGACCGCCAGATGGCCGGCTTCGTGGAGAAGGTCTCCGGGATAGAGCAGGCGGGCTTCGTCAATCACCAACTCACCGCGCTCGATCCAGATTCCCGGCACGAAGTCTCGCTCCGGAACGGCGCCCGCGCGAACGGTCAGACCGATGTGTTGCAGAAACTCGATGATGATAACGGCGGGCGAATCCGGCAATCCAAGATTCTAACCCGTGCGGCTTATACTAGCGGCAATGGAAGTGATCGCCCAAGACGCATTGCCTGAGATTACCGATGCCTGCTCGTTGGGGGTCTATCACTTGAAGCGGTATTGGGCGCGCCAAGCGCTGGCTCGATCGGGACGCCTTCAAAACTCGCCTGCCGAGTGGAATGTCGAGTGGAATCAGGACCGGACGCTCCTCTACGGATTGGGCCTCGGCCTGCGCGAGACCCTGCAGTATCTGTTTACTGCATCGCCGTCGCTCGAAGAATTCGAGCAATGGATTCTCGAACGCAACGGCGGCGAGATCGATGCCGCGCGGCTCGCTCGGCTGAACGCGGCGCTGACCGGGCAGGATTCGCGCGATGAGGAACTGGAACGCGCGCCGGATGTTTTGACCGAGGAGGATCTCGCGTTTTGGGAAGAGCACGGCTATGTCGTCTTGCATGACGCGGTTCCGCTGGAGAATTGCCGCGCCGCGGCCCAGGCTGTTTGGGAATCCATCGGCGCCGATCCGGCAGATCCGTCGACGTGGGGCGGCGGTCCGCAAGGCGCCAGCATTTGGGTCCCGGCGCTGCACCATCCCGCGCTGCGGGCCAACCGGCAGGCGTTGCGTGTCCGGAAAGCGTTCGCTCAGGTGTGGAAGCGCAGCGATATCTGGATCACCGTGGATTTTGGCGGCTTCAATCCGCCGGAGTCAGAGAGATGGAAGTTTCCCGGTCCGTACCTGCACTGGGATGTCAGCGTGGAGCCGCCGGTGCCGTTCGGCGTGCAAGGCATTCTCTATCTTTCGGACACGGCCGCCGATCAGGGCGCGTTCCGCTGCGTCCCGGGATTCCACCGCAAGCTGAATGACTGGCTGCGGAGTTTGCCGCCCGGCGCCAATCCGCGCGAGCAGGATCTGGAAGCGTTGGGTCCGGTCGCCATCGCCGGGCGCGCCGGCGATCTGATTATTTGGCGTCACGAGTTGCCGCACGGCAGCAGTCCCAACCGGGCCACGCAACCGCGGATCGTGCAGTATATTTCCGCCGATCCTTCCACCGCCGAAATGAACCCGGTGTGGAAGTGACGGGTTAATGCATGGTGCTGAGATATTCGCCGGTGTTGGCGTCGACGAAGACCGAGAGACCGGCGGTGCTGATGGAATCGCCCCACACGATGCGCCACGTCGGGTCGGGATACTTGCGGTCGAGTTCGAGTAAGACCAGGATCGGCTTGCCCGCGTTGCGTTGCGCGTCTTTGGCGGCCTTGGCCAGCGCGGTTTGGTACGCGGCGTCGCTATCCGTCTTCACGGCGGCGATGAGAAAGGAGGGGTTGCTCGAGCTTTGCGGCGAGCCGGCGAAGACGTCTTTGTGAAGGTCGGGTAACTGCTCGACGATGGAGTAAGTGTATGGCCGCGCACTGCCGATGCTGGGTGAAAAGAAAGTAGCTTCCCACGCATTGGCTTTGCCGGGCGCGGGATCGGTCATGCCGTTGACTCGAAGACTCGACATCTTCTCAACCATGACGTCTCGAGCCCACGTGGAACGGGCGACCGAATACATCCGGTAGAGCGCCCGCTGCCCGGTAATCGGCTCGGGTGGTGGCTCTACTTTTTTTTCGGCGACCGGTTCGTTTCCGCACCCCGCGAGACATAGCGTGAAACATCCCACGGCGAGCGCGGACCCGAGCCGCAAGCGCATCATGGCGCTCATTGTAGCGCGCTCGTTAACATCGCTGGCGGATGGCATATGACATAATTACGGGCAGTAGCGGAGGGTGAGATGGCTCGTCGAAGTTCGGCCCGTTTGGCCTGCATGGCGGCAGCGTTTGGATTGTTGTGGAATCCGGCGTATGGCCAACGGGGCGGGGCGGCTACCGGCACGAGCTCGACCGGGACGGCCACCGGCGGTGGAACCACGGCAACCGGTACGACAGGAACGCCCGGAGGAACCAGCGGGACAACTTCCGGCACGCCTTCGAATACCACCACCAATACCATCAACCAGCCCATTTTCCTGAGTGGCCGTGTGGTGATGGACGATGGCTCGCCGCTGCCGGGACCCGTTACGATTGAGCGGCTATGCAACGGTACGACTCACTCCGAAGGCTACACCGACACCAAGGGGAATTTCGGGATCCAGCTAGGCAATGAGCAGGGCGTATTGCAAGATGCCGCGGATGGCGTTGGCGGGGCGAGGGTGTCCGGACCGTCGGGTTTTCCTAGCGCGCGATCGAGCTCCTCGAACATGGGAATGGGCGGAGGGCAAAGTTCCACGGACAGGCTATTGCAGAATTGCGAGTTGCGCGCGCGGCTAGGTGGTTACCGTTCGCAGTCGATCATGCTCGCGGGCCGTCGCGCGATGGACGATCCCGACGTGGGAACGATTCTGCTGCATCGCGATGCGGCGGGCGAAGGCGGCACCATCAGCCTGACCTCCCTGCAAGCGCCGAAGGATGCCCGCAAGGCGTTCGACAAGGGCCAGGAATTCATGAAGAAGAGCAAGTTTGCCGAAGCGCGCGCGGAGTACGAAAAGGCAGTCCAAATCTACCAGCGGTATGCAGCCGCGTGGTGCGAATTGGGAAGGATGCAGGCGAACGCGGGCGACGAGGAGATGGCGCGCGGCTCGTTCCGCATGGCGGTTCAATCGGACCCGAAGTTTGCGACGCCGTACCTCGAACTGGCGGCGATCGCTCTGACCGACAAGAAGTGGCAGGAGGCGGAGGATCTTTCGAGCCAGGCGATTAAGCTCGACCCGTTCGATTATCCGCAGGCTTATCTCTACAACGCCGCTGCGCACTACAACGAACGCGAGACCGACGATGCCGAGAAGAGCGTGAAGGAAGCCGAGCGGCTGGATTCGCGCCACCAATATCCGCAGGTAGAGCATCTCTACGGCTTGATCTTGATGCAGAAGCACGATTATGCCGCCGCGGCGCCGCATCTGCGCGATTATCTGCGGCTGTCGCCGAACGCCACCGATGCCGCCGTGGTAAAAACGCAGTTGCAGCAGGTGGATCAGGCGATGGCGCAGAAGTAGCGGCCGGGCCGCTATTTTCGTAAAGCCAGGACGGCATTCAGGCCGCCGAACGCGAAGGAATTCGAGAGAGCGTATTCCACGCTGGCTTTGCGCGCTTCGTTCGGAATCACATCCAGATCGCATTGCGGATCGCGCTCGCTGAAGTTCGCGGTAGGCGGAAGCACGCCGTCGCGGAGTGCGAGCACGGCCGCCAGGCATTCGATAGCGGCGGCGGCGCCGAGCGCGTGGCCGTGCATCGATTTGGTCGAGCTGACCGGCAAACGATCCACGTGCGCGCCGAACACCGTGCGAATGGCGGCGGTTTCCGAGATATCGTTGGCGGCGGTGCCGGTGCCGTGCGCGTTGATGTAGCCGATTTGCGCGGGTTCGAGCTTGGCGTCGCGCAGCGCCGCGCGCATGGCGCGGGCGGCGCCGTCGGCGGAGGGCTGCGTGATATGGCAGGCGTCGGCGGACATGCCGAAGCCCACGATTTCCGCGTGCACGCGCGCGCCGCGGGCCAGCGCGGCTTCGAGCGGTTCGAGCACGAACATGGCGGAGCCTTCGCCCAGAATCATGCCGCGGCGGTCTTTCGAAAAGGGGCGGCAGGTCTCGGGAGATACCACCCGCATGGCCTCCCACGCCTTGAGAATGCCGAAGCTGAACGGCGCCTCGCTGCCGCCGGTAAGCGCGAGATCGGTCTGTCCGGTCCGCACCATTTGATAGGCCTGGCCGATGGCGTGGCCCGCGGAAGCACACGCAGTGGAGATGGTGAAGCTGGGGCCGGTGATGCCGAATTCCATCGAGATGTGGCTTGCGCCCGCGTTGGCCATGGTCTTGGGAATCGTCAGCGGGTGCACGCGATTTAGGCTCAGCTTGTAAACATCCACGAACCCGAGATCCTCCGTGCTCTGGCCGCCCACGCAGGAGCCGGTGACGATGGCTGCGGTCTCGCGGAGTTCGGGGGTCCATTCGACGGCGGCGTCCGTTACTGCTTCGCGCGCGGCGATGACGGCGAATTGCGCGAAGCGGTCGATGAAATCCGCGCGGCGATCGTCGAAGTATGGGTGATGCGAGTAGCCGCGAACTTCGGCCCCGTTCTGGAACCGGAATTGCGACATGTCCGAAGATTCGATAGGCGCAATGCCACTGCGGCCCTCGCGGAGAGAGACGGCGGTTTCAGAGACCGTGCGGCCGAGCGAGCAGATGGCCCCCATGCCGGTGATGGCGACGCGGCGCATCTTTACTCGCTGGCCGCGCCTGCGGATTTCGCGGCGACCAGTTTATCCACGCCCTGGCACATCTGGCGCACGTTCCGCACGCTGCGCACCTCCTCGTCCGGAATGCTGATTTCAAACTCGTTCTCGAGGGCGAAGAGGATCTCGACAGCGTCCATGGAATCGATTTCGAGCTGTTGGAATTCGCTATCGATGGTGACGGTTTCGAGGGGTATGCGTTTGGAGGTCGCGATGCATTTGAGCACGCGTTGGATCAGGTCGTCTGACATAAGCGGCTAACCGTTTCGAATCGATACCCGCGGTCTTGCAATGCGGGAATCATTCGTTCGACGGCGCCGAGGGTGCTCCGGATGTCGGGATTCGCGCGCAGTTCGCGGCCGTCGTGCAGACAGATAATAGCGCCATTGGAAACGCTCCCCAAAACCCGGCGAACAACCCCTTCTGCCGCCAGATTCCAATCATAGCCGATTACCGTCCACATGGCGCCGGTCAGTCCGAGGCTGGCCTGCGCGGCGCGGAGGCCCGGCCAGCGAACGCCGAACGGGGCGCGGAACAGTGCAGGCCGCGCGCCGGTGTGCATTTCGATGGCTTGCTGAGCGCGTTCCAGTTCGCCATGGATGAAAGCGGGCGATTTGAAGCAGAACAGCGGGTGCGCGTAGCTGTGATTGCCGATTTCGTGCCCGGCTGCGTGCGTGGCGCGGGCGATGGCCGGGAGCCGCTCCACGTTGGCGCCGCATTGGAAGAACGTCGCGGAAATGTTGTGGCGCGCCAGGAGTTCGAGCACCGCCGGCGTGCTCTCGCTGGGGCCGTCGTCGAAAGTGAGCGCGACAACCGGGCGATCCTTGGGGCCGCGCCAGATGGATGGCGCCAAAACCGAGGACGCGCGTCCGCGCACGGCCCAGCCGGCGCCGGCGACTGCGCCGGCGGTGAAGGCGAGAGCCGGAACAATGTCCGAGCTATTCATCGCGGATGGCCTCCAGCGGGTTGAGGCGCGCGGCTACGCGAGCGGGATAGAGTCCAGCCAACACTGTTACACACCATACCAGCAGCAGCGCGGCGGCCAGCAATGCGCCGGGCGGGTGGAATTGGATGGTCCAGCCGAAGCTTTGCTTGTTGACGACGAAGACCAGCAGCAGCGAAAGCGTGAAGCCCAGCGCAACGCCGGCGGCCGACGCCAGCAGACCGAGCAGTGCGGCTTCAGTGAGGACCATACGGCGGATTTGCGAGGCGGAAGCCCCGAGGTATCGCAGCATTCCCAGTTCGCGGCGGCGGTCGAGCACCACGGCGAGCAGTGCATTGGCGGCGCCGAGCATAGCCACGGCGATGGCGACGGCCTCGAGCGCCCAGGTGATGGCGAACGTACGGTCGAAGATTTCGAGCGACGCCCGGCGCAGATCGGCGTTGGGCGCGACGAGCACGCCCAAGCCTTCGACGCGCTGGCGAATTTCGCGTAGCGCGGCCTCGGGCGAGGCTCTGGGCGCCAGGTAGACGGCGGCGTTGGTGGCCGGTTGTCCGACTAGATACTTGCGCAACGTCGAGTTGTCTATGACGATCAAGCCCTGGCTGCTGGAGTAGTCGTAATAGACTCCGGCGATGGTCAAAGCCGCTGTATTTGCACCGATGGGCAAGTCGATACGATCGCCGGCGCGCAGGCCGAAGCGATTGGCGAACGGTTCGCTCACGATGGCGCGGTCTTGATTGGGCAAGGAGCGAAGGATGGAGTCGCGATCCTGGCCGTGCAGAAAACGGAGGCGGCCAAAGCGGCGGACGATATCGGCTTCGCCTGCGCCCAGCGTAGTGCGCTCGCCGCGGAAGCGCAACTCGATCCCATGGAAGAGATCGACGGCGGCGACGCCTGGGGCAGAAGCGAGAAGTGCGGGTACCTGCGGCGGCAAGGGCGGATAGAGCCCGGCGGCGGCGGGCGCGGCGAGGCGCACGTAGATATCGGCGCGCAGTTGGACATCGAGCCACAACGCAACGGTCTCGCGGAAACTGCCGACCATGATGCCGACGCTGGCCATCATGGCGATGGCGGTGGCGAGGGCGGCGGCGACTACGGAGGTGCGCGACAGCGAGCCGGTGAGGCTGCGGGCGGCTAGCATGGCTTCGGCATTCTTGCGGAAGAGGCCGCGCGTGGCACGATTGGCGGCGAGAACGAAAGCGGGCGTAGCGAGCGCCACGGCGCCGATGGCCAGGAATGCCGCGGCGTATCCGCCAAGCGGGAAGTGGTTCCAGGGCGCGGCTTGCGAAGCCGCGACCGCAAGAGCCGCCAGCACAGCGGCCCAGACCAGCGCACGGCGCCAGTGCAGGCGCGCGTGATGCTCGTGCGATCCGCGGCTCATGGCTTCGGTGGGATGGACGCGCGTGGCTTCGCGCGCCGGCGCGAAGGCGGAAACGAGCGCGGCCAGCGCGCCCGCGGCGATGCCCAGGGCGGCTTCACCGGCGGTGAGTTCGAGCGCGCCGGGACGGCTGGTGGTGAAGAGGGCTGTGACCGTGGACGCGATAAGATTGACGATCGCGCCCGCTAGGAAGCGCCCGAGGGCAACGCCAGCGGCCCCGCCGGCGACGCCGAAGAGAAGGGCCTCGGTCAGAAAGACGGTGAAGATCGTGCCGCGGCTCGCGCCGATGGCGCGCAGGCAGCCGATTTCGGCGCGGCGGCGCACCACGCTGATGGAGATGGTGTTGTAGATGAGGAACGCGCCGACGACCAGCGAAATATAGCTGAGTACGCGCAGGTTCCAGCGGAAGGCGCGCAGCATGCGCTGGTTTTCGTCACTGCGCGCGCCCGGCTTTTGGATCAAATAACCGGTAGGGAGTGCGGCTCGGATGGCTTTTTCGGCGAGCGCGAAATCTTCGGAAGGCGCGACGGCGACATCGATGCGATCGAGCGTCCCGAAACGGCCGAGGAGCTGTTGGGCATCGGCGATATCGACGGCGACGAAATCGGTGGGCGCTTCGATGAGCTGCGCGAAGCGTAGCTCGCGGCTGTGTCCGGCGATCTGTGCGGTGATGGATTGGCCCGCGTGTACGCCAAGGCGATTGGCGAGGGGGCGGGAGATCACGGCATTGCCTTCGGGTTGCGCGCCGCCAGGGCGGGCGGAATTCCCGGGCGCGGCGGCGACGAAATCGAGGCCGTAAAGGGGGATGGATCCGGCGCCGGGGACCGCGATCTGCGCGTCCATCATGGGCGAGAAGCGCGCGTCGATGGGAAGCGAGGCCAGGCGGCCGATCCATTGTTCAGCGATGCCGCCGTTGGCGGAGATTTCGAGGTCGGTTTTGCCCGCGAGGCTTTCGAGCGACGACCGGAAAGAGCCCGTGGCGGCGTCGCCAGCCAGATCGATCGCGACCACGACGGCGACCCCGAGTGCGACGGCGAGGATGGTGAGCGCAGTGCGCAGCGGGTCGCGCCAAAGCGGGCGCAGGATCAACGTGCGCAGCAGCTTCATTCGATGCGACCGTCGCGCAGATGAATGCAGACGTCGGCCATGGCGGCGGCTTCGGCGCTGTGCGTAGCCATCAAGACGGCGGCGCCGAATTCATCTGCCGACCGGCGCAACAGCGCGAGAATTTGGGCGCCGCTGGCGTTGTCAAGATTGCCGGTGGGCTCATCGGCGATGAGAATTTCGGGCGAATGGACGAGGGCGCGGGCGATGGCGGCGCGTTGCATCTGGCCGCCGGAAAGCTGATAGGGGAAGCTCGCGGCTTTCTCTCCAAGATCGACCCAGTGCAGACGCTCGCGCGCCGTCGCGGTGGAGTTGGGCGCGCGCGCCAGCAGAAGCGGCAACTCGACGTTTTCCAAAACGGTGAGCGTGGGCAGCAATTGGAATGATTGGAAGACGAAGCCGATGCTTTTGCGGCGCAGCGCGGTCAGTTCGGCGTCGTTCAACGAACTGGTTGCACGTCCGCCGATAAGCGCCTCGCCGTGCGTGGGGAAATCCATCGCGCCCGCGAGATTGAGCAGCGTGGTCTTGCCACAGCCGCTGCGGCCCAGGAACGCGGTAACGGTTCCAGCGTGGGCGACGAGCGAAATATCGTGGAGCACTTCGGCCGGCTGGCTGCCATTGAAGTAAGTCTTCGACGCTCCGCGAAGCTCGACGCGCGGGACCGCCATCACAACGCCTTGGTCATCTGGATGAAGTGGCACGGCAGCTTGGTCGCGACGTCAGCGGGGAATTCCGACGTGCCGGATTCGGCATAGCCCAGCTTCCGGTAATACGGCGGCAACTCCTGCCGCAGGTTGACGACCAGGATATCCATGAAGCGGCAGCCAGCGTCGCGGCAGAAGCCTTCGGCCGCGGCGATCATTTGTTTGCCGATAGCGGCGCGCTGGCGCGCGGGATCGACGGAAAGCAGTCCGAAATAGGAACGATCCCCGCGCAGTTCGACATAGACGCACGCGGTGATAACGCCTTCCGCCGCGTCGACCAGGAAGACGCCTTTGTCCAAATAGTCGAGCGTTTGCGGCAGCGTGATGCGGTCAGTATCGATGAAGAATTTCTCCACCTGGAACGCGCGGTTGACGATTTGCGTTAGCGCTGCGGCGTCGGATTGTACGGCGCGGCGGATCATATTGCTGCGAGTTGGCCGGAAGCGATGAGGCGTTCGATGGCGGCGATGTCGCGGTAGAACGGGCGGTCGCTTTCGATGGGCGGGGAAACGCTGCGGAGGCGGGTTCGCGCCTCTTCGAGCGCGGCGCTCGATTTCAGCGGGGCCAGCAGGTCGAGCGCGCGCGCGGCGGCGAGAGCTTCGATGGCGAGGACGTTGCGCGTGTTGCGCACGATGCGCTGCAGCTTCACAGCGCTGGTCATACCCATGCTGACGAAATCCTCTTTGTTGCCGCTAGTGGTGATGGAGCCCGTAGAAGCGGGGTGCGCCAGCACGCGGTTTTCCGCGACCAGACTGGCGGCGGTGACCTGCACCATCATCAGGCCAGATTCTAGGCCCGCGTGTCCGGCGAGGAACGGCGGCAACTCTTCGTTGAGCGCGGGATTGACCAGGCGATCGATGCGGCGCTCGGAGAGCCCGGCGAGCGCGTTCAGCGCGACTGCGAGGAAATCGAGCTGGAATGCGAGCGACTCGCCGTGGAAATTGCCACCGGAGACAATCTCGTCGCCAAAGACTAGCGGGTTATCGGTAGCCGAGTTGATTTCGATTTCGAAAACGCGGCGCGCTTCGGCGAGCGCATCGCGCACGGGGCCGTGAACCTGCGGAATGCAGCGTAGCGAATAAGCGTCCTGCACGCGCTGGCAACCGATGTGCGAATCGCGGATCTCGCTGCCTTCGAGCAATGAGCGCAGGCGCGCGGCCGATGCAAGCTGGCCCGGATGCGGACGGGCCTCGTGAATGCGCGGGTCGAAAGCGCGCGGCGTGCCGCGCAGGGCGTCGAGCGTGAGCGAGCCGATGACATCGGCGGTTTCGGCGAGCAGTTCCGCGGCTTCGAGCTCCAGGCATCCGATGGCGAGCATGGCCTGCGTGCCGTTGATGAGACTGATGCCTTCCTTCGGGTGCAGGTCGAGCCGTTCGATGCCAGCGCGGCGCAGCGCTTCGGCGCCGGGAAGAATTTCGTCTTCGAACTCGGCCTCGCCTTCGCCGATGAGCACGAGCGCCATGTGAGCGAGCGGCGCGAGATCACCGGACGCGCCTACGCTGCCTTGCGAGGGAACCACGGGCGTGACGCCGTGCTGCATGAGATCGCACAGACGATCCGCCACCAGAGGACGGATGCCGGAGAAGCCCTTAGCCAGCACGTTGGCGCGGATCAGCATCATGGCGCGCACAACGTCGCGCGCCAGCGGCTCGCCCACGCCCGCGCAATGAGAGCGGATCACGTTGCGCTGCAATTGATCGAGATCCTCGCGCGGAATGCGGACGTTGGCGAGCAGGCCTACGCCGGTGTTGACGGCGTAAATGGCGGCATCGCCGGCAGCCAACCGATCGATAAGCGCGCGGGACTGTTCCATGCGTGCGCGGGCGGCGGGGGCGAGTTGCGCATCCGCGGTTTGAGCGCGTGCGGCATCGCAAACTTGGGCCAGGGTAAGGGTGTTGCCGTCGACGTGGAGTGGCATCAACGCCACTTTATCCTTTTCGACGCGAACTCACCAATTGCTCGATGTTGACGAGCTCGGTCGGATAATCGCCGGTGTAGCAGGCGTAACAATACTCGTGGCGCTCGTCGGCCACGGCCTTGCGCAGCGAGGCGAGCGAGAGGTAGCCGAGCGTATCGGCTTCCACGAAACGGCGGATCTCTTCGATGCTCTGGTTGGCCGCGATCAGTTCCCCGCGCGTGGGCGTATCGACGCCGTAGAAGCAAGGGGAAATGGTGGGCGGGCAGGAGATGCGCAGGTGAATCTCGCGCGCGCCGGCCTGGCGCACCATGCGGACGATCTTGCGGCTGGTGGTGCCGCGCACGATGGAATCATCGACCAGGATGACGCGCTTGCCCTCGATCAGATGCCTCACCGGATTCAGCTTGAGCTTGACGCCGAAATCGCGAATGGCTTGCGAGGGCTCGATGAACGTGCGGCCGACATAATGATTGCGGATCAGCGCCTGCCGGTAAGGCAAGCCAGATTCGGAGGAATAGCCGATGGCCGCGGAGACGCCGGAATCGGGCACAGGAACCACAAGATCGGCATCGGCGGGGCACTCGCGCGCCAGCATCCGGCCGAGCTGCTCGCGCGATTCCGCCACGGGGCGGCCGAACACGATGGAATCGGGGCGCGAGAAGTAGACATGCTCGAACGCGCACTGCGCCAGCGCCTGCTTGGGCGCGTAACGCTCGCGCGTGACGCCTTCAGGACCTACAATCACCATCTCGCCGGGCTCGACGTCGTGCAGATAAACGGCGCCGATCAGGTCAAAAGCGCAGGTTTCGGAAGCGAAGACGTAGCACTTGCGGCCGCCGGGCGATTCCATTTCGCCCATGGCGAGCGGACGGAAACCGTGCGGGTCGCGGGCGACGATGACGCGATCCTGCGCCAGAAATACGAGTGAAAACGCGCCTTCGAGCTGCAACAGCGCGTCACGCAGGGCGCCGGAAAAAGTGCGCTCCGAGGATTGCGCGATCAGGTGCAACACGACTTCCGTGTCGCTGTTGGCTTGAAACACAGCGCCGCGGCGGCCTAGTTCTTCGCGGAGTTCGGCGGCGTTGGTGATGTTGCCGTTGTGCGCGACGGCGATCTGGCCGCGGTTGCAGGCCACGCAAAAAGGCTGGGCATTCAGCAGCACGGTATCGCCGGCGGTTGAGTAACGCGTGTGCCCAATGGCAAGATCGCCGGGGAGCGTGCCGAGCACGGGCGGGAAGATATCCGCCACGTGGCCCATATCTTTATGGCAATGGATCTGGTGACCGTCGGAGGTGCAGATGCCCGCGCTTTCCTGTCCGCGATGTTGCAGCGAATAAAGGCTCAGATAGGTAAGCTTGGACGCTTCCGGATGGCCGTAAATGGCTACTACGCCGCACTCGTCATGAAATTTATCAAACATGTAGGTTCGATTCGAGGGCTTGATCGTAGGCTTGCTTCAAGGCCGTTATTTCCCAGGAGCCAAGCGTGATGGATCGTTGGCGAATTTCGATTCCCTTCTCAATTGTAACTCCCACCACCGGGGCTTCCACTCCGTGCATCGCCGCGATGGCGATGGCGCGCCTCGGATTGGCCGTGGAAATCAGGATGCGCGACGGCGCTTCGTGGAACGCGAGGAATTCAGGCCGCAGGTCGGAATCGATATCGAGCTGGGCGCCGATGCCGCCGGGCCCGAAAGAACACTCGGCGAGCGCGACGGCGAGGCCACCATCGCTCAGATCGTGCGCCGATTCGGCGAGGCCTTCGGCGAGGATATCGCGCATGGCGTCGTGCACGCGCTTTTCGTAATCCATGTCGAGCGCGGGCGGCTGTCCCCAAAGCTGCTTGAGGATTTCCTTGGCGTACTCGGTGCCGCCGAAATCGAGATCGTTGCAGGCGCCGACACCGCCGATGAGCATCACGACGCGGTCTTTGTTCTTGAAGGGAATGGTAACGGGCTCGGCCGTGGCCAGCGTGCCGACGATGCCGAGCACCGGCGTGGGATAGATGCCTTCGCCAAGGGTTTCGTTATAGAGGCTGACGTTGCCGCCGGTGATGGGCGTGTTGAAGAAGCGGCAGGCTTCGGACATGCCTTCGATGGCTTCGACCAACTGCGCCATGATCTCGGGCCGTTCGGGATTGCCGAAGTTCAGGTTGTTGGTGGCGGCCACGGGGAGCGCGCCGACGGTTGCCAGGTTGCGGCAGCATTCGGCGACCGCGAGCTTGGCGCCTTCGCGCGGGTTGAGGTAGCTGTAGCGGCCATTGCCATCGAGCGAGATCGCGACGGAATTGCCGGTTTCCTTGATGCGCACGATGGCGGCTTCCGCGCCTGGGCCGGCGACGGTGTTGGTGCGAACCTGATAATCGTATTGTTCCCAGATCCAGCGCTTGGAGCAGACGTCGGGGCTGGCCATGAGCGTGGGCAGCGCTTCCTGTGGGCTGAGCCAGTGCGGATTCACTGGAGCTTCGGGACGCTGCGGCGGACGCGTGTAGGGGCGATGGTAAAGCGGGGCTTCATCGGCCAGTTCGCGATTGGGAATTTCGGCGACGATCTGGCCGTGGTGACGCACGCGGAGCTTGCCGTCATCGGTCACGACGCCGATTTCGGAAGCTTCGAGACCCCATTTGCGGAAGACGCGGTAGACCTCTTCCTCGCGGCCTTTTTCGGCGACCAGAAGCATGCGCTCCTGCGATTCCGAGAGCATCAACTCGTAGGGCGTCATGCCGGTTTCGCGCTGCGGCACGCGGTCGAGTTCGATCTCGATGCCCACGCCGCCGCGGCTCCCCATCTCGCAAGTGGAGCAGGTGAGACCGGCCGCGCCCATATCCTGAATGCCGACGATGGCGCCGGTCTGCATGGCTTCGAGGCAGGCTTCGAGCAGGAGCTTTTCCATGAACGGATCGCCCACCTGCACGTTGGGGCGCTTCTGCTTCGACTCTTCAGTGAACTCGGCGCTAGCCATGGAGGCGCCGTGTATGCCGTCGCGCCCGGTGCGCGCGCCAACATAAATTACGGGGTTGCCGACGCCAGCGGCCTTGGCGTAGAACACGTCTTCCTTGCGGCAGACGCCGAGCGCGAAGGCGTTGACCAGCGGATTGCCGTCGTAGCAGCTTTCAAAGATGCATTCGCCGCCCACGGTGGGCACGCCGAAGCAGTTGCCGTAATGCGCGATGCCGCCAACCACTCCGCTCAGGATGCGACGGTTGCGCGCGCCATTCTCGGGCGAATCGAGGCGGCCGAAGCGGAGCGAATCGAGCACGGCGATAGGCCGCGCGCCCATGGTGAAGATGTCGCGGAGGATTCCGCCGACGCCCGTGGCCGCGCCCTGGAACGGCTCGATGAAGCTGGGGTGATTGTGCGACTCGATCTTGAAGGCGATGACGTAGCCACCGCCGATATCGATGATGCCGGCGTTTTCGCCGGGCCCCTGCACCACCAATTTGCCGCGCGTGGGCAGCTTCTTGAGATGAACGCGGGAGCTTTTGTAGGAGCAGTGCTCGCTCCACATCACGCTGAAGATGCCGAGCTCGGTGATGTTGGGCTCACGGCCGAGAATCGATACGAGTTTTTCGTACTCGGACGGAGTGAGCTGATGTTGGGCAACGATCTCTGGGGTCATCGGCGGCTGGCCATCACCTGGGTCAAGGAATGGAACACCGCGAGACCGTCGGACGAGCCCATGAGCGCTTCGGTGGCGCGTTCGGGATGCGGCATCATCCCCATCACATTGCGTTCGCGGTTCAGGATGCCGGCGATATCGCGCAGGGAGCCGTTGGGGTTGTCGAGATAGCGGAAGGCGACGCGGTCCTCGGCTTCGAGTTCATCGAGCGTGCGTTCGTCGGCGTAGTAACAGCCTTCACCGTGCGCGATGGGCAGGCGCAGAGTGGCGCCGGCGCGCGTCGCGTTGGTGAAGGGTGAATCGGCCGTTTCGACGCGCAGGCGAACCTCGCGACAGATGAAATGGAGGCTGCGATTGCGCAGCAGCGCGCCGGGCAGCAGGCCGGATTCCACCAGGATCTGGAACCCGTTACAGACGCCGAGCACGGGGCCGCCTTCGGCCGCGAATTTCTTGATCGCGGTCATGACGGGCGAGAACTTGGCGATGGCGCCGCAGCGCAGATAATCGCCGTAGGAGAAGCCGCCGGGCAGAATGACGGCATCCACATCGCCGAGCGAGGTGGAATCGTGCCAGATGAACGCCGCCGGCTGGCCGAGATTGTGCGCCACGGCGTAGACCGCATCGTGGTCGCAATTGCTACCGGGAAAGACGATGACGCCGAATTTCATGATGTGTGGGGGACTAAGACTATTGTAGCCGGTTTTTCTGGGCTATTGTTTCGGGTCTCGCCGGCAACAAATTGGAACGGTGAGGGCAGTTTAGCGAATGTAAAGTGAGGGTGGCTAATCGCTTTTTGGATTCCGCGTGGAGATATTTGGCAACTCAGTTGCCGAAGACGATAGCGAGGCAGCATCCTTACATGCGACTCGTCGCATAACCTCAGGCATTGACTGCACGAAGCTCCGGCCCACCCGCCACCTGTCAGGCGTGAGGCGTTTTTGCAACGGAGTTGTAGAGTTCACCTCGTTGTGGCTATTCTGATTTCTTAGGATTCGCGAAAATGCTGGAAAAACTCTCTCTGTCTCTGATCCTGGCCGCCGCTGCTTTCGCGCAAAGCGATCCGCCGCCGGTATCGTACATCCGGATCAGCCCGATCCTCAACGCTGTCGACACGAACCAGGACGGCGTGCTTTCCGCGGCTGAGATTGCCGGGTCGGCGGCCCAGCTAAAGAAGCTCGACAAGAACGGCGACGGCAAACTCACACGCGACGAAGCCGGCATCCGTATGGACCAGTTGCCTGGACGCGGCGGGCGAGGCGAGGGACGTGGCGGCCGGGGAGAAGGCAGAGGTGAAGGCAGGGGCCGTGGCGAAGGCGGGGCCGAAGTGGAGATACCCGCGCCTCCCCCCAGCGCCGACGACATGACGGCGTCGCTGATGATGTTCGATGCCAACCACAACGGCCAATTGGAAAAGAGCGAAGTCCCGGAACGTTTGCAAGGGCTCTTCGAACGCGGCGATACCAATAAGGATGGCATCCTGACCAAGGAAGAGATCATCGCGCTCGCTGAATCCAGCCGCCAGATGAAGCTCCCACAGCGCCCCAATCGGTTTGACGTTGCGCTGATCGCGCTTGATACCAACGGCGATGGAGAGATTTCCGCGGCGGAAATCGATGCCGCTCCGAAGACCCTTTTAACTCTGGACAAGAACGGCGACGGCCAAATCACCAACGACGAAGTGACTCCACCCCAAGGACGAGGGCCGGGCGGCCGCGGGCAGTAGTCCCTCTCGAAATCTTCGTGCGGAATAAATCACTATGAGAATACTATCGGTTGCCTCCGCCGGTGCATTGGCACTGGCACTAACGAGCATCGGCGGTTCCACTGGCGGCGCGCGCGAGCAGGTTATCGCCTCCCGCTATGAGAATGTGCTTGGGACATCCATGGAGCTGAAAGTCCTGGCGTCATCGCGCGCCCAGGCGGAACGCGCCCAGACCGCGGTGCTCCACGAGATGGACCGCGAGTCGCGCATTCTGAGCTCTTGGTCGCCCGACAGCGAGGTCAGCCGTTGGTCGCGGACTCACAATCAGCCGGTCGCGGTTTCCCCGGAGTTGTTCGAAGTGCTCGGCATGTACGACCAGTGGCGCGCGCGGACCAACGGGGCTCTGAACGCATCGGCGGGCGAGGTGATCGGCGTTTGGAAAGACGCCGAACGCGCCAGGCGTCTGCCCTCGAAGGATGCTCTGCATGCAGCCGTCGCCACGGCGGGCGCGCCGCAATGGACGCTCGACCCGGAGCGACACACGGCCACGCATACCGGCAACGCTGCGCTCGTCCTCGCCTCGTTTACAAAGAGCTACATCATGGACCATGCCGCGGACGCCGCGCTGCGGGAAGGCATTCGGTCCGTAGTGGTCAACGTGGGCGGCGATATCGTTGTCCGGGGCGCTCTGAGCGAGCCAGTGGATGTGGCGGATCCTCGCGACGACGCCGAAAATGCCGATCCGCTCTCGCAGGTGGTTTTGCATGACCGCGCGATTGCCACCAGCGGCGACTACCGCCGCGGTTTCGAAATCGAAGGCCGGCACTACTCGCATATCGTCGATCCCCGCACAGGAATGCCCGCCGAAAATATCATCAGTTCCACTGTGATTGCGGAACGCCCGTCCGATGCAGGCGCGCTGGCAACTGCATTCTCCGTCCTGACGCCGCAAGAGAGCGCGAAGCTTGCCGCTTCGATGCCTGGGGTGGAGTACCTGCTGGTGCGGGCGGATGGAGAGCGGATCGCGAGCAGCGGATGGGCTGCGCTGGAGTTGCACAAGGCGCCGGTACAAGTCGCTGCGGCCATTCGCCCCGTTGCTTCACGCCGTCCGCTAGCTTCGCGTCTGGAATTGGCGCCGGCCGCGGCGGTAGCCGGAACTCCCTGGGACCCAAGCATGGAGCTCACCATCAGCTTCGAACTCGCGCCCATCGGTGGGACCACCAAGCGGCCCTTCATGGCCGCGTGGATTGAGGATGCCGACCACTTTCAGGTGCGAACCCTCGGGGTCTGGTATCACGAAGATCGCTGGGTGACCGAAATGAAGGCCTGGTTCCGTTCGGATCGCATGCGCGCCATGGCGGACGGTAAGGAGATTTTCCGGTCCGTTTCATCGGCAACCCGTCCACCGGGCAAGTATTCGCTCAAATGGGATGGCAAGGATAATGACGGCAAACTGGTGAAGAACGGAAAATACACGGTTTACCTTGAGGTCGTGCGCGAACACGGCACCTACCAGTTGATGAAGCAGGAAATGGATCTGACGGGAACGCCTAAAGTAGTTACATTCCCCGCCAATACGGAGGTCGTTTCTTCATCCTTTGACTACCACAAACTTGCAAAATAAGCCGCCCGCGCCCGTCAAAGCGCACGTGCCGCTCTGGAAGCGCCGCACGGCGCACTGGTCGCGCTGGCTGCATACGTATCTATCGATGGTGAGCTTCACCATCCTTTTGTTCTTCGCGGTGACGGGCTTCACGCTGAATCACCAGTCCGCGTTCACGAGTTTGGCTTCGCCCAAGCGTTTTACGGGATCGCTGGACGCTTCATGGATGAAGGCGCCGGAGGCCCACAAGACCGACATCGTCGGCGCGTTACGCTCGCGGCACGGTATCAAAGCCGATCTGAGCGATTTTAGGGTTGATGACGATCAAGTGCAGATTTCGTTCAAGGGGCCAGGCTATTCGGCGGATGGCTTCGTCGATCGCCGCCTCGGCAAGTACGAACTGAACGAAAACCGTCTGGGGTTGGTGGCAATCATCAATGACCTGCACAAGGGACGCGATACCGGCAAGGTCTGGGCGGCGATCATTGACATCTCGGCGATCCTGATGGTGCTTGTCTCCCTGAGCGGCCTGGTGCTGATTTTCTTTTTGCACAAGAAGCTGCGCTCCGGCTTGATTGCGCTGGCAATCGGGACCGTGCTTTGTTACGTCGTGTATCAGGTTTGGGTTCCCTGATCTCCGCCCGGTATTGGTGGATCGTGCACCGCGAGCGCGCGCAGCACCCGCCAAGCGATCTCACGCTCCGAAGCGGGGCAGGTGTCGGAACACGATTTGGCAACGCCCGGCACGCTCTAGGACCGGTCATGGGGCTCTTTGCGGAATGCCGTCGGGCGCTGACGGAGCCTCTTGACGATAGAATCGAAGGGAACACCCCGGGCATCCAAGAGAAAGCATAGGAGATCCAACGATGGCTCTACGTATCAACGACATCGCGCCGGACTTTACGGCCGAGACGACCCAGGGTACTATCCACTTTCACGAGTGGATCGGCGACGGGTGGGCGATTTTGTTTTCGCATCCGAAAGATTTCACGCCGGTTTGCACCACCGAGTTGGGCTACATGGCTGGTCTTCAGCCGGAATTTGAGCGCCGCAACACCAAGATCATCGGCCTGAGCGTCGATCCGGTGTCGAGCCATGGCAAGTGGAGCGCGGATATCGAAGAGACTCAGGGTCACAAAGTGAACTTCCCGATGATCGGCGACCCGACGTTGGCGATCGCGAAGCTTTACGATATGCTGCCAGCCGATGCCGGCGAAACGTCCGAGGGACGCACGCCGGTCAACAACGCCACGGTGCGCACGGTGTTCGTGGTTGGACCGGACAAGAAGATTAAGCTGACGCTCAGCTACCCGATGAGCACGGGCCGCAATTTCGATGAGATTCTGCGCGCGGTGGATTCGATGCAGCTCACCGCCAAGCATCGCGTTTCGACGCCGGTGAACTGGAAGCCGGGCGAGGACGTGGTGATCGGCGCGGCGATTTCCGATGATGAAGCAAAAACGATCTGGCCGGAAGGCTGGAAGGCTCCCAAGCCGTATCTGCGCCTCGCACGCCAACCGAAGTAAGCCGACAGCCGCGTGGGTTG
Source organism: Bryobacterales bacterium (assembly GCA_963743705.1). Classification (GTDB taxonomy): domain Bacteria; phylum Acidobacteriota; class Terriglobia; order Bryobacterales; family Bryobacteraceae; genus PALSA-243. The sequence goes on along the minus strand of CAVUQS010000021.1, from coordinate 864,730 downwards.
GCGCCCGGCGTGCCGGGGTTCCGCCGATGCGCGCGGCTGCACTCTTTCTGCTGACGGCGATGGCGTCGCCCGCGCAGTTCCGCATCACCGCGCCCCTGGTGGTAGCGCCTGTCACGGTGACCGATCCGAAAGGTCACTATGTGAATGGGTTGACGGCGGCCGACCTGACGTTCTTCGACAACAGCGTGCCGCAAAAAGTACAACTGGAGGTCGAAAGCGACCGGATTTCCCTGGCTGTGCTGATGCAAGCGAGCACCAGCGCGACGGCGGTGCTGGACGATCTGATGACGGCTGGGCCGCTGTTCGCCGATCTGCTGGCGGCGGATGCGGGAGAAACGGCGCTGCTGACGTTCACCGATTCGGTCAAACTGGCGCAGGACTTCACGCAGGATTCCACGGCGTTGAAAACGGCATTGAGAAAGCTGCGCCCGCAAGGGGATGAAGTTGCGCTCTTTGACGGCATCGCCGAAGCCGTGCACCGTCTGGCGCGGCGCGACCCGAAGAGACGGCGCATTCTGCTGGTGATCGCGGAGCAGCGCGACCGCGGCAGCAAAATGAAACTGGACGACTTGCTGCGCGACCCGGCGCTGCAGCACACGACGGTTTACTGGCTGACTTACTCGAAGCTGCTGACGCCGTTCGCGAGCAAGCCGAAAACGGTGTGGGACCGGATGAGCGACGAACAGAAAAACGACCCCGCGAGAATGCAGGGAGATCATCCGTTCCCGTTTCCGAACGAAGAAGTATGGCTGCCGGACAACCCGGCGCCCGGCAGCTTGATCAACATCTTTACCGAACTGGCGCATCGAACGAAGGTGGACGCCGCGGCTTTGCTTTCACGAACCACCGGCGGGCGCACGTTTGGATTTGTGCGGCAGAAGGCGCTGGACGAGGCGATTCACGCGGTCGCGGACGAAGTGCACCAGCAATACATCGTGAGCTTTGCGCCGAAGACCGAGGTGCAGGGAACCTACCACGCGTTACGCGCCGAAGCCAAAGACCGTCCGGAATGGAAGGTAAGGACGCGAACGGGGTATTGGAGCCTGCAGTAGGCCCGGTGGCTTTGGACTACAATGTCATCCGATGCCCACCGAATCTTTTGGACGCCGTTCGTTTCTGGCGATGGCGGCCGCGTTGCCTGCCGCTGCCCAATCCACGCGCGATTGGACGAATCGGGACCCGGTACGTTATCCCGACCCGGACGTGATCTCGCTCGATAAACGCTTCGAGAAATATAAGCTCTTCAACTCCGTCATCCAGCGCCACTATGTGGGCTGCAAGTGGGCCGAGGGGCCGGCGTGGTCGGAAGAGGGCGGGTACCTGGTGTGGAGCGACATCCCGAATAACCGGCAGTTGCGGTTCATCGAGGACGACGCGCATGTCAGCACGTTTCGCAGCCCTTCGGGCTTTTCGAACGGCAACACCTTCGACTTCCAGGGGCGGCAACTTTCCTGCGAGCACGCCGGCCGGCGCGTGGTGCGCTATGAACACGATGGAAAAGTCACGGTGCTTGCCGACAAATACAACGGCAAATCGCTGAATTCGCCGAACGACGTGGTGGTGCATCCGGATGGCGGCGTGTGGTTCACCGATCCGCCGTACGGCATCCTGGGCAATTATGAGGGCTTCGAGGCGAAGCAGGAGCTGAAGGAAGCGGTGTATCGGGTGGATCCGCAAAGCGGCAAGGTGGAGATAGTCAGCGACGAGTTCGACAAGCCCAACGGGATATGTTTTTCGCCCGATTACAAGAAGGTGTACGTCGTCGATACGGGCGAGCCGAAGGATATTCAGGTTTTCGATATCGTCTCCAACAAGCTGCGCGGTAAGAAGCAATTCACCGATATGAAGATGAAAGGCGTGAGCGGGACGTCCGACGGCATTCGCGCGGATATCGATGGCAACATCTGGTCCGGCGCCAACGGCGGCGCGGGCTACGACGGCGTTCACATCTTCACGCCGCAGGGCGAACGCATTGGCGTGATTTTGCTGCCGGAAATTTGCGCGAATCTCTGCTTCGGCGGCCCGCGCCGCAACCGGCTGTTCATGGCGGCCAGCCAATCGCTTTATTCGGTCTATGTAGGAACGCGCGGCGCGCACCCGAGCTGACGCGCGTCAGAAGCGCTTTTTGAAGTAGAAATCCATCCCGGTCATTCCGTTCTCTTCGCGGAGGCCAACCACCGACCATTTCTTACTGAGCGCCCACTCCACTTGCACGATCTGGGGGTTGGTGGTGGTGACGCTGGTGATGTAGGTAAACGTGATGTTCGGCGACACCTGCTGCTCGAGCGTCAGGCGCGCCGACGGGTTCGCGTCGACGCCGGGAATGGTGGGGTCGATGCGCAAACTGCTCACGCCGAAGAAGCGCTGCAAGCGGCCGGTGACGGGCGCGGAGATGGCTTGTCCCAGCAGCGCGGAGGCGCCCAGCTGCTGGAAGGCTCCGGCCCCGACGGCGTTCTGGCCCGATAACAGCGCTGGGTCCTGGGTGGGCGTGCGGCCGGTTACCAGCAGCGAAATGATGTCGTTGTAGTTGAGCGAGGCGTCGGAAGTGGGGGTCAACGTCAGATGATCGATGGGGCCGGTGATGGCGAGGGTGATTTCGATGCCGCGCGCTTTCGTCACAAGGTCAATATCCAGCACGGGCGCGATTCGCACGGGGTTGTAGAACGAAATCGAACCATCGCTGATTTGATATTTCGTACCGAAAAACAGAAGCTGACCCTGTGTGATGTTAATGCGGCCCTGTAGGGCTGGATTGGTCACGGTGCCGCGGAGGCGCAGGTTGGCGTCGAGCTGCACGTCTTGCGTGAGCGAGCTTTGTACCTGCACGTCGGGAGCGGTGGCGATTTGGATGTCCAGCCCGAGTCCGCCAAGGAAGCCGGTCTGGGCGGAGGGGGTTTCGACCGGCTGAGCCGAGGATGTGATGAGCGAGCTGAGATCCGATTCCGGATTGAAGGCGGAACGCAAAATGGTGACAGTGCCGGAAAGTAAGCTGCGGTCGCTGGTTCCGCTGAGGGTGAGATCGGCGTTGGCCACCGTGCTAACGCCTGCGGGTTTGCGGACGCGCACCTGGTTGACGCGCGCGTGGAGGCGAAAAACCGCCTGCTTGTTCGCATAGGTGGCGAAGCCGGTGACTTGGATTTTGCCGCCGCCGGTTTCGCCGGAGAGCTCCTGGATGGTGGCGCGGCTGCCGGCGAATGTGATCAGGCCGGTGGCGTTGGTGAGGCCGTTGGGAAAGTCGGCGAGGTAGAAAGTGGCCTTCTGAAACTGCAGGCGTCCGTTGACCTGGGGCGAGGAGAGATCGCCGCGGATGGTGGCATCGGCCGATACGGCGCCTTCGGCGGTGATATCACGATTGAAATCGCGAATGAGCGCCAGGTCCACTTTTCCGCTGGCCCGGAGATCGAGCGCGGGCTTCGGCTGCAGCGTGGCTTTGCCGGTGATGGATACATCGGTGGAAAGACCGGTGAGATGGGCGCTTTCGATGTTGACGGTGGAGTTGGAGAGGCGCGCGACGATGGGACCGGAGTTCGAGATCACGAAAGGCGTGGCGCCGGCCGCGGGCGGTTGAGTGGGCGCGATCTGAAACTTGGGGATGTTCAATTCGGCGGTAAAGGTATCCGGCTTCAGGGCGCTGCCACTGATGTGGAATTGCCCTTCGGCGGAGCCGGTGAAATCGGGCTCGGCGGCGCCGGGCGAAAGCCAGCTATAGAGCTGCGCGAAATCGAGCTTGGAAAAAGTGATGGTGGACGAGCCGGGATAGTCGCCGGTCAGCTGCCAGTCGCCATCGCCCTGGATCGCGGAGTTAGCGAAGTTGGATTCGAGATGGGTGTGTAAAGCGCCGCTCTGCGTGTTCGCCGTGAGGTGGATGTCGCCGAATGCCTGATCGCCCATGCGGAGGCCAGTGGCGGAAACATTGGCGTGCAGTTCCTGGATGCGGTAGCCGGCGCGGCCGGCGGAAGGCGGCACAATATCGATGACGCCGCTGGCGCCGAGCTGCAGCTTGCCCTCGGCGCCGGGGCGCTCACGCTGCACCATCGGAATCTGGTGCAGCGACAGTTCATTGCTGGCGAGTTGGAAGCGAAGGCTGCCGGTATCGAAGCCAGCCGCGGAAAAAGCGTAGGAAGCGGAAAGAGTGACGCGCTGGCCCGGCGCATCGACTTCGCCGCCGGTGAGTTGCACGGTGTGGTTGTTGTAAGCGAGGTGGGCGGAAAGATGGTCGAAGGGTTCGTCCTGAATGACGCCTTTGGCGGCAGTGACATCCGCCACCGCCTGGGGATTGCCGAACGTGCCGGAGACCTGAGCGCTGATGTTGAGCGTGGCCTTGGCGGGCGGCGCGGCAATTTTGAGCGCGCCGGCGATATCGGAAATGCTGGCGTTGCGGATGGTTACGGCGCCGGAGAGCGGGAGCGAATCGTCCGTTTTCCAATCGTGTAACTGAGCGTTGAATCGGAACTGGGCGCGCAGGGCGCCGCGCACGGCGGTAGCATTTTGCAACTGGACGCCGGCGGGCGACGCGGTGACATCGGCAGCGAAGGAATCGATGGGCTCGTTGTTGTAGAGCGCGTTCGTGGCGCTTACGTGCCCGGCGGCCTGGATGGAATCGAGCTTGCCGGTAGCCGTGCCATCGAAGATTACGGCGCCGTTTTGCAGCGTCACGGGCAGCGAGCCCGCATTTTGGCCGAGGACGGGCAGGAAATCGTTGAGATCGTGCGTTTCCAGGTGCACGTGCAGTTGCTGGCCGAGAGCGCCGGAGAAATGGGCAGTCGAATTCGGCAGCGAGATTGTGGAGTCGCCGAGATCGAGCACGCCGGTTCGCGTGTCGTACTGCACCGCGAGTTGGCCGTGCACGGGCGGACCTTGCGCGGCGGGCGCGATCGCGAGATCGGCGGTGATGGCGACGTCGTTGGCGCGATTGAGCGAGCCATCGAGCTTTACGTTGCCGGAAACGATACCGTCCCATGGCAGAGGCTCACTGCTATAAAGCGCGACCGCGCGCCGGATTTCCATGCGGGAGAGCGCGCCCTCGGCGGTGAAGCGGTCGAAGCTACGCAGTTGCGCGTTGCCGCGGAAGGTTCCGCCGAGCGCGCCGGCCACCAGACCGCGGGCATCGATGACTTCGCCGCGCAAGGTGGCGGTTTCGATGCGGCCATTGACGGCGACCTGGTTGACGGCGCCGCTGTATCGCAAGCCGCGCAACTCGATCTGCTTGGGATTGGCGATATATTGCCCGTCGCCGCGGACGTTGCGGATGTTCGTAGCCCCGCTTCGAAACTCTATGTTGTAGGCATGCAGCGTGCCGGTGGTGGAGAAATTGTTATCGCCCGACCAGACGCCATTGCCGGCCAAATCGACTGCCCCGCGGTTGACGAGGCGGATGTGGAAGAACTTTTGCGCGGCCTGGGCGTCGGCATGCAGCGTGTATTTGGCGGTGAGGCGCGGAGCGGAGAGATTCTGAACGTCGCCGCTGAAAGCGAGATCGATGCCCTGCGCGGTAACTTTGGCGGATTCGACTCCGATGCGATTCAACTCGGCGGACACGGAAGCGGCGATGGAGAAGGGCGTACGCTCGAACCCATCGATTTTGGCCTCGAGCGGCTGAACCGCGATCTGGCCGTGATAACGCGGCGTGGCGGCGTCATACTCGAGGTTCGCGCTCAGGTTCTGTCCGTGAAATTCGAAGGGCGTCTTGCCGCGGGATTCGACTTCGAAGACGCCGTTCCAAAGCGCAAATTGGCCGATGGCGAGCTTCAACAACGTCTGCATGGTGCTGGTGTTGCCGGGCGGAGTTTTCGGCTTGGGAATATTGCTGGAACCGTCAGGCGCGACGATCACGTAGACATTCGGCGAGGCGACGTCGAGCGAGCGGATATCCACGTCGCGCTTCCAGAGCGAAATGATCTTCAAGACGACGCCGACGCGCGCGGCGTGAACCAACGGCGGCTTGCCGGCAGGCTCTGTGCCGTGCAGTGTGAAATCCGTGACCTCGGCGCGAAGCTGTTTCCAATCGAAGCGGAACGACCCGATTTCGACGCGGCCGCCAGTGGCGTTTTCCACCGTGCTGACGATGCGCTCGCGAACCTTGTTATAGAACCATGGGCTACGCAGGGTGACGACGAACAGGATCGCGAGTAAGACGAACGCCGCTGCCAGCGCGGCGGCGATTTTCGAGGCTGTGCGGAAGGTCATTGGAAAGCCTCGTCGTGGTAAACGATTTCATTGCGCGTCCTGGCGGATTCCACCCACTGATTCATGGCGATGTCTTCCTGCTGGGCGGCAAGGATGTCTTCGATACGATCGCGATATTCGTCAAGAGTCACAGGTTGTCCGGGGTGCGCGGCTTCGGCGGCCGGTTTAACCGTTTTCTCAAAATAATCCTGGATCTGCTGATCGGTCAGATTGACCGACGGACGAAAACGCATATCAAGAAACGAAAGCAAGGTCCGTTGCCAAAGCAGTTCCTGTAGCACGTCTTGTTCCGTGATTCCGTACTCTTTCAAGGCGGCTTGATAGGCGGCGTCATCCGGATAATGCTGCTTCTTGAATTGTTCGAAGATCGGCTGGACCTCGGCCAGGGTGGGCTCGGGGTAGCGGCTGTTGAGGATTTCGACGCGGACCAGCGCCTGCTCCACCATGCGGGCGGCGGCGGCGCGGCGGGCGGCAGAGCTGAGATCCACCTTGGCGCCGTTGAGAAAAGCGGTGACGCGAATCTCGCGCGAGATATCGCTGGTGGTGATGACGCGATTGCCCACTGAGACGGCGATGCGATCGATGATATCGGCGGAAGACGTCAGCGCGAAGATGGCCAGAAGCGGCGCAAGGCGGTTCAAAACGTCTGCCCGATCGAGAAAAAGTATTGAACGTGGCCGATACTGGTTTGCCGGCAAACGCCCGGCGTGCCGCACGGATTGACCCCGGCGTTCAACAGTTCCTCTTGGGTTCCGGGGTATCCGAAGAATTGCGGGGGATTGATGCTGTAAGCCAGATCGACACGGAACGGGCCGACGGGCGTGCGATAGCGAATGCCGATGCCCACGGCATGCACCATGTAATTGAAGTCCTGTATATTGCGCTGGTGCACGCGGAAGGAAAGGTCTTTCAGCGTGTCGAAGGTGTTGCCCATGTCGTGAAAGAGCACGGCGCCGATATTTTCGCCGATCAGCGGAAAGCGCAGTTCCGTCTGGTTGAAGAACAATGCGGTGCCGCCGACCGGGAATCCGGTGTCGAGATCGCGCGGGCCAGACTGCAGTGGCGGGAATCCGCGGTTCGACGTGTCGCCGCCGGCGTAGAAACGTTCGGGCAGCGGGATCGAGTTGTACGCGGTGCCCTGGTAATCGAACGCGAGAATTTCACCGATTTGAGTGCTGCGCGCCAACACGAAGCGCTTGTTAAGCCGGTAGTAAGACGAAAAGCGCGCCAGGATGCGGGTAAAGTTACGCTGCGATCCCAGGATATGTTCGGCGAGGCCGGTATCGAGCGACACATAGTATCCCTTGTGAGGATCGACCGGATCGTCGCGGCGGTCGGTGATCAACGAGACGGAAATCAAGCCGAGACGCACGGGTTGAGAGAGCAGGGGAATCAGCTGCGGCGAGATCTTCAACGTTCCCTGGTCGATACTGACGTGACGATTGCTGTAGGAGTAGGAAATCTTGGTGGCCTTGGAAAGCCTCTGATCGAGACGTATGGAAGCCTCTTCGCGTTTATAAGAAAATGTGCGAATGTCGCGGGAGTTGTCGTAAAGCGCGTTGAAGCTCAGCGTGAGGTTGGGATTCGACTGAAAGCGCGGCCACGTGTAGGTGAGCACGGCGCGCTGTTCGAGAGTAGAAACGCGCGTATCGAGGCCGATGCTGTGGCCTTCACCCCAAAGGTTGCTGCGCGTAATGCCGAAGGAGAAGCGGGGCGAAAAACCGGGCTGGCCGGCCGGGGCGTCGAGGCAGGTGTTGCATCCGCCGATGCGCGCAAACTCGGCGCCGACGCCGACGCGGATGGAATACCGTTTGCTCTCCTCCAGATCGTAGAGCACATTCTTGCTGGGGGTTTCGCCGTCGGGGTCCTGAATGGCGGTATCGACGCGCGAGAAGATATTGAGGTCGTAGAGTTTCCGCTGGGTGTTTGCGATCTTGGTGGGAGAGAGCGGATCGCCCGGGTTCAGCTCCAGGGTCTTGTTGATGACCTTCGGCTTGGTGTGGACATTGCCCTGATAGATCACCTGACGAACGAACTGCTGCGCGCCCTCGGTGATGACGTATTCCAGATCGAAGCGGTGCGCTTGCGTGCCGGGCTTGATGCTCCACTCGAAAGCGGCATCGGCAAATCCATTTTCGAAATACTGGCCGAGGATGGCGTCGCGGTCCACGGCGACGTTGTATTCGCTGAAGGGCTGGTTTTCGGTGGAACTGAGCAGGCCAAGAATCTTGTTCTTATTCAGGTGCGCGATGCCGTTCACGGTGAGCTTGCTGATGAGATACTGCGGCCCTTCATGGATCTGGATGGAGATGGTGACCGCCCCGACTTTCTGGCCGGGAAGATCGTGATCCTGCACCTTGTCGGTGATGGCAACGTCGCGATAGCCGTTCGATTGATACAGGTTGCGAATGGAATCTTCGTCGCGAGCCAGGAGATTTTCATTGAAGCGCCCATGCGGAAACTGCAGGAAGGTCACGGTTCGCAAATACATTCGCTCGCGGATGGTGGCCGTATCGAAAGCCCTGTTGCCTGTGATGACGATGGCAGTGACCTTGTGCCGCTTGCCTTGTGCCACCAGATAGTCGATCTCAGCCTTGTCGGCGATCACGCGCTGCTGCTTGAATTCCACTTCGGCGTCGAAATAGCCGTCGGTCTGTAGATAGTCGCGCAAGTTACGCGCGCCTTCCATGAGAAGGTCGTTATCGACGGCGTGCTCCTGATAGACCGGCACATACTTGCGGAGTTGCTTATTTGAGATTTTGGCGCCGATGGCGCGCACGTCGATGAGCGGCCCGGCGTCGATGTGGAGCGAAGGAATGGCGGTGTTGGTGTCCGGGTTGTACTTTACGTCTTCGAGCGAGACCTTGGCTTCGAGGCGGTTCTCTTTTTCGTAGAGCGAGCGCACGCTGCTCAAACCCTGCTGCATGCGGGTTTGGGTCATCGGCTTCCAGGTGTGGATCAACCAGCGGCGGAATTTCAGCCCTTTCAGGATGCGATCGAGATCCATTTTCAAATCGCCCTGCACTACGGCCGGGCCGAAACGAGCGCGCTGGCCGCTTTCCACTTCGAAACGGATGTTGACCTGTTGATAGGCGTCGTCGTACTCGAAGACCGGATGCAGCGTGGGTTGAAACAGACCGTTGACTTCCATCAGACGCCGCTGCGCGGTCTCCGCGTCCTTGAGCTTGTCTTCGGCGTAGGGCTGGCCCAGCTCGAGATTGCCCGCGCTCGCCAACTGGGTGGCGCTGGGCGGCGAATCGATCTTGCCGCCGGCGCGCACGCTGCCGATGAACCATGTGTTCTTGGTGATGAAGGTAATCGCCACGCCGCCGTTATAGGGCTGCGCATCCACCGCGATATCGGCGTAGCGTCCAGTGAGGAACAGCCGCTCGATGGCGGCGCGGACGGTTTCGGTCTTGAGTAACTCGCCGGATTTTATGGGAAGAATGTCGTGGAGATCGGCGGCTTCGAGGGGCTGCCGTTCGGGCTGGAAGCGGATGACGGTAATCTTCAAGCCTTCGAAAGGCTGATACTGCGCGCGGAGAGCCTGAGGCAGAACCGACCCGAGAAGAATGCAGCAAGCGAGCAGAGAGAACCGCGGGCGCACCGTTCTCATGATAGCGTAAGGCCTGATGATGCACGTTTAGGGCCACAGAGGCCTTTGCTACTATCTAACGTATGGAGAGAGCCTCCCGCGAGCGCTACTCGCGGCAGATCCTGTTTCCCGGGATCGGCGAGGCCGGCCAGGAAGCGATCATGCGCGCGCATGCCGTGATTGCGGGTTGTGGAGCGCTGGGAAGCTTTCACGCAGCCGCGCTGGCGCGAGCGGGCGTGGGGCGGCTGACGATCATTGACCGCGACTATATCGAGCCCAGCAACCTGCACCGGCAATGGCTCTTTGAAGAGGCGGACGCCGCGGCCGCGCTACCGAAGGCCATCGCCGCCGAGCGGCGCCTGAAAGATATCAATTCGCTGGTTTCGGCCAAGGGCGTCGTGGCCGATCTGACCGCGCGCAACGTCGACGAGTTACTGGGCGGCGCGGACATTGTACTGGACGGCACGGATAACTTCGAAGCGCGGTATCTGATCAACGATTTCGCGGTGAGCCGCGGCATTCCGTGGATTTATGGGGCCGCGGTGGGCAGTTACGGACTAACCATGCCGGTGATCCCAAGCCGCACGGCGTGCCTGCGCTGCGTCTATCCGAATCCGCCCGCGGGCGCGCAACCGACTTGCGAGACAGCCGGCGTGTTGAATGCGGTGATCTCGGCGGTGGCTTCGCTGCAGGTGGCCGATGCGTTGAAATTGCTGGCGGGGCACGCGGACCAGGTGCGCGCGCGCATCTCGACCATCGATGTGTGGGAAGGGACGCTGCGGCAGATCGAGGCGCCCGAGCGCGATGCGGATTGCCCTTGTTGCGCGCGGCGCGAATTCACGTTCCTGGAGGACCGCGACCTGCCGCCGGTGACTTTATGCGGCCGCAACGCGGTTCAGATTCGCGGAGGAGAGCGGCCGCTGGATCTGGCCGAGTTGGGGAAACGGCTGCGGCCGCTAGGCGAAGTGCGCGCCAATGAGTATGCGCTGCGGTTCACTACCAACGGTTACGAGATGACTGTCTTCTCCGATGGCCGCGCCATTGTGAAAGGCACGGACGACCCCGGGATTGCACGGGGGCTTTATTCGCGTTACGTGGGATAGCGAGCGGAATTACCAGCGGTGTTAGTCAAGGAGCTTCGCAAGCAGCTTCTCATAGCTAGCAGTGACGGCGTCCCAGGAGTAACGCTCGCGCACGCGCGATTCGGCGCGGAGGCGCAGCGCGGCCCTTTCGGCTTCGCTCATGGCCAGGAGCGTGGCGATCTTGTCTTTCAACTCGACGGGCTCAAACGGAATGCCGGCATCGCCCGCGACTTCGGCGTTTTCGGGAGTGTTGCGGTAAAGCACAAGCGCGCCGCGTCCCATGGCCTCGATGAGAGCCGGATGGGTGCCGCCGACTTCGGTGGCGTGAATGTAGGCGAAGCAATGCGAGCCGAGCTGGCGATATCCTTCGCCGTAAATTGCGCCGGGTATGACAACGCGCGGGTCTTTGGTGGCGCGCACGCGGCGGATGTATTCGTGCGCGTAGGGCGCGTCGCCGATGAGCGCGAGCTTGCAATCGGTGGCGACGCGCTCGAAAGCCTCGCGAACCTCGAGCGGATGATTCTCGGGCTCCATGCGGCTGACATAGAGAAAGTACCGGCCGGCTTCCAGGCCTAGCTCGCTAAGCATGCTCATGCCGGAGACCTTGCCGGTGTCGGCTCCATAGGGAATAAAGACGGTATCCTTGCGCCAGCGTTCGCGGTAGTAATCCTGAATGGTCAGGGCGTCGGTGACGACCACGGTGGGGAAGAAGGTGGCCAGCCATTCGGAGACGAAATACCAGGCTTTCGCGAGGCGATTCCACTTTTTGCGCTTGCGCTCGATGCCATCCACGTTCAGAGCGACGGGCATGCCGAAGATACGTGGGGCGAGCGTGAAGACGGCATTGGCGCCATTGCAGTAAAGGGCGACGTCGGCGCGATGCGCGACCAGGTGCAAGGTGGAAAGGAAGGTGTGGGCGAGGGTATCGAAATACTTGTGGCGAATGGTGGGCAGATACTGCAAGCGCACGCCGCGATAGCTGCTTTCCGAGTGGCGCTCGCGGCAATAGACGATTACCTGGTGGCCGCGGGCGGCGAGGCGGGTGGAGAGCTCTTCGGCGAAAGTTTCGAAGCCGCCGTAACTGGCGGGAATGCCGCGCGTGCCGAGAAGAGCGATGCGCACTTACATCCGCGCGGTCTTGGCGGTTTCGCGGGCGGGAACGCGGGGCGTTTTCTTGGGCGCTTCTTTGCTGACAGGCGCGTATTGGAACCAGCTCGCCATGTATTCGTTATCAACGCGGCGGCGCGATTGAATGAGCCGGCGTTTGCCCAAGACGCGCCGGAAGTTTCTGGCGAGGAACCAGAAAGCGCGCAGCGAACTATGCTCCCAGAGCAGGCAACACATCATCACCGTGATATCGCGCGCCGTGATGGAGAGCGCATTGCGGAGGTAAAGATCGGGCGAGATGTTCTTGATGCGCATCAGGAACCGGTTCTTCACCGAGTGCATGTTGATCTCGGGCGGCAGCGCGCGGCGGTTGCCGGGCAGAACCTTGCGCACGTGATAGCCGCGCGCATAGGGCGCGTACAGGCACTTCCAGCCCATTAACTGGGCGCGCCAGGCGACGTCGGCGTCTTCGCGGTAGACGAAGAAATCGACATCGAAGAACTCGCCGTCGAGCGAAATATCGTCGATCATGGCGCGGCGATAAAGCGCGGCGGCGGCGGTGGCGCCGAATACATACTCGTATTGCAGATAGTGGCCGTTATCGACTTCCTGGCTGCCGCGGTCAAGATGGCGCAGCATGGGCGTGAAGTAGATGCCGGTGGAATCGACGACGGGCTGCTCGGGAATCTCGAAGTGCGAGGTCATGGTGAGCAGCTTGCCGCAGATGGTTCCGATCTTGGAATCGAATTGCCCCGCATCGACAAGCGCTTGAATGAAATTGGGCAGCAGCAGGACGTCGGGGTTGAGAGTGAGCACCCAATCGCCGTTCGATAGTTTGATGGCCTGGTTCTGCGCCGCGGCGAAGCCGGCATTTTCCTCGTTGTAATAGATTTGACATCGATCCTCGAACTGCTCGAGGATGTCGATGGTGCCATCGGTCGAGGCGTTATCGACGATGACGATCTCTTTCAACGGGTATCGCTGCGCGAGTACCGATTCAATACAGCGTTTGATAAAGCGGCCGCTGTTGTAGGTGACTATGGTAACGGATACAAAGTCGCTGTGCGCCATGAAAAGAACCTGAGTGACCGGAACTTCCGTTAGACATCCGTGTATTACTTAGTTCGGACAGACGCTACCGGTCCGTCCCGCCAGCCGGAAAACAGGCACCGGCCGGCCAGCCGCACGACTTTTCCGCATGCTGCCATGGGCTGCAGGCTGCAGTCACGCGCAACTTCCCAGAAACCGCGCATGAACGAGCCAGTTACCACTGCCAAACACACCGACCGGAATGCTATCGGTCGAAAGTGCCTGGCTGCAAACCTCAGTAGACTACGATACCAATAAAACCGGCGCATCTCTAGCTTTAGCTGCGGAATCGAGTGCGCTCCGGTATGTTTCGCCACCCCGGAAGGCACATAATACGACAGATAGCCTTTACCGGCGGCTCGCAGGCAGAAATCGACGTCCTCGAACCACAAAGGATGGAAGCCTTCATCGAACCCGCCCAACTCCTCCCAAACAGCGCGGCGAACCATCAGAAACGCGCCGGCGGGCTGATCCACCGGGGCGGACGTATTAACGTCCAAGTCCAAGGCTCGATAGCGGCGATTCACTGGATTATTGGGCCAGACCCGATTGAGCAAGAGAGCTTCCAAAATCAGAGCTGCCGGATCGGGAAAACGCCTGACCATGAAACCGATCTGTGGATTTCCAGTGACATCCACTAGTTTCCCGCCCGCGCGCGGCCGCTCTCGGGAGATCACATGCCGCGCGCAACGGCTCGAGGCTGGTCTGGATGACAGCGTCGGGATTGAGCAGCAAGATATAGGGGCAGTCGAGGGCGCGAAAGCCCTGATTGACAGCCCCCGCGAAGCCGCGGTTCCCGGAATTGGCGATGAGCTTTACGCCGCGGCGCTGGACCTCGGCGAGGGTGGAGTCATGCGAGGCGTTATCGACGACGACGACCTGTGCCCCGGAAGTCGCGGCGGCGTCGAGACAGGGGCCAATTTCGGCGCCCGAGTTATAAGTCACGATGACGATTCCGATCTCGCCCATGTGTCGTTACGCCCCACCACCGGTCAACAAAAAGTACAGACGCCAGTAGGCATCGAAGCCGGTGGCGGCCTGGAATTCGCGAATGATTCGCTCCTGCGATGTCAGGAGTTTGCTGAGTACGATTTCGTCCACTTGGCGGCTGTTTTTGCGCGTGCGGCGGAAGCCGGCCCCGCCTTGGAGAAGGCCACGCAGCCAAGCTATGCCGGTGGCGTGACGAAAAGCCACACCGCCCCAAAGTAATTGCCCAGTAAGAATGGGCCAAAACCAACGCGCCAAAAGCGATGAGGGATAGTGACGCGCCAGAAGGAAGACTTGATTGCGCGCCATGCGGCGCACGGTCTCCGGATGCCAACGGCCGAGCGAGGCGCTACCGCGATGCCAGGCGACGGCGGCGGGTTCATATACGCCCCAGATACCGAGCGCGGCGCAGCGCAGGCCGAAATCGACATCTTCGAGATAGGATTCGAAGCTTTCCTCGAGCAGTCCCACCTGGTGGAACGTTTCGGCGCGAAAGAGCGCGGCGGTGAATGGCACGGAGAAGATAGGCTGGCGGTTGGAAAAAATTGGACCATCGGCGCGTCCGGAACCAACGCGCCACGCCGTGCCGCCGCGAGAAACCGCGTCGAAGGTTCCGTCGACGATCGCCGAATCGAATTGGAGCAGCTTGCCGGTGGCGAATGGGGCGCCGGTGGAGGCCAGTTTTTCGAAGTAATCGGGCGCGAGTTCGACATCGCTATTGAGCACGGCGATCCACTGGGCGCGGCACTCGCGAATGCCGCGGTTCACGGCGGGGGCGAAGCCGGCATTGGTTCCCATGGGAATGACACGCGCGCCGCGGGCTTGGGCGAATTGGGGCGCGCCATCGGTGGAACCGTTATCGACCACGATGAGCTCGGAGGCGGGGCGTGTTTGCCGTTCGAGAGAGCCGATGAGCCGCTCGAGATGCTCGCGGCCATTCCACACCGGCACCACGGCGGCAATGCTCATCGGAAGAATCGCTTTTTTGCCAGGAATGCGAGGTTGCGGAAGCCATCGCGCCACGCGTTCAGCTTGGTTTCGCCCAACCGCGACGAATATTGGATGGAGATTTCCCCGAAGCGGATTTTGCCGCTGCGGACGGCCTCGATTTTGATCTCTTCGGAGAAAGCCATGCCATCGGATTCGAGCTTCATCTCCTTGAGGATGGTGCGGCGAAAGACCCACATGCCGGATTGGGAATCGCGCACCCAGCGGAAGAAGAGCGCGGAGAATGCGATGGAGAGCACGAGGTTGCCGAATTTGTTTTTGAAGCTCATGGCGCTGCGGTCGCGCACGGGGAAGCGGGAAGCGTTGAGGAAATCGACGTCGAGATGCAGAAATGCCTCGATCAGATAGGAGAGGGCGTCGGCGGGATAGCTGTGATCGCCATCCAGAGTGATGATGATGTCGCTGGTGGCGCTGGCGAATCCGCGCTTGTAACTGCGGCCATAGCCGCGGACGTCTTCGCAGATCACTTTGGCGCCGAGCGTGGCGGCGACTTCGGACGTGCGATCGGTAGAGGCGTTATCGACCACGATGACTTCGTCGACAAAATCGGGGAGCGAGCGCAGAACCTTTTCGACGCCCTGCTCTTCGTTGAGGCAGGGGATGATGACAGCGATGGATTGACCTTTATACATGGCTGGGGCGTGTGGACGCGGGACTGCGCAAAGATCTATGTTACGGCTTTCCAGACTTTTCGTGGAGCAAAAGCGTCGGTTGATATGATGGGACGAATGAAGCGCCTTGTTTTCCTGGGTTTTTGCGTGGCCGCGCTAGCCAGCGCCGTCGATCTGGCAGGCGTGCGGACGGTGTACATTCTGCCGATGCGCCACGGAATGGACCAATATCTGGCGAGCCATCTGACCAGCGACCGCGTGTGGTGGGTAGCGACGGATCCGAAGGGAGTCGACGCGATTTTGACCGACCATATCGGCGACGATTTCGAGGCGCAACTAGATCAGTTGTATCCGCCGCCCGAACCCGTAAAGAAGACGCCGCCGCCGGAAAAAGAAACCAAGAGCGACAACCCGATGTTGCCCATCGACACGGAAACCAAGCTGCCGCCGGTGCGGAGCACGTTCGCGGGCGGCAAAGGCATGTTGTTTCTGGTGGACCGGAAATCGCGGCAAGTGCTGTGGTCGGTTTATGCGCCGCCCAAGGCGTTCGATTCGAACGATATGGATCACGCTGCGGCGGATGTTGTGACCCGCCTGCGGAAAGAATTGAGCCCGGCCCCCAAGAAGAAGTGAAACCGGCCTGACGGCCGGATGAACCGGTTGAAAAGCCGGTTCGCAGACTGAAAGCCTACCCCACAAAACTCAGTGGGCGGGGATGGCAGCGGTCAGCCTGTTATGCAGGTGGCGGAGCTGGAAGGCAAACGAGATAGACAGGATGCCGAGCCAGATCATGTACCAGCCGAGAACCAGCATGATGGAAATCGCGCCGACCAGCGGGCTGAAGAAGACCAGAACGCCGAACGCAATGGCGACGATTCCGGACAACAGCATGAACCACTCTCCTTCGATCACCTTGCGCAGACGGATGGCGGCGACGATTTCGAAGATGCCGCGAAAAATAGCCCACCACGCGATGATGTAGACCAACGCCAGCGCGGTGATCTGAGGCCAAAAGATCGCGATCAATCCGGCCGCCAGCCCCACCAAGCCGAGCAGGATCATTTCCCACCAGCTCTTTCCGTGCCCGCCGCCGCCGACGCCGTGGATCATGCCGACTATCGCGTCCGCGAAGGCCAGGATTCCGAATAAGATCGTCAGGGTCAAGAGCGAAACGACGGGGGACATGATGAGCATGAGCCCAAACAGGATTGCGATCAGGCCTCGAATCAAAGGCGCCCACCATTTCTGTGCGATCGCGTGTAGCATGGAACCCTCCTGCTAATTAGGAGGGGGCTGCGGAAACGGCGGACTTAAAAATATTGTGTGAATCCGCGAACGTTAGATGCGGTGAAACGCCTTCAGGATTTCGCGCGTGGAATAGCGCAAGGCGATGGGCCGGCCGTGGGGGCAACTCATGGGGCAATCGGTCTCGGCGAGGGCGCGCAGCAGCCATTCCATTTTGCCGGCGTCGAGGCGCGTATTGATCTTGATGGCGGCGCGGCAGGCGATGGACGCGCAAATATTGCGGCGCAAATCGTCGAGCGAGGCTCCGCGCAATTCGCTCTCGGCGGTTTCGAGGATCTCGAACAGAATCTTTTCGAGATCGCCCGGGCTGACAGCCGCGGGAGCGCCTTTGACGGCAATGGTGCGGTTTCCGAACGGTTCGGTTTCGAAGCCGGAAGCGTGCAGCTCATCGGCGATG
Source organism: Bryobacterales bacterium (assembly GCA_963743705.1). Classification (GTDB taxonomy): domain Bacteria; phylum Acidobacteriota; class Terriglobia; order Bryobacterales; family Bryobacteraceae; genus PALSA-243. The sequence continues at coordinate 847,363 of CAVUQS010000021.1, read as the reverse complement.
CGCGCGTAGTCGATCTGCTGTTCGGGCGTGAGCTGAAGAATCAGCGGCATGAGCAGGCGCTGCGTTTCGACGCGCCCGGCGGCACGCTGCCGCATCACCTGTTCGAACAGAATGCGCTCGTGCGCTACGTGCTGATCGATAATCCAGAGCCCGTCGCGGCCGGCGGCGAGGATGAAACTCTCATGGATTTGCCCGAGCGGACGCAGTTCGGAGAGCGAAGTGAGCGACATCTCGGGCACTGGAATTTCGGAGATGGGGAACTCCCCATGAGCATCGAGATGCCGCGATAGTTTGCCGGAGGGCGCCGGCCCGGGAGCGACGGCGATGGGCGGCGCGCTGAAATCGAGGCGCGGCGATGGCGCCGCGGGGGTGCGCAGGGTGAACGTGGGTAGGGCAGACTCCGCGCCGGAGGCCGGGGGCGCAAATTGCGGCGCGGGCGGCTGATCCTCGATCATCTGGCTGAATTCGGAGTACGGCAGGCGCGCGGCGGGCTGCACCGCGGCGGCGCCGGGAGTGAAGGAAGGCGCGGGGCGGCTTTCCATCAGGCGATCGCGCAGGGCGTCGCGCACGAAATCGTGCACGAACGAACCATGGCGGAAACGGACTTCGGTTTTCGACGGATGGACGTTGACGTCGACTTCTTCGGGCTCACATTCGAGAAACAGCAGCGCGAACGGATAGGCCGAAGCCGGCATCAGATTGTGATACGCGGCGGAGAGCGCGTGCATCAGCAGGCGATCGCGAATCAGGCGGCCGTTGACGAAAATGTAGACCGAGTTGCGATTGGCCTTTTGCACTTGCGGGCGCGAAAAGAAGCCGCTAAGACGGAAGGTGCGCGTGGGCGGCTCGTCGGGCTCGCGGCGGAATTCGGCGATGGCGTCGGATGGCGCGATGTGAGGCGGCGGGAGGAACAGTTCTTTCTCGCGCATTCCGATTTCGACCAGATCTTCGAGCGCCTGGCTGCCGAAGACCTGATAGACGCGTTCTTTGAGCGTTTGCACGGGCGTGACGTGCAGCAGTTCGTTCGGCCCGCTGGTCAACTGGAAGGTTTTATCGGGATGCGCCAGGCTGTAGTGCGTGACCAGGGACGCGATGTGCGCCAACTCGGTTTGTTCGGTGCGCAGAAATTTCTTGCGCGCGGGCACGTTGTAGAAGAGATCGCGCACGGTGATGGCAGTGCCGCCGCCGTGGGCCAATTCCTCGCAGCGCAATATCTTGCCGCCGGCGATTTCGATGCGCGTACCGGTAGTCTCTTCCTGGGAGCGCGTTTCGAGAGTGAGGCGCGAAACAGATGCGATGGAAGGGAGCGCCTCGCCGCGAAAGCCGAGGGTGGAAATGGAAAGCAAGTCCTTGACGTCGCGCAATTTGCTGGTGGCGTGGCGTTCGAAGGCGAGCAGGGCGTCGTCGCGCAGCATGCCGCTACCGTCGTCCACGATGCGGATGAGGCGGCGGCCGCCGGATTCGACTTCGATGCGAAGATCGGTTGCGCCGGCGTCGAGGGAGTTTTCAAGCAGCTCTTTGACGACGGATGCGGGGCGCTCCACCACTTCGCCGGCGGCGATTTTATTCGCGACCTGGTCGGGGAGTACGCGGATGCGGCCCATGGCGAAGCTAATATAACGCGCGGCGCCCTTTCTTTGGTTATCGCCGGGAACAAATAGAGGCGCATCGGCGTCAACGGAAAGAGCCACAAGGCTCGCGGCTAGAGGGACCGGCGGGAAGGCCGATTCCGGCGAAACGGCGAACATTCGTAGAGTGGGTTGCGTACCATCTTCCGATGCTAAGAATCGGAGCCATTGCCCGTCATAATTGCAGCCCGCGGATCGTTATAGGGGAGAGGTGGATGACTCGGATCGCCTGGGCCGCAATTTTGGCGGCCGGAACAGCGGTCGTAGTGTGCGCGCAAACGCCGGCGGCGTTCGATGTCGCTTCGGTGCGGCCGGCCGGTCCGGAGCCGCCGGAGGGAAAAGGCAGAGACAGGCGCGATAAGGTCAACGTTACGCCGGGGAATGTCGTCATGAGGAATATCACGATGACCGGCGCGATCAAGTGGGCCTATGACGTGGAAGCCTATCAAGTTTCGGGTCCATCCTGGATGGAAAACACGCGATTCGATATCGTCGCCAAGCCGGTCGGGCCCGCGACGGACGCGGAAATGCGCGCGATGATGCAAACGCTGCTGGCGAATCGTTTCAAATTAACCGTTCATCGCGAGAAAAAGGAAATGGCGGGGATGGCCCTGCTTGTGGGCAAGGGCGGATCGAAGCTCAAGGCATCCGAAGACCAGGGTGAAAGCAGCTTCGAACCAGGCAAGCAGGCTAATATGACGATATCGTTCGGTCACATGTCGATGCGTGAGTTCGCATCGTTGCTGTCCCAGCCGATGCAGAAGCCGGTATGGGACCTGACTGGCCTGACCGGCAAGTATGATTTCATGCTCGACGGCAGAAATTATGTGCCGCCAGAGCCCGCGCCGGGGCAGCCGCGCGAAGGCCAGGACGAAAGCTACATGGTGCTTCGGGCGCTGCAGGAGCAACTCGGATTGAAGCTGGAACCACGCAAAATGACGGTCGAGATCGTCGCCGTTGACGGTATTGAGAAGACTCCCACGGAAAACTGAGAAATATATCTTGGAATCGAGGCGCCAAATTGGGGGGGTTAGTCGTCATATAGTCTGACGGAGTATTCATGCTACGGGGTTTGATACAGGTGAGGTATATCTTCTTGGCTGTCAGCAGCGTTCAGGGCCAAGCCACGCCTGGAAAACGCCGGGGCGAGACCGCGCCGGTGGGGTATTGATGCGGTCCGCGATTCTCCCTGCTGTTTTTCTAGCCGCTACGGCCGTGCTCTCCGCGGCCCAGGACGTTCTGAAACCCGCCTTTGAAGTGGCCGCCATCAAGCCGAGCGACCCGAATAGCAACGGATCGAGCAGCAATACGCGAAATAACAGGATTGTCATCAAGAACTGGACCCTCAAGCGAATGGTGCAACGCGCCTATAACGTGAAGGACTTCCAGATCACAGGCGGGCCGAATTGGACCGACTCCGCGCGCTACGACATCGACGCCAAAGAGGATGGTTCCGCTGAAAAACTCACCGGGCCAGCGAGGCTAGAGCGCTGGATGGCTGAGTGGCAGGCGCTGCTCGCCGACCGTTTCCAAGTGGTTGTTCATCGCGAGACTAAGACGCTTCCGGTCTATCACATGGTGGTGGCTAAAGGTGGGCTCAAAATCTCGCCGGTAGCGTCCACGGACGGAAGCACGATGAACAGCAGTAGAACCTGGCTCAACGCGAAAGGCGTCTCTATGCAGAACATCGCGGGCTGGCTCTCCGACCAAATGGAACGTCCCGTGCTCGATGCCTCCGAAATCCCCGGGGTGTTTGACTTTAGATTGGAGTGGACGCCGGACGTTGCGCCCTCGGCCAAGACGCCGGAAACGGACGCGCCCGCCGGCCCTTCGATTTTTACGGCTATTCAAGAACAATTGGGCCTCAGGCTAGAAGCAGGCAAGGGCCCAGTGGAAATCATAGTAATCGATCATGCAGAAAAACCTACTGAAAATTAGCGGAATTTGCGGCCTATTAGCGCTTGCCCTACCGCTGGCGGCGACCGAGCATCACGGAGTGGTGAAGTTCGGCGGCCTGCCCGTGCCGGGGGTCACAATCACGATGACCCAAGGCGATAAAAAGTCCACGGCTATCACGGACGATCTAGGCTCCTACTCGTTCCCCAACCTTACCGACGGGTTGTGGAACATCGATGTGGAGATGCTCTGCTTTGAGAGCATCAAGCGCGAGATCGCGGTGGCAGCGGACGCGCCGGCCCCGGAATGGGATTTGAAGCTGCAGACGTTCGACGCCATTAAGGCGGCCGCGCCGCCTCCGCCGCCAACATCCGCGGCGAAGACCGATAGCGCACCGGGCGCGAGCGCTACGAGTTCGACGGTGGCGACCGCGGCCTCTACTCCGCCTCCCGCGCCGAAGGCGAACGCTAAAGGCAAGAAGGGCGCCACGGCGCCGCCGACGGCCGCACAGACCGGATTCCAGCGGGCCCAGGTGAATGCATCGCCAGGCGCCGCCACCGCCGCGCCGGCGGATTCGGCGCTGACTCCCGAGGAAACGAGCAAGGGGCCCTCGGAGGGGATGCTGATCAACGGCAGTGTGAACAACGGGGCGTCGTCGCCGTTTGCGCAATCGCCGGCGTTCGGCAACGCCCGGCGCGGCCTGCGCTCTTTGTATAACGGGAGCATCGGCGGTAACTTCAGCAACTCGGTTTTGAACGCCTCCAGCTATTCGTTGACCGGACAGGCAACGCCGAAACCGAGCTCGGACGCGATCATTTTTTCCGGCTCGTTCGGCGGACCGATCCGCATTCCGCACCTGCACCAGAAGCAGCCGGCGCAATTTTCGGTGCAATATCAACACTCCAATAGCCGCAACGGCACGAGCAATCCGTACCTGATGCCGACGACGGCGCAGCGCGACGGCGATTTTTCAGGCTCTTCCGCGATCATTTACGACCCGACGACGCACAATCCGTTCCCGGGCAACTTCATTCCGTCGAACCGCATCAGCCCGCAGGCGACGGCTTTGCTGGCATTCTATCCGCTGCCGGCTTTGACCAACACGGGATACAACTACCAGGCGCCGATAACGCCGAAATCGAGCTCGAACTCGATGCAGGTGCGCATCAACAAAAATTTAAGCCCGCGATGGAACATGAATGCGCTGTTCGCGTTCCAAAAGGCCACCACCCATTCGCCGAACGAGTTCAGTTTTCTGGACGACACCGAGAGCTTCGGGATGAACTCGAGCGTCAATTTCAACCACCGCATGGGGACGCGCATGTTCCTGAACTTTGGCGTGAGTTATAGCCGCAGCTCCAACACACAGCTCCCATATTTTGCCAACCTCGAGAACGTTTCGGGCAACGCGGGTATCAGCGGCAACAACCAAGACCCGATCAACTGGGGGCCGCCGTCGCTTGGGTTTTCGAGCGGCATCGCTTCGCTCACGGACGGGAACGCTTCGATCGTGCACAATCAGACAAGCGCGGCGACGGGCAGCCTGAGCTGGTCGCATTCGCCGCACAATTTCAACTTTGGCGGCGATGTGCGCCGGCAGCAGTTCGATAGCATCGCGCAATCCAATCCGCGCGGAAGCTTCAGTTTTACCAGCGCGGCGACCGCTCAGGGCGGGGTGGTGACGCCGGGTACGGGCTCAGATTTCGCCGATTTCCTGCTGGGTGTTCCGGACGTCAGCAGCCTGGCGTTCGGCAACGCGGATAAATACTTCCGCTCGTGGTTTGACGATCTGTACGCCAACGACGATTGGCGCGTGAGCCCCAGCCTGACGCTGAACTATGGCGTGCGTTGGGAATACAACGCGCCCATCGTGGAGAAGTACGGCAGGCTGGTGAATCTGGACATCGGGCCGGGATACTCGGCGGTAGCGCCGGTAGTGGCGAATAATCCGGTGGGAGCGATCACGGGCCAACACTATCCGGATTCCCTGATCAATCCCGATAAGCACGGTTTCGCGCCGAAATTCGGCCTGGCTTGGCGTCCATTCCCGGCGTCTTCTTTCGTGGTGCGTGCGGGATATGGCGTCAACTTCAATTCGTCGACCTATACGGGTCTGGCGAGATTCATGTCGCAGCAAGCGCCGCTCTCGAAGAGCTTGAACGTGCCCAATAGCCCGAGCAATCCGCTGACGCTGGCCAACGGCTTCAACGCCTCGCCGAACGTGGTGAGCGATCAGTGGTCTTTCGACCCGAATTTCCGCGTGGGGTATGTGCAGACGTGGAACGTGACGATCCAGCGAGATATGCCCTGGGCGCTAATCATGACGGCGGGATACCTGGGGAATAAAGGCACGCGCGGCCAGCAGACTTTTCTGCCGAACACGTATCCGGTAGGCGCGGTGAACCCGTGTCCCACGTGTCCGGTGGGTTTCTATTACGAGACGACGAACGGAAATTCAACACGGCAACAGGGGCAGCTGCAAATGCGGCGGCGGCTGCGCAACGGCCTCACCGCAACGGCGACCTATACGTATTCGAAATCGATTGACGACGCCGGCCTGGGCGGCAGCGCCGCGGGCCTGGTGGCGCAAAACTGGCTGGATCTTTCGGCGGAGCGCGCGCTTTCCGGCTTCGATCAGCGCCACTTGCTGAGCTTCCAGGGTCAGTACAGCACGGGCGTGGGCATCGGCGGCGGAACGCTGCTGAGCGGATGGCGCGGCACGATGGTGAAGGATTGGACCATCGTGACCAACGTCAATGTGGGCAGCGGCTTGCCGCTTTCGCCTTCGTGCGCGGCCTGCGTGGTGAACAACACCGGCATCAACGGAACGGTGCGGCCCGAATATACCGGCGCCGATCTCTACGCTGCGCCGGACGGACGCTTCCTGAATCCGCTGGCCTTCACAACGCCGCTGCTCGGCTACTGGGGTAACGCCGGGCGCAATTCGATTACGGGGCCCAGCCAGTTCAACATGAGCGCATCCATGCAGCGCACGTTCCGTCTCGGCGACCGCTACAACGCGGATATACGGCTGGACGCGGCGAACGTGCTCAATCACGTTGTGTTCGGGAGCTGGAACGCGCTTTATAACGGGGCCAACAACAGCCCGCAGTTCGGCCTGGCGCAAAATCCGAATGGGATGCGCGTCGTGCGGCTCAATTTGAGAGTGAGGTTCTAAGATGCGAAAACTCATTGGCAGCGCAGGAATTTGCGCGGCGATGCTGCTGGCGCAGCATTCGCAGCAAGCGCAACAGGCCTCTCCCCAGCAGGCGCCTCCCGCGCCGGGACAAGCCCAGAACAATGGCGCGCCGCCGCCGAAAGCCGATTTTTCCACATCGCTGCACCTGGTGGTGGAAGACGTTTCGGTGAAGGATAAGCAGGGCAAGATCATCGAGGGGCTAAAGGCGCAGGATTTCGTTATTACGGAAGACGGCAAGCCGCAGACCATTTCGTTCTGCGAGTTCCAGCAGTTGCCGAGCGAACCCGCCGGGCGCCCAGCACGCCACTGCTTCGACGCGACGACAACCCGGTCGCTCCCGTAACGCAGACGCAGATTCAGCCGGAGGCTCCGGGAGATTTGCGCTATAAGGACCGCCGGTTGATCGCGATCTACTTCGACATGAGCGCCATGCCGCAAGCGGACCAGTTGCGCGCGCTCGATTCGGCGCAAAAGTTCGTGCGGTCGCACATGGCCGGTCCCGATCTGATGGCGATCATGGAATACAACGGCGCGGCGGTCAAAGTGATGCAGGATTTCACGGACGACCGCGAGAAGTTGCTGACGGTGATCGGCAACATCATCGCGGGAGAAGGCCAGGGATTCGATGAGAACTCGGCTGACGATGCGGCCGCCGATTCCGGCGCGGCGTTCGGACAGGACGATAGCGAGTTCAATATCTTCAATACGGATCGCCAGCTTGCCGCGTTAGAGACCGCGGTAGGTATGATGCGCTCGCTCAACGAGAAGAAATCGTTGGTTTATTTCGCCAGCGGGCTGAAGCTCAACGGCATCGATAACCAGGCGCAGTTGCGTGCCATGACCAACGCGGCCATCCGCGCCAATGTCGCTATTTTTTCGGTGGATGCGCGCGGGCTGGTGGCGTCGGCGCCGCTCGGCGATGCGACCAAGGGATCGCCGGGCGGAGTCGCGATGTATAGCGGCGCTTCCGCGCTGGCCGGAGCGAGCAATTTTTCGCGTTCGCAAGATACGCTTTATTCCATAGCGGCGGATACCGGAGGCAAGGCGCTACTGGATAACAACGATCTCGAAGCGGGGATTCTGCAGGCGCAGAAATCCATGACCAGCTATTACGTGATCGGTTATTACTCGACTAACACGACGCCCGACGGCAAATTCCGCAAGATCAACATCTCATTGAAAGAAACGCAAGCCGCCAATCTCGATTATCGCAAGGGTTACTATGCGGACAAGGTGTTCGGTAAGTTCACGACCGCCGATAAGGAACGGCAGCTCGAAGACGCGCTGCTGATGGGCGACCCGATTACGGACCTCACCATCCAGATGGAAGTGAATTACTTCCAGTTGAACCGCGCGGAATACTACGTGCCGGTGGTGATGAAGATTCCGGGCAGCGAACTGGCGCTGGCGCGGCGTGGCGGGGCCGAGCGCACGGTGATCGATTTCATCGGCGAAATCAAAGACGATTTTGGCACGACGATCCAGAACATCCGCGATAAAGCGGATATCAAGCTCACGGGGCAAACGGCGGCTGAACTGGTCAAGAAGCCGATCGAATACGACACGGGTTATACGTTGCTGCCGGGCGCTTACACGATCAAAGTGCTGGCGCGCGACGATGAAACGGGGCGCATCGGGACTTACATCAATAAGTTCGTGATTCCTAACCTGAACAAGGAAGAGAAGCGCATCCCGATCAGCTCGGTGGTGTTGAGCAGCCAGCGCATCGATATGCACGAAGCTCTGGCCACCATGGGCAAAGACAAAGACCAGGCAGTCAATCCGCTGGTGCAGGAAGGCATGAAGCTGGTTCCGAGCGTGACGCGCGTGTTCAGCAAGAGCCGGGACTTGTATGTCTACCTGCAGGCTTACGAGCGCACGGCCGCGACCATTCAGCCGCTAGTGGCGTTTGTGACGTTCTATCGCGGGCGGACGAAGGCGTTTGAAACCGCGCCGCTGCCGGTGACCGAAGGCATCAATAACTCGCTGAAGACGATACCACTGAAGTTCGATTTGTCGCTGAATCAGTTGACGCCGGGCAGGTATAACTGCCAGGTGACGGTGCTGGATCCGACGGGGCAGAAGGCCGCGTTCTGGCAGGCGCCGGTGTTGTTGGTGCAATAGCTTGACGTAAAGTATCACCAGCGCAGGCCGGGAGGCCTGCGCCACTTACTTCACGACGATATTGACCAGCTTGTCGGGGACGGCGACCACCTTTATGATCTGTTTGCCGGCGAGGAAGGACTGAACCTTTTCGTCGGCCTTGGCGCGGGCTTCGAGATCTTCTTTGGACGTCCCGAAGGGGACGGCGATGCGGCCGCGGAGCTTGCCGTTTACTTGCACGACGATCTCGGCGAGATCGTCTTTGGCGAGTTCCGGGTCATACACCGGCCAAGGCTGCTTGAAAACAAGACCTTCCCGGCCGATTTCTTCCCAGATCTCTTGCGAGAGATACGGCGCGAAGGGCGCGAGCATCAGCGCAAGTTTTTCGAGCACCTCGCGCATGGTGGCGGGCGAGATGCGCGATTCTTCGGCGTAGAGCTCATTGACCAGCTCCATCACGGACGCAATGCAGGTGTTGAAGTGCCAGCGGGTTTCGAAATCCTCGGTAATCTTCTGGAGCGTCTGGTGCAGCTTACGTAACACCTGGCGATCGCTTTCGCCGGCCGACGCGTTTGCGGCCTGCGCATTGCGCGTGGCGAAGCGGTAGACGCGGCCCAGGAAACGGTAGATGCCCTCGGCGCCTTCCGTGCGCCAATCGACTTCCTTTTCGGGCGGGGCAGCGAAAAGCACGAACATGCGCGCGGTATCCGCGCCGAATTTCTCAGCGAGCGAATCGGCGCCGACGACGTTGCCTTTCGACTTCGACATCTTGGCGCCTTCGGCGATGACCATGCCTTGCGTGAACAGGCGGCGGGCCGGTTCGCTGTTCTTGACGAGGCCGATATCGCGCATCACCTTGGTGAAGAAACGCGAGTAGATCAGGTGGAGAATGGCGTGCTCGACGCCACCGATGTATTGATCGATCTCGAACCAGTAGGCGATCTTGGCGGGGTCGAACGGCGCCTGGTCATTGTGCGGATCGCAGTAGCGGTAGAAATACCACGACGAATCGATGAAGGTATCCATCGTGTCGGTTTCGCGGCGCGCGGGGCCGCCGCATTTCGGGCAAGTCACGTTGACGAACGCCGGGTCGTTTTCAAGCGGCGAGCGGCCGGCGCCGGTGATCTGGACCTTCTCGGGCAGCAATACCGGAAGCTGATCTTCGGGTACGGGTACGACGCCGCAGGAGGGGCAGTGGATAACGGGGATGGGCGTGCCCCAGTAGCGCTGCCGCGAGATTCCCCAATCCTTAATGCGATAGGTGATGGCGGGTTTGCCGAAGCCGTGCTGTTCCGCGTAGGCGGCCATTTTGTGCTGCGCCTCTTCCGATGAGAGGCCCGACCATGGCCCGGAGTTTTCGAGGATGCCATAAATGGGCGCGGATTCCTTCATGCCCGGCTCCTGCGCGAGCGCGCCATCCACGGGGCGAATCACGGGGTGCACGGCGATGCCGTATTTGCGGCAGAATTCGAAATCGCGCTCGTCGTGCGCGGGCACGGCCATAATGGCGCCTGTGCCGTAGCCCATCAGAACGAAATTGCCGACCCAGATGGGGACGCGCTCGCCACTGAAGGGATTGATCGCGAAGCGGCCAGTAGCGAAACCTTCTTTGTCGATGTCGCCGGGGTCGCGGTTGGCGCGAGAATCCACCATGGCCTTGGCGCGCGCTTTGCCTTCGGCATCGAGAAGGGTCTCGTTGAGAGGATGCTCGGGCGCGAGAATGACGCAAGTGGCGCCGTAGATGGTGTCTACGCGCGTGGTGAAGACGCGAATCGGTTCGCCGGTGCTTTCGAGGCGGAAATCGATCTCGGCGCCTTCCGAACGGCCGATCCAGTTGCGCTGCATGGTGAGCACGCGCTCGGGCCATCCGCCTTCGAGCTGCGCCATGTCGTCGAGCAGTTGGTCGGCATAGGCGGTGATTTTGAGGAACCACTGATCGAGCGCGCGCTGTTCGACGCGCGTGCCTTCATGGCGCCAGCAGCAGCCATCGACCACTTGTTCGTTAGCGAGCACGGTGGCGCAGTTCGGGCACCAGTTGAGCAGGGCGCGCTTGCGATAGGCGAGGCCGCGCTCGAGCATTTTGAGGAAGAACCACTGGTTCCAGCGGTAATACGAGGGGTCGCAGGTGGCGACTTCGCGGTCCCAATCGTAGCTGAAGGCGAAGCGGCGGTGGGTGCGCTTCATGGCCTCGATGTTTTGCAGCGTCCACTCGCGCGGCGGCCGCTTATTGGCGATGGCGGCGTTTTCGGCGGGCAGCCCGAACGCATCCCAGCCCATGGGATGGAGCACGTTGAAGCCGCGCATCCACTTATAGCGCGCCAGCGCGTCGCCGATGGCGTAGTTGCGGATGTGGCCGATGTGCAGCGTGCCGCTCGGGTAGGGCAGCATTTCGAGCACATAGAACTTCGGCTTGGCCGAGTTTTCTTCCGCTTTGTAGAAATCGGCGTTCTGCCAACGTTCGAACCATTTCAGCTCGATTTGGATATGGTCGTAGGGCTTTTCGGGCATAAGGGCGCTTAAGATTTCGGGTGTGCTTTTATGGTAGCAAGCTGAGGGAAGGGGCTTGGGGAGTTGGGATGTGCGGTATGGCAGTTGAAGATGTAGAGTCTCCGGCATTCGCTATTCGCGAATCCCGAATGTAGAATGGTGATGTGGCTGTCCTGAAACCTCAAGACCTGGCGGTTGTTCTGTATTTGTGCAGGCCTGCATCATCGCGGCCGCCATACGCGCAAATAGCGGGCGAATTGTCGATGAGTCCGTCGGAAGTTCACGCTGCGGTCGCCAGGGCCGTCAGTTCCGGGCTGCTACACGGCGCCGGGTTGGGTCACCGGCCTAATCTGAGTGCTCTGGAAGAGTTCCTGATCCACGGGATGAGATACGTCTTTCCGGCGGAGCGAGGTGAACTCACCCGAGGGGTCCCGACGTCATATGCAGCGGCGCCTTTATCGGCCCTGATCGCCGCCGGTAACGACCCGCCACCTGTCTGGCCTTATCCATCTGGGAAGGTTCGCGGAACTGCTTTCCAACCGCTCTACCGGGGTGCGCCGAAGGCGGCCCTTCGCGACCCTTTGTTATACGAGTACCTGGCTCTGGTCGACGCTTTGCGCGATGGCCGAGCCCGCGAGCGCAAATTGGCCCAGGAACTGATCATTTCCCGCCTTCGGCCGATGGTTCATGCCTGATTCGAATATTGAGCAGTTGATCGCGGTGGCGAGAGAAGTGCGACCACTGCTGGACGAACTTGTCTTCGTAGGCGGTTGTGCGACCGGGTTGCTGATTACCGACCCATCCGCCCCGTCAGTGCGAACAACGTTCGATGTCGATGCCATTGCCGAAGTGAGTACGTATGCGGAGTACGTTGGGCTTGCCGAGCGCTTGCGAGACCTCGGATTTTCCGAAGATAGTTCCGAAGGCGCGCCTGTTTGCCGCTGGGTCAACGACAGTTTGGTCCTGGATATCATGCCGCTTGATGCCAAAGTCCTGGGATTCTCGAACCGGTGGTATGGGGAGGCCGTACGCAGCGCAAGTGCTGTCGGTTTGGAGGAGTCGCTGACTATACGAGTTGTAGCCGCGCCTGTTTTCCTGGCGACCAAGCTGGAAGCGTTCAAGAGTAGGGGGATGGGAGACTACTTTGGCAGTCACGATCTCGAGGATGCTCTGTCTGTTATCGACGGGCGCCCCGAACTGCTAGAAGAAATTCGCACCGCTCAGCCGGCGCTGCGCGAGTATCTGGCCAGCGAGTGGGGATCGCTTTTGCACGATCCCCGATTCCTCGATGCGTTACCGGGACACCTGCCGCCAGACCAGTCCAGCCAGGCGCGCGTGGGTCTCCTGATTCGACGGATCGAGGCAATTGCTCGAATCGCAGACGGATAGTCCGCTAGGCACACGGGCGAGCCCTGATTACGGGACCTGAAACACGATGCGCGGCATGCTGGCAGCTGTGGGCCAGACGTGTTCCACTTCGGAAAAGCGGAAAGGTTTTGGTGGCGATTTTGAAGCCGCCGGGTCGGCGCAGCGGCAAGTTCGAGTGCGGCGGCGCCAGTTAGCGCGCAACCTCAGATGGTGGTGGCGGTGGTCGCCATACGCCGCGGGTTCTTCAGCGGGGCGGCAGCCGCTACCGCGGCGGTGCAGGTGACGGTTCCGGCGGCGGATGTGACGTGTCATTGTTGCGTCGATTCCACTGATGCCGGTCACCTTGATCAACGGCAGAAACACGCCAATCGAAACCGTGCACTAATTACGAGTAACGGGGAACTACCCGAGAGCTCGTACACTAACTAACATCCGCCGGCCGGGTTACCCGTTTGTTCACGTTGACAGGCGCTACAGCCAAGCGTACGCTGCAATCTGCGCTAATTCAGTTTCGATTAGTCAGGAGGAATCTAATGGCGAAGATTATTCAGGTTCGCGCTCCGGCGAATACCGCGATCGAGAAGATGAGCGAACCGGAGATCCGCAAGTTAGTTGAAACGGAGGCAGGTAAGTACCTGAAATCGCTCCCGGCCGGGCTTCAGCCGGTCGGCGTGAGCGCTCTATCGTTGAGCCCTTCGCGGAGTTCGGGCGGCGGAGGCGGCTGGGCGGAGTGGACACGCGCCTGCGGCGACGCGCGAGCCTCGATCGATAACTATACCGATCCCATGCCGGGAGATATCGCCGAGATTACAACGGCGAACCTGGGGACCGGGCCGATTCAATCCATTTTGATTACTCGTCCCGCGAAGGTTCCGGAAGGACAATAAAGCTGAAAGATCTGGCACAGCCGGCGGAGTTGTTCCCCGTTTGGAATAACATCCAGCGCTTCGATGCCGGCAGGGTACATATTCTGCGCCGTGGCGGCAAGTTGCTGGTGATGGATCGCCGCAGCGGGAAATGGCTCTTTCTGCCAGTGGAATACGAAGCGGCGGTGCGCCTGCTCGGCGCGGAATTAGAAACGCTTCCGGTCGAGTGGCGCGCCACCGCTATTGAAACCCGCGAGCTTCTACAACAGCACCAGATTGGAATTCCCTCGGAACGGACCTTCGGTTCGTTCAATACCCTGATTCTGAAGCTCACCAAAGCTTGCAATATCGGCTGCACGTATTGCTACGACTGGGAGCGGGGCGATAAGGCGCAGCATATGGACGAAGAGTTGATGCTGCGCGCCGTAACGCAGGCGATCGACGCCTGCGCGGGCAAGCTAAGCATTATTTTGCACGGTGGCGAACCGACGCTGGCTTGGGGGCTGATTGAGCGGCTTACGTTCGCGGCCGAAGAGATGGCGCGCGAACGTCGCGTCGAGCTTTCAATCCTGGGCCAAACCAACCTCATGAAATGGACGCCGCACATGGTGGATTTTTCGCAGCGGCACGATATTCACTGGGGAATTTCCGTAGATGGATCACCGGACATCAACGACCTGTTCCGGGTAACGCACGAAGGGCGCGGCACGTATCACTGGTTTGAAGAGAATCTGGCGCGGTTTCCGGATTTCGTTACGCGATGTGGAATCCTGAGCACAATCACCGCGGCCAATGACGGAAAGCTTTTGCGAACGGCGCGTCATTTTCGCGATGTTGGCATGCGATGGTGGGATTGGTCGTTGTTCCAGCCGATCGGCCGCGGGCGCGCGGCTATTTCGTTCGCTTTCGATGGAGGGCGTTTGCTGGCCTCGTGGAACGAGCTTTTTGACGCCGTAATTGCCGGGGAATTCGACGGATTTGCGATCCAGCCGATTTTGAAATACCTGCAAAACTTCGTGCGCGGACCGGGCGACAACATGTGCATGCGGTCCGAATGTGGCGCAGCGCGCGATTTGCTCTCGGTTTCGCACGATGGAGCAATCGAAGCGTGCGATTGCATCGATCCGAGCGGGCCAATGGCCAACCTCGGCGACTTGAAGGCCGGTACGCTGGCCGAGGCGCGCCAATCGCCGGTGGCAAAACGTATTCGAAGCCGCAATGCGGAAGAGTTGGGGTGCGGCGAATGCATTTGGTACGCCGTATGCGGAGGAACTTGCATGGCTCACGCGGGCGATATTGACCGCCTTTGGCATGAGGCCTGCGATGTATCGCTGCTCGCCTTCGACCGCATTTCGCAATCGCTGGCGGATAGCGATCGGTTGCTGGAATATCGCTCTTCGTGCGGGGTGGCATGAGAAACGGATTGCAGGAATCGAGAGCGCGCATGCTCGCCGACCCATTGGGACGGCGGACGCTGGCGGCCATGGAGGTAGGCGAGCTGGAGAACCTGGCCCAGGCGATCGCCACCGACGATCCGTATTGGGAGAACGCGTTTTTGGCGCAGGCGCTACAGTTGGCAGGCGCCGAGGGAGCCAGAGTGCGCGACGTCATTGAGCACCAACTCTGGTGTACGTGGCGGCAAGCGCGCTGGGCGACCAAACAGTTGACGCCGGAAGACCTGGGGCAATCGCTCGAAGTGACGGGGACCGAGTGGATCGCGGAGACGATCGGCAAGCCGACGATCCTGATCGCGCCCATGACGCTGTGCACGTGGGACGCGGTGGAAGCGGTGCAGCATTTCGCGCGGCGGGAATGCGGCGAGCGCGAGATTCTCTTTTACGGCGAGGACCTGGCCGGACACGATGCGCGTTTCGTGGCCGGAGACGACATCGCGGTGCTGCGGCGCATCACACGTGCGCTGGCGCACGGCGGCGTCTTCTGCACTTACCCCGATTTCGTCTATCGAGGTCATCCGGCGCTGCCGGTGCGCATGTTCGGCGTGCCGCGGCCGATGTCGTCAGGCTTTGCGTATTTGGCGGCGCGGCCGGGCGTGTACCTGCTGCCTTGCCTGCTGCTGCGGCGCGGCGAAAGGATTGCAGCGGAAATCTCGGAACCGATTTTGCTGGAAGACAAGTCGGAGCCGGGCGGCCCTTCGTTCCAATCGCTGACCGCGCAAGTGGTGGCGACGGCGCTGGAGGAGTTGATCCGCCGCGCGCCAACCCAGTGGTTGCTGCTGCCGACCTTGAGCTTCGATACGCCGGAAATGGCGCCACACCCCGAGCAGGCGACTAAGGGGGCCGCCTGATCGGCGCGGCAGCGGGGTAACCGCCGGGGGTGTTGGGCACTTGACTTCCGGGTCGCAAGGGTGTCACTCTACCGCCTGTGAAACCCCTATTTTTACTGTCCCTGGCCGGTTTTACGGCAGTCCTTTCCGCGCAACCCCACGTCTATACCGCCGCCGATTATGAGCGCGCGGAAAAGGCGTTGGGAGGCAACACGAACGCGCTGGTTTTCCGCAGCGGCATCCGTCCCACCTGGCTTCCCGACGAACGCTTTTGGTATCGCGTGACCAGCGCCGAAGGCAGCGAATTTATCCTGGTCGACACCGCGAAAGACACGCGCGCGCCCGCGTTCAATCACGCGAAGCTTGCGGCGGCGCTTTCGACGGTGGCGGGCGTGAAATACGACGCTGCCCATCTGCCGTTCACTGAGATCGATTTGGCGGGCGATTCGGTTTCGTTCAATGCCGCGGGCAAGCACTACAAATGCGATACCGCGGGCAACGCCTGCGCCGAAGCAGGCGCGGCGACGGCTGGCGGCGGGGGCGGACGCGGAGGACGCGGCGGCCGCGGTGGCAGGGGTGGTCGCGGCGGGGCTGGCGGAGGCGGCGGACGCAATGAATCGATGTCGCCCGACGGCAAACACGCCGTGTATATCCGCGACTACAATCTTTGGGCGCGCGACATAGCGAGCGGCCAGGAAACGCAGCTCACCAAGGACGGCGAGAAGGATTTCGGCTACGCCACGGATAACGCCGGCTGGCAGTCGAGCGACCGCCCGATCGTGGTCTGGTCGCCCGATTCGACGAAGATCGCGACTTATCAGCAGGACCAGCGCAAGGTCGGCGACATGTACCTGGTCGAAACCAAAGTGGGGCATCCGACGCTGCGCGCGTGGAAGTATCCGCTGCCGGGCGATGACGTGGTGACGATGATTCAGCCCGTGATCATCGACGTGGCCGCCAATAAGATGGTGCGGCTGCAGATTCCGCCGGAGCAGCACCGTTCCACGCTGTGCGACGACATTGCTTGCCGCGGCGGCGAATGGTCGGACGTGCAATGGAGCCAAGACGGCGCGCATCTGGCGATGGTTTCCACCTCGCGCGATCACCGGCAGGAGACGCTGCGGCTTGCCGACGCCGCCACCGGCGCGGTGCGCGATGTTTATAACGAGAAGGTATCCACGTTCTTCGAATCGGGCAATGGACACGTCAACTGGCAGTATCTTCCCGCAACGAACGAGTTCATCTGGTTTTCGGAGCGGGATAACTGGGGTCACCTCTACTTATATGACATGACCTCGGGCCAATTGAAGAATCAGATCACCAAAGGCGATTGGAATGTGACGCAGATCGTTCGCATCGATGAAAAGGCGCGGGCGCTATTCGTGCTTGGCGTAGGCCATGAAAAGGGACAGGATCCGTACTTTATTCACTTCTATCGCGTGAATTTCGACGGCAGCCACTTCGCGCTGCTTTCGCCCAGCGATGGAAATCACGATATCGCGCTCTCGCCCTCAGGCAAGTATTTCGTCGACACGTATTCCAAGCCGGATGTTCCGCCGGTGGCCGAAGCGCGCGACGACAACGGCAAGCTGATCGCGACGCTGGAGAAAGCGGATATCTCGAAGCTGCTGGCGACCGGATGGAAGCCGCCCGAGACCGTCGTGGTGAAAGCGCGCGACGGCGTGACCGACCTCTACGGCCTGATGTTCAAGCCGGCGAACCTCGATCCGACGAAGAAGTATCCGATCGTCAACCATATTTATCCGGGCCCGCAGACGGGTAGCGTGGGCAGCCGTAATTTCTCGACGGCGCGCGGCGATTGCCAGGCTCTCGCGGATCTCGGTTTTGTGGTGGTGGAGATCGACGGCATGGGAACGCCGTGGCGCTCCAAGAAATTCCATGAGGCCTATTACGCCAACATGGGCGATAATACGCTGCCCGATCAGGTGACCGGCATGCAGCAGCTCGCCAAGAAGTATTCATGGATCGATATCGACCGCGCGGGCATTTACGGGCACTCGGGCGGCGGGTATGCCACGGCGGGCGCTATGTTCCACTACCCCGATTTCTTCAAAGTGGGCATCAGCGAATCCGGGAACCACGATAACCGCGAGTACGAGGACGATTGGGCCGAGAAATGGCAGGGCCTGCTCGAGAAGACCTCGACCGCGGGCGCGACTAACTACGATAATCAAGCCAATCAGTTAGTGGCCAAGAACTTGAAGGGCCACTTACTGCTGGCGCACGGCACGATGGATAACAACGTGCCGCCGTATAACACGCTGTTAGTGGTCAACGAGCTGATCAAAGCCAATAAGGATTTCGATCTGCTGTTGATTCCGAACGTGGCGCACGGCTACGGAGCGGCGTCCAATTACATGATGCGGCGGCGTTGGGATTATTTCGTGCGTTATCTCGCAGGCGGGGAACCGCCCAGGGATTACGAGATCCACACCGGCGGCGGCCGCGGCGCTCCGCAGCAATAACGGCACTACACTGGAAGCATGCCAACTCTCACCGGCGGCGCGGTACATGGTCCGCCGCCTCCGCCTGTCGATCGCGAATGGGGCGGCGGCGATGGCGCGGATGGCCGCGGCGCCGGACGCCGCACGTCCTTCATCGGTTTGGTAGTCCTGCTGGTTTCGACCGGCATCGTGTTCTGCGCATTATTAATCGCGTTTCTGGCCCGCCGCGCCATGGGCGACGACTGGATCTCGATGGCCAAGCCGCGAATTCTGTGGGCGAACACGGCGGTGCTGATCCTTTCGAGCGTGGCGCTCGATATTTCGCGGCGCGCGCTGAAGGCGCACAACCGTTCGCGCTTCAACTTCTGGTGGACCACCGCGACGGCGCTAGGCGGCGTGTTTCTGATCGGCCAGGCGATTGCGTGGAACGATCTGCGCGCGGCGGGAGTTTATGTTGCGACCAATCCGAGCAGCAGCTTTTTTTATGTGCTGACGGCAGTGCACGCGCTGCATTTGATCGGCGGGATGGCGGCGCTGACGTGGGTGGACGTGCAGGCGTTCCGATACCGGTTGGGGCCAACGAAGCGTACGACGATCGATATCTGCGCGATTTTCTGGCACTTCCTGGATGGGCTTTGGCTGATCTTGATGGCGTCGTTCTATATTTGGGGGTGAGCGCCAGGCGGGCTAAAGCCCGCTGCAGGCTGAAGGCCTGCCCCACTTAGTGCGACATGGAGTAGACGACGTAGTTCACGCCAATACGGATTGCTAAGCCGGCCATCTTTTCGGGGTACTGGGGGCCGTCGGCCCATTCCCAGGCGTCGCCGAGGTCGCTGTTGAAGGAGATCGCGACCATCACGCGGCCTTTGTCGTCGAAGACGCCCATCCAGTGAGCGACTGTGCCTTCGGCGCGGGCGCTCATGCCGCCGCGGCGCAAGGCCCATTGACCTAGCACCTGGAAGCGGTCGTCGAGATTGTAGACGCTGTGAAAGATGGGGTCGTTGCTGTCGATGTCGACCACGGGGCGGTCGGGGAAGATCCGCTTCATGCTTTCGTCGAAGCGGGCGTATTCGTCAGGACCCCAAAAATCGTCGAGCATGAGGAAGCCGCCGCGCAGCAAGTACTCGCGGATCGTTTTGGCTTGCGCGTCGGTGAGCTTCCAATCGCCCATTTCGCCGGCGTTCATCCACGGCCAGTTATAGAAATCGTCAAGCTCATCGGGGTTGGCGGGCTGCTCGACCGATCGGGCCTCGACGCGCGAAAGACGGCGGAGGGCCTGCGCGAAGTGGCGGTCGGCGCGCGGATAGTCCTGGGTCCAACTGGTGCCGCCGGAACGCCAGTCGAGCACCTCGCCCCAGCGGCGATAGCGGCCGCCTCCGAAACGCGCTTCGGGATTCTGGGGGTACATGAGGCGCGCGAAGACCCATTCCGCAGGCTGACGCCAATCGTCAGGCAGCGGGATATTGTCGTAAGCCTCCATGCTGATGTACTGGCGGAAGGGCTTCTGGAAGGCGCACAGCGCTCCGGCCAGCGCCATTGCGGCGGCTGAAAGCCCGAGAATGCGGCGATACCTCATAAGTGTGAGCGCCGCTACAACGGAATGTTTCCGTGCTTCTTCCGCGGCATGGTATCCACTTTATTCTCTAACAGACGCAGGGCGGCGATGACGCGCGGCCGGGTTTCGCGCGGCTCGATGACGTCGTCGATGTAGCCGCGCTCGGCGGCCACGAAGGGATTCGCGAAACGTTCGCGGAACTCTTCCGTCTTTCGCAGCCGCATGGCCTCGGGGTCCGAAGCGCCCGCCAGTTCGCGCCGGTAGACGATGTTTACGGCGCCTTCGGGCCCCATGACGGCGATCTCGGCGGTGGGCCAGGCGAGGTTGATATCGGTGCGGATATGCTTCGAGCCCATGACGCAATACGCTCCGCCATAGGCTTTGCGCGTGATCACGGTGATCTTAGGCACAGTGGCCTCGGCGTAAGCGTAAAGCAGCTTCGCGCCATGCCGGATGATGCCGCCGAATTCCTGTTCGGTTCCGGGCAGGAATCCGGGCACGTCTTCGAAGGTCAGAATCGGAATGTTGAAAGCGTCGCAAAAGCGTACGAAGCGCGCGCCCTTGGTCGACGAGTTGATGTCGAGACATCCGGCGAGATAGGCGGGTTGGTTGGCGACGATGCCGATTGGGCGGCCATCCATGCGCGCGAAGCCAATCACGATGTTACGCGCCCAATGCTCGTGGACTTCGAAGAACTCGCCGTCATCGACGACGCGGTGGATGACGTCTTTGATGTCGTAAGGCTGGTTCGATTCCGCGGGCACCACCGAATCGAGCGCGGCATCCATGCGATCGGCGGGATCGGAAGGGGTGCGGCGCGGAGGGTCCTCGCGATTGTTGAGCGGCAGATAGCTCATCAGCTCGCGGACCATGCGCATGCAATCGGCGTCGTTGGCCGCGGTGAAATGGCCGACGCCGCTGATGGAGTTGTGAGTCGCAGCGCCGCCCAGTTTTTCCTTGGTGACGTCTTCGTGGGTCACGGTCTTGATGACGTCCGGACCGGTGACGAACATGTAGCTGGTGTTTTCCACCATGAAGACAAAATCGGTGATAGCGGGCGAATACACGGCGCCGCCGGCGCAGGGTCCCATGATGGCCGAGATCTGCGGGATCACGCCGCTGGCCAGCGTGTTGCGGAGGAAAATGTCGGCGTATCCGGCGAGCGAGACCACGCCTTCCTGAATGCGCGCACCGCCGGAATCGTTGAGGCCGATGACCGGCGCGCCAGTCTTCAGCGCCAGATCCATGATCTTGCAGATTTTCTGCGCGTTGGCTTCGGAGAGCGAGCCGCCGAAGACGGTGAAATCCTGCGCGAAGACATAGACCGTGCGTCCGTCGATGCGGCCGTAGCCGGTGACGAAGCCATCGCCGGGCACGATTTGCTCTTCCATGCCGAAATCGCGGCAACGGTGCGTGACTAACTTGTCGAGCTCTTCGAAGGAGCCTTCGTCGAGCAGCAACTCGATGCGCTCACGGGCGGAAAGCTTACCTTCTTTGTGCTGGCGCTCGCGGCGCTCGGGTCCGCCGCCTTGCTCCGCTGCGGTATGGCGGCGGCGCAGTTCCTCTAGCCGATTCATCGGCACTATTGTAGCGTTGGGCTTCTAGCCTTCGGCCGGAGAGTCTCTCAGCTCGAAGCGGCCATCGCGGCGCAGGTAATACTTACGGCCACGCCACAGAATGGTGTTGCCGAAAAAGCCGCCGGTCCACACCAGAAAACTGGCGATGTCCTGGAAAGGCAGAAGCCATCCGAAACGCCACATCAAAGGATCGCGCAGCACGTAGACGCCGGTTGCCCATGCGGCAGCGGCGCGTAAGATCAGCGCGGCGAGCGCGGCGGCGCGCCATTCCGGCGCCAGGACCCACGTCATCGCGGCGAGCGCCAAGGGATGCGTGAATAGTTGGCCGAAGTAACCCAAGGGTCGCGAGCGCCGTGTGCTGCGCGCCCACCGCAGGCGATGACGCATGTTCGCCGTCAGCCGTTGCGCGCCAATGCGGTGTTCGATGACGAACGAGGAGAGAATCACGCCGAAGCCGCGCTCGGCCGCGAGCTTGCCCAGCACGAAATCTTCCGCGAGGTAGTCTTTTACAGCGTCGAGTCCGCCGATGGCTTCGAGCGTCGCGCGCCGCGCCGCGATCGTTGGACCGAGCGCAAACTTCATGCCGTCGAGCATGCGCGCCACCAGCACGCCGCCAATGAATTCCGTGTTCAGGCCCAGGGCTTCCATGGTGGACCAGATGCTGAACCCAGGCACGGCGCGGTAAGGGCACGTAGCCAGGCCGACTTTCGGATCGGCGAATTCGGCGGCGAATACCGAGAGCATGTCCGGCGCGACGCGCGTGTCGCTATCCGACATCACGATCAAATCGTGGCGCGCGGCGGCGAGCATCGTATCCAGGCTGTAGACTTTGGCGTTGGCGTAGGGCGGCTCGCCGGTGACGATGAGCCGCGATGGCACGCGCGGATACTCGGCGCGCAACCTTTCGACCACCGCGATCGCCAGGTCTTTCGACGAGCGCACTGCAAACAGAATTTCGAACTCGCCGGCGTATTGCTGGCGGAAGAAGGTGCGGAGATTTTCTTCGAGGCCGTCGTCGACGCCCGCGAGGGGCTTCAGGACGCTGATGGGCGTGGCGTTTTTTCCGCGCGATGGCCGCGCGGCGCGATACCGGAACGCGGCAATCACCGCGAGGGCGCTATAAATCGCCGAACCGGCGGTCAACGCCGCCAAAATAACTTGTAAGAAGAACATAGGTTCGTCTGAGCGCGAACACAAGGGCCCAAGAATACTATGATTGGCGCCGCGGGGACTACATCTTGGGAGCGTAATACCCGGGCCGCACACGTACGATCAGCCCTTTTTGGCCCTTCACGCGAAGTGAAATCGGGTGGAACTGGCCATCGGTTACCAGCGGATCGGGCCGGTAGAGAATGATGTACTGGTGGCGCAACTCGTTGGCGATGTTTTCAAACGACTGCTCCAGATCCTCAACTTTGAACGGGAAGTAGGCCTGGCCGCCGGTTTCATGCGCAAGATACTTCAATACTTTGTCTCCACCGGTTTCATCGCGCGTGACGTTAGTGGAAATCGCGTAGACAGCCACTTCGGCTTTCTGCGCCATTTCGAGCGCCTGATCGCGCGTGTAGTGGCTGAAGTTATCGTCGCCATCGGTCATCACGATGATGGCGCGGCGGAACTTGTATTTCGGTTGATCGAGGGCCAGCTTATCGCGGCAGGCGTAGAAAATCGCATCGTAGAGCGCGGTGCCGCCGCCCGGGCGTAGCGCGCCGATGCCCTTGACGATCTGGTTCGGATCGTCGATCAGATCGGAAACCATTTCGGCCTGGTCGTTGAAGCTGACCAGCATCGCCTTATCGCGCTTGGCGGTCATCACGCTGTGGACGAATTCGGTAGCTGCCTGCTGCTCGAACTTGAAACGATCGCGCACGCTGTTGCTGGTGTCGATCAGGATGCCGAGGCGCAGTGGCAGGTCGGTTTCCGCGGTGAATTCTTGAATGTTCTGCTGGCGCTTGTTCTCCACCAGCTCGAAATCGTCTTTGTTGAGGTTCGTGACGAAGCGGCCCTTTTTATCCATGACGGTGAACAGCATGTTCACGCGCGTCACTTCGACGATAATGCGCGTTGGGTCCTCGTCATTCTTCATCACCGGCGTTTGCTGCGCAAACCCACCCCCCACGGCCCAAACGGCAAGGGCCGCACCAATGGTACGAAAATGCATATATCTTCAGGATAATGCCGTTT
This sequence comes from Bryobacterales bacterium, assembly GCA_963743705.1. Lineage (GTDB taxonomy): Bacteria > Acidobacteriota > Terriglobia > Bryobacterales > Bryobacteraceae > PALSA-243. The sequence goes on along the minus strand of CAVUQS010000021.1, from coordinate 823,751 downwards.
GCATCGCGGCAACAAGGGGATAGGGCGTTTCACCGGCAAATCAGGCGGCCGGGTCGAGGGCGGACATCCACTGCTCCAGCTCGCCGGGCAGGGGTGAAACGATGGCGATGGGCTCGCCACTCGAAGGCAGGCGAAACGCGATGCGGTGCGCGTGCAGGAAATATCGCCCTAACGGCGGCATTCCGGGCGTTTTGGTGGGGGCGCCGTAGAGCGTGTCGCCGGCTACGGCGTGGCCGATGCTCGCCAGATGAACGCGAATCTGGTGGGTGCGGCCGGTTCCGATCCGCACTTCGAGCAGGGTGAACTTGGCGAACCGGCGGAGCACTCGGTATTCCGACCAGGCGGCGCGCCCGCGCTCCAGCTTGGCGGTCATGCGGGTACGGCGCACGGGATCGCGCGCGATGGGCCGATCGATGCGCCCGGTTTCGCGCGCCACTTTGCCATGCACCAGTGCCAGATATGTCTTCTCGACTTCGCGCCCGGCGAATTGCGCAGCCAGGTTGCGGTGCGCCGCGTCGTTTTTCGCGACCAGCAGCACGCCGCTTGTGAATCGATCGAGACGATGGACGATTCCGGGACGCAGCGCGCCGCCGACTCCGGAGAGCGTCGAGAACCGGTGCAGCAGCGCGTTCACCACCGTGCCGGCATGCACGCCCGCACCGGCGTGCACCACCATTCCGGCAGGCTTATCGATGGCGACCAGGCTGTCACCTTCGTAAAGCACCAACAGTGGGATGTCTTCGGCGGTTGCGTGGAGCGGTGGCGCTTCGGCGGGCTCGACGTCGATGGCATCGCCCGGGCGCACCGTATGGGACGCCTTGACCGCGGCGCCATTGACCAGCGCGCGGCCCGCTTTGATCCACTGCTGCACGCGCGAGCGGCTGTGTTCCGGCATGCGTTCGTGCAGCAGGAAGTCGAGGCGCTTGCCGGCGTCCGATGGTTCAACAGAAAATCGCAATCCGTATTTTAGTGTGCCACTCTACAAAGATGCCGCTTCCACTGGAACAAAAAACCGCGCTGGTGACTGGCGCGAGCAAGGGCGTCGGCAGGGGAATCGCGCTCGAATTGGCGCGGCGCGGATGCAACGTGGCCGTCAATTATTTCTCCGATGCTGAGGGCGCCGAAGCTGTGGTACAGGAAATCCGCGCGCTGGGCCGCGAGGCCGCCGCGTTCCGCGCCAATATCGGCCAAGCCGGCGAAGCCGCTCGGCTCTTTGACGAAGCGCTCGCCCGTTTCCCGCGGCTCGACATTCTGGTCAACAACGCAGGCACGCAGGTTTGGAAGCCGCTGCTGGAAATCGACGCGGCGGATTGGGACCGCGTCATCGCCACGAACCTCACCGGCTGCTTTCTGTGTACGCAACTCGCTGGCCGCCATATGGCCGGGCGCGCGGGCGGCGGCCGTATCGTGAATATCGGTTCGGGCTGCAACAAGTCGCCGTTTCCGAACCTGGCCGCGTATACGGCAAGCAAGGGCGGTATCGAAATGTTCACCAAAGTCGCGGCAGTGGAACTTGCGCCTCACGGCGTCACGGTCAACTGCGTGGCCCCCGGCGCGATTGAGATCGAGCGAACCCGGCACGAGGCCGCGGATTACGCCGGCACGTGGGCCGCGTTGACGCCGCTGGCGCGTGTCGGGCAACCGCTCGACGTGGCGCAGGCGGTGGCGTTTTTCGCCGGCGATGACGCGTCTTTCATCACGGGCCAAACGATCTGGGTGGATGGCGGCCTGTTCACGCGGCCGGTGTGGGCGTATTGACGTGACGTTCGATCAGGGAAAGCTCTAACCGTGCTGCATGACCAGCAAACGTCCCGCGGCCACGAACATCTGTAGCGCCAACGCGATCTGCAAGACGCCGAGCACGCCTCCTAGCAGGCGCAGGACCCCAGCCGCGTGCTTCAGTATGGGGCGGGCGAGCCACATGAACACGAGGTTGAGGACCATCACTTCCAGAAAGACGCCCACGATCTCGAAGCGCCTGCTATCGTCCGAGGCGGCCGCCAGCAGCAGAATCATGGCGGCGATGCCAAACGGCGTGAGGATATGCGGAAACGCCAACGGTGAAACGGAGGGGCTTGGGTGTTGACGGGCGGGATTCGGAGCATCTTCCGGCCCTCCGGGAGGCGAGTAAGGCGCGAGCACGGTTCGCAAAGCCACCAGCAACAAGATCAGACCGGCTGCTAGTAGTAGCGCCGCCAACGAAACATTCCATTTCTCCAGCAGGCGCTCTCCGATGAACGCCGCGGCTATCCCCGCCAGGGAGGCGATGATGAAGCCTTTGAACGCGAGCTTCCGCGCGGCGGCCTGGTCCATCTCCGCGCTCAACTTGGCGAATGGGCCCAAGAGCTTCATGGGGCCCAGCATGATGAAGAAGTAGGTGAATATTTGGCTTTTTTCCATGCCGGTCAGAACTGGTACCGGACCGGCGTTGCCGACTAATCCCATCTGAGCCAGGAGTATTGCGAACAAATGTCCAATTTCGTGCACGGCGGCCTCCGGACTGCGATCAGATGTCGCGACGAGATCAGGATTCGAGGCGGAGGCGCTGAAGCGGAAAATAATTCGGGTGGCATTTTGCGTGAAGCCGCGTCCAAACTGTGTTGACAAATTCGCGTCTGGCGCGTTATTATATCCGTGACGGATGTATTTATGGCAAAAACGCAATCGCCGCAGGATATGCTTCCGCTGACGCCGCCGGTATTTCACATTTTGCTGGCATTGGCGAGCGAGGAACGGCACGGGTACGGCATCATGCAGGACGTGGCGCAACAGACAGATGGCGCCCTGCAGCTTGGTCCGGGCACGCTTTACGGCTGTTTGAAACGCATGCTGGGCGCCGGATTGGTGGAAGAGTGCGATGAGCGGCCCGACCCTGCTCTGGACGATGAACGCCGCCGTTACTACCGGATGACGGCGCTCGGAAAACGCGTGGTTCGCACCGAAGCGCAGCGGCTGGCTGGCGCGGTGACGGTGGCGATGGGCCGGCTCTCGGGAGAAAACGCATGACCTCTGAATCCACGTTGATGAGCGGCTTCTGCCGTTTTTATTCTTTCCTGCTTTACGCGTATCCGGCCGAGTTCCGGCGGCAGTATGGGCGTCCGATGGAACAGCTTCTGCGCGACCGCTGCCGCGATTTGGCGCGCGTGCCGGGACGGATGCCGACGCTGCGTTTTGCCGCGCAGGTAATGGGCGATTGGCTTAAGACGACGTTGCGGGAGAGAGCGGCTTCGGTGCGCGCCGTGGCGGGCAAACGCTCAACGCGTAGCTCCGTGACGGAGTGGGCGGGCACGATTCTGATCTACCTGTTCGCGACCACCACACTGGTGCAGGCGTATGTCATTCCGACGGCTTCGATGGAAGGCAACCTACTCGTCGGCGACCACATGCTGGTGGACCGGCTGACGTTCGCCGACCCGGGCGCGTTCGGGCGGCACATTCTGCCGTATCGGGACCTTGCGCGCGGCGACATCATCGCGTTCCTTTACCCGGAGGATGTTCGCCAGACCTACGTGAAGCGCGTTATCGGCTTGCCGGGCGACCACATTCGCCTGGAGAACGGGCAGGTGATCCGCAATGGGCGCCGCCTGGCGGAACCGTATACCCAGCACATCGCTACCGGGCCAGACCCGTACCGCGACAATTTCCCGCAGCCGCCTGGCTTGTTCACGACGCCGCGCGGCTTCGACATGCTGGAGCATCATGTGCAGAACGGCGAGTTGGTTGTGCCGCCCGGCATGATCTTCGCGCTGGGCGACAACCGCGACAACTCCGAAGACAGCCGCTATTGGGGATTCGTACCGCGAAGTTATGTGGTGGGCAAGCCGCTGTTCGTCTATTGGTCGTACGATGCGCCGACGGCCGATCTGGAAGGCTGGAGCATGCATCACGTGATCGATGTGGCGGAGCATTTCTTTACCCGGACGCGCTGGAACCGGACGTTGCTTGTGCCGCATTCGCAGCGCGCCGACGAAACCGGAGGCGTGCGATGAACAGCTTCGTGCTGGCGGCGTTTGGATGGCTGGTTCCCGGGGGCGCATATCTGTTGATGCGCCGCTACCTGCAGTTCGCCATCTTCGCATCGGTGGTATCGGTCAGCTTCGCGGCGGGGCTGGCGCTTCATGGCGGAGTCGGATGGCCGCAACCTTCCGAGTTGGATGGCCTGGAGGGTTTCACGGCGCTCGTCTTCAAAGCCGGCGCCTTGGTGAAAGCTCTCGCCGGCGCTCCCTATCTGGCGGGGTGGCTGGTGGACGGCGCAGGCACACTGGCCGGCAGCCGGCTGCACGAGTACGGATCGACGCTACTGATGATGGCGGGAATCTTTAATGTGCTAGCTGTTTCGAGCGCGCTGGACCTGAGGAAGGAGCAAACGCGCTGATGTCGCATCCTATGTTCACGCTGTTGACGGCCATTCTGCTCGCGATCGCTCTGGCGATGGCGGAAGACCGGTCGCCACGCACACGCTTGTATGCCGCGGCCCGCGTGTTCGGCGGGTGTCTGGCAGCTACGCTGGGCGGCGGCTGGTTGATGTATCTGATCCATGGGTGAAGCGGCGTCAATCGGGCAGCGGAGTCTTGTCCACGTGGTCAACCACTAACACGCCGACCGGCGCGCGGACCGGCTTCAAAACGAGGCCCAGCTGATCGGCCACAGCGCGCAGCGTCGCGCTCTCGGTATCCACCGCGCCTCGCGCATCGACCATCGGCTTTCCTGTTCCGGCGTCGAGGATGTAGCGGGCGAGATCGAGCTGGAAATCGAAGTAACCTTTCAGGTTCGTTTTGTCGACGACGGGCCTGGATGTCATCGGCGGACCCAGTTGTTGAGCGAACTGTTCCATGGAGACGTGTTCGCACAGAAGCTCGTACGGCGTCTTGCCTGGCCGGATTCGCATCGGCGTCGCGCCGTTGGAAACTTTGAGGGCCGGGCGCCTGGGCCCTACTGTGAGGGCGTAAGCCGGCATATCTCTGTTTTCCCGATGCGCAACTAACTTGAATCGCTCCGCCAGGAGTGAGCGAAGCATCAGTTTGATCTGGTCGGCGCTGACTGGGCTATCGACTTTCGCCGTGACATCGAACAAGTTTTCCGTAGGCGGATCGATCCACACTGGCCCGACTAACTCGTAGGAGCGCTGGACTCCGTACGCCAGACGAATGCAATATCCCATGCTGATATGCAACGCCGTGAGGCCCAGCGGCGATATCTGGTGATTGTAGCCGTTGGCCTCGGGGCCGCCCCTCGCGATCTTTACCGAGGCGACATCGAAGGCCGGCGCGGACGGCGTCTGCGCGAAAGCGAAATGCCCTTGGATGAATGCAATTCCAAACAAGAAAAAGGATCGTGATGTCACGAGTTGCCTCCCATGGGCAAGACGAGGCGGTTTCATCTGGCGTTCACCGGCGGTCAATGTTAATTTCTGAGTGCACCAATAGCGTTATTAATATTATTAATCCAATACCCCTCTTGCATTTACAAAACTTCTAGGCTAGACTGGAAATCGTTAGTTCGATGTCCACTTCACCTACAACTCGCATATCCAACCGGATTCTCAATGCGATTCCTGTAGGGATTATTATTCCCCTGGTCATCGTAGCCGGCCCCGCGTAGGCCGACGGAACTAAAAAGTTCCAGAGGGCCATCGGCGGGGCGAACCAAACCCCCCGGTGGCCTTTTGTTTTTTCAAGTGAGTTTACGAGGCGAGAACCTATGTCGACGTTGATGAGCGGCGCCAAAATGCTGCTGGAATGCCTGGTGCGGGAAGGGGTCGATTGCATGTTCGGCTATCCCGGCGGCGTCACCCTTCCGTTTTACGATGTGCTCTATGATCACCCCATCCGCCATGTGCTGGTGCGGCACGAAGAGAACGCTGCCTTCGCCGCCGGTGGATATGCGCGCGCCACGGGCAAGCCGGGCGTTTGCTGCGCCACCTCGGGTCCGGGCGCGACCAACCTGACTACGGGATTGGTCGACGCCATGATGGATTCCATTCCGATCGTCGCGCTCACCGGGCAGGTTTCCACCAAGCTGATCGGTAGCGATGCGTTCCAGGAAGCCGATACGTTCGGCATCTCGCGCTCCTGCACCAAGCACAACTACCTGGTTAAGAGGCTGGAAGATCTGCCGCAGACCATCCACGAAGCCTTTTATCTCGCCGCTAGCGGACGGCCCGGCCCGGTGTTGGTCGATATCCCCAAGGATGTGTTTCAGGCACAGGGCCACTATCAACCGGTGACGTCAATTCATTTGCCCGGATACAAGGTGTTCACGGAAGGCCACACGGGCCAGATCCGGCGCGCCGCGCAACTGACGATGGAGGCCGAGCGCCCGCTGATTTACGCCGGTGGAGGCATCGTCGCCGCGGGGGCTTCGGCCGAGCTTCGTGAGTTCGCCGAAAAGGCGGATGTGCCCGCCGTCATTACGCTCATGGGCTTGGGCGCGCTGCCTGCCAACCACCCGAATTTCATCAGCATGCCGGGCATGCATGGCAGTTATGCGGCCAACATGGCGCTCACCAATACCGATCTGCTGATTGCGCTGGGCACGCGTTTCGACGATCGCGTGACCGGGCGTTTGGCGGCTTTTGCGCCGCATGCCAAAGTGATTCACGTCGATATCGACCCGGCCGAAATCGGCAAGAACCGGCAGCCGGATGTGCCTATCGTGGGCGACGTCAAGCGCGTATTGGTCAAGCTGAACAACCTGATTGCGGAACAGCCGAAGCCGCCGGCCGACCGGCGTCAAGCCTGGTGGTCGCAGATCCGCCAGTGGAAGGAACAGCACCCGTACTCGAGGCCGACCTCCGAGGGCGAGATCAAGCCGCAGCATTTGATGGCGGAAATCGACCGGCTCTCCGGCGGGCACGCCATCGTCAGTTCGGACGTTGGGCAGCACCAGATGTGGGCTGCGCAACTGATTCGATTCAACGAACCGCGCCTCTGGCTGAATTCCGGCGGACTCGGATCCATGGGCTTCGGCGTGCCCGGCGCGATCGGCGCGCAGTTTGCGCATCCCGATAAGCTCGTTTTTGCGCTGGCCGGCGACGGCGGATTCCAGATGTCGATCCCGGAACTCTCGACGATTGCAAGCTACGGGCTGCCCATCAAGATCATTGTGATGAACAATGGCTATCTCGGCATGGTGCGGCAGTGGCAGACGCTGTTCTATAACAACCGGCTGAGCTCGGTGGAAATGGATTGCTTCCCCGATGCCGAGAAGCTGGCGGGTGCGTATGGTTTCAAAGGCCGTACGGTGGAGAAGCCCTCGGAGCTGGCGTCGGCGATGGAAGCCGCGGTGGCCGAGCCCGGGCCTTACCTGCTGAACGTGCGCGTTTCGCCGATGGAAAACGTATTTCCCATGGTGCCCGCCGGCGGCGCGATCCACGAGATGGTGCTCGGGCCGCCCCAACCGGTGGAAGAACCGGCGATGAAATAGGAGCCTTCATGCTGCAAGTAATCTCCGTACAACTCGAGAACAAACCCGGCGCCCTGATGCGCGTGACCGGCCTGCTGACCCAGCGCGGCTACAACATCGAAAGCCTGACGGTCGCGCGCACGCTCGACCCCCAGCTTTCGCGCATGACCATCGCGGTGGATGTGGAAATCCACCAGCGCCAGCAGGTCATCAAGCAAATGAACAAGCTCATCAACGTGCTGCAGGCGACGGACCTTACCGATTCGCCGGCGGTCATCCGCGAACTGGTGCTGATCCGCATCCGCATGCCGCAGGAGACACGCACGGCGGTGCTAAAGGAAGCCGAGATCTTCGGCGGGCGCGTGGTGGATTCTTCCACCGAAGGCTTCGCCATCGAAGTGACGGGCGACCCCGAAAAACTGGACGAATTCATCGATGTAATGCGCAGCTACGGCGAGATTGACGTCACCCGTTCTGGCTCGCTCGCCATTGCGCTCGAAAACAAAAAGCTGCGCTTGCAGCCGCCGGTGCCTACGCGGTCCGAAAACCGGCAGGAGAAAGTGAATGCCTAATCGCTATTACGAAAAAGACGGAAGTCTCGAGCACTTACAGGGGCGCAAGGTCGCCATTATTGGATACGGGAGCCAGGGCCATGCGCATTCGCTGAACCTGCGCGATTCCGGCGCGGACGTGATTGTGGGGTTGTACCCCGGTAGCAAGTCCTGGGCGAAAGCCGAGGCCGCGGGCCTCAAGGTAATGACCACCGCCGATGCTGCCAAGACGGCGGATGTGGTGATGATTCTGGTGAGCGACCACATTCAGGGCGATCTCTACAACCAGGAGATCGCGCCGCACATGAAGCCCGGCAAGACGCTGATGTTCGCGCACGGCTTCAACATTCATTTCAAACAGATCGCGGCGCCCGAGGGCGTGGATGTCTCGATGGTGGCGCCCAAGGCGCCGGGACACCGCGTGCGCGAGCTATTCACGGAGGGCGTCGGGGTTCCGGCGTTGGTAGCGATCCACCAGGATGCTTCCGGCAAGGCGCTGCAGAACGCTCTGGCTTACGCGTTGGCGCTGGGATGTCTGAAGGCGGGCGTGATCGAGACCAGTTTCCGCGAAGAGACCGAGAGCGATCTTTTCGGCGAGCAGGCCGTGCTGTGCGGCGGCGTCAGCGAGTTGATCCGCGCAGGGTTTGAGACTTTGACGGATGCCGGATATGCGCCGGAAATCGCGTATTTCGAGTGCTTGCACGAGCTCAAGCTGATCGTCGATCTGATCTATGAAGGCGGCTTGAGTTATATGCGCTATTCGGTGTCGGACACGGCCGAGTACGGCGATTATACGCGTGGGCCGCGGGTGGTTACGGCTGAGACGCGCGCGGAGATGAAGAAGATTCTGTCAGAGATCCAGTCCGGGGAATTTGCGCGCCAGTGGATCGGCGAGAACAAGGCGGGGCGTCAGAAGTTCTTGGCGATGCGTGACGCTGCGCGGACTCAGCCTATCGAGACCGTTGGCCGTGAACTGCGCGAAATGATGACGTTCCTCAAGAAGCGGAAAGAGGCCGGCGTGCCTCAAGAGGCGACCGCGTAAAGCGCGGCAAAGAGAATTGGCCACAGATGAACACAGATAAACGCAAATAAAACGAACGCCGGGTTTGTTTTTTCATCTGTGTTTATCTGTGTTCATCTGTGGCTAAAAAAGGCGTTTTTATGAAGATATCCACTTTTGATACTACGCTCCGCGATGGAACGCAGGGCGAATCCGTGTCCTTCTCGGCCGACGATAAGCTGGTCATCGCTCAAAAGCTGGATGAGCTGGGCATTGATTACATCGAAGGCGGATGGCCCGGGTCCAATCCCAAGGACAAAGAGTTTTTTCAGCGCGCGGCGTCGGTTGAATTCAGTCACGCCAAGCTGACGGCGTTCGGCTCCACGCGCTTCGCCAAGAACCCGGTGCACGAAGACCGCAATGTGCTGGCGCTGATCGATGCCGGCACGCCCGTGGTTGCGATTTTCGGGAAGACCTGGGACCTTCACGTCAAGCGCGCTCTCGGCATCACTGAAGAAGAGAACCTGTTGCTTATTTCCGAGACCGTGAAGTATCTCAAGGATCACGGCAAAGAAGTAATCTACGACGCGGAGCACTTCTTCGACGGTTATTTCACTAATCAGTCATACGCGCTGCAGACGCTCGAGGCAGCGAAATCGGCCGGGGCGGATGTACTTTGCTTATGCGATACCAACGGCGGCACCCTCACAGGCAAGTTGGTGGATGCGGTGGCCGCGGTGCGCAAGCGCTTCGACGGGGTACTGGGAATCCACACACATAACGATTCCGGGATGGCGGTTGCCAACTCGATCGCGGCGGTGGAAGCCGGCGTTACGCACGTGCAGGGTTGCATGAATGGCTATGGCGAGCGGTGCGGCAACGCCAACCTGGCTTCTGTCCTGGCGAATTTGGAATTGAAGCTCGGCCACACGACCATCGGGCCGGAAAAGCTGGCAGGCCTCACTTCGGTGTGCCGCTTCATCGCCGAGATCGCCAATCTGCCGCTGCGCAACGATCAGCCTTTCGTCGGCAAGAGCGCCTTCGCGCACAAAGGCGGCGTTCATGTGAGCGCGGTGTTGAAGGATTCGGCGACCTATGAGCACGTCTCGCCCGAAGCCGTGGGCAACCGGCAACGCGTGCTAGTCAGCGATCTTTCCGGACGCGGCAATGTGGTTTATAAGCTCAAGCAGCACGGTCTTGCCGACCGTTTGTCGGAAGACGCGCGGCGCGAATTGCTGGAGCGCATCAAGCAGATGGAATTCGAAGGCTACGAACTGGAAGCCGCGGAAGGCACGTTCGAGCTTTTGGTGCGCGAGGCGCTGCATCCGGGCCTGCAATTCTTCGAGATCGATAGCTATGAGGTATCGACGCGCGCCCCGGGCACGGGCCCATCGCGCACCACGGCAACGGTCACGCTGCGCGCGCAGGATGGCGTGCATTCCGCGACTGCCACCGGCCACGGGCCATTCAACGCGCTGCATCTTTGCCTGCGTAAGAGCCTGAGCAAGCTGTATCCGCAGATTGCGGACGTACGGCTCACTGACTACAAGGTTCGCGTGCTCGATTCGCACCAGGGTACGGCGGCGAAGGTGCGCGTGCTGATTGAATGGTCCGACCACCGCAAGAGTTGGACTACCGCCGGCGTCTCCGACAACGTCATTGAGGCGAGTTGGACGGCGTTGGTGGACGCTATCCGCCTCGAACTGATGCGCCTGACCGAAAAAGACCACTCCATCGAGAAAGCGGTCGAAGACTACTGCTGGGGCGTCTAGGTGCTCTCGCGCCGCGAAGTGCTGATGCTGCCGGCCGCGGCTGCGTTTGCGCAATCGGGCGGCGCATATCGCAATTCGCTCGCGTCGGCTGCCGACATTCGCGATTTCCGGTTGGAAGGGCGAGCTAAGATCGCGTTTCCGAACGGGCGCATGCGCCTGGAGAGCGAGTCGGATTTCGTTTTCTGGTGTCCCGAGGTCTTTGGCGCGAACATGGAGATTTCATGGGAGTTCCGGCCGATTCAGGAACCGGGCCTGGCGATCCTTTTCTTTGCGGCGGCGGGAATCGGCGGCAAAGATCTGTTCGATCCTTCGCTGCCGAAACGCACCGGTGACTATCCGCAGTATCACAGCGGGTCGATCAACGCGTTGCACGTTTCGTATTTCCGCCGGCGGTGGCCCGAAGAGCGCGCATTCCACCTCTGCAATTTGCGCAAGAGCAAGGGATTCTATCTGGTGGCGCAGGGGGCCGATCCGATTCCTTCGGTTGCGGACATCCAGGCGCCGTTTCGCGTCGCGGTGCTGAAAAATGGTCCGCTGGTGCGCTTCTCCGTCAACGATCTCAAGCTATTCGAATGGAACGATGACGGCCGCCAATATGGGCCGGCGCTCGGCGGAGGGCGTATCGGGTTCCGGCAGATGGCGCCGCTGGTGGCGGAATACGCGAATCTGAGCGTTCGGTCGCTCTAAACCTTCGGACGGGGCCCGCCGATCTTCCTAACTTGACGCCGGAAGCGCAACGACACTTGGGACGGATGGGCCGTCTCATCGAGCCCCAAGCGGGCCGTCTCGATCGGGAATTTACGCGGCTGCTTCGTGGGCAGGATTATGCTCCACTGGCGGTTCGCGCTTTGGTGGCGATCACGCCTGCCGCCGCTTCGCGGTTGCGCCGATTTGACCGGTTTCTGGAACAAGTGGAATACAATGGGCGGCGTCTTGCGAAGTTGAATGTTCCGGTTTCGCAGGTTCAGCAGGCTCTGCGCGATTTTGCAGGGTTGCTGGATAGGGTGCTTGGCGGACGTTTCCAACCGGCGCGCGAACAATTGGAACTAGCCGTCGTTCTGGCGCTGAATCGGGCTTATTATCAGGTGCGCGAGGCCGAAACGCAGGCGCTGTTCGGTATCTACCGCGCCGAGTTGGAAGCGGGCGGGTTTGGCGACTTGCTGAGGCGGTTCGTGCGGATTCTGACGCCGGCGCTGCACGCCCGCGCCGGGAGAATCGTGGCGCTCGACGCTCCTTTGGATCGGCGGCTGGCGAAGCCGCGGTATATCGAACGGGCCTGCGCCGTCGAATCGCTCATCGCCGATGGCGGGATGCGTGGGCGGTATGAATCGTATTGGTCTTATCCGCTGGGCGGGTGTTTAGTTGCTCAGTTTGGGTTCGCGGTGAAATATCCGTGGCTGCCGCGCGAATTGGCTTTGCTCGAAGCCGCGGCTGAACGCTGCCGCGCGGCGGCAGAGCGCGACCGGTTGGAAACGGAGAATCGCCGTCTGGAAGCGCAGGCGCGCGATGCGCAGGAGGCGGAGCGCCGGCGCATCGGGCGGGAATTGCATGACGAAGCGGGGCAATCGCTGCTATTGCTGCGGCTGCAACTGGAGATGATGGAGCGCGACGCGCCTGTGCAATTGCGGGAACAGGTTGCGGCGGCTCGGGGCGTTGCGGAGTCGGCAGTGACGGAGATCCGGCGGATTGTGGCCGCGCTCGGACCGGCGGTGCTGGAACGGCTCGGTTTGTTGGCGGCGCTGCGCCATCTAGGCGGGCGGTTCAGCAAGATGCACGCAGCGAGCCTCGCGCTGCGGCTGCCCCGGCGGATTCCGCCGCTCGCTTCGGGGACGGAAGAGGCGATTTACCGGGTTGCCCAGGAATCTTTATTGAATATCGCCAAACATTCCCATGCGAAATCGGTAAAGGTTTCACTGCATATTGCCGATTCAGTAATCAGGCTGAGCGTTTGCGATGATGGCGCCGGCTTTCGTGAGGAAGATGCGACGCGCAGCGGCCTGGCGTTTGGGCTGGCCGGAATGCGCACGCGCGCGTTGCTGCTCGGCGGGAAGTTGGATGCCGTGAGCGCGCCCGGCAAAGGTGTAACCGTGAAACTCGAGCTGCCGCTTGCGGCGCCAAGGAAATCGAATGGCAAAAATTCGCGTACTACTGACTGACGACCACACGCTCTTCCGCCAAGGCATTGGCAGGCTGATCGCGGCGGAACCCGACATGGAAGTCGCCGGCGAAGCTGCCAATGCAGCCGAAGCCGTCGCGGCGGCGCACGAGATTCGTCCCGATGTGGTGCTGATGGATATCGGCATGGCCGGGATCAGCAGCTTCGAGGCCACCCGCCAGATCCGCAAAGCGCGGCCTGAGACGCGCGTGCTCTTTCTTTCGATGTACGACGACGAAGATTATCTCGCCGAGTGCGTCGATATCGGCGCTAACGGCTACGTGTTGAAGGACAGCCCCGCCGATCAGCTGGTGACGGCGATCCGTGAGGCATTTCGCGGCGGCAGCTACTTAAGCCCGCGGCTGCTCACGAAACTCGTTGACGGATTCCGCGCAGGCGGTGGAACCGGCCTGCAGGCGCGCTTCGGCACGCTGACCAAGCGCGAACGCGAGATCCTCAAGATGCTGGCCGAGGGCAAGTCGGTGAAGGAGATCGCCGGCGTTTTCGAACTCAGCGTCAAGACCGTCGAGGCGCACAAGTTCAACTTGATGCGGAAGCTCGACATCCACAACAAAGCCCAACTGGTGCAATACGCGATTCAAAAGAAGATCATCCGTCTGCCTGAGCTGTCATTGAACTAGCGCCGTCAAAACAAATCGCCACACGTGGCATCGCTGACACGCCACGCGAAACGTAAAACTGGCCTATTTTCAATCACTTCACCTTCGGCCCTCACGCTGCACTTCTTTAAGGCGTTGGAGGACACGAAGATGTTCAGAGCGGAAGATCAGATCAAGAAATTGGCGGCAGTAACCGGCGTGATGCTGTTGGCCGCGGCCGAAGCCATGGCGCAGGATAAGGCGGTAAAGCCCGCGCGCAAGATTGTAGTGAGCATTCCGGACCGCAAACTTGCAGTAATCGAAGACGGCCGGGTGATCAAGATCTTCCCGACGGCTGTGGGAGCGGCGAAATCGCCCAGCCCCACCGGTTCTTTCACCATCGTGCAACGTATCGTCGATCCGACCTGGTATGGAAAGGGTAAGGTGGTAGCTCCCGGAAAGAACAACCCGGTGGGTACGCGCTGGCTGGGCTTGAGCGCGAAGGGTTACGGCATCCACGGCACGAACAATCCGGCGTCCATCGGGCACAACGCGTCGCACGGCTGTATTCGCATGCGCAATCGCGACGTCGAGGAGCTATTCGGTATGGTTTCGGTGGGCGACGCGGTGGAACTGGTGGGTGAGCGCACCGCCCAAACGGCAGAGCTTTTCGGCCCCGTAACCGTCGCCGCCGCAACGGCATCTTCGACCAACATCCAATAACGGCGCCGACACCGCAATAATGCTATGATCGCAGCCGTGAAGGGATGGCAGGCGGTCGTGGCCGCGCTCTTGCTGCCGATCCCGGGCGCATGCGCCGCCGACGACCTCAACGCGGCTGCGATTTCGCTAGCCCGAAAGACCGTGGCGCTGGCGGGTCGTGGCGAGACAGTTGCGGTCATATACAAGAACATTTCTTCGTTGCCGGCGGCCGAATGGAACGGCTTGCAGACCGCGTTCGAATCGGCGCTGCGGGACGGCGGGTGCCGTTTGGGCAGCGCAGGCTCCGCCGAAGCGCGGCTGACGGTTTCGGAAAATCCCACGCAGTATCTGCTTGTCGAAGAAGCGCGCAAGGGCGACGAGCGCGAAGTGTGGTTTGCGGCGTGGAACCGCGCGTCCGGCGGCGCAGCGAAGCCCGGCGCCGTTTCGCTCGATGTCAAACAAGTGTGGCGGCAAAGCGAGCAGATTCTCGATGCCGCATTTATCCCGGCGGGAATGCTGGTGCTTTCGCCAACCAAGCTGACGCTTTACACCCGCAGCGGCGACGCGTGGACGCCACGCGAATCGGCCGCGATCTCGAACGTCAAAGCGTGGCCGCGCGACGCGCGGGCGCGGCTTCGTATCACCGGTTCCACATTTCAAGCTTTCCTGCCGGGCGTGGCGTGCACCGGTTCGACCGATCCCGCGCTTTCCATGGAATGCCGTGCGAGCGACGCGCCGTGGGTTTTAGAATCGGGCGCGCACGCGTTGCTACTGGCCACGTTTGCGGCCTCGCGCAACTATTTCGATGGGCGCATCGTCATGCAGAGCGGCGCGCGCAAGACCGTGCCGCCGTTTTATAGCGCCGCATCGGTGGAATCGCAGGGGCGCACGTTGTGGGTGATGACGCAACTCAACGGGCGCGCGCAAATCGCCGACGCGTTTTTCGACCCACTCGGCAGCGTCGGGCAGTGGGGCAGCGACATCGTCGGCATCGATGCGCGCTGCGGCGGCGCATCGCAGGTGCTGGCGACGCGTCCGGGTGACGCGAGCGAGCCGGACGCCCTCCAATCGTTCACGATCTCGGATCGCGCGGCGGCGCCGGTGACTTCGGCAGCGCCGCTGCCTGGTCCGGTCACGGCGCTGTGGCCGAGCGGCGCCGGCGGGGCATTAGCGGTGGCGCGGGACTTAGTAAGTGGAGACTTCATTGCCTATGTGGTTACGATTTCTTGCGGGGGCTAGCGCGGCGATCCTCCTGGCCGCCGGATGGTGTAGCGGCGCCACGCGCCCGCGCTACGGAGGCGTGCTGCGGGTGGAACTCCACGCGCCGTTCGAAACATCCGACCCGCCGCAAGCGGGCCCCGGCATCGGCGATCTTTTTCACGGCTTCACGATTACGCTGTGGGAAGGCGGTAATCGCGCCTTGTTCGCCGCCGATGAGAACGCGGCCAGCGGGCGGCCATTCGTCGATTCGGTTGAGATTCAATTGGGCCGGTCTCTGCGCGAGCAATCGCTAGATCTGGAGCTGGGCAAAGCCGATGTGGTCGAACTCGGTCCTAACGAACTTCGCCGCGCGCCTGTGGGACGCCGCATCTGGACATCGCAGCCGGTGCGCGTGGTGGCGCTGGTGTTCGCGCCGCACGTGGAAGATGCGCGCATTCGAGAGGCGCTGTCTCTGGCCGTGGACCGCACCGCCATCTGGAGCGTCCTGCTGCAACGGCAAGGCGAGATTTCAGGCGCGCTGCTGCCGCAGTGGCTCTCGGGATACGCTTTTCTCTTTCCCTCGGCTGCCGACCTTCCACGCGCACGCACGCTGGCAACAGGAGGCCGCGCGCTCACGCTGGGCGTAAGCGACCCGTCGCTGCGCGCCATCGCCGACCGCATTCTGCTCAATGCACGCGATGCCGGAATTGCGATGTCTATTGCCGCGCCCGGCGCCAATGCGGACGTTCGCCTTACCGAAGCGCGCGTGCCGTCGGCCGATCCGGCGCATTCGCTGGCCGCGCTTGCGGCGGCGTTCGGTCTGCCCGAGCCGCAACGCGCCGATACGCCGGAAGCGCTTTACGTGGCCGAGCGCATTTTGCTGGATGGCTCGCACATCATTCCGCTGGTGCATTTGCCCGATGTTTATGGCGTGAGCCAACGCGTCAAGGGCGGTCCCGGCATCTCGCCGCTGGGCGAATGGCGATTCGGCGATTTGTGGATTGAGGCGCCACGCCAGTGACCTTCCGCACCCGCCTGCTGCTCATCTTCACGGTGGCGGTGGTCGCCTCGGTGGGCCTCGTCGAGTGGCTGGTTTCGGCCACCACGCGCGAACGCTTCGAGCGCCTGGAATCGCAGCGCGCCGACGCATTGGTGGCGCAGTTCCACAGCGAATATGAGCGGCGCGGCCAGGAGATCGCGCGCGCGGTCAACGGTATTGCCGCGTCGGATACGGCGGTGAATATCGCGGCGGCGCCGGATTATTCCGTTTATTACGACGAAGCGGCGCAACTTGCGGCGGCGCACAATCTCGATTTTCTGGAGTTGATCGCGCCGGACGGCGCCATCATTTCGTCCGCGCAATGGCCGGCGCGCTTCGGCTACAAGGAAGAATGGATCACGCAGCATTCGGACTGGAAATCGCGCGGGGCTTTTTTGCGGCGCGAGGAACTGCCGGATGGCGTGGCGCTGGCTCTGGTGGCGGTGGGCACGGCAACCGCCAACGGGCGTGTGATGTATGTGGCGGGCGGCGAGCGGCTCGACCGTGAGTTTCTCTCCACGCTCGCCCTGCCCAGCGGAATGCGCGCGCTGCTCTACCGGAATTTGCAGCCGCAATTTGCTTCCTCGGAGCTGATTGGCGGATCGGACGCGGCGGCGCTGCGGCCGCTGATCGAGCGGGTGCGGCGCGAGCATGGCGAAGCCAGCGCCGTGATAGGCGCCGGAGCGTCCGCGGAAACGGTGCATGCATTGCCGCTGCCGGGTCTCGACGATTCGTTGCTGGGCGTACTGCTGGTGGCGAGTTCGCGGCGCGAGCTGGTCGAGTTGGAAGCGTTCCTGCTGAAGCTTGGAATCGCGATCGCGGTCGCTGGAATCCTGCTGGGGGTCGCGTTGAGCTGGTGGGCCACGGCGCGCATCACGCGGCCGGTGAAGCGGCTGGCGGAAAGCGCGGGGAAAGTCGCGGCGGGCAACTGGGGCGCAACCGTGGAAGTGACGACCGACGACGAAATCGGTCAGCTGGCGCACGCGTTCAACCGCATGACGCACGAGCTGGTGGAGCAGCGCGAGCGGCTGGTTCAATCGGAGCGAGTGGCGGCATGGCGCGAGTTGGCGCGCAGGCTGGCGCACGAATTGAAGAACCCGCTTTTCCCGTTGCAGATCACGGTGGAGAACATGCAGCGGGCGCGCGATCAGTACCCCGATCAGTTCGATGAAGTGTTCCGCGAAGGCTCGTCCACTTTACTGGCGGAGCTGGGCAATTTGCGGCAGATCATTTCGCGCTTCAGCGATTTTGCGAAGATGCCGGCGCCGGCCATGCACCCGGTGCAGCTTAACGATCTGGTAGCGGAGACGGTGAGGTTGTTCGCGCCGCAGTTTCAGCAGGCGCGCGTCGTGGCGCGCACCGAGCTTGACCCCAATCTACGCCCGGTGATGGCCGATCCGGAGCAGATGACGCGCGTGTTGCGCAACCTGACGCTAAACGCCATCGACGCCATGCTGCAGGGCGGCGTATTGACCATTCGCACCATGCCGCATGAATCGGGCGTGCGCCTAGAAGTAGCCGACACCGGACAAGGGTTGACGCCCGAAGAATGCGAGCGGCTTTTCACGCCGTATTACACCACCAAGACGCACGGCACGGGGCTGGGACTCGCGATCGTGCAATCTGTAGTAAGCGACCATCGCGGACGAATTTCGGTGGAAAGCCAGCCGGGCAAAGGCACGGCTTTTCGCATCGATTTAGGTTAATCTGGGGTAACTTCAGAAGCCGTGGCTCAATTACTAATAGTCGACGATGACGCCAACACCCTCGCTTCGCTTGCGCGAGCGTTTCGAATGGCCGGACACGAGGCAACGGTCTGCGACAACGCGGACCGCGCGCTTGAGCTACTGAAGTCGCAGCCATTCGACATGATGATGTCGGACGTCGTCATGCCGGGCAAAGACGGACTTACGCTACTGGAAGAGGCGCGCGCCGCCGGAATCGCGCTGCCGGTGGTGATGATCTCGGGGCAGGCCAATATCGAGATGGCCGTACGCGCCACGCGGCTGGGCGCGGTCGACTTTCTCGAGAAGCCGTTGTCGACGGACAAGCTGCTGCTGACGATCGACAATGTTCTCAAGCTGAAGCGGCTCGAAGCCGAGAACCGCGAACTGCGCCAGCGCGTGGGGAAGCACGAAATCGTGCATTCGGGCGAGGCGATGCGCCGCGTGATGGCGCAGGTAGATCGCGTCGCCGCCAGCGAATCGCGCGTGTGCATTTTGGGCGAGACGGGCACCGGCAAGGAGTTGATCGCACGCGCGCTGCATGAGCGCAGCGGACGGCGCAATCAACCGTTCGTCACGCTGAACTGCGCGGCGGTGCCGGGAGAGCTGATCGAATCGGAGTTGTTCGGGCACGAAAAGGGGTCGTTCACGGGCGCGCTGGCGCGTCATGTCGGCCGCTTCGAACAGGCCAATCACGGGACGCTGTTTCTCGACGAAATCGGCGACATGCCGCTGGTGATGCAAGCGAAGCTGCTGCGCGTGCTGGAAGAGGGTCAGGTGGAGCGCGTCGGCGGCGACCGTTCGATTCCGGTGAATGTTCGCGTGATCGTGGCGACGCATCGCAACCTGGATGAGCTGGTCAAAAAAGGTACGTTCCGCCAGGATCTTTACCACCGCATCTATGTTTTTCCGCTGCTGCTGCCGCCATTGCGCGAACGCGCGGACGATATTCCGGCGCTGGTGACGTATTTCGCCGCCCAAGTGGCCGCGCAAAACGGATGGAAGCCGCAGCAATTCGCGCCGGAAGCGATTCGCGAACTGCAGCGCTATCCCTGGCCGGGCAACGTGCGCGAACTGCGCAACGTGGTGGAGCGGTTGATGCTTCTGGCGGACGGCGTGGTGGATCGGGAAACGGTTCGCACCGCGCTGCCGCAAGCAGACGGTGCGCAGGGCGTAGCGGCCGCGCCAACCGGTGCGCCGCGGTTCGAAGGACCGCTCTCGCAGCGCGTGGATGCATTCGAGCGCGAACAGATACTGGCGGAACTGAGGCGGAACAATCAGCGCATGACCGATACGGCGCGTGCTTTGGGCCTCGAGCGCAGCCACCTCTATAAGAAGTGCCAGGCGCTGGGTATCGATTTGCGTGCGATGCGCGGTGAAAGCAACTAGCCGCGTGGCGACGGGCAGGAGGCCCGTCGTACTTAGGTCATCTGCCAGCCCTTCTTTATGAAGGGCTTGATGTACTTATTGGCTTCGGCGTTGTTGGTGATGCGCATCTTCGTGGCGTCCCATTCGAGCTTGCCTTCCACACGCAGCGCGATCACGCCGAGCAGAATCCATTCGGTCATTGGGCCTGAGATGCTGAAGTTCGAGCAGGATGGATCGCCGCCTTTGCAGGCGCGGATCCAATCGCGATAGTGGCCGGGCGAACGGGTTAATAGCTCGGGCGGGAACTTATAGTCCTTCATCTTCTCCACTGGAATAAGGCGGGTATTTTCGCCGTACGTCCCGGTGGTGATGATTCCCTTGTCGCCCAGGAAGACGCTGCCGTTCGGTTGCTGCGTGGGGCCTAACTCGGCGCCGGCCTGGCGCGCCAAATATGCTTCGTAGTTGAAGACGTTGCCGATGATCTGTTCCGGTTGCCGTGCGGCCGGGGCTTGCGCCGCCGCGGGAGCGGACCCCGCCGGCGGTTGCGGGCGGCGCATGCGCGGCAGATCGCCCAGCCATTCGCCATCGGGCACGCCAGTGACCTTGGGATTCTCTTTCATGCCGTCGTGCCAGAAGAGCTTCACCGGAGGCAGATTGCCGTAAGCCGGAAAATCGAAGCGGATCACCGATCGCTTCGGGTACATGAAGCTGCTGACGCCCTCTTTTTCGACGCACTCCACGCTGGTGGGCGGCCGCTGCGTCAACTTCAGCGCCATGTTGGGCGCGCCTAGAATGTGGCAAGCCATGTCGCCCAGCGCGCCACAGCCGAAATCATAAAATCCGCGCCAGTTAAACGGCTGATAGAAGTTGCCGTATTGGTTGGGATATCCCGCGCCGCCAATGGTAAACGGACGCGGATTGGCCATACCAAGCCAGAGATCCCAATCGAGCGTGGAAGGAACAGCGCTCGACGCCGGGATTTCGGTCAGTCCTTGCGGCCACCACGGCCGGTCGGTCCACGCGTGCACTTCGGTGACATTGCCGATGTCGCCGTTCCAAATCATCTCCGCGCATTGGCGCGTGCCTTCGTTGGAATAACCCTGATTGCCCATCTGCGTCGCGACTTTATATTTCACCGCGGCCTCGTTGAGCATGCGCGCTTCGGCGATGGTGTGAGTGAGCGGCTTCTGCACATAGACGTGCTTGCCGCGCTCCATGCACCACATCGCGGCGGTGGCGTGCATGAAATCGGGGATAGTGACAATCATCGCGTCGATGTTGTTGGCTTCCTTGTCCAACATCTTGCGAAAATCTTTGTACTTGGGTGCGTTGGGAAAGGTCTCGTAGAGTTTGGATTTAGCCACGGACGCGTCATCCACATCGCAGAGCGCCACGATGTTTTCCGTTTTCGCGCACTCTTTGATGTCGCTGGTGGCCTTTCCGCCGACACCGATCGATCCGATGTTTAGCTTCTCGTTTGGCGACTTATAGCCCGCCGCGCGCAACGAGGCGACGCTGCCGAAACCGCCCTTCGGAATGGCGCCTGCCAGCACCGAGCCGAAGAAGAAATATCGTCTGCTGAGAGCCATGAATCCTCCGTCAACCGATCCAAAGTATACCAAGCTGGAAGCGGCTCGGAGTCAGCCGCCGATACAATAAATGTGATGTCGAAGATGATCGAGGAAACGCGCCAGCAGCCGGAGGCGCTCGCGCGCACTCTCGAAGAATCGGATGGGCTGGTGCGCTTTCTGCGGGGGCGCCGCCCGCGCCTGGTGATTCTGGCGGCGCGCGGGACGTCGGACAATGCTGCCATGTTCGGGCGCTATCTGATCGAGATCACTACGGGTATTCCGGTTTCGATGGCGGCGCCTTCGGTGGTGACGCTGTACGGCAGCCAGATCGATTTTCGCGACGCGCTGGTGGTGGGCATTTCGCAATCGGGGGAATCCACGGATACCAACGCGTTTCTGGAAGAAGCGCGGCGGCGCGGCGCGATTACGGTTGGCGTCACCAATGAGGCCGAAAGTTCCATGGCGCGAATCAGCGAGTATACTGTGCTGGCGCGCGCGGGCCGCGAACAAAGCGTGGCGGCGACCAAGACATACGCGTGCCAGTTGATGGCGATGTATCTTTTGGCCGCGGCGCTGGGCGGGAGCTGCAAGGTGGATGCGCTGAGCCGCATCCCGGAATGGGTGGCGGGGGCACTGGCCCTTGAGGATTCCATCGCCGAAGCGGCGCACGAGTTCTCTTCGATGTCGCGCGCTCTGAGCATCGGCCGCGGATTGAATTTCGCTAACGCGCTGGAGTTCGGATTGAAGCTGATGGAAACCTGCTACGTGGTGGCGGAGCGATTTTCCGCGGCCGACCTGATGCACGGCCCTATCGCCATGGTGGAGAGCGGATTTCCGGTGTTCGCGTTCGCGCCGGCCGGAGTGACGTGGCCTTCGATCTCGGACGTCATCGCCCGCGTGCGTGAATTGAAGGCGCAGACGCTGATTATTACCGATTGGCCGCGCGCGGCGGAAGCAGGCCGCGCGGTGCTGTTGCCGAAAGGGCCGGACGCTCCGGCCGGATTAGAAGATCTCTACACGCCCATTCCCTATGTTGTTCCGGCCCAGTTATTCGCCGCGCATCTGGCGGAGATGAAGGGACTGAATCCGGACCAGCCGCGCACCTTGCAGAAGGTGACGCGCACCCTCTAACGCCGGGAGACTTCATGTACAAAGCCGATTCCAAACGCTACGATTCCATGCTCTACCGCCGCTGTGGCGCGAGCGGCATCCAACTTCCCGCCATCTCGCTAGGGCTCTGGCACAACTTCGGCGGCGTCGATGCCTTCGAAAACGGCCGGGCCATGCTGCGCCGCGCTTTCGATTTGGGCGTGACGCATTTCGATCTGGCGAATAATTACGGGCCGCCGCCGGGATCGGCGGAAGAGAACTTCGGCCGCGCCCTGGGGATGGATTTCACGCCCTATCGCGACGAGCTGATTCTTTCCACCAAGGCCGGATACGAGATGTGGCCGGGGCCCTATGGATGCTGGGGATCACGCAAATATTTGCTGGCGAGCCTCGATCAAAGCCTGAAGCGGATGCACGTGGACTACGTGGATATTTTCTACTCGCATCGTTTCGACCCGCACACGCCGCTGGAAGAGACCATGGGGGCGCTCGACCACGCGGTGCGCTCGGGGCGCGCGCTGTATGCGGGAATTTCGAATTACTCGCCGGAGCACACGGCGCAAGCGGCGGCCATTCTTCAGCGGTTGGGAACGCCGTGCGTGATTCATCAGATGAAGTATTCGATGTTGGTGCGCACGCCGGAAGAAGGACTATTTGCAGAACTGCGCCGCGAAGGGATCGGCGGGATTGCGTTCTCGCCGATGGCGCAAGGGCTGTTGTCGGACCGGTATCTGGAGGGCATTCCGGCGGATGCGCGGGCGGGGAAAGCGTCCGGTTTTCTCAAGGCGACGGAAGTTACTGACCGGCGGACGACTCAAGCGCGGGACTTGCAGAAGATTGCGCGCGAACGTGGGCAATCGCTGGCGCAAATGGCGCTGGCGTGGGTGCTACGCGAGCCGGCCGTGACCAGCGCGCTGATTGGGACAAGCAAGATCGATCAGCTCGAGCAGAATATTGCAGCGTTGAGCAATTTGCAGTTCAGTGAGGAAGAACTGCGGCGTATCGACGCGATTTTGTAGCGCCCCTATTTCTTCTTCGCTGCGACGGGCGCGGCCTTCTTTGCGGCGGGCGGCGGAGGCTCGGGGAAGACCACTGTCGTGGAAATAATGTGATCGAGCAGGGGGAAGCTCTTGTCCAGATACGCCTTGCCGTCTTTGGTATAGGCCTCCTGGCTCGGGCCGCCGCCGCCCATCTCTTTCATCTCGCCGTATCCGCCGTAGAGGTCCTTCGCCAGGTCAAAGCCGTCGGAGACGGTTCCGATTGGCGCGAAGCCGAGGCTATCGAGTTGGGTGGAATTGTCCTGGAAATTGATGAACAACTGCGTGGTGCGGGAATTGGGGCCACCCATGGCGAAGACTACCGTTCCGGGAACATTCTTTTGCTTCACCGGATCGTCCTTGATAGGCGCAGTGGACCAGATTTTAGTCACGGCCGGATTGGGTGCGATGCCGAATTGCATGAAGACCTTCGGCACCATGCGATAGAAAGCGTTGCCGTTGAAATAGCCCACGCGGACGAGATTATAGAACCGGTCGGCGCCGTTGGGGGCCCAATCGCGATGGACTTCGATCACGAAATCGCCCTTGGTGGTGGTCACCTTCACGCGATAGAGGTCGGGGGCCTTGGCTTTGGCCAACTCCGGATGCATCAAACGCGGGCTCACGGTGGGAGCAGGGGATTTGGCCGGCGCCTTGGCGGGAGCCTTGGGCGCCGCCGCCGGAGCTTTGGTGGCCGCGGTTTGCGCGAGCAAGGCGCCGCACAGCGCGGGCAACAGAAAGAACGCTTTCATCACGGCTGATTATAACGCCCCAGCCGTTGGCGCGGCCTACCAGAGGACCTTCAATCCGAACTGGATTTGGCGCGACGTAGTCGAAGTGCCCGTGATCACGCCGGCGGTGGGCGAGGGCGTCGTGCCCGCGGCGGTGAACACTACGGCGTTAGGCGAACCAAAGTTCGCGCGGTTCAGAATGTTGAAGGCCTCGGCGCGGAATTGCACTTTCAGGCGATCGGAAATCACCGTCGTTTTGAGGACGGAGAAATCGAGCGTCGTCAGGCCAGGTCCCGTTAAGACGTTGCGTCCCGCGTTGCCGTACGTGCCATTGGCGGGATTCACAAACGCAGTCGGATTGAAGTAGAGATTGGGCGAGCCAAGAATCACGGGGCCGCTGAAGGCCGGATTCCACGACGGACGTACCGGATTGCGGCTGTCACCGTTGTTCGACGGGTTGTAGCCAAGCTGCGGCGTGAACGGGAAGCCGGATTGCAGGGTTTCGATGGCGCTCACCACCCATCCGTTGGCGAGCTTGCTCTTGCCGAGCGGAAGTTCATACATTCCGTGGATGGAGGCCAGATTGCGCACATCGGAGGCCGATGGGCCCCAATCGAGCTTGGGATACGCCGGATACATCACAAAGCCGGGCGCGTTGGCGGAGACGCTGGTGTTCCAGGCGGTGCCGTCGTCGAGGCTCTTCGACCAGGTGTAGACTCCGCGGATCTGGAATCCACGGCGGAAACGGCGATTGGCGTCGATTTGCAGCGCGTTATAGGAGCTGATGCCTTCCGAAAGCCACGTGGTGGTGTTGGCGAGGTTCGGATTTGCCAGCGGCGCGCCGGATGGATAGAATGCCGCGCCGTTCACCAATTGCGGAATGGGCTCGTTGGCATCGACGGAAATCATCTCGTGATATCCATGTGAGCCGACGTATCCAATGCTGAGCGTGGTTTGCGGCGCGATTTGCTGCTCGATGTTGATTGTCCAGGTCAGCACGGTGGGCGTGTAGGCGTCCGGCTGCACGCCGCTGGGAGAAATCTTCGTGCCGGCCGGAAGCGGCGCGCCGGGAACGATACTCAGCCCGGCGAGCGGCACGTTCTTCAGAGACTCGGTGGTGTTATACGGCGCGGTTTGATCGAGGCGGTAATCGAGATTGTCGAGCAGGGCGCGGTAGACGCCGAAGCCCGCATGAATCACGGTTGCGCTCTTGCCAAAGGGATCCCAAGCCAGACCGACGCGCGGTTCGGGAAGGAATTTGGCGCGATTGACCGTGAACGCGGAATTGCCGATGAGCGGATTAGTTTGGATGACGCCGTTGGGATCGAAGCTGTAATTCGACGCCCGGCCGTGCGCTTCATTCCATCCAGTGGTGGATTCGAAACGGAAGCCCGCGCGCAATGTCAGATGCGGGTTGATTTTGATGACATCCTGCACGAAGCCCGCGGCTTCGAGCGATCGCCAGCCGAGCAGCGTCGGCGTGGGGACTACCGTAAACGTCGAGATGGAACCCTGCAGGAAGGTGGCGAGACTGCTGAACGAAGCCTGCCCATATTGGTTCTGCGCCAGGTTGTCGTTGCCCTGCACGCGCTGGAACCAGATTCCGGCTTCGATCTGATGCGCGCCGTGCAGGATCGCCAGGTGATCGTCATACGTGAACAGATTGCGCACCGCGGTGAGATTGCTGCCGGCGTTGGTTCCGGCGCCGCTGATGGAGGATGCGCCGTTGAGCGCGGTGCCGCCGCCAATCACGATGGCGCCGATGGGCTTTCCGGCGACCCAACCGGGGAGATCGACCGACGTTTCGCCGGTGAAGAAATAACCAGCGCGTGAGAAGCCGACACGCGCGGTGTTGAGCAAGGTGGGCGAGAAGACATGTTGCTCTTGAATGCTCGCCACTTGCTCACGCAGACTTTCTGCGACCGTGCTGAGCGGGTTGACCGTAGGCGTGTTGGCGTCGCTATCGTCGATGGTGAAGACGCCGAAGAGCGTGTCTTTATCGGATAACGTGTAGTCGAGGCGGGTGGTGCCGAAATCTTCGCGAATGTGCTGCAGGGGATGGCTGAAGGCTTCGGCGATGCCACCGCCCAGCTCCGGTCCGTTCTGCACAGGCCATAACGCGAGCAGCGGCGCGGTGGCGGGGGAGGCGGTGGCGCGCGAGGCGTTATCGGGCACCAGCGTCACATCGCTCAAGCCGAGGTTCTGGCGGTAGCCTTCGTAGTTGCCGAAAATGAAAAGGCGATTCTTGCGGATCGGTCCGCCGGCAGCCACGCCAAATTCGTTGCGCTGAAATCCCGGAATAGCGCCCTGATCGAAGAAATTGCGGGCATCGAACGCGCTGTTGCGCAGGAATTCGTAGACCGAGCCGTGAAATTGATTTGAGCCCGAGGCGGTGACGATGCTCACCTGCGCGCCCGGCCGTTTGCCGTATTCGGCGCCGTAGGCGTCGGTGACCACGTTGAATTCGCGCACCGCATCGACGCCAAGCAGCTGGCCGCTGGTTCCTCCGGGCGTGTTGTTGATCAGCGAGGCGCCGGTGTATTCGACGCCGTTCAGAAGGAACAGATTCTCCTGCGGCCGGCGTCCCGACACGGCGAACATGTTCCCCACCGAAGAATTCGAGGTTCCGGTGCTGCCCGAGCGTTCCGCCGTGTAGTTGACCACGGCGGCGTTCAGCAGCATCAATTCGTCGTAGCTGCGGCCGTTCAGCGGCAGGTCTTTTACCTGGCGCTCTCCCACTAGGCCCGACGTCTGCTGCGTGGAAAGATTGACGGGCGTCGGCGATTCTTCGACGACCACGGCTTGCTTGAGATCCCCGACCTCAAGCGTGATGTCGATAGCCACGCTTTGGCCTATGGTCAAATCGATGCCGGTTCTGGTTTGCGGCGAAAAACCCGGCTTTAAAGCGGAAACCTGATACTTGCCGATGGCAATGGATGGCGCGGAGTAACGGCCCGAGGCGTCGGCCTCCAGTTTACGGGCGGCGCCGGTTTCCAGGTTTTGGATGGTCACTTGAGCGCCGGGAAGTCCAGCGCCGGAAGCGTCGCGGATTGTCCCCGAGATCGAGGCGCCGACCACCTGCGCGAAGGCTGGGGTCAGAGCGGCGAAAAGCAGTAGAGCGAAACGCGATTTCATAATCACCTATTTGTCAATAGACTATAGGATGATCGGCCTTCTTGTCAAACCAGGGCGGACTATGCGTACTATTTGCCAATATTCGGTCCAATTGTCTAAGGCCGCCGCCAGTGATATGCTTCTGGCACAGCGCAGACTGGAGAACATGGCAATTTAGGCGCCGCCAGGCAGAATCCAGTGGATTTGCGCCGGAACAAGGGAGGCAAGAAGAAATGATGCGTGGGTTGGGATCGGGCATCGCGGTGCTCGCCATGTTGGCTTCAACGGGATACGCACAGACGAAACCTTCGCCGGTCGATTGGGAGATGATGACGTGGCCGGAACTGAAGGCGGCCAGAGATGCCGGAAAGACGACCGTGTTGGTTTACAACGGCGGCACGGAGACGCGCGGGCCGCAGAACGTGAACGGCGGCCATACGCTGATGGCGCGAGCCACCGTTATCGCCATCGCGGAGAAACTGGGAAATGCCATCGCCGGGCCGGTGATGCCCTTTTCCACGAACAACGGGAACCCCAATCTGCCGGGCACGATCGGCCTTACCGGACCGGTGTTCGCGTCGGTCAATGAAGAAGTGACCGAACAGATCATCAAGAACGGATTTAAGAACGTGGTGCTGATGGGCGACCACGGCGGCGGCCAGAGGGAGTTGGGCGAGGTTGCCAAGAAGCTGGACGCGAAATATGCGCCTCAGGGCATCCACGTTTACTTCTGCGCCGACGTCTACGAAAAAGCCAACGGCGATTTCGATCAGTACCTCACGGCGCACCATCTTCCCCTGAGCACGCATGCCGGCATCCCGGACACGTCGGAGATGATGTACCTCGGCCTCAACAAGGGCTGGGTGCGGCCGGACGAAATCAAGAATGCGGTCGGCAACCCGCCGCGCAAGCGCGGGGATCCGCCACCCGACCCCAGCAAGCCGCGTATCAACAATGGCATTCAGGGCGATGCGCGCCCCTCCACGGTGGAATTGGGCAAGCTGATATTCGATATGAAAGTCGATGCGGCGGTGAAGCAGATCCACGAATTCATTCATTAAGGAGATCCGGCAGATGGAACAGATCATCGCAAAGCTATTGCAGGAATTCGAGCAGGGCAAGATGAATCGCCGCCAGTTGATCCAAAGCCTGGCGGTGGCCGCGACGGCCGCTGCAGTCGCGCCGGCGCAAGCGGCGCCCAGCCCCTTCAAGGCGGTCACGGTCAACCATATTTCGTATCAAGTGGCGGATTACAAGAAGACGCGCGACTTCTATGTGGATCTGCTGGGCATGGGGGTTACGCACGACGACGACAAAGGCCAGTGCTATCTGACCTTCGGCGACTCGTTCCTACTGCCGCGCAATATTCGTGGTGACCGCAAGCCACCGCTGGTGGATCACATCGCGTACACGGTGGAGACCTGGGACCAGAAGGCGGCGCTCGACGAATTGACGAAGCGCGGATTGAATCCGCGCAAGGATACGGAAGACAGCTTCCACATCAAGGATCCCGACGGCTTCGACCTGCAGATTAGCGGCAAGGGCATGCACGCCTGAGCGCGTAGCAACGCGGCTTGAGCCACGCTATTCTTGATAGTTGGCGGAACACAAGATAGTTGTAGTGGCTATTGACGGCCCCGCGGGCGCGGGCAAGAGCACGATTGCGCGCCGGCTCGCGGATCGCCTGAATTTCATTTATATCGATACGGGCGCGATGTATCGCGCGGTGGCGCTGTGGGGCTGGCGGCAAGGCGTCGAAATGTCGGACGCGCATCGCATGGAACAGCTTGCGTTTGCGTCCGATATTGCGCTTTCACCCGGACGCATCGAGCTGAACGGCGAAGATATCACCGAAGAGATCCGGCGCCCCGAGGTGTCGAACGGCGCTTCGAAGATCGCGGTGATTCCAGGCGTGCGGCGCGCTATGGTGGCGAAGCAGCGGGCCATGGGCGAGCGGGCGAGTGTGGTGATGGAAGGCCGCGATATTGGGACGGTGGTGTTCCCCGCGGCGGCGGTGAAGGTTTATCTCGATGCGCAGATCTCGGAGCGCGTCCGCCGGCGCCTGGAAGAGTTGCGCGCCAAAGGCCAGGAGATGGACGCAGAAGCGTTGACGGCGCAAATGAAGGAGCGCGACCTGCGCGACAGCACGCGCGCGGATGCGCCGCTGGCGCAGGCGCCCGACGCCATTTATGTCGATTCGACGAGTCTTTCGCTGGATGAAGTGGAAGAATCGATTCTGAAGATTGTCCGGGCGCGCATTTCCAACGGGAAGGAGTATCGTTGAACGACTTAGTTGTTATGAAATTCGGCGGCACGAGCGTGGGCTCGGCCGAACGGATACGCGCCAGCCTGAAACTCGCGGTAGAGGAAGCGCGTAAGCGGCCCGTGGCGGTGGTGGTATCGGCGATGTCGAAGATTACCGACCTGCTGCTGGGCACAATGCGGCACGCGGAGGCGGGCGACCGTGCGGGCATGGACGCCAACCTGCGTATGCTGCGCGAGCGCCACGCGGAGGCATGCCGTGAATTGCTTCCGGCTGCGCGGCAAGCCGCGGCGATGGCGAAAGTCACAGGATTGATCGAAGAATTTCAGCGCATCATCAGTGGGATGGCGATGCTCAACGACCGGCCGCCGCGATCGGTGGACGAAGGCTTGGCCGTGGGCGAGCGCCTTTCGGCGCTGCTGATTTCCGAACATCTGGCGGCGGAGGGCGTGGCTGCCGAAGCGGTGAATGCGTGGGAAGTGGTGGTGACCGACGCCGTCTTCGGCAATGCGTCGCCGCTGATGGACCCGACGCGTGAGAAGGCGCGCAAGCGATTACTGCCGATGCTCGAGCGCGGCGTGATGCCGATCATTACGGGCTTCAACGGCGCGACGGCCGATGGGCGGCCGACTACGCTGGGGCGCGGGGGGTCGGACTTTTCAGCGTCGATTGTGGCTTCGTCGCTGGATGCCGCCGAACTATGGATCTGGACCGACGTGGATGGCATCATGAGCGCCGACCCGCGGCTGGTGCACGACGCGGAAGTGATGGACGAAGTGACCTATGCCGAGGCGGCCGAGTTGGCCTACAACGGCGCCAAGGTGCTGCATCCACGAACACTCGCGCCGCTGATTGAGAAGAAGATCCCGGTGTGGAGCAAAAACAGCTTCGCGCCCGAGAAGCCGGGTACGAAGATCGTGCCCAAGACGAACAACCCGGCGGGCGTGCGTGCGGTGGCATCGATGAGCAACGTGGCGCTGGTTTCGCTCGAGCCCGCGAGCCCGGAGCTGAACGGCGTAAAGGTGATGGCGCGCGCGCTGGACGCGATTGCCCGCGCCAATGTGGAAGTGTTGGTGGTTTCGAGCTCGAGCTACCGGCAGAGTTTCTGCTTCCTGGTGCGGTCGGAGGAGTTGGGCCGTTCGGTGCAGGCGCTCGAAGAAGCGCTGGCGCTGGAGTTGGCGCACGGTTATTTAAATCCGATCGAAGTCAACAATCATGTCGGCCTCCTGGCCGCGGTGGGCGAGGGCATGGAGGGCAAGCCGGGACTGGCGGGACGCATCTTCACGGCCATCTCGCGCGTGCAGGTGAACATCATCGCCATCGCGCAGGGGTCGAGCGAGCTGACCATCGCGGTTGTGGTGCGCCGCGAAGGGTTGGAAAATGCGGTTCGAGCGGTGCACGCGGAATGCGGATTGGGGCGAAGACCGCCCGCGCCGGTGTTCCCTCAGGGGCGGCTGACGCCGCGTCCGGGCGCCCGCGAGTAGACTGTTTACGCTTTCAGCGCCAGGATGGCATCGAGCGGCGTGCCGGTGGTGCGCCCTTCGACTTCCGCGAATCCGGCGGTGCGCAAGAGGTGCGAATACTCCGCCAACGTGCGCTCGCGGCCTTCGGTGACGATGAGCATGTTGAGCGATTGCATGTTGGCCTGCACGGGGCCGACGCCGTTTTCATTCAACAGCTTCTCGGCCAGCAGCAGTCCGCCGCCCGAAGGCAGGCGATCGAGAATCTTGCGCAACAGCAGGTTGATTTTGTCGTCGTGCCAATCGTGCAGAATGCGGCCGAGCGCGTAGAGATCGGCGGGCGGTAGATCGTCTTCGAAGAAATCTCCGGCCACGATCTCAATGCGGCTGCGGGCTTTTGAGAGCTCCACTTGCTCGCGCGCGAGCGCGGTGACCTGGGGCAAATCGAAGACGGTTCCGCGCAATTGCGGATACAACTCGCAGGCGGCGATTACCAGGTGGCCGGTGGCGCCGCCGAGATCGGCCATGTGGCGGAAACGGCTGAGGTCGAAGGCGGATGCCACGTTCGGAGACGTCAACATGCCGAAGCCGTGCATGCCGCGCGCGAAATCGCGCATGGCTTGCTCGGTGCGGAAGAAGCTGGAAAAGATGGGGCCATCGAGGCCGAAAGTCTGCATCCAGCGCGGTCCGCCCTCGCGCACGGCGTCGGCCAGATTGGCCCACATGGGATAGAGCGCCTCGTCGGAATAGCGGATGTAGCCGTAGAGCGAATGCGGGCTATCGGCGGAGAGGTAAGTTTCCGCGACGGGCTCGTTGGCGTACGCGCCGTTCGCTTTGCGCAGCAGGCCGAGGGCGGCGCAGGCGTCGAGCATGCGCTCGAGCGCGCCTTCATTGGCGCTGAGATGCCGCGCCAGTTCGGCGGCGCTTGCGGGCCCCAGGTGAAGGCGGTCGAAAATGCCCATGGAAAGCGCGGCGAACATGGTCTTGGAACGCCGGAAAGCTTCGATGAGATCGAGTACGGGTTCGGGGTTGGGGAGAGTGTTCATCGCCGGAAGTGATCGTAGCCGAGCGGTTCGAGCGAGGCGCCATTCATCCGGATTTCGCCCGCGCGGTCTTTTCGCATCGTACCAATTCGCGTGAGGCGAAGTCCTTCGAAGCGTTCGGGGACACGCGTGCGTGGTGAAACCGTGAAGAGCAATTCGTAATCTTCGCCGCCATGCAAGGCTTGTGCGAGCGTCGCGCCGCGAAATGCGGGCGGCGCTTCGATCTCAGCGCTCAAGCCGGAGGCCTTGCACAGGCGGCGCAGATCGAGCGAGAGGCCATCGCTGAGATCCATGGCAGCCGATGCGCGCAGGCGGGTGCGCAGATAGCGCCCCAACGCGAGGCGCGGCTCAGGCCGCAGATGCCTGCGCCAGGCGGCGCCTTTGCCGGTTTCGAGGCCGAGCGCCGATCCGCCGAGTTCGCCGCTGACGTAGATTGCATCGCCCGCGCGCGCTCCGTCGCGGCGCAGGAACTTGCCGCGGGGGATGGCGCCGCAAACTACGATGTCGCACGTGGTCTTCGCGGAGCGGCCGAGATCACCGCCCGCGAGCGCGGTCTTTTCGCGCGCCGCCAGACGCAGCAACCCGCGATAGAGGCCATCCACCCAGCGCGCATCGTTCCATTCGGCGAGCGCGAGTGAGACGAGGCAGAAGCGGGGCTCGCCACCCATCGCGGCGACATCGCTGAGGCCGCGCGCCAGCGCTTTCCAGCCGATGTCCTCAGCGCGGTGCGTATCGCGGCAGAAGTGGATGTCTTCGACAAGCAGGTCGGTGGTGAAAAGCAGATCTTCGGCAGCGCCGCGTGGATGGAAGACGGCGCAATCGTCACCGATGCCGAGCGTCAAGCCGGGAGGGCGCGAGACTTTGGATCGGATCCGTTCGACGAGTTCCAGCTCGCTGAGGCGCACAACTAAAAATTTACGATGGATGCGAACGAATTGGGATCGAGGCTCGCGCCGCCCACCAGCACGCCGTCGATTTCCGGCTGCCCCATGAGAGCGCGCGCGTTATCCGGCTTGACGCTGCCGCCGTAGAGAATGCGCACCGCGGCCGCGGCTTCTTTGCCGAAGGCGTCGCGAATGCGTGCGCGGATGGCGCGGTGAGCGTCGGCGGCAATTTCGGGCGTGGCCGTCTTGCCGGTACCGATGGCCCACACGGGCTCGTACGCGATGATGACCTTCTCGAATTCGGCGGCGCTGAGAGCGGCGATGCCGTTTGCGCACTGGGATTCGAGGACTGCTTCGGTGCGGTTGCTCTCGCGCTCTTCGAGACGCTCTCCGACGCAGACGACGGGCGTGAGGCCGGCTTCGATCGCGGCGCGCGTGCGCTTGAGAACGGTTTCATCGGTCTCGCAGAAGTATTGGCGCCGCTCGCTATGACCCACCAGAGCGTATGTTGCGCCCGTGACGGCGATCATCGCGCCTGAGATTTCGCCGGTGAACGCGCCTTCTTTGGCCCACGCCACGTTTTGCGCGCCGATGCGCACGGCCGAACCTTTGACGGCTTCGACAGCCGCGGCAAGATCGGTGTAGGGCGGGCAAATCACGATCTCGCAGTGGGTCGATTGCGCGACCAGAGGTAGAAATTTTGCGAAAAATGCGGTGGTTTCGGCGGGCGACTTGTATAGCTTCCAGTTGCCCGCCATGACTGGTTTTCTCATAAGATTTGCGGTAAAAAGCTTTCTCCGTGGGCGATTTTCGCGCCGAAATTTTCGGCCACGGTTTGTCCGATATCGGAAAGCGACGCGCGCAGGCCCAAATTTACGCCCGATTGCGCATTCGGCCCGAACGCCAGCAGCGGCACGTATTCGCGCGTGTGGTCGGTGCCGGGAACGGTGGGGTCGCAGCCGTGATCGGCGGTAAGAATCGCGAGATCGTCGGGCTCCATCACGCGCTCGAGCTGCGGAAGCCACGCGTCGAACTCTTCAAGAGCGCCGCCGTAGCCCGCGATGTCATTGCGATGGCCGTACTGCTGATCGAAATCGACCAGGTTGGTGAAAACGAGGCCATCCGCCTGCGCTTCCATGGCTTCGAGCGTGGCCGCCATGCCCGCGGCGTTGTTCTTTGTCTTCGTGGATTCGCGAATTCCGCGCCCGAGGAAAACGTCGAAGATTTTGCCGACGCTGTGGATCTCCACGCCACGGTCTTCCAGTTGATCGAGCAGCATGCCTTTCGGCGGCGGCACGGCGTAATCGTGGCGATTGGCGGTGCGTGTGAAATTGCCGGGGGATCCGAGGAACGGGCGCGCGATTACGCGGCCCACTTCGTATGGGCCATGCAGAATCTCGCGCGCGGTTTCGCAGATTTTGTAGAGCTCCCAGAGAGGGATGACTTCTTCATGCGCGGCGACTTGAAAGACACTATCGGCGGAGGTGTAGACGATGGGCGAGCCGGTGCGCATGTGCTCCGCGCCCAGTTCCTGAATGATCTCGGTGCCGGAGGCGGCCTTGTTGCCGAGCGAACGGCGGCCGATGCGTGTTTCAAATTCGCTCATGATCTCGGGCGGAAAGCCGTGCGGGAAAAGCGGGAAGGGCTTGGCCAAATGAATCCCCGCCATTTCCCAATGTCCGGTGGTTGTATCTTTGCCGGGCGATGCTAAAGTGCAACGCCCGAAGGCGGCCGCGGGAGAATTGGCAGGCGCGATGCCAGTCAGCGGCTTGATATTTCCCAGGCCGAGCCGCGCCAGATTGGGTACGTTGAGTCCGCGAATACGCGCGATGTTGCCGATGGTGTCGCTGGCCGGATCGGATGCGCCAAAGTGCGCCGCATCGGGCATGGCGCCGATGCCGGCGCTATCCAGCACGATCCAGATCACGCGGCGAAACATCAGTTCGAGCGTAACATGTGCCACCATGAACTTGATGGCATTTCGCGGCGTTGATTACTTCTCCATCGACTCTCTTTTCAGCGAGCAAGAATTGTTGGTGCGGCAGACTGCGCGCCGCTTCACCGATGAGCGCATCGCGCCCGTGATTCGCGATTGTTACCGCGACGCGCGCTTCCCGTCCGAACTCATTCCTGAAATGGCGGAGCTCGGTTTTTTCGGCGCCAATCTCGAAGGCTACGGTTGCGCGGGGATGAGCAATACGGAATACGGACTCATCATGCAAGAGATTGAGCGCGGCGATTCCGGCATTCGCAGCTTCGTTTCGGTGCAGGGCGCACTGGTGATGTACCCGATCTATACGTACGGCTCCGACGAGCAGAAGAATCGATGGCTGCCGCGATTGCAAAGCGGCAATGCGATCGGCTGTTTCGGATTGACCGAGCCCGATTTCGGCTCGAACCCCGCGGGCATGCGCACGACAGCGCGCCGCGATGGCGGTTCGTGGGTCCTTAATGGCGAGAAGACCTGGATCACGAACGGCGGCGTGGCCGACATCGCCGTGGTTTGGGCGCGCAGCGAGGCCGGGATCGAAGGCTTTCTGGTGGAGCGCGGCACGCCGGGTTTCAGCACGTCGGATATTCACGGCAAATGGTCGATGCGTGCGTCGGTGACGTCCAGCCTGTCGTTTGCCGATTGCCGTGTGCCCGAATCGAGCCGTCTGCCCAGCGCGCGCGGGCTCAAGGCGCCGCTCTCGTGCCTCACGCAGGCACGCTATGGAATCGGATGGGGCGTGATTGGCTCGGCCATGGATTGCTACGAGACCGCGCGGGCTTATTCGGTGATGCGGAAGCAATTTGACGATCGGCCGATTGCCTCGCACCAGCTTGTGCAGGAAAAACTGGCGTGGATGATCACCGAAATCACGAAGGCGCAGTTGCTGGCTATTCAAGCGGGGCGCTTGAAGGACCGGCACAAGATCGAGCCGGCGCACATTTCGATGCTGAAGCGGAACAATGTCGCGATCGCGCTCGATTGCGCGCGCTTGAGCCGCGATCTGCTGGGCGCCAATGGGATCACGGACGAGTATCCGATCATGCGGCACCTCTGCAATTTGGAAACGGTGAAGACGTACGAGGGCACGGATCACATCCATGCGCTGGTGATTGGCGAGAAGGTGACTGGCGTGTCGGCCTACCGCTAGGCTTCCTGCTAACGTGAGGCGCATCACGTTGCTGCTGTTCAGCATCTGACTATCATGGATGCTGAGGCCATGGCCACATCCGCCCCCGCGCAACCCCAGGTCAACCCGTGGATCGTCGCCATCGCAGTCATGTTCGGAACCTTCATGGAGGTTCTGGACACGACGGTAGTCAACGTCTCGCTGCCGCACATTGCGGGTAATCTTTCAGCGAGCGTGGATGAAGCCTCGTGGGCGCTCACTTCCTACTTAGTCGCCAACGCCATCATTCTGCCGATTACGGGCTGGCTGGCGAATTACTTCGGGCGCAAGCGCACGCTGATCGCCGCAGTCACGGGGTTCACCACGGCTTCGTTGCTGTGCGGCCTCGCGCCTACGCTGCCGGCGCTCATCTTCTTCCGCGTGATTCAAGGCGCAACCGGCGGCGCTCTGCAGCCGCTTTCGCAAGCAGTGATGCTCGAAGCGTTTCCACCACAAGATCGCGGAAAAGCGATGGCTTTCTGGGGACTCGGCATCGTCGTGGCGCCGATGCTCGGTCCGGTGATCGGCGGCTTCCTCACCGATAACTACAGTTGGCGCTGGGTCTTCTATATCAACCTGCCGGTGGGCCTCGCGTCCATCATCATGACGCGGCTGTTTATCTTCGATCCGCCTTATATCAAGCGATCGAGCGCGGGCATCGACTATTGGGGCATCGGTTTTCTGGCGCTGGGCATCGCGTCGCTGCAGATCGTGCTCGATAAAGGCCAGGAGGACGACTGGCTGGCCTCACACCTCATTGTCGGTCTGCTGATTGCGGCGGCCATCGGAATCGGGCTCTTTATTGCGCGCGAACTGATGGCTGGGGCCCCGGTGGTGCAACTTGCGGTTTTTCGAGACCGAACCTACGCCGCCGGCGTTTTTCTCATGACCATTCTCGGTTTCGTGCTCTATGGCAGCATGGTGCTGGTGCCCATCTTCCTGCAGACGCTGCTCGGATATACGGCGACCGAAGCCGGTATCGCCATGGCGCCACGCGGGCTCGGGTCGTTTCTAATGATGCCTCTGGTGGGCACGGTGCTTGGCAAGTTCGACCCGCGCAAGGTGCTGGCGGTGGGCCTAGTGATTGCGGCGTGGTCGCTGATTGCGCTTTCGAAGCTGAGTCTGGACGCGGGATATTGGGATATCTTCTGGCCGCAGTTTATCCAGGGAGCATCGCTTGCCATGCTCTTCGTGCCGTTGACGACTGCGACCATGGATCCCATTCCCAAACAGAAGATGGGCAACGCCACCAGCATCTTCAACCTGATGCGGAACATGGGAGGCAGCATCGGCATCGCCACCGCAACGGCGTATCTGACGCGGCACGAGCAGGTTCACACCGCGATTCTCGGCAGGAACGTCTATGCGGGAAGCGCGCCCACGCGAGCGGTCTTACAGGGCATGCAGGCGAACATGATGGCGCATGGGGCGGATGCGGTAACGGCCAAGCACCAGGCATATGGCGCGTTGTGGGGCATGGTGCAGCGTCAATCGGCGATGCTTTCGTTTGTGGACACATTCCGCGCGCTGGGAATCGTCTTTCTGCTGGTCGTTCCGCTCTTACTCATTATGAAAAGGCCGACGCACCGGGGCGGCGGCGCGGGCGGGGCGCACTGATGCGTTTTCTGTTCTATCTCGCACTGGCCGCCGCCGTGGCCTGCGCGGCCGATTCCGATCAGGATTTGCTCGCCGCGGCCGCGAAGGGCGATGCGGCGGCGGTTCGGGCCTTGCTCAAAGGTGGCGCGAACATTGAATCCACCGATAAGAATGGCCGCACGCCGTTGATGCTGGCGGCGCAGCATGGGCACGCGGCGCTGGTAAGCGCGCTGCTCGAGGCAGGGGCCAAGGCCGATGCGCGCGACCGTTCGGGACTTACGGCATACGGCTTGGCGCTTTTCGACCCGGCGGGTCACGGCAAGCACGAGGCCGCGCTGGCGGCGCTTCCCAAGCCACCGCGATTCCGGCTTTCGGTGGTCGCGGGATGGTCGCCCACGGGATTGGCGAGTTCGTGCTTCCGGCAGCGCGAGCAGATCGTGCAGCAAATTGGCTTGATGCGTCCCGATGAGACCCTGTTGCGAGAGCTGCAGGCCTACATAAAAGCTTCCGGGAAAGGCTTAGCGGAACTGGTGCGCGTGGACGCGAGAAACATCGAGCCGCTTACCGCTGACTCCACTGAAAAAGTCGACGGCATCCTGCTGCTCGAAATCGAACCCAGCTCGGCCTGCACGGGCGGAACCGGAGACACGCTGACGTTCGATGTCGACCTGCAGGTGTTTCGCGCCAGCGACCGGCAACTTCTGTTGCACAAAGGAATCGGCGGCGGCGTGAAAGGCATGCGAGCCACCGTGATTGCGAACTCGAACCAATTCAAGCCCGTGTTCGATGCGTGGCTGGACGCGCAGGCCGGACCGGTCTACCTGGCGGCGCTCGAAGCGCTGATGAAATCGCCGGAATGATTTGCGCGTGGTAATACATTAGGGATGGCGCGCTCGCTGTACGGCGTTCATCCCGGCGTCGAAATGGTTCAGAAATGGGTTGCGACGCTCAAGGAAAAGACCGGCCGATCCCTCGACGAATGGCTGGCGCTGATCAAGAAATCCGGCCCCAAGACCGAAAAAGAACGGCGCGAATGGCTGAAGAGCACGCACGGGCTGGGCACGAATTCCGCCTGGTGGCTCGCGGAACGCGCCGAAGGCAAGGGCGGGGAAACCGATAGTCCCGAAGAATATCTGGCCGCCGCCGAAAAATTTGTGGACAACATGTTCAGCGGCAAGAAGGCGGCGCTGCGTCCGCTCTATGAAGAATTGCTCCGGCTCGGTCTGGCCGTGGCAAAGGACGTGAAAGCCTGCCCCGGCGAGACCATCGTGCCGCTGTACCGCAAGCACGTTTTCGCGCAGATCAAGCCTACAACGCAGACGCGCATCGATCTCGGTTTCGCGCTCGGCGCGCGCAAACCCGAAGGCCGGCTGATCGATACCGGCGGGTACGCGAAGAAGGACCGGATCACGCATCGCATTGCGATCGAATCGCGGAAGGATATCGACGCGGAAGTCAAACAGTGGCTGCGGGTTGCCTATGACGCCGACGGCGCGTGAAATCGCGCGCTCTGTGTTATTCTGTTCACAATCTGCGACCGCGACACACCCACTAAATCCACCCCTGGAGGAAGGATGAGTCCGCAAGAAGTTTTAGATTTTGCAAAAAAGAACGATGCCAAACAGCTCGACCTGAGATTCACGGACATCCCGAGCTTGCAGCATCACGTGTCTTACCCGATCACTCAGCTCAGCAAAGACAGCTTCGAAGAAGGCTTCGGCATGGATGGATCGAGTATCCGCGGATGGGCGGCGATCCATGAGAGCGACATGCTGTTGATTCCGGATCCGAACACGGCCGTCATGGATCCGTTCGCCGAGACCCCTACGCTGATCATGTACGGCGATGTGAAAGACCCGATCACCAAGCAGCGCTATGAGCGGGACCCGCGCTGGATCGCTCAGAAGGCCGAAATTTTCTTGAAGAACAGCGGCATCGCCGACACCGCCTACTTCGGCGCGGAAGCCGAGTTCTTCGTATTCGATAACGTCAGCTTCGATCAGAACCAGCACTCCGGCTACTACTACATCGACGCCGACGAGGGCCGCTGGAATTCGGGCCGCAAAGAGAACAACCTCGGCTACCGTCCGCGTTACAAGGAAGGCTACTTCCCGGTACCGCCCACCGATCATTACCAGGATCTGCGCAGCGAAATGGTGCAGGTGATGATCAAGTGCGGCCTCGACGTGGAATGCCACCATCATGAAGTCGCCACCGGCGGCCAGTGCGAAATCGATCAACGCTTCGACACGCTGGTGAAATCGGCCGACAACATGATGCTCTACAAGTACATCGTGCGCAACGTGGCCAACCAGTACGGCAAGACGGTCACGTTCATGCCCAAGCCGATCTTCGCGGATAACGGCAGCGGCATGCATACGCACCAGAGCTTGTGGAAGGGCGGCAAGCCGCTGTTCGCAGGCGATGGATACGCGGGCTTGAGCCAGATGGGCCTCCACTATATCGGCGGCCTGTTGAAGCACGCGCGCGCGCTTTCGGCGATCATCGCGCCCACCACCAACAGCTACAAGCGCCTTGTGCCCGGATACGAAGCGCCCGTGAACCTGGCGTATTCGCGCCGCAATCGTTCGGCCGCGTGCCGCATTCCGATGTATTCGGCCAGTCCGAAGGCGAAGCGCGTCGAGTTCCGTCCGCCTGACCCAGCCGCGAATCCATATCTCGCGTTCGCCGCGATGATGATGGCCGGCATGGACGGCGTGCTTAACAAGATCGATCCTGGCGAACCGCTGGATAAGGACATCTACGATCTCTCACCGGAAGAGATGAAGAGCGTGCCTTCGATGCCGGGTTCGCTCGATGAAGCGCTTGCGCTGCCTGGAAGACGACCACGCGTTCATGATGCGCGGCGACGTTTTCACCGAAGAATTGATCGAGACCTTTATCGATTACAAGCGCAAGAACGAAGCGGAGGCGGTGCGTCTGCGGCCGCATCCCTACGAATTTGCGTTGTATTACGACATCTAAACTTCCGTTCCCGGGGCAGGCGTCCTGCCTGCCCCAACTTTTCCTCTAACTCCTCTCTCTCCCTCAAGCGTTCATCTGGCGTTAATGTTTTGTTTCACGGTGTTCACGCTTTTGTCATCCATTTGTTATGTCCTCTAGATACTCTTGACCTACGAATCCCAATAGTTCTTGCTTGGAGGTCTAACAGAGTGACTCGACGTGTATTGAGCCGGTGGAGTAGTGTGTTCGCAGGTACGATCCTGACGCTTTTTTGCGCTACGGCGCCCTTATCGCTGGTTGCGCAAACAGCCGGGACCGGGACGATTTCGGGAACGGTTTTCGACCAAGCTGCGAAGCCCATTTCCGCGGGCGTCGTTACGGTGAAAAGCGGGCCGAAGGTAGCGGGAACAGCCAACACCGACGCCGATGGGCATTTCTCGGTCAACGGCCTTGCTCCGGGAAGCTATACGGTTGAGACCTCTTCTCCCGGGTTCGCGTTGAACACGCGCCTCGGCGTGCCCGTCGCCGCGAGCGGACCCACGCCCCTCACGATCACGCTCTTTGTCGATTCCATTTCGCAGTCCGTCGTGGTTCACGAATCGGTCTCGTTGGCGGTTGACCAGGCGCCCATGGGCAACTCGCTGGATGCGACTTCCGCAAGAACGGAAATCAGCACTGCCGTAATTGCCAACTTCATGGCGCCGGTGGCGGATTTCGCCGAGGTGATTCAACAAGCCCCGAACGCGTTCAGCCTCAATCCCAACGGCATTGGACTGGGACAGGGCGCATCGTATTTTCGCGGATTCCAAGACGGCCAGTACACGATGACCTTCGACGGCATTCCGTTTGAAGACACCAACACCCCGACGCACCATTCCTGGGCCAGCTTTCCCCGGCAATGGATCAGCTCGACGGATTTCGATCGCAGCCCGGGCCAGGCTTCCGATTTCGGCCCGACGAATTTCGGCGGGTCGATCAACCTCAAATCCCCGGAGCTGAAGTCGGATCCCAACATTCGAGGCTCGGTCACCTTTGGCTCATGGAACACAAAGCTGTATTCCCTCGACGTGGATACGGGGTTGTTAGGCCGCGCCAAGAAGGATGCGCTGCTCTTCAACGTGGACGGGATGAACTCGGACGGCTATCAGACCTACAACTATCAGCAGCGTGACGCCGGATATGGAAAATATCAACACCGGTTCAATGACACGTCGAGCCTCAGTCTTTACGGCGGCGTCGTGGATATCTGGAACAATACGCCGAAGAGCAATAACCCGACGAGCGCCCAGGTAGGTCAATTTGGAGATAACTTCCTGCTGGACGGTACGCCGTTGCTCGCAAACGGCACGCCTGACCCGTATTACTACGGTTACGACACCTACCACGTGCAGACGGATTTCGAGTATGCGCACTACAACGCGTCGTCGTCCGACGGGTGGTCAATCGATACCAAGGCCTACACCACGCGCTACTGGAACAAGCAGTTCTACCAGAACGGCAGCTCAGTCAACCTAACCACGTCAAAGCCGAGCGGCGTGGATAAGTTGAACGGCTATCGCCACGCGGGCGATACCTTGATCGTGAGCAAGGAAAGTAAGTTTGGCATTTTCCGCACCGGCGCCTGGTACGATTGGGCCTACACGGACCGCTATCAGTATCCGTCCAATATCCTTACACAGCAGGATACGCCGCTCCCCAATTTCCACGAGCACTTCATCACCGAGTCGTTCCAGCCGTTCGCTGAATTCGAATGGCATCCGGCGCCGAAGCTGGTGATTACCGCCGGCATCAAAGCCGCTGACTACCGGATGAGTTTGAACCAGTATCAGGATAACGGCAAGACTGTCGGGTGCCTCGGCGGCGTGGCATCCACCTATCCCTCCTCGCTCCCCGTTTTCGGCGGGGCCCCGTCGTGCATCGGCGGCGGACAATTCGTTGGTCACAGCGCCAACTACAACAACTGGTTGCCGACGCTGACTGTGCGTTACCGCGTGGCGGGGCCATGGTCGGTATACGCTCAGTTCGCCGAAGGCAGCGTCATTCCGCCGAGCGGCGTGTTCGACGTGCCGGGCGGCGGCGTTTTGACGCCGCCGAAGCCGACCGTCGCCAAGACCTATCAGACGGGTTCGGTCCTGAAGATGAACCGTTGGACCCTGGATGTGGACGCTTACTACGTTCACTTCCAAAATGGATTCGATTCGTACACGGATCCCGTTTCCGGAGAGTCGATCGCGGTTGCTACCGGTCCTTCCAACACGAAGGGTATTGAAGCCGAAGGCAACGTGGTGCTGGGTTACGGCTTCAGCCTGTATGCCAATGCCGCATTCGGGTCCGCCAGATATCAAAACGGACCCAACTATCCGAACGGCGGCGCCTGGGTGGCAAACACGCCGGGCAATATCGAGGGCGTCAACTTACTCTGGCAGCACCGCAACTGGGACGTCGGCCTGGTCTACAAGCGCGTGGGCTCTTACTACAACGACAACGGCAGCCTGACATACACTATCGGCGGCCTCAAGATTCCGTATCCAGTGGATCAGGCGATTACGATCCAGCCATGGGAGTTGGTGAACGCGTTCTTCAACTACACAATCAAGAACTCGTCGCACCTTCGCGGTACCAAGATTCAGTTGGCAATCAACAATCTCGCCAACGCCCACAACATTACGGGAATCACTCCCGCGCTTGCGGCAACAGCGACGCAGCCTTACGCGCCGAATGGGGCGGATCAGTTGAACCTGATGCCCGGGCGCAGCTTCAGTCTCACCATCACCGGAGGCTGGGCGCCGCGACGTTAATCGAATGGGGGCCGGCCTGCGGGCCTGCCCTCGCCCTTACTTTACGTTCAGCGTCTTGTTCAGCCACGCGATCATCTGGGGTTTCCAGTGCTGCATTTCGGGGTCGCGCCAGCTGGACATGCCGTGGCCGCCTCCTTCGATGGTGATCAATTCGCAGCCCGCGCCTACTTTATGCATGGCGGCGCACATCGCGGGCGATTGATCGTAGAGCACCTGGTCGTCCTTGGTTCCGTGGATGCAGAGGAATGGCGCCATCCCTTTGTGCACGGCGGTAATGGGCGCGATAGCGCGGAGCTTGGCGCGGCCTTCGCCGTCGAGCGTCTCGGCGCCGAAGAACGCCATGCTGCCGTGGTTGGCCATGTGTCCATTGATGCTCTTCATATTGAAAAGCTCGGGATGATCGCGCCGCGCGAGGGCCAGTTTTTCGTAATCGACGGGGCCGTAGAAATCGACCACGGCCGCGACTTTGGTTTGCGGCGTATCGTGAGTGCCGGCGTAATTCACAAGGAAGCCGCCCGCCGATTCGCCGATGATCGCGATCTTCGAGGCGTCGACGTGATACGACGCGGCAGTTTCCTTGAGCCAGCGGATGGCAGTATTCAAGTCCTCAATCGCCTCCGGAAAGCGAAAGTCGGGCGCCATGCGGTAGTCGATGCTGAACCAAGCATAGTTGGCGTTGGCCAGCACATCGAAGAGCGGACGCACGTTCGTGCTGCGGCTGCCGCCATCGAATCCGCCGCCGTGCACCAGGATCGCGGCGGGAAACGGACCGGGCCCATCGGGGACATGAAGATCCATGTGCAGCGCCTTCCCGCCCGGGTGCGCGAACTCAAAATCTTTCTTGTCGATCGGCGCGGCGGATAGAGCCGCGGCGAAGGCGATCAGCAAAATTGGCGTCGAGAATTGCATAGTCGCTCCTTACTTCGCTCCCTGCCCTAGAATCACTTTTCCCGGCAGCGCTCCGGTCATCTTACCCTCGCTGATTACCGGCACGCCATTCACCAGCACGAACCGCATGCCTTCCGATAGCTGATTCGGCTTCTCGAATGTCGCGAGGTCGCGAATCGTTTCCGGATCGAACACAATGACGTCCGCCCACATGCCGGCCTTCAATACGCCACGGTCGGCGATGCGCATGCGCCCGGCGGGCAGCGCGGAAAATTTGCGGATCGCATCTTCCAATGTGAGCAGGTGATCTTCGCGCACGTACTTTCGCAGAACGCGCGGGAAGACGCCGTATGCGCGCGGGTGGGGATGTTCTTTACCCAGCAAGCCTTCGGGCGACGTGCCTTGCGAATCGTTACAGACGGCGGTCCACGGCTGTTTTAGCGCCAGGGCGACGTCGTCCTCGGACATGGCGAACATCGCGACTTCAGTGAATGCATCATCCTCGATCAGGATGTCGAAGACCGTGTCGATCGGGTCTTTGTTCCATAGTTTGGCGATCTCGGCGATGGTCTTGCCTTGCAGCGGCACCAGCTTCGGGCTTTGCACGGCGCACAGCAGAATCGATTCCGGCCCCGGCACTTCCAGCCACTCGTTGTTCCATTCGTTGGTGGGCGTGAGCATCTCTTTGCGAATGCGAGCGCGCACGGCGGGATCTTTCAGCCGCTCGATGA
This sequence comes from Bryobacterales bacterium, assembly GCA_963743705.1. Lineage (GTDB taxonomy): Bacteria > Acidobacteriota > Terriglobia > Bryobacterales > Bryobacteraceae > PALSA-243. Next base: position 778,889 of record CAVUQS010000021.1, on the reverse strand, counting down.
GCTTCTTGTCGCCGCCATCGTGCGCCCATGGCGGAATCGCCGCCGAAAGCGAATTGAACCATGCCGGATACGCGTAGGTATCGGCGCCGACTTCGAGGCCCGATTTACGCGCCGCGTCGATCTTCGCGACGATCTCAGGCATGCGTCCCCAGTTCGATTTCCCCGCGGCCTTGAGGTGCCAGATTTCGACCGGAATCTTGGCTTCGCGCCCGATGCGAAACGCTTCATCCAGGGCGTCCGCGATGGCGTTGCCTTCATCGCGGATGTGAGAGGCGTAAATGCCGCCGGCCTTCGCCGCTTCCGATGCCAGCGCGATCAACTCCGCAGTCTTCGCGTACATGGCCGGCGCGTACTGTAGCGAAGTCGAAACTCCCATGGCGCCGTCGTGCATGGCATCGCGCACCAAGCCTTGCATTTGCGCTAGCTCGGCGGCATTCGGCGCGCGATCCACGTCGCCCAATACCATGCGCCGCACCTGCGTTGCGCCGACGTAGCTCGCGAGGTTGATGCCCATACCCTGTTTGCGCAGCCGTGCGTAATACTCGCCGAACGAGCGCCAAGTGGGCGTGACGCGGTAATGCTCATAGGTCACGTGATCGGCTTTGACGATGGCGTCGTTGAGCGGCGCGATCGACCCGCCTTCGCCGGTGATCTCAGTGGTGATGCCTTGATAGATTTTCGAGGGCAGGCGCGGGTCGACGAGGATCGTCAGTTCCGATTGCCCCAGCATGTCAATGAATCCTGGGGCGACCACCATGCCATGCGCGTCGATGGTCCGCTTGGCCGGCGCGCCTTCGAGATGCCCGATGGCGGCGATCTTGCCGGCGCGGATTCCGATATCGGCCGCGTACCACGGTGAGCCGGTGCCGTCGACGATGTGACCGTTGCGCACCACCACGTCGTACGGCGAAATGACGGCGGCGAAAAGCAGCCACGGCAATAACGGCATACCGGAAGTATAGCCCGGCGATATAATTGCGCTGTGGCCCTTATCAGGCCGCACACATGCAAATTCCATCCGGAACCGCGGGCCGCGGAGCTACCCAGCAGGTAGCGGAGCGGATTCAAACTCTACTCTATTCCGTTCCCGATCCTCATTCCGCGGGGCGTTTCTTGCAGCGTTTGCAACAGGAATCGCCCAGCGGCTTCGATCGCATCGTTAGTTCCACACTGGCGCTGCGCAGCGCGATTTACGTTTTTTCGTACAGCAATTTCCTTTCGGAAGCTTGTATCAAAGATCCCGAAGCGCTATGGGATGCTTCACGCCCGGGCAATCTGGAGCGGGCGTTCACGGTGGACGATTATCGCGCCCTGCTGGAACAGACGCTGCCTCGCGGCGTTCCGGCATCGCTCGATTTCGCGGCCTTCCGCCGTCGGCAGTTGTTGCGCATCGTCGTCCGCGACGTGCTGGGCCTGGCGGTGCTCTCCGAGATTACGGGCGAACTTTCCAACCTGGCCGACGCCATCCTCGACGTTGCCTACCGGCGCATTCATGCCGAATTCGCGGCCATCCATGGTGAGCCGCGCGTCGGCGATGGCCGGGCTTGCGGATTCTCCGTAATCTCGCTCGGCAAGCTCGGAGGGCAGGAGTTGAATTACAGCTCCGACATCGACCTGATGTTTGTTTACGGCGGCGCTGGCGAGACCGATGGCCCGGCGCCAGTTACGAACAAGGAGTTCTATAAGAAGGTAGCCAACCGCTATACCGATCTTCTGAGCGCTTACACCGGCGAAGGCCAATGCTACCGCGTCGATCTTCGCCTTCGCCCCGATGGCACGCTGGGCGAGATTTGCATTTCGGTGGACGGCGCCATTGCGTATTACGGCCAGCGGGCGCGCGATTGGGAAAAGCAGATGCTCATCAAGGCGCGCGTTTCCGCGGGTGATCCGCGGCCCGGCGAGGCGCTGCTGGACTATGTGGAGCCGCTGATTTACCAAACGTCGCTGGATTTTCGCGCGATGGAGGCGGTTTCCGAAACGCGCCAGCGCATTAGCGAAAAGATGGCGGCCAAGCGCGGCCTGCCATCGGGGCTCGATATCAAGTTGACGCCCGGCGGCATCCGCGACATCGAATTCCTGACGCAGTGCCTGCAACGGCTGCACGGTGGACGCGATCAGTGGGTGCGGCACGGTGGCACCATGATCTCGCTGCTTCGCCTGCGCGACAAAGGTTTGTTGTCGGGCGCGGAATACGCTCGTCTGGCGGCCGCGTATCAGTTTCTGCGGAACCTGGAACACCGGCTGCAAATGGAAGATGATCGGCAGACGCACACGCTGCCGTCGGATCCGCGCCATCTCGAAATTCTCGCGGGCAAAATGCCCGCCGATTCCACCGGAGAGCGTTTTACGCCGGAGGCCATGCGCGCGCGGCTGAACGAACATCTGGCGGCGGTGCGTGAAATCTACGAGCGCGTCATCCACTCGCACCGGCCGATTTACTATACGCTCGCTCCGCCGCCCACGGAGTTGGAAGCTGCCCCGGATTCCCTTGCGCCGCCCAGTAACATCACGCGCTTTCTCGATCAGCGCGCGCCTCTGCTGGCGCAGATCGTAGCCGAAGCGCCGCTCTATCGTGGGCGCGAGCGTTTCGAGCATTTCCTGGAGAAAGCGTTCGCCAGCCCCGACTTGCTGGAGCGTTTGAACGCCGAGCGGCCACTCGCCACGAAGGCGATCGACATTTTCGAGAACAGTCCTTACTTCGCCGACGATTTGCTGCGTTATCCGGAATTACTCGATGAAATCGGCGAGCCTTTCCAGCTCGAAGGCGGATTGCTGGCTGACGATACTTCTTTGCGGCGTTACTACCGGCGGCAAATGCTGCGCATTCAGAGCGAGAGCATTCTGGAATCGGCGCCCATCTTCGCCACGCTCAAGAAGACTTCTGTATTGGCCGATATCGTGATCGGCGCCGCATACCGCATCGCGGTTTCCGAAGCGCCGCGGCCTTCCTCGGTTTCCTATCTGCCCAGCAATCAAATGATGGTGATTGCGCTGGGGCGCCTCGGCATGAGCGAATTCGATCTGGGTTCCGACGCCGACTTGGTGTTCGTTCTGCCGGATGCCGACGAGCCCGAGCTGCGCTATTGGACGGGCGTGGCCGGGCGCATGATTCAAACGCTCAGCTCCTACACCGGCGAAGGGCTCATGTTCGCTATCGACACGCGTCTTCGTCCGAATGGACGCGAAGGCGATCTGGTGTTGCCGGAAGCGGCATACAAAACTTATTTCGAAAAACACGCGGAAGCCTGGGAAGGGATCAGCTACATGAAGGCGCGCGCGGTGGCGGGACACGTCGAGCGCGCTACCGCGTTTCTTCACGAACTGCAGGAAGTCGATTGGCGCCGCTACGGACAGAGCATGCGTTCGCGGCGCGAACTGGCTGAGATGCGCGCGCGTCTGGAGCGCGAGCAGGGCCCGCGCAACCCGCTCAAGGCCGGAATGGGCGGATATTACGATATCGATTTCGCGCTGATGTATCTCCGCCTCAAGGGCGCAGGCATTTTCTATAAGGTGCTCAATACGCCCGAGCGCATCGACGTGATCGAGAAGATGGGTCATCTCGAACGGGAAGACGCCGAGTTCCTGCGCGAGGCTGCCACGTTCTACCGCGCCATCGACCATGGCCAGCGTATTCTCACCGGCCATGCGGAAGGGAGTTTGCCCACGTCGCAGGCGCAGATCGATTCGCTTACGAAGCTGGTGAAGCGGTGGACGCCGGAGACTCTCAGTGAGCGGCGCATTGACGTCGCGCTGCATGAAATCCGGCAGCGCACGCGCCAATTCTTCGAGCGTACGTTCGGGCGCCCATGACGCGGGTCTTGCGGGTTCTCGCTTCCCTGCTGCTGGTCGCCGCCGCATTATTTTTTTGCCGCATTCTGAACGCGAACGAAACCACGGCGGCGCTCGCGCTGTTGCTGGCGGTGCTCTTCATTTCAGCGGCGTGGGGCTTGGTGGAGGCGATCGCGGCGTCGATTCTGGCGGCGGTGGGCTTCAATCTCTATTTCTTGCCGCCCATCGGCGTGCTCACAATTGGCGACCCGCAAAATTTCGCCGCCTTTTTCGCGTTCGTGGTCACTGCGATCACGGCCAGCCAGCTTTCCGCGCACGCGCGCAATCGCGCGGCTGAGGCCGAGGCGCGCCGGGGCGAGATCGAGCGCCTTTATGCGTTGGTGCAAGCCATGCTCTTGACGGATAGCGCGCGCAAAACCGCCAGCGAGTTCGTGCATATGGTGGTTCGCATTTTCGGATGCGCCGCGGCGGCGTTTTACGATCAGAGTAGCGGCGAAATTTTTCGTTCCGGACCCCAAAGCGCCTCGGTTTCCGACGCCGATTTACGCGCCGCGGCGGAAGCTCTGGATGACGAAGCCAAGCCGGCGCGCGACATCGCGGTCGCGCCCGTGCGGCTAGGCGGACATGCGTTGGGGAGCTTTGCCGCGGTTGGTTCGCCGCCTTCGGCGCAGACCGTGCGCGCCATCGCTAACCTGGCCGCCATCGCCTTCGAGAAAGCGCGCGCCCTCGAAGAAGCCAGCCATGCGGATTCGGCGCGCCAAAGCGAAGCGTTGAAATCCGCGCTGCTCGATTCGCTGGCGCACGATATAAATACGCCGCTCACATCCATCAAGGCCGCCGCCACCAGCCTGCTTACCTCTCCGGCGGCGCCGCAGCGTGAATTGCTGAGCATCATCGACGAGGAGACCACGCGTCTCAGCCGCGTCGTTTCCGAAATGATCGCGATGGCGAGCATCGAGGCCGGCAAATTACACCTCGAAAAACAGCCGGTGGCGGTGAGCGATCTGATTGCCACCGCGCTAGGCGCAGTTTCACCCGCCGGTCACACATGGCAACTGGATATTCCCGCCTCGCTGCCGCTGGCCGACGCGGACCCGGAATTTGCGACGCAAGTGGTCAAGCAACTGGCCGAAAATGCGGTGAAATACTCACCCGCGGGCTCGCCCATCGTGATTTCCGCGGCGCGGCGCGATGGGAAAATCGTCATTGGCGTGTCGGATCGCGGGCCCGGCATCGAAGAGAACGAACGCGCGCGCATTTTTGACCGCTTCTTCCGCGGCCGCCGCCACCGCTTCGATATGAAAGGAACCGGAATGGGCCTGGCCATCGCCAAGGGGATCGCGGAGGCACACGGCGGGCGCATCTGGGTGGAAAGTGAGCCGGGTCAAGGCTCGGCATTTTACTTTACGCTGCCCGTGAGCGGGGGTGCGAACTCGTGAGCGCAGGGCGAATCCTGGTGGTGGACGACGATCCGCAGATCCGGCGCGTCATGCGCGCGACGCTGGTCGCGCACGGCTACGAAACCGTGGAGGCCCGCACCGGCGAAGATGCCCTCGAACAGCTTCCCGGGTTAATGCCCAACCTGGTGCTGCTCGATATGAACATGCCGGGCATGGGCGGTCTCGAAACCTGCCGCGCCATTCACGCAGGGTCGGATATCCCCGTCATCATCCTCTCGGTGCGGAATACCGAGAAGGATAAAGTAGCCGCGCTCGACGCCGGCGCCGACGATTACGTCACCAAACCGTTCGGCATCGAAGAACTGCTGGCACGCATCCGCGCCGCGATGCGCCGCTCGCCCACGTCGCCGGAAGGCGGCCCACGCGCATTCTCCGCGCCAGGCCTGGAAATCGATTTCGAAACGCGCCGCGTCCACGCCAACGGCAAAGACGTGCGCCTCACGCCCAAGGAATTCGAGTTGCTGCGTTATCTGATTTCGAACGCCGGAAAGCCGGTACCGCACCGCGAACTGCTGCAGGCCGTCTGGGGGCCCGATTACGGCGACGAACCGGAGTATTTGCGCGTGTTCGTAAACCAGGTGCGTAAGAAAATCGAGGCGAACCCGGGCAAGCCGAAATTCATCCTCACCGAGCCCTGGGTCGGCTATCGCTTCGCCGGCGAGTGACTTACCACGCTCCCTGCTTCGGACCGAACCACCAGATCAATCCAACGGTTGCCGTGGTCTGGTGTTTCGACAGCAATCCCAGCGTGTCGGTATAGAAGACCGGTTGGCTCGATACATCGTGCCGCCATTCCCAGCGCATTTGGAAGCCTTCGCCGAATCGGTACTCCGCGGTGAGAGTAGTTTCTTTCAGGACTTCCGGCTTTCCGCTGTAGAGACCGTTGCGGTCGTCCAAATATTCGGTCCGGGCGGCCAGCGAAAACTTGGGCAGCAATTGATAGCGGATGTATGCAGCGCCACCCGCCGTCTCGGAGGGTTGGGAATTGGTCTGCAGCCGCTCGATCACCCAATCCGCCTCGCCGGCGAGCGTTAGCTTCGGCGTAACCAGCCAAGTCGCGTAACTGTCAAAGATGTGCAACTTCCCTTGCGCCGCCGGCCTGATGGGCTCGAACGGCACTCCCTGTTGCTCGGGCGCGCCCGCGGGGGCGCCGCCATTTGGAAAGTAGGTTACGTCGGGATGTTCCTGTCCGAGGTAGTAATTGACAGTCCAATTCAGATGTTTTGTGGGTTGCAAGTTAAAGCCGAATAACTCGTCTTTGTAACCGTTGAACGCCTCGGTTTGCTGCGTACCGTTGGTAACCCAATAATTGAGCGCGAATTTGTCGTTGACCTTGTAATTCAGGCGTAATCCCATGTGATAAAAGGGCAGGTAATCGAACCAATACGAGCGCGAGTAATTGATCTGGTCTTTTGTGTAATTCCCTTCGATTCCGAGTGAGCTCGACCACTTTCCAAAGTCGATGGTCAATCCCGTTCCGATGGGCGCCACATAAGTTCCATAGGCCTGAAATAGCGCCCGGTAGATTTCCGGCCGGGGTTCGTTGAGCGAATTCCCTTGCAGCGTTTGCGTCGCCTGACCCCATTGCAGGTCGAGCCGCGCACCGAACCGTTTTCCATGTTCGGGATCCGGCGCATTTTCGATGATGATGTTCGCTTGGTTGATGCTGAAGCTGTTGCTGCTGACATCGTACGCGCGTAACAGGTTGGCGCGGCCAATCGGGGAGTTGAAATTGTATCCGTAGTAGCCGTCGAAGCCGAAATCGATGGTTGTGCCGGAACCTGCATCCGCGGCCGACGGGATCGCGGCGGACGCTTGCGCGGGGACCTGCGCCGGCGCGGGCGCCGGGACCGCGTCGACTGTGCGTCCGCGCTCCAGCGAATCCACGCGCGCCTGCAGTTGCAGTATGATCGCGCGCAACTCAGCGACTTCCGTCTTCGACGCGGGCGCTTCCTGCGCCGCCATATTCCCTGCGATCAGAAGAAATGAGAAGCGGACGAAAAGGAATCGAAGCATGACTGCTTCAAAATACTCCGGCGCGGCCACATATTCCATACTTCCTGATCTATTCCTGACCTTTTCCTTACGACTTCTTTACGTGCCGGGGCATACCTTGGTCTTGTGAAGACGCACGGTGCGTTATCGATCGATCCTCCGGAAATACTCGGCGCCGGCCAAACGGGTGCGCTCGAAATCGTCATTCCCTATACCGAATGGTCGCTTGGCGAAGCGCTGATGGCGCGCGCGGAAGCCCTGACGCGGCATCTGGGCGCGGTGATTCGTCTGGTTGCCGTACATACTGTTCCGTATCCGGTTCCATTTGTCTGTCCAGCCGCGGCCCATGCGCATCTGGTGGAGCAGTTGGTGGATCTCGCGGGCCGCTGTCCACTCCCCGTTCGTCCGGAGGTGGTTCTAGCGCGCAGCCGCGAAGAAGGGTTTCAGCATGCCTTGAAGCCGCGGTCGACGATCCTTCTGGCCTCGCACCGCCGCTTTTGGAAGACGTCAGAGGAAAGGCTGGCGGATTCGTTGGCGCTTGCCGGACACAACGTGGCGTTGCTTCACATGGATTAATTTATGCTCGACATCTTGTTCCCCCTTATCACGGCGTTGTTCTTCGTCATCGCCTGGTCGTTTGTGAAAGGCTGCGACCGGCTCTAATCATGGACTACGCAATTGCACTCCTGATCGCCATTGGCTTGGGCGTCTATCTTTTCTACGCGCTGCTGCGGCCGGAGAAATTCTGATGACCTATAACGGCGTAATACAGATTCTGATCTTCATCGCGTTTGTGGCGGCGCTCACCAAGCCGATGGGCGCCTACATGGCCAAGGTCTTTGCCGGCGAACGAACGTTCCTGCACCGGATCCTACGGCCTCTCGAGTCGTTTATCTACAAGCTCTGCGGCGTGGATGAAACCAGCGAACAGCATTGGACGCGCTATGCCGGAGGCGTGCTTGCGTTTAGCGTGGTAAGCATTCTTCTGACTTACCTCATTCAACGCATGCAGCAATGGCTCCCGTTGAACCCGCAGGGGCTCGGCAACGTCGGCCCCGCGCTTTCATTCAATACCTCGAACAGTTTCGGCACGAACACCAATTGGCAAGCCTATACGCCCGAAACCACCATGAGCTATCTCACGGAGATGATCGGGCTCGCCACGCACAATTTCTTTTCGGCGGCGGTTGGAATCGCCGTAGCGATCGCATTCGTGCGCGGATTTGCACGTCACTCGGTCAAGACGCTGGGTAATTTCTGGGTCGACTTCACCCGCGCCACCGTCTACGTGTTGCTGCCTCTCAGCATCGTGGGCGCGCTCTTCCTGGTTTCGCAGGGCGTCATCCAGAACCTTTCGCCGTATACCAAGGCCGTCACTGTAGAGGGCGCGACCCAGACCATACCCCAGGGCCCGTTCGCGTCCCAAGAGGCAATCAAGATGATCGGCACCAACGGCGGCGGTCTCACGAACGCAAATTCCGCCCATCCGTTTGAGAACCCCACGCCGCTCTCGAACCTTGCCGAAATGCTTTTCATCTTCCTGATCCCCGCGGGGCTCACTTACACGTTCGGCAAGATGGTCAAGGACGTGCGCCAGGGTTGGGCGATCTTCGCCGCCATGCTGGCGCTGTTTATCTTCGGCGTGTGCATCACTTACCCCGCCGAACAAGCTGGAAATCCCAATCTCGCGAAGCTCGGGATGGCTCACGAAAACATGGAAGGCAAGGAGGTGCGCTTCGGCATCGCGAATTCCGCCCTCTTCACCGTGGTCACGACGGACGCAAGCTGCGGCGCCGTGAACAACGCGCACGATAGCCTTACGCCCATCGGCGGCCTGGTGCCCGCGGTCAACATCGAGTTGGGCGAAGTGATCTTCGGGGGCGTGGGGTCCGGACTCTACGGCATGTTGATGTTCGCCGTCCTCGCGGTCTTCATCGCGGGTCTGATGGTGGGCCGCACACCCGAGTATCTGGGCAAGAAGATCGAGCAGAAGGAAGTCAAGATGATGATGCTGGCCGTATTGGTGCTGGCATTCACCATCCTCGGCTTTGCCGGGGCCGGCGTCGGCATGGCGACGGTGAAGGACAGCATGGGCAATCACGGGCCGCACGGCCTCACGGAGGCGCTCTACGCATATTCCAGCGCCACAGGCAACAACGGCAGCGCGTTCGCCGGCCTGAATGCGAATACGACTTATCTCAACACGTCACTGGGCATCGCCATGCTGCTTGGCCGCTTCCTGATGATGATTCCGCTTCTTGCCGCGGCCGGCAGCCTCGCGCAAAAAAAACAGACTCCGGTCTCGGCGGGGACTTTTCCGACGCATGGCCCGCTTTTTGTTTTCTTGCTGGTCGCCGTGACGCTGATCGTCGGCGCGTTGACGTTCTTCCCTGCGTTATCGCTCGGCCCCATCGTCGAACATTTTCTGATGCTGCAAGGGAAGCTCTGGAGCTAATATGGCCACCGCAATCGTTCCGCCGCCCGTCGCCGACAGCACGTCGCTGATCCCCCGCAAGGCCCCGCGGGCGAGTCCGCTCTTCGATCCGCCCATCGTGCGCCGCGCCATCGGCGATTCATTCCGTAAGCTGCATCCGCGCGCCATGATGAAGAATCCGGTGATGTTCGTGGTGGAAGTTGGGGCGGCGATGACAACCGTCCTCGCCGCTCGAGACTTCGCGATTCACGACGCCGGGGCCGGATTCACGGTGCAGATCACGCTCTGGCTCTGGTTTACCGTGTTTTTCGCCAATTTCGCCGAGGCCATGGCCGAAGGACGCGGCAAAGCCCAAGCCGATACGCTTCGCAAAACCAAAACCGAAACCGTGGCGCGCCGCCTGGTCAACGGGCGCACGGAGAACGTCGCCGCGACCCAATTGCGCAGCGGCGATACCGTAATGGTGGAGCTCGGCGAGACCATACCCGGCGATGGCGACGTGATCGAAGGCATCGCTACCGTCGATGAATCCGCCATTACCGGCGAGAGCGCCCCTGTAATCCGCGAATCGGGCGGCGATCGCAGTGCGGTGACGGGTGGCACCAAAGTGCTGTCGGACTGGATCAAGGTCCGCATCACGTCGAACCCCGGAGAGACTTTTCTCGATCGCATGATCGCGCTGGTGGAAGGCGCCGAGCGTCAGAAGACGCCCAATGAGATCGCGCTGAACATCGTGATCGCAGGGCTCACGCTGGTCTTCCTGCTGGCTGTCGCGACGTTGCAACCGTTTGCTGTGTATAGCGGCGCCGCGCCTTCGGTCGTGGTGCTAGTCTCGCTGCTGGTCTGCCTCATCCCGACCACGATTGGCGGGCTGCTCTCGGCAATCGGAATCGCGGGCATGGATCGCGTCATGCAGCACAATGTGCTCGCCATGAGCGGCAAGGCCGTCGAGGCGGCCGGCGACGTCAACACGCTGCTGCTCGACAAGACTGGCACCATCACGCTTGGCAATCGCCAGGCGGTTGAGTTCATTCCGGTGGATGGCGCCAGCGCGGAAGAACTCGCCAACGCGGCGCAACTGGCGAGTCTCGCTGACGAGACTCCCGAAGGCCGTTCGATTGTGGTGCTGGCGAAACAGGAGTACAACATCCGGGGACGTGAGGTCGGAGAGCACGAAGCGGCTTTCATTCCATTCACCGCGCAGACGCGCATGAGCGGCGTGGATATTGACGACCGGTGCATCCGCAAGGGCGCTACGGAATCCGTGTGCGAGTTTCTGCAGGATCATGGCGGCTCCACTCCTCAGGAGCTGCTTACGATTACGAATGGCATCGCACGCTCCGGCGGAACTCCGCTGGTCGTGGCCGATCGCGGCCGCGCGCTCGGCGTGGTTCACCTGAAGGATGTCGTCAAGGGCGGCATGCGCGAGCGTTTCCAACAGCTTCGCCTCATGGGCATCCGGACCGTCATGATCACCGGGGATAACCCGCTTACCGCGGCGGCCATCGCTGCCGAGGCGGGCGTCGACGACTTCCTCGCCCAAGCCACGCCCAAAGACAAAATGGACCTGATCAAGAAGGAACAGGCCGGCGGCCGGCTGGTCGCGATGACCGGCGACGGAACCAATGACGCTCCGGCGCTGGCTCAGGCCGATGTGGGCTTGGCCATGAATACCGGCACCATGGCCGCAAAAGAGGCGGGCAACATGGTCGATCTCGATTCCAACCCGACCAAGTTGATTGAAGTCGTTGCGATCGGCAAACAGTTGCTCATGACTCGCGGGGCTCTGACCACGTTTTCCATCGCCAACGACATCGCCAAGTATTTCGCCATCCTGCCGGCAATGTTTATGGGCGCGTATCCCGTGCTCGCCCAACTGAATATTATGGGTCTGCACAGCCCGCAGAGCGCTGTGCTCGCCTCGGTCATTTTCAATGCGCTGATTATTATCGCGCTCATCCCGCTGGCGTTGCGCGGCGTGAAATACCGTCCGATGTCCGCCGCCGCATTGTTGCGCCGCAACCTGCTGGTCTACGGCATTGGCGGCGTCATCGCGCCGTTTCCCGGCATCTGGCTGATTGATCGCCTGCTGGGCCTGTTGAGGCTTGCCTGACATGAAACAACTACTCATCGCTCTAAAAGTCACTATTGTCTTGACGGTCTTGACCGGCGTTCTCTATCCGCTGCTGATCACGGGGCTCGCCAAGGCGATTTTTCCCCGTCAAGCGGAGGGCAGCCTGATCCGGCGGAACGGCCAGGTGGCTGGCTCCGAACTAATTGGGCAGCGATTTACCAAGCCGGAATATTTTCACGGGCGTCCATCCGCCGCCGGTAATGACGGTTATGACGCGCTGTCTTCCGGCGGATCGAATTACGGGCCGACGAATCAGAAGTTGATTGACCGCGTGAGCGGCGACGCCGCTAAGTTTCGCGCGGAAAACCCGTCGTTCTCCGGCACGATACCGGCTGATATTTTGACGGCTTCCGGCAGCGGACTTGACCCGCATATCTCGCCCGCTGCGGCGGATGCCCAGGTGGCGCGCGTTGCCACCGCGCGCGGCATGCCGGTGGAAGTCGTACGCTCCCTGGTGGCTGCCAATACGGAAGACCGCCAGTTCGCGGTTCTGGGCGAGCCCCGCGTCAATGTACTTCTCTTGAACCTCGATTTAGACCGGGCTGCTCCGTCGCACCGGTAACAACGGAAAGGGAAAAATGTTAAACGCTCTTGCCGGACTTCGTGTGTCCGCACTCACCTTAACGTCTCTCGCGATGTTATCTCCGTGTTGGGCGGACGATACCCCTAAACCGCCTGCGAAAACATCGGAGGAGTTGATTCTGGATAAGATCGCGCAGTTACAGAGTGAGCTGGACGAACTCCGCGCTGCAATGGCCACAACGCGGGCGCCTGTCCCGGCGGCCCCCGCGTTTGCCGCCGCACCTGCTCTCCCCGCTGCCGCGACGCCAAGGGCGGCAGGTCCGATACCTGTGGGTTTGCCTGCCGTGGAGCGGCTCGCTACGGAGCGTGCTCAAGTAGGCGATCTCCAGGTCGCCACCACGGACCTTCCATTGCAACCCGTCAGCGACTCGTCTCGAACAGCGGAGAAAGCGAACGAACCGCCGCTGACCGAGAGGGAAAAGCGAATGCTCGAGCGCATTGAACGCCTGGAGCAGCGCCTCGCCACGACGGAGGCTTCGACCTCAATGGATACGAGAGGACCACAGCCGCAGCCGCAGGCTCCTGCCACGCTCCAGAATCCAACGCCGCAACAGACGGGCGGAAAGTCCGGCCCCGTAGCAACGCCACCGACCCCTGTCGCATCGCAGCCGAGGCTTCCGGAAGCCCTGGCAGCCCCCGAACCCCCTCCCGAAGCCGACAACTTTACGCCGTTCGCATACGGGGATTTCAGTTGGCTCAATGGAAGCGCCCGAACCAGAGACACCGTACTCGACACGAAATTCTTCACTCCGGAAGTTCGCTTCGATACGAATTACATGCTGTCGTTCAACCAGCCCCTCGACCACACCATCGTCGGCTCCACTGAGTCCTTCCGCTCCGGCGAAGTCCAGATCGAGCAGGCCAGCGTCGGCGGCGACTTTCATTGGCAGAACGTGCGCGGCCGAATCCTATTCATGGAAGGGCTGTTTGCCACTACGACGCCGCGCAACGACGCAAGCTCGGCAACTTACGCCGGAATCGGAAATACCGGCGGCGTCGGCCAGTGGGACCTCCAGAATGCTTACAAATATGTATCAGAAGCTTACGGCGGATATCACTTCAACGTTCAACACGGACTCAATGTCGATGCAGGCATCTTCGTGTCGTACATAGGTCTTTTCAGTTACTACAACTTCGATAACTGGACCTATCAGCCCTCCTATGTGTCATCCAATACCCCCTGGTTCTTTAACGGCGTGCGCGCGCAGTGGTTCCCAACCAACAAGCTGAAGATCGAGCCCTGGTTCATCAACGGATGGCAGTCGTACGCGAAGTTCAACAGCCATCCCGGCCTGGGCGGACAGATTCTGTGGATGCCGAAAGAGTGGCTCAAAATCGTCGCCAATCAATATGGCTATGGACAAGACAATTTGGGCCTTCTCAGGACACAACGCATCCACACTGACGATAGTATCGAGGTCAGGTACTACAACAATCCCGGGAATCTCGGAATTTCCAAGATGGCGTTCTCGCTCACCGGAGACGCCGGATGCCAGTACGGCGGCGGAATCACCTGCCACGGCGGCCCGAATAAGTCGTCATTCCTCGGGACGATGCTGTATAACCGCACGTGGTTCCATAAGGACCTTCTGGCCGTCACCCTGGGCGGCGGCGTCATGAACAATCCGGGCCGCTATTTGACACTGCTTCCACCGATCGATGGGGCCTGGGCTGCATCCGGTACGCCGTATTTCACAGAGAATCCGGGCCAGAAGGCCTTTATGTGGGATAGCACGATCAATCTTCAGTACATGCCGAAACAATACATTACATGGTGGGCGGAGGTCGGATATCGTCACTCCAACGTTCCGTATTTTGCCGGGCGCGGTGGGGTCACTCCACCCGGCGGAAATAATGGCTTTCCCCAATATTACGCGTGCAGTACGGGCGCAACATCGGGAACCAACAACCTCGCGGCGGCGCAAGTAGCCTGTGGGGGCGGACCCAGCAGTATCTGGTTCCCGGACCTTCGCCGCAGCGAGGCGAAGGTGTCTCTCGGACTGATGGTGAAGTTCTAGGGCGCCGATTCGAGGTGGAGACATGCGAACGTTTCTGGTATCGACGCTGGTCGCGGCGGCGACTTGCCTCATCGCCGCGGATCCGGCTTGGGTAAGCAAACCGGCTTCACACTGGACAGAGGAGGAGGCCGGACAGGTGCTCGCCCATTCACCCTGGGCGAAGCCGACCAGCGCCGTTATCACGCGCAGGCTGACCGAGGATGAACTCAGAGAGGCTGGACAAATGGGGCAGCCCCACGGTATCGGTTATGACGGGGTAGATCCCAAGGGCAGCGGGCTGAAGGTCTCACCGAATATCTTCACCGGCCGCGGGGGCGACGACCGCAGCCCTCGCTCTCTTCCGCAGTCTATTACGTTGCAACTACGTTGGGAGAACGCTCTTCCGGTTCAGCTTGCCGAATTGAAATTGCACGAGACTGAACCTCCCACCTTGCCGGGCGACGGCTATAGGGTGGCCGTCTACGGCATTCCCGGGAGCGGGTTCAAGGGCACTCCCGAACAACTGGGCCAACCGCTGAAAAGCCTTGCCGCTTTGAAGCGCGATGGGAAAAAGGATGTGCGGCCGATCAGGGTTGAGGTGTTCCAGCTAGAAAACGACGCGTGTGTAGTTTATCTGTTTCCTTTGTCAGCGGAAATCAGCAAACAGGATCGACGAATCCGGTTCGAGGCGCAGATCGGTCGGATTGTCCTCGCCCAAGACTTCGACTTAAGTGAAATGTGGTTTCTGGGGAAGCTAGAGCTTTGATGTCGAGGCTTTGTGCAAGTACGAGAACTGTTTCACAATTGCGCTCTTGGTCGAGATGTAGCCGGATGCTGCCACTCGATGCGCTGTAAACTACAAATATGAGGCTCATCGCGCTCTTTCTTCTTGCCACCGCCGGGCTGATCGCCCAATCCGCCGGGGAGATCCGCGGCTACGCATGGAGTTCCGAGGGCCGGCCGATGCCCGATGCCAAGGTCACGTTGCACGCCGCCAATGCGGCCGATGCGAAGGCCGACCGGACAGTTACCGCCGCCGCGGATGGATCGTTCCGCTTGCAGGAAGTTCCAGCCGGCGCCTACGAACTGACCGCCGATGCGTCCAAGCAGCAGCTCACCACCGAAACCGCCACCGAACTGACGTTGAAACCCGGCCAAATCGCCCAGACCGATCTTACGATTGGCTTGAGCACGGTTCACTACGGCTTCTGGAAGCGGAAACTGCGGCGTTTCCTGGGCCAGTACTAGTTTCGCTATGCCCAGGCTCGAAGACCGCAGGCCCGATCCCGGCGAGTTGCTCCGCCGGATCCAGGCCGGCGAACGCCGCGACTCGCGCGGACGCCTGAAAGTCTTCCTCGGGTACGCCCCGCGCGTAGGCAAATCACTGCGCATGTTCGATGAGGGCCGCCGCCGCAAGCTACGCGGGCAGGATGTGGTCATTGCCGCGCTACAGAATCCGGTCTCGCCCGATATTCAAGCCGTGATCGATCGCGTGGAGATCATCTCGCAATCCGCGGCGGGCGCGATCGATCTCGACGCTCTCTTCCAGCGCCGTCCGCAGCTCTGCCTCATCGATGGCCTCGCGCAGAGCAACCCCGAAGGTAGCCGCAACGCCCAGCGCTGGCAGGATGTCAGCGATCTGCTTGAGCGCGGCATCAGCGTCATTACCGCCCTCAACATCCAGCACATTCGAGAACAGCAGGACGCCGTGCAGCGCGTCACGGGCAAGCGCGCCGCGCACAGCATTCCACAGGAATTTCTCTACGAAGCGGATGAAATCGAGGTCGTGGATGCGCCCGCGGAGGCCTCGCTGGGAAACGCGGCCGCGGCCAACATGCCCGACGCGCGGCAGCTTTTGGAACTGCGCGAGCTTGCGTTACTCGCCGCGGCCGACATCGTCGAGCGGCAACTGCAGGATTATCTCGACGATCACGGCGTGGTAGCGCGATGGGGCGCGCAGGAGCGCATTCTGGTGTGCATCACTCCGCGCAGCAATGCGCTCGAAATGCTATACAGCGGGCGGCGCAACGCCGAGCGCTTTCACGGCGCCCTGCTGGCCGCGTATGTCGAACAACCCGAGTTGAATGGCGCCGACCAAACGCTACTGGATCGCAACATGGCCATCGCGCGCCAGTTGGGAGCCGAAATCCACAGTCTGAGCGGGCAGGATTTTGTGGCGGCGATCCTGAATTTCGCGCGCGAGCAGCGCGTGACGCAACTTTTCCTGGGACACAGTTTGCGCAGCGGACGCACGTGGTGGCGCAGCCCGGTGGATCGTCTCATCGACGCCGCGGACGAGTTCGACGTTCGCATTTTCCCGCATAAGGATGGCGAATGAAGGGCCAGCTCAAGATCTATCTGGGCTATGCCGCGGGCGTGGGAAAGACTTACCGCATGCTGGAAGAGGCCCAGGCGCTGCGCCAGAAGGGTTGCGATGTAGTCATCGGTTATTTCGAGCCTCACGGCCGTCCCGAAACCATCGCCAAGACCGAAGGCATCGAAGTTGTGCCCCGCCGCAAGTACGCGTACGCCAACACGTCGTTTGAGGAGATGGATACCGATGCCATTCTGCGCCGCAACCCACAAATCGCGGTAGTGGACGAATTCGCGCACACCAATGTTCCCGGCTCTGAGCGCGGAAAGCGCTGGCAGGATGTGGAAGTGTTGCGAGAGGCTGGCATCGGCGTGCTGACCACGCTCAACGTGCAACATCTCGAAAGCCTCAACGATCAGGTCTATGACATTACGGCGATTCGCGTGCGCGAAACCGTGCCCGATTGGGTGGTGGATTCGGCCGACGAAGTTGTTTTTGTCGATCTTACGCCGCGGGCGTTGCGCAATCGCTTGGAACGCGGCGTGGTTTACTCGCCGGAGAAGGCCCAGAAGGCGATGGAGAATTTCTTCACCGAAACCAATCTCACCGCCTTGCGTGAAATCGCCATGCGCCACGCCGCACATGAGTTGGAAGAGAAACTGGAGCCCGCCCCTTCCGATCAGCCGGCGGATGGACGCCACGAACGCATTCTTGTTTGTTTAACCGGACGGCCTTCTTCCGCCATGCTCATCCGCCGTGCGCGCCGCGTGGCCGATTACTTGCAAGCTGGATGTGTAGCGGTCCACGTAACCGAGGGTCCAGTGGATGAAAGCGTGGAACGGCATATGAGTTTTGCGCGCAACCTACGGATTGAATCGCACATTGTAAACGCCGGCGACGTCCCGGCAGCCATCGCCGGATTCGCGCGGCAAGAGCGCATTACGCAGATTTTTATGGGGCGTTCGGCGCCATTGCCGTGGTGGAAGCGATTCGAGGAAACGCTGGTGCAGCAGGTGGTTCGCCAGGCGCGTGAGATGCAAATTACGATTGTCGCCGAGCGGCGGCGTTGACGGGCGCTAAGATGTTAGGAACCGTGAAAGTCATACCGTTGTTGGCCGTGATGTTCGCGCCTTCGCTTTTTGCTGCCGCTGATAATCCGGTGCTCGATGAAGCATTCGCCGATCTTTACAACTTCAATTTCCCAGCTGCGCATAGCGCCATAGACCGCGAAATCGCAGCGCATCCCAACGATCCGCTGCCCTATTCCGTGCGCGCATCGGGATACCTCTTCTTCGAGCTGGACCGCCTCAGCATCCTCGAAAGCGAATTCCTGATTGACGATAAGCGCATTGTCGAAAAGAAGAAACCGCTCGAGCCCGACCCCACTACGCGCACGCGTTTTCTAAAAGCCGTGGACGATGCGCGTCAGTTGGGCAACGCCGCTCTTGCAAAGAATCCGAATGACAAGAACGCGCTCTTCGCCATGTGCATCGCCGATGGCGTGGCCACCGATTATATGGCGCTGGTCGAAAAGCATCAGATCATGAGCCTGGCGCCCGCCAAGCAATCGAACAACTACGCGCAGCGTCTGCTTAAACTCGATCCGACGTTTTATGACGCCTACCTTTCGGCCGGCTTCTCGGAATATCTGGTCGGCAGCCTGCCGTTTTTCATTCGCTGGTTCGTGCATTTCGACAACGTCAGCGGCAACAAACAGACCGGTTTGCACAACCTGGAATTGGTCGCGTCGCAGGGTCACTATTTGAAGCCCTTCGCGAAAATTCTGTTAGGCATCGCCGCGCTGCGCGAGAAGCGCCCGCGCGACGCGCAAAAGTTCCTCGCCGAATTGGCGCAGAATTACCCGCAGAACCCGCTTTTCCGTAAAGAACTGGATAAGCTGAACGCCAAATACGGCGGCGATTGACGGCTTGGGCGCGCCTCAAGCGTGGTCCGCTGCCTCGTCAATCTGATACGATTCTTCACATGACCAGGCGATCGGCCATCACCCTTTCCGCCGCCGCTGCCGCGATTCCAAATCTTTCCGCCGCCCCGCCGGCGGGCCGTTTGAAGCAGTCGTTCGCCCGGTGGTGCTACGCTAAGATTCCGCTGGACGATCTCTGCCGCCAGGCCGCCGAGATGGGATGCGTGGGCATCGATCTGATCGATGCTCCCGATTGGCCCACCGCGAAGAAATACGGCCTTACGCCCGCCATGACGCAGGGCGATGGGAAGATTCCATTCGGCTGGAACCACAAGGAAAATCATGAAGTGCTGGGGAAGCAGCTTCGCATATTGATTTCGCAGGCCGCCGACGCCAAGCTGCCCAACGTCATCACGTTTTCCGGCAACCGCCGCGGCATGAGCGACGAAGAGGGCAAGGCCAATTGCATCGAAGGCCTGCGCACGGTCATCAAGTACGCCGAAGACGTGGGCGTCAACGTTTGCATGGAGCTGCTCAACAGCAAGATCAACCACAAGGACTATCAGGCCGATCACACCGCATGGGGTGTTGAGGTATGCAAGGGCGTGGACTCGCCGCGCATGAAGTTGCTCTACGACATCTATCACATGCAAATCATGGAAGGCGATATCATCCATACCATTCGCGACAACATCGATTACATCGGCCACTTCCACACCGGCGGCGTCCCCGGACGCCATGAGCTGGACGATACGCAGGAGCTGCAGTGGCGTACCATCGCTAAGGCCGTCGCCGATCTCAACTTCAAGGGCTTCTTCGCGCATGAATTTCAACCCGCCAAAGATCCGCTGACCTCGCTGAAGCAAGCCGTGGAATTATGCACCGTGTAATCCCGGCGGTGATTCTTTCCGCCGCGATCGCTGCCGCTCAGCCCGCGCCGAAAATCGACCGGGCCGCCGTGGAGCGCGGGCGCTCTCAGTTCAAAGGAAGCTGCGGCTTCTGCCATGGCGAGGATGCCACCGGCGGACGCGCGCCCGATTTGCTCCGGTCCACCGCGGTTAACCACGATGTCAATGGCGATCAGATCGCGCCGATTCTCCGCAACGGCAAGCCCGATCTCGGCATGCCCGGTTTTTCGAACCTTTCCGCGGGTCAGATTTCGGATATTGTCGCGTTCCTTCATTCGCAGGCTGAAGAAGCCCTGCATTCGAACGGCGTGCCCCGCGACTATCCGCTCAAGAAGTTGCTCACCGGCAACGCCGACGCGGGCAAGGCCTACTTCAACGGCGCCGGCGGTTGCGCCAAGTGCCACTCGCCCACCGGAGATCTGGCGGGCGTGGCGCGCAAATATAGCCCCCTCGAACTGCAACAGCGCATGCTTTATCCGGGTGGACGGGCGCGCGTCACAGCCATTGTGACCCAGGCGAACGGTCAGAAGATGGAAGGCCGCGTGGTCAACAACGACGAATTCGATATCGCGATTACCGGACAAGACGGCGCCTACCATTCATGGTCCAGGAGCGCCGTCAAAGTTGAGATTCACGATTCGTTAGCCGCCCATCGCGAGTTATTCACTAAGTACACGGACGCGGACATCCATAATTTGTTCGCGTATATGGTCACTCTGAAATAGCCATGTTTATCCGACCGCTCGCCGCAATATTGGCCGCCGCGTCCCTCGCGATCGCAGCCGACGGCCTCGATCCCAAGACGTTGCTCAAGCCACCCACGGATGCGTGGCCCAGTTATAACGGAGACTACTCGGGCCGCCGTTACAGCACGCTGGCGCAGATCGATCAATCGAACGTCGGCCATCTCACGTTGGCTTGGGTGGCGCAGATGCGATCGGTCGCCATCAAATCGACTCCGCTCGAAGTCAACGGCATCCTCTACTTCACGACGCCTGACAACGTGTGGGCGATGGATGCCCGCAACGGACGCATCGCATGGCATTATCAGCGCGAGTCGCAAGGCGATCACATCGGCCAGCGCGGCGTAGCCATGTACAAAGACTGGCTGTACTTCGAAACCCCCGATTGTCATCTGATTTCGCTCAACGCCAAGGATGGCAAGCTGCGCTGGGACGTGGAAATGGCCGACCCGAAGCTCGGCTATTTTGCGACGGTGGCGCCGCTTGTCGTGAAAGATCACATCCTGGCCGGAGTTTCGGGCGACGTCACCGATATTCCCGGCTTTCTCGATTCGCGCGACCCGGAGACGGGAAAGCTCCAGTGGCGCTGGTTCTCGCAGCCGAAGCCGGGCGAACCGGGCTCGGAAACGTGGCCCAAGGGCACGGACGCGATCTTACACGGTGGCGGCATGACGTGGGTGACCGGTACTTACGATCCCGAGCTCAACCTGATCTATTGGGGCACGGGAAATCCGAACCCCGTAATTAGCGGCTCGGGGCGAGAGGGCGACAACCTATATACTTGCTCGATCGTCGCCATCGATCCCGACACGGGGAAACTGAAGTGGCACTTCCAGCCTTCTCCGCACGACACCCACGATTGGGATGCCGCGCAAACGCCCGTGCTTTTCGACGACACCGACCACGGAGTCCATCGCAAGCTTCTGGTGCAGGGTAGCCGCAACGGATATTTTTTCGTCATCGACAGGACCACGGGAGAGGCCCTCATCACCAAGCAGTTCATCCCCACGAATTGGTCGTCGAGCATCGACTCGCACGGCGAACCCCGCCCCAACAAAGCCAAGGAAGGCACGCCGGATGGCGTTCTGGTTTCGCCCAGTTCCAACGGAGCGACTAACTGGATGGCGCCCAGTTACGATCCGGACACAGGCTTCTTTTACCTGCACGCCCGCCGCTCATGGAGCATGTTCTACATGACCGCCGATGGCAAACCGGAAGGGTGGGCCGGCCGTGATCGCGGGCTCTGGACCAACTCGGTGCTCGAAGGCATCGACACCAAGACCGGCGCGATCCGCTGGCAACACGAAATGGGCGATGGCGAAAATACGGCGGGCATCCTCACGACCGCCGGCAAGTTGCTTTTCACCGCGGATAACAACGGCAACCTACTGGCTCTCGACCCCGCGAACGGTAAGACGCTCTGGCACGTGAATCTGGGCGGTAATATGGTCGCCTCACCAACTACGTTCGAGTTAGACGGACGGCAATATCTGCTGACGCCCGTGCAGAACGTGATCTTTGCGTGGGTTTTGCCGAAGTAGGCGGAGGCTAGACTCTATTCGCGGTATTCCAAAATCAAAACTGTAATATCGTCCGATTGCGGCGCGCCGCCGGTAAACACGGCTACCTCTTCCTGAATGGCTTCGTGCAACGCCGTTGCGCTCTCTCCCGCGTGTTCCGATGCGATAGTGCGCAGACGCTTCTTGCCGAAAAATTCGCTCGCGCCGTTCTGCGCTTCCGTCACGCCATCGCTGTAGATCAGCACCTTGTCGCCGTGGTGCAGTTGTTCCGAAGCCAGAGGGAATTCGGCGCCTTCCATTAATCCAACCGGCATCCCCGTCACCTCCAACTCCGACAGTTCGCCGCTGGCGCGGATCACGATCGGCGGGCAATGCGCCGCGTTCACGTAACTCAACATGCCGTCGCGGTGCAGGAGTGAGGAAAAGACCGTGGCGTATTTTTCGCCGTCGGTTCTTTCCAGCAAGAACCGGTTGAGGCGTTGCATTCGCAGGGTTACCGCGTGGGGATGATCGGTTGGCGCAATCAGCGCGCCTTGCAGCAGCGAGGCCAAGAGCGCCGAACTCACGCCCTTTCCCGAAACATCCGCCACCACCGCCGCCCAGCAATCGTCGTGCACCGGCGCAATATCATAATAATCGCCGCCAACCTCGCGCGATGCCATGCTGCTGCCGCACGCGCGCACCCAGCCTTCCGCGGGCAGTGCGCGCGGCAACAAGCTCTGCTGGATGGTGCGCGCCAGGTTTAGCTCCTCTTCGAGGCGCCGCTTGCCGCGCTCTTCCTCCAGCAGGCGCGCGTTTTCGAGCACCGTAGAGGCTTCGATGGCCAGCGTCTGCAAGAGTTCGCGGTTGCCGCCCGCCAGATCCGCCGCCGAAATGCGCGAATCCATGTAAAGCAGGCCCACGGTTTCGCTGGCCGCGGAGAGCACGCTGGTGGCATCGCCCTGTCCCGTTCGAATGCGCACGAGCGGTACGCAAATCACGCTGCGCAATTCCAAATCGGCGATGCTATGACTGGGGCGCGTGTCATTCTGGCTCAGCGGGTCGAAGTTCATGGAAAGCAGATCCCGCCGATTGCGTAGCGCGCGATGCAGCACGTGCCGTGGCACGCGCAACTCCGTGTCGTTGAGCGTGCGGCCGCCGCGGTTGCGCGCGACGCGCGTCTCGAGTTCCTCGCCCTTCCGCAGCATCAGGAAGCCGCGCTCCGCGCCGGCGATGGCCAGTGCGGCGTCCACAACCTGCGCCAGCACATCGTCCACGGAAAATGAGCCTTGCAACGTGCGTGCCAGATCGAGAATGGCGCGCAGCTTGGCCAGATTGCCGCCAACGCCATGCGGCGCGGTGGCAGGGCGCTCGGCCGCGCCCATGTGCTCCATCAGGTTCTTGAGCTCGGCGCCATCCAGCGCGAAGACAAGCTGGTAGGAATCGGGGACGCCGAATTCCACGCGATCGGCGTTTTCGAGTAGTTGCCGCCGCGAAATCCGCGCGCCGTTGACGAATGTACCGTGGCGGCTGCCACAATCCTCAATGAAATATAGGTTGTTTTCGATGAAGATGCGCGAGTGCATGCGCGACGCGCGGCTATCGCGGATAATCAGGTTGCTTTCGGGCTGGCGGCCGATCGTGAATGGCAAAGGATCGAGCGGAACACGAACGCGATTGCCGTTAGGATCGGTGACTACGAGGGATGCCGGCTCGATTTCCGGCGCTGTGGCGGCGCTTGCGCGCTCCATTTATTTGCGTGTCCGCGCCCGGTGTACGACGCCGGTTTTCTTCACCGGCTTCGCGTCTTCCGCGGCTTCCTCCCGCGCTTCTTCCACTTCGCGCGAACGCAACGTCTGGCAGTGGGCGCAATAACCGCCCACCTCCGTGCGCGCCAGTAGGATCTGAAATCCGAAGTGGGTCTCGATCTGCTTGCGCAGCCGCTGCAACGGTTCGCCGAAGAACTCTTCTACTTTTCCGCAGCGCAAGCAGATCACGTGGGCGTGCTCCTGCTTGAGGCGGGTTTCGTAGTAATGCTGGTCGCCGCCGTAATGCATCAGGTCCAGCTCATCCACTAAACCGCCAGCCTTCAACATCTTCAGGGTGCGGTAGACGGTGACGCGGTTGATCTTGGGATCTTTTTCCTTCGCCATGCGGAACAGGCGCTCGGCGTCAAGATGTTCGCCGGTTTTGTCGATTAGATCCAGCAGGATCTGGCGCTGCCTCGTCAGCCGGACGCCGCGCTGTTTGAGCGAGCCTTCCGTCGAATCGAGCGCTGCGCGAGTGGAATCAAGGGCCATACGTGCGGGAGTCTTCATTCTAACAGGAAGGGGAGTACGTTGCGGTCCCAGATGCGACGCCGTCTCACGGTGGGACGTGATACAAAGGGACTGGGCGGCACGTAGCGTGGGGTTTATGAAACCGTTTGCTTTAGTTATCTCGTTCAGTTTGCTCGCCCCGCACGGAAAGATCGTTAATTTCGATACGGCTACCTTGGGGAAGATGCCGGCGGGATGGAGTGCGGCCATGACGAATGGCGGCGCCGCCGGGCATTGGCAAGTGCTGAAGGACGGCTCGGCGCCCACGCAACCCTACGTGTTGGCGCAGACCTCAAACGAAGCCGGCAATCGCGCTCCACTCGCCATTTTGGACAGTATGGCCATCCAGGACGGCGATATCAGCGTTCGTCTGAAGCCGGTGGCCGGGCATTCCGACCAGGCCGGCGGCTTAGTGTTCCGCTATCGCGATCCCAATAATTACTACCTGGCGCGGGCCAATGCGCTAGACCACACCGTGGCTTTGTTCAAGGTACAAAACGGCCACGCGACTCCATTGAACGCCGGCGTGCGCCATGATATTCCCTCTAACGCCTGGAGCATCCTGAAGGTGTCGGTGCGCGGCGATCGCTTCCAGGTCTACGTCAACCATCGCCGCATTTTGCAGGGCGAAGATCACACCTTCGCCAATAGCGGCAAAGTTGGTTTGAGCACCAAGAGCGATTCTGTGACGTATTTCGACGATTTCCGCGTGTATCCGAAGTAGCCGCTAAAACGCCATCGGATCCCAAACCGGCCGTAAATCCAGCTCAAAACCTTCCAGCGGCGTCTCCGCGGCGATGCGTTCGATGCCGGCGCGCGATTCCGGCGCGTGTCCAGGCCGGTAGATTTCCACGGCCTTCCGCTCGGGATCGATCAGCCATGCGAGCCGAGCGCCGTTCTCAATCCATTCCTGCATTTTGGCCCGCAACACCGGCAGACGGTCGCTCT
This sequence comes from Bryobacterales bacterium, assembly GCA_963743705.1. Classification (GTDB taxonomy): domain Bacteria; phylum Acidobacteriota; class Terriglobia; order Bryobacterales; family Bryobacteraceae; genus PALSA-243. The sequence continues at coordinate 753,847 of CAVUQS010000021.1, read as the reverse complement.
GCGAGCGCAGTTCAATCACGAAATCCGGGCACAACCGCCAAAAGCCTCGCAAGCTTTCCGCGCTCAATTCGCGAACACGGTCTTTGAGGGTCCAAGCGGCATCCGGCGCCAATCGCGCCCCATCCGGTAGCAGAAACCCACTGGATGCATCGGTTACCGCTCCCCGTCCGTCGCTTGAAGCCCAAGTCTCCAGTTGAGCCGTGATCTTGCCATTTCGCATCCCAGTGAGCGAAAAATTCGGCGGCATGATTACGATCTCCGCTTGCGCCGTCATCTCAATGAAGTAATCGGGATATTCCGCGCAGAATGCCGCGAACTCCTCATCTGTCATGGGAGACGCTGTGAGCTTTGCCGGCAGGTAGATCTCGTCGATCACAAGCGACATGACTATACGGTAGCGCGTTTCCGGGGTCGCAGCCTACGCCGCTACTCCCAGCGCAACGCCGTCATCGGATCGATCCCAGTAGCCCGGCGCGCCGGAACATAGCCGGCGAGCGCCGCCACCGCGGCGATGCCCAGGGACGCCGCCGCCATCGTGAGCAGATCGGTCGGAGCCACGCCGAATAGTTGGGCTTGAATCAGCCGCGTCACGCCGTACGCGCCCACCAACCCGATCGCCACGCCAACTCCCGCCAGGAGGAGCGTCTCGCGCATCACCATCCAGACCACCGAACTCTGCCCGGCGCCCAGCGCCATGCGAATGCCGATCTCGCGCGTGCGGCGCGCCACCATGAAGGCCATCACGCCGTAGAGTCCCAGAGCTGCGAGCAACGTAGCCAACGTCCCGAACACGCTCGAAAGCGCCGCCAGCAGGCGTTCGGTGAGCAGTGAAATCTCCATCTGATCGTCGAGCGTGCGCAGATCGTACATCCCCACGCTTGCATCCACTTCGCGCACCGCGGCGCGCAGCGAATTGTAGGTGCGAGCCGGGTCTCCCGGCGCGCGCACGTAATACGTGAGGCCGCCTGCGAAGCCTGCTTGTGCGTAGGGCACATACATTTCGTAAGGGATCTCCTCGCGCAGGCTTTCATACTTCGTGTCGGCCGCGACGCCTACGATCTGAATATCCGTCTTCGTTCCCGGATCGATTCCCATGCCGATGTGCCGGCCCAAGGGGCTCGACCCGCCGAAATAGCGCTTCACGAACTTCTGGTTGACGATGGCCACTTTCTGCACTCCATCCACGTCGCGCTCGTTGAAATCGCGCCCCAGCAATACCGGAATCTTCATCGTCCGGAAGTACGCGGGAGTGCAATATTGCATGTGCGGATCGGGCCGTTCATCGCCCTTTGGCGCGTAGCCCTCGATGGTGACCCAGTTATCCCATTCGTTGTCCTCGAGCACCGGCACAATCACGGACGCATGCGATTCCACGCCTGGAATCGCGCTCAAACGCTCGTCCAGTCTGCGGTAATATTCCGTGGCCCATTTCTTGTCGTAGCGCGACATGGTGGGGTCGACGTTAAACACCAGCAAATTGCTCACTTCGAAGCCGGGGTTGAGCGTTTTCAGATTGCGCAGGCTTTGCAGGAAAAGGCCGGCGCCCACCAGCAGCAACAGCGAAAGCGAAACCTGAGCCACCACCAAGCTCTTGCGCAACCCGGCGGAGCCGCCGCGAATCACGCCGCCCGCCTGATCTTTCAACGTAGCCGCCAGCTTCGGCCGCGTGGATTGCAGCGCCGGAATTAACCCGAAGATCGCTCCCGCGGCCAGTGAAATCGCGAACGTGAATGCGAGCACCGCCCAATCCGGCTTGCTGTTGAGCGAGAGCGGCGTGTGGCCCGACGGCAGAAAATCGATCAGCGCCTGGTCAATGGCCACCGCCAGCGCGACTCCCAGAGCCCCACCGGCCGCCGCCAGCACCAGGCTTTCCACCAGCAGTTGCCGCATCAGCCGTCCGCGCCCGGCTCCCAACGCCAGCCGCACCGCGATTTCCTTCTGCCGCGCCGAAGCGCGCGCGATCAGCAGATTCGCCAGGTTGGAACAGGCGATCAGCAACACCAGGCCGACAATCGCCATCAGCGCGAATAGCGGCTTCGAATAAGTGCGCCGCAGGTTCGAACGGCCCTTCGACCCCGGCATTACCTCCATCCACATCTTGAGAAATTGCTCTTTCACCCTTGGCGAGGCTTTCGCGAACGGCGCTTCCGTCACCTCGCGGCTGATGATCTGGTGAAACAGAGGCTGCAAGCCGGCCTGCGCCTTTTCAATCGTCATGCCCGGCTTCATTCGCCCGAAGACTTCGGCCCAACGGAAGCGATCGCTGTTCAAACGGCCGAAATCGGTGTGCGGCAGCTCGTCTTTCATCATCATTGGAATGCGAATTTGCGGCGCGCGCCCTGGTTCCACGCCGTCGAATCCCGCCTGGCTCACGCCGACGATAGTCAGTTGGCGTCCATTCACCAGAACTTGCTTCCCTAAGATGCTTGGGTCGGAGCCGAACCGCGCGCGCCAATAGCCGTAACTCAGCACGGCCAGCGGATGCCCGCCTTGCGTCAGATCGTCGGAAGCGGTAAATACGCGCCCCACCGCGGCGCCAATGCCCAGCACCGGAAAGTAATTCCCCGACACAAAATCCGCGCCGATCAGCTCCGTGCGCCCCTGAAACGTCGCGCTTACCGTCGAGGGGTAAGTGCAGAACATGCCGCTGAAGACTTGATTCTTGTCGCGAATCTCCTGGTACATCGGGTACGACAGCTTGTCCCTCCCGTTGTTGCCGCCATAGTGGTTGCCGCGCCCTGCGAGCATCACCAGTTGCTCCGGGTCGTTCACCGGCAACGGCTGCAAAATAAGCTGGTGGATCAGCGTGAAGATCGCCGTGTTCGCGCCAATGCCCAAGGCCAGCGAAAGCACCGCGACCGCCAAAAAAACGGGCGACTTGCGCAGCGTGCGCAGCGAATATTTGAAATCTTGAAATAGTGCGGCCATCGACAGTTATACTGTGCGCCGCCAAAAAGGTTACGAACGAAAGCGCTACGAGTTTCCGATCAGGATGCCAGTGACAAACACCAGCGCCCCTCCCAGCCCCACCTGCAGCGCGGCCGAAAGCGGAGGGGTATCCATGTAGCGATTGCGGATCCACGAGATCACGCCCAATTCGGCGATCACCACGATAATCGCCGCCGTCATCGCCAGGTGAAAATCCTGCGCCAGGAACGGCAGCGTATGGCCTATGCCGCCGAGCGCCGTCATCAGCCCGCAAACCAGCCCGCGCACCCACGGGTGCCCGCGGCCGGTGAGGCTGCCGTCGTCCGAAAGCGCTTCGGCGAACCCCATGCTAATGCCCGCGCCCAGCGACGCCGCCAGCCCCACCAGGAATGCGTCGTACGGCTTGTGCGTGGCGTAAGCCGCCGCAAATACCGGCGCCAGCGTCGACACCGAGCCATCCATCAATCCTGCGAGGCCCGGCTGCACGATCTGAAGCACGAACAGCCGGCGGCTGGCTTGCTCTTCCTGCTCCTTCTCTTTCGTATCGAGATTGCCCAGCTCTTCCGCGCGAGTCTGATGGCGCCGCTCCTCTTGCGCCAAATCATCCAGCAGTTGCCGCACGGAAGGGTCTTGCGTGCGCGCGGCCGCGCGTTCATAGAAGCGGCGCGTTTCGACTTCCATGGCAGCCGCCTGCCCGCGGATGGCGTCCAGCCGCAGGGGCTTGGTGAGCCATACACCTTTACGCGGCACCAGGCCGCGAACATCCTGGCGCCGGATCAGCGGGATATGGTCGCCAAATTTTTCACGATAGAGATCAAGCAATCGGCGCCGGTGCGAGGATTCCTCTTCGCGCATGCCTTCGAACACCGCCGCAGTCGATGGGAAGTCCGTCTTTAGATCGTAGGAGTAATCGGCGTATACTCGCTCGTCCTCTTCTTCCAGGGCGATCGCGAGGGCGAGAATCTCGCGTTCCGTGAGGCTGTCGAAGGTTCGCATGGATTCTATAGGATGACGCGAGCGTGCCCGGCCGCGCCACTGCGCTCGGAATGCCGTGCTAGCATCAAGCCGTGGCCCTCGGCGAACTAACCAAGCAGATCGCTCAACAAGCGCTGCTTTCGGCCACGACGCAATCCAAAGAACCGGCGAGCGCGCCGGCCGCGCCCGCGGATGCCACAGGCGCCGCGATCGTTGGGCAGATCGCCGCCATGCAGAAGCAGTTGAAGGAAGACGAAGAGCTGGTGGTGACGTTTCAGCAGGGCGCCGAACGCATCCGGGTGATGGAGATCTTTCTTCCCTCGCCGCAGATTGTCGTTCTCATCGGCGTCGATTCCAACCGCGCGCTCACCCGCGTGATTTCCGCTGCCGCCGCGCTGCAACTTGTCTGCAAGACCGCCAAAGCCGCGCCGGGCGCGAAGCCCATCCGCGTGGGCCTGGTCACGCAGAAACCGAAAGATTCCAGCGCGTAATCGCGCGCGTGCCGCGCTCATAGCCCAGCGTACCCAACGAAGCCGTGGAGAGAACGAAAAGCCGTGCGGCATCGGGCGCAAGCCCAAGCCATACCGTTGCCAGAATGCGCAGGATGTGGCCGTGGGCGAACAACGCCACGTTGCCATCGGCGGCCAGAGCTTCCTCGATCACCGCGCGCGCGCGGTACGCCGCGTGTTCGAGACTCTCGCCGTTGGGGCATCCGTCGCGCCAGAGCGACCAACCCGGCCGCACGGCCTGAATCTCGGAAGTAGTGCGTCCTTCATAGTCGCCGTAATCCAGTTCGTGCAGATTGGGATCGACGATGGCGACGTCGCCGAATCCAGCCTCGATGCAGGTCATGCGCGCCCGCTGCAGCGGGCTGGTCAGCACCATCGCAAACATTCGGCCTTGGAGGACGCGGCCCATAGCCCTCGCCATTTCGACGCCATGTTCGGTTAGGGGAATATCCGTGTGGCTAGTGTGGGCGCCCGAGAGGCTCCACTCCGTTTCGCCGTGACGGATCAGCCAGATTTCACTCTGCATCCCAGACCGCAGGATACCGCGCCGCGGCTATCCATCTCAAAACCCGGGCGCTTTCCCGAGCTAATGGGCGTACGCCGGCGAAATAGCAAGTGCTTTTCTTTGCTTTTTACATCATTTTTACAAGTTGACGATGACCTAAAAGGGCGTCGACCGTAGGATCTAGAGTAGACCTTCAAAGGAGAGCAGATGATACCGGTTAATAACAATAATCGCATTCCTTCCTATCGAGACGAGCACCTCGCCATCGACTTCGACCAGCAGGCGGCAGTCCTGGACAGCCAGCGTATGATATTGACCCGCAAGGAGTACGATCTTCTCGCGCTGCTCGTGCAACACGCCGGCGAAATCATCCCGCGCGAGGCGCTGTTGATGCGCGTCTGGGGTTACGGCGCGGATATCCGCGACCCGCACGCTCGACGTGCACGTGCGCCGCCTCCGCAAAAAGCTGGGGTCTTTCGCGGATCAATATATCGAGACCATCTTCGGGATCGGCTACCGCTTCCAGCCGTTCCACGCTCCGAGGTTTTATGAATCGAGCATGAGCAAGCCGATAGTGGCCCTCAGCGCGTAAAGGCGGCCTCTTCCCTCGCCCGATCATTCCTCCGTCGACGTAACCGTAAGGCTACCGTAAAAGCCCCGACCCGGGGCCTAGCTCGCCATCGCTCCGTCTGATAATAAAGGACTCATGGAGCCTTGGCGCACAGCGATAGCAACGTCCGACGACACCCACCTCTGGATCCGCGGCTACGATGTCACCGCCCTGATGACCGGCGCGGGATTCACCGAGACCATCTTCCTGCTACACCAGGGACGCCTTCCCAACGTAGGTGAACGGCGCCTTCTCGATGCCATCCTGGTCGGGGTGGCCGATCATGGCGCGGGAGCGCCTTCCTGCGCCGCCGCTCGTTTGGTGGCGTCGGGAAACCGCGAATCCCTTTCCGCTGCCGTAGCCGCCGGCGTGCTGGCCATCGGCGACGTACATGGCGGCGCCGGGCTCGAGTGCATGGAATGGATCGCCGCGGCCGTTGCCCTCGTGGCCAAAGATGATATCTCCATCGGCGAAGCCGCGCAGCGCATGGCCGCCGATGCTCACGCCAAAAAGACGCGCGTGCCGGGTCTCGGACATCGCGTTCACGCCACCGATCCGCGTACGGCCGTCCTCTTCAACATGGCGCGCGAAGCGGGCGTGGCGGGGAACGGCATCGCGGTGATGGAGGCCCTTGAGCGGCACGTCGGCGCCACAATCCAGAAGCCGCTTCCGATTAATATCGATGGCGCTCTGGCTGCCGTTCTCCATGACCTTGGCTTTCCTCCCGCGTTTGGCCGCCTCGTCTTCATCATCGGAAGGGTCGCAGGTTTGACCGCGGAGGTGGCGGAAGAATACGCCCGCGAAAAACCAATGCGCATTCGCATCCCGGTCGAGTATGACGGCGAACCGCCGCGTACGCTCGACGAAAAGTAAAAACATGGCAAGACTGATTACCGAAGAAGAGAAAAATCTCGCGCGCGTCATGCTGGAAAAAGCCCGAGCCGCCATGCGCGCCGTCGAAAGCTACGATCAGGCTCAGGTCGATCGCCTCTGCCAGGCCGTCGGGTGGGCCACGTATAACGAACAGACCGCCACGCGCCTCGCCAACATGAGCGTCGATGAGAGCGGCTTAGGTGGCCGCGAACCCAGCCGTCGCGGCAAGATCGCGGGCATTCTGCGCGACGCGCTTCGCCAGAAGAGCATGGGGGTGATCGAAGAGATCCCCGAAAAAGGCATCGTGAAGTACGCCAAGCCCGCCGGTGTGATCGTGTCGCTGATTCCCGTCACCAGTGCCTACGTAACCCCGGCCGGCGTCGCCATCTACGCGCTCAAGTGCAAAGACGCCGTCATTTTTTCTCCGCACCCGTCGAGCAAAGCAACCACGAATGAGACCGTTCGCCTTATGCGCGAGGCTCTGAAAAAACTAGGCGCGCCCGAGGATCTTCTGCAGTGCGTGGAAAAGCCGAGTATCCCGCTTGCCAATGAGTTGATGTCGATTTGCGACCTCACCAACGCCACCGGAGGCCCCGCGATGGTCAAAGCCGCCTATAGTTCCGGCAAGCCGGCGTACGGCGTCGGCGCAGGCAACGCGACCATGGTCATCGACGAAACCGCCGATATCGAAGAAGCCGCGCGTAACACTCGCATCAGCAAGACCAATGACAACGGCTCCGGCTGTTCGGCCGATGGAAACCTGGTGGTCGAGACGTCGATCTACGACCGCTTTCTCGAACAGCTTCAGAAGGAGGGCGGATACCTGGTCACCGGCGAAGAGAAGAACCTGCTGCAGAAGTCATATTGGGATTCAGAAGGCCATCGCACCGCCGAAACGATTGCCCGCCCGGCGGCCAGAGTGGCTGAGCTCGCGGGATTCCATATTCCTCCAGAGAAAACCTTCTTCATCGTTCCTGAAGATCAAATCGGCAAGCAGTATCCGTTTTCCGGCGAGAAGCTTGGCGTTGTGCTCGCAATCTTCCGCTACAGCGGCGGCTTCGATGGCGCGCTCGAAATGGTTCGCCAGATTTTTGAGGTCGGTGGCCGCGGTCACTCCTGCGGCATTTATTCGTTCAACGACGATCACATCCACCGTCTCGCGTTAGTAGCGCCGGCAAGCCGAATGATGGTGCGCCAAATCCAGTCGCGCTCCAACGCGGGCACGTTCACCAACGGCATGCCGATGACGTCTAGTATGGGCTGCGGGACCTGGGGCGGCAACATCACTAACGAGAACATTGCGCTCAAGCACTACATGAACGTCACCTGGGTGAGCCGCCCAATTCCCGAAGATCGCCCCTCCGACCGCGAGCTCTTCGGGGAATTCTACGACACCGCCAGTTAGTTGTTTGGGTGTAATATTTCGCTATGGATTTCCGGGGCTCCACGTTTGAGTTCGGCAAGGAGTCTGAGGTCAAGGCGGGTGCGCAGCTAAACCGCATTCTAAGCAGCAAGGTGTTCCGGCAGGCGGACCGCCTGAAACGCTTCCTCACGTTTATTGTCGAAGAGACCATTGCCGGGCGCGGCGAGCGCCTGAAAGAGTTCGCCGTCGGCATGGAAGTCTTTGGCAAAGACGATTCCTTCGATCCGCGCAATGACCCCATCGTCCGCGTCCAGGCGCGACGGCTGCGGGCGCAGTTGGCGCTCTATTACCACGAAGAAGGCCAGGACGATGAGCTCGTGATCGAGTTGCCAAAAGGCGGCTACGCTCCCGTCTTCCGGCTGGCGAAAGATATGCCGGTAAGCCGGCCCAAGCGGCCTCCGGTGGCCGGCCGGAATCGCGTCGCGGTGGCGCCGTTCTCCGATCACAGCGCCGCCGGCGATCTGGGTTATTTCTGCCGCGCCTTGAGCCACGAGATCATCCACACAATTGCCGGAATGGAAGCTGTCCGGCTGATCGCGTGGAATGGTCCCGAACCTGGCGATACGCAATCGGCCCTGCGGGAAGCCACCGAGCGCTTGAACGCTTCCATGATCATTTCCGGAAGCGTGCGCAGGGTCGGCAGCCAGGCCCGCATCATCAGCAATTTGATCGATGCCGCCAGCGGCCAATACCTGTCATCGAACGCGATCAATCGATCGCTCGATGATGCATTCGCCGTCCAGGAGGAAGTCGCCAAAGCACTCGCCGAACAACTCAAGGTGGAGCTCCTCAAAGGCGCGCAAACGGGCGACATCCGGCGCCCCACGGAAAATCTCGCCGCATACAACCTTTACGTGCAAGGCCGCTATCATCTCAACCAGCGCACCGAAGAGGGACTGCGCAAGGCCGCGGAACTCTTTCAAAAGGCCATCGTGGAAGACGCGCAATATGCGCAAGCGTACTCCGGATTGTCAGACGCCTATAGCCTGCTGGGGCATTACGGAGTGCTCGCGCCCGCGGAAGTCTGGACCAAAGCCGCCTCCAGCGCTGCCTGGGCCGTGATGCAGGACGAGAATTCCGTGGAGGCGCACACCTCTCTCGCACACGCCAAGTCGACGCAGGAATGGGATTGGCTTGGCGCCGAACGCGAGTTCCAGAGAGCCATCGCGCTCGACCCGCGCTATCCCACTGCTCACCACTGGTACGCCATGTCCTGCCTCGCGCCTATGGGGCGGTTGGATCAGGCGCGCGACGAAATGATGCTCGCCCAGGCGCTCGATCCGATCTCATCCATCATTGCCCGCGACCTGGCGCGCGTTTATTATTACCGGCAGGAATACGACGCCGCGCTCGATCAGATCGATCACACCATCGAATTGAATCCCCACTTTTCCCCTGCGTACCTGGTGCTGGCTTTGGTTCAGGAGCAACGCGGCGACTTCGATGAATCCGTGGCCGCATTCCAGCGCGCTATTCAACTCTCGCCGCACAGCCCACTCATGCAGGCGGCACTGGGCCGCACCCTGGCGCTCGCCGGCAAGAAAGGCGAGGCGCATCGCATTCTGGGAGAACTCCTCGATCTGGCGGCGAAACGCTACGTCTCGCCTTTCGAACTGGCATCCCTCTACTTTGCGCTCGAACAATCCGACGATGGATTTCAATGGCTCGCCAAGGCGTTTCAAGACCGCTGCTTCGAGCTGATTGTCCTGCGCGTCGACCCACGCTGGGAATTCCTTAAGGGCAACTCGCGATTTCACAAGTTATTCGCGCAATTAGGACTACCCTGACGCTTATGAGCACGCCTAAGAAGAGCCCGGCGCCCGCCGGGAACGTGGAGCTTTACGAAAAGCTCGTGGCGACCCTTCCGGAGGTCGAATGCAAAGGCGCCACCCACCCCTACACGTCGCTGAACGGCAACATGTTTTCGTACCTGCATCCGTCTGGCGCCATGGCATTGAGGCTGGACACGGACGAAAGGGAGAAGTTCCTGAAGCGATACAAGACGACGTTATTTGCGGCCTACGGCGTCGTTCAGAAGGAATACGTGACCGTCCCCGATTCGCTGCTGAAGAATACGAAAGAATTGCGGCAGCACTTCGAGTCCAGCTATAGATATGCACAGACGCTGAAACCCAAGCCAACCAAGAAGAAGACCTAGTTGCCAGGCGTCCCATTTACCGTATCGCTACGGTTACGCGCCCGTCTCAACGCCCGTGCGCTCAATGACCGGCGATAGAATCTTGAGGGCATGAACCCGCGAACCAAGGAGTCCCTGGCGCCGTTGTGGCGCTCCTGGTCGATTTGGGGAATCGCGGCTCTCTTCTATCTCACCGCCTTCTATCAGCGCGTCTCTCCCGCGGTAATGACCTCGGAGCTGATGCGCGATTTCCACATCGGCGCGAAAGATCTTGGCAACCTCTCCGCGTTTTATTTCTACTTCTACGTCGCCATGCAAATCCCGACGGGCATCCTGATCGATTCGTGGGGCGCCAGGAGGCTGCTGATCTCGGGAAGCATGACGGCCGCGGTGGGGACTTACCTGGTCGCCGCCACCAGCAACTTCGCTCTGGCATGCGCAGGCAGAGCTCTTGTCGGAGCATCCACCGCTCTTGGATTTCTGGTGCTGCTGCGGCTCTCCATCCATTGGTTTCCCGCACGGCGGTTCGCCATGCTGACCGGCCTTGGCCTGTGCTTCGGAAACTTCGGCGCGTTGGTTGCCCAAGTACCGTTGCGGCTTTTGATCGAGGATTTCGGATGGCGCGTGGTCGTCATCGGCTCGGCCGTGGTCATTCTGGGCGTTGGCATTCTGGCTTGGCTGATGGTGCAGAATGACCCTACCGATTACGGATTTCGCAGCTTCGCGCCCCCCGACACGCGCAAGGCCGGCCAGAGCTCCTCTGTCATCGTAGGCCTGCGCCGCATATTCGCTTATCGAAACCCGTGGCTGATTTTCATTGCGCAAGGCGGATTCGTCGGGCCCATGCTGGCGTTTACTGGTTTGTGGGGCACGCCGTTTCTACATGCCCGCTTCGGTTTGCCGACCAAACAAGCCGCCGGCATTTGCTCCATCATGACCGTCTGCTGGGCTCTCGCCAGTCCCGTCTTCGGCCATTTCTCCGACCACATCGGCCGCAGAAAGCCGCTATACATTGCGGGCGCCACAGTTGCCGCCGCGGGTTGGCTGATTATGGTTTACGTCCCATTACCGTTGCCTGTTTTCATCGCCGCCGCTTCCATCACCAGCATGGCCTCGGGCGCGGTGATCATCGGCTTCGCCCTTGCCAAGGAATCGGTGCCCATCGAGTTTTCCGGCACAATTGCCGGCGTCATCAACATGGGCAATATGATCGGCCCGATGATCTTACAGCCCGCAATCGGATGGATGCTCGATCGACACTGGTCCGGCCAACTCTCGAACGGCCTTCGCGTCTATGGATCGAGCGGCTTTCAAGCCGCTTTCGTCCTAGTCGTCGCCTGGTCGCTGGTAACCTTCTGCGCGTTGAGCTTCACGCGCGAAACCCGGTGTAAGCAGGCTGCGTGAGATGCGGCGGGCCGTCTTATTGCTGCGACGCAGCCGCGCCCGGGAACGGCCGGGGCGTAACATCGGCGTCGGTCAACCCGAGGGCCCAGCGGATGGCTTCGAAGTACATGTGATAGACATCCGGGTTATCCCACGTCTTCGCGTCATGAGCGAAAGAACCGTAAAACACCCGCCCTTTGCCGTACATCTTGGCCCACGCCAGAGGAAAGTCACCGTTCTTGTTGATCAGGTTCTGATTCGGCGGCAGCTTCGAAGTGTCCAGCCGCAACAACACGCGGCTTTTTTCGCGGGAGAAGCCCTTCACCTGATAGAACTCGTCCGTGATATTGAAGACCGCGGGCAGATGCCGCGTGGCTGGGAACGCCGGGTCTTCATTAATTACCGATCCCGCCACCGAACCGTAAGGATGATCGGCGAATTGCCCGCCGAGCATCTCGCCAAATTCTGGCCAATCCATCAGCGCCGTTAACGCCACGTGCGCCGCGACAAAGCCCTTGCCGTCGTCATGAACGAACTTCAGTAGATCCGCTTTTTGCTGAGCGTCGATCGGTACCTCGCGATGCCCCATGAAGAAAATCGCATCCACGTTGTTGAGGCTTGGGCCGCCGCTCGCCGGTTGGCCGGTGGTCATTTTGGGTTGAAACGACGCGATATTCGAATCCGTGCGGATGTACGTGTCCCACAACCCCGATTCATAGCCCAGCCGTTCCACCAACGCCAGAGCATGCGAGACCGAATCATGCTGCGCGATGCCGTTGCGCGTGTCGGCCCACGCCAGTACCGCCTTGCGTCCGCCCGGACGCCCGCGCCCGCCGCGTCCGCCTCGGCCCTGCTGTGGCGCCTGCGCGCCCGCTGGCGAAGCCGCGTTTTGTTGGGCCGCCACCCAAACCGAGCAAACAGCCATCGCAGACAGCAACGACGCCAAGCGTAGCTTCTTCATGTGCGAACCTCTCCGCCCCAGCCGCAACCAACGTAATAAGGAAACACTTCTTACGGATAGCGGCATTTCAAGCAGCGCCCCCAGACTAACACCGGCAACCCGCAGCCTGTACGCCGGTAACGGTGCGTTACGGTTACACCTTCCGCGTATTCGGCGGCCAGCGGCCGGTTACCGTAAAGCCACCGTTACTTCATTGTGACCTGAGGGACCCCATGATAGTTTTTTCATCAGTCAGGCGCCGGTGTGTGCGCCAAAAAGCTTCAGCCTAAAGAGGTAAGAAAATGCGATTCAGCGTTCGAATCGGCTTCACCTTCATCCTGCAAGGGTTCTTGTTTGTGGGCTGCGCTCTCGCGCAGACTGTCAACGCGAGCCTGGGCGGCACGGTGACGGATTCCAGCGGAGCGGTGGTGCCGCATGCAACCGTTACAACAACCGGAGTGGAGACCGGGGTTGCAATCAAAACTGCTACCAACGCCACTGGAACATATGCGTTCCCGAGCCTCCCGCAAGGTAGTTACCGGGTTGCGGCTGAGGCGACCGGATTTAAGGAATTCGTTTACCAACGTGTGACGTTGGATGTTGGCGCGCAGGTGAGGCTCAACTTCACGCTTGAAGTAGGAGCGGCCACCACGACCGTGTCGGTGGCTGCGGCTGCCGAATCTCCGTTGCTGACCACCAGCGCAGTGGTGGGCGGCATCGTCACCGGCGATGAGATCCTGCACCTTCCGTTGATTGACCAAAATGCCGTCAATCTGGCGCTTACGCAAGCTCAATTCGCTGGCGGCATTGGCGCCGGCGTCAGCGTGGCGGGTGGCTCTACCATGACGCTGGCAACAACCGTGAACGGCATAAGTGTCTCGAATAACCGGCTGGATAGGGCGGGCGGCCTGCTCTCCTTCCAATTGACCCAAACGGTCGACATGGTGGAGGAGGTTAAGGTAACCAGCAGTCCGGTCGATGCCGAAAACGGGCGATCCTTGGGGTCGGTCTCGATGATCGTGCGTTCCGGGACCAACAAATTCCACGGCAGCGTGGTGGACGGACTCCGCAATACCGACCTCGACGCCAACACATTCTGGAACAATTTCTCCCAACCGTACATACCCCGGCAAACTTTGATTCGGAATCAGTACGCCGCGCGCGTGGGCGGACCGATTCGCAAGAACAAGACTTTCTTCTTCGTCCTGTACGACGGCAATCGCCAGCGGACGTCGGCTACGGCAACCAACACCGTGCTGACGGCTGCGGCGCGGCAGGGCAACTATCGATTCTTCCCGGGCGCAACCAACTCCAATTACAGTGCGACCAGTAACCCTGTAGTCGATGCAAGCGGGAACCCGGTTACGCCTTCGACCGCAACCGGTCCGCTGCAGACGATCAATCTCTTTGACTAGAGACCCGAATCGTGGCGTGGCCGACGCCAGTGGCGTAGTGCAGAAGATTGTCGCCGAAACTCCGCTCCCAAATAACTTCACGGTCGGGGATGGTTTGAACACGGCCGGTTATAACTGGGCGGTGCCTTCGTATAACGACCTGGATCAATTCACATTCAAAGTGGATCACTACCTCAGCCAGAATCATCACCTCAGCGTCGTGGTAACCCACGAGCACCAGTATTACACCAGCACGGCATCCGTCTTTCCCACTCTCCCGGTGACGGGGGATAACCAGGACCACTCCTGGTTCGCTTCGGTGAATTTCGATTCTACGATTAAGCCGACTCTGCTGAATCAATTCAAGATCGGCCTCCAGCATCCGGATTTGTTGCAGGATAGCGGTGTGGCGGCCTATCCGCAGGTGTATCCGAAACAAAACGGGATCATCTATAGTCCCGGTTTCTCCAGCTTCACCAGCCCTATCCCCGGGAGTATCGAATCGGAGCTGATCGACCCGGTATACACGCTGGGCGACAGCATGAGTTGGACTCACGGCCGCCACTCCATCAAGTTTGGCTTTCAGGTGGACTACACGGCAACCAATTCCTACAACATCAATAACAACGTGAATCCCGCCGTCACTCTGGGCGCGGGCAACACCGCGGTGCAGGGAATCAATACGATTCCGGGGCTCGTCGCCGCGAACCAGACCTTAGCGACCAGCATGCTTACCGACCTCACCGGCTCGGTTTCGTCCATCTCCCAGGGATTTGGCGTCGCCAACGGCAAGAACCCCCAGTGGATTGTATACCCCTCGCGCGCGGCCTTCGAGCAGCGTGATGCGAACGGCTTCATCAAGGACGATTTCAAGGTGACCTCGAACCTGACCATCAACGTCGGCATGCGTTGGGACTGGGCGGGAATTCCCTGGGAAAAATGGGGACGCGAACTCGCGCCGACGAACGGTTTCGCCGGTGCGTTTGGCATTTCCGGCACGAGCTTTGGGAGCGCCCTGTGGACGCCTGGGGCTAACTCCGGCTCGCTGACGCAGATGGAGACCGTGGGACCAAATTCCGCCAATCCCAACCAACAGCTCTATAAGAATTACTACAAGAGCTTCGAGCCGGCCATAGGGCTAAGTTGGTCGATTCCGTATTTCGGCAGAAACAAGACCGTACTGCGTGCGGGATACGGCGTGTCGCGACCGATGACGCTAAGCTTCCTGGACATCAGCGGCGATGTTACTCAGTTCGCCACCAGCGCCACGTTCTCCGCAGTAGCGCCCACGTCTCTGAACAATATCAGCCTTCCTCTGTCGCCTACCTTCAGCAATCCCTTGCAGGTTTGGCCGGTGAACGACAAGACGCAGAGCATTACGGTAACCGATCCGAATTTCAAGCCGACCGTGGTACAGAGCTATAACGTGTCGCTGGAACGGCAGCTTACGCAAAGCCTGACGCTGGCCGTGCGTTATGTGGGCAACCACACCACGCACCAGCCCGGGAATTTCAGCCTGAATAACACCAATGTTTTTGAAAACGGAATTGCAGCCGCAACCACCCTCACCGCCCAGGGAGGGAATGCGCCTCTGTTCAACCAGCTTCTCAACGGAGTCACCATTCCCGGAGTCGGGACCGTCAACGGCACCACGCTGACCGGTTCCCAGGCGCTGCTGCAGTATACCGGGACGTTCGCCTTTTTTGCCGGCAATAGCGCCGCTGGCCTGGCCAACTTCTTCAACACGACCCAGGCGCTGGGCGCGGCCGGCACAACCCCGGTTCGAGGCTGGTTGCTCGGCAACGCGGGCCTGCCGTCGAACTTTATCGTGGTCAATCCACAGTATTCGGGCGTGACTGATGTGTGCGCGTGCCTCAATTACAGCTACAACTCGGGCGTGGTGGAACTCAACAAGCGTTTCTCGAATGGCCTGACGCTCAACGGCAATTTCGTCATGGCGAAAACCATGAGCCTGAATGGATTTGCCTTGAATCCGCGGAACTGGAACGCGCAGCGCGAGCCCGCTGGACAAGAGTTCACCTGGAAGGCCAGCGGAACTTATGAGCTTCCGTTTGGCCGCGGCAAGCGGTTCCTGAACGCCACCTCCGGCGCCGCCGGCGTCATCGATAAAATCATCGGCAACTGGCAGTACGGAGGCATTTTCACGCTGAACTCGGGAAGTTATCTCAGCTTCACTTGCGCCGGGAATCCCATCGGCGGCACCGACCCCTGCACCAGCTTGCAGCCCATGGGCAAAGACCCCGGCCACGTCATCCGGACGGGTAACGGCGTGGTGTATTATAACCCCAGCCAATTTACGCAGGTTAAGGATCCCTACTGCAGCTCCATCACGAATCAATCCAATCTGCAAAGCCATTGCACGGATTTGGCCATCGAGTCCAACGGCAATATTCTGTTCGCGAATTCGGCGCTCGGGCAGGTCGGCAGCATGGATCTGGTCTCGAATTGGAAGGGACCGGGGTTGTTCGACTTCGACATGAACCTCCTCAAGCGATTCACGGTGAAGGAAAAGATCACGATGGAATTTCGTCTCGATGCCATCTCCGCGACCAACACGCCCCATTTCCCCAATCCGACGACCAGCATCGATTCGACCAGTTTCGGCCGCATCTCAGCGCCTTCCTCTGGCGGCTCGAATTCGTTTACCACGCCGACGGTTTTTTACGGCAACCGGGTCTATGTGGCTAATTTGAGGCTCACGTTCTAACATGACGCTGCGTTCTACCGAAACCAGTAGCAAGAATGGAAGCACCGCTAGGGGAGTAACATGCGTTCTGTGATGATAGCGACGGCGCTTTTCGGCGTTGGAGCGGCCTATGCCCAAACCGATTGGCCCACCTTTGGCCATGACTTGGCTGGTACGCGCTACTCGACCCTGAAACAAATCGACGCGAAGAACGTCGGCAAATTGACCCGCGCCTGGACCTATCATATGAGCGCCACCCCTTCTGAGGCGCCTGCGGCCGGTTCCTCGGATGCGGGCGATGCTGCCGAGGGTGGACGCAGGGGTGGCCGTGGCGGTCCTGGTGGCCGTGGGGGCGGACGAGGCGGCGGCGGAAACTCGGAAGTCTCACCGCTCGTAATCAACGGCGTGATGTATTTGACCACAGGCGGCGGCAGGGTCGTAGCTCTCGAGCCCGAAACCGCCAAGGAACTCTGGGCCTACGAGGTCAAAGATGGCGCGCCGGCCACGCGCGGTCTCGAGTTTTGGGCCGGCGATGGCCAGTCTCCCGCCACTGTTTTCTTCGGAACTTCGAGCGGCAAATTGATCGCCCTGAACGCGAAGACAGGTAAGCCGGTGCCTGGATTCGGCAATGAAGGCATGGTGGATATGAAGCCTGGCGCATTAAACGGGCTCGCCAATTCGAGCTTTGGGCTTTCCTCTCCACCGATTGTCTATAAGAACGTCGTGATCACCGGCGCGCACGTGCAGGAGAGCCCAAGCGTCGGTTCCGCGGGCGACACGCGCGCTTGGGATGTGCACACCGGCAAGCTGCTCTGGGCCTTCCATTCCGTCCCCCGGCCCGGCGAAACCGGCAGCGATACCTGGCAAGGTGACGACTGGAAGAACCGCTCCGGAACCAATGTTTGGGGGCTGTTCACCATCGACGCCGCACGCGGCATCCTTTACATGCCCTTTGGCGAACCGACTACCGACTATTGGGGCGGCGACCGCAAAGGTATGAACTTATTCGGCACCTCGCTGGTCGCGGTGGATGCGCTCACCGGAAAGATGAAGTGGTATTTTCAGGCCGTCCATCACGACACGTGGGATTACGATCTCGCCGCCCCGCCGATTCTCTTCGATATCAACCAAAAGGGTAAGAAGATACCCGCTGTTGCGCAATTGACTAAGTCGGGATACCTCTACATACTCAATCGCGTCACGGGAGAGGCGGTGTACGGCGTCGAAGAACGCAAGGTCCCTACCGATGATGCGCTGCCCGGCGACTATGCCTGGCCTACCCAACCGGTACCATTGAAGCCGCCTTCCTTAGCCCGCAATAGCTTCAAGCGAGAAGATATTGCCACCGTAACTCCTGAGTTGCAGAAATACTGCCAGGAGCTTTTCGACAGCGTTCCCGGCGGCCTCCATGCCGGGGGAGCATTTACTCATTACTCCACCACGCCCAGCGTGATTTTCCCCAGCTCCATCGGCGGCGCCAACTGGAATCCGCCTTCGTTCGACCCCGGACTTGGCTACCTCTTCGTCAACACGATGGATTTCGGCAGCCTGAACACCATGGTCAAAAGCGCAGACGGAAGCCGCTACAGCCGCTCCGGCTACAACGGGGTCAACCGTTTCTGGGATGGCGACCACAACATGCCTTGCAACCAGCCGCCGTGGGGGAGACTGTTCGCCATCAACGTCAACACCGGCGATATCGCCTGGCAAACCACTCTCGGAATTACCGAGGATCTTCCTGCGGATAAGCAGAAAACCGGGCGGCCGAATATCGGCGGATCGCTAGCCACCGCCGGTGGCGTTGTATTCATCGGCGCAACCGACGACAGCCGTTTCCGCGCTTTCGATTCGAAAACAGGGAAAGAACTCTGGGTGACGAAGATCGATGCCGGCGCTCATTCCGCCCCGATTACATTTCAGGGTAAGAACGGCAAACAATACGTCGTGATCACCGCCACCGGCGGCGGCTTCTTGGGCGATCGCAGCCATGCGGATGCCGTGATCGCGTTCGCGCTTCAATAAGGCTTCTATGCTCCGATTGGTTACGGTATCGACACTGTTAACTTGCTGTTGACGCGATTTGAAAAGGCTAGAATCGCATTTTAGGGTCGAGGTATCTGGACATCATGGGGAACGGCAAACTTTCTAGGGCGGCAGTGATGGAAGCCGCCGCTGCGGCGCTGGCGCCCTCGGAGACGCGCATTGCTTCTTACTTACTCACCGATTATCTGGAGCGCGTCGGCGTCGAGGTAATCTTCGGTCTCTGTGGCCATACCGTAATCGCGTTCCTAGATGCCATAAGTAAGAGCCGCATCCGTTTCATTTCGACGCGGCATGAACAGGTGGCCTCTCACGCGGCGGATGGCTACGCTCGCGCTTCCGGGAAGACCGGCGTGATGTTGAGTCATCTTGGTCCGGGCCTGACCAACGCTGCTACCGGCGTTGCCAACGCGGCGCTCGATTCCATCCCGATGGTCGTCATCGCCGGCGACGTGCCTTCCCATTATTTCGGCCGGCATCCGCATCAGGAAGTGAATCTCCACAAGGACGGCGATCAGTTCGAAATTTATCGCCCCTTCTGCAAGCGCATCTATCGCGTCGATCGCCCCGCCGACCTGCCGAGGATCATGGAACGCGCCTTCCACTTAGCCAAGAGTGGACGCCCTGGGCCCGTCCTCGTCGATGTCCCGATGGATATCTTCTCGGCTGATCTGCCGCTCGACGCGTTTCACCAGGCCCCCTCGCCGGTTATTCCGCCAACTATCGACGCGGCCGTCGCATCCCGCATTGTTGAGGCTCTGGCGGACGCGCATAATCCCGTGCTCTATGCCGGCGGCGGCGTGCTCTCGGCGCATGCGACTTCCGAACTTGCCGCGCTGGCCGAGGCGCTCGAGGTTCCCGTCGCCCACACGCTGATGGGCAAGGGATGCATGCGCGAGGATCATCCGCTTCTTCTCGGCATGACCGGGTTCTGGGGAACGCCCATCGCCAACGACAAATGCCGCGAGGCCGATTTGATCGTGGCCATCGGCACGCGCCTGGCCGAAGCCAACTCAAGCTCTTGGGATTCGCGGTTCACGTTCGCGATTCCGCCCACTCGCCTCATCCATATCGATATCGACCCGGCCGAGATCGGCCGCAATTTTCCCACCGATTTCGGGGTGGTGGCCGATGCAAAGCAGGCGTTGGCCGCCATGGTCGCGGCCGCCAACGGGGTAGCGCATCGCAGCCGCGGAGAGCTGCGTCAGGAGATTTCCAACGGGCGCCGCGCGTTCGCCGCCAACTGGGCGCACCAGTGGAACTCCGATCAATTTCCCATGCGTCCGGAGCGCATCTTAAGCGAAGTTCGGCAGGCCGTCCCGGAGGATGGCTTCATCGTGACCGATGTCGGCTGGAACAAAAACGGCGTCGGGCAGCAATTTCCCATCACTATTCCCGGCACATTCATTACGCCGAGCGGCTTGGCAACCATGGGATTTGGTCCCGCTGCCGTACTGGGGGTAAAAATGGCGCAGCCGAAACGGGCGGCTGTCGCCTTGATTGGCGACGGCGCCTTCAGCAGCAACATGTCGGTGGTGGCCACGGCCATGGAAGCTGGGCTTTCCGTGGTTTGGGTCGTCATGGACAATGCCGCCTACGGCACCATCGCCGGCTTGGAGAACATGCATTACGGAACCAGCTTCGGCTGCCTGTTCGAATCCCAGGGCAAACCATACCGAGTGGATTATGCGGCCGTCGCGCGTGCCTGCGGAGCCCGCGGAATCGCCATCCGAGCCGCGAGTGAGCTCGGACCCGCTTTACAGGAAGCGCTGAGCTCTAACTTGCCCACGGTCATTCAAGTGCCCATGGAAAACGTGCCCACGCCGACGCCGGGCCACTGGAATATCAACGATATCTACCGCGCGGGCTCGTAACGGCGCGTACACCTACCCCAACCTTCCGTCCGAATTACCCCAAGCCGGGTATTCCGCCCCCGGTCCCGCCGCCCTACCTTGGAGTTAGACCAACTCCATGCCCGCCTCCCGAGAGACGCTCGACGCCATTGCTCAGTTCGATACCTGCACCGTCGCCAACGCCATAGAACGCTTCCGCGTGCGGCTGCGCAATGAAGGCTACACGCGTCCCGGCCTGCACGCCGTCATTCCGGGATGTGCGCGCGCTATCGGTTACGCGGCAACCTCCCATGTTCGCTCGGCCGGTCCGCCGATGACGGGAGTCGCTTACGCCGATACCACCGAATGGTGGGCGCCTATTCAGCGGCTGCCGCTGCCGCGCGTGGCGGTCATTCAATCCACGCACGATGAGGCTGGAGCCTCTGCTATCGGTGAGGTGCATGCCGCTATTCTGCGCGCGTTCGGATGCGCCGCCGCCATCACTAATGGCTATGTTCGCGACGTACCCGCCGTCGTTGCCATGGGTTTTCCGCTGTTCGCTTCCGGCATCGCTCTCTCTCACGGCTATAACCACCTCGTGGATTACGGACAGCCCGTCGAAATCTTCGGCCTCAAAATCCATTCCGGCGACCTCATCTATGCCGATTGCCACGGGGCGATCTCGATCCCCCACGAAATAGCCGATCGCATCCCCGAGGAGGCCGCCCGTATCCGCGCCCACGAACGCCGGATCGTCGATGCTTGTCTGGCGCCCGAGTTCACGCCCGAACACCTGCTGAACGCCATCCGGAGCAATTCATGATCAAACCGCTCGCCGCCGCCGTGGCCGCCGCCGCGCTCTTCGCCGCGGCCTGCACGAAGACCAACGTACAAGCCGGCTCAGCCGCTCCCGAAGCCCCCGTCGTGGCCGTGGCGCAAGTGAAGACGGAGGACCTTTCGCGCGGCCTGACGCTGACCGCCGAGTTCAAGCCTTACCAGGAAGTGGACGTCATGGCCAAGGTCGCCGGCTACGTCAAGCAGATCAACGTCGATATCGGCGATCGCGTCACCCAGGGCGAGCTTCTCGCCACTCTCGAAATTCCCGAAATGGATGACGATCTCCGCCACGCCAACGCTTCCGTGGAACGCAGCCAGGCCAATGTCAAACAGGCGCAGGATGAGCTCAGCCGCGCCAAATCCGCTTTCCACATGGCGAACATCAACTACACGCGGCTCGACGATGTCGGTAAGCAGCGTCCCGGCCTCGTCGCGCAACAGGAAATTGACGACGCCCACGACAAATCGCTGGTCGCCGAGGCGCAAGTGGCCGCCGCCACTTCCGCCGTGCAAGCCGCCAGCGAGCAGGTGCGCGTCAACCAGACCGACGTCGCCAAAGTGAAAACGCTCATGGATTACACGCGTGTTATCGCTCCCTTCGAGGGCGTGGTTACCAAGCGTTATGCGGACATGGGCTCGATGATCCAGGCCGGAACCGCCTCGCAATCGCAAGCCATGCCGGTGGTCCGCCTCTCGCAAAACAATCTTTTGCGCCTCATTCTGCCGGTTCCGGAATCGGCCGTGCCCACCGTACATATCGGGCAGCGTGTCGAGGTGCATGTTCCGAGCTTGAATCGAAGTTTCCCCGGGCTGGTCAAACGATTCGAAGACAAGCTGTCGCTCGAAACGCGAACCATGAACACCGAGGTCGACGTGCCCAACCCCTCGCTGCTCTTGATGCCCGGAATGTATGCCGAAGTGAACCTCACGCTGGCGAGCCGCAATCGTGTTCTGGTCGCGCCGATCAACGCGATCGAAACCGATGCGCAAAACCCCAACCTGGGCCAGGTGGCCGTAGTTACCCCCAATCGCCGCATCGAGATGCGCAAGATCCAATTGGGAATTGAGACCGCGAGCGCGGTGGAAGTCCGTTCCGGCTTGAACGAGGGCGATCTGGTCGTCATCGGCGGCCATTCCGGACTCCAGCCAGGCCAGGAAGTACAACCCAAGATCACCGACATGAGCGCGGCCAAACAGTAGCCATGTCCAGCTTTGCGCTTCGCAATCCGTACTTCATCGTCGTCATCTGCCTGATGATCGCTGTGGTCGGAGTGACCAGCCTGGTGCGCATGCCGGTGGATATGTTTCCGGCCATGAATATTCCGGTGGTCGTAGTGGCCACGTTCTATTCCGGGATGCCGCCGGAACAGATCGAAACCGATATCACCAGCCGCTTTGAACGCTTCTTCACCCTTGGCGCCGGCATCGAACACATCGAATCGCGCTCGCTTCCCGGCGTGAGCGTGATCAAAGTCTACTTCCAGCCCGGGACGAATCCCGATTCCGCCGTCACCACCATCTCCAATCTCGCTATGGCGCAGTTGCGGCGTCTGCCGCCCGGCACCTTGCCGCCCGTGGTTCTCAAGTTCGACGCTTCCAGCTTGCCCGTTTGCCTGGTGACCTTCAAAGGCCAGGGACTCACGGAAACGCAGCTTCGCGATCTTGCGCAATTCCAGGTGCGCAACCAGATCGCGAGCGTTCCCGGTGCGAGCGTGCCGCAGCCCTTCGGCGGCCGTTACCGGCAGATCATGGTCTACGCCGACCCTTACCAGCTCGAAGCGCACGATCTGAGCCTGATGGATGCTGTACGCGCGCTCAACGCCGCCAATCTGATTTTGCCCGCCGGAGACGTTCAGCTCGGCCCGCTCGACTACAACATCTACACCAACAGCCAGCTCCGCACGGTCGCCGAAATCAACCAGCTTCCGCTCAAGACGGTGCATCAGTCCCCGGTTCGCGTCGCCGATATCGGTCACGCCGAGGACGCCCAGCAGATCCAGACCAACATCGTGCGCGTGGATGGGCAGCGCTCCGTCTACGTTCCGGTACTGAAGCAAGGCGGCGATACCAATACCATCGCCGTAGTCGATGGCATCAAGCAAGCCGTCACCCGCCTCTTCGATGTGCCCAAAAGCCTGGTCACGCGTGTGGTGTTCGATCAATCCATCTTCGTCAAGACCGCTATTGAGACCTTGTTGCACGAAGGCGCCATCGGCTTGTTTCTCACCTCTGTGATGATTCTCGTCTTTCTCGGCAATATGCGAGCCACGGTGGCGGTTTTCTTCTCCATTCCACTCTCCGCGCTGGCCGCGTTCATCGCGCTTTCGATGGGTGGCGGCTCCATCAACAGCATGGTGCTCGGCGGTCTGGCGCTGGCGTTCTCGCGATTGATCGATAACTCGGTCGTCGTGCTCGAGAACATTTATCGCCATCTCGAACTGGGCGAAACGCGCGAAGTCGCCGCGGAAAAAGGCGGCCGTGAAGTGGCGCTTCCGGTGCTCGCTTCCACGCTCACCACCATTGTGGTTTTCTTTCCGGTAACCCTGCTCTACGGCGTCAGCAAGTTTCTTTTTTCGGCGCTCGCGCTGGCGGTGGTGCTCTCGCTCCTCGCGTCTTACGTGGTGGCGATGTCGGTGGTTCCGCTCTTCTGCTCCAGATTCATCGGCGGCCACGGCGCGCATGCTGCGGCGACACATCGCCGCGGCCTTCTGGAGCGTTTCAACGGCTGGTTCAATCCTAAATTCGAATCGTTCCTGAACCTGTATGACCGCGTGGTCAGCGTCGTCCTCAAGCGTCCGGTTTCCATTCTCTTCGTTCTCACCGGTATCATTGCCGCCAGCCTCTTCCTTTTTCCGTTGCTCGATTTCTCTTTCTTCCCGCGCACCGATCCCGGCCAGTTCATGATGAACGTCAAGCTTCCTTCCGGCACGCGCATCGGCATTACCGAAGAGGAAGTCGCCAAAGTCGAAGACTTGGTCCGCCGCACGGTCTCTCCGGAAGACCTCGGCATGATCGTCTCCAACATCGGCTCGACGCCCGATTTCTCCGCCATTTACACCAGCAACTCCGGCATGCACACTGCGACGGTGCAGGTCAGCCTCAAGGAAGATCACAAAACCGGCAGCTACCAATACATGGAGAGCGTCCGCCGCCGCATTGCCCGCGAAATGCCCGAGATCACGGCATATTTCCAATCGGGCGGCCTTGTCGACGCGGTGCTTGGCCTCGGCATGCCGGCGCCCATCGACGTGCAGGTGTCCGGCTCGAATCTCGCCGCCGGTTATGCCATCGCCACCCGGCTCGCTGGCGAGATCCAACGCATGGATGGCGTGGGCGGCGTATACGTTCCGCAAGATATCGACTATCCGGCTTTGCAGCTCGATATCGATCGCACCCGCGCGCGCGAACTGGGCCTCACGCAGAAAGAAGTGGTGGGCAACATCATCACCGCGCTCACGTCGAACGCCATGATCGCGCCGAGTTTTTGGATCGACCCAAAGACCGGCAACGACTACATGCTCACCGTGCAGTACCCCGAAACGCAGATCCAAAGTCTGCAGGATCTCCGCGCGATTCCGATACGCGGCAAAGGCATCCCCGCTTCCACCCGGCTCGACGCCGTTTCCAACGTAAGGCGCATCCAATCCCCAACCGAAGTGGATCACTACCAGCTCCGCCGCACCATCGACATCTACGTGCAGCCGCTTGGCGAAGACCTGGGCCGCATCGCCGCTTCCATCGACAGTCTTACGGCGCGGGTCAAGCTGCCGGCTGGAATCACCGTAACCTTACGCGGATTGGTGCAGGGCATGCGCCAGAGCTTTCGCAGCTTCGGAATTGGTCTGACGCTTTCGGTTGCGTTGCTCTACCTGATTCTGGTCGCGCAATTCCGTTCATTCCTCGACCCGCTGTTGATTCTGACCGCCGTTCCACCCGGATTGACCGGCGCTCTGCTGATCCTTTACCTGACGCACACCAGCATGAACGTAATGTCGCTCATGGGTCTCATGATTCTCATCGGCATGACTGTGTCCGATAGCATTCTCATCGTGGAATTTACCCGTCACTTGCGTGAGGACGGAATGAGCGTGCGCCAGGCCGTGGTCACCGCAGCCCGCGTTCGGCTTCGCCCCGTGCTAATGACGTCGCTCGCAACCATCATCGGCTTGCTGCCGATGGCGCTCAAGCTCGGGGAAGGCAGCGAAGCCTACGCCCCGCTCGCGCGCGCCGTGCTCGGCGGCATGAGCGTTTCTCTCATGATGACCGTCATCATGGTGCCGGCGGCATACTACGTTGCCTATCGCAAAGACGACCTCTCGCCGCGTCCGGAGGTTTCCATCTAGTGTCTTCCTTCGCCATTCGCAATCCATACTTCATCGTGGTGATCTGTCTCATCATCGCCGTGGTCGGGGTCACCAGCCTCGCGCGCATGCCGGTGGATATGTTCCCCTCCATGAATATCCCGGTGGTCGTGGTTGCCACGTTCTATTCCGGGATGCCGCCCGAGCAGATCGAGACCGATATCACCAGCCGATTCGAGCGCTTCTTCACCCTTGGCGCCGGCATCGAGCACATCGAATCGCGCTCGCTCCCGGGCGTGAGCGTGATCAAAGTCTACTTCCAGCCGGGCACCAATCCCGATTCCGCTGTCACCACCATTTCCAATCTGGCCATGGCCCAGTTGCGCCGCCTACCGCCCGGCACGCTGCCGCCGGTAGTCCTCAAGTTCGATGCTTCCAGCCTCCCCGTCTGCCTCGTGACCTTCAAAGGCGAGGGGCTGAACGAAACTTCACTGCGCGACCTCGCCCAGTTTCAGGTGCGGAACCAAATTGCCGGCGTTCCGGGCGCGAGCGTGCCGCAGCCTTTCGGCGGCAAGTACCGCCAGATCATGGTCTACACCGACCCGTACAAGCTGGAAGCCCATCAGTTGAGTCTCATGGACGTCGTCCGCAGCGTGAACGATTCCAATCTCATCCTGCCGGCGGGCGACGTGCAGATCGGTCCGCTCGACTACAACATTTACACTAATAGCCAGCTCCGCACCGTTCAGGAGATCGATCAACTGCCCGTCAAGATGGTGGGCGAAGCGCCAGTTCGCGTTTCCGATATTGGCTACGCGGAAGACGGGCATCAGATCCAAACCAATATCGTGCGCGTGGATGGGCAGCGTTCCGTCTACACGCCGGTCCTGAAGCAGGGCGGCGATACCAACACGATCGCCGTGGTAGATGGCGTGAAGACGGCGCTTGGCAAGCTGGTGGATGTTCCGAAGCAGCTCATCTCCAACGTGGTTTTCGACCAATCGGTCTTCGTCAAGACCGCCATCGAAACCTTGCTCCATGAAGGCGCCATCGGTCTGTTTCTCACTTCGCTGATGATTCTGATTTTTCTCGGCAGCATGCGCGCGACGGTGGCGGTATTTTTCTCGATCCCGCTATCCGCCCTGGCTGCGTTCATCGCGCTGGCGCTCGGCGGCAACTCGATCAACAGCATGGTGCTCGGCGGTCTGGCCCTGGCGTTCTCGCGCCTAATCGATAACTCCGTGGTCGTGCTCGAAAACATTTACCGCCATCTCGAGCTGGGCGAATCGCCAGAAGAGGCGGCCGCCAACGGAGGGCGCGAAGTCGCTCTGCCCGTGCTCGCGGCCACGCTGACTACGGTCGTCGTCTTTTTCCCCGTCACGTTCCTTTATGGCGTGAGCCGCTTTCTGTTTTCCGCACTCGCGCTCGCGGTGGCGCTTTCGCTGTTTGCTTCTTTTGCCGTCGCCATGACGGTGGTGCCGCTTTTCTGCGCCCGCTTCATCAAGGCGCCGGCGCATCACGGAACGCCGTCCTCGGAACATCCGGTAACGGTGGATGCCCCGCGCCGCCGCTCGCTCGGCGCCCGCTTCAATATCTGGTTCAACAACCGTTTCGAAGGCTTCTTGCGAATCTACGACAAACTGGTCGGCGCTGTGTTGCGGCGCCCCGCGCTAACTCTGGCTGCGTTTGCCGTGGTATTCGCGGCCGGCCTCGCGCTCTTTCCGCTGCTCGGCCTTTCGTTCTTTCCGCGCACGGACGCCGGCCAGTTCGTCATCAATCTGAAAGCGCCTAGCGGCACGCGCCTTTCCGTCACCGAAAACGAGGTGGCGAAGGTGGAAGACCTGGTGCGCAAAACGGTTGCCCCCGAAGACCTCAGCATGATTGTGTCCAATATCGGTTCCACGCCCGATTTCTCCGCCATTTACACCACCAACTCCGCGCAGCACACGGCTTTCGTCCAGGTCAGCTTGAAGGAAGATCACAAGACCGGCAGCTACGAATACATGGCGCGCGTCAAAGACCGCATCGCCCGCGACCTTCCCGAAATCAGCGCCTATTTCCAATCCGGCGGCCTCGTTGACGCAGTTTTGAACCTCGGCCTGCCCGCGCCCATCGACGTGCAAGTGGCCGGCTCCAACATGGAAAAGGGATATTCGACCGCCACCAATCTGGCATCGCAGATCCGCAAAATCCCCGGCGTGGCCGACGTATTCATCCCACAGGACATCGATTACCCCGCGTTGCAACTCGATGTCGACCGCACCCGCGCCAGCGAAATCGGTCTCGATCAGCAGGAGGTCGTCGACAACATCATCACCGCGCTCACCTCAAACACCATGATCGCCCCCAGTTTTTGGATCGACCCGAAGACCGGCAACGACTACATGCTCACCGTGCAATATCCCGAGAACCAGGTGAAGAGTCTCACCGACTTGAAATCCATCCCGTTGCGCGCCGCGGCCGCGAAAGATTCCGCGCGGCTCGACGCTATCAGTAGCATCCGCCGCATCCAATCGCCGACCGAAGTGGATCACTACCAACTCCGCCGCACCATCGATATTTACGTGCGCCCGCTCCACGAAGACCTCGGCCGCATCGCCCAGAGCATCGACGAGATCATTAGCCGCACCAAAGTTCCCGAAGGTCTCAACGTCACGCTACGCGGCATGGTGCAGGGCATGCGCGCCTCGTTCTCCAGTTTCGCGCTTGGGCTCTGCCTCGCTGTGGTCTTGCTCTTCCTGATTCTGGTCGCGCAGTTTCGCTCCTTCATCGATCCGTTCATCATCCTGATCGCCGTGCCGCCCGGGCTCGTGGGCGTGATTGTCACCTTGCTGCTCACCGACACCACGCTCAACGTGATGTCGCTCATGGGCGTGGTCATGCTGGTCGGCATCGCGGTCTCCAACAGTATCCTGATCGTCGAGTTCACCCGCCATCTGCGCGAAGAAGGGATAGGCGTTCGCGAGGCCGTCGCCATGGCCTGCCGCGTGCGATTACGCCCGGTGCTGATGACGTCGCTTGCCACCATCATCGGACTGCTGCCCATGGCCCTCAAACTCGGCGCCGGCAGCGAAGCCTATGCGCCGCTGGCGCGCGCGATCATCGGCGGCTTGAGCGTTTCGGTTGCGCTCACGGTCTTTCTGGTCCCCGCCTCTTACGTCCTGATCTACGATCGCCGGAGGCGCGCATGAAACGGCTGCTCCTGACCTTGGCGTTGCCTTTCGCAATGATGGCGCAGCAGCCGATGCATCTGACGCTCGCCGAGGCGCAGCGCCTCGCGATCCAAAATAATCCGCGCTACAGTTCCGCCAGACTGAGCGCCGCCGCCGCGCATCAGGAGCCGGCGCAATACCGCGCCGCCGAACTTCCTAATATGGCGGGCGCAATCACCGGCGTTGGCGCCGATAACGGCTCGCGTCTCGCCGCCGGAGCGCTCAACAACCCGGCGGTCTACAGCCGCCTGGCCGGTGGCCTGCTCGCCAGCCAGCTCATCACCGATTTTGGCCGCATACACAACCTCGTTGGGATGTCGAACCTTCAGGCGCAAGCGCAAGATCAGGCCGGCGAAGCCACGCGCGCCGATGTCCTTCTGGAAGCCAGCCGCGCTTATTTCGACTTGCTGCGCGCCCAAGCGGTGCTCAAAGTCGCAAAGCAAACGGTAGGCGCGCGCCAATTGGTGTCCGATCAGACTACGGCCCTGGCGCAGAGCCAGTTGCGGTCGCAGGTCGACGTCACCTTCGCCAACGTGAATCTTTCCGACGCCAAACTCTTACAGCTCGAAGCTCAAAATGGCGTCGATTCCACGGCCGCCGAGCTTGCCAACGTGCTCGGATTGCCCAGCCAGACCACTTTCGATCTCACCGAAGAACAGATGCCTGGCGCGATGCCCGTGCAAGCGGATCCTCTGATTGCGCAAGCGATGCAACAACGCCCCGACCTCAAGAACCTGCAACTGCAGCAAGCCGCCGTGGAGCGCTTTGCCCGCGCCGAGCACGACCTCTACTACCCCACGGTCAGCGCTATCGGCGCCGCGGGTCTGGTTCCCGCGGGAGTGTCGGAGGTCCCGAACCGTTACGGCGCGGTCGGCGTCAATGTCAATATCCCCATTTTTAACGGCGGGCTGTTCAAGGCGCGCGAAAACGAAGCGCAGATCAAAGCCAAAGCAGCGGCGCAGAACGTGGCCGATCTATCGAACCGAATTTCGCGCGACGTGCGCGTGGCGTGGCTCAACGCATCCGCCGCGCAACAGCGTCTCAGCCTGACTCAGCAATTAGTCGCACAGGCGCAGCAATCGCTCGATCTCGCGCAAAGCCGCTACAGTCTCGGCCTGGGCTCCATCGTCGAGCTCAGCCAGGCGCAACTTAATCTGACTGCGGCGCAAATCTCAGACACTACCGCTCGCTACGATTACCAAACGCAACGAGTCGTGGTGGATTATCAAATCGGAACGTTGCGCTAGGTTCGCGCAGCTACTCGCCGATTTCGCGGCGAATCACTTCCGCGATGCTGGCGCTGAAACTTTCGACCTGCGCCAGGTCGGGCCCTTCCACCATCACGCGAGCCAAGGGTTCCGTGCCCGAGAAACGCACCAGCACGCGGCCCGCGGCGCCGAACGCTTCCTCAACGCGGCGAATTTCGTGCGCTACCGCCGGGCGTTCCAGCAATCCCTTCTTCTCGCGCACGCGGATGTTCACCAGCCGCTGCGGATATACCTGAAGATCCTCGGTCAGTTCGTCCAGCCCCTTGCCGGTCAGCTTCGCGATCTCGAACACTTTGAGCGCGGTCAGCAGCCCGTCGCCGGTTGTGGCAAATTTGCGGAAGATCACGTGGCCCGATTGTTCGCCACCCAGCGCGGCATCCAGGCGCACCATTTCCTCCAGCACGTACTTGTCGCCCACGGGCGTGCGCGTCATGCGGATCCCGCTCGCGGCTAGCGCGCGTTCCAGGCCCAGGTTCGACATCACCGTCGCCACGACCGTCTCGCCGGGCAGTTTTCCGGTCGTGTGGAGCATCCGCCCCACCATCAGCAATACCGCGTCGCCATCCACAATCTTGCCGCTGCGAGCTACGAAAATGGCGCGGTCGGCATCGCCGTCGAACGCCACGCCAAATCCGGCCTGGTTGGCGAGCACGGCGTCGCGCAAGCTCTCCACATGCAACGCGCCGCAATTCAAATTGATGTTGCGCCCGCTGGGCGCCGCATTCAGCATCACCACTTCCGCGCCCAGCCGCTCAAAGAGCTTCGACGCCAGCGCGCAAGCCGCGCCGTTGCCGCAATCGACCACAATACGCATGCCGTCGAAGCGCGTAGAAACCGTAGAGAGCAAGAATTCCAGATAGCGCCCATCAAGCGAAGCATCGGCCTTCAGCTCGATCGCCGCTGGCGCGACGCCCGTCTCACGCAGCCGCAGGATTTCGTTTTCGATTTCGTGCTCTTCACTATCCGGCAGCTTGAATCCACTGTGACTGAAAACTTTGAGGCCATTATCCTGAAACGGATTGTGCGATGCCGAGATCATCACGCCCGCGGCATACGGCCCGGTGCGTGTTAGATACGCCACGCCGGGCGTAGTGATGACGCCGGCGAAATCGCACCCAACGCCGCGGCTGGCAAGGCCGCCCGCTACCATTCCGGCGATCCAAGGCCCGCTCTCGCGCGTATCCGCGCCAATCAAAATGCGCGGGCTCTCGCCGCCCGTGTGATGCCGCAACGCGTCGTCCGCCAGCGCGACGCCAAAGGCGTAAACCGTCGCTGTGTCGAGCGGATATTCCCCCGCCACGCCCCGAATGCCATCCGTTCCAAATAACTGTTTACCCAAGGTTCTCCTCTTTTATTTCTTCTTCATGGTAACGGTGACATCGATTTGCGGCGAAGACTGAATGCGGACAAACGGATCGCCGGTAAACGCGTTCACGCGAAAGTTGGTAGTCCCCACGCTGCCGGAAACGTCGATCGCATCCGTGTCCGCTTGCTTCACGGCGGCTACATGACTCGCCGGGCCGACGATCTCGACTTTATCCGGAGTGACCGTCTGCGACGAGACAAAATAGCCGTGGACGCCATTCTCGACGAAGCGGGTCGCGACCGGAACCAAGCGGGTTGCTCGCGGTTCGAAAGTGAAGCGCACCTGCGAGGGCAGTGCGCTCATCAGCCGCACGCCTGGCGGCAACCTCACGGCGCCGTCTCTTTTCAACGCTCCATCGCCGATCACATAGGTGCGTTCGCCAGGCGCGGCGGAGGACATATCCAAAATGATCTGGGGATGCATGCCCGGATCGCCTAGTTCCTGTAACTCGCCCGAAGGCCCGCGCAGCTCGAGCAGCACGGCGGTGACGGGGTTCGAAGCAATTTCCAGATTGTCCGCCAGATTCTTATACTCCACCGGCGTGGAGATGAACGTGGAAAGCTCGGGCTCGCTCGCCACCATGGCCCAGATGGCAAATGCCGCGCCCAGCGAAAGCAGTTTCCATCCGAGGCGATCGAAAATCAGGCCCAGCCCGAATTTGAGGAAACGCGTCACGCCGGTCCGCTCCCATGCGTAGTGTGCGTTTCCACCGGCGGTTCCTGAGCCAGTGGCACGTCCGCCGGAAATTCGTCAATTGGCGAAAGGGTCGGCCGCTGCACTCCGAAGTGCCGGTTGATGCGCTCAATGACGTCGGGTCCGGAGAGGCCCTGGTTCAGTTCGCCGAACGATGCGACGGAAATGCGCCCGGTTTCTTCGGAGACCACGAGCGCCAGGCAATCGGTTTCTTCGGTGATGCCGATTGCGGCGCGATGCCGCGTCCCCAGTTTCAGCGAGACGGCGGGGTTCGTGGTCAGCGGCAGAAAGCAAGCCGCCGCCGCGATGCGATCCTTCTGCACGATCACCGCGCCATCGTGCAGCGGCATCGGCGGCTGAAAAATCGAAAGCAGCAGATCGCGCGAGATGCGCGAATCCATAATGACGCCGCTCTCGACAAACGTGCGCAGGCCGATGTCGCGCTCCAACACAATCAACGCGCCGGTCTTCGTCTCGGAAAACTGCTCCAGCGCCAGAAGAATCTCACTGGCGGCTTCCTGCCCGCGGAATCCGCCCACCAGCCCGAACCATCGCTTGCGGCCAATGCGCGCCAGCGCCCGCCGGATTTCCGATTGGAACAGCACAATAATGGCGATGCCGAGATACGGCACGATAAACGAAAGCAGCGAGCGCAGCGCCTCAAGCCCCGCCCAAAGAGCTGCCGCATAGAGCAGCACCATCACCAGAATGCCCGCCAGAATATGGCCTGCGCGCGTGCCCCGCACCACCATCAGGCATTGATATATAAGGAACGCCACCACCAGGATGTCCACAATCCCGGCGGCGGTGAGGTTAGGCAGCGACGATGGCAAGCGGAGTAATCGAGGCATCGGCTGAAACCATCTTAGCGTGGCTGATTTGTCCCGTTTTCAGGCATTTGCGGCCTTCAGAATCTGTGGCTTGGGGCTGTACTCGCGCTGTCCACTACAATCGAACTATGCCCTTCGTCTCCGTCGCCGAAGCGATCGAAGAGATTCGCGCCGGCCGGATATTGGTGGTCGTGGACGATGAGGATCGCGAAAACGAAGGCGATCTCACCGTCGCCGCCGAAAAAATCACGCCCGTGATCGTCAACTTCATGGCGACCCACGGCCGCGGCTTGATCTGTCTCACGCTGACCCCGGAACGCTGCGATGCCCTGCGCCTGCCGCCGGTTTCGCAGCAGAACACATCGAATTTCGGCACCGCTTTTTGTGAATCCATCGATGCCCGCGAGGGCGTCACCACCGGAATCTCCGCCGCCGACCGCACCCGCACCATCCTCACCGCTATCGATCCGAAGGCAAGGCCGCACGATCTCGCCCGCCCTGGCCATGTGTTTCCGCTGCGCGCGCGCGAGGGCGGCGTGCTGGTGCGCGCCGGGCAAACCGAGGCCGCCTGCGATCTGGCGCGGCTCGCCGGCTTGACGCCCGCGGGCGTTATCTGCGAAATCATGAACGAAGACGGCACCATGGCGCGCGTGCCGCAGCTCGAGGAATTCTGCGCCCGCCACGGATTGAAGATGGCCTCCGTGGCCGATCTGATCCGCTACCGCCTCAAGACCGAGCGCTTCATCCATCGCGTGGCGGAGGGATGCATCGAGACCGATTTCGGCGCCTTCCGCACCATCGCCTACGCCAGCGAATTGAACAACGAATATCATCTGGCGCTGGTCTGTGGCGACGTCGCGGGCCGCGAAAACGTGCTGGTTCGCATGCATTCGCGTTGCGTCTATGGCGACGTCTTCGGCTCCACGCTGTGCGATTGCGGCCGTCTGATGCGCGGCTCGCTGCGCGCCGTCGCCGAAGCCGGCGCGGGCGTGCTGGTTTACTTGCACGAAACCGGTCCCGGTTTCCGCATCGAGCGCGATCTCGAGGAAGGCGCTCGCCGTATGGCGCCGCACGGACGCGAGCCGCACCCGTTGCAGCACGAACACGGCATTGGCGCTCAGATCCTCTCCGATTTGGGATTACACCGGATACGCCTGCTTACCAACCACCCGCGTAAAGTGGTTGCGCTGGAAGGGTTTGGGATTGAAATTGTGGAGCAGATCGCTATCCCGTTGAGCAGTAGCTAAGAAGTAAGGTAACCTCTCGTCTGAATGGTATGAGTTCACGGATTTTCGCTGCCGCCTCCCTGCTGGGCGCCTTCGCCTCCGCGCTTCCTGCCGCCGACCCGCAATTGCTACGGCTGATCATGCCCAATGCCACGGTGATTTCAGATGTCAACGTGGCCCAGGCCAAACTCTCGCCGTTCGGGCAATACGTGTTAAGCCAGGCGGGAAACAACGGCCTGGAGCAGTTGATTGCGCTCACCGGCTTCGATCCGCGCCAGGATTTGACCGAGGTTCTTTGCGCATCGACCGCTGTTAACGGCGCCAAGAGCGGTCTCGCGCTGGCAACCGGCATCTTCAATCCCACCAAGATCGCGGCTCTTGCCGGGCAAGGCGGCTCCGCCTCCGAGACTTATCAGGGCGTCACGATCTACGAAGATGCGAAGCAACAAGGCGGCGTGGCATTTCTGAACCCGGGACTCATGGCGGCGGGCGATATTGCGGATGTAAAGGCGGCCATCGGCCGTCAAACCGCGCCCACCACGCTGCCCGCAGCGTTGATGTCGCAGATTACGCAATTGAGCAACCTGGAAGACGCCTGGGCTCTTTCTACGGTCTCTCCCGCGTCGCTCGGTCCTCAGGCCGCGACCAATAAACCCGCGACCATTGACGGGCTTAGCGTTCCCGCGAACGTGCTGCAGCAACTGAAGAGCGGATGGGTTGGCGTGAAGTTCGGCTCGAATATCACGGTGACGGCGCAAGCCACCACCGACACCGCGGAAACCGCGACCAACCTCGTGAACATGCTGCAATTCCTGCAGAATCTTTCGCAAATGCAGGCCACCCAAAACCCCGATGCGGCGGCGCTCGCGAAATCCGTGGCGATCACGGCGCAAGGGGCCACGGTGAATATCACCGCCAGTCTTCCGGAAGATCAATTTCAAGCCCTGATCCACCCCAAGGCCGTCAACCGCTCGGCGCGCAAGAGGCAATAGGTCACGTGCCCGCGGGGCATTGATCGCGATAGAACGGGCACCGCCGGCAATGTTCGGCGATGTTCATGGGGAATTCGAGCGAAGCCTGCGCCTGCTGGAAATCGCGCGCGATCTGCTCCGGCGTATCGAGTAGCGACGGCGTGAGATCCACCTCGATCGCGACATTGGGCCGCAGAAAATGCAGCCAGGCGCGATCGGGTGCGCGCCCCGCGATGCGTTCCACCGCCTGCGCGTAGAGCCGCAACTGCAACTCATAATCACGCGCCCGCTGGTGCGCTTCCACCGCGGTGACGGCATCGGTCTTATAGTCCACGATGGCTAGCTCACCGCCTTCTTCGAACCAAAGATCCACCTGCCCGCGAATCACCAGGTCGTCCACGGCCATCAGGAAGTCGAACTCGCGCGCGATGCGGCTCGCTTTAGCCGCGCGCAGCCCCAGCGGGCTTTGGCGAAAGACATCCACCAAACGTAGCGCTTCGCGGCTGGGCTGATCCACCATCGCTCCGGCGAGTAACGAGTGCACCTGCACGCCAAATTCGTCGGCCGGAAGGTCGCTTTCGGTTTCGGAGTCTTCCTCGATCTTCCGGCGGCGGCCTTCGAAGCCCAGGTATTGCCCCAGGTAATATTCGCGCGGGCATTTGGCGAATTTTGCGAGCGCCGTCACCGTCGCGTTGGCGTCTTGTTGTCCATCGAGCGCCGGTGGATCGGTCAGTTCGACTATTTGCGACTCCGGCGCCGCTTGCAACGCGGCCCGCAGCAACTCCGGCGCGCGATCGGTGAAATGAACGCGCAAATTCCACGGTTTTCCGTCGGGGGCCTCGTATGCCACCGTTTCTTCGCGGCACGTTTCTGCGTCGAGCCCCAGAGTTTCCACCAGATCTTTGGACCAGCGCGCGGGCTTTTTACCGGAAAAGCTCAGAATGAGCCGCCTCTCCGCGCGGGTCATCGCGACATAAAGTAACCGGTGGCCTTCGGCGGTCTCGCGCTTCTTGCGCTCTTCACGAATGGCGTGCTGAAACAGGTCGTTCTTCTCTTGCGGCCCTCCCGGATTGCGCCATCGGGCGCCCAGCCCCACGCGCGGCGAAAACGCCACCACCCCCACATCGTCGGCGATGCCTTTGTGCATTGCGGCGACGAAAACCACCGGGAATTCCAGGCCCTTCGCCGCGTGGATGGTCATCACTTGTACGGCATTGGCGGAATCGTCGGGCGGCGCGTCCGGCTCACGCGGGTCCGCATCGCGGATCTGCGCCAGCTCCGCCACAAGCTGATCCAGCGTCATGCTCGCCGAAGCCGCGCGCGCCTGCGCCAGCAATTTATCGATGTTCGCCGCGCCGCGCGCGCCGGTCTCGGGCCGGTAGCCGCACGCATCCATGGCTTCGAGCAATAAGCGGTCGAACGTCACGTATTCCCGCCGCGCGCGCCAACCGTGTAGCCGCTCGCGGAATTGCGCCAGCCGCTCGTAATCTTCGCCGAAATCCGTTGCGGTTTCGGGCGTCAGCCGCCACAGCCCGCCGCCGATGTTATCGCCGAGCATACGCAACCGCAGCAACGTCTCGTCGGAAACGCCAACCAGCGGCGAACGCAAAACGGTGGCGAGGCTTATCTCGTCGCGCGGATTGGCGATCACCCTCAGCAAATGGACGAGGTCATTCACCTCGCGCGTCTCGTAGAATCCCTTTCCACGATTCACCACATAGGGAACGCCGGCTTCCTCGAAGGCCGCGGCAAGCTCGCCGAGCACCTCCGTATTGCGCACCAACACCGCGATGTCGCGGTATTCGCACTCGCCGCCCGCGAGTTCGACGATGCGCCGCGCCACCCACTGCGCTTCCATGCGTTGGGCGTCATCCTCGCCAATCACGCCGATGAGTTCGACCGCAACCTCGGGCGCATCCGCGAACTTGCGTCCCGCGATGAGGCTGCGCGCTTCAACGCCCTGGAAGCCCGCTGTAATTGTCTCCACCGCGCTCAAAATGGGCGACCGGCTGCGGAAATTATCGAGCAGTTGAACCAGATGGCCGCCGCCCTGTTCCACTTCGGCGCGATATTGCCGGAAACCGTCCGGCTCGGCATGGCGAAAGCCGTAGATGGATTGATTGATATCGCCGACCGCATAAAAACGGTTGGGCGGCCGCACCAGCCGGATGAGCTTCGCCTGCTGCCCGTTCGTATCCTGGAACTCATCCATCAGCACGTGATCGAATTGCGCGCGCAAGCGCGCTTGCGCTTCCGGATGCCGTTCCAGCAAACGGACTGCGTACTCTTCGAGGTCGGCAAAATCCAACAAGCCTGCCGCACGTTTGCGCTCCCGGTAAACACGGTCGAAGCGGCGCAGGATATCGAAGAGAAGCGCGCGCTGCGGGGCGTAATGCTCCGTGATCAAGCGATACCGCAGTTGCTCGATTTTCTCCTTGAGCTCCTTGACACGGTCGTAGTCCGCGGTATTGCGCTTGCACTTGGTCAGATTGAGCGGAAATGCTTCAATTTCCCGCAAGGCCTCGCACGGAGTGGCCGCTGAGACAATCTGTTCGGCCGAATCGAGCGCCGCGTACAGATGGTTCTTGTGTTTGATTTCCCAGTTTTGGAGCCGCGCCGCGCGCAGGCTAGTGATTAGCGTCACCACATCATCGACGGTGGCGCCGGGAGGCGGCGGCATCGCCTCGACTTCGTCGAGCGATTGCCCTGCGCTGCGTATGGCATCGTAGGCGGAGCGTACGTGTTCTTCAAAATCCGGCGAAGAAAGGCCGTGAATCAGCGCTCGCACGCCCTCCGCATCGCGGGCGAACACCTCCTCCATGGCCGCACTCAGCGCCTCCTGCTGCATGCGAATGGAGTCGCGGTCGTCGGCAACGCCGAATTCAGGATCCACCGCCGCCCACACCGCCTGCTCGCGCAACAGCCGCCCGCAGAAACCGTGGATGGTCGAAACCCAGGCGCGCTCCAATTTCGGGCGGATCTCAGAGTCGCCGTCGAAAGTCTCCGCCAGCTTCTTGCGCATGTTGGCGGCAGCCTTGTCGGTAAACGTGATTGCCAGGATACGCAGCGGATCGACGCCCGCCTCCACTAAGCGCGCGAAGTATTCCACCAAAATCGTGGTCTTGCCTGAGCCCGGACCAGCGACCACGCAAGCGTCGAGATGCCGTTTGGAGAGATCGAGCGCATCCCGCTGCGCCTCGGTAAACGGAGTGTCTCTCATGCGCCTTCCGCCTCGGCAATCGCCGCGCCGCGCGCCGGCGCGACGCGGCACACGTCGCGGCAATCGCAGAAACGGCAACTTGCCGGGTTCGCAGGCGACACCTCCACGCGGCCGTTACGAATCTCGAGCGCCGCCTGCATGGTGCGCCGGCGAGCGTTTTCCACCCAACCTTCGGGTATCGGGTCGCTTTTCAGAAGCCCGCTGTGGCTCCAGCCCACATATTCCACGCCGCCCTTCAACCCCACGTAGAAAACGCCATCCGGCTCGATGCCGAAGGCCTCTTTCGCGGCCATGTAATACAAGGGCGCCTGCAGCAGGTTCTTATCTGTGCGGCGCCCCTTGGTACGCTGCGCGCCGCTGTACTTGTAGTCGATGACGTAGGCCTTGCCGTCCGCCGCCATGTCGAGGCGGTCGATGCGCCCCGAAATCTGTAGCGTGGGGTCGAGCGCAAACTGGAACTTCTCCTCCAGTCGCGATTGGAATAGCGCGCGCTGCCATTTGTCGTCCGCCACAAACGCCAGCAAATCTTGCCGCATGGCATTCCGGAGCCGCTCCGTGTGATAGCCGTTCGGAATATTGAGTTCCTTGCGCGTCTTTTCGAATGTCTCTTCGAAAACGCGCTCTGTGTTTCCAGGCTGCTCGTAGGCGGCTTGCAACACGTCATGCACGATGTTGCCTTGCAGTAGATAATTCTGGTTGAGCCGCTCTTCGGGCCGGACTGGCGCCGTCTTCAAACGCAGAACGCGCAAGCCGAAATACTGAAACGCGCACTGCAAATACGATTCCAGCCCGCTGGGCGTTAGCCTGGCGCTCTTTTCACGCAAGAAATCGAGCAACGCCGGCCTCGTGATCGGTCCGCGCGGACGCGGCGGCGCTTCGGCTCCGCGAGGGCGAACCGCGCGGCTTTCCCCGGCGGCAAGATGCAAATCGTCGAGATAGATGGAGGGCAGAGTCCTCTCGCCACGCGCGTCGAACTCGGGATAGCTCAGCGTCACCTGCGACGATCCGCGCGTCATCGCCGCGTCGAACAGTGCGCGCTCCTCGCGTTCGAATCCCGCGGCCGTGCGCACGCGAATACCCGCCGCGTTCAACTGCAGGCGCGCGCTCTCGGGGAAGAAAGCATCCGCGCGATGAAACTGCGGAAACTGCCGTTCGGTAAGCCCGCAAACGAACACCACCGGCAGCGACCATTGCCGCGCCTCGTGCGCGCTCAATACCTGCACCGTATTGCGGCGGCCATCGCGCACGCGCAGCGGCGTCAGGCGCAGCGCCGATTTAACCGCGCGCCAGAAATCGGGAAGCGCCACCGGCGCGTTGGCGTCGAACGCCAGCGCCGATTCCGCAATCGCGCCGTCAAAGCCATCCAGCGCCGCGGCCTGACTGCGATACAGCAACGCCAACTCGTGATCCGCACCCTGAGCCGGACGAAGCGGCCGCAACAGGTTGCGCAGCGAACTCAACCGCGAAATCCAATCGCGCGGCGCCAGCGTCAGCCCGCGCCATTCTTCCAGCGCCGTCAGTCCGGCCATCAGCCGCAACAGCGAATCCGCTTCGCCGGCGAGAGCGCGCAGCGCTTCCAATCCCGCGTTGGGAATCTGCTCGCGCACCGCGAATTCGAAGCGGTCCATCGTGTTCGAATCGGCGAACCGCGGCGCCAGGCGCAAAGTGGCCAGCGTCGCGGCATGATCCCAGCCGCCCAGCATGGCGTCCATCGCTCCGCTGAGAAACCGCATGGCAGGGTGCTCGTCGAGGTTGGCGTCGAAATAGAAGCGCGCTGGAATTCCGAAGCGCGCGAACGTCGAGCGCAGCACCGGCGCATAGGTCTCGCGAGAGCGCACGATCACACCCATCTGGCGAAACGCCCGCCCATCGGCGGCCTGCGCCAGAATCCGCCGCGCGATCTCTTCGCACTCGCGTTCCACGCCGGGCGCTTTCACCAACTCGATCGACGGCTGGATGCGCCGCGGCGCCAGCGCTTGGGCCTGGAAGCCGAGCCGTTCCAGGCTCGCCCTGGTTTCGGCAGCGCAAAAATCGCTGAGCGTAATCGTGACGTTGGCATGTTGTGCCAGCGCGGCGATGACGCGCAGTTCCGGCTCCGGCAACGCATGGAATCCGTCGAACCAGACCGTGCGCACGTCTGACACGCCCTGCGCCGCGATGCGCGCGGCGGCGATTTCGAGACGGCGGCCGCGCAAGGCCATCCCGCGGCGCGCGAGTTCACGATCCACTTCGCGATAGATGGCGAGAAACGCATCCGCCAGCGCCGCTTCGGGCAGATAAGCAGCCAGCCGGGCGCTATCGCAGCCTGCCGACGAGACCTCGGCGATGGTGCGGGCCAGAGACGCGCTGAAGCCGGGGAATTCCGCTACCTGTGTAAATTCCGGACGATTGAGGCGGCGCGCCGCGTCCTCTACTATCCAGCGGAAGAGCGTCTCCGGCGCCTGGGGCGTATCCGCCAGCCACTCGGCAACGAAGCCGTTCAGCGTCTGAATCACGGTGCGCGGAAATACCAGGCCTTCGCGCGCCAGTTCGTTCTGCGTGTGCTGCGCCAGCGTCGCAATGGGCACAAGCAGCCGCACGCCGCGGCTGTTGCCTGCCTTCAATTCCGCACGCAGTTCAGCAAGGACGATCACGGTCTTGCCACTACCTGGTGGTCCCGTGATCAGCCGCATTCCACCAGTCTATCCCAGGCAAACAAAAAGCGAAAGTATGGCTATTGTCCGGTCTCTACCACGCGCGATTCCGCGCTGAATTTCTTGTAGCTGGAAAAGGCGAAATCGGCGTCGAGTTGGAAGCCCTTCACCAGCAGCAGGCGCGCCGAGCCCGTCATGCCGACGTGTTTCGGCAGCCAGACTTCATTGTTGACGCGCGAGAATTCCACGTTAATGTGGCCGCCTTTGGCGAACCGGATCAGGAAGGCGCCAATCGAAATCGTGTCGAGCGTCACGGCTTCCATCTTCACCGGCTGATAGTCGCTCTTGGCGATCCACATGCGCCCCTTCACCTTCAGGAAGTAAGCCGTCGTCTTCGATTGCGGCTTGTACCCCGGGTGCGGCATGCCATCCACAATCCAGACCGGAATCCCGTTGATGACATCTTCGCCGGCAAATTTGAAGTCGAAGGCCTGAGGAATCTCCATGAGCTCCTCCTGCTGCCTTTGCCGCTTCCGGTTCCAATCGGCGATGCGCTGTTGGCGCTGTTCCCGCGTCTCATGGCGCCGCTGGTCGATGCTCTTCTGCAGATTGTCCTGTTGCTGTTTCTCTTCCTTGGCAGGCAACGGCTTATCGTCGCGTTGAACCAGGCGCGTGTAGGGCGTGCCCTCGCAGAGCGTAATGTCGTAGGTGCGAAGATCCTGGTGCTGTACTTTTCCCGATCCATTCAGCGCGCGGATATCCTCGCGCTGCAGGAATGTGTACTGGCGCGCCGCGGCGTCGTTTTGCGCGTGCTGGGAGATAGCGCGGCGCACCATTTCTTTCGGATCTTCGGCCGCGTGCAGCGATAGCGCGCCGCAGGCGGCAACCAGCAATGCCGAACGCAAAGAAGCCATGTTTTGCTTCCTACTCACTTCCTACGATCTCGCCTTATGCGAGATAAACGTCTTCAGCGCCAACCCGGCCATCAGCACCCACACCGCGTCGCGTAACTTATCGCCATCCAGGGTGAACGCCGCCAAAACCGCAATTGCCGCATAAACCACCATGGCCGCGAGGAGTTTTTTGTTCATCCACACGCTACTGTTTGGGCGCGTTATAGGCGAAATTGAACTGCACCACGATCCGGTCACCCTTGAATTGAGACGGCAGCGGCGGGAATGGGTTTGACATGCTCACGCCCGAGACCGCGGCCTTATCGAGCGAATCCGTGCCCGATTGCTCACCGAACACCAGTTTGATGACCCGGCCATCGCGCCCGATCGAAAGCACGATCGAAACTTTGCCCCGCTCGCCCAGGCGCGCGCTTTCCGGAATCACGGCTTGCCAGTTGCGTCTGACCGTCATCAGAATGGCGCGCAAATACGGGGTGAAATCCACGCCCTGATTGTCGGTCAATAACTGCGGCAACTCGACCGAA
This sequence comes from Bryobacterales bacterium, assembly GCA_963743705.1. GTDB lineage: Bacteria > Acidobacteriota > Terriglobia > Bryobacterales > Bryobacteraceae > PALSA-243. Next base: position 711,596 of record CAVUQS010000021.1, on the reverse strand, counting down.
TGCCCGGTGTCTGGGCCCGGTGGCGGCGTTTGCGGGTGCGTCGGATTCTGCAGGCTTCGCTGCAGCGCGCCGGTCACCGAGGTGTCTGGAATCGGCACTTTGCGCTGTTCCGGTGGCGTCACCGGCGGCGGCGCGTGCTCCATGTTCTGTAGGGCCAGCTTCGGTTGTTCCTGCGTCTGAATTTTAGGAGGGGGCGGCAGCGTGCCGAACTGCGGCGTATCCGTCTTCGGGGCGGCCGGCAGTTCGGCCTTTGGCGGTTCGGGCAACGGCTGCGCGTTCTGGTTTGGCTTGGGCGTCGGCGCCTGCGGGATTACCGCCTTGCGCACCGGTTGGGGCGCGGGCGGAGTCGGAGCGGGGGTCAAATGCGGCCGGCCGCCCTGCTGCTGCACGCTGAACTCTTTGTCCGCTTTGGCGATGTTCGGGGCCTTCTGTGTAAGCCGGGTCACTGGCTCGAAAATCGGCGTGACGTGGCGGATCGGCGGGTCCGGCAATTTCGGCTGCTCGAAAAAACTCTTCGGTAGCAGAAACAAAATGCCGACTCCCGCGACGTGAAACAGTACCGTACCAATCAGGGCCCGGCCACGGCGATCTGCGTCGTCCGGTTCGCCCCACGATGTTAGTAACTGTAATTCGGGTTCGACCGGAGGTGAAACTACGGTTTCCATCCAGCTTCCAGCGCCTGCGAGACGGCCTCAGAGTGCTCCTTAATCTTATCAAGAATGGCGCGGGCCGCTCCTAGACTTTGACGTGCGCGAACACCATCGCATTTCGGCGATTTTCGCGTCTCCACGCTATCCAAGAATGCCTCGAATTGCAGCTTAAGTGGCTCGGATTTAGGTACTTGCGCCTGTTCGAAGCCTATCTGCCGCCCTTCGCCGACCGAGAAAATCGTCAAATCCTGGCGGCCGTAATCGAGCGATAGATATTGTTTGGGTTGGAAGAGCCGTAACTTACGCACGCGTTCGGTGGAAACGCGGCTGGCGGTAAGATTCGCCACGCAACTATTCGGAAATTGTAGGCGCACGTTCGCAATATCCACCCGGTCCGAGAGCACGCGCACCCCCGCCGCGCGTATCTCGTCCGGTTCGGCGTTGGTTAGTGCCAGCACGATGTCGACATCGTGAATCATCAGATCGAGCACCACGTCCACATCCAGGCTACGCGGGCTAAAGACGTTCAACCGGTGGATTTCAAAGAACAGCGGCAGCGTGACGCGGCGTTCCAGTTCGATCACGGCCGGATTGAATCTTTCCAGATGGCCCACCTGCAGGATGCGCCCGCGGCGTTCGGCGAGCTCGATCAACCGCTGCGCCGCCTCCAGGTCGGATGCGACCGGCTTTTCCATCAGCACGTCGATTCCGGCGTCCATCAGCACAGCGCCGATTGCTTCGTGCGCCGTGGTCGGCGCGGCCACAATGGCGGCGTCCACCAACCCGGCCAACCCTGCGGCATCGGTCAGCGCGCGCCCGCCGAACTGAGCCGTGGCTTTCTGGGCGCGCTGGTCGTCGATGTCCACGACGGCCGTCAGTTCCGCGCGTTCCGATTCATGAACTACCCGGCAATGGTTGGTTCCAAACGCACCCGCGCCAATCACCGCTACTCTGTGTTTCGGCATCTTACATTTCCATTCCCAAAATGGCGATTCCTGCCTCGTTCGCTGCCGCCAGCATCGGGTCGCGATCCAGCAATAATGTTCGCCCCGCTTCCACGGCCAGCGCCGTGGCGCCGGTTTCGCGCATTACTGCGATCGTGCTCAAGCCCGCCACCGGCACGTCGAACAACTGATGTTCCCGCCCGCGCGCCACTTTCACCAGCGTCAGCGGGCGGCCATTCACCAGCGTGGCGGCGCGCCGCAGCATGGCGTCGGTGCCCTCCATCGCCTCCATGGCTACGCAGGCGCGCTCGCAAATCGCCACGCTCTGCCCGATATCGAAGCCCGCCAGCGCATTCGCCACGCGGCGGCCATATTCGATGTCGGTGGTCTCTTCCTTCGATGGTTTCCGCTTCGTCAACACGCCTGCGCCCGCCAACAGCGGCTTCAGCAGGAATGTCGATTCGCGCAGATGGATGCCTTCGTCCTCCAGAATCTGGATCACGCCGCGAATCAGCCCATCGGTGTTCTTCGAAGGCAACGACGCCAGCAGTTTTACCAGTCGCCAATCCGGCCGGATGGACGAAAAGATCTTGGCGTGCTTCACCTGCCCGCACATCACCACTTCGCTGACGCCTTCCTGCTTGAGGATGTCGATCAGCTTGGTCAACTGGCCCAGCGAAATCCAATGGCAGCGCGTCGCCAGCGATTCGATTTCGCGCGAAGCCTCTTCCTGAATGCCGATAGCCACTACGTCATGCCCCAGACGCCGTGCGTTTTCGAGCGCCAACACGGGAAAGCGCCCGTTTCCGGCAATCAGACCGTAGCGCATTTACTTGATGAACCCGCGCTCGGCGGATTGAATGAACGCGATCAGCTCATCCACCTCGGCGCAAGGCGGCACTTCGGCGCGGATGCGTTCCAGGGCCTGCGTCGTGTTGAGTTGCCCGCGCGTGAGCAGCCGTAGCGAAGTCTGCAGCGATTCGATGGATGCGGTTTCGAAGCCGCGCCGCTCCATTCCGATCCGATTCGCGCCGAAAACCTTGATGGGCCGCTCGCTCACGGTATTCGAAAACGGCAGTACGTCTTGCGTGATCACGCTATAGCCGCCCACGATGGCGTGCCGCCCGATGCGGCAGAACTGATGCACGCCGCTGAACGCGCTCACGACGGCCCAATCGCCCACCGTGACGTGGCCGCCGAGCGTCGCCCCATGTCCCAAAACGATGTGATCGCCCACGCGAGCGTCATGCGCCACGTGCGTGTAAGCCATCAGTAAATTGTCGTCGCCGATGCTGGTCACCAGGCCGCCGCCTTCGGTACCGCGATGGATGCTCACGAATTCGCGGATCTTGTTGCGGTGGCCAATATGCGTCTCGGCGCGCTCGCCGTGATATTTCAAATCCTGCGAGGCCACGCCAACGGTGCTGTACGGGTAAAAGATGTTGTCTTCGCCGATACTCGCTACGCCTTCGACGAACACATTGGCCATCAGCCGCGTTCGTTCGCCGATTTCGACCTCGGCGCCGATGATGCAGTAGGGGCCGATTTCAGCGGTTGCGGCGATGCGGGCCGTCGGATCGACGACGGCCGTCGGATGGATCGGCATTGCTTACGTAGACGCGGTCGCGGGCGGTGCCGCGGGCTTATCCTCGAGCTTGCACATCACTTCGGCTTCGGCCACCAGCACGCCATCGACTGTGGCGCGTCCCGCCATCTTGGCCACGTTGCTGCGCCGTTTCACCACCGTCATTTCGAGACGCAACGTGTCGCCCGGCGAGACCGGCTTTCGGAAGCGCGCGTTCTCGATGGCCACCAGGAACACCAGTTTGCTATCGCGGTCCGGCATGCTTCGCAAGACCAACACGCCCGCCGCCTGCGCCATCGCTTCCACGATGAGCACGCCCGGCATCACCGGAAAATCCGGAAAATGGCCCTGAAAAAACGGCTCGTTGATAGTGACATTCTTGATGCCGACGATCCGATCGGCTTCCAACTCGACAATTCGATCCACCAGCAAAAACGGATAGCGGTGCGGCAGGATCTCCCGGATCTCGTTAATGTCCAGAATTTGCATTGGAAACCGCTATTATCGCATGCAGCGCGATGCGATAAATCAAAGCAGCGCGGAGCGATAATCGAGGAACACCCTTGAAATCACGCGATCTAGCCACTTCACAAGCGCGGGACATCGCCGACCCGGTCCTGCACTACATTCGCGGCCGGCAGCCCGCTATCGTTGCCCTCATTCGCCAGTTTGTCGAATGCGAATCGCCTAGCGATAACCCGGCGGCGGTCAACCGTTGCATGGAACTCATCGCCGATGCCGCCGCTCCCTTCGCGCGTTCTAAAATGATCGGCGGCGGCAAATTCGGCAAGCATCTCGTGTGCGAAATCCAACTTCCGGGGCGCAAGAAAAACGGACAGGTCCTTGCGCTCGGCCACGCCGACACCGTCTGGTCCATGGGCACGCTACAGGCGATGCCGTTCCGCGAGGCCGATGGAAGACTTTGGGGACCCGGCGTGCTCGATATGAAAGCGGGCATCGCGTTCCTCCTGTTCGCCGCGCAGGCGCTGCGCGATCTCGACATCGCCGTGCCGCACAAAGTGGTGTTGCAAGTGAATTCGGATGAAGAGGTCGGCAGCGAAACCTCGCGCGCGCTCACCGAAAAGAACGCCGCTCGCAGCCAGGCCGTGCTCGTCCTCGAACCGGGTACCAGCCTAACAGGCAAACTCAAGACCGCGCGCAAGGGCGTGGGCGATTTCGCGGTCACCGTGCGCGGCAAAGCCTCGCACGCCGGCGTCGATTTCCAGGCCGGCGCCAGCGCCATCGTCGAACTGGCGCGCCAGATCGAGCGCATTGCGGGCTTCGTCGACCTCAAGCGCGGCATCACCGTGAATCCGGGCCTGATCTCCGGCGGCACGCGCTCCAACGTCATCGCCGCCGAGGCGACCGCCGAAGTGGACATCCGCATCCTGCGTCTCAAAGACGCTGCCGGCCTCGAGCGCAAGTTCCGCGCGCTTCGTCCCATCGACAAGCGCTGCTCCATCGAAATCACCGGCGGCTTGAACCGGCCGCCCATGGAGCGCACGGCCGCCATCGCACGCCTCTTCAAGATCGCCCAGAAACTGGCGCTCGAGCTTGGCCTCGATATCGAAGAATCGCTCACCGGCGGCGGATCGGATGGCAACTTCACAGCCGCGTTGGGCATTCCCACGCTCGATGGCCTCGGCGCCGTCGGTGAAGGTGCGCACGCTGTCAACGAAAGCATTCTGGTGGACCGCATCGCCGACCGCACCGCATTGCTCGCCAAGCTATTGGCGGTGCCGCTCGGCCAAGTGTAGGCGATCATACGCAAACGGTTAAAGAGTTAGCGTCTACGCGCCGATAAGGCGGTCATGCGGGAACGAAGAACCGAGGCGCGCATGATGTGCGCGGATATGGTGGAAGTCTCCTGGAGCGACGCCGGCGGAAGAGTGCGCCGGGCTATGGCTTTGCTCGAAGACATTGCGCCGTCAGGCGCGTGTTTGCAACTCGAAACGCCGCTTCCGCCGGACGCCGTCATCGAATGGAAGTCTCAGCGGCAGGCGTTCCGGGGACGCGTCCGCTATTGCACGTATCGCGAGATCGGCTACTTCGCCGGCATCGAGTTCCACGCATCTTCCAGGTGGTCCAAGAGCGCGTGCCGGCCGCAGCATCTGTTCGATCCGCGCCGCCTGCTCGAATCTACCCTTCCCGGCTCGCTCGAATAAAGTCGCGGTTCATCCGCGTAATCACATCGAGCTTGATGCCTTTGGGGCAAACCGCCTCGCACTCGCCGATATTCGAGCAGCTTCCGAACATTTCGCTCTTGGCCTGCGCCACCATACCCAGCACGCGCGAATTTCGCTCCGGCTGGCCTTGTGGCAGCAACCCCAAATGCGCAACCTTCGCGCCCAGAAAGAGCGAGGCCGAGGCGTTGGGGCACATGGCGACGCACGCGCCGCAGCCAATGCACGCGGCGGCATCCATGGCGCGGTCGGCGTCTTTCTTAGGGATCAGGATCGTATTGCCATCGGGCGCGCTGCCCGTCGAGACCGAAATGAAGCCGCCGGCGGCGATCAACCGGTCGAACGCGCGCCGGTCCACCACCAGATCTTTGATTACCGGAAACGCGCGCGCGCGCCACGGCTCCAGATAAAGCTCGTCGCCGTCCTTGAAATGGCGCATGTGAAGCTGGCACAGCGTCGTCCCGGGGATTGGCCCGTGCGCCACGCCATTCACCATGCAGCCGCACGTGCCGCAAATCCCTTCGCGGCAATCGCTGTCGAACGCTACCGGGTCTTCGCTCGTCGCAATCAATGCTTCGTTGAGCACGTCGAGCATCTCGAGGAAGGACATGTGCTCGTTGACATTCGGAACCTCGTACCGCACCATGCGGCCCTTGTCCGTCGCATTGCGCTGGCGCCAGATGTGGAGAACAATTCGCATTTACTTGTAGCTCCGTTGCGCCGGATGCACGTATTCGAATTCGAGCGCCTCGCAATGCCTCGCCGGCGATTTGCCCGCGCCATGGAATTCCCACGCCGCGGCGTAGGAATAGTGCGAGTCGTCGCGCGCCGCTTCGCCATCCGGCGTCTGGAACTCTTCGCGGAAATGCCCGCCGCAACTTTCGTTGCGCTCTAGCGCATCGCGGCACATCAGCTCAGCCAACTCGAAGAAATCGGCCACGCGACCCGCTTTCTCGAGCGATTGATTGAGCTCTTCCTCCGTACCCAACACGCGCACATTGCGCCAGAATTCTTCGCGCAGTTCGGGAATCCGCGTCAACGCACGCTGCAAGCCCTCGGCCGTACGCGACATGCCGCAGTAATCCCACATGATCTTGCCCAACTCGCGATGGAACGAATCCACCGACCGCGAGCCGTTGATCCCCAGCAGCTTTTGCTCTAAATCGGCAACGCCCTTTTCGGCTTCTTTTACCGCCGGATGCGACGCATCCACTTTTTCGAGTTTCGAGGAAGCGATGTAATCGTTGATCGTGTTGGGCAGCACGAAATAGCCGTCCGCCAGCCCCTGCATCAGCGCGCTCGCGCCCAACCGGTTCGCGCCGTGATCGGAAAAATTCGCCTCGCCGATGGCATACAACCCCGGCACCGTCGTCATCAGGTTGTAGTCGACCCACAGCCCGCCCATGGTGTAGTGAATCGCGGGGTAAATGCGCATCGGAACCTTGTACGGATCCTCGCCCGTGATGCGCTCGTACATTTCGAACAAATTGCCGTAGCGGTCTTTGATGGCTTCCGCGCCCAACCGTTGAATCGCGTCGCGAAAATCAAGATACACCGCCAGGCCCGATTCGCCTACGCCGCGCCCTTCATCGCAAACCAGTTTGGCGTTGCGCGAGGCCACGTCGCGCGGCACCAGGTTGCCGAAGCTCGGATAGCGCCGCTCCAGGTAGTAGTCGCGCTCGGCCTCCGGAATCTGGTTGGCCGGCCGCGTGTCGCCTTTCTTCAGCGGAACCCACACGCGCCCGTCGTTGCGCAGCGATTCGCTCATCAGCGTCAGCTTCGATTGATAATCGCCCGACACCGGAATGCACGTCGGATGAATCTGCGTGAAGCACGGGTTCGCGAACACCGCGCCGCGCTTGTAAGCGCGCCAGATGGCCGTCGCGTTCGACCCCTTGGCGTTGGTCGAGAGGTAATAGACGTTGCCGTATCCGCCGGTCGCCAGCACCACGGCGTCGGCGGTGTGCGATTCGATCTTGCCCGTCACCAGATCGCGCGTCACGATGCCCCGCGCGCGTCCATCGATCACGATTAGATCGAGCATCTCCGTGCGCGGATACATGCGTACCCGCCCCTCGCCGATCTGATACTCCAGCGCCTGATACGCGCCCAGCAGCAACTGCTGCCCCGTCTGCCCGCGTGCGTAGAACGTGCGCGAAACCTGCGCGCCACCGAAGCTGCGATTATCCAAATAGCCGGAATACTCGCGCGCAAATGGGACGCCTTGCGCCACGCATTGATCGATGATGTTGACGCTGAGCTGCGCCAGACGATACACGTTCGATTCGCGCGAGCGGAAATCGCCGCCCTTCACCGTGTCGTAAAACAGGCGATACACGCTGTCGCCATCGTTGTGATAATTCTTGGCTGCGTTGATGCCGCCCTGCGCCGCGATGCTGTGCGCGCGGCGCGGCGAATCCTGAAAACAGAAGCTCTTGATGTTGTAGCCGAGCCCTGCCAGCGTGGCCGCGGCCGAGCCGCCGGCGAGCCCCGTGCCCACTACGATGATCGTGTGCTTGCGTTTGTTGGCGGGATTCACCAGCTTCAAGCTGAAGCGGTGACGGTCCCATCGCGTTTCAATCGGCCCATCCGGGCACTTGGAATCGAGTTGCATCTTTAATTAGGGCGTAACCAGGTATTGCGCAATCTTGCCATCCGGCAGCACGTAGATCGCAACCCGTACGGTTTTCTTTTTGGTCTTGGCCGAGAACGTCCGGTAAGTCATGCCGCCGCGCTTCGAGAAACCATTCTGCGTGAAATCCGTCAGTGGGCCGAGCGGTTTCAGCGACGCTTCGAAATCCGCAATCGCCTGCGCCGTGAAATACGCGTTCGTGTCGCTATCCAGTAGAGTCCGGTCCAGCTTTGCATCCTGCAGTGAAGTAAAAATTTGCCGTGCGTGTTCCAAATCGCGCTTGGCGTCCGGATCCGTTTCCGGCGCCAGCACCAGCGCTTGAATCTTTTGCAAAATTGGCGATGCCGCCGGACCCTCGCCGTTCGTCAGCACCGTGATCGATGCGCGGTCGTCCGGATAAGTCGTATTGGCGCTGATGAAGCCCGACGTGCCGCCAGTGTGCGCCCATACGCGATGTCCATTCAGCATCCCGATGGAGAGCCCCAGCGCATAGCGCGAGCCCGCGCCGTTCTTCAGCAGGTTTTCGGTGGTCAGCAGCTTCATCGATTCCGGCTTTAACACTTCACCGTTCATCAGCGAGATGTCCCAGCGCGCCAGGTCCGGCGCTGTCATTGCCAACTCGCCGGCTCCGCTCAGCCAACCCGGGCCTTCCGGTTCCGTCGGCCGCGGGGGCCCCAGCGCAAAGTGCGTGTAGCCGGTAGGATCGCCCGCGTCATGCTTCGCGTGATCCAAATCGACCGGTGATTTCATGCCGAGCGGTTCAAACACCCGCGCCCGCAGGAAATCGAACAGCGTCGTGCCGGTTAGTTTTTCCACGATCAAGCCCGCAATCGTGTAATTCGTGTTGCTGTACTGATATTGCGTGCCCGGCTCGAAATCGAGCGGCTTTTTCGCCCAATCCAGAATGCGTGTAGGATCCGTCCGCTTCTTCATGAACGGCGGCGTGAAATCGATCGCGTAAAAATCCTGGTAGCCGGATTCGTGCGACAACAGTTGGCGGATCGTAATCTCGCTCGCGCGCGTCAGATCGGGAAAATATTTCGATACATGGTCGTCGAGCGACACCTTGCCTTGTTCCGCCAGCAACAGAATCGCCGTCGCCGTGAATTGCTTGCTGTTCGATCCGATCTCGTAGCGCATCGAAGCTGCGGCGGCCATCTTCGGGTCGAGCCGCGCATCCCGATAAGCGTGCGCATACGCGAGTTTCCCGTCTTTGACGACGGCAATCGAAGCGCTGGGTACGCGCGTATCCGTCAGCGTCTTGCGCACGGTATCGTCGATGGCCCGTTGCGTTTCCGGCGCGAGTTGCGCCGCCAGCGGCAGCGCGCAAGCCACCCACAGAAACGCGTTAGAAATGCATTTGATCATCAGTAAGTCACTAATCCGGTTACCACTGCCAGTGGTACAGAGACAAACCCGACGCCGATCAGAACCGCGGTTACCGCCGCGGCTTTCTTTACTTTTTCGTCGTACCGCGGGCTAATCCAACCGAGCGATTGCAGCATGCTCCACAACCCGTGATAAAGGTGCACCGAAAGCAAAGTTGCCGCGAGAATATAAAAGCCTGCCACCAGCGGATTCTGAAATCCGCTCACCACGTTGTAGCGCACATCCGGCTGGTTGACGCCCACTTCGTGCAGGGGCATCACCGCGCCCACGGTAAGGTGCAGCACGTGAAAAATAACGAAGGCCGCGATGATGGGGCCGCTCCACATCATGGTGCGCGCCGCGTAAGACGACGGCACATTCTTCTTTTTGATGTATCCCACCGGCCGCGCGTCGCTTTTCGTTTTCGTGAGCTGCACGGCCGCTACGATATGCAGAACCACGGCGGCGAACAACACCACGCGGATGATCCAGAGCGGCGCGAAATTCGCGGTGGAATGCAGGAATGCGGCGTAGTGATTAATTTGATCGCGATTGGGCGCAAAGATCTGCAGGTTGCCGATCACGTGGCCCAGCACATACGCAAATAGAATCAGACCGGTGACCGCCATCACGGCTTTCTTGCCGATCGGCGCATCGTAAAAATGGATGGCGCGGTGGAGGGAAGGAGCAGTTTGCGCCGCGATTTGAGGTTTCAAATACCAGTATAAATCTTCGCGGCTGTTGCCGAGCGACGCGGCTCGGTTGAGGGGGGCTTAGAGTTTCTTGAAGAGCCTGTCGAAGGCGCTGCGCGCATCGTCGGCGTTGCGCGGCGCAGGCGGCCCGGAGGGGGTTGATGCTGAGGAGTGTCCGTTGGACGCGACGCCATCGCGCGCGATGGTCACGCGCGGTTTAAAAAGCGCGCATTCGTTAGCCTTATCTTTTAAGGCGATTCGCGCCGGGATCGGCTTCATGCACTGGAATCGCGTAGAAGGCTCAAAGTAGCTGCATTGCTTGCAGCAATGAAGATCGGCGTGGCACTTGGGACACGTCCCATTGAAACTCACGTCGGCCGGAAGCGCTGTCGCGCAGTTGAAACATCGTGAGGCCGCCACGTGCTGCACCAACCGCGGCAGCCTGGGTCCGGTCACATCGATGGGTGGGCGAGGGCCCTGTGGCTTGGGACGGTCGTCGCGAAACGGCCTCGAATCCCTTTCGGAATCCATATACCCATGCTGTTTATACTTACGATCGCTGTCCATTGGAAAGAGTACTCCGTTAATAGCAGGACGTAACGTGTTGAAAACTAACAACCATTGCGAATGAGTGCGAAAAGATCGATTGGTCCACAAACGCTAACGCAATTCTGTTCTGCGAACACGGCGTTTGGGGATCACAGAGAAGGCTTCGCGGGATCTCAGGCGCTTCACTCCGGGTTGGAGTCCCGCAACTGCTACCAAATACCTATGTACCATGGATTTTGACAAATTGCACGCGGTAAATAATTGTAGCCTCGCTTTTTAGTCCTGGGTCCGTTCTAGAACTGCTTTTTCGCGCCGCTCTTGCCAACGTTATATCAAAATGCCACGCGGCTTCATGGAGCGCAGTAGCGGCCGGCGGTATACTTCTCTCATAACTGGAGAGCACTTATCATGCCAGCAATTCGATTTACTTTGAACGGTACGCCGCAGAGCGTCGATGTTGTTCCCGCCATGCCCTTGCTGTGGGTTTTGCGCGATGCCTTTGGCCTCACCGGAACTAAGTTCGGTTGTGGAGTGGCGCTATGTGGCGCATGTACGGTGCATATCGAGGGGCGGCCCGTGCGCTCCTGCTCAATGCCCATATCGAGCGTTGCGGGAAAGCGCGTCACGACCATCGAAGGCTTGTCCCCCGACAACAGCCATCCCGTACAGCGCGCCTGGATCGATGAAGATGTTCCGCAGTGCGGCTACTGCCAGTCGGGCCAGATCATGACAGCTGTCTCTTTGCTTTCCAGAACCGCAACGCCCACCGATGCCGATATCGATGAGGCCATGCGCAACAACATCTGCCGCTGCGGTACGTATCAATCGATTCGCGCGGCCATCCATCGCGCCGCGCAATATCAGTCGCCGGCCGCAAAGCCCGTGCGAGGTGAAAAGTGAGCGCTCTCCAGCTGGATCGCCGCAGCTTCCTGCAATCGGCCGTAGGCGGATTGCTCATCGGCTTTCATCTTTCGCAAGGTTCGAAGACCGCCGCCGCGGCTGTGACCGATTCCAAACTCAACGCCTGGGTTCATGTCGGCTCAGACGACACCGTGACGCTATTCATTCACAAGGCCGAAATGGGGCAGGGAACCGTGACCTCGCTCTCCATGCTTCTGGCCGAGGAACTCGAATGCGACTGGAAAAAAATTCATACTGAGTTTCCCGGCATCGATCGCGCCTATGGCAATCAGGGAGTAGTCGGCAGCCAGAGCATTCGCAGCTCTTACCGGACGCTGCGCCAGGCCGGCGCCTCCGCGCGCGAAATGCTGATTCAAGCCGCCGCCCAGAAATGGGGCGTCGATCCCTCGCAATGCCGGGCGCAGAATAACGCGGTCATCAACGCCGCCAGCAACGCGCGGGTCACGTACGGCGAACTCGCCGACGCCGCGGCCAAACTGCCGCCGCCTTCCGGCGTTGCGCTCAAGGACCCAGCCCAATTCCAGATCATCGGCAAGCCGCGCAAGCGCCTCGATACGCCCGATAAAGTCGATGGCAAAGCCACGTTCGGCATTGACGTTCGCGTGCCCAACATGCTGCACGCGGTGGTCACGCGCTGCCCCGTGTTCGGCGGCAAAGTGGCCAGCTTCGACGCGACGAAAGCCAAGGCCATGCCCGGCGTCAAGCACGTGGTGGAGATTTCCTCCGGCGTAGCCGTAGTCGCCGACAATACCTGGAACGCCATCCAGGCGCGCAACGCCCTCTCCATCCAATGGGACGAGGGCCCGCACGCCAATGTCGACAGCGCCGCCATCCGCCAGGAGTGGATCCAACTCGCGCAGCAAGCGGGCGCGATAGCCCGTCACGATGGCGACACGCCCGGCGCCCTTGCCGGCGCCGCCAAGCGCATCGAAGCGGTCTATGAAGCTCCTTATCTTGCGCACGCTCCCATGGAGCCGCTCAATAGCGTGGCCGACGTTCGCGCCGATAGCTGCGAAGTTTGGGCTTCCACGCAAGGCCAGAGCACTGCGCACCAGGACGCCATTCGCATTACGGGTCTCGCGCCTGACAAGGTCCAGGTCCACACCGAATATATGGGTGGCGGGTTCGGACGCCGCGCGCGCTCCGATTACATCGCCGATTCCGTCCAGATCTCGAAAGCGCTGGGCGTGCCGATTCAGGTCACCTGGACGCGCGAAGACGATACGCAGCAGGATTGCTACCGCCCCGCTTCCTACACGCGCTTTGAAGGCGGCCTCGACGCCAACGGCGCGCCGGTCGCGTTCCATGGCCGCGTAGTCTGCCCGCCGTTTGGCGGCGTACGCAACGGCATAGCGAGCACGGCCATTGAAGGAATTGTAGATTCACCCTACGAAATCCCTAATTTCATGGTGGATTATCACGCAGCCGACCCCGGAATTCCCGTCAGCTATTGGCGCTCGGTAGGTTACTCGCAGAATACGTTCTTCAACGAAAGCTTCATCGACGAACTCGCCGCCGCCGCGGGAAAAGATCCGCTCGAGTTTCGCCGGGCGCTGATTACGAAGTCGCCGCGGGCGCTGGCCGTGCTCGATCTGGCCGCTGCAAAAGCCGGATGGGGATCGCCGCTGCCCAAGGGCCACGGAAGAGGAATCGGTGTGGTCAACAATATCGGCAGCTTCACCGCGCAGGTGGCGGAGGTGTCGGTTCAGAACGGCAAACTGCGCGTGCATCGGGTGGTCTGCGCCGTCGATTGCGGCCAGCCCGTGAACCCGGCCGGCATCGAACAGCAGATCCAGGGCGGCATCGTCTACGGATTGAGCGCCGCCATGAAGGGCGAAATCACCATCGGCCGCGGCCGCGTGCTGCAAAGCAACTTCCACCAGTACGATGTCATGCGCATCGATGAGATGCCAGTGGTGGAAGTGCACATCGTGCCGAGCCATGCGGCGCCCGGCGGAATTGGCGAAGCCGGCGTCCCGCCGGTGGCGGCCGCGGTGGGGAATGCGATTTTCGCCGCTACCGGAAAACGCGTACGCCAGTTACCCATCCGCATTTGAGCGGCGCGATTAATCGTCCTAGACTATCTATGCCCACACTGATTGCAGCGCCTGCGCGCGTCACCGCCGCGGGTAACAAACCCAAGCTCATCGATGAATATATTGGCCGTGTCAACTCGGCCACATCGGCAGCCAGCGTCGCTCATATGCGCAGCCCAGGCGGTTGGCAGGAGCCCGGCCAGACCCCCGAATTCGAGGAATTTACGGTGGTTCTGAAAGGCGTGCTGCGCGTCGAGCATTCCGCCGGATCGATGGATGTCCGCGCAGGACAAGCGGTTATTGCACACCGCGGAGAGTGGGTTCGCTATAGCACTCCGGAACCGGAAGGTGCGGAGTATATCGCGGTTTGCCTACCCGCTTTTTCGATGGACTCCGTCCATCGCGACGCCTGACGGCTACGATCCTGCTGTCAGGGTCTTCGCGCCTTCGCTCGAAGCGCGCGTGCGGAATTCGTAACGCTCAATGCGAATTGCTGCTGTCCTTGCCTCGGCTCGAACCACGCGTCCCATGGCTACGAACTTAAGCGGGCAAACGCCATCTAATCTCGCCGGCCAATTCACGGAGAGTTCCACCTGGCGGCCTACCGGCAGCTTCTCTTCTGTGGTAAACAGAATTCCGCCGCTTCCAATATTCAAAGTTCTTCCTGTGCCGGTGGTCCCCGTCTTATGCACGACCCGGTATCTCAAGTCTTCCTGTACGGGAAATCTTGACGTGCGTCTGCGTTCCGCTTCTGATGCTTGTCCAGCTTGTACTTCGTGGCCGATGAATTCCATATCCGTGCTCAATTGTGCAGTAGCAATCGCATTTGCCACAATAGCTCGAAAGTTCAAATCTGCAAACTATCTTCCTGGTACTACAGTATGGGGTTGGCGCGCGATTGGCGCACCTGTAAGGCCATTAGAGCGGCTTTGTTATGCTGGCGTCATGGATCGCGATCAACTGCGGCGTTTATTCGAGGAAGTTCGTTCCGGCGCCGCCGATATTGAGTCTGCGCTGGACCGCGTCCGCCATCTACCGTTTGAAGACTTAGGCTTCGCCAAAGTCGATCACCACCGCGCCCTGCGCCACGGCATGCCGGAAGTTGTCTTCGCCAAGGGCAAGACGCCCGATCAAGTCGCGGCGATAGCCGGTAAGTTAGCGGAAAATGCCCCGAACGTCCTAGTTACCCGGGCGGATGCCGAGTGCGCGCGCGCTGTAAGGCAAGTTTCGTCTGAGTGGGAACATCACTCTCTTTCCGGCGTCCTGTCTCTATGGCGCGACCGCTCCGTTCGCGGCAAAGGTAAAATCGCTATCGTGTCAGCCGGAACCAGTGATATCCCGGTCGCTGAAGAAGCACAAGTTACCGCACAAGTTATGGGAAATGAAGTCGACGTGGTCTACGACATCGGCGTGGCCGGCATTCACCGCCTGATGCACAACCGCGAGCGGCTCACTGATGCGCGCGTGGTGGTGGTCTGCGCCGGAATGGAGGGCGCGCTGCCCAGCGTGGTCGGCGGTCTGGTTTCTTGCCCCGTTATCGCGGTTCCTACCAGCGTTGGCTATGGCGCCAGCTTTCACGGCCTAGCGGCGCTCCTCGGGATGCTAAATAGTTGCGCCAGCAACGTTACGGTTGTAAACATCGACAACGGCTTCGGCGCCGGCTATGTCGCCAGCCTGATCAACCGGCTGTAGTTATTACACGCCGCCCGCGCCACGCGTATACTGCGCAGCCGGCCGCAATCAGCAGCGCGCCTAGTTCCAGCGCGTTGACCGGGCCAATCTGTTCCACTTCGCTGCGCGCCGCCGCGAGAACCAGCAGCGCCAGAGGTGCGATGCCGATCGCCACCGCTCCCGCCATTCCGCCCGGAACCCGGAATGGACGCGGCAGGTTGGGTTGCCGAATTCGCAACGCTATCAACGCCGCAAACTCCAGCATCAAGCTCGTACCGGTAAGTAATACGTCAATCGCCAATAGCTTCGAAAAACTCAACAGCATGCAGCCAATCCACGCCACCGAACACACGGCGATTGACGCCCACGGCGCCCCGCGCGCGTTCCTCCGTGTCAGAAATTTGGGGAAGTAGCCATCGTGCGCCAGCGCTACCGGCAAACGCGCGAAGGCAAGAGTCAGCGCATTGTGCGTCCCCACGGTCGCGATCAACCCCGACGCTGTAATCGCCACCGCCAGCGCCGCCCCTGAGGCGCCTGGCCAGATCGCGGCGGCCACATCCGGCCATCCGCCCTCCGTCCATCGGTTGGGGTCGAGGCCGGTCAGGCTTACGGCCGCCACGGGAATGATGTAAGTGAACGATACTAGCGCCACGGCGCCCGCCATCGCCAGTGGATAAGTGCGTTGCGGCCGGTCTACGTCGCTTGCAACCAGCGAAGCATTGTCCCACCCCATGTAATTCCACATTCCGATGAGAATACCGCCAAGTAGATCGACATTGCGGAGCGGAATCGGGTGCGCTGGCGGGGCATGATGTAATAACGCATACACACTCAATACCGCGAACGGAGAAAGTAACATCGCGCTGAACGCAAGCGAGCTTTCGCCGACCACTTTCGCCCCGAATAGGTTAGTAACCGCGGCTAACGTAATCAGCCCCGCGCCGATCCATAACTTATTCCCGCCTGCGGTCAATCCCGGAGCCAGCCGGCTCAGGTAACTGACAAACATAATGGGATAGAGCGCCACATCGAACATGTTGCCCACAAAGGAAAGCCATGCTTCTTGAAATCCCCAGAAGCGGCCCAGCGCGCGCGTCACCCAAACGTAATAGCCGCCTTCTTCGGGAATGGCGCTTGCCAGCTCGCTCACCATCAACGCCGTCGGGAGGCTCCATATGATGGGCGTGATTGCCAGAATCAGAATCGCGCCCATGTACCCCGATTTGGAGACGATCTCTTCCAGGCCGAACGGCCAGCCGGCCACAATGAAGAAGATCGCCGCGATTAGCGGCGCGAGCGTAATCTTGGCTTTCGTGCCCGGCAGACGGATGGCGTCTTGCGTCACGCCAATCCCAACAAAGCCGCCGCGTTACCGCCGAAGATGGCGGCCCGCTCGGCCGTGCTAACCGGAAGGCCGCGCACGGTCTCGAGCATCTTCGGAATACTGCCGATCTGGTGCGGGTAATCGCTGCCAGCAAGGATATGGTTCGCGCCCGCGAAATCGATCGCCAACTGGACCGCGCGCGGGTCGAAATTCACCGTGTCGTAATAGAAGGTTTTCAAATAATCGGTGGGATGCTTAGCGATATTGGCGCGGCACTCGCTGAATGCTTCAAATCCGCGGTCGAGGCGTTCCGCCAGATACGGGATCGCGCCGCCCATGTGGCACAGCGCCCAGCGTATCCGCGGAAACCGCTCCGCCACGCCGCTGAACACGATCTTCGCCGCTGCCAGCGTGGTGTCGCACAGGAAACCGACCAGCGGCATCAGCCAGTAATCGGTCATCGCCTCCACGCCCACTGGATGTGTGGGATGGATGTACAACACCGCATTCATATCGTTCGCCGCTTCATACAACGGCCAGAATCGCTGATCGTCGAGGCCCACGCCATTCACGTTGCTGAATAGCATGGCGCCAGCGAGGTGCAGATCCAGATGGGCGCGCTCTAATTCCTTCACCGATTCCTCCGGCACGTTCAGCGGCAACGTCGCGAGCGCCGTGAATCGCGCTTTCTTGGTGCGAATCACCTCCGCGAAAGCGTCATTTACCAGCTTCGCGAAGCGCACCGCGGTTTGCGGCGATTCCACGTGCGTCCCGGGCGTGGTCAGCGTGATCATCTGCGTATCCACGCCGTGTTCGATCAACACCTGCTCGCGGTAATCGATATCGCGATGACCGGGCACGCAGATGTTGTAGTCGCCGGGATAATAAATCAGCGGATTTCCATCGGCGTCTTCGGAAACCTGTACGGCGCTCTTGCCGCTGCGCAGCGCATCCAGATAAGCAGGCGGGTAGTAGTGGTTGTGGAAGTCAATGATGGGCATGGGGACGGATCCAGAAGTAGTAAACAGGCAATCCTAGCACGACCAGCGCGAGGCCGAACGCGGCTTGCCCCGGTTCCGCGGCAATCTGAATCGCCGCTACGCCCAGCGCTGCCGCGATGAACACCGCATACATCGCCGCCGCCCCCGGCACTCGAAACGGCGCGCCGTGCTTCGCCGTGCGGCGTCCTGATCGATAGCCGCGCCGCCAAAGCAGCAGCCCGACGGTCATCAGAGCGAAAAAGATCCACTCCGTGTAAACCACGCGCGTGAAAAGCACGCGGTACGTGCCCGTCGCCACCAGCACGCAAGACCAGACTGCCTGCAGCGCAATCGCCAGGTACGGCGTGTGGAATCGTGGATGCGCGCGCCCCAACCATCCGAACGCCAATCCTTCTTCGGCCATCGCGTAGTATGTTCGCGGGCCGGCCAGAATCACTCCGTTCAACACGCCCACCGCGGAAAGAATCACCAGCGCCGAAATCACCGCTGCGCCGCGCGACCCAGCAAGCACCGAGGCTGCATCCGCCGCCACGCGCTGCGAAGCGATTACGCGCGCTACCGGCAGAATGTGCAGGTATGCCGCATTCAGCCCGATGTAGCAGGCCGTCACGATGAACACGCCAATCAACAACGCCCGCGGCACGGTCCGCGCTGCGTCGCGCGTTTCGCCCGCCGTGTAAGTCACCATGTGCCATCCGCCAAACGCGAAGAGCGCGGCGCTTACGCCCAGCGTGAATTCCTTCAGATCGAATGGCGCCGTCACGGCGCTTTGCGTCGCTCCATGACCGCCGAATACCGCCGCCAGCACCAGCAGGATCGCAATCGCCGCCAGTTTGGAAATCGTCACCGCGGTTTGCAACCGGCTCCCTTGCCTGACGCCGAGATAATTGACGAACGACAGCGCCAGAATCGCCGCGATCGCTACCGCTTTGGTTCCGATGTCGCTCAACGGAGCGAAGAAACCTACGTAGCGCGCCAGAATCATTGAGGACGCGGCGATGATGCCCGAATGCGCGCTCCAGAACATCGCCCAGCCCCACAGAAATCCCCAAGCCGGCGAGAGCGTCTCTTTCAGAAAAACGTAGATGCCGCCCGTTTGCGGATAGATCGACGATAATTCCGCGCAAACCAGCGATCCGAACAGCGTCAGCGCGCCCGCCGCCGCCCAGACCGCCAGCACGCCCAACACGCTCGGCACGTGCCGGTTGATTTCCGAAGGCTGCACGAAAATCGACGCGCCGACGATGATACCCGCGACCATCGCGGTCGCTTGTAGCAGGCCGATCGAACGATCCAGGCGCGGCCGTTCCAAATTTTCCTATTTCAGATTCTTCTCAAACAACGCCAGGATGCGCTTATATTCGTCCGCCCAACTGGAAGGCTGCACGAAGCCGTGATTTTCCACCGGATAGACAGCAAGCTGCCAGTTGTCCTTGCGAAGTTCGATCAGCCGCTGCGTCAGCCGCACGGTGTCTTCGAACTCCACGTTGGTATCCACCATGCCATGGCAGATCAGCAGCGCGCCGCGCAGGTTCTGCGCGAAGTAAATTGGCGAAGAACGCTTGTAGGCTTCCGGATCGCTCTGCGGCACGTTCAAAATATCCGACGTGTAGCCGTGATTGTAGAGCGCCCAATCCGAAACCGGCCGCAGCGCCGCGCCGGCCGCGAAAACATCGGGCTGCGTGAATAGCGCCATCAACGTCAGGAACCCGCCGTAGCTGCCTCCAAACGTGCCGATCTTTTTCGCATCCACGCCGTGTTTTGCCACGATGTATTTGGCCGCGTCCACGATGTCGTCGAGATCCTTCCCGCCCATGTGCTCATAGATCGCCGTGCGCCAGTCGCGCCCGTAACCTGCCGAGCCGCGATAATCCACGTCGATCACCAGGAATCCGTGATCCATCAGGATGTGGTCGAACATGTATTCGTGGTAGTAACTGCTCGACCACCACTTGTCCACGTTCTGCAGGTAACCGGCGCCGTGAATGAAGATCACGCCCGGGCCGCCCTTCTTGAAATTCGCTGGCTTGAACAACCGCGCTGGAACCTTCACGCCGTCGCGCGCGGTGAATTCGACAATCGGCGCATCCAGCCACTGGTATTCGGAAAATTCGGCCGTCGGTGACGTAGTCAGCCGTTTGGAATCGGTCATCGGGCGATTTTCCTGCACGAACAGATCCGGCGGCTTGTTGGTGTAGGAATAAATGTCCGCGATCCAATGCTCGTCGGGCGAAAGCGTCGTCGTGTGCTTGCCCACGGCTTTCGTGATGCGCGTCAGGTCGCCGCCATTGCCGTCCATCGAATACAAGTGATTCTCATAGGGCGAATCCTTGCTGCCGGTGATGTAGAACTTCGATTTGTCTTCCGATTGCCGCACATTGAGCACTTCCCATTTGCCCGAAGTCAGCGCGCGCGGCTCGCCGCCATCGAAGCCCGCCGCATAAAGCTGCGAATATCCGCTACGCTCCGATTGGAAGTAGACCTCGCGGCCGTTCTTCATCCAGCCAATGGTTTGTGCGCCGGGACCGCCCACCCACGCGTCATCGTGATCGTGCGACAGAACACGCGTCTGGCCCGTCGCCGGATCGAGCGCAAACACCCAGCGGTCTTTGTGATCGGTCGCGCTGCCCAGCATCGCGGCCTTGGTTCCGTCTTCCGACCACACTGGCTGCGAAAGCTGGATATCACGCACCGCGTCGCCCTTCTTCTGCCCGTGGTCGACGTTCTTGACTTCACCCGTCTCCACGTTGATGCTCACCAGCCGGCTGCGCCCCTGCACGTCGCCGACATTCGTCCGGCCGGGAATGTCTTCCGTGTATCCCGAATCCGTGATGTAGTTCGGCACCGCGTTGCTCTTCGCGCCCGTCGCGCTTGTGAAGACGGACGCGATAACGTATTTGCCATCGGGCGAAAGCTGCATGCCCCCCGCCGATTCCGAGGCTTGCAAATTATACGGTTTGCGTCCAGTCGGCTCGCCCTTGCGCCGGGCCGCTTCCGTCTCGCGCAATTCGGCGCGCTCGCGGACATATTCCAGCAGTTCGCGCTGTTCTTTCTTCAGATACTCCTGCGCCGCCGTGCCAGTGGCTTCACCGGCCGCGCCCGCGCCGCCCGCACCCCCACGCGCGCCGCCACCACCGCCTCCGCCGCGTCCCCCACGTCCGCCGCCACCTCCGCCACCGAACCCGCGTCCGCCGCCGCCACCTGCCGGCGCCGCTGCGCCTGCCGCCGCGGCCGCCCGGATATCCGTCATTTGTTCGAGATAACCGCTATCCAACGCCATGACGTAGAGATTGCCTCCGCGCGTGAACGAAATGCGCTTGCCGTCCGGCAGGAAACGGGGGTTGGCTTCCCCGTCAGAGGTTTTCGTCACCTGCCGGATCGCGCCGCTCGAGTTATCGAGGATGAAAATGTCGCCGTTCTGCGCGTAGGCCGTCCATTTCCGGTCCTTCGATGTATCGCCCGCGCCCGGCAAATGCCGTGCTTCCTCGTCGCCCAGCTTATGCAGGCCACTGCCATCGCGGTTCACCGTGTAGGTATCCATGGGGGCAGCCGGTGGTTCCGACGCCTGCTTCCATTGAAAATAAATGTGCTGGCTGTCGTAGCTCCAACGGACTCCTGTTGGCTCGTACCCCACCAATGCCGAACCGCGCATGATGTTGTCGACAGTCAGGGAAAAATTTCCAGCCGGACGGGCCTGGAAAACAAACAGCGCTAGGCTGAGCGGAAGAAAGATTTTGCGTGTCAAGACAGAAAAATTATATAAAAGAGTGAGCACCGTGCGTATAGACTCTGAAGATTTGCGCCGCCACTACGATTCGTTATCCGACGAAGCGCTGCTCGATATCGACCCCACCGATTTGACCGAGGTCGCCCAGAAACTCCTCGCCGAGGAGATCGCGCGCAGAGGCGCGGCGGCGGAAGAGGATGCGGACGGGGTCACCTGGGAGGAAGGGGATTCTGCTGCCAAGTTCGGCGAAATCGAGAGCGCCGATAATTTCGAATCCGGGCCCCCTCCCGACTGGCTTGACGATTCGGCTTGCGCGACATCTTTCGGTATGTATCCTGGCCGGGCGTATGCCCAGGAAGCAGCACAGGCGCGGGCTGCGCTGCGCGCGGCCGGAATTCCCTGCTACGTTCTGATCGAAGAGGCCGAGCTGACCGCCGACAATCCCTCGCCGCCACTCTGCCAGGTGATGGTTCCGGGCGTGCTCGCCCCCCACGCCACCAGCGTTCTCGATCGCGACATCTTCAACGCCCGCGAAGAAGCCAACTGGCGAACGCACCTCGAGGAGCTTTCGGACCACGAGCTCGGAACCTTGAATCCCGATATCTTCTGCGCCGGCCTTCTCGACCGTGCGCAACGTCTCAGACGCGCCTATATCGACGAGGTAGCGCGCCGCACGGCCACTCGATAGCCATCCCGGCGCAGTATACTGCTCAAGAAAGGAGTTCGCTATGCGCTCCACATCGCGGCGCCGGTTCTTGCAGACCGCGGCCGCCGCTCCCACGATCCTCTATGCCCAGGACAAGGCCGGATCGAAGCCGCCTGTCCTCGGCAGCGGCGCTCACACCTACGAGGCTATTCACGATTGGGGCGAGTTGCCCGCGCAAATCAAGTACGGAAACACGCACGGCGTCGTCGAAGATTCGCAAGGCAACATCTACATTCACCACACCGTCAACGCGGCCAGCGAAAGCGCCGATTCGATGGTGGTCTTCGACGCGAACGGGAAGTTCATCAAATCCTGGGGCAAAGATTTCAAGGGCGGCGCGCACGGCCTGTACATCCGCAAGGAAGGCAGCACCGAATTCCTCTATCTGTGCGATACGCAGCGCGGCGTGGTGGAGAAAGCCACGCTGGCCGGCGAGCCGGTGTGGTCCATCGGCTATCCCGAACAATCCGAGGCCTATAAGCCGGGCGCGGATGGCAAGCGTCCCAAATACAGCCCCACCAATCTCGCCGTCGCGCCCAACGGCGATATCTACGTCGGCGATGGCTACGGCTCCAGCTACATCAATCAGTACAACAGCAAAGCCGAATACATCCGCACCTTCGCCGGCAAGGGCAAGGAGGCTGGGAAAGTCGATTGTCCCCACGGCATCGTGCTCGATGAGCGCGGCGGCCACCCGATTCTGCTGGTCGCCGACCGCTCCAACAACCGCATCCAGCGCTTCACCCTCGGCGGCGAGCATATCGATTTCGTCAGCGGCACGAATCTGCCCTGCAACTTCGCCTTCTTCAAAAACGGCGACGTGGTGGTGCCCGATCTCGGCGCGCGCGTCACCCTGCTGGACAAGAACAACCAGGTGATCGAGCATCTGGGCGACGATTCCGAAACCAAATGGCGCGACACGCGCAAATTGACGCGTGACCACTTCACCGCCGGAAAATTCGTGGCCCCGCACGGCGCCACCTTCGATCACGCCGGCAACATTTTCATCGTCGAGTGGGTGGAAGTGGGCCGCGTTACCAAGCTGCGCAAAGTCTAAGAAGACGTCATTCGCGAAGCGACATAGCAGCGCCGCTTTCCCATTCCCGCACCATTCCTTCGCCGACCTCCGCGAATTCCGGATGCTCCTTGGCATAGAGCCGGATCTCGTTTGCGGTCTCGTGCATCGATTCATCGATGTGTTGCAGAGTCCGTTTGATCCTGGCGGGCGCCAGGCCCGCTCGCGTTTCACCCAGCCTTTTCAAGTCCTTTGCCACCGGCCATTGCGTGGTCCCGTTGAGGGTGAGAGCCAGCCTGTCTTTGGCGAGGTATACGGAAGTGGTCACGAGATCGTAAACCGGCGCAAGCCGCGCTTCGCCCAGAACATCGTCATACACAACCCCAAAATTCTTGAGATGCGCATCGCCGTTGCGAAGCGCGCAGTTCAGCGCGATGAGCGTGAAGAGTTTTTCCAAATCCTCGTTCACATGCGTGGAATTTGCGAACTGCGCGAATCGCTTCATCACTGAGGTCTCGTAGCTGCCCCGGTATTTCTCATCGGTTCTGCGCGCATTGAGCACGCAGAAATCCTCGAATCCGCGATAGATTCCGTCCATGCGAAGGTCGAAGCGGTCGATGACCAATGCCGAGCCGTCTTCCGCTAAACGAAACGGCGGCGCGTCGAGGCCGCACTTGCGCGCCGCCGTCAGGCAGAAAAATTCATTGGCGGCGAGTTGCGGATATTCGTTCGGTTCCCACAGCTTCACGATGTGCGTCGCGCCACGATAGCTCTGCGAGAGGCGGCGCCCGGTATGCTCCATCTCCGCAAAGGCTTTTTCGTCACGCACCAGGATCTTGGGCTGCACGCCGCTGATGCCCGAAAAGGTCGCGAATTTCTCCAGCAGGTAGCGGAACAGGTCGCCGCCGCGCTTCCGTTCAAGAATCTCGTCCACCGATTGAAACGGCACATCCTCGTGCAATTGGTCCTCGGCGCCGGTATAGCGGATACGGCCCACTTGCGAGCGGCCAACCACGGTCAGCAGGTCGAATTCGTCGAACGCGCCCGTGGCTTTCGCGAAAGCAAGCCGCAGGCGCTCGCGCAGGGCGCCTTCAGGTAGGTTCATTTCAAATATGGGTGGCAGGCCAAACGCGGTGCTCCATGACGGAAGGCGCACGGGCATAGTGACGGATACGGCGCGGGCGCCCGCAGTCTGCGGCAAATAGGCGAAGGTGCTGCCGCGTTCGCCGTGACGATCCAACAGACCCGCTTCAGCCGCGCCGGTCCACACTTTGATCATCGCGGTCCTCTTGCAGCAGTTCGTCTAACGTGGGGCGTTGCGCGCGCTCTTCTTGCAGAGTCAGTTCGAGCCCGAGCGCGGCCAGCAGTTTGGCGACCTTGGAAAAACCAAGTTCTCCGGTTCGCCCGTTTTCCAAGGCGTCGAGCGTGGCGCGGCTGATTCCGGCATTTCGCGCGAGCGCCGCCTGGCTGAGTTTGAGTTGCTTACGCCGCTCAGCGATTTGGGCGCCGAGGGAAATCAGATCCACTTGCCTATTATATTAGGCATCCCCACAATTTTCAAGCAATTTGCCTAGTATATTAGGCAATATTGCTTAGGCCAGCATCTTCTGCACAACATTCCCCGCGACGTCCGTCAGCCGGAAATCCCGGCCCATATAGTGATAGGTCAGCCGCGTATGCTCGAGCCCCAAACAATGCAAAATCGTCGCTTGCAGATCGTGCACGTGAACCTTGTCTTCCACCACGTTCATGCAAAGATCGTCCGTCTTTCCGATCACCTGCCCGCCCTTGATCCCGCCGCCTGCCAGGAACAAGCTGTAAGCCAGCGGATGATGATCGCGGCCGGCGTTGTTCACATCGCGCGGGTCGCGGATTTCCACCATCGGCGTCCGCCCGAATTCGCCGCCCCAAACCACTAGCGTGTCTTCAAGCAATCCCCTCTGTTTTAAATCGCGAATCAGCGCCGCCGTCGGCTGGTCGGCGATATCGCAGTTCTTCTTTAGCTTGCGATTTAGATCGCTGTGATCGTCCCAGGTTGCGTGCGTCAGCATCACGAAGCGCACGCCGCGCTCCACCATGCGCCGCGCCAACAGGCAATTCGTGGCAAACGGCCGCGTGGGTTCCTTATCCACCCCGTACATCGCCAGCGTCTCGGGCGATTCCTTCGAGAAATCGAGCAACTCCGGCGCCGCCATCTGCATACGAAAAGCCAATTCGTACGACGAAATGCGCGAGGCGATTTCCAGATCGCCGGTCTGATCCAGATGTTCCTGGTTCAGGTCCTTGAGCACATCCAGCCCAGCACGCTGCATCTCCGTCGTGACCCCGGCGGGGTTCGACAAATAAAGCACCGGATCGCCCGAACTGCGGAACACAACGCCCTGATACGTCGATGGCAAAAATCCGCTCGACCAATTCGACGTCCCGCCGCTCGTGCCCGCGCCCGACCCCAGCACCACAAACCCCGGCAGATTCTGCGACTCGCTGCCCAGGCCGTAAAGCGTCCACGCGCCCATCGTCGGCCGTCCCACCTGGATGCTGCCGCCGAACAGCAGCAATTGCCCGGGGTGATGATTGAATGCGTCCGTGTACATTGACCGCACCAGGCACAGATCGTCCGCGCAGCCGCCGATATCCGGGATGTAATCGGAAAACTCGATGCCGCTTTTGCCGTACGGCTGGAATGTCCGTGGGCTCGCCAGCACTGCCGCGTTCGGCTTGGTGAACGCGAGCCGCAGGTCTTTCGTCATCTCCGCGGGCAGCGGATGGCCGCTCCATTTCTGCAACGCGGGCTTCGGATCGAAGAGGTCGAGCTGACTGGGGCCGCCTTCCATGAACATGAAAATCACGTTCTTGGCCTTGGCGGGAAAATGCGGCTTCTTGGGAGCAAGCGGGTTCACGCCGGCCGCTGCCGCGCGACCTTCGCCTTCCATCAACTGTGCCAACGCCGCTATGCCAACGCCGCCCGCGCATTGCTGAAAGAAGCTGCGGCGGGTCTGAATGCGGCGGAACTCTTCGCGGGTCATGATCACTCCCTCGTAATGAATTCGTCCAAGTTGAGCAGAACGCGGCTCAACTCCACCCATGCCGCGGCCTGCGCCTGCGGTATGCCGTCGATTCGGCTGGGAAAGAGCGCGGCTACCGTTTCCGGCTTCTGCGAAAGCCCGCGCAGCGTCTCGTCGAAATACTTGCCCATACGTTCCGCTTCGGGCGCCGCCGGCGCGCGTCCAAGCGTGATCGCATACGCCAGATTCAGCCGGTCGCGGAAGGCGCCATCCGATTCCTGCATCACGCGGAACGCCAGCGCTTGCGCCGCTTCGAAGAAGACCGGGTCGTTCATCAGGTTCAACGCCTGCAGCGGCGTATCCGTGCGTTCGCGCCGCGTACAGGAAAGGTTCGCGCTAGGGGCGTCGAACGTCATCAATTGCGGATAGGGCGTTGTGCGCTGGAAGTGAATATAGAGGCCGCGGCGATAGCGGTCGATGCCCGTGCTCTCCACCCACTTCACCGAATTCTGGTACGACAGTTCCGCCACCCCCGCCGGCTGCGCAGGTTTCACGCTCGGTCCGCCCACGCGCGGATCGAGCACGCCCGCGGCAAAAAGCGTCTCATCGCGGATCAACTCCGCCGGCAACCGCATCCGCGACTGGCGCGCAAGCAGCGTATTGTCTGGATCGCGCCCGGTCAATTCCGGACGCGTATTCGAGGACTGGCGGTAGGTTGCTGACGTGACCATCAGCCGCACAATCTGCTTCATGCTCCAGCCGCGGCTCTGAAATTCGCTCGCCAGCCAATCCAACAGTTCCGGATGCGTCGGCGCATCGCCCTGCGTGCCGAAATCTTCCGAGGTGTGCACGATGCCGCGGCCGAAAAGTTCCTGCCAGAACCGATTCACCGCGACGCGCGACGTCAGAGGATTCTCCGGCGATACCAGCCAGCGCGCCAGCGTCAATCGCGTGTGTTTTTCCCCGGCGGGCAGCGGCGGCAAGATCCTGGGGGTGTCCGGTTGCACTTCGTCGCCGTGGTCGCGCCAATCGCCTTTGAGATGAACATAAGTTTTCGGCGGCGCATCGTTTTCCACCAGCACCGGCGCCAAACTAATCTGCGGCGTCTTCGCATTCAGCTCATTGAGCTTGTTGCGCAGTTCGCCCAGCCGGAAACCGCTGCAGTAATCCTTCGGAAAAAGGTTGCCGCAGCCGCTAATGACAGCGTCGGTCATCGCGGTCCGCTGCACTTCGCTTCGCTTTGCCGGATCGAGCAACAAGACCTTCTTCGCGTTGTCCACTGTGTGCCGGAATTCGCCGTACGCGAAGTCCCAATCCTCGTGTTCGCCCGGATGTTGCGCGGAATACCGCAGGTTGTTCTCCCAATCGGCCTGCAGTCCCGGAATTCCGTATTGATCGAGCAGCGTCTGCCGCTGCTGATCGTAAGCCGCCCGCGCCGCCAGGTAAGGCCCGAGTTCGCCGGGTAGCGGCGCGCGGAATATTGACCTCCTCCTGCGTGTCGAAAAATGCAGTGAGCTGGTAAAACTCTTTTTGGCTGATGGGGTCGAACTTGTGATTGTGACATTGCGCGCAGCCCACGGTCAGCCCGAGCCATACCGTTCCCAGCGTCGCCGCGCGGTCCAGCACCTGTTCATCGCGGAACTGTTCGGGGTCGGTGCCGCCTTCTCGATTGGTGAGCGTGTTGCGATTGAACCCCGTGGCGATCATCGTCTCTTCCGTGCGCTTCGCCAGCAGATCGCCCGCCAGTTGTTCGATGGTGAACTGATCGAACGGCAGATCGCGATTCATCGCCTCGATCACCCATTGGCGATAGCGCCAAGCCCAGGGACGCGAGCGGTCTTTTTCGTAACCGTCGCTATCGGCGTAGCGCGCCAGATCCAGCCAATAACGCGCCCATTTCTCGCCATAGTGCGGCGAAGCGAGTAGTCGATCCACCAGACGCTCGTACGCATCCGGACGGTTGTCGCCCAGGAAATCCGCCACTTCCTGCGGCGTGGGCGGCAATCCGGTGAGGTCAAGACTGAGCCGGCGGATCAGCGTGGTCTTCGGAGCCTCGGGCGACGGCTTCACGCCTTCCTTATCGAGCCGAGCCAAAATGAAGCGGTCGATGGCGTTGCGCGCCCAGGAACGGTCGCCAACCGCCGGCGGATCGGGCCGCGTCACTTTGCGGAACGACCAATGCGTGGGCTGTTGCGGTTGCCCCGCGGCCGGCGCCGCCCACTCCACGCCTTGATCGATCCAGCCGCGCAGCAGGCCAATTTCAGCGGCCGTGAGCCGCTCGCCCACCGGCGGCATCACCTTGTTCCCAACGCCCGCCACCATGCGGATGATCCGGCTTTCGGCGCTATTTCCCGGCTGGATAACTTTCAGCGCGGCGTCTTTTTGGTCCAGCCGCAAACCGCTCATTTGCTGTTGCGGTCCGTGGCAAACATAGCAGCGCTTGGCGAGCAGCGGCTGTACATCGCGCGCGTAGTTGACTTTGGATTTCGCGGCGGGCGGCAGGTCGTCGGCGGCGTATGCGGAAAAACACAATGCGACCGGCGCCAACACCCTCCAGAACATGGCCTTCATTATATGCCCGCCGGAATAACCAGTCGCAACCTTCTATCTTCCCGTCCGTCTATCACTTCAACCCCATGCCATCGCGCCAATGTTATCCTTTAAGCTTGACCCTCGCAGTCCCCCTCCGCTTGGCGATTTTCGCCTCCGCGGCGTCTTTAGCCGCCGCCCAACCTACGGTCCTGCTGGACGCCATGTCGCAGGAACTCACTCGCAACTTCACGGCCCTCAAGCAGAAGGCCGACCCCCCGCCGTACTTCCTGAGCTACGAAATTACCGAGCAGGAATACAAGACGGTCTCCGGCACGCTCGGCACAATCGACGGAACGGGCGATGGCAAAGAGCGGCAGTTCGACGTTTCCATTCGCGTCGGCTCGCCCAAGCTCGATAATTACCATTCCGTGCGCGGCGACCGCGGCCAGTTCACCTCCGGCGCTCTCACCACCTATGAGAACAGCGTCGATTCCATCAAGCGCCGCATCTGGCTCGAGACCGACCGCGCGTATCGCGCCGCTTCTCAGCGCCTCATCCGCATCAATACCAACACGCAGGTGAAGGTCGCGGCCGAAGATCAGTCTGACGATTTCTCCATCGAGCCGCCTTCCGTGGCGGCGGAAGCGCTGCCCAAGCTCGAATTCAATCAGGCCGCGTGGAGCGAACGCGTCCGCGCGCTTTCCGCGCGCTTCTCCAATTACCCGCACGTGCTCACGTCGCACGTTTCCGTCAGCGCGCAAACCGACACGCGCTACTTCGTAAACACCGAAGGCTCGCGCCTGCAGCATGGCCGCGGATTCGCACGCGTAGTCATCACCGCCTCCGCCAAAGCCACCGACGGAACCGATCTCAGCTCGTTCGAAACCTTCGAAGCCGTCGAGGCCTCCGGGCTTCCGGACGATAAGACGCTCAACGCGGCGGTCGATCGCGTCGCCAATGACGTCACCAATCTTTTGAAAGCGCCCGAAGCCGAGCCATTCGTCGGCCCTGCGATCTTCTCCGGACGCGCCGCCGGCGTCTTCTTCCACGAAATCTTCGGCCACCGCGTCGAAGGCCACCGCCAGAAAGAAGAGACCGAAGGCCAGACCTTCACCAAGAGCGTCAACACCAAGGTGCTTCCCGATTTTCTCTCCGTCGTTTTCGACCCCACGCGCCGCAAAATCGGTGGCGTCGATCTCAACGGCTGGTACGATTACGACGACGAAGGCGTCAAGGCGCGCCCCGTGCTCGCGGTCGATAAGGGCGTTCTCAAGACGTTCCTCATGTCGCGCTCGCCCATTTCGGGCGTCGATCATTCCAACGGGCACGGACGCCGCCAGCCCGGCCTCGAAGTTGTCTCGCGCCAATCGAACTTGGTTGTCGAATCCTCCAACGCCGTTTCCGATGCCAAATTGCGCGAAATGCTGCTCGCTGAAGTGAAGCGCCAGAACAAGCCCTACGGCCTATATTTCCGCGACATCACCGGCGGTTTCACCACCACCCAGCGCGCCGGATTGCAGGCCTTCAAAGTCATCCCGGTGATTGTGTATCGAATCTATCCCGATGGCCGGCCCGATGAATTAGTGCGCGGAACCGATATTGTCGGCACGCCGCTCGCGAGCTTCGCCAAGATTCTCGCCACCAGCGACAAGCAGGAAGTCTTCAACGGATACTGCGGCGCCGAATCCGGCAGCGTCCCGGTTTCTGCCGTTTCGCCCGCCATTCTGGTTTCCGAAATCGAAATCGAAAAGAAGGCCAAATCGAACGACCGGCCGCCGCTGCTTTCCGAGCCTACCGTGCTCGAGAAGGGAGCCGGCAAGTGAAGCAAATCCTCACTGTCACGGCCATCGCCGCCACTGCTGTCTGGCTGGTGAACGCTCAAGCTCCCACCGCAACCGATCCCGTGCTCAAGGCCATGCACGATGAGATCGAGCGGGCGCGTTCGCTCACGATTCCGAATCTGGAGGCGCCGTATTTCATTCAATACCTCGTCGATCAGGAGGAAAGCTTCAACGTCTCCGCCAATCTCGGCGGCCTCGTGGCGCGCCGCCATGAGCATTTCCGTTCCCCCGATATCCGCGTGCGTGTTGGCAGCTACAAGTTTGACAACGGCAACTTCGCCGGTGGCGGTTTCGGCGGCGCCCGCTACGATCTGGAACGCTTCCCCACCGAAAACGACTATTCGCTCCTGCGCCGTTATTTCTGGCTCGAGACCGATTCCGCTTACAAGGCCGCGGTAGAGGCCATTTCCCGCAAGCGCGCCGCGCTGCGCAATATCACGCAGACCGAACAACTCGACGATCTCGCCGCCGCGCCGCCGGTCCATTTCCTCCGCGACATTCCCAAGCTTTCCATCGACGAAGACGCGTGGGCTACCCGCGTGCGCTCGCTCTCGGCGGTTTTCGAAAACTATCCTGAACTGAAAAACTCCAGCGTCGATCTCGAATCGAGCGCGGGCGGCGCCTATATCGCGAATTCCGAAGGCACCGAAGTCCGCTATCCCGAAACCGTTACCGTACTTCGCGCCTCCGCTACGGCCCAGGCGCCGGATGGCATGACCGTCCGCGACGCCCTTGCGTTTCACTCGCTCGATCCATCGCGTATGCCTTCTGACATGGAGATGTCCCGCGCGGTGAGCGTTCTGGCGGAGCGCGTTACTGCGCTCGCGCACGCTCCCAAGGGTGAAGATTACAACGGTCCCATCTTTTTCGAGGGCGAAGCCGGACCCCAGGTGTTCGCCGAGGTGCTCGCCCGCAACCTGACCCTTACTCGCCGGCCGGTCAGTGACGGCGGCCGCGGCGGCAGCATTCCCCCCGGCGAATTCGATGGCAAAGTGGGTTCACGCGTTCTGCCGGATTACATCACCGTCGTGGACGACCCCACGCAAAAAGAATGGCGCGGGCGTCCGCTTTTCGGCAGCTATGATGTCGATCGTGAAGGCGTAAAGGCAGGGCCCCTGACGCTGGTCGAAAAGGGCGTGCTCAAGAACTATTTGCTGACGCGCCAGCCGGTCAAGGGATACTCCGCCTCCAACGGGCGCGCGCGCCTGCCTGGCACTCTCGGCGCCGGCATGCCCGCGCTCAGCAATGTGTTCGTGAGCGCCTCCGAAACCACGCCCGCGGCCGAGATGAAGCAGAAGTTCATCGATCTTTGCAAACAGCGCGGGAAGCCTTATTGCATCGCGGTGCGCAAGATGGATTTTCCTTCTTCCGCCAGCACCCTCGAGGAGCTCCGCCACATCATGAGCGCCTCGCAAAGCTCTTCGCGTCCGGTCAGCCCTCCGATTCTCGCGTACAAAGTATTTCCCGATGGCCATGAAGAACTGGTCCGCGGCATGCGCTTCCGCGGCTTCACCGGCAAATCGCTGAAAGACATCGTCGCTGTGGGCGACGACCACATCCTGCTCGAATACATGGAAAACGGCTCGCTGTTCGCCGTCCTCGGTGGCGCCAGCTTCACGGCGGAAGTCGCAGTGATTGCGCCTTCGTTGATTGTGGACGATCTGGAATTACATCCCGCCGACGAGGAGATGCCCAAGCTTCCCATCGTTTCGGCTCCGGATCTGGTCAAGCGCTAAGTACCGGGCTTTCGCGTGCGCATCCTCAGCCGATACGTCTTCCGCGAGATTCTGACCAGCTCGCTGCTGGGTACGATACTCGCGACCTTCGTCACGTTTCTGCAAAAGGCCGATCGTCTGTTCGAGGTTCTGGTCGGCAGCAACGCCAAGCCCGCGACCGTCCTTCCGCTGTTTGCGTGGGCCATTCCGCCGCTGCTGCCGCTCACTATTCCGTTCGGTGTTCTGGTCGGAATTCTGATCGGCCTCGGCCGCCTTTCGAGCGATGGCGAAATTGTCGCCATGCGCGCCGCCGGCGTATCCAGCCGCAAAGTGATCGCGCCGGTGCTGTTCTTCGCCAGCATCGGCGTCGCGTTCGCCGCTTACGCTTCGCTGAAGCTCACCCCCATGGCCGCCGTCGAGAGCGCGCGCATTCTGAATCAGATCAAAGCCACGCAGCTTTCCGCTGAAATCGAGCCGCGCATTTTCGACGAAGACTTCCCCAACCACATCCTGTATATCGGCGACATGAAGCCGGGCAATATCGTCTTCTGGAAGCGCATTTTCATCGCTGATGTCACGCCTCCCGCCCAGCGTGCGGCGGGCTTGAAGGATAAGGCCGATGGCCCCATGGTCACGGTGGCGCGCCAGGCCATCGCCATTTCCGACGCAACGCACAACCGCATCCAGCTCACGATGCAGGATTCGGACACGCACGAAATGAGCAAAGACGGCGTGGCCAACGACTCGTCCTCCGAGCATAGTCTGCAAGCCCTCGACGCCCAACCGCCCAATCAGGAATCGCTGCACGCCTCCGCCATGACCACGCGCGATCTTCTGCGCTACCACGGTCCGGATTGGCTGGAAAACAAAATTGAGCTCCACAAGCGCTTCGCCTTGCCCCTGGCGTGTTTCGTGCTTGCTATGGTTGGCATCCCGCTCGGCGTCACCACGCGCAAGGGCGGCAAGTCGGCGGCTTACGTCAACGCCATTTTTCTCGCGTTCATCTGCTACTACACGTCGTTCGTCTCGCTGGTGAATCTGGCGCGCCAGCGCACCTTGCCCGCGCAAATTGCGCTATGGATTCCCAACGCCGTCATCGGAATCGCCGGGCTCATTTTCCTGCTGCGCCTGGAGCTTCCTGGCGATCGCGACGTCATCACTTACGTCAAAGACGCATTCGGCCGCGTGTGGAGCGTGGTCAAATCGAAAACCGCGCCGCCCGAAGGGCGCGGCCGCTGGCGTTTGCCGCTGGTGCCGCAGATCGTCGACACGCACATCCTGTCGAGCTTTCTGTTCTACTTCGCCGTGATGCTGCTCAGCTTCGTCTCGCTGATTCTCATCTACAACTTCTTCGAGCTCATGGGAGACATGGTGCGCAACAGCAATCTCGTCACCATGCTGACGTACCTGTTCTTCCTCACGCCCAAGCTGATCTACGACATGGCGCCCATCAGCGTGCTGGTGGCTGTGCTCTTCACGCTCGGCGTCATGAGCAAGCAGAACGAAATTACCGCCTTCAAGGCGTGCGGCGTGAGTCTCTACCGGCTCGCGCTCCCGCTGTTCGTGACCGCGATCGTGCTCAGTGGCAGCTTGCTGGCGTTCGATTATTCCTACGTTCCCACCGCCTATCGCCGCCAGGCCGCGTTGCGCGACGAAATCAAGGGCCGCCCCCAGCAAAGCTGGCTTCGTCCCGATCGCAAGTGGATCAAGGGCCACGGCTCGCGCATTTATTACTACAAGGGTTTCGACGCCGCCGAGCGCATGATGGAGCAAGTCAACGTCTTCGATCTCGATCCCGTCACGTTCCGCCTCAAGCACGAGATTGTGGCCGATCGCGCGCGTTGGAATCCGTCGCTCAAAACCTGGGTTTTCGAAGACGGATGGAGCGCTGAATTCCAAGGCGCCGATTGCAAGAACTACACGTCGTTCCGCGGCCCGCTGAAGCCCGCGAGCTTCCCCGAATTGACCGAACCGCCTGAGTATTTCCTCAAGGAAGCCACGCAAGACAACGAAATGAACTTCGTCCAGCTTGGGCATTACATCGCCGATCTCACGCAGAGCGGTTTCAATACCACCAAGCTGCAGGTGCAGTTCTATCGCAAATTCTCCGTTCCTGTTTTCGCCCTCATCATGGCGCTGATCGCCGCGCCCTTCGGATTCATGGTGGGCAGCCGCGGCGCCATGGCCGGAATCGGCGTCAGCATCCTCATCGCAATCTCCTATCTTGCGCTGGGCACGCTCTTCGAGAAGCTGGGCGAGGTAAACTTGCTCCTGCCCGCCATGGCCGCGTGGTCGCCCGACGTGATCTTCGCGCTTGCGGGTGGATACTTGATGATGAGAATCAGGAGCTAGTCATGTCCGATAGCCGCCCGCGCCGGAACTTTCTCGGCGGTTTGGCCGCGCTCAGTGCAGCATCCGCGCTCAGCGCCGACGATGCCAGCGCCGCGCCGCAATCCTCCGCGTCCGCCGAATTCGCGTTGCCTGAATACGCGCTCGCGCAGAACTATCGCTCGCTGAAGCAATCGAGTTATGACCGCACCGGTGGCAACGCCGACCGCTGGGTGATCGAACCCGGCGACACGCACGAAGTCTTCGCCTCCGAAGGCCCCGGCGTCATCACGCACATCTGGTTCACCATTGCCGCCGGTAGCGGCGCGCATTTGAAGGAAATCGTGCTGCGCATGTATTGGGATGGCGCCACCAAGCCCAGCGTCGAAACGCCCGTCGGCGATTTCTTCGGCCTCAACCTCGGCCAATATTTCGTCTATCAATCCGCGTTTCTCAACTGCTCCTCGGTCAAAGCGCTGAACAGCTATTTCGCCATGCCGTTCCGCCGTTCGGCTCGCATCACCGTCACCAACGAGGGAACGCAGCGCGTGGGCGCGTTCTATTCGAACATCGATTACCGTCTGGTCCCGGCGCTCCCCGAGCGTGCGCTTTACTTCCACGCGCAATATCGTCAGTCCGCTCCCAACGCCGCGGCGCAGTTTCCCGCCGGCGCTCCGAAGAACAACCTGGAAGGCCGCCAAAACTACGTCTACCTGGAAACTCGCGGGCAGGGACATTTGATGGGCGTCACGTTGGGCGTTCTGCAGAATCGCGATGGCTGGATGGGCGAAGGCGACGACATGATCTTCATCGACAATGAATCCGCGCCCGCCATCACCGGCACCGGTTCCGAAGACTACTTCAACGGCGCGTGGGATTTCGGCGGCCGCGATGGCGCCGTGCCCTTCGCTCACCTTTACAACGGCGCGCCCTTCATCACCGGGCCCGAACTCGCCGGCGGCCGTTATTGCCTGTACCGCTGGCACGCCGATAATCCCGTGACCTTCACGAAATACCTGAAGCACACCATGGAACACGGCCACGCCAACGACCGCGCCGATTGCTTCTACTCCGTCGCCTATTGGTATCAGTCGCAGCCGTCGGCCGATTTCCCCGCGCTGCCGCCGCTGCGCGATCGCATCCCGGCTCTGAAAATCGGCTAGATGTGGGGCGGGCATTCAGCCCGCGGCGAGCTTTAGCTCGCCCTCAGTTCGTATCCAAAACCTCGCGCACTTTCGCCAGCAGCACATCCGGGGTGAACGGCTTGTGCAGAAACGCCTTCGGCGATTCGCCCCCGCCCGGCGCGTTATCCCGGAACCCCGACATATAGAGAATCTTCAATCCCGGCGTTTGCCCCGACAGTTTCGCGCCCAGCTCAAACCCCGTCATCTGCGGCATCACGATGTCCGTCAGCACCATGTCGATCTTGTGCGCGTTCTTCTCGAATGCCGCCAGCGCCATGGGTCCGTTGCTCGCTTCCAGCACCTCATAACCGCGCGATTGCAGCACGGCGTTCACCAGCTTGCGCACGCCCTCTTCGTCGTCCACCAGCAGAATCGTCTCCGAGCCCTTCGAGAGCGTCTTGCGCGGCATCTCCGCCTGCTCCGACACGCGCGGTAGATAGATTTCAAAAATACTGCCGCAGTTCGGCTGGCTGTAGACGGTGATCTGGCCCCCGTTCTGCTTGACGATGCCGTAAACCGTCGCCAAGCCGAGGCCGCTGCCCTTGCCCGGCGTCTTCGTCGTGAAGAACGGCTCGAACAGCCGCGAGCGCGTGGCGGCGTCCATGCCCACGCCCGTGTCGCTGATCGCCATCATCACGTACGGCCCAGGCGCCAATCCGAGATTCTTGCTCGCCGGTCCCTCTTCCAGATCCGCGTTGGCGATTTCGATCACCAGCTTGCCACCCTGCGGCATCGCGTCGCGTGCGTTACTGGCGAGGTTGACGATCGCCTGTTCCACCTGCGATGGATCCGCACGCACGCGCCCCAGGCCGGGCGGACTGAGCACCATGAGTTCGATCCCCGGACCCAGTAACCGCCGCAGCATCGGCTCCATCGCGCCCGCGAGCCCGCTGACGTCGATCACGCGCGGCTGCGCCGTCGATGCGCGGCTGAACGCCAGCAAATGCCGCGTCAGCGCCGTGGCGCGTTCGCCCGCATAGATAATTTCGTCCACGAAGCGCCGCAGCGGGCCCGAGGCCGGCACCTCCGCGCGCAGCAACTCGGCAAAACCCGTGATGACCGTAAGAACGTTGTTGAAGTCGCCCGCCACGCCGCCCGCAAGCCGTCCCACGGCGTCCATCTTTTCCGCGTGCGTAGCTTGTTCTTCCAGTTGCCGCCGTTTGCCCACGTCGCGGAACACCAGAATCGCGCCGCGTACTCCCGCCGATTCGTCTTTCACCGGCGAGGCGCTCAGTTCAATCGGCGATACCGCTCCATTGCGCGACGCCAGCGCCGTCCGCTCCGACAAAGCGATCGTCACGCGCTCCTGCAGAATCTTCGCCAGCGGATTCTCTACCGGCTCGTGCGTCCGCTCATCCACCAGCTTGAGAATTTCCGACGCGTGCTTGCCCTTCGCCTCTTTCCCGGGCCAGCCAGTGAGCGTTTCGGCCACCGGATTCAGGAACGTCACGCAGCCTTCTCTATCCGTGGCCAGCACCGCGTCTCCGATGCTCGAAAGCGTGGCTTCCAGCAGCTGCCGGCTCGCGCGCCATGAGGACGTTACCCACGTGATCAATGCCGCCATCGCCAGGAAAACAATCAGCCGGGCTGCCAGGCTCCACAATGGTGGTGGCGGGTCGGCATTCGTCCGCAGGAAGAAGTAGACAATCGCCACGGCCGAAGCCGCCGCGGCTGTAATCCCCCCCGCGCGCCCGTAGTACCATGCGCTCAGCCAGACGGCCACCACAAAAAGGATGAAGATGTCCGGTTCTAAATAGGGGCGAAGCAGCCACGATCCCAAAACAGCCGCCGCCGTTAGCGCCAGCGCAAACACGCCGCTACTCAGCGGCGATGGCGCGGTCGAATTCACTTTCGCAGAATACTACGCCGCCGCCTGCGCGGCGCGTAAGAATTAATACAGCGAAAGCTCACCAACCGGCCGCGTCTTCCAACGCCGATGAATCCAAAGCCATTGTTCCGGATGCGCGCGGATAATTTGTTCCAGCGCCGCCTGCACTTCCGCCGTATCGCGCGCCGCATCGCCGGATATGGGTACCGGCGGATAGAAGTGCAGCACATGCCGCTTCTCGCCTTCATTCCACAGCGCGAACCCTGGGATCACCACCGCAGCGCTGCGCGCCGCAAGCTTGGCGAACCCGGTTCCCGAGCACGCCGCTTTTCCGAAGAAATCCACGAACACGCCGGTATCCGCGGACCAGTTGTGGTCGATCAGCATGCCCACCGCCTGATTCGCCTCGAGCGCCTTGAGAATCGGCCGCGCAATATCGCGCTTGCTGATCGACGCGTTGCCCGAAAGCTCGCGCCGCTGCCGGATCATGCGGTCGATCAGCGGATTATCCAGCGGCCGCACGACGACGTTCATCGGTCCCGTGATCAGCGCATGCGCGAACGCGCTCAGCTCCCAATTCCCCAGGTGTCCGGTCGCGATCAGCACGCCGCGGCCCTTCTGCAGCGCCTCGCGGAAGTGCTCCATCCCCTCGCAGCGGATCCACGCATCCACGTTCTCGCGGCCGATCGAAGGAAACTTGGCAATCGCCAGCAGCACCCGCCCCAGGGAATCGAAAACCCCATCGGTGATGACTTTGCGATCGGCCCCGGGCAGCGCGAATGCGAGGTTGCTATACGCTGTGCGCCGCAGTCGCGGCACAGAAAGATCGAGCAGTCCCACATATCCGCGCGCCAACCAACGCGCCAGCGGCATCGGGGCCCATTCCACCGACTTCAACGCAGCCAGCGCGAGCCAGTACTCCATCGCATTGCGCACTGCCGACCGTCGTCTCATGCCTTGAAGCGCCGCAGGCCGTGATGCTTGCGGCGCAATGTATCATGGTCGCATGTGCGGCCAACGCAATCGCCGCGGCTCCGCGTGACGCATGGCCGCTTCCGTTCTCACATCACCCGCTCCCACGCGCGCCGAATCCCGCTGGATCATCGGCCGTGGCATCGATCTCTCGCTCGTGATCGGCAGCTCCGCCGCCGGCTACCTCTACCTCATCCTTTACGTCGCCCTGCACGTGCCCATCTCCTACCTCTGGTGGTTTTGGTCCGTCGGACTCGACGGCACGCACATCTTCGGCACCGCCTCGCGCACTTTCTTCGATAGCGAAGCCCGCGCGAGGCATCCCAAGCTCCTTTTCGGCAGCGCGCTGTTCTTCTTCGCGCTCGGCCCCGCGATGGTTCTGCTCGGATGGAAGGGCTGGCTCGCGCTCCTCGTAGGCGTGTGGGCCTACTATCACGTCGTCAAGCAGCACTACGGCTTCATGGTGCTCTACAAAGTGAAGAACCGCGATCTCGCGCCGCTCGATAATAAGCTCGACAAGCTGTTTCTCGCGGTCATGATGATCTTTCCGCCCTTCCGGCGCTTCTTTCTGGAAAGCCCGCGAGAGCTCGGCATCCCCATGCATCCGCTGCGAAGTTGGGCTGCGCCTTTGTGGACCGTCG
This sequence comes from Bryobacterales bacterium, assembly GCA_963743705.1. Lineage (GTDB taxonomy): Bacteria > Acidobacteriota > Terriglobia > Bryobacterales > Bryobacteraceae > PALSA-243. The sequence continues at coordinate 672,546 of CAVUQS010000021.1, read as the reverse complement.
TGATCGCCGTTGCGGCGCTCTATCTTGCGCGCCAGATCGTTCGCTTCCGCGCCGGCGAGCGGCCCGATGTGCCCAAGCTGCTCCTGCTCGGCGGCGTCATCCCTCTGCACTGGCTCACCTTCGCCTACATGAGCTGGCAGGCTGCCGTTCCCACCGTCACCATCGTGCACAACCTGCAATATCACGCTCTCGTGTGGTTCCACAATCGCAATCGATATGCCGGAGCCGATGGCCGCGCCAAGCACGGGCGTGTGCCCGTGGCCCTCGGCAAGCATCTTCTCGCCTACGTTGCCATGGCGCTGGCGTTCAGCGCCCTCTATCGCATTCCCGGCTTCCGCCTGGGAAATGCCAGCGATCTGGCCTTCGGTTTCTTCTGCGGATTCGGTCTGACGCATTACTATCTCGACAGCAAAATCTGGCGCGTACGCCACGACCCGGGATTGCGCGAAGCGCTGCAGTTGGCCTGAAGGCCGCATGCTAGATTGAAATCATCGTTATGTCGAACGGGCTGCGACGACTCACGCTGATCGCTTGCGCCGCGGCGCTGGCGGCGCAGACGCCGGGCTCGAAGCCTCAGGATCCTGCGCAGCCGCCCCAGCCAGTGGGCCTCGAAACCGATTGGGAAATGGCGGCCGTGCTACAGGAAATCGCCGCGCACGCCGCGCGATTGACGCCCGAGCTCGATCGCATTGACGCCCGCTCATGGATCGACAAAGGCGCATCCGAAACGTACGACCAGCAGTTGCAGGCGGCCAGGGAACAAACGCGCGCACTGGGGACCGGCGCGGCCGCTCTCACCAAAAACCCGGAGCGTCTCTCCGGCGAACTCGAGATTTTCCTTCGCATGCAGGCCATCGATTCCATGCTCGGCTCCGTGGAGGAAGGCAGTCGCAAGTACGGCGATCCCGCGGCCGCGCAAAGCCTGATGCGATTGCACTTTGAATCCGGCCCGGGCCGCGATCGCTTGCAGCGCTATATCGTCAATCTCGCCGTCCAGCGCGAGCAGGAATTTCAAGCCATGGATCGCGAGGCGCAACGCTGCCGCGCCATTGTCACCGCACCCAAATCGGGAAAGAAGAAATAAGCCATCATGCCCTTTAACTGCGCCATATGCGGCGAAGAATCGATGCGCATTTGCGCGCGCTGCACCAAGGATACCTGCGCCAATCACCTCTGCGAGCGATGCCTGCGTTGCAGCGATTGCTGCGATTGCGAGCTAACGCTCGGCGAGCCCGTGCGCGAGCCGGTTCGCGCGGTGTTGCGTCCGCAGCCGCCCGCGCCCGAGCCGCCGCCTCCCATGGAGGCCGCGCCCGAAGCCGAACCGGCGTTCGAACCCCAACCCGAGATCGAAGCCGTCTCGGAAATTGAACCCGCCGCGGAGATGGAACACGTCGCGGAGCTCGACGCTACGCCCGAACCGGAACCCGAGCCCGCCCCTGAGCCTGAGCCTGAACCGGGCGCCTGGCCCGGCGGTAACATGTCGTAGCCCGCGCGCGCAGCGGCCGCGCCGGAAAGGCTGAGATAATGGCCTAAATGCTCCGCCGTTCTTGCCTTCCGCTTTTTGCTTTTGCATGGCTGTCGCTCGCGCAGCCGCCCGCTGCCCAAACCGGCGGCCCGCCGCCCACCATCGCCTCGCGCACCGCGTCCATGAAAAAGATGGGCGGCTACTTCCCCATCTATTGGGATGAGCGCGCCGGGCGCATGTGGCTCGAGATCGACAAGTTCGACGCCGAATTCCTCTACATCGATTCCATGCCCGCCGGCATGGGTTCGAACGATCTGGGCCTCGACCGCGGCCAGCTCGGCGGATCGCGCATCGTCAAGTTCATGCGCAGCGGGCCCAAGATCCTCATGATCGAGCCCAACTACCGCTATCGCGCCGACAACGGAAATCCGGAAGAGCGCCGCGTCGTGGAAGAATCGTTCGCCCAATCGGTGCTCTGGGGCTTCGACATGACTGCGGAAGAGGGCGGCCACGTGCTGGTCGATGCCACGCAGTTTTTCCTGCGCGACGCGCACAACATCCCGCAGGCCATCCAACGCGCGCAACCCATCGGTGGCGGTCAGTCGTTCGGCGGCGGCGGAGGCGCATTCCGTCTCGATTCCACGCGTTGCGCGTTTTATCTGGCCAACACCAAGAACTTCCCCAAGAACACCGAAGTCGAAACTATTCTGACTTTCACCGGTGAGAATCCCAACGCCTTCGTGCGCGACGTCACCCCGTCGCCTGAAGCCGTCACCGTTCGCGAACATCACTCGTTCGTCGAACTCCCCGGCCCTGGATACAAGACTCGCGAATTCGATCCGCGCGCCGGCTATTTCGGTAGCGCCCATGTCGACGATTCCGCACCGCTTGGCGACCGCATCAACAAGCGCTTCACCAACCGCCACCGCCTGGCGAAAAAAGATCCCAACGCGGCCATGAGCGAACCCGTGCAGCCCATCGTCTACTATCTCGATCGCGGTGCGCCCGAGCCCATCCGTTCGGCGCTGCTCGAAGGCGGCCGTTGGTGGAATCAGGCGTTTGAAGCGGCCGGGTACCAAAACGCGTTCCGCTTCGAGCTGATGCCCGAAGGCGCCGACCCCATGGATATCCGCTACAACGTGGTGCAGTGGGTGCATCGCGCCACGCGCGGCTGGTCGTACGGCGCCAGCATCGATGACCCGCGCACCGGCGAAATCATCAAGGGACAGGTCACGCTCGGCTCCCTGCGCGGCCGCCAGGATTACATGATCATGGAAGGCTTGCTTTCGCCATACGTCGAAGGCAAGCCGATTCCGCCCGATATGGAGCGCGTCGTGCTCGCCCGCTTGCGGCAACTTGCCGCGCACGAGATCGGCCACACCCTGGGCCTCGCGCACAATTTCGCGGCCAGCGTCAAAGATCGCTCCAGCGTGATGGATTATCCGCCGCCCGTGATCCAACTCGCGGCCGGAGCCATCGATCTCTCCAACGCCTACGCCACCGGCATCGGCGAATGGGATAAAGCCGCCATCAATTTCGGCTACCGCGACTTCCCCGCCGGAACCGATGAGCACAAGGAGCTCGACGGCATCCTGCGCGACGCCACCAAACGCGGCTTGCTCTTCATCTCCGATGGCGATTCGCGCCCCGAAGGCAGCGCGCATCCGCTCTCGCACCTGTGGGACAGCGGTTCGAATGCGGTGGATGAGCTCAACCGCATGATGGACGTTCGCGCCACCGCGCTCGAAAATTTCTCGGCCAACGCCATCCGCATGGGTGAGCCCATGAGCACGCTCGAAGACGTGCTCGTGCCCGTCTACCTGCTGCACCGCTATCAGGCCGAAGCGGCGTCGAAAGTGTTGGGCGGCCTCAATTACTCGTACGCCCTGCGCGGCGATGGCCAGAAGATCACCGAACACATCACCGGCGCCGAGCAGCGCCGCGCGCTAGATGCCCTGCTGCGAACCATCAAGCCCGAAACCCTGACCGTGCCGCGGCGTCTGCTCGCCATCATGCCGCCGCCCGCCGAAGGCTATGGCCGCACGCGCGAAGATTTCCGCACGCGGACCGGCCTTACCTTCGACCCGGTGGGCGCGGCGGAAACGGCTGCCGATATGACCATCGGCTTGATTCTCAACGCCGAACGCGCCGCGCGTCTGGTGCAATACCATGCCGAAGATGCTTCGGCCCCGAACCTCACCGAAGTGATCGATAAGCTGATCGCCGCCACCTGGAAAGCGCCCGATTCGGCCGGTCTCGCCGGCGAAGTGCAGCGCGCCATCGATATGGTGGCGCTCTACCGCCTGATGACCCTCGCCGCCAACGACGCTGCCCCGGCCCAGGTGCGCGCCATCGCGCTCTCGAAAATCGTTGCTCTGCGCGATTGGGCGCCTTCCTCAGCCGCCAATCCCGAACTCATCGCCCTGCACCGCTTCGCGGCGGCGCAGATCAAGCGCTTCGAAACCAACCCGCGCGACATCGGCGTTCCGCGTCCGCCGCTCGCGCCGCCCGGCATGCCCATCGGCGATGACGATTGCGGCTTTGTAGTCTGGTAATGCGATCTCCGCACCTCCAAAGACCGCCTGAAGATCGAGCACAGCATCATCGGTGGCGTGCGCGAAGTGCTGGAGGAGTTGCTATCCGCCAATCCGGAAATCCGCTCCGTAATTCCCGGCGTGATCCGCCCGGTTCGCGACGCCAAAGGCAAAGTCAAAGTCCACATCACCGTCCCGACACAGAACGGATGGAAAGCCATCGCCCTCAGCGCCGGCGCGCGCCAGGAACTATTCGTAAGCACCGCCTGGACCAAAGAACAAGTCGAAGCCGCCTTCCGCAAAGCCGGCGCCGAAATTTGACGTTAGAAGTTTTTTCTCCGCGCCTCTGCGCCTCAGCGTCGAAACTCGCCCTCTCCCTTTATTGAACCTGGAACGTCCCCACGTTCGACACCGCGCCGTTGGAATCGATCACTTCCACCTCCCACGTCCGTGCCACTCTCCCCGGATTAACCTGGACCTGAATCTGCGTCGTCGTCGCCGAAAGAACCGGGTAATAGTTGCCGGTACCGTTGAAGCCAACCACCACGCGCAATCCGGCGCCCGGCGTGAACCCCGTGCCGTTGATGGTCAGCGTCTGGATGGTGTTCGAAGCCGTCAACGAAGACACCGACGTAATCGTCGGCTTCGCCACCGGCGCTCTCACTGTCAAATTCACCGTGTTCGACTGCGCGCCGCTCGGGTCCACCACTTGCACCGTCCACGTTTGTGAAGTCGAGCCGGTGTTGATAGTCGTCTGAATCTGGGTGGCCGTCAGCGACGTCACCGTCAGCGTGGTCGGGCTCGACAAGCCTATATGGCTCACGCGCACCGTCGCGCTCGTCACAAAACCCGAGCCATTGATGGTCAACGTCTGGCTCGACGATGAAGCCGTCATCGGATTCGGGGTGAGCGACGTAATGCTGGGCGGAGCCGGAGCCGGAGCGTTCGACCATTTCAGCGCCAGAGCGTAAGCATCCACCGACCCCAGACCTGTCGCCAGATCGTAGCCGACGCCCGCGCTATATCCGTTCATCACGCCCACCGTCCCCGCAGTCGTCGAAGAGCAATTCGGCGAACCTCCGGAGCAGGGCGTCGCGTTGGTGCCGCCGGTCACGTCATGGAATGCCGCCGGATTCAGCGAGGCCAGCGCGTAGAGCCGCGTATTCGGGTTCCCGTTGCGTCCTCCGGAGTATTGATCGATCACCGCCATCAGCCCTGCAAACGAAGGCGACGCCGCCGAAGTGCCGCCCACCAGTTCCAACTGGCCCTCCTGATAGACCAGGTAGCCGTCGTGCCCCGCAGCCGTTAGCGAAACGTCCGGCAGGTAGCGATGATGCGCCGTGGTCGTGCCCGGGTCAACCGCCGGAACGCCCGCGCCCGTCTGCCACGAAGGCGTCGCGTACAGTTTGCTGACGCCGCCGCTGCCGGCCCACAAGCCGTTGTTTGCCGCGCCGGCTGTGGTGTAGCTGCTCTCGTTCCACGCCACCTCGGGAATGTAGCCGATCGCCGAGGCCGCCGTCGCATCGTTCGAGGTGTTCCAAAAAGCCGACGGGTTGCTCGCGTCGTTGAATTCCGAGCCGCCAACCGCCACGTTGTACGGCGTCGAAGCCAGCCCGTTTACGCCGAAGCCCTGGCTGGCGGGGGTCGTAGTGTTGTTCCCTCGCTTGCCCGTCGAGCTCGGCACGTCGCATCCCGCCGAGCCGCTGTCGCCCGCCGCCACGAATACCGACATGCCTTGCGCCGCAGCCTGCTGCCACAAGCTGTTGTAGAAGGAATTGCTGCTGCCCGCCTGGGCCTCGCATGCGCCGAAGCTCACGCTCACCACCGCGGCGACGTTGTTGTTCACGATGTACTGGTCCGAAAGATCCACGCCATCGGTCGAATTCGTGCTCTTCGAAACCACCAGTTCGATAGTCGCGCCTTTGGCCACCGCGCCCGCCCATTCCACGTCGAGATCGGCCTCGGTTTCTTCATCCGAAGATACGATTCCCGGGTTGGTCCCGTTGACCACCACCTGCGTGTTATTGCCCGTCAAGCCGAACGTCGAGCGGAACGTGGTCACATCGCTCAGGTTGATATTCGTCCGCCCGGCGATCGCTACCGATTGTCCCGTGCCGTCGAAGTTCAGGTTCCAAAGCGGCTTCAAATCGTAGATGGTCGCGAAGTCGAAGGGCGAGAGGCCGTGCGATCCGTCGGAGAGATTCGTCAGAGGCACGCGGCGCACCGTCTTCCGATGCAGCGGACGCGCGCCGAAATTGTGCAGCGAAACCACTCCCGCCACCACCGGGCTCAGCGCCTCGGGAATCGAGATATCTGAGAAATTCGCGACGTGCTCGACGCCGTTCACATTGTAGCGATGCATTTCCGTGCGGAAGGCGTGCTCCACCTGACGCGCCGTGCCGCTGAATTCGATCGTGCGGCGGCCGGGGGCAACGGAGCTCACCGTGAAGCCTTCCGACGCCAGCCAGGCCGTGATCGCATCCACATCCGATTGCGCCGGTCCGAATTGCTGCCCGAACTGCTCCGGCGTCAGCCACTGGTGATAGCGGGCCGCAGCCGGGTCGTTTTGATCGTCCAGCAATTGCGCCAGCGCGGCGTCCTGGTCCGGGCCGCTCGAAAGTTGCAGCAGCATGCGCTCCATCGGCAAATCGCCCTGTGCGCGCCCAATCTCATTGGAAGGCGCCGCCAGCGGGTGCGTCGTACCGCCCAGGCGCACGCTCGCGCCGGTGACCGGCCTGTTAATCCGGGGACGAACTTGGGCGTTCAGAGTGAGGGTTGCCGCGAACAGAAGAAGACACGCGCCGGCACTGCGCGATGTGCGGAATAGCATTGGAAAACCTCCGAGGTCTTTCGTATCGACGTACTTTTACAAACGTTGGTATGATTGCACCATATTGGAGGTGAATTTAAGTGTATTACCCAGGGCATTCCTAAGAAGTTCTAGTACTATAACCAAAGATAAGGGCCTGTATTTTCAGCGTCGGCGGTATTTCCCGGTGGAATATTGCACGCTTTTGATATGCTATCCACAAGCGCTTTTCCGCGGCGCGCCTGCCTGGAATTTTAATGAAGCCTAAGTATTTTCTTCACTTAAGTCTGATTTTTGCCGGCGTGCCGGTGGTATTTTCTCAGGTTGCCTTAAACCCGGTTGCCTCCCGGGCTTTAGGGCAGCCGAACCTGATTCCGAAGACCGGAAATCCCAATTGGGTTGACGGCCGCGAATTGTTTCAACCGGAAGGTGTTGTACTTGATACATCCACCACGCCTCCGGGCATCTACGTGGCGGACACTGGCAACAACCGGGTACTAGCCTGGAAGAACGCCACCGGCTTCACCAACGGACAGCCGGCCGACCTCATCATCGGCCAGCCCGATAACTTCACCACCACCCCCGGCGGCGGTCCCAGCGCAACGTATTCCACCGGTTTGAATCAACCCATCGGAGTCGCGGTGCTCAATGGCGATCTCTTCGTCGCCGACACCGGGAATAACCGGATCCTGCGCTACCGTTCGCCGCTTAGCAAACAAACCGGCAACATCTTCCCCGACCTTTGGCTCGGCCAGCCCAGCCTCAGCACCAACACCGCCAACTACACCGGCGCGCTGAGCGCGCAGGGCTTGAAATTGTCGGGCGCGCAAAGCTATCTCGCCATCGACCCGCAGGGCAATCTCTGGGTGAGCGACGCCGGCAACGGCCGCGTGCTGCGTTTTCCCGCGTCCGCGTTTAGCTGCTCGAATTGCGGCGCCTCCGCGTCCAACGCCGCCGATATCGTAATCGGCGCGCCCAACCTCACCAGCGCCTATCCGTCCTTCGATCTCACCAACCCCGCCAGCGCGGTCATCGGCAACCAGTTCAACGTCCCCGCGGGGTTGGCGTTCGATTCCGCCGGCCGCTTGTATGTCACAGACGATGGCGTCAACGACATTCCCCGGCCGCGTGCTCGTATTTACGCCCCCGTTTCAACCCGGCGTAGTGACTTCCGCCACGCGCATCATGGGCGTCTTCTCGCCGACCAACCAATACACCAGCTCGCAGTTTCAATCTACGATTTTGATTGCTCCGTCGAGCGTCTTCTTCTTTCCCGATCAAAGCGTCGGCGTCGTCGATTCCGGCAACAATCGGATTCTGGTTTTTCCTGCTTTCGGGCAATGGCCCGATCCCAACACGGCTTATTCGCCGCAGGCGACTGCCGTCTTCGGGCAAAGCGGTTACGCCAACCGCGGTCCGAATCAGGCGCGCGTCTTCCACCGTGGTCACCGCGCCGCCATCCTCAGCCACCGTGTCCGATCCCACGGCCTCTTCTTCTTGAAAGCCACCAACGAGCTTTACCTCTCGGATTCGTCCAACAACCGCGTGACCGTGCTCCAGATCCTGCCCAACTCACGATCAGGTCTTCAACGCCACCCGCGTGCTCGGTCAAGACCGCCTCACCGCCGGCTCCATTAACCTGCTCGAAGGCCGCGAATTTCAGTTTTCACGGTTCTACATCCGCCGGCAGTCTCTACGATGCCGGCATCGCTATCGATTCCACCGGCAGCGTGCCGCATCTCTATGTCTCCGATCCCGGCAACCATCGCGTTCTGGCGTATAAGGACATGCGCAGCCTCAACTTCAACGCGCGCGCCGATCTCGTCATCGGCCAGCCGGATGGCGCCACTGCGCTCTGCAACTATCCCACCGGCGATAGCGCCCAGCCCACGCAGACGCAGCCTTTGCGCCCCAAAGGGACTTCTGGTCGATTCGCCGGTAACCTCTATGTCGCCGATTCCGGCAACGGCCGCGTGCTCCGTTTCCCCGCGCCGTTCTCCCAGCCCGCCGAACCAGATGCCGATTGCCGATCTCGTCCTGGGCCAAGCTAACTTCTCGTCTACGATTAAAGATCCCAGTAGCCAGACCATGTCTGCGCCTTACGGCCTGGCGGTCAGCGGCACGAATGGACTAGCTGGTTTCCGATCAGGCCCACAATCGCGTGCTGTATTTCAAATTCACCAACAACGGAACGTTCAATGCCGGCGCACGGATAACGGCATCGCGGCCACCAAGGTCTTCGGCCAGCCCGATTTCAAGACCATTAAGACCGGAAGCAATTCCGTCAGCCTGAATCAGCCTCGCCATCTCGCCTGCGATAGCACCGGCCAGATTTACGTCGCCGACGGCGGCAACAGCCGCATCCAGATCTTCGCCGATCCCGCCGGCGCTTCGACCCTCAGCGCGGGGCAGGGCGCAGGCCTCACGCTACCCACCAACGGCGCGCAAGGCATCTTCGTGAATCAGCTCACCGGCGAAGTTTGGGTAGCCAACACGCGCAGCGGAACCGCCGTGCGCTATCCGAAGTATGAGACGCTGCTCTTCAATCAGACGCCGCTCGACGCCACGCCTATTCAAGCTCTTGGGCAGACCCTCGCCCTCGCTCAGGATCAATATGGCGATCTCATCCTTGCCGATTCCACCAATCGCATCTCCGCGTTTTATCCCGGCATCTCGGCGCTCAACGGCGCCAGCTTCGCGGCCGACAAGCCCTACATAGCGCCCGGCATGATCGCGTCGTTGTTCCCTTTGAACAAGACGAATTCCTTTGGTGGGAGCACCGCCACAAATAGCGCCGCCACCTGGCCCACCACGCTGGGCGGATTGCAGGTCACCTTCAATGGCGCGCCGGCGCCGCTTGATTTCGTCGGGCCGTCGCAGGTCAATTTCCAGGTGCCCAACGGCGCGCCGTCTTCCGGCAACGCCGATGTGGAAGTGGTGCAGGTTTCCACCGGTCAGGTACTCGGTTCGGGCTCGCTGGTGATGCAGCCCGTCTCGCCCGGCGTGTTCATTTGCGATACCTCGAATGGACAGTTCCGTCAGGCTTGCGTCTTGAATCAGGACAACTCGGTAAACAGCGGCGCCAATCCCGCGGCTCGCGGATCGGTCCTTCAAATCTTCGCCACTGGCGTAGGGGCCGTGCCCGGCGCTCCGTCCGATGGCTCGCCTGCAACCACCGCCACGCCCGCGCCCGCGTCCCTGCGCGTCTACTTGGGCGCGCAAGGCTACGTCGACGAAACGCCGCTTTTGCCCGGCGAATCGAACGGCGGCAACTTTGTGAAATATTCCGGTCTCGCCCCCGGCCTGGTCGGCGTCTGGCAGGTTGACGTGCAGATTCCCATGGCGTCCGCGCCCAATCTGCAAACCATCCTCGCGCTGGTGCTGAACGGCGTCGCCGATCCCGATTCCTTCTCCACCTATCGCGCCACGGTAGCGATTAAGTAAGGGCTGCTCTTAGGCTCGGCGCGCGTGTTCGCTCGCCCGCGAGCGCTTCAAGGCATACATGCGCTGATCTGCTTCGTCCAGCGCCTCGCGTAGCACGCGGCCGCGGGCATCGGCCGTTCCCCAACTCACTGAGAGCGGCAGCGTGCCGAATCCGCGCACCCGGAACTCGCGCAGCCGCAATTCCAGCTCGCCCATGCGTTTCGCCGCCACGTCCGGAATCTGGTTCAGGAACAGAATCACGAATTCGTCGCCGCCCCAGCGGAACGCCTCGTCCTCCTGACGGATCGACGCGTGCAGCAGGTGGCCGATATTGCGAAGAATCTCGTCGCCCACCAAGTGGCCGAAGCGGTCGTTGATCTCCTTGAAATTGTCCATGTCGCAGACCGCCACCACGCCGGTGTACTCGCCGCCGGTTTCGATGCGCCGCGCCAGCGAAGTCTGGTTCTGCAAGCCGGTGAGCCCGTCCAGGTTGCCCTCGCGCTTGGTCTCGCGCATCAGGTGGTCCAGTTCGCTGTTCAACTCGCGAATGCGGTCGATCTGCGTTTCGCTCCACATCGCCATCGCGGAAAACGCCAGCACGCAGTGCAACGTGAACTCGTAGTAAGTCTCGTGATGTAGGTAAAGCGCCCAACGCGGCGCATTGCCGGTGTTGTAGAGGTAAATAAAAATGAGTGCGTGAACCAGAAACGCCGTCGCCAGGACGAATAGGGAGAACCGGAAGATCCGCGCGCCCACCCCTTCGTTGCGCCGCAGCGTAATGAAGCTATAGAAATAGACGAAGCAAAGCACCAGCGCATGCGAGGCGTGATACGCCTCCAGGTGCGAGAACATGCCGAACATGTAAACCAGCGCTACAAAAATCGGCAGGATGGCGATCAAACGCAGCACCGTCCGCCAATCCTTCATGTCGGACGCAAAGCCCGCGCGCGCCGCCGCCACCAGCACAATCACGAACCCGAACTCGAACACCGCGTATGGCGCCAGCCAGTTGACGTTGTTGGAACTCAGCAGTTCAAACGCGAAGAACGCCGCGATCAAGCGCAGCAGCCAGGCGATCGCCCACAACCCGAAGTACACCACGCGCGATTGCCGCCACAGGAACAGAAACACCATTCCAAACAGGAGCGCGCCAATCTCCTGGATAAAGAATGCTGTAGTATCCGCAATCGGGCTAGAAGGATCCATCTAATCTCCCAGAATCGCGTGGCGCCGCACTGCGCGCGCTTTGCCGGTAGCTTCGTCTACGTCCACTATTACCGCATGTAGCTCCGGCGATTGCTTGGAGGCCTCCATGCGCACCGGCAAGCCGGTAAGAAACTTCTGCAGAATAATCTCGGTTTCGACGCCGATCACCGAGCCGTAGGGTCCGGTCATGCCGCAGTCCGTTTGAAACGCCGTGCCGCCCGGCAAAATGCGCGTATCGGCGGTGGGTATGTGGGTGTGCGTTCCAATCACGGCCGACACCCGCCCATCGAGATGCCAGCCCATCGCGACCTTCTCGCTGGTCACTTCGGCGTGAAAATCGAGGAATTTGACCTTGATCGACGGGTCAAGGCTGTCGAGAAGCCGATTAGCCGTGCGGAAAGGGCAATCGATGGGAGTCATGAACGTACGCCCCTGAAGGTTCAGTACGGCGCATTCTACGCCATTGCGCGCCCGGATTGCAATAACTCCCTGGCCAGGCGCTTCAGGGTAATTCGCGGGCCTCAAAAGCCGCGGTTGCCGCCCCAGATAATCGAAGATTTCGCGCTTGTCCCATACGTGATTTCCCGTAGTGAGAACGTCGATTCCAAGCTCGAAAAGACTCTCGGCGATGGCGGGAGTCACGCCGAAACCGCCCGCTGAATTTTCGGCGTTCGCGATAGTGAGATCGATCGAGTTGCTCTTGACGATGTCTTCCACGTGATCCGCTACAATACGGCGCCCTGGGGAACCAAAAATATCCCCAATGAATAGAATATTCATTTCTTTCGGTTCAACGGTAACACGTGGCGGCAGGGCAGGCTTCCGCCTGCGAGGGGAATTTTAGCTCTTCCTATTGCGCCGGGGTTTTTTCCAGTTGCTGCTTGATCCACACGCGGTTCGGCTCCAGATCGAGAGCCTTCTGGAACGCCTGCCGCGCTTCGGCATTCTTATTCTGCCTGCGCAGGCTTAATCCCAGCCACATGTAAGATTCGGAGCGCTTGGGGTCAAGCTCGATCGACTTCCGGAAGTCCGTGATCGCCAACTCGAACCCGCCGCCCATGGCTTGAGGCAGGTAATAGTTGCCCACCCCGCGCGCTTCGTACGCCGAGGCCAGTTTGGGGTCCTTATCGATCGCCTTCTGGATGGCGTCTTTGCATTTCTTGCCGTAACTCAGGCCCATAAACACATTGGCCGGAATCACCTGCCCGTAGAGCGTGCCCAGCGCTACGTAATAGTGCGCGTTATCCGGCTTGAGAGCCACCGCGCGTTCGGCCGGCTTGATGCCGCGTTCGGCCGCTTCTTCCGCCAGTTTCTTGTCTTTCAGTTCAAGCGCGACTTCCGCGAGATACGATGCCGACAGTGCCGCCCGGTACTGCGCTTCGGCGTCACCAGGCGTTTTTTCGGCAGTTGCCGCGAATTCGGCAGCCAGGCGCTCGAGCGCCGGACGGTCTTGCGCGTCGCGGGCGGCTTCCAACGGAGCCGGGCCAGCGGCGAAAAAGGCAGCCAGAATGAGTGGAATCATTGGGTCTTTTCCAATTCCTATTTCGATTCTATTAAAGCGCCGCGATCCGCCGGTGAGCCAACATGAAGAACAGCGCCACTGCCATTAACAGCACGCCATTTACCGCTAGAGCGATGGGAGCCGGCCAAAGGTGTTGGACGACCCAGCCAACCACCAGGTTTCCCATCGGCATTCCGCCGCGGAATGCCACGTTGTAGACGCTCATCACCCGCCCGCGCATCTCGTTCGTGATGATGACCTGCACCAGCGAACTCACTGTCGCAAAGACGGAAATCAGCGCCGCCCCGGAGAGGAAAAGCATCAGCCCGCTCATCCAAACCGACTTCGATAGCGCAAATCCGGCGATCCCCGCGCCCAGGCATATCAGCATGGTGAGCGCCAAAAGCCCCTTGCGTTTCACGTTGCCCATCGACGCCACGCCAATCGATCCGGCGATCGAGCCCATTCCCGAGCACACCAGAAACACCGTGTAGACAGTTTTTTCGCCGTGGAACAGGTCGTTCACGAAGACCGGCAAAAACGTCATCATCGGAATGCCCAGCGCGGTCATACAAAACGCCAGAACCATCAACGCTTCCATGCCCTCCTGCCGCCGCACGTAACGAATGCCATCCTTGATACTTGTCAGGATCGATTCGCCTGTTTTCTGAGGCGAAAACCGGGTCTGGATTCGGAGCAGGGAAATGATAGGAGCAAAGAACGAAAGAGAATTCAAGCCGAAACACCACGCATCGCCCAAATGCGACATCGCCAGCCCGCCGAGCGTCGGACCCAGAATACGCGCCACATTGAACTGAATGGAATTGAGCGCGATCGCGTTCGGCATGTCTTCCTTCTTCACCAGCGTCGGAATCAACGCCTGGTAAGCCGGACCGCCGAACGCTTGGGCGAGGCCCGAAACGAAAGAAAGCAGCAGTACATGCCACACCACCACCGTGTGCGTGAAAACCAGCGCCGTGAGAATCGCCGCATCGGCCATCTGCACGTACTGCGAAACCAGCAGCACATAACGCCGATCGAACCGGTCCGCCATAGCGCCGCCGATCAGCGAGAAAAGAAAGATCGGGATATTCCCCAGAAACGCATCCAACCCCAGCAGAAACGCATCGTTGTGGCTAAGGCTATAGACCAGCCACGCCTGCGCCATGATCTGCATCCAGCTCCCAATGCTGGACGTGCACGCGCCGATCCACATCAGCCGGAAGTCGCGGTATTGGAATGCCTTGAAGACCCGTTGAAGCACGGTGAGAGTGGCCGAGACGCCTTTCAAAATTCTAGCATCTCTCTGCGTTTTATCTCTGTTCCTCTACGTCGAATCACGCCCTCTCTCTTACCGGATCTTCACCGCCTTGAACCCACCCTTCGACCGGTCATACAACCAGATCGCCCCGAATACGATCAACAGAATCGCCGGCAAGATCGCCACCGCCCGGAACGACGCCTGCGACGCCGCTCCCAAAACCTGATCGAGTTTGTCGCCTGTGAGTGCTTTGAACGCCGCTTCGCCGCCCGCCGCTTCAATCTTCTTCGTGTCGAAGATGCGCCCCATTGCCGGCAGCACGAAATTGATCGACAGCGTGCCCGCCGTTCCCATCAGCCCCATCAACAGCGCGCCGCCTCGTGGAAACCGTTCGGACGCTGTCGCCAGCATCGTGGGCCACATGAAGCAAACCCCGACTCCCCAGACCGTGGCCGCCAGCACGCCTGTAACAGGCGAATTGGCGAAGCTCAGCGCCACCAGGCCCAACGAAGCCAGCAGGCACGAACACCACAGCAGCCCGATTGCCGAGAGCTTATGCACCAGCGGTCCCGCGAAATGCCGCGCCGCGAACATGATGGCGCTCACGTAGACCAACAGCAGAATGCCGCGCATGTGCACCGTGCGCGTGAGCGCGAGATCCACCCACTGTCCCGGCGCCAGCTCGCTCGCCGCCGTCAGAAACATCGAGCAGAACAGCACCAGGAATAGCGGGTTCGCCAGTTCTCGGAACATCTCGCCCATGGAGACGCCCGCTGCCGCGCGTTCCGTTGGCGGAAATTTCAGGCCCAGGCATAAAACCACCACCGCCGCCGCCGGAATCAAAATCAACGCCAGCTTGAATTGCCAATTGGCGCTGGTCTCGCTCAGCCCGAAGCCCAGCAGTCCGCCCGCGATTAATCCGCCTGGCCACCAGGCGTGCAGCGTGTTCAAGCGCGCGGTTTTTTCATCCGGATAGAGCGACGCGCACAGCGGGTTGACCACCGTCTCCACCAGTCCCCAGCCGATCCCCGTAATCCATGCGCCGATGCAGAGCACGGTATACACGCCCGCGCCCGATGCCATTGATCCTGCAAACACAAGCGTAAGAGTCCCGGCGATAAAACAGATGCCCGAAAGCGGCAGGAGCAACCCCATGCCGATGGCGTCGAGCAGCGCGCTGCCAATCGCAATCGTGAGCGCATATCCGAGGAATGGGACGCCCAGAATGGCCCCGATCATCTCTCCCGAGCGCACTCTATCGATGGGGTCGAGAAAGATGCGCTGCAGGTCGTTCGCTACGCTGGCACGCAAGCTGGCGGCGACTCCGGACATAAACAGCGCCATCACGCTGGCAAGAAATAGGCGGGCCTTATTGTAGTTGTAAACAGCCGCGCGGCTGGGCGCGGGAGCAAGACGGGGTTCCATGATCTGTCAAAGATACCGCAGTTCGCGCGATCATGTTTGGCCCACGACTTCTTCCATCGTGCCGGCCGCTACATCCGCGCCGGGCAGCGTGATCGTGAAGCGCGTGCCTCTGCCGAGTGCGCTCTCCACTTCCACCTTGCCGCCGTGCGCCTTTGCGATCCACGCCACGAAACTCAGGCCCAGTCCCAGCCCCTGTTCCGGGCTTGGCGCCGTCCCCGATCCCGTCACGCGATAGAAGCGGTCGAAGATGTGCGGCAGGTGTTCTTCCGGAATGCCGCGCCCGGTATCGGCCACCACGATTTCGATGCGATCCTCGAAACGCCGCAAAGCCACCCGCACGCTGCCTTTTTCGGGCGTGAACTTGATCGCGTTCGAAAGCAGATTCGTCACCATGCGCTCGATCTGCACGCGGTCCACGTCGGCGAAGCATTCCTGCGGCAACTCCGCTGTGAGCCGGATCGCGGCCGCCTCTGCCGGAATTTGAAACTGCTCCACCAGATCCCACAGCGATTCGCACAGGTTCAAGCGCGTCTTTTGCAGCGCAAGCTGGCCCGATTCCGCCTGCGAGAGCAGCAGCAGCGCGCGCACAATCTGCGAGAGCCGGTCGATATCCTGCAGCGCGTTGAACATCGCCTCGCGGTATTGCTCCGTGGTTTTCGCCGTGAAGAGAGCCACTTCCAGCTGGCCGCGGATCGCCGTGATCGGCGTGCGCAGTTCGTGCGAGACGTCCGTCGAAAACTGCTTCATCTGCTGGAATGACGCCTCCAGCCGCTCGATCATGCGGTTGAACGTGAGAATCAGATAATCCAGCTCATCGCCCGCCTGCCGCGTGGGAATGCGCAGGCTTAGGTTCGACCCCGAGATTCGCTGCGCCGTCTGCGCCACGTCGCGCACCGGCCGTAGCGCGCGCCCGGCCACAATCCATCCCATCACCCAGCCGAGAATCACAGACCCGGGAACGACCGCGGCGTAAATCCAGGTGAAGCCGCCGAGAATCTTGCGGTCCGAATCGAGCGACGTGCCGATGGCGACATAGAACGGCGAGCGCTGCGAAGTAAAGTGACCTTCGTCGTACACCACGCCGTAGCGGACTAGAAACGGCTCGCCATGCTTGCTCAAACGCGTTGCAAATGTCGGAGCGTTGGGTTTACTGCTCGCCAGGGCGTCGTGAACTCGTTTGGCGATCACGGCCGGGGCTTCGATGCCTAAGTCCTCATACGCCGCCGCAACCGCCGGCGAGTTGGAATCCGTCCCGTTGATCACCTCGTCCACGGCGTGGCCATCCGCGCCGGCCACCAGGTACATCTTTTGGATGTTCAGGACGCTCGCGCCTTCGTCCGGGTCGTCGGGGTCGTAATTCCAGTTGGCTTTGAACGGCGCCGAGTACGCAATGCGGTCGATGTGCAGGTAGCCCTTCATCGTCGACCATTCCTGGTTCAGAAACTCTTTCGAGCGCACGTCGAGGGTGTTGCGCAGTCGCTCGCGGAACAGGCCGGTAACGCTGATCAGCACCAGGGCGAAAAACAGCGCATAGCTCGCGGTGAGTTGGAACCGCAACCCACGCACCAGGCGCCGCAGATTGGCCCTGCGAAACATGCTACCCCTGACGTTCCAGGACGGGCTCCGGTTGCGCGCCCGCCGGCCGTTCCGGCGCTTCGATCATGTAACCGATGCCGCGTACGGTCTGAATGAGTTTCTCCGGGAAACGGTCGTCGATCTTGCTGCGCAGGTGGCGGATATAGACGTCCACGATGTTGGTGAGGCCGTCGTAATCCATGTCCCACACGTGCTCGACGATCATGGTGCGGCTCAGCGGACGCCCGCGGTTGCGCATCATATATTCCAGAATGCCGAATTCCTTCGGCGCCAGCTCGATGGTCTCGCCGCTGCGCGTTACCTTCCGCCGGATGGCATCGAGAGCCAGATCGGCAACCTGCAGCTTTTCGGGCGTCGGCTGCCCGCGCCGCAGCAAAGCGCGCACGCGCGCCAGCAATTCGACAAAGGCGAACGGCTTTGTGAGGTAATCGTCCGCGCCGGTTTCGAGTCCCCTGACGCGGTCGTCCAGCCCTCCGCGCGCGCTCAAAATCAGCACCGGCGGCCCCACCTTGCGGTTGCGAATCTTCTCGAGCACCTGCAGCCCGTCCATATCGGGCAGCATCATGTCGAGAATCACCAGGTCGTAATCTGTGGCGTGAATGTGTTCCAGTGCGGCCCCGCCATTCGCCGCTGCATCCACCGCGTATCCCGCGCCCTGCAATCCCCGGCACAGAAAATCGGCGATGCGCTTCTCGTCTTCAACCACCAGGAGGCGCATTTGCCTTTAGAGTAGCAAGTACGATGGGCCTCCTGGCCCGTCGAAACTTGTCCGGCAGCCCTACTGGTGACCGCCACCCGAAAGCTTCCGGTAATACTCCGCCACCGAATCCTTATAACCTGGAGGAATCTTCGTCGGATCCGCGTTGCGAATCTTGCCGCCCTGGCTTTCGTCGAGCTGGCGCCGCAGTTGCAACTCCAACGCGTCCACGCCGCTGACCAGTTGCTGGTGCATCTGTTCCACCAGCGCCGGATTTCCCGGGAAACGGCTGGGATCGAGACTGCGCATCTGGTCGATCAGCGTTTGTAACTGCTGCCGCGCTTCGGGACTGTTCTGCACCGCGCCGCGGACCTGATTCAGAAGGTTCAAACCCTGATCGATGTCGCGTTGCGCGTCGCCCGGGTTGGGACCTTTTTGCGGGGCCACGGCCTGGCCCTGGATGCGAGTGTTTCCGGTGTCCAGGTTGCCGTACACCGTGCTGTTGCGATCACCCGTGCCGCCGCCCGGATTGCCCATCGGTCCCGCGGCCTGATTGCCCATTGCGCCACCCTGCCGTCCGCCGCCCTGGCCTGCCTGTTGCGTGCCGCCATTTTGACCGCCCCGGCCGGGTTGCCCTCCTTGACCGCCTTGACCTCCCTGGCCGCCGCGTTGACCGCCTTGGCCTTGCTGCTGCCCGCCTTGTCCCTGCTGCTGTCCACCTTGTCTCGCCTGCGAGGAAAGCGTCGGCGCCTGCCCGGGTTGCCCGTTGCGCGAGAGTTGTTCGCCTTGGAACTGCTGGCCGGGCTGTCCGCCGCGTCCCGCCTGACCCTGCTGAGATTGCCCGCTCGGACGTCCGCCGAGACCGGCAAGTTGATCGCGCAACCGCGATAGGTCGTCCATCGCGCGATTCAGTTCAGCGTCTCTGGACCCGCCTTGCGCGTTGCCCAAAGCGCGTGCCGCGTCGCCGAGTTGTTGCCCCAGCTTTTGCAGATCGCTGGTGAGCCCGGTTTCGGATGGGTCGGAGAAATTGCCGCTGCGCAGCCAATCCGAGCTGCGTTGCAGCCGCGTGCCGAGATCGTTTTCATCCATCGTGTCGAGCGCGCCGCGCAATTTGTTCGACGCCGTCGGCTGTGTGGGCGCAAGTTCGCGCGCCGAATTGCGGATCTGCTGCGTCAGCCGCCCCAGGTCGTCGCTCACCTGTTGGCGATCGTCGATCATCTTGTCGATTTCCTTCGGGGAAGGATAGCTCTGCTGCTGGCCGGAAGTGCGCGCCGCGTTCTGCTGCGCAATCATGCTGCGCACATGATCGGCTTGTTCCTTCTGGCGCGACGCCAGTTGTTCCGCCGTCTGGGCCATCGAGCCGAGCCTGCCGCCGGCGTCCTGCTGCTGCATGCGGCCCAGCAGGTCGGTGGCTTCGCGCAGGCGGTCGGCGGCGCGGCGGGAATCGGCCGCGCTGGCATTCTGACCGGCCGCGCGTTTCATGTCATCGTTAGCCTGGCGCAAACGGTCTAGCGCTTGCTGCGCGGCCTGGCGCCGGCCATCGGCCGCTTGATCGGCCGCCTGTTGCGAGGTTTGCTGTGAAGACTGCTGCGAGTCGGCGCCGTTGGCCTGATCTCCACTGGCCGATTGGCGTCCGCCGCTGCGGCTGCCGGACGAACTACCCGATTGGCCGCCGCTTTGACCGCTCTGTCCCTGCTGACCTTGTTGCCCTTGTTGTCCCTGCTGACCTTGCTGGCCCTGCTGTCCTTGTTGACCTTGCTGCCCCTGTTGGCTCTGCTGGCCCTGTTGACCTTGCTGGCCATTTTGCGCCAACTGCTGCTCCATCTGCCGCTGAAGCTGTTCCGCCTCGCGCTGCAGCATCTCCTGCTGCCACTTTTGTTCAGCGGTCTGCTGCCCGTTGCGCTGCTGCTGAGCCAGGCTCTCTTCGCGCTTAGCAAGCTCATCGAGCTTTTTCAGCGCATCGTCGATCTGCTGCGCCCTTTGTTCAGCGGTAGTCGAAGTGCGTTCCTGCGTCTCGTATTGATTCTTCTCTGTATCCAGCTCGAGATCGAACAACGCCGCCAGATCGCGCGCCGCGCCGCCTCCACCGCCGCCCCCGCCACCGCCGCTGCGTCCAAACGCGACCTGAATCTGCCGGAAGGTGGCTTCCGCGCGCAGCAGGTATTGAAGCGCTTTCTGCTCGTTCGGAATCGCATCCTTCCACTTCTGTTGCTGCAGTTGCTGCGCGGCCGGCGCCATGGCGTTCGAAGCGGCTAGCATGTCCTTCTCAAAATCGCTGATCGCCTGCACTGCCTCGGTCAACTCGCGGGCTTCGAGACGGCCGGAAAGCGTGACCGCCTGATCGTGCAAGGTGTTTTGAGATTGCGAGAGCAACTTCGCGATATCGGTGGCCTGCTGCTGCGTGGCGTTCTTATCTCCCTGTTGCCGGAACGTGGCGGAAATGATCTCTTTCTCGCGTTGCGAAATCTGCGCGGGTTGATTGCCCTGGCCGCCGCCGCCGCCCCCACCGCCGCCGCCCGCTTGCTGCGATTGCGAAAACTCGCGCTCAAACGGCTCCGCCTGAATGAACATCATGTCCGTGTGCGCTTCGGCGTTGGCGTCTTTAGCGGTGGCGTAGACGCTCACCAGATCGCCGGGCACTAGCTTAAAGCTCTCGAGGGAGATCGTCGTCGAGCCGTCAGATTCTTTCTTCCCCTTTTGCGGCAGCAGATCCACCGCCGTTTCGGGGCCGCCATTGACCGAATAATGCAGGTTGACGTCCTTGAGGCCGTATTCGTCCATCGCCTTCGTGGTGACGGTTACTTCTTCGATGGGGCTGGCGTGATAATCGCCCCGCCCGGGACGTACCAACGCAATCTGCGGCGGATTCGCCTTTCGCGCTTCAATGAAAAAGTCTTCGCTGATGCGAACCGGCTGGCCTTCTTCCACCCCGGCGACATGATAGACGCCGTCTTTATCCATCTTGACCGTGCCGCGATAGACGTTATTCTGGCCGCCCGTGAGCTGGACCTTCTGTCCGTTGTCGAGTTGAATCTGGCCGCCTTGCAACGCGCGGTCGGTCACCACCTCGAGTTCGGCTTCGGTCCCCGCCACGGCGCGCAAATCGCCGCCGCGCTCTTCGATCTCCGAGGGGATGCCGGTCCACGACGGGTAATGATAAGTGACGCGAATCTTCTTCACCGCGGGCAGATCGGTGACGTGAATGTTGAAGTGCTTGGAGGTCATCGCTCCGGCGGTGACGTAATACTCCACGTTCTCCGGCAGCGCGGCAAAAAGAAACTCATAACCGCCCACGAAGCTGCCGGCGGCCTTTGGCTGCATGGCAATCTCTTCCCACTTCGCGGATTTCTGGAAGCGCGCGTACAATTTGACGCTGGGCGAGTGCAGGCCGGTCGGGATCGCCGAGATCATCTGATCCGCGTGGCGGCGCACTACGGCATCGCCCGGGGTCACCCGCAGATCGTAAATCGATGGTTTGTCATGGTGCGGACCCGTCCATAACAACGAAGCGCCATAACCGACAAAGCCAGGCCCCGCCGCAATCATCCAAAGCAAGATAGCGAACGCTCCCGCGCCGGCGGCCAGCGAACCCCACAAACGGAAATCGCTGACCATCTGGTTGGGCTGGGCGGATTGCGTCATCTGGAGCGTTTCCCCGGCCAAAAGCTCGATGAATGGATCCTGCCCGTCACGTTCGGCGAACGTGCTGAGGCGCTGCTGGAGTTGCGGAAACGCCGCTTCCGCCGTTCCCACCGCGCGGCGCCGCGTCAGGCGGCGCAACGGTAGCGCCAGTCCCGCGCCGGCGGCGATGACTAAAACCAGAACGAGTACATAGCGGGCGGCAGTTACGCTTCCATGCGAAAAAGCCAGTGTGTTAGTGATAGCGACCAACACCAACGTCGCCACCAACGCGCTGCCCGTGAGAATAGCCAGGCCGCGAAACCACGCGCTCCAACGCAGGCGCTGTTCCAGTCGCGCAATGTACGCGTGAAGCTGCTCGCGGAAACTCATCGGACCTCCAACGTCGCCGCCAATCTAATGCCTAAAGCATATCGCATTAGGCGATGTTACAAAGGGACAAAGCCAAGTTGGTCCCGCCATTCGTCGGCGTCCGATGCCGCCCAAATAGTCAGCAGGTCCTCTATGGCCGCGCCGATATCGAGATCCTGGGCCACAAGAATTACTCCCGGGCTCGAATGTTCCCGAAGGAAGTCCGCGAAATGGCGCGGCATTGTCTTGCGATCGTGCGACACCAGAATGCGTCCGGAATCGGCCGCGATCCGCAAGACTTCCGAATCCGGCGCTCCGACCACTCCACCGCGGTGCGCATCGCGGAAGTCGAGTGCCGGCTCCCTTCGTCGAAGGCCAAGAATAATCTTGTGATTGAAATCCGCGTCCGCCAGAAACCCGGGCCTCATACGTTAGGTTGGCTGGTTTTGTGGCGAACATCCGTCAGGCGGGCATAGAAGCTAGGGTTCTTTCGGCGCGCTTCCTGCCGAAGGCTTTCAAATGCATCCTTGCCTTCGCTGAGATATTGGTCAATCCGTGAGCGATGATCCAGATAGAAAGCCAGCGAGCCCAGGATCTGCTCCAGCGTCAAAGCCGGGAACGAATCCGCAATTCCTTCTGGTGATTCGCCTCGCAGAAATGCGTAGATAATCGAGTCCAGGGAGACGCGGGCTCCTACAACGAAATACCCGCCGTCCCGTTCCTCAATGTAATCTTTGGCCACGCCGCTGACGCTCCTCCTTACATTGTATCGCCGTGCCAGTTCTACGATTCCTCGCGCTGCGTATCCAGATACCGGCTGGCTATCACCGATTCCGCAATAGCCGAAGCAAACAAGAGCAGCATCACATACCACCAGATCGCTTCAGGTATCTTCCGGGGCGCCGCTGCCGGCGCGGATTTCGCCTGTGAGGCTTCGGAACCCTTCCCCTGCCACAGCGCCAACACGTCAGCCGGAATTACGTCCAGGTTCGATTCCTTCGGATCCGGATTGACCGCAACTTCATTCTGGCGCCCGTTCGCGAGGCGCAGTTGGTAGTAACCCGCCTCCATAAGTTGGAACGATTGCGCCGCCGCCGCCTCTCCCAGAGTGAGCGGCCGCTTTCCTTCGGGATCCGTGATCTCCACGCCTTGGCCCTGCTCTCTCGCGTTGCGCAGTTCGAGATACGCGCCTACCGGACGTGCGCCGCCCTGGCGTTCGCTGCCGGCGAGATAGCGCGCCGTCTGTTCGATGAAAGGGACGAAAGCCGGGTTCAATGGGAAATCGTTAGTGAGATTATCCAGCCCCGAAGTCAGCAGCACCACCCGGCCCTCGCCGAGGCGTTTCTCGAGCAAAAGCGGGGTCTGGTCGCCCAGGCGCACAATCACGCGCGCATCGCCGGGGTCCACATCCAGCGCATAGAAAAATTTCACGCCCGGCCAGCCCTCGGCCTTGCCGACTGCCGGGTACGAGGAGTCACTCGATCCCACGGCCATGTAACGATCGGGCGAGCGGTTGTAGTCGCGGGTCGCGGTGACGCGCGCGCCGAAAATCGGGATCTGCAGCCGGCCGCCGGCCGAGGTTCCCGCGGCAATCAGCAAACTGCCTCCGGACCGCACGTACTGCGTGAGCGAATTCTCGAGCAGCGTGGGCATCGAATTGAGATCGGAAAGCACGATGAAAGCGTAGTTGGAAGGCTTGCGGTCGGCCGCTTCGTTGACGCTGATCGATTCGAGCTGAAACGCCGATTGCGCGGCCGCGGAGAGCGCGGCGCCGACATAGAACGGCGAGCGCGTGTCGCCATAGTTATGGATAAGCAGCGCCTTTTGCGGATCGGAGCGCTCCACCGCAAAGCGGCGGACGTCGTCGGCCGCGAAAGCATCGTTCCCGTCGATCTTGACTTCGCAGCGGCTGAAACCGTAAGGCGCTTCGAGCGCCGGGAAATCGACGGTCGCGCGTCCGTTCGCCGGAACGGCGACAGCCTTCGTCGCGGTGATTTTGCCGTTCACCACCAGCGAGACCGTGCGCTGCGCGGCAGGCGTACCGTAGCCCGCGATGACAGCCTGCACGTGAACGGGCTTCGCGTCCTTGCCCCACACTTGTCCGGGCGCGTCAACCGATTCCACCGTCCAGTTGGCTTGGGCCTTGGCCACCACCGCATGCGCCACCAGACTCACGCTGGGGGGCAGCGACATATCGACGAACGCGGCCGCCAGATCGCTGCGTTGCATATCGCTGAACAGATGCAGTTCGATGGGCGCGCGTTCCGATTCCGCGATCGCGCGCACCGCCCGCGCCAATTCGGCGAAGGTGCCGTGGCCGTCGCCAGGCTGAATCGCCTGCACGGCCGCGCGCAATGCCGATTGATCTTCGATGGGCTGCGTCATGAAACGCAATTGCGAGCCGAACGCCGCTACCTGCGCGCGCGCCGCGCCCTTCGATGCCAGCGCGCTCATGGCCGCATCTTTGGCATCGGCCAAGCGCGTTCCAGCGCGCATGCTGAAGGAATTGTCGATCGCCAACAGCACCAGCCGGTTGCTGCGCAACGCCGCCGGATTGCGATTGATAAACGGATTGGCGAACGCGAGGATCAACAACAGCAGTACCAGCAGCCGCAGCGACAGCAGCAGGAAATAGCGCAGCCGCCGATGCCGCGTCGAGCTTTGCGTCCGCGATTCGTAGAACATCAGCGAGCTCACCGGCTTCGGCTGAGTCGTCTGCTTCTTCAGCAAGTGTAGATAGAACGGAAGCGCAACGCCGGCCAGGCCGGCAAGGAACCAGGGGGCGAAGAGTCCCACTAGTTACGGCCTCCGCGCAGGGTGAGATATTCGCGCAAGGCCTCGTCGAGTGGCCGGTCGGTCATGAGCCGGCAGTAACCCATGCCCGCGGCCTGCGTGCGGTCACGCAGTTCAGTCAGGTGCGCTTCGACTTTGTTGCGGTACTCGTGCTTCGTGTAATCCGGAGTAACTTCCAGCCGCTCTTGCGTCTCCAAGTCGACCAGGATCGCCGGGCCGTTCATCACCGGGCGCACATCTTCGGGATCCAGAATGTGGAACAGGACGACTTCATTGCCGTAGAAGCGTAGCGGCTCGATGGTGCGCACGATGCTTTCGGGCGACTCCCAGAAGTCGGAGACGATCAGCACCAACCCGCGGCGCTTCAGGAACTCCTGGAAGTAGCGCATGGGCTTTGCGAAATCGGTGCGCGCGCGCGCTTCCGCCTGCTCCAGCCCCGCCAGCAAACGATGTAACTGGCCCTGGCGCGTGGATGGCCTTACATAGTTGCGGATCTCGTCGTCGAAAGTAATCAACCCCGCCGCGTCGCGCTGTCCGTGCAGCGCCAAATAAAACAGCGATGCCGCAAGATATCGCGCGTAGTCCATTTTGTTGACGCGATGAGAACCGAACTGCATCGAATTGCTGGCGTCGAGCAAAATCGTCAACAAGCTGTTGGTCTCACCGCGATAACGCTTGAGATATAGCCGTCCGTTCCGGGCGTAGGCGTTCCAATCCACCAGGCGCAAATCGTCGCCGGGCGTGTAGGAGCGATATTCCGCGAACTCGTGGCTGAAACCAAAATCGGGGGATCGGTGCAGGCCCGCGACGAAGCCATCCACTACCGTCTTCGCCACAAGATCCAGGCCGGAGATGCCGGCCAGAGTGGCAGGGTCGAGAAAGCGCTGCATTAAACAATCCCCCACTTTCGCCGCAGCCACCACTCGGAAAAGCGCAAAAGCAGCAGCACCAGAAACACCAACGGCAAATTCCACAGATCCTTGGTCTGCCGCACGGTCACCCCGGCTTCGGAAAAGGGAATGCGGCCAGCAAGCTGACGGAGATCCGCCGCCTTCCAATATTGGCCGCCGGTTTGCGCCGCCAGGCGTTCCAGCAGATCGCGATTTTGCTCGACATGGAAATTCTCCGCCACGCCGTCCATGCGCTGAAAGGTCAGAACGTCGCGGCCGAGTTCCTTGACCGTGCCGGTCGCTGCATCGTGGCGCTGCGCCGTGATCTCGGTCAGGTAAGCGCCGGGTTTCGGGGCCGACCATGCCGCCTGGAACTGCCCCGGGCTATCCGGCGCAGGCGTCATCTCGACCAACGCGCTCACGCCGCCTGGACCCAGAATGTGCGCTTCCACTTTGGCGTCCGCAGCGGGGTTGTATTGTTGATCCGAAACTTCCGCCGTGAGATTTACCGCGCCGCTATCCAGCAGCATCTGCGCCGGTACGCTGGCCGCCACATGGCCCGGCGTATCCGACACCAGCCAGCGCAGAAGCTGCTGCCAGAACAAATCGTGCGCCGTGTCGCCCAGCGGCGAGCTCATCTGCCAACGCCAGCTTCCGCCGGTCGCCATGATCGAGGTGCGCCCGTGCCCGAAATTTTCCGTAATCAGCAGCGGCAATTTTCGGCCCTCTGGCGTAATCATGTTGGCGAGAACCGCGGCGCCCGGCTTGGGCACGCCGGGGTCTTCATAGTCCATCAGGTAGGGCAGCTTCTTCCATTTCTCGGCGTTGGCGGCCGGGTCGTCGACCAGCCGCGTAATGATACTGTCCGCTCCGGCCGGCGCAAGCTCCGATGTCGTATGCGTCACCCCGTTTTTCGGGTCGGCCTCGCGATGAAACGCCCCCGGTTGCGTCGGCAGCAACGTGGGGAATAAGTCCGTCAAATGTGAAGCGTTCCATCCGCCGTCCGCCATCGAGAACTGGCCGCCCAGCAGCAGCAATCCGCCGCCGCGGCGATCCACAAATTCGTGGATCAACTCCTGCTGGCCCGGCGTGAAATAACCCGCCTCCACCGAGCCGATCACCAAACCCTGATAAGCGAAAAGATCCTCCGCGCGCGAAGGAAAGCCGCCCGTCAGTTCTTTGGGGTCGCTGATTCCCTGGCGGTAGATCTTGTTCTCCGACGTGCGCACCATCGAGGCGATCTGCACCATGCGGTCGTCCTCTTCCGCCTGGCGTATGAACTTGTACTCCCACCGCGGTTCGCCTTCGATGTAGAGGATGCGTCGCGGTTCGGAGCCCACATTCACCACGCGCGTCATCGTGTTGTTGGCCGTATTTTCCTCGCCCTGCATGGGCGTGGCCGCAATCTCCAGAGTTCTCGCGCCGGCGCCCCCGATATTAAACATCAACGTCTCGGTCTGAAGGTTGCCGTCCGTGCCTAATGCCACGGCGCGCGAAGCCAGGATTTTCACCTTGCCGCCGCTGACATCACGCACCGTCAGGTTGACCTTGGCGCCGGAGTATCCGCGCTGATGGAAAGTGATCTTGGCGGCGAGGCGCGACTCAGCCAACGCGCGTGGCGCCACGGTTACGTCTTCGAGTTCCACGTCGTGTTCCGCGCGTTCGCGTCCGAAGCCCACCGTATGAACGGGAATGTGGCGGGCGCGCAGGGCGCTGATAGCGTCCGCGCTAATGCCGCCCGTGTTGTCGCTGCCGTCGCTGAGCAATACCACCGCGCCGATAGGCAGATCCGAAGTCTCGTCGCTCAACTGCTTGAGCGTGTCGCCGATGCGCGTCGACGCCGCATTGGGCTTCAGGTCCTTGAGGTCGTCGATGCGAACGGCCGCGTCGTCGAAGCGGTAAAGACGCGTCTGAAACGTGCGATTAAGATTGGTCAGCACGCCGTCCTGCAGTGCCTTGACTGCCTGCGCCTCGCGCGTGGAGCCGTTCTCGGTGGTGGCCATGCTCCGTGAATCGTCCACCAGCACCGCGATGATGTTTTGTTGCGGCCTCAACTCCGCCACCGTGATGGCCGGTTGCCACAGCAGCACCAGCACCAGCGCAGCCAGCAGCGTCTGCAAGCCCCAGATTACCCAGGCGCGCCAACCGTGCATCACCGGCGCGGCGCGCGTCAGGCGTGAGCGGATCAACACAGCCAGCCCAACAGCTACGCCCACAATCAACAGCGCGAGCATCCACTTCGGCCATGCGCCCAAAAGGGCGAATTCGCCGCGCGAATAAGCCGACCGCGGATACTTAAAAAAGAACTCGAACATGAGCTCGTGGGTTGTTTGCGAACTGAGGAATGAGACTTACGTGGTTCATGCCTAGTGGGTCATAGCGTAGGTGATGTAGTTGAGGACAATGCGAAAGGCAAGTCCGGAAAACTTCTCGGGGTACTCTGGGCTATCGGCCCATTCCCAGGCGTCGCCCAGGTGCATGTTGGCGCAGATCGCCACCATGATGCGGCCGTGGCTGTTGCGGATGGCGCGCCACTTGGGCACGTAGCCATCCTTCTCATAGGTTCGTCCGGTGTTGACGTAGATTTCGCTGGGGATCTGAAACTTCTCGTTGATGTCGTAAAGAACGTGATAGATCTCGTCGGCGTCCTTGAGATCTTCCACCGGCTCGTCGGGCAACACCATGCGCATCCCTGCCATGAAGTGCTGCCAGTCGTCGGTGCCATGGAAATCGTCCACCATCAGGAAGCCGCCCTTAAAAAGATAATCGTGCAGTCGTTTGGCTTCCTCCTCCGTGAAGGTCCAGGTATTGACTTGGACTGCGTAGATCCACGGGTAGTCGAAGAGATGGTCGCTATCGAGATCGACAACATTAAGCGGCGAGGGCGAGTTTATGTGCGTCAGACGCCGCAATGCGATCAGGCAATCGTTGTCGGCCTTGGGGTAATCTCGTGACCATCCGCCGCGAAAACCGCGAAACCCGAAGCTTCCGCCGCTCGCGTAGCCTGAGTTGTATTGCAGGCGGCTCCAATAAAACTCTGAGGGTACATTCGGTCCGCTGGAGTAGTATTGCCGGCCGTAGCCCTGATACGCGCCGCGTTGCATCGCGAACAGGCCGAAGCTGAGCAGGAACAGGAGGTGAATGGCGGAGATGCGCCGCGCCAGCTTCATAAATAGTCGCCCGTATGTTTCTTGCAGCATATCAGACGCGCGGCAGCGGCGGCGGTTTCGATTGACCTTGCGATACGATGGTCGCATTCTCATGCAACGGCGCGAATTTCTCAAAGTTGCCGGGCTGGCGGCCGCAAGCGGCCCGCTGATGGGCCAGCAAACGCAATCGTTTATTGCTCCTGCTGGCGGCCCGGACGTCGCCAAGACCGATTTCACGCTGCAAATCGCGCCGGTCACAGTCGAATTGGCGCAGAATCGCATCGTCAGCACCGTCGGCTACAACGGAACTTCGCCGGGGCCGCTACTGCGAATGAAAGAAGGCGTTCCGGTCACGGTGAACGTCGTCAACACTACGGACGTGCCGGAGTACGTGCATTTCCACGGATTGCTGATTCCTTCCGATGTGGATGGGTCCGAAGAGGAAGGCACCCCGGTGGTTCCGCCGCACGGCAGCCGCCGCTATCAATTCACGCCCAAGCCTGCCGGAACGCGCTGGTATCACACCCACACCATGTCCATGGATGACCTGCACCGCGGCAGTTATGCGGGAATGTTCGGGTTTCTGGTCATTGAGGGCGCGAACAATCCCGGAAATTTCGATCAGGAACATTACCTCGCGTTGCGCGATTGGGAACCCTACTTCACCAACACGATGATGGATACCGACGACCTCGACCCCATGCTGGCGCAGCCGGAAAAACCGGCGGTGCTGGATACGCGTCCGGTCGGGTTGGAAGTCACGTCCGACATCTATTCCATCAACGATAAGGCGCTCGGCGCCGGCGAGCCGATCCGCGTGAAGCCCGGCGATCGCGTTCTCTTCCATTTTCTGAACGCCAGCGCTATCGAGAACCGCCATCTCGCTTTGCCCGGCCACAAGTTCAACGTAATCGCGCTCGACGGCAACCCCGTGCCCACGCCCGCCGCCGTGGATGTATTGATGCTGGGTCCCGGCGAGCGCATCGATTGCTGGGTGGAGATGAAACAGCCGGGCGTGTGGATTCTAGGCGCTCCGGAAGATCCCGTTCGCGAGGGCGGTCTGGGCATTGTCATCGAATACGCCAACCAGCGTCGCACGCCGCAGTGGGCGCCGCCGCCCAAATCCAGTTGGGACTACACCATCTTCGGCAAGCCACCATCGCAACCCGCGCCCACCGAGCGATTGGACATGATCTTCGAGAAGATTCCTCGCGGCGCGGGTAAGTTCAATAGCTTCACGGTAAATGGCAAGTCTTACCCTCACGAGCAGGAGTTTGTCCTGAAGCAAGGCGCACGTTACCGCCTGACATTCCATAACAAGACCGATGACGCGCACCCCTTGCACCTTCATCGCCACCAACTGGAGATCGCCGAGATCTACGGAAAGGCCACTTCCGGCGTCGTCAAAGACACCGTCGTAGTCCCCACCTACGGCCGCGCCAGCGTGGATTTCACCGCCGACCAGCCCGGCCTCACCTTGTTCCACTGCCATATCCAACATCACATGGACTACGGCTTCAAGGCGCTTCTCCGCTACGCATAGAAGCGATACCCACAACTTAGTTGTGCTTGCGTCGCTGATTTACCTGAGCGGCACGCAATTCGTACGAGATAACTCCGGAATTGTAGAAACAGGGGAAAACACTCGCTTGACACCCCACTTAGTAAGCAGTATAAAAAGCCAACGACTTGTAAGCGCTTGCTTTCGCCACACGACCTACAAAGTTTGGCGTGGTACGCCGTTCTTGAAGAAGCCTGCCATGTAATCGCTTTCTGAATGGAGGGTCCATGAAACGACTCGCGTACTTCCTTCTGCTCCTCTCCGCCCCCGCTTCAGCGCAGTTTTCCAGCGCCATTGAAGGCATCGTTACCGATGCCTCGAACGCGGCCATTCCGGACGCGGCGGTCACGGTCAAGAATATTGCGACCGGCGTGGTTCGCGACTCCAAGACTTCGGGCGAAGGTTTCTACCGTATCTCGAGTTTGGGGCCAGGCACTTACAACGTCACCGTCACCAAACAAGGCTTCGTCCTGACAACTCGCGAATCGGTGGAGTTGGCGGTTACCGCGACCATCAAGGTCGACTTCGCGCTGGCCGTGGGAGGCGTTACCGAACGTGTGAACGTTACGGCGGAAGCTCCATTGCTCGAAACCGAACAAGGACGGGTCTCCGGGCTCATTGAGAAGTCGCAAGTAGATGATCTCCCTATCAGCGGTCGCAATCCCCTGAACCTGCTGGCGCTGCAGCCCGGCGTGGTGGGCCGCGGCCTCTCCACGGGCCTCTATAGTGGCGGCGGAAGCGACACGTTCTCCGGTGAAACGCAACCCTTGGTTTACGCGGCGGGTCAGCGCTTTGAAGCCAACAGCTACGCCATGGACGACACCAGCACCAACGACATCGCCCGCAATGGCGACACCTACTTGGTGCCCAGCGCCGAGGCGCTCGAAGAAGTCCGCGTGGTGACTAACAACTTCTCGGCCGAATACGGACGTAATCCCGGAGCGCAGATCCAGATGCTCACCAAAGCCGGCACCAACCAGTTCCACGGCGTGGGCGCGTATTACTTCACCGACAACCATCTTGCCGATCGCACCATCTTCAGTCCCTCGACGCTTACGCCAGCGCGCAAGAACTTATTCGACTTTGCCGGCGGCGGTCCCATCATTCACAACCGCACGTTTTTCTTCGTCAGCTATGAGGGCCTGCGGCAGGGCGGCAGCACCACCAGTTCGGCTGTGGTCGAAACTCCGCAATTCGTTAGCCTGGTAGAGCAGAACGATCCCAACAGCATCGCAGCCAATCTGCTGAAGATGTTCCCTCCAGTCGGCGTTCCCACGGCGAACTTCAAAACTATCGGCAGCCCCGGGCCAAACGGCGTTTGGACAAGCGCCAACAATGGCATTCCGGACGAGGGAACGGTGTTCTATACGCCGGATGTCTATCGCAATGCGTTCCAACTTATGGTTCGTCTCGATCACGAGATACGCCCCGGCAAGGATAAGATCTACGGAACCTACTTCCGAACGCACAACGTGACGTTGGCCGGCATCTCGCGGCCTGAGTTCAACCGCCCGCAAGGCGAATGGACCTCGTTCGGGAATATCAATTACACCCACACGTTTAGTCCCGACAAAATCAACGAATTCAAAGCAGGCGTGGATCAGTTGATCGGCCGCCCGGATCAATTCAACTCCACCTGCTTCGGACAATGCCAGCCGTCGCTCCTGAATATCCCCAATGTCAGCATCACCGGCGGCATCAGCGGATTCGGCGTCGGCGGCTTTCCCAACGGCTGGTGGCAGACCAACTACGACTACCGCGACACCTTCTCCTGGGCGCACAACGCGCACTTCATCAAGTTCGGCGGCGAAATGCGCGTGCTGCACGGCGCCGCGCAGAACACCAGCAACTATATCCCCAGTTATGCGTTCAATAATCTCGTCGATTTCGTCAATGCCAACGCATATACCGAGACCCGCCTCGTGAACCCGGCCACCGGCGTCCCGGCGACCGTCTTTTCTCAACTGCGAATCAATGAATACGCTTTCTTCATGCAGGACGATTGGAAAGTTTCGCGCCGATTCACGCTCAACATAGGCCTGCGCTACGAAAACTTCGGCACATACCACGACAAGGAAAACACGCTGCGCAACTTCATCTTTGGCTCTGGCGACACCATGCAACAGCGCATCGCCAACGGCAAGGTGGGCTACGTAAACCAGTGGTATCCCTGCGAATGCCTGAATTTCGATCCGCGCATTGGCTTCGCCTGGGATCCTACCGGCTCCTCGCAATGGACGGTCCGCGGCGGCTTCGGCATCGCGAACGACCGGCTCAGTACGCTACCCGCGGAGAACTACCGCTCCGATCCGCCGACCATAGCGACGGCTGTCCTCGGCGTCCCCTATGGCACGCCGTTTACTTACAGCCTCGGCAACTATACATTGCCGAATTTGGGATATCCCGTCGACCCAGCGCTGCAGACGGGCCTCAACCCGCAAGGCGGAATTCAAGGGGCGCGCGTAACCATTCAAGCCGTCGATCCCAACCTCAAGACGCCGATCATTTATAACTGGTTCCTCGGCGTGCAGCACCAGATCGCGCGCAATACGATATTCGAAGTGGACTACATCGGAACCGGCGCGCACCACCTCTACAACTCGGTCAACATCAACCGCTTTGATGGCGACCTGTTGACCAACGGACAGTTCCATGGTTTCAATCCCGCATTTGCCGCCATCAACTTTGTCTCATCCACGTCGAACTCCATCTACGATGGCGTCACCGCGTCCGTGAAGCATCAAATGGGCGGCGGGTTCATGCTGCAGGGCAGCTACACCTTCGGCAAAGCCCTCACGGATACCGACAGCGAAACCGGCACAACCACCTGGCAGGATGCCTGGAATCGCAAGCTGGAGCGCAGCCTCGCCAACTTCGACACGCGCCAACGGGTCAGCATCAACGGAATCTGGCAACTCCCGTTCTTCGCGAAGTCGGACTTTCGGCCGGCGCGCGCGGTTTTGGGCGGATGGCAGCTTTCGGGCGTCGGGAGCATCGACGACGGCATGCCCATCAACATCACCAACTCGGCCGCGTATCCAAACGGCGATTTCAACGCCGATGGGCAAACCGGCGGCGCGCGACCCAATGCGCCGGTGGCGAGCATTCAAACCGGAGGCTGGACTCGGCAGCAGTATCTAGCCGGCATTTTCCAGGTGTCCAACTTCCCGATACCGGTTCTGGGAAACGATGGAAGCCTTGGAAGGAACGTATATCGCGGCCCCGGATTCGTCCAGACGGATCTGTCTCTCGCGAAAAAGTTCGTGATGATGGAACGAGTGACGGCATTGTTCCGTGTGGATGCGTTTAACGCCCTCAACCGCGTAAATCTTTCGCCTCCGGTCACGGATCTCAGCAATGCGAATTTCGGAAAGGTAACGGCCACCAACACCGCGCGCCTCTTCCAGGTTAGTTTGAGGCTATCGTTCTAGGAGGGGAAACATCGTGAGCAATCGAAACAAATCCGTAAAGGTCAACCGTCGCCGTTTCGGCGCGATCCTGGCAACCTCGGGCGCTGTGGCGCCGGCGCTAATCGCCCAAGCCAATTCGCCCCAACAGAATCCCGCGCCCACTCCTCCCCGAAGGCCCCT
This sequence comes from Bryobacterales bacterium, assembly GCA_963743705.1. Taxonomy (GTDB): domain Bacteria; phylum Acidobacteriota; class Terriglobia; order Bryobacterales; family Bryobacteraceae; genus PALSA-243. The sequence goes on along the minus strand of CAVUQS010000021.1, from coordinate 638,656 downwards.
CGCGCCCGACACGCCGGCATTTGAAGGCACGTTGGACTTCAAGAGGAACGACGTAGCCCTTCACGCGCAGCCGTTCCCCATGGCTCAGGTGCGATTGCTTCCCGGCAGCATTTACTTCAATGCTCAGGAATGGAACCGCGGATACATGGGGCGATTGGCCGCCGACCGTCTGCTCTACACTTTTCGCGTGAACGCCGGTCTACCCACGGGATCGGTGAAGCCGCTCGGCGGATGGGAACAGCCGGAGAACGGCGAGAGAGCTAGTGAACTACGCGGTCATTTCATCGGACACTACCTCTCCGCCACCGCGCAATCGGCCGTCAATGGCGATAAGGAAGCCAAAGCCAAGGGCGATTATATGGTCGCCGAATTGGCGAAGTGCCAGGAAAAACTCGGTGGCAAATATCTCAGCGCCTTCCCTACCACTTGGTGGGACCGCCTCGATAAAGGCGAACGCGTTTGGGCGCCCTTCTACACCATCCACAAGATCATGGCTGGTATGTTCGATATGTACCGGCTCGCGGGCAATCAACAGGCTCTGCACGTGCTCGAAGGGATGGCCCAGTGGGCCGACGAATGGACGGCGCCCAAGACCGAAGAGCACATGCAACAGATCCTCACCATCGAGTTCGGCGGGATGGCAGAGTCTCTCTATAATCTCGCGGCGGCCACCGGCAACGACCGCTGGGCAACGGTGGGAGACCGCTTCCAGAAGCGAAGCTTCATCAATCCGCTCGCCGCTCGCCGCGACGAACTGCGCGGCCTCCACATGAACACGCACGTTCCGCAGGCAATCGCAGCCGCACGGCGCTACGAGATTTCCGGCGACACGCGCTTCCACGATGTCGCCGATTATTTCTTCTACGAAATCAGCCAGGCCCGTTCCTACGTCACCGGCGGCTCCAGCAATGCCGAAGCTTGGCTCGCGCCGCCGCGGCGCCTCGCCGCCGAGTTGAAGCTCAGCACCAATACCTGCGAATGCTGCTGCGCCTATAACATGCTGAAGCTGGCGCGCCACGTCTATAGCTGGAATCGTGACCCGCGGTATTTCGACTACTACGAGCGCGTGCTGCTCAATCACCGCATCGGAACCATCCGCCCGGATAGCGGCTTGACGCAGTATTACCTTTCGCTCACCCCCGGCGCCTGGAAGACATTCAACTCCGAAGATCAAACGTTCTGGTGCTGCACTGGATCGGGCGTCGAAGAATATTCCAAGCTCAACGACAGCATCTACTGGCATGACGACAACGGTCTCTACGTCAACCTCTTCGTTCCCTCCGAACTGGATTGGTCGGAGAAGGGATTCAAACTGCGCCAGGAGACGAAGTATCCCGAAGCGCAGAACACAACGTTAACGGTGACCGCCGCGCGCACCGGCGCGATGACGATTCGTCTCCGCGTTCCAGGCTGGCTCCAATCCGCGCCAACAGTCAAGATCAACGGAAAGGCGCTCGAAGCATCCGCTTCTCCGGGTGGCTATCTCACGGTGCACCGCGATTGGAATGCCGGCGACAAGATCGAGATGGAGCTTCCGATGCACCTGCACGTCGAGACCATGCCTGACGATCTCAAGACGCAGGCATTCCTCTACGGACCGTTGGTGCTTGCGGGCGATCTCGGCGGGGATGGACTCACCGAGGCCCACATTGTTGGTCCCAATCTGCGCGTAGGAACGCCCAATGCTGTGCAGGCCGGATCGGCGCTTGGTCCGCCCTATGCAGCGCCACCGGTGCCGGCGATCGAGATCCCAACTTTCCACGCTTCCGGCACGGATGTAAGTTCGTGGATCAAGCCTGCCGAGAAGCCGCTAACCTTCCGGACGTCGGGTCAGAAAAAGGACGTTACGCTGGTCCCGCTCAACAGTCTATTCGATAAGCGTTATTCAGTTTATTGGCAGGTGTCTTAAGTGGAGCGCTGCTTATTGCCCGGTCAGACTATCTAAAGGTAGGTGATAAAAGATACGGTTGCCTTTCGCGCAAAATCCGGCCTCGCGGCGGCTCTTGGCGAAAGGCCCGACGGGCCGCTACGCTAGCCTTCCTGGCAGGCCGACATGATGCTGCGCAACTGGTCGAGCTCGTCCATGCTCAGCAGCGTGTTCTTGCAGAAGCGGCGATTGGTGCCCTCACGGTGTACGCGATCAAAAATAATCACGAAACCCATCATGAAAACTATCGAGAGTAGTGCGAATTGCTGCGCCATTGTTTTTTTCTCTGGGACCCATTATGCCACCAACGTGTTGAGTTTGGAACAGTACTTAAGGTCCGGCCGGGTACTGGCAGCATAACGGATTGAGTGATTCATTTTCAGAAACGCCTCGCGTGCGGATTTCTTCCGCTGGTGGACTCGCGCGCGGCTTTCTCTACCTCAGCGACTGCCCACACTAATGCCACAGTTGCGAACGTAAAGAAGAGATACGCGAGCACAGCCACCAGAGTCGCAATCATGCCACTCACTCGCGATCGCGCGCCGGACGCCCGCTCTGTTGGGCTTCGGCGCTGTCCGAACGTGCGTCGGTCAAGATGTCTAATGCGCACAGATACTGCAGCAGTAGCTGCGAAGGTTGTACGTGCTCTACGTTCAACGTCGAGATATCCATCAGTCACCCTCCAATTGATCGTTTCTGGAAGTGCTCAGTAATGGCAGTTCCATATAGCTTTATAGACGTACCGGACTCAAGCGCGCCGCGGCTCTCCGGACGGCCAAAACGAAGACCTCCGTGAACTGCAAACGCTCGCCGCATTTGGGGCAGCCAATATAGTGTTCCTCGAAGGCAATCCGCTGCTCCGCCGGCAACGTTCCGCGCAGGTAGGCTTCCGCCACCGCGTCGGAATTAACCGGACATCGATCTCCAACCATGCTGCCTATTTTGGCTTGTATCGGGGAAGACAGAAAGGGCTAACGGTTCCTATTTTTCCCAGTTGAGTACCGTTACGCGATGCTGCAGGGATTTACCCGGAACTGATGTTAAGGGGTTGAAAACATGGTGGCCAGGGACGGAATCGAACCGCCGACGCCAGCCTTTTCAGGGCTGCGCTCTACCAGCTGAGCTACCTGGCCGGGGAAACTTCAGTTTACCAGAATCGATCGCGCTACGCCTTCTTCTGGATGCCGCGCGTTGCCACGGGCATCTTGCTCACGAGGTTAGCGGGGAGGGAGAAATTGTCTTCCAACAGGTGCGCGGGATTGCCGCCCAGCCAGCTCGCGAGCGAAATCTCCTGGTAGACGCCGCTGTTAAAGAGGATTAGAATTTCCAGCGGTTCCGATCCGATCGATTCCACGTAGTGGCCGTAGCCTTGGGGAATGAAGGCCACGTTGCCGGGGCCGAATTCTTCCGTCTTCGTGCGGCTGTGCGAACCGAAAATCCCGACGCGCGCGCGGCCGCGAATGTAGTATTGCCACTCGTCGGCGTGAGGGTGCCAGTGCAGTTCGCGCAAGGCGCCCGGATCGAGATCGAGACGCGCGGCGGTCAGCGTGGTTTGAATCGGGAACTCGCGCGAGGAGACGACGCGCTCCGTGCCGCCCTCGAACTTCTTGGGCGTCTGGTCGAGCAAGCGGTACTTGTGCGAGAACTGCGCCGGTTGCAGACTGGCATTGCGGAAAGCGGGCGGTGCGGCCGGCGGAACGCGTCCGGGACCGATGTAGACTTCCTTCTTCGGGAAGCGCGCGACTTCTTCCGGCGTGAGGTTCAGGTTGCGCGCCACGATGTTAGGCGGCGCAGTCGCGATCCAATCCGTCACGCTGAAGGTGCCGAATTCCGAGAAGTGCCCGTTGTCGAATCCCAACAGAAAGTGGCACTCGCCTGGGCCGAGTCCCTGCAGCGAATGGCCGTGGCCGCGTGGGAAATACCAGGTGTCGCCAACCTCGAAATCCGCCACCTCGGACTGGCCTTCAGGATTGATCACGGTGACACGGCAGCGTCCCGCCAGCATGTACGCCCACTCGGCCGCCAGCGAATGCCAATGCAACTCGCGCATCGCGCCCGGTTGCAGCCGCATCGAAACGCCGGCGATGCTCTGCGAAATCGGGAATTCCGCGACCGTCGCTTCCTTGGCCGACCCGGCGGGTCCGGCCCAGTGCGTCTGCGCTTCCAGATCGTATTTGAAATTCGGCAGGGGAGCGGTTGGGCCACCCTCTTCCTTTTTTTCTTTTTCCTGCGCGGCTTCGGCAGCGCTGGCAGCCATCCCCGCCAGGGCCATGCTCTCGAAAATGCGTCTACGGCTAATCGACATGGAAGATCTCTTTCCGCGATTTTCGCAAGGTAATCTCGGGACGAAAATTCAGCATATCAGCATCCGCGGGCGCGGCGAGCGGTGCCCGCGCTCTCCTAGAATGAGGAGAGTGACCATCGATGCCAACGGAATCCGCGCCGCCGAAAGGCTGATTCGACCCTACATCCGCCGCACGCCTGTTATTGAAGTGGATGGCGGCGATTTCGGGCTCGATTCAGTGCGGCTTTGGCTGAAGCTGGAACTCCTGCAGCATACCGGATCTTTCAAGCCGCGCGGCGCCTTCACGAGTATTCTCATGAACGATGTGCCGGCCGCGGGCGTCGCCGCCGCGTCGGGCGGGAACCACGGAGTGGCCACCGCTTATGCGGCGCAAAAGCTGGGCAAACCGGCGCGCGTCTTCGTCCCCACGGTCTCTTCGCCGGCCAAGATCGCGCGCATTCGCGCTTACGGCGCCGAGTTGGTGATCACCGGCGATCGTTACGCGGACGCTCTCGAGGCCAGCGAACAATGGGTGGCGGAATCGGGGGCGATGCCAGTGCACGCTTACGATCAGCCGGAGACGCTGCTTGGCCAAGGCACGGCCGGCCTCGAATTCGAAGAGCAGGCGCCCGGTCTCGATACGCTGCTCGTGGCGGTAGGAGGCGGCGGTTTGATCGGCGGCGTAGCGGCCTGGTATGCGGGACGCGTGAAGATCATCGGCGTTGAGCCCGAAGCGGCGCCCACGCTGTGGAACGCATTGCGCGCGGGCAAGCCGGTGGATTCCGAAGCTGGCGGCATCGCAGCGGATTCGCTCGCGCCCAAGCGCGTCGGCGAGCTGATGTTTCCCATCGCGCAGAAGTATGTGGATTCGGTGGCGCTGGTGCCCGATGAAGCCATTGCCGACGCGCAGCGCACGCTCTGGGGCTCGCTTCGTATCGCCGCGGAGCCCGGAGGCGCCGCCGCCTTCGCCGCGCTGCTGGCCAGGCGGTATTGCCCGAAGCCCGGCGAGCGGGTCGGCGTGCTGGTGTGCGGAGGCAATACCAGCGCGGTCGATTTCGGTTCGGCTTTCATCCCTTCCGCCGAAAGCACCACGATATCGACGCGGCGGTTGTGAGCGCGGCCCTCTTCGGTGTCGTTGGTATCGGCTGGCGCATTGTCGGCGTAGCCGGCGACGGCCATCCGTTCTTCGGGGACATCGAATCGCGTGCGCAGCAGTTCGAGTAGCGCGATGGCGCGCGCCGTGGAAAGCTCCCAGTTGCTGCGGAATCGCGAGGTGTGAATGGGCCGCGAATCGGTGTGACCCTCCAGGCGAACGGGGTTCGGGAGATCCGCAATCACGCCCGCGATCTTTTCGATAGTCGGGATGCTGTGCGGATCGAGGTCGGCGCCGCCGGAAGGAAAGAAGGCCGCCTCACGCAGGCTGATGGTGAGCCCGCGCAGGTCGAGCCGCACCTGCACCTTGCCGGCATCGATCTCCGCGGCAAGGCCGCCTTGGAGCCTGGCGAGCGATTTTTCCAAATCGCCGGGCGATACTTTCGCGGGCGGCGGAGTCTCCTTGGTTACGGCCGGATCAGGTTTGAGCGGGAGCCGTGCCGCCTCATGCTTGCCGTGTCCGAGAGCCGTCGAAATGGCTGAGCTAAGGGTTCCGCGATCGAGGGCGTCGCGCACCGCTTCGGAGACTTCGCGCGCGTGGTTGGTGCGCGTGGAAGCGAACATCACCACGAAGAATGCAAACAGGAGCGTAATGAAATCCGCGTAGGAGACCAGCCATCGTTCGTGATTCTCATGCTCGGGCGCACGATGGCGTCTCATGCCGCCGCCTCTTTCACTGCCGGCTTGATTCCGGTGGGCCCGGCGCTCCTCGATTCCGGCGGGCCGCCATACGATTCCAATTTGAGACGGATCATAGCCGGATTCAGACCCTGCACGATTCCCGCGACGCCTTCGAGCGCCATTTCCTTCATCATCGCGGCCTGCCGCAAGCGCGCCCGCAACTTCGCGGCGGCCGGCAGAAAGAAGATGTTGGCGGAACCGACGCCGTAGACGGTCGCGACGAAGGCCACCGCGATGCCATGCCCCACTACACGAATGTCTTCCAGATGCTTCATCACCTGGATCAAGCCCAGCACCGCGCCAATGATGCCCACTGTCGGCGCATAGCCACCCGCCGACTCCCACACTTTAGCCTCGGCCTCCGCGCTCTGTTCCATGACAGCGATATCGATCTCCATGATGTGGCGAAGTTCCTGTAGCTCGGCGCCATCCACGGCCAGCATCATGGCTTTGCGCAGGAACGGATCGGCGATGGCGGCCACTTCCCGTTCCAGGCTCACGATGCCGTTGCGGCGCGCTTCGGCCGCGAACTGAATGATGCTGGCGAGCACCTGCGGCGCGGCCGCCGCCTCTTCCCAAAACACCAGACGCAGGGCGCGAGCCGCACGCCATACGACGGACATCGGCGTGGTCACGAGCACCGCGCCGCAGGTTCCGCCGAGCACGATCATGGCAGCCGTGACCTGCGTGACGTCACCCAGGTCGCCCTTTTCGAGCAGCAACCCACCTAGAATTCCGGCCAGCGCCAGCGCCAGCCCTCCGAGCGTCGAATAATCCGGTCGCGACGAGCTCCTGAATTGGGGCGCTTTCGCCTTGCCGGGCGCGGTTGGGGTCATGATTTCGCTCAAGCCGATCTCAGAAGCTGCGCCGGAAGGCCGTCCGGGCCTTGAATGCTGCGGCGGAATTGCACGATCCGCTGCACGACCTCCTCCGCCGATTCGCGCACGCGCAAGCTCTGACCCGTAGTCAGCGTAATGACGGTATCTGGCGTGACGTCGATGTGTTCAATCAGATCGGAATTCAAGATCAGGGGCGCTGCGTTAAGCCGCGTCACGTGAATCATGGTTTTTGCCTGCTAGGAACACATCGGCTGTTTCAGGCAAAAGGTTAATCCGAATTGTCGGGCAAACTTTTCGGCGCCGCGCTGGTGCGCGCGTCCAACACTTCTCTCACTTTGCGCAACAGAGCATCGGGCAGGAAGGGCTTCTGGAGAAACGCCACGCCGGATTGGGGAATACCGTGATGCAACACTGCCTCATCCGTATAGCCGGAAATATAGAGCAGGCGGATGCCCGGGTACTGCGGCGCAATCTGCCGGGCGAGATCGGGCCCGCTCATTTCCGGCATCACCACGTCCAAAACGGCGAGATCGATGGCGCCGCGCCGTTGCTTGCACAGGCGAAGGGCTTCTTCGCCGCGCGTGGCTTCGACGACCGTATAGCCCTGCGATGCCAGCACGCCGACGATCAGCTTGCGCACGCGCGCCTCATCTTCCACCACGAGCACGGTCTCGACGCCGCCCAGCGCAGGGTAGGGAAGCGCGCCATCGGCGGTTTCCGGCACGGCGGTTGTCACCAGCGGCAGATAAACCGAGGCCGTGGTGCCCTTGCCGACTTCACTCTTGAACCGGATCGCGCCGCGGCTCTGGCGAATGATGCCGTAAGCCGTCGCCAAGCCGAGCCCGGTGCCGCGCCCCGCCTTCTTGGTGGTGAAAAATGGCTCGAACAGATGGCTCTGCGTCTGCGCGTCCATACCGACGCCGGTGTCGGTTACCTTGAGCCGCACGTAGCGACCCGCGGGCAGGCCCAAGCGGCGCGCAGTGAGGTTCTCACTGAGGGTGATGGCGTTGGTCTCAAGGGTGAGCTTGCCACCGCTGGGCATGGCATCGCGCGCATTCACGGCCAGGTTCATGATCACCTGCTCGATGCGGCCAGGGTCGGCTTCCACCGTGTCCATCTCCGCCGCGAGAAGCACGACCAGTTCGATATCTTCGCCGATGAGGCGGCGCAGCATCTTTTCGATGTGGATGACGAGGTCATTGATGCGAAGCGCGCGCGTCTGCAGCGGCTGACGGCGGCTGAAGCTGAGCAGTTGCTTGGTGAGGGCGCCGCCGCGTTCGGCAGAGCGCCGGATCTGTTCGAGGGCCGAGCGCTGATGGTCCGCCAGATCGCGCCCCGCGAGCAGCAGATCGCTGTAACCGGTGATGACCGTGAGCAGGTTATTGAAATCGTGCGCGACGCCGCCCGCCAACCGGCCCACCGCTTCCATTTTTTGCGCCTGACGGAACTGCTCTTCGAGCGCAGTGCGGTCGCGCCGCATTTTGGCGGAGCGCAATTCGCGCGTCACGGCGGAGTTGAGGCGCATCAGGCTGCTGCGGGTGACGTGATCGGCCGCGCCGGCCTTGAGCGCCGCCATCACGTCCGCATCTTTCGCCTTGCCTGAGACCACAATCATTGGCAGGTCGATGCCCGCCTCCTGCAGGATGCGCAACGCCCAGAGCGCGCCCCCCGGGGCCGGAACATCGGCAATGGCGATATCCCACGATTCGGTCATCGCGGCGCGCAATTCCTCATTCCCGGTGACGACGCGCGACTGGGGCTCGTATCCGCCATCGCGCAACTCGGACTCGAGTGCGGCGGCGCCGTTGTCTCCAATCACCAGAACTCGTATTGGCTGATCCATGGCCATTTCGCGGCAAAATCCTCGCTTACATAGGAAGCTGGCGCAGCAGCTCAGGAAAAGCCGCCCGGGCGAAATCGTAGCCCGTCTCCGCGGCGGCATCCACATTTCCGGATACCACCGGGATAGTAATTTTCACGATCGACGTGTCGCTTCGATGATAGCGAATCGAATCCGCTACCGACCAAAACTTGGCGTCCCACTCGCTGGCGATGACGCGGCCGTGACTCTGATACCAGTAAAGCGTCACGCTCAGCTCGTCGCCATGCGCGGTCACATATTTGTTGATGACGATGGGATTAGTCACGCCCGGAACCTGCAGCGCCGGGCGGCTGGACAATCCGGACACGGGTTCCCAACCCGCGCCGGGAAGACAGTTGCGCGGCGAATGCGGCGACTGGCCGTAGCGCTGCGTCTTGAAGTATGCGATGAAGAGCAAAACCGCGCGGCGCTTGATCGGGTCGGTATACAGGCGGTTCAGGGTATCGTCGGCGCGGAGGATCTCGAGCGTTTCCTGCTCAATGGGGAAATCGCGGGCGGCGGCCCAGCCGTGAAACGCTACCGGGAACATGCTGAGCGAGCCGATGAGAGGGGCGGTTTCGGCGCGCGAAGCGATGGCGTAGAATGCGCACACCTGCAAGGCCAGCAGAGCGGTGACGATGCGCGCGTAGCGGCTCCCCAGAAAACTCACGCTGCCGCCAACCTCGTCTTTTCTCTTTTCGGCAGCAGGCCGGCGGCGCGCGAGAACACCTGATGAAGCAAGATGAGGATCACGAGATCGGCGAGAAAGAGAAACATGCCGGTAGCCTCATGAAAGAAACCCTCAGCCAAATCGGGCTTGTACGCGGTGAGAATGCCGGTGATGGTGACACGCCCGCCGTTGACGAAAATCGCCACGGGAATCACCGAAAGCACGAGCGCCACGCGCATCCAAGAACGCTTGTCGAAAAAGTAGCCATACACCAGCGCGAGAAACGTGAGGGTGAGCAGCGAACGGATGCCGCTGCAGGCTTCGACCACGGAAAGCTTCCGCCCCGCGACATCGAGAATGTTGCCCTCGCGCAGCACGGGGATGCTCATGGCGTCGAGCGCCCACTCCGCGAATTTGCTGGCGATGATCTGCAAGGGGAAGGTGACCTGGTTGTAGACCACGGCAGGGATCGGCACCATGAGGAACAGCAAGCCCAGCGGAAACGCCAGCTTCTTGAGAAACGGGACGCCGCCGAGCGTCCAAACTATGCCAATCAGGCTGATTACGAATGCGGTGCGCGAGGTGAACAGCTCCGCACCCATGGCCCCCACCATCAACTGAAGGGCTCCCCAAACCAGGGCAACGAGCCCCCAGAGCGTGGGTTTCGGCTCAGTGGCCAGCAGCTCATCGCGCTTGCGCCAGATGATAAATCCTGCAATCAGAGGGACAAAGAAGCCATGGCTCATGTCCTCATCGTTCGCCCACTGCCGGGCGAGCGCTCTGAGAATGGGCAGGTAACAGGCAACCAGCAGCGCGCCGAACCACGCCAACTTGACCCACGGTGATTGAGGCTTCACCCGAGCCTCAAGGGCAGGACTCATATTTCAACATCCGCTATGATAGCAACCTGCACCAAGTCAGGGCAGGGCCGTCCGTTAGACTGGTGGCAGTGGAAGAAGAGGTTCTCGGCAAAGCGTACGATGCGCGCCTGATGCGCCGCCTGCTGGGCTACATGCGGCCCTACCGGTTTTGGGTGGCGGTTTCGCTGGTCTTTCTGGCGGTGCAATCGCTGCTGCAGGGCCTGGGCCCGCTGCTGACCAAAATCGCGGTCGATAAATACTTGGAGCCCGCCGGTAAGCCGACGATTCTCGACGCCTGGCTGCCGGCCGATGCGGCCGCCGGTCTGGCGCGTATCGCTATGCTCTATCTGGCCGTGCTGGCCGGGAATTTCATCACCGAATTCGCACAGACATACATCATGCAGTACGTGGGGCAGCTTGCCATGTTCGATCTGCGCAAGCAACTGGTGGAACATCTGCAGCGGCTCGACCTCGCGTTCTACGACCGCAACCCGGTGGGGCGTCTGGTGACGCGCGTGACGAGCGACGTGGACGTGCTCAACGATCTTTTCACCTCCGGCCTGGTCACGATCGCGGGCGACGTGCTGGCGCTGAGCTTCATCGTGCTGATCATGCTGCGGCTGAGCCCCATGCTGACGCTGATCATGATGCTGGCCATGCCGTTCGTGATCTTCGCGACCAGTGTGTTTCGCCGCAGCGTGCGCGAAAGCTACCGCCGCATCCGCGTGGCGATCGCCAAGATCAATTCGTATCTGCAGGAACACATCACCGGTATTGCCGTGTTGCAGCTTTTCAACCGCGAGCGGCGGAGCATTACGGAATTCGACGCGGTGAACCGAGAGCACATGGAAGCCTACAAGGCGGCGGTGATCGCGTATGGATGGTTCTATCCGGTTGTGGAATTCATTTCCATGATCGCCATGGCGGGCATTCTGAGCTACGGCGGATTCCGCGTGCAAGCGGGCGGGCTGACGTTGGGCGTGGTGGCGGCGTTTCTGCAATACGGGCTGCGCTTCTTCCGCCCGATTCAGGATCTGAGCGAAAAGTACAACATCCTGCAAGCGGCGATGGCGTCTTCCGAGCGCGTTTTCAAACTGCTCGACACCGCAGCGACGGTGCTCGCGCCGCAAGCGCCGGCGGCGCCGCCCGTGGAAATCGCGGCCATTGAATTCGACCACGTGTGGTTCGCATACAACGATGAAGACTGGGTACTGCGCGACGTCAGCTTTACGATCGCGCCGGGCGAGACGGTGGCGGTGGTGGGCCATACGGGCGCTGGGAAAACCACGCTGATCAGCCTGCTGCTGCGTTTCTACGATATTCAAAAAGGCTCGATTCGGATCGGCGGCCGCGATCTGCGCGAGTACGACCCGGTGGAATTGCGCCGCCAGTTCGGCGTGGTGCTGCAGGACCCGTATCTTTTCACGGGAACGCTGGAAGAGAATATCCGTCTGGGCACGGAATCGATTCGCCAGGAAGAAGTGGTGGAAGCGGCCGAGCAGGTGAACCTGATCGATTTTGTGCGCGCGCTGCCGGAAGGGTTCCATCATGAAATCCGCGAGCGGGGCAGCGGCCTTTCGACGGGGCAGAAGCAGCTGATTAGCTTCGCGCGCGCCCTGGCGCACAAGCCGCGCTACCTGATTCTGGACGAAGCGACCTCGAGCGTGGACACGGAAACTGAATTCCGCGTACGCGAGGCTCTGGCGCGCATGGTGCGGGGCCGAACGTCGATCGTGATTGCGCACCGGCTTTCGACCATTCAACGGGCCGAGCGGATTCTGGTGATGCATAAGGGCAAGCTGCGGGAATCGGGCACGCATCAGGAGCTGCTGACGCTGCGCGGCATTTATTGGAAGCTGTATCAGCTGCAATATCGCGAGCAGGAAGTGGCTTAGCGGGCTGCCCAGCAAAACTAAATTAGCCGCCGATGAACGCCGATTAACGCGGATAAAACAAAATCGCTAGGCGGCGTCAAGGTCTTCGCGCTTGGGGAGGAGGATTTCCATGCGTGGGACGGCCTGGATACCTTTCCAAACGCGGGCGCGGCGGTCGAGCAGGCGGTGGATTTCGGTGGCCGAATAAACAAACTCTCCGTGGGCGGCGGCGGGGTGGAAATCGTCCTGCGGACGATAGATTTCGCCGCGGCTTTCGGCTTCCTGCATGAAGTGGATGGCATCTTCCTGGGCTTTCTTGTAGGCCTCTTTGCGGGCGGTTTGGAGAGCGCGCAGCTCGGCGGTGTTCTTCTCGATGCTGCGGTTGATGCGCTGCTCATAGACGGTGATGAGCGCGAGGGAGCGGGCTTGCTCGACCCAGGTCTTGCCTTCGGCGAGAGCGTTGTCTATCTCGGCGTCGCCGGATTCGGTTTCGCCGGCGTGGAGATTGACGCCTTCGGCGAAGATATTGTTCTCGAGAGCGCGGGCGCGCTTGAGACGCCAGCGATTTTCGGCGATGGCCTGGACGAGGTCGATCTCCTGGATGCCGACGGGAGCTAGCTCGGCGAGATAGGCCTGGCAGTGAGTGCGGAAGGCTTCGGATTCTTCGGGCGTGTGGACGTGGACTTTACTAGTGAGTCCGTGTTTGAAGGCGTTGAAGCTGACGCGGCGCTTGCCGGATTCGCTGCGCGGGCCGGTGGCGGGGGAAGTGAGTCGATCTGTCATAAGGAAATGGCTCCTATTTTTATTATGGAGAGGGTGGTGGTAATTTTTGAGGGCGCGGGAAGTGGAAGTTGTGGCGAGCCAGTGAGATAGAAAATTTTTTGGATTGGTGAATGCCGTTTCAACTCAGGGCAAATCTCGCCCGGAGGCGGTCAGGATAAACCGGCCGTGCTTCACTCCTTTCATGGCGATCAGCGCATTCGCGAGCTTCTGAACCAGCGTCGATTTGCCGCGGACCAGGATGACTTCCAAGCAGTTGTCATGATCGAGATGAACATGCACGCTCGACATGATCGCGCTGTGATACCTATGCTGGACATCCGTTAATTTGTCCAGCAGCAGCCGGGAATGGTGGTCGTAAATCAACGTCACCGTCCCGTAGACCTCTCCGTTCGGCGAGGCGGCAATCTCCTCAACGAGTTCTTTACGGACGAGATCCCGAACCGCTTCAGACCGGGTTGAATATCCACGGTGCTCGATCAGCCGGTCGAATTCCTTCAGCAGGTCTTCAGGGATCGCAATTCCGATACGTGCCAACTCAGCCATTGGGGCTCCTGTCTAGCCAGGGTACAAAATCCAAAATCCCCGCGCATACGTAGTACCTCTTGAATATTGGTGCTACCATGTCCCAAGCGGTAGCACGTTTATAGCACTCGTAGCACTGATGAAAGAAGCCTATGACCCCACGACCGCTCGTCATCGCGTCCCTGCTTTTCGCCACGATCTGGTGCGCATGGGCGGCGAGTGTAGCGCGCGCTGAGAACTCCGCGTTTCAAGATCGCCCGCTCGCCACGAATGAAAAGGACTCCCTTCAGCTATCGGGAACTGTCGTTGACGCGTCTGGCGCTGTCATCGCAGGAGCCGCTGTGGTGGTTCAGAACGCGAACGGCGCCGTACAAAGAACGACACAGTCGGACAGCAATGGCTCATTCCTTATTTCGGGACTCCCGGCAGGCGATTATCGGCTCGTTGTATCTCACCAAGCTTTTGAACCCAAAGAAATCCCCGTCACCATCGGCGCCGAAACGCCATCCCCGCTGCGCGTCTCTCTGGCTGTAAGCACCGTGAGCACTACCGTCGACGTGCAGGGCCGGGAGGATGACCTCGTCGGAATTGCCAGTTCCGCCACTCAAGGAACGGTGGGCTCAATGGAACTCCAGGATCGTCCGATTCTTCGTTCGGGAGAAGTTTTGGAGACGATTCCAGGCGTCATCATCACGCAACACGCCGGCGGCGGCAAGGCTAATCAATACTTTCTGCGCGGCTTCAATCTCGACCACGGCACGGATATCGCCATTTCCCTTGACGGTGTGCCGCTGAACCTGTCCTCTCACGCGCACGGCGAGGGGTACGCGGACATGAACACCGTCATTCCTGAGTTTGTGCAGCGGGTAGATTTCCAAAAGGGTCCCTATTTCGCGGATGTGGGCGACTATGGATCGGCTGCATCGGCAAATGTGGAATTCTTTAAGACGCTACCCGAAAACTTCTTCCAGGTGGAAGGCGGCATGTATGGCTACGAGCGAGTCGTCTTCGGAGCATCACAGAAGCTTGGCTCCGGCAATTTGCTCTACGGCGGAGAGTTGTCACACGATGACGGCCCATGGAAACATCCGGATGACTACTTGAAATCCAACGGTATTCTAACCTACAGCCAGGGCGACAACGCCAACGGTTTCAGCATCACGGCCCGCGGTTACCACGGAAAATGGAACTCGAGCGATCAAATCCCCGATAGCGCCATACCCCAGGTTGGTCTCTTCGGCGCGCTGAACCCGACCGACGGCGGCAATTCACAGCGTTACAGCTTGCAGACTGAATGGCATCGCCAAGACGAGCACTCCAAGACGACAATCACGCTCTACGGTTTTTATTATGACCTCGATCTATTTTCCGATTTCACTTACTACCTGACGGACCCGGTTCGCGGCGATCAGTTTGAACAGAAGGATAAGCGCTGGGTGTTTGGGGTGGACGCACACCACACCCTTTTCAGCCAATGGTTTGGACGCAAGGTGGAAAATACGTTCGGCCTGCAGGTCCGCAACGATTGGGTCCACAACGGCCTTTACCAGACGGAAGATCGCGTACGCGTGGACAAGACTGACTCCGATACCGGCACGACCTTGCCCGCGACCACACAAGAGGATCGCTTTACGGACACCCAAGTAGGTTTTTATTGGGAAAACAAAATCCAGTGGGCGGAAAAATTCCGCTCGGTTGCGGCCCTGCGCGGCGACCTAGGATATGTTGATGTCACGAGCTTAGTTACTCCGGTTAATTCAGGCACGGCCAACAAGTTTTTGCCCAGTCCGAAATTAAGTTTAATTTTCGGCCCATGGTCTAAGACTGAGCTCTATGTACAGGGCGGATTCAGCTTTCACAGCAACGACGCGCGTGGGGCAACGCAAACGGTGGAACCGGTTTCGGCGGATAATCCTTACCCTAATACGTCCATCTCAAGAATTCCTCTTCTGACCCCAACCAAAGGCGCGGAAATCGGCGTGCGCACTACGACCCTGCCACATGTGCAAAGCACAGTTTCGCTGTGGTATCTCCGCAGCGCTTCCGAACTGCAGCAGGATGGCGACACCGGAGGCACGACTGCTTCAGCATCGCCGAGCAACCGCTATGGCATCGAATGGGCGAACTACTACACGCCGCTGGAACATTGGGCTTTTGATTTTGATATCGCGGATTCCAGAGCCTTTTTTACGACTATAGACCCAGATGACGCTGCGCCGAACAGCCCGGGCGGAAAGCGTGTGCCCGAAGCGGTCGGGTTGGTGGTTTCATCGGGTATCACGATGCACGATTACAAACGCTTTTCGGCGAGTTTGCGCCTGCGCGCCTTTGGCCCGCGAGACTTGACCTCAGACGGGATTTATCAGTCAAATGCAACGGTTTTGCTCAATGCGGAGGTCAGTTATCGAATCAATAAAAAGTGGCGCTTTGCCGTCGAATTGTTGAATTTACTGAACCGCAAGGACCACGACATTGACTACGCCTATGAATCCCGAGTAACGCCAACGGCCGACTCGGCATTCACAGGTGTTTTCCACCCCGTCGAACCCTTTCAGGTGCGATTCGGGTTAAGAAGGAGCTTTTGACGGTCAAGGGATATGGGACGAATTTGCTACTTCGACGCGTTTTCGGGAATGAGCGGGGATATGACGGTCGGCGCTCTGGCCGACGCCGGGGCGGACGCGGCTGCGATCATCCAAACGCTCGAAAGCCTGGGCCTCGGTGGGTCGTTCGAGTTCGTGAAGGTAAAGCGGCGCGGCATTGGCGCCACGAAATTCCGCGTCACAGTCGCCGAGACGAAGCGCCATCGCCACCTGCCAGCGATCATCAAGATGATCGAGGCCTCCGGCGCGCCGCAACGGGCAAAGGCGCGCGCCGTCGCGGTGTTTGAGCATCTTGGCCGGGCGGAAGCGGCCGTACACCGGACGCCGATCGAAAAGGTTCATTTCCACGAAGTAGGAGCAGCCGACTCCATCGCCGATATCGTCGGGGCCTGCGTTGCGCTAGATCTGCTGGACATCGATGAGATCGCCTGCTCCGCCTTCAATGTCGGTTCCGGCACGGTTGAAACGGAGCACGGAACGCTCCCTGTTCCAGCCCCTGCAACTGCGCTCCTGCTCCAGAACAAGCCCATATACGCGAGCGGCCCCAGCGTCGAATTGACTACGCCGACTGGCGCCGCCTTGGCCTGCCTTGCTTCGAGCTTCGGCCCTTTGCCGCCAATGACCATCCGGGGGAGCGGCCACGGGGCCGGGGACCGCGACTTTACCGAACATGCGAATGTTCTCCGTGTCCTGGTGGGCGACGTTCTTTCGGACAAGGATGCGAAGGAGGCTACATGAAAAACATGCTACGCAGGAAAGCGACCCTCACAGCAATGCTGGTGTTTCCTCTCGCCGGTCTTGCTCAAGATCAAGCGGCTGACGCCGCGAACGGCATTCTCTCGCGTGTCGCGGAATTCCATGGGGCAGCGGGCGTTTTCGCCGTTGTAGGGTACAGGATAGGCGTTCGCGCTCTCAACGAGCCGCATGGGAAGCGCGGCAGTTTCAGTCTGGACGTCACCCATCACACTCCTTTCCAGGTGCAGTGGAGTTGCATCGCAGACGGCATCCAGGCGGCGACAGGCGTGAGCGCGGGCAAGCTGAACTTACGACTGGTGGAAACGACGCCGGACAAGCTCGAAACTGTCATTCTCGACAATCGCTCTGGCAAGACGCTTTCTTTTCGCCTTCACCCCGAGTTCTTGTCCAAATACCTCAACACTCCGGAAGATCGGCAAGTCGCGGCTGCCGGCGATGTGCTGAAGTTGCCGGACAGCGGCATCTTCACCGTCAAGGAAATCGCCAAGAAGCCATAGTGTCCGGCCAATGGCGAATTTCCTCGGTTTGGCTGAAGCAGGGCCAATTTGGTGCGGCGTTCTCCAGGGGAGTCGGATGGTTTCCTCACGGGCCATTGGACTTCCCCGCCGCATCAGGTAGCACCAATTTCAAAAAAGTGCTACTTTATGCTTCAGGCGAAAACCGGGTCGCCCCGCGTTCACCGGCCGCAGATCACTTGAGGTTCTCCCCATGCTTCAACGCCGATTGAATCGCTTTCCGAAGCGCGCCTACGCTGCGCCCGCCAACGAAACGCTCACGTACCACGCCCGCCCCATCGACGATGATCGACCGCCGGAATGCCGCGCACGCCATATAGGCTGTGCACCCTCAGCGTGGCATCCAGCAGCACCTCAAACCCATAGCGGCTCTTTTCCATAAACTTCCGCACCGTGCCGGCGTCCTCATCGTCGATCGTCAGAAATTGAGCCGAACCTGCGAATTCGCGCCGCAGGCTATCGATTTCCGGCAACTCCTTCCGGCACGGCTGGCACCAGGTCGACCAGAAATCGAGCACCACCACCTTGCCGCGAAACGCGCTCAAGCGCAGCGAGGCGCCATCGATGTTCCGGAGTTCAAACCCGGCCGCCGGAAGGCCGACCAGAGACAGCGGAGTCTCCTCAGGCAGAAACAGCAGCTCAGCCTCTCTCCATTTCCGAACGCGAGGGAACGAAAAAGACGACGGCGCGACCTCGCCATTAATCTCGATTTCGGAAACCCGCGTCTCCACCGCCGCATTTGCATGAACGCCAGATTCCACATCGCGCAGCACCAAATAGCGCTTCCGGTCGATCCACAGCTCGCGGCCGCCGGTGCGCAGCACCCAGACCGCCGTCTTGCCGCTCTTGAGATCGACCGAGTCCTCGCGCAGGATCTCCGCGCCCTCCAGAGATTGCGCCAATCCCACGTACTTTGTCACCAACCGCCCAGCGACAACGTCGTACAAATCGGGCGCCTGCGCGACGCCGGAAGCATCCCGGCCGCCCTCGGCCACCGGCGCCCACGTCCTCGCCCAACGCCGCTCCCTTGGCAGCGCTTTGTATAGGTACCTGCCATCGCGGAGGGCAATGCCTTCGCCGTCGCGGGAGCGGACCGACACGCGAAACTTCGGGGACCGCTCGGCCAGTTCGTAGTCAATCGCGCCCGCCTCGTTCGCGACGACATGTATGGCTTCCAGATGCGCGTAAGTCTGGCTCACCCGCGAGAGAATCTCCGGCGCGGCCGACTGCGCCGCGGCAATCGGCGCCAGCAGCAGCGCAGCCGCAATCATGCGAACGCCACCTTGTTCCGCGAAGCTTGAGCAGAATGGTGTCACAGTTGAAATGTGACACTACTTTTCATCCGTTGTCAAGTATTCGCTTGCGCTCGCAGCCGGGCCCACGGCGTCGCGGCTTTTTCCTTGACAATTTAATTTGTCAATGTTCTAATACCTTCGTGCTGGATGTCGAGGTGATACAGTCTCCGCAGGCCGCGGCCGCCGCGCTCGACCCGGTCCGCGCGCGGCTGCTGGCCGAATTATCGGAGCCCGCGTCGGCGGCCACCCTGGCCGCGCGCCTCTCCCTTCCACGCCAAAAAGTGAACTACCATCTGCGCGCTCTGGAGAGCCACCACCTGGTGCGGCCTACCAGCGAACGCAAGTGGGGCGGCATCACCGAACGCCTGGTGGAAGCCACCGCCTCGTCTTACGTGGTGTCGCCCGCCGCCATGGGCCCCGCGGCGTCCGACCCGGGGCGCAGCCGCGACCGCCTGTCGGCGGGCTATCTGATCGCGCTGGCGGCCCGCGTCGTCCGTGAAGTCAGCGAACTTGCCAGGCGCGCGCGAGAGACCGGCAAGCGCCTCGCCACGCTCTCGATCGACACCGAGATCCGCTTCCGCTCGGCCGCCGAGCGCGCGCAATTCAGCAGCGAACTCACCGCCGCGATCACTCAGCTCGCGGCGCGTTATCACGACGCTTCCGCCGTGGGCGGACGCACGCACCGCCTCGTTCTGGTGGCGCACCCGTTACCCCAAGAAAAGAAGGAGACCGCAGTATGAGCGTAAAGAAAGAAGCGAACGGACGCCGTTCGGTGCAGGTGGAAGTGGAAGTACCGGGTACGCCGGAAGAGGTGTGGCAAGCAATCGCCACCGGTCCGGGCGTGGGCGCATGGTTTGTGCCCACCGAGATCGATGGCCGCATCGGCGGCACGGAAACCACCCATTTCGGAGGGGGCATGGACTCTGTCGCCACGATCACCGAATGGGAGGCGCCGCATCGCTTCCTGAAGGAGGGGTCCTGGGGGCCGAACGCACCCACCGTTGCCACCGAATGGACTGTGGAGGCTCGCGGCGGCGGCACATGCCTGGTGCGCGTGGTGCACAGCCTCTTCGCCGAAACCGACGATTGGGACAATCAACTGACCGGCGTCGAATCCGGCTGGCCCTCATTCTTCCGCATACTACGGCTGTATCTGGAGCACTTCGCCGGCCAGCCGAGTTCGCAAATCCAACTCATGGCGATGCCGGCCGCCTCGGGCGCATGGGAGAAGCTGGCGGCCGCCCTGAATCTCGCGGGGGCAGCGCCGGGCGAGCGGCGCGATGCGGGCGACGGCGCCCCTCCATTGAGCGGCATCGTGGAGTCAGTCAATACTGCCGGGAATCCGGACACGCTATTACGCGTCGATCTGCCCGCTCCGGGTGTGGTGTTTGCCACCGCGTGCCCCGCCGGCGAGAAAGCATGGGTCACAGTGGGCCTCTACCTCTACGGCGACACGGCTGCGGCCGTGGTGGCGCGTGAGCAGCCGGCCTGGACTGCGTGGATGACGAATCTCTTCCCGGCGTAGACCGGAGGGTGGCGCCAAGGACGGCCCCTAGGAGCTTGTTGAAACACGATTTTGGGCCGCCGATTAACGCCGATGAACGCCGATAACGCAATTGTTTTCAATCTGCGTTATCTGTGTTCATCGGCTGCCCGGTAGGTTCTCCGCATTTTTCAACGAGCTCCCAGAGAAAAAATGTTCCTCCGAACGTCAATTCGCATCACAAGGATGTTGGGCCTGGGTTGCGAGAAAGGCTCAAGATGGGCGATCCACAAAAGAAGGAGCAGTATTCCGGAGTGCGAGATCAAGAGATCCGTGCGGCGCTGGATCAGCATTGGGCGGCGTCCGATGCTAACGATTTCGAAACGGAGCACCGCATCTATCATGAGGATGCGGTGCTGGAATATCCGCAGTCAGGCGAGCGAACCCGCGGCCGGCGCAACATACAGAACCAACGCGCCAGTCAGCCGAGCAAGAAGCGGTTTGCTATCCGGCGAATCATTGGCGGCGGCGACCTTTGGGTCACCGAATTCATCCTGACATATGACGGCAAACCGTCGTACACCGTGAGCATCATGGAGTTCCGGGACGACAAGGTTGCGCGGGAAACACAGTACTTTGCGGATCCATTTGTGGCTCCCGCATCGCGCGCTCAATGGGTCGAACGGATGGACACATAATCTCGAGGCGTGAGAAGTCGCTATGGATTGGAAACGGTTGGTCCAGTTTGCGTCGCTGGGTAGCAGTGAGTTGGAAGCATATGCCATCCTGCTGGTACGCGTTTCGCTGGGCCTGTTCTTCGCCATCTCCGGGGCAAATAAATTGTTTGTCGCCGGCGCCAGGCAAACTATGTACGAAACGCTGGTGGGGGCCAACGTCCCGTTTCCCCACCTGATGACTTATTTCGTATCGGCAGTCGAATTCGTTGGCGGATGCTTGCTGGCCGTGGGGTTTCTTTCGAGCCTGGCCTGCGTGGCTTTATTGGCCGATATGCTTGTCGCGATCCTGACCAGCAAGCTTTCCGCGATGCCTAAGGGACTTTCGCCTCTTAACTGGCTCGACGATTTCCTCTACCTTCCGGAAGTCCTGTACGTGCTCTTCTTTATCTGGTTGATCTGCTCTGGCCCGGGACGGTTCAGCGTCGATTACCGGCTCGCCGGCAAGTTACGGACGTGACCGGTTTGGATTCCACTATCATCTACCTTGTGGAATGAAACCGGGGCTGCCGGTCTTCACTACTTCATTGAACCTCTGTCTCGTTTGAATTCGATTGATTTTGTCAAACGCGTCTTCCGGAAGGGCGGAGATGTTGAGATTCTCCCGCGCGCGGGCGGCAGTCCTGGGAGTGGTTAGCAAGGCTGTGCCACGCTGCACCGCCCAAGCCAACAGCACCTGCGCCGGCGTCTTTCCAACTTGTGCGGCAATTGCCGAAACGACTGGATCTTCGAGCGGCCCGGGCTTTATTCCGTGACCCAATGGCGCAAAAGCCAAAAACACAACGCCCTTCTGCTTGCAGAATTCCAGAAGCTCTGTCTCGGGCAGATACGGATGTGCTTCGACTTCGACCACGGCCGGCTTGATTCTGGCAGATTCGTAAATGGGCAACAGCTCGTTCAAGCCGACATCAGAGAGTCCAATGGCACGGCACTTGCCGCTGTCCACGAGACTCTCCATCGCCGCCCAAGTCTCGAGCAAAGTCACGCCGCGGTCGTAAAGGACATTGCCGTTTTGATCCCGCGGATCCTGCTCATCCCCCGGTTGAAACGCAAATGGAGTGTGAATAAGATAGAGATCGAGATAGTCGAGCCCGAGTCTCTTCAGACTCGCGTCGAAAGCTGGCTTGACCCGCTCGGGCCGGTGATTGGAGTTCCACAACTTTGTGGTTACAAAGATATCTTCACGCGCGATCGATCCAGAGGCGAGCCCTGTCTGCAGCGCCTCGCCCACCTCGCGCTCGTTGCGGTAGCGTTCCGCACAATCGAAGTGCCGAAATCCAGCTTCCAGAGCGTCTCTGGTAGCACTTATCGTCGCGGCTGGATCGGGAATGAGGGTGCCAAAGCCGAGTGCGGGCATACGGCCGGCTCCCTGGTTGAGCGGGATTCTTGTAGTCCGAAAATCAGAAGATTCGCTCATGACACTTCCATCGTATATCCCGTCCAAGCAACACGCCCCGCGATGCCGACTTCAGGGTGCTAATCCGGACGACGGCCATCCCGTGCCGTTTTAGCCGGGCCGCGGATTGAACTGGGAACAGAGCGCGAAAGTCTTTTCCAGGTGCTCGATGAAGATGCGTACTTTGGTGGACAGTCGGCGGGTAGCAGGCCGAACCGCAAGGATCGGCACAGACCGTTCGAAGGGGCTCAGAAGGCGTAGAACAGTGCCTTCTCTGAGTTCGGCGGCGAAGAGCCACGCTGGCGCCTGGGCAATCCCCAGATGTTCCAGAACACCCATGCGCAGCTGTTCAATATCGCTGGTTCGAAAGACTCCTGTTGGGATAACACGCTTCGCGTTTGACCCGGCGCCGAAGGTCCACGGCTGTACGGAGCCCCGCTCGACAAAAACGACCGATCGAAAACGGTTGAGATCGTCCGGCGATTCCGGCGCCCCGTGCCGTGTGAGGTACTGAGGCGTGGCGACGAGAATGATCAACGTCTGTGCGAATCTTCGCGCAACCAGAGTGGAGTCCGGAAGATCTCCCGAGTGGATGGCTAAATCGAAGCCGCTTTCGACGATGGTTGCCGGGCTCCCGGATGAGGCCATCTCCACTGCCATGTCGGGGTAGGCGGCAAAAAAGGCAGGCAGCTTCGACACCATATGAAGGCGGGCGAACGTGGGCGGCACGGTTACGCGAATGAGGCCTTTGGGCGCCGCCTGGCCCCGGCCGATTCGTGAAGCCGCGTTTTCAAAGTCGTCGAGAATGCGCAAAGCAGACTCGTAAAAGTCGCGACCGGGCTCAGTCAGCGCGATGGAGCGGGAGGTACGGCGAATCAATTCGGCGCCGAGTTCCTCTTCCAGGGCGGAAATCTGCTTGCTTACAGCAGGTTGACCGATTCCCAGTTCCCTGGAAACAGCGGAGAAGCTTCCTCGTTCCACTACACGGACGAACACCCGCATCGCGTCGAACCGATCCATTCAGGCCTCCCGATTTCCCCGGTGTAATGGATTCCACACTGGCGACGGTTCCCCCAGCGTAAATTGCGCAGCACAATTACGGACCGGGCGTTGCCTATTCCACGGGGGAATAGATGCTATTCCGCCGCCGCTCCAGTCCTACCGCAAGCATGCCACATCGATTAGGTGTTGTGAACGATTCGAGCAAGCAAACATGCCGGATCGCAAACGGAAAACAAAGGGGAGAAACTATGTCCAAATTAACCAACCAGGTCGCGCTGGTTACCGGCGGTTCGCGGGGCATCGGCGCGGCGATCGCGAAACGGCTGGCCGCGGATGGAGCGGCCGTCGCCATCACTTACGCAAAGGACGGCAAAGCAGCTTCCGCGGTGGTGGAGGCGATTGAACACGAAGGCGGCAAAGCGGTGGCGATTCAGGCAGAGGCGACGGACGCCGACGCGGTAAAGGGCGCGGTCGAGAAGACCGTGAAGACCTTCGGCCGGCTGGACGTGCTGGTGAACAATGCCGGAACGGCTATTCCGAAGCCGTTTGAAGAGGCCACGCTGGAGGAGATGGACCGCGTGCTCGATATCAATATCCGCGGCACGTTTGTCACGACGCAAGCGGCGCTGCGGCACATGAAGAGCGGCGGACGGGTCATCATGATCGGGTCGTGCGTGGGCGAGCGTGACATGACGCCCGGACTGACGGCATACTCAGCGACGAAGGGCGCCATCAAGATGTTCACGCAGGGATTGGCGAGAGAGGTCGGGAGCCGGGGCATCACGGTTAACAACGTGCAGCCCGGGCCGATCGACACGGACTTGAATCCGGCGTCGGGCGATTGGGCGACGCCGCAGCTCGCCAACACGGCGCTTGGGCGTTACGGGCGTGTGGAAGAGGTCGCTGCCCTGGTGGCGTTCGTCGCGAGCCCGGAATCGTCGTACATTACGGGAGCGAGTCTGACTGTCGATGGCGGGACGAATGCTTGACCGGTGCGGGCGCCTGAAGATAGAAGAAACGTGAGCTAGACATGACTCCATCGACTCAAGAGCAAAACAAGGCCCTAGTTCGGCGGGCGTTTGACCTGCTGTTTAACAAGCGCGACTATGCGGCGGCGGAGAAACTCTGGTCGCCGGGTTATGTCCAACACAGCGCGCACATCGAACCGGGCCGTGAGGGCTTATTCAACCTGGTGAAGTCGCTTCCGGACACTTTGCGTTACGAGGCTGGTCTGGTGATCGCGGAGGGCGAGTTCGTTATCGCGCATGGCCGTTTTTCCGGCTTTGGCGCAAAGGTGAATTGGATCGCGGCCGATATCCTTCGCATTCAAGACGGCATTCTGGTGGAACACTGGGATGTCATTCAGGACGAGGCCACTGAGCAGGAGTCGAAGAGTAAAGCGCCTATGTTCGGTGAGAAATTTCCGATCAACCCCGACGCCGCGTGAGGCGGCATCAGGGTTGGTTTGACCTAACTTACTTCTTCAGGATTTCAGCCAGTAACGTCATGCGGTTTGCATCCGCGGGAGTCGCTGCTGTGGATGCGCCTTTCTCGAGGGTCGCCGCAAGGGCTTTCAGGTCCTTGGCGCTCTTCTTATCCATGGCCGTTTTGATTGCCGTTGCCTTGTCCGCGGTGAGGGCGTTGGTGCGGGCAAGCTGGTCGACGTAGGCCTTGCCGGTGACGAAGTTCGCCGGGTAGACGATCTTCGACGGGGCTTGTGCGTTGAACTCGGCGAGGTGGATCTGCTGGGCCGCGTCGATCTCGGCCTGGCTGACAAACTTGCTCGGAGTCAGCCGGAAGACGTCGAGGCCGCGGGCGATCTCCGAGCCATAGATGTAGCCGTTGTACCAATAGGCCGACCATTCGCCGCCGTCGATGAACTTGTTGTCGTCGAGGGGCCCGCGGTCGAAGTAGGCGATCTCGAAGGGATGCGTCGCATCGGTGAAATCCATGATCGAGATGCCGCCCTGATACCAGGACTTCACTTCGATGTCGCGTCCGGGGATGGGAATGATCGATCCGTTGTGGGCCGTGCAGTTTTCATTCTCGGTCTGCGGCGCGGGCATCTTGTAATAGCTGCCCAGGATCAGTTCGCGATTCTTCAGGGTGAAGATGGAATCCGCCCCCCACGTCATGGGGTCTTGCGCACGACAACGAGGCTGCGAACCGCCGCCCCACTCGTCATCGAAGATCACTTTGTCGCCGGCGTTGTTGAACATCGCCGAGTGCCAGAAAGAGAAATTGGGATCGGAGACCGCGGTGATGCGCTTGGGGTGCACCGGATCGCGGATATCGAGAAGGATGCCGACGCGCGTGCATGCGCCGGCGGCCAGGCCGAGATCGGGGAATGCGGTGATATCGTGGCAACCGCTGACATCGGTGGGGGCAGCGCCTTCGCCGTGCACGTTGCCGACGTGCAGACCATTCATCGCGCCGGTGGTCTCATCGGAGAAGATGCGCGGGCTGTTGACGACCTTGGCCAACTCAGGGTGCGCGAGCGGGACCTGGATCACGACGATCGTGTACAGCGCGGTGTTGAGATCGTCTACGCCGCCGCCGGAGCAGCCGGCGAGTTCCTCGGGCGAACGGATGGCTGAGTAGCCGGAGACGTACAGATAGACGTTGTCCTTATCCTTCGGATCGACCACCAAGGTGTGGGTGTGCGAACCGCGGCAGGTCTGGACGCCGGGCAACTGCTTAGGATGGCTCAGGTCGCTGATGTCGAAGATGCGCACGCCGCGGAAACGGTCGGGGCTGGGCGGCGCCTGCGCGCGTCCACCACGTCCGCCTCGGCCTCCGCGCCCGCCGCGTCCAGCGGGAGCGTCAGCGGCGCCGGCATCGGCCACAGGAGCAGGCCGCGCCGGTGGAACGTAACCGGGAGGCAGCGGAATGCCCTGCGTGCCGCAATCGACGCGCGCGCCCGTGGCTTCCACCGACATGAAGAGGAGATGGCCGTAGACCGAGACGTCTCCCTGAGCGCCGGGGCACATCACCGAGGTCGAGAGCTTGGTTTTGGTGGGATCCGTGATGTCGTAAAAGTTCAGGCCGTTATAGTTGCCCACGAAGACGTGGTTGCCGCTGAAGGCCAAGTCGGAGTTGGTGGAGCCATATGCTCCAGCGCGCGGAGGACGGGCGGGGGCGCCGGGAACCGGGGGCGGCGGGGTTGGCGGAGGGGCCGCGTCCTGCGGCGTGGTGCCGGCGGCAAAGCCCGGAGGCTTGGGCAGGTTGACTACGAGCTCCATGCCTAAGGCAGCGACGGCGGCGTCGGTGATGCCGCCCTTCAATCCGACACGTGGATCGTTGGGAACCTGGGGGTTGTTGTACACAGTGGGCTTGGCCGGGCCCGCCACGGTCTGTGCGAGCGCGGCGGAACAGGCGAAGACGGACAGCGTACATGCCAGGGCGGCGCGACGCAAAGACAGTGGGTTGACGAGCATTCCTATTTCTCCTTAGCCAACATGGTTCGCATCGTGTCGATCTCACCCTGCTGGGTGACGCCGATATCCGCGGTGAAGTCGAACAACTGCATGTCCTGGGCCGCGCCGGCCGTATCGAAGAGGTCTTTGACCATTGTCAGCGCGCCACCGTGGTGTTGAATCATTCCGGTCAGAAAAAGTTGATCGAACTTGGCGCCGGTCGCCTTGCGGAGGGCAGCCATCTGTTTGGCCGTCAACATTCCGGGCATGAGCGGCATGTCCATATGCTCCATGCCGGCCATGTCCCCCATCTCGGTGAGCGGCTTGTCGCGATAGGTGAGCCAACGCTTCATGAACTTCATCTCGTCGGTCTGCGAGATGCTGATGCGTTGACCGAGCGATATTAGTTTGGGGTTCTTAGTTCGCCCCGGCATCAGAGCCACCATTTCGACAGCCTGATTGTGGTGCATGATCATGCCCTGCATGAACTTGACGTCGGCGTCGGTCGGCCCCTGCTGGCCGGTGCCGGCCGTGGTAGCCGGTGTAAGGATCTTGTCGGGTTTTCCGGGCGCTCCGGGCTGGATGAGCGGCACGCCGTTCTCAGGCCGGCCCGATTGCTGCCCGAATGCCGCGCCCGCGGCTACAGAGAGCAATGCGGCATAAACCAACGAAAACCGGAGTGGCATGAGATTCTCCTTCACGAAGCGACGGCGTGGCGCTGGGTGTAGTGGGGTCGAGCGATATTCTATCACTGAAAACGACGGTCTAGCGCGGTTCCGGGAACTACGGCTTCTTATAAGTAGAAGCCGCGCTAGACCCAGAGCGGTCTCAGTTCACGATGATGGCTGCTCCGTTGATCGCGCTGGTGACCTTAAGCGCGAAGCGGAGCGTGAGCTCGCCTTCGGAATCCAGATCGAAGAGTGAAATATCGGAGTAATTCGCGCCGTCGCCGCCATCGATAACACCCAGGAGATTGCCCTGGATGGCCAAGTCCGTTGGCGCTCCATTTAACTTGGCAACGCTCGCCTTGTCAAAGAAGATGTTAGTGTCACTTACCAGATATCGATAGAGCTGTTTGCCCGGGCTATCGGCAGAGTACAGAAACTGTCCCGAGAGAGCGTTCCAGCAGGGTGCGTGAGTGATATTTCCAGAGCCATCTTTGAAAGGAGTGGGGCCGGCGGCGCTGGAAACGATCTGCCCATTTGCCACCAAAACCTCCAAGTTGGAGTGCGCGATGGTGACGTAGACGTTCGCGCCGCGAGCAACCATACCGAAAGGCGTATCGTTGTTTGGCGCCGCGGGCAGCGCAACCGGGCGATTCGGCCCAGAGATGCCCGGCATGCCGTTGGCCGAGAGGCTCAATTCGGCAATGCCTCCGGATTTTTCCGAATATATCGCTCCGCCGTCAAAGGTGACGATCTGGGCCGCGCTTTTATCGCCGATTGCGAGTTGCGCCACGCCGTCGTTACCGGTTGCGACGGTGTTTCCATAGACGGGGAAAGACTCCGCGGTGGTGACGCCGAGAACGATGAGATGGTTGTGCCCGAAGGCGACCGATACAGGCTGCGAGGAAGTCGCGATCTTCTGCATGGGCTGCATGGCGTTGCCACGGCGAACGAAAATCGTGACATTGGAAGAGCCGAAATTGACAACCGCCGCCAGCCTTCCCTCAACCGCCACGCCGCCGGCGTTGCCACTGGCGCCTCCGGCTCCCCCGGTCGGCACGTAGTCGAGCTCTTTGGTAACGGTATTCAGTACGGCCAGCGCGTTGGCGGCTCCGTTCGTCGCGGTAAGAAATAGCGGGTTCGGGCCACTTTCCTGCGCCGGTTGTGCGCGTAACTCCGTACAGCCAAGGCCGGCCCCCGCGGCAACAAACAGCAGCGAAAATACGGCCGATCTACGGCCGCAGTGATTCTGTCTTAGTAACATGCGTCGCTCCCTTTCCATTCGTTTGTGTATGAAGTTGCAGGCGTACCCCTACGTCAGCGCGCATGGAAGGTCCATTGGCGCGAGGCTTGGGTCGAAATAGATTAATCTCTACCTGCCTTATTCGCTCCGCACTGAGGAGAAGTTACGGTGGTGAAAGAAAATCTTGCATCTTTTAGATTACGGTAGTAATCTCATGGACATGAGGTACCCAGCCGACCGGAAGGCCGAGACCCACGAGAAGATTGTGGCGGCGGCAGCGCGGTCGTTCCGGGAGCACGGGTCTGAGACCAACGGTATCGGGCAAGTGATGAAGGAACTGGGCTTGACCAAGGGCGGTTTCTACCGCCATTTCGAGAGCAAGGGCGATCTTTACGCGGCCGCGATCGAACGGGCTTTCGAGGAGTTAGGCAACCGATTGGCGGCAGTTGCGGAAGCTGCCCCGAAGGGCGCCGGGTTGCGGGCCGTGATCGAGCAGTACCTTAGCGTGAAACACCTGAATGCCCCAGGAACCGGCTGCCCACTCGCCGCTTTGGCGCCGGAGATTGCGCGTCAGCCGTTGGAGGTCCGCAAGCGAATTAATCAATCGATGCTGGCCTTTCGCGAGCGCATGCTGCCTTACGTTCCGGGCCGCACCGTCGATGAGAAGCGCGCCCGCGCCTTCATTTTGTTCCCCGGAATGGCCGGCGTACTCGTCGCGGCGCGAGCGATTGCAGACCCGCAAGGCCGCGAGCGCATGCTGGCCGCCGCGCGGTCATTTTATTTAGAGACGTTTGCTCCCAAACAAACTGAATCGAGGTAAACGATGAAACTACTATTCCCTTTACTCCTGTCCCTATTTCCGGCGGCATCCGTGGCGCAATCCCAGTTGCCTTCGTCCCAGCAGTCCGCGGGCGTGTCAGCGCCCAAGACTACGGAAGTGATGGTCATCATGACTTCCAAACCAGGAGTGGCCCGCGAGCAGATCATGAAGGTCATGCCGGCCGAGATCCGGGCTACGGTGAAGCTGTATCTCGACGGCAAAATTCGCCAGTGGTACTCGAAGGGCGACGGTAAAGGCGTGGTTTTTTTCCTTGACGCGAAGACGGTTGACGAAGCCCGCGCCATCATCGACCCCCTGCCGTTGTCGAAAGAGAATCTGATGGACCACGAGTACATTCCCGTCGGTCCCCTGATGCCGTTGAATGCCCTGATTAGCGGTGGACCGGGCGGCGGGACGGGTCATAATGAATAGTCACCTATGCGGATCAACGGAATCAGCGCCTATCGAGTCGAACTGCCCCTTCACGAGGGCAGCTACAAGTGGTCGGGAGGCAATTCGGTAGATGTGTTCGATTCGACGGTGGTGGCCATCCACACCGATGAGGGAATTACCGGGTACGGCGAGATCTGCCCGTTAGGCCCGGCGTATCTGGCTGCGTATGCGGCGGGGGCGCGGGCGGGGATCGCCGAAATCGGTCCGCACCTGATGGGGCTCGACCCGACTCAACTTCAGGTGATGAACCGGCGGATGGATCAGGCGCTGCGCGGCCATCCGTATGTGAAATCGGCGCTGGATATGGCCTGCTGGGATGTGCTGGGCAAAGCGAGCGGCCAATCGGTAGCGACGCTGCTGGGCGGGCGTTACGGCGACGATTTTCCGCTGTACCGCGCGATCTCCCAGGACACGCCGGAAGCGATGGGCGATAGCGTGGCGCGCTACCGGTCGCAGGGCTACACGAAATTTCAGCTCAAAGTGGGCGGCAATCCGGACACCGATATCGCGCGCATTCATAAGGCCGCTGCTCAGCTGCAATCCGGCGATGTGTTGATTGCCGACGCGAACACCGGCTGGACGCAACATCAGGCGCTACGCGTGGCGGACGCGGTGCGGAATGTGGATGTCTATATCGAGCAACCGTGCATGCACTACGAAGAGTGCCTGGCGGTGCGGCATCACACGAACCGGCCGTTCGTGCTGGACGAGGTGATCGACGATGTCCATATGGTGCTGCGCGGCTATGCCGACAGGGCGATGGATGTCATCAATTTGAAGATCTCGAAAGTGGGCGGGTTGACCAAGGCGCGGCAGATTCGCGACCTGTGCGTGTCGCTGGGGATCGCGATGACCATCGAGGATACATGGGGAGGCGACATCGTCACGGCGGCCATTGCGCACATGGCGCACAGCACGCCGCCCGAGTTGCTCTTCACGGCCACGGATTTCAATAGCTATGTGACGGTGAGCATCGCGGAAGGCGCGCCGCAACGCTGCGATGGACGCATGGCCGCGTCTACCGCGCCGGGGCTCGGGATACAACCGCGCATGGATGTGCTGGGCGCGCCAGTGGTGCAAATCGGAAAGAACTGAGCTTGGCGCCGTGCGTCAAAGATGTTCACAGGTAAAGATGAGTGTTGGCTCGTTTTTATATGTGGTCTGACAGTATTGGTTAAAGCCGCATTTGTCCGCCACCCGGATGGATGCGGCATTCCCGGGGTGGATCAAACAAAAGGTGGATGGCGACGGCAAGTGGGCTCCGCCCCAAGCCAAAGCGGCGCGGACGGCCTCCGTCGCGTAGCCTTTGCCCCGAGCGTTTGGAGCAAGCACCCACCCGATCTCGGGACTATTGCGAATCGACGGCTGAATTTGCCTTTTGAATTCCGCGAACCCGGCCTCGCCAACGAAGGCGCCAGTTGTTAGCTCCTCGATTACCCAGAAACCGAAACCCATCCACGACCAGTGCCCCGCGTACCGCAGGAACCGGGCCCATGCTTCTTCTTCGGAGAGCGGCCGGCCACCGATGAATCGCGTCACCCCGGGATCGGCCCACATAGCGGCTGAGGCGGCGAAGTCTTCCATACGATGGGCCCGCAGGCGGAGACGATCTGTCACAATTTCTGGAATCATCATCATTTGCCGCCGAAGAGCCATAGTTTGATTGGCTGGTATAGCAAATAAATCACGCCGAGGGCTAACCAAATCATCGAACTGACGGAGAGCGGCCGCGCAGTGAGTCGGACTTCGGGCGTGCGGTCGAGTTGCAGCAGAGGTCCTTCTTCCTGCGCGGCGGTGCGGTCGTATAAGAACAGCGGGGCGGCGGAGAATATGGCGAAGATGGGGAACCAGTTGGCGGAGTTGGTGCGCGCGGCGTGGCCGCCTCCGTTTCGCCAGAAGGCGCCGAGAGACGCGACTAAGTCGCCGATGGCGAGCGCGGCGAGGGCGAGGTGGCGGATGGCGAGAGCGCGGCCGGCGGAGGTGAGGCCGACCATCAGGCGGCGCGAACGCAGGATGGCTGGCTTGCCGGATAGTTTTTCGACGACGCAGACGACGGCCCAGAGGCAATCGCCGATGAGCCAACCGGGTCCAAAGAAGAATATCGCGCGGGCTTGTGTGGCGGCAAGGGTGGGAATCGCTTTCGCGAGGGTCCAGAAGACGCGGAAGGAGATGAATCGTCGCACGCGGACTTTCTCGTCCAAGGCGATGAGCGCCGCTGTAGCGCGAAGGACATTATCGGCAAAGACGAGCAGCAGGGCGGCGGAAAGCGGAACCACGACGATCCGCAGCAAGACAGCGGGGAGCAACTTGCCGGCGAACGCGGCTATCAGAGCGATGAGCGCTTCCAGGATGCCGTAGATGGGTAACAGCAAGAAGCAAAACGTGCCCAAGTGACGCATCAGAAATGTTCTGGAGCGCCGCAAGGCGAAGAATTCGGCGTCGACGGCGTTGTGGAAGCGCCGCGCGAACTCGATGGCGGATGGCGGGCGGGCGGCGGGATCGCGCGCGAGCCCGGAGAGAACCACGTTGGATACGTCGCGCGGGCCTTTGGCGACGCGCGCCGGCGGCCGGGGAATGCCGGTGCGGTGAAATTCGAGCAGTTCGGTGGATTTGCCAGTGAAAGGGAGCTCGCCGCAGACGAGTGAGTAAGCGACGACGGCCATGCTGTAGATATCGGAGCGGAAATCGATCTCGCTTCCCAACGCCTGCTCGGGCGACATATACGCGGGAGTTCCGACGAGGCTTCCGGGCATGGTGTGGCCGCCGTCACTGCCGAATGAGCCAGACGATGGAGTGGACAGCGCCGGCGCCATGGCGACGGTCTCGGCATCTTCGGCTAACGCGCTGACGTTCATGGCGATGGTCTCGCCTTCCGCGGCGTTAGGGAGGAGCGGAACGGCCGATTCCGGCGCGGATGGCGGATCGCCGGGCAGCTTCATTTTGGCGACACCGAAATCGAGCACCTTGACGGTGTAGCCGCCGCGGCCGTTGGGCTCGAGCCAGATGTTATCTGGCTTCAGATCGCGATGCACGATTCCGTGCCGGTGCGCTTCTTCGAGCGCCAGGCCGACTTGATCGAGAAGGTCGGCAACCAAGGGGAGCGCGGGGCGCGGCTGGGTCTGTTGGAAGGCGGAGAGCGTCTGCCCGTCGAGGAGTTCCATGACGAGGTAGGGGATCTGGCCCCGGCGGCCGCCGGCGATTCCGAAATCGGTGACATTGACGATGTTGGGATGGCGGAGGCGGCCGCACGCCTGCGCTTCGCGCTGGAAACGCGCGAGAAAATGCTGGTCCGCCACCCACCTGGGAGCAATGACCTTGACGGCGACGACGCGCGTGGTTCCGAGATGGGTGGCGAGATAGACGTTGCCCATGCCACCCGCGCCCAGTTCACGGTCGATGCGGTATTTGCCGTCAAGAACTTCGCCAATCATGGTGGGTTTGGAATCCAGCCGCCATGATACCAGCGGGCGTCTGGCGGCTTGTGAGTGCGGTGACGATGCGGATCCAGTCCGGCTCGCTGAACGGCTCCATTTGACATACAAATAAAGTGGCGCCATTCTGTATTAGAATGCCCAATAGAGATAAGGCCGACGTCCTTCAGGGCACGCTCGACCTCATGATTCTCCAAACCCTCGCCACGCTCGGACCGCTCCACGGGTACGCCATCGCAGAACGTCTCGAACACGTATCGAATGGCGCTCTCCAACTGAACATGGGAACTCTCTACCCCGGCCTGGTCCGACTCGGTCAGCGCGGGTTCATCCGCGCGCACTGGGACCGCACCGAGAACAATCGCCGCGCGCGATACTACTCCATCACCGCCGCCGGACGCCGCCGCCTCGACGCCGAAAAGGCCGAGTGGACGCGCATGGCGTCCATCATGCAAGCCCTGCTCTGCGAGGAAGGTCGATGATGGCCAGGCTACGCGAATGGCGCCTACGCGTCTGGGCCACCGTCACCAACCGCCACGACGACGTGGAAGAAGAGCTTCGATTCCACCTCGAAATGGCCGAGGAAGCCGCCCTGCGCCGCGGCGCGTCCGTTCGCGAAGCCCGGCTGCAGGCCCGCGGCTTCGCGCAGCCTTCCGACACGGTGCGCGACCAAACCGCCATTGCGTGGTTGGCCGACTTCTTCCGGGACAGCCGCCACGCACTTCGGAATGTTGCCAAGAGCCCGCAATTCGCCTCGGCCGCAATCGCGTCGCTCGCCCTCGGCATCGGCGCGAACACCGCGATCTTCGGCGTCGTCAACGCCGCTTTTCTGCGGCCCCTCCCCTACGCCGCGCCAGAGCGGCTCGCCTGGGTAACGGCCTTCTATCCCAAGTCCAACCACTCCATCGTCATGATGCCCGACTATGCGGCCTGGAAGCGGCAGAACACCGTGTTCCAGGGGCTGGCCGCGTATCAACCGGCGCGTGGGAAGAACCTGTCCGCCCCGAACTACCCCGCCGCCAGAATACAAGTCGCTCGCGTCACACCCGAGTTCTTTGCCATACTCGGCGTTCAACCCCGCCTCGGCCGCGACTTCCAGCCCTATGAGAGCGAACCCGGCCGGAATGCCGTCGCCCTCATCAGCGATTCGCTCTGGCGCGGCTACCTGCGCACTACGCCTGACGTCGTGGGCATGACTATCTTCCTCGACGGGGCTCCGCGCACCGTCATCGGCGTGCTGCCGCCGAGCTTCGTATATCCGGGGGCCGACGGCGCCGCGCTCTGGCTGCCCGATGTCGTGGACGCAGCCGGCTCCGTTCCCAGCCGCAGCCTTCGCAATGTGTCGGTAATCGGCCGCTTGAAACGAGGAGTCACCTTGGATCAGGCCCGCGCCGATCTCCAGGTGATCGCCCAGCGCTTGGACGGCCAGTTCCCCGAACCGCTCTTCTCTATCCGCGCACGGGCGTCAATCAGGGTGGCGCCTTTGCAAGACGAGCTCACAGCCGGTTCGCGCACTGCCATCTATGTCCTGATGGGCGCGGTCGGATGCGTTCTGCTGATCGTCTGCGCCAATGTTGCCAACCTGTTTCTCGCCCGCTCGGTGGCGCGCGAAAGAGAAATCGCCATCCGCGCCGCCATCGGCGCATCCCGTTCCCGCGTGGTCCGACTCTTGCTCGCCGAGAGCGTCCTGCTGAGCGGCGCCGGCGGACTTCTCGGCATTTTCATTGCCGGGTGTACGGCCTCGGCTCTCGGCTTTCTCCTGCCGGGTACGATCCCCCATCTCATCCCCATCGATCCCCGCGTGCTCGCCTTCGCGGCGGCCTGCGCAGCCGGCTCCGCAATTCTGTTCGGCATGGCGCCTGCGCTCACAGCCTCCCGGTTGGATCTGAGTTCGGCGCTGAAAGACAGAGGCACGCACCCGCTGCGCCGGCGGAGCCGATCGCGCCTACGCGGATCGCTGGCCATCGCGCAATTGGCGCTTTGCCTGGTTCTGCTGGTGGGTGCGGGCCTGCTGATGCGTACGTTCGTGAATCTCCTCAATGTCAATCCAGGCTTCGACCCCCGCAACGTGCTTCTCGCGGATATCTCCCTCCAGCCCGAGAAGCTCTACGGCCCCGCCCGACAGACCGATTTCTTCCGCCGTGCCCTGGCTTCTGTCCAATCGCTGCCGGGAGTGCAATTCGCCGCGCTCGCCAGCGCCACGCCGCTGGCGGACTTCACCTATATCGTCAGGGTGGGCGCCGTGGCGGGAAGTGAGAAGACGGAGCAGGTCGCCCTCACCGCCGCCAGTTCCGCCTATTTCAGCGCGCTACACATTCCTCTACTCGAGGGCCGGGCCTTCACCGAAAACGACCGGGAGGGGTCGCCGCGCGTAGCCATCATGAGCCAGGGGCTCGCCCGCATCCTCTTCAACAATGGGGACGCGCTCGGCCGAAAAATCGTCGAGCAGAATCCGCCCGACCGTGCAATGAGGTTCGATTCTGACGGGAAAATCCAGCTCGACGACTACAACTGGCTCACGATAGTCGGAGTCGCCGCCGACATCCGCCATCAAGGGCTGGATGAAAAAATCTGTCCGGAACTGTACCAGCCCTACGCGCAAGCGCCGTTGAATCCCATGAGCCTGGTCGTCCGCGGCCACTCCGACCCTGCTTTGCTCCAGCCCGCCATCCGGCGAGCAGTCCGGGCCATCGATCCCAATCAACCGGTGTTCGGCGTGGAGACCATGGACGAGCGGCTTTCCAGCTCGCTGGCGCAGCGGCGTCAGAGAGCCTGGCTGCTCAGTGCTTTCGCATTCCTGTCCGTGGTGGTCGCGATGGTCGGCGTCTACGGCGTGATGGCCTACTCGGTGAAACGGCGAACCCATGAAATCGGCGTCCGCATCGCGATGGGCGCGCAGCGCGGCGATGTCCTCACTATGGTTGTTGGCGAAGGGTTAGCGATGGCGCTGATCGGTATTGCCGTCGGCGTGGCGCTTTCTCTCGCCCTGACGCGCGTGCTCACCGCCTTCCTGTTCGGAGTCGGCCCGCGAGACATGGCGACGCTCGCGGCCGTCTGCATCTCGCTCGTAGCCGCGTCGTGTTTGGCCAGCTACGTCCCTGCTCGCCGGGCCACCCGCGTCGATCCAATCCGCGCTTTGCGGCATGAGTGACCTAGCGGTTAAGTCAAAGCGCAAGACCGACTGTCGGCAGACCTGCGTTCCCGCATCGACCCGCGATTTCTTCTGACGAGCCCGAAATTTAAATAAGTCAGCTCACTGTTTTTCGAATCAAACGCGCGTAAGGCGTGTTTTCGAACAATCTCCTGGTGGAAATGACCTGAAGGTCAAAGAAAGGTGAGTTGCGTAATGTTAAAGCGTTCTTCTCTGATGATCTTATTGCTGAACACCGCATCGATTGGCTGGACGCAGGCGACAGTGACTGTGGCGCAAGTGGGGCCCGTCGTTCCGGCCGGCACTTTGCTGAACTGCACCCTCGATGAGCCGAATTTCTCTTCGCAAACGGCGCGGCCGGGCGACCCGGTGCTGTGCAAAGCCAGCTCGGTGGAAATGTTCGGGCGGACGTTGATTCCCCGCGGCGCTTACCTGGGGGCGCGCCTGAGAGGTTACCGCGATCCGGGACATTTTGTGGGAAAGGGATGGATGCAATTGGAGTTCACGAGCCTGACCCTGCCCGGCGGAAGTATTCCGTTAGACGCCAAGGTAATCTCGGCCGCGCATTACCGGGTGAATGGGGACGGAAAAATTCAGGGGTCCGGCCATGCGACGCGCGACGCGATTGAATGGGCCGTGCCGATCCTTTGGCCGGTTAAGGTGCTGACGCTACCCGCGCGCGGGCCGCGGCCGACCTTGAAAGGCGAGACGCGTATCGAGCTGCGTCTGATGGAGGATCTGCTGATTCCGGAATCCGTGTATTCGAGCGCCGCCGGGCTGAATTCGAGATCGCCGGGCGCGCAGGCCAGAATGGATGAGCGGGGCGGCTTACGGCGATAGGCATTCGGGCGCGTTGAGCCTACGATGGTATTGCGCCAAGCGGGTGTATCCGGCCCGGCGGCAGCAAAACAACGAGGGAGCGACGCGATGAAGATTCTGGTTACGGGCGGAACGGGAAACTGCGGGGGAGCAGTGGTGCGGGAACTGCTCCTGCGCGGGGCAACGGTCCGCGTGCTGGCGCGCAAACGCCCGGAAGGGGGCAAGCTGCCCGCCGGCGTTGAAGTGGCGATCGGAGACCTGCTGGATCCGGTATCCATCGAATCCGCCATGCAGGGCGTGGACAAGATGTTTCTGCTGAACGCCGTCACCGCCGACGAGCTGACGCAGGCGCTGATCGCATACGGAATTGCGCGGCGAGTGGGATTGAAGCACGTCACGTATCTTTCCGTATTCAAGGTGGATCAATTTCGCGACGTGCCGCACTTTGCGTCGAAGCTGGCGGTGGAGAGCGCACTGCGGGAGTTCGGCGTTCCGTACACGATCTTGCGGCCGGGCTACTTCATGCAGAACGACAGGATGCTGAAGGATGCGCTGATGGGGCCGGGCCTTTATCCCATGCCGATCGGCACGGCGGGAATGTGCGCGGTGGACATTCGCGATATCGCGGAAGCGGCGGCCATTTCGCTCACGCAGGACGGGCACGAGGTACAGACGTACGATCTGGTTGGGCCCAGGCCGATCAGCGGTCCGGGCAATGCGGCGATCTGGAGCAAGATCCTTGGAAAGGAAATCAAGTACACCGGGCACGACTTCGACTTGTGGGAAGCGCAGATGCGCACGAGGGTTCCCGGGTGGACGGCTTTCGATCTTCGCATGATGTTCGAGGGCTACTTCGATCGCGGTTTCGCTTCGACGGAGGCGGAGGTTACGCGTCTGACCCACCTTCTTGGGCACGCGCCGCGCAGCTACGAAGATTTCGCCGCTGAGACCGCCAAAACCTGGAAGGGTTGAGTACCTCGCCGGCCAGGTGCGGCGGTGCTAAACTGCCAAGCGAACCGGCAAATAGGAGGTACACATGAGCGGGAAACTTGGCAGGCGCGATTTCCTGGGGACGGTAGGCGCACTGGCGCCGCTGGCCCAGGGCATACTGTCGGCGCAAAGTGCGGGAACCACGGCCGCGAGCCAGACCACGCCGTATAAGCGAGTGGCGATCGAACCGTTCGACTATACGGGCGTGACACTACGCCCGAGCTTGTGGCAGCGGCAAGCTTCGGCAGGGCGCGATTTCTACCTCGGGGTCTCGAACGACGATATCCTGCACGGATACCGCGTAGCGGCAGGCGTGGCTAATGCGCCGGGGCGCGCGCTGGGCGGCTGGTGCAGCCCTAATTCCAACACGGTGTTCGGCCAGTGGCTGCAGGCGATGGCGCGCATGCAGCGCGCCTATGGCGACAAGGATCTGCTGCAAAAGGCCGATGTGCTGGTCAGCGAATACGCCAAGTGCTGGCCGGGCATGTCCAGCGGCGCGGCGCGCGGGAACGGACGCGGCGCGATGGGTGGCGCGACCGGTGGCCTGGGCCACTATCCGTACGAAAAGCTGGTGGGCGGCCTGGTGGACATGCATCATTACGGCAGCCACCCGGAGGCCCTGGCGCTGTGCGACAAGATCACCGAGGCCGCGATGAAGAGCTTCAACCGCGACCGCCTTCCGGCGAATCGCGAGCCTTGGGAAATGCATTCGGGCCGCCCCGGCGAGTGGTATACGCTGGCGGAAAATCTCTACCGCGCGTACCAACTTACCGGTAACTCGATGTACAAGGAATTCGGGGACGTGTGGCTCTATCCGGCTTATTGGGACAAGTTCGCGGAGACCTCCGACCCCAAAGACGCGCAGGGCGTTCACGCTTACAGCCATTGCAATACGTTCTCCAGCGCCGCGCTGGCGTATGACGTGACGGGAGACCCGAAATACCTGCACATCATTAAGAATTTCTACGATTGGATGCAGAAGCGCCAGACATATGCCACCGGCGGATACGGCCCGGACGAGCGCTTTGTTTATTCTGACGGGGCGCTGGGCGATGCGCTGGAGATTTATTCGGCGAGCTTCGAGTGCCCGTGCGGCTCGTGGGCGGGAATCAAGCTTTCGAAATACCTGATGATGTACACGGGCGAGGCCCGTTATGGCGACTGGATCGAGCGGCTGCTGTACAACGGCATCGGCGCGGCGCTACAGATCAAGGACCGCGGGGTGCACATGTATTACATGGATTATCACCTCGGATCGGACCTGAAATATTACTCGCGCAACGCGTATACGTGCTGCTCGGGCACTTATTTCCAGAACATCACCGAGTATTCGAACCTCATTTACTTCCGGGACGCCAATGGGCTGTTCGTCAATCTTTACGTGCCTTCGGAGGTGGAGTGGAAGGGTCCGGCCGGGGCCGTCAAGATAGCGCAGACGACGGCGTATCCGGAAGCCGAGACCAGCACCTTCAAGCTGACGATGGAGCGGCCGGCGACGTTCGCGCTCAAGCTGCGCGTGCCGAGCTGGTCGAATGGCATGAGCGTGCAGGTCAATGGACAACCGCAGACGGGAGAGATTCGCCCTGGCCAGTGGGCCACGGTGAGCCGGGAATGGAAGCCGAGCGACACGGTAGAGGTCAAGATTCCACTGCGCTTCCGCCGCATGCCGATCGACGAAAAACATCCGAATCGCATCGCGATCGTGCGCGGGCCGGTGGTGTATGGGCAGGAAGATCCGCACAAGTGGCTGTCGGACATTCCGCGGACCGACGACGAACTCGACAAGCTGATGAAGCCGGTGGCGAACGGCCGCGGGGCGATCTTCCAGATCGACAACGAGCCGGTGGTGTCTCAACGGAATGCTTTCCGGCCCTTTTATACCTTCGCCGAGCTGGAACGCTACCGCATGTATTTCGATTCGGCAAACCGCCGGGTGCTCTGGTAGGCGACGCGCGAATTACCGGTTTGGCTTCTCGCAGGTAAAGTTCGACGTATCGTCGATGCTGCCCGTACCTTTGTAGCGGGCAGTGAGCGGATACGCGCAGAGCGGGCGCGTGCGCACCACTTTGCCTTGGGCGGAGCGGCTGGCTTCGATGCGAGCGGGAGCGGCGTCTTGTTCCACCCACTTGAGCAGCGGGGTGGTCATATCGAACTGATTGGTACCCACGCCACCGCCGCAGTGGAACATTCCGGGGACCATGAAGAGGCGGAAATACTCATCGGTTGGCCCCATCTTGTCCTGAACCTCTTCGTAATATTCCACGCCCATCTTGGGGTTGAGTTGCGGATCGGCCCATCCGAAGTACATCAGGAGCTTGCCGCCGCGTTTGCGGAAGGCCGACAGATCCGGATCGTTGGCGTCGAGAATCTGGTGCAATTCTTCGAGGCGGGGCGGATCCTTATCGATGTCGAACTGGGCGAACGCGTGCGCCGCATCGATCTCGCCACCAGCGGCCCTGACCCACGGCACCATGTAGCGCTGGAAATTGAAACCGTACGAAGTCCACGCGCTGGCGCCGCTGGGGCTGGGAATCTCCTGCCCGATCCAGCCGCTCTGTCCGTTTGAGCCGGCGATTTCGGCGCCCACGGGCCAGCCCGGAAAGAACCGCTTCCCGTTGCTCATCACGTCGGCGTAGATGCGATCGAGGGCGGAAATTTGATTGGGCGTGAAGCACTCCGCGTTGTCGGCGCCAGTGGGGCATTTCGGCAGGTCGCGCGCGGGTTGGAAGCCGCAGCGGCGCGGATCGTCGATGAGGCCGTCTTTCAAGCCGTCTTTGGCGTCGCACTGCGCATAGATTTTGTCCGCCAGGAGCGCCAGCTTCGAGGCCGGAAACGGATTGGCGTTCAGGCCCTTCATCCAGTAAGCACGCGCCAGGTGCGTTCCCGTCTGATACAGGGCGGGCGAGCCGGCGACGATGCCATCGAAATCGCCGGGAAAACGTTGCGCGAAGGTGAGGCCCTCCCTGCCGCCCTGCGAGCAGCCCTCGTAATACGACTTGGTGGGGGCGGCGCCGTAATAGGTTCGCGCGAGCAACTTCGCCGCTTCGACGGTCACGTGCAAGGAGCGGAAGCCGAAATCGAGCAGCTCTTGGCGGTTG
This sequence comes from Bryobacterales bacterium, assembly GCA_963743705.1. GTDB lineage: Bacteria > Acidobacteriota > Terriglobia > Bryobacterales > Bryobacteraceae > PALSA-243. The sequence continues at coordinate 597,333 of CAVUQS010000021.1, read as the reverse complement.
AGCGCGAAACTCGCGCCGGTTTCCAGCTCGGCGTTGTGCCCGGTATCGGTGGCCGCGGTCACGAAGCCGGCTTTCAAGCCCTTCGCCCGGCTGGCCACGCGGCCCGCGGAGGTGAACGACTCCCCGGCCCATCCGCCGTTGCCAAACATGTACAGGCGGCCGTTCCACGCCGAGGGCAGGTTTACTTCGATATTGATTTCGGGCTGCGCCATCAGGCTGACGCGGCAATGCTCCGGCACGCTTTGCGAAGCCGGAACCACTGTTGCGCTGACCACCGAGAGCTCGAGACTGGTGAGCGTGCGCAAGTCCTTACACGCTTCCGCCGGCTTGCGGCTGGATGCATCCGCCGTGAGGCCGGCGAATGGCGTGGTCCCCGCCTGCTGGCCATAGAGCGCGCCCGCGCAAACGATCGTCACCAGAACTTGCCGCATATTTGACTTCCGCACCCCGGAGCTTATTGTACAGGGCAAAGCACGAGTTGCCGCGAGCGACAAGATAGCTTCAGGACTGCGATACAATCCACGCTGAGTTTTCATGAGGCCGGGAAGTCTCCCGCAAGGAACAACCGGATACGGATGGGTGATCCTCGCCGGCGTGCGCCCGGCGGCGGCACGAAGGGGCAATTTAATAAGTCCCCCGCTGCCAAACCGGATCAGTCATCGAAGGTGACTCCGGCTGTCGGAAGTGACCATCCGTCCAAAATTCGCCAACTGGCGAACTAACATCAATCACCCCAATTGAGAGGAAACTCTTATGAGTCCAGAGAAGTTAGATGCAGTAACCACGGAATTGAAGAGACTTGGGCACGAACTGAGTCTTTCCGATTCTCAAAAAGAACAGCTAAAGACCTACCTTGCCGACAAACACGCGAAGTTGGAGGCGTTCCGGCAGCAGAATCCCAACGCTGCCCGCAAAGATATGATTCAGCGGATCGCGTCTATGCGTAGCTCTCTGCGCCAGCAAGTGGTGGGCTTCCTGACACCCGATCAACTGAAGAAATGGGACGCCGAGGTGGCGAAGGCCCGGGAATTCCTCGGTCACAGCCTCTCGTCCTAAGGTAATCGCGGATGGCGCCGCCTATTGACGGCGCCATCCATTTTTGAATCTGCCACGAGAATTCCTTGCGCGGATGGCCCATCTTTCCCCCGCGCGCCGCTATTGGGTGCGAGGAGGAAAGTCGATGTCCAATTACAATTCATTGGGCCGCCGTTTCACGGGGTCCCTGGTTTTACTCATTGCCGCGGCCGCGCCGTGGCCCACCCAATCGCAAACTTTACCGCCGGTGAATAGCTCGGCGAGTGTGCAGAAGCATAGCAATTTGCTTCTGGAGGCTCAGCCGGTTAATAACCTGTTGCCGGCGAATACCACCACCACTAAGGCGAAGAGAACGAAGTACACGTGGTTCCTGCCGTTGTTCAAGACGGACGTGGACGCACTTACTTTCTATGACAAAGGCGGCTGGCTTTCCGGACCGCAGCAGGTGAAGTTTCTCTACGGCTTCGGTTCGGATTCGAAATCGCTTTCGGCTGACTTAGCCAGCATGACGTTCCCCAACGGCATTCAGACCACGCTGGGCGCCACCGTAACCGGGCCGGCGAATCAGGCGACCACTTCTACGGGCCAGGACTCCGGCACGCAGGCCCTGGCGCGTTTACAGGCGGGCGGCGATTTCTTCATTCGCACCGATTACCCCTTGATCGCAGCCGGGCACAGCGACGGGCAGGCGAGCTTTCTGGTGACCTCCAGTTCGAAGATGGATTTCAGCGTCTCGGGTTTGGGCGGCGAAACCACGATCACCGACACAACGAACCGGAACTTCAATTCGTCGGTGGAAGCCTATGGCCAATATGCGGCGTTGAAGAACGCCGGGTACGCGTACTTTGACGTTCGCAGCGGATGGCAGAACGTGCAACCTGAATTCGCGGTATCGACGGGATTGCCCCACCGGAACTTTCTGCTGTCGGAATTTACAGTAGGCCTCAACTTCGGCAATTACGTGCGCGTGGGCGTGCAACGTTTCCAAGGACCGCCCCAGGCATTTGGCGTCACCAAGGACGAGCTATCCAAATGGCATTTGGTGGTGCAGATCATGCCGCCGAAAAAGTGAGAGACCGGCAGACCATGGCGGGGCGTGGTCTGCCGCCCGTTTACTCTGTGCAGCTCATGCCCTGGTGGATGAACTTCCATATCTCGGGCGTGATCTGGAACGATCCGGCCTGTTCCTGCATCGGTTTCGACCAGTTGGGGCGATCTTGCCAGGCATTGGATGCCGCCTGAGTCAGATCGGGATCACCTTTGGTGAAACCTTCCACGAGCGTCTTCCAGCGCCTGGCCAACGCCAAGGCTTTCGGGCCAGCTGGATCTTCGCCAGCATCCATGGCCGCCTGCACGTCGGCAATGAGCTCCATCCACTGCTGGCTCACGCGCTCCTGCAGTTCCGGCGACCATTCCCCTTCCCGCGCGCCGAGCTTCTCGCGGGCGGCTTCGTTCGCGTATTTTGTCCAATCGTTGCTCTGTTGCATCTCAATCACCTCGATGATTTTCTTGAGGACGGCGGTACCCGCCGGCTTACCGGAAGCGATCAACGTTTCCGCCTTGCGGATGGCGGCGATGGCCTGGTCGAGCAGGCGGCGTTTTTCTTCCAGCGCGCGTCGCTGCATGCGCAAGGCTTGCGGCAGCTCCGGCGCGGCGGAATCGAGCATGGCCCGGATATCCCGCAGCGGTAGCCCCAGAAACTTCAGCGCGACGATCTGCTCCAACCGCTCGAGATCGCTTTCACGATAGAGCCGGTAGCCCGATCCGGAACGCCGCGGTTTCAACAGCCCCAAGCGGTCGTAATGGTGCAGGGTGCGCACCGTTACTCCCGCCAGGTTCGCGAATTCCCGCGCGCGATGCATGCCGCCGTCCTCGTCTTTCACTTCGTTTTCATCGTGGGGCCTGACGTAACGTCAGGGTCAAGAGGTATTTTAGAAGAAGGATGAAATTTGCCGCACTGGCGCTGGCGTGCACTCCTCTTCTGGCCGGGACGCTTTCGTTCCAGCTCCACGACACGCAGGGCGCAACCCACACTGCCGCGGAATGGGGCGGCGCCAAAGCCGTCGTCCTCTTCTTCACCACCACGGATTGTCCCATTGCCAACAGCTATGTTCCGGAAATGAACCGCATCCACGACGCCTACGCGCCGCGCGGCGTGCAGTTTTTCGGGGTGCAGACGGATCTCACCATTCCCGAGCCAGACGTGGTGAAGTATGCGACCGATTTCCGCTACGCATACCCGCTGCTGCTCGATCCGCAACAAGTGCTGGTGCGGCATACGGGGGCTTCGATCACGCCGCAGGCGGCGATTCTTTCGCCCGACGGAACGCTGCTCTATCTGGGGCGCATCGACGACCGGGTGGCGGATTTCGGAAAGCAACGATCGAAGCCGGTGACGCTCGACCTGCGGGATTCGCTGGATGCGGTGCTTGCGGGGAAACCGGTGCCGCACGCGAAGACGAAATCCATCGGTTGCGCGATCACGCTTTCCAAGTCTGCCCTTCGTTAATCTTTTTTTCCTATCATTCTTTTCGTACAATTCGATTTCGGACGTTTACGGACGGTCTGAGATTATATGGCGGAACGATGCGGGCGCTACGAGATTCTGAGCCGACTAGGTAAGGGCGCCATGGGCGTGGTCTTTCTGGCCGACGACCCGCTGTTGAACCGCCAAGTCGCCATCAAGACTATCGACCTTGCGATCGACGACCCGGCGCAGCGCGATTTCCTGCGCGAACGGCTGCTGCGGGATGCGCGCGCGGCCGCGGGCTCTCAACCACCCGAATATCGTGCAGATTCACGACGTGGTGGAGGAGAGCGAACGGGCGAGCATCGTGATGGAGTACATCGCAGGCGAGGATCTGGCGTCGTACCTAGCCCGGAATCCGGAGCCCGACCCGGCGTTCACGGCGCACGTGATGCGCGCGATGGCTTCGGCGCTCGATTACACGCATTCGCGCGGCGTGGTGCATCGGGATATCAAACCGGCCAACGTGATGCTGGACGCTTCGAAAACGCCCAAGATCACCGATTTCGGCATCGCGCGCATCACCGAAGGCGCCACCGCGACCAAGACGGGCGTGGTGATGGGGACAGTGGAATACATGGCGCCGGAGCAGGTCAAGGGCGAGAAAGTGGATGGCCGCGCCGATCAATTTTCCCTGGGCGTGGTGGCTTACCGCATGCTTACCGGCAAGCCCCTGTTCGAGGGGCAATCGCTGGCCACGATGGCTTACAAGATTGTCAACGAAGCGCCGGCCACGGTGCGCTCGCACAACGGCAAGCTGCCGCCTTCGGTGGATCCGGTAATGGCGAAGGTGCTGGCGAAGGATCCGAACGCGCGCTACCCGACCTGCGTGGAGTTTGCCAGCGCGCTGGAGACGGCGCTGACCGATCCGGCGCTGGCCGATCAGGGGCCAATGGCAGGTTTGGCTCTGTCAGTCGCAGTGGCGAACGTGGCAACTGGCGCCGCGGCGAGAACCGCTACCATGCGGCTGCCGGATTCGGCGCCCACCGCGCGGACGGTTCAGCCGGCGCAAAGGCGATCGAAGGCGCCGATGATTGCGGTTGCGGCTTGCGGCATCGCTGGCGTAATCGCAGGCGCGGCGATCTGGAAACCTTGGGCGAGCAAACCGGCCGCGCCAGCGGTGACGCAATCCGCCGTTGCGCCGGCCGACGCTCCGCCAGCGACGCCGGTGAAATCGAACCCGCCGGCGGCGCCGCACACGGCATCGAGCGCGGCGCCAAAGACTCCGGCTTCGACGCCTACGCCGCCGCCGGTAGTGGAAACCAAGGCTGAGACGCCGGCGGAGGATGCCGCGTCAGACGACGGGGAGACTTTGGCGCCGGCTAAGGCACCGGGCGGCGGCCGCTCGCAACAGGCGTTCGATCACGGTCTGGAGTTGATGCGCACCAAGGACTATGCGAGCGCGGTAGTCGCCTTCAGCCAGGCGACCGGGCTTTCGCCCAAGTGGGGCCAGGCGTATCAGGGCCTGGGCAACGCGCATGAGGCGCTGGGGCAATTTGATCTCGCGCTGAAAGACTTTACGCAGGCGATCGAGATGAATCCGCGCGCTCCGGGCTTTTACACGTCGCGCGGCCACTGCTACGCGGCCATGAACCGCGACAATCTTGCGCTGGAAGATTTCAATTCCGCGATCGGCGTGAATGCGAAAGCGCCGCACGCGCTGGCGCAGCGGGGCGAACTCTACCTGCGGCGGCGCCAACTGCAAAAGGCTCTCGCCGACCTCAACGCCGCCATCATCCTGATGCCGAAAAATGCCGTGGCGTATCACTCGCGGGCCGCCGTCAAGCGCGAACTGGGCGATACGGCGGGGGCGCGGCAGGATACGCAGAGCGCGAACCAGATCGATGCAGGAAAACGTCTCGAAAATTGACGCCTCCGCCGGCCGCGTGAGGATCGACAAATGGCTGTGGGCGGCCCGTTTCTTCAAGACGCGCTCGCTTGCCGGCCGTGAGTGCGAGCTAGGCCGCATCGAATCCAACGGGCAGACTGCCAAGCCAGCGCGCGAAGTCCACGCCGGCGATATGTTACAAATTAAGACCGAAAGCGGAGTCTTTCAGGTGGAAGTGCTGGGACTGAGTGAGATGCGCGGGCCGGCGAGCGTGGCGCAGACGCTGTACCGGGAGACAGAAGCCAGCCGCGAGGCGCGCCGCCGCTTCGCCGAAGCGCGCAAGATGGCGCCGGATTTCGAAGCCCAGCGCGAAGGCAAGCCATCGAAGCGCGACCGCCGCCAACTTGGCCGGTTGCGCGGGCGCGACTAGCCGTACCGGCCCGTTTCAAGCGGGGCCGATCGGTCTCATTTTTGCGACGGGCCCCCTGTACTCGCGCTACATTGATATGCGAGTCTTTTGCGAATGCTGGAACGCGTCGGACGTTACAAGATTGTCAGCCCGCTCGGCAAGGGAGCGATGGGCATTGTTTATCTTGCGGAAGACGCGGTTCTGAACCGCCAGGTGGCGGTCAAGACCATCGACCTTTCCATTGAAGACGCGCAGCGCCGCGAATTCCTGCTGGGACGTTTGTTGCGCGACGCGCGCGCGGCGGCCGCACTCTCGCATCCCAACATCGTCGGGATTTACGACGTGGTGCAAGAGGGCGAGAGCGCGGGCATCATCATGGAATACATTGCCGGGGAGAACCTCGGCGCGTATCTTTCGCGCACGCCGGTGCCGGAATCCAGCTTCACGCTGCGGGTGATTCGCGCGATGGCGTCGGCGCTCGATTACACGCATTCGCGTAATGTGGTGCATCGCGACATCAAGCCGGCCAACGTGATGCTCGATTCCACCAATACGCCCAAGATCACGGATTTCGGGATCGCGCGCATTACGGAAGGCGTCACCACGACCATGACCGGCGCGGTGATGGGCACCATCGAATACATGGCGCCGGAGCAGATCAAGGGCGAAGCGGTGGATGGCCGCGCGGACCAGTTCGCGCTGGGCGTGGTGGCTTACCGGATGCTGAGCGGCCACACGCTTTTCGGCGAACACTCGATGGCGACGCTGGCGTACAAGATCGTCAACGAGAACCCGGCGCCGGTGCGTTCGCGTAATTCGGGATTGCCGCTGGCGGTGGATCCGGTGATCGCCAAAGCGCTGGCGAAAGAAGCCAAGGACCGTTATCGCAACTGCATGGAATTCGCGGATGCGCTCACCGGCGCGCTTTCCACTGTCGATCTGGAATCGCCCACGGTGGCGATGGAAATCCCGCGGGTTGCGAAGAAAAAGTCGAAGGCGCCGGCGCTGGTGCTGGGCGCGATCGGCGCCGTGGCGGCGATTGCGGGCGTAGCGGTGTGGAAGCCCTGGGCTTCTTCCGCGCCTCCTGTGGTTGCGACCCAACCGGCTGTTGCCACGCCGGTTACTCCGACGCCCGCGGAAACCGCGCCGCCGCCGGCAGCGCCTGAGGCGAAGAAGTCTCTCGAGGTAGCCGCCGAGAAGAAGACGCCGGATCCGCCGAAGAGGATTCCGACGCCTGCCCCCGCCCCTGTCTCCGCCGAAGAGGCGTACAACCGGGGTGTGACGCTGATGGAAGCCAAAGATTATAACGGCGCGATCGAGGCGTACAGCAAAGCTGTCGAGAAGCGCCCGGATTGGGGCGAGGCTTATGAGGGCCGCGCCAATGCATATAAGTCAGCGGACAAATTCAACGAAGCGGTTCGCGATTATACGCAAGCCATTCAGATTCATCCAAAGTTGGCCAAGCTCTATCTCTGGCGCGGGCAATCGTACGTGGGCTTGCATCAGGACGACCCGGCCCTGCAGGATTTCAACGACGCCTTGGCGTTGAAGGCAGATATGCCGCTGGTCTTGAGTTGGCGGGCAGCGCTCTATATGCGCCGCAAGGATTACAAGAAAGCCGAGTCCGATTACAGCGGCGTCATCAAGAAGACGCCCGACAGCATCCCCGCCTATCGCGGGCGCGCCGAGGCCCGCGCGGAACTCGGAAACCGCAACGGAGCGCGCAAGGACACGGAAAAAGCCAACGAGCTGGCGGCGAAAAATAGCGGCGGCAATTAGGAAGCGACCCGCAGCAGATTTTCCGCGAACGGCCACTCGCGATCGGTCCAGCGGGCTTCCACGCGAAATCCGGCGGCGCGCGCCATGGCGTCGAGTTGCTCGAAGCGGAACTTGTGGCTGGCTTCGGTGCAGATGGTCTCGTTGGGAACGAAGTCGACGATGAGGTCGGCTTTCTTGATGCTGACGATCTGATAGACGCGCGATTTCAGATGCATCTCGACGCGCTGCGCTTCTTCGTTGTAGCGGACGAGGTGCTCGAACTGGCGCAATTCGAAATCGGCATCGAGTTCGCGATTGATGCGCGCCAGCAGGTTGAGGTTGAACGCAGCCGTGACGCCTGTGGGGTCATCGTAGGCTAAGAGCAGACGGTCTACGGGCTTGACGAGGTCGGTTCCCAGCAGCAAGGCGTCCTCGGGGAGCAGGCACTGGCGGACGGCGTACAGGAAGTCGATAGCTGCATCCGGTTCGAAGTTGCCGATGGTGCTGCCGAGAAAGAGAACCAGCAGCGTCTGGCCGGGCGCACGGCGGCTGGATACCTCACGCAGGCCATCGAGGTAACTCATCTCGAGCGGGAACACCGCGCCGAGCGGGCTGAGTTCGGCCTTGCATTTTGCGAGCGCCGACGCCGAGACATCGATGGGGTAATAGACCACGATCTGCTTCTGGCGGAGTTTTTCCAGAATGGGGCGGGTTTTGGTTCCTGAGCCGCTGCCGAGCTCGGTGACGATCAGATTGCGCGGAAGCCGATCGATCAGGTTTTGCGCGTGGGTCTGCACGATGCGCTCATCGGCGCGCGTCAGGCCGTATTCGGGGAGTTCGGTAATGGCGTCGAAAAGCGCCGAGCCCACGGCGTCGTAGAAATAGCGGCAGGGCAGCGTCTTTTGTTCGGGGCGCATGAGCCCGGCGCGAACGTCGTGGGCAAATGCGTTTTCAACTGCTTGGGCATACATCACGATTGGACCAGCCGGAACGTCGCGTAGACGTAGGGATAAGCTGGCCGGAACCAGTTGCGGAAGGATGGCCGCGCCAGCCGCGCGGCGGTGACGGGCGATGCGCCCTTGAGGACGAAATGCTGGCCGTCGAAGAAGGGCTCGGAGTAGTTTTTGTAGAACGGGAACGGTTTGAATCCGGAGAACGGAGCGAAGACGGTGGAAGTCCACTCCCATCCGTTGCCCACCAGTTGCGAAGGAACGGCCGCGCTGGCGTCGCCGCTGTGAACGGCGACGGGATCCCAACGGCGAAAATCGAAATTCGCCGAAGGGTCTTCGCCCACTAATGACGCCGCGCGGTGGAATTGGGCTTCGCTTGGGAGAGTGGCATTGCGCCAGCGAGCATAGGCCTGAGCCTGATCGTAAGTCACATAGACCGGCCACTCGAGCGGCAAGGGAAATTCTTCGAACATGCCGCGTAGCATCCAGGCGCTGTCACGCTGCGACCAGAAGAAGGGGACCGACGCGCCCTGGCGGACGAACTCCAGATACTCACCGTTGGTGACCTTGTGTTTGGCGATGGAGAACGCGGGCACATGCACGCGGTGGGCGTCGAACTCATTGTCCCATCCGAAGGAACCGGCTTCGATTCCCAATTGCGCGTCGCCGGCCGGGATATCGATGCTCCAACGCTGGCGCGAGCCGGCGGGACGCAGATGTCCGTTGCTTTCGGGGGCGACCTTCCGCTCGTAAGGAAGCTGGTGAAGGATGTAGGCCAAGGTCTCGGCGTGCATGAGCCGGTGCTCCACTGCCACATGCAGTAATTGCTCGGGCACTTCGTCCATGGCATCGTCGATCGCGTCGCGGGTGCGGCGATTGTAGCGAGCCACTTCTTCGAGCGACGGCCAATCGGAAGGCATGTCGGCGGGGAGTTGACCGGGCGGAGGGTCGATGCCGAACGCAAAGAGCTTGTCGAAATCGGGGCTGAACGAACGCCGGTCGAGCGCATAGCGGCCGATCAAGTTCCAATCGAAAGCTTCGAGGTGCCCGAGGTAGAAGATAATGCGATGCCGCTCGGGTAGTGGACGCTCATAAAGCGAATCGGGCCGAACGATTTGGAAGAGCGAGTCCGTCCGCTCCCGCGCCTCATCCAGAGCGCGACCGAGATCGGTTTGCGTTCGCATGGCAGTTCCTACAGTCTACCGAACGTGCCCGCTTTAGGGATGTACGCGGCGGAACATTGCCGGAAACGAAATTCGTGCAGACTCCGTCCGTTAGGGGTAGAAGGAAGCATGGGGATGAAGCCGGTCAACGTCGTTCTGCTCCTACTGGCGGGCGCGCTTACAGGCGCGGTTCTCGTGAGAGTTTCGCAACATTCGGCGAAGGTGGTTGTGACTCCGCCTACGACCGCATCGGTTGCGGTTGCGCCGTCGATGCCGGCCGTTCCGCCGGAGCCTGTGGCGGCGCAGACACCCGCGGAAGCGGAGGATTCGCAACCACCGGCGTCTACGACGCAAGCTGTGACAGAGGTCACGAAGGCGCCGCCTAACTCGACGAAAGACACTCCGCATGCCAGGCCGAAATTTATGGCGCGGCGCAGGCCGGCCCCGCTACAGCATGCCTCCGCGGCGCCGGTTGCGGCCTCTCCGCGCGTTATGCACACGCCGCCGCAGCGCGTTGAAATTCAGGAGCCGGCTAAGCCTGCGCCCGTTCCCACCGTCCCTGTTTCTCCGCCGCTGACGCCCGAGCAGCCGAAGGAGACTCCACCCGCGCGCATGGAGCCGGAGAACGCGACTCTCTCCTCCGCGCCGCTGCCCATCGCTCCCGAGCCCAACCAGGCTACGCTGAACGCCGGTATTCTGATCCCGGTGCGCCTGTTGGATAACCTCTCGTCAGAGCGAAATCACGCCGGCGACGTCTTCGGCGCCACGCTCGATAGCGAGCTGGTGGCGAGCGGCTTCGTGATCGCCGAGCGCGGCGCGCGGGTGGAGGGGCGCGTGACGGAGGCCGACCGCAATGGGCGCGTGCTGAGCGTCGAACTGATTTCTTTGCACACTTCGGACAACCAGGATGTGCCGATCCGGACGGAGCGTTTCGTGAAGCAGAGCGAGCCGGAACACGGGCGGACCGCGGCCACTATCGGCGCGGGCGCTGCGATCGGCGGAATTATCGGCGGGCTGGCGGGCGGCGGCAAAGGCGCTGCGATTGGGGTTGGCGCCGGTGGCGGCGCGGGGGCGGGAACCGTTCTGCTGACGCGCAAGGCGGCGGCGCTTTCGGTGGAAACGCGCGTGCCTTTCCGATTGCGTTCGGCGGTGACTCTGACCGAACGGACCCGGTAAACGGAAGTGCCGAAAAGGGCCTCGATAGGGCGGGAGCCCTGTCGTACGGGCTATTTCGAGTTGAGCGCGTTGGGATCGAGGATCTTGGCCTTGGTAGTGTTCCGGACGGCCAGGAACCACTCCTTGAAGCGTTCCTCTTTATAGGCGTGATCCACCTGATCTTTGACCTCAGCGAACGGTTTATAGTTCACAGCTTCGGCCTGGAACAGGTAGAAGCCGTTCGGCTGCGCCACAACATCGGTTGTTTCGCCCGCCTTGAGCTTGAAGATAGCCGCGCGAAGAGTGTCCGGCATCGGGTCGGTGGGTTTGAGGTCACCGAAAAAACCGTCCTTGGCGCGTGAAGGCTCGTCGTCCGAGTTCTCTTTGGCCAGTTTTTTGAAATCCTCGCCCCTGCGGATCTGCGCCAGAAGCGCCGCCGCCTTGGCCTTGGCTTCCGTTTCGGAGAGAATCCTCTTACCGTCGCTGCCGGTCTTCGAAGCGGCCGAGTTGCTGAAGGCGATGTAGATGGTGTTGGTCTTGATGGTGCGGTAGTCGTCCTTGTGATCCTGGTAATACTTTTCCACGTCCTGGGAGTAGACAATCGGGTTGCTCTGTTGCTGAAGTTCGCCCTGCGCCAGAACGTTGGTGCGCGCAAATGCCAACTGGTCTTTCACCGGGCTCTCCTGGTCGAGTTTGGCTTCCTCGGCCAGGTGCGCCAGCTTGCGGAGCAGCGCCCATTGATCCAAAAACGCCTGCATGTCTTTGGCCGCCTGAGGGTTGTTCACGGCGCCGAGCAACGCTTGCACCTCCGCCTTGGTTAGGGTGGTTCCGTCGTCGAAGGAGACAACAGGCGCGCTATCGTTGGAAGCCGCCGATGGGGCGGCCGGCTTGGCTTGCTGCTGCGGCGTTTGGGCGATCAGACTGGCAAGGCAAAAAGCGGATAAAACAAGGAATTTCATGGTAATGTCGGCGGAGCCTCCAGTTTACCAGACGCAAAACTATGGGTTTTGGCCGGAACCGCTGGTAGTTTTCTTAACGGTGGCCGCCGGGGGTTTGACGGAACTGCGCGCCGCGGCGCCCGAACTGGTTTCACTGCGGGCATCCCCGCGCTTGACTTGCGCCCGGCGGCGGCCGGCGGCGAGGTTGGCGGCGGCCTTCTGGCGCGCGGCCTCACTGATTTGGACGTGGTTGCTGACGGCGACAGCGCCGGCGGTCCTGGCCAGGCGGGTGGCCGCGCCTTTGTGCTGGACCACGTCGGTCTTGCCTTCGATGGTTACGACGCCGTGCTGTACGCGATAGGTAAACTTATCCGCCGCAATCTTGGATTTCGCCAGTTTGATGCGGATGGCGGCGTCGATTTGTGCGTCGGTAAGGTGCGGAGCGGGCGCAGGCGTAGCGGGAGGGGTGGCGCGTTGGTGCGGCGGCACGGACTTTTGTTGCGCGGCGGCGATTCCGGCGGTCAGCGCCAGGGCTAGAAGGAGACTTCGCACAATAAGAGAGTGGCCGGAGCGTAGGTTTCCTCTCAAAGAAATATGAATTTGGCGCGCTGTCACTTCATTTCTCTATTCCGTGCTAGAGTGAGGATTTTCAAAGGCTTTCTGCTTTCCAATGCCCGAACAAATTCTGTTGCAAGGCAAAATCCTGGGCACAGAGGAGTTCCTGTTGGCCGGGTCAGCCGGGGGACGCTCTGCGCGCTCCGCCGGCGAAGACCAGCTCGCCGGGCGTTCCCAATGGATCACCCTCATCGGTGAGGCGCTGCCGCGCGCGTTGCTGGCCGAACTCGGCCTGGCGCGCATTTTATTGGGTTCGAGCGGCGGCGGACAGTTTCTGATCGTGCTGCCGGGCGAAGTACGGGAAGCGGCCGAAAATTTCCTGGCCAAAGCGGCCGCGCACATGCGCGAAATGAGCGGCGGGTGCGTGCGGCTGATCTGGGCGTTCACCGATAACCTGGGTGATTGGGCGGTGATCCGCAAGCGCTTGAACGAAGTGTTGGATCGCAAGCAACACGCGCCGCTGGCGGGTGAAAACGAGGCCGCGCCGGCATTTGCGCCATACCTGCCGGGTAATCTGGGCGAGTACGACGCCTATTTCGGCAAGGAACTGGCGGGCAAAGTGCGCGAGGCGTCGTCGATTGGATGGTCGCCGGAAGCGCCGGCGAAGGTTATGATCGGCGAAGGCAAATACACCTGGCCGGTGACCTCGAATCTTTCGCCCGACGGCATCATGGTGGCGCGGCATGCGGCTCCCAGCGACGACGGCAAGCAGATCGCGCCGGTGCAGACGCTGGCGCGGCGCGCGCAGGGCCGGTCGATTTGGGGCGTGTTGCGCGGCGATGTGGATAGCTTCGGTTTGAGATTGCGCCGCGTGCATTCCATCGAAGAGCACGTACCGCTTTCGGTTCTCTACAAGCAGTTCTTTGCCGGCGAGTTGGAAGTGATCTGTTCCATGCCCGAGTATTGGAAGAAAGTGACCGTGATCTATTCGGGCGGCGACGATTTCGCGGTTTACGGCGCCTGGGACGCTTTGATCGGCCTGGCACGCGAGGTGCAGCGCCTGTTCCATCGCTTCACCGAAGAAAATTTGAAGGATTATCCGGGCGCGGAGGGCAAGACCATTTCGATGGCGATCGCGCTGGCGCCGGAGACGTATTATCCGCTGGCCGCCGTATATGAGGAAGCAGGGCGCAATCTGGATCTGGCGAAAGCGGCCGATCGCGATTGCATCTATCTGCTGGGCCGGATTCTTGAATGGAAGCGGCTGGGCGATGCGGCGGATCTGAAAGACACCGTGACCCGCCTGATCCACGATTTCCGCATGTCGCGGCATTTTCTGGATCAGCTTCGCAGCTTTTACCGTCATGAGGATGCGGCCAGCCAGCTACAACGCACCTGGCGGTTCCAGCGGCGCTTCAACCGTGTCCTGAGCGGAACGCGCGACCGTGAGTTTCAAAAGTTGCGAACGCACCTGATCGGTGAAATCATGGGTCGCAAGACAGCGGAAGTCAAACTCCGCCCGGCCGGATTGGTGGCCCTGGAATGGGCCAGATTGGCGACAGAGGTTTAGTCAATGGCAGACGAGCAACCACAGCAGCAACAGCCGCAGCAACAACCGCGACGCGAAGGCCGTCCGCCGCGCGAAGGGCGCGGACCAGGCGGCGGAGGCGGGGACCGAGGCGGTGACAGAGGCGGCGGAGACCGGGGAGGCGACCGCGGCGAGCGCCGTGGGGGCCCGTACGGCGGCGGCGACCGGGGCCGGTTCGAAGGGCCGCCGGAGATCGAGTTGGAGAAGCTGATCAACGACAGCCTTTATCTCGACAACCAGGCCCACGGCATCGTGAGCCGCATGCGCGACATCGATTCCGGCACCAAGAGCCAGTTGCGCCGCCTGTATTCGGCGGTGCGCCGAGCCGTCCGTACGCCGGAAGGCGAGCGCCAGCACGAATTCGTGATGCTGCGCGCGCGCCTGGCTTATACCATCGCGCGGCACGGATTGCGCAGCCTCGATCAGCTGGAAAAGCTACTCTTGCAGGTCACGCGCAAGAACGACATTCGCGGATACGAACGGTTCAAGGATCTTTTCGAGGCCATCGTGGCCTACAACGAGTAGAAGCATGAGCGCACACACCGCACAAACTGAGTTGAAACTCATCGGCAAGCTGATTCTCGAAGGCGAGATGCAATGCGAAACGGGGCTGCACGTGGGCGCCGGCAAAGGCTCGCTAGAAATCGGCGGTTCGGATAATCCCGTCGCCAAGGACGCGTTCGGGAGGCCCTATGTCCCCGGAAGCTCACTGCGCGGCAAGATCCGTTCGCTTCTCGAACAGACCTCCGGCATGGCCGTGCCTGCCGAATTGGTTTTCCTTTCCCGGCGCAAGGGCCAGGAGGTGCGCATCCACCAGAGCGACCGTCCGGATGACGAGATTTGCCTGATCTTCGGCCGCAGCCCGGGCCGCATGGAGCGGGTGCAGGGCGAAACGCTCGATACCTCGCAAGCCACGCCGGCGCGGCTGGCGGTGTTCGATGCGCCGCTGGTTCCGGATAGCATTACGGCGCAGATGCGCGAGAACCTGGACGACGAATTGACCGAAGTGAAGAGCGAAAACGCCATCGACCGCATCACGTCGCAGGCTAACCCTCGGACGCTCGAGCGCGTTCCGGCGGGCGCGCGGTTCAAGGCGCGCTTCGTGATGGATGTGCTGTGCGATGAGGACGCGCCGCTATTTTCGCGCGTGCTCGAAGGTCTGCGCCTGCTGGAAGACGATGCCTTGGGCGGCGGCGGGTCGCGCGGCAGCGGCCGCGTGAGCTTCGCCAACCTGAAGCTGGTCTGGCGCGGGAAGAATTACTACGCTTCCGGCGCGGCGGAAAAAGAAATCTCGTCGGCGGCCACGCTGGGCGCAATCCAGCAGGCCGTAAACGAAGCGGCGTTCGCATTTATCCACGAGGAGTAATGAACCCGGGACTCATCGTAAAGCTGCGTCCCGCGGGACCGTGGCGCATCGGGCCGGATTCCGGCGCGCGCAACCGCGTGGACTCGATCTACCACAGCGATTCGCTCTATTCGGCGGTGACGCACGCCATGGCGCGGCTGGGCGGGCTCGACGAATGGCTGGACGCCACGGCGCGCGCGGCTGCCCCGGCGGTGTGCTTCAGTTCCTGCTTCCCATTTGTGGACGAGATCGCGTTCGTGACGCCGCCGCGGACGGTGTGGCCGCCCAACGCGGCTGCGTTGACATCCGGACGCGTTCGCTGGAAGAGCGCGCGGTTCGTTCCCCTGAACATCGTGCAGAATATTCTGGCGGGTCAAACGTTGGACGAGAACCGCTGGACACTCGATGGTCCGAGCGGCTGCCTGATGCCTAACGGCAAAGCTGGACCGTTCCGCACCAACGTGCGTTGGAGCGCGGCGGTGGACCGGCTGAGCGGCGCGGCGGAACGGCATTCATCCGCCTGCATGGAATTTCGGCCGGGCGCGGGATTGTGGACAGTGGTATCGTTCGCCGGCGACGCGGCGCGGGAGCAATGGCAGGAGCGCGTGAAGGCAGCCTTGCGGTTGCTGGCCGACAGCGGGTTCGGCGGTGAGCGATCGCGAGGATGGGGAAGGGCCGAAGCGCCGGAATTTCAGGAGGGTATCTTGCCGGAAATGATACTTGGCGCCGAAGTGAAACGGGCTGCGGGTCCCGACGTGTTCCCGCCAGTCCAGGAGCCGCCGCAGGAACATCCGCCGGCCACCGAGCCGCCGGGCGAGCCGAATCTGCCGGATCCCGATCCGGAGCCGGAACCGTATCCCGACCCGGGACATTTTCCCGATCCGCTGCCTGCGGCGCCAGCGACTCTGTCGCCGGCGGCCGCTTTGCCCGCGGTTTCTTCTTCCCCGGTTTCCTCGCCGCGATGGCTGCTGTCGTTGTTTTCGCCGGCGGCGGCGGATTCCGTGGAGTGGTCGCGCGGCAACTACACTTTGATTGAGCGCGGTGGGCGCGTGGAAAGCGCCGTCAAATCGGGAGCGTTGAAGAAGCAGATTCAAATGGTGAGCGAAGGCTCGGTACTTTACGCCTCCGCCGCCCTGAACGGCGCCGCGCCCGACGTGGCCCCCGACGGTTTCGACCATCCCGTATTTCGCGCCGGATTCGCGCTCGCGATCCCGCTGCCCGAGGCCGGTTAATGCGCTATCGCCTCACGTGCCTGACGCCGACCCTGGTGGGCGATGGCCGCAAACTCAGCCCCATCGATTACATGGTCTGGAAAGATCATGTCAACGTGCTCGACCAGTGGCGTATTTTCCGCCTGCTGGCGAAGGGGCCGCGGCTCGAAGGCTACCTGGCGCAGCTCAAGAAGGCGGAGAAGCTGGATTTCGCCTCATGGGGCGGTTTTGCGCAGAATTTCGCGGGACGCCGGATTCCCTTCGAAAACGCGGCCTACGCGAATTACTGGAACCGCGCCATGGGCGACAGCCTGCATATCCCGACGTTCTCCGCGGGCGCGTCGGGGGCCTATCTTCCGGGGACGGCGATCAAGGGCGCGCTGCGCACGGGAATGGTGTTCTCGAACTGGCGGGACGGGATGCTGCAGACGGTCCGCGGACGCGTCCAGGGCGAGCGTCCGTCGCGCCACCCGGCGCTGATGGTGGAAGAGCAGGCGCTGGGATCGGCGGGCGTCAATCGCATGCGCTTTGTGGGCGCGGGCGATTCGGGCGTAGTGGGGGCTTCCCAGTTCAAGGTTTACCTGTTGCGCACGTCGACGCTGCTGCCTCGCGGCGCGAATTTTACGCTCGGCTGGAAGACCAGCCCGCGCGGCGCGGTGGATGGCACGCGTCCGGACGACAGCACGGCGTCGTTCGCTGAAATGGCCGCGCCGGGGACGAAGTTCGAAGGCGACTGGAACGAGAAGACATTCTTCCAACAGCCGGAAGTGCGGCGCGCCATACGCTGGCCGGAGCAATTCGACCGCTCCAAGATCTTCGATGCGGCCAACGTCTATGCGGCGGGACTATTGATGGTGCAACGCCAATACGCTTCCTGGGCGGGGATGGGCCTGCTCGACCAGAGCCTGGCGGAACTCGAAAAGCGCCTGGAGGCGGCCCGCGCCAATGGATCGTGCATCATGCCGCTCGGCTGGGGCGGCGGGCTTACGTCGAAGAGCGCGTGGCTAGATTCTTCGAACGCCGATTACCGGCAGATTTTGCAGCAGTTCGCGATCTACAATCGGGCGCTGGCGACGAACTTACCGTTTCCGAAGACGCGCAAAATCGTGTTTCTGAACAATAGGCCAGCGACGCTGCCGGGCTGGGTGGAACTGGCGGTAGCGTAGACCTTCCCTACTGAGCTTTCGCCCGATTCGGGCACAAACAAGCGGCGCCGTTTTGAGGACGGCGCCGCTTGTTGGCATTGGGGAGCACGGTTGGTCAACGGATTTTCAGCGCCACATTCAGAATCCGGATGCTGGCGAGTTCCCCCGCATGGTGAGCGACTGGGGTGCGGAAGGCCTGATCGCCATCCGAGAGTTGACGGAGGACGCAATCTCCGCCGACGCATTCGAAGGTGAGCACCGCGCGATCCCCGTTTTTCCATTTGGGCGCATCGCCCGCGGCGGTCGTCACCAAGACCGCACTCCCTGTATCCAGGTTGCCGATACGAAGCAGCGGAAACCCGGAGACTTGCGAGATCATCGTCACCTTATACGAACCAGGCGCCATCTTCGTATTTCCCGCGCGGAAAGACAGCGGAATCTCCGCATTGTAGGTTTGTGCCGAAGCACTGGCGGCAGCGGCCGTTACGGCAAACGCTGCGATCATCCACCGCATCTTTGAGTTCGTCATCGTCGTACCCTCCTTTGGGATTTTTCAGGTTATTTTGAATCCGGTTTACGGGCGGATAAAAAGCAAGAACGATTCCAAACGGCAACTGATTGATAACGCTGGAATGAGCGTGGGAATAAGGGCCGCGACTGAACCCCGCTGTTCACCGGCATGAACGCGGCGGTTCACGGACGCATTGCTGGTACACTGAACACGCGGAAATGCAAGCGGCGCCCAATCCGATATCTCCGCGCGACACATTGTTGCAGGCCTGCGCACTCGTATTTCTGTTTCGCGCGTTGCTGCGGGCGGAAGACGAGGCGCAGCGGATTGTGTGGGAAGAGCAGATCGTTCGACTGATCGGCGATCTGGTTCCCTGTTCCGGCGGGGCGGTGGTGTTGGGCGCATCGGATGACGCGGTCCCGGAAGATTGCATGGCGCTGCCGCTCGAGATTCGCGGCGAAACCGGGGGCATTCTCGCAATCTGGTTTCCGCCGGAAGAACAAGCCAATTGGGAGAGACACCGCGAAACGCTGGGAGCCGTGGCGACGATCGCCTCGGCCGCACTGGAAAGCGCGCATGATGTGGAACGGCTGCGCACGCAAAACGCTATGCTACGGGCGCGGCTGGACCCGGGCGAGACCGGCATTCTCGGTGACAGCCCGGCGATGCAAAAGCTGCTGGCGATGATCGCACGGGTTGCGCCGCAGGAAACTTCGGTGTTGGTGCTGGGCGAGAGCGGCACCGGGAAGGAGCTGGTGGCGCGGGCGCTGCACCGGTTGAGTCCGCGAGCGGCGAAGCCATTTGTGGCCATCAACTGCGCGGCGTTGACGGATACGCTGCTCGAAAGCGAGCTGTTCGGGTATGAGCGGGGCGCGTTCACCGGAGCGGTTGCGCAGAAAAAGGGCAAGCTCGAAATGGCCGATGGCGGCACGATGTTTCTCGACGAGATCGGAGAGATGGCACCGCTGCTGCAAGCGAAACTGCTGCGCGTCTTGCAGGAGCGAGAGTTCGAACGCGTGGGCGGCACGCGGACGCTCAAGCTTAACGTGCGCTTGATCGCGGCGACCAATCGCGACCTCGGCGCCGAAGTGCGGCGCGGGTTGTTTCGCGAGGACCTGTTTCACCGTTTGAATGTAGTAGCGCTTAAAACGCCACCGTTGCGGGAGCATCCTGGCGACGTGCTGCCTCTGGCTCGCCATTTCTTGCGAAAGGCCAGCGCGCGCTGCGGCCGCAGCGTGACGGGCATCTCGCCCGAGGCGGAGCATTGTCTAACCGCATATGGGTGGGCGGGAAACGTAAGAGAACTGGAGAACGCGATCGAGCGTGCAGTGGTGCTGGGCCAAACGGAAACGCTGCGGCCGGAGGATCTACCGGAAGCGATCGCCGATTCGCGGCTGGCGGCCGGCGATACAGACACGCTGGCGAACTCCGTTCTACACAGCAAGCGCGAGCTGATTCTGGCGGCGTGGCGCGCGAGCGGCGGGGATCACAGCGCGGCGGCGGCGAAGTTGAAGATCCATCCGAATTCGCTGCGAAGGCTGATCCGGTTGATGGGGTTGCGGGAAAGTTTGAGCGGTTAGGGCCGCTGTCGCCTACCGGTGAAATTTATCCTGCCAGTTCTCAATTACTGTGAACGGAGGCGGGGCAACTGAACCGGTATCGGGCATGATGAACCGCTGTCCATCCGGCGACACATCGAATTGAAAATCTCTGGTTGTCCCGTACTGAAGCGCGCCCGGGATGTGGAATAGCGCCTTGGGTTCACCGAACTCGAGCGGCCCCAACATCGCGGCCGCATGCAGCACATTGTCCATCCCCAGAAAGAAGAGCTCGCGGCCGTTGGCGCGCCATCGCGCCTGCCAAGCCCCATCCCGCGAAATCTGCCGCCGGCCGCCAACCACATGTGGCGATGGCGCTGCTTCGAATGCCTGGACGTAAACCTCGGGACGCCCCGATTCCACCGAAACAAACGCAACCCACTTGCCATCCGGCGAAAAAACCGTTCCCCATTCGGGGAATTTATTTTGCAGAAAAGGCACGAATTTGTGACTGTGCAGGTCCACAATCCATACGTCCTGCTCTTCATCCCCCACCCCGTCGTCGAGCGCGACAAACCGGCCGTCCCACGACCAGTCAGTGGGCATGGCGGTGGGCTGACCTTGTTCGCACTGGCCAGTGGCGCAGGGAGGAGCGCCATCCAACTGCTGTACCTTCCCGCTAGTAAGGTCCAATGTACCGAACTGCGGGCCACCGACAATCGGAGATCGTCCCACCGCCAGCACTCCTCCATCTGGCGACCAGACCGGTCTGCGATGGACTTCCGGAGGGAACGTAAGCCGCCGGCTTTCTTTCCCGGCGACATCGAATATCCAGATGCCCGTTCCGCCATTCTCCGGAATCCAATCCGTCGCTGCCACGCGCAGCCCATCACGCGATATCCGCACCTGACCCCAATGCGGCGACGGCCGCCCGGCGGCGCCTACTTCTTTGCCGTTCCGGTCGTACCATTTCAACGCCGAATTGGGGAAGCCGGCTTGATAAACCAAGACTCCGTTCGCCGAAACCGAGAAGTTCGCCGACAAGACGGGGCCATAGTAAATCACATTCTGAGCGATAGGAAACGGCTCGCCATCCAGCCGCAGACGATCCTCATCGAACGGCTGAGCCAACAGGCTCGCCCCACGAATAAACAGTAGGTATCCGGGTTCGCCGGAACGCCGGGGCGGCGCATACTCAACGCGTGAATTCGTCTCCATCAGAGTCACAGGATTGGGGCGGGCATAGTCGGCTGCGAGGATATGACTCCGGAGCGATACCTTGTCGTAAGCGGCATAAACCAAACGATCCCCACCTCGAAGAAAGTGCGGCCAGCGAATTCCGGCGGGCCCCCGCGCTTTTTGCAGACTACCGTTCTCCCGGCGAAACTCATACATGTCGTCTACTCCCATGTAGAGCAGTAAATCTCCATTTGAGCGCCAGGTTCCTCCTTGCGCCAGCCATGGCATCTCAACCACCGAACGCCCGGAACCGGTTTCCAGATTCGCCTGCTTGAGAGTCCGTCTTACCGAGTAATAGATTGACCGGCTGTCGGGTGACCAGAACACCGACCATGCCCCCTCCGTACCCGGCACCGGATGCATATCGACCGAGGCAAGATCGCGTATCCAGATATTCGTTCCGTTTAGCCCGGTGGCCGTGAAAGCCAAACGCCTACCGTCGGGCGAAATCGCGAAGGATTGGCGCGTGATCGACGGGGCGAAAATGCTCCCGGGCGGCTGCGAGACCTCGAACTGCACAACCTGCCCCGGCGACGGCGCGGTGGGCCGCTGAAGCCTGGGCAGAAGCATAACGCCGCCGATCAACAGAGCCGCCAAAACGAATAACGCAAACACGCCGGTCTTCCATCGGGTCCTGATTTGCACCGGCGGAGCCGCGCTTGAGTATGTCGATGCTTCCGCGCTTTGACGGCTCAGCCTGCGCAGATCGACGGCGAGATCCCGCGTGGATTGGTAACGCTCTCCGGGCGCCTTGTCGAGAGCCTTTTCCACCGTCATTCGCAATGCGAGCGGAATGTCCGCGCCGAGCGGCGGAACCTCGCCGTGGATGATGGTCTGCAACAATTCCAGGCCGGTCGCGCCTTGGAATGGCCGCCGCCCGGTCAGCATTTCATACAGCACAATGCCGAAAGAGAAGATGTCGCTGCGCGCATCCGTGGGCCTGCCCGAGGCCTGCTCTGGCGACATGTACGCGATTGTGCCGAGAAGGATGCCGGGGCGCGTGGAATTGAGAGTTCGAGTGACCGCGTCCGTCGCGGGACGATCCTGCAATTTCGCCAAGCCGAAATCCGCCAGCTTGGCATAACCATTCCGGCCGACCAGGATGTTCTCCGGTTTGATGTCGCGGTGCAGGATCCCCGCGGCGTGGGCGGCCGCGAGACCGTCGGCTAATCCCGCCAGCAAGCTTACGATTTCGCGCCAGTTGCGTTTTTCGGCGCGGGCCCAATCTTTCAGCGTGCCGCCGTCGATGAACTCGGTGACCAGGTATTGGCAACCTTCGAAATCGCCCGCGTCATAAACCGTCAGAATATGCGGATGGTTTAGAGACGAAGCCATCTGCGCCTCGCGCTGGAAGCGACGGCGCGATGCCGAATCGGCTAAATCGTCAAATAGAAACTTCACTGCCACGGGACGGTCGAGCTTGGTATCGAGTGCGCGATAGACCACGCCCATTCCGCCCTCGCCAATCATGGACTCGATACGATACGAACCAATCTGGGTCCCCGTTTTGATGGCGATAGGTCGTCGGATGCTCCCGCCGGGTTCCAAAAAATCGCCGGAATTCCGGTAGGCCGCCAAAAGCGATTCCACCTCCGCGCGTACCGGCCCGGAGAGTCCAGCCAGATATGCCGGCCGTTGTTCCTCGGGTAGTTGCAAAGCGGTCCCCAGGGCGCGCTCGATCTCGCCCCAGTCCGGATTGGGTGCGGTACCGCTCATGCCCTGGCCTGGCCCTCAAGGTGACGAAAAAGCCAGGCCTTGGCAATGACCCAGTCACGCCGTATAGTCGCCTCCGAAGTCTTGAGGACCACGGCGATCTCTTTGGCCTGGAGTCCCGCAAAGAACCGCATCTCCACCACCTGGCACTTGCGCGCGTCGAACGCGGCAAGCTCGTCGAGGGCGGCGTCCAAGGCAATCAGATCGCATGGCTCCTGCGCCGGAATGCCGAACGCTTCGTCAAGCGGGAGATGGATGGCATCCTGCCCCCTTTTCTCCGCGCCACGACGCCGGGAGTAATCCACCAGAATCCGCCGCATCATGCGCGCCGCAACCGCGAAAAAATGAGCGCGATCCTCCCACCGCGGTTCGTCCTGGCCGCAAAGCCGCAAATAGACTTCATGTACCAGCGCGGTGGTTTGCAGAGTGTGCCCGTCGCGTTCGCGACGGAGATGATAGTGCGCCAGACGACGCAGTTCCTGATAGACGATGGGCACCAGTTGTTCCCGCGCGCCCGGATCTCCGTCGCCCCACTGCAGCAGGAGGCTGGTTACCCGGCTGTGAGACTCGCCCATACTCTTCTTCCATGCGCAGGCATTCTACCATTTCCCACAAAAAGCGCGCCCACCGCTATCAATTTGCCCTCCGGACTGCGCTGTCTGCGATAGGGGGATGCAAACCCAGGTTTTTCGCATCGCCCGCAAGAAGCACAAGGATAAGGAGCCAATATGAAGACCAATCTGATTTACATGCCGGCGTTCAGCTTACTGGCCGCGCTGGCGATGCCCGTGCCATTGGGCGCGCAAACCCAGCCGCCACGTTACGAGGTCACCGATCTCGGCACATTGGGCGGCGCATTCAGCACCGCTTATTCCCTGAACTACGCAGGCCGCGCGGGCGGGAACGCGAGCCTTCCCGACGGGAGCCAGCATGCGTTCCTCACCGGGGTTCCGGGCACCATGTACGACCTCGGCACGCTGGGAGGACCAAACAGCGGAGCCACCGGACCCAACGCCAATTACCAGTTGGCGATTGTTTCCGAGATTTCCAAGATGGACCCGCTGAAGGAGAATTTTTGCGGTTTCGGGACCCCGTACATATGCGTCGCGGCGCTCTGGAACGGAGCCATGACGCCGTTTCCCACCCTCGGCGGCAACAACGCCCAAGCTCTGGCGATCAATAATCGCGGCCAGTTGGCGGGTATCGCGGAGACGGGCACTCGGGACCCAACTTGCCAGCCGCCTCAAGTTCTCCAATATGAGGCGGCGCTGTGGGGACCGAACCCCGGTCAGGTACAGCTACTCCCTCCACTCACCGGCGACACCGTTGGTTTCACTTTTGCGTTGAACAACTACGGCCAGGCGGTCGGCTCGACGGGAACGTGCGCCAACACCCCGCTTCTTCCCCTGGCAGTTGGGCCGCACGCCGTGATCTGGAATAATGGCGTACCCACAGCCCTCACCAACCTGGGCGGCTCGATGGTGGGCGTGGGCGCCGGGATCAACGACCAAGGAGTGATAGTGGGAGGATCGGATCTGCCCAACGAACTCCCCGGCTTCCCATTCGTCCAGATTCACTCCACGATGTGGACCCCCGGCGGCGGGGCTCCCCAAGATCTCGGAACGGTCGGCTCGGACTTCTCATCGTTGCCCACGATCATCAACAACAATGGACAAGTAGTTGGCGCATCGTGCGACATCATGGGGAACTGCCGGGCATTTCTTTGGCAAAACAAGATCATGACGGACCTCAATGCGCTGACCCCGGCAAACTCACCGTTGTATCTGTTATTTGCCCAGTCCATCAACGATTCCGGCGAGATCGTAGGTTCGGCGTTGGAGAAAAACACCGGTGAAACTCACGCCTTCCTGGCAACTCCCATTCACACCGCCGGTGCGAAGGCGAGCTTCGGGCCCGCTGCGAAGGCCGAGGATAAACCGAGGGCTCTACCGGAAGATGTCCGGCAGATGATCCTCCGCCAACTGGGTAGACGTGGACATTGAGGAAACCGGACGGGGCGCGCGGCGCGCTCCGTCCCTCTACCGTTGAAACTTCGCGGGGCTGAATTTTGGATTGATCTTGAAGCGCTGCGCCTGGAATTCTTCGGTGAGGTTGCCGTTGATAATCCACGTCAGGGCGTGCGGGAAGCGGATGCCTTCCTCGGGCTTGTAATCCTTGAGCCACATCTGCACGTTCTGCGCGCCGTTGAGGTAGTTGAGCATGACGGGGATGTGGGTCTTGGAATCGATGAAGAGATGAACCACGAAGCCGTTCGGTCCCTTGCCCTCGATGGCATCGGCCATGCCGCCGGGCGATTCAACCTGGCCGGCGTAGTCGTAGGTCATGGGGAAGGTCGCGGGTGTGGAGAGCGTCAGCGCCAACATGTAGAGCGCCGACATGCGCACGAAGGACTGCTTGCGCGCCGCGGAGGTGGTCTCAGTCCCGCCGGCTACGACGCCGGAGGAAAGCTTGGCCCAATAGATTATCGCCATTGATGCATTCGGCGGCGACGGATGAAAATGCGGGGCCGCCGTCATCGCCGGGCATACCGCCGCCCACGTTAAGGGCGCCGTCTTCGCCCACTACGGTGCGTTGCACTTCGCCGCCGGACGCGAGCGTAGTCTGCTCCCGGAGGAAACGGCCGGCCCATTCGGCGCTGAGCGCGACCATGGTGGATGCGGCGCCGTGACGATCCGGGCCCCAGAGCGAAAGCGATTGAACCGCGGCCAGCTTGGGACCGCCGAGAGCCGCCCGCGAAACCGCAAGGATATCGTTCGCGCTAGGCTGCGCGGCCAGAGGCCATGCGATTACGGCGCAAAACAACAGGCGTTTCACGGCTAACGAATCTCGAGAATCTCTTTTTCCTTGGTTTTGGAGGCCTGATCGATCTTCTGCATGAAAGAATCGGTCATTTTCTGGATTTCATCGAGCGCCCGCTTCTCGTCGTCTTCGGCCATCTTCTTTTCCTTGAGCAGCTTCTTCACCGCTTCGTTGGCGTCGCGGCGAATGTTGCGCACGGAAACACGATGATGCTCGGCGGCGGCGTGCAGTTTCTTGACGAGATCCTTGCGGCGTTCTTCGGTGAGCGGCGGAATCGGCAGGCGCACGACTTTGCCGTCGTTAGAGGGATTCAAGCCCAGGTCGGACAGGCGGATCGCCTTTTCGATGGCGCCGATCTGCGAGACATCCCAGGGCTGAATCGTGATCATGGCCGGCTCAGGGACGTGCAGGTTGCCGATCTGGTTGAGCGGCGTGGGCGTGCCGTAAAAATCGACGCGAATGTGATCGAGCAGACTCAGGGAGGCGCGGCCGGTGCGGATCGTTGCCATTTCGTGCTGCAGATCGCCGATCGCCTTATCCATGCGCGCCCGCATGTGGGCTTCGACTTCTTTGGAATTGCTGAATGTCTGGCCGGTTGCCGCTGGCTGTGCTTCAGTTTTCATATGCCACCTAGTGAATGACGGTGCCGACAGGCTCACCCATCGACATTCGCATTATATTGCCAGTTGTATTCAAATTGAAAACGATGATGGGCAACTTGTTGTCGCGGCACATCGCAATCGATGTGGCATCCATCACCGCGAGGCCTTGAGAGAGTACTTCGAGATACGTCACCGCGGGGTAGCGGATGGCGTCAGGAAACTTGAGCGGGTCTTTGTCATAGACGCCATCGACGCGTGTTCCCTTGGCGATAACGTCGGCTTTGATTTCGAGCGCACGCAGGGTCGCGGCGGTATCGGTGGAAAAGTACGGGTTGGAGGTGCCCGCCGCGAAGACCACAATGCGGCCCTTCTCCAGATGACGGATGGCGCGGCGGCGAATGTAAGGCTCGGCCACCTGGTGCATTTCGATGGCGCTCATCACGCGCGTTTGCACGCCCATTTGCTCGAGAGCGTCGGAAAGGGCGAGCGAGTTGATCACGGTGGCCAGCATGCCCATGTGATCGCCGGTGACGCGGTCCATTTTCTGAGCCGCAGCGGAGAGGCCGCGGAAGATATTACCGCCGCCGACTACGACGCCCACCTGTACGCCCGTGGCGGCGACTTCCGCCACTTCGTGCGCGAGCGCCTTGACGCGCTCGGCGTCGATTCCGAAAGTAGCGCCGCCTGCCAGAGCCTCACCGCTCAACTTAAGCAGGATGCGCTGGTAGCCGGGCATGGTTTTATTGCCCCGCCGCTTGCTCTTCGCCGGCTTCGGCTGCAGTCTCGCCCACTTTGAAACGGACGAAGCGCGCGACCGAGATATTTTCGCCGAGCTTGGCGATCTTGGTCTTCACGAGTTGGCCCACGGTGACAGTGGGTTCCTTGACGAAGGGCTGCTCGAGGAGGCAGATTTCTTCGTAGAACTTGTTCATGCGGCCTTCGATCATTTTATCGACCACGGCTGGGGGTTTGCCCTCGTTCAACGCGCGCCCACGCTGAATGTCGCGCTCTTTCTCCATCACTTCCGGAGTGACGTCTTCCTTGCGGATGAAGCGCGGATCGGTGGCGGCGATGTGCATGGCGACATCGTGCACGAGTTCCCTGAAGTCGTCGGTGCGCGCGACGAAATCGGATTCGCAATTGACTTCCACCATGACGCCGAGCTGTCCGCCGGCGTGAATATACGTGCTTACCAAACCCTGCTTGGTGGCGCGGCCTGCCTTCTTACCGGCCGACGCGATGCCTTGCTTGCGAAGCCAGGTTTCGCCCTCTTCCAAACTGCCATTCGACGCCTGCAAAGCCTTCTTGCATTCCATCATGCCCGCGCCCGTGCGTTCGCGGAGCTGTTTTACCAGTACTGCGCTAATTTCCGCCATATTAATTATTCCGTTCGAAGTAAGAGGGCGCGTTCGTACGAACGCGCCCTCCAGGGAGAATTACATTCCGCCTTCCGTTACAACCGGCTCGGCAGCCGGTTCAGCGGCGGTTTCGGAAGCAGGTCCCTTGCGCGAAGCAGGCGCCGGCTCATCCGCCAGGCTCATGCTCTCGGCCATGACCTTCTCCGCATACTTGGGGTCGACGTATTCCGCGTACTCTTCCATGCTCTCGCCGGCCGGAGTTTCATCCGTTACGGTTTCGAGCTTTTCGGCGCTGAAATCCTGCTCGGTGGCAAGCGACCGGCCTTCGATGACGGCTTCGGCGATCTTGCTGGCGAACAGGCGGATGGCGCGTAATGCGTCGTCGTTGCCCGGGATTACGTAATCGACTTCATCGGGATCGCAATTGGTATCGACGATGGCCACGACCGGGATTCCGAGCCGCCGGGCTTCCTTCACCGCGATCGCTTCCTTGTTGGAATCGATGACGAAGAGGATATCGGGCAGGCCGGGCATATCTTTGATGCCGGCGAGGTTCTGATCGAGATGCTTGCGTTCGCGCTCGAGGCGAATGACTTCCTTCTTGGGGCGGCCGGCGTATCCGCCTTCCACCGAAGCCATGCCTTCCAGTTCTTTTAATCGTTTAATCGACTTCTGAACCGTAGCCATGTTGGTCAGAAGACCGCCGAGCCAGCGCTGGTTGACGTAAAACATCTGGCAGCGATTGGCCTCTTCGGCGATGGCTTCCTGAGCCTGGCGTTTGGTTCCCACGAACAAAACGTTCTTGCCTTGCGCTGCGGTCTCTACGACGTAGCGCGCGGCGTCCTTGAACATCTTGAGGGTCTTCTGCAGGTCGATTATGTATATGCCGTTGCGTTCCCCAAAAATGTACTCTTTCATCTTTGGATTCCAGCGCTTGGTCTGGTGCCCGAAGTGAACGCCAGC
Source organism: Bryobacterales bacterium (assembly GCA_963743705.1). GTDB lineage: Bacteria > Acidobacteriota > Terriglobia > Bryobacterales > Bryobacteraceae > PALSA-243. Next base: position 568,982 of record CAVUQS010000021.1, on the reverse strand, counting down.
TTCGAGCAATTCCTTCATCGATATTGCGGGCAAACTACCTCCTTCAGCCTAGTTGGTGGGGAAAATACCCCGATTTTCGTTTTCCGTGGGTCCCGTCTGGCGCGGTCCAAAGCGAGATTTGCGCCCAAAACGAGCCGGAAAACGGCCTCATACGCACGCAAAGAGCCGGAGAGACAATTCCTACGGCCCTTTGCGGAAAAGTTTTAGCGTTTGGAGAACTGGAACCGCTTCCGAGCGCCTTTTTGACCGTACTTCTTGCGCTCGTGCTTGCGCGGATCGCGGGTGAGAAGACCAGCTTTCTTCAGCCGCGGCCGCAGTTCCGCATTGAACTCCACTAACGCCCGGGCGATGCCCAGACGAACCGCACCGGCCTGGCCGGCTACGCCGCCGCCGTCGGTGAGGATCAGGATATCGAACTTGTCGATCATTTCGGCCGCAGCCAGAGGCTGCCGCACGATCGCGCGCGCGCTTTCCGTCGGGAAATAATTTTCGAACGCGCGGTTATTGATCTTGATCTCGCCCTGTCCAGGACGCATAATCACGCGAGCCACCGAACGCTTGCGGCGGCCCGTACCCAAATGTTGAACGATCGTCGCTGCCACTAATCCATCCTGCTTTCGCTATTTTAAGGCCAGGGCGGCAGGCTTCTGCGCCGCGTGCGGGTGCTTATCGCCCGCGTAGACCTTGAGTTTCCGGTACATCTGTTTGCCGAGCTTGGTCTTGGGCAACATGCCGAAGATGGCGTCCTCGATGATGCGGGCGGGACGCTCAGCGCGCACGCGCTTGAAGCTCTTTTCCACCAATCCGCCGGGATAGCCGGTGAAGTGGCGATACACCTTTTTCTCTTCTTTGGCCCGGCTCAAACGGGCTTTGCCGGCATTGATCACGATCACGTGATCGCCGGTATCCAAAAATGGCGTGTAGACCGCCTTGTGTTTGCCCATGAGGAGCATCGCAGCCTTACTGGCAAGCTTTCCAACCACTACATCCTGGGCATCCAGGACATGCCAGTGGCGCGCCACACCGTTCTTAGAAGGGAATTCCGTACTCATCGACACACGTCTCCACGTCTTCAATTACAATTATTTAGATTAGCTGGGAAACACGCTCTTGTCAAATCGGGTGACGAAAGTCACACGAAGCGTAAAGCGGTTCCAGGAGCTGCGGGAGGAGTCCCGAGCGCCCTTTATTACTATAGCGCACAGCGGCAGGGGTGACGGGGGAGATGGCGGAGCGGGTGAGGGTTGAGCGGCGGGGGCGGCCAGCCTGCGGACCGGATGAACCGGCTGAAAAGCAGGTTCGCAGACTGAAAGTCTGCCCCACAAAACCAACACATTTCTAGCCGCCGGCTTTGGGTTCGGGGGCGGTCTTGGGCTGGGCGTCGCCGCGATGGCAGGTGTAGCAGGAAACGTACATTTTGCTGTCGGGGAAGTTGGTGTTGATCTGCTGGGTCATGCGGATCATTTTGCGGGCGACGTCTTTTTTCGGGTTCTCATCGCTGGCGTAATTGCCGGCCATGTGGCAATAGGCGCACTGCACGCCGAGGGCGGCGGTGAAGGTGCGCATGATCTGCGTGACTTCCTGGCCGGTGCTGACCTTCAACACCTTAAGATTCGTGGGAGCGGGCGGGGGTCCCTTCTTGGCGTCTTGCTTCGAGGCATCCTGCTTTGGGGCGTCCTGGGCGAATGCGGACGCGAGAAGAAAGAAGATGAGGCTGAAGCGCATGCGAATCATCATACAGGGCTTTTCCAGTAATCGGGAAGATCGGACTTGGTCTCGCGCAGAATTTCGATGGCTTGGGGACAGCGGGTGCGTAACTCGTCGAACAGGCGGCGGTAGATGCGGCCGCGCAGGGCGTCGGGCAGGGCGTCGAATTGGGCGCTGTAGATCATGTAGCTGAGCGGGTAGCGGAACAGGCGCGTCTTGAGATCGAAATCGCGCAGTGAGCGGCCTGCCCGATCGTGGGGGCCGCGGCGCTCAAAATCCGCCGTGAAGGTGGAGACGCCTTCGACCGGTTCCGGCAGGGCGACTTCATCGCGGAAGGTCATGTAGGCGACGATCTCGTCGACATCCGTGGGCGATCCCATGCGCGATTCCCAGGAGAGGCGGGTCATGAGATTGGTCATCTGGGTTTGATGCTCGAAGGTGAGCAGCGCCACGATGTCGCTGGTGGGCTCGAGATATCCGGCGAGATTCACTTCTTTGGCGAGGCTGGCAAGGTTGCGCTTGCCTTGGTTGGCGATGGCGCGGGGCTCGGCCGGGTCGGAAACGACGCCGTTGGCGCGATCGGGCTGCTCGCCATGGAGCGCGCTGATGTACCAGCCGCCCCAACGGTCGGCGAAGGGAGTGCGGTGATCGGTGATGATGGCGCCGTCGCGGGATGGGGCGCCGGTGGAATCGGGAAAGACGGAGCCGATGAAGACGCCGGGGACTCCGAGGGTCGCTGCGCCGAGGTGGCAGTGGAGACAGACGGATTCGCGGGTGAGGCGCGAGGTTTCGCCGGAGTACTTGTAGAAGATGGGGCCGAGGCGCGGGTCGGTAGCGGCGACTTCGAGATCGCGGCTGCCGCGGACCCAGCCGACGGCGACGTTGTCGTTGAAGTAGATGGCGCGGGGGTTGCGCGGGGAGATGCGCGCGGCCTGGAAGCTGGTCTTGGAGAAGACCAGGGCTTGGGAGGAGGCGTCGATTTGGAAGTGGGTGAGGAGGGCGCGGAGGTCTGTTTTGAGCTCGCGGTTGAGGAGATCGGCGGCGGGGTCGGTGGTGGGGGATTGGTTGTAGCGGATGGCGGGGTGGTCGGGCGAGAGGTTGTCGCGATACAGCGTGGCTGCGAGTCCGGCTAGGGTAAGGGTCAGGGCTGCGAGCGTCAAGGACCCGCTAAAGCGGATCCGCAGGCTGAAGGCCTGCCCTACAAGTTTAGTTGCCGCCACGGCCGCCTCGTCCGGCGGGGGGGCCATCGGCGGCGAAGACGGCTTCCTGGAATCCTATGGCGGTCGCGAACTTGTCGAGGGCGTCTTTTTCCACTTGTTCAGCTGGGCTCAGCGGGCGGTTGTAGATGTTGGCGCGCGGGGCTACGACGCATTGATCGGAACGGCAGTTGTGGCTGTTGGGCGAGCCGAGTTTTTCGAGGAGCGCCAGGGTTTCGGGATGCGGCTGGCCGAAGCGCGTGGGGCCATTCGCCATGTCAGCGGGGGAATCGCCGGTCTTGCTTTTGGTGGCGGGCTTGGCGCCCTTGCTGACCAGATATTCGACCATCTCGTTGTTGCCGAGATAGGCGGCGCCGTGGAGCGGCGTGTAGCCGCGGTTATCAACGGCGTTGACGTCATTGCCGAGCTCGACGCAATACTTCACGGCATCGACTAACGGGACGGGCGCGTTTACGGTCCAGTTGGCGGCCCAACCGATTCCAGCGGCGGCGTGCAACGGGCTATCGCCGGCCTTGGTGCCCAGCTTGGGATCGGCGCCGTGCGCGACCAAAAGCTTCATGGCGGCGGCGTCGCTCGATTGCGCGGCGCGCCAGAAGGCGGTGGCGCCGGCGGGATCGATCCACGTGTAGTCGTTGGTGAAGGAGCGGAACCAGAGCTTTTCATCGATCTGGGCGTTGACCTTGGCGCCGTGATCGAGCAAGGACTTCATGAGGTCGAGATAGTTGGTCTTTTCCTGGTCGGTGGAGGGCTGCGGGAACCAGGCGTGCGGCGCCCATTGCACGTCGATGACGGCATAGAGCGCGGGCAATCCGGCGACGGTCAGGAGGTTGGGATCGGCGCCGCGGTCGACGAGGTATTGGGCGATATCGAGATGACCGTTGGTGATGGATTCGACCAGCGGGCTGTACTTTTCGCCGCTGACGAGGTTGATGTTGGCTCCGGCTTCGACCAGGGCGTGAACGGTTTCAATGTGGCCTTCGCGCGCCGCATAGAGGAGAGCGGTCATGCCGCCCATGACTTCGGCGCCGACGCGGCGCGGGGCGCGTGCGGCGACGTCGCCGGCGACTGCCTTGGGAGTGGCGAAGCGGGCTTCGGCGCCCTTGAGACCGAAGGCGCGGGAGAGAAGATCGAGATCGGAAACAGCGGCGTCGTGAGCGCGCTGGAGTGCGGCCGCAGCGGTAGCCGCATCGTTGGCTTCATCGCGAGCGTCGGCTTCGGCGGCGGTCTCTTCTTTCGCTGGCGTGGCAGGGCCAGCAGCGGCGGCGCCGCGTCCACCTCCACGGCCTCCGCGTCCACCGCGACCGCCACGGCCAGCAGCGCCAGCGGCTGCGGTTTCTACAACATTGCCATCCTGGTCGAAGCGAACGCGCTCGAGTTTAGAAACTTTGCTGGCGGCGTTGAGATCGGCGCCGCGCTGGGCCAGAAGTTTGACCACATCCACGCGGTTGAGAGCAGCGGCGAACATGAGTGCGGTCTGCTCGTGAACGGTTTCCTTGGCGTTGATTTGCGCGCCTCGGTCGAGCAGGATTTTGACGGCGGGGGCGCTGCCGGAAGCGGCGGCAATCATGAGCGGCGTGGTTCCGTTGGACTTGACGGAGTTGGCATCGGCGCCGGCGGCGAGCAGCATGTCGATAATGGCCGCGTTGCCGTTGGTGCAAGCCATAAAGAGCGGCGTAATGGCGCCTTCGCGGGTGACGGCGTTGACGTTGGCGCCGGCGGCGATGAGCGCCTTCGCCAATTCGACGTCCTCGTTGGATGCGGCCCAGTGGAGCGCGGTGGCTCCGTCGCCCTGGGCGCCGTTGACGTCGGCCTTTTGCTGGATGAGCGCGCGGACGGCGGCGCGATCGCCGGTCATGGCGGCATCGGCGACGCGGGTATCGGGCGCGTCAGCGATCACGAGCAGAGCAAAAGCGGCGGCCACTCCCGCCAGGCAGAGGTTGCGCATCATATGGCTATTGTTCCGTTGCTATCGCCGAAGGATTCGATTTTCGCGCCCATCTTCTGGCCGATGGCGAGCAGCAGGTTGGCCATGGGAGTTTCGTCTTTGGTGGCGATGTGCTGGTTGCCTTTGATGCCGCCGCCCTTGCCGACGATTACCGTGGGAACGCGCTTGTGGTTGTGGACGTTGGAATCGCCCATGGGGCTGCCATAGAGCACGATGGAGTGATCGAGCAGGCTGCCGTCGCCATCGGGCGTGTTCTTGAGCTTTTCGAAGAAGTAAGGCAGCAGGCCGACGTGATAGCGATTGAGCTTGGCGAACTCGACGAGCTTTGCCGCATTTTCCCCGTGGTGAGAGCAGGGATGGAACGGAGTCTTGACGCCGCTCTCCGGCCAGACGCGGCCGCTGACGTCGCGGCTCATCTTGAAGGCGGAGACGCGGGTGGTCTCGGTCATGAAGGCGAGGACCTGCAGATCGAACATGAGCTTGAGGTGCTCTTCGTACTTATCGGGAACGCCGAGCGGGGCGGCGGGGAGGGCGCGGGCGGCGCCGCTGGCATTGTATTTCTCGATGCGCTGGATGCGGCGCTCGATTTCGCGGACGTCCTCGAGGTAGGCGTTGAGCCGGTTGCGGTCGGAGGGGCCGAGTCCTTTTTGCAGGCGCGTGACGTCGTGCGAGACCCAATCGAGAATGCTGCTGTTGACCTTTTGGCGCTTGGCGCGCTCTTCGGGAGTGCCGCCTTCGCCGAATAGATTTTCGAAGGCCATGCGCGGATCGAGCGTCATGGGCAGCGGGTTGGTGGGCGACGACCAACTGATGGTGTCGGCGTAGACGCAGGCGTAGCCGTAGTCGCAGGCGCCGGATGCATCGACCATTTCGATGCAGAGCTGGATGGAGGGGAGCGGCGTATCCTGACCGATTTGCTGGGCGCAGAGTTGATCGAGCGACGTGCCGACGAAATAGTCGGAGCCTTCGGTCATCTTGGGGTGCGCGGCGGTGAGATAGACGGCGCTGGAGCGGAAATGGTCGGCGCCTTCTTCGGCCGCGGCCCAGGCGGTGGCCGGGTGGAGATCGGTATTGCTGACGACGGTGACGTAATCGCGATAGGGTGCGAGCGGTTCGAGCGTCTGGCTGAATTCGAAATCGGCGCCGGTCTTGGCGGGCGCCCAATAGTGCTTGTCGGTTCCTTCGCCCGTGCTGCCGGCGGCGCCGTGCACCATTTCGATGGCGCAGAAGCGCGGCTTGACGGCGGCGGCCGTTCTGGCCTGCGGGGTTTGCGCAGGGACCATGGCGTCAAGCAAAGGCAGCGAAAGCGCAGCCCCCATGCCTCGCAGGACAGCGCGGCGGGAGACGTGACGTTTAGTGACGAAGTTCATTTCGGGCTCCTATTGCAGCAAGGTCGACGAGGACGCCGGACCCACATCTTCTGCACGACGGTATTGGAACGGAGTGCTTTTTACAATTCCCAGGACGAACGACGAAAAATGGTTGGCGCGCGCGGCGGCCGAGCGGTCGATGGCGCGGACGGCGGGCATATCGGCGGCATCGAGCACGCGGCCCAGGCCATAGGCCAGTAAATTCTCAGTGAATGCGGTGATGAAGGCGTCGGAATGATTGAGCAGGGCTTGGCGCAGGCCGATGGGACCATCGAGCTTGGCTCCGTCGAACATCACGCCGGAGGGGTCGATGCGGAATCCGCTGTCGTTGGTACGCCAGACGCCCACGGCATCGAAGTTTTCGAGCGAAAAGCCGATGGGGTCCATCATCTTGTGGCACGCGGCGCACACAGGGTTGGCGCGGTGCTCTTCGAGTCGCTGGCGGACGGAAAGAAGCTTGGCGGCATGGCCGGTGCGGCTATCGGAGTTTTCGGGCAGCGAGGGAACGTTGGGCGGCGGCGGAGGAGGCGGCGTTCCAAGGAGCACCTCCATCACCCATTTGCCGCGCTGCACGGGCGACGTGCGGATGGCGGTCGAGGTAAGGGTAAGGATGCTGGCGTGGCCTAGCAGGCCGTAGCGGTTAGGATCGGTCACCGGCACGCGGCGGAAGCGATTGCCCATGATGTTGGGGATGCGGTAATGCTTGGCGAGGCGCTCATCGACGTAAGTGTAATTGGCGGTGAGGAGATCGGTGATGTTGCGATCTTCGCGCATCACGCTTTCGAAGAGCAGTTCGGTCTCACGGCGCATGGAATCGGTGAGGGTGCGGTCGAAATCGGGGAAGAGAAAGAGATCGGGATTGACGCCCTTCAGATTCTGCAAGTGCAGCCATTCGACAGCGAAATTATCGGTGAGCGACGCGGAGCGTTGGTCCGCCAGCATGCGGCGGACTTGCTTTTCGAGCATGACCGGCTCGTGCAGCTTGTTTTCGGAAGCGACGGCGATGAGTTCGCTATCGGGCGGGCGGCTCCATAAGAAGAAGGAGAGGCGCGCGGCGAGCTCAAGATCTGAAATGCGGAAGTTGCGGCCGGGGAGGACGCCGGCGGGCACGCGCTCGAAGCGGAAGACGAATTCGGGGTTGGCGACGATGGCTTGAATGGCGGTGCGGACGCCTGTTTCGAAGCCGCCATCGTTCTTTCCGGATTGGTAGAAGTTGAGCAGCGGTTCAAGATCGTTGGCGGTGACGGGCCGGCGCCAAGCCTGGCGGGCCAGCGCGCCGATGATCTGCTTGGCGCAAGGAATTTCGTCGGCGCCAGGCGCGGGATGACAGGTGAAGATGGCCTGGCGGCTGGGCATATCGGAAACGCCATCGACTTTCACGGGCCCGGTAACGCTGAATTCGTGCAGATGGGGGATGGTGGTCATGCCGGGGAGGCTGCCGATCTGCGTATCCACCAGCGTCTGCTCCACCATGCGGTATTCGTCTTCGAGGGGTCCGTCAAATTTCTGCGGGAAGGAAGCTGAGATGCGCTGCGGGCCGGCCTTGACGTGAATAGGCGGCGTCTTGATGCCGTCTTTGGCAAGGGTCAACGAAGGATTGATATCGATGACGGCAACGCGGGCTCCGTTGACCGCAACTTCGATCTGCTGGCCTTTACCCTGGCTCTGTCCGAAGAGGGCGCCGGTGGCGGCGTAGTAGAAGCCGATCTTGAAAACGTAATCGCCATCGGCGGGGAAATCATGCATGACGGAGATGCCGCCGCGGGTTCCGAGCGGAGTGCCTTCGACATGGCGCATCTGGGAAGCGATGCGGGGGATGGAATAGCTGGCGGTGATGGCGCGCGCTTCGGGGTCGCCAACGGCTTCGCGGCTGACGCGTCCGGCGGCGCGAATGTAGCCTTCCATGAGGGCGGGGGAGACGGTGAGCACGTCGGCCATGTTGTCGAAGCCGTGGCTCATATCATCGGTGGGCAGGAGCGTGGAGACATCGACATCGACCTTCAGAAGATCGTGGACGGCGTTGGCATATTCGGTACGGTTGAGGCGATGGAGCGGCGGGTTCCCGGGGTTGGGATGCAGCGCGGCTTCGCGATCGATGGCGGTTTCAAGCGACGCGGCGAAAGCCTTCAAGACGTCGGGCTTGGGGCGCGGCATTCCAGCCGGCGGCATGAGGCCGACGCGCAGCTTGCGGATCATTTTTTCGGGGAGCTCGCCATTGTGGGTGATGTGCGTGAGGTCGAGCTTGGTGAGCGACATCTGCCCCGACTTAGTCTGGTCGTTGTGGCAGTAGGCGCAATATTGGTTCAGGAAGGCGCGCTGCGAAGCTTCGGTGGCAAAAGCGGGCGCGGCGGCCGCCGGCGGGTGCGCAGTCGATTTTTGCTGAGCTAGTGCAAGAGAGGCGGTGAGATACAGCGCTGCCCCGGCGATTAACGCTTTAGTCATCCAACTCTCCGACGTAGAGAGGCGTGGCAGAGACAAAAAAGGTTTCCCGGCCAGCAAACCATCCCGGCGCGATTATAGTGTTACCAGAAGCCGGAGTCAAGGGTGGTTGCGTACAGGAAGTGGTTGCGAGTGAGAAGGATAGGTGGGGGTGAAGAGGTGGATGGGCAAGGGAAATTCCGGGGGAGAGTTTCACAAACCTAGCCTACGAAACTGACTTAGCCGATTTTGGTGGCCAGCATTGAGACTGGCCCGCTATCGACGCCTTCCACGGGGAACATAACGGTTTCGCCTTGCTGGCGGCTCGCCGGGGGCGGGATATTGGCTCTGGTAAAGCTTGCGGGGAAATCCGCCGAAGTCATGTATGGTCTTGGCAACGGTGTTGACGGTCACGCCGGTTCAAAGCGAAAAAAGACTAAAGAAATTCCGTGGAGGAGCCGATATGTGGTGTAGCCGGGAGTATCAGGCGGCTTTATGAAGGTTACCAATCACAATTTGACGGGCCTGGGAGCGACGGGGGCCGACCGCGCGCAGGACACATCGCGCACCAGCGGCGGCGCGACCGGCGCAGGCGCAGGTGGCGGCGATGGCGACCGTGTGGATCTTTCGTCCATGCTGGGAAGCCTGTCGCGGGCTTTGAGCTCGTTCGGATCGAGCCGGGGCGCGATGGTGGCGGGGCTGGCAGCGCAATATCAAGCCGGAAACTACGCGGCGGATAGCGGGGCGATTGGGCGCGGGCTGATATCCGAGGCCATGAGCGAGTAATGCGGTGAAGACGACGCTCGAAGACGAACTGGAACGGGCTTGCCGGCTGCTGGAGACGGCGACGCCGGAGGCGATGGACGCGAGCGCGGCCGCGCTGGAAGGCGTGGCCCGCGATCTAAGCGTACGGAGCGAACGGGTCGGCGTGGCGGAGGCGCGGCGGTTGCACGCGCTGGCGCGGCGGGCGCGCATGCTGCTGGAACTGGTGGCGCGGTTTCACGCGCGTTGCCGAGACATTTTGGCGACGAGCAGCGGAGGGTACACGGCGTACGGATCGCCGGCGGAGTTTGCTCCGCGCGGGCGGACGCTGGCGTCCGCATAGGATTATGTCGAACCTGCTCGCCTCGCTTTCCGTTTCCGCCGGCGCGCTGAACGCGTTCGATCAGGCGCTGGAGACGACGCAGAACAATGTAGCGAACGCGCAGACGCCAGGCTACGCGGCGCAGACGCAAACCCTCGACTCGGTGAGCTTCGATCCGTCGAAGGGGGAAGTGGGCGGGGTCAGGGCCGGCGCGGTGGTCAGCGCGCGCGATGAATTCGCGGAGCAGAACGTCCACAACCAAAACATGCTGCTGGGCGCGGCGACGCAGAGCGTCAACAGCCTGACATCGCTGCAAAATTTGTTCGACATTTCGGGAACCAGCGGCATCCCGAGCGCGCTCAATGGCTTGTTTCAGAGCTTTTCCAATTGGTCGGAATCGCCCAACGATTCGAACGCACGGCAAAACGTGCTGAATAACGCTGCTAGCGTGGCTTCGGCGTTTCAGGAAACGGCGCAGGGGCTGGCGCAGTTTACGCAGAGCACCAACGGGCAGATCCAGCAGACGGTCACCGACATCAACCAACTGGCGGCGCAGCTATCGGCCGATAACCAGCAGGCTCTTCAAGGCAACAATAACGACGCGGGGCTCGACGCCAATGTTCACAACACGCTCGATCAGCTCTCCCAGTATGTGAACTTTACGGCCACCAAGCAGTCGGACGGCACATACACCGTGCTGGTGGATGGGCAAACGCCGCTGGTGATGGGCGCCACGCAGTTCAGCCTGGGCTTCCAGATGGCGCAGCCTACGACCCCGCCGCCAGTCAATCTGAACGCGCCGCCACATGCGGTGATTCTGGGGTCGGATGGGTCGGACGTCACAGCGCAGGTTTCGAGCGGACAACTGGGGTCGCTGCTCAATCTGCGCAATACCGTATTGCCGGCGTACATCGGGGACGCCTACCAGAGCGGCGATATCAACACGATGGCGCAACAGTTGGCGGACCGTGTTAATCAACTGCTGACTTCGGGAAATGTCTCGGACGGCCCGCCGCCAGTTACGGGAACGGCGCTTTTCACGTACGATACGACCAACCCGGCCAACGTGGCGCAGACGCTGGCAGTGAATCCGGCGATCACAGGCGATCAGTTAGCCGCGATTCAACCCGGGCCGCCGGAAGTGGCGAACGGAACGGCGTTGGCACTGGCGAATCTTTCGAGCCCGCAAGACGCCGCCGATGAGATCAGCGGCCAAAGCTACACTGCGTTTTACGCCGGTATGGCATCGAACGTGGGAACCGCGTTGAACCAGGCGACGAATCAGCAGAGCTCGCAGCAATCGGCCGTGGCGCAGGCGGAGAATCTGCGGCAACAAACGTCCGGCGTGAATCTGGATCAGGAGGCCATCAGCCTGGTGCAATTCCAGCGGGCGTACGACGCGAATTCGCGGTTCATCACGGTGATCGACGATATTACGGGCGATCTGGTCAATATGATCAACGCCACCACTTAGGAGCCATCATGATTAGCGCTGTCGACCCTTCCGCTCAACTTTTCCTCGCCGGCGTGAATCAGATTCAGCAGCGGCTGTCGCAGGCGAACCAGCAGATTACGAGCGGCAAGCGGATCAACGTGGCGTCGGATGCGCCGGACCAGATCGCGGAGCTGCTGCAACTGCGCTCGAATGAGCAGCAAAACACGCAGATCCAGAGCAATTTGAGCCTGGAGCAGACGAACGCGCAGAGCGCCGACGGGGCCATGAACTCGGCTATTCAGTTGATGGATAGCGCCACGCAACTGGGCGCGGAAGGCGCGAGCTCCACGCAAACCGCGGACACACGGGCGTCGCTGGCTCAACAAGTAGAGGGCTTGCTCACGCAGATGGTTGCGATCAGCCAGACGCAGGTGCAGGGGCGCTACATTTTCAGCGGCGACGACGACCAGAATCCGACGTATCGGCTCGACCTCTCAGCGGCGAAGGGGGTCGACCAGCTGACGAGCCCGTCTTCGACGCGTCTGATCCAGGACCCGGAAGGCGGCACGTTTCAGGCCTCGATGACGGCGCAGCAAGTCTTCGACGACCAGAACACGGACGGAACGCCGGCCTCGGACAATGTCTTCTCGGCGCTGAACAGCCTGCGCACCGCGCTGCTCAACAACGACCAGACGGGGATTGCTGCGGCGCAGAACTCGATCAAGCTGGCATCGACGCATTTGAACGACGCGCAATCGTTCTACGGGAACGTGGAGAACCGCCTACAGAGCGCCACAACCTACTCGCAAAACTACGATACGCAACTGCAGGCGCAGGTCAGCAACATCGAAGACGCCGATGTGACGAGCGACGCTTTGATTTTGAGCGAGGCGGGCACGCAGCTTCAGGCGGCGTTTCAATCGCAGGAGGAGATGCCGAAGACAAGTTTGTTCAGCTATCTGGGCTAGCGGATCACGGCTTCGCGAAGACGGGCGAGTTGGCGGCGCGCGATATCGGCCCACTGGCCGGAAGGATCCAATTTCAAGTAGCTTTTCCAGTGGTGGACAGCCCGGAGCGCGTCGCCGGAACGTTCGCAGAGCAGCGCGACGTTGAAATGGGCGTCGGCATAGCCGGGATTCAGCCGTAGCGCCTTGCGATAGTGCTCGAAGGCTTCGCCGACGCGAGCTTGTTCGTCGTAGAGGTTGCCGAGATTGAACTGCGCCAGGGGATAATCGGGATCGGCTTCGACGGCATCGCGGTAGTATTTTTCGGCTTCGGCGAATTTGCGCTGGCGATAGCAAATGGTGCCGAGATTCACGAGCGCGCCCGCGGCTTGGGGATTCAACTCGAGCGCGGTGCGGTAAGCCTCGATGGCGGCTTCGACCGGAGCGCCGGTTTCCTCGAGGTCGAGACCTTTCTGGAACCAGGCTTCGGAATCGCGCAGTCGATTGCCGGTGCGCTTCTTTTCCGGAAGGCTGGTGACGCTGGCCAGACCGGCTGCGTCGAAATCGAAGAGGATCTGGCCGCTGATGGCCTCCATTTTTTCGCCGGGAAGCTGCACCGCGATGCGTTTGCCGTCAGAAACGATGCGAAGCTCGGCGAGCGGCTCCTTGACCCAATCGAGCTTGCGGCGGAGCGCGGCGAGCGCCTCGCCGATGCGGCGCGGCTGGATGTGATTTTCGCGAAGCTTGACCAGCGTTTTGATGGCGACGAGATCGGAGAAGGAATAGGTCTCAGCGACGGCGAGAAGTTCCTGCTTCTCCCAGCTTTTCAGCTGGCGCTCGGTGACGCCGAACTGCCGCCGGACGTCCGCGCGCGAATACTGCTCCCTCGGGGCCACGAACGTATTTTAGCGGAATAGGACACGATAGCGCACGGAATTGGCTTTGCAACTAAAAGTACTTGAAATATGCCGCCCGACCGGATATGCTGGGAGTCGATGGCGGCTCCTCTCCCCAAGCCGGTGGAAATTCATGCGCATGCGATGGATAACCTGCGATATATCCGCAGGACCATCGAGCGTGCGGGGTCGTTCACGGCGGTGCCGGGCCTGGGCGGCGTACTGATGGGTTCGACGGCGCTGGCGGCGGCGTGGATGGCGGGGCCGGGAACGTCCAGCCCGTATTGGCTGGCGGTTTGGCTGGGCGAAGCGGCGCTGGCGCTGCTGATTGGAATCATCGCCGCGGCGGTGAAATCGAGGCGAGCGGGGTTGCCGTTGCGCTCCGGTCCGGGAAGGAAGTTTCTGGCGGGATTTGCGCCGGCGATGCTGACCGGGTGTGTCTTGAGCGCGGTGATGGTGCGTGGAGGCTTGAGCGATCTGCTGCCGGGCACGTGGCTGTTGCTGTATGGGACGGGCGTGGTGGCGGGCGGATGGGCTTCGGTGCGCATCGTGCCGCTGATGGGCGCGTGTTTCATGGCTCTAGGCGCGGCGGGACTTTTGTGGAGTGCGGCTCCCGGCGATATTCTGCTGGCGGCGGGGTTCGGCGGGTTGCACATTGTGTTCGGAACGGTGATTGCGGTGCGGTATGGCGGGTAAATCGAACGCGGTGCGGAAGGATGCGGGGCGGCGCGTCACGGCGGCGCCGGCGGCGATTCCAGCCGCGAGCGGAGCGCAAAAGCTCGATCGGCTGATTCACGAGCGCCTGCGGCTGGGCATTCTGAGCGCGCTTTCGGTGAACGATTCGCTGACATTTAATGAACTGAAGAAGTTATTAGATACCACCGACGGGAACCTGAGCGTGCACGCGCGCAAGCTGGAGGAAGCGGGCTACGTGGCATGCTCGAAGTCGTTTGAAGGGCGCGTGCCGAAGACGGAGTATAAATTGGCGGCGGCCGGGCGGCGGGCGCTCGAACGCTATCTCGATCATATGGAAGCGTTGATACAGGCGATGCGGGAAAAGTAGGCCTCTTTTTTTTATGGATATTAACTTTATACAACAAAGTACTCTACACGCGGCGGTTATCATGGATGGCAACGGGCGCTGGGCGCTGGCGCGGGGGATGCCGCGGATTGCCGGGCACCGGGCCGGGGTAGAGACGGCGAGGCGCATCGTGGAGGCGGCGCCGGGGCTGGGAATCGGGGTGTTGACGCTGTTCGCGTTTTCGTCCGATAACTGGCGGCGGCCGCCGGTGGAAGTGCGGGCGCTGATGATGCTGCTGGCGCATTATCTGGAGCGCGAGACGCCGCGCTGTATCGCCAATGGCGTACGCCTGGAAGCAATTGGGCGGCGCGACCGCCTGTCGGGCGCGGTGCAAGACGCCATCGCGCGGACGGAAGAAGCGACGGCGCACGGAAAACAACTGCATCTGCGAATGGCGATCGATTACTCGGCGCGGGATGCGATCCTGGCGGCGGCGCGAAAGACGCCGCGGCATCTGCTGGAATCGGCAGGCGGGGCGATTGATTCAATTGGCGCCGCGCTCGGGCCGCCGGTGGATTTATTGATCCGGACGGGCGGCGAGCAGCGGTTGAGCGATTTCCTGTTGTGGGAGTGCGCGTACGCCGAGTTTGTGTTCTCGCGCCGCATGTGGCCTGAGTTCAGCGCCGAAGACCTGGCGAGCGCGGTGCGCGAGTTTCACGGACGGCAGCGGCGCTTCGGCGCAGTGCCGGAGGCGGCTCCGCGGCGCACTGGCGCGTCGCACGGGGCGTGGCTCGATTAAGGCCAGCTCGATTAGTTCTTCACCGTGAGGTATCCGCCCACGGGCGTGCTGAAGGTCCCCAGGCTTAAGGTGATGGGATAATCGCCATCCGCGAGGCCAGCGGGCACCTGGATATTGAGCTGATAGAGCCCGGCGGTTCCGGGCGAAGCGCCGGCGTACAGGAAATCGGCCGTGGGCAGGGGCTGGCCGCCGAGAGTGACGGACGGCGTATTGGTCGCCGATGCGACGGAGGGCGGCGCGACTCCGGGCGCAACGGCCGGGTTGGTTGGGCCGAACGACACACCGTAGATGGTGAGGTAGTCGCCGGGCTTGGCTGGTACAAAAGTTACTCCCGGAATCAAGCCAGCGGCGGCGACGTACGCGCCGGTCACGGCGTTGACGGCGATCACGGGATCCTTCCCGCTGGCGTTCTTGACCCAAAACAGGAATTCGGGCGTGGCCGCTAGCGTGGGGACGGTGACCGACGGTCCCGCGAGCGGAGTGGCCGAGCCGCAACCGGTGGTTACTTGCACGGGCACATTGGCGCCGACGCGCACCGCGGGAACCTGAATGTTTACCTGCGAGGGACTGACATAGGTCAGGAAAGCGGGTTGATTATCGACTTGCACGCAGGTTCCGGCGAGATTGGTGGGAAGAACGCCGTTCACCAGATCGGTAGCTTGCACCTGGGCGGAAGTCCCGGCGGACGCAAAATTGATGCCGTAGAGCGAGGCCAAGCCTCCGGGCGAAATGGCGGTCACTGCGGGCACGCTGCCGCCGGCGCCATCGACTCCACCAGTGGAGACGGTGGGGAGGGGCGTGGGAGTCACAGCGGTGAGATGAAACTGCGCGGAAAACGCGCCGAGCGTGGCAGTGATCACCGCCGCGCCGGGAGCGTTCCCGAGCGTAACGGAGATTCCGGCGACGCCGCTGGCGTCGGTGGATGTGGAGGTGGCGGAAAGCGTCGCCTGTCCGGAGGTCAAGGTGAAAGTAACCGTCAGACCGGGGATGGGCACGCCACCCTGGAAAGAAGCGATGACGGTAAGCGGCACCGGCAAGACGGCGCCGGCGTTTCCGGTCTGGGCATCGCCGCCATTGATCGAGAGGTTGTTGGGAACATCCGGAATCAGTTCGCGAATACGGCTGTTGAAGCGATCGGCGAAAATCAGATCGCCCTTGGCGTCAAAAACAAGGCCGGCGGGCTCATCTAAAGACGTGGAGAGGCCCAAGCCATCCCCGGAGAACGTGAATAAGCCATTGCCAGCGATATTGGTTATGGCGCCGGCCGGCGTGACCTGGGCGATGTATCCAAGATCGGACTCTGCAACAAAAAGATTGCCCGCCGCGTCAACAGCAATGCCGCCCGGGGTTCCGATAGCCGTGGATGTGGCGGTGGCTCCGCTGGGCCGTGACGAAGTGGTTCCGGCGACGGTGGTGATTACGCCGCCCGACACTTTGCGAACCAGATGGTTGCCGGTATCGGAGATGTAGAGGTTGCCGGCGGAATCCGTGGCCAGTAATCCGGGCGCGTAAATAGCCGCGGACGTAGCCAAGCCGCCATCGCCGCCGTAGGAGGAACTGCTGCTGCCGGCGAAATTGGTGATGGTTCCACCGGGCGTCATCTTGCGGACGCGATTCGCGTCATTGTCCGAGATATACAGATTGCCCGCGGCATCGAACGCCAGGCCGTAGGGAAACTTGAACATGGCCAAGGTAGCTTGCACGTTGTTGCCGGAATCCGCATAATCGCCGGTGCCGGCGATAGTCGTGATGAAGCCGTTGCCGGTGACTTCGCGCACCACGGAATTCTGGGAATCGGCGATGAAAAGATTGTTTTGCGAATTGATTGCGACGCTGAATGGATGGCACAAAGTCGCGGAAATGGCTGGGCCATTGTCGCCGGTGTAACCGCAAGCGCCGGTGCCGGCGACGGTGCTGATCACCCCGGCGGGCGTGATTTTGCGGATGCGGTTATTGAAGGTGTCGGCGAAAAAGATGTTGCCGTTAGAATCCACCGCCACCGATTCCGGCAGATCGAGGACGGCGCTGATGGCAGGTCCGGCGTCGCCGGCAAAATGCGCGGCGCCCGCGACAGTGCTGATCGTAGTGAGGGATTGATCGAGCTTGCGGATGCGCTGGTTATCTTCGTCGGCGATGTATAGAAAACCGTTGGAATCGAACGCGACGGCAATCGGGCCGAACAATTGCGCGGATATGGCCGGGCCTCCATCGCCCGTGAATCCGGGAGAAGGACCGCCATTAGCTACCTTCCCGGCGACGATTTTGATGTTCGAACCGGTTATCTCCCACACGAGACTGTCGTAGGGATCGGCGATGAATAGGTTGCCGGAGCTGTCGAGAGCCAAGCCGAGGTCATATCCGAGGAATGAATTGATCGCGGGACCATTCGCCAGGGCCAGTCCGTCTCCGGCGATCACGGTGGTCTGACCGTTCGTCAAAAGCTTGCGGACTTCGAAGTCTTCGGCGATGTAGACGTTGCCAGCATTGTCGACGGCAACGGAAACCGGAAAATACAAAGGCGTAGTGGTGGCTGGACCATTGACGGGACCGAAGTTGCATATGCCGCTTCCGGCTATGGTGGTGATGACTCCGGCGGCCACCTTGCGAACGCGGCAATTGTCGGTATCGGCGATGTAGAGATTGCCCTGGCTATCGAAGGCAAGTCCCTGGGGCGTCGCCAGGCGGGCGCTTGTGGCGGGCCCGCCATCGCCGCCGAAACCGAAGCTGCCGCCCACGACGACGGTAGCCACGCCGGCGGACGAAATCTTATAGACCGATTCAAAGCCATCTGAGGCGTAGAGGTTGCCGCTGGCGTCGAACTTCAGATCGTAGGCCTGAATGGGCGAGAAGGCGCTAATGACTCCGGCGGTGGTGATCTTTCGAATGCCGTTGCCGTTTTGATCGGCGATATAGACGTTTCCCGAGGGGTCAACGGCCACGGCCACCGGAAAATCCAATAAGGCCGATTTAGCCGGCCCGCCATTTCCCAATGGCTCAACGCCCGCGAGCGTTTTGATCGCGTAAGGGTAAGAGATCGTCTGGGCTGAGGTAACTAAAGATAGGGTGAGGCTGACTACTCCAAGAGAGAGAATCCGGCGCATGAGCGTGTCCCCGAGGCACGTTGGGACACTTTATCATTTCGTGCTTTTACTTACAAGATTTTTTTAGTGATAAAACCTACGCCAACACGGTGAATGCCGCTTCACTGCGTTCGACGGCGCGATACAGAGTGTCTCGTTCCACCGGAGTGCGGCCGGCTCTGCGGATCAATTGCAGTAACTCGGCGCGGCGCAGGCTTTGCGTCGTGGTGGCGCCAGCGTCGTGATAGATATGCTCTTCGACGATAGTGCCGTCGAGATCGTCGGCGCCGAAACGAAGGGCGATCTGCGCGATGCGGGGAGTCATCATGACCCAATAAGCCTTGATGTGCGGGATGTTGTCGAGCATCAGGCGGGCTGCGGCGATGTTCTTGATGTCGTCGAAGCCGGTGGTCTTGGAGATATGATGCAGCGCGGTGTTATCGGGGTGGAATGCCAGCGGAATGAAGGTAACAAAACCGTGGGTGTCATCCTGTAGCTCGCGCAGGCGGACGAGGTGATTGGCGCGGTCCTCGTCGTTCTCGATGTGGCCGTAAAGCATGGTGCAGTTCGACCGCAGCCCTAACTCGTGTGCGGCGCGGGCGGTTTCGAGCCATTCGTTGCCATCGATCTTGTGGTCGCAAATGATACGCCGGACGCGCTCGTTGAAGATCTCAGCGCCGCCGCCGGGAAGAGAATCCATGCCGGCGTCGCGCAAGCGGATCAGCGTCTCGCGCACGCTCAATTTGGCGCGGCGGGCAAGGAACGAGATCTCCACCATGGTGAAGGCTTTGAGGTGGACCTGCGGGAAACGCTGCTTCAGGCCGCGCAGCATTTCGCAGAACCAATCGAGCGTCAGTTCGGGGTGCAATCCGCCCACGATGTGGAATTCGGTGACGGCTTCGCTCCAACCCTCGCCGGCGCGATGCCAAATTTCCTCAAGCGACATCGTGTAGGCTTTGGGATCGCGCACGCGCTTGCCGAAGGCGCAAAGGCGGCAACTGGCCACGCAAACGTCGGTGGGGTTGATGTGGCGGTTGACGTTGAAATAGGTGGTATCGCCGTGCATGCGCTCGCGGACTAGATTCGCCATGTAGCCGAGCGCGAGAATATCGTTGGTGCGGAAGAGAGCCACGCCGTCTTCGAAGGACAGACGCTCGCCGGCCTCCACTTTCTCGTGGATGGGAATCAAACGGCGATCGTCGATGACAACGGGCATAGCTAAACGGATGGCCGCAGCAGGAAAATATCGGCGGCCCAGAACAAGAAGAATAGCACGCTGACGTAGCCGTTCATGGTGAAAAAGGCGGCATTGACGCGCGAGAGATCGTTGGGTTTTACCAGGCTGTGCTCGTAAATCAGGAGCGCGAGCACGGCGGCGACGCCGGCCAGCGCCAAGCCTCCGAGATGCAGGCAATAGACCAGAGCGCCGAGCGAAAGCACCATGGCGGCGTGCAGAACCTTGGCGACGCGCAGAGCGCCGGCGATTCCGAGGGCGCGGGGGATGCTGTGCAAGGCCTCGGCGGAATCGAATTCGTAATCCTGGCAGGCGTAGATGACATCGAAGCCGGCGGTCCAGAACATGACGGCGGCGGTGAGCCAAAGGATGCGGGGGTCGAGCGAACCGCGGACGGCGATCCACGCAGCGGCGGGAGCGATGCCCAGGCTGAACCCCAGGACGAGATGGGAGAACGACGTAAATCGCTTAGTGAACGAATAGAAGAGAACCACGCCGAGAGCGATGGGCGAGAGACGCAGGCAAAGCGGATTGAGCTCGGCGGCGGCGAGAAAGAACAGACCGCTGGCGACAGCGACAAAGGCCCAAGTGAACCCGCGCGTGAGCATGCCGGCCGGGAGGTGCCGCATTTTGGTGCGCGGATTACGCGCGTCGATGCCCTGATCGACCAGGCGATTGAACGCCATGGCGGCTGAGCGCGCACCGACCATGGCGGCGACGATCCACGCGAGTTTCCAGCCGAGTTGCGCGGCGTCGAAGCCGCTTTCGCGGACGGCGAGCAGCGCGCCGGTGAGCGCGAACGGCAGAGCGAACACCGAGTGCTCGAACTTGATCATATCGAGCGTCAGGCGGAGTTTTCGAAGAAGCATTCCGTTGAAGCTTTATTCTAGCGGCATTCGGCTTGCCCCATTCGCCGTTTGGCTACGTTTAGCGCATCCAAAGTTAGCTCTTGCCGGGGCCTTTGTTTTGGTTAAAATTACGATGACGGTTGCGGCCGTCTTTAAGGGGGCATCACGGAATGCTCGAAGCGTTCGCGCTGTCGGACAAGGGTTGCGTCAGGTCGAATAACGAAGATTACTGCTTGATTGAACCCGATCTGGGTTTATACATCCTGGCCGATGGCATGGGCGGAGCGAACGCGGGCGAGCGGGCTTCCCGCCTGGCGGTAGAGACGGTGGCGGAGACAATATTGATGTCTCAGCGCCGCGATTCGCAAACTTTGCTTTCGGCGGTGGAGGAAGCCAATCGACGCGTGCTGGAAGCTTCGCAGAGCGATTCAGCGCTCGAAGGCATGGGCACCACGCTGGTGGCGGCGCTTGAAGTCAACGAAGGCCTGGCGATCGCGAGCGTGGGCGACAGCCGCGCTTACGTGATGGACGATGCCGGGCTGCGCGCGATCACGGCGGATCAAACCTGGGTGAACGAAGTCGGCAGGCCGCTGGGCCTCGACGAGGAAAGCCTGAAGAACCACCCGATGCGGCATGTGCTAACGATGGCGATTGGGGCCAGTTCGCCTTTGACCGTAAATTATTATTGCGAGCAATTAGCGCCGGGCGCGGTTATGCTGCTGTGCAGCGATGGGTTGCATGGAGTGATAGACGCGGGGAAGCTCGAAGGAATTCTGCAGGGCGGACGCAATGGGGTGGGATTGGAAGAGAGCTGCAAGATGCTGATCGAGGCCGCCAAGGCGGCCGGCGGCCCCGATAACATTACCACTGTGCTGGCGCGAAGGGCGCGCTAGCGAATTTACGAGTTCTGACGCAGCCAATCTTTGAAGGCATCGCGATAAAGGATGATTCCTTTGCGCGAATACCGCAGATAGCCTTGGCGCCGGAACTGATTCATATAGTGCGTGACGATCTCGCGCGAGGTGCCCACATACTGGGAGAGCAGCTCGTGCGTGAACGGCACCATGCGGACAGAACCATCGTCTTCCGGCATTCCCAGACGCTCGGAGAAGCGGATCAGGGAGCGGGCCAGACGGCGAGCGATGTTGTCCACCGAGAAGCTTTCGATGCGGTGCGTGAAATCGATGGTGCGGAGCACCAGGATCTGGAGCAGGGCGACCGCGAGCCGCGGTTTCTTCATTACGATTTCTTCGATCTCGCCCGCCGTCCAGGTCATGAGCTTGGTGTTTTCGAGAGCGGTGGCCTGCTCGGAACGATGGGGCAGGCTAAGGAAGGCGGATTCGCCGAAGAATTCGTCGGCTTGATAGATGTCGACCACAACCTGGTGGCCGTCGTCGGCCAGGCGAGAGACCTTCACTTTGCCGTCGATGACGAGGAAAATGCTGGTCGAGGGTTGATCCTGGTTGTAAATGATCTGGCCCTTGCGGTATTCGACGATACTGGAACAGGGCAGGTGGGCTAGTGGATCTTCGAGGGCTTTCTGTGGGGCCGCTGCTATGAGACTGGATGCCATTCGTTTTCTCCTAAGGCTCGGTTAAACTATTACTGTTTTGGCGCGCAACTTTCGCTCACAGTTGTTATGCTGCGTACCTTAAACGTGGGAAGCGGATCGCCAGGGGTGGAAACCCCCACGATCGTCACTTTGTGGCCCAAATGTTTGGCGAAGCCCTCCTGCGGGAACCCATCGGCCTGCAGGTTTGCGACCGGATTCAACTCGCGATCGTCAGTGAGGATGTAGCGGCCATCCCGCTCGTCCACACACCCCGTAAGGGAACTTCCCGTTTCCTTCGCGCTCTTTTTGGGCGACTTTTCTTGTTGGTCAAGATGGAAAGGGGAAGAGATGGCGAGCTGCGGCGCAATCGCCAGCATCGCGAAAATGATTACAGCGGTAGGACGGCTAGTCATCATCGTCACCTTTCAGGTGGCTAAAACAGCATTTCGGGTGCCAAATCATACCTACAACCAGTACCGGACCTGACGTGTCCAATAGTTACACGGTCGATTGGCTACAAAGCCATTCCGATGGGTAAGCTTTTTCACACCCAGGAAAAAAGTGCTCGGTCTTATGATGAAGAAGTGCGCTACCTCGCGCTAGCTCCGCTACTGGTAATTGGCGGCCTGGCAATCGCCCAAACTTATACTGCCCCCGCAGGGTTGCGGCAGGCTCTGCGCCGTGAAGGTGCGTCCATCCTCCCGGGTGGCCGGGTGATCGCTCCCACGGGGACCGAATACGTCACGGGGCCGGGCCCGTTCGGGCTGGCTGTGAGCCCTTCCGGCAAGAACGCTTTTACGGCCAACGCCGGGCCATGGCGGTACACGCTGACCGTGCTGGAGCGCGATAAATCCAATCATTGGAGCACGAGGGAGATCGAATCGCGAGCGTCGTCTTCTTCGGATCCGTTCGGCATGGAGAAGGTGCCGGCGTGGAAAGGGGTCTCGATCGGGGCGGCCTTTTCCAGCGAGCGTTCGATGTGGGTCTCGGAGGGCAATTCGGGGCGTGTGACGCTTTACGAATCGAGCGACGAGCCGCGCCATTCCATCGATCTGAACCAGGGCGGATTCAGCGCGAGTTACACGGGCGATGTGGTCTGCGATGTCGAACTTGGGCTGCTTTACGTCGCCGATCAGGCAAATTCCCGGGTGGCCGTCGTGGATTCCAAGTCACGGCAGGTTCTGGGCTCGGTGCGTACCGGACGGTTACCTTTCGCACTCGGGCTATCTCCCGACAAACAGCATCTTTACGTGACAAATGTGGGCGTACTGCCGTACCAAATGGTTCCTGATGCCGATCTGGCAAATTCGCACAATCCTGGTTTGCCGTTCCCGCCAACCGAGCCGGCGCGGCAAGGCGACGAAGGGAACTCGCTGGCCATCGTGGACGTCTCGACCCCGACAGCGCCGAAGCTGGAGGGGGTGGTGGCGACCGGGAACAGCCCCTCGGGAGTTTTGGCGGCGGGCGGGCGGGTGTTTGTCTCGAACGCCGGAGACGATTCGATCGCCGTGGTGGATCCGGTGAGCCGCAAAGTGACGAGCCGGATCGCGATTTCCATCCCGGGACTGGAAGGTTTGCGCGGCGTAATTCCCCTAGGCATGGCGTACGACCCGAAATCCGGGTGGCTGCTGGTGGCGGAAGCAGGAATCAACGCGGTTGCGGTAATCGATGTGCGAAATCTGCACGTGTTAGGACATATTCCTGCAGCGTGGTATCCGACACGGGTAGCGATCGCTAATGGAGAAGCGATGGTGACCAACGCGCGCGGGCACGGCATCGGGCCGGATGCGCCCAATGCGCGGACTTCGCGCAGCGCGCTTTTGCCTTCGAGCCTGTTTCAAGGCACGCTTTCGATTTTCTCGATACCCGCGGCGGCCGATCTGCCGGCGCTCACGGAAACGGCGATGCGCGCCAACGGCTTTGCGCCCAAGCGCGCGGCGCTCCCCGAACCACCGCCGGTACAGCATGTGGTGCTGATTGTCAAGGAAGGGCGGGCGTACGACGAAGTGTTGGGCGACCTGCGCGACACGCCCAGCGGGCCGGCGATGGGCGCGGGCGCGGTGGCGCGTTACGGACTGACGGGATCGGTGGATGGCGGGCATAACCGGCTCAGCCTGAAGGGCGTGCGCGTGACGCCGAATACGCATGCCATCGCGGCGCAATGGGCCTTCAGCGACAATTTCTACGCCGACGGCGATGGGACGGTGGATGGACACCACTGGCTGAACGGCGTATATCCGAACGCGTGGACGACAAGCTCGCTGTTCGCGGCTTATGGCAACCTGAAAGACTTCCGCGCGGGTAATGCGCCGGGGCGTCTCGCGTTTGCGGGCATGGCATCGTCGGTTCTGCCGGAGGATGCCGCTCCCGGTGCGACGCTGTGGGAACATCTGGCCAGCCATCGAACATCTTTCTACAACTTTGGCGAAGGGCTCGATTTGCCGGGGATGGCGCAACAGCGCTATCTCACCAACATGCCGGTGCCGGAGGCGCTGGCAGCGCATACTTCGCGTGAGTATCCCGGGTTTACGCTGGCGATTTCGGATCAGGACCGGGCCTCGGCGTTTATCCACGAGATCGATGAGAAATTCGCGAAAACGGACGAGGATCTGCCCCAGTTCCTGTATGTTTCCCTGCCTGGCGATGCAGGCGGAACGCCGCGGCCAGACGAAGGATACCCGTATAAGGAGTCATACGTCGCGGATAACGACCTGGCGCTGGGAAGAATTCTCGAATATCTCTCGGCGAGCAAGTGGTGGAAGGATACGGCGGTGTTCGTGACCGAATCTTCAGCGGTGGGCGGCATCGATCATATCTCCGCCAACCGCACGCTGCTGCTGGCGGCCGGCCCCTGGTCGAAGCCTGGGTATGTGTCACACACCAACACGAGTTTTCCAGGACTGCTCAAGACGATTTTCTGGCTGTTGAAGTTGCCGCCGCTCAATCTGTTCGACGCCAGCGCGGCGGATTTGAAAGATTGCTTTGCCGCGGCGCCGGTGACGGCTCCATTCCATGTGCAGCCGGTGGATAAACGTATCTTCGATCCCGAGGCTGCGGCGCACTAATCGACGCCGAAGCAGAAAGTATCGTTCGAATCCGTGGGGCTGATGGAATACTCGCCCGGCGCGAGCGGTCGAGTGGGCGATAGGCCGAAGGTGGAATCGGTAATCCTGGTGACTGTGATGGGGATCGAGGGTGGAATGCCCCCTCGGGCGGGCCAGGTCTGGCGATAGCCGGGTCTGACTTGCAGCGGGTACATCTGAAAGCGGCGCGGATCGCGTCCAGCGGGGAGTTTCACGACGAAGAGAACCCGGTCGCCGGTCCTTACGCGGAACGGCGAGCGCGAGCCCTCGATGCGGTAGACCATGGAGCCGTAGGAGCCGTAAGCGGAAGGCGAACGCATCTGCGCGGCGAAGGCTCTTTCGAGCGGATAGAACGCGCCGCCGGCGTCCTGGAAAAAGACGGCGCCGATGACATCGGGCTCGGGCGCGATTTTGGGGCGTGGCGGAGCGCCCGGCGCGGCCGCCCCGAATGTGACTTCCAGAACTTCGCCGAGAGGAAAGACCTGGATCTGGTCGTTGACCAGAAAGCGAACCTCGCGGGCTCCGCCGCCAAGCCAACTGCCGGCGACAATGGTTCCGTCGCGAAGACGGAGGGTGTCGGCGGGGGCGGGCAGGGCGATTGCGAGCAAGGCGAGGGCGAGAATCCGGTGCGGTCTGGGCATGGGACTTGGTCTCAGATTGCTGCTCTTGATGTTAGACGGTCTACAGCCAAACAATCGTTACGCGAAAGAAGAGGGAGCGCCGCCGGGTCAGTGAGTCAACGGCCAGAGTTGACGATCCAGTTGTGGATCATGGCGGCGAAGTTTCGCGCGTCCTCGTTGGTGCGCAGCTCTTCCACCGAGAAGCGCATTTTGCGGCTCCAATTCGGATATTGCCAGGTGGTTCCAGGCAGGTTTTGCTGGTAGGGCTCCTTGGTGATGTCTTCCTGGTTGATGGCGAGGAGTTGCGAAGGCGTCCGTGCGAGGAAGCCAATGGCGGCGTTGTGCAGTTCGCCGGTCCAGCCAGGATAGGCCGCGGCGGCGCGCGGAAGGTCGGCTTGTAGCAGGCCCTGCGCGAACAGACGGTCGAGCATTTTTTGCTTTTCGCGCGCGCGGACCGTCCATTGTTCGGTATACGAGCTCTCGTCGATGAGGCCGGCGGCGCGGCGCGCTTCGATATCGGCGCCGGTCCAGAAGCCGGCCAGCGTGGGCAGATCGTGCGTAGTGGAAGAGACCAGAGCCTGCCACGGATATTCGGTTGAATCGCGGAATTCGCCAAGCTCGTTTTTTTCGAAGAAGAACAGGCGGTAACTCAACACGCCGAAGCGGGCGAGCGTTTCGCGAATGGCGGGATCGACCGTGCCCAAATCTTCGCCGACGATAGTCACGCGGTTGCGCACGCTTTCGAGAGCAAGCACGCGCACAAATTCGTCGTGCATCTCGCGTACGTACGCGCCTTGCGTTGCGTCGGAACCATCGGGGATCCAATAGAGGCGGAAGAGGCGCATGACGTGATCGATGCGCAGCGCGCCGCCGTGGCGGCAATTCTTGCGGATGGATTCGGCGAAGAGGCGGTAGCCATCCTCAAAATGGCGCCGGGCGTTGGGCGGTGGGAAGCCCCAATCCTGCCCGTGGGGCGCGAAGTCATCGGGAGGCGCGCCGACGCGGCAGCCGGCGACAAAGAAGGGACGATGCGCCCAGAGATCGGAGCCAAAGCGATCGGTGGCAAGCGCGAGATCGTGATAGAGGCCGATGGAGAGGTTGCGGGTGCGGGCGTGGCGTTGCGCGGCGGCAAGCTGGCGATCGATCTGCCATTGCATCCACTCGTAGAACATGATGTGGCGGGCGTGGGTTTGCGCGAAGGTTTGGGTTTCGGGAGAATCGGGATCTTGAAATGGTACGGGCCATTGGGTCCAAAGCCAGATGTTGGGATCGGCGTGGTGGAAGTGGCGGTCGAGCGTGCAAAAGATGGCAAAGCGGCGCAGTAGATCGCCTTCGCGTTGGCGGAAGGCCTCGAACTCGGCGCCGCGGGACGGGTCCTTCTTCCAATCGTGCAGGAACTGGGCGTAGAGCAAGCGCAGAAATTGCAGCTTGAGCGCGGCGACGCGTTCGTATTCGACGAATTCGGATGCGCGCAAAGCGGCAATCTCGCGCTCGACGGGTTCAGACGCGCGCCAGCTTTGCGCGCGGGGGCAGCGGGCGAACTCTTCGATGCCTTCGATATCCAGATAGAGAAAGTTTTGGTAGAAGATGCAATTCGGCAGATAGGGGCTGTTGTTATAGGGGCGGCGGTTGTGGATGGCGTGGAGCGGGTTGAGTCCGATGAAAGACGCGCCTAAATCGCCGGCGGCCCAATCGATGACGCTGGCGAGATCGCGGAAATCGCCGCAGCCCCAATTGTGGGCTGAGCGGACGCCGTAGAGCGCGATGGCGACGCCGGCGGAGCGGCCGCCGCGGGCCAGGGAAGGATCGGTCCAGGCGCGGGCAGGAGTTGAGATGTAGCGTGTGGAGGATGATGCGGCGCCGCTGGTTACTTGGATATCGTGATAGCCAGCGGGCAGTCGCAGCGGCAGGTAGGCTTCGACGCGGACCCAGGTGCGTCCGTCCATTTCGAGCGAACCGGTTTGCGGCAGATCGGCGGCGCGGAAGGTGAAGGCGCCGGTTTCGCCGTCTTCGCGGTGAACGGTGATGGCAACGGAATCGCCAAGGCATTCGGCGGGAAGATGAAGGGGCACGCCGATGCCCTCGGATTCCAAGGCCACGATGGTTGGCGGCGCAAGACGCTGCCATTCACGGCGGGAATGATCGGCGAGCGAGCGTTCCAGTTCGGCAGCGCTGCCGGCGGCCCAGCCCATGGCGCGCAGAATTGCCTGCTTGCCTTCATCGGTGGTGATGTGGTGGCGGCCGAAGATATCCCAATATTCCGGTTCGATACCGCAGAGCGCCGCGGCGCGGTCGAGAAGGGCTTCGAATGTGGTGGAGCTCATGCGGGGAGGTGAACTTTCAGTTTACTGGACGGGCGCGGCGCGTGCGAAAATGAGGGCATGGAGAAGCCTTTAGCTAGTGGACCGTTGGAACTGTTTTCGCGCATCGACGATGAAACGATAGCCAATGCGCAGTTCGCGGCGTCGGAAGGCGCGCTGTTCACAACGCTCGATAAGGCTGTGAATTGGGCGCGCAAGAACTCCATCTGGCCCATGTCATTCGGTCTGGCGTGCTGCGCCATCGAGATGATGTCGATGTCGGCCTCGCGTTTCGACGTGGCGCGTTTCGGTGCGGAAGTATTTCGCGGATCGCCGCGGCAATCGGACCTGATGATCATCGCGGGACGCGTTTCGCAGAAAATGGCGCCGGTAATTCGCCACCTTTATCAGCAGATGCCGGAACCGAAATGGGCGATCTCAATGGGGGCCTGCGCGACCTCGACAGGCGTATTCAACAACTATGCGCTGGTGCCGGTGAACCAGGTGATTCCGATCGATGTGTTCGTGCCGGGATGCCCGCCCAGGCCCGAGCAGTTGATTTACGCTCTGATGATGCTGCAGAAGAAGATTCAGAGCAGCAGCGGCACCACTAAGCAGGTTTTGAATTTGGCGTAACGCGTAGAGAGCGCTCGGCATCGACCCATGCCTGAACACTCGGCAGCGCTTCGAGCATGGACGCTTGGCCTGCGCGGATGAGGTCGGGGCCGTTGCCGAAGCCATCCCACTGCACGGAGCGGACGCTGGGAATGAGAATCACATCGCTGTGCTTGCGCCAATTATCGGCGGCGCGTTCCTGCATGATCTGAAAGCAACGGTTGACCACCTGGAAGACATTGGCGGGGATAATATCGCCGCCCTGTCCCGGCAAATGAACCGAGATGACGCGGTTGGCGCCGAGTTCGCGCGCGAGTTCGGCGGGAGTTTCGACGCTCATGGCGCCATCCACCAGCAGGCGGCCTTCATAGGATAAGGGACGAAAGAGACCGGGGTAGGAGCAACTGGCGCGAATCGGCAGGATGACGTCTCCGGTTCCCGAGAAGTTGACGGCCTGGCCGTTGCATACATCCGTGGCCACGACGCCTAGCGGGATGCGCATTTCTTCAAACTTGTAATGTTTGAGGAGCCGCTCGAGAAAACGTTTCATGCGCTCGCTGACGACGAACCCCATGCGGCTGAAACTCCAGCGGGCGACGTCGCCGAAACGCATGGCGCACCCGGCGCGGGCGATCTCAGCCGGCGATGCGCCGCTGGCGTAGGCCGCGGCAACAATGGAGCCGGCGCTGACGCCGGTGATGCAGTGAATCGGAATATTGTGGCGTTCCAGGATATCCAGGACGCCGGCGTGCGCGATGCCCCGGGCGAATCCGCCGCCCAGCGCTAATCCAATGCGGAGGGGCTGAGGAGGCACCACGGCCAGCTTCGGTGGCGAATCGCGCACCGTAAGTTTACGCCAGGCAGCCAACAACCCCGATCTGACAGCTTGTTCCCGGCTCAAGCGAAGCGGCACCTTGTTTGCAACATACCACGGCGACGTGGGTTACTCCTGTCGGAGCGCGGACACTGGGTCAACCCTTGTGGCGCGGCGCGCAGGGATCCAACAGGCGATGGCGGCGGTGACGATGACGAGGCCGGTTGCGACGTAGATTGAGACGGAATTGCCGGTTTCCAAGCCCGCGAGCACGCCGCGGAGATATCGCACGGATGCGAAGGCGGCCATGACGCCAAGGGCGAGCCCGAGCGCTACGGCGATAGCGCCCTGCCGGAAGATGAGCGCAAACACACTTGCGGGCGTGGCGCCGATTGCCATGCGGATGCCGATCTCCTGAGTGCGACGCGAAGTGGCGTATGCGATCACACCATAGACGCCCCCGGCCGCCATCAGGAGCGCGAGGCAGCCGGTGATGGCGAGCAACAGCATGATGAAGCGGCGTCCGGCAACGGAATCGTCGATAAGATCGCGCATCGAGGCAGTCAGAAAAACGGGCTGATCAGGGTCGAGCGCCGCGACTGCGTGGCGGATGGCTCGTTCCATCTCGGCGGCTGGGCGCCTAGTCCGCACGACGACGAAATAGGAATGCAACATCGCGCCCGCGGCGAGGTAGACATTGCCGATCGAGGGGCCATCGAGGGCGGCGTGGCTGGCGCTCGAAACGACGCCGACGACACGCTTCCAATTGTCCGGGTTCTCGGGCGAGCAGTCGACGCAGATGCGTCGGCCGATGGGGCTGGCTCCGGGCCACCATCGCCGCGCTATGGTGGCGTCGACGATAGCGGAATCGTTGGCGGGCGCAATTTCGCGTTCGCGGGTCTCGTCTTGGCTGAACCAGCGGCCTTCCATCAGGTGGACGCCCATGGTTTGCAGATAGTCGCCGCCGGCGATATCGACTTCCGTGGTCACGGGCTGCAAGCCGGCGCTCTCAGCAGACACCAAACCACCATGATTCTCACCGCTGAAGGGCAAGGCATCGGTGGTTCCAGCGCTCTCGACGCCGGGAAGCGCGCGGATGGAATCGAGAATGCGCCGATAGAAGAGAGACCGCCGGCTGGGGTCTTTGTAGCGTTCCGGCGCGGGGAGTACGACTGAGGCCAGGACGCGATCGGCCGAGAAACCGGGATCCGTACCGATCAAGCGGATGAAACTGCCGAGCAGTTGTCCGCCGAGGACGACGAGGAGTACGGAGATAGCGACTTCGGCGACGATTAACGACGAGCGGATGCGGTCGCGACTGGAGGTGGCTCCGCGCAAGCCGAATCCGTGGAAGCCGCGAGCGAGCCGAAAGGCCGGCGCCATTCCGAACAGGATGCCGTTGAGAATCGCGAGCGCAAGGGCGAAAGCAAGGATGTTGCTATCGGCGCGCGCCGTGGCGAGACGCGGAATGCTGACGGGAGCGATTGCCGGCAGGGCTTTCCACGCGGCGGCGGTGAGAAGATAACCGCCGATACCGCCCAGGAAAGCCAGGACGCAGCTTTCGGTGAGCAATTGACGCACGATGCGCCGGGGAGCGGCGCCGATGGCAAGGCGCACCGCCATTTCCCGTTGCCGCGCGGCTCCCTGCGCCAATAGGAGATTGGCGACATTGGCGCATCCGATCAGCATGAATAGCGACGTGGCGGCCATGAGCATCCACAGAGCGTCGCGTGCGCCACCGATGGCGCTATCGGCCAGAGACCTCAATCGAAGAACGCGGCCGCGATTGGAGGCTGGGAATTCCCGTGTAAGAGCATCTCCGATCGAGGCGATCTCCCGCCACGCTTCCGCCACGGAAACTCCCGGGCGGAGCCTCGCTACTGCTCCGAGGGCGCCCTGACGCGCGCCGGGAGAGACGGAGAGCGGCGCCCAGAACTCCACATAGGGCGACGGCGTATGGGCCGCCTCGCGGCGTAGCGGAAAGTTGAATTGCGGCGGCATGACGCCAATCACGAGACAGGCATGGCTGTTGACGGTGACGGTGCGGCCGACGACCGTGGGATCGGAATTGAACCGGCGCACCCACAGGCCGTAGCTCAAGATCATTTCGTCGGGATGATTCGGCTGATCTTCTTCGGGCAGGATGTTGCGCCCGAGCATGGGCGAGACGCCGAGCGTGGGAAACAGATTCGCGGTGATCTTCAGGCCGTAGAGCGCTTCGGGCACGGCGCCGGGGCCACCCGCGAGATCGTATACCGCATTGCGATAGATGCCGAGGGATTCCAGTGTGCGGCTTCTTTTGCCGACTTCCTGCGCGTCATTCCAAAAGACCCAATCACCGGTTGACTGCTCTTGCATGCCTGGATATTCGCTGCGAAGCCGAACGAGTTGCGCGGGCCGCGCATAGGGCAACGGATCGATCAGGACGGATTTGACGGCGGCAAAAATTACGGCCGTCGCGCCCACGCCGAGCGCAATTGAGCCGAGTGCGATGGCGGTGGGGATGGGAGTGCGGGAGAAAAGGCGAAGCGAAATCCGAATGTCTTGCAGGATCGACATCTGGGTTCAATTTTAGCTGGGGGAACGGCCGTCTATGTTCTCGATCGGCAGTACCGCTCTACACCTCGCGGTATTCGCCAAAGACTTCGCGTAAGCGGCCGGCGATTTCGCCGACCGTGGCGTAGGCGCCGGCGGAGTCCAGGATTGGCGGCATGAGATTGCTGCCATCGCGGGCGGCGCGTTCCAGGGTGGCCAGGCTCTCATCGACGGCAGTCTGACTACGCGACGCGCGCAATTGCCGCAGCTTTTCGGCTTGCGCGTGTTCGAGCGCGGGGTCGATGCGGAAGGTGGGAACGCCGCGTTCGTTCGCTAACTGGAAACGGTTCACGCCTACGACGATTCGCTCGCCGGATTCCACGGCGCGCTGGAATTCGTAAGCGGCGTTTTGGATTTCGTTCTGAATGTAGCCTGCTTCGATGGCGCGCAATGTGCCGCCCATGCTGTCGATGCGCGCGATGTATTCGGCAACCTCACGTTCGAGCGAATCGGTGAGGGCTTCGATGGCTTCGCTGCCGCCGACGGGATCGGCAGTATTGACGACGCCGGTTTCATGCGCGAGGATCTGTTGCGTGCGCAGCGCGATGCGTGCGGATTCTTCGGTGGGCAATCCGAGCGCTTCGTCGCGCGAATTGGTGTGCAAGGATTGCGCGCCGCCCAGGACAGCGGCCAGCGCCTGGAGCGATGTGCGGACGATGTTGACGTCGGGCTGCTGCGCGGTGAGGGTGGATCCGGCGGTCTGCACGTGGAATCGCAGCATGAGAGAGCGAGCGTCTTTGGCGCCGAAGCGGTCGCGCATGAGGTTGGCGTAAATGCGGCGCGCAGCGCGGAACTTGGCGATCTCTTCCAGGAAATCGTTATGCGAGTTGAAGAAGAAGGAAAGCCGGGGCGCGAAGGAATCGATGGCGAGGCCCGCAGCGATAGCGGCTTCGATGTAGGCTATGGCGTTGGCGAAGGTGAAAGCGAGTTCCTGCGCGGCGGTGGATCCGGCTTCGCGAATGTGGTAGCCGCTGATAGAGATCGTGTTCCACTCGGGCAACTCGCGGCCGGCCCAGGCGAAGACGTCGGTGATGATGCGCATCGCCGGGCGCGGCGGGTAGATGTAGGTGCCGCGTGCGATATATTCCTTCAGGATGTCGTTCTGGATGGTGCCGGAGAGCTTGCGCCAATCCGCGCCCTGGCGCTTGGCGACGAGCGCATAGAAAGCGAGCAGGATGGAGGCCGTCGAGTTGATGGTCATCGACGTGGAGACGCCGTCCAGACGGATGCCTTGGAAGAGGGTTTCCATGTCGGCGAGCGATGAGATGGCGACGCCCACGCGGCC
Source organism: Bryobacterales bacterium (assembly GCA_963743705.1). GTDB lineage: Bacteria > Acidobacteriota > Terriglobia > Bryobacterales > Bryobacteraceae > PALSA-243. Next base: position 536,120 of record CAVUQS010000021.1, on the reverse strand, counting down.
GACTTCGCCCAGGGCCATCGGATGATCGGAATCGAGACCCATTTGCGTGGGGAGATCGAAGGCGACCGAGAGGCCGGTGGTTCCCTGCGAGAGCAGGTAATGGTAACGGCGATTGCTCTCTTCGGCCGTGCCGAAGCCGGCATACTGGCGCATGGTCCAGAGGCGGCTGCGGTACATCTCGCGGTAAATTCCGCGGGTAAATGGAAACTCCCCGGGCGTCTCGGGTTCGCGGCTCATGAGCGGGAGATTTTGCGGGCCCGCCAGAAGGACGAAACGCCATACCAGCCGAGCATCAGGGTGCAAAAGCCGGCGAGTAGCGTCTTGCCGAGCTCATGGTGCATGGCATAGCGCGTGGCCTGAAAGCCAAACATGGTGGCTATACACAAGAAAATGAAGCCGATGACCTCATTCCACAGGGTTCGCGCCGGTTTGACGAGAGCGGGAACCACGTGTTTGATGAACATTCCGGCCTGACGGCCTGTGCGAGCGTTCCACACAAAACCCATCGTAACAAACGATGACAGGGGCCCATAACGTCTGGTCATCAACGTGCCGATATTTCCGTGTGTTAGCTTGTGATTGCGGGGCGCCTCCACTACAATCAGTGTTGTGGAACGCCGGTCACCGGGGGTGCGTCCGCCACATTAGGAGTTCTTGTGGATGAGCCATTAAAGCGCCTGATGCAGGAATTGGGAAATGCGATCAACGATTCCCTTTCCGAATCGGACAGAATTGCCGAGGCAATCGGCGAGATCAAGCGCGCTGGATATGACGTCTTTCTGGTGTTGGAAGCGACGATTGGGTTCAATCGACGCGACGAAGACAGCGACGACGACGAGGACATTGAGGTAGCGGAGGAAGAACCGCAGCCCAAGCGGACCTTCGACGCCACAGGCAAGATCAAATTCACATCGCAGGATCACCGATTCCTGCGGGCGCTCAAAATTGCCGTGGACGACGAGCGATAGTGAACTACCTAACTTTGCCCGCGTAGCACGTTTTGGTACACATTCCAGGTTTGCGAGACTGCATTCTCCCAGGTAAATCGCTTCGCCCATTCCATTCCCCGGGAGGACAAATCTGCGCGCAGAGCCGCGCTTTCGGTCAGATGGCGCAGGCCGGCAGTAAGCATGTCTTGATCCTGCGGATTCACCAGTAGCGCGGCGTCGCCCGCGACTTCCGGCAGCGCCGAACAGTTGGAAGTAAGGACAGGAGTACCAGCGGCCATGGCTTCGAGCACGGGCATGCCAAAGCCCTCGTCAAGCGAGGGAAAGGCAAATATGCGTGCGCGCGCGTACCACGCGGCCAATTCTTCCGACGAAACGTAGCCGAGCACATCGATGCGGTCGCGCGCAGGGCTGGCGTCGATGCGCGCGCGGATGGCCTCAGCGCCGTATCCGTTTGACCCAATCAGCACCAAGCGCCAGGAAGCATCGACCGCCTCGAACGCCTCCACCAGACGCGCGATGTTCTTGCGCGTTTGGATTGCGCCCGCGCTGAGAATGACGTTTTCCCGGGTGTGGCCCACGGGAAACGGAAGCGGCCGCACGCCGTGGTGAATCACGCACACGCGCGCCGGGTCCACACCAAGCAGCGAAATTACCTGGCCGCGCGTAAATTCGGAGACGGCGACGATCATCGAGGCGCGTGCGGCGGCTTCGCGCGCCTGGGCAGTGAAGCGGGCGCGAAATTCCGGCGTGGAATATTCGCCGGTCATCACGAAAAGATCGTGGAACGTGGCGATACGCGGACCCGCCCACCAGCGCGGCAGGCGCTGATTCAACCCGTGGAACAATCCGAATCCGGGCGCGAGCAAGCGGCGCCGCGCGTTGGGCGGCAAGTCTGCGGCCCACGATGCGCGAAAGCGGTGCGGGCGATAGCAGAAGGCGAACCTGGTTTCGGGATGAGCGCGCGCCACTCCGTAGAGAATCTCGCGCGAATAGACGGCTACCCCGGAGGGCGAGGGATCCAGACTGTAGGTGGCATCGAGCGCGATCAATCCAGTCCGTATTGTTTCATTTTGCGGTAAAGCGTGGTGCGTCCGATTCCCAGAATCTCGGCGGCGCGATTGCGTTCGCCGTGCGTGGCCTCAAGAGCGCGCTGGATGGCCTGCTTTTCGCTCTCGGGGATGGAGATGACCGGGGCGGAGCGCGGGCGAAGCTCTTCGTACGGCGGTTCGTCGTCCGTAGCTTGCGGGAACTCTGCCGGCGCCGCGGCGGCGCGCAGATTCAGTAGTGCGGAAGGCAGAGCATCTTCGGCGGCGCCGGGCGAAGCCATGGCAGCCATGCGGTCGACGCAGTGTTTGAGCTCGCGCACGTTGCCGGGCCAATCGTATTCCAGCAGCGTCGCGTAGGTTTCGGGCGCGGGACGGAAATCGGGTAAGCCGGAATCGCGCGCGAGGCGGAGGAAATGATCGACCAGGCCTGGAATATCCTGCTTGCGATCGCGCAGGGGCGGTAGTTTCACCGAGAACACGTTGAGGCGGTAATAAAGATCGAGACGGAAACGGCCTTTTTCGACGTCGGCCTTGAGATCGCGGTGCGTAGCGGCGATGATGCGCAGATCGACTTTGCGCCAGTGCAGGGAACCGACGGCGCGGAATTCACCTTCCTGGATCAGGCGCAGCAGTTTGACTTGCATGTCGAGTGGGAGATCGCCGATTTCGTCGAAGAAAGCGGTGCCGCCGTCGGCCAGTTCGACAAGGCCTTTTTTGTGTTCCGTGGCGCCGCTGAAAGAGCCTTTGGCGTGGCCGAAGAGTTCGCTTTCCATCAGCGTGCCAACGAGCGAACCGCAATCGATGGGCACGAACTGGCCGCGCGGGTCCGCGTTATAGATGGCGCGGGCGACGACTTCCTTGCCGGCCCCGCTTTCGCCAAGCAGCATCACGGGCAGGCGATGGCGCGCAGCTTTTTCAATGAGGCGGCGAAGCTCCTGAATGGCGGGCGAACTTCCCACCAGCCCGTGAGTTCGGGCCGCGGCAGCGGCGGTGGCGCGATATGACAAGAAGTCCCCCGTGACTCAGAGTGAGGCGCCGGCGGCGGATGCAAAACCGCTTTATGTAGCCTCTGAATCAATTCGTACGACGAAGGCGCTCTTTTTCTCAGGAGAATTTTGACGAATTTTGGCGGCGAGGGCGTTGGCGGCATCTTCAGTGGCCTCGCGGCCCACCAAAACGCGCCAGAATCCCTTCTCGAGAACCACGCGGGATTCCCCGTATATCTGCATTTCGGTGCGCGTCCGCTCGGCGTTCTCGCGGTCACGATAGGAGCCGACTTGCACGGCAAATAGTGTGTTTGCAGGCGGTTGCGGGGCCTGGAGGATCTCGAGGCGAACGTTGGCAATGCCCGGCCGGACCATTTGGATGGCTTCGGCGGCGGCGTGGGAGAGATCGATAATGCGGCCGTCGATGAAGGGGCCGCGGTCGATGATGCGGACATCGACGGTTTTTCCGTTATCCAGGTCGTAGACCCGAACCCACGTATTGAAAGGGAGGGTGCGGTGGGCTGCGACCAGCGTTTCCATGTCGTAGACTTCGCCATCGGCGGCACGGCGGCCGTGGTAGGGATGGCCGTACCAACTGGCGACGCCGGATTCGGTGGTTCCGGGAATTGCCGGCGTGGAAGGTGAGGGAGGCCGGGTCGCGGCCGGCGGTGGCGGCGCAACGTTCTTGGCGCGCTTCTTATGCGCGCAGCCGGTGACCAGAGCCGTGAGTGCGAGAGCCGCAAGCAGGGCGCCCTGTGCGATCCGGGGCATGCTGCCGACGATTATCGCATTGGCGGACGCGGGACACGCGGGCTTTCAGTACTCTGGGCGTATGATATCCTCCGATATCAGTCTTTCCCGGCACTCAGTTTCCGATGAAAACCCTCCTTGTAACTGGATCTTGCGGACTTATCGGTTCCGAGGTCGCGACCTACTTCGCCAAGCTCGGCTGGCGGATTGTCGGAGTCGACAATAACCTGCGCGCAGTCTTCTTTGGGCCGGAAGGCGATACGCGCTGGACGCTGGCGCGTTTGCGTGAACTGCCTGCGTACGAGCACCGCGATCTCGACATTCGCGACCGCGAGGGCATCCTGGCGCTGATGAAGGAAATACGGCCATCGCTGATTGTTCATGCGGCGGCGCAGCCTTCGCACGACCGCGCGGCTGACATCCCATTTCTCGATTTTGAAGTGAATGCCCTGGGGACGCTGAATCTGTTGGAAGCGGCGCGGCAGTTCTGTGCGGAAACGCCATTCGTGCACATGTCTACCAACAAGGTGTATGGCGACCGGCCTAACTTCATCCCGCTCCAAGAGCAGGAAACGCGATGGGAATACGCTGACGCGACATTTGGTGAAGGCATTCCCGAGACTTTCTCGATCGATCAATCGAAGCATTCCATTTTCGGCGCGTCGAAGGTGGCCGGCGATGTGATGGCGCAGGAATACGGGCGCTATTTCAACATGCCGACCTGCTGCCTGCGCGGCGGATGCCTGACGGGGCCTAACCATTCCGGCGTGGAGCTGCACGGGTTTCTCAGTTACCTGGTGCGGTGTAACCTCGAAGGCCGCGAATACAAGGTTTTTGGTTATAAGGGCAAGCAAGTTCGCGATAACATTCATTCGGAGGATGTGGCGAGCTTCATGCACGAGTTCTTCCGCAATCCGCGCGTGGGCGAGGTCTACAATCTGGGCGGCGGAAAATCGAACTCCTGCTCGATTCTGGAAGCGTTCCGGATGGCGGAAGAGATCAGCGGCCTGCCGCAGCGATGGTCGTATGTGGAACAGAACCGCGCAGGCGACCATATCTGCTACTACAGCGACCTGCGCAAGATGAAGGCGCACTATCCGGCTTGGGACATCACGAGGCCGCTGGGCGATATCTTCCGCGAAATCGCGGCCAGCTGGTCGCAGCGCCTGGCCGCGCGGGGCCAGTAGCCCTCATGCGCATTTTCATCGCGGGAATCTGCGGTTTCACGGGGGCGTCGTTGGCGCGCTGGTTCCAGGCGGCGATGGAAGGCGCGCGGATTTCGGGCATCGACAACCTGTCGCGGCCGGGCGCCGAAACCAATCGCGGGGCGCTTACAGCGTCGGGAATCCAGGTGATTCATGGCGATGTGCGCCTGGCGTCGGACTTGGAATCGTTGCCGGCCGCGGATTGGATCATCGACGCCGCCGCCAACCCCAGCGTCTTGGCGGGCGTGGATGGACGATCGAGCAGCCGCCAATTGATTGAGCACAACCTGCATGGGACGCTGAATCTGCTCGAATACGCCAAGCGGGATAAGGCTGGATTTATACTGCTGAGCAGCAGCCGGGTGTATTCGATTGCGGCGTTGGCCGCGCTGCCGATACAGGTGGAAAACGGCGCATTCACGCTGGACGCGTCGCGGCCGTTGCCCTCGGGCGTTTCGGCGGCGGGAATTACGGAAGAGTTTTCGGTGGCGGCGCCGGTGTCACTTTACGGCAGCACCAAGCTGGCGTCGGAAGCGGTGGCGCTCGAATACGGGTACGCTTTCGATTTCCCGGTGTGGATCAACCGCTGCGGAGTGATGGCGGGCGCGGGCCAATTCGGATTGGCGGAGCAGGGCATCTTTTCCTATTGGATACATGCGCATGCCGTGCGGCGGCCTTTACGATATATTGGCTTCGGCGGATCGGGCCATCAGGTGCGCGACGCTTTCCATCCCGACGATCTGGCGCGCCTTTTGCGGTCGCAGATGAACGATGGCCAAGCCAAAGGTGAGCGTATGTTCAATGCTGCCGGCGGTGCGGCGAACGCGATGTCGCTGGCGCAATTGACCGCGTTTTGCGACCAGCGGTTTGGCGCGCACGCGCCCACGGCGGATTCCGCCGAGCGGCCGTTCGACCTGCCCTGGATCGTGATGGATTCGGCGCGCGTCAACAAGCGCTTCGGATGGAATATTGAGCGGCCGCTGCCCTCGATTCTGGACGAGATCGCGCGGCACGCCCAAAATCATCCCGAGTGGCTCGACCTTTGCGAAGGGAAGCGGCGTTAGACGTGCCTTCCGAAGACGGCGATCTGAAACTGCTTACGGTGGTGATTCCGGCCCGCAACGAAGAAGGCTGCGTACGCGGCACCGTGGAGCATCTCGATCTCGAATTGCGCCTCAATCATATTCCGCACGAGATCGTTGTAGTGGATGACGGCAGCACCGACGGCACGCGGGCAATTCTGGACGAGATGGCGCAAAGCATGCCTGCTTTGCGCCCGCTGACCAACCCCGGCCCGCACGGATTCGGGCGCGCGATTATCTATGGGCTCGACCGGATGGAAGGCGACGCCGCGGTCGTCATGATGGCGGATGAATCGGACGATCCGCGGGACGTGGTTCGGTACTGGCGAGTGCTGAATGAGGGATACGACGCGGTGTTCGGGTCGCGATTCATCAAGGGCGGGGGCGCGATCGATTATCCGCGGGTGAAGCTGGTGATGAACCGGCTGTTCAACCGGATGATCCGTGTGCTCTTCCACATTAAGTTGAACGACACCACTAACGCGTTCAAGGCGTATCGCCGGACGGCCATCGAGGGGTGCCGGCCGTTGATTGCGCCGCACTTCAACCTCACGGTGGAACTGCCGCTCAAGACGATCGTGCGCGGATATAGCTGGACGGTGATCCCGATTACGTGGCGGAACCGGCGCTCGGGCGAGGCGAAATTGAAGCTAAAAGAGATGGGCAGCCGTTATTTCTTCATCTGCCTATATGTATGGCTGGAAAAGTATTTCAGCGCGGGGGACTATCGTAAGAGATGAGTGCAATGTATCCGCATTTTTACAGTTTATTGGACCGTGTGTTAGTATAGAAATATCAATGCGTTCACTACTCTCAGTACGTTTCACGGTCGAGGAAGCTCAGGCTCTCCTCGAAATGGTTGAAAATCAGCTTTTTCGAATGAAGTTTATCGACTCCAAGCTGCCCGGCCATCGGACGGATCCGGACAAAGTGCGCGTATCCACGTCGGCCGTGGCTAATTTGCAGGAAGCTTACAAGAAAGCAAAGGGTTTCGCCACAAAGGGCGCAGCCTAGCTTTCCGAGTCCAACAACTTACTTTCCGAAATAACTGCGCGTAGGCGGCGGTGGCGCGTCCTTACGGATCGCGCGCCAGAGAATATCGTTGAGCTTGTCTTCATCGATATCGTCCGCTTCCGCAAAGTCCATCTTGTCGGATTCCTGCCCGCCGGGCGCGGCTTGCGGATTGCGATCCGTGAGTGAAATACGGGGCTGTTCCAATTGGTAGGGCGTGGGGTCCGCAGTCTGCTGGAACGGCGCGACGATGGGACGCGCGCCGGCATCGAAGTGCGTCATCGGGCGCAATCCTAAAACAAATTCCATGGTGCGCAGCATCGACGTTGTGTTGTACATCGTGCCATCCACCGTGTGCCGCTTGATATAAGCCGAAACTACATACGCCGGAGAACGGTGGGAATCGACGTGGTCGGGGCCATTTTGCGCGTCATCTTCGACGATGAAGATCGCCGTGCTGGTCCAGAAGCGCGATTTGGAAATTCCTTCGACGATCATGCCCACCGCAAGATCGTTATCGGCGGCGAAGGAGAGCGGCGAGAGCCGGCCGGGCGACGTTCCATTGGTGTGGTCGTTGCCCAAGCGCATCACCATCAAGCGCGGCATGCTGTTGTTCTTTTCGTAATCGGCAAGCTCGGCAAGGTAAACCTTGGCTCGCTCCACATCCGGATAATCGAGATCGAACCCGCGAAAATTCATGTTGGTGTGCCTGGCTAGGACCGGGTCGTGAACCTTGGCCACCTGCACTTCGCCGACTTTGGCGCCGTCTTTGTTGTCCACCATATAACCGAAATTGCGAATGGACAGCCCGGCGGCGTTGGCGTTTGTCCATAGGTAGCCGGCGGGCGGCAACGAAGCGGCATCCTGCTCTTCGAAATCGTAAGTTGCCCGGCGGCGGCCGTATTGGCTCGGCCACATCTTCTGGACATAATCGGGCGCGATGGCCGCGGTGGACCAGTTATGGCCATCGGCGCTCACGTCGGCATTGACGTAGAAATTGTCGAGCAGAACGTATTCGCGCGCGATCTTGTGGAGGTTGGGCGTGGCCTTTTCACCGAAGAGGGTCAGGTTGGGGTCGCCGTTACCCTCTTTGATATCGCCGAGCACCTGGTCATAGGTGCGGTTTTCCTTGACGATGTAGAGCACGTGCTGGATGGGCGGAAGAGGGTTCTGTTCGTCGAGTTTGGCGTCGCGATAGGGCGTGTAATCGAGGGCTTTCTTGCTCCACGCGGAGAGTTGTTCCGGCGTAAACGGGTCGATCCACGACGCGGTTCCGGTCTGCATGCGGGCCACGTACTGTTCGGCCGCGAGGCCCTTATGAACGGGCGAATCGCCAACGATGGGGCTGGGGCCGTTCGGATTCGGATACGACCTGCCGCCTTTGCCGTTAATGGCGACCAGGCCACCCGAAGGCAGCGCGCGCACGGCCGTGGGATACCAGCCTACGGGAATGAATCCCTCGACGCGGCTGCGCTCGCCGGAGACGTCGACTACGGCGACGGTGTTGGCGTCGGAACAAGCGATGAACAGGCGCTTCTTATCGGCGCTCAAGGCAAGAGCGCTGGGAGTCATGCCCAGCGGCTGGCGCGGCGTCATCGACACGTTGATCGATTCCACCACGCTGGTTTCCTTGGCTGCCGTGACGCCCACGGCATACACGCTGTTGGTATTTGCCGCAGCGACGAACAGGCGGGCGGCATAGGGCGCCGCGACGCCTTCGGCCTGCTCCGGCGCGCCATCGCGCCAAAGGAGATCGGTCGGGTGCGCGCCGATGCGCTGCGCCGGCCCGTGCGGATTGCCGCTGGTGGTCTCATACTGGCCGACGGTTCCATCAGCCCAGTGCGAAACGAAGAAGGTTTTGCCATCTGGATGGAACAGAATGCGGTAAGGGCGGCGGCCGGTTTTTATGCGCTGGATCATCATGCCCGATTGCGGGTTCACCACGGCGACATTGTCGTTATAGAGATCGGCTGCATAGAGCAGGCGGCCGGTGGGGTCGAAGGTGACATCGCCGATGAAATCGTGCGCGGTGCGGGTGGCCGCCGGGACCACGGGAAATTCGCGCGTCTGCTGGAGCACGCCATCCGTGAGGCTGAACTCAAAGATGGAGGCGCGCTGGCCGCCGCTGGTGTAGACGCGATCGCCTTTCGGCGAGATGGTGATGCCGAGCCAGGCATCGGGCACGGGCGTGCTGCCTTTGACGTTGCCGGTCGCCAGATCGATGACGCTGATGGAGGGCGGTTTGTAGCCGCAATTCAGCACCAGCATGTATTTGCCATCGGGTGTCGCGACGCTCGACATGGGAAGCGTGTCGAGCGGAATCTGTTTGCCGACGGGATCGAGACGCCATCCGCTGTTCAGCAAAAATCCGCCGCCGGGCAGAGGCCCGACCTGCTCGCGCGGCGCCGTTTGCGATCCCAACAGCGCGCACAATGCTGCCAAAACGATACCCAGGGCGATGCGCCCGCGAAGGGATGCGGCACTTAGCTTCATGGCGGTGCTTTCATTGTAGCCCTGGCCTTTGAGACCCAAAGTAACAACAGTGTGAAGCTATGCACGCATTTACCCGGCCTAACGCTAACCGCCCGTCGCCTCGAGTAAGCGCGCTTCGTTCCAGATTTCGATTTCGAGTTTCTGGGCTTTGGCGAGCTTGGAGCCCGCGTCTTCACCCGCCACTACGTAGCTGGTCTTTTTGCTGACTGCGCTGCCGACCTTGCCGCCGGCCGATTCGATGAGGTTCTTGGCGTCGTCGCGGCTGAGCGTAGGTAACGTGCCGGTGAGCACCAGCGTCTTGCCGGCGAGCGGTCCGGCCTTCGGGCGTCGCGTCGCGTGGGTGAATTGGAGCCCGGCTGCGCGCAGCCGCTCGATCAACTCGTGGTTGTGCGACTCGCGGAAGAACTGGAAGATGCTCTCGGCGACTTTGGGCCCTACTTCCTCGGCCTGTTGCAATTCTTCAAGGCTGGCTGAGGCGATGGCATCCATCGAGCCGAAATACTCGGCAAGAAAGACCGCGGTGCGTTCGCCCACGAAGCGCATGCCGAGCGCGCTGAGAACGCGCGGCAGGGGATTCTTTTTCGAATTGGCGATATTGGCGATCACGGTGGCGGCGGATTTCTTGCCCATGCGTTCAAGCTCGACGATGCCCTCGGCGGTGAGGCCGTAGAGATCGGCGACGCTCTTCACCAGGCCGCGATCGACCAGTTGATCGACCAGCGCGTCGCCCACGCCATCGATATTCATGACTCCGCGCGAGGCGAAATGCAGAATGGTTTCCTTGAGCCGCGCCGGACAATTGACGTTGATGCAGCGGCTGGCGGCCTCGCCCTCTTCGCGCACGATTTTGCCGCCGCAGATAGGGCAGTGCGCGGGCATGCGAAATTTTTGACGGGGATGCCCTTGTTTCTCGACGCGGACGACCTTGGGGATGACGTCGCCCGAGCGTTCGATGACCACCTCATCGCCGATTTCGAGGCCGAGGCGCTCGATTTCGTCTTCGTTGTGCAGCGTGGCGCGGGATACGGTGACGCCGCTCACTTCCACCGGCTTCAGATGTGCGACCGGTGTGAGCGCGCCGGTTCGCCCCACCTGCACTTCGATCGCTTCGACTTTCGTGACGGCCTGCCGCGCGGCGTATTTATAGGCGATCGCCCAACGCGGCGCCTTGGCCGTGAAGCCGAGAGCGCCCTGTTGCGGGATGGAATCGACTTTGACGACGACGCCATCGATTTCGTATGGCAATTCTTCGCGCCTCTCACCCCAGTGATTGCAGAAGGCCAGCACAGCGTCGATATCGGCGCACAGCTTGCGCTCCGGATTCACTTTGAAACCCATGTGCGCCATGCTTTCGAGCGATTCCCAGTGGCTGTCGAATATAGGCTGGCCTTCGGCGAGAAGAAAGTAGGTGTAATAATCGAGCCGGCGCGAAGCGGTGATTTGCGGTTCGAGCACGCGCAGCGACCCCGCGGCGGCGTTGCGCGGATTGGCGAATCGCGGCAGGCCTTTCTCATCGCGCTCGGCGTTGAGGCGCTCGAAGGCGCGGCGGTTGAACACGATTTCACCGCGCACCTCGAACGAATCGAGCTTGGATTTCACATGCAGCGGCAGCGAGCGGATGGTGCGCGCGTTTTCGGTGACATCTTCGCCGGTGGTTCCATCGCCGCGCGTGACGGCCTGCTGGAATACGCCGGCGCGATAGTGGGCCGCCATGGAGAGTCCATCCATTTTGAGTTCGGTGACGTAGCGGAATTCCTGTGCGCCCAGCAACTCGCGCACGCGCCGGTCGAATTCGCGCAGCTCGGTTTCGTTGAGCGCGTTATCGAGGCTGAGCATGGGCGAACTGTGCCGCACCTTGACGAAGCCTTCGCGCGGTTTGCCGCCGACGCGCTGGGTGGGCGAATCGGGCGTCGCGAGTTCGGGATTCGCTTTCTCCAACTCGTCGAGCCGGCGCATGAGGGCGTCGTATTCGGCATCGGTGATCGCGGGACGGTCGAGAACGTAATAGAGACGCTCATGGCGGCGCAACTCTTCACGCAGATGCTCCACTTCGCGGGCGGGATCTTTCATTGGGTTCTCATCTATAATTTAACGAGTACGGCAAAGCGCTGGAGGCCACCCCGGCGCTGCGTGCTGGAAGTAACGCGAACCCTTCCGCCTTGGAGAAGCAGGCATCACCAGTTACAAACATACGGTCCTGATCTATAACCCACGTGCGGGCAGACTGGGGCGGGGAGGCCGCGCCTTGCTGACTCGCGCGGTGGAAGTGCTGACTAAGAATGGTCACACAGTTACGGTTGTGCCGACCACCGGGCCGAAGACCGCGGGAGCCATGGCGTGCGAGCACATTGAGCGCGGCGCCGATTTGATCATCGCGGCGGGCGGCGACGGCACCATCAACGAAGTGGCCGACGGCATGGTTCATTCGAACATACCGCTGGCGATTCTTCCGGCTGGAACCGCGAATGTGCTGGCGATGGAGATGGGCATCGGCTCGAAGATGGAGCGGGCGGCGGAGAAGATCGAAGTCTCGGAGCCGTATCGCATTTCGGTGGGCCATCTGGATTGCGGCAACGGCGCGGTGTCGCGGTATTTTCTGCTGATGGTGGGCGCGGGATTGGACGCGCACATCGCATCCAACGTGAACACGGCGATCAAGGCGCGATGGGGCAAGCTGGCTTATTGGATTGCAGGGTGGCGCGTGCTGGGTCGCGATCTGCCGCTGTTCGACCTGGAGGCGGAGGGCCAGAAGATCCGCGCGTCGTTCGCACTGCTGAGTAAGGTGCGTAATTACGGCGGCGATTTCGCCATCGCACAGGAAGTGAGCCTCTTCGACGATGAGTTTGAGATGGTTCTGTTCGAGGGCCGCTCGACATTTCGTTACCTGAAGTATTTCGCTGGGCTGGTGTTGAACAGGCATCGCGGCATGAAGGGCGTTACCGTGATGCGCACGCGCGAGGCGTTGCTATCGGGGCCTAAGGACGTACAGGTGTACACGCAGATCGATGGCGAAGTGGTGGGGCATTTGCCGGCGAAGGTGACGATTGTTCCCAGCGCGCTGACGCTGCTGATTCCGCCGGAATATGCGAACGCGCATCTCGGGGGCAGGCGCACTTAGGCTCGGAGTCGGATTAGTAGACGGGCGCGCCATCGCGGAGCGGCGCTTGGCGGATTTCGAGGCAGCCTTTGCCTGTCGGCAGCACTTTCCCCGGGTTCAACCGGCTGTCGGGGTCGAAAAGCGCTTTCAGGCGCGCCATCATTTCCATGATTCTTCCGAAAACAATGACGGCATCAGATCGATCTTTTCCATGCCCACGCCGTGTTCGCCGGTGATGGAACCGCCGGCGGCGACGCAGAATTTGAGGATGTCTTCGCCGCAGGCGCGCGCTTTTTCGAGGTCGCCGGGCTTGCGTTGGTCGAACAGGATGATGGGGTGCAGGTTGCCATCGCCGGCGTGAAAGATGTTGCTGATGGCGAGGCCGTAGCGGCGCGACATTTCGCCGATGAATTCCAGCGTGGGCGCGACCTTGGTGCGTGGCACGACGCCATCCTGCACGTAGTAGAACGGGCTCACGCGACCCACCGCGCCGAACGCGTTCTTGCGGCCTTTCCAGAGCAGCTCGCGCTCTTCCGCCGTTTGCGCCACACGAAATTCGCGCGCGCCGCATTTGGCGCAGGCGGCGCGAACCTGCTCCACCTGCTCTTCCACGGCTTCGCGGATGCCTTCGAGCTCGATCAGCAAAACCGCGGCGGCGTCCATAGGATAACCGGCGTGCGTGGCCTCTTCCACCATGCGGAGCATCACGCCATCCAGCATCTCGACGGCGACGGGCGTGATGGCGCAAGCAGTAATCTCGGCTACGGTGCGTCCGGCGGCTTCGCTGGAATCGTAGATGGCGAGGATGGTCTTCACTAGTTCGGGCTTGCGCAGCAGACGGACGATGACTTTCGTGACCAACGCCAGCGCGCCTTCGGAACCGGTGAGCAGGCCGGTGAGATCGTATCCGGGAAGATCAGTCTCTTTGCCGCCGGTTTCGATCGTGGTGCCATCGGCGAGCGTCAGTTCCAGGCCGAGCACATGATTGGTTGTGACGCCGTACGCGAGGGTGTGCGGGCCGCCGGCGTTTTCGGCGACGTTGCCGCCAATGGTGCAGGCGCGCTGGCTGGAGGGATCGGGCGCGTAAAAGTAGCCATCGGCTTCGACGGCCGCGGTGATATCGAGATTGACGACGCCGGGTTGCGTCACCATGCGCTCGTTTTCGAGATCGATCTCGAGGATGCGGTTCATGCGCGCGAACGAGATAACGATGCCGCCTTCGCGCGGGATGGCGCCGCCGGAGAGCCCGGTGCCTGCGCCGCGGCCTACCAGCGGCAGTTGGCATTCGCGGGCGATGCGCACGACCGCAGCGACGTCTTCGGCATTGCGCGGGAAGACGACGAGATCGGGGCGGTGCTTGTCGACGCCGCCATCGTATTCGTAAAGGGCCAGGTCTTCGGCGCGACAGAGAACGCTGCGTTCGCCCAGAAGCGCGGTCAGACGTTTTTGGGCTTGCGCGATCATGACGATAGTTTGAGGCCTTTCAAGTATTCGCGGAAGGGGCCGCCCAGATCGTGGCGATGCAGGGCGTATTCCACGGTGGCTTTGAGGAATCCGAGCTTATCGCCGGCGTCGTAGCGCTTGCCCTCGAATTTGTAGGCGTAGATCGGCCGGCTGCGCAGCAGATGGCGGAGCGAATCGGTGAGCTGAATTTCGCCGCCCGAGCCCGGATCGATGGCTTGCAGATCGAGTCGAAAATTTCCGGCGTCAGCATGTAGCGGCCGATGATGGCGAGGTTGGACGGCGCTTCGTTGGCCTTCGGCTTTTCCACCAGATCGCGGATGCGGAATACCCGGTCCTCGCTTGCCGTTGTGCGTGACCGGCTCGGCGTCGATGCAACCGTAAGCCGAGATCGCTTCCTTCGGCACCTCCATCACAGCGAGCACGGGCGCGCTGAAGAATTCGTAGATGTCGAGCAACTGGCGGAGGCAGGGCGTTTCGGCTTCGATCACGTCGTCGGCAAGCACCACCGCGAAGGGCTCGGGCCCACCAGATCCTGCGCGCGCAGCACGGCGTGGCCCGAGACCCAGGGCCTCCTTCTGGCGGATGTAGGAGACGTCGATCATGTCGGAGACCTGACGGACGATCGTCAGCAGATCTTTCTTGCGCGCGTTTCCAGCAGATGTTCCAGTTCGAAGCTGACGTCGAAGTGGTCTTCGATGGCTGCTTTGCCGCGGCCGGTGACGATGATGATGTTCCGAATGCCGGAATGCATCGCTTCTTCGACGCCGTATTGAATGATCGGCTTGTCGACGATGGAAGCATCTCCTTCGGCTGGGCCTTGGTGGCGGGCAGAAAACGCGTCCCGAGACCGGCAGCGGGAAAAACGGCTTTGCGAACTTTAGCGCGGCATCTTTACCTAGTTCTGTGCGCTGGGCGCCCGTTGGCAACTCTGCAGCAATTGAGTTTGCCTTCTGCGTACGCTTGAATATGATTCCGGAAAACATATGGCATACGTAATTGCGGAACCCTGCATCGGCACCAAGGACGCGGCCTGCGTGGACGCCTGTCCGGTCGATTGCATCCATCCGAAGAAGGAAGACGCCGATTTCCGCGACGTCGAGATGCTCTACATCGATCCTGTGGAGTGTATCGATTGCGGCGCGTGCGTGCCCGTTTGTCCCGTTTCGGCGATCTTCGCGCAGGACGATCTGCCGGAGAAGTGGGCGAATTTCACGCAGAAGAACGCCGCGTTCTACGGGCGGTAATCAGTCGAGGCCGCGGAAGATCTCATCCACGGCCAGCGTCGCGCCGCCGAATAGCGGCAGCGGGATGGATTGGCTGCGGCGGTAGGTAACAGTTTGGCCGTCTGGAGTCGAGACGTCGACTTGGATATTCCAGGGATCGATAACCCAAAACTCCCGGCAGCCGGTGTCCAGACAAAGCGTCTTGCGATCGTTCATCTCGCTCGAAGTGTTTGAAGGCGACAAAACCTCGATTACGAGCTCTGGCGAGCCAAGCAGATCGCCTTTACTGCCCGATTCCCGCCACCTTGCTTCAGAAACATAGGCGACGTCCGCCTTGTAGAATTCGTGCTCAGCTAATGGGCGGAAAGGGATTTCCATTCCAACAACGGCTTCGTCGTCGGCGTGGCGGATCAGGAGCTTCGCGATGCGCTGCTGCAACCAGACATGAGCTTTTCTTGGCGGCGGCACGAATACCAGTTCTCCATGGCGCAGTTCGGAGTGGCGGCACACATCGTCCGGCAGTTTCTCGAACTCGGCGAACGTCATTAACTGCGTTGTCGCGCCCATAGGCCTTCGCTCGAATTATAGCTCTACGGCCGATAGACGGCGTATGCGGTGTCGGTTTCCCACAACCGTACCTGGCCCAGGCGCGCGTGGTCGCGCACGCCCAATCCGGCATGCACTTCGTCGAAAATGAACTTCGCGATGTTCTCGGCCGAGGGATTGATCTTGTCGAAGGGCGGAAACTCGTTCAGCCATTGGTGATCGAGGCGGTCGAGGACGGAATGCACCACTTTCTTGAGCTCGACGAAATCCACCAGCAGGCCGTTTTCGTCCACGTCCCCGCCTTCCACCGTCACCTGGCAGCGGTAATTATGCCCGTGCACGTTCTCGCACTTACCCTTGTAGTTACGCAGCGCGTGTCCCGCCGCAAATGATTCTTCGATGGTCACTTCAAACATTGAAAAACTTCTCCACCTGGGCAATGCTGGTAGTAAATTCGTAGTCCGGCAAGCTATCAAAGAATACCTGGCCGTAACGCTGCTTGGTAATCCGGTTATCCAGCAGAACCAACACTCCCCGATCCGACTTACTGCGGATGAGGCGCCCGAAGCCCTGCTTCAGCGCGATCGCCGCCTGCGGAATCTGATAGTCGTAAAAAGGATTGCCCCCGGCCTTGCGAACGCTCTCGATTCGCGCATTCACCACCGGGTCGGCCGGCGACGCAAACGGCAGTTTATCTATGATAACGCAGCTCAATTGCTCGCCGGGCACGTCGACGCCTTGCCAAAACGAGGCAGTTGCGAATAAAACGCAATGCGGCGTGGAGCGGAATTCGTCAAGCAGCGCGCTGCGCGGGGCCGTGCCCTGCAGCAGCGTGGGATATTCCAAATCGAACGATACGATGTCGTGCACCATGCGCATCTGCTGGTAACTGGTGAAGAGCACGAACGCGCGGCCGCGGCTGTGACCGAGAATGAGCGTCACTTCCTCGGCTGCGAGCTTGGTGAACGCCGGATCGCGTGGATCGGGCAAACGTTGCGGTACGTAAAGCAGCGCCTGCTTGCGGTAATCGAAATGCCCGGGCACGATCAGCGTGCGCGCGCCCGAGATGCCCAGCCGCTTTTCGGCGTATTCGAACGTCCCTGCCACGGCGAGCGTCGCCGAGGCCATCACGATGACATCCACCTTGTCGAACAGGCGCTCGGAAAGAATATTCGAAACGTCCACCGGGGTCGCTTGCAGGAAGGTTCCGCGGCCGCGCTTTTCCATCCAGAAGACGTAGCGCTCGTCGTCGTCCTCTTCCATCAGGAAACGCAGCGCCATCGATAATTCCATGGTGCGGCGGTAGAGGGGGATGATCTCTTCGGGCGGACTCGGCAGCAGTTTGAGATGCGACCCGATCAGATCGAACGCGGCGAGCAGGTCGCCGTAGATCTCTTCGTTGTCTTCGCGGAATGCGTTGCGGCCGGTGAATGCGGCCCGCCGCTCGCCCTCTCCGAACAGGCTGAAGAAGTGAGCGGAGATCTCCTCGAGGCGCTGCAGGATGCGATCGAGTTCCGGCGTGCCGAACTTTTTCATGCGGCCGACGATCGAAATATCGCGGCGCAAATCCTGGATGCGGTAATTGCTTACGGAGACGCCGAAATATTCGCCCACTACGTTTTCAATCTCATGGGCTTCGTCGAAGACCACAGCGTGGTAATCGGGAAGAATGCCGCCTTCGTAGTTTTCGTCTTTCAGCGCCAGATCCGCGAAGAAGAGGTGATGGTTGACGATGATGATGTCGCTCTCGGCGGCGCGCTGGTGCATGAGCGTGATGAAGCAGCGCTCATAGTTGGGGCACTTCTGGCCCGTGCAAAGATCGCTGCGCGCATCCACCTTTGACCAGGCGGAACTGCCTTCGGGCAGAGCCTTGATCTCGGCGCGATCGCCGAATTCAGTGGTCTTTTCCCACTCGCGGATGATGTTGAAATCCGCGACTTCTTCGAGGCCGGTGAGCACCGCTTCTTTATCGGCGTCGTAAATCTTTTGGCGGCAGGCGTAGTTGTTGCGGCCTTTCATGTAGCAGACTTTGAGCGGGCGCGAAAAGTGCTGTTGCAGAAACGGGACGTCTTTGAAGAAAAGCTGCTCCTGCAGATTCTTGGTGCCGGTGGAAACCACGATGCGCTTGCCGGATTGCAGCGCGGGAACCAGATACGCCAGCGTCTTGCCGGTGCCGGTGCCGGCTTCGACGATCAGATGCCGCTTTTCGGCGAGCGCGGACTCGACTGCCTCGGCCATTTCCACCTGGCCGGCGCGAAATTCGTAGTTGGGATGCCACTGGGAGAGGGTCCCCTCGCGTCCAAAAAATTGACGCGCGGATGCAGTACGGGCCTGGGCGGGCATCGGGATGCTTCGATTGTAACAACCCGCCGATACGATGTAGCGCATGGAAAAAGAGACCGGGCGGCTTGGTGAAGTGCGCGGTCTCTGGATCTTCCGGGCGTTTACGGCGGGCGACTGCTAAGCGTTAGAGGCCCTTGGCAGCGAGGAATACCGCGAGATCGACCACGCGGCAGGAATAGCCCCATTCGTTGTCGTACCAGGCGACCACTTTCGCGAGGTCGCCGCCCACGACTTTCGTCAAGTCGGCATCGACGATAGAGCTGTTCGGGTTGTGCAGCATGTCGCTGGACACCACCGGGTCTTCTGTGTAAGCCAGAATGCCCTTCATTTCGCCTTCCGCCGCGGCTTTCAACGCAGCGTTGATCTCTTCCGCAGTGGCAGGCTTATCGAGCACAACAACGAGATCGACCACCGAAACGTCCGGCGTGGGAACGCGCATCGCGTAGCCATCGAGCTTGCCTTTCAGTTCCGGCATCACGAGGCCAATCGCCTTCGCGGCGCCGGTGCTGGTGGGGATCATGTTGATCGCCGCGGCGCGCGCCCGGCGGAGATCTTTGTGCGGAAAATCGAGGACGTTCTGGTCGTTGGTGTAGCTATGGATCGTGGTCATCGATCCTTTTTTAATGCCGAACTTCTCTTGCAGCACCTTGGCCACCGGCGCGAGGCAATTGGTGGTGCACGAAGCGTTCGAAATGATGTTGTGCTTGGCCGGATCGTAGGCCTTATCGTTGACGCCGAGCACGATGGTGATGTCTTCGTTCTTGGCGGGGGCGGAAATGATGACTTTTTTTACTGCGCCCGTCAGATGCTTCGCGGCATCCTTGGCATCCGTGAATTTGCCCGTGGATTCGACGACAACTTGCGCGCCAACCGACGCCCAATCGAGCTGCGCGGGGTCTTTGGTGGCGAAAACTTTGATCTTTTTGCCAGCGACGGTGATGGAATCGGCATCGGCCTTGACTTCTTCGTGGAGTTGGCCGAGAACGGAGTCGTATTTCAAAAGATGAGCAAGCGTTTTGGTATCCGTGAGATCGTTTACCGCGACGAATTCGATGTCTTTACGGTGCAACCCGGCACGAACGACATTTCTACCGATGCGGCCGAACCCATTGATTCCTACTTTTACTGCCATTGTTTCTCCTGATTGGTTTGGGGTGAACGATCAGGATAACAGGATTGCGAGGCCCTATTTTAAATGAGGCGCGTTACAATTTCGGCTTCTAGTGAAACCTCCAGCCGAAAGGCAAAATACCGGACTCATGCGCGCGATGTTTCACGTCATCGCGCCCCGTTACGACTTCATCACCCGCGCCTTTTCCTATGGAATGGACAAGCGTTGGAAGCGCGCCGCGGTGGATCGGATCGAGTTGCCGCCCAACGCGTGGGTGCTCGACCTTGCCTGCGGCACCGGTGATTTTTCGTTCCTGGTGCGTGGCCGATATCCGCGGGCGCGGCCGGTAGCGGCCGATATCACCGAGCGTATGCTGCAACTCACGCGCGACCGGGGCCTGGATGACGCGGTCTGCAGCGATGCGTGTCGGCTTCCCTTCGCCGATGCATCCTTCGACGCTGTTTTCGTCGGCTATGGACTGCGCAATTTCCCGAACCTGAAAGGCGCGGTGGAAGAGATCAGCCGCGTCACGCGCCCCGGCGGCTTGTTGGTGAGCCTGGATTTCTTTCTGCCGTCGAACGCCGTGATGCGGCGTCTCTATCTCGCCTACCTTTACGCGCAGGGGACATTCTGGGGCTTCGTGCTGCACGGCCGGCCGCGCACCTACACTTACATTCCCGATTCGCTGCGCAGCTTTGTGTCGGTGGGGGAATTTTCGTCGCTGCTGCGCGGCACGGGCTACAAGGAGGTGAAACAGACCAGTTACATCCTGGGCGGAATTGGACTACACTGGGCAGCCAAACCATGATGAACCGGTCCACGCTCGAAAAGCTGGAAGCGAAAGATTACCGCTTTATCGCGATTTGCCTCGTCCTGCTCGCCGGGACCGCCTGGTACGCGAGCCAGAACTTCTATCGCGCGTTTCCCGAGGCGTCGATCGATTTCCGCGTGAACCGCGACGAAGGCCGTGAAATCGCGGGACGCTTTCTGGCCGCGCAGAGCGCCAAAACCACCGGATACCGTGCGGCCTCAAGCTTCTCTTACGACGACGAAACCAAAACGTTCCTCGAGCGCGAGCTTGGGTTGGAAAAAGCGAACCAGCTTCTGGGCTCGCGGGTGCGGTTGTGGCGCTGGTCATACCGCTGGTTCCAGCCGCAGCAAAAAGAGGAGTTCCGCGCGGCCGTAACGCCCACGGGAGACGTGGCCGGATTTGCACACGAACTGGCGGAAGACACCGCGCGCCCCGAGATTTCGGATGCCGGCGCCCGCGCCTCGGCGGAGCAGTTTCTGCGCGAGCGCATGCACATCGATCTGGCCGCGCTGGAATTCGTGGAGCAATCGACGGAGACGCGGCCGCATCGCGTAGACCGGTCATATACGTGGAAATATCGCGATTTCGACGTAAAGGACGCCACCTATCGAGTGGAGGTCGACCTACTGGGCAGCGAGGTCGGTGGTTACCACGAGTTCCTCAAGATTCCCGAGCAGTGGACGCGCGATTACCAGAAGCTGCGCTCGAAGAACGAACTGGCGGAGGTCATCGACACTGCGCTGATGGGCGCGCTGCTGCTGGGTCTGCTGGTGGTCATCGTGACGCGCGTGCGGCGGCAGGACGTACGATGGCGGCGGGCTTCCATCATCGGCCTCACGGGAATGGTGCTGTCGTTTTTCGCCAGCCTCAATTCGTTTCCGCTGGATGAGTTCAATTATCCGACCACCGATTCCTACACCAGCTTCATGGCGACGCAGATTCTGCGCGCCGCTCTCAGCGCGCTGGCGGTGGGCGGTTTCCTATTCCTGCTGACGGCGGGCGCCGAGCCCGTATACCGGGAGGCGTTCGCGGGCAACGTATCGCTGGGCAACCTCTTCCGCGCGCGCGGCTTGCGTACCAAGCGTTTTTTCCTGGGCGCGATTCTTGGCATCACGCTCACCTCGATCTTCATCTGCTACCAGACTGCGTTCTACATCACGGCGTACAAATTCGGCGCATGGTCGCCAGCCGATGTGCCTTATGACAACCTGCTCAATACGAGCTTCCCGTGGCTCTTCGTGTTGTTCGGCGGCTTCTTCCCGGCGATCTCGGAAGAATTCCTGTTCCGCATGTTCGCGATTCCGTTTCTGCGGAAGCTATCGCGTTCGACGGTGATTGCGCTGCTTGTGGCGGGATACGTCTGGGGCTTCGGGCACGCGGGCTACGCGCAGCAGCCGTTCTGGATTCGTGGCGTGGAAGTGGGCACGGGCGGCGTGGCGCTCGGCATCATCATGCTGCGCTGGGGAATTCTGCCGACGCTGGTCTGGCACTATTCCGTGGACGCCATGTACAGCGCGATGCTGCTGCTGCGTTCGCACAGTTTGTACTTTCGGCTTTCGGGCGCGGCCAGCGCGGGATTCATCTTGCTTCCGGCGATAGTGGCGCTGATCGCGTACTGGCGTAAAGGCGGGTTCGAGCCGGTGACCGGATTGCTGAATGGCGACGAGCCGGGCCCGGTTGAGCCTACGCCCGCAACGGAAGTGGAAGCCCCGGCGCCGGTAACCTACGCCGGATTGGGCCGCGGCGTCTGGGTGCGAGGCTTCGTGGTGTTGGCGATTGGCCTGACGACGTTGCAGTTGCCGGGGCCGCACTTGGGCGAATTGCCCAAATACAAGCTCACGGCGGATCAGGCGCTGGCGAAATCGGACACCTTTATGCGCAGCCTGGCGCTTGACCCTGTGAGGTTTCGCCACGTCACCTTCCCCGACGCGCATTGGAGCGGCCCGGATTCGCTTGCGGGCGAATACTTCCTACAACGTAAACCGGTGAGCGTGGTTGCGGACCTGTTCGAGAAGTACCGGCCGGTGCAGCATTGGGTGACGCGTTACTTCAGGCCGCTCGACCAGGAAGAGGTGACGGTTTCCCTCCATCCCGAAACCGGCGCGGTGATGGGCTTCGGCCATACGCTGCCGGAGGACCGCGCGGGCGCATCGCTCAGTAACGACGCCGCGCGAAACCTGGCGGCCAGCTTTGCGCAAGCGCGCGGGCAGGACGTCAGCGCGATGGATATCAAAGAAGAAACCGCCAAGCAATTGAAAGCGCGCAGCGACCATTCGCTCGCCTGGGAAGGGCGCGCGGGCGACCCGCGCAACGTGGACGAAACCCATTACCGGGTTGAGGTGGATGTGGCCGGCGACAGCGTTTCAAACTGGCGCGCATTCTGGAAGACGCCCGAGACGTTCGACCGCGAGCGCGAGCGCCAGAGCTTCTGGTCGATTCTTGTCACGGTAGCGCGCATCGCTGCGATGGCGGCCATTTTCGTCTTCGCGCTGGCGTTGCTGATCCAAAATATCCGAGGCGGGCTGGTGCAGTGGAAGCCGGCCATCGCCATCGGCGGCGCCGCGTCCGCGTGCCTGCTCGCAGGGGCGCTGCTCGGGAGCAGCCTGCTGATGCGAAATTATCCGACGTCGATTCCGTTCGAGACTTTCCAGGTCACGATGTACGCGGGTATCGCCATCACCGCGCTGTTCGCCTTCATTTTCTTTGCGGCGGCCGCGGCGCTAGTGATTTCGTCGTTTCCCGATTGCCTGGCGGCGTGGCGCGCACCGGGCCGGCGGGTTTTCGGGAAAGATGCGCTGGCCGCGCTGGCGGCGTGCATCGGCTTCGCGCTGATTGTGACGCGTGTCAGCGGTTTCCTGCAGAATCATTTTCACGCGCTGGCGTTCTTTTCAGTCTCCAGCCCCGACACTATTGCTACGCCGGCCCCGGTTGTCTCCGCCATCGCCAGCGCGCTAACCGGCGTGCTGGTGTTCTCGGGCGCCGCGGCTACGCTCGCGGTGATGTTGCGCTATCTGAAGCCCGCGTGGGGCATTCCAGCGGCGCTGATCGCCGTAGCCGCGCTGGTTCCAGGCGACGCGCGCACGGCGCAGGAATTCGGGTTTCATTACGGGCTCGCCCTGCTCACCGCGAGTTTCGCCGCGCTGTGGTGTTGGCGATTCGCGCGCAACAACTACCTGGCATATGTGCTGGCGTTTTGGGCCTCGGGCATCCAAAGCTATGCATCGGGGCTGCTCGGAACCGCGATTCCGACAACGCAGCTGCTGGGCTGGGCGGTGGTGCTGATCGGCGTGATTGGGGTCATCTGGGTGGTTGCGCCGGCGTTCGTGGGGAAACGGCAGGCGTCTGGCGCGGCAGTGTAGCGGGGCAGCAAAAACCTTTTTATTAGCCACAGATAAACACAGATGAACACAGATGAAAATGTGAGCCCTGCTTCGTCCAGCGATCAGCGCGCGGCGCTGGTAGCCTGCTATCTCGGCTGGACGCTCGATGCGTTCGACTACTTTCTGGTGGTGATGTGTCTGACCGCCATCGGCCACGAGTTTCATAAAACCGACGAACAAATCGCCATCGCGACGTGGGTCACGCTCGGGTTCCGGCCGGTGGGCGCGTTTCTGTTTGGATTGATGGCCGATCGCTACGGCCGCCGCATCCCGCTGATGATCGATCTGATCTTCTACTCGGTGGTCGAAGTGCTGTGCGGCTTTGCGCCCAGCTTCACGGTATTTCTGGTGCTGCGCGCGCTGTTCGGCATCGGCATGGGCGGCGAATGGGGCGTGGGGGCATCGCTGGCGCTGGAAAAGGCGCCGGCCAAATGGCGCGGCTTGCTCAGCGGATTTCTGCAGCAAGGTTACGCGATGGGGTTCCTGCTGGCGTCGCTGGCTTACAACTTCGTATTTCCCGAAATACGGATGGCGTCCGCTCTTCTTCATCGGCGGATTGCCCGCGCTGCTGGCGCTCTTCGTGCGCATGCGCGTGAAGGAATCGGAAGTCTGGGAGCGCAAACGGCATGCATCGCTGGGGCGAACTGCGCGCGGCGATTCTTTCACACTGGAAGCTGCTGGCCTATCTGACCATCTTCATGATGGCGATGAACCTGGCGGCGCACGGCACGCAGGATATGTACCCCACTTTCCTGCTGCGGCAGCGCGGCTTCACGGTTTCGCAGCGGTCGTTTGCCACGGCGATATCGATGATCGGCGCTATCTTGGGCGGAACGCTCTTCGGGTTGCTCTCCGACCGGTTCGGCCGCCGCCGTTCGATGATGGTCGCGCTGGCGTGCGCCATCCTTGCCATTCCCCTGTGGGCGTACACGACGACGATGGTATGGATCGTCTTTGGCGCCTTCGTGATGCAATTCATGGTGCAGGGCGCGTGGGGCGTGGTGCCGGCGCATCTCACCGAGCTTTCGCCGGATTCGGTGCGAGGGTTCCTGCCGGGCTTCGGATACCAGATGGGCGTGCTGCTGGCGAGCCCGGTGAACTATGCCGAGGCCGCGGTGGCGCGGCACACCAGCTATGCAACGGCGATGTCGGTGATGGCGGCGGCGTTCTTCACCATGGGGATCATTGCGGCGGCGGCGGGCAAGGAGCGGCTGGCAGCCCGCTTTGGAGAGTAGCGTTTGAGAGAGCGGCAGGGCGCGCTTCCCGCAGCAGCGAAAATGAAGGCAGCCCGAGCAGCACCACGACGACGTATCCCATCGCCTGGGAAATCAGAATATACGCGAGGGCGGCGTCTTTGCTGATGCCGAACGGCGTGAGCACCGATACCGCCACAAACTGATAGATTCCGACGTAGCCCGGCGTGGAGGGCAGGGCGCTGCCGAGCCCGAGGCCGGTGAGCAGCAGCATGGCGACGCGGAATTCGATGTGCAGGCCCAGGGCGCGCGCGCCGATCATGGTGGAGCACGCATCGCAGGCCCAGATCACGACGGTGAAGAGCACGAAGCCGCCGAAGCGGCCCCAATCGTGGAAGGCGCGCATGCCGAGCAAGACCTGTTCGGAAAGGCCGAGCAGGCGCGCGCGTAATTTTTCGGGCAGCGGGAGGCGCGCGAGAATTTTCGTGAGCAGATGGCCGGTGTGCGGAAGGATGGTGACGGTGAGCGCGCCGATGGCGGCGACGATGGCCATGGAGCGCGAGAGCGCGGTCATCCATGCCGGCTTTTGCTCGACGCTCAGCAGCATAATAGAGCTCCACAGCACGAGCGCGATCACATCCATCATGCGTTCGCTGAGCGCGGTGGTGAGGACGTAGGTTTTGCTCAAGCTCGAGCGGCGGCTGATGAGCAGGCTGCGGATCACTTCGCCCGCGCGCGCCGGCAGAAAATTATTGCCGAGATAGCCGGCCATGGTGGCGCGGAAGACGGTCCACACGCTGAGATCGGCTTCGGCGTTGAGCAGGATGCGCCAACGCAACGAGCGCAGGAATGAGGATACGCAGACGAACGAAGCCGCCGGCGATCAGGTATTGCCAGCGGGCTCCGGCGATGATGCTCCAGACGCTGCTCCAGTCGATGCCGCGCAGGGAATAGTAGAGGAGCGCGGCGGCGATGGCGATGGAGACGAGCCACTTCAAAAGATTTCGTGAGTTCACAAGCTGGCGCCGGACCCGGACATAAAGGCTTTTTCGAGTTTAACGGTCTTCGCGGCGGTCTTGAGCGCTAGATGAAGAAAACTTGCCGCGCGGGATCCATCTCGGTGACCTGCCGACTGATGTCTTGTTTGCCTTCGGAGACGGTCACTACTACCGGCCAGGAGTAGCTTGCCATCCCATGTTTCGGATCGACGGCCTGGTAGCTGCGGTCACCGACCGCAACCTCGCGCGGACGCCGGTCGAGCAGCACGAGGTTCCGAAGGCCGGAAATGGGCCATCATTCTCAATCGAACGGTAGAAATTATCGCCGGCGCCCCAAACCAATACGCCTTCGGAAGCGCCCATCTTGCCGGCTGTGGCTCTCGCCCTCGTGTTTTCGCTCCGAATATAGCGATTGGCGGAGTCGAGAAGGCTCGGCGAGGCTATGGGAACGGATTCCCGGCCCTTTTGGAACAGCATGCCCAGCGCCGGATACGCGCCGCCATCCCTATAAGGGAACGCGTATTCGAAATGCTTCACGTAGCCAAAACCATAGCCCGTCATCAGCCGGACGAGTGACTGCGGCGTGAAGTGGTTCACATGCAGGCGGTCAAAATAATAGAGATACTCGACGCGCTGGTAGGATTCATAGCGCAGCGCATCGGGAACTTCAATGTAGAGAAGACCGCCATCGGCCAATAAGCCGCGGAGGAGTTCGATCAAGTCGAGATCGATCAAATGTTCCAGTACATGCGAGACGATGATGAGATCGTATGGGCCCGATTTAGCAGTCGCCTCCAACCCGGCGATGAAGAGATTGTTCAGGCCAAGCGCCGTTGCTTTCTCAGACGCTGTTTGCGCGGCGGGACTGGGTTCAAATCCGAAAAAAGCCGATGACGGATTCTGTGCGGCCATCAGTAGCAGCAGGGCGGCTTCGCCGCAGCCGAAATCCAGGACCTTACGCGAAGTCGTGAAGAATCCGTCGAGCGCACCGAAAAGACGCTCGTGCTGCAGTTGAGAGATGGGCGATTGCGCCGCTCCGGCCGCGACCTCGCGATGATAGGAGTCGTTGGCTACGGCTGCGTAGTATTCGTCGTAGGCGCGCTGGCAACCGCCCGATACAAAGAGGAAATTGTCGGATGGGCAGTGCCGGAGCTGAACGTCCGTGGGGAGCCGCATTTTCTGGCCGAAGTGAAGCCGAAGACGTACTTCGGATGCGGCATCGCAGATCGGGCAGAGCGCATCGCGGGTCATCGTCTCGCCAACGTTCCTTCCTCAGTGTGCTCTGGTTGCGCGGGTAAGCCAGGCGGAAACTCGAAGTTCAGGCGCTCTTTCTCCACCACCAGGGGGCGCTTTTGAACTTGAGTGTGGATCGATCCAATGTATTCGCCCAAAATGCCCATCGAGAGAAGCTGGATGGAGCTGAAGAAGAAAATACCAATGACTAGGGGCGCCATGCCGACTGAGAAGCGATCCCAGAACAGCAGTTTATAGATAAAGTACGCGAGCGCGACCATGATGCACAGCGCGGCGCAGGCGAACCCGGAAAAGGTCACGAGACGCAACGGGACCTTGGAGAGATTGGTGATGCCCAACATCGCCAGATCGTACAGCGTGTAGAAATTGTTCTTGGTGATTCCGCGCTTGCGCACCGGCTGGTCGTACAAGATTTTCTTGTGCGGCAACCCGATCTCGGCCATCATGCCGCGGAAGTATGGGTACGGGTCTTCCAATTTCCGCACGATTTCGATCACCTTACGATCGTATAGACCGAAGCCCGTAAAATTTTCGAAGGTCTCGATCGAGGAAACCTGGTTGACCAACTTGTAGTATTTCTTGCGCAGCCGGAACATCAGAGGATTTTCCGCGCTGGAGCGCTTGACGCAAAGCACCATCGCGTAGCCGTCTTCCCATTCGCGTATCAGATCGGGAATCATCTCCGGCGGGTCCTGGAGATCGGCAACCAATCCGATCACGGCATCGCCCGTGGTCTGCAACAGGGCGTGGTGAGGTGAACGAATGTGGCCGAAATTGCGCGCGTTGACGATCACTTTCACGTTCGTATCGGCGGTGGCAATGCGTTTCAAAGCTTCGACAGTGGCATCGGTGGAGCAGTTGTCGATGAAGATGTGTTCGTAGCGATAGCGCCCGAGCGTCGCCATGACAGCCCTGACGCGCGTGTATAGCTCGGCGACGTTTCCTTCTTCGTTGAAGCAGGGCGTGATGATGCTGATGGTCTTCATCCGAGTTCCGCTTCAGGAATGCCGGCTGCATCCACTCCGTACAGCAGGACCAGTGGGTTCGTCAGCTTCAGCTCATTCTGAATCTGACGCCGGATTTCGTTTTGGAAGCCGCACGAGGAAATCAAGATCGGTTCGTGCCGATTCAGAAGTTCGGCGGGGCTGACCACCGGCAGGCCGCATAATTCCCGGCCCTGGCTCTTCGGACTCGAATCGACAAAGAGGGCGATCTTTACCGGATCCAGGCCGCCCGATGCCAGCAGGCGAAGCGTGTGCGCGCCGGTTCCCCAAACGATCATCCGGTCACCGGGCTTGACGGAGCTTGCGATCACGCCGCGAATCCGGGTGTCCTCCATCGTGCAACCGCTGACATAGGTGCGCAAGCCAGCCTCGGTGGTTGCGTCGCTTTCGATTGGTTCCGGGTCCCAGCGCTGCTCGAAAACTCCCCAAGCGCCAGGACACCGGGCTTCGTGCTGTGGGCGCAGCGCCTCTCCCGATGCGACGGCGTGGAACCCATGCGTACGCATCAGATTGATCAGGGAAAGCCGGGAAAAGAAGTTGATGTGCTCGACGCTGAACTCCTGAAAAGGCGCGTCAAACTGCGGCGAATAGCGGCTGGCATCGGGGACTTCCAGATAAACGCGGCCGCCATCCGCCAATATCCTGCGGAGGTTGGCTACGGCGCGGCCCACATCGCGAATATGCTCCATCACTCCGATCAGGATGACGAAATCGTACAGCGGGTCTGGGCGATGAAGGTCAAAGACCGTTCCGGCTATTCCAGGAATGCCGTAGAGTTCCTGCGCGGCGCGGATGCAGCCCGGCGATGGATCGGCTCCGAGAACATTGGCATAGCCGCGATCGCGGAGAATTTTTAATAACTGGCCGGATGCGCTGCCGATTTCCAGGATGCTGGCATCAGATGACGGAATGAAATCCTGCAAGATCGCTACGATGTCCTGGAAGCGCCGTTCCGCGTCGGGCGGCGCTACGCCTCCGCGATCTGCATAGTCGTATTTCGAGAGCTCGGCGTAGTATTCATCGAAGACGTGCTGCTCCGGAATGTCGTCCGCGAACCCAACGCCACAGTCCGCGCATATAACTACCTCGTATCCGTCCAGGAGGCGAGCGCCCGAAAGCTGGGCGAACGATTGACGGAATAACGATTTCGATTCCTCGCCACCGCAAACCGGACAATGCCGAGGCGCTCGCTGTTCTTCCGTTTCGATTGCCTGCAGCCGTGCGAAGGCAAGTCTAGAACGGCCCGTGGCGCTGGCACTGGTTGTGGTGGTCATGCTTTACTTCAAGATCGCCGGGGAATCATCCTCAGTCAATCTTGGCGAAGGGAGACAGGCTGGCTGATATCGAACGATAGTATCGGTCTAATAACTGGCGAAACGAGAGCGTGCGATTGAAGTGCGGGATGGTTGATATCTTCAGGGCGCACCCTCGTCATAACCACAGACCTTATTGTTTGCCCTTTGATCGCCTGTTAGCATTCTCTCGGAAACAGACGACATGGCGACCTCTTCCCAGCGGCAGCCAGAGCTGGACGGCATACGCGGCCTCGCGATTCTGGCAGTGTTGATCACGCATTGCACGCCGGTCATCCAGCCGACGCATGTCTCACGTTACGTGATCGCGTTCCTGACGCCGGGATGGGCCGGCGTGGAGCTGTTCTTTGTTCTCTCCGGGTTTCTAATCACGGGGATTCTGCTGCGTACGAAGGAGGCCTCCAACTATTTCGGTTCGTTCTATGCGCGGCGTTTCCTGAGAATTTGTCCGATTTACTATCTCACTCTTAGCGTCATCCTGCTTCTTTCCACCGGAAGCGTATGGATGCGCTCCATGCTGCCAAGCTCTGAGATTCAGCGCGCTTCATATTACGTCTACCTGCAGAACTGGCCCCTGTTCTGGACGCACGGATTCTTCAAGTACAGCATTCTGGGACATTTCTGGAGTCTGGCGGTTGAGGAGCAGTTTTACATCGTGTGGCCAGTGCTGGTCTGGTTCTTGCCGGAAGGCCTGTTGCGGCGGTTTTGCTTGATAGGGCCGTTGTTCGCTCTTGCCGGGCGCGTGGTCCTTGTACATCGGTTCGGAACCGATTTCGGCGTGATGAATCTGACGACGAGCCGCCTTGACGGCCTGTTGATCGGCTGCTTTCTAGCCTTGGAATTGCGGCGCGGACCCATCCGCGCGCGATGGTGCGTCTCGGCGCTGGGAGCAGGCGCCGCACTCATCGGATATATCGCGATCTTCCAGACCGGCGAACTCTCGGCAACCGGTACATACATGCACACGATCGGCGTCACCGGCTTCGCGTTGATGTCAGGCGCGCTGGTCGGACTCTCTCAACTCAGGCCGCCATTTCTGGTGCGAATGCTGAGCGGGAAGTGGCTGATGAGCTTCGGAAAATACAGCTACGGGATGTACGTTTATCACATCCCGCTGTATCTGACGGTTGAGATGAGTACGTACGCGCTCGGCTGGCGCATGCCAATGCCCCTGGCGTACGCGTTGCCTTACGGCGCGGCGTTGATCGCGCTGACATTTGGAATTTCGCGTACGAGCTTCATCCTGTTCGAAGAGCGATTCCTGGCAATGAAGGGACGGTTTGAGCCGAGATTGGCGGAAGAGACGAAGCCGCATGGTTTCCGCGGCTATACGATCGTCCAACCCCCATCCACCACTAACGCTTGCCCCGTCGTGAACGTAGACGCGTCCGAGGCGAGATAGAGCAGCGCGCCCACCAGTTCTCGCGGGTTGCCCACGCGGCCCAGCACCGTGCGAGCTTTCAGTTTTTCGAGGAACGGGTCGTCCGGCGCAACGGCGTTATCCGATTTCTCTTCGGTGTTTGAAAAAGGCCCGGGCAGGATCGCATTGGCACGCACGCCAAACGGTCCCCAGAACGAAGCGGTGTAGCGCGTGAAGGCGAGCAGCGCGGCTTTGGACGCGCTGTAACCCGGCGGGTTGATGAAATCCGTTCCGGCGTAGAGATGGGGGCTCGGCGCCACCAGGGCGTACATAGTCGAGATGTTGACGATGCTGCCGGCGCGGCGTTGTTTCATTCCCGCGCCAATGCGCTGCGTGGTGAGCGCGGCCCAATAGACGCCGCCGGTGAGATTGCGTATCCAGCCGTCGAACGTTGCGTTTTCGAGATGGCCCTCTGGAACATTGAACCCAGTGCCCGGGCCGAGCTCGTGCGCGTTGTTGACGAGCACATCGACCACCGGATGCTCAGCGCAGATCCGATCGAGCATTCGCTCTACCGCGGGAATGTCATAGAGGTCCTCGCGATAGGCATGCACGCGCCGCGCGCCGTATTGTTCGTTCCATGCGACCGCTTGCGCCTCCACGCGGTCCGACCCTCCCAGCGCGAGTACGGTCGCGCCGTTGTCGAGGAGCGCGCGCGTCATGGCGCGGCCCAGGAAGCCGCTCGCGCCGGTCAGAAGCACGGTCTTCCCACGCAACGAGAATAGCTCCGAGGAAGCGAAACTCACCACGCCGTGCGGCCTCCATCCACCACCAGGTTGTGACCGGTCATGTACGATGACGCGTCGGAAATCAGAAACAGGACCGCGCCCTGGTATTCATCCACCTTGGCCATGCGGCCCATCGGAATGAGGTTCGTCAGCTTCTCCACGAATGCATCTGGCTGGCCGTTGTAAACTCCACCGGGCGAAATCGAATTCACGCGCACCCCGGAATCGGCCCAATACGTAGCCAGGTATCGCGCCATGCCGACTAACCCGCTCTTCACCACGGAGTAAGTCACCGGCTTCACCGGTTGCAGATGCTCTGCGACGCCTTCTTGGCGATAAATACGTTGATCGGGCGCGATCACGGCCAGATCGGACGCGATATTCAGGATCACGCCACGTTGGCCCGTTTTTTGGAAATTGTCCGCCATGTGAGAGCCGAAAGCCTGGCTGCACAGCAGCGCGCCGGTCAATCCCACCGCGATATCCGCGTGCCATTGATGCAGCGGAAAGTTCTCGAAGCGCGAGAAGTTGACGTCCGCCGTGCTCTCCATCTTGGGATTGTTGGCGGCATTGTTGATGAGGATATCGGCCCGCCCGAAGCGCTCCAAAACCTGCCGCAAGATTCCGCGAACGCTTTCCGCATCGGTGATATCGCCGCGGAGAGCCATCGCTGGCACGCCGAGGCGAGCCGTGATTTCATCCGCCTTCGCCTGCGCATGTACTACATCCAATAAAACGGGAATTCCACCCTGCGACGCCACGATTTCCGCATGTTGCAGACCAAGCAACCCGGCCCCGCCGGTAATCACCGCCACTCGCCCGCCGAGATCGAAAAGGCTTGTCATGCTCGCGTCTGGCCTCCATCCGCCACCAGGCATGCGCCGGTCACAAACGCCGCATGGCGCGATGCCAGGAAGGCGGCCGCCGCGCCGATCTCTTCCGGTTCGCCGAATCGCCCCAGCGGAACCTCCGCCGTGATGAGCGCAGAGATTTTCTCCGGGTCCGCATCCAGTTTGCGCTGCCACGTTCCGCCAGGGAAAAGAATATTGCCCGGCGCGACGGTGTTCACGCGAATGCCGAATTTGCCGGCCTGCCGCGAAAGATCTTTGCTGTATCGTTCCAATGCGGCCTTCGCCGCGCCATAGGGAATCGGCGCGCCGAGGCTTTCCAGGCCGGCAATCGAACTGACAAAAATGATATTTCCCCGGCGGCCTTCCACCATGCCGGGCAGGAACGCTTCCACCAGCCCGGTAGTTGCCCAGAAATTGACGCGAAAGGCGGCGTCCCAATCGGACCGCGCCAGATCCCAACCATTCCGCGCCGTGCCGCTGCCGATGTTGCAGACCAGGCAATCCACCGGGCCCCACCGTTCGACGGTCTGGCGTTGCGCCTCGTGCGCGGCTTCGGGTTCGGACAAGTCTCCCACGAACGCCATCGCGCGTTCGGCGCGTCCGCTCGAAAGCTCAGTGCAAGTCTGTGCCACCGATCGCTCATCGCGGCCGGTGATGACGACGCGCGCGCCTTCGTTCAGGAACACCGCGGCGATTCCCTTGCCGATTCCGCGCGACGAACCGGCGACAAACACGGACTTGTCCTGGAGCCCGAGATCCATCTAATTCAGATACCTCGCGACAAATTCGCGGTTATGCTGCGCCCAAGCGATTTCGTCGCCCGCGTCGCCGCGCGCCACTTGCAGGACCAGGTCGCCGGCATAGTCTAATCGGCGCAAGCCCTGGAAAACCGCGTCGAAATCGGCATCGCCCTCACCGAGCGGAACCGTGCCGCCGCCCAGCACGCGGTCCTTAATATGAACGCTCCCCAACCGGCCGCCATAGGCCGCGAACTCTTCCGCGGGCTTGTAGCCGAGCGAGGAACTGTTGCCCGAGTCGTAATTCACTTTCACGAACGGATCGGGAACGCGGGCGAGTAGCGCGGCAAACTCATCGGGCGGCAAAGAGGTTTCCAAATGCAGCTCGATTCCTGCCTTGTGCGCCGCCGGCAATGCGCGGTGGAGCGTATCGACCACGGCCTCGCGGTCGGCTTCGTCGCGAATTGCGGAGGAATCGACAAACGGCAGCACGACGCGCGAGACGCCGATTCCGCGGGCTTGGTCCATCAATGCGATCAGACGAGCGATGCGTTCCGCGCGCTCTTCCTCTGTAGCCCGGACGAACGTAAAATCCATGAAATAATCGGCGCACATCGAGCGGACGGCTACTTTGTGCGCGGTGGAGAGCGAGTGAATCGCGCTGATGCCGTCGGGCGTATCCAGAGGATTTGCGCCCACGCCGTACGCGTCGTAGATCCATTCGACGGCGTCGAGCCCGGCCGCGGCGGCGTTTGGGAATTCGCTCGCCCATTGCTCCCTGGGGAACGCTTGTATACGAGCCTCCACCGGCGGCGTCAGTCTTCCTTGCATGATTGCCAACATGATTTTTCCCTCACTCGTCAAAGCGCAATAGCGCCGGGTCGATGAAATCTTTGCGTGCTTCGTGCCACCGGTAGAGCTTTGCGATCGATTCGCTCATTTCGCGAAAATGAAAATCCGGAATCTCCGCGAGCAGCCGCGCATTCTCAGCGCTGTACTCCGAACCCATGCCGGGGTTGCGGATGGTCACGTCGAGCGACTTGCCGGAGGCCTGAATGACGCACTTGGCCAACGTCTTGAGATCGAAAGCGCGGCCGAGCGCGACGTTATAGGCGCGATGGCGCGGAACGTTTCGTAGAAAATGTTCCAGGATCCAGCCGAGGTCTTCCACGTCCAGATAATCGAAACGCACATTCTGCCGGATCGCCACGGGCATGTCGCAAACCGCGCGGCAACAGGCGTTCGAAAGGAAGCGCACGCGCCAGTCTTCGTGCGGGCCGAACACGCCGAAGAGGCGCATTTCGTATACGCGATCCATTCCTTCGATCGCCTTGGCGCAAGTGTATTTCGAGAACCCGTAGGCGTCGGCGGGGATATGCGCGTCGAAGTATCCTTCGGCCATGCGCGGCTGCCAGTGCGCGCGATCGTAAACGGCGCCCGAACTGAGGAAGAGCATGCGCCGGAACGACTGGCCGTTGCGGGCCAGATTGAAAAACATGCGGCAGTTGCGGTCCAGTAAATCGGGCGAAGCCGCAAGTGCGCGGTTTGAACGCTCAGTGGCGGCGTGAATCACGGCGTCGAAACGATGACGCTTCAGGTATTGCCGCACTGCATTGGCATCCAGCAGATCAAGCTCGGCGCGCGATGGGGTGGCGACCTCGTGGCGCTCCGCATATTGCGCCGCCAGGTTGCGTCCGATGAAACCGCCGGCGCCGGTGATCAGAATCTTCAAACGCGCGACTCCTCGAGCGGCGGCACGATCATGTTCGCCAGGAACTCCTCGCGGTCGAGGAACGGCCAGAGATCTTCGAGGGGCTTCGAAACCAGCGATCCATCGGGCCGCTGCATGGTGGAAAGGCGGGGCCCGCGCGGCTCATCCGGAATCACATGGACGTCGCAGATCACCGGCCCGGGCGTCGCGATCACGCTACGCACTTGTTCCCGCAGGTTCACCTGGCTATCGATGCGCATGGGCGTGATGCCATAGGAAGCTGCGACTTTGCACAAGTTCGGGATCATCAGCCCGGTGCGTTCGTCGCAGCCCACCTGGGGCGCGCCGAAAAAGTTGGCTTGCGACGCGCGAATGGACGCATAGCCATCGTTGTTGAGCACGAAGAATTTTACGGGCAGGTTCAGATGGCGGATGGTCGCGAGCTCCTGCACGTTGAACTGGAAGCCGCCATCGCCATCCACGCAGACCGTGCGCCGGCGGCCGCCCGCCAGGCAAACGCCGATGCTTGCCGGAACCGCGCAGCCCATCGCGCCCAAGCCGGCCATGTGGAAGATACGCTGGCCTGTGCGTGTGGGACAGGCGAAAAGGAAGATTTCGATGGCGCTGCCGGCGTTGCCGGAAATCATCAGGTCGTCCGGCTCGGTTTCCTGTGAAATCGCTTCCGCCAGGTGATAAACGCTGACCAATCCTTCGGGCTTGCGGTGCTCCGGCAGAACGACCGGGTAGCGCGTTTTCCAATCGGCGCAGCGTGCCTTCCACGGGGCGCGCTCTTTAGGCTGGATGTCGTCGCGCTGGCGCAACAGTTGGCGCAGAAATTCGCCGGCGTCGGCGACGATGGGCGTGTCGATGTGCGGCGCGAGCTTGCGGATTTCGGCCTCGTCGATATCCACCATCACTTTGTGGGCGGCGCGCGCCAGTTTTTCCGGCGCGTAACCGGTGATGGCGAAATCGAGGCGGGCGCCGATGCTGAGAAGGAAATCGCAGTTTTGTAGCGCGAAGTTGGCGCCGCGGCTGGCGAGTGAACCGGGCCGCCCGACAAACAGCGGCTCTTCGCTCGATACGATATCGGCCGCGCACCAGGTGGCTTCGACGGGAATCTGAGTCAGCGCGAAGAATTCCCGGAATTCGGCTTCGGCGCGCGCGAGACGCACGCCGTTCCCAACCAAGATCAAGGGCCGTTCGGCGCGGTTGAGCGCGTCGATGGTCTCGCGGACCAGGCGGGGCAAGCCTTGCGGCTGCGTTACCGGTTCAGCGACGTACTCGGGCAAAGTAGATTCGTCAATCGGCGCGGCCTGCACGTCGAGCGGAATGTCGATCCACACCGGTCCGGGCCTTCCGCTGCGCGCGATGTCGACCGCCTTTTCCAGGTGGAAACGGATGCTCCGTGGATCGAGTACCGTCACTGCATATTTCGTGATCGGCTTGACGATGGAGACGATGTCCACTTCCTGCACGCCGAGCTGTCTCATGCCAAGCGGCGAGCCGTCGGCGGCGAACATGCGGTCGGGGCGTTTCACCTGTCCGGAGATCACCAGCATGGGCGTGGAATCGAGCCATGCGCCGGCGACGCCCGTCACCGCGTTGGTTCCGCCTGGGCCGGTGGTCACCAGCGCGACGCCGATGTTGTTCGTGGCCTTGGCGTAGTTTTCGGCTGCGATGGCGCTGGCCTGCTCGTGCGAGTTGCAAACTGGTTCGAGATCGGCGCGCTGCGCCAGCGACGCGTTCAAATGCATGGCGCCGCCGCCGGTCACCAGGAAGACGTGCTTCACGCCCAACCGCGCGACGAACTGCATCACGTAATCGGAAAGTTTCATCGGTTATGCGGATTGGCGGCGCTGGGTGCGCATCACGCGCGGCAGTTCGCCGGCCAGAATCAAGTCGACCAGCTCGCGGACGGCGCCGTTGCCGCCGCCGGCCTGGGTCACGATGTCGGCGCGTCGCAAGACTACCGGGCGGGCGTTGGCCGGCGCGGCGGAATAACCGGCGAGATCCATGGCGGTGAGGTCGTTGACGTCGTCGCCCATGAAGCAGATCTCATCGAGGCGCAGTTCGTTGCGTTCGGCGAAAGCGCGCAGCGCCGCGGCTTTATCCTTGCAGCCCTGCGCGGTTTCGGCCAGGCCCAGTTTGTCGGCGAAACGATCCACCAGCGGGCTTTCTTCGCCGGAGATGAGCGTTACCGTGATGCCTGCCTTGCGCGCCAGGGAAACTCCCATGATGTCGGCGAACGAAAAGCGCTTCCACTCCGCGCCGTGAGGGCCCCACCAGACGCCGCCATCGGTGAGTACGCCATCGACATCGAGCGCGATGGCTCGTAGCATCGGCATGTCAGGCCGCCGCGCCTACACGCCGCAGTTTTTTGATGATGGGCTGTTCCCGCTCCACCACGCGTTTTACGCCGTCGCCGAGCGATTGCTCCACGATGCGGACGTAGCTCACGATCTTGGAGATGCCATTCGGCTCGAGCGACGCAGCCTGGTCAGAGCCCCACATGGCGCGGTCGAGCGTGATGTGACGTTCCACGCAGCAGGCGCCCAGCGCTACCGCGGCCACCGTGGACGGCAGGCCGGTTTCGTGGCCGGAATAACCCACCGGCACGCCATAACGTTCCTGCAGGGTGGCGATGGCTTTCAAATTGAGCTCGGGATAATGCGCCGGGTAGACGCTGCAGGCGTGCAGCAGCACCAGATCGTTCGTGCCCAGCACTTCCACCGCGTGATCGATCTCTTCGATGGTGCTCATGCCGGTGGAAAGAATGATCGCCTTGCCTTTGGAGCGCGTGTGCCGCAACAGATTATCGTCGGTGAGCGATGCGGAGGCGATCTTGTAGCACGGCGGATCGAACTGGTCGATGAAATCGACCGACTTTTCATCCCAGCAGGACGAGAACCACGGCATCTTCACTTCGCGGCAATAGCGGTCGATCAAGCGGTATTCGTCGTGCCCGAATTCGAGGCCGCGTTTGAGATCGCCATTGGTCGCGCCGAATGGACTTTCGCGCGGCTTGGCCAACTCGTCTGCCGTGTAGACCACGTCCACGGAGCGCTTCTGAAACTTCACCGCGTCGCAGCCGGCCGCGACGGCCACGCTGATCAGGCGCCGTGCGAGATCGATATCGCCGTTATGATTGATGCCGATTTCGGCAATGATGTAGCAGGCGTGGCCGCCGCCCAGAATCTTGTTTCCGATGAGAACTTCGGGGCCATTTCCATTCGTCGTGGGGTTTTGCATTCGTTAGACTCCCGCCGGCAGCGCCATCGTGGTTACGGCGGCGTGCAGGCTCTCCAGCATGTAATCGAGAATTTCCGGCGTGATGCCGGGGTAAAGACCGATCCAAAAAACCTGGTTCATTACAAAATCGGTGTTGGCGAGCGACCCGGGAACGCGGAATTCGTATTCGCGATACGCCGGCTGCCGAGTCAGATTGCCGCCGAACAACAGGCGCGTGGCGATCTTGCGGCTTTCGAGGTGCCTGGTGACTTCGTTGCGCGTGAACGGCGCATCCGGCCGCACGGCGATGGGGAACCCGAACCAGCTCGGCTCCGAACCGGGCGTCGCTTCCGGCAGAATGAAGAACTCTTCCAGTTCGCGCAGCCCTTCGCGCAGCGCCGTGAAGTTGCGCTTGCGTGTTTCGATGAAGCCGTCGAGCTTCTGCAACTGCGCCACGCCGACTGCCGCCTGCATGTCCGTCAATTTGAGGTTGTAACCGACGTGCGAGTACGTGTACTTGTGGTCGTAGCCGCAGGGCAATCCGCCCAGTTGCCAATCGAAGCGCTTGCCGCAGGTGTTGTCGCAGCCGGGCGCGCACCAGCAATCGCGGCCCCAATCGCGGAAAGATTCCACCAGCGTGCGCAGCAGCGGCTTGTTCATCAGCACCGCGCCGCCTTCGCCCATGGTGATGTGGTGCGCGGGGTAGAAACTGGTGGTCGCCAGATCGCCGAAGGTCCCAGCTTTTTGACCCTGATAGAGCGACCCCACGGCATCGCAGCAATCTTCGATCAGCCACAGATCGTGCCTTTGCGCGAACGCGCTCACCGCGGCGATATCGAACGGATTGCCCAGCGTGTGCGCGAAGATTACAGCGCGTGTGCGCGGCGAGAGCGCGGCCTCGAGCAAGCTCACGTCGACGTTGTAAGTGGGAATGGCGACGTCCACAAACACCGGAACCAGCCGGTTCTGCAGGATGGGATTCACCGTGGTCGGGAAACCCGCCGCCACCGTGATTACTTCATCGCCTGGCACAAGCCGCCGGTCGCCCAACTTGGGTGAGGTCAATGCCGAGATCGCCAGCAGGTTCGCGGAAGACCCGGAATTGGTGAGCACGCACTCGCGCACGCCCATCCACCGCGCGAATTCGCGCTCGAAACGCTCAGCATAGCGCCCGGTGGTGAGCCAAAAGTCGAGTGAAGCGTCGGTGAGTAACTGAATTTCCGCCGCGTCGAAGACCTTGCCAGAGACCGGCACGCTCGATTCGCCGGCCGTGAAAGGACGGCTCGCGAACTGCTCGGAATAATATTCGCCAACCAACTCGAGGATTTGCGTTCGAAGCTGTTGGCTACGTTCCGTCATGGGCGGCATCTGCAATATTGACTTGGATAGTTGCCGCACACTATCCCGAATTTGGTTCTGAGAAGGATGTTGACCAAAGTTAGCGGTGAGGCCAGGGTTTTCTACGCAACGGCTGCCGCCGCCGTGCAACCCAGGAACGCCTCATACCACCCGATCGTGCGCGTGAGGCCTTCTTCCAGCGTGAACAGCGGCGCCCAATCGAGCATTTTTCGCGCGTGCGCGGCGCTCAGGAACTGGCGCCGGATCTCGTTGGAAGCCTGGTTCAAGACCACGGGCTTCAACTCCGACCCCATGGCGCGCAAAATGCGATTGACCAGGTCGAGCACCGTCACTTCGCTCTCGATAGAGAAATTGAAGGCTTGCCCGCGCAATTCGGGGCGCCGATGAAGTTGCTCGGCCAGCAGCATGTAAGCCGCGGCGCCATCTTCCACATAGAAATAATCGCGCACGAAATGGCCATCGGAGCGGATTACCGGCCGTTCGCCGCGCAGCACGGAGCGGATGGTCCCCGGCACGATGCGGTTCCAGTTCAGGTCGCCGCCGCCGTAGAAATTGCCGCAGCGCGTCACGGCCACAGGCAGTCCGTAGGTGTGCGCGTAGGCTTGCGCGATCAGATCGGCGCACGATTTGCTGACGTCGTAGGGATGCCGGCCTTGCAGGGGTGCGTCTTCGGAGTAAGGCAGCGTTTCCTGATCGCCGTAGGCCTTATCCGACGAAGCAATCACAACCGATTTCACCAGCGGTGAGCGGCGGCACGCTTCCAGCAGATTCCATGTCCCCTGAACATTGCTCTCAAATGTCGAAATCGGATTGCGATTGGCGATGCCGACGATGGTCTGCGCGGCCAGGTGAATCACCGTGTCCGCCTCGTATTCGCCAATCGCGCGTTCCAGCGCGCTGCGATCGCAAATGTCACCGCGCACTACTTTCACTTGCTCGATAATCCGCGAGCGCGCCAGTTCGCTCTGCGGAACCCAGTCACGCACGAAGCAGATCACGTCCGCGCCGGCTTCCACCAGGCTGCGCGTGAGCCACGCGCCCACCAGGCCCGTGGCGCCGGTCACCAACACCGGACGATCGAGCCAGAAGCTGCGCGTCACGCCCAAACCCGCCACGGCGCGTCGCCGGCCGTCCACAATTCGTTGAGATGCTGATATTCGCGATAGGTATCCATCGCGTAGAAGAAGCCGTCGTGGCGATAGGCCATCAGTTGGCCGTCCGCGGCGAGCCGTTCCAGGGGCTCGCGCTCGAAGACGCAGTCGTCCCCGCCCAGGTAATCGAACACTTCGCGATTGAGCGCGAAGAATCCGGCGCTCATCCAGCCGTCGGTGCGCGGTTTTTCGGCGAAGCGCTCCACGCGGTCGGCATAATTCACGTCGAGCATGCCGAAGCGGGATACGGGAGGCACGGTAGTT
Organism: Bryobacterales bacterium; assembly: GCA_963743705.1. Classification (GTDB taxonomy): domain Bacteria; phylum Acidobacteriota; class Terriglobia; order Bryobacterales; family Bryobacteraceae; genus PALSA-243. The sequence goes on along the minus strand of CAVUQS010000021.1, from coordinate 495,411 downwards.
ACGGTCGCGATCTTGCCGTGGCTCTTGTGGAAATCCAACAGGCCGCGGATATCCACGTCACTGACGCCGTCGCCATAGGTGAGCAGGAAGGTCTCGTCATCGACATATCTGCGGATTTTCGCGATGCGGCCGCCCGTCATGGTGCTCATGCCGGTGTCGGCCAGCGTGACTCCGAAACCCTGTTCGGTGTGAACGTTGTGGTACCGGATATGCGACGTCTGCCCCAGGCAGATAGAGAAATCGTTATTCATCGCTTCGTAATTCAGGAAATAATCTTTGATAGTGTTGCCGCGGTACCCCAGGCACAGGACAAAGTCGCGAAACCCATGATGCGCATAGGTTTTCATGATGTGCCAGAGGATGGGACGCCCTCCCACTTCCACCATGGGCTTGGGGCGGAATTCGGTCTCCTCGCGGAGCCGGGTGCCCAATCCGCCGCACAAAATGACTACTTTCAATGCGTTGCCTCCCTATTTATTCCATGGTGAGGGAGCCTTGGGGGGTACGCCATAACCATTTTAGTTGTGGAACCAATATTACCCTCAGTTATGGGTCTTGGAACGGAATTGAAGGCATTCTCCGGCTATAATGTAGAATCGTTGCGGTCGCAGCCAAGGCTTTGAAATGATTCGTCTTTTCCGGGTTTTCATCCCCGTTGGCACGTTGACTGTCCTGCTTTGCGAACTGCTTCTCCTCAGCGCGTCGTTCCTGGTCGCCTGCTATTTGGTGCTTCCTTACGATCCGACGATCTGGCTGACGGTAGATGGCGGTTGGTTCCCTCTATTGGTGGTGGTTGGCAGCCTGGTAATCGGCATTCATTTTCACGATCTCTACACCAAGATCCGGATCCAATCGCGCGTTATTTTATTGCAGCAGCTCTGCATGGTGGTGGGCGTCGGTTTTTTGCTGCAGGGGTCGATCGCCTACATTTTTCCCAGCCTGCGGGTCCCCATCCGTCTGATGGTGGCGGGCAGTTTCCTCTCGCTGGCGGCCATTTTCACCTGGCGGGTCTTCTTTTCCGATTTCGCCCTGCGCGCGGTGGGCGGCGAACGCATGCTGCTGGTGGGAACCAGCCCGTTGCTGGCGGATATTGCGGATCATCTCGCCAAGCATCCGGAAACCGGCGTGGAAGTTTTGGGGTACGTCACCGACAGGGAAGATCTGGAGGCCGTAAAGCCCGGCGGGAAGATCTTAGGCGATCTGACGCGGCTTACGGAAATCGTCAACGCCGTGAGGCCTTTCCGGATCGTGGTGGGCATGTTCGAGCGCCGCAACCGCATGCCGATGAATGAGCTTCTGGAACTGCGTTTTTCCGGTCACGTCATTGAAGAAGCGGCCAACGTCTACGAGCGCGTCTGCGGGCGCGTCTGCCTCACGGAAATCCGGCCATCGCAACTCATCTACTCCGGCGAGCTGGGGCCGCGAGCGGGCAGCCTGCCCTACCAGATTGCGATGAACTTCGTGGTGGCGGTAATCGGAATCGTGGTTTCTTCCCCAATCATGCTGATCACCGCGCTGGCGGTGAGGTTCACTTCGCGGGGACCCGTTCTGTATCGCCAGGTGCGCGTGGGGTTGAACGGCGCTCTGTTCACGGTCTACAAGTTCCGTTCCATGCGCGCCGACGCCGAAGCGAGCACGGGCGCGGTTTGGGCCAGCAAACAAGATCCGCGCGCGACTTGGGTGGGCAAGATCATTCGCAAGATCCGCTTTGACGAATTGCCGCAGCTCTTCAACGTGCTGCGAGGCGAAATGTCGATCGTGGGCCCGCGTCCGGAACGCCCCGAATTCGTCAAGACGCTCAGCGAAAAAATTCCTTATTACCGGCAGCGCCATTGCGTTCTGCCCGGCATCACCGGCTGGGCGCAGATCAGTTACAAATACGGCGACACGCTGGAAGACACCGTCACCAAGCTCGAATACGATCTCTACTACCTCAAGAACATGACTCTCAGCCTGGATCTCTACATCATCTTTCACACCATCAAAGCAATGCTGCTCTCGCGCGGCGCGCAATAGCGCTACAGTTTCACTATGTGCGGAATCGCCGGTTACGTGCTGCGCCGCGGGGCTGCGCGCGAGGAAATCGTGCGCGCCATGTGCGGGCAGATTCGCCATCGCGGGCCCGACGATGAGGGCGTTTATATCGATGGCGGAACCGGCATCGGCATGCGGCGCCTCAGCATCATCGATCTCAGCACGGGACATCAACCGGTGGCGAACGAAGACGAATCGGTTTGGATTGTCTTCAACGGCGAGATCTACAATTATCAGGAATTGCGCGCCGGGCTGATCGAACGCGGTCATAGCTTCCGCACTAACAGCGACACCGAAACCATCGTTCATCTCTACGAAGAAAAAGGCGCGGAGTGCCTGCAGTATTTGCGCGGCATGTTTGCGCTCTGCATATGGGATTCGCGCCAACGTAAAATCCTGCTGGCGCGCGACCGCTTCGGCAAGAAGCCGCTGTATTATTCGGCGACGCCCGAGGGCCTCCACTTCGCGAGCGAGTTGAAATGCTTGCGCGCGGCGGGCGTGCCGCTCGATGAGGATCGCGACGGGCTGCGGCTCTACTTCCAGTTCGGTTACATTCCCGATCCATTCACGGCGTTTCGCGATGTGCGCAAGCTGATGCCGGGGTGTTGGTTGGAATACGGCATGGATGGATCGTTGCGCCACGGCCGCTACTGGCGCATGCCGGAGTTCCAGCCGGGCGAAGCCGCGCGCATCGGGGAAGCGGAGACGCGCGCTCGCCTGCGTCAGACCTTCGATGAAGCTGTGCGCGTGCGGATGATCGCCGACGTTCCGCTGGGCGCGTTTCTCAGCGGCGGCATCGATTCCAGCCTCGTGGTTTCGTCGATGGCGTTGCAATCGACGGAGCCGGTCAAGACGTTTTCCATCGGGTTCGAAGAGGCCAAATATAACGAGCTCGAATATGCGGCCATGGTGGCGAAGCAATACCGCACCGAGCATCACGAAATTTTGGTGCGGCCCGATTCGGTTGACCTCATCACCAAGCTGGCCTGGCACTATGACGAGCCGTTTGCCGATTCCTCGGCGATTCCCACTTACGTGGTGTCCGAATTCGCCGCGCGTCACGTGAAAGTGGCGCTCAGTGGCGATGGCGGCGACGAATTGTTCGCGGGCTATCGCACGCTGGGCAATATTGAACGGTTCGATTGGGTCAATCGCATTCCCGGTTTCGCCCGCAAGCTCGCCTGGTGGACGGCCTCGGCGCTTCCGTATTCCGCATACGGCAAGAATCGCCTGGGCGCGATCGGAATGCCCACCGCGCTCGATCTTTATTTCGAGAGCAACTACAACCCGTATTTCCTGCGCAAGCGCATGTTGCGTCCGGAGTGGATGCTTCCCGCCGGGTCGAGCCACCTGCGCACCATGCTGCCCGATTGTTTCCCGCAGACCGGCGATACGCTGGCGCAGGCGCAGTATTGGGAGGCGAACGGCAACCTGATCGGCGACATGCTGGTGAAGGTGGATCGCGCGTCGATGGCGGCATCGCTCGAAGTGCGCTGTCCCATGCTCGATCACCCGTTCGCGGAGTTCGCGACATCCACCCCGTTGAGTTGGAAGCGGCGCGACGGCACGGGCAAGCGCATTCTACTCGATGCGCTGGGCGACCGACTGCCACCGGCGCTGCTGACGCGCCCGAAGATGGGCTTCGGCGTGCCGATCGATCAATGGTTCCGTGGCCCGCTGCGCGAGATGACGTGGGATATGCTGCTGGGGCAGCGCTTCCTGGCGCGCGGGATCGTAGAACCGGCATTCATGCGATACCTGCTCGAAGAACATCAGAGCGGCCGCCGCAGCAATCACTCGCAGATTTACAGTTTGCTGATGCTCGAGCTTTGGCGGCGCAATTTGGAACAACCCGCCGCGTCCCCGGAAAACTTTGCCCAGTGCGCAGCCTTAAAGAAATAAACTTTCGCCTCCGCCAGGAAGGCGGGAATCTTTTTCGCCTGATCCAACCGCCGCACGCCGCCAGCGCCGCCAAGGCGCCTCTCACTTTGCTTCCCGATCCCGCCGCGGTTGCCGCGGGATTGCGCGGCTCGGCATATGCAATGGAAGTGGAGCGCCTCGCGCGCGGAATTCTGGCGCATCGCTTCCCGTTGTTCGGAGGCGAAATCGAGACCGGACGAGCTATCGACTGGCGCCGCGATTACGTCAACGGCAAATCTACCAGCGTCGATTATTTCCGCCGGATTCCGTATCTCGATTTCGCGCAGGTTGGCGATCACAAAGCGACTTGGGAACTCAACCGCCATCAGCATCTGGTGGTGCTGGCGCAGGCCTGGCGCCTCACGGGCGATGCTGAGTTCCCGCGTGAAATCGAAGCGCAACTGCAGAGCTGGTGGGGTCAGAACCCCTATGGCTACGGCATGAACTGGGCCAGCGCGCTCGAAGTAGCGTTTCGCGCGCTCTCCTGGGTTTGGGTGTTCCATCTCGCGGGCGATGCCTTGAGCGCGAGCTTCCGCCGCCGGTTCTTCGATTCGCTTTACGTTCACGCCCGCCATCTGGCGGGCAATCTCTCGGTCTACTTTTCTCCCAACACGCACCTGTTGGGTGAGGCCGTTGCGTTGCACGCCATCGGCGCGCTTTTCCCGGATTTCCCGCGCGCGCGGAAGTGGAAGCGCGAAGCGGGTGATATGGTTCGCGCGCAAATGAAAGCGCAGGTGCAGCCCGACGGCAGCCATTTCGAGCAATCGAGCTACTACCACGTCTACGCGCTGGACATGTTTTTGTTTTCGGCCGTGGTCGAGCCCATGCCGCCCGACTATCTGGCTTCGCTGGCGCGCATGGCGGAATATCTCGATGCTCTGCTCGGTCCGCAGCGCCGCCTGCCATTTCTGGGCGACGACGATGGCGGACGCTTATTTCATCCGTATGGCGCGCGCGACCGGTTCGGCTGCGCGTCGATCGAGGCGCTAAGCGGAACCGGCGCCGAAATCGGCGCGTGGTGGCTCGGCGGAAAGTCGATCGCATCCGCGCCAAAGCGCCGCGGTTCGCGCCTGTTTGAGAACGCTGGCATCGCGGTAATGGAAGCCGGAGCCACGCACCTGGTAGCCGACGCCGGACCGTTCGGCGCGGGTAGCGGCGGCCACAGCCATTCCGATACGCTGAGCTTCGTGTTGCGCCGCGGCGAAGAAGATTTGTTGGTCGACGCGGGAACGTATACCTACGTGACCGAGCCGCGATTGCGCAACTGGTTCCGTGGATCGGCGGCGCACAACACCATTCGCGTCGATGCGCTCGATCAGGCGGCGCCGGACGGTCCTTTCCGTTGGGAGGGGAGACCGGCGGTTGAAATCGGCGAATGGCGCTCTAGCAATGAAAGCGATTATCTCGCAGCGATTTGCCGTTATCGCGGGTTCGAACACCTGCGGCGCATCGAGTTCGTGAAGCCGTCGCTGATCGTGGTGGTGGACGACATCACCGGACCTCCGGGCGAGCATCTGATCGAGCAGTTCTGGCATTGCGGCGAAGCTGTCACAGCCGTATCGCCGCGCCATTTCCGGCTGGGGCGAACGGCGCGGCTTCTTCTCTCGCACGATGCCGAGTACGAGACCGGCGGCGAAAACGGATGGCGGTCTCGCGTGCTGGGCTCGAAGGAGCCGGCCGGCGTGATGCGCGTTTCGACGCTTGGCAAGCTTCCGATGCAACTGACAGCCGCGATCGATCTTGAAGGCAATGCATCGCCCACGGAGATTTCAGCGGCGTTCCAGAAGCTCGGTGTAGAGCCCGGCGGCGCGCTCGGCTGACGCTTGCGCGGAAAAGTTCCGCCGGATGTGCTGCGCGGCTGCCTGAGCGAGGCGCTCACGGAGGGGCCGGTTCGCAATCAGTGCTCGTAACGTTTGCTCCAAAGCTACCGCGTTGCCTGCCTCGAACAGCATTCCCGTCGCGCCATCTTCCACCAATTCGCGATTACCGCCCGCATCCGACGCCACGCAGCAGCAGCCGCTGGCCATCGCTTCCATGAGCGAGTTGGAGAACGATTCGGCGCGCGACGGCATGACGAAGAGGTCGATGGATCGCAGCCACTCCGATACGTTGGCTGTCATTGGCACGAAGCAGCAGACATCGGTCAATCCCAGCGAATGCGCGCGAGCCTTTAGCTCTGTTTCCGCCGGGCCACTGCCGACGATCACAAGTTGTGCGTCTGCCGGCTTCATCGCCGCGTAGGCGTCGAGCAGCAGATCGAGTCCCTTCTCGGGCCGCAGCGCGCATAACGCGCCAATCACCAGGTTCGCTCCCGCCAGTTCCGGCCTGCGCACGCTCGGCTCACAGGGAAATTCGGCGGGCTCGATGCTATTCGGCCACAAGCGGATCAGCGATGGCGATACGCCATGTTCGCTCGTCAACTCTTGCTCGACGGCGTGCGAATTCACCACCACTGCATCCACCATGCGGTCCGTCAGGCGCAGCATGCGTGTGTGCCGGCCCGGCGTCAGGGTGCGCGGCGCGCGCTGGCTCGAGATCACAACCGGCGTGCGGAAGAAGCGCGCCACAGGCACGCCGAAAATATCCATCGGCACGTCGAAGGCATGCGCCACTTGAATCCGGTGGGCGCGCAGATAGCGCCCCAGCCGCAACGCGCCATCCACCGCGGACCATCCCATCAGCGATCGCACCGGCAATTCCAAGACCGGGATGCCCGCTTCACGCAGGGTTGCCGCGCGGAATCCACGGGCATCGAAGCATGCCACGTGCGGTTCAAAACGCGTGCGATCGAGCGTGAGCGCGGTTTGCACAAGCTGCCGCTCCGTCCCGCCGACGCCCAACTCCCGCGACATCAGCAGCACCGCGCGCGGCGCTTGCTTGGGGGTCATAGGGCGTTCGACTTCGATCGCGCCGCGCTGTGGTCTCTCACCAAGCCGCGAGTCCCAGGCTGTTCGGCAACAGAAAGCCGGCGTCTGAGGCTTTCCGAAAGCTCCTCGATGTTGCGTTCCAGATGGAAAAGATCGAGTACCCGCGCGCGCGCCGAAGCGCCCATGGCGTCGCAAAGTTGCGGATCCTTGCGCAAACGATCGATGGCAGCCGCGATCTCATGTTCATCGGAAGGCGCGGTCAAAAAACCGTCGACGCCGTCGCGAATCAGCTCGGGGATGCCGGCAATCCGCGGCGCCACGCAAGGCAGCGCGTTTGCCATGGCCTCCATCAGCACCACCGGAATGCCTTCGGCGAAACTGGAAAAGACAAAGGCATCCGCGCTGGCGTAATAGGCGGGCAATTCGTCTTGCGTTCTCCAGCCTTCGAAACGCACGCGATCCGCCACGCCGCACTCGCGCGCGAGAGCTTCCAGGCGCGGGCGATCCGGACCATCGCCGATCAAGGTCAGTTTCACCGGCTTGTCTTCAAGCAAAGCGAGCGCCCGAATCAGCATGTGAAAAGCTCTCGGCGGCGCCATACCGCCGACACATAGCAGGTGAAACGGATCTTCGGAGCGCCGCGGCGTTCGCTGGGGCGGATCGCCAACATCCACGCCCAGGCGGCAGACGTCGATCTTGTCCCACTGTGAATCGGGGCAGGCGCGCATGATTTGGCTGCGCCCAAAGCAGCTGATAGCGCGAATGAACTGCGACGATACGATCTTTTCGGTGAGCCAGAATGCTTTCGGGTCATCGAATTCACCCGACCCGTGGATGCTCATCGAGATTTCCACGGGAAAAATTCGCCCCATGAGCCACGCGATGTTGGTCGCGTAATGCGTGTGAACGTGCCGGACGCCTCGTTTTTCCATCCACCGGCCAGCCACGACCGCTTCCGCAAAGTAGAAGACGCCGTACATCGTCGTGCGCGGATGAAACCGGCCGTAGCGGATGGCTTGCGCCAATCCCTTGACGTATCCGAGCGGATGCCGCAGCAACGTGGCCAGGTGAGCGCCAACGATTCTTCCCGGACCCACGCCGAGTATGTAGAAGCAGGCGGCGCGCTCCTCGCGTTCTTCGGCGGTAAAGTTGTCAGAGCCTCGGGTCTCAGGGCGGAGCGCCACCGTCTCGATTTCCCAGCCCAGCTTGCGCAGACCGCGAATTTCCCGAAGTAGATAAGAATGCCGGATGTGGGGGTATTCGCTAACCAAATAAGCGATGCGCCCGCGCGACATCCGCTCATTATATCGGCATATCTGAAGATCGTCTGCTACGCTGTTGGCGATGCCCGTCGCCATTGGGCCGTATCTCAGGAAACACGAAGCCGAGGTGCGCGAATTCAACAACCGAGTGCGCGGCGCGGAAGGCGCTTTCGAGTTTCCGGAATCCGCCGTGCCGGAGTGGCTTGCTCCCGCGCCCGGCCACCGCATCTATCAGGACCAGTTCCTCGCGCTCGATGGCGCCGAAGTGCGCGGCGGCTACCTGCTCAAGCATCAGGATTTTTCCTTCCGTGGGGAAACGGCTTCCATCGGCTACTTTCATTCGGCGCTCTCCGAAGGGCTGGTCGACAAGAAATTCAGCACCGTTGGCGTGCAGTTTCTCATGGACGCCCTGAAACGCCAGCCGCTGCTCTACGCGCTCGGCATGGGCGCGATGGATCGGCCGCTGCCGCGCATGCTAAAAGCGCTGGGTTGGAAGTTGAGCGAAGTTCCGTTTTACTTCCGCATCGTTCATCCCTCGCCATTCCTGCGCAACATCGAGACCCTGCGCACCTCGAATTGGCGGCGTTTTGCGATGAGTTTCGCGGCTCTGACCGGCGCGGGGTGGGCCGGCGTTCATCTTTATCAGCGCATGAAGGCCAAAGCGCAGCCCGCGCCGCAAGCCGCGGTCGATTTCTTCGATTCCTTCGGGCCGTGGGCGGATGCGCTCTGGACGCAATGTGCGCCGCGCTATGGGTTCATCGCGGTACGCGATAGCGAGACGCTGCGCATTCTCTACCCAGGCGGAAAGTTTCTGCGCATGAAGATCGCAAGCGGCGGCCAAACCATCGGATGGGCGGTGGCCTTGGATACGCAGATGCAGTGGCACAAGCATTTCGGCGACATGCGTCTTGGCTCAATTGTCGATTGCCTGGCGTTGCCGGAACACGCGCTGCACGTGATTTCCGCCGCCCGCCGCGTTCTGGAACGCCGCGGCGTCGATCTGATCTTGTGCAATCACTCGCACCCCGCTTGGACGGATGCGCTACGCGGCGCCGGATTTCTCAACGGCCCATCGAACTTCATCTTTGGCTCGTCCAAGGCCCTGAGCAAGAAGACGGACGAAACCGGCGGCGGCGACGCGTTCCTGATGCGCGGCGACGGCGACGGACCGATTCATCTCTGACGCGCGTTACATTGGAACCTGTGGAAGCGCTCAGCCTCATGTACCATGACGTTGTCGAGCCGGGATGCTTCGCCGCCAGCGGATTCCCCGGCGAGGGAGCGCATCGGTACAAGCTTGAGCGCGAAGCGTTTCGTCGCCACTTGGAGGCAATCCGCGCCTCGAAAGGCGCGAGTCACGTCGGTTCTATCGAACGCGCGGCGCCGTGGGGCGGACGCCCGGTTTTCCTGACTTTCGACGATGGCGGCGCGAGCGCGCACGATTGCATCGCCGCCATGCTGGAAGAGTTGGGATGGCGCGGCCACTTCTTCATCACTACCGGGCGCATCGGCTCGCCCGGCTTCGTGGATAAAGCCCAGATCCGCGACCTTCAACGGCGCGGCCACATGATCGGCAGCCACTCGCATACGCACCCCACGCGGATGGCTTATGTGCCCTGGGAACAGATGCAGGACGAATGGTCCAGCTAGCAAACAACAGCTTGAGGATATTCTCGGCGAAGGCGTGCGAACGGCTTCTGTACCCGGCGGGTTCTATTCGAAAAAGGTCGCGCAGACCGCGGCGCGCGTCGGCATTGAGGCGCTGTTCAATTCGGAGCCGGTGACGCGCACTCGTTTCGTCGAGGGATGCCTGGTCGCGGGGCGCTATGCCATTATGCGCGACACGCCACCGGCGATTTCAGGCGCCATCGCAGCGGGGGACTTTCTGCCGCGTTCGAAACAGTGGCTGTTGTGGAACGCGAAGAAGGCGGCGAAGGCCGCGGGCGGCGGCGCGTACCTGCGCCTGCGCGAAACGCTGGTCTCGAAGTAGCTGCTACGGCGCCGGCGCTTTCTCCAGCGCGTCCTCGAACCGGCGCGCCACCGTATCCCACGAAAACCGGTCGCGCACCATTTCCCACGCGTTGGTGACGATGCGCTGGCGCTCGCGGGAATTTTCCAGCAACTCGACGCATTGCGCAGCGAAATCCGCGGCGGAATCGGCAATGCGCACGTTGTCGGGCGGAGAAACTTCCAGGCCCTCGGCGCCGACGGTGGTCGAAACCACCGCCGCTTTCGCCGCCATCGATTCGTATATCTTCAGCCGCGTTCCGCCGCCAATGCGCAACGGCACAATGGAAATCGCCGCGCCCCAAAGATAAGGCCGCACATCGGGCACGGTCCCGGTGACGCGAATGCGCGAATCGGCAGCGGCTAGCTCCTGAATCTCGCGTGGCGGCTTGCGTCCCGCGACGGTGAACGAACATTCGGGGCGCCGTTTGCGGATCAGCGGCAAGACTTCCCGCACGAACCACTGCACGCCATCCACGTTGGCCAGCCAATCCATGGAGCCGACGAAAACCAAGTCGGATTGCTCGCTCGACGGTTGCGGTTCGTGGAATTGCAAATTGACGCCCGTCGGGATTTCCGAAATCTTCGTCGCCGTGAACAAGTCGCGCATTAAATTGGCGTCCACCTGCGACACAGCCACGATGTGGCCCGCGGCGCGGCAAACACGGCCTTCAAACTCGAACATGCGCCGCGCCTGCATACCCAGGTATATCTTCTGCAGCGGCGAACCCGCATGCTCCGCGCGGCGTCGCCAGATCAACGTCTCGACGTTGTGCTGAAAAAGCAACGCGCGCTCGACATCGGGGTAATACGTCGCCGGCGTGAGATGGTCGACCACTGCGCGGTCGAACTTTTCCGTGCGCAGCAAGGTCGCAAGCGTGCGGCCCAGATCGGCGGATTGATAGCGGCTCATGGCCAACGGCAACGGCGAAACCAAGCCCTTTGCCGCTTGCCATGCGAACGCGGCCGACCCGTGCTCCGGCACCTTCACCGTCCCGCAATAGTGCCGCGACGAATATTCCGGCGCGCGTCCGGGTCCTTCGGGATGCGACGGATCTTCAATCGCGGCGAAGTGAATCTCGTGCCGCTTGCGCAGCTCCATCAGCATCTCGAGCGTGCGGATGGATCCCCCTTTGTTGGTGGGGTGCATGAAGTTCGAATTTACCCAGAGAATCTTCACGCGCTCGCGCCTTCCCGTTCCAGATATTCGATCAACATGCGCCCCTTGGTGTAGACCCACGCGATTCGCCGCCCGTCAAACGCAACCGCGGGCATGGGCTGCCGCGCAATCAGATCGCCGTTGGCGCGCGTCCACGCTAATTGGTTGTCCAACGAGTTCACCTCGTAGCAGAGATGGTGAAAGCCGCCGCCGCGCGCGAGGAATTTGGCCACCGCCGATTGATCGCCGGCCGGTTCCACTAGTTCGATCACCGGATTCCCCGGCGTACGCGGCGTAAAAAACGAGACGCGCGCGGTTTGCAGTGGATCATGGATGATTCGCCGGTCCCAATCGGTTGCGAGCGATCGCATGAAGCCGGCGGCCGATTTTTCGATGGATTCCACCACGTATCCCACATGGTGCAGCGTCACGCCGTTCTCGAATTCGCTCATGCCGCTTCCCATGTGCGCACGCCCCGGCCGGTGAAATAGAGATCGCCCCACAACTGCAGGTTGAGCAGCCGCCACAGCCGGTCGGTAGCGTCGAGCGTTCCGCGGCGGTGGCGCTCGATCAGCTTTCCGATCGGTTCGAGATCGAGATACTCGCTGACGAAACCGTTGCGGTCGAGTAAGCCGCTCAGCATCCCGTCCGCGGCGCCGTCGCTCAGCCACTGCCGGATGGGCGTGGGGAATCCCATCTTCTTGCGGTAAAGAATGTCGTGCTGCACGAGGCCCTCGGCGGCCTTTTTCACGATGTACTTGCCGACGCCGTTGCGCAGCTTGAGATGGTCGGGTACGCGCGCGGCGAATTCGACCAGGGAATGGTCGAGGAACGGCACGCGGCTCTCGATGGAGGCGGCCATGCTCATCTGGTCCTGCTTCATCAATAACTCGACCATGTATGTTTTTTGATCGGCAAAGAGGAGACGGCTCAGATCTTGCGAACCGGCGCGTTGATTCCAATAGCCCATGTAGCTTGCGTAAGGCGAGTCGCCGCCGCGCAGCATCAGTTGCGCCAGTTCGGCGCCGGGGAAGGCGGAATAGAAGTTATCGAGATAGAGCGACTCGATCTTATCCCCGCGGCCAAGAAAGGTATGACCGAGCTTGCGCCGCAGATTTGCGCCAAGCAGCGGAGAATGAGCGATGGTCCCGCTGATTCCCGCGCGCACAAATCCCGGCAGCAAACGATACGCCGGAAGCCAGCGGCGATTCCACAAGTAGTAGTGATAGCGTCCGTAGCCGGCGAAAAGTTCGTCGCTGCCTTCGCCAGTCAGCACCACTTTCACTTGTTCGGCGGCAAGCTTCGAAACGAAGTACAACGAGACGCTCGAAGGCCACGTGATGGGCTCGTCTTCATGCCAGATCAACCGCGGCAATTCGCGGAAGAATTCATCCATGCCGACCGTGACTTCGTGGTGTTCGGTACCGATTGCGCTTGCCACTTGCCGCGCGTAGCCGAGTTCGCTGTATTCGGCCTCGCGATATCCCACTGCGAACGTTTTCACCGGGCCGGAAACCATCCGCTTCATGAGCGCGGCGATCATACTCGAATCCACGCCGCCGCTCAGGAACATTCCCAGCGGGACGTCGCTCATCAGACGCGTGCGGACGCCCTCTTCAATGCGCTCGCGGCATTCGGCAATCCACGCGTCGTCGCTGCGCGCTTCCGGCTTTTCGGGCGGCGCCGGGATTTCCCAATACTGCCGGATCGAGGGCGCGGGGTTCGGATCGCTCACCCGCAGAGTCAGATGATGTCCCGGCATCAGTTTGCGGATGCCTTCGAACAGCGCCTGGTCTCCGCTTGTGTAACCGAAGGTCAGATACTCGGGCAGCAGCGCTTCGTTCAGGCGCGGCGAGATGGCTGGATGCTCGAACAGCGCTTTGATCTCCGAAGCAAACGCGAAAAGGCGGCCGTCCCAGTAGTAGTAGAAAGGCTTCTTGCCCAACCGGTCGCGCGCGCAGAACAGCGTGCGGCGCCGGCTATCCCAAATCGCCAGTGAAAACATGCCGCGCAGGCGTTCTACAGCCGCGGGGCCGTGCTCTTCGTAGGCATGGATAATCGTTTCGGTGTCGCTGCGCGTCGCGTAGCGATGGCCCGCGCGTTCCAGCGCCGGCCGCAGATCGGCGTGATTGAAAATCTCGCCGTTGAAAACGATCCAAACGTCCTTGGTTTCGTTCGCCAGCGGTTGGTGACCGGTTGAGAGGTCGACGATGCTGAGGCGCCGATGTCCAAGCGAGGCGAATTCTTCACGGAAAAAGCCGCTGTCGTCCGGACCGCGGTGGCGAATGGCGCCGGTCATGCGCTCGATCGCGCCCGGCGCGCCGCCTCCGTGTTCGATGGTCACAAACCCAGCAATCCCGCACATTTCGGCCTCACTGTACCATGCGTTTCGCGGGCGTCCCGTAGACGCAAACCGCGCTGCTGCAGTACTCCAAGTTCAACCAGGACGCGCTCCTGCCGCGAGCGAGACCGGCCAGCAACGGCGAGTCTTGCAGCACGGGGTCTATGCCGGGATCGCGAAAAACCAGCAGATGAGTCACCCTGAAACGAGCCATCTGGGCGCGCAGCGTCGCATCGTCCCAATCGATCCGGCTGAAGTTGTGGCTCACGAGCGAGAGCGTGGGATGGTTCAGCACGTACCCGGCGAGCTGGCCGTCCGTGGCCGCGATGGTCTCGCCGCCGCGCAATTCTTGGAGCAAATGCTGCTCCACGCTGACGCCGGTTCCATCCGATTGCTGCAAGGCCTGGCGGGTGTCGCGCAGCGAATCCTCCGGGATGGCCGCGCGCGAAATCCAATTCGACCCGACATAGGCTGCCAGGAGCCAAACCGCCAGCCCCAGCATGGCAGACCGCGGCCAGCCGTATTCGCGCAACCGGCGAACCGCGCCGGCGATTCCAAAGGCGGCGAGGCAAATCACGAGGGGAAGAACCGGCAGATACATACGCGGAGCATAGGTAATCACGGAACGGAAGGCGATCCAGGTCATTCCGAGCCAATAGAGAATCACCAGCGCCGCCACCACTCGAACGCCGGTCAACGCAAAAGGAGGCCGTTGAACCGAAGGCTGTGGCCTTGATGCGCCAAACACGAAGGCCGCGCAGAGACCGAGCGCCGCCGGCGCCGCGACCGCCAGCGCGACGAGCAGACGACGCAGATCGAGATCCCCAAATAGCAGGCGCAAGGGGAGACTCGCCGTCATTCGGAGAAATGCTCCGAGCGGTTTAACGGCAGCGAGGTTGTTGCCGCCCCTCCAATCGCCGACCAGGGCTACATTGCGTATCATCACCGGCGTCATCACCAGAAGCGCAGCTGCCGCGGCTATGGCCGCGGTCCATGGCGTGGGACCCTGCTTCTTTTGCAAAAGTATTCGCGCCCCAATCACTCCTAGAGACGCCAAAACCCAGAGCGCGCCCGCATAACGCACCCAATAAGAAAGTCCCGCCACAATGGCCGCGCCGATCCACCACCATGCAGCGCCGCGGTTGGCGCTGCCGCGCAACATCAGTAGAGCAATAGCCACGCCGAACAGGGTAAATAGCGATTCGCTCAAGGCCGCGCCGGAAAAGAACAACGCCTGCGAGCTGGCGATCCAGCAAACCACCGCCGCGCGCGCGGGCCAAAGGGACGGATCGAGCATGCGCATCGTTTGCCAAACGCCGGCCGTTACCGCGACAAACGAGGCGATGGAGATCCAAAGGGCCGCAAGCTCATAGCCCAGGCCGAAAGTGGAAAGGAATGCTATGGCCGCGGGATAACCGGGAGGATACCAAGTTAGCGGCGCGGGAACTATCCCGTAAGACCGTTCCGTATCGTAATGCAGTAGGTTAGTTTCAAACCGGTGGAGCGTGCGAAGACATTGGGCCGCGCTTAGATATTGCGCTGAATCCGGGGTGACATACGGTAGCTGCTCGCCCGCTGAATGCCCGCCGCAAGCCGCCGCCAGAGCGAGCGCGCACCAGGCCACGGGTTCCAGCCACTCTCTTGCCGCCGGGCTTGATGTAATATGCCTCATGACGGCGGCAGCGCCTCCGCTTTCTTTGTGAATCCTAAAGAGGCAAGCGCGCCGTAACACGCCAGCGTCACCATAAAGCTCTCAATCGGGAAGTGCATATGTTCACCGACTGAAAAGATGTAATAAGGCAACGGGTAGACAAACGTCAGGATCAAGTATGGGTAACTCAGGCGGTTCCGGTTCTTGATCGACCAGAACGCGCCAGCCAAGAAGAAAGGCAACACAATCCAGTGGATCGGCTGCTTGCCCTGGAGCGCGCGAGCTATCCACTTATCCTCGTATACCCCTTCATCCGTATAGATATCCAGCCACCATCCGCCAATCTTCCAAAGGAACAAATCCAAAGCCTTTCGCGGATTGTTCCGGATGAATGAGAGCGCGCGCTGCCGGGCGACACTGTCGTAAGCCTTCTCTCCGAGGTCGACATATAACTTCAATTCCGCGGCCGAGCCGACGGGATCGACTTTGAAGTTGCCGTTCACGAATCGGCGTTCCCATGAATCCTGGTTGTTACCTGCATATAACTCAACCCCGGCGCAGCATCGGGTTACAAAAGAGCCGGTGGCTGAATAATTACGAACCATCCAGGGGCCAAAAATCAGAGCAGGCGCGGCGGCTAACACCGCCAGTAACTTGAACCTGTCAGGCTTGCTACGAGTCTGCCAGAAATACCAAAGAAGGAGCAGCGGCAGGGTAAACAAGGGCGCGACGTTGTCGAGTAGCGTTACGCCAATCGCGGCGCCAGTAACGAGGGCGAATCCCAATTCGGGTTTGGAGGCCAGACGAGTGAGCAGGTACGTCACGACCAGGAGCAGAAGCGAGAGAAGCGTGGTGTCCCAGGTGGTCCTGATGGCGGCCCAAATGGAATTTGGATAGAAGACAAAGATCAAACTGCTGAGACGCGCCACCTGTTCGCCAAACGCGGGCTTGGCTGCGACGTAGATCATCACGCACGACGCGGCCGAGAGTACGCAATTGAGAACGCGAATCGCAATGGCGGAAGGAACCGTGAAGGCCCCGAACAGTTTGAAGCAAACGGCAATGATGCCGGGGAACAACGGAGCTGCCCAAGCGGTGGGTCCGCTGGGGACGCCAAATGGGGAGGAATACCCATGCCCTTCCACCAGTGATCTCGCGATGTTTCTCATTTCCAAGCCATCGCCCGGCGCAATTATATAGGTTTTTAGAATCACTACGAGCGCGATCCTCAAAGTAAGAGCGATAAGAAATACCCACGTGAAATAGGACCGGAGTGATCGAGTAATATGTAACCGTTTTTGCATCCAATGCGCTCTCAGAATGTCACGCGTTCCACACGAATATCACGAAATAGTGAGCGTAAACAAATCTGGCTTTACTGTAACACGCGGCGCGCCAGATTGCACACATTCTAAAGGCTTTACCGCGTCACCAATTGTTTCCATTAGTTAGTAGCGAGCAGATAAGTTAGGTGGGCAGTACTGTATGCCGGTACTGTGCTTACTGCGAATTCGACCTGACCCGGCTGGGTCCCGCTGCGGGGCTGATTGCGAGGCAGCGTGTGTTAGAATGACAGGGCTTGAAGACGAAAAAGGCCATTATTATAGGCGCTGGGCCCGCGGGGCTTACCGCCGCGCTGGAATTTGTTCGCCGAAGCGATATCCAGCCCGTCATTCTTGAGTTCTCCGATTACATGGGCGGCATCGCCCGCACGATCAATTATAAGGGTAACCGGATCGATATCGGTGGCCATCGCTTTTTCTCGAAGTCCGATCGAGTCATGAACTGGTGGCTCGACATCATGCCCGTTGAGAACGCCGGCGCTGCGGAGACTATTGCCTATCAAGGTCAACAGCGTACCGTGGTAAATCCCCGTACCTCGGGCACAGGCGACCGCGGAGACGTAATGCTGATCCGCAATCGTAAGTCACGTATTTACTTCCTGCGCCAGTTTTTCGACTACCCGCTGAAGCTTTCCGCCACCACCCTTCGCAAGTTAGGTATTATACGGACGACTAAGATTGGCGTAAGTTATGTAGCTTCCGCGGTCCGGCCAATTCCGACTGAAAAAAGCCTCGAAGATTTTCTTATTAATCGTTTCGGCCGCGAGTTATACCGCACCTTCTTTCAGCGTTACACCGAGAAGGTGTGGGGCGTGCCGTGCGACAAAATCAGCGCCGAGTGGGGCGCGCAGCGGATCAAAGGGCTCGACATCACCAAAGTTTTGAAGGAGGCCTTCCGCCGCCTGTTGCCGCGCAAGAATACCGGCGATGTCGCGCAAAAGAAGGTCGAGACTTCGCTGATCGAGCGCTTCTTTTATCCCAAGCTCGGCCCCGGCCAGCTTTGGGAAATCGTAGCCGAGAAGGTGAAGGCCGCGGGCGGCGAAATTCACCAGCATTGGAAGGTCGATAAGCTGGAATGCGCCGGCAACCGGATCGCCGCCGTGTGGGCCACCCACACTTCGACCGGCGAGCGCAAACGCTATGACGGCGACTATTTCTTTTCCACGATGCCGGTAAAAGAATTGATCACCGCGCTGGATACGCCGCCGCCCGCCAACGTGCGCGAAGTGAGCGAAGGGCTGGTCTATCGCGATTTCATGACGGTCGGCCTGTTGATGAAGCGTCTGTCAATTTCCGACAAGCTTCCCGACGGCAAACCGACGCTGATCAAGGACAACTGGATCTATATTCAAGAGCCGGATGTTCTAGTCGGACGCTTGCAAATCTTCAATAACTGGAGTCCATTCCTGGTGGCCGATCCGGATACGGTGTGGATTGGGCTCGAATACTTTTGCTACGAGAGTGATGCGATTTGGAAGATGCCCGACGCCGACATGGCCCGCCTGGGGGCCGAAGAACTCGAGCGCATCGGCATTCTCAAAGCCGCCGATGTGTTGGATTCGGTAGTAATCCGCATGCCCAAGACTTATCCGGCCTATTTCGGTTCTTACGACCGGTTTGACGAAATCCGGAAATATGTCGATGGGTATTCCAATCTCTTCCTGGTTGGCCGCAATGGCATGCATAAGTACAATAATCAGGATCACTCCATGCTTACCGCGATGATCGCGGTCGATAATATCCTGGCGGGAAAGACGAGCAAGGACAACCTCTGGGACGTCAACGCCGACATGGTATACCACGAGGCCAAGGAAGAAGCCGCTCAGGCCGCCCGGTAAACCCGGGTCAAGCCGGCTTGCGCAACACCGCAAGTACGGATTGTCCGAACGGCGGCGTCACGACGGACTCGATGCGTGAGATCGCCGGCGCCAAGACCCGATCGAAGAACGCGATCTGAGTGGCTGATTGCTCCTTCAGGCGGAACAAGCGCGCGTTTGCCCACCAGCCGAAGAACCCGGGAAGGTTCATGTAACGGATCTGCGCGGTTTCGAGCCCAGCCGCCTGCGCGGTTTGGCGCAGACTAGCGCAAGTGTAGCGGCGGAAATGCCCCAGCTGATAATCGATGGGGCCGTATAGCGCCTGGAACGCCGGCGCCAAGACCACGATCGCGCCGCCCGGCTGCAGAATCGCTGCCATCGCGGCCAACGCCTCGCGATCGCCGGCGATGTGTTCCAGCACGTTCAGGCAGACGCAGGAATCCGGCCGAAGGCCGCCGAGCGCTTCAAAGGCGGCGTCGCCGGGACCGCATTGCGAGATGTGAAGATTCGAGCGCCCCTGATATCGCGCCCGCAAGCGCTCCAGGCATTCGGTTTCGACATCCACCGCGATTACAATCTCGCGGTCCAACAACTCCCCGGTGAAGTTTCCTGTTCCGCACCCGACTTCCACCACGCGCCGGCCCAGGTGAGGCAACACCATCCGTCCCTGCCATGCGAAATAATTTCGCGCCTCGGCCATCCGCGCCTGATCTTGCAGTGTGAACTCGACGGAGGGTGGAGGAACCGGCAATATGGATTATTATAAGCGCCATGGCCGTCAGGCGATTTATGAGAGGCCGATGATAACCGCCGGCGAATGGAAAATGCTAACTGATTTTGTCTTTGAATTACTCGAGCCCGATTGTATACTTGTACACAAATGCAGATTCCCCAGGAGAATCTCTTAGAAATCGATCGATTTTTACGAGAGCATCATGTTCCCCAGGACAATCAGGACAAGCGGTTTCACTTCTATTGCGATCTCATGGAGCGCTTCGGCAGGCCGCTGACTTCCGAGTCGAGAGTGCTGGAAGTAGGAACGGGGACCGGTTGGCTGTTAGTGATGTTCACGGTCAAAGGTTTACAAAGTGAAGGTCTCGAGATTAGCCAACAGTTAATAGACAACGCGAGACGATTGGGAAGGGAACGCGGAGTCGAACCAGATATAAGGCTGGGTAACATCGAAGACGTCGATCTGGGCGAAGGCAAGTACGATTTCATTATTGCGTCCTCAGTGTTTGAGCACGTGCAACATTGGGAGCGCGCCTTGGGCATCATCGCCCGAGCGTTAAGGCCCGGCGGCCTTTTCTATTTTGCATCGACGAATAAACTCAGCTTTACTTCGGGCGAATATAACTTCCCGCTTTACGGGTGGCTTCCCGATGCGCTCCGTTTCAAGCTGAGAATCTGGCGGCAAGGCGCGGACATCATGAAGCTCGGCATCGATTTCAATCAATTCCGTCCGGGCCAACTGCGCAAGGCCTTTCGAGCGGCCGGCTTTACGCAGGCGCTCGATATTTTTGAATACACGAACGTGGACGCGATGCGCAGCCCCTTCAAGCGAGCGCTCGCGCGAGTCATCCGCGTCTCGCGCGTCGCGCACTTTCTCGCTGCCACTTTTATCTACGGCAACATGTTCCTTTGCATCAAGTAGTGACGGTTAACGTGGCGTCTTACGGCGCCACCGTTGCGTACGCCTGGCTGGTTCCTGTCGTGTGCCCCGACGCATCCAGATATTTCCAGCGGTAATAGACTACATGCTGCGGTAAGGCGGGAATCGTGACAGTGCAGCCGCTGCTGCATGGCACCCCGGTATAGTGCTCCGTTTGCTCGAAGTAAAATGGCGTGGCCGTGTTGATGGCGGCGCTGGCGGCCACGCACGTTTCCTGGCGCGACGTGCAGTAGTAATTGGCCGCGCTTCCGTTTTCCGCGTAACCGAATTCCACGATCGCGCTTTGGCCCGATTGCGGCGCGGCAATGGTAACCGGAACAGATTCGAAGGAACTGCGCGTTACCGCATCCTGGCCGGGATAGGACGGCAAAATATTGATCAGGTTGTCAAAGCGAACACCGTCCAACCAGCGGACCTGAGTGCTGGACACGCCGGCGCTGGGCGGACCCTGATTATTCCAAAACACGTCGAATTGGTTCCACTTGCCGTAGTTGGCGCCCAGACGGCGAAAACCGGCGCCGGTGATATCGTGCTGTGCCACTCCGAATTGGACGACATTGCCGGTATACGCGCCCAAATCGGCTATGCAGAGATTGTTCGTGTCGTCCGGCTGAATCGCAATGCCGGGATACAAGCAATAGGGATAGCTCACATACGGCGTGTTCACGTAGACATCGCCCGCCGAAGAGCCGCTGCGGCATTCGCCCGCCTTGAATGCATAGCAGTACTTATACGAATCGGCCGCGGTATTTCCCAGTAAAACAGCCGGACCGCTGACATCCACTAACGGATGCCTGCCCGAGTAGGCTATGGTGGCGAGATATTTTCGATTCAGAACGCTTTGCGCGCCGCTAATCTTCCACAACTGGCCACCCACGTTGGTGAATGGGGCCGCCGCCGAACCCAGGGACGCGCCTCCGCCATCCAGTGGCCGTGCGTCCATGCAGACGCCATTGAAACAAGGACCAGGATGGCCATCGACGAAATTCGGGACGCCGTTACCGCTGACGCCGGCGAAAGGCGGATTGATCTCGACAGCGCTTGGTAGGCTTTGCGACGCGGTGGCGATATTGCCCTGCCGAATTTGCAAGCAACTACCCCCCGTTGCGGAGGGACATAGCGATTCACCCAGCACGAAGGTGAAGCCGCCCTCAACAACGGAGAAGCCGCCGCCGATGTAGCTGTGCGCATTCAAAATGGTCGGATCGGAAATGACGGTTGTCCCCGCCGAGTTCGTTCCAAACGGATCGGCTCTGTAATTCCAAACGGTGACGGCGGCATTCTGACTATTGCGCGTGCCGCAAACCATGACGAGCGCGGTGGTGTTCGGATGCGCGGCCAACGCGCCGTTGTACCCGCGTTGCACCCAATATTGTGTGGGGCTGACGACTTGCACCACGCGCATGGTTTCGGAATCGATGCTCATCAAGTCGCCGGTCTGGATAGCCTGCAAGGTGGTGAATGCGGCTTGTTCCTGCGGCATGCCGGTGGTCACTGCAATTTGCGTGCATTGTTGGCCAGCCACGCCGAAGGGATTCGAAGGACAGGCGTTCAAGCCCCCGGCCCCGCCGGCGGTGTTGGTGAGCCGGGCGCTGGCAAGAAAAGTAGTGTATGTGCGGCGCGGTCCGGCGATTGTCAAATCGTTACTCGACCAGGAAGCCCACCCGGAGTCGGGGTTTTGGACGGCATGAATGGAGCACCAGCTTGCCGGCGCCTTCCGGTAGGAAGACGCGCCGCCGACCAGATGAATGCTGTTTGCGGTGGCGCCTACGGGCGTACGATCCCCTAGATCGTAAAGAAAGGTCCACCCGGGCGTATCCTGAGACTCGAGCCGGGTGTAGATCATGAGATTCCCATCCAACGACACGCCGCCCAGGAGCCAATACTGCGCGGAGTAACCGCTAGCTAGATAGTCCGGATTAAACAACGGTGCAGCCTGGCTAACCGAATCGGCCTTGTTGGGCTGCAAGATAGTAAATTGATTGCACGGTGGCGTATTGATGGGCGTCGTGAAGTTACAGTCCGGTATGAGCTGGCCCGAAACTCCCTGGGCATGCGAGCCAGTATATTTGATCTGGACGATACTCATCCTGGTAGTATCGAAGAACAGCGGAACCAGGCAATACCAGGTATCCGCGTTCTGTGGGTCGAAGTCGCCGGAACAGACAGTCGACGGGCTCCATCGATTGTCGTTGTAGTAAGTAAGCCCCACGAACCCAAGATCGTTGACGACGCTGCCATCCGCCGCTATCCAGAAGAGCTCCTGGCCTACGAAGCAGTTGTACCCGGTGTTTGTCCCGAACAACGCGGTTGTGGAAGAGCAAACGAGATTCGGCTCCAACGACTCCGAATACCATGACTGCATGGCGCTGCTTCCGAAAAGGAACGTGGCGTATCCAATCGAGACGCGGTCGGCAGTATTCGTTTTCTTCCAGATGAGCGCGCCGAAGTTGCTGGCGCTGTAAGGAACGCCGCTCAGGTTGGATGTGGGGCCTTTGGACAAGGTCAGTTGCAGTTCGCTCTGCACCGAAGCGATGGCGTACTCCGTGCCCGCGACATTGATCCGGCTGCCGGCAACCCATCGGATATTGAACGGATTTCCGCTTGCGAACGAAATCTGCTTCGTCGCCGCCGTGTAGTTCACCGTGCCGCTGGCGGTGGAAGCCTCCACGCGGGAAATGCCCGGGGCGCCGGAGGCCTGCCATAAATCCATCAGGTTCCGAGTGCCCACGGTGTAACTGGCGGGTGTCGCGGTTAACGAGATCTCCCGATTGGCGCTGGCGCAACTCACGCCATTCACAGTCAGGCAGGCGACAATTTTGCAGTCGTCGCCCGCGCAGCCGGAATTGCCGATGGAGGCCTGCGAGATCGATACAGTGAGCCAATCGAGTGAGTTTCCGCTGGTCGTGTAAGTGGCGCCGCCAGGAATTACCAGAGCATCGGCTCGCAAAAACAGGGGGCAGGTTCCGCTCGCGCAAGGGCCCGTGAACGAGGCCGAACCGCCAAAGCTGTTTAGAGGCCCGGAGGGGTTACTCCAAACGGAATTGGGATCGAGGGCGGTGATGAAATTCTGCAACGTCGAGGCCTGCCCCTGAGGAGAGGTGGCCCGGTAGGAACGCAGGCCGGTTAAGGGGTCGATCAGCGTTTGGGCCTGATTGCTCCATTGGATGGTTGGGTAGCCATATTGCCCCGGGTTGCTGCGGTCCGCGAGCGGGCCTTCATTGTGCGTGTCGCCCAGCGGGATGTTGTCGGTGCGAAATTCCTGATCGAAGGATTGCGCGCCGCAAGTCAACGTGTAGTGATGGCGCGAATTGGTCTGCAGAGCGCGAGAATAACGATTGCCGTCGGAAGCGACGTCTGAGCTTCGCTTGCCAATCACGAACGTCCGGCTGCGGCCCGCCTGCGATGGCGCGCCATTTTGTATCGCGCCCGGGCCGGATACGATGTTGCCGGCGCGAGTATCCTGATCGGCGCTGGTGAAGAGGTTTGGGTTTACATCGTCCACCAATACGCCGGCATTTCCGGCGGAAGCAGTCCCCAGCGTGCTGCTCGCGAAGGTGAAACTGGTTGCGTTGGGGACAGTGGCTACCGTCTGCCACCCATCCCACACGCCGGTATTTTCCAGATAGATTATGGCGCCGGCGAGTAACCCATGTGGCGCAACGGTCTGGATTGTAACCCGGCCACTTGCCTGCGAACCGTTAACTATAGTTATCGTCCGGTTCATGTCCGCCACCTGAATGCTGCACGGCTTCGCAATCGGCGACGTAAACTGCAAAATCGCCTGCGTGGCGGAAGTAGTTACGCTGGAAACCGCAATTTGCCCGGATAACTGGGCGCTAACTACTAAAGGTATTGCAATCAGCCAGAGGGCGCGCCCCGTTTCGCGAATCATTGTATTCCTTTTCATTCTAGTGCAGGTAATAGACTCTAACTTCACCGCGGGCGCCATTACAGCCAGTTATATTTACAGCGCCTGTTTCTACGCCGGCCGCTCCGCCGCCGCCACCAGGCGCCACGCCATTTCCGCAGGCTAGCAAGCCTCCGCCGGATGTCCATCCGCCGCCGTTCCCGCCGTTCCCGCCGTTGGTATAGAGGGTATTGCCCAAGGCTGAGACGCCTCCCGCCACGGATGTCGCGTTGTTGTAGCTTCCCCCGCCGCCGCCGCCACCGCCATCGGGAGCGGAGCCGCCTGGCTGGCCGGCGGCTCCGGAAGTAACGACCCACCCAGCGCCGCATCCACCGGCGTCAAACCTCGCCGCCATACCCCCGGCAGCGCCCACCCTGGCGCACGCCGAGGTAACTTGGTTCACGAAGACGGTGAAAACGTTGCCGCTCCCATCGTCGGCTTGCAGCCACGCGCCATAGCTACTGGCAGCGTTCATAATCCCGCCGAAACCATATGGGACTAAGTCACCGCCCTTGCCTCCGGTGACCGACATGCACGCGCCGAATGAGGAACTGCCGCCGTTACCAGCCCAAGGATTCTGGTGACCGCCAGAACCACCTTGACCCACGCCGATCGCCACGGCGGCGCCCGGCGTTGTAGGGCAAACCCCGCTCCAGAAACCCCCGCCGCCGCCTCCACCGCCTACTCCGCCGCCGCCGGCGCTGCCGGATCCGCCGCCGCCCGCGCCCCACATTTGGACATACACCCAGTTCACGCCGGAGGGCGCGGTCCAGTTACTGGAGCAGACGCCGCTGCTGCATGACCAGGCGGACATCGTCTCGCCGCCAATCGAAGTCGATCCGTCGAAAATAAGGTCGGCTTCCGCAACGCTGCCGCCGCCGCCCGACCCGGACAGGGTCTGCGCGCCCCAGGACGAGCCGCCCCACGTCAGCACTTGTCCCATGGAAGGCGTAGTGGCCGCCACCGCCTGGCCTTGGATGGCGCGCACAGTTGCGGACGTCAGCGTACCCGAGAGATCGCCTCCCGCCGCGGGCAGACTTCCCGAGCCTCCGGTAACTTGCGTCCAGGTATTGGCCGGCTGGCAGAGGTAGATGTTTTGCCCGCTCGATGCCGCCGTGTTGAAGAAGACCTCGCCGCTTGAACAAGTCGCCGGTAACGATGCGCCGGTCTTCGCCGGCTTAGTGGTATTGGCGCCCGAAGCGTCCCAATTTCCTTGCACCGTTTTGCTTCCGGTTACCGTGGTCTGCGCCAGTGCGGCGGCCACACTAAGTCCCCAGATAGTCAGTATTCGTCTCATAGTAAGTGGATTGTCCTGGTGATCTCTTAGAAACTTCGCACCACGGTCGCGGTGAACGTTGCGGCCGCGGGATTCACGGCGCCGGTGGCGTCGGCGCACAAGCGCACGGAAACCACGCCCGCGGCGCTGATGCGCATGGTGCCGTTGAGTCCCGATTCCATCGCCGCTGGCCACCCGGACGCGACGGCGTCACCGGCATTTGCGCCGGGCAATGATATGGTCATGTCCGCGGAACAGGTTCCGGCGGCGATGGAAGGGAAATCGAGCGTTGCCGACGCAGTGAGAAAGGTCGGCACTACAGCGCTATCGATGGAAATTGTAGTCTGCCCGGCCGTCGCCACCGTTGCGATTCCCGAGCCGCCCTGCACTGGGCTGACGCTCAGGAATCCGCGACGGTCGACGCCGCCAGTGGCGTCCCACGCGCCGCTGGAGGCTGTCCAGGTGTAAATGGGAATCGAATTCAAGGGAAAGCTGGAGACACCCGGCACGGCCGAACACGCAGTGGAGCAGGTTATCGACATTACGCTGCCTACTGTCAGGGTTCCGCTGGGGTCCACATAAACATACGCGATACCGCTACCGCCGGTCAGCGTCGCCGTGGCGGAAGAAGTCAGAGAGTAAGTCTGCGCCCCGAATCGGACATTGCAAGGCGTCGCCGCGGAGCAGTTGGCGCCGATGGCGAGCGTTGTCGAGTTAGTGAGCGTCGCCGCGAGGTCACCGAGCTGAGAGGCCATCCCGGCGCCGCCACCGGATCCGCTGCCGCCGGATCCGCCGCCCACGCCGCCGGCGAGCACACAGCGTCCGGATTCCGCGGTGGCGAACGCAATGGTTACGTCGAATGCGGTGGGATTGATGCTGATCTGGCTCGGCTCCACATAGTTGGATGGAGACGCGTTGTCATAACATTGCACCAGCAAGTTGGAGGTGCCCAGACCGTGGGTCGTTCCGGGAACGGAAACCGACGTCGCGGCGGTGAAGGCCGCAGTATAACTGCCGGGCGCGGACGATCCCCCGAGCCTCACCCAGGATGACCCGCTGTAAACCTTGATGTTGTTCGAATCGCCCGAGTCCACCGCGAGGTCTCCCGCTTGCGGGAAAGTCGGCAGCGAACCGGGCGCCACGTTGATGCCCGCGCCGCCGGCGGCCGGTGTGAATGTTTGACGCATGCCCGCGGCAAAGGTGTTGGCGGCGCTGACATCGGCGGCATGAATCACCTGCGATGCAGTGTAGTCTCCGAACTGCGCCGTTACCGATCCCGTGCGGCCGAACACGCTGGCGACTCCTCCGGCCACGCTCTGCGGCGCCCATTGCGTGCCGTTCCAGGCGAGGGCCTGCCCGGTGAAAGGCGTGGTGTTCGCAATCGGTCTGCCTTGCATCTGCGTTACCGTCGCCGACGTGAGCGACCCGCTCAAATCGCCACCCGCTGCGGGCAATTGGGCCGGGGCCGCCACGCCGGAGATCTGCGCAAAGCTGTAGTCGCCGGTCTGCGCCGCAATGGCGCCGGTGCGGCCGAACACCGTAGCGACCGGCGGCGAGATGGTGACAGTTTGCGCGGACCATTGCGAGCCATCCCATCCGAGCACCTGGCCGGCGGATGGCGCCGCCGGATTCAACTGGCGGCCCAGCAGGCGGTTCACGCTGATCGAGCCGGGCGCGCCGCTGATATCGCCGCCAAATGCGGTCCAGAGCAGGGAAGAGCCGTTGGTGGAAAGCACGCCGCCGTTGTTGCCGGTAGTCGATGGCAACGCCGACCCTTGCGCGGTCCACTGGTTAGTCGAAGTGCAAATGTACCAGTTTTGTCCCGCGAGGCTGGTGGTGAGTATGAATGTGGCGCCCACGGCGCAGGTTGCCGGCAAAACCGGCCCCGTTTGCGACGGCAGCGTGTAGCTTGCTCCCGAAAAATCGACGCTCTTGGCCTGAGTGCGCAGATCGATTTTGGTCTGCGCGTCTCCCATCTTTGAAAGAGCGACGGCTACCGGCAGGATGCGGACTACTTTGAGTACCTTCATAGTGTGAGTAAGTAGCGATGCCCGCAGCGGGGATCATCTGAGCCCATGGTAGGACGCGATCAACGCGAAACTACCTACTTAACTCACTAAGTGACTCAATATACGAGTAAAAAAAACCTCCAAAACCTGTGATCGTGGTTTCGCCCGGGTCAATTTTTTAAGGCCGCGGGCCGCGAATCGGCCGCGAAAACGCCCGCCGCTTAGGTCAGGCCGTGGCGTGTTCCGCCCAGGGATCGTAACTGCCGACGCTCCATAGATGGCCTTCCAGATCGCGGCAGGTGAAGCCTCGGCCGCCGTAGTCCTTGTCTTCGATATCCATAACCATCTTGGCGCCAGCGGCCTTGGCGGTGCGGTAAATGGCGTCGCAATCGGACACGATCAGACACGGCGCCTGGGTTTCCGCGCCGCCGATTTCATCTGGCTGTTGAATGAATTCGCTGTACGGCGTGCCTTTGACTACCGAGCCGAGCATGATCATGCCGTTGCCGAATGTAAGTTGGGCGTGGGCGATGGTTCCATCGGGATTCGCGTACACCGCATGTTTTTCGAAACCGAAGGCTTGGCACAGCCAGTCGATGGCGGCTGGCGCGTCGCGGTAACGCAGCGCCGGGATCACGGTGGATGTACAATTTTTCGCGAAGTTCGGCATAGAAGCCTCCTATTTGGCTCTTACTTCTCGAGTATGGCCCGCCAGGCCAAGCTTCGTCTTGGAAAAAACGGAAGCCACCCTCTACTCCACCGGGACGTGATTAGCCCATCGCGTGCGCCTGGCCGAATAAGAAGTGGCGTCGATGCCCGAAAAGCCGCGGAATTCGTTGGCGAAGTGGGATTGGTCGTAATAGCCGCAATCCAAAGCCAGGTCCACCCAGCGGAGGTCCGCTCCGGCGTGCAAGCGCCGCACAGCCCACTGAAAGCGCTGGATCCGGCGCCAGACTTTGGGCGAGAGGCCCACCTCTTCGCGAAAGATTTGCGAGAAACGGCGCTCGCTCAAACCTACGCTCTTGGCCACTTCCCTTACGGTGAAGGCCACAGGCGCACAGCCCAGATTGCGGATGGCGAAATTCACCAGTTTGTTCCGAGGGCCGGGCTCATCGAACTTGTCGAGCAAGAAGCGCTCCAGGCGCTGGAGTTTCTGTTGCGGGGTGGGCGCTTCGCGCAAACCGTCGCGGAGAGTGCGGGCGGATGCGCCCCAAACGTCCTCCAGGGAAATGGAGCGATGGCTAAAGAGATCGACCGAATCCGACGCAAAAGGGCTAAAACCACCCGGCGCAAAGACAACGCCGATCAGATCGGCCATATCGGAGCGGTCGACGATTTCGTAGGCGGCGCGGGCTCCGACGACCAGGGATGGCGCCAACGAACAAACCTGCCCATTCTCCGGGCAATCCAAAATGAAATCGCGTGCCAGATTGAGAATCACCTGCACGCAGCCGTTGGGTAAGACCCGCTCGCGTTGATGGGGTACGTGGGAAGCGCGCGCATACCAGAGCATGCGCACGCACTGGTTTAAGGGCGCGGCGGGCGTTCGCTCGATATAGATCACAAGAGGTTCCATTCTTAGGATATCGAGCGGCGAACCCGGCCGGTAACCCCGCCCTCACTCCACCAGGTATCCGCCGCGTGGCGACAATGAGGACCTGATGTTTTGCGTGGCGCAGCGACAAGACATGACTACCTACTTAGGTGGTGACCTGCCGCCCGGGAACCCTCATACTCACTTCTGCTAGATGCTCTGTTTTCGGTTTTTGCGGCACGCGAAAACTGCGCCCTCGGGGAGGCGCAATGGCTCCCGAAGAGGAAAACCCGGACTCGGACACGCTGGCGAGCGCCAAAAGGGAAATCCCGGTTTATAAGTGTCGATGATCGTGCAGGAGGATATATGGCAGATGATCAAGGCAATCTAGGGAAGAAGGAGCAAAGTAAGCTCCGAATGGACGAGTTCGTAGCGAAAGCCGTTCCGGACCCTAAGAATGCAGGAGCGACTCAGCTGGTAAGCGGGTTTTTAGGCGCTTCTCCTGAACCCGACCATACGAGAATCTACTGGGACGCGTCACTCAGCACATACGTCGATGTCAAGACAGCGGACATTTTCCACAGCGAGCCGCTACCAAAGGAACAGTCTCCGTTAGGCGGTTCTTACATTTGGTTGAAGCGCGACGGCCAGGTGTCTTTTGGAAGCGCGGCGGGACAGTCAAAGAAAGCCAAGTTCTTCGAAGGGCCTCTTATGACTGCATACGGCGGTCAATTCGGGGCCGCAGTAGAAACGGGTATGGCGCCGATGGGCGGCGGCGTACCGTTGCCATACAGCTATCAGATCTGGTGCCGGCAGAGTGCCCTTTATCCTTGTGCGAGCCACCCTTGCAGTTACCTCGAGTGCTCTGCGCTTTGTCCTCCGCATACGCTGGCGGCCTGCCCAACAACTCCGAACTGCGTTGCGGCGTCTCCAGCATGCGCGCCCGCCGGGTTTGCTGCACCCGTGCAAGGGCAAGGGGTTCAGATGGCCGGTGGAGTCCCGCAAGCGGTGTTGTCAAATTTCCCCGGTTGCTTTCATAGTTTTGGGGGGTATTGTGGAGGACCCCACCCGAGTGGGGCTTGCCCAATGCTGGAACCGGGTACCGTTCGTGGCACCTGTGGTGGGGACCCGCGTCGTGACCTGGAGATGCAGGGACTCGCAGCCGCCCAGGCGGCTGCCGCGCCGGCACACCGCCCGACAATCGTGGATCCATGGTGTCCCTATCCCAGCGAGATCTGCACTCACGTTGGGGCCTGCCACGGCCACGGCGCGATACCAGCCAACTACGGACCATCGGTTAACTGGTACGTTTGCAGAGCGCGGACATTCAATAGCTATTGCCACTGTGTGGCATAAGGCGCAAGACTGAGGTTTCGTAGACTTCAGTTCAACCAAACCTCGTTATGACGCTCAGCGCGGAAAATCTCATTTACTATCTGCTTGAGCGTGGAATCGTAACGCGGGAATCCATCGTGAACGGCGGGGTGGAAATCAGCGAGATAGGACGCCGCAATCGTAACTTCAAGGTCAAGCAGCGGCAAGGGCAGGGCTATTTTGTCAAACAAGTCCGCCGCTTCGACCCGGATTCGGCTCGCACCTTGCACGCAGAGGCGCAATGCTACGAACTTGCGGCCAAGAACGAGACCTTCGGCGATATTGCCGAGATCGTACCGCACTTCCACTCCTACGATGAGCGGCGTGCCGTTCTGATTACTGAACTACTGGAGGGCGCTGAAACAATTACCGAGCACCACTTCAGAAACGGTTCCTTTCCCGTCGATGTCGGTGAACAACTCGGTCGCGTGTTCGGGAACTATCATCGCAAGTCGTGTATGAATCCGCCAGTGGGCCTCAATGGTACGTTTCTGAGGCGCCCCGCATGGGCTTTGTCGCTGCATGACATGCCGCCTCATGCAGTCCCCAACCTGAGTGGTGGCATACATCAAATGCTGGGTATGGTCCGGCAATTTCCGCAATTTGCAACCGTGCTCGAAAACATGCGCGCAGCGTGGAGTTTCGAGGTTTTGATGCACGGTGATATCAAGTGGGACAATTGCGTTCTCTGTCCCAACCCCAATGGCAGTCTGTCTTTGAAGATCGTCGATTGGGAGATGGCCGACTGGGGTGATTCGTGCTGGGATCTGGCCGGCATACTGAGTGCCTATGTCTCTTTCTGGGTGCAGTCGTTGCCGGGAAACGGACTAACCGACCCTGCGGCGCTGGTGGAGCGCGCGCGGTTTCCGATCGAGAAAATGCAGCCCGCCATGCGACGCTTCTGGGATACCTACACGCGGTGCCGGGGCGTCTCCGGCAGTGGTGCGCGAGACCTGCTGCGCCGAACCATGATGTATACCGGCGCACGAAACATCCAGACCGCTTTCGAATACCTGCAATCGTCTCCACAGGCAAATGCGAGCACGGTTCTTCTGCTTCAACTCAGCATGAACATTCTCAAGGATCCCGAAGACGCGTCACGAGAGCTACTGGGAATTGAACTATGAAGATGGAGTTCTCTTTGCGGGAGGAACTGTGTCGCATCATAGATGCCGTCGTTATCCTGTCGCCAACCACCTTCAGCTTCGCCGGTAATCCGTCCAGCGGTATTGCAATGCCAATGTTTGGGCTGCAACTCACTAGCGGCATGCCTCCTTTCCTGGGAGAACTCACGAGTGTGTTGTATCAGCATTGCTACTGCCGCCGCTTTACCGGGCGAATCGAGAACGGCCATACTTCGCCGGAAGAAGCCAGTACTGAGTGGATTGAATCCTTGGTACGAGCAAACCAGAGCCGGGAGCGTTGGGAAGACGGGTGGCAGGTCTTACATACTACGCCGAACGGGCAGGTGGCGGCGAAACGGGGCGGGATCACACGAATGCTTGCTCCAGGCGAATTCGTGAATCTCAGCGGATCCGGAATGGTACTTGCCCCAGGCGCAACCGTGAGAATCTATGTTCCCCGCGAGTCGCTCGCCTTGCAGCCCGGATTATACTTTATGTTTGGTGAAAGTCTACCCGACTCGAGCGATGAATCCTCCATAATACGGTTTTACTGGAACGTCTCCCCTGAAGGGGTTCCCCAACTATTGCAACTTCTGTCCGGAGAGTTGAACAAATGGCAGGTACCTTTCCGGTTCAAGACCGGAAGTCAGCGAGCGTCGGTTAGACGATCCGATGGTGCAGTCCTTTATACATCTCGCCGTCATGCCGAGTTCACTTCCAAAATTGTTTCCGAGATATGCGGGAAATTGGGCCCCTTGCTGAGTGACGAAGTTCCGCTCTTTACCCTGCGCCTCGCGCCCGGGTTGGCATTTGCCGAAGACCCCGGCAACCAGGAAAGCTTCGGCATGTCGCGCTGCCGAATACTAGCGGAGGGCATTTGGTCGGCACACCAGAAAAATGCAAAACAGACCTTCGAGCGCCTCGAAACCGTAGAGGAGTGGTTCAGTTCCGTGGGCATTTCGCTCGCGCGACCCTGGCTGAACGCTGGTTCGGCTAACGAATTCAAATTTGCGGCTATCGATCCGGCGGTAGCGTGAACATTTTCCTGGAGCAGGCTTCCGCTATAGCACGTCGAATCTGCAGAGATGCGATTTGGTCTGAGGGCTCATGCAACTGGATGGGACCCTCTCTCGAATCCTCCAATTCGTGGGATGTGCGGCACAGATCGTTCGGCCCCGATCTTTATTCCGGGACCAGCGGCGTCGCGCTTTTTCTTGCCTCCATCGCGCAAACCGGGAATGAACCACTCATTACCGAGACTGCCCTCGGTGCGGCGCGCCACGCGCAGCGCCACGCCGAAACTATCCCACCGCCGTTGCGCGTTGGCCTGTATTCGGGAACGATCGGCATCGCGTGGTCTCTTATACGGATCGGCGAATTACTTGCGGCGCCAGTTTGGCAGGAACAGGGCATCGCCTTACTTGACCGGATTGACGCTGAGGTTACCGATGCTGGTATGGACGTGATGAGCGGATTCGCAGGAGCGATTCCAGTGCTTCTTGAACTGTCGCGCCGTTATGCTCGTCCGGCGTGGATAGAATTAGCGGCGCGTTGGGCCGACCGGCTGGAGGAAGCGGCCGTGAAATCATCGGAAGGCTGGTCTTGGAGAATGATCGAATTCCCTGGCCAAACTGCGGGACGTAACTTGACTGGCTTCTCGCACGGCACGGCAGGAATCGGATGGGCTCTTCTCGAACTATTTGGTGCGACTGGCGAAACGCGGTTTCGGGCCGCCGCCGAGGAGGCCTTTCGGTACGAGCGCACGCACTACAGTGCCGCCGACGAAAACTGGCCTGATTTCCGCGATTTCCTGCAGTCGCGGGGGTCGCCTGCGACCCCGGTCTTTAGCAACGCATGGTGCCACGGGGCTCCCGGAATCGCTCTGGCACGCATGCGCGCTTGGAGTCTGACCGCTAGTACCGAGGCTCGGAAAGAAGCCGAAGCTGCCATCCGAACTACAAAGCGCGCCCTTGAATCATCTGATACGGCGACGGCGGGCTTTTCCCTCTGTCACGGTCGCGCAGGGAATGCCGATGTGCTGCTTGAGGCGGATTGCACCTTTGGGGCGCCCGACCTGCGCGAGATAGCCGAGACAATTGGTCACCGCGGCATCGAGCAGTTTGAAACTCAGAGGTTACCGTGGCCGTGCGGGCTGGCTGGAGCTGGCGAGACCGCAGGCCTAATGCTGGGCACCGCGGGAATCGGTTATTTCTATCTGAGGCTGGCTGACCCGAGGACTCCCTCAGTCCTTATGATCGCGCAGACTCCCCGAGCATAATCCTTTCGAGCTGACGAGGACATGGAACGGCCGCCCCTCACTCCACCAGGTATCCGCCGCTTAGCGACGAGCCGCTCAAGCCGGTAGCCCACGGAGTGCTGGCGGCGGCGTTGATCATGCTGCTGCCCACCATGCTCAGCGTGTAGCAGGCGATCGAGGTATTGGTCCCGGTGCTGCTCGATCCCTGGTAAGTTAGCGCCGCCATGGGCATGTAGATCAGCCCGCTGATGTTCTGGGCGGCGCTGCCCTCGATGACGGCGGCCGCATTGTTGGTCGTAGGCTGCCAGATCGAAATGCCCTGGTACGTTCCCGAAGTGAACGACGGAAGGGTCACGCCACCGCTACCTTCCAGGTCGACGTTCCCACCCGAAACAAACAGCATGACCGAACCGGTTGTGGTTAGAGTGGAAGTCCCGCTCACGTTGATGCCCGCTTGCAGGATGTAGACGCCCGAACTGAGAGTCAGGGTTCCCGAGCCCGTCTGCTTGATCAGGCTGCAGTACGTGCCCGGCGATATGGTGTGCGCCATTGAGCCGGTAAATTGCGCGGTCGGCTGGCATGAACCCGTGGCCGGCGGGGCCGGCAGGCCGCTCGCGAACGGGTCGACGGGGTTGCCGCGCACCACGCCTTGATTGGCCGATGGCGTGACGTAATTCCCGGTCATGGTCACCGTGCCGACGACATTGGTTGTGGTGCCCCCAGTAGTAGTGATGCCGCCGCTGCCGGTCATGTTGACCGCGCCGACGGCGCTGGAGTTCACGTAGATGCCGCAGCCGCTGGTGATGGTGGTTGTGCCCGACATGGAAAGCGAGCCGGGATCGGATGGGTCAAGCACGTACACGCAGCCGCCCCCGGTTGGGGCGTACACTCCTTCGGTGGCGCGCGACTTTACCGTGAACCATCGCCCGCCAAGAACCGAGCTGAACAGGGTGGGCACCTTTTCGGAAACGGTCGCCGCCACCCAGTATTTGGTGGGCGACACTCCGGAGACGGGTATGCCCGTCGCGCCGCTTCCAATCTGGATCGATACTGTTTGGTTATTGCTGCCGTTAGTGAAACCATTCTGCTGTGCGAACTGGCAGCCGATCTGCCACGGAACGGTCGCGCTCAGGGTGGCGGGACAAGCGGTGTCGTTTTGCACGGCGGGAGTGGTAGACCCCGCGGCGGATACCACTGCCATCACCGCCGATTGAGCCGCCATGCGGCATGCCTCGCGGCGCCGATAGGCCCACCCGACATCCGCTACCAGACCGACGATGCCGAACATCACGGGTAATGACGCGGTAACGAAGACCAGGGCTTGCCCGCGCCGCGAACCGAAGCGCTTGAGGCGTCTTGTGCTCATGCTTCCTCTCAAAACGAAGGGAAAAGGAAATAGGCCGAAGGTTAACTAATGCATTCTTTGAAACCTGATACTGGTTAACCCTAACTACTTCTACTCCTTTCGGAGGGGGTCCTCAAGTTATCGAAGGTTAATGGCGGGAGAGTAGATGTGTGAAAAGACGCGGGAGGATGGAAGGGCGTCTGCAGGCAGGCGCCCTTCGGAGTACACGTAATTTAGACGCTCAACAGCTATAGTTGCGGCCGCCTCCGCACCAACGCGATATCGAAGACGGTGGTTTTGCCCTCGGCCACGACGACGCTGTCCTGTTGTTGCAGAAAGAGAGTTCCGTGAGACGCCGTAAGCTCAACCGTGCCGGGAGGCACGCCGGCCAGTGTGTAGTTGCCTTGATCGTCTGAAACGGTGGAGAGCGGGCCGGTTTTGGAGCCGATCCAAACGTGCGATAGAGGCAGCGGAACTGACCCGTCGTCGGTCACCACGCCGGTAAGGATGCCCGGGGTGGCCTTTTGGAGGACGAAGTTCTCGACGAGTTGCGTCCCGTTGGGTATCTTCACCGTTCGAATAATAGAGTCACAGCCCTGCGCGCTCGCGGTGATGGTCCAATCGCCGAGGTAGAAGCGCGCGTTTCCGCTTATGCCGTATTGAGTCGAGGTCAAGCCATTGGTCTGGAAGATCGCAGCACCCGAAGACACTACCACCTTGGATCCGAAGATGAAATTGCCGTTCTGATCGCTGATCGTTCCCTCAACCTCAAAGTCGATCGGGAACGGATTATCCAGGTTGCCGCTGGTGATGGTCGAGACGCCAGGAAACGCCAAATCGACCAACGCCTTGAACGGCGGGTACGCATTCGCTGCCGTATCGCCTGTCAGTTTTGCGTAGACGCCGGCGAGAGTCGAAGCTGCCGAGGCGACGATGTCGTCGACGCTGAAACCTAGCTGGGCATTCAGGTACCAGATGAACAGACAGGAGCATCCGGTTCTTTCATCCGGCTTGTTGTCGCCGGTGGCGGGCTGGTTGACGTGATTGACGCGGGGACTGCCCAGCCAGCTATTCGAGATCGCAAAACCGCCGGGCGGGTTTCCGAATCCGCCACCAAGAAGGAACTGGGCGGCGAGGAAACGCGACAAGCCTTCGCCGATGCTTCCCTCGT
The DNA here is from genome assembly GCA_963743705.1 of Bryobacterales bacterium. Lineage (GTDB taxonomy): Bacteria > Acidobacteriota > Terriglobia > Bryobacterales > Bryobacteraceae > PALSA-243. The sequence goes on along the minus strand of CAVUQS010000021.1, from coordinate 459,338 downwards.
CTCCGGCGGCGGCGTCAAACCAGCCTGTGCCTTGCGCCAGCATGAATAGTTCCACAATCTCTGAGACGAGAAGGTATCGAATGAACGTTGCGTCGCCCGTTATTCCCGGGTTGATCGTGACCGTCAGATTGCCGCCACTGGCGCTCCAGGTTGCCCCGCCGCCGTTCTGCGTAATACTAACTGGGCTGGGGGAAGTTACGCTCAGCTTAATATTCTTGAACCACGCCGACATGAGAGAAAAGTCGGCCTCGCACGCCTTGATCACCGCATTGGTGCGCGCCGGCTCGGGGCCGCCCGGCCCGGAAAGCGAATCGTCATATTGAAACTTGTAGTGAGCGGTGACGCCGCCGTTAGTAAGCCCTGTGGTAGTCAACATGATGAACTTGCCTTTTCCTTCTTTCCTCTTAGGCGCCGAATCCCCGCGAGGGCGAATATTGTTGAAAGTAGGATCACGGACGCTGGTTCCGGCACCGCTGGGGGCGCCGGCGTGACCACCTCCGTGGTAAACGTGCCAGAACTGTTATCGTGCGATGAAGGGCCCGTGCTGGTCGCTGCTTCTAGCGAGGTCGGTTCCGCGGCAGAGGCAAAGAACCCAACCTCCGCGGATCGGTCGAATTCACTCTGGGCGAACCAACCCTGTGTATTGCCAGGTGCGTCGCACCCTCCGGTAAGCAAGGCGAATGATGCCGCGCCTCCGGACTTCCCTATGAGACAAGCCGGGACGACTGGGAGAACAAATAGGGTGTTCGCTGCCGCTGTGAAGTCAATAGAGAACCCATCCCATACAACTTCGAATGCGGTAAATGTCGACGTATCCGGGTCATAAGTAAAGCTTCCCGCGGTGGGAAGAATCCCGGTTCCGGCGAAGTCGATCTTGTAATTAGTTAAATCCGCCAGATCGGCCATGGCCGACGGCGCGCCAAGAAACGCGAACAGAAGTATTCCGGCGCCTAATCGATATCTCATTTTGATTTGTCCTCCCTAGCTGTCACGCGGCGCTTTCGCCGGCGCGGCTGAGCCGAGCTCACTTAGTATGGGGAGTTTACCGCTGGGCCGCACCACCTATGTAGGTAGCGAATTCACTCGACAATCTGATTTCGCAGCGCCTTGGCCACGGCTTCCGACTTGGTATGGACGTGCAACTTGTCGTAAATCCGCCGCATGTGGAACGAGATGGTGTTCACGCTGACGTTCAGTTCCACGGCGGCGGTTTTGTAGTTGTGGCCATCCACCAGCAGCTTCAACACGCGGACCTCATGCGGCGTAAGGCCGGACTCCTCGGGAGCGGCCGGACGGGTCTGAAGGAACAGTGCGATCACGCGGGCGGCGATTTCGGGTGACATCGGCGCCCCGCCGGCGACAGCGTCATGGATGCCCTGAATAATGCGCGCCGCGGGCGTCTTTTTCAGCATGTACCCGGAGGCGCCCGCGCAGATCGCCTCGAAAATCCGGCGGTCGTCGTCGAACACGGTCAAGACCACCAGCACCAGCTTCGGATAGCGCTCCTTCAAGATGCGGATCCCTTCGATACCGGACTTGCCGGGAAGGCCAATATCGACGAGCACTACATCCGGAAGATGGTCGCCGATCTTCGGTAAGACTTCCTCCACCGAACCGAAGGTGGCGGAACAGGAAACGCCTTCCGCGCCATCTATCAGTTCCCGCAGACCTTCGCGAATCTCGCGCTGGTCCTCGACGATGGCGACTTGGATCACTGCTTATCCTACCTTGGGGACGCCGTCACGCAACTACCTACGCAGGTAGCGGCGCGAGCAAGAACACGATGGTCCCTCCGCCCTCTGTGGAGCGCACCTGTAGGTCGCCACCGAGCCGGGCGGCGCGCAGCTTCATGCTTTCCAGGCCATTGCCACCCTGATGGCGGCTCTGCTCCATTCCGCGCCCGTTGTCTCTCACTTCGAGCGCCAGGTGATGGTCCACAACCCGCAGCGCGATGTGCGCTTCGGTGGCCATGGAGTGCCGCGCGATGTTATTGATGCTCTCCTTGAAAATCAGATAGACCTGCCGCCGCAACTCAGGATTGAGTTCGGAATCGCCGCGGGAATCGCTGACCGACCAGTAGATCTCCACATTCCGGCCCGCAAGCACATCCGCCGCAAACCGGCGCATGCGTTGTTTGAGATCGCTCAGATGGTCCTTATGCGGTTGGATGGCCCAGACGATGTCGCCGATGGAATCGAGCACTTCCCGGGAAAGCGCGCCGATGCGCTCGATTGGCTCCTCCGCTTTGCTGCCGGCGCTACGATGGTGCGCCACTTCGCTGAGGATGGCGATTTGCGAGAGGCTGGATCCGATGTCGTCGTGCAGATCGGTGGCGATGCGCGTGCGGACACGCTCGATCTCAAGCAGCCGGACCACCCGCGCGCGATGCACCCAAACCGCGCAGCCAGCGGCCAAGGCGATGAAAATCGCCTGAAACCACGCGCGTCTCCATAGTGGCGGCGCCACGCGAAAATCCACGGTGGCTGGAACCGGGCTCACGTCGCCATCTGAGTTCACGGCGCGCACGGCAAACTGGTATTGCCCGGGAGCGAGCGCGCCATAGTGAACGGAGCGCGATTCGATCGGCGCGCTCCACGGGTCGCCACCTAAGCGGTATTGGTAGCGCAGAACGTTGCCCGGAGAGTAATTGAGCCCCACAAAATCGAATTGAAAGTGCTCTTGCCCGGGTGCAGCCTCGACGTGGCGAATGTTCGATTCGCCCGCCTCCGAAACCGGCGCGCCGCGGTCCCCAATCGAGAGGGCGGTAATCCACACCGGCGGCGGATCGCTGGCTGGGCCGTTTCGGGGGACGATGCGCGTCAGGCCGTGATTGGTTCCGAACCAGAGGACGCCGGCGCGGTCGCGGTATGCCGCGATCACCTCACCCGGCGCGATGCCGTCGGCCGAAGTGTAGTGCCGGATATGTCCAGAATCCGGGTCTAGGCGGTCCAGCCCGCTCCCGGTCCCGACGTAGATGGCCCCGTTGCTGTCTTCGACGATGCTGTGCAGTTTGAGACTGGAGAGACCTTCGGCGGAGCCGTATCGCCGGATTTGCGGGAGGGATGCCTCGGGGTGGTCGAGGCGCAACAGCCCCTGACCGCCTGTGGCCACCCAGAGACGTCCGGCGTGGTCCAGCAGGATGCCGTGAATGAATGCTTTTCCTTCCGGCCCTGCCACCGGGGCTGCGCGTCCGTTCGATACTCTCCACAACTGTCCCCCTTCATCGCCAATCCACACGTTTCCGGCGGCATCTTCAGAGAACGCGGAAGGGAAGCCGGGAACTCCATCGGTGGCGACGCGGATGAATTTCTGCTCATTCCTGCTCCAGTAAATGAGATCGGCCGTTTCGGTGATTACCCAGATGTTGCCTTGGCGGTCCTCGTAGAGGCGGATCACTTCATCGCGTGGCAAGCCATCGCGGGTGGTGTAGACGCGGCTTGGGGTTGTGTGCGCGAGTTGCGCGGCGCTATCCAAACGGGGATAGCGGCAGAGCCCTTGACTACTCGCCAGCCACCATTCGCCGGCGTGATCCTGCAGAAGCACCCGTGCGGGCCGCCAGCCGAAGTAGTGGACATTCTTCGGAACGCTGGGGGCGAACGCCCGGAAGCCATCGTCCGATCGAGTTGCGATGCGAAAGCCCTCCGACTCCAGCCGGCCTGCGATGTACAACTCGCCGCTGAGGGTCTCGGCGACAGAGATCACAGCATCCATCCCTATTCCGTCACCGGCCGAATAAGTCAGGTTGCCTCCCGCAGCGAGTTTGTATGCGCCAACATCGCCGGTTCCCATCCACAGGTTTCCGTCGCGATCCTGCCCCAGCGCCCCGATTCCCCGGCTGGGCAACCCGCTGTCTTTGGTCCACACGCGCGCCGGCGCTCCGTCCGCTGGAAAGTGAGCCAGACATCGGTACATCGCCACCCAGACGTCGCCTTCCCGCGATTCGAAGATGTCGAAGACGCGAGCTTGAGGCAGCCCAGCTTTCTCTCCGGACAATCGCTCGAATCCATTGGCGCCAGGATGCGAAGCCGGAACGGAGCGGTACAGGCTGCTTCCCCTGCCGACCCAGACGCGGCCTTTCCTGTCTGCCAGCAGATGCGTAATCTCGCCGTGCGGAAATTGTTCGGGCGAGCGATAACGCTCAACGGCCCCATCCCGCGGGCGGCGATACAAAGTTCCGTCGGCGGCTCCGATCCAAATCGCGCCCTCGGCATCTTCGGCTAAACCGCTAACCGTCGTATCGCCCCAAGTCAGTCCCGGCAGCCCGATGGGTACTTCGGTGAGCCGCGGCGCGGCGTTGGCCGCGTTGTCGACTACGTACAAGCCGGTTTCCGCGCCGCACCAGATCGCGCCGCCGCGATCTTCCAGAACTACCGCGATGCGCGACGCCTCTGGCTTACCGTTGGGCCGTATGACGACCATCCGATCCACGCTGGAATGTGGAAGATCCGGCCGAAACCGTATGAGGCCCGTGGGCGTAGCGAGCCAGTAATTGCCGCGGCGGTCGATCAACACTTGGGTAATGGCGCTCTTCGGTAAGCCGCTGCCCTGGGTCTGATTCGCGAATCCGTAACCGTCAAATCGCGAAAGGCCTTCGGCCGTGGCGAACCAGAGGAAGCCGCGCGAATCCGACGCAATGCTATAGACAGCGTTGCTCGCCATGCCGTCGGTGACGCTGTAGTGGCGGAGAGGAAGCTGCGCGCCGGGTAACAGCCAGCAGATCGCGAACATCCCCAACTTCAGAACATAGGAAATTGCGGAGGCCCGCATGTCAGGACCCTATTATAGGGTCTCGGGAATCAGTGGAACGCCAGATTAACGCGGCGTCTCTTCTCAAAGCAGCAAAGCGTCAACGCGATGCGCATGGACCATCGACTCGCACCGGGACCATTCAAATACCGTGAAACGCCCGTCTTGCGATGCCACCAGCGCGACGGCATCGCGCTGGTCCTGGGTGAATTGCGCCGCCGAGAGGTGCCGCGTGCCGCCGAGTTGCTCGGGATGCACGACGGCCGGCGCGGCGCCTTCGATCGGCTCGGTGAGAGTGACCTGCTCGACCTGCGGCCGGCCCTTCCGGCGGGCGATCTTGGCGCCAAAGGCGAGCAATTCATATTGATCCGTGACGATCACCGCGCCATCGACCGCGGTGAGGCCGGCGATGGCCGCCACGGTGGCGTCGAGAGTCTCCTGCGATCCGTGCCGCCCATTTTCATCCGTTTCGCGGCTCAGGTGGGTGAGTTCGAGGAAGGGAGGCGACACCGCGTATGGAATTGGCTGCACGATTGATTCGCGCCACTCTTCGGAGCCGGCCGGAACAACCAGCAGCAAGCCGCCGCGTCCGGTCGCGCGCATCGAGACCGCCAGTTGCACCATGGCATTCACCGAATGAATCCACGACGCGGGTGAGTCGAAGCCAAGCAGCGACGTCAGCAACGCGGGACAATCGGGCTGGCTGGAAGCGCGCTCGTCCACTACCTTGATCAAATCGCCTTCGAGCACGGCGACGTTAATGAACTTGCGTAATACCTCGCCACTATGATGCTTGACCACCACCAGGCCGGGCGCGGCGACTTCGAGCACGAAGCACATGACCGGAATGGTTCTGGTGGTTCCCCAGACGCTCAACTCTCCGTCTTTGCGCCAGATGCCGAGATGAATCCCGGGGCGTTCCACCGCGGGCGCCACGCGCGTGAGGGCGTCTGGAGTCAGCGGCAACGGACGATCGAACATGAGCGGCCGCGCCGCCTCGTCCGGCGCCAGGAAAGCAAGCGAGATCTTGGGCGTGTAGCCCTCTTCGCGGCGGAGGCTGGCCCAGAAAGCGGCATCGATCAGGGCTTCGATGGTCTCGGCGTCGGGCAACGCCGCCACGGACTCCTGGCCTCGCGCCACTGCCTCTTCACTATGGCGTGCGAAGTATGCCTGCAGCTTCGGAGAGATGGTTCGCGCAGCGGAATAGGTCTCACGTTTCATCACGAAGTTAAGGGAGGAGGGACGGGACGATTCCCGGCTCCGTTTTGATTGAAGCACGAAATAAGCCTGTACGTTCTTAGCGTATGGTTGCTGTGGGGCCGGATTGGGAAGCAGCCGATAGCGCGGCTTGAGGCAACTCGGCGATGCGGTATGCCACTTGCGGCGCCGCGAGAAACAATCTGCCCAGGCGAGCCGAGGCGGAAGCGTTTTCACGCCGCGCTTGTTCGAGGTGCCGGCGCATGAAAGCATATTCCGGATCGGTTTCCGATACCGTCCGCAGAATGCACTCAGCCTGCCGCCATGCGTCCCGCGAGGCGCCGGCTGAGTCCAAAAGGAAATCGAACAGCTCGCGGCGATAATCGGGCCGGTTGGGCGCCAGTTCCATGGCCCTGGTCAGATTAATGCGCGCCTTGGCGTTGTACTTGCCGCCGAAGGGAACCGCAATATCTGCCAGCATCTGATACGACATGCCCGTCCAATAGTAAGTCTCGGCATCATCCGGGTTAGCCCGGAGCGCGGCTTGAAAATGCGCCGCGGCCTGCTTGAATTCACCTTGGTCGTAAGATGCCCGGCCGGCTGCGAATTCGCCTTGCTGGCCGGTCGCGGCGCGGCCCAAACCCGCGAGCAATAGAATGACTGACAATTTCATTTTCACAACTCACCCTCTTCCGGCATGGAGCGCCGAGCCATAGCCGCCTTGCTTGGCGAGTTATGGCCCGGCCTCCCGAAGCGATTCACCCTCAGAACCTATAACCGAAGCCCACAGAAGGCTCGGCGCGATGCGTCACGCGATCCGCGCCCAGCGCCGGGGTCAGGTCGAAGGTGGGGCTGTCGTAAACCAGGCCGCGATATTCCGCGCGCAGGAAGACGCGCTTGCCGAGATTGAAGTCGGCGCCCGCTTCATAGACGAAAGCCGCCTTGGCCTGAGTCGAAGCAGCGTCGAAATTGCTGGGATTGAACACCAGACCGCCTGCGCCGGCTTCCACAAATGGCGTGAAGCCGTGCAGCGGATGACGATAGACATACGCCGCGGTCATTTCGTGCTGGTTGGCCTTCACTCCCAACGGGCCTGCCGGCAGTCCGTAGGTCTGCGTGTTGAGCGAATAACCGTAGTTCACTTCGACGCCGTGGCTATTCGAAAAGAAGTAGCGATAGCTGGCCAACACGCCGCCGCTATCGGTGGCGCTCTGCTGCACTCCATTGTCGGTCGTGGTCTTGACAAAACTGCCGAACACCTGCACCGAAGCTTCGGAGCGGCCGCCTTCCTGCGAAAACGCCGGCAGGATCGCCAGCGCGCCCGCAAAAGCAAGCATCGTGAGATTTTTGGTTCTGAACATTTTGTAAATTCCCTATCCTCTGTATTTGGGCCGCCGCCGATCTATCCGGCTAAGTGGCAACCTATAATTACTAAGGCATCTAACTAGCCAATTGTTTGAGCAGCTATTTGCGCTTGATTGATTGCACTTACTAACTTGACCGAGCCCTGACTGCTACCCGAAATCCGGCAGATGCCAGGATTCTGGGCGGCAGCCGCACGCGAGTCACAGGGTGGGCATGACCATCCAGGTATCGAGATAGTAAACCGCAAGGACGCCCTCGACGACGGCGAGGGTCAAAGCAGTCCAGAGCACGGCGGCGATGAGGCGATGATTTCTGAGCCAGCGGCGCATTTTAACGTGCCTCCGTGCCCAATCGGGGATTGCTGTCTGCATCCGCGTAGGGGCGTTCATGGATGGTAAGTTCGGCGCGTCCGACCAGCCGGGTGTCCACGGATAGATGCGTCACGCGTTCCTGGGCGCTTCCGTCGCGTAGCGTTGTTTCGCGGTTGATTTCGACCCGTTTCACGAATATCGAAGGCTTCTTGACCAGATATCCCGACTGGCGCACCACCGCGCCGGTCTCTGCGTCAAGCCACAATTCGCCCTTGATCAATCCTTCCCGCTTCTTGTGCGGGCTGATAAGAAAGACATACGCGAGCGCGTGGCCTGCAACAACGGAGCCCTTGTAGCGGAACTTATAGTTGGCGGGCGTAATTGCAACCGAAGCGGGGGGAATCGCGGCGGCCCGCACGTCCGCGGAGAGATAGCGGAAGATCACCTGTTGCTTAACGGTCTGATCTCCTCCGACTTCGAGCACCTGGTACTCGGGCTTTCCAAGGGTTACCAGCCGGCGGATGGCGCGGAGACGCCCTTGCCTTTGCGGACCAGGCAGCGACGCATCGATCTCGACTGTCTCGACGCTCCAGGGCGTCTCCAGTTCCAGCCCCGCGGTATAACGCGCAAAAGCCATGGCTGCCGGCGCCGAGGCATTTACAATCTCGTCTTCGCCGGCCTGAAGTGGGGAAGCCAGCAACAATGCCAGCAGGGCTATTGCGGGCTTGGCCTGCGCTAATGCTTGCATTCGGCTGACTCTCCAATTTGTTCAAGAATGTCCTGCATGGCCAAGCCCGCACGGAGGAAGATGACTCCGCCGCCGTGCATCGACTGCAGCAAGTACCGGCCGCTACGGTCGATGCAAGTGATGCCTTTCAGGTCAACGGCGATTCTGCGGCCTGGCCGATTGGCCTGGGCGGCCTGCCAGCATTGTTCTAGCTCGGGCACGAAGGCGCCGGCCAATCGTCCTTCCACCTCTAGGATCAACTCGCCGTCGAGTTCCTTGGTTTCAATCCTCATCATTGTGTTGGCCCTCGGCCGCGGAATAGGAAAGAGCATTTCGCACGCCAAGCGCTGGATGCGGCGAAGTGATTGGAATGGCGTGGTTTGCTTTATGGGCGCGGAAGCTGCCGGTCACATGCGCTACCGGCAGGCCGGCATTTGCCGAAGAACTGGCGCCTGGACGGCGAACGCGCTGCACCACCGCATCGATCGCAAAAGCGAAAACAGCGACCGAAAACCCCGCCGCGGCATCGGCGAGGTAGTGATATCGTCCGTACACCGTGGCAACCGCGATCAGGACCGCCATAATCGCGAGAAAGCGGCTGACCCATTTGCGTTCCGGCAGAGCCTGCCGCATGCCGAACGCCGCGGAAAACGCCGCGGCCACGTGCGCGCTTGGGAAGACGCTCGTGTGAATTCCGCAATTGCCTAGCATCCACCAGTTGAAGCGCCGGAAGACAGTATCGAACGCCGGGACATCCTGGCCGGCGAAAACGACGCGCGGCGGCTCCGAGGGCCACAGCGGGAACTGTGCGTAACAGAGCAGGACGCCCAAAGCGAAAATAAACAGGAAGCGGTCCGCACGATCGCGGCGACGGTAGAGATAGAGGACCGCGAGAGAGAACGGCCCCAGAGCGTAGACCAACGCGTAAGAGATTTCCAGCACCGAAGGCAGTACGGCTCCGAACACCTCGATCGCTGCTTTGACGCCGCTGTGCAGAACCGCGCGATCCCAAACGACCCAGCGAGCTTCGAGCGGGTGACCGTGGAACGGCAGCGCGAACCAGCCCATTTCCCTGTACGCGAGGAGAATCAAGCCTAACGGAAGCCAGTCGCGCACGACGCCGATGGCCACGCTTTGCCGGCCGCGATTGTGAAGAATGAGCGCGCCGTAGCTCAGAATCACGAATGAATTCAACAGAATCGTCAGGAGTCTGATGGGTGGCGCTACTGGCAGAATCACCGCCGTGGCCGCGGCATAAATGAAAAACGCAATGACCACCGATTCCGGCCGCCGGTCCACGCTACTCACCGTTCGGATCGCTGGTCCAACGAATCCACCGCGTCGCGAGTCTCCCGCAGCGTGGTCGCGAGCGAGCTGATCGAGAGATGGTTTATCACCGGGTTTACCATCCATCGCAGCGCCGGCGGGATATTGCGAGTCAGCGCAATGGCTTCGAGTTCGAGATATACACCTCCCTCGCGCTCCTCATATCTGGCGATGCTGTGCAGCCGCCAGATGAAGCCGTTGCCTTGTCCGGCCGGCAGGAAATAGGCGTTGGCCTGTCCGTAGTTTTCGATTTCACGCACCCGTACCGTATTGGCGATGTTGTATCCGCGCCGGCCGCCCGCGGCAAACTCGCGCGCTTCATATTGGCCCTCAATAGCGGCATTGACGAACAGAACGTGCTTCTGCCAGACCATGGAAAATCGCTGATAGGTCTGCGTACAGGCGAGCGTTTTCGAATCGATGACGGCCGGCCGGTAGAAATCCTTGTACCGGTCGTAGTCGTGAACCACGGCGAGCAGCCCCTCGATGGTGGCGTGGGGAATGAAAGCCGCGCCGATCCAGTCATGAATGAGCCCATTCGTCACGTTCCGGGTTCCATGCCCGGCAACCGGCGAAACGAGAACTTCACCACGCTGCAGACGCGCCATCCGTTCGGGCGCTTCATCCGCCCATAGGAACGGCTGTTGACCCTCAGCCCGGGACTCCATGCGCGCGTCGGCATTACGAACATAGTCATCCCACGCTTTGAGGGTGTCGGGCCGCAACTCGATCGCGCTCGATAGCCCCGGAATACTGACCAGCACCAGCGTGAGCTCCAACGATCTTTTCGCGGCCTTCATTGCTACTGCCAGCCTCCGCCGAGCGCTTTATAGAGCTGCACTACGCTGAGTAACTCGCTCAAGCGAATCTGCGCCAGATTCAATTCAGCCTGGAAAAGATCCCGGTCGGCGTCCAGCGCGTTGAGTTGCGTATCCACGCCACCGCGGTATCGGATGTAAGCGAGGCGTTTCCGGTCCTGAAGGGCGGTAACCAAGGTCTCCTGCTCCAGGCGGCTTTCTTTTGTCCGCTGGTTGGCAATTAATGAGTCCGAGACCTCAGTAAAGGCCGTCTGAATCGTCTTTTGATATTGGACTACCGCGCTGTCGCGTTCGGCCTCCGTGAGTCTGACGTTCGACTTCAGGCGTCCCGCCGTAAAGATGGGCTGCGTGATCTGCGGAACGAAGCTCCAGGCGCTGTGCGGGCCGGAGAAGAGACTCGTTAGTTGAGAGCTTTGTCCACCCAGAAATCCACTCAGGCTCACCTGGGGAAAGTAAGCGGCCTTGGCTACGCCGATGTTCGCGTTGGCGGCGATCAGCGCCTGTTCGGCCGCGCGGATATCCGGACGCCGATCGAGCAGCGCCGACGGCAACCCCGCGGGAATCTGGGGCGGCATTTCCTGGTCGACGAACTTACGCCCGCGAGTTACGCCGGCGGGGCTGTTGCCGAGTAACAAATTGATCTGGTTTTCCGTCTGCTCAATCTGCTGCTTCAGCGTCGGAATGGTTTCCGCGGCGCTGCTGACGAGTTGTTGCGCCTGCCGGAGATCGAGCAGCGTCGCCACGCCGCCGTCCTGGCGTTGCTGCACCAGGCGCAACGAGTCCTGGCGCGTTTCGAGCGTCCGCTGCGAGATTTCCAGTTCGTAGTCGAGCTGCAAGAGGTTGAAGTAAGCGCTGGAGACGTCGCTCACCAGCGTCGTCACCACGGCCTTGCGATTCTCATCGGCGTTCAAGAGATTGGCGCGCGCGGCTTCCGTCGATCGGCGCAGGCGGCCCCAGAGGTCGACCTCAAACGAGAGCAGATTGAGCGATGCCTGGCCCCAGTTGCGATTCTGTTCCGGCAGAAAAGACTCCGGCAAGGGCGTCTGGCCATCGCGCGAGAGGCGAGTGAATTGGATATCGCCGCTCACGCCCACTTGTGGAAGCTGGTTTGAGTGGACAATTCCAAGGTTGGCGCGCGCCTGGTTGACGCGCGCGACCGCATCGCGCAGATCGTAATTCTGTTCCAGCGCGGTGCGCACCAACCGTTGCAGCTCCTCGTCTTTGAAAACCTCGAACCACTTGAGGTCGGCCAACGATGCCGCCTGCGAAGGGGGAAGCGGCTCCGGCGCGCGGAAACTGGTGGGCGCCGGGACCGAGGGGCGCACGTAATTCGGCCCTACCGTGCAGCCGGTCAATAAGGCGGCCGCGAGCGTGACGCCTATTAGCGGGTATCTCATGTCAATCTCCTTGGGCCATAGCCGGCGCCATGCCTGTAACGGGTCTCTTGGCGCCTGACAGTTTCTCCACCAGATAGAAGATCGCGGGAATCAGGAAGATCCCAATCGCGCTGGCGGCAAGCATTCCGCCGATCACCGTGGTGCCCATGATCTGGCGTCCCACCGAGCCGGCGCCCGAGGCTGTCCACAGCGGAATGCAACCCAGGATGAAGGCGAACGACGTCATCAGGATGGGGCGCAAGCGGAGCCGAGCGCCTTCCAGCGCCGCTTCGGCGAGGCCCATGCCCTGTTCGTACTGTTCTTTCGCGAATTCCACGATGAGGATGGCGTTTTTGGCCGCCAGACCGATCAACATCACCAGTCCGATCTGCGAGTAAACGTCGCTCTCGATCTGAATCATGTATTGAGGCAGGAACAAGCCCATCGCCCAGCGCCGCAGCCACAACACCGCGAAGGCGCCGAAGAGCGCAACCGGCGTGCTCAACAGAACGCTGAACGGCAGCGTCCAGCTTTCATACAGAGCGGCGAGAATCAGGAATACGAAGAGCAGGGAGAACGAGAAGATCGCCCAAGTGGGCACGCCCTGCTGCGCCTGCTTTTCCTGGAAAGACATTCCCATGTAGTCGTAGCCCATCTCTCGCGGCATGGTGCGATCGAAGGTTTCCTCCAGGGCTTTCATAGCTTGCCCCGAGCTGTATCCGGGCGCGGCCCCGCCGATGATCTGCGCCGAGCGGTAGAGGTTATAGCGCATGGTGAACTCAGGGCCGGGACGCGATTCGAATTTGGTGAGCGCGGAAAGCGGCACCATACTGCCCTGCGAGTTGCGCACATAAAACTGGCCGACATTGTCGAGGTTGTTGCGATACTCGCCTTCGGCCTCCAGGTAGACCTGCCACTGGCGTCCGAAGCGGTTGAAGTAATTCACGAACAGCCCGCCCATGTAAGTCTGAACGGTGCGGTAAAGGTCGGGGAGCGCCACGCCCTGCTTGAGCGCTTTTTCGCGGTCAACCACGAGATATTCCTGCGGGACGGACGGCAGGAACGTGCTGACCAAGCCCGGCGCAATTTCCGGCCGCTTGGATGCGGCAGCCATGAATTTGTTGAGATTGTCGCCCAGGAATTGCACGTCTTTGCCGGCGCGATCCTCCAGAACAAAGGTGAATCCGCCGGACGTGCCGACGCCAGGAATGGCGGGCGGCGGGAAGCTGAGTGCAAATCCATCAGGCAGCTTGGCAAGCTCCTGATTCACGTGCTGCACGATCTCCTGATACTGCGTCGCCCGGCTGGTCCGCGCGCTCCAGTCATCGAGAGTGACGAAGAAGAAGCCCGTGTAGCTGGTGCTCACAAAGCTCAGCAGGCTGAAGCCGGCGACGCGCGTCACATACTTCACGCCAGGCGTGTGAAACAACACCTGCTCCACTTTTGCCGAGGCCGCCTCAGTTCGTTCCAGAGAGGAAGCGTTGGGAAGCTGCAGGTGCATGAACAGGTAGCCCTGATCCTCACCCGGCAGGAAGCTGGTGGGAACTTTGCCGCTGAAGAACGCCGCGCCTACGCCGGCGACGGCCAGGAGCGCAACCGCCACCATGCTCTTGCGGATCAGCGCGCCCGACCAGCGGAGATATCCGTTGGTAACTCGCCCGAACATACGATTGAATGCGTTGAAGAAGCGCCGCAACAATCCGTGACTTTCCTTTTTTGGCCGGAGCAGCAGCGCGGCCAGCGCGGGACTGAGAGTGAGTGCGTTAAACGCCGACAGGATCACCGAAATCGCGATGGTCACGGCAAACTGTTGATAGAGTCGGCCGGTGATTCCCGGAATAAAAACAGTGGGCACGAAGACGGCGGAGAGCACCAGCGCGATGCCGATGACGGGGCCCGAAATCTCCTGCATCGCTTTCAACGCGGCGGATTTCGGATCCATCCCCTCTTCCATGTGGCGCTCCACCGCTTCTACGACCACGATTGCGTCGTCAACCACGAGACCGATCGCCAGCACCAGGCCGAATAGCGAGAGAGTATTGATGGTGAATCCGAAGACCGGAAACATAATGAATGTTCCGATCAGTGAGACGGGCACCGCGAGCAACGGAATCAAGGTTGCGCGCCAGCCTTGCAAGAACAGATAGACCACCAACGTCACCAACGCGATGGCGATCAAAATCGTGATCGCGATCTCGCGAATACCTTCGGTGACCGACTCCGTAGTGTCGAGCGAGACCACATAATCGACGTCTTGCGGAAAGCGTTTCTTCGCTTCTTCCATCAGCTTGCGGACACCCCGCGCCGCATCCACCGCGTTGCTGCCGGGAAGCTGATAAACCGCGATGATCGCGCCCGGCTTGCCATTAATGCGGCCGGACAGCGTGTAATCCTGCGCGCCGAGCTCGATACGAGCCACGTCGCGAACGTGCACGATTCCGCCATCGGGCAACTCGCGAACGATGACGTCGCCAAATTCCTCGGGCGAGGTCAGCCGCCCCTGCGCGCGCACCGAATAGGTATACTCCTGGCCTTTTGGCGCGGGCGCACCCCCAACCTGGCCTGCCGGATTGACCGCGTTTTGAGCTTGAATGGCGGTAACGATGTCGGTTACCGTAATCCCTAGTTTGGAAAGCTGATCGGGCTTGATCCACAGACGCATGGCATACTGCCCTGCGCCGAATACCTGGACGCTTCCGATGCCGGGAACACGAGTCAGCTGATCGTTCAGATTGATGTAGGAATAATTCGCCAGGAACTTGCCGTCATAAGTCCCCTTCGGCGAGTAGAGCCCCATCACCATGAGCGGCGCCGTGACCGATTTCTGCACGGTTACGCCAAAGTTGGTCACGTCCTGCGGAAGCTGGGATGCCGCTTGTGTTTCGCGCATCTGGGTCAGCATCAGATCGGTATTGGGATCGCTCTTCACGTCGAAGTTCACGATCATCGTCATCTGCCCGTTGCCGGCGGCGTTCAGCGAGTACATGTAGTTGAGGTTGTCGACGCCGCTCATCTGCTGCTCGATGGGCGTAGCCACCGATTGCTCGATGGTCTGCGCATCGGCGCCGACGTAGTTAGCTCGAATCTGTACCTCAGGCGGCGCGATCGCAGGGAATTGCGCAATCGGCAGCTCCGCGATGGTCACCGCCCCGATGATCACCATCAGAATGGCGATCACCATGGCCACGATCGGCCGGTTGATAAAGAACTTCGACATTAACGCGCTCCTTTCGGATTTACGGTGCCGCCGGGGCGAATCTTGAATAGCCCTTCGGTCACGACGCGCTCGGCCGGCTTCAATCCTTCTTCGATCACCCAATCGGAGCCCACGCGATCGCCCACTTTGACCGGCGCGAAGCGAATGGTGTTGTTCGGGTCCACCACCGCCACCAGATAGGCGCCTTGCGTGTCAGTGACGGATCTCTGCGGTACTAACAGCGCGCCCACATGCACGCCGATGGTCGCGCGCACCTTTCCGTATTGACCGGGCCTCAGCTTGTTGTTGGGGTTGGGGAAAAGGCCGGTCAATTGGATGGAGCCGGTGCTGACGTTTACCTCGCGATCGGCGAACGAGAAACGCCCCTTGTACGGATGTACCGTGCCGTCGGAAAGGATCAGTTCGAGTTGGAGTCCATGCAGCTGGGAATCGCTGCGCGTGAGGCTGAGATACTCCTGCTCGCTGACCGTGAATTTCGCTTTGATCGGATCGAGCGTCGATACCGTAGTGACGGCGTTGCTTGCGGGGCCCACCAGATTGCCCACCTGCGTGGTGGCGGCGCCGGCGATTCCATCGATGGGAGACTTGAGTTTGGTAAACCCAAGATTTACTTTGGCCGTTTCTACCGCCGCCGCCGCCGCGGTCACGCCGGCTTGGGCCGCCTCGATTTGCGCCTTGGCAGTTTCCACCTGCGCCTGCACGGCGGCGACTTGGGCCTGCAACGACTGATTGGTCTGCTTGGCGTTGTCGAGATCCTGCTGGGTAATCGCCTGTTGCTGAGCAAGAGGAATGTAGCGGTCCTCATCCATCTGCGCTTTTCGTTGATTGGCTTGGGCGCTTAAGAGCTGCGCCTGCGACTGCACCAGCCCGGCCTTGGCCTGGGCGAGCTGGGCATTAGCCTGCGCCAGTTGCCCGGCTGCCTGATCGGCCGCGGCCTGCAATGGCCTCGGATCGATGTCAAACAGCGAGGCCCCCTTACGAACGAAGGAGCCCTCGACATAATTCTGCGTGAGCAGATAGCCGGTCACTTGCGCCTTGATGGCGGCGTTCACCATGCCGTCGAGGGTGCCGATCCACTCTCGCTGAATCGGGAGATCTTTCTGCTGCACCACGGCAACTTCGACGTCGGGCGGGGCCGGCGCACCTACCGCGGCCGTGGTTCGCCCGCATCCGGAGGCGGCCAGCGCCATGACAATCGTCAGCAACGCCCCCGCGGGCGCAAAATAGGTTTTCACTGTTTTCTCCTCTTGTTGGGTAAAGGCAAAGTCAAATCAGCCGCCGAAATGTTCTCTCGCCATCGCAATTCAAGTTTTCGATCACGTGCTTGGTGTCGATGCCCGTGGCGACAAACTCTGCTCCCGCGCTTCGCATCTCCGCCAGCAGCTTTTCGCCGCTCTCGTCGATGAAGGAAACGTCGCGCAGATCGACCACGGAGGCGGATGCCGATCCTGCGCGCTGAGCACGCTCCCACAGGGAGCGCAGCTCTTGCACCCAGGGCCCGGCCATCTGGCCGCACAACGTCCACTTCCCGACGGATTCGACTAACGAATAACAGATGCGCAACATGGATGTTCCAACTTGCGCCAGTGTGAGTGCATCTCGAACGCCATCTTCGCGCGGCGTTCGATCTCGCGGAGCCGATTGATTTTCAACGCCTGACCGCGCGGGCGCCGCGATCTCCGATAACGAGGACGTGGCAGCCTGCCGGATTTTCGGCAGTTGAGATTGTCGGCGCTTAGGCGCCGGTGCGGGAGATGCGGATTCCGAGCTTCTTCATCCGCGATTGGAGGGTCGATCGCTTCATGTCCAGAAGCGCCGCGGCGCCGTTAGGCCCCGCAATGGTCCAGTCCGCTTGCTCGAGCGCGGCGAGAATCTGCTGGCGTTCGGTTTCGTCGAGGACTGAGCGCATATTGCGGCTCGGAAGCGCCGGGGAGTGGCGGCCATTCGACGATCCCGCTGGGGCCGCGATATTGATCGCCGCGCGCAGTTCGTCGCTAGGGACCTTGAGAACCGGCCCTTTCGTGAGAATCACCGCGCGTTCGATGATATTTTGTAACTCGCGAATGTTTCCCGGCCAGGGATATCTGACGAGCGTAGTCATCGTTTCCGAAGGGATGGTCTCAATGGCCTTGCTCAGACGCCGGCTGTACTGCTGCACGAAGTGGCGGACCAATAATGGGATATCTTCCGGCCGCTCCCGCAACGCGGGGACTCGGACCGGAAATACGTTGAGGCGATAGTAGAGGTCGGAACGGAACTTCTGCTGCGACACCAGTTCTTCCAGATCACGATTGGTTGCGGCGATCAAGCGCGCGTCGGTGCGTAACGTTCGCGTGGAGCCAAGCCGCTCAAACTCGCGTTCCTGCAGCACGCGCAGCAGCTTGGGCTGCAACTCGAGGGGCACCTCGCCGATCTCATCCAGGAACATGGTGCCCTGGTTGGCGAGTTCGAAACGGCCCACGCGCTGGGAAATCGCGCCGGTAAACGCGCCACGCTCGTGCCCGAATAATTCGCTCTCCAGCAGGCCGGTCGGAATGGCGGCGCAGTTGAGCTTCACGAAGCCCTTGGAGCGCCGCGAGCTCAAATTATGGACCGCGCGCGCAATCAGTTCCTTGCCCGTGCCGGTCTCGCCATAAATAAGGACCGTGGAATCGGTGGGCGCGACCGTCTCAACCTGCTCCAGCACCGCCCGCAGCGCCTGGCTCTTGCCCACGATTTCTTCGAACTTTAACTCGCTGCGGATTTCGTCCTCGAGATACAGCTTCTCCAGCGCGAGTTTGTTGTTGAGATCGGAAACCTCTCCGAACGCCAACGCATTTTCCACCGCGATCCCAACCTGGTGCGCGATTTGCGTGAGGAACGGAAGATCCTCAGGCGAAAATGCCCGTTCGCGGCGTGCGCCCAGCGTGAGAACGCCGACGGCGCCGTTGCGGCCGGTCAGCGGCGCATGCACCAGCGACTGAATACCGTTGTCGTGCGACACAGGCTCGGCCAACAACTCCTCGCGCGAAAGAATTACCGCCTGTCCGCTCTGGAAAACGCGTCTCACGCTGGCCTTCTCGTCCACGGGCGGCTCGTAGCCTTCTTCGATCTTCCCCGGATTCTCCGGGAAATCGAGAGCATAAAGGCGGAGCTTGCGATCTTCCGGTCCCGGCAGCGCGATCCCGGCCCCGTCGCACTCCATCACGCGCCGGATGTTCGCGGAAATCTCGCGCAGCACATCGCGCAAATTGAGATTCGATACCACCTTGTTCGTCAGGTCGAGCAGCAGTTGCAGCCGCTCCTGGGCCTGTTGCGATGCGCGAAAGTTGATCGCATCGTCCATCGCCAGGGCGATCTGATCGGCGACCAGATTGCAAAATCGAACTTCGTCGCGGGTATAGGCGTCCCGGTGCACGCTCGCAATCACCAGACTGCCGAGGCGGCGATGCGCCGTGGACAACGGAAATGCGCACACGGATTGCAGACCGGCGCGCCGCATCAGTTCCGACGACGAGGGAAAGCGGGTTTCCCGATCGAGCGTCCCCAGCACGACCGTTTCCTGATGCTCGTACACCCACGCCGCAACCGAGCCTTCTTTATCGATTTCCGATGGGCACCGTTCGGGCCGCACGCAACCAGGGCAAAGGAAGAAGTCGACTTTGTTCGAGGCCTCGTCATACTGCGCAATCGCATCGAACTGAACCACTTGGCCTAGTTCATGGGCAAGCATGCCGAATAGAGCCTTGGGGTCTTGCTGAGAGCGGATCGACGTAGCGATGCGAATCAGCGACGCAAAACGCTCCTCGGTAGATTGATCCGTTTCGGCTACTGCAATCGCTGAAGTTGACATGCCTGAAGGTCCCGTCCACCCGAAATGCGGAATTTCCAGATGGCTTTTGGATGCCAGCGAACAGATCGAGGATTCAACGGCGGCGTTAAAAGTTCTCAGCCGCCGGACTGCGTCTCGAAGCGGATCCAATTCGAACTTCTATCTTACTTCCCCACCTCCAGGATCGTGAACGAATCCGGCAACATCTGACCACGTCCACCGCGTCCGCCTTTCTTGCTCTGGTCGGGAGGCGTGGCCGGTTGGGGAGGCGGGGCGTATTCCGCCGCGATGATCATGATGTGGCCGCTCTTCTCATCGAAGGTTTGGGTTTTTCCGCCCGACATCGTGTTCAGGTTCTCTTCCACTCTGAACGTGGTCGGGTTCTCTTCTTTTACGACGGTCAGCGTGCCGTTGCCGTGTGAACTGAAGGCTTCCATGGTCTTCGGATTGAAAACCGCGCCATCGCTTGAACCGGCCAGTGGCAGAGTGGTGATTATCTTGCCGTCCTTCGCGCTGACGATCGCCATCACCTGCGGATTGCGGCAAGCCGCAAACAGGATCTGGTTCTTGGCATCCAACGCCAGGCCAGCGCAAACGCCGGCCTTATCGCCAAGGTCATACTTCGTCTTCACCGTCATCGCCTTCGCGTCCACTACCGCGATGGCATGCGCGTCCTCGAGATCTACATAGATCGTGCCCTTGCCGTCGGTCGCCGCTTGTTCCGGCGCGCCGCCCAGATCGTCGATCGTGCCTACGATCGCGCCATCCGCCGCATTGATGATGGTGGCGTGCGGCTTCTGGTGGCTAAGGATGTAGACGTGATCGTTGAACGGGTCGTAGAGATAACCGTCGGGCGCGCCCTTCACTTCGATGGTTTTGATAGTCTCGAAGGTCTTGGTGTCAAACATGATCACCGGATTGCTGCTCGTGAATCCGTGATGCGATTTCGGCGACGCCGTCGCGCCATGCACACGGTCGGTGTAAGCCACCTCGCCGATTTTTTCCAACGTGTCGAGGTTGTACACCATAACGCGGCCGTGCGGTTGGGCGCTGCGGCCCACATACAACTGCCGATCGGTAGGATTGGCGGTGACGTAATCGAAGCCGCCATCGCCGCCCACCTTGGCCGTCTTCAGCACCTTGTAGGGTCCGTCGGTTGGAACGTCCTGCGCGAACGCAATTAAGCCGATCGTCGCAATTCCGCCGGCGATCGCCAGGCAGACTCGCAGAGAAGATTGGAATTTCGTCATGGCTTCGTCTCCTTATTTGCCAACTACCAATACGTGGAACGTGTCCGGCAGAATCGTCGGACGCCCCTTTTTGCCATCTTTCGGAGCCGACGGCGCTCCCGCTTCGGCGGCCAGTAGAAACACCTTGTGCGTCTGGGGATCCACGGTCATGGTGCGTGCGGTGACTTCGGTCTTCACCGTGTCGACCGTGTCCCACTTGCCGTTCACCTGTTTGACGATGCTTAACGTGCCGTCCTGCCCATTACTACTGAATGCCAGGCCTGTCCCTGGATCGTAGCCCGCGGCGTCCGGCCCCTGTCCAATCTTGGGGGTCGCGATCACCTTGAACGTGGGGATGTCCGTTACCGCCATCACTCCGTCGCACACCGAAAACAGCTTCTTGTCCTTGATGTCAATCGCGAGGCCGCTCGGCCCTTCGCAAGGCAGAATCGACGTCCGCCGCGTAACCTCGTTCTTAGCCGCGTCGATTTCCACCACTTCGTTCGAGCTTTCGATGTTGACGTAAACTTTGCCCGCGCCATCCACCTGGCAAAACTCGGCGCTGGCGCCGATCGGAAAGGTCTTGAGCACTTCGCCCGTCTTGGCGTCGATCGACGTCGCGTCACCGCCGGTGTGATTGATCGCGAACACGCGCTTGGTCTTCGGCTCATAGCAGACAGCGTCCGGGTTCTTTCCAGCAGTCGGCTCGCCGCTCTTCTGCAGCGTCTTCAGATCGAAGATCGTCACGCTGCCCGATTGGCCATTGGTGATGAACCCCTTCCCCAAATCGGCGGCAATAGCGATGCCGTGCACGCCGTGCAGGCCGGAGATGTTGCCCACCACTTTGCCGGCGTCCGGATCGACCACATCCACCGACGTGCTGTGTGACACGTACAGCCGGCGATTGGCGCTATCGATCGCTACGTAGTCCCAGCGGCCTTCGCCGCCGATATGGATCTTAGTCAGAATCTTGTACCCCTCCGCGCCGAATGCGCAGACGGCGATCGCAGCCGCGATCGGAGCCATTGTCAGAAGCTTCTTCATCTATCACTCCTTTGATTTAGGCCCGGCCGCCGAGATAGTAACGCACGGCCGGGGTGACAACAAGAGATAAGACCATCGACGCCAGAATCCCGCCAATCACGGCGATGGCCAGAGGTTGCAGCATTTGGGAACCGGCGCCAAAAGCGAATGCCAGCGGCAACATGCCGGCGACGGTTGCGAGCGCAGTCATCATGATCGGACGCAGCCGGCGCTCACCGGCCTGAATCATCGCCTGTTCCGGCGGAATGCCTTCGCTGCGGTATTTCTGATCGGCATCGAGCAGCAAAATGCCGTTCTTGGCAACGATGCCCACTACCATAATCAAGCCCATGAACGATGCGAGATTGAAGGTGGTGTGCGTGAGTAGTAGGGCCAGAAACACGCCGCAAGTGGAGAGCAGCGCCGAGGAAAGCACTGCGATGGGCGCGGCGAAGTTGCCGAACTCGAACAATAGCACCATGAACACCAGCACGATAGCCAGGCCGAGCACGAATTCGAACTCCTGGAACGAGCTCTGCTGTTCGGCGTACAGCCCGCCATATTGCACGCGGATGCTGGGCGGCATCTTGAGGTCCGCAATAGTTTGTTGCACCGCCTTCATGCCCGTACCCAGATCGAGATGCTCGAAGCGCGCCGTCACCTGCACGGCGCGTTGCAGATTCTCGCGCCTGATTTCCACCTGGCCGGGATCTTCCGTCATCGTCGCCAGCGAGCCGAGCGTCGCCGTCTTGCCCGTGCCGCTAATCAGCAGCGTGTTGCGGATGGAATCAAGATCCTTCCCGTATTTCTCTGGAAACCGCACGCGGATGTTGTACGAGCGGTCGTTGATCACCACGGGACTTGCCGCCGGCTCACCCTGCATCACGGCGCTGGCGTCCAATTCCAGTTCTTGCGCCGAGAAGCCGGCGCGCGCCGCGGCCACCGGGTCCACGTTGAAAGTGCGCGCAGGCCCGCTGATGGTATTTTCGATGCCGTTTTCCACGTCGACGACGCCGGGAATCTTTTTGATCGCCTCGCCCACCGTGGGCGCCCACTGGTTCAAAAGCGCGGGGTCTTGCTCGAACAGCTTGATCACCACCGGCTCCGGAGCGCTGGTCAAATCGCCGATCATGTCCTGCAGAAGCTGCACCACCTCGATATCGCAGACCGGCTCAGCTTCCTTGATCTTGCCGCGCACCTCGGCGATGACGTCATCGGAGCTTCGCTTGCGCTGCCGCTTCAACTTCACCGAGATATCGCCGGTGTTCGGCTCGGTGACCTGCGCAGGCCCAAGCTCCATGCCGGTACGCCGCGAAATGTTTTCCACCTCGGGTGTGGCCAGCAGAATCTTTTCGATGTGCGTGATGACGCGGTTGGTCTCTTGCAGCGATGCGCCGGCCGGCATGATGTAGTCCACAATGAAGCCCCCTTCATCCATGGCCGGCAGCAAGTCGGTCCCGATGTTCCTGTAGCAGTAGTAGCTGACTGCAATGAGCGCCACGGCGAACAACCCCAGCACCCATTTGCGCTCCAGCGTAATGCGCAAAGAGCGCTCGTATGCGCGCAGCAACCTGGGGGGCACAGCGTGATGCTCTGCCGGGTCGCGCCGCGCGCGGTTGCGCAGAAAATAATGGCTGAGCGTCGGCGTCCACGTTAGCGCCAAGGCTAACGAGGTCAGCAGACTTGCACCCACGGTCACCGCCAGCGCGCGGAAAAAGACGCCTTCCACGCCCACGATCGAAATCAGCGGCAGAAACACCACAATGGGCGTGATGGTTGACCCAACCAGCGGAATGCGTATTTCGCGAATCGCACTGCGAATCGCTTCGGCGCGCGATTGGCCCATATCGCGGTGCATTACGATGTTTTCGACCACGACGATGGCGTCGTCAATCACCAATCCGACCGCGGCCGCCAGTCCGCCCAGCGTCATCAGGTTGAACGTCTGCCCCAGGATGCGCAGCACGATGAAGGTCACCGCAATCGTTGCCGGAATTACCAGCCCGGCGACCAGCGATGTCCCCCAGTCGCGCAGGAACAGCACCATGATCAGCGATGCCAGCACCAACCCAAGCAAGATCGCGTCGCGCACGCCGGTAATCGATTCGCTGACGATCTCCGATTGATCGTAGAACGGCCGCAGTTCCACGCCCGTTGGCAACTCGCGCCGGATCCGATCGATCTCCGTATGCACGGCGTTCGCTACCGCGACCGTGTTGCCGCTAGACTGCCGGTAGATATTGAGCAGCACGGCCGGCTTGGCATTGGCCGTGACAACCGTATAGACCGGCGCCACCGAGGGCGCGACCCCGGCGATATCGCCGATGCGCAGTGGCGAGCCCGACGGCGTGGTCTTGACGACGATGTTGTCGATCTCAGAGGCCGAACGCGCGAGCCCGCTTACCAGGCCGAGAATCAGTTCGTGATTCTGCTCGATCATGCCCGGAGAATCGATCATGTTGGTGCGACCGATGGCGTCGAGAATATTCGGCACCGTCACCTGTGTCTGCACCAGCTTGGCCGGATCGGGCTGCACCTGAAACTCGGGAATCTTTCCTCCCTGCACGGTCAAAATGGAAACGCCCGGCAGCCGGTTGAGGCGCGGCCTGATGTCGTACGTCGCCATCTCCCACAGCGCGCTTTGCGTCAGCTTGTCCGATGTCAGGCTGTAGCCCATGACGGGGAAAGCCGCGAAGGTCATGCGCTGCGCGTTCAACTTGGCGGTCGCGGGCAACTGCGCCTGCGCGCGCGAAAGCGCCGCGTTCACCAGTTCGAGCGTGCGGTACATATCGACGTTCCAGTTGAAGAACAGGTCGATTTGCGCTGTCCCGCGGCTGGTGCGCGACCAGATGGATTCCAATCCCTGTACCTGGTTCAGCGCATCCTCGAGCGGCTTCGTCACCTGGACCAGCATCTGGTTGATGGGAAATACGCCGTTGTCGACGCCGACGACGACGCGAGGAAAGTCCGTATCCGGGAAAACCGCGATGGGAATGTTCAGGGCCAGAAAGATTCCCACCGCGACCAGAGTCAGGATGACGAAGATGATCGGTTTGCCGTGGCGCGCGGTCCAATGTTCGCCGTGGTCCGTGGGCGGAGGCAGCGGAGCGTCGCTCATTTCCCTTTCGCGCCCTTCTTCGGCGCCGGAACCTCTTCAGGCCGATCTTCGTCATCTTCGCCTGGAGCGTTGGGTTGCACCACTTTGACTTTCTGCTTGTCGTCCACACCCAAGCCGCCCACAATCACCACATCTTCGCGCTGCGCGACGCCGCTCAGCACTTGCACCTTATCGCCCTGCTTCACGCCAAGCTGCACCGCGCGGCGATGAGCAACCTGATCGGAATCGATCACAAGCACCGCAGTCCCGCCGGTCTCGCCGGGAAGAACCGCAGCCACCGGAATCAGCATCGCGTTCTTGATGGTCTCGGTGACGATGGTGACGTGCACTGCTTCGCCGACTTTCAATCTGCGTTCGGCGTTCGGCGCTTCGACCCAGATCTGAACCGTGGAGCTGTTGGGGTCGGTGGCCACGCTCACGACGCGGACTTTTGCGGCAACGTCCTGCCCCGTGTCTGAGATATTTATGACGGCGTCTTGCCCCACTTTGATGCCGGAAGCGTCCGCGGCAGGTACATTCACGCGCGCGACAACCGACGAGACGTCCATCACTACCATCAGCGGCGTGCCGGCCTGCGCTATGTCGCCGGGGTAGAGCGGCCGGTCGGCCACAACGCCGGCTTCGGGGCTGCGCACTTCGGAATAGGTCACCTGAGTTTCGGCCGAGCGCAGTTGGCCTTGGGCTGCGGCGACCTGCGCGTTCGCCTGATCGATTTGCGCCTGTTTGCCTGCGGCCTGCAGGATGCGCAGATGCTCCTTGGCTGTATCGAGCTGTGCTTTGGCCTGAGCAAACTGAACCCCGGCGTCGTCGACCAGCTTGCGCGACAAAGCGCCTTCCTTGAGCAATTCCTGACGGCTGTCGAGAACCTTCTTGGCGGCGTTGTATTGCTCCTGATCGCTTTCTATATCCGTCTGCGCCTTGACGATGGATTCGGGAATAGCGGCCTGTTCGGTGTTGTGCAGGTTCGCCTGCGCCTGTGCGACCTGGCCTTTGTTGGCGTCGACGTTGGCGACCAGACCGCGATTTTCCAGTACGGCCAGAAGCTGATCTTTCTTCACTACGTCGCCGCGATTGACCAGGAAGCGGGCCACCGGCGCGGTGATATTTGGCATCACGTTCCATTGATTCTTGGCGAACAGAACGCCATCGGCGGCTACCGTACGGCGCACGGAGTCTTCCGTCACCGCGGCTACCTGCACGGGCGCGGGCGCTTCGGCCGCAGCTTCCTCCTGCTTCTTCGCGCAGCCGCCGGCGGCGAGCATGCATGCGGCGCACAACACCGAAGTGAAATATTTCTTCATAGCCTAGAAAGCTCCCGTGAGGGTCTGTAGGTTCGCCACGGCGAGCCGGTACCGGACCAGTCCATTGTCGAGATCGTTGCGCGCATCGACTAAGCCGTTTTGAGCGTCCACCACCTCTTGCGCGGTCGATTCACCCGCGGTGTAGCGCAGACGGGTCAAGCGGAGATTCTGCGATGACAGGCCGACCGAATCGCGCAGGGATGCGATTTGCGCCGAGGCGACCCGGGCTTCGGTGTAGTAGGTATCGAGCTGCGCGAGCAGGGTACGCTGGGTGACGCTGAGATCGCTCTTCGCCCGCTGCGTCTCCAGCTCCGCCTGTCTGACCCTGCTCTTGGTGGCGCCCCAGTTCCAGATCGGAATATTCAACTGCGCGGCCACGCTGGAGCCGAGTTGATTGTTGCCGCGTGGATCGTGAACGGCAAAATAATTGGCTTGGAGGCCGAACCAGTAATCGACAGTCAGGGTGGGCAGATACACTGCGCGCGCGGACTGGATGCCGAATGTGGATTGCTGTAGGGTAGCTTCGGCGGCGCGAATGTCGGGACTGTTTTTCCCGGCCATCGATTGCACTTCGGGCTTCTCCGGCAGTTTGGGCGCGCTTTCGAGATCGTCGGTGACGCCGAATTCCTGGTTGTAGGTGGGGAAAAGGATCACCGCAAAGCCCATACGCGTCTTATCGAGATTGGCCTGGGCGTCCTGCAACTCGCGCTCGCGCTGGCGGACTTGCAAGCGCGCCTTGATGACGTCGACTTGAGCCACCTCGCCGCCGCGTTCCTGCTTTTCGCTGAGGTCCTGAAAGTCGCGGGCCTCTTTGAGGCTGGCCTGGGCGTTGACGATTTTGCGCTGCGCCGCCACCATCGAGTAAAAATCCTCGGAGACGGTGGCCACCAGGCCGCGTTCGGCGATATCCTTTCTGGCCTTGGCGGCTGCCTCGGCTGCGATGGTGCGGCGGTAGTCGGCGCGCTTGCCGGGGTCGTAGACATCGGCGTGAACGTTGAGTTGATCGATATAGACGTGAGGCCCGTCGTTGGGCACGAAGACCCCGCTGGCGGTGCCGTTCGGCTGGGTATAGATGTACGCGCTTTGGCCCTCCGCAGTGGGCAGCAGGGCAGCCTTGGCCTGGACGGTATCCTCATGCGCCAACTGCGCGGCGGTGTTGGCGGAATAGATCTGCTGGCTATATTGCCGCGCGCGCTGCATCGCGTCCTGCAGCGTGAGGGTGATGGGCCCGGAAGGGGTCACGACGACAGTCTGCGCGAACGGGGCTTGACAGCAGAAGATCAAGCTCAGTCCCACGATTAGAAAAGAGGAATGCATTTGAAGCAGAGACATTATAGAATTCCGCAGATGAACTGGGGATGAACGCGACTCTTGAGCCTAGGCGGCAGGCAGTGGCTTGGGCCCGCTTCCCGGCCCAGGGCATCGCGCACGGCTGCAATTTGAGGGATACTAGCATCCGATTGGAGGATCCTGATGAGCGCTATCCCTGTACGATTCGATCGTCGAAAGCTTCTCAGTGGCGCGGCCCTGGCTGGCGGCGCCGCCGCACTCGGACTAACCGAAACCGGCTGTTCGTCAAGCTCGGCGGAAGCCGCAACGTCCGGCACGCTGATTGTCGCGTCAGACAAGAACGCCGTGGTCGATACCACTGCGGGTAAAGTGCGCGGGTTTACGCGCAACGGCATTTACACCTTCAAGGGAGTTCCATACGCCGACGATGCCGGAGGCGCGGGACGCTTTGCCGCGCCCGCCAAACCTCGCCCGTGGAGCGGCGTGCGCAGCGCCATGTACTATGGCCCCACCTGCCCGCAAGCGGCGCGCACCGGATGGAAGAACGATGAGAATGCGTTCCTCTTTCAGTGGGACGATGGACAGGCCGGCGAAGACTGTCTGCGCGTCAATCTTTGGACGCCCGGCGTCAATGACGGCGCCAAGCGTCCGGTGATGGTGTGGCTGCATGGCGGCGGTTGGACCGCGGGGTCCGGCCAGGAGCAGCCTGCCTACAACGGCGAAAATCTCAGCCGCCGTGGCAACGTGGTCGTCGTCGGTCTAAACCACCGGCTGAATATGCTGGGCTATCTGAACCTGGCTGCGTTCAGCGACCGCTATGCCAGCTCGGTGAGCGCGGGCGTGCTCGACCTGGTGGCGTCGCTGGAGTGGGTGCGCGACAACATCGCCAATTTCGGCGGCGACCCCGGCAACGTGTTGATCTTCGGCCAATCCGGTGGTGGCGGCAAAGTCAGCACCCTGATGTCGATGCCGATGGCGAAAGGGTTATTCCATAAAGCGGTGGTGGAGAGCGGCTCCACGCTGCGGCTCGGCGATCTCGGCGCGTCGGAGAAATTGGGCGCTGAGGTAGTCGCGCAGCTCGGCTTGAACAAATCCACCATTGGCAAGATCGAAGCAGTCCCGTACGCGCAGCTTCTGGCTGCCGGAGACGCGGCGATCAAGAAACTGCAGCCGAACCCGCCGGCAGGTGGCATCGGAATGCCAACCGTTCGTTCCACGGCGCCGCGCATGGGATTTAGCCCGGTAGTGGATGGCAAAATCGTCACGCGGCATCCGTTCGATCCCGATGCTCCGGATATCTCGTCCGGCGTGCCTATGATCATTGGCACCGTGCTCAACGAAATGTCTCCGAGCATGAGCAATCCGGCGCTCGAATCGATGACCGAAGATGACGTGCGCAAGCGCGCTGCCGAACGCTACGGCGACAGGTCCGGCATGGTGGTTGACGCGTATCGAAAGGCTTATCCGGACGTGAAGCCGGTGGAGCTGCTTTCGCGCATGTTCAGCGTCCGCACGAATGCAGTGACGCAGGCCGAACGCAAAGCGGCGCTCAATGCCGCGCCTGCTTACATGTACCTGTTCGCTTGGCAGACGCCGGTGCTGGATGGCCGTCCGCGCGCATTCCACTGCTCGGAGATTCCGTTCGTATTCAATAACGCCGATGTCTCAGCTTTCGCCACGGGAGGCACGGCAGAGGCGCGCGCGTTGGCCGAAAAGGTAAGCGACGCGTGGATCCATTTCGCGCGAACCGGCGATCCGAACCACAGCGGTCTACCGAACTGGCCGAAGTACTCCGCGAGCGCCGGCCCGGTGATGATCTTCGACAAGACTTGCGAAGTGAAGAACGACCCCGACCGCGACCTGCGTAAAGTCGTGGCTTCGGCGCTAGGTTAGAGCGAGCGAATTCGAAACGCAAACGGCGAGGAGGCTGCGAAGTGAACCGTAGACAAGCGCTGGGCGCACTGGCAACGGCGGGGATTGTGATCCCGCGTGCATGGGGCCAATCCACCGAAATGATTTACCGGCCGCTCGGCAAGACCGGCGAGAAGGTCTCGGCAATCGGGTTAGGCGGCGCGCACATTGGGCGCGCTGCCTCGCCCGAACTTGCAACCACGGTCCTTCGCACAGCGGTCGACCACGGCATCACCTTCATGGACAACTGCTGGGATTACGTGGATGGCGAAGCGGAACGGCGTATGGGCGTTGCCCTGCGCGACGGATACCGGCAGAAGGTATTCCTGATGACCAAGTTCGACGGCCGCACGAAAGAAGTGGCCGCGAAGCAGATCGATGAATCGCTGCAGCGGCTGCAGACCGACCATATCGATTTGATGCAGTATCACGAGAACATCCGCATGGAAGATCCCGACCGGTTCTTCGCGGCGGGCGGACCGCTCGAAGCCCTGGTGGAAGCGCAGAAGGCGGGAAAGATTCGCTTCATCGGATTCACGGGGCACAAGGACCCGGTGGTTCACCTCCGTATGCTCGAAATCGCGGCGCAGCACAAATTCCACTTCGATTCCTGCCAGATGCCGCTCAACCTGATGGACTACCATTTCCGCAGCTTCGCGCACCAGGTGGTTCCCAAACTGGTGGAGCAGGGTATTGCGGTGCTGGCAATGAAGACGATGGGCAGCGGCATCATTCTGCGCAGCAACACCGTGACGCCCATCGAATGCCTGCACTACGCGCTGAATCTGCCGACCTCCGTAGTGATCACGGGTATGGAGTCGGTGGATCGCGTGAATCAGGCGCTGGAAGCAGTTCGCACCTTCAAACCGATGACTCAGGCGGAAGTGGCTAAGCTCGCGGCGAAGACCAAAGACGCGGCCGCCAATGGCGAGTTCGAACTATTCAAGACCAGCACGCGGTTCGATGGCACCGCGAAGAATCCGCAGTGGATGGGATGATGTCCGCACAATTGACGCGGCGCAGTTTCGCTGCGCTCACGGCGGCCGCCGCGTTGGCGCGCGCGCAGAAGGCCAGCGCTTCGCCGCTGGTTTTCGGCTTCAGCCTGTACGGCATGAAAACCATTCCGTGGCGCGATGGCTTACAACACGTCGCGCGCATCGGGTACAAGACCACCGAACTGTGTCTCCGCGCCGGTTGGGACACCGAGCCGAAGCTACTGACTAAGAGCAGCCGCGCGGAAATCAGGCAGCGGATCCGCGATCTGGGATTGACGCTCTCCTCCGCCATGGAAAACATGGCGTTGGCCCGGCAGGGCGGGAATGTCTCAGATAATTTAGAGCGGCTGCGCGCAGCGGCCGAAGTTTGCCACGAGTGCTCGCCAGGCGCGCCGGCGATCCTCGAAACCACGGTGGGCGGACGCAATGAGACTTGGGAGGATCGCAAGAACGCGATGGCCGAAGAACTGGCGGCGTGGGCCAAGCGCGCCGAAGAGCTCGACCTGATGCTGGCGATCAAGGCTCATTCCAAGACAGCAATGAACAGCCCGGAACGTCTCCTTTTTCTGTTTGGCCAGGTGAAGAGCCCGAAGCTGCGCCTAGTCTACGACTACAGCCACTTTGCGGCGTTCGGACTCGATATGCGCAAGACCATGGAGCCGATCGTGCCGCACGCCGTTTTCGTGCATATCAAAGACACGCTGGGAAGGGCGCCCGATCACCGCTTCGTATTGCCGGGCGATGGCCCAGTGGATTTCCGCGCGTACATGCATAATCTGGTCGAACTCGGCTATCGCGGCCCGGTGGTGGTTGAGGTCAGCGTGGACGTTTTCGATCAGCCCGGCTATGACCCAGTGAAAGCCGCGGAACACGTCTGGGAGCGCGTTTCGCCTGCGTTCACCGCTTAGCACGGCGCAAACGTAAAGACGAGAACGCCGATTACGAACCACAGCCCCGCGAAGAGAAATCCGTATCCAAAGAAGATGCGGAAATTGACGCGCGCGATCGCCGCGACCACCAGATACCAGAACGGCGTTAGGAAGTTCCCCATGTGGTCGCCGACGCCGAGCGCGAGAATGCCGCGCTGCATCGAGACGCCAACCGCCATCGCCGATTTGATCGTGACGTAACCCTGCACTGCGAATTGGCCTCCGCTCGACGGTATGAAACAGGCGAAGACGGTACCCGCCAGCGCGGTGATGAGCGGAAA
The DNA here is from genome assembly GCA_963743705.1 of Bryobacterales bacterium. Taxonomy (GTDB): domain Bacteria; phylum Acidobacteriota; class Terriglobia; order Bryobacterales; family Bryobacteraceae; genus PALSA-243. The sequence continues at coordinate 428,367 of CAVUQS010000021.1, read as the reverse complement.
CGTGTAGGTTGTGGATATGGATGCGGCGAACGCCGAGATGCGCTCGCCGACGTTGGTGAACTGCACCAATCCGGCGACGCCCGCGTACAAATGGTAGAGAATGATCACCGCCCAACTTCGGCCCGCGCTCTGTTCAATCGCTTTGGCGAACTGTCTGACGCTCCCATATAAAAGGAACGTGAGCAGAAGCAGCGTGGTATTTAGCGTGTTGATGTCATAGCCCAGCCGCTTCACGAAGTAGTGAGTGAACAGCCATCCCGCCATGAGAAGACTCATCGCGATATTGATCACGCGACTGTTTTCCAGGCGCTGCGCGAAGCTGAGGCCTTCGACGCTTTCTTTCGCCGCCGTGATGGGTTGGGCGAGCGCAAATGCGTCGGGGTATTTCGAAAGGCTGCGCGGTTGCTTGGGCAGTAGCTTGCATGCCATGAAGATCGCGGCGCAGGCATATGTCGCCTCATGGATCAACGCCGCGGGCGACCAAATTGTCGTAGAGAGCGGAACCACGCCGATGGTGTTTTCGAGAAAATGTCCGTGGCTTGCGATGAGCAGGGGCCCGCTCGACGAGAGGCCGTACTGCCATAGCGCCTGCGCGGCGTATGTGATCCCCAGCAAGAACGGAAAATCGATCGCAATGCCGCGCTTATCGGCATTGGCGGCGAACAGAATCGCAATCAGCGGACCGAGCGCGTATCCCAGTCCCCAAAAAAGGTAAGAGGCGGCGCCGCTCACAAGAAACGTGAGAATGACAATTTGTTTCGGCGTGCGTGGCAACTCAGCAAGTGCTGTAATGCCGCGGCGAAAGTGCGGCGTGACGGAAAGAGCAGCACTCAGCACGATGACCAGCGTCATCTGCATCGTAAACTGCAGCAGCATCCAAAGCCCCTGTTGGTAGGCGTCGGCGATCCGCGCGATGGGATTCCCCATAACGAGAGCCACGACCGCCATCAATAGCGTCAGGATTACGCTCGCGGTAATGGCGTCGGGAACCAAGCGCGCAATTATGTCAGGCGCTCGGCGGCGCGTTTCCGCTGTCGGGACGGGTTGCATCGAACGCATTATATTGCGCGGACGCCGGCTGATGTTGGTGCGCACGCGCTTCATCGGCTAGCCGGGCGTCCAGAGCGAACGCCCGTTCTCCACCAGCCCGCCAATTCGGCTTAGCATAGTCGTCTGGAGAAGAATACGGATGAGCCGATCGGACGGGAAAGTAGTGTTAGTGACAGGCGCCAAGGGCGGCCTGGGCAGCTTCGTGACAGAGGCGTTTCTGGCGGCCGGTGCGCAAGTCGTGGGCGTCTCGCGGTCGATCCGCGCCAGCGAGTTTCCGAATCCGCGCTTCACCGCCATGCCAGCGGATCTCTCTAGCGTAGCCGCGGCCAACAAACTTGTCGCCGATGTATTGGCCCAGTTCGCCCGAATTGACGCGCTCGTGCACGTCATGGGAGCCTTCGCCGGCGGGCAGAGCGTCGCCGATACAGACGACGCTACCATCAACCAAATGCTGGACGTGAACTATCGCGCGGCCTTCTTCATCATGAGAGCGGTGCTGCCGCACATGCGGCTGCAGGGCAGCGGGCGCATCCTAGCGGTGGCAAGCCGGCAAGGAGTAGAGCCCGCCGCAATGACTGCGGCGTACAGCGCATCGAAGGCGGCTCTGGTGGCGCTGGTTCGGACCATTGCCCTGGAGAATAAAGATCGGGGCATTTCGGCTAACTCAGTGTTGCCCGCGACCATCGACACGCCGGGCAATCGCGGCGGGAACCCGGACGCGGGTGGCGGACAATGGGTAGACCCGGCGCAGATTGCAGAGCTGCTTGTGTATCTGGCATCGGATGCCGCCGCACAGATTACAGGAGCGGCCATTCCGGTTTACGGCAAGCAGGCGTAATCGTCTTTACTGCAGGAACTCGCCGAACCATTTCGCTTCCTGGGAGTAGCGGTGCACCATGTCCCAGACAGGCCAACCACCGTGGTAGTTGCCCGGATAGCGGATGAACTTAGCGGGGACATGCTGTTTGCGAAGCGCCATGTACATCTGTTCGTCTTCTTCGATCGGTACGCGAAGGTCGGCCTCGCCGTGGACAAACAGAGTCGGAGTCTTGACATTGGCGGCGTAAGTGATCGGCGAAAGGGACCGCATCAGCGCATTGCTCTCGCTCTGCCAGGGCGAGCCGAAGAACTCGCTCTCCTTAGTGCGCGGAATGTCGGAAGTGCCGTAATCGCTCAGCCAATTGGAGATTCCCGCGCCGGTCATCGCGGCCGCAAAGCGCGTGGTCTGCGTGATCGTCCAGTTGGTCATGAAGCCTCCGTACGAGTAGCCCGTCACGCCGAGGCGCTTCGAATCGATGGGATAGTGAGCGAGCGCATAATCGACGACGCCCATTACGTCCTCGAAATCGAGCTTGCCCCAGCCGGCCCAGGTGGCCCAGAGAAATTTTTCGCCGTAGCCAGTGCTGCCGCGCGGATTGGTGTAGAGCACCGCGAATCCGTTGGCCGCGAGCCACTGAAATTCGTAATCCCAGCCGCTGCCGTAGGCGCCATGCGGTCCGCCATGAATCACGAGCACCGTAGCGTACGGCGGCTTGGAGTTTTTCGGCAACATGACCCAGCCTTCTATCTGCGTGCCGTCTTTGCTGGGGAAGTGGATGCGCTCGGCGGAGGCCACGTCCACGCCGTTCATCCACGCGTCGTTGAACGCGCTCAGGCGCTTCTCCCCGCGGCCGTCGAGCTGCGCACAGAACGCCTCCGCGGGATGCGTGGCTTCGGAAGCGGTGTATGCCATGCGGTCGAAGGCCGCCGAGAAAGTGAAGCCGCCCAGGTTGCGCGGGCCGTGCGTCAACTGCTCGACGTTTCCGCCCGCCGCGGGGATGCGATGCATTTGCGTATCGCCGCCCTCTGCCGCCGCGAAGTAGATGAACTTGCCATCGCGGCTGAAAGCCGGGGCGTCTGGGATAAGTTCCCACTCCGCAGTGAGATTGGTCATCTCGCCGCCTGCGGCCGGCATGCTATAAAGATCAACGGCCGCGCCGTGCTTCTGCTTCTTAGCGATGACGTCGCTCAAACTCTGCCGCCGGCGGAAGACGAGCGCGCGGCCATCCGGCGAGAAGGCCGGCGAATCGTACTCGAAGCCGTCATTGGTCAGGCGATGAATTTGTTCTTGAAGATCGACAGTCCACAGGTCGGCTCGTTCGTAGGAATACTCATCGCGCTGGTGCGTGTCGGCGACGAATGCGAATCCCGTGGAATCGGCGCGCCAAACCGGTTCGCGGACATCGACGCCGAGCTTGGTCAACTGACGCGCTGTGCCGCCGTCACGCGCGACGATATACAGCTCGTTGGGCGGAGTGGCCGAGGGATCGCGCGGATCGGGAAGATAGCCGCGGCCATCGGCACGAATGTTCATCCAGTCGTAACTGCGGCCCTTGAAGCGCTCCTCGAGTTGGCGTTCGAGCGGAGTCGCTTCGCGCGCCGTGCGTGGCGGCGGCGTACGCCTCAGGAAGGCGATCCACTTGTTGTCGGGGCTGAAGATGGGCGCGCCTCCGACGCCGGGAATCTGGAATGCCTCGCCGCCCGCGCGATCCATGTGGAGAAACCAAATGTCGCCCTCGCCGCCTCCTCCGCCCCGGCCTCCACGGCCGCCTCTGCCGGCCGGCGCCGCTTGCGCCTCACCGGCGCCTGGCGCGCGCCGCGCGGAACGAAAGGCCAGCAACTTACCGTCGGGACTCCACTGCGGCGCGGACGCGCTGAACGCCGGAGTAGTCAGCCGCGTGGCGGGCGAGGACCCATCGGCGGGAGCGATCCACAGCTCGCTGTGATGTCCATTTTCAGCTTCGACGATGGTGTTGCGGACGAAGACGACCCAGCGCCCGTCAGGCGAAATCGCGGGCGTACCGGCGGTTTCGACCTTGTAATAATCCGTGAGTTGGAGCGGCCGGCCAGCCGCGTAAAGAACTCCAAGAGGCAGAAGCAGAATCGACGCGACCCACTTTTTCATGGGCGCATTATACCGGAACCTTTCATCGGCAGCGAGGCCGAAAGAAAGGCCGCCAACACAACCAACAAAGAACGATGCTGGATCCTGGGAGTCGCGTACATTGCCACAGAAGGCTAACTCCGCGGCCGCGAATACTAGCGGGAACTCACCGTCGGTGCCCAGAAGTAGATTATTGAAAGGATGGTACGCCCAAGTGGATTCGAACCACCGACCTATGCTCCGGAGGCAAAGCGAAGCCGCGCAACCTGTTCATTTTTCATCTGCGTTGATAGGCGGAGGGTATCTTCGCGCGGTCCGTTCGGCGCTTATTGTGGGGGTGGCGCACCGCGCCCGCCACCGCCGGGCGACCTCAATGGTCGGCTTGCAAATACTGCTCAATTTCCGCTCCCCCACGGAAGATCGACATGAGTTGCCCGCCCTTGACCACAATGAGCGACGGCACTCCTGTCACGCCGAACTGGTCCCCGATGGTGGACTCTTTCGCCAGGCGCGCAATGAAGAGTTCTGACCGCGAATTCCGGTCGGCGTACTCACGCAGTTGCGCGATCGACTCGTAGCACGCAGAGCATGGAGTGTCCCAGAACAGCACAGTCTTGGGCTGGTCTCCACCCAGCAGCTCGGCGGCGTTCGCGGTTGTGACAGCCTTCAGTGGAATCGGATCGGTTGCAGCGCGGATCGACGTCACAACGCGCTGGGCGCCTGGAGTCAGGCGGAAATTGATATCAACGTATTGCTTTTCAAACTTCCGAGCTGTTGGCTCGAGTTGCGCGGGAACGGTCAGCCAGGTGACTTCCCGATCAATCAGGACCCAGACACCGGCGTGGTCCATCAGGATTCCCCCTTGATTATGAATCTGTCCCGCCTCGAGCTCATTGGGAATTGCCTCGGTTATTGGCTTGCGCTGCGGGGCGGCGGGTAGCTGAGGCGCCGGCCGAGCCTTGTGGCGCTCTTTCTGCCCGTCAACATATCGGCGAATGGCAACTGCAGCCTGGCTGACTGCGTCCCACGAGCCGAGCCCGAGAACCAGAGCCGCTATCCATGCTAAAGCGCTCCATTTCCGTGACCGGAGTTTCCCCTTCCTTGTGTAGACCTCCTCGATCATCACCCGCGTCTTCTGTTCGGGCTCCCCGGGAGCATGACCGATGGCGCGCTCGGCTCTTTCGGCGCGGAGTCTCTCGAGCTCCAGTTGGAGCTTCTCGAATTCTGCGGGTGCCTTCCGTAGATCCATCACCGTCTTCGCCACGTCGAGACTTTGTTTAATGGCAGTTGAGATCGCGCAGATTGAGATGCTCGAAATCAGGATCTTAATTAAAGGACCCACTTCGGATCGGAAGAAATACACCACCCCGATCACTGCCACCGCAGCCATTCCGCCGGCGATCCAGCGCCAGCGGTCCCGGAGCATTTGGATGACGATGTTCATTTCGCTCTGGCTCGCAACTGCGTTTTACCCGTCCGAAAACCGCGGCGCAAGAGATTTGCCCCCGTCTGCAGTTCGCCTAACGCAGCTCCAACAGGTATAGAACAACTGGTGCATCGTCTGCAATCGCTGTGGCGAATCGGTCAAAGTGAAGCCGCCTCACGCCGTACCACATCGGAAACTATCTCAAGCGCTGCCTGAAGCCGATTGCGAAGAAAGCAAAGATTCCGAATTTGACCTATCAGGCGCTTCGTCGCACGTTCGCGACGAACGTCCAGCGCTATGGATCGCCGAAGGATGCGCAGGCGCAATTACGGCACTCGAAGCTGGAAATGACGGGTGAAGCAAATCCCCGAAAGCGTGCGAGCGGCTGTCGAAAAGATGGACAGCGAGATCTGCAAGACCGTACCACAAAAAGCGAATCAACCGATTTGATTCAGTGATCGTTTTGTGGGGGTAGATTATTCTTTCAGTGGTCGTAAGTGTTTGAAAATCTGGTACGCCCGAGTGGATTCGAACCACCGACCTCCTGCTCCGGAGGCAAAAGGGAATTGTCGTAAGCTGCTGACTTTTATGCGGTCCGAGGCGCGTTTCAACGGCGAAAAACAACGACTTCGGCGCTTATTGTAAGGGTTGATTGTAAGGGGTGACGGAATACGCCATCATTCGCGCCCGTCCTGCTTCGTACTCCAATGAGATGTGGGCAGCCAGCCCTGAGAGGGCTGGCGTCGGCGGTTCGATTCCGCCCATATCGGTCACATTCAAAAAGACTTAGCTGCGGAAGCTCTACGCCATTAATATGGCAGATTGCTGCCTCTGACCCGTCAAGAACACATTACCCTAGGTACTTCTCCTGCTGGTCGTTCGGGCGCCGGACTTCGATCAATATATCGATCCAACAGCGCCGTCATTCGGGAGTTCACCTCGCGGTTGACATGCAAGTGCGGTTTTCGTCGCGAAGCAAGAGCTTCTTCCGTTCGATCTTCTTCGCCAAGCCTCGCGGCCCGTGTACCAGTTCACTTCGGTTCTGACTTCCTTCTCTCCAACGGATTTTCCTAACTCCGTCGCCTTGCTTATGAATTGACCCTCTGCGTTCTCCTAATCGATGGTTTCGAATAGCCTGGCGCGCCGCTGACAGTATGGGACCAGTAGCGCGCTCGGGGCGTTGCGGTCGCCTTCACCCCAGATCAATTAGGCTTGCGGGCACACAAGGTTTCAGGTGCTGAGGACCTGCGGCGACTTAATTCTTGGCTTCGACCAGAAGGCCTAGCTGCGGAGAAGATTCCGGTTTTTCTCTAGCGTTAATCTCCCCGTCTCGGCATCAAGCGCCTCCGCCTCCGAAAAAGGGAGTGCGCCTGCGCCAGCTTAAGTTGTGCCGTTGGGAATCAGCTTCACCTCGGTCAGATCCATCAGGATCGTCGAGAAGATTGTGGCCAGACCGGTAACCGGTTGCGCCGCCGAAGTGCAACTGTTGCTGCCCCCCGTTGCTGTGTAGTCGGAGAAAAAGTTCGATGCCGAAGATGCCATTTGCTTCATCGTCTGGCACGGAGTGATCGTTGGCTTGGTGTCGGTGGAGCATCCACTAGATGTTGCGCCGTAGGCGACCGAGTAGACTCTGGTCCCCGCCGCCGTGGCCGCCTGCGCCGCGGTGACCGCCTGATGACACTGCTGCACCGTCGACATGTACGTTCCTGATGTGGTCGAGGCGCCCGGCATGTTGGTGGAAGTCGCGTTCGCATCGCCGTCGCCCAATATCACCATAATGTTGATAGAGCCCGGATACGAGGATCGCTCGGCCGCGAGAGCCGCCTGTGCTTGCGTAATCGCCTGAGGGTAGTTAGTGCCCACTCCGCCGATGGCTTGCAGACCGGTGCAGCCGGACTTTGCGCCCACGGCGATCACGAGATTGGAACTGGTGTTAAGCGACGTGGCCTTGCCGGAAGTGCGGTAATCGCTCGAGAAACTAACGACCTGATAAGTTGAAGTCGCCGGAAACGGACTCGCGTACTTGACGATGGTCGGGCTGCTATGGCCGCAGTTGTAGTCGTCCGCTACAGTGGCCGTGCTCACGGGCGGGAAGGTAAATAGCGAAACCCGGTCGACGGAGTTCGCAACGTTGCCGTTCGTTGCCGACCCGCAACTGGACGAGGTCACCTGGCACGGCGACAGGCCTCCGAGCAGAATCCGGACGCCGTTGAGTGCGCAGGAAATCCGCGTGTTGTCGCAGCTGCTGTCGGAGTCGGTACTGTTCATCGAGCTGGTGGTATCGATGACGATTGCCACGTTGTATGGCCCGGGCTGCGCGCCCTTCATAGCCGCCGTCGCTTCCGAGGAGAGCGTGGCGGTGCTGCCTCCGAACAAACGGAAAAACAGCAAGGGCGTCCTTACGTGCTGCGCCACCACGATCGCGTTCGAAGTATTCGGCCCGTAGCACTGAGTTCCAAACAGGCTGATAAGCGTGCTCAAGCACTTAAGCTGCGGGTACCCGCTGATCAGGCCGACGCCACTCAGATTGCCGTACGCATTTTGGTTCCCCGAAACGCTGCTGTATGAAGTCACGACGCTGGTTACGCTGGCCGTGGTAGCTCCGGACTGCGACATCGCTTGGGCTCCCGCCAAAGCGGCCGCCTGGGTCGACGCATTTAATTCGGTTTGGTGGTAGTAAATCGAAGAGAGATCGATCCCCAACGCCATCATGCTCAGCGTCATGGGCAACGACAAAACGACCATGATCATCGCCTGCCCGCGCTGACCGTTGTGCCTCCGGCGCGCGGGGGGGTGGGCGGCGCCCATCACTGGATCAACTCCGTGACTTGGGATTGCAGGGCGCAGGGCGCGAACGACATTCCCACCACGGCCAGCGTACATGGATAGGAAGCCGTAATCTGCGCGCTCGCGCCTTGCACCATGTTATATGCGGCGGCGGTGCAGGACGTCACCCCCGAATAGCTGGTCCCGTTAATAACGAAGTTCAGGGTGAGACCGCTGATTAGACTTGGAGCCGCGCCGGAGATGGCCGAATAGGCCGTGGCGCACGGGTCGGTGGTTTGGCCGCGGCTGAATGCTAGAGATTGGGCCCCGAGGTTGACCGCGTTGGTCAGCGCCACGTCGGTGTGCAACGCGAAGCCGAAGGATACCAGGCCGCTCATAACCAGCAGCAACACGGGAACCACTATGGAGAACTCGATGAGCGATTGACCGAGTTGATTTCCTCTCCGGTCGCAGTGGATTCTCCAGCGAACTCCGCCATCGGCCGTTGCCGCAGCGGAGCCCTTCGCCTCACGGTCGCTAGTGAGATCGTCTTTGAAATTCGAGTTCAATTTCATCTAGGGCATCCTCTTTGCGGACCTTGGAATTTGCTTTGAGATTTCCGGCGTATCCCACTCTGTCCGCTATCGATTTCATTATGGTACGTATAGTACTTGTGCTTGCTGAGAAGCGTACCATCGCTTGGTGCCTTGGGCAATAGTTTTGTAATAGGGTTTTCGTATAGTAGGCGGGTAATGCCGGGGATTACGACCGATCCCCTGAACCGGGAACTTACCCCTTGTCCCGGTTCTTGAGTGAGCATGAGGCAAAACCCCTACTTAGCAAATCATAGGCGTTAAGTCTATGATTTACAGTGACCGGCAACGCGTCTCGGTTCGTAGCGCAATTCGGGAATCTACCGTGTAAGCTCTCTCAATGGCTTCATGCCAGCGAACCCACGGCTTACAAGTTGTTTGTGAAAGGAGGTGCTCCGCCCGTGTTCTTCCGCGATGCGTCACGTTCAGCGCGCCATTCTTCGAACGACTAGAGCAAAGCCGTCGTACGGCCTTTCAGTCACCCGAAGAAAATGGGCCGCCCCTGTAAATGCGCCGAACGCGCAATTCATTGCATACACAGCAGGTGATAAATTGGTTTTCGAAGGATTCTGTTGAGTCCACGGTTCTAAACGGGCCCACGCGAATACAAGATCGAGTGGTTCCAAATCAGTGGGTTAGATGGTACGCCCGAGTGGATTCGAACCACCGACCTTTTGCTCCGGAGGCAAACGCTCTATCCAGCTGAGCTACGGGCGCACAAATGCAGTCCCCTCAATTGTATGCCCCCGGCTACAGCAGGGTCAAACCATGGCCGCCACCGGCCTTGCCGCTTCGACCTGCGCTGAAATCCACGCGTAGGTCTTCTCCAGACCCTCGCGCAGCGAGCGCTGCGGCGCCCAGCCGAGCTCTTCGCGGATCATCCGGTTATCCGAATTACGGCCGCGCACTCCGAGCGGTCCGGGCACGTGCCTGATCGAAAGCTTCTTGCCGGCGATATCCATGATCGTCCTGGCCAGCGCGTTGATGGTCACCATCTCCTCTGACCCCACGTTCACAGGACCGGCGAAATCCGAATCCATCAGGAGCCGCACGCCTTCCACGCATTCATCCACATAAAGGAACGAGCGCGTTTGCAGGCCATCGCCCCAAATCTCGATCTCGCCGCCGTCCGGCGCCTCCGCGACCTTGCGGCACATGGCGGCAGGCGACTTCTCGCGGCCGCCGCACCAGGTTCCTTCGGGACCGAAGATGTTGTGAAAGCGCGCCACGCGCACCTGAATGCCGAGATTGCGGCTGTATGCCGCGTACAAGCGCTCGCTGAACAGCTTTTCCCAGCCGTATTCGCTGTCTGGCGCCGCGGGATACGCGGATTCCTCCGAGCACTTCGGGTTTTCCGGGTCGCGCTGGTTGTATTCGGGATAAATGCACGCCGACGAGGAATAGAAGTAGCGCCGGATGCCAATCCGGCAGCCGATTTCGAGCGTGTTGAGATTGATGGTGGCGGAATTGTGCATTACCGCGGCATCGTGCTCGCCGGTGAACAGGTATCCGGCGCCGCCCATGTCGGCCGCGAGCTGATACACCTCGTCGATTCCCGCGCTCACGCGCTCCACCAGCGCCGGCTCGCGCAAATCGCCTAGGATGAATTCGTCCGCGGGCGGCGCTGCAAAGTCATGCGGCTTAATATCCACGCCGCGCACCCAGTGGCCCTCCGCTTTCAGCCGCTTGATCAGATGCCCGCCGATGAATCCACCGGCGCCGTTCACCAGAATTCGTTTCATAGCCAGTCTCTCAATCCGTTCATCGCGGATGGAAGCACGCCTCCAATTGCTCTACCGAAACCGTCGCGGTTCCCATCATGCCAACGGCGATCGATGCCGCCGCGGCAGCCATTTCCATCGCCTCGCGATCGCTCGCGCCCACCGAAGCTGCTAACGCCATCACCGCCAGCACCGTGTCGCCTGCGCCGGTCACGTCATAAACCTGGCGCGGCGCAGCCGCTACGCGGTCGCGCAATTCGCCCGCGGCAAACATCGTCATGCCGCCGGCGCCCTCGGTCACCAGAATCTTTGCGCCCGGCATCGCGGCCGAAAGTCGATTGCCCGCCGCCAGCGTGTCGTCATGCGAGTGAATTTCCATGCCGGCGAGAACGCCCAACTCGTGCCGGTTCGGCTTGAGCAGCGAACATCCGGCATAGCGCGTCGCGTCCGGACCTTTCGGATCCACGAACACGGGAACACCCGCCGTTCGCGCCGCCGCGATGCACGCAGCGAGCAATGCGGGCGTGAGAAATCCTTTGGCGTAATCCGAAAAAACCAACGCCGCTGCGCCGGGGAGGCGTTCCGTAATGCGCGCCGCGGCTTCGTCAGCCACGTCCTCTCCAATGGGGGCTGCGGATTCGTGATCCACGCGCACCACTTGCTGGTTCAATGCCATCACGCGCGTTTTGGTGGTCGTCGGCCGTCCGGGTTCGGTGAAGATGTGCGCATCCCGAACGCCCGCGCTCGCAAGCGCCGCGTGGAATTCCTCGGCTTCCCGATCCGTTCCGGTCACTCCAAAGAGTTCGGCAGTTGCGCCCAAAGCCATTAGGTTGGCCGCTGTATTTGCCGCGCCGCCTGGTCTGCTGGACGAACTCTCGCGCCGCACTACGGGCACGGGAGCTTCGGGGGAAAGGCGGCTGGCGTTACCCCACCAATAACGATCGAGAATCAGGTCGCCCGCCACCAGGATGCGCTTGCCGCCGAAGCCGCGCAGGATGGTGCTGAGATGCTCCCCGCTTTCCATTCTCGCCCCACTGTAGCAGGAATGCCGGCGAATTCGAACGCAAATTGGAGAGGCTCTATTCGTGCCGAAGCGCGCGAATCGGATCAATGGCGCTGGCGCGCCGCGCCGGCAAAAATCCAGCAACCGCCGCGACCATGCAGAGGATCGCAAGCGCCGCTCCGGCTGCGCCCAAATCCGCCGGCTGCACGCCGAAGAGCTGCGACGTCACCAGCTTGCTCAGCCCGTACGCAGCCGGAACGCCGATGGCGAGGCCGATCGCGACCAGCGTCAGCGCCTCGCGCATCACCATCCAAATCACCCGGCCGCGGCTCGCCCCCAGCGCCATCCGCAACCCGATTTCCCGCGTGCGGCGCGCCACCGCGAAGGCCATCACGCCATACAGCCCGAGCGCCGCCAGCAACGTCGCCAGCGCGCCGAATGCCGCCGAAAGCGCGGCGATCAGTCGCTCGGTACCCAAGGTTTCGTCCAGTTCATTCTCCAGCGTGCGCATCTGATAGACGGGCATGTTGGGATCGAGCGCGGCGATTTTGCGCCGCAACTCGGCCGACATGGCGTTCGAATCTCGCGTGGTGCGTACATAGAATGCAACCGCCGCCGGGTAATCGAGTTGCAGAAATGGAACGAACACTTGACGGTGTACGCCATCGCGCGGGCCTTCATACAGCGTGTCCTGTGTCACGCCGACGATTTCGATGTCGAGTTTCGTCCGCGGGTTGTTTCCGAAACCGATGTGGCGGCCAATGGGGGAAATATTGCCAAAGAAATGCGTCGAGAAGCTCCGGTTTACGATGGCCACCGTCGTCTTCTTCCCGGCATCGCTTTGGTTGAAATCCCGTCCGCCTAACATTGGAATCCCCATCGTCTTCCAATAGCCGGGCGACACGCCGTTCATGAATGCCTGCAGATCTTCGCCATCCTTGGCGCGGTGACCCTCGACGCTCATGCCGGAGTCCCATTCCCCTCCCGAAAGCACGGGAACGATCGAGAATGCCGCCGATTCGACGCCGGGGAGGGTGCGGATCTCGTCCAATGCGCGCCCGTATAGAGCATTGATGCGAGCCACGTCATAACCGCTCAGCGCCGGGTCAACCTGGAAGGTGATCAGATTGTCGATGCCATGAAATCCGGTCTGCGTGCCCTTCAGATTCTCCAGCGTCTTGACGAACAGCCCGGCGCCCGCCAGCAGCAAAAAGGAAAATGCCACTTGCGCGGCTACCAGCCCTTTGCGAAGCCGCGACGAGCCGCCAGTGCCGCCCGCCGCGGTGGCGAGGTCTTTGAGCGTGGTCCACAGGTTCAGGCGCATCGATTGCAAGGCGGGCGCGAGCCCGAACAGCAGACCGGCGGCAATGGCGATCGCCGCATTGAAGCCGAGAATGCGCAGGTCCGGCGACGCTGTCAGGATCAGCGGCGCGTTGCCCTGCGGCAGGAAGCCGAGCAACGCCCGCACCATCATCTCCGCCAGCAGCAGGCCCGCCAGCGCGCCGCCGGCCGCCAGCAGCAGGCTTTCGAGCATCAGTTGTCCCAGAAGTTGCCGCCGCGATGCGCCGATGGCGAGACGCACCGCCACTTCGCGCTGCCGCGCCACGCTGCGCGCGATCAGCAGATTCGCTACGTTGAAACAGGCGATCACCAGAACCAGCCCCACCATGCACATCAGCGCGATTAATGCTGTAGAGTAGCTGCGGCGCAAGTCCGAAAAACCTCCGGCCGCCGATTCCACGCGCACTTGGCGCTTCAGGAACTCAGCGCGGTAATAGGCGCTCATCTCCTTCATCTGCGGCACGGCCAGCTCTTCGTTCAGAATCCGAATGAACAATGGCTGCAGCGACGCCCGCGCCGATTCCACCGTGAAGCCGGGCTTCATGCGTGCGAACATCTGGATCCATTGCGAGCGCCGGTCGCCGATATCGTCCCAGCCCGGCGTCATCAGCGGCTTCATCTGAATGGGAATGCGGACCTGCGGGCTCGATGCCGGGTCAAGCCCCTGAAATCCCGCCGCCGAGACGCCGACGATCGTCATCGGGTAGTCGTCGACCATGATCTTCTGGCCGATCACGTTCGGGTCGGACGCGAAGCGCGAAGTCCAATAGCCATAGCTGAGAACTACTGAGGGGTGGCCTTTGTACGTGCGATCGTCCGCTTCGGGGGTGAAGACGCGCCCCAGCGCTGCATTAACCCCCAGCGCCTGAAAATAATTTCCGGAGACCAGCTCGCCGCTGACGCGCTCGGTGCGGCCATTGAAGCTGAGCGAGACCGGCGTCAGGAAACGGCAGAAAACGGAGGAGAACGCCTGCGCCTGTTTCTGAAAATCCTCATACATCGGGTAGGATGCCGCGCGGGTGCCACGATTGCTGCCCATGTGCGGTCCCGTGGAGGAAATCATCACCAGTTGCTGCGGGTCGCGGACTGGCAGCACGCGCAGCAGGAGTTGATCTACCAGCGTGAAAATGGCGGTATTGGCGCCGATGCCGAGGGCCAGCGATCCGATCGCAACTACTGTAAACAAAGGCGCTCGCCGCAGGTTGCGAAACGCAAAGCGCAGGTCGGAGAAAAATCGGGGCATATGCTTAATACTCTAAAGCCCCGAAAGGGTTACGCCCGAAATTAGCCCACCGGATGCAATTTCGTCTTCGGCTTGCGGAATTCCAGGTGTGTCGGCGCCTTGGGCAAGCCGCGATCGGCCGTCCCGCCGATCCGGTGCACCCCCAGCCCTGACCGCCCGTTGGAACCGGTCGCGCCGCCGCTGGTCGGGGGCGCACCCGTATCGGTTGTCAGTTGCGCCACAAATGCATTGCTGCTGCCGCCCAGGAAAGTGGTGGCCGCGGCTCCCGTCGTCGCCGGGAAGTTATCGGACGAAGTTACGCCCACCAGCACCAGGCTCGATTGCGAAGCGCTGTAAGAGATCGCTACGCCGTAATCTCCCGCGGCGCCTTCCACTCCATCGCCGCCGAGGTAGGTGGCAAAGAGCACGGTGGATCCGTCCGGGCTCAATCCCGCCACAATGCCGTTGGTGGTTGCGAGATTGGTAGCTTGCAAAGGGTTGGCGCTCACCGGAAAATCGGTGGAGGCGGTTCCTCCCGTGATGTACGCATTTCCGTTTGAATCGACCGCGATGCTATTCCCGTAATCCTCGCCCGAGCCTCCCAGGTAAGTCGAATAGATCAGCGTTTGGCCGTCGCCGCTCAACTTGCTGAAGAAGGCGTCGCCCGCGCCGCCATAGGTGGATTGAGGCGCGCCCTTCGCCGGGAAGTCAGGAGACAGCGTCTCGCCGGTGATATACATCGCGCCCCCGCCGTCGATGGCAATGGCGTTGCCCGCGTCGTCGCCGCTGCCTCCGAGCAATGTGGAAAAGACCAGGCTGCCCGTCGCGGGCGCGAACTTGGCGGCGAACGCGTCGCTTGTGCCGTTGAGCTTGGGTTGATACACGCCGGATGTGACCGGAAAATTCGTCGAGAGCGTTTGACCGGTGGCGAAGACATCGCCTGAGGAATCGGCCGCGATGGAGTAGATGCCGTCGTTACCCGAGCCGCCGAAAAATGTGGAATAAACCGCGGTTCCGGCAGCATTGAACTTCACTACGAAGCCGTCATACCCGCCCGCATTCGCAGTTTGCGCCGAGCCTTGGCTTACGGGGAAATCCGTCGAGTCGGTGGCGCCCGCGATATAGGCATTGGTCGCCGAATCGAGAGCGATGGCGTACGCCATATCGCTACCCGTTCCGCCGAAAAAGTGAGAATAGATCAGCGTCTGGCCGGTGGGGTCGATCTTCGAGATGAACGCGTCGTCGGTGTAGCCGGCGTACTGATCGTAGGTGTAGTCGGCCGGATAGTCGTAGGAATCGGTTTCGCCGGTGAGATACATCGCGCCGGTGGCGTCCACTGCGATCCCGTGGCCGTAGTCGTCATAGCTGCCGCCGTAATAATTCAGCACCAGGGGCGTGCCTGTAGCGCCGAATTTGCAGAAGAAAATGTCGGCGTCGCCGTAAATCGAAACCATCGATCCCACCACGTAGACGTTCCCGGCGGCATCGGTCACCATGCCTTCGCCAATCTCAGTGGTTCCTGTCAGGGCGGATAGGTAAGTGCCCCAGGTAATGGTTGGATCGATCACCAGCGCCCGCGCGTGGTCATAGCTTCCCAGCGCGAAGCGCGCCGTATTGCCGGAAAGCGCGTAGCTGCCCTCGACCGTACGCCGCGTTCCGCCAATTTCCTGATAAACCGAAGGCTTGTGCATCACCAGCGGACCGTCGCCGGTTTCGATCTCGAGATCGCCCGCGGCGTTGACGCGCATCGAACGCGCGCCATTGTATTGCACCGCGATCTTCGAAGCATCCGCGCCCGGAGCCAGAATGAAATCGTATTCCAGAGCGCCCGCGTTGCCGTAATAGACGATGTCGATACCCGGATAGATGTTGCGGTAGCGCACGCGCGACCAGGTCGGAACATTCTTGATCCATCGGGAAGGGTCCTGCCCGCGAAAATAGCCGACCTTCAGGGGCAAGGATTCCTCCGCCTGAGGCGAGGCGGCGCGTGCGCCCAGAAGCCGGCTGGAAACGTGGCCGTGCTGCGCCGTCATATCCAGATTTCCGCTTCGCAGCGACACGGCGAACCCGCGCGTGTGCGCGACGAATTCCCCGGACGGCGCCTGGCCTTGGTTCGTCTCAAAAGCCAAAGGAAGTTTCGCCGCGCCCGAAGCCAGACAGACGGAGAAAATAAGAAGTGCGAGAGCCCTCATAGTATTGATTCCCTGAAAGTGGAACACAGTTCCCGGCTAAACGGCCCAAATATTCATCCGAGGCCGCGCATGGTGATGTTTTACACTTATAAATTGTGCGGAATCAATAATATAGCAAGTTATCGTTCTTACCGCTGCAGTTTCAATTCTTTGATCAACTCCGACACCCGGGAATTCGGCCCCACCGGCTCGACGATCACGATCTGCTTCGGGTTGATGTACATTCTGTCCGGTTCGTGCCATTCCTTGCCGCGTTTGGTGAGCACGTTCTTCTGCTCTTTGGTCTGCGGATCGACGCTGGCTTGTACATAATAAACTTCAGTCAAAACCGGATTATCGGTGCCATAGCCCTGCAGCCTTCCGAAATAGACGGTGTTATTAGTGAGCAGGACGGCCTGATAGGTCTGATCGAACGAAATCGCTCTCGGGTGGCTGACAATCCAAGCGTGCGCCAAAATGGCAAGCGCGACGATGATCGCGGCCGGGATCAGGCGGGTACGACGCCGCGGAGTCCGATCCCCGTCCGCCCTAGACGAGCGCTGCTCGCTACCCTCATCGCCCGGCGGTCCTTCCAACTGATCGTGTTGCATAAAACGTAGCCTCAATTATACTTTGTATTCCGGTGACAGGATCCCGTAAACGTCAATAAAAAAGGGGCTTAAGCGCGTGATTGACGCTCAAGCCCCCGGCAAGAGACCGCAATTCAACTAGCGGCGCGTCAGCTTCTTGCGCAAGAGCGTCAAGCCGATTAGCGCGCCGCCGAGAAGGATGTCCGTTCCCGGTTCGGGAGCAGGCGACGATGCCGCAACGAAATCCAATTCCACGTCCCCGTCCCCGTGCGAGCCGTTGTAAATGACCCACCAACCGGAGGTCGTCCCCGCCGTACCTGAGGCCTGCCCCACAATGCCGATGGCATTGACCGTGGAAAACTGACCGGTGACGTCGTTGTCGCCGCCGAGATCGATCAGCACGTAAGCCTGGCTCTTGTTGAGGCTGGCCGTATTTAGTTCGGCGCCGGCGGCGGTAAGCAGGTCGAGGGCCCCGCCCAGGCTGACGCCCGCGGTGGCGTTTAGTTCGTCGTTGCCGGAGAAGCCGCTGTTGAAGTTGATCGAGAGCGTGCCGCCGGCCGTCTGGTTGTACGTGCCGACATTCACCGTGCCGATGGTCGCCGTACCGCCCCATGCCGCCGCGCTGCCGTTGACATCGTAATTGAGACCGTTACTGGCGGTCGTTCCGTTATCGATGGTGTTCGCGCTGAAGGAACCCCTGCCGTCGAAAGTCCCTCCGAGAAGATCCGCCGTGGAGACCGTCATTCCGCCGCTGAGCGTAACCGCGCCCGAGGTTTCCTGGAACAGAAGCGGATCGGCGTTAGCCCCGCTGGCGATATTCAAAGTCCCGCCGGTGACGTTCATCGTTCCGCCCGCGACCGTGCCGGTCACAAAGGTCGTGCCGCCCGCCGAGGTGATCGTGCCGCCCGTATTCGTTGTGGCGCCAGCCAGTGTCGTACTACCGCTATTGACGCTCAATGCACCGGTATTGGTAATGTTTGTCAGGACGTTGGTTCCGGTCGCGGTGCTCGCGCCGCTGATCGTTCCGTTCGTCAACGTGGCTCCGGTGAAGGCCACATTATTGAAGACGCTGGACTGCCCATTCGTCGCGCCGCTTACCGTCCCGCCGGTGAGCGTAGCGCCTTGATACGTCGCGCCCGTGATGACGCCGGAAGTGTTATTCACATTGCCGACGATGATCAGCGATCCGCCCTTGGCGTTGGTCAATGTGCCGGAGTTCGTGCCGCCGCTGAATGTCAGCGTGCTGCCAGTCAGCGCGCCCAGGGTGGTGGCGTTAATGGCGTTGGTGAAAGTGCCGTTTCCGCCCAGAGTCGAGGTGCCCGAGATCGTGCCGCCGGTGATCGAAACGCCGCTGCTAAACGTGGCATTGTTGATCGTGCCGCCGGTGTTGTTGACGGCCCCGCCCACCGAGAGCGTGCCGCCTCCGGTGGTGTTCAACGTTCCGCTGTTAGTTCCACCCGTGAACGTCAGCAGATGATTATTCGACGATAGCGTGGTGGTATTGTTCGCCCCGCTGAAGGTGCTATTTCCAGATAATGTCGAGACGCCGGTGATCGTGCCGCCGGTGATGGTGGCCGCGTCATAGCTCGCCTTGGTAATTGTTCCGTTGGTGTTGGCGACCGTGCCCGAGATGGTAAGCACGCCCGTGCCTGACGCGCTCAGCGTCCCTGTGTTCGTCGTCGCGCCGGTGACGGAAAGCGTTCCGGCCGACGCCGTCACTGTGCCGCTGTTAGTCGAGTTCGTGAAGAGCGCTACCCGGCCGGCGGTGGCTTCGGTGCTTGTCCCGGTTTGGGTTACCCCGGAGAGTGTCACGCCCGAAAGCGCGTTGGTTCCCGTGATGTGCCCGCCGTTGATCGTCAGTCCGGCGGTTGCGCTGCCCAACGTGAGCCCGCTCAGGGTTCCGTTCGTGTTGGTGAAAGCGTTCTTGGCGGTAATCGATCCGCCGGTGATGGTGCCGTTATTGGTGAACGACCCCGTCCCGGTAATCACACCTGTCGAAGTCATGCTGAACGTGCCGCCGATGGTGAGGGCGCCGTTGGCGTTGGACAGGGTTCCGGCGGTCGCCGCCAGCGTTCCGCTTCCCGCGGAAATCGTGAGCGCGACGCCGGTTATGGCCGCGCTGTAACCGGTGTTTAAAACTAATGAATTGATCGTCAGATTCGAGATGTTGTCGCTGGTTCCATGCGTGTTGCCGGTGCCGATAATCAGGATGTCGCCAGCGCCGTCCGCCCCCGGGACCACGTTGCCACTCCAGTGATTCGCTGTGTTCCAACCCGTTGGGGCCCCGTTTTGGTTCCAGGTAAGGGTGGAGGCGTCAACTTGGAGATTCAACACCAATAGGCCGGCCGCCGCCAGTCTCAATGCGCCAGGACGCCGCTGATTCCGATTCAATATCCGCGCGATTCCAATCATTATCTTGCCCCGATTGTATGGAAATGCTCCGTTTTAAGTAAAGAAAAACGCCTCGCATTCAGTTGGGGTTGGGTACTGCTAACTGAGGTCGGAGGCAGCGGTTTTCCTGCCCCGCGCGAATCTCGGTAAATTACACAAAAATAGCCAGATATCCACATTGACGGAAGCCATTAACCGCGGTACTTGAGGTACCTCGCGCCGCAATTTTTCTAATGCAGGCCCCGGCATTTTAATGGGAAATCCAGGCTGCGGAAAAGTCGCTCTGCCGACCGCCGATTCGACAATCGTCCGCTGCTCGGCCTTGCCCACAGATCTGTGGAAAAAATTGTGGGAAATCGTCTTACAAGACAATTAAGCTTCGTGCGGACATATACTTACCACGCTTTGAACCATGCCGCAGCAAGTCGCCTAACCGATTGCATGCAAAATATTTAGATAGAATTGGCGGCTCGCGCCGCTTTTGTCGGAAAGCCGGGTTCCGCAGCCGCACGCCTGCCGCACTTTTCCACAACCGAATTGAGGGAATCCCCTGAGCGAACGAAGCTGCATAGACCCGGCAAGCCCATTCGCACGTTGCGCTATACTTGAGCATTCCCCTTGGCGGCGTAGCTCAGCTGGCTAGAGCGAGGGTCTCATAATCCCTAGGTCGGGCGTTCGAGTCGCCCCGCCGCCACCAAAATTCACTCATTTGCCGGCAACCGCCCATCCGATAGCGCTACACTCGATAAAACGAGGCGGTCATGAAGATTCTCCTGCTCGCGACCCTCATTGCCTGCGCGGCGCAAGCGCAGCCTGGCGAAACCAAATCTTGGAATCCGCAAGCCGCGGCAAGCTATCTCGATAGCCGCATGGGCTGGTGGGCTGGATGGCCCTCCGCTGCGCGCGATCACGAAACCTTCTGCGTCTCGTGCCACACGTCGCTGCCGTATGCATTGGGGCGTCCGGCCTTGCGCGCGCCGCTGGCCGAACAGGCGCCGTCGGCGAGTGAGCGCAAACTGCTCGATAACGTCGGCAAACGCGAATCCATCTGGAATGAAGCGCTGCCTTTCTATAACGACGAAAAGAACGGCGCTCCCAAATCCGCCGAATCGCGCGGCACCGAAGCCGTGCTCAACGCCCTGATTCTGGCGCGCTACGATGTTCCCGCCGCCAAAGACGCCATACGCAACATGTGGGCGCTGCAACTGAAGACCGGTGAAAAACGCGGCGCCTGGACCTGGCTCAACTTCCACAACGAACCCTGGGAAGCGGACGATTCCGCGTTCTGGGGTGCTGCGCTCGGAGGCCTTGCTGCCGGGCTCGCGCATGACAACAGCGAAGAAAATATCGCGTTGCTGGCCGATTACTTACAGCGCGAACAACAATCGCAATCCACGCTGCACCGCGCCGTGGCGCTTTGGGCCTCTGGCAAACTGCCGCGCCTGCTCAAGCCGGAACACCGCGCGGCCATCGTGGAAGACATTCTCTCCAAGCAGCGCCCCGATGGCGGCTGGAGCGAATCGTCCCTCGTCATCAAAGATTGGAAACGCCGTGACGGCACGCCCATGGATGAAGCCAGCGACGGCTACGGCACGGGCCTGATGGTGGCGGCGCTGCGTCAATCCGGCGTTACGTCGGCCGACGCGCAGATCGCCAAGGGCATCGCTTGGCTGGAGCACAATCAGGATTCGGGTGGCGCCTGGCTGGCGACATCCATGAACAAGAAGCGCGACCCGGCGTCGGACGCCGGCCGTTTCATGAGCGACGCCGCCACGGCTTACGCGGCGATTGCGCTCACGGGCCGCTAGATCCGAACCAGCTCGAAACCTTCCAACCGGTAACGGAAAGCCGGCGGCGGCGTGCACCAGGCGAGCCCGCGTTCCAGCGCCTCAATTTCCTCCACCCACCAAGGCCCTGAATTGCCCGCGCGGTAGAAGTCGAGGGATATCTCCAGGTGACGGCGGAATCCCGCCAGCAATCGCGCGCGGTAGTGCTCCAGGAGCGCCTCCACGTCTTCGCCCCGCGCCGCGGCGCGGATGATTGCCGAGGCCAGGACGGCCTCTCGCATCGCGTTGCCTGTTCCATCGCCGCAAATGGGGTCGAACGCCATGGCCGCGCTGCCGCAGGCCAGCCAACCGGCTGCGCAAAGCGGGTCCGCGATGCGAGGGTACGCCGGGAAGTCCGCGACAGGCGTGCCGACGGTGCGAATCTGGTCCTCAACCACGTGGCTTCGCCCCAGCAGTGCATCCGGCGACCCGCCCACCGCGATAAGCCACCCCGGAATCAAGAACAACCATCCGCTCTCAAGCGATTCCACCCAGCAAGCGGATTCCTCCGGCGATTTCAGCTCAACCGGGACCGCCACCGCGCGGCGCGTGCCGAAATGCCACTCCACCGCCGATTCTGGCAGCGGCTGCGACGCAAACACCGTCCATTTCGCGTGGCCTTCCGGGGAGTCCATGCCCTGCGGCTGAATCCCGGCAATCAGCTCCTCTTCGGAAATCACCACCGCCGAGTGCGGCAAGACCACCGGTTCCGCCTTCGGACCCCAAGCGACTACGCGCCGCTCGATCTGACGCAATCCATGAAACAGATCCGGCCGCTGGAAAATGTCGCAAATTAGGGTCTGCGTGGCCGCGCTAATCAGGATCGCCGGAACGCCCGCCCGCGCCTGCGCCTCTTGAAAAACTGCGAATCCCGCGCGATTCAACAAATCGGCGCAGCACGCCGCCGCAACGCCCCATCCCTGGATCTTTACTGAGGCCATGGGTTCAGCATCCACCAAATCCACTTGACTCCGCTAGTCCCCAGCCACTACGATGCATTCACGGCGTCTTAAAACCAACATCCGGTGAGCGAATGATCCAGCGCATCGCCCCAAGAGTTCTCCCTATTCTGGCAGTTGCCACCTGCCTCTTCATCCTCGCGCCCGATTTGACGGCCCAGGGCCGCGGCGGCGGAGGTCGCGGACGAGGTGGCGACAACGGGCAACCGGCCAAGCCCACGGAAGAGGGAATCCCGGTCACGGACGCTCTCACCATCAGCCGCTGCAGCGGGTGCCATGCCAAAGACGAAAAAGGGAACCTGAGCCGCATCTCGTGGATCCGCACCACTCCCGAAGGTTGGGAGGAAGCCATCAAGCGCATGGTCCGGCTGAACGGCTTGACGCTGCAGCCCGCCGATGCGCGCGCGATTCTGAAATACCTCAGCAATTATCATGGCCTCGCGCCCGAGGAAGCCAAGCCGGTCATGTATATGGCCGAACACCGCATCATCGATGAAGCCATTCCCAACGAAAGCGTGCGCACCACTTGCATGACCTGCCACGCGCTGGGCCGCCCGTTCCAATGGCGCCGTCCGCGCGAGGAGTGGTCGCTGCTCGCGGATACCCACATGGCGCTTTACCAGCAGGCGGAAGTGGCGTTCCGGCGCGGCGCGTTCGGAGCCGTGCCTGCCGCCGCAGCCGCTGGACGGGGAGGACGGGGTGGCGCAGCAACCGCAGGCGCTGCAGCCGACCCGGCGAACGCCGTTTCGCTTGACGCCACGCTCGATTTCCTCGGCAAGACCTATCCGCTGCACACGCCCGAATGGGGCGCCTGGCGCGCGCGCATGCGCGCTCCGCGCATCACCGGCAAGTGGATGATCAGCGCTAGCGTGCCGGGCCATGGCAAATATTTCGGCGAGTTGAACGTCGCGCAGGGCGCATCCGACGACGAATTTACCACCACGGCCAAGCTGCAGCCGGTCAACGGCGGCGCCGCGATCACGCGCACGGGCAGCGGACTCGTCTATGCCGGCTATTCATGGCGCGGGCGTTCCAACGGCCATGCTCTCGCCGCCAACGCCTCGCCCGGCGATCTCGCGAACACGATGCGCGAAACCCTCTGGTTTTCGCCCGATCAAACCTGGGCCGAAGGCCGCTGGTTCTGGGGCGAATATCAGGAATTCGGCGTGGACGTAAAGCTCCGCCGCGTCACGCCGGAGCCCATGCTTCTCACCCTCGACCGCTACTCGCTCAAAACCGGCTCGCAAGCGCAGAAAGTGCGCGTCATCGGCAACAATCTCCCCGCGCAAGTCGCGCCCGCCGATTTGGATTTTGGTTCCGGCGTGAGCGTGAAATCGATCGCCTCGCACAATGCCGCTGAGATCGTCGCCATGGTGGATGTCGCGGCCGATGCCGTTCCCGGCAAGCGCGATGTGGTGTTCCATAATGCCGTCCTCGAGGGCGCGATCGCCGTATACGACAAGATCGATTACATCAAGGTGTTGCCCGAAGCATCGATGGCGCGCTTGGGCGGCGATGCGAAATCGACGCATCCGCGCGGATACCAGCAGTTGGAAGCGATGGCCTACCAGCGTGGCGCCGACGACAAGCCGCACACCAGCGACGATGTCGAGTTAGGACCGATCGACGTGAGCTGGTCAGTGGAAGAGTTCTACGCCAGCTTCGGTGACGACGACAAGGAATTCGTCGGCACGCTGGATAGCAACGGCCTCTTCACGCCGAATACGGACGGGCCGAATCCGCAGCGCAAATTCAGCCGCAATAATTACGGCGATGTCTGGGTTGTCGCCACTGCCAAGAACGAAAAGGATAAAGACGGCAAGCCGCTTTCCGGCCGTTCGTATCTGGTGGTCGCGGTACCGACATACATTCGTTGGGATCAGCCGGAGGTCAATCAGTGACCACGTACCGGCTGGGAGAATTTCATCGCTTCGAGGGCGGCGAGCAGCAGTTTCTTTATCTCGTCCCCGCGGGCGCCATCTTCGAAATGGATGAAGCCGTCACCGCGGCCGTGTCCGAACTCTCCGCTGGCGAATTGACGCGTGACGATCTGATTTCGCGCTTGGGCGCTCGCAGCATGCCTGCCGGTGACGCCGCCGAACTGGTAGACGAACTGTTCCAGATGCGCGTGATCGTGTCTCACGACGCCGTGCGCGAGCCACTCGAAGAGCCTCCCGCCGATTTCCCGTTGCAAAGCCTGGTCATGAACCTGACCAACCAGTGCAACCTTTCCTGCCAATACTGCTACGAATTCGGTGAGGATAAGGTGGCGACCCCCGAAGGCAAGCCGAAGTTCATGGATCTCGACACGGCCAAGGCCTCGGTCGATTTTCTGCTGGCGCAATCTTCAGGCCGCCGCGGGGTTCACATCACGTTTTTCGGCGGCGAGACCTTGATGAATTTCCCGCTGTTGAAGCAGGTGGTCACGTACGCCAATGAGCAAGCCGCGGCGCAGGGACGCTCTGTCGATTTCAGCCTCACCACCAACGCTACGCTGCTCACGCCGGCCATCATCGAGTTCCTTTCCGAGAACCGCATCGGCGTGACGGTAAGCATGGATGGCCCTGCCGACCTGCACGATAAACTCCGCGTGTTCGCCAACGGCCGCGGCAGCTACGACATCGTCGAACCGCGCGTCCGCGCTTTGATCGCAGGCCATCGCACGCGCCCCATTACTGCGCGCGTCACGCTCACCAACGGCGTCACCGACGTCGTCCGTATCTTCCGCCATCTGAAACAGGATCTCGGCTTTCACGAGGTCGGCTTCGCGCCCGTCACCACCTCACCCGACCGCCTTTATGCCATTGGCGATAGCGGCATGGATGGCGTGCTGGAACAGTTCCACGCCTTGGCCGGCGAGTATTTGCAATACGCGCTGCGCGGCGAGATGCACGGCTTTTCCAACGTGAGCGACACCATCGCCGAGTTGTATCAGGGCGTAAATAAGTCGCACCCGTGCGGCGCCGGATTGGGTTTGATGGGCGTCGGGCCTTCGGGCGACATTGCCCCCTGCCACCGCTTCGTCGATTCCGACGCGCATTCGCTGGGCAACATCAAAACCGGCATCGATCGCGCCAGGCAATCCGATTTTCTAACCCGTGGCAACATCAACAGCAAGTACGATTGCCACACGTGCTGGGCGCGGCCTTTGTGCGCCGGCGGGTGCCACCATGAAGCGTTCGTCCGTTATGGCGACACCGGCCATCCGAACTTACATTATTGCGATTGGATCCGCGACTGGACAGACACCTGTCTGCGCATCTACGGCGCGATCCAAGCGCAGAACCCCGATTTCCTGGTGAAATTCGCCGAAAGGAAGGCACTATGAAACACCTGCGAGCCGTCAACCGCAAAGCCCGCCGTCTCGACGCCATGGCCGAAGCCGCGCGCGAAGACGTGATTGGATTGCAGAACCCCGCAGCGCCGGCGCAACGTCCGCATGTCCCCATGGGATGCGCGCTCGCGTTCTCGCCCGGCTGGGAAGTGGATTCGGCCGGCGGCACGGCCGGGCTTTGCCAGCCCGTGGAGCGGGATATCTACGATTGTTACGTGACGTGTTTCTGGCCGGCGCAAGTGCCGGATCATTTGAATAACTATCCGGATTGGGCGAGTAAGTGCGCCGTGGCGACGAAAGATTGGCGAAATTTGGACTTGGTTTTCCCATAGGTCAGTGCGCTTTATGAAATTGTCGCTTTCATTGTTGGTTCTATCCTGCGCCATCGGGCGCGCCGGCACGCTCTTCTGCGGCGCTTACCCCAACGTCGTTCTCGTCATCGACGAAGCCCAGGGCAAAGTCACCGACCAGATCAAGCTGGAAACCGGCCTGCCCCGCAGCCTGCGCATCTCGCCCGATCACAAGACCATTTACGTCAGCACCAACGATCACAGCGGGTTCGAAGTCATCGACGTCGCCACGCGCAAGGTTACCAACCACTTCGTTCTGGACGACGCCACGCACCGCTATCGCGTAAACGGCGGCGCGCCCGATCCCGGCGGCAAGGTGCTCTATGCGTCCACCACCGAGATCGACAAACAAGCCGACCGCTACGTCATCGGCAGGCAGAAATACGCCATCATCGATCTCGCCCAGAAGAAAATCGTGAAGACCGTCGACGAGCCCACGGAAACCGGCGGACGCGGCGGTAGAGGCGGTGGCGGTTTCGAAGTTTCTCCCGACGGCAAGTATCTTTACCAGTTCGGCCAGCAGGTTACCGTGCTGAATTCCGCCGATTTCAGCGTGGTGGAACGCATCGAGCTGGAAGCGCCGCAGGGGCAGCCGATGGAAAATCTTGGCCTCGGCGGCATGCAGGAAGCCTTGAGCGAGCCCGGACAACGCGTCTCTTTGTTCAACTTTTCCGACCCCATCGTGCACAATCGCGTCTTCGGCCTGGCGCGGTTCGATCTGAACACCAGGAAGTTCGAGTTCACGCCCATCGGCCCTTCGCCCGCGCAGTTGGGCGGGTTGTATATCACGCCGGATAAGAAAATGGGCTACACCATGTCCAGCAGCGGCAATGGCGGCAACCGGCGCTGCGAATTCTGGGGAATCGACCTCATCACTACGCGCCTCGCGCGCACCGCCGAAGTGCCGTGCCGCTCGCGCTATAGCTTTGGAATTTCGTCCAACGGCCAGAAGCTGTACATTTAC
This sequence comes from Bryobacterales bacterium, assembly GCA_963743705.1. Lineage (GTDB taxonomy): Bacteria > Acidobacteriota > Terriglobia > Bryobacterales > Bryobacteraceae > PALSA-243. Next base: position 401,737 of record CAVUQS010000021.1, on the reverse strand, counting down.
GCCGCCGGCTTCCAGATCGAAGTCTACGACGCACAGACCTTCAAGCTGGAAGCGACCTGGGACCTGAATCACGACATGACCGGCCCCATGGTCGTTCTGCCCTGAGCGAATGACCGACGCCCGCACTCTGTTCGCGGGATACCGGCGCGCGGCGCGTTTCCTGACGCCATATCGCGGGAGGCTGACGTGGGTCCTGCTGACCGGAGTCGCCGCCACCTCGTTCGGACTGGCGCAGCCGTACATTTCCAAACTGCTCATCGATGACGCTCTGCTGCGGCGCGATTTTCATACGCTGCTGGTCGTCAGCCTCTTGATGGTGGGCGCCACCGCCGGCAGCTTCGCGCTGAATATTCTTTCCAGCTACCAATACGTGAAAGTCTCGGCGCTGGTGCTGTTCGACATGCGCACTGCGCTCTACTGCCATCTGCAGTCGCTCTCGCCGCGCTTCTGGGCCAGGTGGAAGCTCGGCGACGTGGTCTCGCGCATCAACAACGATATTTCCGAGGTCCAGCGAATCTCCGCCGATAGTTTGCTGAGCGTCGTTTCGAACGTGGCGTTCCTGGTGGGCAGCGCTGTGATCATGGCGTCGCTCAACTTGCGGCTGTTCCTGCTCAGTCTCGCCGTGCTCCCGCTGAGCTTTTGGACGCTGCAGTTTTATCAGAAGCGGCTGGCGGTCCGCGTGAAGTTGGTGCGCGAGCGCAGCGCCGATATCGGCAGCTTCCTGCTCGAAACGCTGCTCGGGTTCCGTTTGGTGGTGACCGCCAACGCCGAGCGGCGCGAGGTCGACCGCTTCCGCGCGCGCAACCTGAGCTTTCTCGACGCCCTGCTCAGCATGCAGTTGACCGCGTTTCTTTCGGGCGCGGTGCCGGGCACTTTGCTCACGCTGTGCACCGCGGCGCTGTTCCTCTACGGCGGCTCCCTGGTGATCGATGGCAGGCTCACCGTCGGATCACTGGTGGCGTTGATGGCCTATCACGCGCGTCTGCTTTCGCCGGTGCAGAACCTGATGAGCCTCTACGCCAACTTGATCTCGGGCGGCGTCTCGCTCGGGCGCGTTTGGGAGCTTTTCGACACGCCTGCGGAAGTAGTAGAGCGTCCCGGCGCGCTGCCCTGGCAAGCCGGTAGCGGCGAGATCGAATGCGATACGGTCACGTTCGGATACGGCGGGCATCGCGTGCTCGACGGCCTCTCCCTTCACGTGCCGGCGGGCGCTATCTGCGCCATCGTCGGCCCCAGCGGCGCGGGCAAATCGACGCTCGCCGATTTGCTGGTGCGCTTCTACGATCCCGAAAGCGGGGTCATCTGCCTCGATGGGCGCGATCTGCGCGAGTTGCGCCTCGAAGACGTGCGCCGCCAGATCATGTTGGTCGATCAGACGCCGCATCTGTTCCATGCGACCGTGCGCGAAAATATCGCCTACGCGCGGCCGGACGCAACTGCAGAACAAATCGCGGATGCCGCGCGCGCCGCATCCATCCACGAACGCATCCTGGCGCTGCCCCACGGCTACGAAACCATGGTCGCCGAGCGTGGCCAGACGTTCTCCGCCGGTGAGCGGCAGCGTCTGGCGTTGGCGCGCGCGCTACTGGCCGAGCCCAAAGTGCTGGTGCTCGACGAACCCACCTCCGCGCTCGATGAAGAAAACGAGCGCGCCATCGCCGAAACGCTCCGCACCGCGCTTGCCGGGCGCACGGCGATCATCATCACCCATCGCGCTTCCTTGGCGCGCATCGCGCATCAGGTGGTGACCATCGGTGAGCGGCGCGCCGTGGCGATGACCGAATGAAAATCGCGGTGATCGATAGCGGCATTCACGCAGGCCACCCGCATGTGGGCGCGGTGGCCGGCGCGGTCCATTTCACGGCCGATGGTCTCGGCGCCGACCCGGTGGATCGTCTGGGCCACGGCACCGCCGTGGCCGCCGCCATTCGCGAAAAAGTCCCAACCGCCGAGTTGTTCGCGGTGAAAGTGTTCGACCAGCGCCTCTCCGCGCCCATTGGCGCGTTGCTGCGCGCCCTCGCGTGGTGCCGCGAGCAACAAATGGACGTCGTGAATTTGAGCCTCGGAACCGCCAACGCCGAGCATCGCGAGCCGCTCATCGACGCCCTGCGCGGGAATGCCGTGGTCGTGAGCGCAGCCGGCATGCTGCCCGGCGACCTGGATGGCGCAATTGGAGTCGATGCCGACGAAACCTGCCCGCGTGAGCGTTTCCGGCAGCGCGATGGCGTCTTTCTCGCCTCACCCTTTCCGCGCCCGATCCCGGGCGTGCCGCCCGAACGCAATCTCCACGGCGTCAGTTTCGCCGTCGCCAATATGACGGGGTTCGTCGCCCTCGCGCTCGAATCGGTCCCGCGCGCGGAGCTCCCCGGCGAGCTTGCCCGGCGCGCGGAGGCTCAATGAAACGCGCCGCGGCGCTGCTCCTCGTGTTTGCGCTCATGCAAGCTTGGGCCGCCGAGCCCATCGCCGGAACCTGGCTATTGAAGCGTCAGGAAGTCGCCGGGCGCGACACCGCTTCCCGGCCGCTCACGCTACGCATTACGCAATCGGGCGATTCGCTGGAATTCGAATATTCGGTGGTGGTGAATCAGAAGCAGGAAGTTTCGCTGCGTTTTGCCGCGAAACTCGATGGCTCAGAAGCCGAGGTCAAAAACTCCGCCGGGCGCAAAATCGGGGTGGCCAAGGTTACTCGCGGCGGGCCCTCGCAATATCTGGTGATGCTGCAAGGGCCCAACCGTCCCACATCTTCCGGTAAAATCACTCTCTCCAGCGACGGCAAAACGCTGAAGTCCGAATCGGACGCCGTAGGCTCGGACGGAGCGAAATTACACACGCTGCAGGTTTTCGAGCGGAAGTAGATTCGTCTAGCTGTTTCCCAGATACAACACGTGAACGTAGACGCCTAACCGGACGTTGTAAGCCAGGTAATAGCCCACGTGATCGGGGTCGTCGTAGATTACGACCTGATCGTTGGCCCAATCCCAGTTATCGCAATACGCGTAGTCGGTTGCGGCCACGCTGAAGTAGAAGCCCCCAAACCAAAAGCGTTCGCGGTTTCCGCCGGCGATATGGAAGACGTGGCCTTTGCCGATTCCGCCGGTAAAGTGGCCGTGTTCCCATGGGTGGTCGAGATGGTAGCGAGGGTCGCCGGGGCCGCTGGAATGGCCAACCCATTGATCGTTCGTGTGGACGTGCGGAGCTTCCGGATGCCCTGCCTTATCGGCGAGTTTTTGCGGAGCCGGTGTAGGAGCATGCGCTGGCGGGTGGGCCGGGGCCTTGACGGGTGCGGGACCATGAGCGGGAACGTGACCGTGACCTACATCGCGAGGGCCTGTGTCCTTGCCTTTATTTTGGGCAAAGACGGAGACCGAGGCAATGAGGAACGCGGCGAGAAATATCATCCGTGTCTTCATTCGTTTCTCCAATAATCCGCGGGAGCGGCTGTAGTGAAATGCTGCGTCAAAGATAGTCTATACGTCGGAGTTGAATCCTGTGTTACGCCCCGCCGCCGCCTAATATGGTCGTGCAGAAAGCGCACCGCCTCGCCGCGATCGGAATCGTGCTGAGGCACTCCGGACATTGTTTGGTCGTCGGGTCGGGCGCTGGCTCGCCGCGCTTGATGCGGGCCATCAAGCTGTTCATGGGGAGAACCACGAAGAAGTAGACCGCCGCGGAGACCAGCAGGAACGAGATCAGCGCATTGATGAAATCGCCGATCGGAAACTTACTGCCGTTAATCGTGTAGTCGATGGCCGAAAAATCGGGCTTACCGACCAGCGCTGCTATGAGCGGCGTTATGAGATCCTTCACCAGCGCCGCAACCACGGCGCCAAAAGCGGCGCCAATAACCACGGCGACCGCCAGGTCCAACACGTTCCCACGCATGATGAACTGCTTGAAACCCTTCATGTGGCCCGCTCCTTTATCTGAGATTGCAGGATATACACTCTATCGCAAACAGTTAGCAACGCCAACCCGAAAAACGGGTAAGTGCCGCCGTGATCTCTTAGGCCGTGATGCCGGTGGAAGTTATTTTCCGTCTAAGCTTATCACTTTGTCGCGAAGGTGATTCCGAGACCGGTCGCGTATAGAAAGTCATTCTTTTTGCGGCCGGGCGCCGGATCGTTCAAATATCGATCGCTGAGCGTCACGTTCCAATTCAGCCATTTCGCGATCTTCATCGATGCCCCGGCGTCGAAGTTGATGCGATAGTCTCCGGTCTGGACAAGGTCGTTGAACATCCGGAAGCTTTGCGTGAGCGTCGTGGCGGAATTCAGCTTGAATCCGTAGTCGTCGCCAAAGAAGACTTCGCCGGCGTTCTGTATGAGGGGCGTACTGTACTTGGAGCGCGCATAGTCGCCGCCCCCAATCAGATCGAGGCGGGTGCGGTCGCTTTTGATCGCATGAAAACCGATGCCGCTGCCGATGACAAATCGTAAATCCAGATCCTGAAATCTGTCATAAGACCAGTCGTTGAAGACGTTATAGAACCAGCGCGGCGATATGTTGTGGTTGTAGGAAATCCCCGCGCCAATCGCGTTCGCCGTCTGCGCGTTCGAGCCGTTCGCGAAGGCCGACGCTTCGATGGCCTTGAAGTAAATCGTGGTCGAATCGTTGTTTGTCACGCGCGAAGCGTTGACCGCGGTCGTGAAGGTGAACGTCTCGGCGTTGCCGGTAACGCCGGCGATGCCCAGAGCCGCGTTGCCGGCCCAAAGCTGTCCCCAGCCCGGATGCAGCAATTTCTCGTAAGCCTTCTCTTCGTCTGCATCGCGGATGACCGTGACGTCCGCCAGTGGGAACGTTAGCTTTCCGGTTGTGGTGGTCACGTCCACGTTGTTGCCGGAGGTGGCCAGCACGCCTTGTGCGACCTTATCTCCCTGCAGTACCAGGTTTACGGGCTGCCCGGTGGTAAGCGATGCTACCTGATCCCACTCGGTAGTCACAATGCCGAAGTGCTCCGTCTTGATCGTCAGACTTTTACCGTCTTTCTTGACGATGGTACCGGTAACGCGATCGCCGTTCTTCAATATGACTTGGTCTGCCAGAGCTGGGCTCAAGGAAAGACATGCGATCAATGCGAAGCTGCCAAGACGCGCGAAGAGGTGGAAGGAATGTGAATGAGGTGTCATCTTCTTCACTTAATATAGCTTGCCGCTGTGAAGCGAGAGACACGTGTAACTCGAACTCTGTAAGGATCTTATCCTTTAACCCCGGCAGAAATCGGGGCAGGAACGCAGCGGTGCGAGCACGCGCGAAGACACACTTCGCGCGTGCTCCCCACTTCTGCAAATGCCGTATCTTATTCTTGGAGCGGGACTTGCTGCTCTATCTCGCGCCAGGCGCTGATTTTAAGGCGGCGGCAGACCCAGCACAGGGTCTCGTCGCCCGAGGCAAGGGTTTCGGCGTTGCAAACCGAACAATTTGCGGGTTTTTTCAAACGGTCTGCGGAAATCGACCGTTTGGCGTGTTCCAACAACTCAGCAGGTACTGGCATGGTTGGCTCTCCTGTTTTCACGCTCTGATTTCCCTTCGAAGCGTGCGCCGTTTTTGCTGGTGGACCCGTTTTTCGTTTCATTCAGTTACGTATCTTATTCCACTATCGCAAAAACAGCGCTGCCCCACAACTGGCCCTGCCGTCACGCCGCTTGCGGCATCTGCACTACTACCGCCACATCGAGTGACGACCCGCATCGCGGACAACGTTGACCAACGGTCACGCGCGCGGCTTTCAGCTTATTCTTCCATTCGACGCTTGCAGGCACCGTGTGCGTGCAAATAGGACACAGCACGTGTCCTTCGCTGCGATTTACCGTGGGACTTTTCATAATCTCAATCTCCACTACATCCGACGCTAGATCAGATGCAAGAGTTGTTCCAGAATCGTAAAGAATTGTAGGCGCGAACCAAACGGCTGTGTTGCCTGGCGCCTGGTGATACCCTGGGCTTTATGACGCAACCGCAGGCTCCAAAGATTCAATTAGTCAACACCCCCGAATACCGCGAGGACTACGCCAACAGCGTCCAGGTACGGGTTAACCTGTGGGATTTCTTTCTACTTTTCGGTCGCGTCAGCCAGACCGCCCCGGATTCCGTCGCCATTCACAACTTTCAAGGCGTCTACCTGAGCCCCCAGCAGGCAAAGGCTCTGCTCAACGTGCTGCAACAGAATGTCACTCAATATGAATCGGCTTTCGGCACTATTACGTTAGAGCCTTCGGGTGGCAACGCGATTGTTCAGTAGGCGCTATGCGCGCGCGCCAAAGCGGAGCGGGGATTACCGGTGAGGCGCGCTCGATAAGCCTTCGCTCGTACGCCATTCTATTAGGGCTATTCGCCGCCCTCCTTTTTCTCGCCCACGTTCCCTGGCTGGACCTACCTTATTATTGGGACGAAGCCGGTTTCTACGTCCCGGCGGCGCTCGACGTCCTGCACGGCGGTTCGCTGATCCCGCATTCCGTTCCCCCGCTCATCCATCCGCCGGGCATTCCGCTCTACCTCGCCGCCGTCTGGAGCATCGCCGGATTTCACCCCGAAACTACACGCTGCGCCATGTTGCTGCTGGCGGCCGCCGCTGCCACCATGGCATTTTTACTGGCTATCGATCTGCTTCGCGACATCCCGGGCATGCCGGCGTTCCTTGCGGCCGGTCTCCTCTGCCTCTCGCCCGTCTTCTTTTCGCAATCCTTGATGGCGCAACTCGACATGCCGGCCATGCTCTTTACTACGCTCGCGCTGTGGCTTTTCCTGCGGGAGCGCATCCTGCCCGCTGCGTTGGCTTGCACGGCATTAGTCTTGGTGAAAGAGACCGGAATCGTGGCGCCGCTCATTTTCGCTGCGTGGCTGGCTTACGAGCGGCGCTGGCGCGATGCCGCCTGGTTTCTGGCGCCGGTTGCCGCTCTCGGCGGGTGGATCGCTATTCTCGCCCACGCGACCGGCCACTGGACCGGCAGCCCGGGGTTTGTCGATTACAACCTGTTCTATCCATTGCACCCGGCGCGCTTTCTCTTCAACGCGCTGCGCCGCATTTATTACCTGTTCTTCGCCAACCTGCATTGGATTGGCACATTTGCCATTCTTTTCGCATGGCGCACCACGCGTATTTTCCGAAGCCGGAGTTGGCAGGTCGCCGCACTGTTCGCCGTCGCGCATGTCATCGTCGTTACGGCGCTGGGCGGAGCGACGCTCGAGCGTTATTTACTCCCGGTTCTGCCGATCCTCTACGCCGCCATGACCGCGGGCCTTTGGTTGTTCCCCCGCCGGCCGCGTATGATCTGTTCCTCGGCGCTCGCTGCGGGCTTGGCCGTCGGGCTTTTCCTCAATCCGCCCTATCCATTTCCTTACGAAAACAACCTGGCATTCGCCGATTTTGTCCACTTACAAGCCGATGCGGCGGATTATCTGAAGCACTGGTATCCCGGCGCCCGCGTCACCACGATTTGGCCCATGACGGCCGAGTTGGCGCGTCCCGAAGACGGCTACGTCGAGCGGCGGATCGCTTTCGATTCTCTGCCCGACCTGAGCCCGCAAACCCTCGCGCGCGTGGATTGGGGAAAAGTGCAGGTGCTCGCCGTTTTTTCGCGGAAATGGGATCCGCCGCTCAGCCCGCTGCGCTATGGGCCGCTGCGCGATGCTTGGCGCTGGCTGTTTGGATACGAGCCTAATCTGACCGAACAGGAATTATGGAACCTGGTGCCGTTTCCTGCCGCTGTGCATTGGCAGCGCAACGGGCAGTGGGTGGATATTTACGTGAATCCGCGCTTGCCGGCCCCTGCTCCCGCGCCGCAATTGCGCGCGGCGCGCTAGCCGCTCAGGAAGGTTGGGCGCGCAGGGCGGCGCTCACGCTGCCGCGCCAGAGAAATTCGAGCAGCAGAATCATCTTGTGTTCTTCGTCCGGAGAGAGGGCATGCTCCCGCCCGGCCTGGAACTGTAACACGCGCATGGCAAATTCGTCCCGCGAACGCGCGCCGTCGGCGGCCGATTCCAGGATGCAGGCGCCCAGATATTCCGCGATAAATTGCAGCTCGTCAGAAGACAATCCCTGCAGGAACCGCCGCGAACGCGACTTCCCGGGACCGTCCGAACATCCAACCAGAGCGCTAATAAGAACGCTTCGCACAACCCATCTCCCGTTACCTAACTCTCACCTGATGCCGTCTTATCATGAATTCGCGCACATACGCAAGCCGTATTAATGGCCAGACCGGTGTATCCTGAACCAAAGAGCGTCTCGGACGCTCAAGCGCCACCTGTGTGAAGTATCCGCCCTATTTTCCGGCGATCCTGTTTATCGTCCTGTGCCCGGTCGCCTCCGCACAGGTCATCGTTTCCGGCAAGGTCGTCGACGAAACAGGGGCCGCAGTGTCCGGCGCGCGGGTTTCCATCCACGCCGGGGCTTCGGAAATCGCGGCTTCTTCGGATCTTGCGGGCAACTTCAGTCTGGCCGCCCCCGCCCCCGGGGAATACGACCTGCGCGTCGAGCGCGAGGGCTTCTACGTATTCACCAGCCGCGCCGCCCATCTTGACGAAACTCACAGCCAGTTCTCCATCACCTTGAACCATCAGCAGGAATTCCCGGAAAAGGTGGAGGTAACGGCCTCGCCGGCCTTGCTCGATCCCCAACAGCCCGCCGACAAGCGGTCGTTGACCAATACCGAAATTCAAGCCGTTCCGTATTCCGCGCCGCAGGATTACCGCAACGCCCTGCAATTGATGAACGGCGTGTTTACCGATAACGCCGGCCAGTTTCACTTCAACGGCGCGGCGGCCAACCAGACCAACTACACGCTCGACGGCTTTAACATCTCCAACCCCGTCACCGGGCAGCTGGATACCCGCATCAACATCGACACGGTGCAGACGATGGAGTTGATGAGCGGACGCTTTACCGCCGATAGCGGCCGCGGCGCCGGCGGCGTGCTCGATCTCACCACCAAGATCGGCGACGATCACTGGCGGTTCATCGGCACCAATTTCATTCCCAGCGTCGCCACCGATGGCGGCTTTCACATCGACAAATTCACGCCGCGGCTCGATCTTTCCGGCCCGTTGAAGAAGAAACGCGCCTGGATCAACAACGGCTTCGACGCCTTCTACAGCGCCGATCTGATCCACGGCCTGCCTTCCGGACAGAATCAAACGCGCAGCCTGACCGCCGACGACATTACCCGTTTCCGCGCCGATGTTAGACCGTCCAATATCCTCACGGCCAGCTTCTTGTGGAACCTGATGGACCATTCGCGCAACGGCCTAAGTTTTCTTAGTCCGGCCGAAACCACCACCAATTCGCGCCAGACCACTTACATGAGCACGGTGCGCGACCAGCAGTATCTGAGCGGCGGCGGGTTACTCGACTTTGGGTTTGCCGATACGCGCGGCTACCTCCGCAGCCTTCCCCAGGGCGACAGCCTGTATGAGATTACGCCGTTCGGCCAACTGGGCAATTACTATGTCGGCCTCGATCGGCACTTCTTCCGGCAGCAGGTGGTCTCCAATTTATTTCTTCCGGTGGTGCAACTGCATGGCGCGCACCTTCTGAAGTTCGGCATCGATTTCGAGCGCGAATCGTTCCACCAGGAATTTACGCTGCATCCTTACGAAGTGCTCGAGGCGAACAATAACATCGCCCGCTTCGTCACCTTTGCCGGCGATCCTTTCGAACGCCAGAAGAATTTCGAGGGCGCGCAGTACATCCAGGATCATTGGACGCCGCGCGACAACCTCACCGTGGAAGTTGGCCTTCGCGCCGAATGGAACGATGTGGTGCGCGACTTGGAATGGGCGCCGCGACTTTCCGCCTCCTGGGCGCCGCACTCCTTGCATGACACCAAGTTCTCGGCTGGCGTGGGCATCTACTACGATTCCATCGACCTCGAATTGACCGCGCGCCGCCCCGATCTGACCAGCCTTTCGACCTTCTACATGCCGAACGGCATGGTGTCGGGGCCGGTGCCGGTGTCGTTTGTGGTCAACGACCGCTCGCTTTCCACTCCGCGTTATCGCATCGTCAGCGTTGGCGTAGAACGCAAGCTGCCTTTCGATTTCCTGGGCAAGCTGGGGTACATGCGGCGGCAAACCAATAACGGATTCGAATTCGCCTCTCCCAGCACCCCGTTTGTCCCCGGCCTTTTCGATGGCGCGCAATTCGGATTGATGAACGGCCGCCGCGACCGTTACGACGCCTTTGACGTTACGTTGCGCCGCACCTTCGCCGGCAAGTACGAGTGGTTCCTCGGCTATACGCGCTCCAGCACGCGAAGCAACGCGGCGCTCGATTACAGTCTGGTCAATCCGATCTTCGGGCCGCAGCTTCCAGGGCCCTACCCGTGGGATGCTCCGAACCGCGTTCATATGTGGGGCTGGGTGCCCGTGCCCAATAAATCGCTGCCGGAGTTCTTGCGGTTCACCACGCGGAATACGACGCTCGCCTATCTCGCGGAGTATCGCTCCGGCTTTCCGTTCAGCGTCGTCGACCAGCAGGGCTTCATGATGGGGCCGCCGGGCTCTCGCCGTCTTCCGCCTTACTTCAACCTCAACCTTCACGTGGAACGTCAATTCCACGCCATGCACTATCTTTGGGCCTGGCGGGTTGGGGTAAATAACCTGACCAACAACGGAAATCCGAACGTTGTCGATAATGTCTTCGGCACGCCGGCGTTCCTCACGTATGGCCGCGGGCAGACACGGGCCTTCACCATGCGCCTGCGGATGCTCGGACGTAAGTAGTTCGAATACTCACATTCCATTTTCGATCCCCGCGTTTGGGCTGCGCGTTGGCCAGTGTCCTGCAACAACAGCGCGTGGAGGAAAAACCATGAAAGGTTTAGTAATCGCGGCGTCTTTCGCTCTTACCATACCGGCCTTTGGCGCCGGGAAAGCTATGGACCGTCTGGAAGATTCCGCCAGAGTGTTTTCAGAAATCATGCGTGCGCCCGACAAGGGAATCCCTCAGGATCTTCTTGCTAAGGCGCAATGCGTCGTTATAATTCCCGGCTTGAAGAAGGCCGCCTTCGTTGTCGGCGCCGAATACGGCCGCGGGTTCGCGGAATGCCGTCACGGAAACGGCATGGGCTGGGGCGCTCCGTCAGCGATTCGAATGGAAGGTGGGAGCGTCGGCTTCCAGCTTGGCGGATCCGACACGGATATGGTGCTGCTGGTGATGAACCGCCACGGCATGACCAAACTAACGGAAGATAAGTTCACGCTCGGCGCCGACGCCGCGGCGGCAGCCGGCCCTGTGGGACGCACTGCGAACGCTGCTACCGATGCCGAAATGACGGCGGAAATCCTGGCTTGGTCCCGCACCAAGGGATTGTTCGCGGGAATCTCGGTAAAGGGCGCCACGCTGCGTCCGGGCGGCGATTGGAATGAGGAACTGTACGGTAGGAAGATTTCCTCCCGCGAAATTCTGCTGGACGGGGTTGTGCACCCGCCCGAAGCCGCAAAGCCCTTGATTCAGGAACTCGACCGTTATTCTTCGGTATCCAATGCCGACCGCACCAAGTAGCGGCCGGAGAGAGATAATGGTTTTCTAATGGCCGCTCCGCCAATCATGCCGTTTCTTCTCCATCTGGCGGCGCGGCCTTTTTCTTTCTATCCAGCCATCGCCGGAGTCGCTCACAACGAGTGGCGCTTGCGCAAAGCCACTTGGCAGGAATGGGTAGTGGTCAACAGCCGCACTCATGAGGAAATATCCATCCCGCGCCGGTTTGTGGGCGATGTATCCAGCACCGATCACCCCGTTTTAATCGTTGGTTTGTTACGCGAATTACAGTGTAAAAATGGCATAGCCCTCCCGCACGAAGGGAGGGTTATCGAGATGCCGCTCGCTTATGGAGTGGAAAACGGTCCGGACAGCCAACAACGGCCCGGCGGACCAGCTCAGGTAATCGGCATCCGCCTGGAAGCCCGCCGTCCCAGTCGCCTCTTCCAGTGGGTAGGCGCGGCCCTCGCGCTCGCCATCTTTCTTTACGTGGCCACCGCCAATCTGATCCGCACCGTTGGGCGCAGAACCACTTCACACCCCACGCGCCCTTCTTCCAATTCCGCCCGCCGGGGACTTTAGTAGACTCAAGAGTCGTGAAGCTTCTGGGTCCTTTTCTCTGGCTCGTCATCGCCGGCGTGGCCGCGTTCTGCCTGGGCGGAATCGCCATCAATCGCGGAGAGCATATCAGCAGTGTTTGGCTCGTGTTAGCCGCGGCGTGCACCTACGCCATCGGCTATCGCTTTTACGCCAAGTTCATCGCCGCGCGCGTGATGGCGCTGAACGATAAGCGCGCCACTCCCGCCGAGCGTCTGCGCAACGGCCACGATTTCGAGCCGACCAACAAATGGATCGTCTTCGGCCACCACTTCGCGGCCATCGCCGGGCCGGGGCCGCTGGTGGGTCCGGTGCTCGCCGCGCAGTTCGGCTATTTACCCGGAACCTTGTGGATCGTCATCGGGGCAGTGCTGGGGGGCGCTGTGCAGGATTTCGTCATCCTGTTCTGCTCCATGCGGCGCGACGGCAAATCGCTGGGGCAGATGGCGCGCGATGAGATAGGCAAGGTCGGTGGTTTCGCGGCGCTTTTCACCGTGCTGCTGATCATGGTGATTCTGCTTGCCGTGGTGGGACTGGTGGTCGTAAATGCGCTCAGGGGCAGCCCATGGGGAACTTTTACCATCGCCGCGACGATGCCCATAGCGCTGATGATGGGCTTTTACCTGCGCTATTGGCGTCCGGGCAAGGTGCTGGAATGCTCTGCTATCGGCTTCATTCTGGTGATGGCGAGCATCTTCGGCGGTCAATGGGTATCGCAATCCGTGTCGCTCGCGCCGGTGTTCACGCTGAGCGCCATGACGATCGCGATCTGCATCATCGCTTACGGGTTTCTGGCGAGCGCGCTGCCGGTTTGGATGCTTCTCGCGCCGCGCGATTATCTGAGCACGTTCGTCAAGCTGGGCGTGGTGCTGCTGCTTGGGGTGGGCGTAATCTTTGTGCGTCCCGAGCTGCAACTTCCGGCGCTGACGCGCTTCGTGGATGGAACGGGTCCCGTTTTTGCCGGTAAAATCTTCCCGTTTTGCTTCATCACCATCGCTTGCGGCGCCATCTCGGGCTTTCATGCGCTGATTTCCTCGGGGACCACGCCGAAGATGATCGCCAAGGAAACGCACGCACTGCCGGTAGGCTACGGCTCGATGCTGCTGGAAAGTTTCGTGGCCATCATGGCCATGGTCGCGGCTTGCGTGCTGCAACCGGGCGTTTATTTCGCGGTCAATTCGCCCGCGGGCGTGGTAGGAACGACGCCGGCTGCGGCGGTGGCAACGATTTCGTCGTGGGGATATCCGGTTTCGTCGCTGGAAATGAGCGCGCTCGCGCACGACGTCGGCGAGCAGACGCTGTTCTACCGCACGGGCGGCGCGCCGTCGTTGGCGCTCGGCATGGCACATATCTTCGCGCAAAGCGGCGGCGGGCGCGCGGTGATCGGGTTCTGGTATCACTTCGCCATCATGTTCGAGGCGCTGTTCATTCTGACGATCGTCGACGCCGGGACGCGCGTGGGACGCTTCATGCTGCAAGATTTGCTGCGGCATTTTTCCGAGCCCCTGGGACGAACCAGCTGGATGCCGGGCGTGGTGCTGACCAGCGCGGCGGTGGTCGCGGGTTGGGGCTATTTTCTGATTCAAGGCGTGCGTGACCCGCTGGGCGGCATCAACTCGCTATGGCCTCTGTTCGGCATCGCAAACCAGTTGCTGGCGGCGATTGCACTGTGCGTGGCGACGACGATTCTGCTCAAGATGCGCGGCGCCAAATACATGTGGATTACCTGCGCGCCGCTCGCGTGGCTGGTCCTGGTGACATTTACCGCCGCATGGCAGAAGATTTTCTCGCCCATCCCGGCCATCGGCTTTCTGGCGCAGGCTTCGCGGCTGGCTGGCGGCCCGCACACGCCTTCGACCGATACATTGATCTTCAACGCGCGCCTGGATGCCGTTCTGTGCGGCATCCTGATGACGATGGTGGCGGTGATTCTGGCGGATTCCATCCGCGTCTGGTATGGCATTCTCAACGGATCGCGCCAGGCGCGTGTGGCCGAGGCGCCCTTTGTGCTCTCGCAGCTCCGCGCGGAGGAACTATGAGCCATTTGCGGCGGCTGGCGGCGTTCATCATCGACCTATTGAGGGAAATCGGCGACGAAAACGCCTACCAACGGCATCTTTTGGCGCACGGACGCGAGCATTCCGGCGCAGAATGGCGGCGCTTTTCCGAAGAACGTCTGCGCGCCAAATACGCGCGCGCGAAATGCTGTTGAAATATTTTTGAGAATTATTCCGGCGGCGGCGCACTAACTAGACGCCACTGCTATGAAGCCGATTCTCGTGCTTGCCTGTTTCGCGCTCGCCGCCGCGGCGGGCGAACCTGGATATCATGCGCAATTCGTGGGTGGAACGCTCGCCGACGTACCGCCCAAAACAAGCGCCCGCCTGCAATTAAGCGATCCCGACATGCTGGTCTTCGCCTGTCACGGCCAGACGCTTCACATCGATTACTCGAGGATCAACGGCCTGGAGTACGGCCAGAATGTGAGCCGGCGCTACGCCGCCGCGGTGCTGGTTTCGCCTATCTTTCTCTTTACGAAAACGCGCCAGCACTTCGTCACCATCGGCTATGCCGACCCGGACGGCAAACAGCAGGCGCTACTCTTCCGCGTGGATAAGCGCGATATCCGCGCGGTGCTGACCACGCTCGAAGCGCGCAGCGGACGCCGCGTCGAATTTCAGGACGACGAGGCCAGAAAAACGGGCAAATGATGAAACGACGGCTACTGATTCTATTCATTGCTGCGAGCGTGCGCGGCCAAGGCATCGAAGAGAACGGCCTCCGGCAATTGCTTTCGCTCAAGCGCGTTTACGTGGACCACTTGACCGGCGGCGAAACCGCCGCCCAAATGCGCGACATCATCATCGCCAGCCTGGAGAGCACGAAGCTGTTCGTGCTGACCGAGAATCAGGAACGTTCGGACGGCATCATGCGCGGCGCCGCGGAGGACCTGGTCTATACCGAGCAGCATTCCTCCTCGGACGGCGTGAACACCCACTTGAGTGTCGGGACGCCGCGCAGCGGCTCGTACAACTCGCGCTCGGGATCGGCCGGCGTCGGCTTCGGAGAGAACGAGTCGGAGCATTCCAGCGAGCGGCGGCATGAGGCGATCGCCTCGGTCCGGCTGATCAACAAAGACGGCGACGTGATCTGGTCGACCACGCAGGAGAGCATCGGCGCGAAGTATCACGGCGCCAGCGCCGATGTGGCCGACAAGATCGCCGCGAAACTGAAAGACGACTTCGACCGGGCACGGAAGTTGAAGTGAGGCTTGTTATTCGACGCAGAGGCGCTGAGACGCAGAGATAAGCTAAAAATGCAGGCCTCCTCCGCAGATTAGGACTTCGCCGGTGACGTAGTCGGAGAGCGGCGAGGCGAAGAAGAGGACGGCGCTGGCGGCTTCCTCGGGGGTGCCGGTGCGGCCCAGCGGGCAGGCGGTTTTGGCCCATTCGAGCATCTTGGGTTGCACGCCGATCTTGATCTTGCGGCCTTGCATGTCGATGGAAGAATCCTGATCGGGCGTCATCGGCTGGATGAGGCGAGTTTCGATGAGGCCGAAGCCGACGGCGTTCACGTTGACGTTGTAGCGTCCCCATTCCTTGGAGAGCGTTTTGGTGAGGCCGATGACGCCGGCTTTGCCGGACGAATAGCCGGCCTGGCCCGCGCCGCCATCGGTGCCGGCGATCGAAGTGATGTTCACGACTTTGCGCATCACGCGCTTGCCTTCGGCCGATTCGCGCTTGGCGGTTTCGCGGAGCCATTCGGAGGCGGCGCGCAGAATGCGGAATGGCGCCATCAGGTGGATGTTGAGCATCGCCTGGTATTGCTCATCGGTGGTCTTCTGAATGACGTTGTCCCAGGTGTAGCCAGCGTTGTTGACGATGATATCGAGCGAACCGAAGCGCTCGATGGTTGCGTTGACGAGAGCCTGTGGGAACGCCGGATCGGTGACGTCGCCGGCATGCGATGCGGCGTCGGGCAGCATGGATGCGGTTTCGGCGGCGGGCTCGGCGTCGAGATCGTTCACCATCACCGAAGCGCCGTATTCGGCGAGCTTTTGCGCGATGGCGCGTCCGATGCCGCGGCCTGCGCCGGTGACCAGCGCGGTTTTGTTCTCCAGAGTAAAGGGCATGAAAAACCAGTTTAACGGCTCAGCGCAAGAGGTCTTCGAGCTGAATGCGGGAATCGGTACGCGAGTCGCGATATTTCACAATTACGGGGGTGTAAATCGAGATGCCCCAATCTTTGCCGGGACCGTACGCGACGGCGCGCGATCCGGCGACGACCACGGCGTTCTCTGGAATGACGAGGGGCGTCTCGTCCGTAGCGCGGTGGATGGCGGCGCGCACCAGATCGTAGACTGGCGTGGAGCGGTTGAGAATCGTGCCGGTTCCGAGCACTGCGCCGCGCTTCACGATGGACCCTTCATAAACGCCGCAATTGCCACCGATGAGCACATCGTCTTCGACGATCACCGGCATGGCGCCGACGGGTTCCAGCACGCCGCCGATCTGGCTGGCGGCGGAGATGTGGCAGCGCTGGCCGATTTGGGCGCAGCTTCCAACCAAGGCGTGCGAATCGACCATCGTGCCGTCGCCTACGTGCGCTCCGACATTGATGAACATGGGCGGCATGCAGGTGACGCCTTTGCCGAGATAGACGCCGTCGCGGACGCTCGATCCGCCGGGGACGATGCGAACGGCGTCGGCGGGGGTAAAGCTGCGCACGGGGTAAGTCGACTTGTCGTAGAACGGAAGACCCGCGGTCATATCCACGATGCCGCCCATGCGAAACCCGAGCAGGATGCCTTGCTTGACCCAGGCGTTGACGCGCCAGCCTGTGGGCGCGGATGTATCGGGTTCCGCGGCGCGGATCTCGCCATGATTCAGCGCGGTTTTGAAATCGGCGAACAGGGCTCGATCGGCGTCAGTGTAGCTTTCCGGTTTGGAGTTGTAGAGAGCTTCGATCTCAAGCTGCAAGAGGATGCCCCTTGAGCATGCCCAACGATTCGAGCACCTTCGCAATCTTCGCCATGCTGGCGGGCGTGGGAGGCACCATCGGCAGGCGGAAGACCGGCTCCAGCAGGCCCATCAGCGCCATGGCGGCTTTCACCGGCATGGGATTCGACTCGACGAAGTTTACGTTCATCAGCGGCAGATAGCGGCGCTGCAGGTTGCGGGCGGTTTCGAAATCGTTACGCAGGGCGGCTTGCGCGATCTGCGTCATCTCGGAGGGGATTTCGTTCGAGGCAACAGAGACGATGCCACGGCCGCCGAGGGCGATGAGCGGAATGGTGATGGCGTCGTCGCCGGAGAGGACGATGAAATCGTCGGGCGTTTCCTGAATGACGTTGGCCATCTGCGAGATGTTGCCGGAGGCTTCCTTGACGCCGACGATGTTATCGATTTCGGCGAGGCGAGCCAAAGTGCCAGGCTCGACGTTGCAGCCGGTGCGACCTTGCACGCTGTAGACGACGATGGGCAGCGGCACGGCATTGGCGATGGCTTTGTAGTGCTGGTAGAGGCCTTCCTGGGTGGGCTTGTTGTAGTAGGGCGTGACGGAGAGGATGCCATCGGCGCCGAGCTTTTCGATTTCGCGCGCGAGTTCGATGACTTCGTGGGTGTTGTAGCCGCCGGCGCCGCCGAGCACGGGAGTCTTTCCGGCAGCTTCTTCTACAGCGACCTGCACCACGCGCAGGTGCTCTTCGCGCGTGAGCGTGGGGCTTTCGCCAGTGGTGCCGCAGGGCACGAGGAAGTTGATGCCGGCATCGATCTGACGGCGGATCAGGTCACGAAGGGTGGGCTCATCGAGAGAGCCATCGTGACGGAATGGAGTGACTAGAGCTGTGCCGCATCCTGTAAACATGTACCGCCTCCTGATTTACGTAAAGTTTGGGGGGTTGATTCGACGCAGAGGCGCTGAGTCGCGGAGATAAAAAATCTCATTTCAAGGCCTCGGAAAATTCGTGGGTTCCTTTTTTGCCGATGATCCATTTTGCGGCGGAGAGGGCGCCGCGGGCGAAGCCTTCCCGGTTGCGGGCGGTGTGCCGTAGGGTGATGGTGTCGCCGGCGGAGTCGAAACCGATTTCGTGGGTGCCGGGGTGCGACCCGGCGCGGCTGGCGGTGGCATCGATGCTACGCTCGTAGCCAGCGGCTCGCATGTGGTGCACGAGTTTCAGCAGCGTGCCGGATGGGGAGTCTTTCTTGGTGGAATGATGAATCTCCCAAGCCCAGGCGCCGTATTCGGGCTGCGACGCAAACGCTTTTGCGGCTTCGCTGACGAGGTGAAAGAAGACGTTGACCCCGATGGAGAAATTCGGGCTCCAGACCAAACCGATGTTGTGTTTGTCGACGATCGACTTCACTTCATGGAGTTGTTCGTGCCATCCGGTGGTGCCGATGACCATGTTCACGCCCATCGCGGCGAACTTCTCCACGTTGCCGATGACAGCGCCGGGAACGGAGAAATCGATGGCCACGTCGAGGTTATCGAAATTGCCAGTGGTTTCGTTCTCGTCAACGGTGTAGGCTACTTGAAATCCATATTCCGGCGCCAGCTTCTCGATGAGCTTGCCCATCTTGCCGTAGCCGGAGATGGCGAGGCGATAGTCAGGCATGGGCGGCCTCGAATACGGAGCCATCGAGCTGATTGAAGAACTCATCATGCAGAGCGGCGACGGTACGGCGAAGGTCGTCTTCGGCGATGACAAAGCTGATATTCAACAGCGATGCGCCTTGCGAAATCATACGAATATTAATGCCGTCGAGCGCGTTGAAAACCCGCCGCGCCACGCCCGGCGTGTAACGGATATTATCGCCGACCAGGCATACGATCGACTGATTCTTTTCGATCTCTACGTCCGCAAACTGACGTAATTCGGACTCAACTTGATCGAGGCGCTCGACGGAATCCACCGTGAGCGAGACGCTGACCTCAGAAGTGGCCACCATATCCACCGACGTTTCGAAGCGGTCGAACACTTCAAAGATGCGGCGCAGGAAGCCGTGCGCCATAAACATGCGCGTGGAGTGTATGTTGACGAGCGCAATCCTACGTTTGCAGGCGATGGACTTCACTACATTGTCACAATGCACGGCTTCGGAGACAATGCGCGTGCCGGGAACTTCGGGGCGGCGCGAATTGAGAATCAGTACGGGAATGTTCTTTTCGACGGCCGGAACCACCGTGGCAGGGTGCAAGACCTTGGCGCCGAAGTAGGCAAGCTCGGCGGCTTCGGCGAACGAAATGGTCTTGACGCGATGGCCGCCGGGGAGAATGGTGGGGTCGGCAGTGAGCATGCCATCGACGTCGGTCCAGATCTGGATCTCTTCGGCGCCGATGCCCGCGCCCACAATCGACGCGGTGAAATCGGAGCCGCCGCGGCCTAGCGTGCTGGTTACTCCGTCCTCCGTTGCGCCAATGAAACCGCCCATCACGACCACCGCGTTGGCGGCGAGCGCCGGAATAGTTGCGGAGAGGCGCGCGTAGGTTTGCGGAAACAGCGGCGCGGCGTGGGTATGGCGGCGGTCGGTGACGATGAAATCGCGCGCATCGACGTGCGCGGTCTTCATGCCGAAGTGGCGGAACGCAAGAGCCACGATGAAGCTAGATAGACGCTCTCCGTAGCTCGAGATGGCGTCGATGGAGCGCGGCGTGAGTTCACCGAGCACAGCCAGGCCTTTCACGAGTTCGGTGAGTTCCTGGAAATGCTCGTCGAGGAAGCGATCGAGCGAGGCGCGCTCGGCGAGCGGCGCCACCTGGCGCGCTTCGCGGGAGTGCATATCGCGCAGGTCATGAAGCTGGCGGATATATTCGGCGCGCGTGCCTTCGATAGCCGCGTTGGCGATGGCGAGCAGTTTGTTGGTGGTCTTGCCCATGGCGGAGACCACCACGACAGGACTGCGCTCTTCGCGCGCTTTCACGATGCCTGCGACGCGTTCGATGGCGGCGGCAGACTCAACCGAGGTACCGCCGAACTTCATGACGATCATCAGTCGAGCATCCCTTCGGAGTGCATCAGCTCGGCGTTGAGCACGGCGGCGCCGGCGGCGCCGCGAATGGTGTTGTGGGCGAGTGCGACGAATTTGTAATCGAGCACCGGGCAGGGGCGCAGACGTCCCACGAAGGCCGCCATGCCGCGTTCGCGTTCGGCATCTTTGCGCGGCTGCGGACGGTTGGGCTCGGTCATGTAGATCACCGGCTTCTTGGGCGCACTGGGCAGATCGCGCTGCTGCGGAAGCGCAGTGAACGAATCGATGGCGTGGCGCAGATCGGCTTCGGCGGGCTTGGCGGTGAGTTCGACGGAGACAGTGACGGTGTGTCCATCGACCACAGCCACGCGGTTGCAGTGCGCGCTCATCTTGGCGGGCAGCGACACGATGCGATCGCCGCGAAAATCGCCGAGGATCTTCTGGGTTTCCTGCTCCATCTTTTCCTCTTCCATGCCGATGAAGGGGACGACATTGCCGAGGATATCCATAGACGCGACGCCCGGATATCCGGCGCCGGAGACGGCTTGCAACGTGGTGGCGATGATTTTCGAGATGCCGAACTGCTTCAACGGCGCGAGGCTCATAGTGAGCGCAATGGTGGAGCAATTGGGATTGGTGACGATCTGACCTTTCCATCCGCGCGCACGCTGCTGGATGGGGACAATGCGGAGGTGATCGGCGTTGATCTCGGGAACGAGCAGCGGAACGTCGAGCTCCATGCGGTGATTGCGCGAGTTGGAGACGACGACGTGCCCGGCCTGGGCGAAGGCGCGCTCGATATCGGTGGCGACCGACGCATCCATGGCGGAAAAGAGCAGGCGAGGGGCGTTGCCAGGCTTGCACTCGTCCACGGTGATATCGGCGACTGTCTCAGGGACGACGCCGAGATGCCATGTCATGGCGTCGCGGTACTTCTTTCCGGCGGAGCGATCGCTCGCGCCGAGCCACTTGAGGTCGAACCACGGATGGCCCTGCAGAAACTTGATAAAGTGCTGGCCCACCATGCCGGTGGCGCCGAGAATTCCTACTTCGATGCGCGTTGACATAATTCCTTGACCATGTGTTGATAGATTGCGACTGCGTCGATGAGCTGACGCTTGGGCACGCGCTCTTCGAGCGTGTGCGCCACGTGAATGGTTCCGGGGCCGATGAGAAACGGCTCGCCCCAGGCGCCATTGAAAGCCGGGATATCGGTGGTGTAAGCGACGACGGTGGTGGGGATGCCATCGATGGCGCCGAGATGCAGCGCCGGAATTTCGAGGACGAAATCGAGCGACGCGCGACCGGCGACGGCGCGTTCGAGAGCGGCTTTGGTGGAAGCGGAATCGCCGACGAGGCGGATCATGAGCTCGGCGCGCGCTTCATCGGCAATGACGTTGGGCGCGCGACCGCCGGAAAGCACGCCGACGTTGAGGGTGCTGGGTCCGAGCATGGGATCGATAGGCAGTTCGATGGCGCGGATAGCGGCGAGCGCGTCGATGAGTTTGTGAATCGCGGAATCACCCAGTTCGGGATAGGCGGAATGGGCCATCTTGCCGCTGGCGTTGAGTTGATAGCGCAACGCGCCTTTGGAGCCGAGCGCGAGGTGGTTTTCGGTGGGCTCGCCATTGATGATGTAGCGCGAACCGCGCGGATGCTTGGCGGCATGATAAGCGCCGGCGCTGGAGCGTTCCTCACCGACGACGAAGAGTAAGCCGAAATTGCGCTGACCGGATTCGAGCAGGGCTTCAGTGGCATGGATCATCGAAGCGATGATGCCCTTGGTGTCGCAGGCGCCGCGGCCGTGGATGAATTCGGCGTCCTCGCTCGATGGGAAGAACGGCGGCACGGTGTCCATATGGGTGGAAAGCGTGACGTCGAGCCGGTCACCCCAGCGCGCGAAGACGTTGAACCGGTTGGGTTCGACCTCGATCAACTCGATGGCGCCATCGTAGAGCGCGGCGAGCGGCGCAAGATGGGCGTAGAGGTAGCGGCCGACCTGCTCTTCGTTATCGCTGATCGATTCGATTTCGATCAGGGCGCGTGTCAGTTCAAAGACATTCATGGTGCGGCGCGTTTCCTGCAACTGACAAAGGGGGAGGCGAAAGAGAAAGGAACAGCCGGCGGCGGCTGCCGATCCCGATAGCGCTCCACCCGCTTTAGAACGAGTGACAGTGAGCCGGATTTAGCCGGACTCCCCAACCGCGAGAGCTTGCGCGCCCCAACAGTTTCGGCGGGATGATTCCCGGCCCCTTTCGCTGGATTTCCGAAACGCAATCGGAAAAACAAACCCCGCTACTCCTGGCCGCCGCACCTCTACCGTGAAAAACACAGGATAGCGAAGAGTGAGGGGCGGCGTCAAAGGGGATGCCTCTTTTCGACGCAGAGACGCTGAGAAGCGGAGAAAAACACGGAGTTTAGGCACGCCGAATTATTAGCCGCCGATAAACGCAGATGGACGCCGATAAAACAAAATCGTCAGGCGGCTTCGGGCTGGGCGTCGCGGTCGTCGAAGGGGTATGGCATGGGTTTGCGGCCCCAGAGGGCTTGGTGGAGACGGAATTTGCGGTCGAGGATGCGGGCGATTTTGGCGGGCGAATAAACAAACTGGCCGTGCTCGGAGGCGGGGAGGAAATCGTCGCCGGGGCGATAGGTTTCGCCTTTCTGCTCGGCGTATTCGGTGAGCATGATGGCTTCTTGTTCGGCTTGCGCGTAGGCTTCGCGGCGGGCGGTTTGTAGAGCGCGGACTTGGGCGGTGTTCTTTTCGATGGCGCGGTTGATGCGCTGCTCGTAGAGGGTGATGAGGGCGAGGAATTTGGACTGCTCGACCCAGGTTTTGCCTTCGGCGAGGGCGTTGTCGATTTGTTCATCGCCGGATTCGATTTCGCCGGCGTGGGCGTTGATGCCGGCGGCGAAGATGTTGCTCTCGATGGAGCGGGCGCGCTTGAGTCGCCAGCGGTCTTCGGCTATCAGCTGAACCAAGTCTGTCTCTTGGATTCCGATGGGAGCTAGTTCGGCTTGATAGGCCTGGCAGTGAGTGCGGAAGGCTTCGGATTCTTCGGGAGTGTGGACGTGGACTTTGCTGGTGAGTCCGTGGCGAAAAGCGTTGAAGCTGACGCGGCGCTTGCCGGATTCGGTGCGCGGGCCGGTGGCCGGGGTTGCGGTGAGGTGAGTGTCGGTCATGTGGAAGTAGCTCCTGATTCCATTATGGGGAGGGTGGTGGTAACTTTCGGCGGGGTGAGAGGCGGAAGTTATTTGGGATCAGAGGGATGAAGATTCTTGAAAGGTTGTGACCGGGATTCGACGCGGAGGCGCAGAGGGGCGGGGTTAGCGCGGAGAGATAATCCTGGGCTGCGTAGCCGGTCAACGCTAGTGCGGGTCGAGCCTGCGAGCGCCGGGCGGCGGTTCGAATTTAAAGAGGCTGTCTGGGAGACGCTCGCCTAGCCTTATTGTCGTGTACACGGTGGTTCCATCAGATGTACGGCCCTGGCCACCGTTCTGGAACCGATACAACGTGGCATGCCAGCTTCGAAGCGCCGATCTGGATATCTTCCTCCGAGGGCAATTCAGTTCAGGATCAGTGCATGGAGGTCCCTCTGTAGCTGTTCCAGCATGAACTGCCGGTCAGCTCGGCCGAGCAGACTTCCAAGCTTTGGGAGGAAAACTCCAAATAGCATTAGGGCCGGAGGCACTACCAAGCCGACCCAGGTATCATCAGTGACGTGTTGACGTCCTGTCGCGACACCAATGCTAGAAGCGATGAATATCGGCGCGCCGATCAGAATAGCAAAGCATAGCCAGATTCGCATGAAGTACTTAACCCAAACTCGGGCATCGAAGTAACCCTCGATCCTCGTTCCCCCTTCCTCTGATCCAAATCGCGCATAGAAATGCGGTGCGAAATCATTCCGGTAATATCTGCGGCGCTGGACTCTAAACGTGCCGCCGCCCACCTCACCAAGAAGCGGACGGTCGCCTTGGTATCCAGATAGCGAAAAGATGGCCCTCCGCTCTTCGTCAATTGAATGGCGCAACACTTCCGCAACAGATTCTGGCGTGAGGTCAGAGTGGAGTACGTAGGTGATTCGGCCCATCCAACTCTAGTCTATTCGGCCGGAACGCACGCCGGGACCGCAGCACGGGCTGGAATCCTGGTTGGTAGACCACCTCAGCCCTCAATTTCCGGGAGGCTTCTCAAGGTGATCGATAATGATGACTTCGGTATTTTCCGGGGACCGCTTGATCGTCAAGCCGAGCCGGTCATTCAGGACGTTAGCCAAGAGAGGTACGTCAGGGAGACCGTTTTCAGGGGTCCACGCCAGATCGAAGTCGTAGCGGTCGGTGAGACCGGTTTTGTCGATGACCCTTTCGCGTGCGAGTGACTGTATCGCCCTGGCCAGGTCCGCCATGCTCCAGGCCTCCGCTTTCAGGAAACGCGGGCCATAGCTACCAGCCGGTTTAGCGCTGCTTTTCGATGGCGCCAACTTCAGGCCTCGCTCGCTTACCCTCAACGTCGCCACCGGCAGGCGTTTTGTGTCGCGATGATACTGGAGACGGAATCTATCCGCCAGCAACGCCTCGATGCCTGACCTCGTACGTTGCTGGTTCTGCTCGTTCGCATCAGTGGGCTCAGTGTCCTTGCACGCCACATCATACGGGTCACTCGTGGCCCATGCCGGCAACCCAAAGATTTGAAACACCCCAACATCGAAGGCCGATGTCACCAAGGACACTGCAGGTATCTCGGCGGCTGTGAACCCTCCACCCGGATCGCGGCGAAACGCGGACGTTTGCCGGCCTGAACTGGGCTTCACAGAGCATACGTCAAAGGCGCGCGAGGGCTGAGGCGGTTGATCTTGAGCAGTTGCGGCGCTAATTGCGAGCGAGTTGATGACAAGAAGAATTGCGAGCCTCATGATCTTGCTTGACGGTGCGATGTCGAGCGCCGTGCAGACAGATTTGGCCGATGACGACAAGAAAACGGCGTTTTGGACGAAACACGTTAGCGTTGTATCGGAAGCGCCCCGGCGGGAATTGACGCAAGAGCAGAGCGCAGCACGGGCCGGGACGCTTTCGATAACGCCGTTTGAAGGAATCCTTCGAGGATCGGACTCGCTATGGGATTTGAATTGTAGCTACTTGGAAATAGGACACTTCCGAGGAGCTGAGAACTCTCTGGACCAACGTGGTTCGCGGGTCGGGGCGGAATACCATTCGCCTGAAGATTACCACACGCGAAGCGTCTGTGGCCGCCGCCGAAGGCAAGGCCACTTCGTTCTAAACAGCGTTATCGGAGACTGGGTGGTCGCTTCATCGGTTGTGCCGCGTCCGGTGATCAGGCCCAGCAGCGCACCGAAAAACAGTCCGCCACCGGCGCAGGGCAGCACGTAATCCAACTCCATCCACGTTGGGCGTATGTGCCCGAGCAGGATGGCGCCGACCAGCATAAATCCACCGAACAAGACAGCACCCACGGTGGCAAAGCTGGTGATTGTCTTCCTTCGCTGCATCGTTACCATCTTCGTTCGAGCCTACGGTGAGGGCAACTGGTCGCAAAACGGCGTGCGGGTCGCCCCGAGGCACGCTCAGCGCGGCAGGTGTCCGGAAGGCTCAAAGCGTGAAATCGCGAGAGGGTGACTTTCATCTCTGAATTGACACCAAGGTCTGGAGTTGTTAAACTGCGCCACCAGAATTTGAGGGTTCATCCCCGTGAAAGAAGCCGCCCAGTCTCCGTACCAGGTCCGCTGGAAATCAACTCCCCGGGCGGCGAAGATCTGCTTTTATGGCGCCGTCTTCTCGCTTTTTGCCTCCATCAGTGTGTTGTTTTTGCTGATGAGCACCACCTATCTTTCGCCGCTCGACATCTTCTTGAGCGTTGTGATCGGAGGGGGAATGGCCGTTGCTTATGCCGCCGCCTGGCTTTGGCAACGCTACTGGCTGATCCCGGTGTTCATGATCGTTCAAGCTCTCTTCTCTTACTTCAACGCACGCGTCAATACGGGATCGCAATTGATTGCCTCTAGGTCTTTGACCGCGTGAAAAATTGGTATTTGTAACCGAACTTCCGGCGAGCGGCTTGGCGGTCGAATTTCCAATTAATTTTGACACGGTCACGATTCATGCGGCGGTTCCAGGCTCTGGCCTCTGCTTTTAAGATCTTCAGAGTGGGGATGCGCCGTTTCCCGAGGCACTGCCGTGAGAACAGCCCGATTTCAATCTCCGCTTGATTCAGCCAGCTGCCGTGAGTCGGCGTGTAATGCACGGTGAACCGATCCCAGACTTGTGTCGCCATTTCCGCACCGAAGACGTCCGCCAGTGCTTTCCGGCGATGGATGTTCAGGTTGTCCATCACTAGATGGATAGTCTTCGCTTCCGGGTATGCCAGTGCCAACTCGACCGTCATCCGGGCGAACTCGAAGCCTGAACGGTCTGGTGTGGGGAAGGTGAAATGCCGCCCGGCCTTTGGCTCTACGGCGCAGAAGACATTGGCGGTGCCGCAGCGTTCATATTCGTTATCTCGCCGCGCTTCCCGTCCAGGTGCCGCCGGCGACGCGGGTCGCACACCGGCGTGCAAGGTGATCGGCTTCTCATCCAGACAGACTACCGGTTCTTGCTGGTCATAAGGCCGTTCGTATACCTCCAAGACGTCTTCCATCTTGGTGATGTATTCTTCATCGAGGTCGGCCACCACCCACATTTTTTTCCCGCCACGGTTTGAGATCGTGGGTGAGCAGGAGAATTCGGACGGTTTCCCTTCCTACACGGGGAACCAATTTGCGTTTGACGGCTTCTTCCGCTACCAGACGGACGGTCCAATGAGCGCGACCTTCCGGCGGATTGCTGCATACCATTGCAATCAAACGTTGCTTCTGGCTGTCATCGAGCACTTCCGCCGCTCCAGGTCGCTGTTTTTCGTACAATGCGCGCTCCCAGCCGCCCTGCAGATACCGACGGCCGATGCTACGTATGGCTTCGGCAGTGAGCGGGACTACGTTGGCGATTTGCGGTGCGCTGGCGCCCTTTGCCAGTTGCAGCAAAGCCAAGGCGCGCAGGACCACCCGAACCTGCTGGACGCCGCCGCTCAATAGGTTGGCAAGCTCTCTTTGATGCTTCGGCGCGATATCAAAACCCAGAGGTGGACGACCCATACCTCGAGTATGCGCCAAAACAATTCTACATAAAAATGGTTTTTACCAGATCTTCAAGCGGTCATAGACCTAGCTCGCCAATGCACCGGCAACTCGAGGTACTTGGGGCCATTGGTATCGCCGCGGTGGCGGCGGGCTATGCGCTCTTCATTGTTGTCATTCGAAGTCAGGGCGCCCGCTTCTTTCGAGCGCACAACGAAATTGCGATGGCAGCCGAAATTCATCGAGCGCTGGTGCCGCCAATTCACAAGACCATTCGATCATTTGAAATCTATGGGATCTCAGTTCCAAGCGGGGAAGTAGGCGGCGATTTGGTAGACGTTGCCGAGGACGGGGAATCGTGGACGAGATATGTGGCAGATGTCTCTGGCCACGGTGTCTCTGCCGGATTGCTGATGGCCATGTTCAAGACGGCCATGCGCACCAGCGTGAAAGACGCTTCCACAACTGACCTGTTGGCGGAAGTGCATCGCGCGCTTTACCCGCTGAAGACGCCCAACATGTTCGCCACGGTTGGAGTTCTGCAATGGACCGGGCGGATTTTCAACCTGACACTCGCAGGGCACCCTCCTTTGCTGCACTATGTGCGGTCCTGCGGCGAGGTCAGGGAGTACCCAGCATTGGATTTACCATTGGGGATTCTTCCGCACCAGACTTTTCGCTCGACAGAAGTGGTTTGCCAAACCGGCGACATCTTTGTACTCCTTACCGACGGGCTGACGGAAGTTTTTGACCGAAAGGGAAGAGAAATGGGAATCGCGCCCTTAAAGGAAGTGCTCGGCAGGTCGGCAAGTCAGGAACTGCCTGAACTTTTCAGCATCATGCGCGCGACGGCTCTGAAATTCGGGAAACAGGATGACGACCAGACCATGCTAATCGTTCGATGCTTGTGAGAGCCGTGATTGGTCGGGTTCTCTCACGACGACCAATTTGCCCTTGTCTGTCGGTTACTCGTATTTAGTTGTGCCAAGGCCCCCTGGGGTTATGCGGCACCTCTACGATAACGTCACATATCCGGAAGTTATTTCCTGAGCGGGTGACACAATGATGAACCGCCTAGCGGATACAATAAACTGAAGGGTGCTGAGACGTTGAAGACGCAGCTTAGCAGGGCTTCCACGGTCGCATGTCTGCTTATCGGAACGGCTTTCGCACAGAGTGCGGAAGACGTGTTGAAATCGAAGATCGCGAGCGTTCATTACCCCCGGCTTGGTGAACAGGCCCGAATTCAGGGCGATGTCCGCCTCAATCTCAGTATTGGCGTAATCACGATCGTTTCAGGGAATCCTGTGCTTACTCCCACAGCTGTCGCAAGCGCGAAGGCATTCGGATCGGTTCAGAGCCAAACGAATCTTGACGTGACGTACCACTTCGTCCTCGTCGACACCGTCACAAGCGTGCCAACAGTGAGGACGGTCAACAGGGGAAATAAGTTCGAGAGGGCGATACTGCGGGCACTCGGTTTCAAGACGGAAAAGGTGGTTCACGATTACCGATGCGAAGAGGGTGACGCCCCCACAAGCGATGTAAAGGTGAACGGTTCTGGCGTCGAAGTCTGGATTTATGGGCGAAGCTTCTGTCTTCAGACGAACACGGCGACGCTCGTGGCTAGGCGTTGATCTTCACTATATCGACGAACGGCCGCAACGGAATTCGACAAATCGTCAATAGAATCACGAGAGCAGCCGAGAGGCGTTTTGCGAGTTCTATCGCGAGAAACCTCTCGATTTGTGTCACCATCGTCTGATGAGTGCGATCTGCACACCCCTCCGGCGTTCCATTTGCAGCGGACAGACACTTCCTGTCGTAACCGGCGTCCTTGCGGGAGTGGTCGCCTGGATCGCTATTGGATTAGCCGGCCTTTTCTTGCTCCGCACGGGGTGGAGTGCTTATGCGACTGCTGAGCCTACGAAGGCATACAACTTTGCGATGCTGCTTTCGCGGCTGGCCCTGGCTTCGGTCTGTTCGATTTCGTCAGGCTTTCTTGCTGTGACGACTGCCAAGGCGAACCGGAAAGCGGCCTGGTGGCTTGGTGCGCTCTTGCTACTTGGTTCCATGCTTCATCATTTGCCTATTTCCTTCTTCAATGTTTGGGCGGATTATCCAGCTTGGTATCACGCAGCCTACCTGCTATCGCTGATGCCGCTGATAGGTTTTGGTGGCCGCTTGGCTCAATCGGTCTTGCCTGGGGCGACAAGGGAGCGGTAAGCCGCGAAGTGTTTACCGACCTTTTGGCCTGGCGCAAAAGCGTTAGGGGCAGGAAGACGGCGTTATAGGAACTGGCCCGAGCGGCTTAGTGATCACCACCGGTCCCTATGCCGTCGTCCGTCCCGCCCAGAATTCTTGAGTCTGGCTCCTGGTGCGCGTCATCGTGGCGGTGAGTTTGAAAAGCAATCTTGAGGAGAGTTTCGTGATTCCACTAACAAGATGGGTCGTGTGTGGGCTTTTGCTAGGCGCCGCCATCGCGTCACCGGCAGGGGAGCAAGCTGCAGGCGACAAGCTCATCGCCATCGACATTCTTCTGGAGCCGGATCAGACGATGATTGCCAAGGCCAAGGCGGTTAACGCACAGTTGCGCGGGGCCTATGCGGCCGGGTACGAACTGGACGCGACGCATGCGCCGCATGTCACGACGTTGCAACGCTTCGTGCGAGAAAAGGACTTCGACGCGGTGACAGCCGCGGTAGCCAAGGTCCTCGCCGCCGAACGGCCGACGGAGTTGCAACTGAAAGCGCAAGCTCTGGACTACGTGATGTGGTCAGGCGTGGCGGTGACTGCCTTCGTGGTGGATCGCACGCCGGAGCTGATGCGGCTGCACGAGAAGATTATTGCCGCGGTCACGCCGTTCGCAGTGAATGGCGGGACTGCAGCGGCGTTTGTTGGGGGCGTTGCCAACCCAGAGACGATTGGCTGGGTGGAGAACTTCATTCCCAAGAGCAGCGGGGCGAATTACATTCCGCACGTCACCCTGGGCGTTGCGCCCGAGGCGTTTGCGAAGCAACTGAAGGCCGCGCCTTTCCAAGCGTTCGGGTTCAAGCCGGTGGGGGTGGCGATCTATCATCTCGGAAACTTCGGTACGGCAGCGAAAAAGCTTTGGCAGAGCCCCGGCGCCTCCGCGAACAGGTGATGGGAAGTCTCAACGACGCGCCGAAAGCCAGGCTGCACGGGGCGCGTCGCAATGCGCGCACCTGTTCACACGATGTGAATGCCCTCAGAGCGCCAGTACGAAGCCGCAGTACAAATCCGCATTTTCAGTACGACCAACTGACGTGTTTTTGGGCCAAGAAGTACTCGATTTGCAGGCGCCCAACCGCCATACTTTGTTGGTGTCTATTGTTCTGATCCAATATCGAACCGGCCTTATCGAAGAAGGCGTTTTGCTGTCCATCCAAGGCAATGAGCTGCGAATCGCGGTGAAGGGCGGAGACGATGCTATGGTGTTCCGATTGCTTCGCGAGGGTTGGACATCGGAAAGCCACGAAATCGTCACCTTCGACCTTCCTCTCGCCTCGTTTGAGGCGATTGGGATGGTCCCCACGTCTCACAACGTTTTCGAAGAAGCAGGCCAGCAACCCTGGCCTTGGAAGACGCCGTCACTTGTAAGTTGACGCGGTGGATTGGCTCAAACCGGAGTTGAAACATATGGAATCGATCATATTCGTCGTTTATTTGGCTGTTCTTTGCGTACTCGGTCTACTTATCAGGTGGGAGTACGCGCGGATGCAAGGCAAACGCAGGCAAAAATGGGGCTGAAAACATTTACAGGAGGCGGGGATTTGTGGACGGTGAAGCGGGAAAGGAGGACGGGTGGAGCAAAGTGACAGCCGATATTTCGGCGACTCCTGGATCGACGGCATCGGATCCCGGCGAGCCGGCGGTTTCGGGGCGAACCCGCTTAGACGGATTCTGGCGACGCTGGTCCCTTGGGTGAGGCGCCCCGACATCACGGCGGAAGGGGCGGAGGACACTCTACCCATGCAGACCGGCTCAGCTACGAACCTTGATCCTGCGGTGCGGCTCAACTCGGCTCTTCGCAGGTGGTCCGTCGAATGTGAGAATTCGCCGCCGTCAGCAAGACAAGGCGCCGCCGTAGACATGACGTTTCATGAGCGAACAGAAATTCATACTCCGGTCACCACGATGGACGAATCACCGCAATCCGTGGTTAAAGAATTGCCGGAGCCCGTTGAGCACAATCCTGAAATGAACAGTGTGGAGGAAGAAGAAAAAGTAGACGGAGCTGAATATCGCGAAGCAGAACCAGAAGGAGGGCCGAAGGCTGCCTACCTGGAAGATTACTACGAGATTCTGCAGATCAGCCGCAAGGCAGACCTGGAAACAATACACCGGGTCTATCGCATCATGGCGCTCCGGTTTCACCCCGACAACACGAATACGGGCAGCCTCGAACGATTTCTTCTGCTGAAGTGCGCGTATCAAGTGCTGTCCGATCCGGCGCAGCGGGCCGCATACGACGCCGCGCACGTGACTGCGGACACGCAACCGTTGCCAATCTTCGAGTCGAAGGATTTTGTGTATGGAATTGAAGGCGAGATCAACCGGCGCCTGGGAGTCCTCTCATTGCTATATTCCAAACGACGCCTCGGCGAGGGCACTGGTGGGGTTTCCGTTTTGGAGTTAGAGAGGCGGATGGCATTTCCTCGCGAATATCTCGACTTCACGCTGTGGTATCTACGTTCCAAGAGATATGTAGCGCGCGCGGAGAACTCGGACTATGCCCTGACATTTGAGGGGGTGGATTTTGTGGAAGCAAATTCA
Source organism: Bryobacterales bacterium (assembly GCA_963743705.1). GTDB lineage: Bacteria > Acidobacteriota > Terriglobia > Bryobacterales > Bryobacteraceae > PALSA-243. The sequence continues at coordinate 369,767 of CAVUQS010000021.1, read as the reverse complement.
GTGGATAATCATGCGATCCGGCAACTCCTGACGGCTGGAACGGATAGCCGATGCGCGGTGGCGCGAAAACGGGAAACGGAGAGTTGACGCGGAAGCGCGTTATGACTATCCGAATTATCTATCGACGCTGGCGGCGGCCACCGACGCTTTCTTGTGGAGAGCGGCACCGAGCAAGTCGCGGCCGAAAAACAAGATCAGGGCAAAAGACCAGGCGAACTGAAACACACAGGACATAATCGCAAAAACCTGCGAAAGTAGCAGCGGTGTCCAGCAGGTATAGCCTTGCAGCACGATTCTCAACTGGTACGTCTCCTTTACGGCGAACGAGACGATGTAAATTCCGACAAGCAATAGCACCAGGTCAGTGGCGACCCTCAGCAGCGACGATCGGAATATGACAACAGTTCCGCTCGACCGCCAGGACGCCAGGTTCAATACCAGCGCGTATCCGAACAGTCCGCCTAAGGCAACCAGCGTCGCCGCGTCCAACACATAATCGGCCGTTGCCGAATTGAGCCCTAGGTAGGCACGGAACCAAAGTCCCCGTAGCGCCGCCGCGGGAAAGTTCACGGATAGAGCGAGGTAAAATGCCGGATCTGATCCGTATGCGTCGCAATGCGTGGGCCAGTGCGTCTGCCAGAGATAAGACGATAAGAACAGCGCCGATGATAGCGCCATCTGGCCAAGAGGAAGAGTGTACTTGAGCTTCAGGTTCATCCGACTGTCCCGGCGCCGACTTCCAGAAACTGGCCTTTAAGGATTTGTTGGAAAACGATGCTGGGCCGCAGATAAACGCCGATGAACGCAGATAAGACATTTAGTTTCAATCGGCGTTGATCTGTGTTCATCGGCGGCTAAGCGATTTTTCGCATTTTTTCAACAAACTCCTAACCGATTAGACTCCGAGTAAGACGCGATAACTACTAACTTTCGTGATATCTCCGGCTGAAATGAGCGGCGAAAATAGGCGCCACTCCCAATTGTTATGAATCGGCAATAACCAAAGATGCCGTACGGTTAAGGGGCATTTCCCTGACGCTTGAGGCGTGAGGATATTAACCTTCTTCCGGTATGCTGGTCGTAGTTCTTTCCAGCGGGCCTTTCAGGAATTCTGAGCTCCCCTCCGAGTCCTCACATATGGACACAAGCCTATCCGAACTGATGCAACGGACGGATATCGAGCGCCAGGCGGAGTCGATCGCGGATCCGGTCGAGCGGCTGCGGTATGTCCGCATGGCGACCGGAACGACGCCAACGGTATCGCGTTGGACCCGGAGACGAATGCTGGGGCTCGGCGTGGCCGCTGGATTGGGGCTGGCGATGCGATCCGACGCGCGCCGTGGGGCCGGCAGAATACTGCGGGCCGCGGCGGCGCCCGCTGTTTCACGGCCGCCGGCGGATGCGATTCCGAACGTATGGCCAGTGGAGCAGAATGCGCAGTACGACCTTTATAGCAACGGTCTGCGGATTGAAAACGGACTGACCGTGGCGAACGAAGCGCGGTCATACCGGCTGCTTTTCCGCGAGACGGTGGAATTGGGTCCGTGGAGGAGCCAGCCGGCGGGGATCGTGTTCCATACGACGGAAAGCGACCAGGCGCCGTTCGTAGCAGGGCAAAAGCCGGCGCTGAAACGGATCGGACGCGAGGTGTTGCTGTTCGTCCGGAACAAGCGGGCGTACCACTTCGTGATCGACCGGTTCGGCCGGGTGAACCGGATCGTGGCTGAATCGGATACGGCGTACCACGCGGGACATTCCATCTGGGCGGACGACCGTTGGGTTTATATGGAGCTGAACGACAGCTTCCTGGGCGTGGCATTCGAAGCGAGCATGCAAGGCGAAGAGCCGGTGACGCCGGCGCAGATCACGGCGGCGCGGGCGCTGACGGAAGCGCTGCGGTCGAGATACCGAATCGCGGCCGCGGATTGCGTAACGCACGCACAGGTGTCGGTGAACCCCGCGAACATGGAGATCGGGTGGCACACCGACTGGGGGAGCCGGTTCCCGTTCCGGGAGATCGGGCTGCCGGACAATTACCAGATTCCGAATCCGAGCCTCTATACGTTCGGGTTCGAATACGTTCCCGCTTACTTAAACTCGAGCGGCGAGGAAGTGTGGAAGAGCCTGGCGGCGGCTGAAGAACGGGTCAAACAAGCGGCCGCCGAACACGGCATGTCAGTGAGGCAATACCGCGGCCGGCTGCGGCAGAACTATGCGCGCGCGCGGGCCGGCCTGTCTGAGCGCGGCAAAACAGAGGAGATCGACGATGAACAAAACTGAAGCAACCAAAAGCGAGGCGATCGGACTGGACATCGGCACGAGCCGGATTGTCACCGCCCGGCAAAACAAGAACGAGTTCCGGTACGATTCGCAGTTGAATGCGTTCGTGGCCATTCCGTATTCGAAAATGACGGCGAACGTGTTGAAGCAGGAAGCGGTGCCGCACGCCGTGACGGGGACGAGATCCTGGTGCACGGGAACGAATCCGAGCGGTTCGCGGATCTTCTCAACAAGGATGTGCGGCGGACGATGGCGCGGGGCGTGCTGAACGCCGGGGAGCCGGAGAGCGTGCGGCTGATCCGTGAGATTGTGCGGACGCTGACCGGGCCGACGGAAAAGGGCCAAAAGCTGTACTACGCGGTGCCGGCGGCGCCGCTGGGCGCGGAAGAAGATCTGACGTACCACGAGGCGACGTTGCGGGAGACGCTGACGGAGATGGGCTTCGAAACGAAGAGCATCAACGAAGGCCTGGCGGTGGTGTATGCGGAGCTGGAGAGCACGAACTATACGGGCATCGGCGTGAGTTGCGGGGGTGGGCTGTGCAATGTGAGCTTCGCGTATCTTTCGGTGCCGGTCCTGAGCTTCAGCATTTCGAAGGCGGGGGATTTCATCGATGCGAGCGCGGCGTCGGTAACGGGCGAGAAGCCCAACCGCGTGCGGATCATGAAGGAGCAGTCGTTTTTCATGAACGGCCACTACGAGAGCAAGCTGCAGCAAGTGCTGACGGTGTATTACGATGACATGATCCAGGCGCTGGTGGCGGGAATGAAGAAGGCGTTCGAAGGAGCGCGGAACCTACCGAAACTGTCGCGACCGATTCCGCTGGTGTTGAGCGGTGGGACGGCGGCGCCGCAAGGCTTCCAGGAGCGGTTCGAAACCGTGCTCCGGGGGAGCGATTTCCCGTTGCAACTGTCGGAGATTCGGACGGCGGCGGATCCGTTGACCTCGACGGCCAAGGGCGCACTGGTGGCGGCGCTTTCGGAGATGTAGGGCGGAATAGGAAGGAAGCAAGGGGCGCCGGGTGGCTGCGCCTCTAAACACTGCGGCGGGGACTAGGATGGAGACATGCGGATCCGCCTTCGTCTCATCTTTGTTGTTGCGGTTGGCAGCCTTGCCGGAGGTTTCACGCTCTCGGCAGCTTCTCCGGACTTCTGCGCTCTCAGCGTGAAGGTCAGCTCCTGGGACGGCAAGCCGATAAACTTCACGAATATGGAGTTGGTCAATCCCTCAGGCCAAGTAGAATTGCGCCGGACGGTCGGATCCGAATTCCAAATTTGCGACTTCAGCTTTGGCCCACACACACTCCGGGTCGGGGTGAACGAGTGTTTTCCGATGGCGGTATCGAACCTGGAGGTAAAGCTCGGAAGCCCGATCATGCTCGATCTGAGACTTCCAAAATGCGCGTATGGACGTCCCCTCTACGCCTCCTCGACCGGAGAACGGGCGTGCTCCTGCTACTTTCGGACGACGACGGGCAATGGCGCGCCACTGTCCCAAGTCGAAATCTCTCCGCAGCTGGGACCCGACATGTCCCGCACCGACTCTTACGGTCGGTGGCAGGGGACAATGGCCGGAGCGAAGGAAGTTACCTTCAGCAAGCCTGGCTATGAGCCAAAAACATTGAGTGTCCGCTGCCCGGAGGCTGGCCCAATTGAGGTCAGTGTTCCAATAGTTCCAAGACGCTGAGCACGGTCTCCTAGGCCGAAAGAGGAAGGACTGGCTCGTGAGGGCGTGCGGGGTATGAGCGATTGACTACTTGATGCAGAGGTCGACCAATGATGCCATCGGGGAACTATCGCCAGTTCTGAAGCTTTCGATCGAAGCAGCGGTCATTTGCGTGCGCGTGATTCTGCTCCAATCGATCGCGAAGCCCGCCTGCATTGCTAACTGCCGGATGAATTCGCGCTGAGCGCGTCCATTACCGTCGCGAAACGGATGGATAGCGTTGATCTCTCCCATGTAGAAGCCAGCCCGGCTTGCGAATGCCGGGCGATCTAATCCGCGGAGGTGAAGCTCGCGCGCAAGATTTTGCAGCACATCCTGCAGTGCAGGTTGAATAAAGGCCGCAGCGCCAAACAGCTGGCCACCTTTCGAGATATTGACGTTGCGGAATTCGCCCGCCCATGAATAAACATCCTGAAAGACGAATCGGTGAATGGCCTTGAAGTGCGCGATGTCGTACCGGCCGTTTACCGAGGCCGCATCAAGCGAGATCAGCCGCGCCGTGGTGGCATTGGCCTCGAAGGCGGCAAGTTGCCAAGGATCGCGGATGTCGAGGAGATTCCGAAGGACGTCAGTCCCCGGATACGTGTATGGGTCCGAACTGGCGGGCATTGAGCGCTTGTATCTCCGCGACCATCTCCTGGGTGGTCAGATCGCCAGCAACGTACCTATCGAAGACGGCCTTGGCCTCATCGGTGGGTTCAAGACCCTCCAGACGCACTGAAGCTATCGCGCGGGCGACGCGCGCTTCCCGCTCTAGCCGCTCCTGCTCCGTTATCGGCTGAATGAAACCGGCCACGAATAGCGCCTCTGCAAGTATTGTATCGTGGCCTCGACTGCTGGCCGCGACTGGAACGCGTCTTCAGTACAATCTCTCTCATGGCACGCCAAGCGTTCCTATTCCTGGCGGCTGTGGTCGTCCAGTTTTCTGCCGCGCAGCAGCTTCCCGTCCAATGGGAGGAAATGACGGCGGGCGACTTTCAACAAGGCATCGAGCGCGCGCGGGGCGTCTGCGTCCTGCCGTTCGGGATCATCGAGAAGCACGGACCGCACCTGCCGCTGGGTACGGACCTGATCAATGTCCGCTACGCGACGCTGAAGGGCGCGCAACAGGAATACGCCATCGTGTTCCCCGCATATTATTTTGGGCAGATTTTCGAGGCGAGGCATGAGCCTGGGACGCTCGCCTACAGCGCCAAGCTGCAAATGGAACTGCTGCAGGAGACGACGGACGAAATGGGGCGCAACGGGTGCAAGAAAATCGTCATCGTCAATGGACATGGCGGCAACAACAATCTGCTGCCGTTTTTCGCGCAGACGCAGATGGCCGCGCCGCACGATTATGTGGTCTATATCTTCAACCGGCAGGCGAACCAGCCGGGCAGACCGAAGTTGAAGACGCAAACCGATTCGCACGCCGGCGAATCGGAGACGGCGCACACCATGGTTTCGCGGCCGGACCTGGTGCACATGGATCGTGCCGCGAGTGAATCGGGCGCCGATCTCAAGCGGCTCGATTTGCCGGCGGGCGTCTATACGGGCATCTGGTGGTACGCCAAATTTCCGGAACATTACGCCGGAGACGGAACGGCCGCCACGCAGGAACTAGGCGAGTTCGATATGAAGGCGTGGGCGGAGAGCATCGCGGGCGCGATCCGCGCGATCAAAGGCGACAACGTCAGCCCGCGGCTGCAGGATGAGTTCTACAAGAAATCGGCGGAGCCGGCGAAGACCAAGCAATAGCCGGTCGCGCGGCGACTCGGCCTCGATACTAAACTGGAAACTCTGGTCCCGCAGAGGGGAGGTTCCGTGCACGCTCGCCTTCGCAAGCTGATCTGGGCCCGGCCTGGGGAATTCCTGGCCGGCGCGGATGAGATGACCCGCGTAACCGCGAACGTTCTATACGCGCTCTGCATTACGGTGATTGCCTGGTGCGTGGTGTACCTCCTCGTCTTTCTGCCGCTCTTTGCCGCGCGGAAACTCGCCGGCGCCGCGATCGTGGCGACCGTTCTGACGGCCTGTCTGATCGCTCTTCGCCTGCTGCGGAGCGGGCGCATCCGCGCGGCCAGTTGGGTTGGATTGGGGACCGCATGGATCGCGGCGACGCTCCTGGTTGCGTTGAACGGCGGGATTCGCAGCCTGGGCGTGGTCCTGTTTCTGCCCCTGATTGTGGGCGCGGCGTGCCTGTTGGGAGAGCGCGTCGCGTGGTGCGGAGTCGCCCTGTATCTTGCGATGACGCTCGCGTTTGCGGTGTCCGAAGAATTGGGGGCGCCGCCGCCGTCCTATTTTCCGGGGCGTCCCATGGCCATGTGGGGCATCCTGCTTCTGGCGGGCGCCCTGCTGACGGCGCCGCTGATTCGAGTCATTACCGCGCTCGAAAACACGCTCATGCTGATGCGAAAGCGCGCGGACGAACTGGCGCAGCTTGACCGCGCGCTGCATGAAAGCGAAGAGCGCCTGCGCGCGATCGTAGAGGCGGCGCCGGATGCGATCTTCATCGTGAACCGGGACGGGCGGGTGATGGAAGTGAACGAGGCCGCGACCAAACAGCTTGGGTACGATCGTGAAAAATTGCTCCGGCTCAAGGTGCTCGATTTCGTGGGGCCGGAATTCCATGAACGGGTTAAGGGCCGCTTTCCCAACTTTGACGGCTTGATCTTCTACGAAAGCCGCCACGTGCGGTCTGACGGAACCAGCGTCCCGGTGGAACTGAACACGCGAAAGATCGTGTATGGCGGCGAGCCGGCGATGCTGGGAATCGCGCGCGATATCACCGATCGCAAGATGGCGGAGGGGCAGTTGCGCGCCGCGAACCACGCGCTGGCTTCGGAACTGCGGGAGCGCACCCGCTCGGAGCACGAGGTGCGGGCGCTCTCCGCGCGGCTGATCAACGCGCAGGAGGCGGAACGGGCGCGCATCGCCCGCGAGCTTCACGATAATTTCAGCCAGCAGATCGCCGTGCTCAGCATCGCGACCAGCAATCTGAAGCTGCGCCTGCCGCCGGAGTTAGGCGAGGCGGTGGCGCAAAGCGGCCGGATTCAGCAGACGCTGGCAAGCCTGGCGGAAGGCGTGCGGCGCCTCTCGCATGAACTACATCCCGCCGTGCTTCAGTATTCCGGATTGACCGCGGCGTTGGGCAATTACTGCGCCGAGTTCGCCGCGTTGAGCGCGCACCGGATTACGTTCCGCGCCGAAGGCGACTGCGACGACGCGCCTCCGGAGATCGCGCTGTGCATTTTTCGGGTGGCGCAGGAGGCGCTGCAGAATTCGATCAAGCATGCCCGGGTGGATGAGGCGGAAGTGCTGCTGAAGCGCGATGGCGACGCGCTTCGCCTCACGGTTTCGGACTGCGGCGCCGGGATGGACCCGGACGCGGCGGCTGGACTTGGGCTGGTGAGCATCCGCGAGCGGACGCGCCTGGTGAGCGGAATTCTGGAGATCAAGACCCAACCCGGCGAGGGAGTAACGATTACGCTCACTGTTCCCCTGGCCGCGCCGGACTCCGGGCGTGAAGCGGCATCGGCATACGCAGGCTGACGCCGAAAAAATTCTGAGTCCACGTCTGGTCTTTTTGACTCCAGGTATTCAACTCGCGCCAACTTCTTCCCGTTCGATGGGAGGCTGGCCACGCACGACCGAGTAGTGTTGCGGGTTGAGCTTTGAGCCGCCGGGGTTCCGATGGGGTGTCAGACCTCCGGCGGCGAGCCAGCCGGCCGCGAACGAACGTAATGTCGTATACCATATAGTATATGGCGCAGATTACGATTTACCTGCCCGACGACGTGGAGCGCAAGGCGCGAAAGGCCGCGAAGGCTGACGGCAAATCGGTGAGCCGGTGGCTGGCGACCGAAGTGATGCGCCGTCTGGATGAGGCCCTGCCCCAGGACGTGATGGATGCGGCAGGCGCGGTCCCCGATTTTCCCGAGTTGAATGAGATCCGCAAAGGCTACGGAAAAGATTCGCGCCGCGAGCAGTTGCATTGATCCTTCTCGATTCCAACACGATCATCCACTACCTGAAGGGCGTCGAAAGCGTAGTGGGCCGTCTGCAGGCGGCGCCGCGAAATGAACTGGCGGTTCCCAGCGTCGCGGCGTACGAGATCGAATACGGCAACCGGAAAGCTGGTTCGGCGCGCCGGCACGCGGCCGTTTCGGCGTTACTGCGCGGGTTGATCCAAGTCCCGTTCGATCATGCAGCGGCGGAAGAATCCGCGAGGATCCGCGTGGAATTGGAGAGCCGCGGCTTGACGATCGGACCGCTTGATCTAATGATCGCCGGAACGGCGGTGAGCCGTGGCGCGTTGCTGGTGACCAATAATACGCGCGAGTTCCGGCGGATCAAAGGGCTGCGGCTGGCGGATTGGACGAGCTAGCAAATTCCACGTAACTTTTTGCTGTCCGCGGAGTATCAAGAAGGATGGATCATCTCCTCCAAGATCTCCGCTATGCCCTGCGCACATTCCGGCGCGAGAAGGGGTTCTGCGCGATTGCGATCGCGATTCTGGCGTTGGGGATCGGGGCGAATACCGCGATTTTCAGCGTGGTGAATGCGTTGCTGTTTCGTCCATTGCCGTTTCGCGATGCGGGGCGGCTGGTGTGGATCGCCAACGATATACCGGCGTCGGGGCTTTCGGGGGTGACGTCGAGGGTCGCAACGTTTAACGATTGGCGCGCGCTGAACCGGTCGTTCGAGGATCTTACGGGATACTTCGCGTTTTCCGACTACAGCGCCTATACGCTGGTCGATCATGGGGAACCAGAGCGGCTTTCGGCATTCGGCGTGGCGGAAAATTTCTTTGCCGTGCTGGGCTTGCAGCCGGAGATCGGGCGCACGTTCACGGCTGAGGAATGCAAATGGCACGGGCCGAACGCCGTGATGCTGAGTCATGGGTTGTGGCGGCGGCGGTTCCTGGGCGACCGAGGGGTTTTGGGCCGGACGATTTCGCTGAATGGCGACATGTATACGGTCGTTGGCGTGATGCCGGAATCGTTCGATTTCGGCTCCGTGTTTTCGCCGGGCGCACAGGTGGATTTGTTGATGCCGTTTCCGCTGACGCAGGAAACGGATCGCTGGGGAAATACGCTGGCGGTAATCGGCCGGCTGAAATCCGGCGCAACGGTGCAGCAGGCGCGGACGGAATTTCCGCTATTGAATCAGCAGATCCAACGGGCGCATCCGGAGCGGTGGCATTTTGGCGCGCGACTCACGCCGCTGCAGGAACAGATCGAAGGGCGCTATCGAACCGCGCTGCTGACGCTGCTGGCAGCGGTGGGCGTGGTGTTGCTGATTGCGTGCGCGAACCTTTCGAACCTGCTGCTGACGCGCGCGGCCGGGCGGCGCAAGGAAGCGGCGGTACGGATCGCATTGGGCGCGGGGCGGGCGAGACTGGCGCGGCAGATGCTGACTGAAAGCGCGCTGTTGGCGCTGGGCGGCGCGGCGTTGGGGAGCTTGCTAGCTGCTTTGGGAACGTGGGCCTTAGCCGCGAGCCGCGCGGTGGACCTGCCGCTGTTGCGCACCGTGGGCGTGGATGGCAAGGCGCTGGCGTTTACGGCTGGGATCGCGGCGTTGACGGCGGTGCTGTTCGGTTTGCTTCCAGCGTGGCAGGTTTCGAACGCGACCATCCACGACACGTTGAAGGAAGCGGCGCGCGGGTCGAGCGACGGCGCGCGCGGATCGTGGCTGCGCGGGGCGCTGGTGGCAAGCGAAGTGGCGCTGGCTTGCATGCTACTGGTGGGCGCCGGATTGTTGATCCGCAGCTTCGTTCACGTGATGGATGCCGATCTGGGCTTCCGCCCCGAACAGACGGCGGTGTGGCGCATCGATGCCAGCCAGAAATACAAGACCGAGCCGCAACTGATGGGTTTGTTCGATTCGGTCTCGCGAAAGGTCAGGGCTGTGCCGGGCGTGGAATCCGCGGGGATGACGGACACGCTGCCGTTGGGGCGCAACCGGAGCTGGGGACTCGGCGCAAAAGGCGTGACGTATCCCAGGGATCAGCAGCCGCTGGGGTTTCCGCGGATCGTGGATGCGGGGTACATCACGGCGATGAAGATTCCGCTGCTCGAAGGGCGAACGTTGAGCGAGCACGATGTCGAAGGCGCGGAATTGACGACCGTGATCAACGAAAATGCCGCGCGAACGTTGTGGCCGGGCCGCAGAGCGGTGGGGCAACATGGCATGTTCGGTGGCCGCGAATGTACGGTGGTGGGCGTGGTGGCGAACGTCAGGCACAGCTCGCTCGAAGAAGCGGGAGGCCTGGAGTTTTATCTGCCTGTGGCGCAGTGGTACCGCACGGATTCGCTGGAGATGGTGGTGCGAACGAAGATGGATCCGGCGGCGCTTGCGCCGAGCATTCGCGCCGCGTTGCATTCGGTAGACCCGGACCTCGCCGTAGCGCGTTACCAGACCCTGGGCGACATTGTGGACCATGCGGTTTCGCCGCGCCGGTTCGTGATGATGCTATTGGGAGGCTTCGCGGGTCTGGCGTTGTTGCTGGCGGCGTTGGGGATTTACGGCGTGGCGTCGTATTCGGTGGCGCAGCGGACGCGCGAGATCGGCGTGCGGATGGCGCTGGGCGCATCGGCGGCGAATGTGCAGTTGAGCGTGATCCGGCGGACTCTGATGCTGGCGGCCATGGGAATGGCGGCAGGGATCGTGGGCGCGCTGGCGGCATCGCGGCTGCTGGCCTCGTTGTTGTATGGCGTGACGGCGGAGGATCCGGCCACTTTTGTAGCGATGGCGGTTGCACTGGCGGTTGTCGCGGGACTGGCGGGATATCTGCCAGCGCGGCGAGCGTCGCGAATCGACCCGATGGAGGCGTTGCGGGCGGAGTGAGCGCTAGCGCGGCCGCCAGGTAAACCAGGCAATGGCGATGGTGAGCGCTTCGACGACGATGATGAGCGCGACGCATGCGGGCCAGCCGCCGTGGGTCCAGAACCAGCCGGGGATGGCGGAGCCCAGCGTTCCGCCGGCGTAATAGAAAACGGAGTAGAGTCCCACAGCGGACGCGTGCGCGCGGCGGGCGGCGACGCCGATGAAGCTGGAGGTCACCGCCTGCGCGATGAAGACGCCGGCGGCGAGAATCGCGAGGCCGAGGACCACGGCGGGCAGGGAGCGGATCAGCGTCAGGGCGATGCCCGCGATGCATCCGGTGAAGGCGATGGCGATGGCGGCGCGATGACCCAGGCGATCGATGGAACCGCCCACGAGAGGCGTGATCACGATCCCTAACAAATACACCGTGAAGAGCAACCCGAGCGATTGCGTGCTCAAACGGAAGGGCGGCGCGGCGAGGTAGAAGTTGACGTAGGTGAAGGTCGCGATCAGGGTGAAGAGCACGCAGAATCCGACGGCGCAGGTGGCGAGCAGGCTTGAGTTGCGCAGGTGCGCGGCCATCGAGTTGCGCGGCGCCGGATGCGGAGTGTGGCGGTCTGGCGGGAGCCAGATGGCCATGGCCAGCGCGCCCACGGCATTGAGAATGCCGAGCACGGCGAACGACCAACGCCAGGAAGAGTGGAAGGCGATCAAGGCGGCGATCATACGCCCGCTGAACCCGCCGAGTACGGTCCCCGTGACGTAGGCCGACATCGCGACGCCGGCGGACGATTCCCATTCCTCGTTGATATAGGCGATGGTCACGGCGGCGACCCCGGGGATGAAGATTCCTTGCAGGAAGCGCCAGACGAGGAGCGAATGGAGACTGGCGGCAGTTGAGGCCAGGGTGGCGGGAACGACGAGCAGGAGGGCGGCCGGGACGATGACGCGCTTACGGCCGATGCGGTCGGAAAGTATGCCGATGAAGGGCGCGGAGAGCGCCACGCCGGCGGTGGTGGCGCTCATGACCAGCGCGATCAGGGCGGCGCTGACGTGGAAATCGAGGGCGAGGGCCGGCAGCAGCGGTTGAGGCGCGTAAACCGTGAGAAAAGCGCAGAATCCGGCAAGAACGACGGCGGCGGTGCGCGACCGCGGACTGGGCGAGGCGGGGGCCAAGCTCAAAGGATAGAATGCTTTTCTGCTAAAATGGCTAAGTTATGGGAATTCCGAATGTAAAGCGGTTCCGGCCTTACTGCCCAACCTGCAACGACAGTTTCACGCTGATGGCGGTGTTGCCGACCAATGCGGACGTGGATAAGTATCTCTCGGACGCGGTTGCGCGGCACGATCATAAAGCGTTTCAAGAGTCGAAGGTGCTGCAGTTCAAGGTCCGCGTGGGCCAACAGAAGCAGAAGAAGGCGAAGTAGCTCCCCGCTACTTCGATTGCAAGTTTCGAACGGCGGTCAGGGCGGCTTGGGAAACTTCGTGGTCCGGATCGTTTCCCAGGCTTTGCAATGGCGCAACGCTATCCGGGCCGCCGCTCGCTCCTAACACTTCCGCCAATCCAATTTTTTCATCCTTAGTACCGCTCGCCATCGGGCCATAGAGCAGGCGGCGCACGCTGGCTTTGCGCGCCAACTCGATCAGAAATGGCCGAGCGACGCCGTTGTACGCCGCCGAGTTCAGATTGTCCACCAGGAACTGCAGCGGGCTGAGCTGATTCATGTCGATCCGGCCTAAAGCCACTTCCGCGAAAGCGATGGAGAGACGCGGGGCCGCCTTCGTTTCATCGTCCCAGGCCTTCTGCACGATGGCGAGATCGGCGGTATTTCCGAGGCGCGCGAATCCTTCGGCCGCGGCGGCGCGCAGTTTTTCATCCTTGTCGGTAATGTACTGCACGTAGAGCGGACGGCTCGACGGCTCGGGTAGCATGGCGATGGATTCGAGCGCGGCGCGGCGCACGCGAACATCGCGCGAGTGATTGAGAGCGTCGGTAAGCGCCGGAAGCGCTGCGTGATCGCGCAGCAGCCCGACGGCTTCGATGGCCGTAGATTGCACTTTCGTATCGGGGTCGTGGAGCAGAAACTCGATGCGCGGACCCGCCGATTCATCGCGGATCTTCTCGATCGCCACCAGCGATTCATAGATCAACTGCGAATCTTTGGAATGCGTGCCGTCGATCAAATCCCCAAGGGCGGCTCGGCCGCGGAGCACACCGAGAGCGCGCGCGGCGTTAGCGCGGGAATCCATATTGGCGCCGGGGCGGACCAGGACTCCCAGAGCGGCAATGACTTCCGGGCGGACGGTGATATACGGCGGAATTACCTGATCGTTAGTGTCCGTGAAGCGGCCTTTGATGCCGGTGCCGACGCGCTGAAGGGAACCGGAGAGGCCAGTCTTGAGATAGCCGGGAAGGTAGAAATTCACCAGGCCGTCGGTGGCGCGAATTTGAATTTCAGGGTCAGGGCTCTTGGTTGCGGCGACCAGCGGGTCGACGCTGCGCCCGGTGCCGATGTCGCTGATCTGCTTGACGGCTTCGAGCTGTACGGCGCGATCGGGGTTAGAGAGATATTCGGTTAGTTTGGGGATGGCGGTGGGACCGCCCTTGGCAGTCTCGCGGACATCTTTCGGGCGCACAGGCTGCGCGGCCGCGGAAAAACAAAAGAGCATGAGAAGAGCGGCGGGATAGCGCATAGTTCCATGCTATCGCGCCCTTCGACGGAACGCTATTGCGCCGACTTTTCGACGGGATAGCCTTTGTCGACCCAATCGGTCTTGAAGTTGGTGGGAATACTCATGGCGCGAACGTGAGTGAAGCCCATGGCGCGCAGCGCTTCGAGTGCGGGACGGATGTTGGGGCATTTGTCCCAGGGGCAGCAGCCGCAGTAGAGAACAATCTGGCGGTCGTGAGGCAGACCTGCAACCGCCTTCTTGAGCAGATCGATGCCTTCGGCTTTGGAGCTTGGGCCAGCCAGTTCGCTGCCGGGAATGTGCGCTAGCCGGTAGGTGACCGGAAAGCCGACATGGATCAGCTTGAGGTCTTTGAGATGCGCGGCGGCATCGGCGGGCGTGACGATTTCGGATTCCGGAATTGGCTGCTGGCCTATTAGGAACATGGGCAGCAACAGAGCGGGCAGAAACGTGCGGCGCGTCATTTTTGTATTTTACTCGCGGGTGAAGGCGCGGGGGTATCGGTGACGGTGAGGCGGCGGAAATCGAGCGTGCGGCGCATGGCTCCATATTTCAAGGTGAGGTGTTCGGAATCGACGGCGGCTTCGACGAAGGGTCCGCCGAATAGCGGCCAGTGCGCGTAATCGAGCGGGGCGCCATCGACGCGCGGAGTTACGCCGTAAGTGAAGGACATCGTCTTGCCGCGCAGCGAGCGGAAGCGGACGGAGGGTGCGGGCTCGAGATGAAATTCCAAGGGCAGCGCGAGAATTGCGTTGCGGAATGCGGCCATGCTGGGGAACTCGGAGCGCGCGGCAATCTGCACCACCATCCCGTTTTTCAAATACGGGCTGAAGAGCCGGCGGCCGCCGCCCTCGATCGGCTTCCAGGAGTAGGGCTGCAGCGGACGGCAGGCAATCAGGGCATCGCCGCCGCGGGCGAAGATCCAGCCGGACTTGTCTTCTTCGACTTCGGCGAGATCCTTGGAGAAAAAGCCGTTGATGTGAGGGAAGCGTGTGCCGGGCGGAATGTCGTAGAGCACGATGACGGCATCGCGATCCTGGAAGATTTTTTCGTAGGGGGAGCCGCCTACGAGCTTGTCAGGCGAATCGTAGGTTTTCTTGGAACTGACGACGCCGGAGATGGCGATATCGGGCTGGAAGGTGAAGTAGGTCTGCAACTCATAGAGCGACGAGTAGGGATGCACGGTGAAGAGCGTGTTGTGAACGCCGCGGGGGTCGGGGACGTTCCACGTGACATCCCAGGAATGCTCCTGGATGGGCTGCAGGATGCCGCCCTGATCGGAGCCGACAGCGTATTCGCGCCGCACATAAGTGGTCTTGTAGACGGGCCCGTGCAGATCGTCATTGAAGCGCCAGCGATTGCGAGTGCGCTTGAGCTCGTAGTGCGTGTAGGGCTGAGAGCGATCGGTAGCGATGTGCTTGAGGATATCGGGCGGCTCATAGGCATTGGCCAGCGCGTAGAAGATCACGTAGCCATCGGGCGGATCGAGCGGGCGGCCGAGGTTGAATAGCAGCCAGCCGAAATCGCTGGACACGTTGTTCCACTTCTCGATGACCGGATTGTCGTAGACGCGCGAGTGGGTGCCGACGTAGATGCCGTCGAGATTTTCGGGCGCGTAATCGGCGATCAGATAGTCGAGCATCATGGACGCGCGCTTCTTCATAGCGGGGTCGGCGGCCCATTCGGCGAGATACGACAGCGAAAGAAAATAGAGGCCCATGTAGTGCGGGCTATCGTATTCGCCCTGGCCGCGTGTGGTGGTGAGGCGCACCCAGCTTTCGATCCATTGCGCGGCTTCGCGCTGGTTTTCGGCCGAAGACTTGCCGGTGAACCAGTGGCTGCCATCCTGATCGGGCCATAACTGCGACGTCAGATAAAGCGACGTGTAGTAGAGCAGCCAATGATTCTCGGTG
Organism: Bryobacterales bacterium; assembly: GCA_963743705.1. Lineage (GTDB taxonomy): Bacteria > Acidobacteriota > Terriglobia > Bryobacterales > Bryobacteraceae > PALSA-243. The sequence goes on along the minus strand of CAVUQS010000021.1, from coordinate 354,348 downwards.
TCACCCCGGTAAGGCATGTAGGTGCGGAAGGAGTCGCGCAGCGCGTGGCGGGCGGAGTCCGTTAACTGGCCGCGGTCGAGATAGGCGATGGCGGTGACTGGGAACATCCAAAACATGTCGCCAGTTGGTCCCGCGGCGAGCAATTCTTCGAGGCGGCGCGAGCACTGTTGCGGATCTTCGCGCAGCCAGAGTTTGGCGGCGATGTTGGCGTAGCCCAACGGGCCCTTGGTTTTGGGATGCGCGTAGGCGTCGACGATGGCGCCAACGCGCCGATCGAACTCGGGCGTGTGCGCGGCGGCGGGCAGCGCGAGCAGAAGACAGCAGGCCGGCGAGCCGCGTCATTTCGAAGGCTCCGGCACGAACAGCATGCGAAAAACGGCGCTGCCTTCGAGGCCGTCTTTGGCCCAGGAGCGGCCGGCATCGGCGGATACATAGAGCGCTTCTTCGTGAATGCCGGCGTAAAGGCGTCCGGGATGCGCGGGGTCGAAGGCGACGCTCCAGGCGGAAGTTGCGGGCAGGCCGGCATTGCGAAGCTCCCAGGTTTTGCCGCGGTCTTCAGAGACGGCGACGCCAATACCCCAGCCCGCGACGGCGATGCGATTGGCGGCGGTGGGATCGAAGGCGATGTCGTAGAGGTTGTGCCCCACGCCGAGATTACCGGCGCTTTCGAAGGTGACGCCGCAATCGGTAGAAGCGAAGAGGCCGGAGCCTTCGGTGGCGGCGAGCCAGTAGCAGGGATCGTGCGGCGATTGCTCGATGCGCCGCGTCTGTATCCCGGCCGCGCCGGCGAGTTTCCAGGATTTTCCGGCGTCGATGCTGCGGAAGATGCCCTCTTCGTTGCCGATTACCAGATGACCGGCGTGGGTCGAATCCACGCGAATGGCCGATGTGTACTTCCGGTGCAGACCGACGTCCGCATTGCGCCATGTGGAGCCGCGATCGGCGCTCATTCGGATTCCGGCGGGGTGACTGAAGTAGATGGCGCCGGGGACGTTGCGGTCGACGGAGACATCGAGTAGCTCGGTGACTTCGCTGCCGGTCAGGATTTTCCAGCGATCGGCGTTATCGGTGGCGCGTAGCAAGCCGTTGCCAGCGGCGACGTAGAGAACCGAAGGGCCGGTGGAATCGTAATCCAGGGCGTTAATGAGTGGATGGTTGAAGCCAGCGTGCCGCCATTCGCCCGCGCTGGTTTTCACGAAAATGCCGCTGGGCGGAAGGGCGGCGCCGACGACGTAGTTCTTGGCTTGCGCCATGCACGTGTAGAGCTGGTAGCGCGTGTTGACGGGAGCGGGCGGCGCGCGATCGGAGGGAGGGCGCGTGATATTCGCTTGCAGTTCGGTGTGCTTTTGCGTTTCGCCACCAGTGGCGAGGTAGAAATCCGTGCTCTGGATGCCGGCGTCGATGTTATCGACGGGCGTCGGGTCGCCGGTGAAACGCGCGACGGTGAGTTGCTGCCAATTGCCGTCCAGCGTGCGCACCCAGCCGTTGCCGAAGCGGGCGCGGCGGCGCTCGTGGAAGCTCTTGCCATCACGGCGGAAGTCTTCGATGAACGAGTAATATCCGGTAAGCGCGGCGCCGCCGGTGACGGTGCGAAACGTGGCGAGATGCTTCCAGGCGCCGGTCTCGTTGAGGAAAAAGTACGCCGCGAACTCGGTTTTTTCCTTCTCGATGGTGGCCTGCACCATGAAGCGGTAGGTTTGGCCGGGCTTCCAATCGTAATTGAAGAAGCTCTGGCCGCCGGTACCCTCGCCGCCGAAGCGGCGCACGGTCACGTCATCGGCGTGATAGAGCACTTCGACCTGGCGATCCTGCGGGACGCTGCGGGGGTCGTTCTGCGCGCCAGGGTCCCAGACGGAAAAGAGCACGACTTTCGGGCGATTGGCGCTGAGTTGCTGAATGCCGAAGTAACCTTGGCGAAAGCCGCACGCCATGAAATAGCTATTGGGTACGGACTCTTCGACCGTGAGCTCGTTGTAGAAAACGGTGGCCGGCGGAGCCTGGTAGCGCAGATGAACGGAGCGCGCGGCCGTCGGCGTCTGAGCGCAAAGATGGACGATAGAGAGAACTGCGAGCAGGGCGGCGCGCACAGAGATAGTGTAATCGGCGCGGGACTTGCAAGGCAGGCCTATGGCCGGACGACTTTGAGACGGGCCGGTTTCGGGCGAGCGCGCCGCATGTCGGTCAAGTCGCCCTCCCAGATCCCACTGCCGGAGAAGCAGGGGATGCCTTGGATTTTTCGTACGCGTATTACTTCTTCCAGCGCTGTGTTCACCGTCGCGGAGTATGTTCTCGCGCCTAGAAGTCTGACCGCCTCGGACAGCAGCCGCTCATCGAGGACGAGGTGCATGCGCTTCATATGCACATTATCGCGATCCGGATCGGCCTGGGGTTTTACTGTTCGAGACACGTTGCCTCAAGCTTTGGCTTTCCGGCCCTTTCCCAGGACCACGTTGAGCAGCGAGTCCATGCCGCCGCTCTCGATTGCGGGGGGCGTTTCGGAATTCAACTGGCCGGGGGTTACCAGGGAGTCGCGCAGAAGGGACATGCCGGCGTAGGCGAAGCTGTCGGCGTTGCGCACGGCGTCTTTGGGATTGAGCTTGGGGATCTGGCCCTTATCCGCGTATCCGAAGTCGCCAGTCGCGGCGAACTTGTGGGTGGACTCGTGCAGGATGATGCGCGCCATGGCATCGACCGAATACTTGGCGATGTATGAGTACTCGATGTGAATGCTCTTCGTGTTGCCGGATTCGAGTTGCTTCATCATCAGATACTGCTCGTCGACGCCTTTCTGAGTATCCAGCATTTGCTGCTGGTCGGACCCACTTAGCTTTAGTAGCTTGGCCGCCCGGGCCTCGTATGCTTCGTCGAGACTTTTGATGTCGGCGTCCAATGCGTTCTTGGCGCCGGTCCTCAGGTTGACTACGCCTTCGGCCGGCGAGCCTTCGGGGCCGGTGCGCTCGCGACCCAGACAATCGGCGATTGTCACGTCGGACGCGCTCAGGCCCTGGCTCGTTTTTTCAAAGCCGACAACGATTTGCTTCAGGTTCTCGACCGAGCTTACCTGAGCGAAATACTCTTCCAGAATCGGCATGACAAGCTGCAGCTTGGGATGATTCAGGTTGATCGGGCCCTTGCGCGGGCCGGAACCGGACGGCCAGATCGCGGCGATTTCCTTGAAGGTTTGGGCGCCTAACCTGGCCGCCTCCTTTGCCCTAAGGAAGCACCGGTACAGAATAAGCACGCCGCGGCCGTGGGCAAGGGCTTCGATATCCATGTGCCGCTTGTCCTGATAAGCCGCCGCCTTTTCGAATTTTCCCAGTTCGATCTCCACCTGGCGCCGTCTGGGCGAGTCATCGCCCGGGCCGACCACTTTCCATTCCGCCTTCAGCTCGGCGAAACGTTTCATGTTCATGGCGCCGGCGAAATCATCCTTACGCATGTATTTGAAGCGAACGGTTTGGCCATCCCCGTGGACTGCCATCCAGTGAGTAAGCATCGATATTTCCCGGTCCTTTCTTACAGGCGAATCTAATTTTACTAACTAATGGGCCGATACTGTTGCGCCAGGAAACATGCTTAGTAATCCGGGAGTTACCGACCTTTGTTAACCATTGAGAGTACGGTACTGAATTAGGGAATTCACTGAGGAACTGACCCATTACTGGTACTTTTGGTCTAATGCGTACTTAGGTGCTAATCTGGCGTCGGGTGTGATGAACCCGCTTTGAGGAGAATCAGTGAAACTTTCCGTTTGCACATTGCTTTTGGCGACCATAACCGCGCTTCATGCCGACGTGATTTATAGCTCGGCCGCGGCGGTCACTAACAGCACTACCGGCGCCACCGTGGCGTACACCAGCGCGCAGATCAATCCGACCTGGGACGCGGCCCTTTTTCCGGGCGCTCAATCGTCGTGGATTTCGTTTGACGCGGCAGGCCTCTTCGGCTGCAACGCTGCCCATGACCAGACGGTCAACAAGGCCACCACAGCGACCTTCTGCGGCGGCATGGCCGCAGCACAAACGGTCACCTTCACGGAGAGTTTCAACCTGAGTTCATTGGCGGGGTTTTACACTTTCTATATTCTGGCGGACGATACGGCCAGCGTAACCTTGAACGGTCACTCGGTGGCGACGATCACCAGCACCGCTAGTACCGGCCCCTGCGCCACCAGCGGCATCACTTGCACCACGGTGAGCCAGTTCGATGTCTCGAGCGATCTGAACGTGGGCGCCAACACCCTGAGCATCGTGGTGCAGCAGAATCGCGCCAACAGCGAGTTCGGCGTCAATTTCGATATGACGCAAAGCCCGGAACCGGCGACTTTCGCCATGATCGGATTTGCTCTGATCGGTTTTGGACTGTTCCACCGCCGCAAGCGAACGAAAACCTGCGATCAGTAGCGTTTAGGGTCTACTGATCGTCGGCGCGGCGCTCGCGCTGATAGGGGGCCTTGATGTACTTTTCGGCCTCGGTCTGCGCGCCCGCAGTGTCGTCCTTGGTGCGGATGGCCTGGTTATATTGGTCTACCGCGCGATCGCGCTGTCCGCTGACATCGTAAATCTTGCCCAGGTTGATGCGGGCCCAGACTTCGGTCCATTTCGGCGTGAGGTCGCCATCGAGCACGGCGCGGAATTTGTTGGCTGCTTCCTGGAAGGTGCCCTGCGTGAAATAGACCTCGGCAATGCGGAAATTCGCCAGCGAACTGGTGCGGTTGGTCTCGAGGGCCTTCTCATATTCGTGCAAGGCGTTGGTGAAATCGGCCAACTGGAAGAACTGCTCGCCGCGGCGAATGGAGACAGCTACGCGAATGGCGGAATCGTAACGCAGCACGTTGTTGGAGGGGTCGATGATGATGTTCTTGGGCTTGCCGAAGGTTTCGACGGTGAATTCCGAAGACGTTCCCATCACTTCCACTGTTTGCGTTTCCGGGTTGCCTTCGGTCTCGATTTTCAGTTGAACCGGCATGCGGAAGGTGTCGAGATCCTGCGCGATCTTACCCATGACACGGAAGTTGTTCTTCTGCGTGCGGAAAACGGTGTATTCCAGGTGGAATTCGGGAGCGCCGCTCGATTCGATCCACTGGATAAAGAAGTAGCCGAGATCCTGTCCGTACGCGGCTTCGGCGGCCTTGCGGAAATCGTCGGTGTTGACCGATTTCCAAGTGTTTTGCTGCAGGAACGTTTTCACGGCCTGGAAAAACTTGGCATCGCCCATCACATAGCGGAGCATCTGCAGCACCGTAGCGCCTTTGCCGCCCGTTAAGGCCCACAGTTCCGGCGAAAAGTCTTCGAGACGCGCGGCTTGAATCACCGGGACGGTATCGACGGTCAGCGCGCCCACCATTTCGTTGTGAAGCTGCGTTTCCATCGCGCCCTGGCCGGTGCTCTGTGCGGTCCAAAGGAGCTCGGAGTATGTGGCGAATCCATTTTCCAGCCACAGGTGATTGCGGGTAGTGGGCGAGACCAGCTCTTCCCACCATTGACGTCCGATTTCATTCGACAGCACCTTGGAATTGACGCGGCTGCCGATGGTGCCCGGCGACAGGAAAATCATGCCGGGCGCGGCGTAGCCGGAAGGCGCGCCGGCTTCGGTCTCGATCATGGTGAGGTTGGCGGAAGGGGGCAGACCGTAGACGCTCGTGAAATAGGTGAGCTGCTTGCCGGTTTCATCGCCATATCCCTGGGCCATGGCGGCTTCATCGCCGCGGAAAAAAACTGCCGTGCGCACGCCTTCCGATTGCACATTGACCGGCGGCTGCTTGGTCACCGCGATGCTGCCGGGGAAGGACTGGCGCTCGAATTTGAACTCGAATTGGTTCTTGTCGCCCTGCGCCTGATGCGAATCGAGGCCGCTGCCGGCGACGGTATATCCGGTGGGCACGGTGATCTGCATGTCCGCGCCGAAACGGTCGGTGGTGTAGCCGTTCACGGGGAACCAGCGCGCGGGGTAGAGGAAGTATGCGTAATCGGGATGGATGGCGGCGAACTTCACGCCGGAAACGGGCGATTCCTCTTCGCCGGTGAGGCGGCCATCGTAGAAGAAGGTGACCGAATAAGGTTGGCCTTTGGGGAGGGGCGTATCGAACGACAGGCGAACGGTGAAATCGGATTGATTGCGCTGCGCCTGCACGGGCTTGCCTTGCGCGTCGACCACTTTCGAGACGTTGAGCGCGTTGTTCAGCTCAAACGTGGCGGAGTTCACGCCGTCATCGATGGGCACGAAGCGCACCGTGGCCTGCGCCATAATCGTCTGCGTGTTGGGGTTGATATCGGCCTTGATGGTGTAGTCCTGAACGTCGATGCGGTTGCGGCGCTCCGGGCTTTGCGCGGATAGGGGCGCGGAAACAACGGTGACGAAGAGCGCGAGGCCGAGGGCCGTGGCGGCGGTGCAGCGATTACGAAACATGTGCGACTTGTCCTTCCAGAATTTCTTGGATGATGGCGGCGGCGCGTTGGGGCGCGTCGCCCTTACCGGATAGCTTTTGGCGGACTTCGGCAAGTCCCGTCTGCATCCCGGCGCGTGCGGCGCTATCGGTGAGCAAACGTGCAGCCTCGGCGGCGATGCGGGCGCCGGTCATTTGACCCTGCATCAGCTCCGGGACGACGGCGCGTCCGGCGATGAGGTTCACCATCGAATAATACGGAACATTCACCAGTAGCTTTCCGATCACCCAGCTTGGCCTCGTCACCTTGTAGAAAGTGACCATGGGAACGCCTAACAGAGCGGCTTCCACCGTGACGGTGCCGCTCGCGGCCAAGGCCAGAGAGGCGTGAGCCATGGCGTCCCAGCTTTCCCCTTCCAACACAGTGACGGGCGAATCCCCAATACGCTCGCGAAAAAACGCGGCCCCGGTAGTTGCCGAGGCCGGCAAAGCAAAGTTCAAACTGTGTTCCCGGTCAAGCCGCGCCACGGCATCCAACAACGCCGGCAGATGGCGGACGGACTCTCCGCGGCGGCTCCCCGGTAACACCGTAACTAATGGACGGGCGAGATCGAATCCGTGTTTCTTAAAAAACGCTTCACGCGAAAGCGTGGCGTGTATCCGTCCGGCCAGGGGATGTCCGATGTATGTAGCCGCAACTCCATGATCCGTAAAGAACTTCTCCTCGAAAGGGAAGATGCAGAGCAAATGACGGACGACTCGGCGAATGAGTGGGATACGTCCTTTCCTCCACGCCCAAACCTGAGGAGCCACAAGATAGGCCACCGGGACGTTGCGGGCGTGAAGCTTGCGGGCCACGCGGAGGTGAAAATCGGGCGAATCGGCGAGGATGGCGAGGTCGGGTTTGCGCTCCGCGGCGGCTGCCAGCAGCTTGCGGTATTCGCCATGGATGCGCGGCAGATGGGTGACGACTTCGAGCAATCCGACCACGGCCAGACTGTTGGCGTCGACGACGGTTTCGACGCCAGCGGCGCGCATACGGGGGCCGGTGCAGCCGAAAAATCGCGCATCGGGCCAGACGCGGCGCAATTCTTCGACTACCAGAGCGGCGTAGAGGTCCCCAGATGCCTCTCCAGCCGACACCAGGATGTTGCGCATCTCCTACTAGTGTAACGCCCGTGCAGATGCCACCTGTTACAATCGAACCACCTGAATGGCAAACGACGCCGAACGGTCCAAAACGACCGTGCAAGAGCTAGCCGCGCGGTTCCGCGGCGAGATGATCCCGGTCACCAGTAAGTTCTCCTACTTCTCCACGCTACCCATCGCGGAGGAGGATCTGCGCCATTACCTGGACGACCCCATCGCGGCCATTTCGCCAACCCTGGCCGCCCTGTTGCCGCCGGTGGGAATTCTGTTGGCGCCATACCTCGAAAAGGGCTCCGGAAAAGACGGCGCCTCGGTGGTATTCGAACGCCCGGCCGAGGGGCGGCAGATCGCGGGATCCCGTTTGGATTTGGACGGCATGGCGCTGTTGGCATTTGGCGCCAAGGACGTGGAAGTCGCCGACTATCACTACAGCTTTTATGCCGCGCTGGCGGCTTTGGTGGGTGAGCGGTGGACTTCAGAGACCCAGGAGCGGTTTTACCGCGCGATTCGCGAAGAATTGAGCGCGGAAATACACGGCGAAGTGGATGAGCGAAGCTGGCGTCTGAAGCAAGCTCTGCTGCGGCGCCAGTCGAATGTCCGCAAAGAAACCAAGCTCTTCCGCGATTACGCCCGGCAGGCGTTCGAAGACACGCTCACCCTCTATTTGCACGGCGCATGCTGCGATATTGACGTGGAAACAGGGCCGCGGCAGATGCCGAGCCGCTATCTGCGGCGCCGGCTGGAGCTGATGCTGGCGCTGTTTCCGCCGCCGGAAGGCTACGCGGTGCTGCCGGAGCAGTTGAAGGTCCGGTAGTGAAGATCCTGGGAATCGGGAGCTGGTTCCATGATTCCAGCGCGGCGCTTCTGGTGGATGGAGACCTCGCCGCGTATGCCGAAGAAGAGCGCTTCAATCGCGAAAAGCACACTAATGCCTATCCGCAGCAAGCCATCGATTGGGCGCTCCAATCGAACGGTCTCAAGCTGGATGATGTCGACGAGGTAGTCTTCTACCTCAATCCCCGCAAATATCTTTGGACCGGAGTGAAAGCGGCCGCGGCTGCGTTTCCGCATTCGCTGAAATTGGCCGGGCGCGGCGCCGCGACCATGTCTCCGCTGGCGCGGTTGGGAAATCTGGCGCGGTTGAAATCGATTCTGCGACGGAACCATGCGGCGCGCGGAGATTTCCGCGTGGTGTTTCTCGATCACTACCGGACGCATCAGGCCAGCGCGTTTTACGGATCAGGCTATGACGATGCCGCCATCCTCACCATGGATTTCGCGGTGGATGGAACCACGGAGACTATCGCGCATGGCCGCGGGCTCGACATTGCCGACCAGGTGACGCACCGGATTCCGCACGGCTTCGCCATTATTTACGCGGCGATCACGCACGTTCTTGGATTTCGCTGGTATGACGAATACAAAGTGATGGGCATGGCGGCTTTTGGCGAGCCGCGATTTCAGGATCAGATCAGGCAACTTTACCGGCTCGACGAGCGAACCGGCCTCTTGGAACTCGATCTCACATATTTCGGATTTCAGCGCGGCGGGCGTTCGCATCTTTTCTCGGAGAAGATGAGCGGCCTGCTGGGCGCGCCGCGTGAATATGGAGCGCCGATCACGCAGCGGGAATATGATCTGGCGGCTTCGCTGCAGGCCGCGGTGACGGAATACGGCGTCGCGATGGCACGGCTCGCCAAGCAAGCCACTGGGGCCGAGAACCTGTGCCTGGCGGGCGGCGTGGCGCAGAATTGCCTCATGAACCAAGCCATCTGCGAAGCGGGCATTTTTCGCCGCGTGTTCATCCAGCCGCTGGCGGGCGATGTGGGCGGGTCGCTGGGCGGCGCGCTTTATCGATACCACGCAGTTCACCGGCAGCCGCGAAAATACGCGACGCGGCATCTGTATCTTGGGCCGGGTTTCACGGCAGAGATTGTAGAATGCGAGCGGCAATTCGGATTGACGGCGAGTGTGTCAGATGGCTGGCACGCTGACGTGGCGAAGGCGATTGCGGACGGTCTGATCGTGGGTTTTTTCAACGGGCGGATGGAGGCCGGACCGCGCGCGCTGGGGGCGCGATCGATTCTGGCGGACCCGCGCCGCCACGATATGAAGGATATTCTCAATTCGCGCGTAAAGCACCGGGAACATTTCCGGCCCTTCGCGCCGTCGGTGCTGGCGGAAGAATTGGAAAATGTCTTCGAGCCGTTGCCGGGCTGCGATTCGCTCGAATACATGATCACGACGATGAACGTGCGCCGTGAGTGGCGTGACAGGCTTCCTGCGATTACGCATAACGATGGAACGGCGCGCGTGCAAGCGGTGCGGCGCGAATATGCGCCGGATTTCTACGAGATCATCTCGCATTTCCACCGGCTCACGGGGGCGCCGCTGGTGATCAACACCTCGTTCAACGACAACGAGCCGATCGTTTGCACGCCCGCCGATGCCATTCGGTGCTTTCAGCGGACCAAGATCGATCTGCTGGCGATGGGATCGCGGCTTTACTACCGGGAACGGAACGCGAGCGCAGTGCATGGCTGACGAGCGATGCGTCGCCTGCGCGGGGCAACTGGAGGCGCGGCCGGTGGTGCGGATCCGCGAGTTCCGGATGTTCCGTTGCCGTGAATGCGCCACATGGACGGCGCTGCCGCGTCCGACCGCGGCGCGGCAGAGCGCTTATCACGATAGCGACGAATACTACGAGCACCCTTACCTGGCGCATCGGCGGGCGTCGGTCAGCGCGATCGACGTGCGGTGCGCGGCGATTTACAAGCGCCTGGGCGAGTTCACGGATCTTGCGGAGCTGCGCGGAGAGCGGGCGCTCGATATCGGCTGCGACACGGGGCAGTTTATTGCGTCGGCCGCGCGGCAGTTTGGAATTGTGCCGATTGGCGTCGATGTTGCGCGGCGCGCCGTAAGACAGGCGATGGCCGCGGGCGTGGAGGCATACTGCTGCACGCTGGAGGATGCGCCGCCGGCGCTGAGCGATTTTCCGGTGATTACGGCGATTGACTTGATCGAACACGTCGCCTCGCCGCGCGCTTTTCTGGAGAATCTGCAGGCGCGATTGCGACGCGGCGGCGTCGCCTATGTGGAAACCCCGAACGTGGAGTCGCTGGTTTATCGTGTTGGCCGCGCGTTGTGCGGGCCGAGCGGCGCGCATCCCGAGGCTTTCTTCCGGCGGTTGTTTCCGCTGGAGCACATTCAATACTTCAGCGCGGAAGGCCTCTTGCGCATGGCTAAATCCTGCGGATTGGGCCTGGCGGCGCAAGCCTCGCGTAAGTTGCCGCCGGCGGAGATTGCCGTGGGCGCCGTGACGCGCGCGGGAATTTCGGCTTTCCAAGCGGCCGATTCCCTGTCGCGCGAATACCTGTTGCGCTGGGCGATTCTGCAAAAGACGTGAAACAACGGATTGTGAGAGACTTCGATAAACGGAGCCCATGCGCCCCAGAATCCTGGTCAACATTCCGATTCTGAATGAGTTCGAGTTGATCGAACGCCTGCTGGATCGGGTCACAGCCGCGCTTGCGGGTTGGGATTTCGTCGTGCTTCTCGTCGACGACGGCAGCACGGACGGCACGCTGGAATACGTCAAGAAACGGGCCGCGGAGAGCGCCGGCCATATCGCGCTGCTGCAAAGGCGGAAGTTATACAAAGGTTGTCAGCGCGGCGGCGCATTGCTAGCAGGAATGAAGTGGGGATTGAGTCACGGTCCGTTCGACGTGTTTATCGAGATGGATGGCGACTTATCCCATGTGCCGGAAGAAATGCCGCGAGCGATCGAAGCGATTTCGAGCGGCCGCGGCGATATCGCGATCGTTTCGAAATACTTGCCGCAGAGCCAGATCACGGGGCGCTCGAATGGCCGCACCTTCGTCAGCATCGTATGCAATCTGGCGGTGCGCGCCGTGTTGCGTTGGAGCATTCGCGATTACAGCAATGGCTATCGGCTGTATAGCCGCCGCGCCGCCGAAGCCGCCGCGCAATATCGATTCCGGTATGGCAGCCCCATCTATCTCACCGAGATCATGGCCATGTGGCTCGCGAGCGGCATGCGCGTGGTAGAAGTTCCCGGCCACTATGTGGGACGGTTCGAAGGTATGTCGAAGGTGTTGGTGCGCGATTACGTGAAAGCATGCATCGGCGTGCTGGAAGTGGGATTGCGGTATCGCTTCACGGGCTTCGAGAAACTGGCGGACGCATCGATAGAACCGGTTACAGAAGCCGCGCTGGAGCGCCTGGATGGTTAGGGGTGCGCCGGATAGGATCGCGCTGACGCGCGAGTTTTGGAATGCGAATCCCTGCGACGGCCAGGCCAATTACGAACAGCGGGCGCAGTTCCGCTACCGCAAGGATCCGTGGCTGTTGGATGTGCTGGATCGGATCGCCGCTGAGCATCACAATGTGTTGGAAGCCGGTTGCGGCCAAGGTACGGATGGATTAACGCTCTGCAGTAAGTTGCAGCTAGGCAGTAAGTACACGGGCGTCGATCTTTCCGACGAGAGCCTGGCGCGCGCTCGCGCGGCGCAAGCGGAACTGACAGGAAAGCTCAACGTCAAACCGGGGTTTCAGGCCGAAAACGCGGAACGGCTGAGTTTTGAAGATGGCCAGTTCGATTGCGTGCTTTCCGTGGGGGCGCTGCATCATACCGCGGATACGAAGCGGGCGATCGCGGAGGTAAGGCGCGTACTCTCGCCGGGCGGCATCGCGTATGTGATGCTTTACCGGCGTGTTTCGCCAAAGGTCTTGGGCGCGCACGTTTTGCGCGGCGCGCAACATGGCATCGATGCGTTGCTGCGCACGGATGGCTCGCTGTATCGCGCGGCGCGTGCGCTGGGGGTGGCCGAACGCTATGGCACCGCCGTCTATGAATGCTTCGGCGTGCCGGTTTTCCGCAGCTATACGCGCGAGGGGATGCGCCGGCTGTTTGGGCAATTCTCTTCGATGCAGCTTAGCGCGCACGGGCATCGCGGCTCAGGCTATTTGTGGCTGGCGCGGGCGGTCAAGTAAGCGGGATGGAAAAACGGGGCCCCGGTAGCGTCTACGGCGCGATTTGTCTGCTGCTGCTTTTGACGCTCGGCGCGGCCTGCTTGATCATTCTCCAGAGAAGCCTCCACAGCCTTCCCAGAGCGCCGCGTCTGCAGGTGGATGACAGCCTTCCAAACGTTGCGGTGACGTTGGCGAATCATGGCCGCTACGGATTTCTAGCCAGCCCGGAGCAAGCGCCTACCGGCGCCGATCGAACACATGCATTCTTCAACTACGGGCCTCTTTATTACTACGTCGCCGCGGCGTTGACCTGGCTGCTGGGGCCATCTCTGACGCTCTACCGGATGTTGCACCCGCTGGGGCTGGTTTTTATCGTTGCGGTTTCGGTGTGGACCTTCCGCCGCGTTTCGCTGGTGGGCAGCGCCGCGCTGGCGGCCGCGATTCTTCAGATGTACTGGCAATCGGCGTGGGCGATGGCCAGGCCGGACATTATGGTGTCGGTCTGCGCGGCCTTGATGTTCGCCTTCGCCGCGCGCGCGATGGAGCGCGGTGGCTGGATGAACTGGGCGGCCATGGGATTCTTCGCGGTGAGCGCTGCGACGTCGCATCCCATCGCGGCGGCTGTTGTTCCGTCGGCGGGGCTCGCGTGGCTTTGGCATACGCTGGCCACGCGGCGGGAGGATGCAGCCGGTTTCTGGGCGCGCACACGGCGAAGCTTGGTGGCGTTGGCGTCGGGCGGACTGGCGGGCGCCCTGGTGTTTCTCTGCGCGATCCAATTTCGCGTGCGCGATCTGCTCTCACTGGGCGGCGGAAGGATGCATCAACTGGGTTCCTCGTTCGCGAAGAACCTCGCGCAACACTTCCGCGTGGCTTGGGGCGATTTGAGCGGGGTGGAAGCGTGCGCGATTGCGATGGCGTTTGGGGCCACGACGCTTTTGCTGATTGCGAGTTCGCGGCTGCCGATGCAGCGGAGAAAGCACGTCGCCGCTTTTTTGGCCGCGCCGGTAATTACTGCGTTTGCGTATTCGCTCAGCATTGGCTTCTATGGCGACTATCACACGGGTTACGTCATTCTCTGTCAGGTTGCCGTGGCGTGGTCCGCGGGAGCGTTTCTCGCGCTGGCTACCGGGTGGATGAGCGCACGGACGGGCAGCCGCCGATTCGATGCGGCTGCCATGTTGGCCGCGGGCGCGATATTCATCGTGATGGACGTTCATTGGGAGGTTGGCGTTTACCCATGGGACCTACGGACAGCCGGATATATCGACCATGTCAGTTACGTTCGCGAGGTGACTTCGCTGTTACCGGAGCGAGCCTCAGCCGGCGGCAGCTTGTATTTCGGACTGGAAGCGGGTGACCGGACGGACTTAGTTCAATTCCTGGATATTCTGCCGGCGGCGCATGACTTCCGACGCGGCCGGACCGATCATGCGGCGCCGGATTTCCTCGTACTGAGTCCCTACGAGGTGACTGACGGGTTTGAGCGGGACGCAAAAGGCAGGCCTCCGCTGATTGAAGACGTCCGGCGGCTTTTCCCGGCATCGAATTACCGGTTGACTGACTTGGTTTATGCGCCGCCGTATGGCACGACGCACATTTACAGCAGGACCAGCGAAGCCGGCGGGCCGCCCGGCGTATCGGTGAACGACGGCGTGGCGCGCCAATGGAGCCGCGCACTCGGTCCGCCGCTCGGGACAACGTTCGAACCGGCAGCGCCGGCGACGGCGTACATCAGGACCAGTTCCACTACGCCTCCCAACCGGGCGTTGACGACGAAGAAGGCGGATCTGCCGGCCGGATTCTATCTGATCGAGACAACGCTGGACGGCGTCGGCGCGGAAGAATCGGGATTCATCGCGGCTACGCCGGGGAGTTACTTCTGGTGGCCAGGATATGTCGGTTTCAGCCCGTCGTTCGCGACTTACTGGGAAGGGCAGGGCAAAGTATTCCTGCTTGTCGACCACTTCGGCGGCCCACTCTACATCAGCCGCTTCGCGACGTTCTACAAGTCGCAGCACGAAGGGAAGTTCGGCTTCGACGTTGCGTCCGTGCGAAGGGTGGAGGTGTTGCAGAACGGTCCGGAGCGCGTGCAGGCGCTGCCGCTTCCGGATTGGTCGAAGTGGAAGGTTGTTAACCCGGCGATTCAAGCGATGCCGGATGCGAACGGGCGCGTTCGCCTGACGGGCAATGTGCAGCCGAAGTCCGATCTGATCGAGAGCCCGCCGATTGCGGTTCCGCCGCACAGCGCTCTGACGCTGATCGTTCCCACGACCACAGCGTACGGCGCTGTCACGGTTTCGATCCGCGGCAATGCTTTGCTTCCTACGGCAGTGACGATGCCGGCGCGGGTGGTTTTCGATACGGGGCGCGCGTCGCAGGTTCTCATCTCCGTTTCGGCAGCCGATCTGAAGTTCGAGGGCGGGTTAGACGTTTCTTTGGGTACGGCGTCGCTTGTTCCAGGGGCGTTGCCCGCGTCCGGCGCGTCGGGCGCGACGGACTTCACTCTGGAGACGCAGGCGCCATTGCCCGACGGCGCATCCACTCTGTTCGACCTGGACGCGCATGCTCGCCCGGCGCCTGATTTCCTGGTTCTGAGCCGCCACGAAACGGATGCCGACTTTTTGCGCGCCGCGATGGGGCGGGATACCAGCCTCGAAAGCTTCGGCAAGACTTTCGATAGCGTACGCTACCGGCCTGTTCACCTGGTATACGCGCCGTCTCATGGCATGGCGCGCGACTACGCCAGGGTACGCGATGCGGATGACTCTCGAATTGCGCCCACGGTGGCGGTGAACGACGGCGTCAGCCGCCAATGGAGCCGCCACGCCGGCGAACCGATCGCGGTGCAGTTCGAGCCGGCGGCGCCGGTTCACGTGAGTATCGCGCAGGGTTCGTCCGATATCGAGGTGGAAGCGCGGGCTTCTCTGGCGGCGGAGTTACCCGCGGGGTTCTTTCTTATTGAGGCCGGCTTGGACAAGGGCGAAGGTTCGGACTTCGTCGCAGCCACGCCGGGACGCTACCTGCGCTGGACAGGCGGCGTCAACGACCTGGCGCTGCCTGTGGCGCCCGTGTTGCCGTACGAAGATCGCGTATTCCTTCTGGTGGATCATTTAGGCGGGAAGCTATACCTCAGCCTGTTCGGAAAGAAAGGCGGAGGTACGCCGAAGTTAGAAGCAATTTCGGTGCGGCCCGTGCCGGTGTTGCGAAATGGCGGCGATCGCGTGGCCCCCATCCCCGCGCCGGCGTGGAGCGCCTGGAAGACCGCGAGCCCCGGAGTTTCCCTTCAGCCGGAGGATGGTGGCGGTGCGCAATTGACTGGGCCGGCGCAAGCGGCTGGAGCCATTTTGCTACGAAGCGCGCCCTTCGCGGTTCCGGCGCATACCAAACTCGTGTTGACATTGCCCGCGGATGCGGAGAGCGGCACGGTCCGAATCGGCTCAACAGATGCGCCAGGGCGCAGTCTCTTCGATTCGGGCGCCCAGACTCAGGCGGTCATCACACTTGTTAATGGCAATTCTCGAAACGGGACTCCTATCGCAATCCACTTGGGACGCATCTCGCTGGAACCCGTCGCGCCCAAGGGACTCTACGTGGATTCCCTGATGGCCTGTCGCTCGTTCGTCGCGCCTAAGTCGCCGGATTGTAAGTGACGAGACTCAGCGCTTCTCGCAGAGCCATACGCGCAGCAAGCCGCCGCCGCTAATCCACGAACCCAAACGGCCCCAGCGCGCGAAGGGATCGATTGCGCTGGGCCAGTCTTCGCGTATCGAGAAGCCGCTTTGTTCGAGCAGCCGCCGCGCTTCCTGCTCGCGGAAGAGCCAAAGCGTGGGCACGTACATGTGGTCGAGCACGAAGGAATTGACGGCGCGGTTCCAGCCGAAGAGGCGATGCATCCAACGAAAAGGGACCACCGACCCGAGCATGCGCCACGCGCGGACAAGCCATTCGAATAACGAGCCGGCGAAACAGTAGATCGAAATGTAGAGGATTCCCCGGGGTTGAAGAACGCGGGCCAGGTCGCGCACGGCAGTTTCCGGATCGGGCGTGTGATGCACCACGCCGGAACTGACGGCGAATTCGAACGTGGCGTCGCGAAAGGGCATCGCGGCCACGGAGGCGGCGCAGAACGTCAGACCCGCCGGTCCGGAATTCGCCGCGCGGGCATCCAGCAGGCTGGACCGATTGACATCGAGCGCGACCACCTGAGCGCCGCGCGCCGCCATTGCCGCGCTGAAACTGGCGGTTCCGCCGCAACCGGCATCGAGCGCGAGACCTTTGAGAACAGGCGCGTGCTTGTCCAACGCCGCGGTAAATTCCCTTAGCGTGGGCCGCGGACGGGAAAAGGCCATGCGGGCGTGGATCGGCGTATAAAACTGTTCCGTGGGAGCTGCGGCGGTCTTACGCGAAAGGTTGACCGGCATAACGGTGGCGGGGTTCCGCCGCTATGTCTACGGCTCGCGGATAAACTCGTATCTCTCGAGGGTGGCGGCGATGCGATAAGCCGGCGGCGCCTCGCTGCCGGTGGTGGAAGGCTCCAAGCGCAAAACCTTGCCCATACAACGAAGGCTGACGCCTTGCGGTGCATCTGGATTGAGCACAATTATGTATTCGATGGGGCCGCCGAGATCGGGCTGACGTTCAGCGGTAAATAGGACGCCGCTCGAACTGATGTTCTGCGTCTCTCCGTTGGTCGTAATGCGGTCCGGGCCGTTGCGGATGATCGAGAGAGGCAGCTGGAGCTTAAAACGGCGCGTTCTTCGCTGTTCCATTGATACAACTTAATGTTTTCATGGGGCGAGACTAAGGTCAATAGACCGTAATGAACAAAGACCCAATCAAACGTACTAGGCTCAGAGTTTGGGATGGTGAGAGGAAGGTAGGATGGAGGCGGCAAGAAAGCCGCCTCCGAAAAGTCGCACTAAGCAGCTTATTTCACATTGATGAAGATGATCACGAGCGTATAGAGCGCCAGCGATTCGATAAAGACAAGACCGAGAATCATGGCAGCGCGGATCGCCGGAGCTACACCCGGATTGCGTGCCATGCCTTCGCAGGCGCCGGCGATGGCTTTGCCTTGTCCAAGAGCGCAGAGGCCGGACGCGATCGCCATACCGATGCCAGACGCGATCGATACCCACCAATTGCCTTGCGCGGCAGGAGCGGCGGTGGTTTGGGCGAACATTGGGCTGGCTAGCAGGAGCATAGCCAGGAGGAACAACATCTTTTTCGTCATTGTACTTCTCCTTGAATAAAATCGCCCTCAGGAGGTGGTTCCACGCCAACGTTGGGACGAGACGGGCTCACACTGGAAAGGCGGCATAAAGCCGGTATTAATGTTCGTGCGATACCGCGGAGCCGACATACAACATCGTCAGCACCATAAATACGTAAGCCTGAATCAGGGAGACGAAGACGTGTAGTCCCATGAACACGGCCGGGATCGCGAAATAAGTAAGTCCTAAAAAGACCATTGTGATTTGTTCACCGGCGTACATATTGGCGAACAGACGAACGGTGAGGGAGAGGGGGCGAGCCAGGTGGCTGATGATTTCGATGGGAATCATCAGCGGCGCAAGCCACCACAACGGACCGGCAAAATGTTTGGCGTAATTGATGGGTCCGATGGTCGTGATGCCAACCACGTTATAAAAAAGGAAAGTCGCGAGGGCGCAGCCCAGGGGAACCGCCGGGAACTTGGTGGGCGATTCGAATCCGGGAATTACCCCAATCAGATTGCTGAACAGAATAAAAACGAAGAGTGCGCCGAAGAACGCCATGTAGCGTTCGGAATGATGCGCGATCTGCTCCTCACCCTGGGAGCGAACGAAATCCTGAATGAGTTCGAAGGTCTGTTGGAACTTGCCGGGTTTTTCCGCGGAGAGCCGACCACGCAAGAGCGCGAAAACCACCACGATGATGGCCGCGACGAGGATCTCCATGCAGATATAGTTCGTCCAGGGACGAGCGACCGAGGGCCAGCCGATCAGGTTCAGAGCGGCATTTCCTAATGCGGCGAGGTGATCGTTGAAGAGTTTAGTGATCCAGATTTCTTCGTTCATATCCTAAGAGGATGAGAGCTTCGATGATGACTGCCGCCAGCGGTACAAACAACCCCGTTAGAGCCGCTGGAAGGCTCAATTTGGAATATTTCAATATAACATAGGCTCCGGCTGCCAAAATCAGGTAACGAAAGACGAAAAACACCGCGGAAGCGCTTGGTTTTCCAGCGGGTCCCATGCCTGCGACGAAGCCTTTCAGCCAGCGGAAATTGAACCAGGAAGCGAGCGCCCCGACGAGAAAACTGACGGCAATGAGCCACCCGCGCCAGGCAAGCGCGACCATGGCGCCGGCGATGGCAACGATCACCAAGGTGCGCAGGATGCGCGCCACCGTACGCTCGAAGATGTCAGGCGTCATTTTTGGGGTCCTGCGTCAGCAGGCGCACCACATGAAACAGGCCCCCGGCGGCGCCCAGAATCACTCCAGCGACATAGATCCAATGCGTGCCGAAACGGCCATCAAGCCAGTGGCCCGCCAAGTATCCCACCACGACGCCGCCCGGCACCACGAACGCCATTTCGGAATAACGGGCCGCCGTCGACATCAGGGAATCTTTGCGGGCAGGCACAATCGTAGTGTACTGCCGGATCTGATATGCAACAGCGGGCCGGGGATTCACGCGCAAACGGGCCCGCGCGCCCAATCGATAAGCGCTAACGTCAGAGTAGTATGCAAAGAGTTCTCGCGCTGACGCTATTTGTGTGCGCATTGGGCGCGCAAATACCGCGCGTCGGCGATATCGATTTCTACGGGTTGCGCAAGGAAACGCCCGCGGGGATCATGGCCTGGGCGGGAGTGCAACCGGGCGGCCCGCTGCCGCCTTCGAAGGGCTCGCTGGAAGACAAAATCGCCGAAATGCCGGGGGTGGTGCAGGCGCGCGTGGAAGCGGTCTGCTGCGAGGGCAACCGCGCGGCGTTGTTCATCGGCATCGAGGAACGCGGCGCGCCGCATGCCTCATTCCGTTCCGAGCCATCGGGCGAAGCGACGCTGCCGCAGAACCTGCTCGACCACTATCAGCAGTTCCTTACCGCCGTACAGCGCGCCGCCGCGCACGGCAATGCCGGAGAAGATCTGACCGCCGGCCATTCGCGGATGGACGACCCCGCGGCGAGGGCGTTTCAGGACGAGTTCATCCAGTTCGCCGCCGAGCATCTCAATCTTTTGAAGGAGACATTGCACAATGGCTCGGATCCGGACCAGCGCGCGGTGGCGGCGGCGGTGATCGGCTACGGTCCCAAGACGCAGGCGGTGGCGGATGAGCTGCAATTCGCGCTCGACGATCCGGAACCGGCGGTGCGCGCGAACGCGATTCGGGCACTCGGGGCGTTCATTGTTTACGCGTCGAAGCAATCGCCAGCCCCGTTGAAGGTTTCGCCGACCTGGTTCGTGGAATTGCTGCATTCGGTGGAATTGCGCGACCGTGAGGAATCGGCGAAGGCGCTGACGCTGATGACCGACCACGGCGGACAAGCCACGCTCGATCTGTTGCGCGAGCGCGCACTGCCGGACCTCGCGGAAATGGCGCGCTGGCATCTGCTGCGTTAC
The DNA here is from genome assembly GCA_963743705.1 of Bryobacterales bacterium. Classification (GTDB taxonomy): domain Bacteria; phylum Acidobacteriota; class Terriglobia; order Bryobacterales; family Bryobacteraceae; genus PALSA-243. The sequence goes on along the minus strand of CAVUQS010000021.1, from coordinate 334,217 downwards.
GCGTTGCCGCCGTTCCTGCTGTTGGGACGCATCGCGGGTTTGCCGGAGAACGAGATTCAGCAGCGTTGGGCCAAGGGCGAGCGCGAACCGGTGATCCAGAAGGCGCTCGACACAGCCGCCAAGCCGCGGAAGTGACTACACTACAAACATGGGCATCTCCCGGCGCCGCGCGATAGCAGGATTAGGCGGAGCGATGGCGGCTGCCAGACTGCGCGCGCAGAGAAAAGGCGCAGGTCCCATGCCGCGCGGTTCGCCGGCGCTTTGCCTGTTTTCCGAAGTGCTCAAGGTCGATTACAACGACATGGGCCCGTTCCTGGGCATGATGGGATTCGACGGCGTGGAGCTTTCGGTACAGGCGGGCGGGCATATTCCACTGGATGGCGATATCGATCTGCATCTGGAGCGCGCGATTGAAGCCATGACTGGCTCCAACCTCGATGTGCCGGCGCTCAGCACTACGGTGACATCGGGGCAGAGCAAGGAACTGCGCACGATCATGGGCTGGGGTAGCGAGATGGGCATCCCGATCTTTTGCCCGGGCGAGTGGCCCAACAATGGCGACGGCATGATCAGCACGGTCGCGGCGCAACGTGAAATTTCGATGCTGAATGCGCTGGGGCATGCGGCAAAGATGCAAATCGCGCTGCGCAACGCCACGCCGAACTATATAGGTAGCTCGATCGCGGATTTGAACGCGGCGATGAGGCCGTTCGATACGTTCGTTGGATTCGATTTCGACGCCGGCTACGCGGCGGCCTATGGCGGCGGCGCGAACGATGGCGGCGTTTCGGCGTTGCAGATGGCGTTGCCGCGGTTGAAGAAAGTCACGGCGCGCGATTGCGCGTGGAGCGCGGCCGGCGACGGCGGCAAGACTCTCAAGCAATGCCCTCTGGGCGAAGGCATGGTGGATTGGCCCAAGCTTTTTGCGGCGTTGGCGAAGGCGAGGTTCATGGGGCCTATTACGCTGCAAGTGGAGTATGCCGAAAAGGACAACCTGGCCGCGGTGCGCAAGGATCTCGCCTTTCTGAAGAAGCAGCGCGCGGCGATTTACGGCGGTTAACACCCGGGCCAAAGCCCGGCGGCAGCGCCGAAGCGCTGGCCCCACATACTTTATAGCGCCGCCGCTGACGCGATGCCTTCCGATTGCAGGCAGACGGCCATTTTCTGCAGGGCCAGCTTGTGGATTTGCGAGATGCGGCTCTCGTTGACGCCCAGCATGTCGCCGATTTCCTTCATCGTCATGTCGTTGGTGTAGTAGAGGAACACGACTTTCTGATAGCGCTCGGGCAGCATGCCGATGGCGCGATCGAGCTTGGTTCTGAGTTGGCGGCGCTCACAGATGCGGTCAGGCTGTACGCCGGCGTCGGCGGGGAATTCCTTCTCGGGAGCGCGGTCCAGATCTTCGCGCGGCGTGGTGGAGACCAGACCGATGTTGCGCAGTTCCATCGACATCTTGCGCCAGCGATCGGTGGAGACTCCCATTTCGGAGGCGATTTCGTTTTCGCTCGGCATGCGCCCGTGCTTGGCCGAGAAATCGCGCGAGACGGAGTCGACTTTCTTCTGGCGGCGGCGCATATCGCGCGAAGCCCAATCGGCCTGGCGAAGGCTGTCGAGGATCGCGCCCTTGATGCGGTGCTTGGCGTAAGCCTGGAACTCGACGTTCTTGGTGGCGTCGTACTTTTCGACCGCATCGAAGAGACCCAGCACGCCGGCGTGAATGAGATCATCGAGCTCGACATGCACGGGGAGATTTTCATGCACGCGGATGGCGATGGCCTTGGCGAGCGGCATGTGGTCGAGCACGATTCTGTCGCGCACTTCGCGCGTGATCTTCTGGTTGCGTACGGGCACACTTTGAGCGGTCATGTTCCTGGTCCTCTCTTTCCGATTTCTTCTTTTTGATTTGTGCGGGCCGTTTTATCGGCCGGCAGCCCTAAAGAATGCACGGGCAGGACCAAGTTCAAGAACGCGTAAGTTGCTTAATTTCAGTAAGTAGAAAGCCTTAGAGGCGTTTCAAAATGGAACGCGTTTCAAAGTGAAACGCGAGTGTGTTTCGAAAGGGGAACGGCGTTCGCTTACTGGCGGTTTTGAGCCGCCGCGGTGGATTTCCGTGGCGCCGATTGAACGGCATCGCGGGTCTGGCGCAGCGCGTTGGTGAGCGAATTCATGGAGAGACGGCTGACAATCGGTCCGATGAGCCAACGCAGCGACGGCGGCATGTCGCGCGTCAAGGCCATGGCTTCCAATTCGAGGGTCACCCCGCCGTCGCGTTCCTCATATCGCGAAATGCTATGAAATCGCCAGATGAAGCCGTTGCCGTGGTCGGGCGGCAGGAAGCGCTGCCCCTTTTGCCCGAACGATTCGATCTCGCGCACCTGCGTCGTCGTCACGAAGCTATATCCGCGCCGCGAATCGACCGTGAAGGCACGCGACTGATATTGAGCTTCGATGGCGGCCTCGATGAAGAATGCCCTATGATGCCAAATCATGGAGAAGCGCCGATCGGGTTCTGGGCAGGGGAGCGATTTGGATTCGACGACTACTGGGCTGTAGAACTCCTTGTACCGGTCGTAGTCGCCCAACACGGCGCGCAACTCTTCTATCGTGACATTGGGGATAAAAACCGCCCCAATCCAGTCGTGAATGAGGCCGCCCGGCACGGTCTGCGATCCGTTGCCGAAAACGGGCGAAACCACCGGTTCACCGGGCCGAAGCCTGGTGTTGCGGCCCGCTTCGTCTATCCACAAGAACGGCCGCTTACCGTCCAAGCGACCCTGCATGCGCGCATCGGCGCTGGCGATGTAGTCGCTCCAAGCCTTGAGCGTGTATGGTTGCAGGTCGATGGCGCGTGAGATTCCGGGAAATGTGAGGGTTATGACTGCAAGTCTAGACACCAAGTTTGGCTTGTTCATTGCGTGTACGCTTGGCGCCGACTTGCACTACGAACAGCGCCTACAGCCCGGATAGAACAAGCCTGCGGCTGGATGTAGAATCAATTGGGTATTGCGGCGAATTCGCACGCAAGGCTCCCGCGCGAGGGCCTTGCGGGCTATAAACCGCGAGATCGCGTACAGACAGCGCCCGGCGAGGCTACTTCTCGACGCCGAGCGTGCGGAACTTTTCCTGAAAGAGGTTGTAGGGCTGGGCGCCTACGATCAATTCGCCATCGACGCCATCCGGGGTGCTCTTCCCGACAACGAAAGCAGGGGTGCCATCGGCGCCGATCTTCATGGCTTCTAGCAGATCGCCTTGCACGGCTTCCTTATACTTGCCGCTTTCGACGCAGGTGCGGAAGGCGTCGGGATTGATCTTCACCACGGAGGCGTCGGCCACGAGGCTGTTGAGATCGAGGGCCTCGGGGTGCGAAGACATGATTTCGCGCAGCGACCAGAACTGTCCCTGATCGCCGGCGCAACGGGCGGCCTGCGCCGCGCGCATGGCGTTGGGATGGATCTGATCAAGCGGCAGATCGCGGGCATAGAAGCGCAGCTTGCCGGTGTCGATGTAATCCTTCTTCAACAGGTTGTAGACCTGCATGTGGAAGCGCTGGCAGAAGGGGCACTGGTAGTCGGTAAATTCGACCATCGTAAGCGGCGCTTCCTTCTTGCCGATCATCGGGGCGCCTTCCATGTGCAGGCGAGCGTGCGGCGGGGCGGCGGGCTGTGCGGGGGCGCCCTGCTTTTCAAGCAATTGCCGGATCTGGCGAAGCTCGCTCAAGATTTGATCCGCCTGGTCGTGGGTGATGGTGTCGTTGCCCGCGGCTTTTTTCTGGTCGGCGGCGCCCAGCGGCAAAAGCAGCGCAGCCAGGCAGGTAAAGCTGAGAAACTTCTTCATTGCGATTCAACTCTTTTCCAGAATGAGCAAGTACTGCACATTCTTGGCGTACTCTTTTTCTTCGATCAAATGGAAATGGTTGGCTTCGAGTTCCTTGATGAGATCCGGCATGTCGAGACGGATGCGGGTGAGCGCTTTTCCATCCGGCATGGCCGATTGGCGCTTGTAATATTCGACGATCACCAGCTTGCCATCGGGGCGAAGGGCCTTGTAGAAGGCGGCCAGCATCTTCGCGGGATCTTTGAAGTTGTGATAAACGTCATACGCGAAGACAATATCCACCTGCGCTTCCGGGAGTTTGGGATCGTCTTCCGCGCCTTTGATGAAGGTCACGTTGCTCAGATGCTGGCTGGTGGCGGCATCTTTAGCGGCGGCGAGAAAATCGTCTTCGGTGTCCTGAGCGATCACGCGGCCGGTGGGGCCGACCCGGCGGCTGAGAAGCGGCAGCATATTGCCGATACCGGTGCCGATATCGGCTACGGTCATCCCCGGATCGAGCTTGATTTCGCGGATGAGCACGGCGGGCCGCTGGACCGAGTCGGGAGCGGGCTGAGCCGGTGGATTCCCCTGCGCCGAGAGGACGGCAACTGCGGCGAAGAGGAGCCACGCGCGATTCACAATGACGTCTCCATGGGCAGCGCCAGCGGCGTTTCGCGCATGAAATCGAGCTGGGCCATTTCGTCCAATGCTTCGCGCATGGAATGTTCGTAAGTGGGCTCGGCGATGATGACGAACGGCAGATCGTGCCGGGTTTCGCAGGGTTCCTGCAAGACGGCTTCGACGCCGATGTTCTTGCGCATCAAAACGCCAGCCAGGGAAGCGATGATGCCGGGCCGATCGTCCACGCGGAAGCGCAGATAGTAGGCCCGCTTCTGGAACATCACCGAGACCGGCATATTCTGGCCGAGACGCTCGTGGGCGAAGGGCGAAACGCGCTCTGGACTGCCGCTGCGGATTTCGCGCGCCACGCGCATCAGATCGCTGACCACGGCGACGCCGGTAGGCCGCGCGCCCGCGCCCCATCCGTAATAAAACGTGTCTTCGCCGTATTCGCCGCGCACCCACACCGCGTTATAAGCGCCCTGCACTCCGGCAAGAATGGTGGAAGTGGGAATGAGCGCCGGCCGTACGTAAAGCACCAGACCTTCGGGAATCTTGCGCGCTCCGCAGATCAGACGGATGGTGTGCTTCAACTGCGAGGCGTAACGGAAATCAATCGGCGTGATGCGGCGGATGCCTTCAATAAAGATGTCGGAAGGGGTGATTTTTTCCCCAAACGCGAGCGCGGCCAGCAGCACCAGCTTCGACCGGGCGTCGTAGCCATCGATATCGGCGCTGGGATCGGCCTCGGCGTAGCCGAGCGCCTGCGCTTCCTCGAGCACATTGGCTTGTGAGACGCCGCGCTTTTCCATCTCGGTCAGGATGTAATTGCACGTCCCGTTGAGAATGCCGTACAGCGCCTTCACGTTATCGCCCGAAATACCTTCGCGCAGCACGGCATGAATCGGGATGCCGCCGCACACGCTCGCTTCCATAGCGAGATTGATGCCGGAACGGATCGCGCGATCCCAAATTTCTGGGCCGCATGCCGCCATCAACTCTTTGTTGGCGGTAACGACCGATTTCCGGTTCTGAATGGCCGCTTCCACGATCTCGGAAGCGACGCCCGTGCCGCCGACCAGTTCGACGACGATCTGGACATCCGGGTGGCTGACGATTTCGCGCCAATCGGTGGTCTTGAATACGCCATCGAACGCAGCCGGAAGCTGCTTCGAAGCAACCGAACGGCTACAAACCGCGACAACCCTCAGCCGGAAACCCAATTTCAAGGCGATCTGATCGCCGTTCTCGGCCAGAATCGACAGCGTGCCGCCGCCAACATTCCCAAGGCCGACAATCCCTACGCGGACTTCCTCCATGGGGCCTATTCTAACGTAGGGCGAAAGTGCGGTTTTGACGCAGAGGCGCAAAGACACAGAGATTTAAGGCCTTTCTGCTCTGCGCCTCTGCGTCTCTGCGTCGAAGAACGGCGTCACTTATAATGGAAATTATCCATGCACCAAAAACTGACGGAGCGGGTCGACCTTAACCCGCAAGAAACCTCGGAGTGGGTCGACGCCCTGGACGAAATCATCGACCAGGCGGGACCTGACCGGGCTATGTTCCTGTTAGAACGGCTGACGGAACGTGCCCGGCTCGATGGCGTTGAACTGCCTGTGCAGTTGAATACGCCCTACGTAAACACCATCACTGTGGAGCAGGAAGTTCCCTATCCCGGCGATCGCGCGATGGAGCGGCGCATCAAGAGCCTTATCCGTTGGAACGCGATGGCCATGGTGGTGCACCAGAATAAATACGATGCGGGCATCGGCGGGCATATTTCGACGTATGCCTCGCTGGCGACGCTGCTCGAGGTGGGATTCAACCACTTCTTCCGCGCGAAGTATGACGATCAGCCGGGCGACCTGATTTATTTCCAGGGACACGCCTCGCCGGGAATCTATGCGCGCGCGTTTCTGGAAGGGCGTCTCACGGAAGAGCACCTGAACAATTTCCGTCATGAATTGCGCGGCGCGCCCGGGCTTTCCTCATATCCGCACCCGTGGCTGATGCCGGATTTCTGGAGCTTTCCGACGGTTTCGATGGGTCTCGGCCCGCTGTGCGCGATTTACCAGGCGCGCTTCATGCGGTACATGGAAAATCGCAATCTGATCCCGGCGACCGGCCGCAAGGTCTGGGCGTTTCTGGGCGATGGCGAAATGGACGAGCCGGAATCGATGGGCTCGATCACGCTGGCCTCGCGCGAAAAGCTGGACAACCTGATTTTCGTCATCAACTGCAATTTGCAGCGTCTGGATGGGCCGGTGCGTGGCAACGGCAAGGTGATCCAAGAGCTGGAAGCGGCGTATCGCGGCGCCGGCTGGAACGTGATCAAGGTGGTTTGGGGTTCGGATTGGGACGATCTGCTGGCGCGCGACGTCAACGGAGCGCTGCAGAAGCGCCTGGGCGAAATCGTCGACGGCGAATTCCAGACCATGTGCACCAAGGGCGGCGGGTTTATCCGCGAAAATCTCTTCAATACGCCCGAACTGCGCGACATGGCGGCGAATCTCTCGGATGAACAGATCGATAGCCTGCATCGCGGCGGGCACGACCCGCGCAAGGTCTACAACGCTTATAAGCAAGCGGTGGAGACCACGGGCAGGCCCACGGTGATTCTGGCGCACACCATCAAGGGTTATGGGCTGGGCGAAGCCGGCGAAGGCCGCAACATCACGCACCAGCAAAAGAAGCTGAACGAGCAGGAGATTCTCTATTTCCGCTCGCGCTTCGAGATTCCGATTCCGGATGAAGCAGCGAAGAACGCCGGCCTCTTCCGTCCGCCGGCCGATAGCTCCGAAATCGCCTACATGCAGGAACGGCGCCGGCAACTGGGCGGCTACGTGCCCTCGCGTTCGGTACCGCCTTCGCAGATCAAGGCGCCGCCGCTGGACTACTTGAAGGAATCGCTGGAAGGGTCGGGCGGCCGCGAAGTATCGAGCACCATGGCGTTCGTGCGCATCCTGACGCTGCTGATGAAGCACAACGACATCGGCAAGCGCGTGGTGCCGATTATTCCCGATGAAGCGCGGACGTTCGGCATGGAGTCTTTGTTCCGCCAGTTCGGCATCTACGCGAGCCAAGGGCAGCTCTATAAGCCGCACGACGCCGACATTTTCTTGTACTACAAGGAATCGAAAGACGGGCAGATTCTGGAAGAAGGGATTACCGAGGCCGGTTCGATGTCGTCGTTCACGGCAGCGGGCACGGCCTACGCCAACTACCAGACGGAGATGATTCCGTTCTTCATCTATTATTCGATGTTCGGGTTCCAGCGCATCGGCGACCTGGTTTGGGCGTTTGGCGATGCGCGGGGCAAAGGCTTCCTGTGCGGTGGAACCGCGGGACGCACCACGCTTTCGGGCGAGGGCCTGCAGCATCAGGACGGACACAGCCTGGTGCTTTCGAGCACCGTGCCGACGTGCGCTTCTTACGACCCGGCGTATGCGTATGAGATCGCCATCATCGTGCAGGACGGCATCCGGCGCATGTATCAGGAAGGCGAAGACCGCTTCTACTACATCACGCTCTACAACGAAAACTACGCCATGCCGGCGATGCCGGAAGGTCTCAATCCCGAGGGCGTGCTCAAGGGCATTTACAAGTTCCGCAGCGCGGCCAAGGGCAAGCCGAAGGTGCAGTTGTTCGGCAGCGGCCCGATTCTGAACGAAGCGCTGCGGGCGCAGCAGATTCTCGCCGAGAAATACAACATCGCCAGCGACGTCTGGAGCGTCACCAGCTACAACGAACTGCGGCGCGACGCGCTCGAAGCGGAACGCTGGAACCGTTTGCATCCGGGCGACCCGGCGCGCACTCCGTATATCGTGGAAGCGCTGAAGGGCGTGGATGGACCGATTGTGGCGGCGACGGATTACATGAAGGCGGTGCCGGACCAGATCGCGCCGTGGCTGCCGGGACGCCTCGAAACGCTGGGCACCGATGGTTTCGGCCGCAGCGATAACCGCGAGTGGCTGCGCAAGCATTTCGAGATCAACGCCGAGAACATCGCGGCCGCGGCGCTTTCGCGGCTGGCGCGCGATGGCAAGTTCGACGGGAAGAAGGCGAAGGCCGCCATCGCGGACCTCGGAATCGACGCGGAAAAGAAGGATCCGGCTCGCGCGTAGCTCCCCGGAGCCTCAGATGCAGACCGGGCAGCGCGTCGCAGCCGCGAGCATGATGGTCAGCGGCACGCTGGCCCTGGTCAAACTATTGGCGGGTATTAACGGGCATTCCACGTCGGTGGTAGCGGACGGGTTGGAATCCGCCGGCGACGTCTTCGCTTCCGGCTTCGTGCTGCTGGGGTTGACGCTCGCCGCGAAACCGCCGGACAAGGACCACCCTTACGGTCACGGCCGCATCGAAATCCTCACCGGCCTGCTGATCGGCCTCGGGCTTTCGGCCGCGGGGGCGTTGATCTGCTACGGATCGGTTGCGCGGCTGGGTGTGGCGGCGCCGCGGGTCTCCGGTTATGTCGTATGGGCGCTGCTTGTGTCGCTGGCGGCCAAGACGGTCCTCGCAATCTTCAAGTTCCGCTATGCGCGCCGCCTCAAGAGCACCTCACTGGCTGCGGATGCGTGGAACGACCTGATGGACACGCTGTCAGCCTTGGCGGCGCTGATTGCGGTGGGGCTGGCGCTGAGCGATCCCGAGCGCTTCGCCGATGCGGACAGCTATGGCGGGTTCATCGTGGGCTTGATCGTCATAGCCGTCGGTGTGAAGGTGGCCTATGACACGGCGATGCAGTTGATGGACACGATGCCGCCGGACGCGAAAATGGCGGAGGTTCGTGCGGCGGCGGCGGCGGTGCCCGGGGTGCGCGGGGTGGAGAAATGCTTCGCCCGAAAAACGGGGTTGCAGTATCACGTGGACCTGCACCTGGAAGTGGACGGCGCGATGACCGTGTGGCAATCGCATGAGATTGCGCACGAGGCGCGCACGAAGATTTTGAATACGCTGGATTGGGTGGCGGACGTGCTGGTGCACGTGGAACCGGCGCGGTAGTCGTTATAGCAATTCGAAACCGGGCAAGCGCGAAGCTTTTCGATCGAAGGTGACGATGCGAGAGCAGCCGGCGCGCGTGCTGAGCGCAGCAATCAAAGCATCTGCGAAGGAACCACTGCCTTCCTTGAGGGCGATCATCGCGGTGAAGACTTCCTGCTCATTCTCGACTACGACCAGGTTGGTTTGGAGTATGGCCTCAATCGCCGCGGCAATTTCGGTATCGGAAAAGCGGTAGCTGCGCTCCAGAACCCAGACGGTTTCAGCTAATGCTACGACACTGATGAATACCGGATTCCGCGCTGTCAACCTGTGTTCGAATACTTGGGCCGCTTTTGCCGATTGGGCAGGATCATCCTGCACGAGGTACCGGACGAGGACATTCGTGTCGAGCCCGATCACCGGCGCTTTGGCCGAACGTTAGATTCCGCCGCTCCTTGGGCGATAGCCTCGTCCATTTCCTCAAGAGTGACCGGCGACCTGCGGGCCTTCAATATGCCGCGCAGGGCGGACCCGGGACGCACCGGCAATAGCACCACGCTACCGTCGGGATGAAGAAAGAACTTCACGCGGTCGCCGGGCTTGAGATGAAGATGCTTGCGAATCGCCGTCGGAATGGTGGCTTGGCCTTTGCTGGTGAGGGCGGATTCCATGGTATTACTTTTCTAAGAAAGTAATACCATGGCGGGTGACCGCAGTCAAGCGGCGCCTTTGGGCGCGCTAAACCCAGCGAAGCAGTCCTACGGCAACGATCGGGGCTCAATTCGAGCGCGACGTTGCGTCGGATGCAAGTCGCAACTGAGATAACGCTCCAGCCCGCTGATCGCATCGCGAGTCGCCGATCTCTTCGGCTGGTCTTATCCGCGGTTTGCGGGAACACCGGCAACAAGCGTCCCATCCGCTTTCAAGGTATGAACACTCTCCGGCGTCGCGATTAAGATCAACGGCGCGTCATCGCCGCCGCACCCTCTTATGCGGCAATCTTCACTGAGGCGAGGCGATCTAACGATTCGGCCGTAAACGACGGCCCATTTATTCGGCGCCACAGCCCTAGTCAATTTGCCGTGACCATATCCCGGCTCGGTGTGAGAACCCAGCGGAGTCGTCTTGCGGACTGCCGATAACTTTCCCGCGATGACTGTGCGTTCTAGCGTTGGCGCGTCGCTCGGGGGTTTGGGCATCCCCTCTTCCCAATCGGTCTCGATTTCGATCTGATTCGACCACGTATGGCCGTGCGTAACGACTGAATGCGCGCAACGATCCTGCGACAAGAAATCGTAATGATCGATCAGGCTGGCGCTGCGTTCCATTCGCCCGATTATGGCTACAGCGGTGTCGGCATACTGATCGACATTGCCGAGTACTTCACATACGGTCGCGACCTTTACGGTAGCCGCGGGTGGCTGCGCGAGGGCGATCCCCGTGGCCATCAGTGCAGCTTTCAAAACCACTGTGCGGATCAGTGGCCGTCCGTAGTCCATGGTCGGATGATGTGTTCGTATGGAGTAGAACCAGACTGATGGCGTCCCCAGGGGGATTCGAACCCCCGTTACCGCCGTGAAAGGGCGATGTCCTAGGCCGGGCTAGACGATGGGGACGTGGCTGGCCGGATGCAGGCGAACTCTTCCACTTTAGCGTTCCGGGCGCCATACCGTCAACTCGCCGGATGTGGCTCGAAGAGCGCCGGTGGAATAAAAACAAAGGGCGGCTTTTCCGCGCATGACGCGGGAAAAGCCGCCCGGTATAGCATTGGCAACGCCTAGACGCCACCCTAGTGAACTAGGTGGTGGAGCGCTTCGCGGTGACGCTGGTGGTCGTCGGCTCGCCGCCGTTGAAGCCGGGGCGGGTGACGTCCAACTTCAGGTTGTCGCCATCCAACGTGCCTTTATAGGTGGTCACGATGGTGGTGCCACGCATATCCTGGCTGGTCTTGAAGGTGACGTTGTTTCCGTCAACCTTGCCGTCGGAAATCTGGCTGTCCATCGTGCCCTGGCCGCCGCGGCCGGGACGGCTCACGGTACCGGTCAGAGTGCCGCCATCGGCTTTCAGGGTCAGGGTCACCGTGGTCGGATTTCCACCCTGGCGTCCGGCTTGTTCATAGGTCCACTTGCCGTTGACATCGGCCGCCATTACGGCGAATGTCAGGGCGCACAAAATCGCAACTACAAAAAGCAGCTTTTTGGTCATAGTACTGGTTTAGGCGTAACCTCCACGTTGGATGTTACCACCACGGCACACCGGGGTCTAGCCCGCACGGCCGATTTAACGGCGACGGGATGCGCAACCCGGCGGCTGGCCGCTTGCGCGATGTAAAATAAGCCTTTGCCGGACATTCTTGTTTCCGTGATTATTCCCACGTTGGCGGCGGATAAGCGACTTTTGGAGTGCGTCCGGGCGCTCGAATCGCAGACCCGCCGCGATTTCGAAGTAATCGTCGTCGATAACAGCGGCCGCGGGTTAGTAAAGGTTAACCAGACGGCCGGCAACGCGCGGCTCATCGAGAACGTCCGCAATCAGGGTTTCGGGGAGGCGATCAATCAGGGCATTCGCGCATCGCAGACGCCGTACGTAGTCAGCCTCAACGACGACGCAGCGCCGGTTCCCGGATGGCTCGACGCGCTGGTGAAGGCGATGGAAGCGCGGCCGGATGTTGGCATGTGCGCGTCGCAGGTGCGCCTCTTCGGCGAAGACCGGTTGGATTCGGCGGGCATGCTGATCTGCCGCGACGGAAGCAGCAAGCAGCGAGGACATGGACGCATGCCTGACGATTTTCCGGTGACGGAAGAAGCGTTGCTGCCGAGCGGCTCAGCCGCGCTTTACCGCCGCGCGATGCTGGAAGAGACCGGCGGTTTCGATGGCAGCTTCTTTCTGTATTGCGAGGACACCGACCTGGGTTTGCGCGCGCGCTGGGCGGGCTGGAAATGCCTCTACGTTCCCGAGGCCGTGGTGGAGCATCATTATTCCCATTCGGCCGGGCGCGCTTCGTCGTTGAAGGCCTATTATGTGGAACGCAACCGGCTGTTTGTATTGATGAAGAATTTCCCGCTCGGAATGCTGCTGGCCGCGCCATGGGTTTCGCTCGCCCGCTATTTGTGGCACGCCTGGTATATTCTGCAGGGACGCGGGGCGGCGGCGCGTTTCCGCGCCGAAGGTAATGCAGGTCCGAAAATGCTTTGGTATATCGCGCGGGCGCATCTGGCTTTTCTGGGCGCGCTGCCACGATTGTGGCGCGAGCGCCGGCGCATTCGCGCGCAGGCGCGTATCACCCCGGCGATATTCCGGCATCTGGTGCGGACGAATTCCATCCGCGCACGGAGGATTGCGGCGCTTTGAGCAAGGAGTTGCTGGTCCTGATCCCGGCGTTGAATGAGGAAGGCGCCATCGCCAAGGTGGTGGAGGACGTGCATCGCAACGTGCCCGGCGCGCCGGTGCTGGTGGTGGACGATTGCTCGCGCGACGGCACGGTGAACGCCGCGCGCCGCGCGGGCGCCGAGGTGCTTCCGCTGCCGCACCATCTGGGACTCGGCGGCGCGGTGCAGGCTGGGTATAAGCTGGCGTACGAACTGGGCTTCGAATATGTGATTCGCGTCGATGGCGACGGGCAGCACGACGCCGCCGATATTCCGCGCATGCTCGAAGCGCTGAAGACCTCCGGCTGCGAAATGGCCATCGGCTCGCGCTTCGTGAATGCGAATGAATGGAACCCGGGATTTGTGCGCGGCCTGGGCATCCGTTTCTTTCGCGCGGTGCTGCGGCCCATCCTGGGGCAGGCGGTGCACGATCCGACATCGGGTTTCGTGGGCGTCAACCGGCGCGCGCTGCAAGTGTTCAGCCAGAGCTTCCCGCTGGAGTATCCGGAAATCGAGGCGTTGGTGGTGCTGCAGCGCCGCCGCTTCCGCTTCCTGGAAGTTCCGTGCAAGATGCGAAAACGGATGGCTGGGCGCTCGACCATCACGGCGATGAAATCGTTCTACTATATTGCGCATGTGCTGCTGGGCGTGTTCGTCAACGTCCTGAAGTACGAACGCCGGCCGCGCCGGGGCCCGGAACATGAGACGGGCGCTGGAGGATAGATGGACCGCCTCTTAAACGTAACCACCGTCGTCGCGATCGTTCTTCTGCTGCTGGTGCTGTTTTCGATTCGCCGCGCGCACATTCGCGTGGAGTATTCGGTGAGCTGGCTGGTGGCGGCGTTGGGCCTGCTGGCGCTTTCGCGGCAGCGGCACGTCATGGAATTCGCGGCGCGCAACATCGGCCTGGGCAACGACCCGCCGCTGGCGCTATTTCTGGTGGGCGCTTCGGTCTTCCTGGTTATGTTCTTCCGCTACTCGGTAATCGTGTCGCATCTACGCGACGACAATATCGCGCTGGCGCAACGCGTGGCCATTCTCGAATTCCATATCGACCGTCTGCGCCGACAAACCACGGGCCAACATGAAAGCTAAGAAAACGGAAGCCGCGCGCGCTGCGCGCAAACCCGCCGCGCCGGCAGGACCGTCACGCTGGCCGCTGTTTGCGGCGATCGCGGCCGGCTTAATCGCGGTGTTTTGGGCTTACGCGCCGGCGTTTCACGGGCCGTTTCTTTTCGACGACAGCGCGCTGCCATTCGCCCTGCCGAGTTTTTCGGATCCGCTGAGCGAGTGGGTAACGGGGCTGCGCCCGCTGCTGATGTTCACGTATTGGATCAACACGCAAATTTCAGGCGCCGATCCGTACTCCTATCACATCGTCAACCTCGTGATTCATTGCATCGCATCGGCGCTGATGTTTTTCATCGTGCGGCGCGTGCTGGATTGGGGAGGCGTGGAAGCGGAGATGCGCACGCCGCTGGCGGGCTTCTGCGCGTTGCTGTTCCTGTTGCATCCGGTGCAAAGCGAAGCCGTGGCGTATCTAGCCGGGCGCTCGGAAGCGCTGAGCTCGATGATGGTCTTCGCGGCGTTCACTGTCTTTCTCTATCGCAAAGAGACCGCCGTCACGTGGACAACGGCGGCGCTGACGCTACTGCTATTTTTGGGAGCGCTGGCGGCGAAAGAGCAGACCATCGTGCTGCCGGGGCTGCTGCTGCTCACGGACTATTGGTGGAACCCGGGTTTCTCTTTCCGCGGCATTCGCGACAATTGGAAGCTGTACGTCCCGCTGGCGCTGGGCGCGGCGGCGGGCGTGATCCGCTTTTTGCCGCTTCTTCTGCACGCCACGACGGCCGGTTTCGGCATGCAGGATCTGACCTGGTATCAGTATCTGTTCACGGAATTTCGCGCCATTTTCGTGTATGTCCGCGAGTTCTTCCTTCCGTTTGGGCTCACCGCCGATTGGGATTTTCCGTTTTCGCATAGCATCGTCGACCACGGAGCGATCATAGGGTTGATTGTGCTGCTGGCGCTGATGGCCGCGTGCTGGATCTTCCGCAAGCGCTTCCCGCTGGCTTCCTACGGGTTTCTGGCGTTCCTGATGCTGATGTCGCCGACGTCTTCGATTCTTCCGATTCGCGATCCGATTGCCGAGCGGCGTCTCTACTTCGCGATGTTCGGCTTACTGCTGGTAGCGGCGGAACTGCTGCGCCACATCAAGCTGCCGCGCGCCACCATGACCGGGGCCTGCGCGGCGATTTTGTTGTTGGCGGCCATCGGAACGCACGCGCGCGCCGAGGTGTGGTCGTCGGAGTTGACGTTGTGGCAGGATGCGCTTTCCAAAGCGCCGGACAAACCGCGCGATCATTTTCAGCTAGCTAACGCCTACTTCAATTTGGGCACTCCGGAAGATTGCGCGCGCTCGGCAGCGGAATACGAGAAGACGGCGCAATATAAACCCGATGGCTATACGCGCTACAACGTGCTCATAGACTGGGGGCTCGCGCTCGATTGCGCCGGCCAGCCGGATGCCGCGCTGGCGCGCTTCGAAGAGGCCGCGCGACTGGAGAAGACCGCGCACGTTTATTCGCAAATCGCCAAAGTACATGGCGAGCAGGGACGCTGGACCGAGGCGTTGGACGCGCTGCATACGGCCGAGACGCTCGACCCCAACTTCGCTCCTACCTATGCGTACCGCGGCATCGTTTACCTGAAGACCAACAAGGTCGCCGAAGCGATACCTGAACTCCAGCATGCGCTGCAACTCGATCCGCACCTCGACCCCGCCAGGCAAGCTTTGATGGCCGCGGAGCAGCAACTCAGAGTGCAGCAGCAGGCTCTTCCGGGCGCGAGACGCTAAGATGCCGGCGCGCATCGGCATCAATGCGCTCTACCTGATTCCGGGCGGCGTCGGAGGCACGGAGATCTATCTGCGCTCCCTGCTCACGGCGATGGCGGCGGCAGACGCCGTCAATCAGTATTTCATCTTCACCAATCGCGAAACCGGCGGGGACCTGGTTCCGGCGGCGCCGAATTTCACGCACATGCCGCAGGGCGTCAGCGCCACGGTGCGCCCGGCGCGCATTCTCTGGGAGCAAACGGCATTGGCCGTCGCCGCGGCGCACTTGCGGCTCGACGTGATGTTCAATCCCGGCTTCACCGCGCCGCTGCTCTCGCTGTGCCCGCAGGTGACGGTGTTCCACGACCTGCAGCATAAGCGGCATCCCGAGTATTTCCGCTGGTTCGACTTGCCGTTCTGGCGATTCTTCCTCTATTGGTCGGCGCGGCGCTCGCGAAGTTTGATCGCCGTGTCCGATGCCACCGCGGCGGATCTTCTGCGCTTCTATCCGCGAACGCCGAAAGCCAAGATCGCTGTCATTCCACATGGCGTCGACCCTGAATTCGCGCGCCTGAGCGCCGTGCGGCGTCCTGAGAAACTGCTGCTAGCGGTTTCGACGCTGCATCCGCACAAGAATCTCGACGGCCTGCTGCGCGCGTTCGCGATCTTCCGGAAGACGCATCCGGAATTTCGTCTGACCGTGTGCGGCATGCACGGCTTCGTCACCGGGCCGCTGCACGATTTGCGCTGCTCGCTGGGACTGGAGGATGCCGTCGAATTCCCGGGCTGGATTCCGCGCGAACAGGTTTACGATCTTTTCGCGCGGGCGTGGGCGTTCGTGTATCCTTCGCGCTTCGAAGGCTTCGGAATGCCCATTTTGGAAGCATTGGCGGCGGGAATTCCGTCGGCCTGCGCCAACCGCGAACCGATGGCGGGCATCGCGGGCGATGCGGCGGTGAAGTTCGACCCGGATAATCCGGACGAGATGGCGCGAGCTATCGAACGGATTGCATTCGATGATAGCCTGCGTGCGCACTTGGCCGAGGCGGGCCCGCGTCAGGCGGCGAAGTATTCGTGGGAAGCCGCGGCGCGCGCGACGTTGGCGGTTTTGCTTGCAGCGAAGCGTTAGGACGGCGGCCGGGGCGGGTTCTCCCAGTGGCCGGAAGGATCGCTGCCGCTAACGACCACCCCCTTTGCGTTCCACCCTAACCCTGCTCGAACGTCCGCCGGGCAATATCGCAATGTAAGGCCGCAACGCCGTCTGCCTGATTCGTTGGCTTCCGACCCGTGCACCAGAAGATCGCTATGAATCGAGATTTCGCCGGCCTTGAGTTGGTTATCGACCGGCGCGCCCAACTGGTCTACGTCCGCGACCGCCTGGTTGAGCACGTTGGAGTCGTCGTTTTCAGTCAGCGTGTAGGTCAGGTGCCCGTACCAATGCGAACCGGGGAGAAAGCGCATGCAGGCGTTGCCTGTGTCGGCGTCGTCAATCGCGAGCCAGACAGTCACCGCCTTCGACGGCGAGAGCGGCCAGTAGCTGGCGTCCTGATGCCAGGAGACGCGCTTACCGTCGCCGGGCATTTTGCAGAAGAAATGAGAGCCCCACCCGATGACATCCTCGCCTAGCAGGTCTTTCACATAAGCGACGATTCTCGCATCGGTTAGGAGGTCGTAGACGAGGCCGTGCTGCATATGCGCGGTGCTGATCGAATAACTGTTGCCCCCGGCTGCCAAGGTCTGCGCGAGTAAGGAATCGAAGTAGCGCCGGATCTCCGCCATCTCCCGGTCATCGAAGATAGCGATGGGCCGCAGATATCCGTCGAGATTAAATGCCGCCAGTTGGTGTACGGTCAGCAGTTGCGGGCGCTCGACCGCGCAGGGATGAAATCGCAGATCGCGTGAGATCGTGCGCAGGGCATCCTGCGGCGGGATGAACGCCGGGCCTCCCATAGGTTATTCGCAGTATATGACAACGTAGATAACAACGGGCGCCCGGCGGTTTTCGGGCCTTATTCCAGCACCAGTTGGTGGACCAGGATGAAATGGGTCTCCCCGGCCTGGTTTCCAACGATCGAGACGCCCACAGGTAACACCGTGAGTTTGGCGGGGTTATCGCTCAGCGCCGCGCGCAGTTTGAGGGCTCGCTGCGCCTTTTGATTGCCTTTATCGTCGAGGCGATAGGCTGTGCCGGCGATGACGATGCCGAAGGATGCAGTCTCCGGAGTCGGAATGCAGGCGCGCGCGCCACCGGCGGGATTCGCGCAATTCGCGTCTACCAACTGTCCGCTCCATTCGGTGGTTGCAAATGCAAGCCCCGCGAATGCCGCAAGTATTAGAATTCGTCGCATATTCAGCCTCTCCTCTCGGGCAAAGAGTTGCACTGGCGCATCTTGAGGACAGCATTCGGTGGGCCGTTCCTTGTGAAGGAACGTTCGCCGCGAACGTATTGTCTTTAACGTCCGCTACGGCTTCGCGCGCGAATGGTCACGTCCAAATCGCCGTTCCGCGTATTGGTGTACCGCAATGTCACGCGGCCTTCGGCATCGAGGCTGATGCGCGCCGGGATGTTCGAGCCGGTCAGCATCCAGCCTGCCGGCAGCGTCACGTCGTTGACTGGACGTCCCAGCGTTCTCGTCCAGATCAAATCTGAGCCTTCGGTCTTGTAGCCGACGGGGTCGGTGTAAGTCTCCTCGACGCGGATGCGCACCGATTCGCCCTTGCCAACCGGGCCCGGCAGGTCGCCCTGCACGACCACCGACTTCGGATCGGTCGGGGTCGGGTAGTAGCCGAGCGCGTTCACCTCGGCGCCGCTCACCAGATGCGTGTGCAGCGGTTCGCCCGTATCCAGGTCGAACATTTTGGAATCCGGCTGCACCTCGCTGCCCGCGCGCACGAAGCTGTGCACCGATTTCTGGCCTTCACGCGTCACGGTGAAGTCGTGCGAAATGCGGAACTGGTGCGTCGAGGGCGCTAGCAGCCAATAGCGAATCTCGCGATCCTGCTCGGCGCGATGAACCTGCGCGGTCAACAGCGCCGGAATCAGCCAAAGTGCGCGCTTCATGGACGTTTTCTCCCTTCGATACGCACTGGCAGCGAATCGTCACGGTCGTTGAAAAAGCTGATGTGGATGCGTTGTTCGGCGTCGATCGTGACAATCCCCGGCGAGCGTGAACCGGTCAGCTCATAGCCGGGTGGCAGCAGCACGAGGTCGCGCGTCGGTTCCAATGGCCGTTCGAAGACGAAACCCGTTGCGGTGGCGCGGTACGATGCGGCGTCGGTGTAAGTGCGCAGAATCCGTATGCGCGTTTCGGCGCCTTTGGGCACAGGCCGGATGAGCTTCACCCAAAGAAACTGCATGGTATCCGGAGTGCTCGCCGGCGCCCCTCCGGCGGCCTTTACTTCGCGGCCCGTCGCGGTTTTCATTTCGAGCGGCTTGCCGCTGGCGAGATCGATGGCGCTCTCCTTGGTAACGATGGAACCGGGGCGCAATGGATTGTAAAAATAGGCCGCGCCTTCGCGCGCGATGGTCACGTCGTAGGCAAGCTCGAAGGAATGCGTCGAGGGTTCCAGCAGCCGGTAAGTGGCGAGATCGCTCGCCCCCCATGCGGACGCCACACAGCCGAGCCAACACAAACTCTTCCACATGGTAGTCGATTATATCGAGCGCTTGCGGTGATTGACGCGATGGCTGCACTATGGAGAAGCCATGCGGCGCCTGTTCATCCTCTGCTTTCTGCTGACGCGCATCTGCTTCGCTGCGCGTCCCGTGATTTTCGACACGGACATGGGCAACGACATCGACGACGCGCTGGCGCTGGCCATGCTGCACGCCCTGAGCGACCGCGGCGAATGCAATTTGATCGGCGTCACGCTGACCAATGCCAACCCCGCGGCGGTCCCCTATGTGCGCATGATCAATCGCTTCTACGGCCGCGGCGATCTGCCCGTAGGCGCCGCAATCCGCGAACTCAAAGGCGGCGCGAACGATGGCTATATGAAAGCGGTTCTGGGCGGCGCCAAGGCCGGCGGCGGTCAAGCTGAATCCGCGCCGGTGATTCTTCGCCGCCTGCTCTCAGCCGCGCAGGAGAAAGTCGTTATCGTGCAGACAGGCTTCAGCACCAATCTTGCCGCGCTGCTCGATTCGCCTGAAGGCGCCGCGCTCGCGAGGGAAAAGGTCGCGCTGGTGGTCGCCATGGCGGGTAACTTTGCCGGAGGCGAGCCGGAGTACAACGTGCGCATCGACGTTCCATCGGCCAAAGCCGTTTTCGAGCGGTGGCCAACGCCCATCGTCTTCAGCGGCTTTGAAATTGGGCGCGATTTGCTCTATCCCGCCGCGAGCATTGAGCATGATTTCACGTACGCGCTCAGGCATCCTATCTCTGAGTCCTATCGTGCGTATGCCAAGATGCCTTACAACCGGCCGACGTGGGATCTGACCGCCGCGCTCGAAGCCGTGCGGCCCGATCGTCGATATTTCACGCGCTCCGAGGCCGGCGCAGTGACTGTAGGCGCGAACGGCGCCACGCATTTCATCGCAGGGCAGGGCAACCGGCAGTATCTTCGCCTGGACCCTGCCAAACGGGCGCAAATCCTCGAAGTCTTCACGCTCCTAGCCAGTCAGCCGCCGGCTCATAAAGAAACGCGGTAACTTGCACCAACGGATCGTCGCCTCCCGGCGTCTGATAAGCGAGGAATCCGCATGCGATCTCTGTGTTTACTGGCATTGTCATTGGCCGCGGCGCGCTTCGGTTCAGCGGCCGCAGTGGAGGCCGGCAAGCCTGCGCCGGCGCTGTCGTTGACGCAAGTGCTGCAAGCGCCCTCGGGGAGCGCCGCGAGTTGGGACGCGCTTCGCGGCAAAGCCACCGTACTCGAATTCTGGGCCACCTGGTGCGGCCCTTGCGTCGAGGAGATTCCGCATTGGAACAAGCTTGTTGAGCGGTTTCAGGACCGCCCCATCCGATTCCTCTCTGTCACCGACGAATCTCCGGAGCTAATCGCGCGCTTTCTGAAAGACAAACCGATGTCGGGTTGGATCGGGCTCGATGGCCAGGGAAAGACGTTCGATTCGTTTGTCGTCGAAATGCGGCCGACCACAGTGCTGGTGGACGCAAGCGGTACTGTGCGCGCCATCGGCCATCCGAAAGCGTTGACCGAAGCCACGCTGGAGGATTTCCTGGCAGGAAAGCCAGTCACGATCAAGCTCGAATCGGGCGGCGTGGACACGCAGGCTTTGCCGCAATCGATCTTCGAGATCTCGATCCGTCCGGCGTCTCCCATCTCGGTGACGCATACATCACCGGGCGGCCGAGCCAAATACGGCAAGGGCTTTGTTACCTACAGCATCACGTTGGCGAGCATCCTGAGCCAGGTCTACGGTGTTCCGGCGTCGCGAGTGATCGGCGAAGAATGGGTGGGTCATGACGCCTATGATGTCTCTCTGGTGCTGCCGGGGCCCGCGATGAAAGAAGCCGACGCGTTGAAGGTGGCGCTCGACATGGGCTTCCGCGCGCAAACGCACAAAGTGACGCGCGACGCGCCGGTTTACGAATTGCGCCGCATTCCCGGCGCGGATTTGAAAGCAACGCCCGGTGCGGGGCGCACTCACACAGAGGGCACAGCCGGCAACCGGCAGATTCACGCGCTGCCGCTCGGTTGGATCGTGAATCTGGCTCCGCGAGATCTCGGTCCGATTTTCGACGAAACCGGCATCAAAGGGAATTTCGACTACTCGCTGAAGTGGGATGCTTCCGATCCGAAATCCTTCCTGACCGCCGTGCGCGAAGGTGTGGGTTTGGAGCTGGTCCCCACGCATCGCGAACTGGAGTTTGTGGTGGTAGATTCCGCGGTGCGGCCCACGGCCTGGTAACACTCGCCTCGCTTCCGGCTATGCTGGAGGCGAGCCTTGGAAATCCACCTCATCGACGGCACGTACGAACTCTTCCGCCACTATTACGCGTTGCCCTCCGCGCGAGACCGCAACGGGCATGAAATCGCGGCGGTGCGCGGCGTGCTTTCCTCGGTATTGGGAATGATCCAGGGAGGCGCGACTCACCTCGCCGTCGCCACCGATCACGTCATCGAGTCGTTCCGTAACGATCTTTGGCCCGGCTACAAGACGGGCGAGGGCATCGACCCCGATTTGCTATCTCAATTTCCGTTGCTCGAAGAAACGATCGCCGCCGCGGGCGTGACCGTCTGGCCGATGGTGGAATTCGAGGCCGACGACGCTCTCGCGGCCGGCGCGGCCGCTGCGGCGCGCGATGCGCGCGTCGATCGCGTGATCATTTGCACTCCGGATAAGGACCTGACGCAATGCGTGCGCGGCGACCGCGTGGTGCAGTTGAACCGCCGCACGCGAACGACGATCAATGAAGCCGGAGTCATTCAGAAGTTCGGCGTGCCGCCAGAATCCATTCCCGATTACCTGGCGCTGGTGGGCGATGCGGCGGATGGATACCCGGGGCTTCCCGGGTGGGGCGCAAAATCTACCGCTGCGGTACTTGCCAAGTTTGGCCACATCGAAGACATTCCGGCGTCGGCGGGCGATTGGAAGGTCAATGCGTCCAGCGCGACTACTTTGGCGGCAACACTCGTGCGCGAGCGCGATCTCGCACTGCTCTTCCGGACGCTCGCCACTTTGCGCACCGACATCGCCTTGTTTGATGACGTGGACGAGCTGCAATGGGAAGGGCCCAAGCCCGCATTTGACGCCATCGCGGCGCGTCTGGATGCAGCGGCGCTCGCGGCAAAACTTCACGCGGGCCGCTAACGCGGAAACGGCGTCGCTCCGTCCACACCGTACCAGTCATAGTCCACCGTGTGTCCATCGATGCGCCAGCGGCCGGGCGTGGTGGTCTCCATCCAGTCGAGCGGTTCGGCGAGCTCACGCGGCTGGGCCGCGGCGGCGAACGCGCGCCGTACGGCCTGCTTCGATTCCGCGTTCACTGCCTGGGGATCGGGCGAAACGAATAGCGCGGTGCCGCTGCGCGCCACCAGATCGAGCCAGCGCGCTGACATCGCCCAGGGAATCTGCGGCGTGATCGGTGCGCAATCCGCATCGAGATCGAAGAACGCCCGGTGCTGCGGGCCGCGGAACGCCAGCGTGTTGACGCCCATGCGGCGAGTGCGATGGAAATCGCGGCCGCTGGTGTCGTCGCCGGTGCGCTGCAGTTCGAACAGGCCGGCGGAGAGATGCCCGAAAGTGTTGCAGCCGATGATCAGCGCGTCTCCTGCCGCTTCGCGAATCGCACGGTAAAGCGCCAGCGCGATCTCGGCGGTGGTGCGCGAACGGTCGGCGAAATGCCAGCCGGGTTCGGTCAGGTCGGCGCCCATCGTCGAGCCCCAGCGTCCCAGCAAGTCGAAGCTGGTGTAGTCGTGCTTGATCATCTCGAAGCCCCACGAAGCCATGCGGCCGATATCCTGGCGGACGGTTTCGATGGTCTCAGGCAGGCTCGGATCGAGCGTCGCCGTGCGCGAATTCACGCGGGGCCGGAGGCGCGCCTCCCCCGGAACCTCTGCCGTGGTGGCCAGCGGCCGCAGCCAGATTCCAGGACGCACTCCTTGCCGTTTCATCGCCGCCGCCAGCCCAGGCATATCGGGAAAGCCGGCGTTGCCGCGCTCCCAGGGTCCCGCCGTGTTGGTCAACGACCAACCGTCGTCGATCACCATGAACGGCCGGTTCGGCCCCGCCGGCGCAAGTTCCGCCATCAACGCGGCATCGCGCTCGATCGCCGCCGCCGAGCAATTACGACCGTACGCGTAATACCAATTGTTGCCGCCGTAGACGGGCGCCGTTGCCAGGCGCGGCTTAGCGCAAAGCTGGCGGCAGAAGCGCCGCGCGGATTGAAACGAGCTCTCATTCGCGGCGCCGCGCCGGACCCGGATCACCGCAGCCTCCAACGTGCGCTGGCCGAGACGAACGGGCGAGCCGCCGTTGCGCAGGTCCAGCCACAGGGAAATCCCTGCCGGATCGGCCTGCCAGAACGCGAAGCACGCGGCGCCCGTCGCGACGCCGTAACCGTGCGTGGCTTTGCCGTCGAACGCCAGGAAATACCACGGCAGAATGCGCTCGCCGATCAAGCCGCGCCATTCGAGGTCGCCGTAGCTGCGCTCCCACTGGTCGTTGAGAATGCGCCAGCGCTCCGGCACGGCCGCGTGCCAGCGCAGATGCAGACGAGACACCGCGGCCCCCGGCGCTTCGATGCGGATCGGAGTGCCGCCGGCCTCCGGTTCCATTTGCACGGAAATACCCGAGCCATTCCATCGCGGCCCTTCATGCCGGAGAGGAGCGGCGTCGCTTTCGAGGAACGCCACGGCGAGATCGGGCGGCCGCAGGATATCGACATAGCCATCGGCGGCGCGCGCGGTTTGCGCGGATGCAACGGCGGGCAACGAGGCTGACAGCGCCAGGAGTTTGCGGCGCGAAAGTTTTGGCGGCTTCACGAAACTATTGTGTCAGGAGATACAGCATCGAGGGTTATCCAACACCACCTCGCGGGTATGCTGCGCGCAGCGTACGGATGCCTGTTCAGTAAGTGTGCAGGCCCTATCCTTGGGGGAAATACTTCGTCTAACTATCAACATTTCGATCTTGTGGATCGTTATCTAAGTTGTTAACGTCGAGTGAGGCATGGACGTTGCATGTGTTGATTTCTGGTTTTCGAGCGCGCCGGAGAGGCAGCGGCTGAAGACCGGAAACGCAGCTCGTCAGCCATGGGCCGATCTTTGGGGTGAGGATGTCGGACGCCGCGGAAACAGATACTTCCATCCATCCGGCATGGCGTGAGTTTATCCGCTATTGCCGCGAATTGCGCTTTGGAGAAATCGAGCGCTTGATTATTCAGGATGGCGTTCCTGTCCTGGCGGAGCAAACTACTAAGAAAGTCAAGTTCAAGCAGTAACTGTAACTCTGTGTAGAGAACGTGACCGGCTGACCGAAACACTCGGAGGCCGCCACCGGGCTTGATGAGCCTGGCGGCGGCCTCTTTTCATTTGGAGGCGACGTGAAATCCCTGGCGGTATTCGTGTGCCTGGCGGCATTGACTGGCGGCAAAGCCTACGCGGATGAGAAGGATTGGCGGACACTGATGGAACAAGGCGCGGCGATGCAGCGCGACGGGCGCTATCAGGACGCCGAGTCTGTTTTCCGCGAAGCCATCCGCATCGCTCAGACATTTCCCGAGGGAGATTCGCGCCTTCCCAACTCCATGAACTCGTTGGCTACGATTTGCGATGAGCTTGGCCGGCCTACGGAAGCAGAACGTCTATTGCATCGCGCCATTGAAATAGTTTCCAAAGCAAAAGGGAAGCAAAACGAAGACTACGCCGTGCTGGTGGATAACCTGGCATTGCATTATCTAGATCGGGGTTCCATCGCGGAAAGCGAACCATTGCTTCGCGATGCGATTGACATCTATGTTGCCTTAGAGCCGCCCTTCGATCTTCGTTTGGCAATTGCGCGTAACGGTCTGGGGTTGGCCAGAACGAACCAGCGCCGCTACGACGAGGCCAGGCAACTGTTCAATGAGGCACTGACCGCATTTCGCCAAAATGGCGGCGCTGGGGCGGCGCAGGTCCCTTGTGTGCTGAATAATCTCGGCGTGCTGAGTCGTGCCCAAGGCCGGCTGCCGGAGGCAAAGAAGTTTCTTGAGGAAGCGGTGAAGGCCACTGAAACCGCCTGGGGCAAGGACCATCCACAAATGGTGCGGCCTCTCAACAATCTGGCGACTGTTCAGTTCCTATCGGGAGAACTGGTGGACGCCGAAGACACGTACCGAAAGGCTTTGGAAATTGCGAAAGCCGATTTGGGGCCGGATCACCCGATCTATGCCAATCTGTTGCTGAACTACGCCCAGGTCTTGCGACGGTCAGGCCGGGACGCGGAAGGCCGCACCCTGGAAGCGCAAGCCACCAACATTCTGGATAGCAGCGCGGTCACCGATGGCGCGGGCACGGTGGTGGATGTTTCGACGCTGCGCCTTCTCAAGAAATAGGCAACTTCAGCGCACTTCCGCCAGCGCAACCGTACCCGCCGTGGCGCGGGGCACATGCGCATCGTTCGGGTATTGTTCCAGCGCGATTCGGAATGCCCGTTGGCTCAATTGCGGCTTGTTGGCTTTGAGCGCGGCGCGTCCCCAGGGCTCGGCCGCCGGCCGCGGGTAAACCGCCGGCTCAGTGTAGATCAAATGCCGCTCGGCTTTGCTTGCCTGCTCGAATAATTTGAGCGCGCGGTCGGTGTGGCCTGCGGCGAGTTCGAGATGGGCTTGCATCTCTTGCCGCGCCACTTCCAACTCGGCCGGATTCGCGCGATGCGTGCGCGCCCTATAATCCGCCAACGCTTCGTCGAACTTTGCGGCCTCTTCGTGCGCATGCGCCGCGTCGCCCTTGTTAGCGTATGCGAGCGCTCGCCCCCAATGCCGCCAGGCTTCCTGACGCGGGCGAGCCAATACCGGCAACATGTCGCCGGCCAGAATAGCGTCCCACTTTTCGAACTGCACCAGGGTGCGCAGCATGGCGAACCAGCCTTGCGCCAGCGCCGTCCCTACTCCATCCACGGCAGCCTTTTGCGCCGGATTCTCCGGGAATTGAAGCAACTCCCTGGCGGCCTCCACCGCGTCGTCATAGCGGCCTTCGAAGGAATATGCCGTCGCCAGGTAGTGCACGTTGTGCCCGTGATGGCCGCTGCCGTAGAGCTTGTCTTGGGCCATCCACTTGCGCTCGTTCTCGGCCGCAGCGGCGAACGATTTCTCGGCGTCGCTCCACCGTCCCGTCTGCGAATAAATATGCCCCGGCATGTGGAGCGCGTGCGGAATATTCGGAACCAGTTGCGCGTATTTTTCGCAGCTCGGCCACGCATCCTTGGCGAATGTCGAGCCTTCGAACGCATGGATGATGTAGTGGTGCACGCCGGGGTGCTCCGGCACTTTGGGCAATAGCGCGCGCAAGATCGCGACCGCTTCCGTGGAGCCCGGCGCTACCGGTTTCTTTTCCGGCTGCGTGAAGCCGCGCATGATCATCAAGGCCAGATCGAGTTCGGCTTCCACTTCGCCCGGATGCGCGGCCAGCAACGCACGCAACCCTTTTACGAAAGCTTCTTCGGGATCTTTCGCATCGGGATTGCGCCGCGCGGCAACGGCCGCGATGTACATCTTCTCGAGATCGGTGGCTTTCCCCGGCGCCTGGCTCAACTCCACGGCTTTGCGCGCGGCGCTGCGGGCGCGCGATGTCGCGGGTGGCGCTTGCTTGCCGAAGAATGCGTCGAGCGTATCGAGCTGGAATCGCGGACGCCAGTCACCAGCCGCCACCATCGCGATGCCCCAATACGGCATTGGCGCCGCCGGGTCCAACGCGGCGGCTTGCAGGAAGCTGCGCTCCGCTTCGCGCGCCCAGAAAGAATGCATCTGCGCCACGCCCTGGTCGAAGAATTTCTGCGCTTCGGGGCTGGAGGTCGTCATCGCCAGATGAACGGTTCCCATGCCATCCAAAAGCTTGGCGGGCAACGTGGGCGCGAGCGCGCTCGGCGGCGGAGCGCAGTTATCGGCGCCTTTCGGTTGTTGGGCGGCGGCAATCAGCGCGATCGCCAGCAAAGACAGAGTCAGCTTCATGGATGGTTCTCCAGTTGGCGTTCAATGAGGTGCGCCAGTTGATCCGGGCGATAGTTGGAGCCTTCCACTATGGCAGCCAGCCGTCCATCGCGCCCGAAAATAGATGTCGTCGAATTGTGGCCGATCGAGCCTTCGTCCACCCAATAGATCTCGCCCAGCGCGGACGCCAGCGGCCCTACGTTCCCGGTGAGGAAAAGCCAAGCAGGACCAGCCGACCACCGTCGCGCGTAATCGGCCAGTACCGGCGCAGTATCGAAATCCGGATCTACCGTCACCGAGAGCAACACGAGATCCTTGCCGGCGTGCTCGCGAAATTGCCGCTGCATGGTCGCGAACGCCGCGGAGAGGCGCGGGCAGACATCGGGCAGCGGACAGCGCGTGTAAATAAAGTTGATGGCCATCACTTTGCCGCGCAAATCCGCGGTTCGCACGCTGCGGCCGTTTTGATCGGTGAGCTGAAAGTCTGGCAGCGCCGCTCCGATGGCCAGTTTCTCCTTCGGCGGCGGGAGCGTTGCGTCCGGGCCACCGCTAAGGCGAATGTTTCGCGCCAGCGTCTGGGCTTTTGTCACCGCCAGATCGAACTGGACGCGCGCGCCTGGATGAAGTGCACTCAGTTCCGCGGCGTTCTGCGCGCGAAACGGCATCATCATGGCGGGCATGTAATGCGGGATGGCGCGGTGCGACACCAGAATGGTTTGCGCCGCGCGGTCCACGGCCACCACAATGCCATCCACTGCGTAGGTCTTCGCGTGCAGTGGCACACTCAGAACAAACGCGAGCGCGAAAAGTCGATGGAACACTTACACGGCACTATACCACCGGGTCGCGCCTGCGCGAGGCAACCAATAAGATCAGCTACCGATGTGCCCAGTACCGCTGCGGATACTGCACCTTCAAATCTTTCGTCGCAACCGTCAGGCGCAGCGTTCGGAACTGCGCATAGGTGTACGGCACATCCGATACGTAGCCTAAGCTGTACTGGCTGCGCAGTTCGGTTTCGATCTCGCTGAAGATTTGATCGATGGTGCGCTTCTTCGAAACCTCGTAGAAGCCGCCGCCCGTTTCGCCGGACATACGCTCGAGCACTTTCTTCCCGTTCGTGCCGCCGAGAATCCCATAGGCGCCCGGATCCGAATAGAGAATCGAAAAGACCAGCGTGTCCGCTCGTTGCGCGGCGTCAATCGCATCTTCCATCGTTCCGTAGCTTCCGATGTCGACGCCGTCGGTCAGCAGGATCAGCGCCTTCCGCCCCTGCCGCTTGCTCATGATCTCTTTCGATGCCTGGGCTACGGCGTCGTAAAGCAACGTGCCGCCGCCGTTCTGGATCTGCAACTGCCGCATGGTTTCGGTATCCACGTAGGCCAACGCATCGCTCAACTGCCGGATATTCCCCGTCAGCGGCTGCATCACCTGCACGGCGCTATCGAACTGCATGATGAACGCCTGGTCTTTGTTCTGCCGCAGCACCTGGCCGAAAAATTGATAGCTCGCGCCGCGCTCCGCGTCGATCACTTTGCGTTGGCTGGCGCTCGTATCCACCATGCAGCCGATGGTCAACGGCAAGTCCGATTCGCGCGCGAAATAGCGGATCGCCTGCGGCTGACCGTTCTCCGCGATGGCGAAATCGCCCTTGCTCAGATTGGTGATGATGCCGCCCTTCTTGTCGCGCACCGTCGCCAGCACATTCACCACCTTGACCTCGGTGGAGAAGACGGGCTCCTGTTGCGCAACCGCGCCGCCGGCCACGGCCGAAAAAAGAAACGCGCGTCGCGAGAAAGAGAATCCCACTCACTCAAATTATCCCCCGTGAGGCCGCCGGCTTCCTGCATAGCAAGCGGGCCAGGATGGGGGCAACATGTATAATCACGGGCAATGAGCCGGATACTCCTCGTTTTTTCGTACATCTGCTTCGCCGCTTTCGCGCAATCATCCGGGCCCGATCTGCTTCTCATCAACGGGAAAATTCTCACAGTCGACGCTCGCGATTCCATCGCTCAAGCCGTCGCCATCACCAACGGGAAAATCGTCGCGGTAGGCTCGAACGCCGCTGCCCGGCAGGCCGCCGCCAAGGACGCGCGCGTCATCGACTTGATGGGCCGCGCCGTGACGCCCGGCTTGATCGACTCGCACTGCCATTTCCAGGAAGTCGACGCTCTGTATTCGGTAGAACTCGGCGACTCCTCCGTCAAAAACATCGCGGATGCCATGAAGAAGGTACAAGAGCGCGTGGCAACCTTGAAACCCGGCGAGTGGGTGCGCGGCGGCGGATGGGACGAAGGCAAGTTGGCCGAGTTGCGCTACATTCGCGCGTCTGATTTGGATAAGGTTTCGCCGGACAACCCGGTCTGGCTGACGCATACCACCGGCCACTACGGCGTGGCTAACAGTGCGGCTTTGAAACTGGCCGGCGTTACGCGCGACACCAAAGACCCCAACGCCGGCACCATTGACCGCGATAGCGCCGGAAATCCAACCGGCGTGCTGAAGGAATCGGCCATGGGATTGGTGACGCGGCGTGTGCCGCGCTACACGCACGAAGAACGGCGCAATGGCTTGCTGCGCATCATTGCCGATTTCAATAAAGAAGGCATGACGGCCGCGAAGTACCCTTCGATTGGCCAAGGCGATTGGGATCTGCTGAAGGAAGTCCTCGACATGGGGAAGCTCGACGTACGCGTGACCGCGATCTGGATGGGCGGGCGCACGTTAGAATCGGCGCGCCAGACCCGCGACCGTCTGTTGGCGATGCCGCGCGCGCCGCAATCGCTGGGCGATGGCAGGCTTCTTTCCGGTGGCGTGAAGCTCTACATTGATGGCAGCGGCGGCGCCCGCACGGCGTGGATGTACCAGGATTGGAACAAAGACTTCAACGATACCGACAAAGGCAACGTGGGATATCCCACCACCGATCCCGAAGTCTACCGCGCGCAGGTGAAGTTACTGCACGATGCCGGGCTGCATATTAGTACGCACGCCATCGGCGACAGGGCCATCGACTGGGTGGTCGATTCTTACGCGGCCGCGTTGAAGGAGAAGCCCACGCGTGGGCTGCGGCACGGGATCATTCACTGCAACGTGCCTTCCGACCATGCCATCGAAACGATGGCGGCGATGCAGAAAGACTACGACGCCGGATATCCCGAAGCGCAGGCGCCGTTTCTCTGGTGGATCGGCGATACGTATGCCGGCAACTTTGGCCCGCAGCGGTCGCTGCGGCTGGAGCCGTTCGCGACTTACTTGAAGAAGGGCATGATTTGGGCGGGCGGGTCGGATTACAACGTAACTCCGTTCGCCGCGCGCTACGGGCTCTGGGCATCGGTGGTGCGCAAGCCCTTGAAGGGCGCATACGGCGCGCAGCCGTTCGGAACCGCCGAATCGGTGGACGTGCACGTGGCGCTGAAATCGTACACGATCTGGGCCGCACGCCAGCTTTTTCTCGAAGATCGCATCGGGTCGATTGAGAAAGGCAAGGACGCCGACCTCGCCGTGTGGGACCGCGACCCTTATCAAATCCCTGCGGACGATCTGCGCAACATGAAGTGCGAACTGACGATGGTCGCCGGACGCGTTGTGTATCGCGCGGCGGATTTCACGCAGTAAGCCTCACGACGCTGACGAGTGGTCGTGAATGATTTTCCAACCCGCCTTGGTCTGCCGCAGCACCAGCGTAAAGCGCCCAGTGGCATCGCCGCCGCCTTCAGCCTTGCGCTTTAGCGAATATTTTCCCATCGCCAGGGCCACGCCTGGCCCTAGCGAACGCACCTCGATCTCCGAGAACGTCAGCGTCCCCATGGCGTCGCGCGTCGGGTAGCTGCGGCGGTAGCGCGCCAGGATCGCTTCGCGTCCGCCTCTCACTACCTCTTTGCCCACGAACGTGGTGTCGGGTGAATCCTCATAATCGGTGACGAACGTCACCAGATCGCCGCGATTCCAGACGGCTTCGGAGTTCTTCAGCATCGCGCGGATTTCCGCATCCTGCGCGAAAAGCGCGGGCGCGAATAGCATCGCGCAGCACAATAGAAGGCGCCAGCGGATCATCGATTACGCTTTCTTGGCCGTGAACTCGAATGTGCGGTCCATGCCGGGAATCTCGCCGGTGAACTTGATCTCGGTGTCGCTCACTTTACCTTTGTAATTGATGCGGAATTCATTGCCGTCGAACTCACGTACCACGCTGAACGAGATGTTGTCGCCATCCACTTTGCCCTCGGAAATCGGCGACTCGCCCATTTGTCCGCTGGTCATCTTGCCGGTGATCTTCCCGCTATCCACTTTCAGAGCGAACGTGGTCTCGATGGTCCCATTTGGGGTTTCGATGGACGCTTTCCAGGTCCCCGTCGCGTCGGCGGCAAAGGCCGCGGCCGCGCAAATCAGCAATGTTGCTAACAGACGTTTCATCGAAAATCTCCTGTCGTGCCATTAGAATCGAAAGCGGCCGCCGATGCAAGCTGCGTTCAACGGAAGTCCCGGCTATGCGATGGAAAAGCGGGAGCGCCGTCTTCCGGATCGAGGCGCTTCAATTGCGCGGACCAATCCCAGACCTGGCGCGCGATCACATGCATCACCTGGCCTTCCCGCTGCACAATTCCCCGGCAGGCGAGAAGTTTTCCGTGATAAACGGCGTCGTGATATTTCACATGCACATGCTTCCAGGCAATCAGATTCGCCGCGCCGGTTTCGTCTTCGATCGTCAGGAAAATCGTTTCCTTCGCCGTCATCGGGTGTTGACGGAATAAAACCAGCCCAACCACCAGAACGGATTTTCCCGCCGGCGTTTTTTTCAGTTCGGCAGCCGTTATGACTCGCCTCGCTTTCAAGCGGGGGCGAAGAAAGCTCAACGGATGTTCGCGCAGCGTGAGCCCGGTTGCCAGATAATCGGCCAGAACTTCCTGGCTTTTGGTCGCCGGCGGCAAATCCGCATCGGGTTCCTCGAACACATCCGCATGCGCGAACAGCGGCGGGGTTTTTCCACCGAGCGCGCTGGCTTTCCAAAGCGCCTGCCTTCGTCCAATCGCCATGGATGCGAATGCGTCGGCTTGCGCCAAACAATCCAACGCGCGGCGGCCGCATCCGGCGCGCCTGGCGATCTCTTCCGGCGAACTGTATCCATCGCCGCGCGCTTTGACCAGCGCCAGCGCTTCTTTTTCCGGCAGCCCGGAGACCATCTGCAATCCCAGCCGAACGGCGTAGCGTGAAGAGTTCTCAAGCGGCTCCAGCGTCGTCTCCCAATTGCTGTGATTGACGTCAATGGGGCGAATCTCTACTCCGTGGTCGCGCGCATCCCGCACCAGTTGCGCCGGAGCGTAAAATCCCATGGGCTGGCTGTTCAATAGCGCCGCGCAGAATACATCGGGGTAATGGCATTTGATCCACGCCGAAACATAGACCAGATTGGCGAACGAAATCGCGTGAGCCTCCGGAAAGCCGTACGTGCCGAAGCCTTCGATCTGGCTGAAGCAGCGCGTGGCGAATTCTTCGGGATACCCATTCTTCCGCATTCCTTCGAGAAATCGTTCGCGGAATGTAGAGATCGTGCCGACGTGACGAAAGGTGGCTAGCGACCGGCGCAATTCATCGGCTTCATCGGGACTGAAGCCCGCGCCCACGATCGCGATCTGCATCGCCTGTTCCTGAAAGAGAGGGACGCCCAACGTTTTTTCCAGAACCGCGCGCAATGCCAGGCTCGGATATTCAACCGGTTCCTTCCCATCTTTTCGCCGCAGGTAAGGATGCACCATGTCGCCTTGAATCGGGCCCGGGCGCACGATCGCCACCTCGATCACCAGATCATAAAACGTCTTCGGCTTGAGCCGCGGCAACATGCTTTGCTGCGCCCGGCTTTCCACTTGAAAGACGCCGATGGAATCCGCATTCTGGAGCATCGCGTACACAGCCGGGTCTTCCTGCTCGATGGTAGCCAGCGTGAGCTTTCTGCCGTAGCGCCGCTCCATCAGCTCGAACGCTTTGCGGATGGCGGTCAACATTCCCAGGCCAAGAATGTCGACCTTCATCATGCCCAGTTCATCGATGTCGTCTTTTTCCCACTGAATGACCGTGCGGTCTTTCATGCGTGCGTTCTCGATAGGCACCAGTTCATCCAAGCGGCCGCGCGCGATGACGAACCCGCCCACATGCTGCGACAAATGGCGAGGGAAACCGAGCAGATCGTTCATCAGCTTGAGCGCCAGATCGCGCCTTTCCGGCGTCAGGCAGTCTCCGAGCGCCTTAGTCACTTCCCGCAGCACGCGCTTCTTCCGGTAATGGACCACGGTGGCGGTGAGCCCCGTGCGATGCCGTCCGTATTTTTCGTAAATGTGTTGGATGACTTCTTCGCGCCGCTCATGTTCGAAATCGACGTCGATATCCGGCGGCTCATTCCGCGCCGCGGAAACGAATCGTTCGAAAAGCAGCTTGCATTTCACGGGATCGGCTTCCGTAATGCCCAGGCAATAGCAGATGACGCTGTTCGCCGCCGACCCGCGGCCCTGGCAGAGAATCTCCTTGCTCTTGGCGAACTTCACGATCTCATGCACGGTGAGAAAATACGGCGCGTATTCCCGCTGATGAATCAGTTTCAGCTCATGATGGATCTGCTTTTGAAATGCCTCTGGAACGCCATTTGGATATCGCCATTCCGCGCCGGCGAATGCTCGCTGCTTCAAATCCTCGAACGCCGATAAGCCCGGCGTGACAATCTCCTCAGGATATTCGTAGCGAAGCTCATCCATCGAGAAGCGGCATTTGTCCGCGATTTCGACTGTCGCCTCGATCGCTTCCGGCCACGCTGTAAAGAGCCGATCCATGACGCGCGGCGGCTTCAGGTGGCGCTCGGCGTTGGCCCCCAACCGGAACCCCGCTTCCGCCACCGTGCAGCCTTCGCGAATGCAGGTCACCACGTCCTGAAGCATCTTGCGGTCCGGCTCGTGATAGAGGACATCGTTGGTGACGGCGAGAGGAACGGGGAGCGATCGGGCAAATTCGGCGACTTCGCGAATCCACCGCTTGTCGTCGCCGCGATAGGAATGTGTCAGCGCCAGGTGGAGATTTCCACGAAACAGACCGGCGCACTTTTGAATATGCGCGCGCGCGGATTCCGTCAGCGTCTGGGGGAAGGGAAGGATGAAGTGCTGGCCTTCTGAATAATCCGCAACATCGGCGAGATGGAGAAGGCATTCGCCCTTGGGCACGCGGCGGCGGCCCAGCGTTAGAAGCTGCGTGAGCCTTCCGTAAGCCTGGCGATTAGTTGGATAACACAGCAGGCTCTCGCCATTCGATAGATCGAGACGGCACCCCACGATAAAGCGCGTGTGGCGCGGCGTCATTTTCTTCAGCGTGGAATGCGCGAGAACAATTCCGGAGAGCGTGTTCCGATCCGTAAGAGCAATCGCATAGTGGCCGTATTGGTTGGCAGCGTTTACCAGTTCCTGAGGGTGCGAGGCGCCCGGAGGAAGCTGAAATTAGACGATACCTGTAGCTCCGCATATTCGCGCATACGAATTCCTAAGGCAGGTGGCCGTGCAGAAACCAATGGCCGGCGGGATCGCGAAAAATCCAGAAGCGGAATCCCTGGTCGTCTTCTACCCGGTAGTAGTCGCGTTCCGCCCAGCGCGAGCTGCGGTCCCGCCACCATTCGGCGCTCAAACGTTCCGGCCCTTCGGAACGCACGATGCGGTGCGGCCGCTGGCCAATCAAAAACTGTACGGGCGATCCCCCGGGAATCAGAATAGATACTTCGATGCGCATCGGAGGATCGATCAATCGGATGGGGCGGACGCGATATTCCGGCCACGCCGCGCTGACGGCCACGGATGTAGATGCCGGGTGCAACTCCACGGCATGTTCCGGCAGCAGGCTTTCGCAGACGCGAATGCGATTCACTTCTTGAAACCCCAGTTTCATGCCCAGCCGATCCACCAGCGCGTCGAAGGATTCGTCATCCGGCACGGCATTGGAATCGGCAAAGCTGAGTTGCATGGGCTCGAGAGCTTCGATATCCAGCACCGAGAGCACAAACATCTCGAAGCCGAATTCCGCCCACAGCTTCTCCAGCCGGTCGCGGAACAATCGCATCAAGTGCGGAATGGAACGCATGGGCTTCGAGGTACGGGCTTCGCATCGATCCAGGCTTCCATCCACGCGGTAGCAGGCGAGATCCATGCGCCGCGAGCCCAGGTGATGCTTTTCGAGCTGCGCGCAGAGTTCGCGAAGCATTTCGTGCAGCACGCACTCCACCGAATACAGCGTGGAAATCGGCTCGGCCAGCACGCGCGCCGAGCGGTGCGGAGCGGGTGGACGCCATGGCGTTAAGGGATCTTCGGCCTGACGAAAGATCTGGTCGAGGCGGCCCACAAAATCTGCGCCAAATCGCGTTGCCAGCGACGGTCGCGGAATTTTTCTCACCGCGGCGATTGTCGAAAGCCCGAGCCTGCGCAGTTCAAAAACCACTTCGGCGGGAATCCGCAGCGCATCGACCGGCAAAGGATCGAGCGCGGAAACCGCATATTCGCCATGAACGACAAGCTTGTCGCTATAACGCGCCAGCGCCCACGCGATGCCCCAGGTATCGGCAATTGCCCCGCGTGATGGGATGCCTATCCGGCGCAGGCGCTGTTGCAGATCGAGCAATAGCGAACCTTCGCCTCCAAACAAATGCGCACAACCGGTGATGTCCAGGATGATGCCGTCGCATCCATCCTGGGAGACGAGCGGCGAATAGCGATCGCACCATTCAGTTAGTTGCGCCAGGCGGGCCTGATCGGCATGGGGACAAAAGAGGCTGAGAAAGCAGCGCGCCATTTCATCTCGCCATCGCCTTGCGTTCGGCCTGCTTCGCGGGAATCGCGACCAGGGCCGGATTCAGCCTTTGATCGCGCCATTCCAGAATCCATCTCCCCGGCCGTCCGCCGCGGCAATAGAGAAGATCGAGGGCCCAAACGGGCTCATCGAATCTTTGCCCCGATTTTCCAAGCACCGAATCGATCTTCCATCGGGTGATAGGCGAAGCGATGGGCGCAGAGGCGGCGTCGCCAACGAAAAAACCGGTCGCCCCGCTCGCTTCCGCCGCCAGTTGCAGGCGCCGGGATTCCGTCAGATCGAGACCGTTGAGCACCGCGATTACCGAGCTGACCTGCGGGCAGCGTAGCGCTTCCATCACGGCCCAAGCTAAATCCTGCGACCGCTTCGTGGAAACCTGGAGCACCCGATCGAGCTTCACGCCATAGGGCAGGAGACCGAGAGGGTACAGCGAGCGCCCCGGCGCAACATAAAGAATGTTGCCGCCGTCCCCGGCAATGCGCGCGGAGAGCAGCGCGGCGAACGCCATGGAGGCGGCCAGGCTTGCGCCCTTCACCTCATGAATGCACCCGGTTAACAGGCCGCCCTGAGGGAGCCAGCGATCTACGGTATCGGTAATCGGAACCGTGCGCGAGAATCTGCGCCGCGATTCTTCCAGGCAGTGAATCCGATGGCGGAGCTGATCGAGGATCGGATTGGCGAACATCTTCTCAGCGGCAAGTATAACACTACTTTCGCCGTTTGTTCGCCCATGACTAGATAGTTCACCCCTTCAGCGATTCGCCTTTGTTTTCATATACAAAATTGCGTTTTTGGGCATCAATGCGATTGCTTACGGTTCGCTGGAAAATTGCGTGATTCGGACCGATCCTTCGGGGAAGCAAGCGCGGATTTCGAGCGTTCCGCCCATGGCTTCAATGAATCTGGCCAGGGTGCTTACATACATGTCGGCCCGGCGCTCCAGTTTGGAAACGCCGGCCTGTTCGATTCCGAGCACTTCCGCCAAATTCTCTTGCGTCATTTCCCGCGCGGCGCGCAGTTCGTCGAGCGGCATGTTGCGGAGCATCTCTTCCGCGCCCGCCTTGGCCTTCGCCTGCTGTTCCGGCGTCATCTTCGCCCGAAGCTCTTTAAAGTTCCTGGCCTTCATTGTCGCTTTACTCCTGTTGTTCCAGATATCTCTGGTAAATCGAATCCGCCAGGGGGACGAAGATTTCATACCACCGATCTTGCCCTGTTTTATCGCCGCCAATGAGCAGCACCGCCTGGCGTTCCGGGTCAAACGCATAGAGCACCCGCAAGGGGCGCCCTTGATGTTGGATGCGCAATTCCCGCAGGTGGCCGTACTTGCTGCCGGAGACGCCGGACGTGTGGGGAAAGCGGAGCGTGACGCCATTCGTCTCCAGGAGTTGCACTACCGTGTCCACCGACACCTGTTCTCCGGCGGTGAGACAAGCCCACCACGCCTCGAATTCATCCGTGAAAAGCACCTCGCATTCCACAGAAGGAATATATCCTAAAAGGAATAAAAAAGCAAGTGGGCTGGTTCCAGGAATCGCCGCAGAACTACTCGTTCCGTAATGCACGCACCGGATCCAGCCCTGCTGCCCGCCGCGCCGGCAGATAGCTTGCGGCGGCGCTTACCGCCAGCAACGCCAGCGCAACAAGCGCGTAGACTGCGGGGGACGATCCTCCAAGCCCAACGAAACCTGCCGCGAGCATTGGCATTGCACCCGCGGTGAGCGCTCCGCCAACTGCGATGCCGGCGCACGCGAGAATCAAGCCGCGCCGCCCGACCAGCCACACCACGTCGTGGCGGCTCGCACCGAGGGCGACACGGATGCCGAATTCCTGCGTGCGGCGGCTCACCGTGTAAGCGACCAGCCCATAGAGTCCGGTCATCGCAAGCGCCAGACCGATGAAGCCCATCGTCCCCACCATCTGGAAAAATTGCAGCCACGTGCCGGTGGCGCGGCTTTCATAGAGCGTCGCCACAGTCCGCAAGTTGAACACCGGCAGGTTGGCGTCGATGGACCGCACGGCATCGCGCAAAGCAGCCGCGAGCCCAGCCGGATCGCTGCCCGATTGCACAATCAACGTCATCCGCGAGCGCGGATTCTGCTCGTAGGGCAGATACACAAACGGCGACGGCGATTCGTTCACCGCCAGATAATGCCCGGTTTTCGCCACGCCGACCACTTCGGCCGCGGCGCAGTCCCGGCTATCCAGACGGATTCGCTGTCCAATCGGATCCCGATTCGGCCAGTAAGTCTTAGCGAACTGCTGGTTCACAATCGCCACGCGGCGCGATCCGGCGCGGTCGCTTTCCGTGAAGGCGCGCCCACGTTCGATCTCGACGTTCATCGTGCTGAAATAGCCGGCGTCAACGGCTGCGCCGAACACGACCGTTTTCTCGCGGCCTTTGGGAAACTGGTAGCCTTCCGGAACCACGGCGAAGAAAGTTTGGGAAGGAGAAAGCGGCAGCGATTCCGTTATCGCCACGCTTTCCACGCCGGCCATCGTGCGTGCGCGATCCACAAGCTGCCGATAGAATGCCGCTGTTTGTTGCGGCGAATAATGAAGCAGGGCAGGAGCGGTATCCATGCTGATCAGATGGTCCGTGCGGAAGTCGGGCGTCACCACCAGCATCCTTCGGAAACCCGCCAGAAACATGGCGGCCGCGATCAGAACCACAGTCGCCAGCGCAATCTGGCCAACGATCAAAATGTCGCGCCCGAGCGTGCGCCGCTGTCCCGATGCGCCGTGCCCGCCTGCTTTTAGCGCGCTCAAGAAATCCATGCACACGGTCTGCCACGCCGGCGCCAAGCCGAAGAAGAGACAACTCACCAGCGCCACAAGCAGGCTGAATTCGACCACGCGCCAGTCCAACTCCACGCCCAGCGGCGACGGTGGTTCGCTCGGCACGCTGAGTGCTTGCAGCAGCAGAATGCCGCCATAAGCGAAGAACAATCCAATCGCGCCGCCGATGATCGCGACAATCAGACTCTCGGTCATCAACTGGCGCACGAGCCGGCGCCGTCCCGCTCCGATAGACAAGCGGATAGCGATCTCACGGCCGCGTGCGCGTCCGCGAGCCAGCAGCAAATTCGCCAGGTTTGAACACGCGATGATCAGGATCAGGCCAACCAATCCCATCAGCATCTTGATGAGTGCGAGCAGTTGCGGCGTCTGCTGAATCTTGTGCTGCAGTTCGGTGCGGACCGCCGCGCGACGGTTGCGGTTCGTCTTCGGGTACTCGCGTTCGAGCGCCGCGCCAACGGCCGCAAGTTCGGCCTGCGCCGATTCCAGCGATACGCCCGGGTTCAATCTACCTTTGACCACCAGATCGCGACGCTCGCGGTCTTCCAGCGGATCGGACGGCATCGCGGCGAGGTGCTGCGACATCCCGAGCGGAACGAAGATCGTGGGGTGAACAAAGCGGTCCAGTCCGTTGAACGCTTCGGGAAGAACGCCGATGATCGTGAATTCGATTCCATTGAGTCGCAGGCTTTTGCCGATCGCGCCGGTATCGCCCGAATATTGTTGCTGCCAGAAGTCGTGGCTGATGATCGCCACGGCCTGTCCCGGCGCGTTCGCTTCGCCGGGCAAAAACGCGCGTCCGATTACCGGCGCAATTCCGGCGACCGGGAAAAAGTTGTCGCTCGCCAGCACGGCGGAACGAACTTGCGCCGGCGCCGAAGGATTCGACGCGGCCGCCAGCGTTGTGACGCGATAGGCCGCCATTCGCGCGAACGAATGGTTCTTCTCGCGCAAATCGCGGTAGTCGGGGAACGACATGCCTTCCAGCGGATTGTCGGGCGTTGCGTAGGCGACGTCGAACAGCGCCGAGGCGTTCGGCACCGGCAGAGGCCGCAACAACAATGCATCGGCGAAGCTGAACATGGCGCTGTTTGCGCCGATGGCCAATGCCAGCGAGAGCACGGCCACAGCGACGAATGCCGGTTGGCTTCGCAGCGCGCGCAATGAATAGCGGATATCGGCGAGGATACCGTCAATCCACGTCCAACCCCAGCCCGCCCGAACGTTCTCCATCGCCAGCGTGAGATTGCCGAGTTCCCGCTGGCCGGCGATGGCGGCGAGCGATTCCAATTCTTCCCGCATCTCGCGTTCTTGCTGCCGGCGCCAAATCGTCATCCTTTCGCCTCCGGCGCCGGTCCCATCACTCGCGCGATCACGCTCACGAAGTCCGCCCACTGGGAGTGCTCGCGTATCAGTTGCTTGCGGCCGGCCGCGGTGAGCTTGTAATATTTGGCGCGCCGATTGTGCTCGGAGGTCTCCCAGTTGGATGCCAGCCAGCCCTTCGCTTCCAGCCGCTTCAACGCGGGATAGAGCGAGCCGAACTCAATATCGAGCGCCTCGTGAGAAGCGCCGCGAATGGCTTTGGCGATTCCGTAGCCGTGAAGAGACCCTGCGAGGAGCGTCCGCAGCACGAGCATATCGAGCGTGCCTTGCAGGAGTTCCATATAGAGGCAATCTATATGAAGAGATTCGATATGTCAAGATCGGCCGTGCTGGAACGCTACAGCCCGAGATTCTGGCGGGCATATTTAATGCACGCCAGGTTGTATTCGTCCTCGAGTTTCAACTGATCCGCGGGGCTCAGGCCGCTCACCTTCGGCAGAGGCTTCTTGGACGAATGCTTGGCGACGATCTCCACGGTCTTCGCCAGCTGGCGCGCAGGCATGTCTTCAAACGTCACCCAGTACTTGTCGGTGAAGATCGGGATCTTCAGTGGGTCGCGCGTGATCATCTCCAGGTCGAACGCCATGTTCGGATCTTTTTCGCGGAGCGTATTCACCATCTTCTTCAAATCCAGGAAGCCGTCTCCCATGGGCACTTCCGAGAGCAGGAAGCCGTCTTCATACGGCGCCACCGCCATGTCTTTTATGTGGCATGAAAAAATCCACGGCTTCAGGGTTTCGAGAGTGAACATCGGGTCTTCGCAAAACGACACGTTGTTGCCGAAATCGAGATGCACGCCCACGTATTCGCTGCTCAGGCGCTTCATCCAGGCGGCCTGCTCTATCGCGCTCCAGCCCTTGTGGTTCTCAATCGCCAGTCGAACCTTGTTCCTGCGCAGCACCGGCTCGGCAAGCGCGATCTGCTGCTGATTGCGCGCGAAGTTCTTCTTGTATTCGTCGAGGGAACTGAACTGTTCGTAACGGCGCTGCGTCATCGCGGCGTGCAAGCCATACGCGCCAACCTGGCTCGCCGCCTTCACCGACGCTTCGTAAGCCGGCAGATCGGCCTCGGAATTCGGCAGACGAACATTGAAGATCACGTGCATGTCATAGGCTTGGATCTTGTCGCGCAGTTTGGCGATGGCGTCCGGCGCAGTGGGCGGGCCGCTGCCAACCTCAACGCCACCCAATCCCAGACTGTGACCGTAGTCGATGAAATCGATTGGCGGCGTAGCCTGCGCGTTGGCGCGGTTGCGGGCGCCGAACGCCGTGGGCGATCCGCCGATTCCGCGTTTGCCCTTTGGATTGGGCACGGCGTCCACCGCGGCTCGCGATGCGAAAGGAAGCACCGCCGAGGCGGCTCCGGCAGCGATGAGCAACTGTCTTCTGGTCACACTTCTCTCCCTGCGCAGGAGCGCATTTCCGGCACAATTCTACCGGATTGCGCGCCTCGCGTAAATCCGCCAAGGCTGCAGAGCCCGAGGCGGCGAAATCGGGTATACTCGCGAACGAGGATTTGGAGCGACTATGTCACGCTCGAAAGATTTTTCGGCGGGTATCCTCCTGGCTCTTTTGATCGCGGCTCCGTTTGCCATGACTGCGCAGGAACCGGATGGCGGCGGCCGCGGCGGCCGGGGAGGGCGCGGAAACACGCGCGAATTCCTGGGGCTGGGTCCACCGCCCGATCCCGCAGCCGCCAAAAAAGGCGAGCCGCTCTACGAAGCCAACTGCGCCGGCTGTCACGGCAAGAACGCGCGAGGCTCGCAGGCGCCGGACCTGGTTCGATCGGTCGCCGTTCTGCACGACGAAAAAGACGAAGAGATCGGCCCGGTGATCAAGAATGGCCGCGCTCAAGCCGGCATGCCTGCCTTTCCGCAACTTTCGGTGGATGACATCCACAACCTCGCGCAATACCTGAAAATGCAAGTCGAACTTTCCGCTAACCGCGGAACCTACGGGCAAACCTATGCCGGCTTGCGAAGCCAGACCAGCGGCGACCCGGGTAAGGGCCGGCAGTTTTTCGAAGCCAATTGCGTGTCCTGCCACTCCGCAACCGGCGATCTGGCCAAGATCGGCGCCAAGTTCCCGCAAGCCTCCTCGATGCAAAGCCGGTTCATTTGGCCGACGACCCCTGGTCCGGCCCAC
Organism: Bryobacterales bacterium; assembly: GCA_963743705.1. Classification (GTDB taxonomy): domain Bacteria; phylum Acidobacteriota; class Terriglobia; order Bryobacterales; family Bryobacteraceae; genus PALSA-243. The sequence goes on along the minus strand of CAVUQS010000021.1, from coordinate 291,859 downwards.
GCTACCGTAACCACCCCGGCAGGCCAATCCGTCACTGGAACGGTTCTGAAGATGGACGATTTCGACGTGGCCCTGCGCGATTCGAGCGGCGAATATCATTATTGGGCGCGCGATCAAGTATCCGTGAAAGTGGAAGACAAACTGGCCGCGCACCGCGCGCTGCTGCCGAAATACACCGACGCGGATCTTCACAACCTGACTGCCTATCTGGTGACGCTCAAGTGAAGAAACTCGGACTTATCTTAATCGCCTTGGCCGCCACTTATGGGCAGGGGCTCGATCAGAAATCGTTCAGCTTGTTTAAGCTGCCGCCCGAAGTCTGGCCGACTTACAACGGAGATTATTCCGGACGCCGCTTCAGCGAACTCGATCAGATCAATCAATCGAATGTCGATCGCCTGAAGATCGAGTGGATGTACCGCATCCGGGGCATCGGCCCGCAGCGAGGCGTGGGCGATCCGTCCATAAAATCGACGCCGCTGCTGGTGAATGGCATCCTCTACTTCACCATTCCCGATCACGTCTTCGCCGTCAACGCCCGCACCGGTGAGCGCATCTGGCAATACGATTCCGAGGATCACGGCGGACATCTCGTCGGCCAGCGCGGCGTCGGAATGTATGGCAACTGGCTGTATTTCATGAGCCCCGACGGCTGGTTCATCTCGCTTAACGCGAAAGACGGCAAGGAGCGTTGGAAGAAAAAGATCGCAGACGAAAAACTTCAGTATTTCACCACCATCGCGCCCATGGTGGTGAAGAATCACATTCTGATCGGCGTCGGCGGCGATGCGATGGACGTCCGCGGCTATCTGGAATCGCGCGATCCAGAAACCGGCGAATTGCAATGGCGCTGGTGGACCGAGCCTCAGAAGATGGGCGATGCCGGTTCGGAAACGTGGCCTAACAAAGCCGCAATGGATCATGGCGGCGGCATGACGTGGCTGCCGGGAACTTACGATCCGGAATTGAACCTCCTGTACTGGGGCACGGGCAACGCGAATCCGGTTTTCGCGGGCCAGAGCCGCAAGGGCGCTAATCTTTGGACCGCGTCCATCGTTGCCTTGAATCCGGACACGGGTAAGTTGGTCTGGTATTTTCAGGCGTCACCTCACGATACCCATGATTGGGACAACGTCGAAACGCCCGTTCTGTTCGATGCCGTAATCGACGGCAAGCCGCGCAAGCTGCTGGCGCAGGGTGCGCGCTGCGGCTGGTTCTTCGTGCTCGACCGGACCAACGGCAAGAACCTGGTTTCGAAGCCGTTCAGCGGGACGGGCAACTGGGCCAAGGGCGTCGATGCCAAAGGCCAGCCGATTCCCGATCCCGCGAAAGAACCAAAGGAAGATGGCTCCATGATAAACATGCCGGCCATGGGCGCGACTAACTGGCCTCCTCCGAGTTACTCGCCGCAAACCGAGCTGTTCTATCTCAACGGCACCGAAGGTTACGGCATCGCCTATCTCTACGACACGTCCGATAACCCCGAGGGTTACGGCGGTGGCGGCGGTGGCAACTTCGATTCCCGGTCCGCCTTGTTCGCTCTCGATATACGAACCGGCGCCGTCAAATGGAAGCACGAACATGAAAGCGGCCCGGGCGGGGCAGGCGGCATGTCGGGCGGCGTCATGACCACTGCCGGGCATCTTCTGTTCACGGGCGATTCCGGGCAGCTTGCCGCGTTCGATCCGGCCGATGGCAAGATTCTGTGGCACCAGCGTCTGACAACGGCAGTAAGCAACGGCCCTTCGACGTGGATGCTCGACGGCAAGCAGTACATTATCGTCGGGGCGGGCGATACGCTCTACGCCTTCACATTGGCCGGGAAGAATTGATGCCGAAGGTTTACGACGCCATCGTAGTCGGCTCCGGCCCCTGCGGCGGATGGGCGGCGATGGAGTTGGCGAAGGCGGGCGTGAAGGTGCTGCTGATCGAGGCGGGGTCGGCCATCAAGCAGACCGATTTTCATCACGTCTTCCTCTATGAGATGGATTTCCGCGGGAATGGCAAGCCCGGATCCATGCGGCAGTATACCGGTAGCGAGCGCAACTACCGCATCATGCTGGATAGCAGCGAGAATCCGTACACCAGCGCGCCCGGCACGAATTATCGTTGGACGCGGTCGCGCTGTCTGGGTGGCCGAGGTCTGCACTGGGCGCGCGCTACCGATCGCATGGCGGATTACGAGTTCAAAGCTGCTTCGCGCGACGGCTATGGCAAGGATTGGGCCGTGACCTATGCGGACATGAAGCCCTACTACGATCGCGTGGAGAGCTTCATCGGAGTTAGCGGCGAAAAGCTCGGCCTGCCGCAATTTCCGGATGGCCCATTTCAGCCGCCGATGCCGCTCAATTGCGCTGAAACCATCTTCACGGCGGCAGCGAAGGCTCTCGGTTATACGCCCACGCACCGCCGTCTCGCGCAACTTACCAAGCCGCTGAACGGACGCCCGGCCTGCCACTATTGCGGCAACTGCGTCAACGGCTGCGATATCGGCGCCATGTTCAGCACGCTATCGACGACGCTGCCGCCGGCGCTGAAAACCGGGAACCTCGAAGTGCTCACCGATAGCGTGGTGGCGCGCGTTCGCATGAACAATGAGAATCGCGCACAGGGCGTCACTTACATCGAGCGCTACACCATGAAATCCGTGGAGGTAGATGCGAAGTATGTGATTCTCGCCGCATCCACGCTGGAGAACACGCGCCTGCTGCTGCTCTCCGCGAAGGGCGGTCTCGCCAATTCCAGCGGCCTGCTGGGTCACTACATGATGGATCAGGTTAGCGGCGGAGGCGTAACCGGCGTCCTGCCGAGGTTGAAGGGTGGTCCCGCGCGCCTCGACGACGGCAAGTCAGCGGGCATCACGATTCCGAATTTCCAAAACATCAACAAGGAAACACAGCAGAAGGATTTCATCCGCGGCTACGTGATGAACGCCACGGGCGGCCAGACGGAAACCGTTGGCTACGCCGCATCCATTCCAGGCTACGGCTCGCAGTGGAAAAACGAAGTGAAGAGCCGCTTCGTAGCGCAGGCTCGCGTTTGGAACGCTGGGGCAGAGATGCTGGCGCGCAAAGAGAATTTTGTGGAACTCGATCCCGAGGTGAAGGATAAGTGGGGCATCCCGGTGCTCAAGATCCACTTCACTCACTCGGATAACGAATACAAGTTGGTGGAGGACTTGCAGCATCGGGCCGAAGAGCTATTCCGCAAGGCCGGCGGCGAGATCGTGCAGGGCATGGGACGCGGCGGTCCGGCCGGATTTCCCGGAGCGCCGGGATCGCCCGATGCAGGACGTGCGGGGCAGGCTGCCGGGGTCTCTGCGGAAGCGCCCGCGCGCGGCGGAAATCGCGGGGCGCCGGGAAGCGCGCGCCGCGCGACGCTAGGCGGCGCTATCCACGAAACCGGGACCGCGCGTATGAGCGCCGATCCGAAAGACGGCGTGTTGAATTCCCACTGCCAGACGCATGACGTCCCTAATCTCTACGTCTTCGGCGGCAACGCATTCTGTTCCACCGGCGACAAGCATCCGACGCTTACGATGATGGCGCTGGCCGCGCGCGGTTGTTCTCATCTGCTGGAACAGTCGAAAGAAAAGAAGGGTTGAAGCCGGTCCGTCAGACCTGATGATGTTCCGGATGCGTGCACGCCGGAAACACAAGGTTGACGGAATTTCCCCTGTAATCCAATGCGTCGATCAATCCAGCCCGCGAAGTATAAAACGCAAACGTGTTCTGTTGTTTGATGAGACGGTAGGCGCTATATCCCGGATGCGTCGCGCCGGGCTCGGTTTCCGGCCTGGCCATCGCCGCTACCAATTCAGCGCGGGCCTTCGCATCCGCATCGTGGAAGCCAAGTTTTTTCAAAGCCGCCATAGCATCGCGCCACTGGCGCTGCGCCGGCATGCCATCCGAAGCAGTCATCAGGAAATCGATGTAGTGTGCGCAATGCGCCTCGCGCGCCCCCGGAGTGCTATCAGTTGGAATCAGGATCTCTGTGAACGCCTGCAACGCTTCGAAATCCTCGCGCGCGAAAAACTGCGGTTCGCGATTCTTGAGCAGGGCGGTTTCGGGCGGAGCGGGCGAATTCGCCGCGTGATTATGCTCCTGCGCCTTCAGCCACAGCGCCATGAATTCCGCGCCGCCGGGAAGGGCGGCCGCGCGCATCGCCATTTCCAAGAGTGCGCGCCGCGTAGGCATGGGAATACTATATATCAACGAATGCCTACGCGGCGTTTATGAAAAGACGCTGGGCCGATTACGGCGTCACGGTGAGCGCGTTCGACGTGCCCACATCATTCGTCGCCGTAATACTCACGGTCTGAATCATGTGAACCAGGTCGGCCCCGGTTGAACTTCCGCCCGCGAGGGAAAACGGAATCGAAATCAGGAAACTGCCGCCGAAGCCCTGCGCAGCGGTGCTTTGGAACCACGCCGACGATACGGAGCTGACGTCTACAGTCAACTGCGTCGTCGAGATGTTCTGGCCCGATTTGGGCGTGAATTGAATGGTCAACTGCTTCATCACGCGCGTCGTGGAAAAACCGCTGACGACTACCGAAAAGCTGCTCGTTGTTTCCGCGGACACGCTCGCGGTGAGCAGTTGCGGCGCCGCCGGCTGAATCGGCAGGGTCAGCGTGGGTGGGGATGTGGGAGTCAGGCTAAAGCCGCCTTGAGTCGCGAACGAGGGCGTAATCACGATATTCCCCGCAGTCGTGCCCGTCTGGAAGGCGATGGTGGTGGCGTTGCCGTTAAACAGCGCCTGCGTCGAGTTGGCCGGAATCGTAAAGCTTACTGCGCGGCCGCCGCTGGCAAACTGAATCGACGAATCGTCCGCGAAGACCGAGGAGGCGAACGTCAGCGTCAGCGTGCCTTGCAGCGGTAAAGGATAGGGCGAAGCGAGTGTTACGCCGAGCGTGGGTTGCTTCGCCGGTTGCTGCGTACCGGACGGTCCCACGAACGAGTAGCTCGGCAGGGCCGGCGGCGGCGTGCCGTTGCCGGAGAGCGCGAAGCTGTCCGTGTTCACTGACAAGATCCCGGCCAACGTACCTGTGCTGTTCGGAGCGAAATTGACCGTAAACGAAACGGTCGCGTTCGGATCGAGATTCATCGGCAGCCCCGGTAGTTGAGAAAGCGTGAAGGGGCTATTCGCCGCGGCTATGCTGATGCTCGAAATCGGGGCCGCGCTGGTGCCGGTATTCTGAATGGAGAAGTTCAAGCTCTCCGTGCTTCCCACCGCCAAGGGAGCAAAAAGCACTACTCCGTTGGCCAGCACCGGAACTGACGAAGATCCGCTGGTGTAGGTGTAGATCAAATGCGAACCGACGCCGTTGGCGAGAATCGTAAACGTGTCGCTTCCGATTGTCAGTTGCCCCGTAATCGCGCCCGGTTGGGTAGGCGCAAAAGTCAACGTGAAATGCTGTGAGCCGCCGGCCGTCACCGTGAAGGGAACCGGGAAGTTGGTCAGAGTAAGCGCTTGCCCGGTGATTCCCAGAGTCGAGATCAGGCCATTCCCCATTCCGGCATTTGTCACCGTGATTGTGATGCTGGTGGTTTGGCCCACCGGCGTGTCGGCGACTGCGATGGAGCCTCCGGGGGAAACGGAAGTGGTGGTGGATCCGGCCGCCCAGGTATAGCTGTACTGCGCCTGCGATCCCTGGCCTTGAATATTGACGGAAATAATCTGGCCATTCAAATTGATCTGCAGCGTATTGGCGAATACCTGTTGCTGCTGCGGGCTGAACTTAATGGAAAAGCTAACTTGCTGTGCGGGCGCTTCCGAGTACGGAAGAACAACGGGTAGATTCAGCAGCTGAAACGCAGAAGGCGAACTCACCAGCGCGATGGAATTGACCAGACCGGTCCCGGTGCCGGTGTTGGCGATCTGAACGTTGATGGTGGATGTCGCCGTCGTCAGAGTAGTCGGGAATTGAATGGTGGAATTGTTGGTCAGCGAGATGACATTGTTGGTGGTCGGATCGGTGTAACTGACGATCAGGTTCGGCGAAGAAGTTGACGCCGCGAGCGTCGCCGAAACCAACGCCCCGTTAATATTCATTTGCAGAGAGCCGGTGTAAGAGCCGGCCTGCGTGGGCGAAAAGATAATCGCAAAGTTCAGGCTCTGACTTGCCCCGACCGGCTGGGGCAGGGACGGAAGCCCGTTGAGCTTAAAGGCGCTTCCTGTCACGGTCACCGAACTCACCGGGCCCGATCCGGTGCCCTGGTTGAAAATGGCAAAGCTGGCGACCGATGTGCCGTTAACGTCCACCGACGGAAAGGTTAGCGTCGACCCATTGGTAAGAGTCAGGATGTTGTTGTCCGAAAACTTATACTGGACTACGAAATTGGGCGACGTGCCGCTTCCGGAAAGCGTGAAAGTGTAATTGACATTATTCGATCCCACCGTCAACGATCCCGAACTGCTTCCGGACGCGTGGGGCGTATACGTGATGGTGAAAAACGTTGTTTGTCCCGCCGCCAGGGTAATTGGCGCTGAAGACCCCGTGACCTGAAAATCGTTGCCCGTTGAGGTGATCGAAAATATAGACCCGAACGCGGATCCCGAGTTTGAAACAGTCACCACCGCGCTCGAAGACGAGCCCAGGTTGGTTGCCGGGAAGCTGACTTGGCCGCCGTTACTGAGCCCAATGTTGCCGCCGGTCGACGGCGAATAAGTGAATGACAAGGCGGGAGCCGTACCCGTGAGACTGAAAGAGAAGCTACCACCCCCCGTATAACCGATGAGCACCTGGGCGGTAACCCCCGTCCCGCTTGTGGGCGTGTACTGAACGCCAAACGACGTGGAAGCGTTGGCTGCAAGAGTTAGCGGAAATGGCGAGGACGTGATTGTTATGGCGGTGGTACCGCTGATGGTCACGCCGGAAATCGCGGTGGACAAGTTCCCGTTTTGCACCGAGACAATGGCGCTGACCGTCTGTCCGACGCCGGGCGCGTTCAGGGCGGCGGAGCCGTTCGGAAATACAATTGAGGAGAATCCACTTCCCGAAACCGTTACCGTCGTAATCTGCCCGAGCAAGGGGGTGGCTACCGCCAGGGCCGAGAGGAGCGCAAGCCGCAAAATTGTGAATCGCTTAATCATTGGACTGCTCCCGAGGTGGCGGGTACGAAGGAGATGCCTGGCGATTGTTGGGCGTCCAGAATCAACAGCCACTCATCGCGGTTATCGCCGTTCAAAAGAAAAGATGGCGCGGAAGACAACGCCTCAAACCGGGACGGCGCGAAATCCAGCGCGATCATGTTCGCCAGAGCGCCAGTGCTGGTATCGTACAGCCGGATGGCATGCGCCGTGTTGTCAGCGAGCAATACATAATGCCCGTCGCCCGAAACCGCCATGCCCGTCGGGTTTACCGCCGGCGAGTTGGCTTGCGCCAAGGAAGCGAATTGCGACGCGCTCAAATCCGAGCCGAATTGCCAGATCTGCTGTTGATCCGCATCGACCACATAGAGGTTGCGCCCTGCGCCGTCGAACGCCGCGGACGCCGGATGCGGCATCGAAGACGCCAAGGCAGGCGCTGCGCCTGCGTTAAAACGATACAGGCCTGTGCCCGCGATACCCATGGCGATCTGCTGCCCGGCCGGGTCGAGGGCCAACGTTGTTACGGCCCCCCATCCGGAAAGGTCCAGGGGATTATCCGCCGATACCGCGCCGCTGAGTTGGACGCGCTGCAGCAGGTTCAACGACGAGGAGTAAAGCAGCGCGAAGGATCCGTCACGGTTCCAGACGACCTTGCTCACATTGTGGATCATTCCACTCGGCGCGAACTCGACCGGCGCCGAGCCGTTCATGCCGCTTGCGAAAAACGAATGTCCACGTTTCGTAATCAGAGCCCATTTTCCGTCGGGCCCAATCGAGGCGAATTCGACGCCTTTGAAAACCGGGGCGCCGATATGCGCAGCGCCGGGAACTCCAACTAAGGGCATCACCGTGCCGGCTTGCGACCGGTAAAGGTACCCGGAAACCGGTCCCTGGATGTTTGCCGGTTGTTGTGCGCTTGCCTGGAACGCAGGCCATGCGAAGAGCGCGAGGGAACAACTAGTAAATCTGGATAGCATGGTTAGCGTGGACTCCCGAATGAGACCGTGCCGATGCTGATCGAGACAGCCGAACTGCTGGTGGCGCTGGGAGTGCCGCCATTGCGGTGAGCCAGATAAATCCCGGCGCCTGCGCCGCCCGCGGCGATTACGCCCAGTAAAATCCATTTCCAACTGCCGCCGCCGTTGGATTTCTTAACGTCGGGTGAAGGAACCTTCGCCCCAGGGGGCGCCTCCACGTTCTGGTTGATCAAAGTTCTGCCACGCAGGCCTCGAAACGAAGCGATCACCGAGATCTGCAACCTTCCCGGGATATCGTTAACCCTCAAGCCGCGTGCAGCCGCCTGGCCGTCTTTGTCGGTCGTAACAACCAACGTCTGCGACCCGTTGGCGAACTCTCCGCTGGTTCCCGATACCGGTAGCGCGAACACCACGGACGCGCCCGCAATCGGTTGATGATCGTCGTCCTCAACCTTAATGATTGGATCCCGCGTCGCGTGCTGATGGACGGGACTGGTCACGCCCTCTCCATCGAGAACTACGATGTTGAGCTGCGTGGGCAGGTTCTGGGCGAACGCCGCGGGCAGCATCCCGTTAAGAGAAATCAATAAGCAGAGCCCCAAAGGAAGAAGGCTTTTACGAAAATGAGACATCATACTCCAGATCATAGGCACGAATTTTGTGGCCAACCGTACCTTGCAATTTGAACACCGAGTTGCTCGCAATGCCATCTTTTATATCGGTTGAATTCGCCTCACAAAGCATACAGGCATCCGAAAATCGGCTTACGGCATCCCGGCCGCTCTAAATGTTAGAACATTTTCCCATTATTTTGCTAGGACATAGCTACCTGTTGGCGAACTGTTAATATCCGTAGGGATTGAGACGCAGTTAACCCTCGCGAGGGTTGACAGCCATGAGTTTTAGTACTATTAATTTCATTAGCAATAAAAAACAAAAAAAGACAGAAATACCAGTACTACAATCGACCAAATGAATGGAGATGACATGCGAGTCCTCAATTTGCTCATAAAATACAGGCTGGCCGGGAGCCAGGAGCTGCAAGTGAAGGAAGCATCGCGCATAAAGATGGATGGCAGTGGCAAATTGATCGTCTATAACGCCGCGATTCGCCGCACTGAGTATTTGGATCTCAAGTCGGTCTGCGATCTTTCATTTCAAACGATTTGGCAGCCTTTGCCTGAGCCCGTCGTTTCTGCAGTCGCCTAACTAGTACCTCTCGCATCCCTCTCGGGTTTCCCCCCGGGGCCGAAGCGTTCCGAACTACGCCCGAATCCCGCATTCTGCGTATTCCCTAGAATTCCTGATTTCCTTCTAGTACTCCCCGCCATCTCTCCCAACAAATAAACGTCGGATCTCCCCAAAAAAAGACCGCCGGTTTCGGGTTTCCCCCGATTCCGGCGGTCGCAGGAAAAGCTCGATTCTCTTAGCGTTGAGGCTCGACTGCTACCGAGAGCGCATTGCTGGCGGCTACCGACCGGTCCGTCCGCATCACCTCGAGGCTTAGCGGCACGGCGTCGCCCGCCACTCCGGGCGGAACCACGACGGCAATCTCACACTGGCCCGCGGCTTCCGTCGGTGTGACCGAAGAAGGCAGCGCGTAGGCCGAACCAAATCGCACGTGCAGCCGCTTGGCTGCATCCGCGGCAGAGCAGTCAATCCCCGTAGCGCGCACCAGCAGCGTATCGCCAGGCAGCGCCGCGCTTCCGGCGTATCGTGACGAAGCCACCGCTGCTAATTCCGAGGAGCCCTCGCGCACCGCCTGGGCAATTTCGCCTTCCGAGGATCCGGCGGCGAAGATTCCGGGGGCAATTTCCTGCATGAGCGCGTGAATGGCATCCGATCGCCCGGCTGGAGTTTCAACCGCGATTTCGAGCGCAGTTCCAGCAGGCAGCCTGGGGCAAAGGAAATCGAGCCGGTCGTCCGACGCCCTCACCACAGTGGCGGCTTCGCCATTCACCAGGACGGAACCCGCATCCCGGCCGTTCATCAGCGAAGCGCCCTGCAGGGTCGCCACCGCTCCGGGGCTGCAGGCAGCCAGAGCGGATGCGTGCGCGCCATTCTCCAGGCGGCGAAGAGCCGGCTCCCCTTGGCTTCCGGTCGATTTGACCTGGCTCAGGCCGCGATTGTCTGCCATAGCGTTTCTGAGTTGAGCCGCGCCACTGTCAGCGCGCTGGTCCCGGGCGGGGGAAACACCGACGGTCGCCGTGATCTCGCCCGTGTCCGAGAGGATGCTAATCACCGCGGATCCAGAAGTCGCGTCCGCGTCGGGCTCCGCTTCAAACCGGAAAGTGGTTTGGCCTTTGCGGACAGCCGATGAAGGCGGCACGCGCAGATCGCGCGATGAACTGACGATGCGGAAGCGCGCGGTATCCGAAACGCTAGGAGCATTCAGGCGCACCTCGCACATCAGGCGGCCGTTTCTGCTGGAACCCATGGGCGCGCATTGCAGAGCGATTGGTTGAGCGCTTGGCGAGGTGCCGGAGTCGCCATCCAGCGGGGTGGCCTCGACGTTCGAGGACTGCGTCGCGCCCGGAGCGGCCAGCGTAGCGCTGACGCCAGTGCCATTCAGCGCCGCCGTAACGACCGCCGCGCCTGAAAACCGGCTGGACGCGGTGACGGAGAAGCTGACGTTGAAGGCATTTGTCGCCAACGTAACCGTGGCTGGCACGCTCAGGGCGGCGTTGCTCGACGACACAGTAACAATAGTAGACGCGGCCGCAGGCGCGGCCAGTACGGCGTAACAAGTATCCGTGCCGCCCGGAGCGATTGTGGGCGATGTGCACGCCAGCGCCAGCAGCCGTGACGACGGCGAGGAAGGCGTTGAAGGCGACGATGGCGAGGAGGGGGCCGACGGTGACGACGAAGTTGATGAAGGTGTGGACAGATTGAGGACAGCCGTCTGAGACGTCGAATTCCACGTGGCTGTGATCACCACGCTTTGATTTACCTTTTGGTTAACGCCCAGGGACGCTCCGGTCGCCGCAAAAAGAACGGTGCTGTCCCCATGGGTAATGATGAGAGCTGGAGGAACCGTGACCAGACCGCTGCTGGAGGTGAGCTTGATCGTTGCCCCTCCAGCCGGTGCGGCCTGACCGAGCCCGATCGTGCAGGTAACGGCGGAGCCCGGGGTGAGATTCGGCGAGGCGCAGGAGAGCGACATGGATGACGGTGCGGTCAAACCGAACACAAATGGCTGGGATGTCCCATTTAGGGACGCGGTAATGGTTGCGCTTCCAGAAGAGGAGAACCCGCCAGCGGTGACCTGGAATGAGACAGTAGTTTGGCTCGCAAGAACCTTTACCGACGCAGGCGCCGTGAGAGCCGCGGCGGCGCTATTGGCTAACGTCACAGTAGCTCCGCCCGCGGGCGCCGCTTTCGAAAGCGTTACCGTGCAGGTTGCCGAATGCCCTGCAGTAAGGGCCCCGGGCGAACACTGTAAGGTCTGTACCCCGGGCGAGGTCGTCAAGGTCAGAGTAACTGACATAGAAGACCCGTTGGTTGCAGCGCTAACCGTTCCAGTAAGATCTGTCGAGAAACTTCCCGCCACCGCTTGAAATGTCCCAGTGGTGCTTCCCGCCGCAATTGTTACCGATGTAGGAACTGTTATCGACGTCGAATTGCTTGATAACTGAACCGTAGTCCCTCCAACGCCGGCCGCCATACCGAGAGTTACTGTACAAGATGTTGTGTTGCCCGGCAGCAACACTGTGGCCGCACAGCTTAACCCACTAACTGAAGGGAGCGAACCGATATTAACCGATCCCGCCGTTGTTGTAACCGGGACCGATGCTGCCGCAACCGAGGCTCCAAGCGCGTTGGCGAGCCCTATGGCCGCCGTTCCAGCCGCAGCCCCCGGCGCGAGAGACACGTTGACGGTCGCCAGCGTTCCGTTGGCAATTATGTTTGAATTAATGCCGTCTGCAATACAAATATAAGAATTCGTTCCCGCAGCGCAGGTGAGCGATTTTCCGGCGGAAATGGCCGAAGAACCGGCCGTTATACTTAAACCGGTAACGTTCGAAGGAGGGTAATTCAAGCTCCATTCAATACTCGCCGGTTCCTGCCCCGCCGGCGAGTTGAGCGACAGGTTTAATGACACCGAACCGGCCGGAACTCCATTGCCAGCCGATAGCTGCAAGGAAGATTGGGACCACAAGGTTCCCGTCAGACAAAAGGTGATAAAGAGGACAGAATAAAGCCGATTTGTACTTTTCTGCATAAATTCCTCAGGCGATTTAGTGTAGCGTCAATCAGTGATCCCGACAAGTCCTCAATTTGATGTCTTTAGCAACAAATACAAGTAAAATAAAATTAACAGTAAACTCATGATCGTCCGATTTAATGTCAAACTAAAACCTTAGCTTAAGTCTGATGCATGCCACGCGAATCGGCTTGGAGATGGGGCAGGACAGCGCACCCGAACAAGCAGCGTTCCCCCCGCGATAGTACTTGCGCGTCCACGAAGGTGTGTCCACAAAGGTAATGCGGGTTAGGTGAACTTTATTCGGTATTCAGGTTTGCTCTCGAATTCGGCTATAAATAGCAAGTACAGGAAATACTAGTAGCGGTCGATGAGAGAAATATTTGGGCCTGTATGGACTGTCAGGCATCGGCCGGAGAAACGCAGGAGCGTCGCATGCGTGGCGCGTCCAACGGGATCTGGCGTCGATATTGTCATCTTATTTTAATAGCGGATCGGCGATCTTAGTAGGCGGCAGGCAGCAAGTTAGCAGGAAGTAAAGATCATTCTTCTCGGGAATAATACAATATGAAGGTCTTTTTCTACATACGTCAGTTGCTGTTGGTTGCAGTTGCGATTTGTCTCGCCGGCCCGGCCGTAGCGGCGGTAGGAGATAACGCGCCGCCCATCCCGTCGACCTACAACACAGGCCATCCGCGCCTCCCGTCGCCCGATTCCACCTTTTTGGCGAGCCTGGCGGGCAATCCGGGGGCACTGGCCTTTTACAACGCCAATGCGGACGCTTGGGATTCGACGAGTCCAGGCAACACCTGGCAATTGCGCGAATTGGTCATTGCCTATATGGCGAATAAGATCGCCAATCCGGCGAAAGCAGCGACTTATTTATCCAAAATTAAGGCATTGGCGAACCTGGGCGGTACCTGGGGCCCGCTTTTGTATTCCGTCAACGATGGCGTCGGCAACGGAACTTATACGCTCACCAGCTCCACGGCTAACTTCTTAACCGGATGCAGCGGCGGAAGCTGCGCGGGAAACTTCTTATCGATTGAGGCAGTTCTATACAACATCGTTAGCGTAACTAATGCGAACACCGTAGTCTTGAGCGCAAATAATCCCCCGCCGAATGGGACAAGTCTGCCGATTCGCGTTTTTGTGCCGAATACGGGAACAGCGGATATCAACATAGCGCTGATTTACGATTGGCTGTATAACGACTTAGACGCCGCGACGCGAGCCGAGTTTCTCAATGAGCTAAGCGTGCTCTGTAGCCAATGGGAGGCTAACTATATCGGCGTGGGCGCCAGCCCGTACAATGACGTCTTCTATATCCGATTGGGAATGTCCGGCCTGATCGATTCCTTGGTGCTTTACCCGGATCATCCAAGCGGTTTGCAGCATTTGAAATTCTCAACGGACGTCTGGTTCAACGTGCTCATGCCGGTTTGGCGCCAGGTATTTGGTCCGGAAGGAGGGGGCTGGCACGAGGGCTGGCCAGATTATGTTGACGCAGCGGGCGGCAACGGGCTTGATACATTCATCGTCCCGTCGCTCCTTTCCTGGCAAAATGCGAGCGGCGATCCTATTTTTACGCGTGAGTCCTGGTTAAAGAATTTCGCATATTTCACAATGTACATGGCCCGGCCGGATTACATCATGGAGAGCATAGGAGACAGTTCCCGGGCCTATCTGACCTCGGAAACCACCTCCTTGGGATCTTTGAACGGATTGGCGGAGCTTTACAGCGACCCCGTGCTGCGCGGCTGGGCAAGGCTCGTCAACGCGACGAACGCTGTGGCTCCTCTTGGGTTCGAACCGTCCGCATGGCCGTTCTACCGCCCGGATAACAGCTCGAACCCCGTTTCGGACCGATCGCCCCTGCCGACGACCCGAAATTTCACCGGCTGGGGAATGCTGTCCATGCGCACCGGATGGACGGAAGATGATACTTCCGTGACGATGAAGTACGGCGATAACTTCTGGTCGCACGAACACTTCGATAACGGCGCATTCACCATTTTCAGCCGCGGCTTGCTGGCGCTCGACAGCGGCTCCTATCGATCCGGGTCGAATAGTGAGCACGAGAATCAATATGGCCGCCAGACAATCGCGCACAATACGCTCACCGTCACCGATCCTTCGGACTATTATCCTAGTCAGACCTTCGCTACCTTTGACAATCAAGGAAACGAGATCGACATGGCGCCGCCGAACGACGGAGGCCAGCGCCGCGTCGGATCGCTATATAACTCGCAATTCCCTCAGCTTGTTTCTCCGGACGAGATCGGCGACTGGCTTCGGAATTGGGATTACTACCACATGGGCACGCTGGTAGGATTGGCGGCGACGCCCAACTACACGTACGCTGCCACCGATATCACTGCGGCCTACAACAACAAGTTCAGCGCCTCGACGCCCAACGCCACGAACCGCACCAATCGTGTACAGAAAGCCGTGCGCCACATGCTGCTGATTCCTCGCGGCACGTCGGCCTATATCGTCGTTTTCGATCAGGTCACTTCCACCAACGCATCGTTTGTGAAGCGTTGGCTCCTGCATACCGTGAATCAACCCGTCGTTAAAGGAAACTCGTTCGTCATTACCAGAAACGAATTGGTGAATCCCTTGCCCTACATCGGCGCGTGGCCGGCGCCGTACGCCGGCATCATGAAGTACGACGTTGGTTCCGGCGCCAATATGCAATATCAGTACGACGGCAAACTGTACGGGTGGATGGTTCAGCCCCAAGCTGGAACAATCAACGTCGTGGGCGGCCCGGGAAAAGAATTCTGGGTGGCCGATCCTACGAATCCCGGAAGCGGGACAAACTGGAACCAATGCATGCTGGGCCAGTGCGCCGCCAACACCGAAGGGCTGGGCACAGTCGACGATATTATCAGCCCGATTTCCGCCACGGCGCCCCACGAGCCTGGCTCCTGGCGAATCGAGGTCTCACCCTCGGTTCCCGCAACGCAGGATTATTTCCTCCATGTGATGCTAGCGACCACCAGCGAGGATACGCACGTTCCCGCAAATGTTACTGTCCCCGCCGGTCTGGCGGCGAATATGGCGGGTGCGACTTGGACCGAAAGCGGCACTACTTACACTGTAACTTTCCCGCTGAGCGGGGTCGGCGGCCACATTACCATCGGCAGCGCCGTAAACGAGGATCTCTTGACGCATGCGCAACAACTTCCGGCGCAGTTGGCGGTTGTGTCGGGGGCGACGCAATCGGGGGTCGCCGGGGGCGCAGCGCCGAATTCGCTGGTGGTCCAGGTGAACGACAGCGCTGGAAATCCCGTCCCCAACGCAGTGGTTCATTTTGGGATCACGCAAGGGAATGGATCGGTTCCCTCCGAGCTGATCTCGACCAACGCTCAGGGCGTCGCGTCCACCACATTGAATCTGGGAAGCGGCTCGATTGGTTCCACGACCATCGCGATGGCGGATGTCAATGGCCTCCCTCCGGTGTCGTTTAATGTGACGCTGACGACGTCGCTCAGTTTGGCCGTTTCCTCGCTGACATGCACCCCGACTACGCTCGCGGCCCTAGGCACGGCGACATGTACAGTTCAACTCACGCAAGCTGCGCCATCTGCCGGAGCTACGGTTGCGATCTCGAGTAGTGCTGCCGGTCTTACCGTCCCCACCAGCGTTTCAGTTCCTCCCGGCGCGAGCAGCGTGACATTCACGGCCACGGCCGGCTCGGTTACATCCGCGCAAGCCGCCATATTAACGGCGACTCTTGGCTCAGTCTCGCAAACCGCAACCGTGTCCATAACACCGGCCCTGGGTTTGAGTTCGTTTACCTGTTCGCCAAGCGCCCTGACGTCACAAGGCATCACGACCTGCACGATCGTGTTATCGCAAGCGGCCCCTTCCGGCGGTACGGTGATTACGCTGTCCAGCAACTCGTCGCAGATCTCCGTCTCGCCCAGCGTCACAGTCGCCGGTTCGAGCACTAGCATGACATTTAACGCGACGGCGGGGACGATCACCTCCAGCTTGACCGCGGTCCTAACGGCGTCATTTGGCGGGGCGACGCAAACTGCTTCACTGACCCTGAGTCCGAGCACGGGAAATTCGAACAGCTCGGTAGGAACGCCGATCCCCTTAGGGACTTGGACGATGGTGCAGACCCACGGAATGCCAATAGAGACGGTAGGATTCGAGAAGTTGGTCTACGCGCCGAGTCCGGTCAAAAAGACCGCCTTCCTGGGCAACTACCACGAGCTTTCGACCGAGCCCAACGCGGCGATTGTTACCTACGACTTTGATTCGAACCGTTGGGACGTTCTGGACGTGGGAGAAAACTTCCACACGGAAAACTTCCCGGATGCGGGGCACTCCGTCGGCGGTTTCTCTTATGACCCATCTCTGAACTCCTTCGTCTACTACTGTTGCGCCTCCGGATCGGAACAACCGGAGAATATGTACGGTACCTGGTGGTTCGATTTCTTCGGCCAAACCGGCCGTACCAAGCAGACATCGCCTAAACCCGGCTTACTGATGCAGGAAAGCTCGGCCTTCGACGCGTTGCATAACACCTTCGTCGTCGAGGGAGGAAATAGCTTCAGCGGCACATGGACGTACAACCCCACGACCGATACTTATACGCAACAAACGCCTGCGGGAACTTCTCCCGATCCGAGCATCGCTTCACAGGGGATGACGTATAACACGACCGATCATCGCGTTTATCTGTTCGGTGGCCAGAGCGGGACGGGTTATTCGAACTCTCTGTACGCCTACGACGTGCCCAGCAATACATGGACGAAGCTGAGTCCAACCGGAGCTTTGCCGGCGCCGCGTTGGAGGTGCGGTTTCGCATACGACTCGACCAACAACGTTTTCATGCTGTACGGCGGTCAGGACGATTCCAATGTCTACAACGACACCTGGATTTACAATCCGGCAACCAACGTCTGGACGCAGTTGAGTCCGGCCCAAGCGCCACCCTTTGACAGTGTTGGACCATTCGAAAATCTCGCCTACGATTCGGATCACAATGTGTTCATCCTGGTGCTGCGCGGGGTTGGCGGCTATGCCGATGGCGCAGGCTTCGACAGTTCGGCCCAGACATGGTTCTTCCGTTATCAGGGTGCTGGTCCAAACGCCGGGACCGTGCCTGCCAGTTACGTCCCTTCTTCGGGCGGCATGAATTTGCACAGCGACGACTGGGCAACGGCGCCGTCGCTGGCAGCCTCAGGGAACACGCTGTATTCGGCCTGGGTGGAAACGGGCGAGCCGTTCGATACGACGAATGCCACTTGGTTCCACGCTTTTGCGAGCGCTCGCAACTCCTCGGGTACTTGGTCTTGGCTGGGTGGGGCGCCTGCTTCTATCGATTCGGAATTCAACAATTATAGCGAGAGTCATTCCCCTTCCATGACCTTGGTGAACGGTACGCCTTGGATTTCCTGGTACAAATGGAATAACTCCAGCAGCGTTTGGTCGATTTGGGCGAAGAGTTGGAGTGGCTCCAGTTGGCAGGGTGGGCAAATCGGCACCACCGGCGCCAGCCCTTCGTTTGAGTTCCAAGGCCGTTCGCAGATGACCGGTATTGGCAGCACGCCATACGTCGCATATCTGGAGGTAGATAAGGGCTTCTATCCGCAGAAGACGTTCGCCTACGTAAAAAGCTTTAACGGTACGAATTGGGTCCAACAGGGTTCGGGTCCGTTGAATGTTAATGTGTCGGCCAATACCACCGCGACTTCGATCGCGATTATGAGCGATGGAGCCAATCCATATGTGGCCTGGACCGAGTACACAGCCGACAATGTGTTGCAGAAATTAGCTTATCCGCAAGTGTATGTCGCGCATTGGAACGGTAGCGCGTGGACAATGGTGGGTGGCAGTCTCAATGTTAGCGCCACGGGTTGGGCTGACGACGCATCCATCGCCTACCTGAACGGCCAACCTTACGTCGCCTGGACGGAGCGGAATACTGCTGCGGGGAACGCTCAAGTGTTCGTGAAGACCTACAACGGAAGCTCTTGGGTGTTGGTCGGATCGGGCACTTTGAACAAGGACACCAACACGGGCTGGGCTTTCCGTCCGAGCCTGGTGGCGGACGCCGCCGGCGGCGCTCTATACATTGGGTGGACCGAGCAGCAAGCGATTGGCCAGCCGGCTCAAGGCTATGTTGAGAAGTATTCCAGCGGCGCTTGGAGTTCGCTGGGCGGCTCGCTCAACGTGAGCACGGTTTCCGGCAGCGCGCAGCGGATCAGCGTCGCGGTGGTTTCGGGCCTGCCGGCTGCGGCATGGGGCGAAGTCAGTTACGGTTCGTTGCGCCAGGTGTTCGTGAAACAGTGGAATGGCGCAAACTGGGGGCTGATCAGCGGCTCGTCGTCCGGAGGCTCGGTGACAACGACTAACAGTACTCCTGCTTCCGCTTGCGACCTGAACGCCGACGGCAAGGTAGACAACTCGGACGTTCAGATTGCCATCAATCAGGCCCTCGGTACGGCTGCATGCAGTGCCGCGGACCTGATGCATACCGGCCAATGCAACGTAGTGGATGTGCAACGCGTAATCGTCGCGAGCATGGGCGGCGCCTGCATCACCGGCCAATAGCGCAGTCTACGCAAGACGCATTTTCGTTTCGAAACCGGCCAAGAGCCAAGCTCAAAAAATCCTTCGGGGTTTGAGGAGCTCAACTCTTGGCCGGTTTTGTCTTGCTGTTCGGCTTTCTTACAGACTAGATTGGCTGTATGCACCCTGAGCGGCCCGAGGCTAAGGACCCCCGTAGCAGACGCCCCTTCCTGATAGCCCTCGCGGTAACCATCGCGCTCATCCTTTACGGGTCTTTTTATCCGTTCGATTTCCATGGGAATGTAGACGCCGCAAAAGGATTGCAAAACCTTCTTGCAAGTTGGAAAGCGCCGTCGTCGCGAGGCGACATGCTGGCCAACGTGCTGCTATATATCCCGTTTGGCTTTTTCTTTGCGGCGGTCTTATTACGATTGGCTCTGCCGCTTCGCGTCGTCAGCAGCGTCATGGTTGGCGCAGCTCTCTCGTTCTGCGTCGAGTTCGGGCAGCTCTATGACTTCGGACGCGATTCCGCCATGTCCGACGTATTCACGAATATTCTCGGCACGCTGATAGGGAGTCTTGCCGGGGTTGCCCTTTCGTCCGATCTGCGTCTTCCGTATTGGACACGCTTCCGGCGCAGCCCATTCGCCGTTCTTCTGCTCGTCTCCTGGTTCGCATACCGCTTGTTTCCGTATGTTCCGGTGATCGATCTCCACAAATACTGGCACGCGGTCAGACCGTTGCTCGATGGTCCGGGGCCGCCGCCCGCCGATGTTTTCCGCTACTTCGCAAGCTGGCTGGTAGTTGGCGCCCTTTTCGAATCGATATGGGGCACGTCTGGACGTCTTATGTTGCCGGCCGCGCTGGCTGTGGTTTTCTGCGCGCGCGTCGGCATCGCCGATATCGCACCGTCGCAAGCGGAAGTGGCCGGCGGATCCGCCGCGGTGGCTGTTTGGCTGATCTGGCTCAGCAAGAGCGAACGCCGAGCGCCAATCGTGGCGGCCATTTTGGCTGCGGCGATTTGCGTCGAGGCGTTGCGGCCGTTTCAATTTCTGGCCGTCCCTCGCGCGTTTGAATGGAGACCGTTCCGAGGGTTTATCGACGGCTCGCCCTGGATCGCCGTGCCCTCGGTCCTATCCAAGTTTTTCCTTTATGGAGCGCTGGTTTGGGCGCTTCTCTGGTGCGGCATGAACTGGACGATAACAGCGGTCAGTAGCGCTGTCTTCGTATTCGTTCTTCACTATCTGCAGGTCTACGTGCCGGGGAGATCAGCTGAAGTCTCTGATGCCTTACTTGTGCTTGCCGCAAGCGCTGTCGCGAAGGTGATGGCGGAGAAAGCCACCGTCCCCCTTGAGTTCCAGTGATGACTGAGGACCTCTTGCGGACGCCCGATATTGCCTATTGGCTGGCGGTCAGAGTCGCGACCGGCTCCACCGCCGCCGGGCACTCTTCGAGACCGAGTTTCTTCATTTTGTACAACAAAGCTTTGTAGTCGATCTTGAGCAATGCTGCGGCCTGTTTGCGGTTCCAGCGCGTCGAATTCAACGCCGCCAGGATCGTTTCGCTCTCGGCATGACGCTTCGCTTGCGTAAACTGCTCGAGGACGGGAGTCGCGTCTTCTCTCGCCAGCGTGGGCAACGCAAGCGTTTGCGCGGTTGGTCCCGGGGCCATGAGACTGCGCGTGGTCTTCATATGGATTTCCCTGGCGATCGCGTCCGGGTTCTTGAGAATCAGTAGTCTTCGAACCACATTCTCAAGCTCCCGCACGTTGCCGGGCCATTGATAAGCCATGAACGCGTGCCGCAGATCGAGAGTAATCTGCGGAAGATCCGTTTCGCCCCCATGCTTGCGCATTAAGAAGGTCGCCAGCGGAATGATGTCTTCGTGCCGCTCCCGCAATGGAGGGAGAATCAGATTAATTACGTTCAGGCGATAGTACAGGTCCTCGCGGAAGGTGCGCTCGACAATCGCCCTCTCGAGATCCCGGTGCGTAGCGGCCACCACACGCACATCCACATGGACCATTTCCTTGCCGCCGATACGCTGGAATTCCTGATCCTGCAGGACCTGGAGCAATTTGGCCTGGAGGCGGATATCCATGTCGCCGATTTCGTCCAGCAGGATGGTCCCGCCGTCGGCGAGCTCGAACATGCCGGCCTTCTTCTGGAACGCGCCGGTGAACGCGCCACGCTCGTAACCGAATAACTCGCTCTCCACGAGTTCGGAGGGCAGCGCCGCGCAATTCAGCTTCAAAAACGGCTTGCCATGCCGCGGCGACTGTGCGTGCAGTTCCCGGGCAATGACTTCCTTGCCGGTTCCCGTTTCGCCCTGAATCAATACCGGGACTTCAGACCAGCCGATCTGTCCCACCAAAGAATGGATCTCCCGCATGCCGGCGGACTGGCCGGCGAAAGCTTTGGTCTTCAAAGCCATCGCCTGGGAAGGGGGAACGGCGGGCTGCGCGGATCTGGCTTCGAGCGCCTTGGAGATCGCCTTCTTCAAATCCTCGTGGACTACGGGCTTGCACAGGAAATCCGTGGCCCCGTTCTTCAGAGCGTGAACAACGTTGTTGGGCGCATAGCCGCCCGAAATGATGATGACCGGCAACTGCGGGTCGATCCGCCGTATTTCCTGCAAAGTGGCGATGCCATCCCGATTGGGCATAACCACATCGAGTAGAACCGCAACGACGCTCGGACCCGAAGACTCCAGACAGCGCAATACTTCGTTGCCGTCCTGTGCTAATTCAACTGTATATCCCAGGCAGCGGAGAGCCATCTGAAGGTAACCACGTACCTCTGGCTCGTCCTCTCCGACAATGATGGTGCGTGTGTTGTTTCCTACAGCCATAAAAGCCGACCTAAATCGCCTCCGAAAAGCTTTCATCGCAGCTGTTCCGCTGCGTATTCACAACACCCTCTGGCAAGGGCAGCACTACCGAAAACACAGGTCCAAAGTCACTGTTCTCAGCCCAGATGCGGCCGAAATGATTCGAAACCACCATCCTGCATATCGCCAACCCCAGACCGCCGCCAGTGCGATCTTCGCTGCCGGAGTAAGACGTATACTCTTCGAAAATACTCTCCAGGTACTGCGGCGGAATGGGTTTCGCCGACTCCCTGACATCAATGCGGAATGAATTGGGCGCGCTCGAATCTCGCACGCGCCGCTCTACTCCCACCGCAATCTGCCGATGCGCTTCGCGGCGGTCCCAAAAGTAGGGATAGCCGCGGATCTCGATCGAACCGCCCTTCGGCGTAAACTTGCACGCGTTATCCAGCAGATTGATAAAGAGTTGTTCAATCTGCGCATGATCGAAGTAGAGCAATGGCGGATCAGTGCCTAAATCCGCGGAAATCGAAAGACGCTTCTCGTCCACGAACGGCGTTACTTCGTGAATCGCCTGCTCCAGGCAGTAAACCAGCGTGTCGAGCTGAACGTCTTCCGGTTGCTTCAACTGCGGCGCGATGCTCAACTGGAACATGGCGTTAGCCATGCGCGACAGCCGGGATGCGCTGTGCTGCATGCGGCTAAGCACTTCCCTCTGTTGCTCATTCAGCGATCCAACTGGTTCGGTCAGAAGTAACCCGCAATACCCGCTCAGGGCCGTCAGCGGCGCCCGGAAATCGTGAATAGCTCTTGCCAGGAAATTGGTTCGATCTTGGTCGTACTCTTGTAGTTTCAGGTTTGCTTGAATCAAACACTGAAGGATTTCGTCCCGATCTTCGCGCAAAGATGCCGCCGCTACAATCCGTTCCTCGAACGACGAAATCGCCAGCGTCAGGAAAGCTCGCAAGACAGGGCTTGTCACCGGCTTAAGAAGAATGTTGGCTTCGGTGGCGCCGGGCCGGGAGCGGAAAGCGTCCAGATCGCGCCGGTTTACAAGGAAGAGATTGTTCAGCGGGCTGAAGTTCACTTGCTCCGTTCGCTCTACCTCGGCTTCGAAGTCCCAGATATAGAGGTCGGAGTCCACCGGACGTTCATAAGGAAGGGCGGTCGAAAAAGTGCAAGCATGTTCCGGCATTTCCCCGAGGAGGTCGCGGCAGAGCCGGTAAAGCTCCGGATTGGCGGAACAAAGCACTATGTTCATCTGTGATGTAGACCATCCCCGCCGTTACAGCAAAAATGGACAAGCTTTGCAAAAAAACCGAGATCTTTGGATCGAGCTGCGGCAACGTTCATTTCGCGAAAAACCGACGTTGTTGGAAAGATGGAAGATCCAAATCCCATACTCTTGCAATCCCGAGCGAGTTTAAGCATAGCTCAATGCGCAGCAAAGTCAATTACCGAAAGCTGCGAAAGTACAAAAACAAACTAACTAACGGTACTATGAATGAGGATAAACCCTGATGCTTCAATCGGCTGGCCACGGGAATGACCCGCATTACTCCATGGCCCGTAACCAAAAGATAAGAGAAGAGATGCGGGCCGAGCGATCCTTTTGCGCGGGCACGGCCAAGGTCGGGAACTACCGCTCGGGCACCATCCACGAACCGATAGGACTCAAAGCGCGGACCGGGGTTTGGAGCGCTGCGAATCGGTTCCGGCGGTCGTCGATTGCGGAGGGAGCGCGCAAGAGATGTTATATAACTAACAAATATCTATTTCCCAATCATTTGGATTGTGAACATCTGTCATCCGCCGCCGGGGATTATCCGGCTTCACCAGTGGTTCGAGCCGCGACCCGGCAAACCCGTGGCATCGAATTTGCAGTAAGGCTAGTACCCTAATCCCAATGGTTGCGACTTTGACCCAGCAAAATCCATTGCAGACAGACCGTCGTCGGCGCGCCAGACTAGGTCTCCGGTGGACGGCACGCTTATTTACCAACGATCATCGTTGGATTGAAGTGTCTATCCACAACATTAGCAGCGATGGCTTCTATTTCCAGGCCGAAGGCACTTTTCCGGCTGGTACGACTCTGCGCTGCGTGGTGGCTGGACCGGCCAACGACCGTGAGCGGCCAGACAATACGTTCGCCATGGAATGTAAGGTTCGGGTGATCTATTCCACCCAGCTTGGGTCGGATGAAGTGTCCGGCACCGGTTGCCGCATCCAGGAATACCGATTCTTCAACTGTTCGCGCTGATGACTCGCGACAGCGGCTTCCCCTTTTGGGGAATTCCTTTACTGCGTCTGCCCGATGTACAGGCGCTAGCTGCTGTCAATTCTCTGTGAACCCTAAGGGCGACAATTGCCAAAGGTAGGGATTTTAGACCGATCTTTGGGTAGGTAGTCGCTGTATACTGAAGTTCATGCGGCATTTTTGCCTTGGCCCAAGATGTGCATAAGTCTTGAACCGTATGTTGCAAAGCATTGCTGACAGCGCCATTCTCGGTTTCTTCTCCAGGGTCTATTCGATCGCAGTATTCTGTCTCAAGCTCCGTATCGCGAGATAGCCGTCGGGCAATCGATGCTAAACGCTCTCACCATCGATGTTGAGGAGTATTTCCATCCGCAGGAAATCCAAGATTCAGTTGGTACGGAAGATTGGGAATCCAGGCCGAGGCGAGTTGAGAGCCAGGTATTTCAAATTCTCGAACTACTCTCCCGGCGGAAGGTTCGCGCAACGTTCTTCATTCTAGGCTGGGTGGCGGAGCGTGAGCCCCGTTGCATCCGGGCGATCGCCGCCGCCGGCCACGAAATCGCCTGCCATAGCTACTCCCACCAGATGGTTTCGCGCCTGAGGCCGTCGGTTTTTCGGCGCGACACGCTACGCGCGGTAAAGGCCATTGCGGATGCCTGTGGCGTCAGCCCCTGGATCTATCGCGCCCCCAGCTATTCCATTACTCGAAACTCCCTGTGGGCATTGGAGATTTTGCTCGAATGCGGGTTTACCTGCGATTCCAGCATCTATCCCATTTCTCATGATCGCTACGGAATCCCCGGCTTTGAAAGGCAAGCGCATTTCATTCAAACGCCTTCCGGCCCCATCTACGAGATTCCGGCGGCGACAGTAAAAATCTCGAACAATTGCGTCATGCCCATCGGCGGCGGTGGCTATTTGCGTCTCTTGCCGTATCGTTATACGTCGGCGGGTATCCGGCGGTTGAACACTGCCGAGCAGGCTCCCGCCTGCATCTACTTTCATCCCTGGGAGATCGATCCGGATCAGCCGCGCCTCGCACCTGGCGCCATCTCGCGTTTGCGGACCTACACCGGCATCAAAGGGATGGCGGCCAAGATCGATCGGCTGATCAGCGATTTCCAATTCTCGACGGTCGGAGAGGTCTACGGAGCACCGGCGGCAAAACCATCGGTTCCGTCCTTGACTCATTCTCCGGCGGTTTGATTTCATCCAATCGGAGCGCGTTTTTCGCGCGCGGCGGACTCCAGGAGATGGACTCTTCCCGAGCGATAGTTCTAGTAAGATAACATCAACTTTTTGTTGGGTTTACTGGGGACAATCTGCAAAACTTTCGCGTTTTCTTGCAGATCCCGGGGTACACTGATTAAGACAAGCGTCGCAACGCCAGATCGTTTGTCGGGAGTTCTGCCTGTTTTGTTACTTCAATTTCGCCGCGGTGGTCCCGAACGTGCATAGTGCGGTTCCATACGCTAACAGGCGTGTGGTATGAAAGTTATGTCCAAACTAGCATCGGGGTTTGCCGTATTCGTTCTGAGTGTTTTCTGCTGCTGCGCGGCGGGACAAGAACCAGACAAAGGTCCTGCCAAGGAACTCGTTCAGTATGTGCGGGATGCCAAGAAGGCTGGGATGAAGGATGGCCGCATCGAAGAAGCTGCCACCAAGGCGGGTTGGCCGGCCAACGACGTCAAGCAAGCCATTGCATATGTCCACTCGTCTCCCAAGCCGGAGAAGAGCGGGGTTACGAACGAGCGAGCCAACTCTCAGTCAAAGCCTTCGGCCGCCGGCGGCGCCGGGATGCCGGCCGGCTCTTCCGAAATGATGGCCCCGGCTGCATCCGCGCTCGCAGTTTCACCGCGGCAAAGCGGTGTCGAAACCCGGTCCAATCCGCCGGCCGCTGCTGGATCTCAAGCTGACCCTGCATCCGCCGGGGGCCCAGCGAAGCCAGCGACTAACCCGGATCCCGCGGCCACCACGCTCACAGTGGTCGATCCCAAAGGCGACGTCAAGGGCGATGCCAAGCCTGACGCCAAGCCCGACGATGCGCCAGACGGCGCGAAGCCGCGCCCGAATCGCCAAGGCTCGGATGAATACCAGATCGGAGAGGGCGATGTGCTTGCGATCTCCGTTTATGGGGAGCGCGAGGCCTCGGTGCCCAGCGTCGTTGTACGTCCTGACGGCAAGATTTCGATGCCCTTGCTCAAGGATGTCTTCGTGGAAGGCATGACGCCCCCACAACTGGAAAAGAAAATCACGGCGCTTCTGGAGCCCATGTTCAAGGCCCCTGACGTGACCGTGATCATGATGCAGAACAACAGCAAGAAAATCTACATCACGGGAGCGGTCAAGAAGGAAGGCCCCATCTCCTACACCTACCGCATGACCATTCTGCAGGCGCTCAGTGAAGCGGGCGGTTTGACGGAATACGCCAAGCGCAAGAAGATTTACGTTCTGCATAACGATGGCGGCCAGCAGTACAAATACGATTTCGACTACGACGCCGTACTCAAGGGTTTGCACATGGAGCAGAACATCGAACTGCAGCCAGGCGACACGATTGTCATACCCCACTAGGGACGCCTGGAGATAAGAGTCGAGCAAAAGGAGAAGTAGACGTTCCTTATGGTTTCATCACTGCTAACCGGCGCGAGATCTGGCCAGACCGGCGGGATGAGGCCATGAAGGTTTTGCGTTGCGCGCTCCTTGCTTTGTCCGTTCTCGTCGCGGCGTCACTGCCGGTTTGGGGACAGACGCAAGCATTCAATTCGTTTAATCCGCTGAGTTCGTCGGCCAATGGCTTCCATCTCTATGGCGTCAGCGTATACGGCTCATACTATACCTCCGGGACTCCGTTTGGCCTCGATACCGCCACGCTGAATACGAGCCAGTCGTCATCGGGCGTTAGTGTTCTAGGCGCCGCGGCCAGCATCGGATGGTCGAGAACAACCGAACGGTCGACCGCGTCAATCCTTTACGCGCCTTCCTATGTGGCCAGCCCGCAGAACACCCAATACGATCAGTTCAGCCAGCGGGCGGTGATTAGTTTGTCTCAAAAAATCGGCAGGGATTGGGCCTTCAGCTTCTCGGCTTCCGGAATGGAAGCCAGCTACGAACAGTTGTTCTTTTCGCCAACCGCGCTGGGTTCGGCCGCGTCTTCTTCGGCTACCTTTGAAGATCTGGCATCGAGCGCTTTCACCGGCAAGAGCTCAAATCCTCAACTTGCGCCGGTGCTGGCCAGTTCACAACTTGCCAGTTCGCCCGAACAGGGCTTTCTCTACGGCAACCGCCTGCTAAGCGCGTCGGCGAGCATGGGGCTGAGTTGGTCGCCCAATGGGCGGTCGTCGGTGCAGGTGTCGATATCCGGAGCGAGAACGCAGAACCATCAGGATGACGTATCGAATTCGGGCGTGAACCTATCGGGTCTCCCATTAGTGCCGCGCTCGACTTCAGCCGATGTGGCGGTGTCCTACTCCTATTCCTTTTCTCCCCGCACGCAATTCAGCATATCGGGATCCTCTACGCGGATTTGGTCCAACTACGTAAACGGTTACAGCAGTCAGGGCGGACTGTCGCTGGGCCGGACCCTCAGTCCTCATTGGTTCATCCAGGTTCACGCTGGCGCAGGAGTTATTACGTATTCGCAAGCCGCGTTTCCTCAACCTTCCACTCCACAATACTTGGGTGGGGCCAGCATCGGTTATAAGGTTCAGTCGCACACCTTCCTGGCGTCTTATGACCGATCGATCGGCGATGTTTATGGCCTCGGCGCCTCCACTACCAGCGGATTCAACGGCGCTTGGAACTGGCGGCGTCCCGGCAGCGCCTGGTCGCTCTTCAGCGGGTTCGGGTATCAACAATTGACCGGTTCGATCTTCCGGAATACCACAAGCTGGCGAGCCTCGGTAGGCGTCGCCAGAGCGGTTGGCCGCCACATATTCATGAACATGCAATATGGATACGTCCAAATCCCTTCGAATCTTTCGACGGCGGGAGCGAACATCCAGGAGAGCGGCATCGTATTATCCGCGACCTGGACGCCATCCAGTTATCGATAGCGTAATGCCTTGTCTGATTAACCGCTAAATTACACTTACTAAAATGGAAAAACAAGATTATTTTGTACACGAGTCAAGTTATGTCGACGAGCCGTGTTCTATCGGCCCGGGCAGCAAGATTTGGCATTTTTCTCATATCATGAAAGACTGCCGGATCGGCGCGCGTTGTAACATCGGGCAGAACGTGGTAATCTCGCCCGGCGTGACGATCGGCGACAACGTCAAAATTCAAAACAACGTTTCGGTATACACCGGGGTCATCCTCGAGGATGACGTGTTCTGCGGACCTTCCATGGTGTTCACCAACGTCGTCAACCCGCGCAGCCATGTAACGCGGAAAGACGAATATAAGACGACGCTGGTGCGCAAAGGCGCTTCTTTTGGGGCCAATTGCACCGTCGTTTGCGGAACCACCATTGGCAATTATGCGTTCGTCGGGGCCGGCTCCGTAGTGACTCGCGATGTCCCCGACTACGCGTTGGTTTACGGAAACCCGGCGCGGGTTCGCGGATGGATGTGCGCCTGCGGCATTGCGCTGGAATTCAATGGCGGGCACGGTAAATGCGCCGCCTGCGGGGCAGCCTACGTGCAGGAAGGAACCCAGGTAAAAGCAGTTACGGAGGCAAATCAGGGCTAACAGCAGATAAGATTATGACGACACTCACGAAGCAAGTGCCCCTGTTGGATTTACAGGCTCAGCATAAGTCCATCCGCGAAGAAGTATTGGAAGCGATGATACGCGTGATGGATTCGCAGAAATTCATTCTTGGCGAAGACGTTCAGAAACTGGAGGCGGAACTCGCGCCGTACTGCGGCGCCAAATATGCCATTGGCTGCGCATCCGGCTCCGATGCGCTGTTCCTTGCGCTTCTGGCGATCGACATTCAACCCGGCGAGGAAGTGCTCACCACGCCATACACATTTTTTGCCACCGGCGGCGCGATTTCGCGAGCCGGGGCAGTGCCGGTCTTCGTGGATGTCGAGGAGGAAACGTTCAACCTCGATATGAATCGCGTGGAAGCAGTGTTGGCGGCGCATCCGAAAATACGCGCCATCATGCCGGTTCATCTCTTCGGCGGCTGCGCGGATATGGATCCGCTATGCGCGATGGCCGAAGCTCGCGGGTTGACCGTTGTCGAAGACGCAGCCCAATCGATTGGGTCCGAATACAAAGGGCGGCGCGCCGGCGGCATCGGTCACATGGGCTGCTTCAGCTTCTTCCCCAGCAAGAACCTGGGCGGCTACGGCGATGGCGGCTTGATCACCACCAACGATGCCGCTGTCGCGGAACGCCTGAAGGCCCTTCGCATCCACGGCCGCACCGGCAAATATTTTCACCAATGGATCGGGGTCAACTCGCGTTTGGACGCGCTGCAGGCGGCCATTCTGCGCGTGAAATTCCGGCATCTCGATAGTTGGACCGCCGGCCGCCAGCGGAATGCTGACGCCTACCGGGCTCAGTTCGCCCGCCTCGGCACGCCTGTGACCGCGCCTGTGCTGCCGGCTTATCAGACGCGCCACGTATACAACCAGTTTGTTATTCGCGCGGCATCGCGCGATGCTTTACAGGCGCACCTGAAAGGGCAAGGCATCGGTTCTGAGGTTTATTATCCGCTGCCGCTGCACCTGCAGCCCTGCTACGAAAGCCTTGGGCACAAGAAGGGCGATTTCCCGATTAGCGAAAGGTTGGCCGAGGATTCGCTGGCCTTGCCCATCCACGGCGAAATTCCCACCGAAGACATCGAGTACGTTGGCGAGACTATCCACTCGTTCTATCAGACCGCGCGCACGCAGAGCGCCTAGAACATGCGGTAGCCGGTTACCAGCAACACCGCGGCGAGGCCGGTACGTAACGGTCTCGCCGGGATGTGGCAAGACAGGCGGCTTCCCAGCAACACCCCAGGTATCGAACCCAGCAAAAGAACCGGCACAAGGTTCCACTCCACCCCGCCAGCAGCCGCATGAGCCAGCCCGGTGACAGAAACCAGTACAGCCGCATGGAACACGTCCGTTCCCACTACCTTCGAAGTCTTCGAAGGATAAAGCAGCATCAAGAACGGCGCCAGTAACGATCCGCTTCCGACAGACGTGCACCCCACACAGAAGCCGACTACCGCGCCCCAGATGATTGTGCCGTGGTCACGAAGGAACGCAAGTCGCTCCGATGAGACATTCGCCGCGGGAAAGAGCGAGAGCGTCCGCGCGACCAGGACTAGCGCCACCACGATCAGCAATCCGCCGATCGCCCGCCCGACATAATGCTCCGCTTGATGCGTGTAGCGTGGCAGCATGAGCGTAAGAAGCGCGCCGAGCAATCCAGCTGGTACGCTTCCCGTAGCCAGTTTGCGAACGACCGGCAGATCGACGGTTTCCTGCCGATAGTGAACCCAAGCGCCCACCATCTTTGTAACCGCTCCATAAACTAGATCCGTGCCGACTGCAGTACTGGGGCGAACGCCCAGCGCAAGAATCAGAAACGGCGCCATGAGCGCGGCTCCGCCCATGCTGGTCAGCCCGATCAGCGTGCCGACGCCAAAACTCATGAGCACTAATGGAAAATTCAAGCCTTACACTCCGACCCGTGAAGATGGTAGAAGAGCACTTCCGCGACCGTTGGGGTGGTGTTCGTGGATCCAGAGCGATACCGCAGGAAAAGGGGGCTCAAAGCGCCGATACCCGCACTGACTATAGCGTTCTAGCCAACTGTTTCGGAAAAAGTCCGAAGTGTTGTGAGCTCGGGTTGCCAAGTGGACTTTGCCGGGAAATCGCCTTAAGAAGAAGCCTTACTGGGGATTCTCCGCATGAGTTTCGAGGCGAGAGCCGGCTCCACCGAATCGAGCGCACCCTAAACCCAGCCATGAAGCCAATACCACGCGAATCCGACGCTTTCGTGTAGGGTCAGTTCGTTCTCCCCGATGCTTCTCCAGGAGGGGATCCAGTCTCGCCAGTTGGCCGCGATATCGCGAAACCTACAAGGCGCCGGCGCTACCCCGATTCCCTGTTTTCGAAAGCAGGCGGCCGCGCGCGGCATGCTTCGTGCGTCCACCACCAGAGCGATCCGCGATATTCCGTGGGCATGCAAGAGCTGTGCACTGTACACGGCGTTTTCATAAGTGCTGTGGGAGCGTTCCTCGGTCCAGATCATTCCGTCCGGTACACCCGCCCGCATCAGGTATTCCCGCATGGTCGCCGAAGATGCCTTGGCGCCCGGCATATCGGCGCCTCCAGAGGCAAGTATCGGAACGCTGCGCCAGGAGCGGAAGAGCCAGGCCGCATGTTCGCAGCGGCGGAACGTATCAAAATCCGGCAGCAAATACGGACGTTCGGGCTCCTTGGCGATGACGCTGCTCGAGAGCACCACGATAGCGTCCACCGGACCGCTAGGGAAGGGGACTCTCGAATAGCCGCCCTCCAACGGGCGCGCCAGCAGCCAGGCGGCAGGCGGCCAGGAAAGCACGAATAGCGCAATGGTCGCGCCAGCCAGCCACCTGTGTCCCTTACCTCTTCGAAGCCGCACACCCGCGACCAGGAAAGCGATCACGAGCAGGCAGAGGATAGGCTGGGTATAGGTCATCTTTCCAGGCTAGGAATAATAAGAAAAACGCCGGTATTTCGATAGAAATCGAAGCGGCCTGCGGAAAAATGAAAATCCGGAGGTCAGTCGGAATTCAAAGGTTCCATGGAGCCGAAGCAATGCTGCATCTCCGGAATCAACTTTGACGCGAAAGCCACGCCCTGCTCGCTCGCGCCGGGAACATCCGGCAACATGATCCTGACAATAGACGCGGCCGTGCGTCCGGTGAGGACCGTATCGCGCGCCAGCAGAATCTTACCCAGGTACTCGCTCGCAAAGATCCGGCTCTTCGACTGATACCAGTAAAACATCAACATGCGGGTCCCGGAGCCCTCGATGGAATACTTATTCACGCGGATCCGCTGTCCATTCACCGGAATCAGCGCCGTGTCCTGCTGCCAGATTTCCCAGCCGGATCCAGGAAGGCAGTGCTTGGGCGAGTGCATGCTCTCGCCGGCCCTCTGCTGCGCGTAAAACGCGATAAAAAGATCCATGCTCATGTTGCCCTTGGTGTAGGTGCGGACCAGGTATGACGTAGGATCGAGCGCGTGCAGCGTGGGCGCCGGCAGCTTTTCGTCTTTGTACTTCACCCAGCCGTCGATTTGCGGCGCGATCAGTTCCAGCGGCGACACCAATGGCTCGGAAATGCGGCGCGATGTCAGCCCCCCAGCCAGAATTGTCCCCGCCAGCAGAACCGCAGTGAGTAGAAAAAAGAGATTGGTACGCGATGTCATAAAGGGTCCGGGTCAATCGGCAACTGCGTGCAAGAGACGAGCGAACGCGTAAAGCAGAGCGAATCCGGCTACAAACACCAGCCAGCCGGAAAAAGCATGATAAAAGCCCAGAGCGAAGATCGGGTTGTAATCGGTCAGCACCGCGGTGCCAGCCACGCGCAGTACATTGACCGCGATCGCCAGGGGTATCGCCAAGGCAAAGAGCATCAAGCGCGCCGGCAAGCGCGTGCAAATGGTATATCCGAGCAACATGCTGCCGACAATCAGCGCCGAAAGCGAGTTGAGTCCGCTGCACGCCTCGGCTACACCCAACGACGTGTTGGCCAGCTCCAGGACATTTCCCTCCCGGTATACAGCGGTCCCAAAGGCCTGAGCGATGCGCGTGGCCAGATCGGACGCCAGCAATTGCAGTGGCGCTGCCAGCGAGTTGTAGACCATCACCGGAAGCGGCACCATCGCGGCCAGCAGCAACAAGGGAAAAGTTAGCGTGCGCAGTCGGGGTAAACCCCAAAAAGTCCAAATTAATCCCACCAACAGGATTACAAAAGAAATGCGCATTAAAAAGAATTCGGATGCGATTCGCCCCGAAAGAAAAACAAAACAAGCCAGGGCGGTGACCACGGCTCCGCGGCCATCGGAGACGGCGGGAAGCTTCAGAGTCGCGTCCCGTCGAATCCAGGCCACATAGAGCGCCAGGGGAGGCAATAGCAGGCCTTGCGACCAGGCTGGCTCGATCCACCAATCGTGAGCCATGTCAG
Organism: Bryobacterales bacterium; assembly: GCA_963743705.1. Classification (GTDB taxonomy): domain Bacteria; phylum Acidobacteriota; class Terriglobia; order Bryobacterales; family Bryobacteraceae; genus PALSA-243. Next base: position 258,845 of record CAVUQS010000021.1, on the reverse strand, counting down.
CGAGAGAAGCGCCAAAAAGGATTACGATCAACGCCGTCAGAATCGCGGAGGGAAGAAGAAAGGGACGAACGGATGCCAACTTGAAAGTGGCATTGCCTTCCGCCTCACCGGTAAGTGCGGACATTTTCAGGCGGTAATCGTAGCATTTTTCTTTCCAGAGAACAAGCAAGCGAGGGCTCTATAACTTGCCTAGGTCAGGCCGTGCGACAATTCTTCGGTTATTTTGCCAATAAATGTCATTGCGGGGTTTTTCCTGGGGTACAAGTAAACCGAGAAGCCGTTTTTACGGCGTGGCATGAAAAGTGCGCTATCGCCACAGTTCGAATCTATGGTTTTCTATTTTGGCCACTCGGAAAGGATGCGTGCGCTGGAATCGCGGGCGCAACTGATCGCCGGGTCGTCTGCGCCGGTGCTGATCCAGGGCGAAGCTGGAAGCGGCAAGCAGACCTTAGCCAAGCATCTGCATCGCCTGCGTGGGACCGGTGGCCGTCTGATCCGCTTGAATCCTGATTTCCCGGTTTCAGCGGGTGCTGGCCTAAAGGCGTCGGCCAATGGCTCGCGGGTCATCGAAATGCTGGTGAACGAGCCCGGCGCGACGGTGCTTCTGAAGGACATTCACAGACTCTCGATGAGTTCGCAGGAATGGCTATTGGCGACTCTGGATGAGCTAAAGACATTCCCTCTGCTGATCTCGACAACTGTAGAGCCGGCCGAAGGTCTGATGAAGCCGGGCCGGTTCCTCCCGGAATTGTTTCGCCGGTTGTCGGCGTACCGGATCGAGCTTCCACCGTTGCGCCGGCGGCGGCGCGACATTCCAGACTTGTTTCGCCGGATTCTGGCGGAGATGAAGGCGGCTTCCGGAACGCGGGAAGGGATGCCGCGCGCCGCGATCGCGAAGGGATTGATGAGTTATTCCTGGCCGGGAAATGTGCGCGAATTGCAAAACGTGGCGCGATACTATCTTCTGAATCCGCATTCGGGCGCCACCATCAGTGAAATTGCCAAACGCCTCAGTCAAGCTCCAGCTTATTTGGAAGCGAGAAGAACAGCGACCGCAATTATTCAAAAAGAAAGGCTGGAGCGGGGGCCGCAACCAAGGAGAGTTGAATATCCTGGCGGGCCGCTGCTCCATGCGATAAGCAAATAGTCGATTGGACAGCAGCATGACACAGACACGATACAGATTCATTACAGCGTTGCTATTAGCGGTTCTCTTGTGGGGTTGTGCGCGCTCGCCCGAGGCGCGGCGGGATGCGTTCCTCGCCAAAGGGAAGACGTATATGGCAAAGAAAGACTACGCCCGCGCCATCGTTGAGTTCAAGGCTGCTGCCGGGGCCATGCCCAAAGATCCCGAGCCTTATTATCAGGCCGGCATCGCGCTGCTCGCCGCGGGAGACCTCACGGGCGGCGTCCGGGCGTTGCGGCAAACTTTGCTGATCGACCCGAATCACAAGCTGGCCCAACTGAGAATGGCGCAGTTGACGTCGATGGGCGATGAGGACATGGCTAAAGATGCGGAAGGCAAGTTGGAAGAGCTTCTGCACGGGGCTCCGGACGACCCCAATGTTCTCAATGCCCTGGCTTTTACCGAACTGCGCTTGGGGAAGACTGGCGAGGCCATGGATAGCCTGGAGAAGGTTCTAGCCCACGCCCCGAAGGCGCTCAATGTCTCGGTGATGTTGGCCAAGGCCAAGCTCGGGCAGAAGGACGTCAAAGGCGCCGAACAGATTCTGGAACAAGCGTGTGAGGCCTCGCCTAAGTCGGCTGTTCCAAGAATTGTTTTGGGGAATTTCTATGAATCGCAGAATAGAAATACCGATGCCGAAGCTCAATTTAAAAAAGCGTTGGAATTGGAGCCGAAGAACAACCAGGCCCAATTGAGCCTTGCCACGCTTTGGAATTCGCTGGGACGGAAACAGGAGGCCGAAGACGCTTTCAAGCGCCTGGCGGTCTCGTCCGATAAAACCTTCAAAGCGGTTTACGCGCTCTTCCTGTTTGAACAGGGGCGGAAGGAAGAAGGCGTCGCGGAATTCGAAAGACTTAACAAGCAGGATCCGGAAGACCGGCTGACGCGCACTCGCCTGGTGGCCGCCTATCTTCAGGTGAATCGCAACGCCGATGCCGAGCGGGTGATCGCCACAGCTTTGAAAAAGAACCCCAAGGACATCGACGCCCTTTTGCAGCGAGGCGAGATGTCGCTCACCAAGGGAGACTACGAAAAAGCCAAGATCGATTTGATCCAAGTGATGGGGCTTCAGCCAAACTCCGCCCAGGTGCAATATACGCTGGCCAGAATCGATCGCGCGCGCGGCGCCCAGCTCGTCTACCGCCAGGGGCTTTTCAAGACCTTGCAACTCGACCCGCTGCTGCTTTCTGCTCGCCTGGAATTGGCTCAAGCCTTGGTTGGCGGCAACGAAGCCAAGTCGGCGCTGGATGTGTTGGATCAAACTCCGTCGCCGCAGAGGCAGAATCTTTTGGTGTTGGTCTCCCGCAACTGGGCCCTCTGGGCTTTGGGGGAGTTTGCGGAAATGCGCAAGGGCATCGATGCCGGTTTGGCGCGGGAACGTTCCGCGGATCTGCTGATTCAGGACGGCTTGTGGAAGTTGAATGCGGGAAATGCCAATGGCGCCCGGGCATCGGTGCAGGAAGCTTTAAAGCTCGATCCGTCAGATCTCCGAGCGCTATCGGCGTTGCGGCAAACCTATGGCAACCAGAAACAGTCTTCGGAGGCTATGGAGAAAGTAAAGGAATATGCCGCCAAATCGCCTAAGTCGGCGGCAGTGCAGGAGTTTCTCGGAATGATGCTGATGAGCAACGGCAATAAGTCCCAGGCAAGGGACGCCTTTCTCCAGGCGAAACAGGCCGATCCAAAGTTTGTTACAGCCGATCTCTCGCTCATCCAGTTGGACGCGGCCGATGGCAAGCTGGGTGACGCGCAGGGCAAACTGCAAGCGATGGTCACTACGGATCCCAAGAATACAACAGCGCAACTATGGCTGGGCAATATCGACGAAGACCGGGGCGATCACGCCGCCGCGCTGGAACAGTTCCGCAAGGTGGTCGCGGCGGATCCGGAGAACACACAGGCTTTGAATAACCTGGCATATCTCCTCTCGGAGTATAAGAACAATCCGAATGACGCTCTGAAATTTGCTGAGAGCGCTCAGGCTTTAGCGCCAGATAACCCGGAATTCGCCGATACCGTAGGCTGGATTCTCTACCGCAAGGGCCTCTATCCGTCCGCTGTGAAGCAATTAGAGCGTACGCTAACACATCGCGGCAACGTCGTATGGCAATATCACTTGGGATTGGCTTACTATAAAACGGGCGATGTTGAGCACGGCAAGGAAGTCTTGCAAGCGGCGCTCAAACGTAACCCAAATGTTCCCGAAGCCAAAATGGCGCTGGATGTTCTAGGCCCGTCCAAATGAACGCGAATCTCCAGCGGAAAAGGAACCAGGATCTCGCTCGAAATCCCGAAATGTCGGCTCCTGGTGTGTGTGTTCGCTTGGAACCGAACGATACTAAAGGGATTTCCGAGTGGCAGTTAAGTTGCTATATACGGCCCGGCATCAGTAGAAGGACGCGGGCCCGATGCTTTTGACCTGAACCCTAAGCCGGGACAGGATTATACGGGAGGAATGATGAAGAAGACGATCTTTGCGCTGTTGGCCCCGGGGCTGATGGCGCTGGCAGGTTTGCCGCTGCAGGCGGCAACGACGACACAATTAGTTATTAGCGACGGCACAAACTCGATAACTGTAGATCAGAACGGCGTGGCGACCACAGTTGGGACGGCCAGTGTTACCTCGGCGATTGGGAGTGGTCCTCACGGAGCCATCAGCCTAATCGGTACCGTTGGAACCTTCGCTCTGACGATCAATAACGGACAGGGCGGTGGATTCGAGACGCTTCCCGACCTCATGAACATCGGTTCGACCGATGTCATCGTGGCCGGCAACAGCGGTACGATCACCATCACGTTCACGGACACCAGCTACACGGATTTTGGTCCGAGTTTCGACCTGTCGTCGTCGGCGACTTTTAACTCGGGAATTGCGGCTGGTTCGACGGCCACGTACGACGCATATGTGAGTTCCGCCAATTCGATTCCGGCAACCACTCACGTATCCACGGCGGCGGTGTTCACGCAGCCGACCTCGAGCCTGAGTTCGGCCTCGAGCACAATTACGGCGGCCAATCCAATTGGAAGCACCGGGTCGTTAACGGGCAAGATTACTCTGGTTTTCGCCGCGGGTAGCAACAACTCGATCGATGCTGGTTTCACGATTGCCAACCACGTTCCGGAACCGGCCACGGCCGTTTTCCTCGGATCGATGCTGATTGGTCTCGCCACCCTGTTTCGCAAGAAGCAGCAGGCGTAAATCTGCTAGTTTGCGTGCGGGGATGAGGTGAGTTCCTCACGTATTTTTTTAGTATGCGTTTCCATGGCGGGCCGGTTTCGGCCCGTCATTTTTTTGGCCCGGTCTCGCTTCCGTTTTCCCCTGATATGGCAGGGCTCTTTCGCGCATCGGAGCTTTTCGAAAAGCCTTAGAAAATGGCCAGAATCGTTGTTTCTAGGCCTAAACTGCTAGTACTTAATGACGGCTAATTACGACGCTACACCCTTCGATTTTGCCTTATGCTAGATAGAGGCATGACCCCTTCCAGCAACGCCCCCGCCAAGCTCCGTGTTCCGCCTGGCGGCGCAGCAAACCAGATTTCCATCGAGCACTACCTTCGGGTCATTCTGCATCGGAAATGGCTGGTGCTGGGTGTTTTTGCCGCCGTAAGCTTGACCACGGTCGCCGTTACCCGGACCCTTCCCGATATCTACATGTCGGAAACCACGGTTCTGGTGGATCCGCAAAAGGTGCCAGAGGCCTACGTCAAATCCACCGTCACGGGCGATGTCCGTAACCGATTGGGCACCATCCAGCAACAGATTCTCAGCGCTACCCGCCTGCAGAAGATCATCGATTCATTGAACCTCTACCCGGAGGAACGCAAGAAAATGGTTCGCGAAGATCTCATTCTGAAAATGCGGAATGACATCAACGTGAGCGTCGTCAGCGATTTCAATTCCGGCCAGGATGTGCAGGCCTTCCGGATCAGCTATAGCGGCCGCGAGCCCCGTCTGGTTGCGCAGGTAACCAACGAACTGGCGCAGCTCTTCATAGACGAGAACTTAAAGGCCCGCGAGCAACAGGCCGAAGGCACCACGGATTTTCTCACCAACCGGTTGAAAGAAGCGCGCGACTCGCTGGATCAGCAGGACGCGAAGCTCCGCGATTTCCGTATGAAGCACATCGGGGAGATGCCAGAGCAGGAAACAGCCGATCTGCAGATCCTCGGGCAAACTCAGGCTCAATTGAACACGGTGGCCGAAGCGCTGGCGCGTGACGACACGGAACGATCGACCATTCAGGTCATGATGCACTCGCAGTCGGCGCCCGTGGTAGATGTGGATGACTCCGAGCCTAAGACTGTCAGCTCGCAGGCGCCGTCCGCCGCGGCCCAGGCCCCCGCCGCGCAGTCGATTCTCAACCGCCACAAGGCCGAGTTGGCCGAAAAACTCAAGCATTTTGGTGAAAGCCATCCGGAGATCCGCAAGCTGAGAGCGGAAATCAAGGACGATGAGGAAAAGGAAGCTGCCGACCAAAAGGCCGCGACGCCGGTGGCGCCCGTCGAGACAAAACCGCCGGCGGCTGTTGTGGCCCAAGACGGAGTCCCGGGCGCCAAGCAGGACCCTTCGTCTCAGCCTACGAGGGTGGCGCCGCCGCCGGCCGCATACAACAACCCGGTCCTTCAGTCGCGAATGAAGAGCATTGAAGAAGACATCGCCAAGAACCGGGTGGAGCAACAGCGGCTCGGCAGAGTATTGGCGGCCTACCAGACGAAAGTGGAAGCAATTCCGGTGCGGGAACAGGAAATCGCCGACCTGACTCGCGATTACGAAATCTCCAAAGCCCATTACAGCCAGCTTCTCTCGAATCAGATGAATGCTGAGACCGCCTCCGAGTTGGAAATCAGGCAAAAGGGCGAGAAGTTCAATGTTCTCGATATGGCGCAGCCTGCTGAAAAGCCATCGCGCCCCAAGCGTGTTCTCATGAATTCGGCTGGGGCCGCGGCCGGTCTGATCTTAGGTATTGTCCTCGCGCTGGTCACCGAGTTCCTGGGCTTATCGATTACCTCGGCGGATCAGATATTCGCCATTAGCGGATTTCACGTACTAGAGGTAATTCCTCAGATTCACACCGAGGCGGATCGGTTGGTGCGACGGAGACGAATGGTATTGGCTGCGGCTGGCGGGCTGGCGGCTGCGCTGGCAGTGGGCGGCGGATTGCTCTATCACTATCGATCTCAGTTTTTCTAAAGAGAGCGCCAGTTGTACCAAACATTCTATAAGCTCAAAGAGCACCCTTTCCGGCTGACTCCCGATCCTGCGTTCATGTGCATGACTGCGCAGCATCGCGAAGCCCTGTCCGGTCTCATTTACAGCGTCTGCACGCATTCGGGATTAACCGTGCTGGTAGGCGAGGCGGGAACTGGAAAAACCACTCTCCTGTTTGCGCTGCTCGAGATGCTCGAGAAGCGCAAATTCGTCACCGCCGTTTGCAACAACCCCATGCTCAAGCGGGAGGAATTCTTCGATCTCCTGCTGATGAAGCTGGGCATCGAGTGCGATTCGCCTCTGAAAAGCCGGCAGCTTAAGGCATTGCAGGATGGCTTGCTGAAATACCGCGCCGAAGGGCGTCCGGCGATTCTGATCGTCGACGAAGCCCAACGGCTGCCGATGGAGCTGCTGGAAGAGATCCGGCTGCTGCTGAATGTCGAGACGCCGCGCGAGAAGCTGCTGGCCATCATCATGGCGGGGCAGCCGGAGCTTGCGGAAATGATGGGCCGGCAGGAATTGCGCCAGCTCAAGCAACGCGTGAGCTGCGCCTGCTCGCTCAAGCCGTTGAGCGCTGAAGAGGTTCGCGAGTACATGTTCCATCGTTTGCTCCGTGCCGGCTCGCAACAGAACCTGTTCCCCGACGACGTAATCGAATTGATCTTCCGCTACTCGCAGGGGATTCCGCGTTTGGTCAACAGCCTCTCAGATAGCTGCCTTCAGCTCGGCTTCGCGCTGCAGGCTCCCAAAGTCACCACGGCCATGGTCGAGGAAGCTGCCACCGACCTGGATCTGCTTCCCAAAGTGACTGCAGCCTCCGCGCCCGCTTCGGTAGCGATAGCGCCTGCGGCAGCACCGACGGTGCTGGCGGCGGCCGCGACTGCGCCCGCAACGGCGCCTCCGCCGCCTCCCAAAGTGGATGTGCAGCCGAGCGCCGCGTCCCTGGTTCCGCCGGTTCCGCCTCTCGTGCCGGCTGTTGCGCCCGAGCCGAAGCTAAACGGCAACTCGCGCACTGCTCCTGAGGTGCGCGTTCCATTTGAAAGCTATGCCAACCGCCAAAAGAGCCTTGGTTTTCTCGCGGGCTTGATGGAGCGTTGGAAATGAGATGCCGCATAGGGAGCCGTTCCTTCAATAAGTTAGAAAGCCAATAGTTTTGAACTCCAGGAATTGATCGTCGCGCCTAAAGATTCCATCGCCGTGATTTGCCTCTATCCTTGCCGACAGTCCCTCAACGCGCCGCCAGCCATAGAGCTGTCCCAAGGCTGCGAATCCGCGTTTCCGGTGCAACCCTCACGGCGGTGGTTTAGCCTAGGAAGTACCTATATTGCATTTCTCGGCGAACAAAGTGAAAATGTATTGGATTTTGTGAGAGCTTTCAGTGCCGATCCCGTCCCGCAATTCTCCAAGTATGGAGGCGTTGGCGCGGGTTTTTGGCCATTCACATGCCCCGTAATCGAAGAATAGTCAGATGAGCCGCTTTTTTAGAACTGTCCAGGAAGCCAGCCGCCACGGCCAACTCGCCGACTTGTCTTCAGTGTGGGACAATTCGACCGCCGCCCCCGAAGAAGCAGCTGCAGAGCTTTTGGAAAAAGAACCGGAGACATTGGTTGAAGAGCCGATGGCGCCTGAGTTGGGGGCGTCATGGCCGCTTGCGGAGACCAGCCTGCTCCCTCCGCAGAATGGCGCCCTGGGCACCTCCCTTGGCATCCCGACGCAGATCGCGATCGATGGCAAGGCGCCGCTGCTTTCGCGTGCGCTGGAGCCTTATGTTCTGGAATACTATCGCCGTCTGCGGACGAAGATCATTCAACATCAGGCCGTTAAGCCGTTTCGCAGCCTGATCGTGACCAGCCCGAACCCGCAGGAGGGCAAGACGGTCACTACGCTGAACCTGGGGCTGATTTTCGCCATGCTTCCGAACTTTGAGGTTCTGATTGTCGATGGCGACCTGCGGCGCGGCAGCCTCAGTAAGTGGCTCGGCGTCGATTCCAAGCCGGGTTTGGGCAATCTGATCGACGGCACCGCCAAAATGGAGGATGTCATCCTGAAGTCGGACAAGCTTCCGTTGCGGTTCATGGTTCGCGGCAATTCCAAAACCTCGGCCGCAGAGCTGCTGCACTCTCCTCAACTCGGCAAACAAATGCGCAGCATCACGGAGCATTTCCCGCTGGTGCTGGTGGATTCGCCGCCAGTGAATCTGATTACCGATACGCAGTTGCTGGCGGCAAGTTGCGACGCGGTGTTACTGGTCGCCCGCGCCTTCGTCACCACGCGCAAGTCGCTCGAAAAAACTGCGGCGGATCTGCAGAGTTTCCGCGTGATTGGAACGGTACTGAACGGGTCCTCTCCCCAGGGTCCGCGGCGCTATCGTGGATACTATTAGAGCCAACTAACCAAATGCTATCTGGCGACCTTCAGGAACGCGCGAACGACGAAGCTGTGTCCCATCGTGGCACGGAAGCGGTCGAAGTTCGCCAATTGCAGCCGGGCGAACAAGACGAATGGGATAACTTCGTCATGTCGTCGCCATCGGGAACCTTCTTCCATTTGTCGGAGTGGCAAACCGTGGTACGCGCGGCGCTGGGGCATCGCTCCTTTCAACTCGTGGCGCGCGGGCCCGAGGGCATCCGCGGCGTCTTTCCCATCGGCCGCGTGCGCAATCGCATTTTCGGCGATTGCCTGGTTTCGATGCCGCTAGCCGTCTACGGCGGAATTTGCGCGAACGATTCGAACGCCTATTCCAAGCTCCTCGAGGCCGGCAGCGAACTGGGACGCCAACTCGGCGTAAAGTACCTGGAAATGCGCAACCGGTTTGAACAGTTTCCCACTGATTTGCCTGGACGCGATCTGTACGTGACGTTTACACAAGATCTTTCGCCTGGCGCCGATAAGCTTCTACAGGGATTGCCCCGTGATACGCGCTACGCGATCCGGAAGTCCCTGAAGGCGGGGCTCGATTGGGTGGAGGATCTTTCGGTCAACGAATTTTATGAATTATACGCGGTGAGCGTCCACCGCCAGGGAACTCCGGTATTTCCGCGCAAGCTGTTTACGACGCTACTGAGCGCTTTCCCAAGACGGTGTAGGATCTTCGGCGTTCGTAAGGGTAAACTGGCAATCGCGGGCGTGTTTTGTTTTTATCATAAGGATCAGGTTTTGCCCTACTATGGCGGGGCGTTGCCCGAGTTCTTTAAGGACTCGCCCAATAATTTCATGTACTGGAACCTGATCTCCCAAAGCTGTGCCGAGGGTGTCCGCTGGTTCGATTTTGGGCGGAGCAAGAAGGGGACGGGCGCTTATGATTTCAAATCGGCCTGGTCGATGCAAATCACCGAGCTGCCATACCGGTATCAATTAATTCGGGCAAGGGAAATTCCCCATCTCAGTCCGGTCGACAAGAAGTTCCAGTTGCCGGTGTCAATGTGGAAGCGGATGCCATATTCGTGGACCAAGGTGATCGGTCCACGGCTGATCCGCCACGTTCCATCTGTTTGAGGATGGACAAAGCAGGCGTGTAGCTCAGCGGTTAGAGCACCCTGAATAAACTCCAGGGAGGTCGTAGGTTCAAATCCTGCCGCGCCTACCAACTTCGAGACGCCATGAACGTTCTCTATCTTTGCCACCGGATACCCTTCCCGCCCGATAAAGGCGAGAAGATTCGCGCTTTTCATCAGTTGGCGGCGATAGCCGAACGACACAGCGTCGATTTGTTTACGTTATCGGATGAAGGCAATTGCGAGGCCGCCCGGAAGGAACTCGGCCGCTACTGCCGCAACGTTACCGTAGCCGGCATCAATCCGCGGCTTGGCCGGTTGTTGTCGCTGCCGTACCTTCTCACAAAGAAGCCGTTGACGCTGCCCTACTTTTATTCGGCCGAGCTGCAGACAAAAGTGCGGCAGGCGCTGGCGGGGCGTTCTTACGATCGAATTTTCGTTTACTGCTCGGCCATGGCGCAATACGTGGATCCGGCCTACGGCATCCCGACGCTCGTGGATTTCGTGGACGTCGATTCCGACAAATGGGCGCAGTATGCCGGACGGTCGCGCTTCCCGTTTTCACTGGTGTACCGCAGGGAAGGCCGCCGCCTGCGGGAATTTGAACGCAAAATCGGTGAGAGCGCTTCCTGCATATTGATCTCGACGGAGCGCGAAGCGCGGCTGGCCGGCGAATTCATCCCGCCGTCACGAATTCGCGTAGTCTCTAATGGCGTCGATACGGATTTCTTCGCTGCGCCCGCCGGCGAGGCCGGCCCTCGTGGCCCCGGGATTATCTTTGTCGGCGACATGGCCTACTTTCCGAACCAGGACGCGGCCATTTTCTTCGCCAGGGAAGTGCTTCCGTTAGTGCGCAAGACAGTTCCCGAAGCATCCTTCACGGTCGTAGGGCGCAACCCCAGCCCGAACGTCCGCGCGCTGGCGCAAATCCCTGGGGTGGAAGTCACCGGATACGTATCGGATGTACGCACCTACCTGGCGAAAGCGCTGGTTTCGGTGGCGCCGTTCTCCATCGCCGCGGGAATTCAGAACAAGATTCTGGAAGCCATGGCTTGCGAGGTTCCGGTAGTGGGAACTCCGCGCGCTGTTCAGGGTTTATCCAGTGGGGTGGCGGGCTTGGTTGAAACCGGCGAAGGCGCGACGCAACTGGCCGAAAGGGTAGTCCGGTTTCTGAAGGAGCCGGGATTCGCCCGTGAAAGAGGCCGGGAAAGCCGCCGCCAGGTGCTGGACGACTATAGTTGGCGCGCGGCCTCGGACAGCTTGCTTCAACTGATTGAAACTCCTGGTACTGAGAGTCGCGATCCGGGACTTTCCGGCGGCCGAATGGAATCGGGATTGCTCCTTGGACAGGGTCTCGAAAAACAATGACTTTGCACGCTGGGCAAATATCGGGGAACACGTTGCGCGGCATGAGGTCCCTCATGCTGCTCACCAATACCTACGACCCGGATCCGCGGGTGCGCCAGGAAGCGCTCACCCTGGTCGCCATGGGTTGTCACGTCAAGATATTGGCTTGGGACCGGGATTGCAAGAGCCCCGCGCATCAGGTGATGGAGGATGTGGAGATCGAGCGCGTCTTTCTCGCATCGAGCCACGGCCGTGGAACCACGCAACTTTTCTTTTATGCTCTGCTCTACCTCCGGATGTTCTGGCGGGGTTGGAAATCCAAGTTCGACGTAGTGCATTGTCACGATTTGGATACGTTGCCGCTGGGCTTCGTGCTGGGCAAGCTTAAGCGCAAGCCGATTATTTACGATTCGCACGAAAGCTTCATGGATATGCTCTCGGGCAGCGTGCATCCTGCGGTGCGCCGCGCCTTGATGAGCTTCGAGAATTTTCTGATCCGCCGGGTGGATCTGCTGATTACTGTCGGCGAAAAGCTGCGGCGCTTTTTTGTGCAACGCGGCGCCAAGCGCACTGCAGTCGTCGGTAATTGGAAGCGACTCGAAGAATACGAACGCACCGAGGAACAGAATCTCGCGCTGCGCAAGAGCCTTGGCATTCCGGCAGATGCGATTGTCGTCACCTGCATCACGCAATTGCTTCAGAACCGCATGATCGAGGAATTAGTGGAAGCGGTGAAGCCGTATCCGGACGTTTACGCCATCATCGCCGGCAAGGGCGCGTTGGCGCCGCAGGTAGCGAAATGGGCCTCGGAAAATCCGCGCGTTCTCTATCCGGGGTTTGTGCACGCCTCGGAAGTAGCCAGCTACACCTGCGCTTCGGATGTCATCTACTGCGGCTTCGATCCGTTTAATCCCAATGCGCGTTTTGTCGCTCCCAATAAGCTTTATGAAGCGCTGGCCGCCGGCAAGCCGCTGATCAGCCCGGATGTCGGCGAGATTGGCGATCTGATCCGCCGCGCCAATTGCGGCGTGGTGACGGTGGATTGCTCCGCGGCCTCCGTGCAGCAGGCGGTGGAAGCCATGTGCGATCCCACGGATCGCGCCACGTGGTCGCGCAATGCCCAACTATTGGGGCGTAGCGAGATGAACTGGCGCAAGGGTCAGGAAGTTCTCAGCCAGGAATACTCGCGTTTGCGTCCCGCGCGCTTGTCAGCGGCCGAAGGGCGCTCCGAAAACCAATCGCAACCTCCCCGTTTGAGCGATCCAAAACAAGGCGACGAGGTTAGCGAGTTCCAGGAAAAGCGCTGATGCCGATCCGGATCATGCATGTGGTGGATGCGTTCGGCGTCGGCGGCGGCGTCGAAAACGGTATCGCCAATTTGATTCACGGCATGGACCCGACCCGTTTCGAACACGTCCTGTGCGGCGTCTTTCAGGTGGGCAAGCAGGTCGAGCGTTATCCGTTGGATCGCGTGCGCCTGGTCTCTCTCGATCAAAAACCGCGGCGGCTCGCAATTCAGACGGGGCCCCTGGTGCGCCTGATCCGTGAGATCAAGCCCGATATCGTGCACTCGCGTAATTGGGGAGCGCTCGAAACCGTGGCCGCCGGCCGCTGGGCGCGTTCCTGCGCGGTGATTCATAGCGAGCACGGCGTGGAAATGGACCCCGACGCCGAACCGCGGCGCCGCAGTTGGGTGCGGCGCGCCGGTTATGAGTTGGCGCACCACGTCTTCTCGGTCTCCTATCAACTGCGCGACATGCTGTCGCGGCGCACCGGCTTTTCCGCCGATCGCATGGATGTCATTCACAACGGCGTCGCCGCCACGCGCTTCCATCGTGACCGTGCAAGCGGCATGCGATTCCGGCAGGAGCTGGGAATTCCCGAAGCCGCGTTCTGTATCGGCTCCGTAGGGCGGATGAATCGCATCAAAGACTATCCGACGTTGCTTCGCGCGGCAGCGCTTCTCGGGCCCGGGGCGGGCGATTGGCGCGTGCTCATCGCGGGCGAAGGTTCCGAGTTGCCCAGCCTTCAGCAGTTGGTTGACGGATCTGCGGAACTTCGCGGGCGGGTTCAGTTTCTCGGCAAGACCGCGCGCGTGCCGGAATTCCTGAACGCCCTGGATATGTTTGCGCTGCCGTCGGTATGCGAGGGTATTTCGAACGCGCTGTTGGAAGCGATGGCGACGGGCCTGCCCGCCGTTGCGACGGCTGTTGGCGGCAACGTGGAAGTCATCGTCAATGGCGAATCGGGCGTGCTGTTCCCGGTCGGCGATGTGGGAGTCCTGGCGGGCGAGATTGAGGAATTGAGCCGCGAACCGGAGCGGCGACGCAAGATGGGCGACGCTGCGGTCCAGCGTATGCACGACGAGTTTTCCCTCGATAGCATGATTCAGAAGTACAAAGAGTTGTACGAGAACATGGCCGCGCGCAGGCTGGCGGTCAGCGGAACACGGAGAGCGGTATGCGAACCGATCAACTGACTCTCCGAGTTCCAAGTCATATGCGGAGGCCACGCTAGCGTATGTGCGGCATCTGCGGCATCTTCGAACCACAGAGCGACGCTCTCGTCTGCCGGAAAACGGTGAAAGCGATGGCGGATACGCTGATTCATCGCGGTCCGGATGAAGAAGGCGTGTTCTGCGGGCCGGGCGTCGGACTCGGCCATCGCCGCTTGAGCATCATCGACCTGAAGAGCGGGCAGCAGCCGCTCTCGAACGAGGATGAAACGGTTTGGATCGCCTTCAACGGCGAGATTTACAACTTTCAGGAACTCAACAAGCAGTATCTGTCGAGCGGACATCGTTTCCGTTCGCGCTGCGACACCGAAACCATCGTTCATCTCTACGAAGAGCTGGGTGAGGATTGTTTCTCCAAGCTGAGGGGCATGTTCGCCATTGCTTTGTGGGACAAGAAAAAGCGTAAGTTGCTCCTGGCCCGCGACCGCGTCGGCAAGAAGCCGCTCTTCTACTCCTGGAATGGCCGCAAGCTTCTTTTCGGCTCGGAGATGAAGGCCCTTTGGCCCGCGGCCGATTTCTCGCGTGACATCGATCTCGAGGCGCTGTCCGATTACTTCTCTTATCTGTACATCCCAGCGCCCAAGACCATCTTCAAGCAGGTTCGCAAGCTGCAGCCGGCGCACTATCTGTCGGTCGACGCGAGGGGAATCCGCGAAGTTCCGTATTGGGATCTGAGCTTCAAGGAGCCGCAGGATCTGGGCGAAGCCGAATGGCGCGAGCGCCTGATCGACGAATACCGGACTGCAGTGAAGGTGCGGCTGGTCAGCGATGTCCCGCTGGGCGCATTCCTCAGCGGCGGCGTGGATTCCTCGTCGGTGGTGGCGCTGATGAACGAGGTTCAGAGGCCGGTTACCACGTGTTCGATCGGTTTTACGGAAGAGAGTTACAACGAGGCGGCGGAAGCTAAGGAATTCGCCACCAGCCTGGGCGCGGATCATCACGAAGAAATCATCTCGCCCAGAGCCGTCGATATCATCGAGAAGCTCGCCTGGCACTATGACGAGCCGTTCGCCGACTCCTCCGCAGTGCCGACTTATTATGTCTCGCAGATCGCGCGCCGGCACGTTACGGTTGCGCTTTCAGGAGACGGCGGCGACGAGAACTTCGCCGGTTATCGCCGCTATAAGTTCGATGTGCGCGAGAACCTGATGCGCTCCGTTCTTCCCTTGCGTATCCGGCGCGCCGTGTTTGGACCGTTGTCGCAACTATATCCCAAAGCAGATTGGGCGCCGCGCATCTTCCGCGCCAAGACTACGCTCGAGAGCCTGTCGCGCTCGGCCGTGGAAGGCTATTTCAATACCATGTCGAGCTGCCCGCCCGCGATGAAGGCCAAGCTGCTCGGGCCGCAAGTGCGGCAAGCCCTGAACGGCTACGATTCGATGGACGTTCTGCGCCATCATTACGAGCGCGCCGATACCGACGATCCGCTGTCGCGTATTCTGTATGTCGATATCAAGACCTACCTGGTCGACGACATTTTGACGAAAGTTGACCGCGCGAGCATGGCGAATTCGCTCGAAGTGCGTTGCCCGCTATTGGATCACCAACTGATGGAATCGATCGCCCGCATTCCATCCGGGCTGAAGCTGCATCACGGGGCCGGCAAGTACATCTTCAAGAAGTCTCTCGAGCCGGTGTTGCCCAGCGAGATTCTGCAACGCCGCAAGTGGGGATTCGGCGTGCCTCTCGCCAAGTGGTTCCGCACCGATCTGAAAGAGTTCACGCAGAACGCGGTCTTCGCCGCGCCGGACCATTATCTGGACTACGAATTTCTGGGCAATTGCTGGAAGCAGCACCAGCGCGGACAACGCGACTGGTCTTCAATGTTCTGGACGGTATTGATGTTCAAGACATGGCAAAGGGTGTTTAAAGCGGAATGAGCGGCATTTGCGCAATGTGGAGAAAGGACGCTCCGGACGCCGGGGCCAGGACGCTCGAGGCGCTGTGTGCGGGCTTGACGCTCGATCCGAGCGAGCGCCGCGGCGTCGCGCTTGACCAGGCGGTTGGCGTCGGTGTTTCAGCCAGGTTCGAGAGCCAGCAGCTTTATCAAGACGCGCTGGTCATGGTGGCCTGCGAGGCGGATTTCTACAACGAAGCAGAGCTTCGAAAATTGGTAGCCGATGGCGATGAACCTGGCGGACCAAACGCGACCGCGGCATTGATCGGCGGCCTCTATCAGCGGTTCGGTATCCAGTTTCTCGAAAAGTTGCGCGGCGATTTCGGCATTATTGTTTGGGACCGGCGCGAGCGCAATCTATATGCCGCCTGCGACGGCTTCGCCATCCATTCCCTGGTTTATTACGAGGGCCCGCGGTCTCTGTTGATCGCGACGCGAATCGACGCCTTGCTGGCCACCGGAGAGGTTCCCTCCGAGATCGATCCGCGCGGCATCGCGAAGTATCTGAACTATTCCGTCAACCTGGCGCCGGATTCGATTATCGCCAATGTGACCCGTTTGTTGCCCGGGCAGGTTCTGTGCGCTTCCGGCGGGCGTATCCGAAAGCTCCAGCAGCATTGGGACATGCGCTACGCGGATAGCGACGCCGGGGAGGATGCGCTGGCGCGCCAACTGGAATCCGTGGTCGAAGAGTCCGTACGCGCGCACTGCAAGAACGACCCGTTCCACGAACTCGGCGCCTTCCTCAGCGGTGGAACCGATAGCAGCACCGTCGTTGGCATGATGAGCCGCGTCGGGCGCGGGCCGGCGCAATCGTTTTCGATCGGCTTCGAAGAGGAGCGCTTTAACGAACTCGAGTACGCGCGCATCAGCGCCACCAAGTTTCAAGCCAAGCACCACGAGTATTTGGTCAACGCGAACGATTGCGCCGATGCCATCCCGGACATGGTCCGTTACTTCGACGAACCGTTCGGCAACTCGTCTGCGATTCCCACCTATTTCTGCGCGCGTCTCGCCGCGCAGAATGGGGTCAAGGCGCTGTTGGCCGGCGACGGGGGGGATGAGCTGTTCGGCGGCAACGAGCGCTATCTCACCGACAAGATCTTTGACGCTTATCAACGCGTGCCGCGCTTCCTGCGGAAAGGCGTCGCCGAGCCGCTGCTATCGGCGATTCCATTCAATGGAATATTCACAACGGCGCGAAGCTATGTCCGCCGGTCGAACCTGCCGCAGCCGGATCGCTTCTTCTCGTACAACATGCTGATGGACAATCCGCTGAGCGATATTTTCGAAGCGGGCTTCGTCCAATCGCTTGGCGATTACCCGGTGCTGGAGCGCCCCGTGCATTATTACCGCAACGGTCCGGCGCGCGACCATTTGAATCGCCTACTCTATCTCGACGTCAAGATCACGCTGGGCGATAACGACCTGCTCAAGGTCACGCGCATGTGCGAACTGGCAGGCATCCGCGCACGCTTTCCGTTCCTCGATCGCGTAGTGGCCGATTGTTCCGGCTCCATCCCGGCGAACCTCAAAGTCAAAGGCGCCGAGAAGCGCTATCTGTTCAAGAAGGCATTCCGTGAACTGTTGCCGATCGAGGTCATCAAGAAGAAGAAGCATGGCTTCGGCATCCCGGTCTCGGTCTGGATGAAGTCGCACCCGCGTATGCGGGAAATGACGCAGGATATCCTGCGCTCGCAACGAACCTATGAGCGCGGGTTGGTGCGCCGCCCCTTCGTGGAAGACTTGATGCGACGCCACGAAACCGATAACACGGCGTTTTACGGCGATACGGTGTGGACTTTCCTGGCCCTCGAACTCTGGTTCCGCCAATTTGTGGACCGGCCCCGGACGGCGGTGGCATGAGAATCGTCGAGGTCCGCAAAGGCGAAGAGTTGGCCGGGCTGCGCGATGCTTGGACGCAGTTACTGGAAGAGTCTCCGGCGACGTCGATTTTTGTCAGTTGGGAATGGCTCAATGCCTGGTGGACCGCCTACGGCGTCCCAGGCGAACTGCGGATCCTCCTGGCCTATGACGACCGAGACCGCCTTCGTGGGATCGCGCCGTTGCGCTGGCGCACCGTCCACCGGTTCAAACAAAGCTATCGGATGCTGGCATTCGCCGGCGACGGCTCCGCAGACTCGGACTATCTCGATTTTCCCATCGCGGCGGGCGAAGAGCCTGCGGTGATGGATGCATTCTGGAAGCATTTAGAGCCGGACTTGGCGCGCGGCGTTCTGCTCGAGCTCAACGAGATCCCGCCAAGCTCTTCCACTATGCCCATCCTGCGGGATTGGATGGCGCGCCGCAACATGGTCTTCGCCGAAGGCGATTCGCCTTGCGCCGCGGTCGGGTTGCCCGGCGATTGGCAAGCGTATCTCAAACAATTGCCGTCGCGATTCCGCACCAAGGTCCGCTCGGTGCTGCGCAGCTTTGAAGATCGTCCCGAATTCCAATTTCGTTTTTGCGAACGCAAGGAAGAACTCAACGAGTGGTTGCCGTCGCTCTTCGAGCTGCATCGCCGCCGCTGGGCGAAGGAATCGAAGCCGGGAGTGTTCGGTTGGGACAAGAAGCAGGTTTTCTACCGCGCGCTCTCGCCCTTGCTGCTCGAACGCGGCCGCCTTTGCTTTTCTGCCTTGGAGTGGCATGGCCGTATTCTCGCCTGCCAGTATGGCTTCTCGTACCGCAACGAATACTCGCAACTGCAGGAAGGCTACGAGCCGGATTGCGAACACCTCAATGCCGGTGTCGCGCTGCGCGCCTGGTCAATCCAGGAATTTATCCGGCGAGGCTATACGAAGTACGATTTCCTCGGCGGCGTGGGACGTCACAAGTCCGATTGGGGCTCGGAAGTCATATTGAGCAAGCGCCTGACGATCGGACGCAACACCGCGTCCAACGTCCTCTATTGCCACGGTCCGGAATGGATAGCGGGAACGCGCCAGAAGGTCAAGCAACTCGCGCCGAAATCCTGGCTTGCCGCGCGCGATGCGCGCCAGGAGGCTCAACGGGTCGCCGCATTCCAGAATGGCAACGGCGCTTCATCCGGCAACGGTGAGTGGAAGCGCAACCTGCTAGCGGGTTGTTACTCTTATTCGCCCCTGCCCAAGGTGCTGCGGCCGTGGCGCGATCGCTACTTTTTGCGCCGGTCGGGCGGAAGCATCCTGCAACGGCGGAATGCTCCCTCGGCGCGCATCGTCTACTACCATCACATCAGCGACGAGCAGGATCCTTTCTTTCCGGCGACGCCCGTTTCCATTTTCGAACAGGAAATGCGCATCGTCGCCAAAAACTATCGGGTGGTGGCACTAGACGAAGCCGTGCATAGGCTGACCGAAGGCGGACCGCCGGAACCGGTGGTCGTGATCACGTTCGACGATGGTTACCTGGATAATTACCAGAACGCTTTCCCCATCCTAGAGCGCTACGGCCTCACGGCGACCATCTTCCTGACCACCGGCGCCGTCGATTCCGGCGAAGCGTTGTGGTTCGACAAACTATCGCTGGCGGTGAAGAAATCGGCCCACCCGCATCTCGATTTGGACCTCGACGTTCCGCGCCGTTTCTGGTTACGCAATGAGGCGGAAAAGCTTCGCAGCCGCGATCAACTCTACGCCTATTTCCGCGGCCTGCCGGAAATCGAGAAACGGGCGCGCCTGCAGGATGTCATTACACGCTTGGGCAGCCGCGATGAAGGCGAACTCAATGGCCGCATGCTGAGTTGGGATCAAATTCGGCTGCTGAAAACCAAGGGCATCGGTTTTGGCGGACACACCGTGACGCATCCCTTCGTCTCCCGGCTTTCCCCGGCCGACGCTTGCTGGGAAGCTACGGAGTGTAAACGCCGCATCGAGGAGGAACTGCAGGCTCCGGTAAATCATTTCGCCTACCCGAGCGGCCGGGATATCGATTTCTCGCCTTGGAACAAAGAAGTAGTTAAGGCCGCCGGCTACAAGTCGGCCGTCTCGACGATTTGGGGAATGAACGATCCGGCTACGGACCCGCTCGAATTGAGGCGCGGGCAACCCTGGGAGGCGAATCCGGCCTGTTTCGCCGCGAAATTCGATTGGTATCAGTGGGTGAATGGCTAGACCTCAAGCGGAGGCGCCAGGAGAATTGAATGTTTAGGCAAAAGGACCGGCAAAAATGCGAGAAGCTGTTCGACAAATACTATGCCGGCCGCAAGTTTAGCCGCGGGCAGTATAAAGAGTTGATCGAACAGCACGTGGTGTCGGGCGGCCGCCTGCTGGATGCGGGCTGCGGGCGCGACCTCGAATTCTCGCGTGAATTTGCTTCCGACGTGCAGGTCATCGGCGTCGACCTGGAAGAAAAGCTGGATACACGGAACCAACGGTCCCCGTTCGCCCTCCGCGGCGATCTCGAAAAGCTCCCCTTTCCCCCCAACTATTTCGACCTCATCATTTCACGCAGTGTTGTGGAGCATCTACAGAATCCCTTGGCGGTATTTCGCGAATTCCAGCGCGTGTTGAAGCCGGGCGGACGGATCGTTCTCTCGACGCCCAACAAGTTTGACTACGTCTCGATTGTCGCCGCCCTGACGCCCTATCGCTGGCATCGGGTGATGGTTTCAAAGATGACGATGGTACAAGAGGACGACGTCTTTCCGACCTTGTACCGCGCCAATTCGCTCTCGAGCCTGGGCCGGCAAATGCGAGAGGCCGGGCTTACGAAGCGCGTTCTAAAGGCCATCAACCACTACCCGTCTTATCTGATGTTTTCGCCGGTGTTGTTTCGGATCGGCATGTTGTACGAAAAATTGACTTCGTTTGCGTGTTTTGAAAATCTGCGCGGCACGATCCTTTGCGTTTTTGAGAAGGAAGCACGCCCGGCGGACGCCTCGGCCATGCGGCGAGGCCGCGAACGAAGCAGCGAGGAGGTCGGGACAGCCCATTCCGGGGCTTAGTCACCGCCAAAATCGCCGTGCCTATCCGCGACGCCATATTCATCATCGTGTTTTGCGCGTGCCTGCCGGCGTGCTTCTTTCGGCCGTTTTGGGGCGTGCTGATGTGGACGGTCGTCTCGCTGCTCAACCCACACGCCTTCATCTGGAGCGCGAGGTATGAGTACCCGTGGGCGGAGGCGGTGGCGATCGCCACCCTGGCGGGCCTTTTCTTCTTCACTCGCGGATGGAATCGCATTTTTAACAGGGAAGTCGTTCTTTTGGTCGTTTTGTGGGGAGTGGTTTACGTTTACGTCCCTCAATAATTCCCATGAGCCTGAGTTTGTACACTTCGCCGACGACACCTGGTACCTGTGGCGCATGGTCTCCAAGATTCTGCTGATGACGGTGGTTACGGTCGTCGTCGTCGATACCTGGGAACGCTTCCGCATTTCCTGTGTTGGTCATGTGCGGATGCTTTGCGATTCTTGTCTTAAAAGCCGTTCCCTTCATGGTCATCACCGCGGGCTCTTTCCGGTTGTATGGTCCCCCGGGATCCATGCTGGCGGACAACAACGATTTCGGGCTTGCTTTGAATATGACTTTGCCCGTGTTCTTTGTCCTTGCAAGGGTCGATCCGAACCGGACGGTCCGGCGCATAATGGCCATTACATTTCTGGCTACCATTCCAGCCATTCTTCTTTACTTATTCGAGTGGCGCCCTGATCGGTATGTCAGTAGTCCTTTTCTGATGATTATTCGTCTTCCGCAACGAGTACTCTTAGTTCCAGTCCTGGTCCTGGCAGGAGTTTTCGCGGTGTTCCTAACTCCGGAAAAATGGCAGGAGCGCATGGATTTTGGGAAAGAGGGGCCCTGATGGATGATTCCGCGACGTCCCGTATCAATGCGTGGACATATTGCTGGCGGTTAGCGAAGGATTATCCAGTAACCGGCGGGGGATTTGAAGCGTTTACCCCTACTCTGTTCTATCGCTATGCGCCTAACCCCAAAGACGTTCATGGGCCCCACAGCATGTACTTTGGCGTGTTGGCGGAGCATGGTTTCCCCGGACTGTTTTTGTATCTGAGCCTCCTGGTTTCTGTTTTTTACCCTGGGAGGCGTGCGCAGACAGGCGTTGCTTTGGCAGGATAAACGAGCTTCCGGATACGCCATGATGCTCCAAATGGGTCTTATTGGTTTCATGGTCTCTGGAGCTTTTCTGGGACGCGCCTATTTCGATTATTACTTCCTGCTGGTGGCCTGTACCGCGATTCTAAACCACGCCTGGCGATTGGAAGGCCCTTCGGTTCCCTTCGAAGAGACCATTGTGGAGGTGCAGTACGCATGAGTGAAGCCGCCGCAGTGACGCCCGCTCTACCGCCGGAAAATGTTCTGGGCGAAATTCAAACCGCTGTCCGCCATAGCCTGGTTTACGGTCTCGGCAATGTTGCGACTAAGGCCATCGGCTTTCTGATGGTTCCGTTCTATACGCACTACCTGTCGCCCAAGGACTACGGGGTCCTCGAAATTCTGGACCTGAGCATGTCGCTTTTCGGCATGTTTCTCGGCATGGGTATGATCGCGGCCCTGCTTCGCTGCTATGCCCGCGCGGATACGGACGAGAAACGCCGGACCACAGTAAGCACCGCGTTCCTATTCGTTGTGGTCACCGGCGTCGCGGCCTATGCCCTATTGTTAGGATTTGTCGCGCCGGCGTCGACGCTCATCATTGGGAAAGACACGCCATCCCGTTATCTGTTGATTTCTTTTTCGTCGTTTATCATTGGTTACATTCTCAATGTACCGCGCACTTACCTGCGGGCGCGCGAAGCCTCCGGCGCATTCGTGGCCCTCGACTCCATTGGCTTGGCGCTGGTGTTGGCTCTGAATATTGTGTTCCTGACGGTCCTAAAGAGCGGATTGATCGGGATTCTACTAAGTTCGTTGATTGTGGCCGGGCTCCAGTTGATCCTGCTCTCAATCTGGATGTTGAGGCAGATCCCCATGCGATTCAGCCGCCCGCTGCTGAATGCGATGCTGGCGTTTGGGTTTCCCTTAATTTTCGCCAACATGGCTGCGTTTGCCCTCAATTTTTCTGATCGTTTCTTTCTCCAGCACCTGCGGTCCCTCGATGTCGTCGGAATATATGCGGTCGGATATAAGTTCGGATTCATGTTGAACTATCTCCTAGTACAGCCGTTTTATGTTATGTGGCAATCGAGGATGTATATTATCCATAAGAGGGAAAATCATCGCGAAATTTTCGGCCAGATGTTTGTCATGTTCGCCTTATTACTAATTTATGCGGGATTGGCGCTGGCTCTCCTTAGCCCGGAAATCATGCGATTTATGGTTGACCCCCGGTTTGCCGGCGGGGAAGAAGTTATTCCCGTGGTGGCGCTGGCGTATATTCTTTACGGCATTGGGTATTATGCCCAGGTCGGCATGTTCCTGACTGACAAGACCGGCCACGTCGGCGCCGTCGGCGCGGGCGCGGCTGTCTTGAACCTGGCGTTGAACTATGTACTGGTCGGAAAATTTGGGATGATGGGCGCGGCGTGGGCCACGGCGCTGAGCTTTGCCGCCCTAGCTGTGGCAAGCTATTGGCGTTCGGAAGCCGTGCTGCCGCTTTCGTTGGGTATCGGCCGCGTGACCGTTGGCGTTGTCTTGGGGATTGTCGGTCTATATTCTGTGCCGCGTATTTACGCCAGCCTCGGTGGGCCTAGCGCTCGCAATGAAAGGCGGCCGTTCTGGCCGCATTCCCGGTGCTGCTATGGAAATCGCGTCTTTTATCGCCAGCCGAAACCGAAACCCTGGCATCGGGCGCTCACCGCGCGATGGGCAGTGTGTCGAAGTTTATTGGTCTGCGATTGGGACGGGAGGCCAGCTAGATAGCGATGGACAAGGTAATGCCGAACATGAAACGCAATGTCATCATCCTGACTTCTGGTCTGACGGGAAGTTCTGTTTTGAGCGGGTTGATCTCGCGCGGGGGATTTTGGACTGGCGACACGCACAAGAAGGAAGATTACGACACGTACGAAAACAAACGGCTGATCGAGTTAAACCTGTCGCTCATTCCGCCAAGCCAATTACACCGGAAATTACCTGACGGAATTCTCGTCGGACGCAATGGATCGTATTGGATCCCTCTACGGAAGCATCGATGACACGCCTTACAGGGAGTTCCTAGCGACGTGCAACAGGCACGCACCCTGGATTTGGAAGGATCCGCGGCTGTGGCTCACCATCCGTTTCTGGCAGAACCTGCTCGATCTCAATCAGTGCAGTTTCATCGTCTTAACTCGCGGATATCTGCAATGCTGGGTGTCGGCGACGTTGCGGCGGCAGATCCGCAGCTATCGCGATTCGCGGGCGTACGAGCAGCGCGTGAAGGATTCCGCGACCGATTTTCTGCAAGAGAATAAGCTACCGCATCTCCAGATCGGCTATGAAGAGCTGATCCTGACTCCGGCGGAGGCCGTCAGTAAGTTAAATAGCTATTTGGGATCGAGCCTGACGGTTGACGACTTAAAGGCGATTTATCATAAGCCGCTATACAAAGCGCCCCGCAGCTCACCGGTGGATGTGTGCAAGGCAGTAATGATTTATATGAAGAACTACAGCCAGCGCGTCGACGC
Organism: Bryobacterales bacterium; assembly: GCA_963743705.1. Taxonomy (GTDB): domain Bacteria; phylum Acidobacteriota; class Terriglobia; order Bryobacterales; family Bryobacteraceae; genus PALSA-243. The sequence continues at coordinate 234,657 of CAVUQS010000021.1, read as the reverse complement.
TTTGGCAGGCAAGAAGTAAGCCGAATGGAAAAACGGGTACAGGCCGAGCGTCCGGCAGCCATCGTGATGAACCTGTTTCATACGGGTTTGGGCATAGCGCGGAGCTTGGGGCGGAGGGGAATACCGGTGATCGGGCTGAAAGCCCATCGCGAAGCCTCCGGGAACTTCACGCGCTACGCCAAAGTGCTCAGTGCGCCGGATTCACGAGAACAACCGCAGGAATTGCTTCAATTTCTGTTGGAATTAGGAAGAAAATCGGCGGCGCGCGGCGTAATATTCCCTACCCGCGATCACGACGTGTTGTTTCTGGCGCAGCATCGGGAGCAGCTTGGAGCCGTTCTTCGCGCTGGTTTTACCGGGAGAAGCCGCGCTCCAAGCGTCGCTCGACAAATGGGAAACGACGCGCGCGGCTACGGCCGCCGGCGTCCCCAGCCCGCGCTCCTGGAACGTTCATTCGAAGCCTGAATTGCTGGCGGCTGCGGTCGAGTATCGGTTCCCATGCGTGATGAAGCCGGTCGCGGCTCACCATTGGCGCAAGGAGGGAAATTGGCGCCTGGTTGGCGGGCGGAAGGCCATTGGAGTCTCGTCGCTCGAGGAGCTAATCGCCGAGTACGACAACATTTCCCGCGCCGAGAGCCGTGTGTTGATTCAAGAAATGATCCCTGGCGGCGATGAGTGCCTCTGGATTGCCGCCTGCTATCTGAACCGGCAAGGAAAATTTGTAGCCGGTTTTACTGCGCAGAAGCTGATTCAGGTTCCGGAAGGCTTCGGCACCGGTTGCATGGTGCAGACGGTGCTGCGTCCTGATTTGCTGAAGACCGCCGCCGGTCTCCTCGAAAAGATCGGATTTAGTGGAATCGCCGAGGTCGAATTTAAGTATGACGGCCTCACGGGCGAGTACAAGCTGATCGAGATCAATCCCCGACCGTGGGATCAGCACAGCCTGGGTAACGCATGCGGCGTCGATCTGATCCATATTGCTTATTGCGACCTGACCGACCAGCCGCAGCCGCCATTGCGGCAACAGACCGCAGGCGAGCGTTGGATCGCCGAAGACGTGTTCGTCTGGAGTCTGCTGCGTTCGTTATGGAAGCGCGACGGGAGATTTCTTCCGCCTGCTGAAGATGGCGCGCGGCCGAAGGGTCTACGCAATGTGGTTGTTGAGCGATCCTCTTCCTGCAATCGGATTTTTCGCGACATGCTTCGTGCCGGATACACTGAGTAGTGTCGGCCGATATTTCCGCGCTCGGAGCGCCAGCCGGACTTCAAGCAAAAGAGAGTTGCCGTATGAGTGCAAGAACTAACCGCCTACGTAAACTCGTCGCGATCTGTGCATTGTCTTGTGCGACCGCGGCCGCCGGTACATGGACCATCGAGGTCGCCGATTCAACCGTCGCCGGTGGCTTTTCGTCGCTGCGCATCGATAGCCACGGCAATGCTCATGTGAGCTATGTGGATCAAGTCAACCACTCGCTGCGCTACGCATTTTGGGACCACATTTCGGATCGGTGGTTTGCGGATACGCTCGACACCGCCTCTGGTTTCTGTTCGCTCGTCTTGGATTCCAAGGACCACCCTCACATTTCGTACCTCGATTATGGCGCAGGCAAGCTGAAGTATGCCCACTGGAACGGCACGGCTTGGGAGAAGATACCGATCCGGATTAACGCCAAAATGATCGACTATTACACGTCCATTGGACTTGATAAGGATGAGAACCCGAGGATCAGTTATTACGAATACTGGGGCACTGGCGAAGACTACCGGTTGGCTCTGCGCGAGGCTGCCTTTAACGGAACTTATTGGCAAGTGCGCACCATCGATAGCGCGCTCGGCAGCGGGAAGTTTAATTCTTTGGCGATGGACTCGAAAGGCTTTCCCCAAGTCGCCTACGCCAACGTAAGGGATGAAAATGCCGGGATGCGCTATGCGCGCTGGAACGGGACTTCGTGGGATATCGACGTTCTTGAGGGCCGGAACCAGCCTCACGGAACGTTCTCCGAATCGATCGTATTGGACAAACACGACCAACCTCATATCGCTTATCTCGACGTACCCCTGAAGCTCATTAAGTACGCAACCAGGCGGGATGGAAAGTGGATCTTGCAGCCGGTTGATAGAGTGGTTGAGTACGGGTATCCCGACCGCAACGGGATTGCCCTCGATAAGAACGATAATCCTTACATCAGCTATTACGATGCGGGCCTTGGTCTGCTGAAGGTCGCTCATCAACAAGTGCGACCGATGGGTCGCCGAAATCATCGAGCGAAATTTCTGCGGCTACACCAGTTCTCTCAATATCGCAAACGACATGATTTATATCACTTACCGGGATGAGGTTACGCAGAGCCTCAAATTTGCCCGCCGCCGGCTGGACGACGACTCCCACAGCGCCCGCAGAACTCAAAGTACAGGAGAAATCGGCATTGCGGAAATAACTTCCGCAATCGCTACGGAATCGAATGAAGACAAACCAGACCAGCCTGGATCTTTGGCAACGGTACGGCGACTACGTGCTGATGGCCATGCCGTATGCCGACCAGGTGCTCGTTGGAGCGCAAGGCTGCAAGGTGCGCGACGCCGACGGCAACGAGTTGCTCGATCTCGCGTCGGGGATGTTTTGCTGCGTGCTGGGGCACAATCACCCGAAGTTCGTCGAGCGCGTGCGTAAGCAGACTGAAACGCTGCTGCACACCGGCACCCAATTCCTCTCACCTGCCGTGATGCAGGCATCATATGAACTTGCGCAGGTAGCGCCGGGAAACGTCAAGAAGACGATCTTCCTTTCCACCGGCACCGAAGCTAACGAATTCGCTTTCCGGCTCGCCAAGGCCTACACCGGCCGCACCGGCATCCTTGGACTTTCCCGCGGCTACTACGGAACGTCGCTCGCGACCAAGAGCTGCTCCAGCTTGTCCTCGCATCGCGACTCGCTTCCGACTGTACCCGAGAGCTTCAAACTGCCCATCACGAAGGAGTGCGAGGCCTGCTTCACCGGCGCCAACAAGGCCGCGTGCCCGTTCCCCTGCTTGAATTCCTTCGCCGATTGGGTCGGCGACTGGACCAATATCGCCGCCGTCATTGTCGAGCCTGTGCTATCGGCGGGCGGCATGCTGGTTCCTCCGCCCGGCTATTTCAAGACCCTGCGAGCCATGGCCCATGCGCACGGGGCGCTCTTCATCGTCGACGAAGCGCAGACCGGCTTCGGCCGCACCGGCAAATGGTTCGCGATCGAGCATCATGACGCCGAGCCCGACATCCTGTCGCTTTCGAAATCGGTCGGCAATGGCTTCCCGGTAGCCGCGGTCACCGCGACCGCCGCTATCGCCGACAAGGTGACCGGCGATGGCCTCTGGAATCTCTCCAGTCATCAGTCCGACCCGGTACCCGCCGCCGCGGTTCACGCGGTGATCGATATCGTTCGCGAAGAAGGCCTGGTGGATCGCGCCGCCGACAGCGGAAACTATTTCATGGACCGTTTGCGCGATCTCGCAACGAGGCGACCGATTATCGGCAACGTGCGCGGTCAGGGTCTCATGATCGGCTTCGATCTTCTCATGGACGGCCGCGACGTTGGCATGGCTGCTACTTCATTCATGTATGGATGCCGCCGCCGTGGGGTCCATCTCACCTACGGTTACGGCAACTACAACATCCGCATCATTCCGCCGCTCATCATCACGCGGGCGGAGATCGATTTCGCCATTGAAGCCATCGAGGCATCGCTCAAAGATCTGCAGGAGAAGGCCGACCCGAAACAAAATTGGCCGGCCAATGCGCAGACCCGGCGGCTCCTGGAGCAGCATCCTTTCCAGCGCGTGGTAAGCCAACTCTGGCGATCGTCGCCGGAGGCGCTCCTGAAAAAAGGCGGCGAGGTAGTGAAGGCGGTATTGGGGAAGGTATGACGCAGAACGAAAGTGGCGCGGCGCAGCGTTCCGTACTCCTGGTTGGCCCCAAGGTTCCGCCCTATGGCGGAATGGCGATCCAAGGCAAGCTGATGCAGGATTTGATGACGGCCGAGGGAATCTACACCGATTACCTCCCGTCCAACCTGCCGTTTCCAAAGCGCCTCGCCTTTCTCGATCGGTTGCGCGGCCTGCGCCCGTTCCTGCGCTCGATGAACCTCTGCATTCAGATGTGGCGCATGGCAGCTCGCGCCCAGATCGTGCATATCCTGGCGTGCTCCTGGCTCTATTTTTTCGTAGTGGTCTGCCCCGTGATCGTCATCGCGCGCCTTCGCGGCAAGCGCGTGATTCTCAATTACCGCGGCGGCCAAGCCGACGATTTCCTGCGCGACACGGCCTTCATTCTGAGGCCTTTCTTTCGCATGGCGCATGTCGTGACGGCGCCGTCGCAATTCCTGGTGGATGTCATCGGCAAACGGGTTGGCGTGCCGGTACAGATCGTCCCCAACATCGTCAATTTCGACCGCTTCTCCTATCGGGAACGCAATCCGATGCAGCCCAGGCTGATCGTGACGCGCCACCTGCTCAAGCTCTACGACATCGAGTCGGTCATTCGCGCGTTCGGCATGGTGCAGGCGCTTTATCCCGAAGCTTCTCTAAAAGTCGTGGGCACCGGGGATCAGGAGGGCAACCTGCGCCGGCTGGTTGAGACTTTGAACTTGAACAACGTTGAGTTTCTGGGCTACGTCCCGCAGGAAAAATTGCCTCAAATTTACGATCGGTGCGACATCCTGTTGAACGGTTCTCACGCGGATAATTTCCCCGGTTCCCTGGTGGAAGCGGCGGCGGCGGGTTTGGTCGTGATCTCGACCGCCGTCGGCGGCATCCCCTATATCTTTGAGAACAACGTCAGCGCGGTCCTGGTGAAGGTGGGCGATTGGCAGGCTTTGGGCAACGGCGCGCTTCGCGTCCTGTCTGCTCCCGCATTCGCGGCAGGTCTCAAAGCCGAGGCGTTGAAGCAATGCCAACAATACGATTGGAAGAACGTGCGCCGCGCGCTCTATCGCCTGTATGGCTTCGATGGCGTTGCTGAAGCGCCGGCGAAGCACGGGGCGGCGGCGAACGAAGCCGCCAAAATGGTAACAGAAGGCCGATAAGTAGTCGGGTTTGTACGTAAGGAGAGTAAAAGTGAAGATTGCGGTGGTAGGCGCGGGATACTGGGGAGAAAATCTGATCCGGGTATTCCATCAACTAGGAGTGCTCTATCGGATTTGCGATTCACAGCCCGACAGGCTGGAAAAGCTCGGCTCCAAATATCCCGGGGTGAAAACGGAAAGTTCGCTCGATGCCATCGCCAACGATCCCGATATCGACGGCGTCGTGATCGCCACCCCCGCCGAAACTCACTTTGCGCTGGCTCAGCGCCTGCTCGAAGCCGGCAAGGATGTCTTCGTCGAGAAGCCTCTGGTTCTGCATTGCGAGGAAGCCGAAAAGCTGATGGATCTGGCAGAGCGGCGTAAGCGCATCCTCATGGGCGGGCATCTGCTCGAATACCATCCCGCCGTCACCCGCTTGCAGGAATTGGTCGAAGCCGGCGAATTGGGCCGCCTCGAATACATTTATTCGAATCGGTTGAATCTGGGCAAAGTGCGCCGCGAAGAGAACGCGCTCTGGAGTTTCGCTCCCCACGACATCTCGGTCATCCTTCTCCTCACCAAGCAGCTCCCGATTCAGGTCGCGGCGACCGGAGGCGCATACCTGCAGCCGAATATCGCCGACGTTACCGTTTCCACCATGCTGTTCGAGCGCGGCGTGCGCGCGCATCTTTTCGTGAGCTGGCTGCATCCGTATAAGGAGCAGAAGCTGGTAGTAGTAGGCGAGCGCCGTATGGCGGTGTTTGACGATGTGTTGAAGACCGGCAAGCTTCAGATCTACGAAAAGAAGATCGATCTGGTGAACGGACAGTTCGTAGTGGAAAAGCCGTCGGGACAGGAAGTCGAGCTTCCCCCGGGCGAGCCGTTGGCGCTGGAGTGCCAGCACTTCCTCGATTGCATCCGCACCCGCCGCCAGCCCAAGACCGATGGCGCCGATTCCTGGCGCGTGCTCAAAGTTCTTGAGGCCAGCCAGCGGTCGCTTAGTATGAATGGAGAGCCGGTACAATTGGAACCGTCGCGTTCGCTTGCGACGTTTCGCGGTTAGGTTGTTTTAGAACTATGGGAAGACTTACGCTTTCTCACCTCCGGGCCCTGGAGGCGGAGAGCATTCACATCATGCGCGAAGTGGTGGCGGAATTCGCCAACCCGGTCATGTTGTATTCGATCGGCAAGGATTCGTCGGTCATGGTCCGCCTCGCGCAAAAGGCCTTTCACCCCGGCAAGATTCCGTTTCCCTTGCTGCACATCGATACCAGCTACAAATTCGGCGAAATGATCGAGTTTCGCGATCGTTTTTGCGCCGAATTGGGCGTGCGCTTGATCGTGCATACTAACCAGAAGGCGCTCGACGATGGCGCCAGCCCTTTCCGTTTGGGAACGCAGCGCTGCTGCGGCTTGCTAAAGACCCGCGCGTTGCTTGATGCGCTGGCCGAGGGCGGTTTCGACGCTGCATTTGGCGGCGCCCGGCGCGACGAAGAACGTTCCCGCGCCAAGGAGCGTATTTTCTCCGTTCGCGACGGCTACGGCCAATGGGACCCCAAGAACCAGCGCCCTGAGCTCTGGAATCTGTATAACGGCCGCATCGAAAAGGGCGAGAGCATTCGCGTTTTCCCGCTTTCCAACTGGACCGAAATCGACGTCTGGCAGTACATTCACGTCGAAAACATTCCGATCGTGCCGCTCTATTTTGCCAAGCCACGTCCCATGCTGGTGCGCGGCCAATCTCTGCTGCCGCTGGAACACAACCTGCCTTTGATGCCCGGCGAGGAGCCGCAGATGGTTCTTTCGCGCATGCGCTCGCTCGGCTGCACCTATTGCACCGGGGCCATCCGTTCCGAGGCCGACACCACCGCGAAAATCATCGAAGAGATGGTGATGTTCCGGCGGTCGGAGCGCGAAAATCGCGCCATCGACCACGATCAGGATGGCTCGATGGAGCTGAAAAAGAGAGAAGGATACTTCTGATGGCGGCAACGGATACGCAAACCGCAACGGCCGCCGGCCTCGATTCGCTGGAGACTTTTATCCGGCAGAACGAGGAAAAAGACCTGCTGCGGCTCTCGACGGCAGGCAGCGTGGACGACGGCAAATCGACCTTGATCGGCCGCCTGCTGTTCGATTCCAACGGCGTCTACGAAGACCAGCTCGCCTCGATTCGCCAGGCTTCAGAGAACCGCTCCAGCGGCGGCGTGATGGATCTCGCGCTGCTCACCGATGGCCTGCGCGCCGAGCGCGAGCAGGGAATCACCATCGATGTCGCTTACCGGTATTTCTCCACGCCGCGCCGCAAATTCATCATCGCCGATACGCCGGGCCATGAGCAGTACACGCGCAACATGGCCACCGGCGCTTCCACGGCCAACCTCGCGATCATTCTGATCGATGCCCGCAGCGGCGTGTTGCCGCAGTCGCGCCGCCACGCTTTCATCGCGTCGATGCTCGGCATCCAACACATCGTCGTCGCAGTGAACAAGATGGACCTGGTGAATTACGACCAGGAGGTCTTCGACCGCATCTCCGCCGACTTCGCCGACTACGCGTCGCGCCTCCAGGCGCCCGATCTCCACTTCATTCCCATCAGCGCGCTCAAAGGCGATAACGTCGTCGAAAAAAGCAAGAATATGCCCTGGTTCGATGGCTCCAGCCTGCTGGGCTATCTCGAAACCGTGCACATCGCGAGCGATCGCAATCTCACGGAATTCCGCTTCCCGGTGCAATACGTCCTACGGCCCAATCTCGATTTTCGCGGGTACAGCGGCCAGGTCGCTTCGGGAGTCGTAAAGCCCGGCGATCCCGTGATCGTGCTGCCCTCTGGCCGCACCAGCCGTATCAAGTCCATCGCGAGCTACGAAGGCGACCTTCCGCAGGCTTTCCCGCCGATGTCGGTCACGCTTTGCCTCGAAGATGAAATCGATATCAGCCGCGGCGACATGCTCGCGCCGCCTTCGCATCTTCCGCACGTCACGCGCCGCATCGACGCGCGCATGGTTTGGATGCACGAGCAGCGTCTTGAGGCCAACCGCTCTTATCTGCTCAAGCACACCACGCAGACGGTGCAGGCCGCTATCACCGACATCCGCTATCGCGTCAACATCAACACGCTCGAGAAGGAAACCGCGAACGGTTTAGGCTTGAACGACATTGGCGCTGTCGTCATCGAGTGCCGCAAGCCCATCTTCTGCGATGCCTATCGCCGCAATCGCACCACCGGCAGCTTCATTCTGATCGATCCGATGACCAACGCCACGGTGGCCGCCGGCATGATCACCGGCCGCGAGCCACGCAGCGGCACGGCGGAGCCAGGGCCTGGCGGCTTCCAACCGGGTGAGCGCGTCACTCGCGCTGAGCGCGAGCTCAGGAACGGATCGCCGGCCGTCACGCTTTGGCTGGACGCATCCGCGGAAGTCGCGCACCAGATCGAACGGGCAGTGTTCGACGCCCGCCGCCAAGTCTACGCGCTGTCAGCCGAAGAACACGGACCGGCTCTTCCTGAAATTGCCCGCGCGTTGAATGAAGCCGGCGTGATTGCGGTGATTTACGGACCCGCTGGCGAAGATCTGCGGGAACTTACCCGGGAGCGTGTAGGCGAGAAAGCATTCCTCGAGCCCACCGTATCCGGTGAATCCGCGGGTCAAGTCGCCAATAGCATCCTACGGTTTCTGCACCAGGGCGGATTCCTCGCAGGTATCCCCGGAGACTAGCCGTACTGTACGGTAATGCCCGAAGTCTTCAGGGGTATCCGGGCTTATAATCCAGACAAGCGTCCTTCCAAAAGCATGGGGATTTTTCTGTGAAGCCTCTGGTCCTTTTGTTCGGTCTGTTTTCGGGAATCTGTGGGACGATTTCTGGAGCCTCGTTATCCATAGCCACTCAAACCGCGAGTCCTGGCGGCAGCGTCGTCACCAGTGTTTCCCTTTCTGGTGGGGGCAAAGACATCAGCGGGCTGCAATTCGACTTGCAGTGGGATAACGGGCTGAGCGTTCAGGTTGCCGGCGGACCGCAGCTTGGCAACGCCTACAAGGTTCTCTATACCGCTTCTGGAACGCAAACCCTGCGTTGCATGATCGTGGGCTTTAACCAGGCCTCCATCGCCGATGGAGCGGTGATCAACGTCTTCGTTTCCGTCGATCCCGCGGCCTCTGTAGGAACGGCGCAGATCCATCTCGTCAATGCCGTAGCCACCTCGCCCGCGGGAGCTTCGATTGCTTTGGGAGCCACCGCCGCTGGCATTCAGATCCAAGCCGGCAGCGCCCAACTCCTCACTGCCAACAGTGTGCTCAATGCCGCCAGTCTAGCGCCCGGGCCCATCGCTCCAGGTGAAATTGTCACCTTGCTAGGCTCATTCAGTGGTGCGTCGCCGGTCTCGGTCAATAATGCCTCCGCGCCGCTTCTATACGCCGGAACTTCGCAAGTCAACGCCATCGTGCCCTTCGGCATGAGTCTGACCGGCCCAGCCGCCGTGCAGCTTGGAGGCTTGGCCTCGGTCCCGATCCCGGTTGCGCCGGTCGCCCCCGCGCTGTTCACCGTGAACGGCGGCGGCAACGGACCGGGCGCCATACTCAACCAGGACTACAGCCCCAATTCTTTGTCGAATCCCGCTGCGCGCGGTTCCGTCGTCATGCTTTTCGGCGCCGGCTTTGGGGTTCTGACGCCGCCGGTGGCCGATGGCCAAACCGTCGCCGGCGCGTCGTCGGTTGCGTCCGTCACGGCAACCGTTGGCGGCTTGCCTGCCAGCGTCACGTATGCCGGCGCTGCCCCCGGGCTCATCGCCGGGCTCTATCAGATCAACGTGCAGATCCCGGCCGCCCTCGCACCCGGACTCGCGACGCCCGTCGTATTGGCGATTGGTTCGCAATCGACGCAAACCGGCGTTACGGTATCGGTCAAATAGCCGTCACACCTGCAGCGTGTCGCCTTCTCGCGCCGCCAGCGCATAGAGCACAGGCGAGAGAAAAATCGAAAGCAGCAGCCGCGATGCCAACCCGCCCACGATCACAATCGCGAACGGCCGCTGAGAATCGCTTCCGATGCCCGTGGAGATTGCCGCCGGAAGCAAGCCGAAGCAGGCCACCAATGCCGTCATCATGATGGGCCGCAGGCGCAGCATGGATGCTTCGAGCGTGGCGCTGGCAATATCGCGCCCTTCGAGCCGCAGCTTGTTGATGAACGAATACAGAATGACGCTGGTCTGCACCGCCACGCCCATCAGCGCCACGAAGCCGAGCATCGAGGACACGCTGAAATTGGTATGCGTTACCCACAGCGCCAACAGGCCGCCCACGGGCTCCGTCACCAGCACGCTGAAGAAGATGATGGCCGGGAATTTCAGGTTGCCGTAGAGCGCAAAAAGAATGAGCAGAATCAGCACCACCGTCAGCGGCAGAATCGTTTTCATCTGCTGCTGCGAAGCGAGATAATCCTTGTACTCGCCGCCCCAATCGTAGCGGTAACCAGTGGGCAGCGGCACCGCGGCATCCACTCTCTTGCGCGCTTCGCCTACCGCGCTCGCCAAGTCGCGTCCCTCGACGCTGAATTGCACGCCAATGTAGCGTGAATTCGATTCGCGATAAATAAATGACGCGCCGGTCTCCACCCGCACCTCGGCAAACTGGCTCAACGGCAGGAACTGCCCGCCCGGCGTGGCGATCAGCAGATTGCGAATCGCGTTTTCGTCGCTGCGGAACTGCGGCTGCATGCGCACCACCAGGTCGAACTGGCGCTCGCCTTGAATCACCTGCGTAGCCGCCGTGCCGCCGATGGCGGTTTCCACCAGCGTATTGACGTCGCCCACGTTCAACCCATAGCGCGCCAGCTTGGCGCGGTCCGGCGTGATCACCAGGCTAGGCTGGCCCAGTTCGTGAACCACCGTAATCTCCGTGATGCCGCGCGTTTTCGAAAGAATACTCTTGATCTGCGAGGCTTTGGCTTCGAGCGTCTGAAGATCGGGCCCGAACACTTTCACCGCGAGCGCGCTCTTCAGACCGGTTTCCGCTTCATCCACCGCATCTTCGGCCGGCTGCGTGTAGTTGAAAATAATTCCGGGGAATGCCGCGAATTTCTTTTGCAGCGCCTCGACCAACTCCGACTTCTTGTGAATTCCGCCGCTCCAAGCTTTGTCGTTATACGGCTTCAGGCCGACGTAAAACTCGTTATTGTAAAAGCCGGTGGGGTCAGTGCCGTCGTCCGGCCGCCCGAGTTCGTTCGCGACCGTAGTGACCTGGGGAAAGCTCGCCAGGATGTTGCGGATCTCCGGCGACAACTTCGACGCTTCCTCGAATGAGATCGTATACGGCGTTGTCGCTCGCACCCACAATGCGCCTTCGTCCAGATGCGGCATGAACTCGCCACCGATCAGCGGAATCAGCAGCAGCGAACTGCCAAACACAGCCAGGACCAAAGCCACCGTGAGCACCCGGTAACGCAAGCACCACCCGAGCATCCGGCCGTACCCGCCGCGGATCCATTCGTAGACGCGCAATTCCGGCTCGTGAACGTTCCGCCGCAAGAAATAGGCGCACAGCACCGGCAGAAGCGTCAGCGCGCAGAGCAGCGACCCGAGCAGCGCGAACGACATGGTATCGGCCATGGGCTGGAATAGTTGTCCCGAGGGCCCCTGCAGCACGTAAATCGGGATGTAGCCCGCGATGATCACCGCGATGGCATAGAAGATCGGCCGTTCCACATCGTGGGCCGCTGCGCGAACCACGTCGGCGACGTCGTATTGTTGACCGCGCCGGATCGCCAATTCGCGGAAAATGTTTTCCACCATAACGACCGCGCCATCCACGATTATGCCGAAATCGATGGCGCCGATCGAAAGCAGATTCGCCGGAATATGCCGCCAATCCAGGCAAATGAAGGCGAACATCAGCGCGAACGGAATCGTCACCGCGACAATCAGCGCGGTGCGTATGTTGAACAGGAACAGACCGAGAATGATCAGCACCAGCAGCATGCCGCGAAGCAGATTCGCCTCTACTGTGCTGGTGGTTTCTTCAATCAGGCCTTGGCGGTCATAGTACGGAACGACCTTCACGTCGGGGGGCAGAATGTGCTCGTTCAGCTCTTTCGTCATGGCTTCGACGCGCCGCAGAATCACCTGCGCCTGCTCGCCGACGCGCATCAGAATCACGCCTTCCACCGCTTCGTCCTGCTTCATGTAGCCGAACTGGCCGAGACGCGGCGCGTAGCCGATATCCACCTTGGCAATGTCCTTCACATACACCGGAGTGCCGTTCTGCTGGTTGAGAACAATGTTGCCGATGTCTTCCATGTTGCGCACCAGGCCCAGGCCGCGCACATAGTAAAACTGGCCGCCCTGCGCGTAGAAGCCGCCGCCCGCGTTGGCGTTGTTGTTCCCAAGCTGGTTCAGAACGGTGGGCACGCTCACGCCATAGGTGAACAGCTTGTTCGGGTCGAGCAGCACCTGGTATTGCATGGTGGTGCCGCCGAACCCGGAATCGTCGGCGACGCCCTGAATCGAACGGTAATGACGCTCGATCACCCAATCCTCGAGCGTCTTCAGATCTTGCGGCGAGCGGTCGGGGCTCTGGAGCACATAGCGGTAAATCAATCCGCTCGGGCTGAATAACGGCGATAGGCTGGGCACCAGGCCTGCCGGCAGCTCCGCGTTGGCCATGCGTTCGAACGCCTGCTCGCGCACGAAATAGGGATCGGCGCCATATTCGAAATTCATGGCGATGAACGAGAGGCCGTAGAGCGAAATCGACCGTAGCGATTCCAGCCGCGGAATGCCGTTTAATTCAATCTCGACCGGAATCGTGACCAGCCGTTCAATTTCTTCGGAGGCGTGGCCTGGCCACTGCGTGATGAGTTCGACGTGCGGCGGCGCAAGGTCCGGATACGCGTCGATCGGGAGCTTCTGGAATGAGATGGCGCCCCAGATCATCAACGCCACGGAGGCGATGACGATCATGAATTTTTGGCGCAGTGCGAAGGAAACCAGCTTGGCGATCATCAGCGTTCTCTATTGAATGGCGCCGGCGAACTGCAGGAATACGCTGCCGTCGGCCACCACGCGGTCACCCTCGTTCAGGCCGCTCCGGATTTCCACCAGGCCATTTTGCTGGCCGCCGATGGTCACCGAGCGCTGGGCGAACTTGCCTGGGTCGCTTTCGATATAGACCAGAGGCTCGTTCTTGTCATCGCGCAGCACCGAGGCCACCGGAACCACCAGCACATTGTTCTGCGTGCCCGTGTGAATCACGGCATCGACGAACATATCCTTCTTCAGCAAGCCGCGCGGATTCGTCGTCACCACGCGCACCAGCGTCGTGCGCGTCGTCGGATCGACAAAGGTTCCGATGTAGGAAACCTTGCCCTGGAATCGCTCTCCGAACGAGGGGTTCGTCTCATCTACGGGATCGCCCGAGCGCACAAAGGGAAGGTCGTGGTCGAAAATATGTCCTTGCACCCAGACCGTCGAAACGTCGCTGACCATGAAGCAGACCGTCTGGCCGGCTTGAATCACCTGTCCCGGCGAAATGAGCTTCTGCACCACGACGCCTGAGATCGGCGAACGCACGGGAAGTTCCGTATCGATGGGCGTGCCTTGCTTTTCCGCCTGGTCGATCTGTTGCGCCGTGATGCCGAAAATCTTCAACGGCTGCAGGCTGTTCTGCACGTCGGTGAGGGCGTCGTTGAAATCGGCCTGCGCCGATTCATAGTCCTTTGCCGCCGCCGCGCCCCGGTCGAGCAATTCCTTGGTCCGGTTCACCACGCGCTGGTTGAATTGCTCGCGGTTGCGCGCCTTGCGATATGTCGATATCGCGTTGACCACGTCGGGGCTGGAGACATAAAGCAACGGCTCGTCTTTCTTCACGGGCGTGCCGTAGTCCGCCAGGATGCGCGAAATCGGCCCGTTGGCCTGCGTGATCGCCTGCGTCGTGTGGTCGGCGTCCCAATCCACCGTGCCGGTGGTGTGCACCGAGGTTTGCCAACTCGTCTTCCGCACCGCCACAATCTGCAAGTGCGCGAGTTGGTCGTGCGTCACCGTGAACAGGGCGGGTTGGACAGACGCCGCCTGGTCATAGGCCGTCGCGCTCTCCGTTTTCTTAAATTGTTCACAGGCTGTTTGCGAAATGGCCACTGCCGCCAACGCCGCAAATGTCGCCCATGAGGCTTCATGAGATAGCCGCATGCGCTTCTCCTTCTTTCTTCTTTATTGGGTCGCCTGAACTGAAATGAAAAAGCTAGGCGAAGGAGGGAGGAGCGCGCGACGAACTTGTCGCCAACAGCGTATCGTGCGAGGGGGCGAGATCGGGCGCCTGGATCAGCCAGGCCAACTCAAAAATCGGGCTGATGGACGCCGGTACAGGGCTGGACAGGAGCGATGCCGGCCCTACGTGACACAACAGGCAGCAATGGTCGGGCTGCTCGTGCGCCTCGTGTTGCGGATCGAGCGCGGCGGCCTGCGCATAGAGCGTCAACGACAGAATCAGCGCCAGCCATAGCATTCGCAGGCTGGCGGGCAGACTTCGTGTGCTGGCTGGCCGCGCGTCCAAGAATCGATCCGCTACTGTTTTAGACACCTGTCCTGTGGGGCTAGGTTACCAGAATTGAACCGTTCGTGGGTAAAAGACGCCCGTTTATCAGCTAATTTTGGCCGCTACCGATTTCGCCTGCAGGAAGAGCAGCAGGTAATCCGGGCCGCCGGCCTTCGAATCGGTGCCTGACATGTTGAAGCCGCCGAAGGGGTGCGCCCCAACCATCGCGCCCGTGCATTTGCGGTTCAGGTAGAGGTTGCCCACGTGGAAGCGCTCGCGCGCCTCGTTCAGATGCTTCTTATCGTTCGAGAACACGGCGCCGGTGAGGCCGTATTGGGTGTCGTTGGCAAGATCGAGAGCGTGGTCGAAATCTTTGGCCTTGGTCACCGCAAGCACCGGCCCAAAGATCTCCTCCTGGAAGATTCGCGCTTTGGAATCGACGTCGGCGAAAATGGTTGGCTGCACGTAGTAGCCGCCTTCGGGCGCCGAGTCGCTGCCAACCACCATACGCCCTTCCTTCTTGCCCGCTTCAATGTAGCCCTGGATCGTCTTGCGCGCGCTCTCGCTGATCACCGGGCCCATGTAGTTCGTGGAATCGTCCGTCGGCCCGACTTTGAGCGTCTTGGCCTTAGCGGTGAGCTTATCCAGGAACTCGTCGTATATCTTCGCGTCGACAATCGCCCGCGAACACGCCGAGCACTTCTGGCCTTGATACCCGAAAGCCGAAAACAGCACGCCGTCCACGGCTTTATCGAGATCGCTGTTGGAATCGACGATGATTGCGTCCTTGCCGCCCATCTCCGCCACCACGCGCTTGATCCAAATCTGTCCCGGGCCGGGCTTGGCGGCCAGTTCGTTGATGTGCAGGCCTACATCGCGCGAGCCGGTGAAGGCCACGAAGCGCGTCTTCGGATGCTGCACCAGCGTATCGCCTACCGCGGCGCCGCTGCCGGTCAACAGCGTGAACGAACGCTCGGGGAACCCGGCTTCGAGCAACGCCTCGGCGAATTTCGCGGCGATAGTCGGCGTCTCGCTCGACGGTTTGATGATCGCGGTATTGCCCGTCACCAGCGTGGCGATGGCCATGCCCGCCAAAATCGCCAGCGGAAAGTTCCATGGCGGAATCACGATGCCCACGCCCAGCGGAATATACAGCATTTCATCGTGCTCGCCGGGCATCTGCACTACCTGTTGCGGCGATGCCAGGCGCGCCATCTCGCGCGCGTAGTATTCGCAGAAATCGATCGCTTCGGCGGTCTCGGCCTCGGCTTCGGGGAAAGTTTTCCCCGCTTCACACACCAGCCAGGCGTTGAATTCGAATTTGCGTATGCGCAAAATGCGCGCCACCTCGAGCGTCATGCGAATGCGCTCTTCGGCGGGCGTGCGGCTCCATTCCGGAAAGTAGGCGTAAGCTTCTTCCACCGCGCGCTTGGCCAGCGCCGCGGTGGCTTTATGATGCACGCCCACCACTTCGGCGGTCTTGGAAGGATTCAGGGAGATCAATTTGTCGCCGGTGGCGATCGATTCGCCGCCAATGCGCAGCTCATATTCGCGCCCGAACTCGGAGCGCACTTTATTCAGCGCGATCTCCATCGCGCGCTTGTTCGAGGGGTCGGAAAAATCAGCGTAGGCTTCGTTGCGAAACTCGGTTAGGGTAGCGGTTGCCATCACTTCTATGTTGGCATACTGGCATCATGCCGCTCATCCGCGCGGGCACGCCGGAAGACTTGCCGCGAATCGCCGCTATTCAAGCCGCCGCGCCGGAAGCCGCGCAATGGCGGCCCGAAGACTATCTGCACTACGACCTGCGCGTATGCATCGAAGACGGCGCCGTGGCGGGCTTTGCGGTGGCGCGCGACACGGCGCCCGGCGAATGCGAGCTACTTAATCTTGCCGTGGACGAAAATTTCCGCCGCCGCGGCATCGGCAAATTTTTGTGGGAGTCGCTGCTGAAATCGCGCTCCAAAACGTTCGAAACAAGCGGCGGCGTTTCCGTTTTCTTGGAAGTTCGTGAATCCAACACGGCTGCGCGAGCCTTCTATAAGCATCTTGGTTTTCAAGAGGTTAGCGTCAGGCTGAAGTACTACGACTACCCCTCCGAAACGGCTATTGTCATGAAGTTTCATTCATGTTAAGGTGGCGGATGGATGGTATATGTCATCCCTCAATCTACGCAGATGAGATTACCCACCGAGCCTTCCGAACCGACACGACTCGGCGCGGCAACCTCAATTGGGAGGAATTGCCCATGGACCGGAACGCACAAGAAGAATTGAAAGCGCATCTGATAGCTACCAGCGAAGAATTTCGCCATCTGGCAAGCCAGCACTCGGATTTCGCGAGAAAGCTGGACAACCTGGAGTCGCTTCCCCATCTGTCCGAAGAAGAACAGGTGGAAGAGACGCGATTGAAGAAGTTGAAACTTCGCTTGAAAGATCAGATGGAAGCGATCATGAGCCAGTACCGCTCGCAACAGGTCGCTTAAAGTCGGGTGCGCTGAAGGTAGACAACGTAAGCAGGTAATCATGCCCGGCCAGCGTCGCTGGCCGGGCTTTTTCATGCACGATGGAAAACTTTCCCGGCGGCGATGAGCCACTCCGTATCCCGGTCACCAGCGTTTTCGATCTGCACGCCGTTCCACCCCGCGATATCGAAGCAGTAGTGGAAGAGTATCTCGTGGAAGCGCGCCGTTTGGGCTTGCACGCCCTGCGCATCATTCACGGCCGCGGCATAGGCGTGCAGCGCGAAACCGTACGCCGCGTATTGGCCCGCACCGCATTTGTGGAATCGTTCGGCGACGCGCCCGGCGAGGCCGGCGGTTGGGGAGCGACCGTAGTTACACTCCGGCTGACCCGATAGGTGATTCGCTTGTTATATTTAGTGTGGGCGAATGAATCTCCCGAACACACTCACTATCGCTCGCATATTCTTCGTGCCCCTGTTGGTGGCGGCGCTGGTACAGGAGCGCGTCGCGCTTTGGGTCGGCGGCGTACACGTCACCAACGAGTGGCTTGCCCTGGGAATTTTTCTTGTGGCTGCCGCTACAGATCTGCTCGATGGCTATCTCGCGCGCCGTTGGCGCCAGGTCACAACCATCGGCACGCTGCTCGACCCCATTGCCGATAAGCTGCTGGTTTCCGCCGCTCTGATTTCGCTGGTGCAGGTAGGCGTGCTGCCGGCATGGATGTGCATCCTCATCGTCGGCCGCGAATTCGCGGTTTCCGGGTTGCGCAGCATTGCCGCCGCTGAAGGCTACACCATCAAGGCCAACGACCTCGGCAAGATCAAAATGCTCTCACAGGTGGCGGCTATTTCAGCCATGCTCTTAAGCGTGCGGCATCCGCAGGTCTGGACTACCGCGATGGCGTTGATGTGGCTGGTGGTCTTTTTCTCGATGACTTCCGCCATCAGCTATTTCCGCAAGTTCTGGCGGAAGGTCGACGCTCGCATCAAGAAACGCCGCCGCCGTGAATTGCTCCAGCTGGAACGTAAGCGTCAGCAGGACTCAATGCATCAGATGGGAGCCGCGGGCGGAGTGGAAGGCTTGGGCGGCACAATCTGGAAGCCGCCGGAAGTCAACTGAACCGTTCGCACCTGACCTTTGGGGCCTAACGCTCCGAGCGGCTTGCCATTCAGCATAACGGTGACGCCGCCCGCGTTGCCTAGACGAAGCACCACATTCCCGTCGGCTTGCAGCGTGCGCGTCTGGTTCGGCTCCAACGTTCCGGAGAAGGCAAATTTCCCGTCAGTGCGCGCAAGAATCCACACCGGCTCATCGGAAGTAATCAATTCCACCGAAACTGGCCCGGAAGGCTGCAAAGCCGTGGCCGATTCCGTCAGCGGCTGCGCGTCCGGAGAAGGAGCTGTCTGTACTGGCGCAGGATTTGTTGGCGCAGGCGCGCTCGCCTGAGGCGTCCCCGCGATCGAGGCCGATGTCTGCGCAGGAGCCTGCGCGGGCGGCTGCGTTTTAGCAGGAGTATTTTTGTGCACAGGCGCCGCGGCCTTCAAGACTGCAGCCGCGCGGCGGTCGCGCCACCACCCATAAAACAAGGAGCAGCCGAGCATTACCACAACGACTAGGATTAGCGCGGAAAGCCACGAACTCTTCCCGAAGCGCCGCCGCGGCGTGGCCGCAATCGCGTCTACG
Source organism: Bryobacterales bacterium (assembly GCA_963743705.1). GTDB lineage: Bacteria > Acidobacteriota > Terriglobia > Bryobacterales > Bryobacteraceae > PALSA-243. The sequence continues at coordinate 215,945 of CAVUQS010000021.1, read as the reverse complement.
TGCGGAAGAAACCCGGCGTGCGCCGCCGGCGGATGTTCCACAGGCGTGACCTGCCCAAAAGGCGGATAGATAGGAGCCGGAGCCAGCACACGCTGTACTTCCGCGGCAGCCTCTTCCTCGTCGAGGTCGAGCATGCGCGCGTATTGCCGCACAAAACTCTTCGCGAATACGCCGCCTGGCAGGCGGTCGAATCGTTCCTCTTCTATCGCTTTCAAAAATCGCGGTGCGATTTTTAGCTCGTCGGAAACTTGATCCAACTCGAGGTCGCGCTTTTGCCGTTCCCGGCGCAACGTCTCGCCAATGGATGCCATAAACCGGCCCTCTTACTCCTAAATTCATCATACTATAGGGAATAAGTCTCATGGATACAGCCCCTGAGCCGAACCGGGTGATTTCCGCCATAGTCGTGAATTGGAACCGCAAAGAGCTGCTGCGAGCGTGTCTCGCTTCACTGGCGCGTCAAACGGATGTTCATTTTGAAACAATTGTGGTGGACAACGGCTCCACCGATGGCTCGGCTGAGATGGCCGAAAAGGAATTTGGCGCACTTGTTATCCGCAATCGGAAAAATCGGGGATTCTGCGCCGCCAACAATCAGGGAATTGCTAAAGCAAGCGGCGCATATATCGCGCTCTTAAATAACGATGCCGAAGCCGAGCCGGGCTGGCTTGCGGCGCTGCTTCGGGCTTGTGTGAAAGCCCCCGACATCGGCATGGTGGCCGCTAAGGTGTTGGTATGGGAAGATCCAAAACGCATCGACAAGGCCGGCCATTTGATCTTTCCGGATGGCCAGAACCGCGGCCGAGGCGCCGGCGCGTTGGACCGCGGCCAATTCGACCGCGAAGAGGAAGCATTGTGGCCGGACGGCTGCGCCGCAATGTACCGTAAGGAGATGCTCGATGCGATCGGCGGCTTCGACGAAGATCTCTTCGCCTACGGCGACGATGCCGAGCTCGGTCTGCGCGCGCGCATCGCGGGGTGGAAGTGCCTCTATACGCCCGATGCCGTAGTACGGCATCATCGCGGCTCCACCATGGGCAAAGGTTCCGCGCGCCGCCTGGCATTGATTGAGCGCAATCGCGTGTTGCTTGCCGCCAAGCTGTTTCCCTGGAGCCTGCTCTGGCGCAACCCTTTCTATTTCGCCATGCGCGTCACGGCCAGCGCTGCGCTGGCGCAACGCGGCGAAGGCGACACGGCGCACTTTCCCGGATGGCGCGGCAAACTCCGCATGGCCGGCGCGATTGTGCGTGGCGATCTGGCGGCGCTCCTGTTGCTTCCGAAGATGCTGCGCAAACGCGCTGCCATCGCGCGCATCCGTAAGCTGAGCCCGCGCGAAGTGCGCCGCCTGATTCTGGCCAACCGCTTGAGCTGGCGAGAGGTGGCATGAGCGCGTGCCTGATTTGCGGCAGCGCGCGAGCCGAAGCGGTGCTCGCCGGTTCTGACCGCCTCTACGGAACCACGTCGCGCGAATTTCGCGTGCTCGAATGCGGCGAGTGCGGTTTGCTGCGACTCGATCCGCCGCCCGCGCCGGAAGAGCTGGGCCACTACTATCCCGCGAACTATTGGTTCGCCCCCGATTCCAGCGCTGTCAGCCGCCTGGAAGAAATCTACCGCCGCCTGGTTTTGCGCGATCACGTTGCATTCGCCGCGCGCGCCATGCGCGATTCCGGCGCGCGCGGTCCATTGCTCGATGCCGGCTGCGGCGGCGGATTATTTCTCGGCATGATGCGCGAACGCGGCTTCGGCGTCTTAGGGCTCGATTATTCGCGCGATGCCGCGGCCATTGCATGGAAGCGCCAGCAAGCGCCGGCCGTGTGCGCCACGCTCGACGCCGCGCCCTTCGCGCCCGGAACCATGGGCTGCATCACCATGTTCCACGTGCTCGAGCATCTCTATGATCCGCGCGCGTATCTTTCGGCCGCGCACGCATTGCTCGAGCCCAACGGACGCCTCATCGTTCAAACGCCCAACGCGGCTTCTTGGCAGTTCCGTCTGCTCGGACGCTCGTGGAACGGCATCGACGTTCCGCGCCATCTCTTCGACTATCGCGGCCGCGATTTGGAAAAGCTCCTCGAATCCTGCGGATTCCGCGTCTTGCGGCGCAAATATTTTTCCCTCCGCGATAATCCCGCCGGCCTTGCTACCAGCCTCGCGCCTTGGCTCGACCCCATGGCGCGCCGCGTTCGCCAGATCCCCGAAAGTGTGGCGATGCGAGCGATCAAAGACTTCGCATACCTGGCGCTCACAGTGGCCGCATTGCCGTTTGCCATCGCCGAAGCCGCCGCGCGCAGTGGCGCCACCGTGATGATCGAGGCGCAACGCCGGTGAAGTACACAGGCATTGCCTACCGCCTGCCGCGTCCGTTGCGGCGTCATGTGTTGCACTTCGAATGCGAAATCCAGGACGCGGTTCACGCCTTCGCAGAGTCGCTTGCGCCCGGGGCGCGCGTGCTCGACGCCGGGGCGGGGGAGGGCCAGTACGCCCATGAATTCGCGCGCCAACGTTATTGCGGGGTCGATCTCGCCGTCGGCGATTCAGCCTGGAACTACAGCCACCTCGACGCCGTCGCCGATCTCACCGCGCTTCCGTTTCGCGATGCAAGTTTCGACGCCGCGCTCCACATCGTCACTATCGAGCATCTGCGCGAACCGGCTCGTGCACTCGAAGAAATGGCGCGCACGCTCGCGCCCGGCGCGCCGCTGCTGATCGCGGCTCCGCACGAGTGGGAAGTGCACCAGGCGCCGCACGATTATTTCCGTTACACCCGCTACGGTCTTGCCTACCTGCTGAAACGCGCCGGATTCGAACCCGTCGAGATCCGGCCCGTGGGCGGCTATTTCCGGTTGCTCGCGCGGCGCCTGCTCAACGGATTACAATTCTTCACTGGGGGAATTCGTTGGCTGCTGTTTGTTCCGGCCGCCCTATTCCTGATTCCACTGGCGCTGATCCTGCCGTTTCTCGATCCGCTCGACCGCGACCGCAACTTCACGTTGGGGTACGTGTGCACGGCCAGAAAGCGCGCCTAGAAAGAAAACATTGGACGGAGCCATCGTAATCGACAAGCCCGAGGGCTGGACCTCGCACGACGTAGTCGGCAAAATGCGCCGCATCGCCCAGACGAAAAAAATCGGCCATCTCGGCACGCTCGACCCCATCGCCACCGGCGTGCTGCCGTTGGTCCTCGGCCGCGCCACGCGCCTGGCGCAATTCTACACGCGCAGCGACAAAATCTACGAAGGCGTGGTCCGCTTCGGCTGGGCTACGTCAACCTACGACCGCGCGGGCGAACCCATCGGCGAACAGCGCCAAGTCACGGTCGATGCCGGCGAACTCGAACGCCATCTCGATCGCTTTCGCGGCGAATTGATGCAGACGCCGCCGGCCGTATCTGCGAAAAAGATCGGCGGCCGGCGCGCTTACGAATTGGCGCGCAAGGATATCGCCGTCGAGCTGCCGCCCTCGTCCGTGCACGTCTACGAGCTGACCGTGCTCGCTATCGCCGGCGCGGAGGCCACGCTGCGCGCGCATTGTTCCGGTGGAACATACATGCGCTCCATCGCGCACGATCTCGGCCAGGCCCTGGGTTGCGGCGCGCATCTCACACAACTACGCCGCCTCGCCAGCGGCGAATTCGAAATCGCGCAGGCGCGCACCATCCCGCAGCTCGAAGCGCTCGCCGCCGAAGACCGCCTCATCGACGCCATCGTTCCAGCCGCCCAACTACTGCCCAAATTCCCCAACGTTTTCGTGGACGATATCACGGTGGCGCAAATCCGCAACGGCCGCAATTTCACCGCCTCGCCATTCCGCGCGCAGCCCGGCGCTAAATACGTGAAAGCCGTTACCGGCCGCGATGAACTCGTGGCAATTGGCGAAGCCGCGCTGCCGAATGTGTATCATCCGGTGGTGGTGTTGTGAAGAACCAGGTCCCGCTCAGAGCGCTACATCCACTGGTCCCTTCCAAAGTCGCTATCCTCGACAAGCTGTCTACGGAAACTCTGTTGGCTACGCTGAAGCCCGGCGGGAAGGACTGCCTGAAGGCGCGAATCGATGGGACAATCCTCGACGGACATCATCGCGTTCAGGTGCTGCGATCGCGAAGTATCGACGTCGATGCTCTCCCGCGCGAGGTTATATTGAAAGAAGACTCTGGGTTCGCGGACGAAAAATAATGCGAGGCGAGTTTTATCCTGTCGAAGGCCCATGGCCGGGCAAGCTTTGGATGGCCGCTCGCCCGCGCGGCGGCGATTGGCTGGAGGACGAAATGCTCCGTTGGCGCCGTGAGGGCGTCCAAGACGTGTTGTCCCTGCTTACGCCCGGCGAGGAACACGATTTGGGGGTGGAGAATGAGGCCGTGGCCGCCCGCGCCGAAGGTCTCGTGTTTCACACGTTCCCCATCGCCGACCGTGATGTGCCGTCTTCCGAATCCGCATTCGCCAAGGCCGTCGATACCCTGGATTCGGCTCTTACGGCGGGTCGCACCGTTGTCGTGCACTGCCGTCAAGGCATCGGCCGTAGCGGGATGATGGCGGCGTGCGCGCTGATTTTGCATGGCGTTGATCCAGCCGAGGCGATTGACGAGGTTAGCCAGGCCCGCGGCGTCCCCGTGCCCGAAACCCAGGCCCAGCGGGAATGGATTTCCCATTACGCTGCCGGCCTCGCGCACGCGAAATAGCCCGTTTTCGGCGCCGGGTCCCGCCATTCCTAAGCGCCGCGTTGCTAAAATAAAAAACGATGCTCAAGCGTTTCATCCTGTGGGATTTCCCACGGGGCGGATGGCAATACGACGTAGTGGTTGGCATCATTCTGGCTTTCATTTTCCTGACCCCGCACACGTGGTTTGGCGACCAGCCGCGCATTGCCAAGGCCAGCAGCATCGCCATGATCTCCTCCGAGAACGGCGTTTCCGCGTTCTTCGTCGAAGCCCGTCTTGTGGCCGGCATTCCCGAGGGTCAGCGCACGGCCAAATTGAATGAGCTCCTGCGAATCCGTACGGGGAATAATCGCCTCAGCGTCGCGCGCGTTGAGCCGGTGCGCGATTCGGAAGGGGAACTCCAAGGCTACATGGCCTTCGCCCGGCCTTAAGGAACGCTTGCATGCGATCGCGAATCCTGCTCACTCTACTGCTTTCTGTCCCGGCCTGCTTCGCCGCCGGCTCGCTGCAGGACATCTACCAGCGAATGGATAAAGCCGCGGCCACGTTTAAAGGATTCACGGCCGATTGGGAGCGAATCGATCACGAAAATTTCGTCAATTCCAACGACAAATTCACCGGCACTATCGCCTTCCGCAAGACTGGGCCGCACGCGATTCAGGTGCTCGAAAAATTCCTCACCGAAAACGGCCAGCCCAACTTGCAGGAAATTGCCATCGATGGCACGCACGTCGCCAAGTACACGCCCAAGACCAACACCGTCGCCGACGACGATCTCGGAAAGAAATATCACGGCCTCATCGACGCCGTGCTCTTAATGGGACTGGGCGGCACGTCCAAGGACCTCCAGCAGGATTATAAAGTCGCCTTCGGTGGCCCGGACACAGTCAAAGGACAACCCGCGACGCGGCTCGTTCTGAACCCGAACGATCCTCAACTGGCGCAGATGTTCCCCAAGATCGAAGTGTGGATTTCCGACGAAACCGGTGTTGCCGTACAACAGAAGCTCTACGAAAAAGGCGATCTCGATTACAAAATCCAGACCTACTCCAACATGAAGCTCGGCCCGGTCGCCGACGCGCAAGTGAAACTGAATCTACCTAAGAACGTACGCAAGGAACGGCTGTTCCACTAAACGCGTCCGCCAACCCAGGGAAATGAAGGTCAAAACCAGTCTCCAGCGTCTTCAATACCTTGATTGGGTGCGCGGCCTCGGCGCAGCCATCATGCTGCAGGGACACGTTTTCGATTCCTACCTGCGAAGCGATCTGCGCCCCGGCGGCGCGTTCATGTTCTCGCAATTCATCGGCGGCATGCCGCCCGCGATTTTTCTCTTCCTGACCGGCGTCACGCTGGCGTTTCTGATGCATTCGAGCGAACGCAAGGGCCTGCTCCCGCGCCAACGCTTTTGGGTTTCGCTGCAGCGCTCGGGCTACCTGTTCTTTCTGGCCTTCGCGTTTCGCGCGTTCATGATGGTCGCGGGGCTTCCCGTTTCCTCGTGGGCCGATTTCTGGCGCGTCGATATCCTCAACTGCATGGGCTTCGCCATCGCCGTAATTTCGGTAATGGCGATCTTCCGCACGGCGGAGCGCGCCCGATTGTGCGCGGTTCTGGGCGTGGCAATCGCTCTCGCGTCACCGCTGGTTTCGCAAATCGACTGGCAGGGCGTTCCGGCGCTGGTGCGCGCCTACGTTGTTCCCGATCATCGCGCGTTCGGCTTCTTTCCCTGGGGCGCCTATCTGGCTTTTGGCGTCTCTGCCGGCAGCGCGCTACGCCTGATTCCCGCCGAGCGTCTGGATCGCGCCATGCAATGGACTGTCCTCGCGGCCGGAGGCGTTATTGCCTGTTGCCAATACTGCGCGCATTTGCCGTATTCCATTTACGCCGCGTCCGATTTCTGGCTGAACAGTCCGGCGCAGGTGCTCACCAAGCAGAGCGTCACCCTGCTGCTGCTCGCGCTCGCCTTTGTTTGGACGCAGTACGTGGCGCGCGATGGCTGGAGCTGGCTGCGGCAGTTCGGCACGACATCGCTGCTCATCTATTGGGTGCATATCGAGCTCATCTATGGCCGTTGGATGTGGTTCTTCAAAGAGCGGCTGAGCGTCGGGCAAACTACGTCGCTCGCGTTTGTGGTGGTTCTGTTCCTGCTCGGCGTCTCGTCGGCCAAGACATACCGCAAGGAAGTGCTACAGTGGGCTCGCCGCCGCTGGAGCAGAGCGGATGCTTTGGCGGCGCCTGAGCCGCTTCCATGAAGCACGTCATCGCCGGAACCGCGGGGCACATCGATCACGGCAAAACATCGCTGGTCAAAGCCCTCACCGGCACCGATACGGACCGCCTCGCCGAAGAAAAACGCCGTGGCATCACCATCGATCTCGGCTTCGCTCATCTCGAGCTGAATTCCAGCCTGCGCATCGGCTTCGTCGACGTTCCCGGCCACGAGCGCTTCGTCAAGAACATGCTGGCCGGCGTTGGCGGCATCGATTTGGCGTTATTCGTGGTCGCCGCGGATGAATCCGTCAAGCCGCAAACGCGCGAGCACTTCGATATTTGCCGCTTGCTCCAAATCCCGCGCGGCGTCATCGCATTGACCAAAAGCGATCTCACCGATGCCGACATGCTCGGGTTGGTGAAGCTCGAAGTCGAAGAATTGGTGGCGGGTTCGTTTCTCGCGGGCGCGCCTATGGTGCCCGTCAGTTCCACCACCGGCGCCGGAATCGTGGAACTGAAAAAGGAGTTGGCGCGCGTGGCGCTCTCCGCTCCGCCGCGCGACGCCGCCGGCCATTTTCGTCTGCCTATCGACCGCGTGTTTTCCATGAAAGGCTTCGGCGCCGTGGTCACCGGCACCCTAATTTCAGGCGCCGTCGAAAAGGAACAAGAGGTTGAGTTGTTTCCCGAGGGCCGCAGGCTGCGCGTGCGCGGCGTCCAGGTGCACGGCTCTCAAACCGGACGCGCCACCGCGGGCCAGCGCACCGCCGTAAACCTCGCCGGCATCGAAACCTCTGAGCTGAAACGCGGCGACGTTCTCGCTTCGCCCGGCCGCTTTCGCGCCGTGAAGCAGATCGATTGCCGCCTGCAACTTCTGCGCTCGGCCAAGCCGCTCAAGCACCGCGCACCCGTACATTTTCATTCCGGCGCCGCCGAAATCGAAGCCGAAGTGCGCCTTTTCGGCGTCACGGCGATACAGCCCGGTGAGAGCGCCTATGCGCGCATCGTGCTGCGCGAGCCCGCGCTGTTACTTCCCGGCGACCGCTTCATCGTCCGCATGTTTTCGCCGGTCACCACGATTGGCGGCGGGGTAGTCATCGATACCGGCGCGCGCCGTTTCAAAGCCGGCGGGGTTTCCGCGAAGGAATTCCTGGACGCGTTAGCAACCGGCGACCCGTCACAGACCATTGCCACCCTCGTCGCGGATGCGGCCTTCGGATTGCCGATGCAGGAACTGATCGCCCGTACCGGAATGACCGAATCCGCGGTCGGCGCCGCTGCAACGAAGGCGCCGCTGGTTGCGCTGACGCCGCCCTATTACATCGCCCGTCCTTGGTTTCAAGCCGCGCGCGCCAAACTGGAAAAGGCCGTCCGCGAATTTCACGCCGCCCACCCCTTGCAGCCAGGCGTCGCTTTGCACGATCTGCGCAACGCCCAGTTGCCCGGAGTTCCGCCGTTCGTTTTGGAAGCCCTGCTGGCGGATTCGAAAGAGATCGTCGTCGACGCCGAGATCGCGCGTCTCCGCGGGCGCAAGGTCGCTCTGCGCGACGACGAAATGCAAGCCCGCGAGGCCATCGAGCGCGCTTTCGAGACCGCCGGGCTCGCCGCTCCTTCGGCGGCGGAGGCTCTCGCCAAATCGGGAGTCGAAGCCGCTCGCGCCCGCGAACTGATGCAGATCCTGCTTCGCGAAAAGAAACTGGTTCGCATCAACGCCGAGCTGACTCTACACCACACCGCTGTAGCCCGCTTGCGCGAATTACTGCAAGCCCGGCGCGGCGAGCGGTTCGCGGTCCCCGGTTTCAAGGAATGGACCGGCGTCTCCCGCAAATACGCTATCCCTCTGCTCGAATTCCTCGACCGCGAACGCATCACCCGCCGCGACGGCGACGAACGCATCGTGCTTTAGGGGCCCAGTGCTCCAACCCCGCGCAAGCGACCCGAAGGTCCGCGCCGTTTTCTGCTAAAATTCCACCCAGTTCCCATGCTTGGCCTTTTCAAATCACGTAAACCCGCCGCAGGCGTACAACCGCTCGGACATCTCGAAACCGACGTCATGGATGTCCTTTGGCAATGCAGCGAAGGCAATGTGCGCGATGTCATTCAGCACCTTGACCGCTCCCTCGCTTACACCACGGTGATGACCACGCTCGATCGCCTCTACAAGAAAGGCCTGCTCGACCGCCGCAAATCGGAGCGCGCATTTCTCTATACGCCGCGGTTCAGCCGTCAGCAATGGGAACAAAAACGCGCTGGAGATTTTCTGGCCGCGTTCCTCGCCGGGCCTCAGCCATCCGGCGAACTGTTGATATCGTGCCTGGTCGACGCTGTCGGTACCCAGGATGAAGCGCTGCTCGACGAGCTCGAGCGCAAGATCAAGATCAAACGCAAGGAATTGAGCCAGAGAGGAAAATTATGATTCTCCCTTATGCGCTGCGCTTGTTGTCCGTGTGCCTGGCGTCGTTTTTTCTGATCCATTTGGCGGTGTCGGCTCTGGCGCGCGGGTTCGCGTCCTGGGCGCTCCGCCGTGCGGAAAACATGCCGGCGCGGTCTGCGGCTGCACTGCTGCTGGGCGTGCGTCTGTTCCCGGTCCTTTTCGCGGTGGGGTCTGTAGTTGCGCTCTGTCTGCCGAGCTTTCTGTCGTTTGAAAATGAAAAGGGCTCGGAAGAGGCTGGCCTTCCGTTTGTGATCGCGGCCGCTCTGGGCGCTTCCGTCTGGATCACGTCTTTGGTTCGCGCCCTGCGTGCGGGAATTCGCTCGCGGCGCTGTATGGAGCGTTGCTCCTCGCAACTGCCGGGCGCATCCGATGCCGTTTGGCTTTGGGAAGGCAGCGCGCCGATGGTCGGGTTGGCCGGCGTTCTGCGCCCGCGCGTGATTGTGTCGCGCAGCGTGGCGCAGGCTCTCGATGCCGATCAAATGGCGGCGGCCATACGCCACGAGCGCGCGCATCGCGATTCCTCCGACAACTTCAAGCGGCTGCTGCTTCTGCTGGCGCCCGAAACTTTTCCCGGTCTCAGCCTCTTTCGCAACGTGGACCGCGCCTGGGCGCGCTTCTCAGAATGGGCCGCCGACGATAGCGCCGTCGCGGAAGATCCGCGCCTTTCGCTCCCGCTGGCCGAGGCCTTGGTACGGGTGGCGCGGCTCGGCGTCGCCCCGCAGCCTTCCCCTCTGATGAGCGCATTCGTGCCCGCGGGTGACGATATTTCGCGGCGCGTGGAGCGATTGCTCGATGGTTCCGCCCCGGCGCCGGCATCGCCGCGCATCGTCGGGCCGCGTATGGCGGCGGCATTCGTCGCCGCGCCTTTATTGGCTGCCTTGAACGTTCCCGGCGTTTTGAGCGGCGTGCACGGGCTGCTCGAACGCTTGATGCATTAACCCCTCGCAATAGTACTATCCGTGGTAGTAGCGGCCGCCGTTTTGTAGCCTAGACATATTCCAGGGAGGTCTATGTCTCGTTTCATTTGCGGCTCCGCGGTCTTCATGTACGCGCTTTCATTAGCCGCCCAAACGCCGGATACCGCGACTATCACCGGCAAAATCACCGATGCCAGCAAGGCGCCTGTTTCGGGCGTACAGATCGCATTAAAAAACTCGGAAAACAATCTACAACGCAGCGCGACCAGCGATGCTTCAGGCGCTTATTCGATTGAGGGCTTGCCCATTGCCGGCCGATACCAAATCGCGGCTTCGAAGCAAGGCTTCGCCGATGCCAAAGTGGCCGATATTGAGCTTCGCGGCGGCGCTAACGCCACCATCGACCTGCAGTTGAATATCGCTGCCGGCGCGACCCGCGTCACCGTCACCGGCGCCGCCGACGAGGTTCGCACCGATGAACCGCAGGTGGGCACCGTTCTGGGCGAGCGTCAGATCGCCGAGACGCCGCTGCCCAATCAGCGCATCACATTCCTGCCGCTCCTGAACGCGGCCAACCGCCCAGCCATCAATCAGGGCGACATCTTCATGAACGAAGACCTTTTCACCACCAACGGCGCCGGCCGCCGTCAGGCGTGGTTCGAAATCGATGGCAGCAACGGCAACGATAGCTGGGGCCGGCAGACGATCTTCAGCAACATTCCGCGTTCCGCGGTGCTTGAGATGGGCGTGCTCGCCAACGCGTTTTCCGCCGAATACGGCGGCGGCACGGGCAGCGTGATCAACATCATCACCAAGAGCGGCGGCAGCAAGTATCACGGCGAATTGATGGAACTGTGGCGTCCTTCGGGCTCCGAAGCTTCGCTTGCCGGGTTCACCGTCGCTAACGCCGCCAGCGGCAACGACATCACCAACGATACCCTCGGCCAGAGCGATCTATCGCTTTCCGGCCCCATAGGGTCGAGCGGCAACACGCATTTCTTCGTGGCAGGTGAATTCAGCCGCCAGGATCGCGGGTCGCCGGTCATTTCGCCGGTCGCGCCCGGCGTATTCGTGGGCCACTATCGCGGCTGGCTCGGTTTCATGCGCCTCGATCATCGCATCAACGACAAGAACAATCTCTTCTTCCGCAGCGACGTCGATGGCTTCCACGACACCAACCCCAACGGCGCGGTAGGCGGCAACAGCCTTCCCTCCGTCGATCGCGTATTCCGCCGCCGCACTTACTCGGAAGAAGTCGGCGAAACCGCCGTGCTCAGCCCGACGTTCCTCAACAACCTGCGCTTGCAATTCCAGTTGGCGGCGCCCATCACCGAATTCGACCCCGTGATCAACGGAACCCAGTTCAGCGTGCCGGTCTCGACCGGCGGCACGTTCACTTCCGGCACGTCGCAATCGGCGCTCTTGATGAACCGCCAGTATCAGGCCAATGACGTCGTTTCGACCGTGAAGGGCCATCACCAGATCAAGTTCGGCGGCGACATGATTTTCGCCCACACCGGCGGCAACAGCAAGGAATTCGGCGGCCCGATCTACCTCGGCATGTTCAGCTACAACACCTGCACGCTCGCCCTTACGGTCTGCGAAAGCCCGACGTACTTGAACAACATCGCCAACGTCAAGAGCTACACGCAGAGCTATGGCAACGCCAGCTACACCGTGAATGACACGCTGTGGGCCCTATTTGTTCAGGACGATTGGAAAGTCCGCCCGAACCTCACCATCAACCTCGGCCTGCGTTACGAGCGCCAGACCTTCACCGATTCCAACAAGGATTTCGCGCCGCGCATCGGTTTCGCCTACAACATCCACGGCGATGGCAAAACCGTCATTCGCGGAGGATATGGCATCTACTACTCGCAGATCGTCGATAACTCCGAAGCCAATTATGCGCTTACCGGGCCCACGGGCGTGTTCAACTACACCGCCTCGCCCGGTCAGGTCGGCTTCCCCACGGCCGTCGCTGCCGCGCCGCTTCCGGCTTTCCCGGCCAACGCCATTGCGCCGCTCCGCAGCCTCTATCTCCGTCCCGGCGATGCTTCCTACTACAACCAGTTCTTCCCCACCAACACGCTCGTCAACTATCAGAGCGGCCTGTGGAACCCCTATTCGCAGCAATGGAGCATCGGCATCGAGCGCCAATTGATGTCGCGTTGGGTGTTGAGCGTTGACTACGTGGGCGCGCACACGTTGAGAATCAACCGCCCGCTGGATGTCGATCCTCCGTCGCCCTTCATTCGCACGGCGGCGGGTCAGGTTCGCACCGCGCAGGCCGCCAATTGCACCCGTCCGTATTGGATCTGGTGGTATCAGCAGAACAACCTAACCTGCAGCACCACCGCCGCCACCAATCCGCAACCGCCGTACGCCGCCATTCAAGCGGATGTCAACGACGGCTACCTGTTCTACGACGCGCTCGACGTGAGCCTCTCGCATAGCTTCAGCCATCGCGCTTCCATGTTGCTGAGCTACACGTGGTCGCACGCCATCGATAACGTCGATCCCGACGCCACCGGCCAGAACCCCAACGATCCGAACTTCACCGGCAAGGTGGAGAATGGCAATGCGTTGTTCGATCAGCGTCAGCGCTTCGTCGGCAGCGGTCTCTACATCCTGCCCGGCAATATCACTATCGGCGGCGTAGTCACGCTAGGCTCGGGTCTGCCCTATAACTACACCACCGGCGCCAACAACACCGGCGCCGGCACCAGCACCGATCGTCCGGTGATCAACGGCGTCGTAGTCGGCCGCAACGCCGGCCACGGCCGCCCGATCTACGATTTCGCGCCCTTCCTCGAACGGCCCTTCGTGCTGTTCAATGAGCGGGTTCGCATCGTTCCGCGCGTCGAGGCGTTCAACGTCTTCAATCACCCCAACTTCGTTGGCTTCAGCGGCACGTGGGGCAACGGCGCCACGGCCGGCGCAGGGTTCGGCGCTCCGCTTGCCGGTATCACCGCGCAGTTGCCGGCGCGCTCGCTGCAGTTCTCTGTCAAGGTAGCTTTCTAGTTCACAAAGAGACGCCGGGACGCTGAGAAGAGATTCTTACCGCGTTCCCGGCCTCTCTGCGTCTCCTGCGAATCAATTCCCGCTATCCTGATCGGATGGAGTGGCAACTCGATCCCGCCGAGGTGCGCGTACTCGGTTCCTTGCTCGAAAAAGAAATCGCAACGCCCGATTATTACCCGCTATCGTTAAACGCGCTCGTCAATGCCTGCAATCAGAAATCAAACCGCGAGCCGGTGGTTTCCTACGACGAAGATACGGTCGAAGTAGCGCTCGAAGGGTTGCGCGCTAAAGGATTCGCGGTTCGCATCTCGGGCGAAAGCAGAGTCCCCAAGCACGGCCAGCGATTCACGGAAAAATTCAACTTCGGACGCCGCGAAGCCGCCATCCTTTGCGTCTTGTTTCTGCGCGGACCGCAAACCCCCGGCGAATTGCGCGGCCGCACCGAGCGCCTCTACCAGTTCGACGATCTGGAAGGCGTCGAAACGACTCTGAATCATCTGGCCGAGCGCGAATTTGTCCGTAGAATGGAGCGTCAAAGCGGCTCGCGCGAAGCTCGCTGGGCGCATCTGCTGAGCGGCGAAGTCGAAGCTGCTGCTGCAACGCCCGCGCCGGAAGCCGCGACGTATACGGCCGGCGCGTTCGACCGCATAGCCGCGCTTGAAACACAACTCGCCGATCTTCGCCGTGAGTTTGACGATTTCCGGCGGCGGTTCGAATAGTGCCGGAATTCGACGCCATCCTCATTCCGGGCGGCGGATTGACCGGGTCCGGCGAGTTAACCCCGTTCGTATGCGCCCGCCTGGACCGCGCCGCTTCTCATTCCGCGCGCTTTTACATTCCACTCAGCGCCGGTACGCCGCATCATCCGCTGCCGCTCGATGCGCGCGGCTACCCGATCTTCGAAGCCATTCCAGCGGCCCAATATCTGCACGCGCGCGGCGTCGCTAAAGAGCAAATCCTCACCGAGATGTGCTCTTACGACACCATCGGCAATGCATTCTTCGCGCGCACCGTTCACGCCGATGTGCGCGGCCTGCGGCGTCTGCTGGTGGTGAATTCCGAATTCCATATGCCCCGGACGGAAGCTATTTTCCGCTGGGTTTTCGGACTGGTGCCCGATCGTGGCTACCAGCTCTCATTCGAATCCACGGAAAACACTGGCGTGCCCACAGAAGCTCTCGAAGTTCGCGCCGGCCGCGAACGGGCGAGCCTCGCAACCATCCGCGAACTAGCCGGCCGCATCTCAACCCTGAACGATCTGCACCAATGGATGTACGCCGAACACGGCGCCTACGCCTGGTTTCAACGCGATTCCGCCTATCGGCCCATTTCAGGCGCAATTGCGGAAACCTACGGCGGGAAATGATACGATATCGCCCGATGCTCCGATCCGCTCTTATAATTCTCACTTTGTGCGGCGCTTTGAACGCCCAAACCGCGCAGCCCGCGCGTCCCATCGTGCTGCACGCCGCGCGCCTGATTGAAGTCGCCACCGGCCGCGTGATCTCGCCCGGCGAAGTGTTGGTCCGCGGCGAACGCATCGTGGAGGTGGGCGCGTCCGTCACCCATCCCGCGGGCGCTGAAGTCATCGATCTCGGCGCGCGCACGCTGCTGCCCGGCCTGATGGATGCGCACATTCACCTGTTCCTGCATCCCGGCGCCGAAGATCTGCAAACCGTTCAGGAATCCGTTCCGCACCGGACCATCATCGCCTTGCTCGCCGCGCATGACGATCTCATGGCCGGGTTTACCGCCGAACGCGACATGGGCACCGAAGGCGCCGGCTCCGCCGATACGGCCGTGCGCGATGCCATCGATCAAGGCCTCTTCCCCGGACCGCGCCTGCGCGTCAGCGGCAACGCCATCGATCTGCTGGGCGGACACGAAGACGCCATCCACTTCAACCCCGAGCAGCACGTGCTCTCGAACGCGACCTATGCCAACGATGCCGAGCAGTTGGTGGAGGCCATGCGCCAGCAGTACAAGGAAGGCGCCGATTTCACCAAGATCTACCAAACCGGCAAAGACGCCATCGTCGATGGCAAACTCGTCACGCCCTATCAATACACCGTCGAACAGCTGGAAGCCGCCATCAAAGAGGCCGCACGCGTAGGCAAGCGCGTCGCCGTGCATGCCACCGGCGAGCCGGGCACGCTCTATGCCGCGCGCGCCGGAGTTGCGTCCATCGACCATGCATTTCAAATAAGCGATGAAACCATGCGCCTGATGCACGATCGCGGGATCTTCGCGGTGCCCACGTTCACTATTTCGGAATACTTCGCCGATCATGCCGCTTCGCCCGCCGCCGAAGCCTTCGAGCGCAAGCTGCTCGAAATTCACGCGCAGGATTTCCGCAAGCAACTCGCCGCGGGCGTGCCGATAGCCATGGGCTCGGATGTCGGCCCGTTTCCGCACGGCACGCAGGCCCGGGAATTTGTGCTGATGGTGAAATACGGCATGAAGCCGCTGGCCGCGCTGCAAGCCGGCACCATCAACACCGCAAAGCTACTGGGCTGGGAAGGGCAAATTGGCGAACTGAAACCAGGCTACCTGGCCGATATAGTCGCCGTGGAAGGAAATCCGCTGGAAGATATCGCCGCCCTCCAAAAAGTAACCTTCGTCATGAAAGGCGGCGTGGTGGCGCAGACCTCCCGGTCTGCGCGCTAGTTTTACGCGAAGCTGCGAATCGCTTCCGCCTCGTCTTCCTTCACTTCGAAAACGGTGTACAACTTCGTAATTTGTAGGAGGTCTTTCACGCGTTTGTTGAGGTTCAACAACTTCAACTGGCCGCCGGTATTGGTCACGGTTGTGTAGCCCGAAACCAGCTCGCCGATCCCGGAGCTGTCGATATACGTCACGTCGCCGAGGTTGAGCAGAATCTTGTTTTGATTCTTGGCCACCATGTCGCGCAGGGCCTCGCGCAGCGCCGCCGAGCCTTCGCCCAATGTGATCCGACCCGCCACGTCTAGCACGCTCACGTTGCCCACCTGCCGGGTATTCAACTTTACACTCACTGAAATATGCCTCCTGGCGAATAACCGCCGATTTACTTTGACTCCAAGGTCTTTACCAAAGTTACTTCCGTGCCGCCCGATTCCAAATGCCGCAAATCCACTCCGTCCATGAACGAGCGCATCAAAAAAATCCCCCGCCCCGAGGTTCGCAGCAAATTCTCCGGCGCCAGAGGATCCGGAATCGATGCGAAGTCGAAACCAGTGCCTTCGTCGGCGATCGTAATCGTAAACCGGCCCGCCGCCCATGAAAGCACGAAGCGCACATGCTTGTGCTGGTTGTACTGGTTGCCGTGCACCACGGCGTTGACCATCGCCTCGCGGACGGCCATGCCGATCTGCATGAGTTCTTCTTCGCCGAAGCCGGCCTGCTGCGCAGTCGACGAAGTCAGCTCTTCCGCTTCATCCACGCTGTCCAGCGTCGATGCCATTAACCGTTCCACGGTTCCCGGTACGTGGCGCGTGTTATCCCGCATACGTAGAACGGCCGATGTGGCCAAAGCGAATCGTCAGAATAAATTACACGGCCTACCGAAGTCAAGCGCCAGGGCTTGCAATAAGGCGAACAAAAAGCGAAAATAGGGCATGGCACTAGTAGGAATCGCCAAGTTGGCGGCATCGAGCGAACTGCTCGAAGCCAAACGTACCGTCGAGTATTTCGAAATCCCCACGCGCAGCGTTCTCAACCGGGTGAAGCCCGGAATGCCGTTCCGCTGGAGCATCAATCCTTACCGCGGCTGCGAGTTCGGCTGCAAATATTGCTACGCCCGCTACACCCACGAGTTCATGGAAATGGAAGTCACCGCGTTCGAAGATAAAATCTACGCCAAATCGGCCGCCGCGCACCTTTTAAGGCAGGAATTGCGGCGCGTCGACCGCACCGATGGCATCGCGATCGGCACCGCCACCGATCCGTTTCAGCCGGCCGAGCGCCGCTTTGAACGCACGCGCTCCATTCTCGAAGTCTTCGCCGCCGATCACGGCCGCCACATCGGCATCATCACGAAATCCGACCTCATCGTGCGCGATATCGACCTGCTGAAACAGATCGCGCAACGGAATGTACTCGGTCTCACCATCACCATCACCACGCTCGACGAAAAACTGGCTCGCCTGCTCGAGCCGCGGGCCCCGCGGCCCGATCTGCGCCTCGAAGCCGTGCGCAAATTGAGCGAAGCCGGTCTTTTCGTGGGCGTGAACCCGAATCCTGTAATGCCGCTGATCACCGATGGCGAGCGCCAGCTTGACCAGCTTGCCAAAGCCGCGCGCGACGCCGGCGCGCGCACCTTCGGCGGGGGCCCGCTATTCCTCATGCCCTGCGCGCAAAAGGTGTTCTTCCCGTTTCTCGACGAGCATTTCCCCGATCTTGCGCCGCGCTACCGCGAAACCTACAGCAAGAGCGCCTACCTCGGCAAAGGCTACAAAGAAATGCTCCGCGCGCGCGTCCAACGCATCCGCGAGCGCTACGGGCTCGACATGCGCTATGCCGAATATCAGCCCCCGCAATGGCAGGAACAGGAGCAGCCCACCCTCTTTCCGGTACAGTGAAGCTGGACCCGCCGATGGATCTGGCCGCATTCGATTTTCACCTACCCGAAGACCTGATCGCCCAAGAGCCGCTAGCCGATCGCGCCGGCTCGCGCATGCTCGTGCTCCATCGCGCCGAAGGCCGCTGGGAAGACCGCCTGTTCCGCGATTTCCCGTCTTATCTGCATGGCGGCGATTGCCTGGTGCTCAACGATTCGCGCGTCTTTCCCGCGCGCTTGCTCGGACGCCGCCAGGGCGTCCATGCCTTGCCCGTCGGACGCCACAATCCCAAGCGCGCCGAGCACCTGAGCGCAGAATGCGAGGTCTTCCTGCTGCGCCCTACCGCCAACCCGCGCGAATGGGCCGCGCTGGTGCGTCCCGGCCGCAAGATCGGCTTGGGCGAGCGCATTCATTTCGGCGATACCCTCGAATGCGAGGTCACCGGGCGCGGCGAATTCGGCGAGCGCACCATCCGCTTTTCAGGTGACGGCGATCTTTACGCCGAGTTCGAAAAGATCGGCCACGTGCCTTTGCCGCCTTATATCAAACGAGCCGATACCGCCGCCGATCGCGAACGCTACCAAACCGTCTTCGCCCGCGAGCGCGGGTCGGTGGCAGCGCCCACGGCCGGATTGCACTTCACGTCCGAAATCCTTGAAGCCTGCCGCGCCAGCGATGCGCAGACCGCGTCCGTCACCCTGCACGTCGGGCTCGGGACGTTCCAGCCGCTGCATGAAGAGCAGATCGAGAGCGCACGCCTGCATTCCGAGAGCTACGCCATCACCGAAGAGAACGCCGCACGCATGCGAGCGGCTTCGCGCCTGGTCTGCGTTGGAACCACGAGCGTTCGCACCGTGGAAAGCGCGCTGCGCGAAGGCGAAATGACGGCGCGCTCCGGCGAAACCGATATCTTCATCTACCCCGGATACCAATTCCGCGGCGCCGGGGCCATGCTCACGAACTTCCATTTGCCGCGCACCAGCCTGCTGCTTCTGGTCTGCGCGTTCGCCGGTACCGAACTCGCACTGGCAGCGTATCGCCACGCCGTCGAAGAGCGCTACCGCTTCTACTCCTACGGCGATTGCATGCTGATCGTCTAGACCCCAGGGCTTTCGCGTCGTGGTCTTATAATCGTATTTTGCAAGCGACAGTTTCCGCGCCGGTGAACATTTCCACGTCCGAAATGGGTATCCCCTGGTATATCTGGTGCTCAGTCGCCGCTATCACCAGTTCCATGATCGGCGTGCATTGGGATATTTCCTGGCATCAATCCATCGGCCGCGATTCCTTTCTGACGCCGGCCCATTTGGCGATCTACCTGTCCGGAATCCTCGGCGGCTTTTCCGCCGCGTTCCTCATCCTTTCCACCACCTTCTCGCCCTCCTCACCCCTGCGCGAGAAATCCGTGCGCATGTGGGGGTTCCGCGGTCCAGTGGGAGCCTTCCTGATGGCGTGGGGCGCATTGTGCATGATCGTCTCCGCGCCCTTCGATAACTGGTGGCACGCTGCCTACGGCCTCGACGTCAAGATTCTCAGCCCTCCGCACGTCATACTCGCCCTAGGCATCTTCGGCATTCAGCTCGGCGTGCTGCTGTTGGTTCAAGCCTTCATGAATCGCGCGGAAGGCCCCGTTCGCGCGCAGTATCTGGCGCTATACCTCTACTCCAGCGGCATGCTGCTGGTTGGCCTGACCGTCTTCCAGTTGGAAATAACTTCGCGGGCGGTCATGCACACCGTATATTTCTATCGCGTCCTCGCTTTTACCGTTCCATTGGTGCTGCCGCGCGTTTCGCGCGCCACGTCATACAAATGGGCGGCGACGGTCACCGCCGGCGTCTACACCGTCTTCCTGTTGCTGATGGGCCACATTCTGCCGCTTTTCCCCGCCGAACCCAAACTCGGCCCGGTCTATCAGCACGTGACGCAGTTTGTTCCGCCGGAATTTCCCATCTTGCTCATCGTGCCCGCGTTCGTGCTCGACCTGCTGTGGCAGCGGACCTCGCATTGGCCGCTATGGCGTCAGTCGGTGGTGTCCGGAATCGTGTTTCTCGTCGTTCTGGCGGCCGTTCAATGGCCGTTCGCGGATTTTCTAATGAGCCCGGCGGCACGCAACTGGTGGTTTGGCGCTAAATATTTCGCCTATTTTCAGCGCCCGGCCGGCATCTACGCGCTGTATCAATTTATTCCCCACGAGCGCGGCGCCGCCTTCTGGGAGGAATGCGGGCTGGCGGTTGTGATCGCCTCGTGCACAAGTTGGTGGAGTTTCGCGAACGGCGAATGGATGCGGCGGCTTCGCAGATGAGACGCGCTCTATTCATCTGTCTGCTCGCTCTCCCGCTGGCGGCCCACGTCGGCAGCCCGGATGTCTTCTTTCAAGGTTCCGCCGGCCCGTACAAATTGCTGGTAACCATTCGTCCTCCCGAATCCGTTCCCGGCGTGGCCGAAATCGAAATCCGCAGCCTGTCGCCCGAGTTGCGGCAGATTCACATTCTGCCCTTGCGCCTCACGCGCCAGCAGCAATTCGCGCCCGTGCCCGATCTTGCCCGTCCCTCCAAGGAAGATCCGCAATATTACACCGGCGCGCTCTGGTTGATGGCCACCGGCTCGTGGCAGGTGCGCGTCGATGCCGAGGGCTCGCTCGGGCCCGGATCGCTAGCCGTGCCCGTGCCGGCCCTTCCGCGGCGCGTGCTCAGTATGCAGAAGCTGCTGGGCGCGATTTTGATTCCGCTTGGACTGATATTGGCGTTTGGAATCGTCAGTATTGTTGGCGCTTATGCTCGCGAGGGCATGCTCGAGCCCGGAACGGCTCCCGATCCCGCCCGTTTTCGCGCCGGGCGCCGCTCCATGATGGTGACGGCGGCCGTCGTGGCCGGAGCCATATGCCTCGGCGCATACTGGTGGAACTCCGAGGATGGAACCTACCGCCGCTACGTGTTTACGCCGCTGCAACTGCGCGCGTCGGTAGAGGGCAGCCGTTTGCTGCTTCATCTCGACAATCCGCAATGGCTCAACCGTTCCACGAGCGATCTGCTGCCCGATCACGGCCACTTGATGCACCTCTACGTGATCCGCATGCCGGAAATGGATCTCGTCTGGCACCTGCACCCCGAGCGCAATGACGCCGGCGATTTCGTGCAGCAACTGCCGCCCATGCCCGCGGGACGCTACGCCTTATTTGGCGACGTCGTCCACGCCAACGGGTTGCCCGAAACCGCCACTACCGAGCTCACCGTGCCCGCGATCGCCGGCAGCGCGCTCACCGGCGACGATGCCGCCGGCGCCGCGCCGATGGTTGCGAGCGCCGATTATTCCCGACTTGCGAGCCCTTTGAGCGGCGGCTATCGCATGCTTTGGGATCGTCCCAATGCGCCCCTTCGCGCCCGCCAGTCTTATGTTTTTCGCTTCCGCATCGAAGATGCGCAAGGCCATCCGGCGCCGGATATGCAACTCTACATGGGAATGCTGGGCCACGCCGCCTTCGTGCGCACCGATGTGCGCGTCTTTGCCCACGTGCATCCCTCCGGTTCGGTGCCCATGCCCGCGTTGGCGCTGACGCAACCCGATAACCCGCATGCAGGTCACCTCATGCCCGTGAACGATGCCGCCATGCCTGCCGAAGTATCCTTCCCCTACGGATTCCCCGGCCCGGGCGCCTATCGCATCTTCGTTCAGGTGAGGCGCGGCGGCTCAATCGAAACCGGCGTTTTTGACGCCAAGGTGGAAAACTAACGTGACAATCTCACTCGCCGGTAAATCCGTCCTGGTCACCGGAGCCGGCCGCGGCATCGGCAAGCGGCTTGCCATCGGATTTTCGCAAGCGGGCGCCAAGGTGGGTCTGCTGGCCCGCAGCGAAGCCGAGCTCGATCTTGCCAAGCTCGAAATCGAGCAGGCCGGCGGCGTCGCGCTCAAAATCCGCGGCGATGTCCGCCAGGGCGATCAAATGGGTTCCGCGGTCGATCGCGTGCGCAGCGCCTTCGGCGGATTGGATGTACTGGTCACCGCCGCCGGCATCCTCGGTCCCATCGGACCGCTGCTCTCTTCCAAACCCAAAGCCTGGAACGAAGCCATCGAAACCAATCTCTTCGGGGCCGTAAACGCCTGCCGCGCCGCGTTGCCCCCCATGGTCGAGAAACGTTCGGGGAAAATTATCTTGATCGCCGGCAATGGCGCTGCCGCCGCGCGCCCCAATTTCTCCGCCTACGCTGCGTCCCAAGCCGCCGTAGTCCGCTTCGCGGAGTGCCTGGCCGCCGAAGTGCGCGACCACAATGTGCAGGTAAACTCGATCGTGCCCGGCGGCGCCTACACCTCCATGACCGATGAAATCCTGCACGCCGGCGAGGAGCGGGCCGGAGCCAAAGAGATCGAAGAGGCCGAGCACACCCGCATCACCGGCGGCATCGCGCCTGAAAAGCAAATCCAACTGGCGCTGTTTCTGGCGTCCGAGCGCTCGAACCACATCAGTGGCAAACTTCTCTACGTCACCGACGATTGGAAGAAAATCGAAAAAGAGAACATGAAGCCGGAAGCCTACACCTTGCGCCGCGCGCAACGAACCTGAGATGGCGAAAAAGAGCAAGCGCGAACTGCCGCTGGCTTCCACCGCGCCCCCAGGATTCGCGTGGCGCCAATGGGTCGAGCGCCGCAGCGCGTGGTTCGTCGCCGCCCTCATCCTGATTGCGAGCGCGCGCATCGTAGCCACCTATTCCGTCTTCAGTCATACAAGCGATGAGCCCGCGCACATCGCCTGCGGCATGGAGTGGTTGGAAAAAGGAGCATATCGCTTCGAAACTCAGCATCCGCCGTTAGCGCGAGTAGCTGTCGCGTTGGGCCCATACCTGACGGGCGTGAGAGGCCAGGGCGACCGGAATATGATCGTGGAAGGCGCGAAGGAGTTGTTCCTCGCCGGCCAATATGACCGTACCCTGGCGCTCGCGCGCCTGGGGGTGTTGCCGTTCTTCTGGGTCGCCGCGATCGTCGTCTATTTCTGGGCCAGGAAGGATTTCGGCCCGCTGCACGCCGTAATTGCAGTCTTCTTCTTCACGCTACTGCCGCCCGTGCTGGCGCATGCCGGATTGGCGACCACAGACATGGCCCTGACTGCCTTCGTGGGCGCTTCTTTCCTTTCCGGCATCGCCTGCCTGGAAAAGCCATCGCTCCGCAGCGGCCTCGTTTTCGGTGTTTGCACAGCGCTGGCGGTAGTCTCCAAATTCTCCTCCCTGCCGTTTCTTGCCGTAGCCTTCGCCGCCGCTGGTCTCGTCTGGATCGTGCAAAAGCGCGGCGTTCCGGGTGGCGCGCTCACCGGAAAAGCGAAACCGCTGTGCGCCGCCATCGCGTGCATAGTCTTGATCGTGTGGGCCATGTATCGCTTCAGTTTCGGCCACTCCGCCTTCCTCGGCATGCGCGTCCCTGCGCCGGAATTGTTCGACGGTATTCAACAGGTGATAAACCACAATCGGGTTGGCCACCCTGCCTACCTGCTCGGCATGCTCAGCCTCCATGGCTGGTGGTATTACTATCCGGTTGTGCTCGCGGTGAAGACGCCGCTTCCGTTTCTCGCCTTGACCGCCATCGGCGCGGTGATTTGTTGGAAGGCCACGCGACGCGGCGGCTTTATTTTTGCGCTGCCCCTGGCATTCTCGCTTAGCATTCTGGCATTCGCCATGTCCGGCCACATCAATATCGGCGTGCGTCACATTCTGCCGGTCTACGTGGGCTTTTCGATCGTGGCGGCTGTGGCGGCCGTGCGCCTCTTTGAAATGGGCGCGACGGATGCCAAAGCGAAATGGGGCGTAGTCGCGCTAGCCGCGTGGATGGCCGGAACGTCCCTGGCGGCTCATCCCGATTACCTTGCCTACTTCAACGCGTTTGCCGGAGGCGAGCCCGAACGCGTCCTGGTCGATTCCGACCTTGACTGGGGCCAGGACCTGAAGCGCCTCGCCACACGGCTGCAGGAGGCCGGCGCGCGCGAAGTGGCGTTTACCCCATTCACCATCGCCAATTTCCGTTCTCAAGGCTTTCCACCTGTGACGCCCGGCAATCCGCAGTATCCCTCGCCCGGTTGGAATGCGGTGAGCCTGACGTATTGGAAAACCACGCGCCTCGGCCTTGAATACGCTCACCCGGAAGCCCAGTTATGGCCTGACCGAATCAAGCCGGACGAGCGCGTCGGTAAGGGAATCTTCTTGTGGTACTTTCCACCGGGGAGGACGCGCTAGCTGCTGCGTTTCAGCTGCCCGCACGCCGCGTAAATATCCAACCCGCGCGGCTTGCGTACAAAGCAGGGAATCGAGCGCCGCACAATGGCTTGGAAACTGGCCACGCGCTCTGGATCCGGCGTTTCAAACGGAATTTCCGGTCCCGGATTGAGCGCGATCAGGTTCACCTTGCAGTTCAGATTTGCCAGCAGTTTGACCACACGCCGCGCGTCTGCGTCGCTATCGTTTACTCCGCGCAGCAGCACGTATTCGAACGTCAGCTTTTCCCAGGGCCGCAGCGGATAGGCCGCGCACGCTTCCATCAAATCTTTCAGGTGATACTTGCGCGTGATCGGCATCAATTGTTGACGCGTTTCCTCGGTGGAAGCATTCAGCGAAATCGCCAGTTTCGGCCGCACCGGCTCGCGCCCCAATTCCGCGATGCGCGGAATAATGCCGGAAGTCGAAACCGTGATGCGCCGCGGCGATAAGTTGAAGCCTTGAGGATCGAGCAGAATGCGCGTCGCTTTGACGACGTTCGGCAGGTTCAGCAACGGCTCGCCCTGGCCCATCATCACGATGTTTAGGCGGCCGCCATCGTGCCGCAGTTTGTTCTCCCGCGCTACCAATAAGACCTGCCCCACGATCTCGCCCGCCGTCAGGCTGCGCTCCAGTCCCAGGAGCGCGGTCATACAGAATTTACAGTCCACGGGACAGCCAACCTGGCTTGAGATACAAATCGTGTGGCGCTCGCCTTCCGGCATCAGCACCGTTTCCACGGTGCGCCCGTCTTCCAGCCCCAAAAGATAGCGTTTAGTGCCATCTGCCGACTCGTAAAGCCTTTCGACGGCCGGTAATCCCATGCTATGCCGAGCGGATAGATCGTTTCGCACAGCCGCCGGAAGCGTGGTAATTCGTACTAAGTCCGGGGCTTGGCGGCGGTAAATCGCATCGTAAAGTTGCTGAGCACGGTAAGCGGGTTGTTCGGGGCCCAGAGCTTCGCGAAGATCCGCCAAGTCCATGCCCACGATTGTCTGCGACATCCTAACTTTAGTTTATCCACAATGACGCGAGTGGCTATGGAATGCTACAACGGTATGTAGGCCTTCTCCGCTTCAGGTGAAAATGACCACTTCAATTAGTCCCGTTCGGGACATCGAAATGACGACGTTGACTAATGGCCTGCGGGTCATCACGGAGGCCATGCCGCACGTTCGTTCCGTTTCGGTGGGCATTTGGGTCGGCAGCGGATCGCGCCGCGAAGCCGGCGATCAGAACGGCATTTCGCATTTTATCGAGCACATGCTCTTCAAGGGCACCACGCGCCGTTCCGCTGAAGATATCGCGCGCTCCGTCGATTCCATCGGCGGTAATCTCGATGCGTTCACCGCCAAAGAACTGGTTTGCTTCAACACCAAAGTTCTGGACGAGCATCTTTCGCTCGCGTTCGACGTTTTGTCCGATCTCGTGTTGCATCCCATGTTCCGCGAAGAGGATATCGAGAAAGAAAAGGGCGTCATTCTCGAAGAAATCAAGATGGAAGCCGATAGCCCCGACTATCTGGTGCACGAAATCTTTTCTTCGAATTTCTGGAAAGATCACCCGCTCGGCAAGCCCATCCTCGGCACGCGCGACACCGTCAAGCGCTTTGACAACGCCATGGTCCGCGATTATTACACCTCGGTGTACGCGCCCGCCAATATGGTCATCACGGCCGCGGGGAATCTGACGCATGAGCGCATGGTTTCGCTGGTGAGCGAGCACTTCGAGAGCGCCTCGCCAGGTCAGCCGCTGGCAGCCGATCACGTTCCGGCCACTCATGCGCGCATTGCGCTACGCAACAAAAAGGCTCTCGAGCAGGTCCACCTTTGCCTCGGCGTCCCTTCCTATCCGTTGCCGCACGAAGAGCGTTTCGCCTGCTACGTACTCAACACGCTGCTGGGCGGCGGCATGAGTTCGCGCCTGTTCCAGAACATTCGCGAGCGCCAGGGCTTAGCGTACGCCGTCTTTTCCGAACTGAATCCTTATCGCGATACCGGCTGCCTTTCCATCTACGCCGGCACGTCCATCGAATCCGCGCGTAAAGTGGTGCAATCGATCCTCAACGAGTTCCGCCAGTTGAAGGACACGCCCGTGAACGCCGAAGAGCTCCGCCGCGCCAAGGATCACCTGAAGGGTTCATTGATGCTGAGCCTCGAATCCACCGCCAGCCGCATGTCGAACCTCGCGCGCCAGGAAATGTACTTCAGCCGCTTCTTCACGCTCGATGAGCTCGTGGAAAGCATCGAATCCGTGACTGCCGCGCACGTGCAGCAGATCGCGCAAACTTTCTTCGATCCCAAGCAAATCGCGCTCACTGTTCTCGGCAATCTCGAAAACTTCAAGATTGGCCGCGAAGACCTGGCGTGTTAGTAGCGCGGGCCGCGTATAATCCGTTGCTATTCGCGCAAAATTCATAATCGCAACATTCACTCAGCGCGCTAATTTCATGGCGCCGCCAGTTATAATTTTGTTCATGCAGGCAACATACGACGACGCAAATCTTATCCTCAAACTCTACGAACTTCGCCGCGACGAAACCCTCCGCAAGGCGCGCGACTGGTTCGTTGCAAATTACAAAGTCGCCAACGTCGAAGAAATGATGACGAAGTATCCTTTTGGCTCGCAGGAAAACACTTATGCGCGCATGGTCATTAGCTACTGGGATATGGCCTGTTCTTTTGTCGCCTCGGGCGTCCTCAACCAGGAACTTTTCTTTCAATCGAGCGGCGAATGCTTGATCGCGTGGGAGAAAATCCGCGGCGTTTGCGAGAGCTTCCGCCAGATGACGAAAAACCCGCATGCATGGGCCAATCTCGAAAAGGTTGGTAACGACTACATCAAGTTCGTGCAATCCCGCGGTCCCGAAGCCTATGCCGCTTTCCAGGCCATGTTGAACACGATCGGCGAAAACGCCGCCAAGGCCGCCAAACCGTAATCAGACCGAATGTCTTCCGAGAGTCCTCCCAAGTCCCAATCCGCCCGCCGGTACGTTCGCGTCCGGCGGGTGGACGAATGTTCCACCTTCGACGAGCTTTTCACGCACTGCCTGCCCGCGTTCGGCGGAGCGTTCCTGCGCCGCATCTATCAGATTCTCGATCGCGCCATCGGCATGGGCTGCCCGCTCACGCTCGCCATTTCCGGCCCCGTTACCGTCTCCGGACAGCACCAAACCTGGCTGCTGCCGCTGCTTGAAACCGGATGGGTGGCTTACCTCAGCACCACCGACGCGGTTTGCTATCACGACGGTCACCGCAGCCTCGACGCCTATAAGTCCGGGCCCATCCACGAAGTTCCCATCTTCACCGATGACGCCGCGTTGCGCGACGAAGGCACCATTCGCGTCACCGACATGGCTTTCGACGAAGGCGTGCTGCTCGATCAAGACCGTTTCCTCACCGCCGTCCTTGCGCGCCCGGAATTCCAGCGCAAGATGACCGGCACCGAACTGCGTAATCTGCTCGGCAAATACTACGCCGCGCAGGAAGCGCAAAATGACGTGCAGACCGGATTGCTCTCCACCTGCTGGCAGCGCGCAATCCCCGTATTCGTCGGCGCGCCCGGCGATGGCAGCGTCTTTCTGAATTCCATGAAGCTGTGGGCCATGCGCCAGGCCGGCCTGCTGCCCGAATACGGCTTCGATCTCGATCTTCACGCCGAAGTTTTCGAAGCCTGCGCCTACCATCGCTGGGGATTATTCGACAACCCGGTGCAGGCGCTGGGAACTTTAATCCTCGGCGGCGGCGTCCCCAAGAATTACAACCTTCAGCCCGAGCCCGCCCTCGGTCAGGTGCTTGGCCTGCCCAACGTCCGCGGCTATCATTTCGACGTCCAGATTGTCACCGCGCCGGTCACCGATGGGTCGCTCTCTTCCTGCCCGCCCGCGGAGGCCGTGACCTGGGGCAAGGTCGATAAAGACCTCTACCTCCAAACCACCGAGAGCATGCAGTCGGATTATTCCATCGTGATGCCGTTCCTCATCAAAGCGCTGCTGGAAAATCGCGCCCGCTACCAGGCCATGGTGCAAGAACGCGGCGAGGAAGCCGTATTTGCCGAGGAACCGAAGGCCCGCGGATATCTTCGCCCCACCGAAGGTTATCGCCTGTTCGAGCAGCGCGACGCTCTCTGCGCCCGCCTCACCGATGACGTGCGCAAGAATCGCGACTGGCTGCTTCAAAGCCTCGCCTATCCGCTGGCGCGCCCGGTTGCCTAGCGCAACCGCAGGCTGTTCATCACTACGCTCACGCTCGATAGCGCCATCGCCGCCGCCGCGACCATCGGCGACAACAGCCCCAGCGCCGCCACCGGAATCCCGATAGCGTTATACGCGAACGCCCAGAACAAATTCTGCCGGATCACCCGCATCGCGCGCTGTGAAAGCTCAATCGCTTCCGCCACGCCGCGCGGGTCGCCGCGCATCAGCGTAATGTCGCCGGCCTCCATCGCGATATCCGTTCCCGAGCCCATCGCGATTCCCAAATCCGCCTGCGCCAGCGCCGGCGCATCGTTAATGCCGTCGCCGATCATCGCCACCCGCTTGCCCGCCGCCTGCAGTTTCTTGACCGCGTTCACCTTGCCCTCCGGAAGGATCTCGGCCATCACGTGCTCGATTCCGGCCTCGCGCGCGATAGCTTCGGCCACGTCCTGCCGGTCGCCCGTCACCATCCAAACGTCGAGTCCCAAGGCCCGCAGCCGCCGGACCGCTTCGGCCGCTTCCGGCCTGATCGCATCCGCCACTTCGATCGCGCCCGCCGCCGCGCCATCCACCGTCACCTCGCGGCCCACTTCCACCACGCGCCCATCCACCACCGCGCGCACGCCGCGGCCGGGAAGCGCCGTGAATTCGCTCGGTTCCGAAAGAGTGATGCTCCGCGCACGCGCCGCGTCCACGATCGCGCGGCCCACAGGATGCTCCGAATGCCGTTCCGCCGATGCCGCCAAGCGCAGCAATTCGCGTTCATCGAACCCCTGCGCCGCGGTAATGCGCGTCACGCGCGGCCGGCCTTCCGTGAGCGTGCCCGTCTTATCGAATAGCGCCGTTCCGATCCTTTGCGCCTCTTCCAGCGCCTCGCCGCCTTTGATCAAGATTCCACGCGATGCCCCGCGCCCTGTCGCCACCATAATGGCGGCCGGCGTCGCCAGCCCGAGCGCGCACGGGCACGCGATGATCAGCACGGCAACGGCGTTTTCCATCGCCTGTCCGAACGGACCGCGCATCCCCCACACCGCGAGCGTGATCGCCGCCGCGATCAGCACGCCCAACGTGAACCATGCGCTCACGACGTCGGCCAGTTTGGCCACTGGCGCGCGCGATCCCTGCGCCTGCTTCACCAACTCGACCATGCGCTGCAAGACCGTACCGCGCCCCGCCTGCGTCGCCGCGTAGCGGAACGCGCCCGCGCGGTTGATCGTGCCCGCGAACACCGCCGCGCCCGCGCTCTTCTCCACCGGCATGCTCTCGCCCGTGAGCATCGATTCATCCACCGCCGATTCGCCTTCGGTCACCGTGCCATCCACTGCCAGGCGTTCGCCCGGACGCACTGCGACGATATCGCCGGGGTGCACCTGCTCCACCGGCAACTCGATCTCCGCCCCCTCGCGCATCACCCGTGCGGTGAGCGGTTGCAAATCCATCAGCTTGCGAATCGCTTCCGAAGCGCGGCCGCGCGCCTGCGCTTCGAGCATCCGGCCGGTCAAAATCAGAACGATGATCGCCGCCGCGGCTTCGAAATACACCTCGTGGCCGCCGCGGATAGTCACGAACGCCGAATAGAGAAACGCTGTGCCTGTACCCAGCGCGACCAGCGTATTCATGTTGGCGCTGCGATGCTGCAATCCACTCCACGCCGCCGTGAAGAACGGCGCGCCGCAAATCATTACTGGAATCGCGAGGAAAAACTGAACCCACGGCCAATGGTGCGCCATCCCCAACGCCACGACAGGCACGCCGAACAAGAGTGACCACAGCCAGCGGCGGCGATAATCGGGCTCCTCGGCTTCCATTTCGGGCACGCCGTAGCCAAGCCCTTCAATCGCGCGAACGAAATGGTCGTGACCCGTTTTCGCCGCGTCATATTCTACTGTGGCTGTTTTGGTGGCGAGGTTAACCGAAGCGCGCGCGACGCCCGGCGTCTTCGCCAAGGTGCGTTCAATGCTGCGCGCACACGCGGCGCACGTCATGCCGGAAACCGGCAGATCGGTGCGATCGACGGTCGCGCCGGCGGATTTCACGCCGCCTCGTAGCCCAGTTCGCGCACCGCGTTGGCGATCGCTTCTGGCGTTACCAGCTCCGTGTCATACTCGACGGTAGCGCTCGCCGCATTCAGATTCACGCTGGATTTGGTCACGCCCGGAACGCTCGCCAATGTTTTTTCCACGCCGCGGGCGCAGTTGGCGCAGGTCATCCCGCGCACGGATAATTTCAGTATTTCGGCTGCCATATCTTCTAATATGATTTTCGCCGATCACGCCCTCGCCCGCCGCATCGAAACTGCGGAAGCGCGCAACGCCCGGGATTGTGCTGCACAGCGCCCCGGCTCGGCAATCGTCGAAGCCGGCGGCGGGGTCGCCGTTTTCCTCGGCGCCGAATCGCCGCTCACCCATGCTGTGGGAGTCGGGCTCAATGGCCCGGTACGCGAGGCCGAACTGGCCGGCATCGAAGCCTTCTTCCGTAGCCGCGGCGCCAGTGTTTCATTCGATCTGGCGCCGCTGGCCTCCGCCGATCTCTTCGAAGCGCTGGGCGAACGTGGGTATCGCATCACTGAATTCAATAATGTGATGATTCGCCGCCTCGCCGGATTCGAAATTGCGCTCACCCCGCGCGTCCGCCGCGCCCAACCCGGCGAAGACGATCTCTGGGCGCATACCCTGGGCCACGGATTTTTCGAAAAATCCGCGCTCACCGAACCGGAGATGGATATCGGCCGCGACCTTTTCCGCATGCCCGCCGCCCTCTGTTATCTGGCTTCGATTGAGGGCGAAACGGCAGCCGGCGCCGCGCTCGCCATCCGCGATGGACTCGCCGTCCTCTGCGCCGATGGCGTCATTCCCCAGTTCCGTTGCCGCGGCCTTCAGTCCGAGCTCATCGCCGCGCGTCTCAACGAGGCCGCTGCTCAGGGCTGCGATCTCGCCACGGCGTCCACGCTTCCCGGCAGCCAATCGCAGCGCAATTACGAACGCCTCGGTTTTCAGGTGGTCTACACCAAGTTCACTTTGGCCGGTTAATTAAGGCACGTACGTACGCTTTACAATTAACGTACGTACGTCCTATAATAACCTCATGATCACCGCGTCCCAACTTCGTCAAAACATCTATCGCACCCTCGACGAAGTTGCGGAAACGGGAATCCCGGTGGAAATCATGCGTAAAGGCGTGACCTTACGAATCGTCGTAGACGCCAAGCCTTCCAAACTCGCACGGCTCAAAAAGCGCCACGATTTCATCGGCGATCCCGCCGATGCCCTCAAGAGCCCCTGGGAGCTCGGCGGCCAAGAAGAGTGGCTTAAGGAATGGACGAAACGAAAGTAGTCCATCTCGATACCCACATCCTCATCTGGCTATTCGATGGCAGCGCCGAGCGGCTGAGCAAAGCCGCCCGCCGCGCCATCGACGCGTCGCCGGTGGTCGCCTCACCCGCCGCTGTCTTGGAGCTGGAACTCCTGTACGAAATCGGCCGCCGCCGCTCCCCCGCCAAGGCGCTGATTTCCGCCCTGCATAGCGAAATCGGCCTCGACGTGTGCGCTCTTCCTTTCCGCGCTATTGTCGACCAGTCCTTTGCGGAAGCCTGGACGCGCGACCCCTTCGATCGCCTCATTGTCGCCAACGCCAAAGCCGCCCGCGTCCCTCTCATCACCGCCGACGAGACAATCCTCGCCCACTATTCCCGCGCCGTTTGGATTAGCCGCCCGCTACAATTAAATTTGCTATGCCGTTCCAAGAAGTGGTTGAAGCCCAAGGCCACCTAATCGATTCCCACATCATGGAGAACATCTTCGACAAGGTGGTCGAGTACAGCGGCCGCTTTGAAGTGGAAGAGTTCCGCATCGGACGCACCAACAGCGAGCCCTCGTACCTGCGTCTCAAAGTGGAAGCGCCCGAAGAAGCTTCCATGGAGCGTCTCCTGCAAGCGCTTCACGAGTTCGGCTGCGCCACCGTGGATGGCGGCGACGCCGTGCTCCGCGAAGTCGAGCGCGACCGCTGCGCGCCCGAGGATTTCTACAGCACCACCAACCACCGCACCTTCGTCCGTCACGCCGGCAAGTGGATCGAGGCCGAAAACCAGCGCATGGACGCCATGATCGTCGTCGCCGAGGGACGCGCGTTCTGCCGCCGCCTGCGCGATCTGCGCGCGGGCGATCGTATCGTGACCGGCCTGCGCGGCATCCGCGTCGCTCCCGAATCGAAGGAGCGCGACCGCCTCGCCTTCGCCTTCATGTCTAACGGCATCTCGTCCGAACGTCAGGTAGAGACCGCCGTGCGCCAGACCGCCGCGCTGGTCCGCCAGGCCATCGACCAGAGACCAGAAAGTGATCGTCGTCGCCGGCCCCGTGGTGGTTCACACGGGCGGGCGTCGCTGGCCTGTCATCGCTCATCCGCGCGCGGATTCGTGCATGCCGTGCTGGCCGGAAACGCGCTCGGCGTGCACGATATCGAGGCGTCGCTTTTCGGCACCTCGCTCGGCGTACGGCTTTCCGATGGACGCCAGGAAGAGCACGGCCATCGCAACCACATGCGCGCCATCAACGCCATTTATCACGCGGGATCGGTGCAGCAAGCGGTCGAATCCGGCCGTCTGCCCAGCGGCGTTCTCTACGAATGCGTGAAGGCCAACGTGCCTTTCGTGCTTGCCGGCAGCCTGCGCGACGATGGCCCCCTGCCCGACACCATCACCGATATGAACGCCGCGCAGGACGCATACGCCGAGCACTTCAAGGGCGCCGGACTCGTGCTTCTGCCTCGGCTCGATGCTGCACTCCATCGCCACCGGCAACATGCTGCCGAGTTGGGTCAAAATCGTGTGCGTCGATATCAACCCCGCCGTCGCCACCAAAGTCAGCGACCGCGGCACCGGACAGGCCGTCGGCGTCGTCACCGACGTCGGCCTGTTCCTCGATCTCTTATCCAAGGCTCTCGCATGAAACGCGCATACACCGATGAACACGCCGCCGCGGGCGTCCACGCCCCGCTGCCCGAAATCGAAACATGGCCCAATCAATTCGCCGGATACGAAATCGAAATCGCGATGCCCGAGTTCACGTCCGTCTGTCCCAAGACCGGCTTGCCCGATTTCGGCAAGATCGTGCTGCGCTACCTTCCGGATAAGCTCTGCCTCGAGCTGAAGTCCTACAAGATGTACCTGCTCGAATACCGCAACCTGGGCATCTTCCAGGAGAACGCCGTCAACCGCATTCTGAAAGACGTCGTCAAAGCCGCCAAACCCATTGAAGCGACGGTTATCGGGGATTGGGCGCCGCGCGGCGGATTGAGTACCCTGATCACCGCCAGTTGGAGCCGCAAACGCCGAGCGCGTCTGATGGAAAGCGCCGAACTGATCGCCATGCTGCAAGCCGTGCGCGAGCGCGTGCGCGCATCTCATCCGGAAACTCACGCCGGCGCATCCCCTGTTCCGCTGCCCGATTTGATGCCGCTGATCCATGCGCGCGATTCCGCCCTGGGCAAAGTCGCCGCCATCGGGACGGTAAATCCACGCCGCGGCGGCCCGTTGAACGCGTTGGTGCAGTCGTGGAAGCGCCTGGTGGCGCGGGTGCTCGATTGGCACGTTCGCGACCAGGTGGAATTCAACCGCAAAACCATCGCCTGTCTCGACGCCGCCATCGAAGCCCTCAGCGAAAACAACCGCGCACTGGTGGAAATCGGCAACCGCGCCGCCGGGGCTCGATCCGCCGCCGACGGCGTGCGCGACCTGCTCGACCACTGGGTGGAATGGCGCGCGGATTGGGAACGTAAACTCGCTCAGACCGAAATCCAGTTCTTGCGCAGCGTGGCCGAACAGCAAGGCGCGGCCCAACACCGCGTCAGCTGACCATCGAATCCAATTGGCGCGAAATGCTGCTGGCTCAGCACAAAGCATTCCAAGTCCGAACTCGAAGCCGCCGCCGCCGAAATCCAACGCCGCCTTTGGGCCGACATAGATCGTTTCCGCGCCGAATACGAGCGCATCATCCATTCCGAACTCCGCACCATCCGCCAGAGAGCGCAAATATCGGAGAAACCTCAAGAAGGTTCTTCTCAGCGCCTCAGCGTCTCTGCGTCGAATACCCAGCCTCTCCCTTTCGACTACCCTCGATTTGCCGAGAAATTCCGCGGCCCCGAAGAATACGTCAAAGCCGGCCAGCAAATTTACATCCCTCATTTCGCCGGATGCCGCAACGTCCTCGATATCGGCTGCGGCCGCGGCGAGTTCCTCGAAACCATGCGCAGCAACGGCGTTCCCGCGCGCGGCATCGACCTCAGCGCGGAATCCGTCGCATTATGCCGTTCCAAGGGCCTCGAAGCGGACACCGCCGATCTTTTCGAATACCTCGGGAACTTGCCTGAGTCCTCGCTCGATGGCATTTTCTGCTCTCAAGTCGTCGAACACCTGCCGGCCGATCGTCTGCCTGAAATGATCCGCCTCTGCGCATCGCGCCTCGAGCGCGGTGGCGTGATCGCCATGGAAACGCCCAATCCGGAGTGCCTCGCGATCTTCGCCACGCACTTTTATCTCGACCCCACGCACGTCCGCCCTGTGCCGTCCGCGCTGCTCGCTTTCTATATGGAAGAGTTCGGCATCGGCCGCATCGAAACCCAAAAGCTTTCGCCCGCGATTGACTCAATGCCATCGCTCGCGGAGTTGCCTGCAGGTTTCCGCGACGCGTTCTTCGGCGGATTGGATTACGCGATCTTCGGCAAGAAACTATAAGACGCCCAATTCGGGCAAATCCACTATTTAGGAGTAATAGGCCCCTGCGTAAGCGCTTACAGGTAGAACCTGTAACATCTGTTGCCTCAAATATTTGCAGTATATTTTCAATTTTTCCTTGACTGTGCCAAACTTCCGCCATAAAATCCATCCAATCAACGCAGTTGGGTTTGTTGCGTAACGAGTTTAGTTCTACGTAAATCGGGAGGGGTCTATGAGTTCGAGCCTATGGCTCAATCGCCTTGGTATTTCTACGAGGTTCTCCGTCTTCTGTTCCCTCGGAGTTCTTCTTCTCTTCTCAGCCACCAGCGCATCGGCGCAAACTAGCACCGCCGGTACCCTTGCCGGCCAGGTAGTCGACGAACAAAACGCCGCCATACCCGGCGCGGAAGTTAAAGCCACGGATACCAGCACTAATACGCCGCTAACGACCACCACCAACAACGATGGCCGTTATGTTTTCAGCGCCTTGCCTCCCGGAACTTACAACATCAGCATCAGCAAACAGGGTTTCGCGTCCTATCAGGTAAATAGCCAACACGTCCAAATCGGCCAAAGCCTGACCATCAACGCCATCCTGAAAATCGGCTCTACCGCTACGACGGTAGAAGTTACGGCCTCGGCGGGCGCGCAACTGCAGACGATGAACGCGACGGTCGGCAATACGCTCAGCGGCCAATCGCTACTGTTGCTGCCGAATATGGGCCGCGACGTGACGTCGATTGCGGTGTTGCAGCCGGCAACCACGCTGACCGGCCAGACCGCCGGTAGCGCCCAGGACATGAATACATACCAGCTCGATGGCGCCAATATCACGGACGACATGGGCGGCAACGTCATCACTTACCAGACGAATTATTCCGGTCTCGGTGGAAGCCAAGGTAGCGGCATTCCGTCCGGCGTCATTCCGACTCCCATCGAGAGCATCGAGGAGTTCAAGGTTTCGGTCAGCAACCAAACGTCCGACTTCAACAACTCGTCGGGCGGCCAGATTCAGATGGCCACCAAGCGCGGCTCTAACCAGTTCCACGGGTCGGCGTATACGTATTACTACGACAACGCGATTGGGCAGGCCAATTCCTGGACCAACAATCACACGCCTTTCAACTTCGGAACGCAATCGTTTGCATATACCCCGGTCGACTTCCCCAAGAACCATCGCAGCCGCTTCGGCGGCGCCATCGGTGGTCCGCTGTCGCCCAAGCCTTTTCTCGGCGGCAAGTGGTATTTCTTCGCCAACTATGAAGGCCAGCGATATCCGAATGCCGTGCTGTACACGAAAGTTGTGCCGTCGCTCTTGATGAGAGCCGGCGTGATTCAGGTGCCGAATTCGGCGGGCGTTTACACCCCCTATAACCTGAATCCGACGCCCGTGACCGTGGGTGGGGTAACCTACCAGCCGGCAACTTGCCCCGCCGGAGCCTGCGATCCCCGCAGCATCGGTCTCAATCCGATCGTGAACCAGATCTGGAGCAAGCAAATGCCGCTCCCGAACTACACCTTAGCCGGCGACAACTACAACACGCAGGGATACCTCGGTAGCATCCGCCTTCCGGTTACTTCGAATAACTATGTGAGCCGTATCGATCACGATTTCAGCGATAAGTGGCATTTCTACCTCACCTATCGCGATTACAAGTTGGTCAATATCACCAGCAACCAGGTCGATGTCGGCGGCGTGTTGCCCGGCGATACCTTCGGCACCCCGGCCTCCAAGGCCCCGCGGCCCCAGCAGCCCTCCGTTTGGACCGCCGGCATGACCACCACCATCAATCCGACCACCACGAATACCTTCGTGTTCAGCTATCTGCGGCAATTCTGGCAGTGGTCGAGCGCCAACGGTCCGGCGCAGCTTCCCGGCTTGGGCGGCGCGGTGGAAATCGGCGGCGAAAGCGCAAGCGCGCTGATCCCCTACAACGTGAACACGCAAAGCGTGCGTCAGCGCTTCTGGGATGGCCAGGATAAGCAGCTCCGCGACGATCTGACGATGCTGAAAGGCAATCACCTGTTCGGCTTTGGCGGCTCCTACGGCCGCAACTTCGACTATCACTCGCGCACGGATAACGGTTCCGGCGTCAACGATCAGGTTAGTTACTTGTCCACCAGTTCCGGATTTAACTGGACCTCTCCCAGCGTCCAGTACATCCCGACGACCGTTCCTTCGTCTTCCTACTCCACCTACGAAACGGACTATGCCGAAGTACTCGGCCTGCTGAGTTCGACTCAGGTCATGTATACGCGTTCGGTGCCCGGCCTGAATCTGGAAGCCCTCGGCACGCCGGCAACGGACAAAGATGTCATTCCGTTCTACAGCACGTATTTCTACGACACCTGGCACATGAAGCCCAGCTTTACGCTGACCTACGGATTGGGATGGAATCTCGAAATGCCGCCGTACGAACTGAATGGATCTCAGGTGGCGTTGGTAGATTCCAACAACCAGCCCATCGTAACTACTGACTTTATCGCGCAGCGCGAAGCGGCGGCCTTGCAAGGCACGGCTTATACGCCGACGGTCGGCTTCACCCTCGTGAGAAACGTGGGCGCCGGACTCAAGTACCCCTACAATCCCTATTACGGTGAATTCAGCCCGCGCGCTTCGTTCGCCTGGAATCCGCGTTACAACGATGGCCTTCTCGGCAAGTTGCTCGGCAACGGCAAGACCGTTGTTCGCGGCGGCTACGGCCGCATCTTCGGCCGCCTCAATGGCGTCGATCTGGTGCTGGTACCGCTGCTTGGTCCCGGGCTTGCTACAGGGCGTCACTTGCGTCAACCCGCTCACCAATGGGACCTGCGCCCAAAGCGGCGTCGCCACCCCCGCCAATGGATTCCGCATCGGAACGGATGGTATGTCGGCGCCTCTCGCGTCCGCCTCGAACACCCTCTCGCAGCCGTTCTATCCCGGCGTCGGCACGAATCCCTGAAACCGCCGATCCTGATGCCCTCGATCCGCACTTCCGCCCCGATCGCACGGATAACTTCACCCTCACGGTCCAACGCGAAATCAATCAGCACATGCAGCTCGAAGTCGGTTATATCGGAAAGATTCTGCGCAACGATTACATGCTGCTGAATATCGATTCGGTGCCGTATATGACCACCCTCGGCGGCCAGCAGTTCTCAGGCGGCGTACTCCCAGCTTTACCAACAGATGTTCTTCAGCGGCGTCAGCCCCACCAACGTTACCGCGCAGCCGTTCTTCGAAAGCGCGCTCGGTGGATCGAAGTCCGCTTTCTGCGCAGGATACGCAAGTTGCACTGCGGCGGTTGCCGTGAACTACGGCTCGCTGATTAAGGAAACCGCGGTATCCGACCTTTGGAACAAGATGGCTGGCCAGACGGCCAGTTGGACTTTGCCGCGCACCCTGATCAGCCAACCGGTAGCCGGCGGCTACGGTCGGCCAGAGCACTTCCATCGGCATGAATACCAGCCTCGGTTCGGGCAATTACAACGCCTTGTTCGTATCGTTCCGGACCACCAACTGGAAGGGTCTCACAGCGATTTCCAACTTCACATGGGGCCGCGCTCTTGGAACGGGCCAAGTAACCCAATCCAGCAGCGCGACCACCGCTTCGTCGATCTTCGACCTGAACGCCAACTATGGCTCGCAACCGTTCGACATTAAGTTCGTGTACAACTTATCGATGTATTACCAGCCGCCCGTCTTCCGCGGCCAGCACGGCGTGCTCGGTCATATTCTCGGCGGATGGACCGTATCGCCGATCTTCACCGCACAGAGCGGCAGCGGCACGGCGGTGGGTTACAGCGAAGGCAGTTGCTCGGGTTGCGAAGCTTTCGGTGAAAACACCACGCCCGGAACCAGCGGCGTTGGCTCTCTGACGGAAAACGCCGTTGGCTTCATGCCGTACACCGGCAATATATCGGCGAAATACGGCGTGACAGGCTCTACTGGCACCAACGTCATCTTTGGCGCCAGCGGCGTCGGCACGAAAACTTCGACGCCATACCTGCAAGCGTTCAGCAACCCGGCGGCCATCTACTCGAGTTCCGTCCCTGCGTCCTCGGATACGATAGCAGTTGCGGCGGCTATGTACAACCTGCGCGGGTTGTCCACCTGGAACGTCGACGCCAACCTCATCAAAGACATCGGCATTATTAAGGAGCGCGTTGGGGTATCGCTTCAACGTTCTGGTTACGAACGTGATGAATCACTTCCAGCCGAGTAATCCTAGTCTCAGTCTGACCGGCCCGACTACGTTCGGCGAGATCACCAGTCAGGCTAACAGCCCGCGCTCCATGGAGTTCGGACTTAGAATCCACTTCTAACTTAGTTAGAAACGAATAACGGGGAAGCCGGGCGGAAACGTTCGGCTTCCTTTTTTATTTAGTAACTGGCTTGATAAGCGGCTCCGTTGGCCGGTCAGGCGAACAGCCCGCGCTCGATGCCGTTCCGCATTCAACTCACTTCTGAGGCCCATTCAAAATTTTTATCGGGAGGCCGGGTGGCAACGCCCGGCCTTTTCTTGATCTTTCGATCCTCCCCCCGTTCGCCTCTTTTGCCACCTTTGCGCCTTGACAATCCTCTCGGATCGGCGTAAAGTTTTCACAATACACAGGGTGGCTCCTACGGAGCACGGATTAGTTGGGGTGAGGGTTACTAGGGGATCGTCTCGAATCGACTGCCATCTTTGTAAGTCCCCGGTCTACGCCTCGTTTTTTCCTTTAAAGCATGTTACGGCTGGCGTCACGTCGCGCCTGCGGAGTTCTGCGCATTTTCAGAGTTAGTCTCGACGAATGCTTTTTGGAGGGGATATGACTGTTTCGCCGTCCCGGTCTGCTCGACTGGGTTTCTATCTTTCGGTTACGCTTTCCATGCTGGCCAGCCTCGGAGTTTCTCCGGCTTGGTCTCAATCAACTTCACAAGCGTCCTTGGCCGGTCTCGTATCCGATCAACAGGGCGCAGCCATCGTGGGCGTTCAGGTCCGTGTTGTGGACAGCGCAACCGGTAGCACTCTGAACACGGTAACGAATGAAGCGGGCCGCTACGTTGTGGTAAACGTCGCGCCTGGCCTCTACACGCTCACCTTCGGCAAGGCGGGCTTTACCACTTATAAGATCGCCGCCCAGAAAATCGACGTGGGTACCGCCACCACCATCAACGCCACGCTCGAAGTCGGTTCTACTGCGACCACGGTTGAAGTGACAGCTTCGGCTGGAGCCGAGCTGCAAACCACCAACGCGGCGGTTGGCAACACGCTAACTTCGAAAGAATTGATGAGCCTGCCCAACTTGGGGCGCGACGTCTCGACGCTCGCCGTGCTGCAGCCGGGCACCACCCCCGGCGGTATGACCGCAGGCGCATTCTCCGACCAAAACGTTTTCATGCTCGATGGCGGCAACAACTCGGACGATATGGCCGGTAACAACACCAGCTATGTCACCAACTTCACCGGCACCGGCGGTACGCAAACCAACGGCAGCCCGTCCGGCATCGTGCCCACGCCGGTCGAGAGCATCGAGGAATTTAAAGTTTCCACGTTCAATCAGACCGCCGATTTTTCCGGCTCCATCGGCGGCCAGATCCAGATGGCTACCAAGCGCGGCGGCAACCAGTATCACGGTTCCGCGTACGGTTTCTACTACGCGACCAACATCGGCGCCGCCAATAGCTGGGTCAACAACCACACGCCCACGGGCGGATTGCCCTATACGCCGCTCCCCAAAAACCATCGCAGCCGCTTCGGCGGATCGTTGGGGGGAACCGTGCTGCCGAATTTCTTGGGCGGCAAGACTTACTTCTTCATCAACTATGAGGCCAGCCGCTTCCCCAACGTCGGAACTTACGAGCGCACGGTGCCTACGGCGCTTCTCCGCGCGGGCGTAATTCAAGTCGCCGACGCCAGCGGCAAGTTTCAGCCTTACAACCTGAACCCCACGCCAGTGACGGTAGCCGGCGTAACTTATCAGCCCGCTGTCTGCGGAACGGGCGCTTGCGATCCTCGTGGCATCGGCCTCAACCCGATCGTGAACCAGATTTGGAGCAAGTTCATGCCGCTCCCCAACGACCCATTGTACGCATCTAACGGGGCGGATCAATTCAATACCCAGGGCTACCTCTCTACCCTGCGCGCGCCGCTCAACACGAACAGCTATGTCGCGCGCATCGATCACGATTTCGGCCAGCGCAACCGGCTCTTCGCCACTTACCGTTACTCCACCGTCGCCAACTTGACCAACAATCAGGTCGATATCGGCGGCGCGCTCGGCAGCGATGTTCTTGGCACTCCGGTCGCCGTAGCCCCGCGCCCGCAGTTGCCGTCTTACTGGGTGATCGGTCTCACCACAACCATCAGCCCAAGCATTTCGAACGACCTTCGTCTAAACTATTCGCGTAATTTCTGGCAGTGGTCCGATGCCGGCGACATCCCGCAGCTTCCCGGACTCGGCGGCGCAGTGGAAATCGCGGGCGAGAGCACGAATGCTCTGATTCCCTACAACGTCAACACGCAGAGCACGCGTCAGCGTTTCTGGGATGGCCAGGACAAGACGATC
Organism: Bryobacterales bacterium; assembly: GCA_963743705.1. Classification (GTDB taxonomy): domain Bacteria; phylum Acidobacteriota; class Terriglobia; order Bryobacterales; family Bryobacteraceae; genus PALSA-243. The sequence continues at coordinate 174,502 of CAVUQS010000021.1, read as the reverse complement.
AAAGACGATCTGACGATGATCAAGGGCAACCACCTGATCCAGTTTGGCGGAGCGTACGAACGCAATTTCGACTATCACTCGCGCACCGACAACGGTCAGGGCATCAACAACCAGATCGTCTACCAGGTCACCTCCGCCAACACCAGCTTCGCCAACTTCGCGTATCCCTCGGCGGTGCCCACGAATCAACAGAGTAACTTCAATACCTACTATTCCTACGTGCTCGGTCTCGTCGCTCAGTCACAATTGGTGTACACCCGCTCCGGCGCTAATCTGCAACTTGGCCCCATCGGCGCATCGGGCTTCGATAAGAGCGTCATTCCCACTTACACCGTATACGGCGGCGATACCTGGCATCTCAAGCCAAGCCTCACGCTTACTTACGGCATGAGTTACGGGTTGGAAATGCCGCCCTATGAGCAAAGCGGCAAACAGGTAAGCCTGGTGGATTCCGACGGCCAGCAGGTCGTAGCCACCGACTATCTATACCAGCGCCAGAAGGCCGCGCTAGCCGGGCAGGTATATCAACCGGTCCTCGGCTTCGCCACCGCGCGCAATATCGGAACCGGCCTGAAGTACCCGTACGATCCCTTCTACGGCGGCTTCAGTCCGCGCGTCTCCATCGCCTGGAATCCGAGCTTCAGCGATGGGCCGCTTAGCAAAGTCTTCGGCAGCCGCAAGACCGTGCTTCGCGCCGGATACGGCCGCATCTACGGCCGCTTGAACGGCGTCAATCTTCTGCTGGTGCCGCTGCTGCCTCCAGGCTTGCTGCAGGCCGTGTCCTGTCCCGGCGTCAGCAAGACAGGACAGTGTTTGGGTAGCAATGGCGTCGATCCGAGCAGCGTGTTCCGCATCGGCGTCGATGGCAACACCGTGCCTCTGCCATCGGTATCGCAAACCTTGCCCCAACCGTATTATCCGGGCGTCGGCGGCAGCGCTGGAGCGAGCGATGTCACGTTCCTCGATCCGCACTATCGTCCCGAGCGCACCGACAACGTCACCATCACCGTGCAGCGTGAGTTCTCGCGGTCGATGAGCCTGGAAATCGGCTACGTGGGCCGTCTGATCCGCAACGAGATGCTCGCTCAAAACCTCGACGCGGTTCCGTACATGACCACGCTTGGCGGCCAGAGCTTCTCGGCTGCGTATTCGCAGGCGTACTTCGCTACCCCGGCTTCGGGAACGCTGCCCAACGGCTTCACCGCCACCGCGCAACCGTTCTTTGAATCTGCTCTGGGAGGCGCCAATTCGGCTTATTGCACCGGCTACGCCAACTGCACCAGCGCCGTCATCATCAAGAACACGACGGCGATTCGCAACACCGCCGTCTCCGATCTTTGGACGGCGCTCTACAAAGCTCCGTCGTGGACTCTGGCGCGCAGCCTCATCAGCCAGCCGCTCGGCGCGGGTTTGCCGAGCCAGGGCTACACTTACATCGCCAACAGCGCCAATGGTTACGGCAATTACAATGCGCTGTTTGTCACTTATCACCTGCGCGACTTCCACGGCGTCACGGGTACCTCTAACTTCACCTGGGGCCGCGCGCTCGGTTTGGGCACCACATCCCAGGCCACCAGCTCAAACACCGCTCTCGATGTCTATAATCTGCAAAACAACTATGGGCCGCAGAGCTTCGACATCAAGTTCATCTACAACGCCGCGCTCTTCTATTCGCCCAAATGGTTCCGTTCGCAAAAGGGCGTAGTAGGCCACGCGCTCGGCGGCTGGACTTTCTCTCCGCTGTTCACCGCGCAGAGCGGCGGCGTGCTGACGCCTGGATATAGCGAAGGCGGCTGCACCAACTGCCAGGCGTTCGGCGAAGTTAGCACCGCATCTTCCGCCACCACCGGGTTCGCCACCAATGCGCAAGGAGTTTCTCCGTATACGGGAGGAACTGCGGCGCATTACAACGTCGCCGGCTCGAACGGCGTCGGCGTCACCAATCCGAGCGGCGTGAATTTCTTCTCCGATCCTAATGCGGTGCTCGGCGAATTCCGCAAGTGCATTCTCGGCTTCGATACCAATTGCGAAAGCTATGCCATGCGCGGATTACCCCGCTGGAACCTCGATCTCTCCGTCAACAAAACCGTCAACCTCTGGCGGGAACGTGTGGCCGCCGATTTCAGCTTCCAGTTCACCAACGTGTTGAACCATGTCGTGTTGGGCAACCCAACGCTCACCATTACCACGCCGTCGACGTTCGGCCGCATCACGACCACCGCCAACACGCCGCGCCAGATGGAATTCGGCATGCGTTTGCACTTCTGATCGCTGCCGTTTCCGGGCAAAAGGGACGTTCGCGAGGCGTCCCTTTTGTTCGCGCTTTGGGTCGGCCCGCACCAAGATTTTTCTGTTCCCGCTTGACACTTGTTAATCCGCTGCAATAAAATCCTCCCAAATACTACTTGGTCTCGTGGAGGAATTGCATGATCGTCCGCATCGGCTTAGCCGCCGCCTTGCTTGTTGTGGCGGCGTTCCCCTCTTGGTCCCAGTCGAGCACCGCCGGTACCGTCGCCGGACAGGTCGTCGATGAACAGGGCGCTGCTGTACCGGGCGCGGAAGTTAAAGTCATCAGTCCTGCGACGAATGCCGCTCTCACCACCACCACCAACAGCGAGGGCCGCTATGTGTTTCCCCAGGTGAACCCTGGCGCCTACAACGTCACCTTCATCAAACAGGGCTTCGCGTCCTACAACGTGAACAACCAGCAAGTCAATATCGGCCAGAGCTTGACCATCAATGCGGCGTTGAAGATCGGCTCCACCGCCACCACCGTGGAAGTCACGGCCACGGCGGGCGCCGAACTGCAAACCATGAACGCCACGGTGGGCAACACGCTCAGCGGCCAGGCGCTGCTAATGCTGCCCAACCTCGGCCGCGATGTCACATCGATGGCGGTTCTGCAGCCCGGCACGACGCCTAGCGGACAAACCGCGGGCACCACGCAGGACTTGAACACATATCAGCTCGATGGCGCCAACGTCACCGACGACATGGGCGGCAACGTCATCACTTACGAAACGAACTACTCCGGTCTCGGCGGAAGCCAAGGCGGCGGCATCCCTTCGGGCGTCATCCCCACGCCGATCGAGAGCATCGAGGAGTTTAAAGTTTCCGTCAGCAACCAGACGTCGGATTTCAACAATTCGTCCGGCAGCCAGGTGCAGATGGCCACCAAGCGCGGCTCCAATCAATTCCACGGTTCCGCGTATATGTTCTACTTCGATACCGCGTTGGGCGCGGCCAATTCGTGGACCAACAACCACACGCCTTACAGCTTTGGCAGCGTGTCGCTGCCTTACACGCCGATCGTTTCCAACCATCGCGACCGCTTCGGCGGCGCGCTCGGCGGTCCGCTCTCGCCCAAGCCGTTCCTCGGCGGTAAATGGTATTTCTTCGCCAATTACGAAGCCCTGCGCTTTCCCAACTCACTCAATTTCTCCGCCTCCGTGCCTTCGGCGTTGCTGCGCGCCGGCGTCATTCAGGTCCCGAACTCGGCCGGCCAATATGTCGCGTATAACTTGAATCCCACCCCCGTGACCGTAAATGGCGCCACTTACCAGCCGGCGACTTGCCCCGCGGGCGCGTGCGATCCGCGTAACATCGGTCTCAACCCAATCATCAATCAGATGTGGAGCAAGGAACTGCCGCTGCCCAACAACCCGTTAGGCGGCGACCAATACAACACCCAGGGATTTCTCGGCACCATTCGCGAGCCGCAGACTTCAAATAGCTACGTGATGCGTATCGATCACGATTTCAACGATAAGTGGCATTGGTATACGACTTATCGTGACTATAAGCTGGTCAGCTTGACCGGCAACCAGATCGATATCGGCGGCGTCCTTCCCGGTGATCAGCTCGGCGTGCCCACCGCCACGGCGCCGCGGCCCCAGCAGCCTTCCGTGTGGACCACCGGCCTGACGACCACGCTTAACTCGTCCACCACCAACAGCTTTGTGTTCAGTTACTTGAGGAATTTCTGGCAGTGGTCGGACGCCTCTGGCCAGCCGCAGCTTCCCGGTCTTGGCGGCGCGTTAAATCTCGGCGGCGAAAGCACCTCAACTACACCCGGATTGATTCCCTACACGGTCAATTCGCAGGCCATTCGCCAGCGCTTCTGGGATGGACAGGATAAGCAGATCCGCGATGATCTCACCATGCTCAAGGGCAATCATCTCTTAGGCTTCGGCGGCGCGTATGCGCGGAACTTCGACTATCATTCGCGCTCCGATAATGGCGCGGGCGTGAACAATTCCGCCACTTACGAAGTCTATAACGCGGGATTTGCCTGGACCGCGCCCAGCGTTCAATACATTCCCACCGGCGTCCCTTCCTCGTCATATTCCAGTTACGAGAGCCTATACTCCGAAGTTACTGGAATGATAGCTGCCACCCAGTTGATGTACACGCGCAAGGGTCAGCAATTGAATCTGCAGCCGATTGGCTCCAACGCTACCGATAAGGACGTCATTCCTTATTACAGCCTCTACTTCAATGATTCCTGGCATATGAAGCCCAGCTTTACGCTCACTTACGGCTTCGGTTGGAACCTCGAGATGCCTCCCTACGAGTTGAATGGTTCGCAGGTGGAGTTGGTCGATGCCAATAACCAGCCCATCAGCTCGATCGATTTCCTTGCCCAACGTCAAACCGCGGCCCTCGCGGGTTCTTCGTACACGCCGACCATCGGCTACACGCTGATCCGCAACGTGGGCAGCGGCCCCAAATATCCTTACAATCCGTATTACGGCGAATTCAGCCCGCGCGCTTCGTTCGCCTGGAATCCGCACTATACCGACGGCATTCTCGGCAAGCTTCTCGGCAGCGGCAAAACCGTCATTCGCGGCGGCTACTCGCGCATCTTCGGCCGCCTCAACGGCGTCAATCTGGTGCTGGTTCCGCTGCTCGGTCCCGGCTTGCTACAGGGCGTCGTTTGCCAAAATCCGCTCAGCAACGGAACCTGCGCCGGTAGCGGCGTCGCCACGCCGGCCACCGCGTTCCGCATCGGAACCGATGGCCTGACCGCGCCCCTGCCGCCCGCCACCTCGACGCTCCCGCAGCCGTTCTTTCCCGGTGTCGGAGGCAATCCTGAAACCATCGATCCTTACGGCCTCGACCCCACCAACCTGAAACCGGACCGCACCGACAACTTCACGCTCACCGTTCAGCGCGAACTGAACAGCCACATTCAGGTGGAAGTCGGCTACATCGGCAAGATTTTGCGCAACGAGTTTATGGAGATCAACCTCGATTCGGTGCCGTACATGACCACGCTTGGCGGCCAGGCGTTCTCGGCGGCATACGCGCAGATGTACCAGCAGATGTTCTTCAGCGGCGTGAGCGCCACCAACGTCACCGCGCAACCGTTCTTCGAAAACGCTCTGGGCGGCGCGAATTCCGCCTTCTGCAAAGGCTACGCCAGCTGCACCGCGGCCGTCGCGGTCAACTACGGTTCCATCGTCAAGGCGACCGGCGTGTCCGATTTGTGGAACCGCCTCAACGCCCTTTCCAGTTGGACCCTGGGCCGCACCATGTTGAGCCAGCCCGTCGCCGGCGGAACCACGCCGCAAACCACGGCCGCCGGCCTTGTCGGCAGCTACGGTTGGGGCAACTACAACTCGCTCTTCGTCACCCTGCGCACCAACAATTGGCACGGGCTGACCGCCATTTCCAATTTCACTTATGGACGCGCGCTCGGCACCGCCACCAACGTTCAGGCCACCAGCAGCACGACGCCTCTGACGCCGTTCGATCTTGGCGCCAACTACGGGCCGCAGAGCTTTGACTACAAGTTCATCTACAACCTTTCGATTTCCTACACCGAGCCGTATTTCAAGAGCCAACACGGCGTGCTCGGACACATTCTCGGCGGCTGGACCATTTCCCCGCTCTTCACCGCCATCAGCGGCGCGCCCATCTCCATCGGCTACAACGATAACGCCGGCGGCGCGTATGAGGCGTTCGGTTCAATCGGCACGCCTGGCACCAGCCTCTTCGGCGCCAGCGGGCAGCATGCCGTCGGCTTCCTGCCTTACACCGGCGATATGTCGGCGAAATACGGCGTGGCGGGCGACAATGGCACGAACGTCGTCTACGGAACCACCGGCGTCGGCACCAAGACCACGACGCCGTACCTCCAGGCCTTCGCCAATCCCGGCGCTGTCTACGGCGAATTCCGGCCGTGCGTGCTGGGCTACGATTCGAGCTGCGGCGGCGGCGCCAACATGCGCGGCCTGCCCACTTGGAACCTCGATGCCAACGTCATCAAGGATGTCGGCGTGTACAAAGAACGCGTCGGCGTGATGCTCTTCTTCACGTTCACCAACGTGCTGAATCACTTCCAGCCGAGCAACCCGAGCTTCAGCCTCACCAGCCCGACCACGTTCGGCCAGATCACCGGCCAGGCGAACACGCCGCGCAACATGGAATTCGGCATCCGCGTGCGCTTCTAGGTGGGGCCAGCCCTTCAGGGCTGCCGCCGGGCTTTTTGCCCGGCGCGTGGCCCCGGGCGCAGCCTATCTCGCGACCAGATTCTCCAGCCTGTCCACGCTCACCACAACCGCATTGACCAGCGCGCAGCACTCTCCGCCCGGCGCAGCCCAAAAACAAAACGGGGAGCCGGGCTCTACACCCGGCTCCCCGTTCTTCATTCTTCGCGATAACCGCTAATTACCGGCGTCCGTGGAAGCCACCGCCGTGGAAACCGCCGCCGCGGAACCCACGCACCACCGGCGCCCGATATCCGCCGCCGTAGTAACCGCCGCCCCATCCGCCGCCGAAGCCGATACCTACCGAGGGTCCCACATACACCGGCGCAGGGGCCGCATAGGCCGGCGCGGCATAATAAGGATTCGCATATCCCGGAGCCGCGTAAGGATAAGGGGCCGCATACACCGGAGCCCCATACGGATACGCCGGGGCCACATAGACCGGAGCCCCGATCGAAACCCCAAACCGCACGCGCGCTTCAGCCGCTTTCGGGGCGGCGAACGCAGTGACCGCCGCCAAAGCCAACATCGGAAGTCCGATCTTTTTGAGCATCTTATTGCCCTCCCAATTCATAAGACGCTTGGGGGGCCATGAGAATTGAAAATCTATGTAAATGAACAACGCTGGAAATGTAAAGGAAACAACTCTCGATGAGTCAATGCCTAGTAGCCGGCCGTCGTAGACTGCGGGAACATCTTCACCAGCGTGATTCCGCCGATGTCCACGTGCGCCGTAATCTTATGGCCTGTGCCGGTTTGAGCAGCATAACTGCGCCCCACCAAAACCTTGCGTTGCTGCTTGCCTGCATAGTCCGAAAATACGCCGCCCATATTCACGCGCGTCTGGAAGTTGTATGGCGCCGGATCCGGCAATTGCAGCACGATATCCCCATAGTGCACCTTGGCGTCGATGTCGCTCACGACGCCGTAGGTCGTGAGGCTGCCGTTTTGATGCCTAACCAACAGCTTCGCGTCACGCGGGATCATCACCCGGCACACGATATTCGCATTCGTTTTGCCGCGGAACCAGCGCCCCAGGAAATGCCGCGATGGAAATTTCATCGTCACCGCGATGTCGTTGCCGCTTTTCTCCACCGCGACGCCGATCTGCGCCAGCTTCTTCTTTGTATTGTCCTTTTTGGCCGGGCCGGTGTATTCGCTCCGCGTCAGCGTAGCTTCCACGCGCGGCTCGTCCCAAGCTTCGATGTTCAGTTCGCCCGCCGTGCCTTCGATGCGCACGGTCGCGCCGGGCGTGTAAGCCGCGCTCTGCGCCGTCGTCACATCGACGCGTTGCAGCGGAACCTGAGCTTCTATCGCGAAAGGAGCCAATACCAGTAGCGCCAGCGGCGCCAACCGAGGAATCATACCTCCATCATCGCACCGCAAAGCCCTTGCTACACTGGTAATTCCCGTGGAAAAGCTCAGAGTATCAGTGTCTCTGCGGTGAGCCTGCCCTAACCATGCAACAACTAGAGAAGACCTACGAACCCAATCGCTTCGAACCCCACTGGGCGCAGTGGTGGATCGATTCCAACCTGTTCCGCGCCTCCGCCAAGCCCGGCAAGGTTTTCTCGCTGGTCATTCCTCCGCCCAACGTAACCGGCTCTCTGCACATCGGTCACATGCTCGAGCATACCGAGATCGATGTCACCGTCCGCTGGCATCGCATGCTCGGCGAAAACACGCTCTGGGTTCCTGGCACCGATCACGCCGGCATCGCCACCCAAATGGTGGTCGAGCGCAAGCTCGCCGAAGAGGGCATCAAACGCCGCGATCTCGGGCGCGAAGAGTTCGAAAAACGCGTTTGGGAATGGAAGGCCCAATACGGCGACACCATCAAGCGCCAGATGATCCGCATGGGCACGAGCTGCGATTGGAGCCGCGAGCGCTTCACTCTCGATCCCGGCTTGTCCCGCGCCGTCCGCGAAGTCTTCGTCCGCCTCTATGAAAAGGGCCTCATCTATCGCGGCGAGTACATGGTCAATTGGTGCCCGCGCTGCCACACCGCCCTTTCCGATCTCGAAGTTAAGCACGCGGAAGCCGATGGCCATCTCTGGCATCTGCGTTACCCCGTGAACGGCTTGCCCGGCCAGTTCCTCACCGTCGCCACCACGCGCCCTGAGACCATGCTCGGCGATACCGCCGTCGCCATCAATCCCAAGGACGAGCGTTACCTCGCCATGCATGGCCACACCGTGCAACTTCCGTTGATGGATCGTGAAATTCCCGTCATCCTCGACGAACTCGCCGATCCTGAATTCGGCACCGGCGCCGTCAAAGTCACGCCCGCCCACGATCCCAACGATTTCGAGGCTGGCCGCCGCCACAACCTGCCCAAGATCCAGGTCATCGACGAAAACGGCGTCATGACCGCCGCCGCCGGCCCCTATGCCGGTCTCGATCGCTTCGAAGCCCGCAAACGCGTCGTAGCCGATCTCGAAAAATCCGGCGTGCTCGTCAAAACCGAGCCCTACAAGCTCAACCTCGGCCGTTGCGACCGCTGCAATACCGTCGTCGAGCCGCTGATTTCCACGCAATGGTTCGTCAAAACCAAGCCGCTCGCCGAAAAGGCCATCGAAGCCACCGAATCCGGACGCATCGTGTTCGTGCCGGCCAATTGGAAGAAAACCTACGACGAGTGGATGTACAACATCCGCGATTGGTGCATCTCGCGCCAGCTTTGGTGGGGCCATCGCATCCCCGCATGGCACTGCGGCGAATGCCGTGAGATCATCGTCGCCCGCGAAGCGCCAGCCACTTGCCCGCGCTGCGGATCGTCCAGTCTCAAGCAGGATACCGACGTCCTCGACACGTGGTTCAGCTCCGGTTTGTGGCCTTTTTCCACGCTCGGCTGGCCCGATCAAACTGAAGATCTCGCCACGTTCTACCCTACGTCGCTGCTCATCACCGGTTTCGACATCCTTTTCTTCTGGGTGGCGCGCATGGCCATGCTCGGTATCGAGTTCATGGGCGACGTGCCCTTCCGCCAGGTCTACATCCACGGCCTGGTGCGCGACGCCGACAAGCAGAAGATGTCGAAGACCAAGGGCAACACCATCGATCCGCTCGTCGTCACCGAAAAATACGGCACCGACGCCGTCCGCATGGCTCTCTTGCAAGGCGCCGCGCCCGGCACCGACATCGTCCTCACCGAACAGCGCATGGAAAGCAGCCGCGCGTTCGCCAATAAGATTTGGAACGCCGCCCGCTTCCTCTTCATGAGCATGGAGCGTTCCGGCGTCGAGCCTTGGGTGCCCGAAAGCCTCGAAACCTTCGAGCCCGAGCCCTGTCAGGATTCCACTTCCGCGCCCATCGAAGACCGCTGGATTTTCAGCCGTCTCAATAGCTGCGCCGACCAGGTCAACCGCGCCATCGAAATGTACCGCTACCATGAGGTGGCGCAGTTGCTCTGGCACTTCTTCTGGCACGAATTTTGCGACTGGTACATCGAGCTGAAGAAGCTTCGATTCAGCGAGAATTCCGGCCTCGACGCCGGCTGGCGCAACACCCTTGCCGCGTTCGAAACCGCTTTGCGCCTGCTCCATCCCGCCATGCCTTTCCTCACCGAGGAACTCTGGCAGCGCCTCGCCACCGATCGCGCCATGCGCCCCATTTCCATCTCCGTCGCGCCCTACCCGCAATACCGTAGCAGCCTCACCGATTACGAAGCCGAGCGCGAAATCGGCATCCTGCAGGAAGTGGTGACCATGGCGCGCACCCTCCGCACTGAAGCCAAGCTCGATCCCAAACAGCAGCTTTCCGGCGTGCTCTATTCGCGCACCGCCGCCCTCGATATCGCTCGCCGCCACGCCGAAGCCATCGGCAAGCTCGCCAACGTCAAGTTGGAATTCCAGTCCGGTAGCGCGCCCAAAGCGCAGGCCATTCGCTCCACCGCTGAATTCGACATCGTGCTCGAAGTTCCCGAAGGCCAGCAGGATATCCAGCGCAAGCGTAACGATAAAGAGCGCGACCAACTCGTGAAGAACATCGCCAGCTCCGAGCGCCAGCTCGGCGACGACACCTTCCTCAGCCGCGCGCCGGGTCACGTCGTCGAATCCATTCGGCAAAAGCTCGCGGATTACAAAACGCAGCTCGAAAAATTGGATTCTCTATGATGGAAATCGTCCGTCTCGCGCTCGAAGAGGATATCGGCGCGGGCGACGTAACCACCTGCGCCTGCATCCCCGAATCGCTCCGCGCAAAAGGAACCTTCCTTGCGCGTGAACCCCTGGTGCTCGCCGGCACCGAAGTCCTCGCCGAGATCTTCGAAAACCTCGACCCTGCACAAGCACGATGGCGATCGCTGCGCGCCTGGCGACATCATCGCCACCGTCGAAGGCAGAGCCGGCGCCTTGCTCGAGCGCGAGCGCGTCTCGCTCAACTTTCTCCAACGCCTGAGCGGCGTCGCCACGCTGGCCCGCCAATTCGCCGATGCCGTCGCCGGAACCAAATGCCGCGTCCTCGACACGCGCAAAACCACTCCCGGCCTGCGCCTCCTCGAAAAGCACGCCGCTGCCGCCGGCGGCGTCACCAACCACCGCATGGGCCTCTACGATGCCATCCTAATCAAGAACAATCACATCACCGCCGCCGGCGGCATTCGCGCGGCAGTGGCGCAGGCCTCCCGGCCTGCGCACGCTGGGTTGGAACTTGAACTTGAAGTTAGAACCCTCCCGGAACTCCACGAAGCCCTCGACGCCGGCGTCCGCCATCTCCTCCTCGATAACCTCACCCCCGCCGAAGCCACCGCCTGGGTCCGCGAAATCGCCGGCCGCGCCACCGTCGAACTCTCCGGCGGCATCACGCTCGACACCGTTCGCGCCTACGCCGAGACCGGCGCCGATTTCGTTTCCGCCGGCGCTATCACCCACTCCGCGCCCGCCGTCGATATCAGCCTCCGCCTGGAACTCTCATGAACATCGATTTCCTCCGCCGCGCCCTCCCCGACCGCCGCATCGACTACTACCCGACCGTCGACTCCACCATGCGCGCCGCCGCCATCCTTCCGCGCGGCTCCATCGTCATCGCCGGCGAGCAAACCGCCGGGCAAGGCCGCCACGGCCACGTCTGGCACTCCGAGCCCGAGGCCGGCATCTATTGCTCCATCGTTTTCCACCCCGCGCCCGTCCTCACGCTCGCCATCGGCCTGGGCGTCGTCGAAGCCATCACCGAAGTCACCGGCTTGGTCTGCGACATCCGCTGGCCCAACGACATCATGCTCAACGAAAAGAAAGCCGGCGGCATTCTCGTGCAGATCGTGAGCATCACCCAGCCATCCAAAGACCCGTATTTCATCGGTGGCGCGGCCGTCGCCGGCATCGGCATCAACGTCAATCACGCATCGTTCCCCCCGGAGATCGATCCCGTCGCCACCTCCCTTCGCCTCGCCGCCGGCCGCGAATTCTCGCGCGAACAAATCCTTGCCGCCCTGGTCCCTGCCGTCGAGCGTTACGCCACGCTGCGCATCGAAGAGGTTCTCGATCTCTTCACTCACGCCTCCAGCTATGCCTCCGGCCGCCGCGTCGTCGTGCATCAGCCCGATGGCGATATCCACGGCGTCACCGAAGGTCTCGACGCCGCTGGCTTCCTCAAAGTCCGGCAGGACGATGGAACGGTTACCCTGGTCCTTGCAGGAGGCGTTCGTGCTGCTCGCTCTTGATGCAGGCAATAGCAACATCACCATCGGCGCATTCGAAGGCGGCAAGCTGATTTCCGATTGGCGCCTGCGCACCATTCGCGAGCAGACCGCCGACGAATGGGGCATCCTGCTGCGCAATCTGTTCTCGCCCGCCGGCCTCGACATCGCCCGCGTTGATGGCATCATCATTTCGAGCGTCGTGCCTTCTATCGACGCCACGCTCGCCGCCATGACCGAGCGTTACTTTCACACCCAGGCCATGTTCGTCACGCCGCGCACCGATCTCGGCCTCACCATCCGTTACGACAACCCCGGCGAAGTGGGCGCCGATCGCCTCGTCAACGGCGTCGCAGCGTTCAATAAATATGGCGGCCCCTGCGTCGTATGCGATCTCGGCACCACCATCAACTTCGATGTCGTCTCGCGTGACGCCGAATACCTGGGCGGGGCCATCGCCGTCGGCATCGGCATCGCCATCGACGCGCTCTTCAGCAAGACCGCGCGCCTGCCCATGGTCGAGTTCCGCCCGCCGGCCGACGTCGTCGGCACCAACACAATCGCCAGCATGCAATCCGGCCTCTATTTCGGAACCATCGGCGCTATCGACGCCATCATCGAGCGCATCACCGCCAAGCTCGGCCCCGAGACGAAAGCCATCGCCACCGGAGGCCAGGCCCGCATGATCGTGCAGGGCTCGCGCTATCTCAAAACCGTCGACGAGCATCTCACCCTCGAAGGCCTCGCTATGATTTGGGAGCGCAACCGCAAGTGAGTGAAGACCGCGACTGGCCGCTGAATTACTTCAACTACTTCACCGAAATCGAAGAACACTTCCAACGCGCCCGCGCCACCAGCCTGTTCCTGCTCTCGCCCCTCGATTGGGCGCTCATCGAAACCTGGAAAAACGCCGGTGTACCGCTCGAAGCCGTCTTGCGCGGCATCGACGCCGCATTTGAAAAATGGCGCGGCCGCCGCGTCAGAACTCAGATGGTGAACTCGCTCGCCTTCTGCGCGCAAGCCGTGCTCGCCGAAGCGCAGATCATGGCCGGAACCGCCCAGCCCCGCGCCCACCGCGAGACCGCCGCGCCCTTCGCCCTCGAAGAGTTGCAAGCCTATCTGCAGCGCAATGCGGATTCACTCCCGCCCGATCACGCCGAGACCGCCGCCGCCCTCCGCCATTTGGCCGCCGAGGCCGAACAGCATTACTCCGACCTCGAATCCCTCGAGCGCCGCCTCACCGTCCTCGAAGAAAAAATGATCGCCGCCGCCCACCTCGCGCAAACCGAAGAATCGCTCTTCCAAGCCCGCACCGAGCTCGACCGCCAGCTCCGCCCCTACCGCGCCAAAATGACCGCCGATCAATTAGCTCTGCTCGAAAAGCAATTCCTCGAGCGCAATCTCCTCGAAAAAGCCGCCCTTCCCCGCCTCAGCCTCTTCTACATGCGCTAGTAGGGCAGGCCTTCAGCCTGCTCCGGGCTTTAGCCCGCTTCCGCTTCCGCCATAACCAACCCCGAAGGCAACTCCTCGCCAAAAATCCGCCCCAACGCGCTCTCGTCCTCTTCCTCTCCCTCGAACAACTGCAACAGGCGCTCCGCATGCGGCGCCGCCTGCACCTTCACCCGGATCGCGTCCCTCGTCACCACGGGCAAATCGCGCGTCGGATCATCCGTGCGCCGCCCGATCGCAGCCATCGCATCGCCCGCATTCGTCGCGCGCAGCAGTACCTCGGCCCAGCGCGTCGAGATCGACGGCGGAACCACCAGATTAATCGGCCCATAGAACAACTTCCGCGCGCCGAGTCGCGCCAGGCACCAAAGCTCGCTGTCCTTGTAATCGCCCGCTCGCACCCGCTTGATCAAAGCATCGCCCAGCTCCGTCTTCGTGCCCAGCGGCAGCAATTCCAAACTCGACGCCGTTCGCCACATCTCGCGCAGTAACGCCGAATTCACCCGCTGCGGCTTCTTGTTGCCGCGCGGCAGCAGCGACGCCGCCATGCGCTGATAAATATCGCTCTGCTGGTTCCGGTTCAGTCCGCCCGCGACGCGCCCCCAGAAGATCCACCAGTCGATTTCGCATTGCGTCTGGTTCGCAAAAGTCAGTCCCGCTGCGTGAATGCGCCGCGTTTGCTCCACCCGGAAATCGTCGCCCGGATACCCAAACCCCGGCCGCAAACAGAATCCGCACAAATTGAGCCAACGCGCCTCGTAAGCCGGGCTTTTCTTCCGTCCGTCCGCTGACGCCAGGAACGTGTCCGCCATCTGCCGGATCGCCGCCACCGGCCACGACATCCGCCCGAGACCCATCGTCTGTTCCAACTTCGACGGCAGTTCCTCCGGAGCCACAGGCGATTTCGCCCCCGGTGAAAACACCGCTTCGATCAGCTCCAGCGCGCTCTTCAACGCTTGTTCGCTCACCACCGCGGCGGCCTTACGCTCCGTCGATTGCGCGGCCTGTTTGCGCAGCGCGAATTCCAGCCGCCAGCGATTATCGCTGATTTTCGATTCGCACCATGTTTCAAGCGTGCCGATTTCCGTTAGCCGCGCCCCCAGCTTCACCGGAATCAGCCGCTCCTCCGCTTTCTTGCCGAAGCGGATCACCGCGTGCAGCGGCGCATGCGTGTGCAAGCTCGAATCGGCCGCATCGAATTCCACGACATCGCCCAGCTTATCGTCGGTTCGCGTCAGCGAGCTATAGAGCCGGAACGAAACTGGCCGGTTCGCCACCAGTTGCAGCGCGCCATTATCAACTTCGAGCGACGTGCCCTCTTCCGCTCCGCGCGGCGCCATGCAGACCGCCGAAAACTTGCCCTCGTGCACATCGCCCAGCCCGACGAAATACGTTCGCGGCAATCCGCCGCGCACCAGCACCCCGCTGCCGGTCGAACGCACATAAGAGTAGTAAGCCGCTCCGCGCGCAACCGCGAGATCCAGATCGCTGTTCTCCAGAATCTCCGGCCGCTTGCCGTACCATTTGCCCACGACGTCCGCCACGCGCTCGCGCAAAATCTCGGGAATGAAAAATCCGCCGTTAAACAGAATCGCGTCCGGCGTCTCGCCCGTCGGCTCCAGAAATTCGTTCAGATGCCGCGTCACCGCTGGGTCCGAAACATACGGCAGCCCCAATTCACGGAACAGGCTGCGCTTCTCGTCCTTTGGTTTCTCCCCTCGCTCCGTGAACGGCAGAAATCCTTCGAGCGCCAGTTCTAGCGCTTCTTCACGCAGGATTTCGCTCTTCAGCAGTTTGCCGATCAGCGACGATCCCGTCCCCAGCACCGTAATCTCCACGCTCTTCAGGTTCGGATCGGTCAGCAGCCTTTCTTTCGCCGACGAGCATTGCCGCCGCAGCCCGCTGCGCTGCCGGATCGTAAGTTGCGAGTTGAGTTTCGTCTCCACCAGCCACGCCAGGGTGAGATCGAGATTGTCGCCTCCCAGCAGCAGGTGCTTGCCCACCGCCGTGCGTGTGAAATTCACCAGATCGCCATCGCGCGACACGCGAATCAGGCTGAAATCGCTGGTGCCGCCGCCCACATCGCACACCAGCACCACCTGTCCATCGAACAGTTTCTTGCGCGATTGCGCCAAGTTGTGTGCGATCCACGAATAAAACGCCGCCGCCGGTTCTTCGAGCAGCGTGAGTTTCTCGATTCCCGCCTCGCGCGCCGCCATCACCGTCAATTCGCGCGCTTCTTCGTCGAACGATGCCGGCACTGTGAGCACAATGTCGTGCTCGGCCAGCGCCGAGCCCTGCGTGCGATCCCATTCCTCACGAAATTTCGCCAGATACCGCGCCGAAACTTCCACAGGCGAAAGTACTCGCCCCGTTTCCGCCGAATCCCACGGCAAAATCTTCGCGGTCCGATCCACATCCGGATTCGAAAGCCACGATTTCGCCGAATGCACCATCCGCGTCGGCACCAGCGCGCCCTGCTCGCGCGCGTACACGCCCACCGGCTGTCCATCCTCCAGGAACAAGAACGATGGCAGCGTGCGCCGCGGCTCCACGCGCCCCTGCGCTACCAACTGCGGCGTCTCAAAGATATGGACCGGCGGAAACTCGCGATCTTCCGCCTCGCGCTCGTCAATCCACGCCAGCGCAGAGTTGGTGGTCCCCAGGTCAATGCCGATTTTCATGTGCTCTTCCAGATTAGCGGGATTGCCTTCAGTCCGCCGCCACGCGATAGAGCGCGGTTAGCCCCAGGCCGCGGTTACAATCGCTGGCGAAGACGATCGATCTGGAGTCCAGACTCCATGCGGGCGCGCGATTGGTGCAGGATCCATCGGTAGCACGCCGGGCGCGGCCGGACGAAAGGTCCTGAATCCAGATGTGTTCCGCTCCGGTCTCCTCGCACGCGAACGCGAGCCTTAGGCCGTCCGGCGAGATGGCCGGCTCGGTACAATCGCCGCGGCGCACCAGCGTGACTGCCTCTCCGCCGGAAACCGAAACGGCTGCGATCTCCCTGCGGCCGGGTAGTCCCCGCGCAAAGGCCACGCGCCCTCCGTCGGGAAAGAACGCCGGCGCGGACACATCTCCCGTAGCCAGGCGCGAACGCCGGTCACCTTCCCAAAGATAGAGTGACCCTCCCGAGACGAATGCGAGCTTCGTGCCGTCCGGCGAAATAGCGGGCTCGCTGGGGTTCCACTCGGATCCTACGACGATCGCGACATCGCGGCCAGGCAGCCGCAGGCGGGCGATTTGAGAACGGCCGCCGGAGGCCAACTCGAAGTAGATAGACTCGCCGTCCGCGGTGGGAGCGGGATGAAACGCATCGCCGCTAAACGAAAACTCTTCCCTATCCGCGGCGCCGGCTTCGCGAATGACGTAGCCGTGGCGGCTCATCGCCTCGTATAGCAAGCCGCCGGCCGAGGGCGCCGGAAAAGCGGAAAGGTTCGAGCCGGCATCCACCACGGCGCGCCTGTCCACCTGCGGTGGCTCGACCAGGAAAACGCGCATCCGGTGCACGGAATCGGCGGCAGCCACCAATGCAACCCCCGCGGCCATCGCGAACAGTGCCCGCGGCCGAATTCCGGGCCAGTAACGCGCGCCCGCGTAAATCGTCATTGCAAGCAGCAGCCAAGCCTTCGGGAAATAGGGTGCGTCCCAGGAATAGAGCGGGAGCTCAACCGCCACATACATTAGGATCAGCCCGATCCCCCAGGCCTCGGAAGCCCCCTTTAGCAAGAGCGCTACTGGAACCAGCAGCAGGATGTAGTGGTAGGAGGCGGTAGTCGGCGAGATGGCGAACAGCACGATCAGGAACAAGGCCAAATCGTGAGCGGGCTCTAGCGAGCGCCGTCGCAGCGCCAGCAGCGTAATCGCCAGCACGCCAAGCGTATAGAACGTGCGCAGGAAAAAGAATGCCGCTGGCGCCTGCACCAGAGGATGCGGATTGAGGCCGGCTTCGCCGATCAGGGAGCGGCGCAAGAATGCCGCCACGGAACTCCAGCCTGGGTTGTATGGGTCGTTGCTCGAACCATCTAAGCCCCGGGGCATAACGGTGGTGGCGAAGAACCAGACCGGATGCCACCCAAAGATGGCGACAGCCAGCAGGGTGAGACCGGCGACTGTTCCCACAAAGCCCCAAAATGCCCTCCATTGCTTCCGCACCAGGAAGAAGAGAAGGAATGGAGCGGTGTAGAGTTTCAGCGCAAAGATCAGTCCCATCAGCGCGCCGCCCCAGCCTTCGCGGTTCCGGAGAAGACAACCGGCGGCGCAGGTCAGAAGCAACAACAGAAAGATGTAATACTGCCCGATCAGAAAGTTATTGCCGAGGGCCGCGTGCGCCAACAGCGCCAGCACGAGTGTTTCCAGCATGGAAACGCCGCTCCAGCGGGATAACAGCGCAATGCTCGCCGCGAGAAACAGGAATTCCAAGACAAGCCACGCGCGCTTTGCATCCTGCGGATGAAGGAACGTCAAGGGAACGAACGGCAACATCGTGAGCGGAGTATGTGGGCTGTAACCACCGAGTTGGCGCTCGATCCCCGCGTAGTGTATCTGCCGTTGAAACCAGGTCCAATCGTAAAACAGGCGCAAGTTTTCGCTGTGCCTCGTTAGCATCGCGGCAGTATAGTAATTGGGAAAATCCGTGCCCATCTGGGACCAGCCACGCCGCACTGGGCCCAACAGAAGGTGGGATCCAAGCCCAATGGCCAGGACGACGAGCGTTTTCTGCCGCCAACTCATAACGGGAGGTTGAGCCCAAGAACTCGCTTGGCGGCGCCACGGTGGCTTCCGCGATAGGTGGTATCGCGCGCACCATTAAGGAAGGCGCGAGTTAGGCGTCGTCCCGGTGCGTGTCGTAATGCTAAAATAACGCTTTGAGCAATATCGAATTCCGATGGGATCGACGCAAAGCTCGTTCGAACCTGCTCAAGCATGGTATCTCGTTTGAGGAGGCGCAAAGCGTGTTTCTCGACGAAAACGGCCGATTGATCGACGATCCGGATCATTCGCATCATGAGGAGCGGTTCTTGCTATTAGGGTTCAGCCTGCAAGCCCGGTGCCTGCTCGTGAGCCATTGCTACCGAGAGTCCGATTCAGTGATTCGATTAATCTCCGCCCGGCGCGCGACGCCGTCGGAAGAGCAGGAATATTGGAGTTTCCAATGAGAACCGAATACGATTTTTCTCATTCTCGCAAAAACCCTTACGTCAAGCAGTTGAAGCGCCAGATCACCATTCGCCTCGATGCCGCGTCAGTGGACTATTTCAAGCGCATGGCTGCCGAACTGGGGATGCCCTACCAAAACCTCATCAATCTCTACCTGCGAGACTGCGCAACCAGAAAAAGACGCCCTACGATCCAATGGCCGGAAGAAAGCTCAACCGCAAAGAAGCCGGCGCCGGCGCACTAACTCAGCCCACCTTCTCCCGCACATTGAACTCCAGCTTCCAGCGCCGTCCATCGCGCGCCACGCACCAAAGCTGCAGCACGCCCGTCTCCGTCACCACTGTCTCCAGCGTCACCGGCACGACTTCCGGCGCGCCCTCGCCCGCCGCGAAGCTCGCCTCGATCGACGGTAACTCTGTCAACTGGTCGCCGAAATCCTCGATCAAGTCTCCCGGCTGGTCGTCCTTCCGTTCCGTTGACGTGAAGAATCGAAACTCGGCAGTTTGTCCCGCCACCAGACCGAACTCGCGCCCCGGGATCCGTTGCTCCGTTCCTTCTTCCATCCCGAACGGCGCCACCACCAACGCCTTGAATGGGGCAGGGAAGCCGGGAATCGACGGCATCGCCGATTCAATCCCGATGTAATACGTCCGCGGCACTCCGCCGCGGATTCGCACGCCGCGTCCGCGCCGCGCCAGCCCGTAGTAAGCCGCGCCGCGCGCCACCGCCTGCATCAGGTCCTCGCCGCTCAAAGCCATCGCCGGCGGGAAACCTTCCTCCCCCAGCCAGGCGTTGAGCGTCCCGAGAATTCGCTCGCGTACCAGCCCCGCATTTAGCACGCCGCCGTTGAACAACACGTGCGTCGGACACGCCAGCCCGCTCGGCCCGCGCCGGATTTCGCCATGCTCCGCGCGCGCCGCCTGCTGCCGCAAAAAACGCGCCAGATGCCGCGTGATCGCCGGATCGGCCGCATACGGCAGCCCTAATTCCTGGAAGCCTCCGCGCCGTTGCTGCGCCGGCATCTCCGAGCTTCCCGTCATCGGCAGGAATCCATCGCTCAACACGCGATCGATATCCTCGCGCAGCAGCGTCGCCTTAATCGTTCCGCCCACCAGTCCCGACCCCTTGCCCAGAATCGTCACCGGCGTTTCCTTCGCCTTCGTTCCCGGCTCCAGCAGTTTCTCTTTCGCCACGCGGCAGTTCGCCCACAACGCTTGCATCTGCCGGCTGTCGAGTCGCGTTCCTTTTTCCGCCAGCCGTTGCGCCACCGCGCCCGCCAGCGCCAAATCGATGTTGTCGCCACCCAGTAGAATGTGATCGCCCACCGCGACGCGGTCGAGCGACAACTCCCCATCACGTTCCGTCACCGCGATCAGCGTGAAATCCGTGGTCCCGCCGCCGATATCCGCCACCAAAATCAAATCGCCCAGATGCACGCGCTCGCGCCAATCGGCATGCTTCTCGATCCACGCGTAGAACGCCGCCTGCGGCTCTTCCAGCAGCGTGATGTCTCCGTATCCGGCCTGTTTCGCCGCTTCCAGCGTCAACTCGCGCGCCACTGCATCGAACGATGCCGGCGCCGTAACCAGCGTGTGCTGTTTCGCGAACGGTGCGTCCGGCATCTTCGCGTTCCATGCGTCGCGCAGATGCTCGAGATAGCGCCGGCTCGCTTCCACCGGCGAAATCTTGAAGACTCCTTCGGGCGCGCGGAACGGTAACAGCGGCGACGTGCGGTCCACGCCCGAATGCGAAAGCCACGATTTCGCCGACGAAACCATCCGGCCCACGTTTTCCACGCCGCGCTTCTGCGCCAGCCGGCCCACCGTGTACGCTGGCTCCGCATCCCACGGCAGCGCCAGCGATCCCGCCGGGAAATCGCTCGCCCCCGGCAGATAAAGAAAGGATGGCAGCAGAGCCTCGTCGCGCACTTCGCCCGGATTCACCAACTGGGGAATCTCGAGCACCTGCACGTTCGCCGCTGCGAATGGATCCGCGTCCGGACGCAACTCAGCGTACGCCAGCGCAGAGTTGGTCGTGCCGAGATCGATACCGATGACGTATTTCGGTTCCAACGTCTACTCGATCTCGATCTCGGCCGGAGCCACAATCGCCATGTCCTGCTTTGCGCTCATCGTGGGAAGATCCACTTTCACCGCGCGCCAGCCTTTATGGCGCAGCGTGCCGCCCTCAGGCGGTTTCGCCGGCACGTTGCCCACAAACTTCACCACGTTGGCGTCTTTCGATGGCGCTTTAGCGAACGTTCCTTCCACTCCGTCGATCACCGGTTCCAGCTTGACGTAGCGCCCCAGCGAATCGCGGCACTGGTCGTGTAACTCGCGCACCGCCGCGCCAATCTGGTCGTCGGCGTAACCCGAGATATCTTCCATCAGGAAGTCCACCAGCCGCGCGTCCCGCTGCAGGATCGCGATCATTTGCAACGCCCCGTCGGAAGTGCGAACAACGGGCGCGGAAGGCGCCACGGGTTTCGGCGCCGGCGCGGCTTCGCGCCGCGTCAGATGCAAGTCACGCAGCAGATCGTCGGATAAGAATCCGCTAAACAAAAGAGCGAAGAAGCTACGAAAGGCAAGTCCGATACGGCTCAATAGAAACGCTCCAAAGTTTCAGGATACCGGAAAAGCGCCGCCGGCCCGCAAGCCGAAGTGCGCGCACGCTCACAAAGGCCGATCCCCCCTTGACTTCCACACGCCGTTCCCGTACCTTTATTTTCATTATTTCCGCGCGGCTTGTCTCCGCGTTCCGCTCTCCGTACCGAGCCGGCCAGGCTTGATCACTTTTTAGGAGGCTTGACGATGTCCCTCGGCAACAAGCAGTTTGAATCGCTCGCGCAGCGCGGCTTCACGCGCCGTCAAATCGGACGCATCGGCGCTCTCATGTCCGCCGGCGCCGCTCTTCCGTTCTACAACGAATTCGCCATGGCGCAGGACGCCCAGCAACAGCAGCGCGGTGGCCGCGGCGGCGGTGGCGCGCGTCGCGCCATGGATCCCGACGCCGTCGTGATCAACCAGAACGAGAACCCCATGGGTCCGTGCAAAGAAGGGCTCGACGCCATTGCCAAAGTCGCCCCGCGCGGCTGGCGCTACAACCCGGGTGGCGAATCGGAAGATTTCCGCACTGCCGCCGCCGAACAGCTTGGCGTGAAGCCGGAATACATTCTCTCCACCGCCGGGTCAAGCGACCCGCTGCACGCGGCAACCTGCGCCTTCACGTCGCCCACCAAAAGTTGGGTCATGGCCAACCCCGGCTACGGCGGAGGCGCGCCCGCATACATCGGCTCGAAGGTCGTCCGCGTTCCGCTCGCCGACGATTTCGGCCACGATGTCCGCGCCATGCTAAAAGCCGATCCCGACGCCGGCGCCTACTACATCTGCAATCCCAACAACCCCACCGGCACCGTGACATCGCGCAAAGATATCGAGTTCCTGCTCGCCAACAAGAATAAGGACGCCATAGTCGTCATCGACGAAGCCTACATCCATTTCTCAGACAAAGCCGTCTCCGCCGCCGACCTGGTGGCCGCCGACAAAGACGTAGTGGTGCTGCGCACCTTCTCGAAAATCTACGGCATGGCCGGCCTGCGCGCCGGATTCGCCGCCGCGCGTCCCGAGTTACTGCAGAAGCTGCGTCCCTTTGCAAGCTCCGGCTTCCTGCCGGTGACCGGACTCGCCTGCGCCGCCGCCAGCATGAAAGTGAAGAACCTGATCGCCGAGCGCCGCGGCCAGATGATCCAGATCCGCGACAGCACGTTCGCGTATTTCGAAAAGAAGGGCATCTCCTTCGTCCCCAGCCAGGCGAATTTCTTCATGATGGAAGCCAAGCGCCCGCACGCCGAATTTGCGCAAGCCATGGCCGCCCAAAAAGTGATCGTCGGACGCCAATGGCCCATATGGCCCACCAAAGTCCGCGTCACCGTCGGCACCCAAGACGAGATGAACAAGTTCATGGCCGCCGTCGACAAAGTCTGGAGTTAGTCTCAACTCTGCGTCTCCGCGCCTCTGCGGTGAATTCAAGGCCTCCCCTTTAGCGTTAACCTAAAAGTTCCGGAGGCCTCACCGCTTGAAGCGAATCTTGGTCTTACTGGCGCTGTCGCTGGCCGCGCACGCCCAAAAGCTCAACTTCGACCCTGATTGGAAATTCATCAAGGCCGATCCGCCCAACGCCTCCGCGCTCGATTTCAACGATAGCTCCTGGTCGAACGTCTCGCTCCCGCACACCTTCAATGACGTCGACACCTTCGACGATTGGTCCACACCCAACCACGTCGGCGAGATGAACCTCTGGTCCGGCCGCACCTGGTATCGCAAGACCTTCACGCTGCCCGATTCCATGCGCGGCAAGAAAGTCTTCATCGAATTCGAAGCCGTTCGTCAGGTCGCCGAGGTCTATCTCAACGGGAAACTCCTCGGCGTCAGCAAGACCGGCTTCATCCCCTTCGGCTTCGACATCACCAACGGCCTGCGCTTTGGCTCGAAAAACGTCATCGCCGTGATGGCCGACAACACCTTCACCAAGGAAACCGACATGGCGAAGATCGTCCAGACCGATCTGCCATGGAACTCCCCGCACTGGCACCCCGCCCACGGCGGCATCTATCGTAACGTGTACCTCCACATCACCGATGGCATGCACATCTCCCTGCCGCTATACAGCTTCCTGCAAACCGCCGGCCCCTACGTCTACGCCACCGAGATCTCTGCGCGCGCCGCTCAAATCAACATGGAAGTGCCCATCGAGAATGACCGCGGCCTGCCCACCAACGTCGAAATCGTCGCGCAAGTGCTCACCGCCGATGGCCGTCTCGTCGGCCAATGGCGCCAGCCCGGACCCGTCGCCGCCGGCCGCAGCATCACTATCACCCTCGGCGGCCTCATCCCCAATCCGCAACTCTGGGAACCCGGTTATCCATACCTCTACACCGCCGCCATCTCTCTGCGCGTCGGCGGCCAGATCGTCGATTCGCAGCGCATTCCCTTCGGCATCCGCACCGCGCGCTGGGACGTCAACACCGGCTTCTACATCAACGGCAATCACCTGAAGCTCCACGGCTGGGGGCAGAAGCCCACCGACGAATGGCCCGGCCTCGGCGCCGCACTGCCCGATTGGCTGCATTTCTTCACTCTCTCGCTGATGAAAGACGCCGGCGGTAACTTCATTCGCTGGGGACACTGCGCCGGCGCTCCCGCCGCGCTCGATGCCGGCGACCGCCTCGGCATCATCGCCGAGCAGCCCGGCGTCGATGGTGAAGGCGACGCCGCCGGCAATGCCTGGACCATCCGCGCCGCCGCCTGGCGCGACATGATCATCTACTACCGCAACCATCCTTCGATCCTCATTTGGGAAGGCGGCAATCAGAAGGTCTCGCACGATCATGCCAAAGAGCTCCGCGGCTACATGGATCAATACGATCCTCACGGCGGCCGCGTCTACGCCCATCGCCGCGCCGACGAAGTTACCGCCGAGTTCATGGATATCGGCATCGGCACCGAAGGCGGCCGCGAAATCGCCCGCCTCCCCGTCGTCGAAGGTGAATACGACCGCGAAGAATCGCCGCGCCGCGTTTGGGACGATTACTCGCCGCCTAACTTCGGCTATCCCGAAGCCAAGGGTCAAACTTACGACCTTACTTCCGAACAATACGCCGTCAACCAGGTAGCTCAGTACGTCAAGAAAGTCGGCGCGCCTAATCATTCCGGCGGCGCAAACTGGATCTTCTCCGATTCCACCAGCGGCGGCCGCGTCTCCACTGAGGTCGCACGCGCGGGCGGTGAAGTCGACGGCGTCCGTCTGCCCAAAGAGGCCTATTACGTCTGCCGCACGATGTTCCGCGACGATCCGCAGGTCTACATCATCGGCCATTGGACTTACCCCGCCGCCACGAAAAAGACCGTCTATGTTGTCTCTAACGCCGAAGAAGTCGAGCTGTCCGTAAATGGCAAATCGCTCGGCCGCGCCAAGCCGCAAGACCGCTATCTCTTCACGTTCCCCGATGTCGTATGGGAACCCGGTCAGATCAAAGCCGTCGCGTATTCGGACGGAAAGCCGGTCGCGGCCAGCAGCAAACATACGGTCGGGCCGCCCGTCGCGCTCAAAATGACGCCCATCACCGCGCCCAGCGGCTGGCGAGCCGATGGATCCGATATTCTCCTGATCGACGTCGAAGCTGTCGACGCCAAGGGCGACCGCTGCCCCACCTTCCAGCAGCGCGTCGATTTCGAAACCGAAGGTCCCGGCGTCTGGCGTGGCGGCTACAACAGCGGCAAGATTAAATCGACTAACAACGCCTATCTCGATCTCGAAGCCGGCATCAATCGCGTCGCCGTCCGCGCCACGCGCACCGCGGGCGCCGTCACCGTTCGCGCAAAAGGCGCAAATCTCCAGCCCGCCAGCGTCACCGTCCAATCCGTCGCCATTCCGGTCGAGAACGGCTATTCCACCGTGATGCCGGCCCTGCCAACCGTCACGCCGCAAAGGTTCGCTGCTGCATCCGTCGCCGGCGCGCCAGCGGCCCAGTTCGTCGCAGCCTCGCCCACCGGTCAATTCATCACGTCGTTTTCCTATTCCGGCCCCGCGGTCGGCGTGCACGTGGAAAAGGACGCAGCCAATGGCAAGCGCGCGTTTGTGGATAGCGGCGCCGCGCTCCTCGGCCTGCCGCCCGACTTACTCGGCGCCGATTACATCCCGTCCGCTCTCATGGATCAGCTCTACATCGCGGTCGATCTGATGGAGATTGCGGTAAAACCCGGAAGCGTCGTCACTATCGCGCACGATGACCGCATCCCACCGCCCACCTGGCTCTCAGGTAAGTTCCAGATCACCAATCGAGCCATCCTCGTTGGCGGCGTGCCGATGCACCTTTACCAATACAAGGCCCTCAACGCCGAAAGCCTGACCCTCGGCCAAAATGGCGATCGCGGCGGCAACATGTACATCGTCTTCGTCAAATAACCGCGCCTTTGCGTAAACGCGTAATTAGCTTTGTTCTCCGCGGCGCAACCCACCTGCATAACTTATCGGCCCCATAAAAAAATGCGCTTGACAAGCGTATAGGTGAAAAGTATTATCGTGTCACTCGAAGTTGGTTGGGGATACTACGTTCGTTCCTCGTGTATCTATAGGGGGTCAGAGTGAAATTCGCCGCCAGTTTCTTCGTACTGGCGTTCCTTGCCTTCGGACAAGGCAACGACGCCGTTCTTACCGGGAGTGTCCTGGATACTACGGGAGCTGTGGTTCCCCAAGCATCCGTCATTGCCCTGAACATCAACACCGGTGTGGCCAACAGCCAAACTTCTAACTCGTCCGGTGTCTACCTGTTTCCCGTGCTCCCGCCCGGTGATTACCGGATTACGTCCGAAAAAGCTGGCTTCAAGAAATACGTGTTGGATAGGCTTACCTTACGCGCGGGCGATCACGTCGAGCAGAACCTGACGCTGCAAGTCGGCGTCGCGACGGAAACCGTGCAGGTCGAAGCTAACTCCGAGGCGATAAGCTATCTGAATAGTTCTGCTGGAGGCCTCCTAAGTTCGACGCGATTGTCGGATCTTCCAGTTGCCGGCCGCAACGCAATGGATCTTGTCCTGACCCAACCCGGCGTCGTCGGCACAAATTTCAATGGCGCGCGCAACGACATGCTGAATATCTCGCTCGACCACGCCAATATTCAGGACAATTTCATCACCGAAGGTCTCAGCACCACACAGATCTTCACCAGCGTCGACCGCATCGATGAAATCCACGTCGTGACGTCTCCCGCGGACGCCGAATATGGCCGCGGCTCCGGCCAGGTCCAGTTGATTTCGAAATCCGGCACCAACGCCTTTCATGGAACTGGCTTCGATAACATCCACAACACCGATCTCAATGCCAATAGCTGGGCCAATAATCGGAACGGCGTCAAGCGCAACACGCTCGTCGATAATGACGCCGGCGGCTCCCTCGGCGGCCCCATCCGCAAGAATAAGACGTTCTTCTTCGGATTGTTCGAGGCCAGCATCAATCATTCCAAGAGTTCCGTCACTTCGACCACGTTGACCGACAGCGCTCGCCAGGGCATTTTCCGCTTCTATCCCGGCGTCCAGGACGCCAACGCCAACGCCAACGTCCCAACCGTGGATCTCAACGGAAATCCCATCTCGCCGCGCGGGGCGACGGGCTCACTGCAGAGCGTCAGTCTGTTCGGCGTCGATTCCAATCGCTTGGCCCCGGATACCTCCGGCATCGTCGCCAAAAACCTCGCGCTGCTGCCTTCCCCCAACAATTTCCTCGCCGCGGGCGATGGTCTCAACACCGCCGGATACGTTTGGCGTCGCGTCTCCACCGACGACATTTACTCTTGGACCATGCGCGGCGATCACAACTTCAATGATAAAAATCGCCTCAGCGTGACTTACTCGCACGACACCGAAAACGATCCCAACGGGAACGACGCCCAGCCGTATCCCACTTCGCCCATCGGCGTCTACACCGACACCGGCACCGTCGGATCGGTCCAGCTTACTTCCACCCTGCGGCCCACCCTCGTCAACGAACCCTACGCCAGCGTCTCCCGCAATAGCGTCCAGTTCCATTCGCCGTGGACCGTCTCCGGCCAGTCGCAATCGTCGGTTCTGCCGTCCTTGAATGGCGTCGGCTATATTCTGAACCTCGGCAGCGAAGTGACCAGCCCGCTCGGCACCAGCACTTCCGAAGACCCCCAGGGCCGCATGCAGTCCACTTACCTCTACGGCGATAAGATCACTTGGTTGCACGGCAAACATGCCATCAAAGCCGGCATCGAATTCCGCAACGTCATTTCGAATTCGTTCGTGTCGTTCAACGTCGTACCTCGCATCACGCTCGGAACGCCTACCAGCATCAGCACCTCCGCCATAAGCGCCATCGCCGGCATCGGCGCCAACAGCACTATGGCCAATAACGTCCTGAGCACCTTGGCGGGATCGGTTTCCGGTGAAACACAGCAATACTATTCGCCCGGCGGCGCCAACCCGCAGTGGATCTCCGGTGAAAACGCCCAACATACCTGGCACGACCATGAATGGGGCACGTACATTCAGGACGACATTAAGCTCAAGAGCAACTTCACCCTTCACGTCGGTCTGCGCTGGGATTACTACGGCGTACCGTGGGAAGGGGACGGTCGCCTCGGTACCGTCGTCGGCGGCTCGTCTGCGCTCTTCGGCGTTTCGGGTAGCACGATGGGTGCGCTATTCAACCCGGGCGTCGAGAACCTGAATAACTTGACCAACCTCCAATTGATCGGCAAGAATTCACCCAACCCTAACCAGGAGCCCTGGAGCAAGCAATTTCATAACTTCGCGCCGGTGATTGGGATGACGTGGTCGCTGCCCTGGTTAGGCAGAAACAAGACGATCTTCCGCGCCGGCTATGGCATCGCATACGAGCGTTTCACCCAGGTTCTGTTCGATCAGCTCTACGGATATAGCGCCCCCGGCCTTGGCCAGGCCGAAACCTACGCTCCCACGGTCTATCAAAACCTCAAGACGGCGCTGCTTCCTATCTCCCCCACTGGCGCGCCTCTCACCACGGTTCCGATCAACGACAGCAATTCGAGCACGCAGACCATCCTGGTCGCCGATAGTGGCATGCGGCAGCCTTACATCCAGAACTGGAACGCTTCTCTCGGCCGCGAAATCCGGCCTGGGTTGATCCTCGACGTCCGCTACGTGGGCAGCAAAGGCTCCAAGCTTCTCCGCGGAACGAACATCAATGAGAACAACATCTTCGAAAACGGAATACTGAACGCGTTTAACACTACCGAGGCCGGCGGCAACTCGCCCTTGCTCAATCAGATTTTCAATGGCCTGAATATCCCGAGCGTAGGCGTCGTGAACGGAACCACGATTACCGGCTCGCAGGCCATGCGCACCAATAGCACGCTCTACAACTACCTGCTGACCAACAACGTGGGTGGCTTCGCCAATTTCCTGGCGTATAACACGTTCGTAACCGGCATCCGCGGCGGCCTGCTCAAGAACGGCGGCCTTCCCGCGAACTTCGTGGTCGCCAATCCGCAATTCGGCTCGGCCTATCTGATCAGTAACTTCAGCAACTCCACTTACAACTCTCTCCAGATCGAGCTCAACAAGCGCTTCGGTCATGGTTTCCAGGCGCAGGGCAGTTATGTTCGCAGCAAAGCCCTGGGCGATTACGACGGCACCGCGCAAAGCGAAGTCTCTAACTTCATCACGCTGCGCAACGAACACCTCGATAAGCGCCTGCTCAGTTTCGACGAGCCCAACGTCCTTCGCATGAGCGGTATCTGGGAGATGCCATTCGGCCCCCAAAAGCATTTCCTGGGGGCGAGCCATGGAGTCGTCGGCCACCTGGTCGAACGCTGGACCACCTCGGTAATCTTCTACAAGACTTCCGGCACGCCCACCGGTTTCAACGATGCGGCGGTCTCGGGCGGCACGGCCGGCTCCGGTGGAACCTTCAACAACAGCACGCCGACCCCCGTGCAACTCGGTCCGCTGCCGACGGGCAGCGTCTACAAGAGCGGCAACAACGTGCTCTACTTTAACGGCTTGACGCAGGTTCCCGATCCGTTTATCAAGAATCTTCCGTCGAACCTGCAAAGCCTCGGCTCGCTGTTTGCGATCCAAGGCCCCAACGGGAATATCTTGCTCGAGAATCCTACGGCCGGAAATCTTGGCAGTCTGAGCCCCACCAACTATCGGGGCTTGGGCAGCTTCACGTTGAACCTGCAGCTTTCGAAGCCCGTGGTATTGAACAAAGAGCGCAACATCGTTGCTCTCTTCCGTGCCGATGCCATCAATCTACTGAACAAGCCGATCTGGGCTACCCCCAATCTGGATATTGACAACACCAGCTTCGGCCAAATCACTAGTGCCAGCGGCGCCCGCACCATCAACCTGACCGCGCGTATTACATTCTAGTTGCAGTGCGCAGGCGGGACGCCCTCTGGGCCTGCCTGCGCACTACTTTTTACACAGAGTCAAGTTCACAAGTACTCCACCCTAAATAGGCCGTGGCTGTCTTGCCGCCTCGCGCGCTGGGTAGTAACATTGTCAGTGCTCTGCCAGGGGCGGCGCGCCGACAGTCGTTCGCATGACAGAATCTACCCAACCAACTCAAAACCACTCTTGTGAGATCGCAATTGTAGGTGGCGGCTGCAGCGGTGTCCTGGTCGCGGCGCATCTGCTGAGAAGCGGATACCCCGGCCGGATTGCCGTTATCGAGGCCCGGCCCAAACTCGGCCTCGGCTTGGCCTACTCCACCACCTACGAGCAACACTTACTCAACGTTCCCTCTGGCAAAATGAGCGCCTTCCCCACCGAGCCCTCGCACTTTCTCGAGTGGCTTCGCGCTCACGGTTCCCCCGGCGCCGCGCCCGATTCCTTCGCCTCGCGCATGGCCTACGGTCAATACCTGGGTGACATTTTGCACGCGTCCGTCGCCGCAAGCCCGAGTGGCGGCTTCCAACACATCTGCGCCGAAGCCACCGATCTGTACGCCGGCGCTCACGGCGTCACGCTCACTCTCGCCGGCGGCGCCACGGTCGACGCCGCGAAAGCGGTCCTCGCGTTAGGCAATCCCGCGTCGTCCGCCGTCGATGGAATTCCCGAACCGAAAGAACCTTGGTATACCTCGCCGTGGATGGGCAACGCGCTGCGCGCGCCCTTCGACGAAGAGCGCATTCTCCTCGTCGGCACCGGCCTTACCGCCATCGATTCCGCGTTGGCTCTCTCCGCGCGCACGCCTTCGTGCCGCATTTACATGATTTCGCGCCGCGGCCTTCTCCCCCAGGTGCACGACCTTCGCCGCACGCCCGCTCCGCCGCCGGCGTTCGAAGCGCCCGGCGATCTGCGCTTGATCTTCCGTCAACTGCGCGGCCTCATCCGCGCCTCGCGCGAGGCCGGCGATTGCTGGCGCACCGTCGTCGATTCTTTGCGTCCCGTTTCGAACCAGATTTGGCGCGATCTTCCGCTCGCCGATCGCAGCCGTTTCCTGCGTCATCTTCGAACCTATTGGGAAGCGCATCGTCATCGCATGGCGCCCCAGGTCTCAAGCCACATCGACCAACTTCGCGCCACCGGCAAGATCGAGATAATAGCCGGCCGCATCCGTGAGACTTCGCGTCAGGGGAATGTCTTCGAAGTGAGAATCTCTCAGCGCTACGGCGGCGATCGCGTATTGGAAGCCGATCGCGCCATCAACTGCACCGGCATTCACGAAGACTATCGCAAAGCCCCGCGGCGGCTCATACAATCCCTGATCCGCGGCGGAACCGCCAGCGCCAACGATCTCGGCCTCGGCTTCCGCACCGATTCCTCCGGCGCCCTGATCGACGCCCACGGAGCGACGTCTGGCCGCCTCTTCACCCTCGGCCCCCCGCGCCGCGGCGATCTCTTCGAAACCACCGCCGTCCCCGAGATCCGCGCCCAAGCCGAATCCCTCGCCCGCCACCTGATCGCCCAACCAGTGGCGCAGGCCTCCTGGCCTGCGCGCTAGCTTTACGTACGCCTTCCGCTAACTATGCCGTATCACCAGCACATCGCCATCCTTGACGATGTACTCCTTGCCCTCCAACCGCAGCATCCCCTTCTCGCGCACGCCCGCATATCCCCCAAAATCCGTCAGTGATTTCCAATTCACCACTTCCGCGCGAATGAACTTCTTCTCGAAATCTGAGTGAATCGCTCCCGCCGCCTTCACCGCCGTGCTGTTCATCGGAATCGTCCACGCCCGGCACTCATCTTCGCCCGCCGTCAAAAAGCTCATCAGCCCCAGCAGCGCATACGTCGCCGAAATCAGCCGCTCCAAGCCCGATTCCTTCAGCCCGTAACTCGCCAGATATTCCGCCTGTTCCGCGCGCGGCAATTCCGCCAACTCGGCTTCCACTTTGCCGCACACCGCCGTAACCGCCGTGTTGCGCCGCCGGGCCAGCGCGCCCTCGCGATATTCCTTTTCGCGATCGTGCAACGCGCCCGCGTCGCCTTCGCCCAAATTGAGCACATACAGCATCGGCTTCTGCGACAAAAACTGGAATCCACGAATCAACTTCTCATCCGCCGCCTCGAGCTGCAGATTCCGCAACGGCCGGTCCTCTTCTAACTCGGTCTTGCACTTCTGCATCAGCTCGAACTCGCGATCCAACTCCGGGCTCTTGATCTTCTTGCGATCTTTGTCCAGCCGTTCCATCCGCTTTTCCACCACCACCAGATCGCTCAGAATCAGCTCGGTCTCCACGTCTTCCAGATCGCGCACCGGGTCCACCGACCCTTTCTCGTGCGGCACCGTCTCATCCGGAAATAGCCGCAGCACGTGCGCGAACGCATCCGCCACGCGCAGGCTGGCCATGTAACTCGGGTCGCGCAAATTCTCTTTCGAAATCGACGGCATGTCCACGTATTCCACCGTCGCGTGCGTCACTTTAGGCGGCTCGAACAATTTCGCCAGCGCGTCCAGGCGCGCGTCCGGCACTTTCGCGATGCCCGTGCGCGCGGCCGTCGAGCCAATGCGCGTCTCTTGATGCATGCCGGTCAGAATCGTAAACAATGAGGTCTTGCCTACCATCGGTAGGCCGATAATTGCTGTCTTCATATGTAGGGCGGTCTAAAGTGGAACTTCCACCTGTCTCAGGATTTCTTCGATGATGCGCTCGCCCGCGCCCGTTTCGCGCGGCGTCAGCGTCGCCCGGGGATTAATCGCGACGCGGTGGGCGAACACCGGACCCGCCAGCCGCTTCACGTCGTCGGGAATCGCATAATCGCGCCCTTCGAGCAGCGCCAGGGCCTGCACCGCTTTGTAGAGCGCCTGGGACGCGCGCGGGCTCACGCCCAGCGCCAGCGCCTCGTGATTGCGTGTGCGCTCCACAATCGCGAGCATGTAATCTACCAGCGCGTCATCCACGCTCACCAAGTGCACCGCTTCTTGCAAGCGCTGCAAATCGTCGGCCGTTAGCGACGGGGGCGCGAATTGCGGCCGCCCCGCCTCCGTCTGCCGCAAAATGTTGCGTTCGCTCGCCAGGTCCGGATATCCGATCCGCAGCCGCATCAGGAACCGGTCGAGCTGCGATTCCGGAAGCGGGTACGTGCCATGATGCTCCACCGGATTCTGCGTCGCAATCACCATGAAGGGCCGCGGCAGCGAGTGCGACCGTCCGTCGATCGTCACCTGGCCTTCGTTCATCGCTTCGAGCAGCGCCGATTGCGTCTTCGGAGTAGTGCGGTTGATCTCGTCCGCCAACAGAAAATTCGTGAAGATCGGGCCCGGCTTGAACTCGAAAGTTTGCGACTGCAGGTTGTAGATGGTCACGCCGAGAACATCCGTCGGCAGCATGTCGCTCGTGAACTGCAGCCGATGAAAGCGGCATGAAACCGATCGCGAGAGCGCCTGCGCCAGCGTCGTCTTACCCACGCCCGGAACGTCTTCAATCAGCAGGTGTCCCCGCGCCAGCAACGCCGCCAGCGACATACGGACTACATCGTGTTTCCCCAGGATCGCTTCGCCCACCCCGGCTTCCAATTCGCGCAGTTTGGCGACCAGACGCGCGGGGAAGTCGGACGTTGTGGCAAGCGTCGATTCCCGTTGGGGCATTGTCTTCATAATACTAGAGATCGCGACCCGGCTCGTCCCCCGGCTGTATTCTTCTGCGCGCCTCTCTTGCACAATCCAAATTTCTGTAGTAGTCTTACAAACAATTATAGTAGGAAGCAAATGGCCGCTCTGAAACTGACGCCGCTCGAGTTACAGATCATGCAGGTCCTCTGGGAATGCGGCACAATCTCCATCCGCGAAATCCAGGAGGGTTTCCCGGAGGCAAACCGGCCCGCCTACACCACCATCCAAACCACCGTCTACCGCCTGGAAAACAAGAAGGCCGTCCGGCGCGTCCGCAAAATTTCGAACGCCCACATATTCGAAGCCGTGGCCACGCGTGAGGCCACCCAGCGCAAGCTCCTCGACGATCTCCTGCGCCTTTTTGGCGGCCGTTCTCAGCCAGTGATCGCGCAACTGATCGAATCCGGCAAGCTGACCCTCGACGATGTCAGAGCCGCCGAGAAGATCATTCTCGAATCGGGCAAGGAGGAAAAGAAACCATGAGCTTGCTTTCGCACCTGCTCGAATCCACATTGTTCGCCGCCGCCGTCTGGCTGGTCACGCTAGCCCTGCGCCGCAACCAGGCTCGCACGCGCCATTGGCTCTGGATGGCCGCCTCCATCAAATTCCTCGTCCCGTTCTCGCTGTTCGTCGGGCTCGGCGGTCTCATCGCTCCGCGCGATTCCGCGCCAGTCCCTCCGCCGCAGATGCGATTCGTCATGGCGGATTCCATTCCGCCCGTTCCGCTCTCGGCGCTTCCGAAGATCGACCGTTCCACCGCGCCCGTCCATCGCGACTGGCGCCCGCTTGCCCTCGGATTCCTCTGGTTTTGCGGGTGCGCCTGCATCCTCATCCGCTGGCACGTGCGCTGGCGCCGTGCTGCTTCTCAACTACGCGCCTCGCTTCCCTGGAACGCGCCGCCCGAATTCCCGCGCGTCCCCGTACCTCTCCGTTCTTCGCCATCGGTCCTCGAACCCGGCGTCTTCGGCATCTTCCGTCCCGTCCTCTTGCTTCCCGCCGGCATCGAAGCCCGCCTCTCCGCGGCCCAATTGCAAGCCATCTTCGCGCACGAGCTGTGTCACATCCGCCGCAGCGACAACCTGGCCGCCGCCGTCCACATGCTCGTCGAATCCATCTTCTGGTTCCATCCGCTCGTCTGGTGGATCGGCGCACGTCTCGTCGAAGAGCGTGAGATCGCGTGCGATGAAGAAGTGCTCCGGCTCGGCAGCGATCCCGCCATCTATGCCCAGAGCATCCTCGAGATCTGCCGCTTCGGCCTCGAATCGCCGGTCGCCTGCATCTCCGGCATCGCCGGCGCCGATTTGGCGCGGCGCATCCGCGGCATCATGGCCGGCCGAGCCCGTCGGCCGCTCGAGCCCGCCAAGAAGCTACTACTTATCGCGCTAGGCGCAGCCGCCGTCGCCGCGCCCATCGCCATCGGCCTCGCGCATCCGCCGAAACTCCGCGCCCAATCGCCGCCGCAAACCGCCGCGCCGCTCTCGTTCGACGTCGCTTCGGTCAAAGTATCCGACTTGCCCTATCTCGTCGTCACCCCGAAGCGCTCCGGTGGAAGAATCACTTGGACCACCGACCTGACGTACATACTCGGCTATGCCTACCACCTGCAACCCTGGCGAATGTTGGGGCCAATTCCCGGCAGCGATCACATCTACTCCGTCGAAGCCACCACCAGCCCCGACGCCACCGACGAACAGGTGCGCCTCATGTTTCAATCCCTGCTCATCGACCGCTTCCAGATGAAAGTTCACCGCGAGACCAAAGACGTGGAGGGATACGCTCTCACCGTGGCCAGGAGTGGCCTCAAAATTCAAGAAGCCAGGGACGGCAGCGAGCCCGCGCCCTTGCCCGAATGGTTTCACGGTCGGCCGGGAGATGCGGCCGCAATGGAAGGTCACGTAGCCGCCACGCTTCCGTCCGCCGGCGTCGTCGCCATCACCGGACGCCGCGTGACCATGCTGCAAGTCTGCGAGTCCCTGCAGCGCGTCTTGGGCGGGGCCGTTGTCGATCACACCAACCTCGAGGCCAAATACTACTTCGCGTTCCAATTCGCGCAGAACGACAACGCCCCCGACAACTCCGCGCCCGCTCTATCTGTCGCCCTGCGAGACCTCGGTCTCAAACTCGACAAATACAAAGGCCCCGTCGAAATGCTGGTAGTCGATCACATCGAAAAGACCCCCACCGGCAACTGACCCGCCCTCACCCCCGCAACGCCGCCGCCACCGTCTGCGCCAAAAAAGTCGCCGTATACGGCTTCTGCACAAACCCCGCCAGCCCCTGTCCCGTAAACCGCCGGATCGCCTCCACCTCGTTGTAGCCGCTCGAAAGAATCACCTTCATATCGGGCCGATAGGCTCGCAATTCCCGGAACGTCTCTTCGCCGCTCATCACCGGCATAGTCATATCCAGCAACACCAGTGCGATCTGGTCGGCCAGGTCGCGAAACACGTTGATTCCTTGCTGGCCGTCCTCCGCCACAATCACCGTGTACCCGAACCGCTCCAAAGTCAGCCGGGCAGTGCGCCGCACAACCTCCTCGTCGTCAATGACGAGAACGAGTCCCTCGCCGGCGACCGAAACGCTGTCGGTTTTGGCGCCTGCCGTCTTCAACCCTTCTTCTTCCGTCGCCGGGAATAGAAGCTTGAACGTAGTTCCTTGTTCTGGCGCGCTGTACACCTTCACCGTTCCTTTATGCCCTTTCACAATTCCGAGCACTGCGGAAAGGCCCAATCCCCGCCCCGTAAACTTGGTTGTGAAGAATGGGTCGAAAATACGCGCCACTGTTTCTTCGTCCATCCCACAGCCCGTGTCGTGGACTTCCAGAACAACATACCGGCCTGGCGTGATCTCAGTCCCCGTTCCGGCGGTTTGAATATAAGTCTCGTCCACTTCTTGCGCGCGCGTCGTAATCAACACCGTCCCCGGGTGCCCCTCGGGAATCGCTTCCGCGCCATTGATCACAAGGTTCATCACCACCTGCTGAATCTGGGCCGCGTCCGCCATGATGCATGGCAATTCCTTGCCAAGCGCCAGTCTCACCTGCACCGTTCGCGGAATCGACGTCTGAATCAGGCTGCTGATTTCCCGCACCTGCTGCGAAAGGTCTAGGGTCTCGATCAAAAAGCGCCCTTTCCCCGCGTAGGCCAGCAATTGCTTGGTAAGGTGCGCCGCTCTTTCCGTAGCCCGCACCACTTCGTTCAGAATCGGGTGAACCTGGGACGTTGCCGGCACCAACTCCAGTGCAAGGCTCGCGTTTCCCAAAACGCCCGTGAGCAGATTGTTGAAGTCGTGCGCGATGCCGCCCGCCAGAATGCCCACGCTCTCCAGTTTCTGGGTCTGGCGTAAGTGCTCCTCGTTGCGCGCCCGTTCTTCCAGGTAGTCCCGGAGCTCATACTGCCGTTTTCGCGATTGCAGCGCGGATTCTACCGTGCTCACCAGAGTCAGCAACCGAACCGGCCGCTCGATCACAATCACTGGGCGGATGCCGTTCCCATTTAGCTTCTCGCGGATCATAGTCTGGGCGCCGTCGCCGTGGCTCGTCAACAGAATCAGCCCGATGTCCGACCATTTCGGCTGGGCGGCAAAGGCTTCGTTCAGCTTCACCGCCGCGCCCCGCACCAGCGCCTCTTCGGTGAGAATGATCGCTCCTATGCCCACCGACATCGAGCGGGCCAGTTCCTCGATCGTCGCGCACTGCCTGCACACCACTCCGCGCTGTCTCAGCATTTCGCAGATCAGCGGGCCATCGCGGCCGACGGGAGCGACAACCAGCACGTCCAGTTCGTGGTTCAAGCTTGCTCCTCCACGCTGAATAGGTCGCTGCCCTGCGATTCGGCGACGCAATTTCTTCTCGAAGGAAAGCGGGGCAGCCCGCCCCAAAGGATTTCGTCTAGTCCCGAGACCCCTGTCTTCACTTGCGTTCTCGCTTGGTTGCCCGCGTCAGTCTGTTTCACTGGCGTCTTTTACCTCTCCGGCCTAGTCCTATACACGTTGAAAGCAATTGTGCGGAACGTCACCCCGCGCGGTTCGGATAAAGGCCATAACCCCTCACGGTAAAATGACATCCGTAAGCCACCAGGTGGATCTCTGAGACGCTTTTTCCTCTACGCGCTGTTAGCCGTGCCTGACGTCATGCAGGCGCAGATGTCTTTGAAGTACGCCGTCATCGTCAGCCGCCACGGCGTGCGCTCGCCCACCCAAACCGCCGAACAGTTGAGCCAGTACGCTGCCGATCCCTGGCCCGATTGGGGCGTCGCTCCCGGGGAACTCACCGCACACGGCCACGATCTCATGAAGCTGTTCGGCGCCTATGACCGCGCGTATTTCGCCTCTCGCGGCTTGCTCCCCGCCGCCGGTTGCGCCGCCGCCAAAACCGTCGCCTTCCGCGCCGATAGCGGCCAGCGCACGCTCGAAACCGCCAAAGCCCTGGCCGAAGGAATGTTCCCCGGTTGTCCTCCCGCCGTCGCTTCCGGGCCTGCCGGCGAAACTGATCCGTTGTTCAATCCCATCGGCGCCGGCGCCGTGCATCCCGATGGCGCCGTGGCCGCCGCAGCCATACTCGGCCGCATCGGCGCCAATCCCGCCGTGTTGCCCGATCTCTACCGTTCCGAATTCGACGACATGGCCCGAGTCCTCGCCGCCCCCGCCAAACAAGCCTGGCTGCACGCGCCGTCGGCGGTCACCGCCGGTAAAGGCGACGCTCTCGCCGATCTCTCCGGCCCCCTTCGCACCGCATCCACGCTCTCCGAAGTCTTCCTGCTCGAATATGCCAACGGCCTGACCGGCAAAGATCTCGCATGGGGCAGACTCGATCTCGCCGGCGTTCGCCGCCTCATGCCTTTGCATGAAGCCTATGCCGAGCTCGCGCGACGCACCCCATACGGCGCCCGCGCGCGCGGCTCCAACCTGCTCAGCTACATCTTCAATTCCATCCAACAAGCCGAGAGCGGCAAGCCCGGTCCCGCCGCGCTCGTCATCGTCGGCCACGACACTAACCTCTCCAACCTCGCCGGCATGATGAACATTTCCTGGCTGCTCCCCGGCTATGAACCCAACGATCCCGTGCCCGGCGGCGCCCTCATCTTCGAGCTTTGGCAGGATGCAGCGTCCAAGCACTACAGCGTGCGCTTGTCGTACACCGCGCAAAGCTTGGAGCAGATGAATCGCGCCCTCCCCTTGACCAATGCCGCGCCTCCTCTCCGCGCCCCCATCTTCCTTCCCGGTTGCAGCTCCGCCGCTCCCGATTTCGCCTGCTCCTTCGACGATTTTCGCGGCGCCATTCTCGCCGCCGTCGATCCCGCGTTCATTCCCAAACTTTTGCGGTAAAGGTAAGGGGTTGACAGGGCTTCCAGGCGCCAATTATACTGCTACAGCGTCCCCATTCCATGACTCCATCACCCACCTTTCGGCTCGATAATAAGACTGCGGTTGTCACTGGCGGAGCCAGCGGCATCGGTCTTGCCATTGCCAAAGCCTTCGCCGCATCCGGCGCTTCTGTCCACATCCTCGATCTCAATGGCGCCAGCGCCGAAGCCGCCGCTTCCGAAATCGTGGCCTCCGGCGGCAAGGCATCGGCCCAGGCCTGCGATCTCGCCGACGAAGCCAGCGCCACGAAAATTCTCGGCGCCCTGATCGCCCAGCGCCGCCTCGATATCCTCGTCAACAACGTCGGCATGGCCAACATCGGCACCGTCGAAAGCACCAGCGCCAGCGATTTCGACCGCGTCATGCGCGTCAACGTCAACAGTTATTTCTACGCCACCAAAGCCGTCGTGAGTCACATGCGCGATTCTGGCGGCGGCGTCATCCTCAACATGGCCTCCATCGCCGGCTCCTCCGGCATTCCCGATCGCTTCGCCTACTCCACCAGCAAAGGCGCCGTGATCGCCATGA
Source organism: Bryobacterales bacterium (assembly GCA_963743705.1). GTDB lineage: Bacteria > Acidobacteriota > Terriglobia > Bryobacterales > Bryobacteraceae > PALSA-243. The sequence goes on along the minus strand of CAVUQS010000021.1, from coordinate 135,253 downwards.
CGCTTTCCATCGCGCGTGATTTTCTCAAGCACAATATACGCTGCAACTGCATCTCGCCTGCGCGCATCCATACGCCCTTCGTCGATGGCTACCTGCGCAACAACTACCCTGGCCGCGAGGCAGAAATGCACAAGGTGCTCTCCGCCGCCCAGCCAATCGGGCGCATGGGCAAGCCGGAAGAAGTCGCCGCGCTCGCGCTTTACCTTTGTTCCGACGCCGCATCGTTCATCACCGGATGCGACTATCCCTTGGATGGCGGGTTCTTCAATCTGCGGGGCTAATCGTATGGGAGCGGGCCAATGACAATCGATTCCCATCAGCATTTCTGGCGCTTCCAGCCCGTCCGCGACGCCTGGATCACCGAAGAAATGTCTGTGTTGCGCCGCGATTATCTGCCCGCCGATCTCGCGCCGCTGCTCGAATCGAACGCCGTTGACGCCACCGTCGCTGTGCAGGCCGATCAATCCGAGGACGAGACGCATTTTCTGCTCGATCTCGCCGCTCACCATTCCTTCATCGCAGGCGTCGTCGGCTGGGTCGATTTTCGCGCGCCCAATCTGCCCGAACGCCTCCAGCATTTTTCGCGCTTTGAAAAGCTGCGCGGCTTCCGCCATATCGCGCAGGCCGAGGACGATCGTTTCCTGCTCCGTCAGGATTTCCAGCGCGGCGTCGCGCTGCTCCCCGGTTTTGGATTCACTTACGACATCCTGATTTACGCCCGCCAGCTTCCCGCCGCGGTCGAATTCGCCGAACAGTTTCCCGGCCAGCCCTTCGTGCTCGATCACATCGCCAAGCCTGATCTCGCCGCGCGCGAAATCCGCGAGTGGGAGCGCCACATGCGCGCCCTCGCGTCGAATCCCAACGTGATGTGCAAGCTCTCCGGCCTGATCACCGAAGCCGATTGGCGTCATTGGAAGGCGGAAGATTTCGCGCCCTACCTGGAAATCGCCGGCGACGCTTTCGGTCCTAAACGCCTCATGTTCGGCTCCGATTGGCCTGTCTGTTTGCTCGCCGGCTCCTACGCCGAGGTGAAGCAATTAGTGGAAAATTTCTTGCGCGATTGGCCTGCCGCGGACCAAGAGGCGGTTTTCGGCGCCAATGCCGTGCGATTCTATGGCTTGAAAGTACAGCATGGACTTACAGCTCAAAGATAAAGTGGTCGTGGTCAGCGGCGGCGCAAGCGGCATCGGCGCTGCTATCGTTACCGGAGCCGCGCGCGAAGGCGCTGTCGCGGTGATTGTCGATAAGTCCGCCGGTATCGCCCACGATCTCGAATGCGATCTTCGCAAGAGCGGCGCCCAGGCTCACACTGTCGTTGCCGATCTAACGTCCGTTGAAGCTTGCCGCCGCGTCGTCGAAGAAACCCTCGATCGCTGCGGCCGCATCGACGCCCTCATCAATAACGCCGGCCTCAACGATCGCGTCGGTCTGGAAAACGGCACTCCCGAAGCCTACGTCAAATCCATCGAGCGCAACCTGCTGCACTATTACAACCTCGCTCACTATGCGCTGCCAGCGTTGAAGCAAACCCGTGGCGCCATCGTGAACATCTCCTCCAAAACCGCCGTCACCGGTCAGGGCGGCACCTCCGGCTATGCGTCTTCCAAGGGCGCGATCCTGGCTCTCACCCGCGAGTGGGCGGTCGAATTGCTCCCCTATGAAATCCGCGTCAACGCCGTGCTGCCGGCCGAAGTCATGACGCCTATGTACCAGAACTGGGTCTCCACTTTTCCCGAGCCCGAACGCAAACTCGATGAAATCGTCTCTCGCATTCCGCTCGGCAAACGCATGACCACCCCCGAAGAAATCGCGGCCATGGCGCTCTTCCTGATTTCGCCGCAGGCCGGTCACACCACCGGTCAGCATCTCTATGTGGATGGCGGCTACGTACATCTGGATCGGGCGCTGTCTTAGCCATGTCGAACCCAGCCAATGTACCGCTCACCGAACGCCGCTACCTGGTTCCGTTCGTTCTCATCACCAGCCTCTTCTTCCTCTGGGCTTTTGGCGTCAACCTCAATGACGTTCTGATTCCGCATCTAAAAAAAGCCTTCCGCCTCACCGATCTCGAATCCTCGCTCATCCAAGTAGCTTTCTTCGGCGGCTATTTCCTCGCCGCGCTGCCCGCCGGATGGCTGATGGAGCGCATCGGCTATAAGCGAGGCATTCTCACCGGCCTCGCCATCTGCGCCAGCGGCGCGCTGCTCGTCGTCCCCTCCGCCAACGCCCTGACTTACGCCTTCGTTCTGGCCGCGCTTTTCGTCATGGCCTGCGGTCAATCTTTTCTCGAAGTCGCCGCGAATCCCTACGTCACCATTCTCGGTCCCGTGGCCAGTTCCGAACGTCGCCTGAATTTGGCGCAATCGTTCAACGCCGTGGGCGCGGTGCTGACGCCGTACATCGGCCGTCAATTCATCCTCACCAACACGCGCCCAGATGCCGCAGCCGCCGAGGAAGCGCACAGTGTGATCGGCCCTTACTTCGTCATCGCCGCCGTATTTGTGCTCGTTGCGCTGATGATCGCTTTCACCAAACTGCCCGAAACCAAGAAGGAAGTCGAAAGCGAATCTGGCGCCCATCCCCGTTTGCGCGATGCGCTCCGCTACAAGCATCTCGTCAGGGGCGTCATCGCCCAGTTCGCTTATGTCGGCGCGCAGGTCGGCGTCGGCAGCTTCATCATCCGTTTCGCCGAGTATCTCTCGCCCGGCATTCAGGACAGAGACGCCGCCGCGTACCTGCAATATCACTGGATCGGCTTCATGATCGGCCGCTTCGGCGGATCGTTCCTGATGAAATACATTCCCGCGTCGCGTCTGCTCAGTCTCTTTGCCGCCGCTGCCTTTCTCTGCGCAGTTCTCGCCATGGCCGCCACCGGCACGATCCCCGTCTGGGCTCTCGTCATGATCGGCTTCTTCCACTCGATCATGTTCCCCACCATCTTCGCGCTCGGCATCAAAGGTCTCGGTCCTTATACCAAGCTCGGTTCTTCTTTGCTCGTGATGGCGATCATCGGCGGCGCGGTTTTCCCCGCTATCATGGGTTATGTATCGGATCTGACCAGCATTCGCACGGCTTTCGTCCTGCCGCTGCTCTGCTATCTCTATATCTGGTATTACGCCGCCAAAGGATCCGAACCCTCGGCTAAGCTTGCATGAACCGCCGTTATTGCCTGACTCTCGATCTCAAAGACTCCCCCGCGCTGGTTGCCGAATACCGCCGCCATCACGAAAGCGTCTGGCCCGAAATCACCCAAAGCATCCGCGAATCCGGCATCGAGGACATGGAAATCTACCTCCTCGGCACGCGCATGTTCATGATCATGGAAGTCAACGACCGCTTCTCCTTCGCCGGCAAAACTGAGGCCGATCGCACCAACCCCAAAGTCCAGGAATGGGAGCAGCTCATGTGGCAATTCCAACAGCCCCTTCCGCAAGCCAAACCCGGCGAAAAATGGCTCCTCATGGAGTGCGTCTTCAAACTGGATTCGTAGGCAGGCCTTCAGCCTGCAGCGGCCTTTAGGCCGCCGGGCCGGCCCCGCAAACGAAAAATACATCCCACGCCAGATTTCTCCATCTGCTTCATAGTGTGGGGTTACCCGCACGTTCATTGAAAACAAAGGAGATGCAGATGGCTGCCCTGCCTGGAACCGTCCTGGACTTCCCCACTGCCGCGGAAACCGAAAATGAAATCGTCGGCGCGGATCGCGGCTTGCGGCGGGTTCTCGACTCCGTTCGTATGGTCGCGCCCACCGACACGGCCGTGCTACTCCACGGTGAGACCGGCACCGGTAAAGAGGTCATCGCTCGCGCCATCCATGAGCAAAGCCGCCGCAGCCACGCTCCCTATCTAAAGATCAACTGTGCCGCCATTCCATCCGGTTTGCTCGAAAGCGAGTTGTTCGGTCACGAGCGCGGCGCATTCACCGGCGCTTGGACCCAAACCACCGGCCGCTTTCAAATGGCCGATCACGGCACGTTATTTCTCGACGAAATCGGCGATCTCCCTCTCGAGTTGCAGCCCAAGCTCTCCCGCATCTTGCAGGAACACGAATTCGAACGGCTCGGCAGCCCCCGCACCATTCACGTCGACGTCCGCATTGTCGCCGCCACCAATCTCGATTTGGCCCAGATGGTCCGCGAGCGGAAGTTTCGCGCCGACCTTTACTACCGCCTCAACGTGTTTCCCATTTCGCTGCCGCCCTTGCGTGAGCGCCGCGAAGATATCCCCGACCTCGTCTGGAGCTTCGTGCGCAGATTCGCTCGCCGCATGGAAAAAGAGATTGACGCTATTCCCCACGAAGTCATGGAAATCGTCAAGCATCACGAATGGCCCGGCAATATTCGCGAGCTCCAGAACTTCATCGAGCGCGCGGTGATTTTATCGCCCGGCAAAGTCTTGCGCGCGCCCCTCGGCGATCTCAAGGCATTCATCAAGAGCGAAGAGCCTTGCGGGCTTCGCACTCTCGCCGATGCCGAGCGCGATCATATCGTCGAAGCTCTTCGCCAGGCTGGCGGCATAGTCGGGGGACCTGGCGGCGCCGCGGCCCGTCTCGGCGTCGCGCGCACAACCCTGCTCTACCGCATGCGCAAGCTCGGCATTGAAGCCGCCCAAACCGCCAAGGCCGCCGTCGCTTGATTACTGCCATCCGCCGCCCAGCGCCTTATAGAGCTGCACCACGGCCAGCAGTTCATCCAGCCGGATCTGCGAGAGGTTGAGTTCCGCCTGAAACAGATCCCGGTCGGCGTCCAGCGCGTCGAGTTGCGTATCCACGCCGCCACGGTATCGCACGTAAGCGAGACGCAGGCGGTCCCGTAACGCCACCACCAGCGCCTCCTGTTTTTCGCGGCTTTCCCGCACGCGCTGGTGAGCAATGAGCGCATTGGAAACTTCGGCGAAGGCCGTCTGAATCGTCTTCTGGTATTGCACAATCAGGCGGTCTCTTTCGGCCACAGCGAATTTCACTTCGGATTTCAGACGCCCGGCGGTAAAGATAGGTTGAGTCACTTGCGGAATCAGGCTCCACGCGCTGTTCTGTCCGTTAAACAAACCCAACAATTGCGTGCTCTGTCCGCCCAGGAACCCGCTCAGGGTGATTTGAGGGAAATAAGCCGCCCTCGCGACGCCGATCTCTGCGTTCGCCGCGATCAGGTCCTGTTCCGCAACGCGAATATCGGGCCGCCGTTCCAGCAATTCAGACGGTAATCCGGGCGGAACTTCGGGCGCCAGGTCTTGTTCGGTCAAACTGCGTCCGCGCGCCACATCGCCTGGACTCTCTCCCAGCAGTAGCCTGATTTGGTTTTCCGTTTGCTCCATTTGTTCTTCGATGGTGGGGATCGTTTGCGCCGCCGTGTCTACCAATTGTTCGGCTTGGCGTAAATCGAGTAGAGTCGAAACGCCGCCTTTCTGGCGCGACTGCGTTAACCGCAGCGACGCTTCGCGCGTTTGCAACGTATGCTTGGAAATCTCGAGCTCATAATCGAGTTCGCGCAACGTCAGGTACGCGGTAGCTACATCGCTCACCAACGTCGTCACCACCGCTTTACGCGTCTCTTCCGCGCTCAGCAGGCTCGCTCGCGCTGCTTCCGTCGCTCGTCTCAGCCGCCCCCAAATATCGATCTCGAACGACAGCAGTTGGAGCACGGCTAGTCCGAAAGTGCGATTCTGGGTCGGCAGTATGGCAGGCGAAAGCGACGTCTCTCCGTCGCGCGAAAGACGATTGATTTCCAAGGCGGCGTTCGCCTGTAACATAGGAAATTGGTTGGACCGCGTGATCCCGAGGTTTGCTCTCGCTTCTTCCACCCGCAAAACCGCGTCCCGCAAATCGTAATTTTGCACCAGCGCCGTGCGAATCAAGTCCTGCAGTTTTTCGTCTTTGAAAACGGCGAACCATTTGAGATCCGCCAGGGAAGCGCCTTGTGACGGAGGTAGCGGGGCAGGCGCCCGAAAACTCGCAGGAACAGGAACCGCCGGCCGCTTGTAGTTAGGTCCCACCGTGCAGCCCGCGCAAACCAGTGCGCACAGGAGCGCGAACTTTTGTGGTTTCACTGCTCAATCTCCCTCGGCCGGCGAAGGAGTTCCCGGCGACGGAACCGGACCTCGCGCCGCGCCGGAAACCCTCTCCACGACGTAGAAAATGGCTGGCACCAGGAAGATGCCGATCAGGCTCGCCGCCAGCATCCCGCCGATCACCGTGGTTCCCATGATCTGGCGAGAGACCGCGCCCGCGCCGGTCGCAATCCACAACGGCACGCATCCTAAAATAAACGCGAATGACGTCATCAGAATCGGACGCAGTCGCAATCGCGCGCCTTCGAGCGCGGCATCCGCCAGCGGCCTTCCCTTTTCGAACTCGTCTTTGGCGAATTCCACGATCAGAATCGCGTTCTTCGCCGCCAGGCCAATCAGCATCACCAGCCCGATCTGCGAGTAGACATCGTTCTCGATCTGCAGCATATAGGGCGGAGCCAGATAGCTCACCAATGTGCGGCGCAGCCAAAGCACCCCGAAAGCTCCGAAAACCGCCACTGGCGTGCTCAGCAACACGCTGAACGGCAAGGTCCAGCTCTCGTAGAGGGCGGCGAGAATCAGGAACACGAAGAGCAATGAGAAACCAAAAATCACCGAAGAGGAGACGCCTTCCTGCGCCTTCTTCTCCTGGAACGACATGCCTGCATAATCGAAGCCCATTTCGGCGGGCATGGTCTTCTCGAAGGTTTCTTCCAGCGCCTTCATCGCCTGGCTGGTGCTATAGCCGGCCGCAGCGCCGCCATTCAATTGCGCCGAGCGGTATTCATTGAAGCGCATGGTGAACTCCGGACCCGTCCGCGATTCGAACTTAGCCAGCGCGGAAAGCGGCGCCATCTCACCGTTTGCGTTGCGGACATAGAATTGCCCGGCATTTTCTGATTTCGTCCGATAGTCGCTCTCGGCTTCAACATACACTTGCCACTGGCGTCCAAAGCGATTGAAGTAATTGATAAATAATCCGCCCATGAACGTCTGGATGGTGCGGTATACATCGTTGATCGCGATGCCCTGTTTGATTACCTTGTCGCGGTCCACTGTGACAAACCGTTGCGGCACGCTCGGCAGGAATGTCGTAGTGAGGTTGCCGATCTCCGGGCGCTTTCGCGCGGCCGCCATGAACTTATCTAGGTTGTCCGACAGAAACTGGACATCTTTGCCCGATCGGTCTTCCAGGATGAACGTGAAACCGCCGGATGTGCCGACGCCCGGTATGGCCGGAGGCGAAAATGCGAAGGCGATGCATTCGGGAAGCTTGCTGAACTCCTGGTTCAACCGCGCCTTGATGGCCTGGAACTGCTCGGCTTTACTCTTTCTCGAACTCCAGTCTTTCATGCTGACAAACAGAAATGCGTTGTAACTCGTTCGCACCAGGCTAAGTAAGCTGAAACCGGCCACGCTGGTGGAATACTCAACTCCCGGCGTCTTAGCCAGAATCTCGTTGATCTTCGCCACCACCGCTTGTGTTCGCTGTAAAGACGCGGCATTCGGAAGTTGCACATTCATGTAGAAATAGCCCTGGTCTTCATCCGGCACGAAACTGCTGGGCAGCTTGCCGCCAATCCAAAAACCAGCTACCCCGAAGGCCGCCAGAAGTGCAAAAGCGACCGCGCTCTTCCGCAGTAGCGCTCCCGATATACGGATGTAGCCATTGGTCGCCCTCCCGAACATCCGGTTGAACCACCCAAAGAAACGCGCCAGTAACCCTCGGCTCGGAACTTTCGGCTTCAGGATGAGCGCCGCCAACGCCGGGCTGAGCGACAGCGCATTGAACGCCGAGAGAATCACCGACAGCGCAATCGTGACCGCAAATTGCTGATAGAGCCTTCCTGTAATTCCCGGTATGAATGCTGTGGGCACAAACACTGCGGAAAGAACCAGTGCGATCCCAATCACCGGCCCCGAAATCTCCTGCATCGCCGTGAGAGCGGCCTCCTTTGGAGACATTCCGTCCTCGATGTGCCGCTCCACCGATTCCACAACTACGATCGCGTCGTCGACCACTAGTCCGATCGCCAGCACCAATCCGAACAGAGAGAGTGTGTTGATCGTGAAGCCGAATACGGGAAAAAACAGAAATGTACCCACCAGCGAGACAGGCACCGCCAGCAGCGGAATCAGCGTCGCGCGCCAACCTTGCAGGAACAGATAGACCACCGCGATCACAAGTACGATGGCGATTCCCAGCGTTTCCACAATCTCCTTCATGCCCTCTGTCACTGCCTTGGTGGTATCCACCGGCACCACGAAATCGATGTCGCCGGGGAAGCGTTTCTTCGCCTCGCTGAGAAGTTTCTTCACCCGTTCGGCGGTGTCCACAGCGTTCGACCCCGGCAGCTGATAAACGGCGATAATGGCGCTGGGCTTTCCATTCAGGCCCCCGACGATGCTGTAGTCCTGCGAGCCAAGCTCCACTCTGGCCACGTCGTGCACGCGCACGATTCCGCTTTCCGGCGTCTCCCGCACCACGATCTGCTCGAACTCCTCGGGCGAGGTCAAGCGGCCCTGCGCGCGCACCGAGTAAGTAAACTCCTGCCCTTTGGGAATCGGTTCGCTGCCCACTTGGCCCGCCGGGTTCACCGTGTTTTGCGTCTGGATCGCGGATATAATCTCGGGAACCGTGATCTGCAGCTTCGCCAATTGATCCGGCTTGACCCACAGCCGCATGGCGTATTGGCCCGCCCCGAATACCTGCACCGAGCCCACGCCCTTCAGCCGGGTGATCTGGTCATTCAGATTGATGTAGGCGTAGTTAGCCAGAAACTGCGCATCGTAAGTGCTCCGCGGCGAATAAAGCGCGACTAACATTAACGGCGCGAGAGTCGATTTCTGCACCGTAATGCCATAATTCGTGACATCCGTGGGAAGCTGTGACTGGGCCTGAGTCACGCGGCTCTGCGCCAGAATCAAATCCGTATTCGGATCGGTCGCCTCGTCGAAATCCACGATCAGCCGCATCTGGCCGTTGGCCGTGGCATTCAATGAGTACATATAGTTCATGTTGTCGACGCCGCTCATCTGCTGCTCGATCGGAGTCGCTACCGATTGCTCGATGGTCTGCGCGTCCGCGCCCACGTAGATCGCCGAGACTTGAATCTCGGGCGGCGCAATCGCCGGGAACTGCGCCACCGGTAGGCCCACGATGACCACCGCCCCCACGAGAACCGTAAGAATCGCGATCACGATCGCAACAATTGGCCGATTAATAAAGAATTTGGACATCGCCGCCTATTTTCATTTCGAATTCGTCTGGAACGGTTTCGGAGTGACCAGCATTCCCGCGCGAACCTTTTGTACGCCTTCCACCACCACCCGTTCGCCCGCGTGAATGCCGCTGGTGACGATCCATTGCGTGCCCACGGTATCGCCGAGTTGCACGGGTCTGATGCTCACCTTGTTACTGCTGTCCACCACCGCCACTTCGTTCGTTCCCTGAAGGTCCATCACCGCCCGCTGCGGCACTAACAGCGCGCCCTGTTGAATCCGGATCGCCGCGCGAACTTTTGCGTACTGCCCCGGCCGCAAGCTGTTCTCCGGATTCGGAAACAGAACCGCCACGCGGATCGCCCCGGTTCTCACGTCCACCTGGCGGTCTGCAAAGTCGAAATTGCCGGGGCGCTGATAGACCGTGCCGTCGGCCAGAACCAGTTCGAATCGCAACTGCCTCAGATCGGCTTGCCGTTTCTCCGCCGTCGGAAAGCGCCGCGTGAACGCCAGATACTCCTGTTCGCTGGCGGTGAAGTAGGCTTTGATGGGATCGAGCGTGGATACCGTCGTGATTGTCCCGCTTGCTGGACTCACCAGCGCCCCCACCTGTTGCTGCGCGATACCCGGAATCCCGTCGATGGGTGAAGTCAACCGCGTAAACCCAAGATTGATCCGCTCCGTTTCCACCGTGGCCTTCGCCGATTCAACCGCGGCCTCATTGGCCGTGATCTGCGCTTTCGCCGTCTCGGCCTGGGCTTGCGCGGATTGCACCTGCGCCTTCGCCGCCATATTGTTCTGTGTGGCGTTGTCCAGATCCTGTTGTGTAATCGCTTGTTGCTCGGCCAGCGGGATATATCGCTCCACATCCAGTTGCGTGCGGCGTTGATTCGCTTGGGCTACGGCGACTTGCGCCTCGGCCTGCGCCAGTTGGGCCCGCGCTTGTGCCAACTGCCCCTGCGATTGTGCCTCTCGCGCTTGAGCCTGGTCCAGCGCCGCTTGAAACGGCCGTGGATCGATCTGAAACAGTAACTGGCCCTTGCGAACGAAGGACCCCTCCTTGTAATCCTGCTGGATCAGGTACCCGGAAACCTCTGCTTTGATATCCGCGTTGACAAGCCCGTCCAGTGTGCCGATCCACTCCTGATTAACCGGCACATCCTTCTGCTCGACCGGCGCCACCAGCACCTCGATCGGCTGCGCTTGCCCGCCGGCATCCACCTTGTGGGCGCAGCCGGTTGTAAGAAAAAACGCTCCCGTTCCCAGAACGAGCAGTCCAATCCCATGGGTCACGTCGCGTGGTTACGCATGCGGCATTCCGTTTCGCGCGGACTGCGGCAAGTGAGAGCTGTGAACGGCTTAGGCGGCGAAATCAACGGCCGGAGCGGATCGTTGTGACGAAGTGACGAATTCTGCCGTCGGCGCCTCGGCGAATCGTCACACCGGGATCAACCTAGCCCGGTATCCACCGCAACGTTCCCGTATGGCGCCCCTAGCTGCGCCGTAACGCTGGGCCACACCGTCTCGGCGACCGGCTTGTGCGTGGTGGGATCGATCGAGCGAACCTGGTGGGGGGCAAAAGTATAGGTGAATGCAGAGCCGAGCGGCTTGGTGAGTGCCACATTGCCGGAGGCGTCGTGGACGGTCACCGTCCCCGAAGAAATGGGCGCCCCTGTGAGCGCATCCGTCGCGGTCACCGTGTATTGCGTCGACGTGTGACGAGCCGGAAACGGACTCAGCTTGGCCGTCGCCTTGCCTGATACCAGCGGATTGCGTAGCCGCGCCAGAATCGCCACCACCTGCGCTTGCAAGGTCGGGTCCGAGAGAGCCTCCACATGGTTCAGCGGATTGCTTGTGTGCGAGGCAGAGAACGGCAGTCGCGCCCGCGCATCGCTCACCAGCAGATCGCCGGAGCCGGGCGCGAGTTCCGGCGTTGAGGCCGCGAATGCCGTCAACGCCGCGACCAATTGGGCGATCGCGGGCAATGGCGTAACAACCGCGATAGGAATAAACGATGCCGCGTTCAACGGCACGCCCACCACCGCAGGCGTGCTTCCCCAATGAAACAGCGGGAACGGCACTGGCAGCGGGATCGTGCTATCGGGCGTATAAAGCGCCGCCCACAATCGCAAGGCATTCGTACTCGTGCCGCCAAAAGTGTTATACGTGACTCCCGGAACCGGTTCGCCCGCTGCGATCCCCGCCAACGTGGCGCTGCCGGGAACCAGTTCGGCAAATGCTGGGTTCTTTGTGAATGTCCGCAGAGTCGCCAGAATCGCCGGCGCTGTCAAACCCACCAGCGGGAACGCCGCCTGAATCCGTGACAGCAAAGTGTCCACCGCCGTCGCGATGGTCGCCACTCCAGAGCCCGCGTTGGGCGAGTGAAGCGTAATCACGGTTGTCACTCGCGGCAGAAAGGCCGCGAATGCCGGATTCGTCCGCGCGCCTGCCAGGAACGATCTCGCGATCAGTCCGCCGCGACTGTGCCCCACAAATGCCACCCGTAATGATGTAAGTCTCGGGTCGCTCATCAGGGTCTGAGTTACCATCAGCCCGAGCTGCGTCACATTGCTCGCCATAGGTCCCGACGCAGCCGTTTGCGTATAGGTCAGCGTAGTAAATCCCGCGGCTTTAAAAGCGGCGTTCCAACTCGTCAAACTCGTGGCCAACGGATCGGCGAAGAACCGCGCGACCGGTACCACCGGCGGCGTGATATGCACTCCCTCGTCGCTGTACAGCGGGAAGCTGGCGGCGCGATTGAACACCAACCCCGGATAGGCGCTTGCTGGCGCCGTCATGTCGAGACTGCTGCCTCCCAACCCATGCAGCAGGACAACAATCGGCAAGCTCGCATCGAGAGTCCCATCGCACGTAACCACCGTGCCGTCGGTTAATGAAATCGTAAACATGTGAATCTCCTCACCCCAGCGGCGCGAGCCTGACATGGCGCACGCCCCTCCCCATCTCCTATCCGCCTCGTATCACGCGCGGATTCGTCACCCCGCAATCAATATATACTGGAGAACCACAGGAGCCCAATAGAAAATGCCACCCCTCCGCTCGCCGCGCTTCCTCGCAGCCACCGTAATCGCCGGTTGCCTGCTCCCGTCAATCCATGCGCAATCGCAGCTTTCCCGGAACATGCAGGATTGGATGCGCCGCATCAATTCTGGTGAATTCGCCGGCGGCGGCGGACGCGGCGGTGGCGGACGTGGAGCTCGCGGCGGCGGCCGCGCAGGCCGTGGCGCCGGTGGTGCAGGCGCATGGCTGGATGGCGGCAAAGCCTACGTCGCCGGCGGCGAGCGCGTCGATACCGCCACTGGCGCAACTACCGAACTGCCCGCCGAACCCTCCTACCGTCCGCCCGGAATGGATCGCGCCCTCGCCGGCGGTGCGCCCTCCGCCGACGGCAAGAAGCTCCTCTTCGCCACGAACTCTCACACCGTCATGATCCGCAAGACCGCCAGCGACTATTGGGTGCTGGCTAAGTCCGATAACTCATGGCATAAGTTAGGCGGTAAGTCCACCGCCGGCTTGATGTTCGCTAAGTTCTCGCCAGACGGAAACCGTGTCGCCTACTTAGGCGACCTCAATCAAGCCAAAGGCGCCCAGCCCAAATACAACCTCTACGTCGAAGACGTCCGCAGCGGCGCCGTGAAACAGCTCACCACCAACGCCAGCGACGATCTCATCGTCGGAACGTCGGACTGGAACAACAACGAAGAGTTCGGTCTCGCCGATTGCTTCCTGTGGAGCCCCGACGGCAGGAAGATCTCGTATTACGAATTCGATCAAAGTAACGTCCCCGAATTTGCTTTGATCAATTACACCGATCAACTGTATCCCGTCATCACCAAGTACAAATACCCCAAGCCCGGCCAAATCAACTCGGCCGTGCGGCTCGGAGTAGTCGGCGCCGATGGCGGCCCTACGCGCTGGATCAAAACTCCCGGCGATCCGCGCAATACCTACATCCCGCACGTCGAGTGGCTTCATGACAACCAACTGATCGTGCAGCACATGAACCGCCTGCAGAACACCAACACCGTGTTCATCGCCAACCCGGAAACCGGCGACGTGCGCCAGATGTTCCAGGACAAGAACGATTCCTGGGTTGAGGTCAACCGCAACCTCCGCTGGATCGAGACCAACACGCGCCTCCTCTTCACCAGCGAGCGCGACGGTTGGCGTCACCTCTACGCCATCTCGCGCACCGGCGACGCGCGGCTCATCACCAACGCGCCCTTCGACATGGTGTCGCTGATTGCCGTCGACGAGCCCGGCGGCTGGGTCTACTTCATCGCCTCGCCCGATAACGCCACTCAGCGCTATTTATACCGCTCGCGCATCGATGGAACCAAGACCGAGCGCATCACTCCCGCCAACCAGCCCGGCACGCACACTTACAACATCTCGCCCGATGCGCATTGGGCCATGCACAGCGTTTCGACGTTCGATTCCCCTGGTGAATCCGACTTAGTCAGCCTACCCGATCACAAAGTCGTGCGCGTCATGAACGACAACGCTGAGCTCAAAGCCAAAATCGCGCCCATCCTCGCCGGACGCACTGAAATGGTGCACATCCCCGTCGGCCACGATACGACCATCGATGGCTGGCTCATCCGTCCCAGCAAATTCGATCCATCGAAGAAATATCCCATCATCATCAGCGTCTATGGCGAACCCGCGTCGGCCACCGTCAACGATAGTTGGGGGGCCAACGGCCGCCTCCTCATGGCCGCACTGGCCGACGACGGCTATCTCGTCGCCAGCTTCGATAACAGTGGAACGCCCGCGCCCAAAGGCACGCACTGGCGCAAAGTCATCTACGGCTCGGTCGGCGTCCTCGCTTCGCAGGAGCAGGCCGACGCTCTGCGCGGCCTCGCCAAGACTCATCCGTATGTCGACCTCACGCGCGTCGGCGTCTATGGCTGGAGCGGCGGCGGCTCCATGACTCTGAACCTGATGTTTCGCTTCCCCGATCTCTATTCCGTCGGCGTCGCCGGCGCCCCCGTTGCCGATCAAACCCTCTACGACTCCATCTACCAGGAGCGCTACATGGGCCTCCCCACCGACAACGCCAAGGGCTACCACGACGGCTCGCCCATCAGCTTCGCCGAAGGCCTGAAAGGCAAGCTGCTCATCATCCACGGCACCGGCGACGACAACGTCCATTTCCAGGGAACGCAGCGCCTGTTAAACCGTCTGATCTCGCTCAACAAGCAATTCCACTTCATGGAATACCCCAACCGGCGCCACGGCGTACAAGGCTCGGACCCCGTCCACCTCGACACGCTTCGCTACAGCTTCTTCGAAGAGTATCTACCGCCCGGCCCCCGCTAAATCGCGCCGGGAATTCTTGTGGGAAAATTGAGTCGTGCAGAATTATGCCGTTGTCATCCACGAGGACCCGGCGGGCGGTTTCTGGGGAGAGGTTCCGGCGCTTCCGGGCTGCTATTCCCAGGGCGAAACGGTAGATGAGCTTAAGCACAACATCCGGGAAGCTATCGCCGGTGTACTGGAAGTCCTCCGGGAACGCGGAGAGGTGCCGGACTCGAACATCCAGATTCTGGATGTAGCCGTTTGAAGCCAATCACCGGCGCAGAAATGTGCCGAATGCTTGTGGCGAACGGCTGGTCGCTCCGGCGCATTAATGGGAGCCACCATATTTATTCCAAGCCCGGCGAGCGCAAAGTCATCTCGATTCCCGTGCATGGAAGCAAGAGCTTAAAGCCGGGGCTTGCCCTCCGGATCGCGCGTGACGCGGGTCTCGATATCTGACCGAACCGCTGCCGCCGGGCTTCTGCCCGGCGCTTAGCTCGCGGCCAACCCGCTGCCTACTTCCCGCCCAGTTCGTGCAACAGCCACGCGCGCGCCAGTCGCCAGTCGCGGTGTACGCTTTGCTCCGATACGCCCAGCACGTGAGCGGTCTCCTTCACGCTCAAGCCCCCGAAGAAACGCAATTCCACCACGCGCGCCTTCCGTTCATCGAACCCTGCCAGCCCGATAAGAGCTTCGTCGAGCGCGACGAAGTTCGAATCGTCTAATACCGCCGGCAAACCCTCGTCGAAAGTCACTTGCAGAGCGCCGCCGCCGCGCTTTCCGGCCAGCCGCGCCCGCGCGGCCTCCACCAGAATATGCCGCATGATCCGTGCGCTGATGCCGAAGAAGTGGGCCCGGTCCTCCCACTTCATCTGATCCACATCCACCAGCCGTATCCACGCTTCGTTCACCAACGCCGTGGTCTGCAGCGTCCGTTCGCCGTGTTCGGCGCGCATCTGGCGATGTGCGATTCGCCTCAGTTGGTCCAAAACCAATGGAGTCAGCCGCGAAAGGGCGTCCTTGTCGCCCCCTTCCCAAGCTTGCAACAGCCTGGTGACGTCCTCGGGTTTGGGTGGCGCCCGTCCGTCCGCCATGCCAGCCGATTCTATCAACAAAAAATTTTCGTGCGGCCGTTATAGTTCTTGCGCTCCGTTAGCGCACTCCCCAGTGGAGGGATGGTATGAAGAGCTTCCTGGCGATGGCGGCGGTAGTGACGTTGGTGACATGCTGGAGCCCCACCCGGGCGGTAGCTAAGGCGCCTGTGTCCAAAATCGCGGAAAACCGGGTGGTGATCTACATGACCCTCGGCTCGGCCGAGATCGACGGAGTGGAAATCACCCTCGCCCGCCGTCAGGCGTCCCGGCTTCTTGCGTCCGCCGGCGTCACCCTGGAATGGCGGTATGGCCAACCTCGAAGCGACAGTCGTGGCGCGCGCGTTATCGGTATTGCCTTCGCGGCGGAGGCCCCTGCCGCCTTCTGCGATCGGCAACACGCGGAGGCCCTCGCCGCCGCGCGTCCCTACGGCGAGAACGTGACCTCAATTCTCGTATTTGCGGACCGCATCGCCATGCTGGGTTCAAATTTTCACCAGCCCCAGACTGGCAAGCTGCTCGGCCACGTCCTGGCGCATGAAATTGGCCATGTGCTGGAGGGCGTCTCTCGCCACTCGAAAACCGGCTTGATGAAACCGCGTTGGGATGGGGCTGACTACCGGACGATGTTCAGGTCGGGACTGGCTTTCGCTCCCGAAGACGTGTACTTGATCACAGCCGCTATCGAATCGTCGTCCGCGATCGCCGTCGCGGGAAAAAGCGCCGGCCAACCGGAATAGTCCGGCAGGAAAGTGCGCCTGGGCCGGGCGATCGCGCCAGCGTGCCATCATATACTTTGCCCAACCGGACGCATGACTCCTGAACGTTGGCAAAGGATCGAAAAGGTGTATCAGGCGGCGCGAGATCGCGAGCCGTCCGATCGCGCCACCTATGTCCAGCAGGTCTGCGGAGAGGATCACGACTTGCGTAAGCAGGTCGAATCTCTCCTTCACCAGGACGATTCATCTCCGGAAGGGTTCCTGAATCGCCCCGCCTGGTTTGCCTTTGGTGGCCCGGAGGACACGGCCGCCAAACCCGCTCCCGGCGCGCGCCTGGGACCCTACGAAATCGAAGGCGCTCTCGGCGCCGGCGGCATGGGAGAAGTCTTTCGGGCTCGCGACACCCGCCTGAACCGCCCCGTGGCGATAAAATTTCTGCGCGCGCGGTTTACCGATCGTTTGGAACGCGAAGCGCGCGCCATTTCTTCGCTCAATCACCCGCACATCTGCACGCTGTACGATGTCGGCCCCGATTTTCTGGTGATGGAGCTTCTGGAAGGCGAGACCCTGGAATCGCGCCTGAAAAAAGGGCCGCTGCCCATCGATCTCGCCCTTCAATATGCCGCCCAGATAGCTTCCGCCCTTGCCGCCGCTCACGCCAAAGGGATTGTGCATCGCGACCTGAAGCCCGGCAACATCATGTTGACCAAGACCGGGGTGAAGGTGCTCGACTTTGGACTAGCCAAGGCTGCGGCGGACGAAACGATGACGCAAGGCGTTCTGGGCACTCCGGCGTACATGTCTCCCGAGCAGCGTGAAGGGAAGCGCTGCGACCACCGCACCGACATCTACGCATTTGGATTGATCCTTCGCGAGATGGCTGGTGGAAAACGAGGCGGCCCTCCGCCGGCGGCGGAAACGCCGCTGTTCACGCAACTGGTGGATCGATGTCTTCGCGAAGATCCGGCCGACCGCTGGCAATCCGCCGCCGACCTCGCTCACATCATCGAGTGGTCGCGCGCACAAACCGCCGCCGCTCCATCGAAACCGCGTGCCGGTGCATGGCGGGCCTTGGCTGGTCGCCGCTGCTGCGCTCATCCTCTTGCTTTCAGTCGTCGCGTGGAAAGGGATCGGTCCTCGAATCGCCGCGCCTTCGGTCGTGAAGCTCGCTTTGGAAATCCCCTCCGAGGGCTTGGTCTCCGATCCCGGGCAGTTGAGCGGGCCGCCGTCATTTCGCCGGACGGCAAAGTCGTCGTGATGACGCTCGCCGCCAACGGCCATTCCGCTCTCTGGACGCGCCGCCTCGATTCCGATCGCTTCGAGCGCCTCGAAGGCGCCGACGGCAATGCCGTGCAGCCCTTCTGGTCGCCTGACGGAACGCAGATCGCTTTCTTCGCCGACGGAAAGCTGAAGAAAATCAAAATGCCTCACGGCGCTCCGGAGGCCCTTTGCGAAGTGTCTACCCAAACAGCCCGGGGCGGAGCCTGGAGTTCCAAAGGCGTCATTCTCTTCGGAGTGAATTACAACGGCCTGATGAAGGTTTCCGAAAACGGTGGCGATCCCGTCGTCGTCGTCGGCCTGGACGATCGTCTCAAGGAGAACTCTCTTCGTTTCCCGCAGTTCCTGGCCGATGGGAATCGTTTCATTTATTTCTCCCGGACTACCGATCCTCGCAATCACGCCGTTTATCTCGATGCGCTGGATACCGTGGGCAAGGTTCCCCGCAAGAAACTGGCAGTCTCGGATGGACCTTCCGCGCTGGGCCACGATCCCGTATCCGGTCGCGATTTTCTTGTTTTTCCGAAGGACGGCCATTTGTGGGCACAACGCTTCAATGAGTCCGCCGGCTCACTCGCCGGTGAGAGACTCGCCATTTCAGACGATGTGGGGCAATTCGGTCTGTCGGCGACAGGGACGCTGGTTTTCCGGCGCGCGACTTCCGAGCAAAGCGCCCTCGCGTGGGTGGACCGCGGCGGGAAGCCCATCGGTCCGGCGGGACAACCGGGCGACTACTGGGATGTTTCGTTGTCACCCGGCGAACGCTACGCTGCCGTGCTGAACCATCGGTCCCGCGAGGGATTTTTTTGGGTGGAGATGATCGATCTCCCCCGGAACCTGCAAAGTCCGTTCTCCGATCCCGCCGGCCGGGTTTCGGGCATGGTGTGGTCGCATGACAGCGCCCGCCTTTATTTCACCTCTTGGACGGAAACGCAGAGCCAGATTCTCGTGCGGCAGGTGGATTCGGCTTCTCCCGCGCAGGCCGTGATAACGTCGCCCGAGCGATACGACGTGAGAAGCCTGTCATCCGACGGCAAGACGCTCGCGGCCGATCGCCGGATCGCCCCAGGTCAGGGCGGCGGTCTCGGCTTTCTACGTGACGGACAGCCGCCTTGGAAAACGTTCGAGTCCCCTCCCGCGTCGTTTTCTAGATGTCAGTTCTCCCCCGACGGAAAATGGCTCCTCTATCAATCCGATGAGAAAGGAGTCTCAGAGATCTATGTTTCAGACTTTCCCGCTCTCAGCGTCCGCCGCCGTATTTCGCCTTCCGGCGGGGTGGAACCGCGTTGGGAACGCGGCGGGAAAGAAATCTTCTACGTGGCCCCCGGCGCTTTGCTCACGTCGGTGGCGATTGAAGATCCGGTTCATCTGATCTTCGCCGCCCCTCAGACCCTTTTCCACCTTCCCGGCCAAGTGCCGGCAGCCGGCGGCTTTTCTTATGATGTCGCCCGCGGCGGCGGAAAATTTCTCGTGCTCAACACAACGCCCCCGGTCAACGCGCGCGATCTGAGCGTCGTATTCAACTGGCCCCAACTAATGGGCGCTGAAACCCATTAACCTCGCCAGCGCCGGTAAGAAGGGATTACGCCGCGCCCCTCGCCTTCCAAAGCTTGCAAGCTGGAGATTGCGAAAAGCCCGAACAGAATGGCGAGCCACGGTTCGTGGTTCGCGATGCCCGCGAGCGTCACCGCGGCCGCGATCACCACCGAGGCGATGAGCGATTTTCGGCGCCCGTCGTAACGATCCCATTTTTCCAGCAGAGCGCGCGAGATATGCCCGCCATCCAGCGGCCACACCGGAAGCAGGTTCACCAGCCCCCAGTAGAAGTTCACGAAGAGAAGGTCGTTGACCAGCAACATCGCGCGGAAATACAACCTGACGCTGTGCGACCACACGATCAATTTGTAGTTGAGCACGGTGCTGGCATGCGGTAGCAGCATGTGCCAATAGATCACGATGTGACCGCCCGTCAGTTTGGCAAGGGCGAGTGTGAGGCCCGCCAGGCAGAAACCGGCCGTCGGACCGGCCGCCGCCACCGTCACCTTGGCCAAAGGTCCCTCGACATCGCCATTCGGAATCGCCAGTCCGCCGAATCCGTAGAGCACCACCTCCGCATCGCGGCGAAAAAAGCGGAAGGCAAACACATGTCCCATCTCGTGGAGCAGTATCGAGACAAAGCAGACCCCCACCCAGATGAGCAATCCCAGTAGGTCGCGTTCGGAGCCCAGAATCAACAACGTAAGCCAGAACCAGAACTTCACCCGGACCCGCGCGCCGAACAGCTGAAAACTCCACTGCGCCCGGTTGCTCTGCGGACAATCGACGACAGTGGGCATTGTTCAGATAATTATAGGCGCGGGATTTTGCGGATCATAGGTTGTCGAAAGCTAGCGACAGCTTGTCATCCACCCCTCCCAGCCAACGACCCCTGGTAGTAACCCGTCCCAACCGTTATAAAATTGGCCCTAAAAGTAAACGCTTTCATCGGGAGACCACCATGTCCTTCAACCTCAACCGCCGCGGCCTGCTCAAACGCGGCAGCCTCGCACTACTCGGCGCAGGCGCCGCATCGCAAATTGAGCCCGCCGCGCACGCCCAAAAGAGCGCCGCCAAAGCCCCCGCCGTGCCGACGTCCAAAGCCGAAGACTGCAACTGCGCGCTCGGCGCAGATGGCACGCCGCTCGACACGGGCGCCAGCGAACTGAAAGCCGTGATCGAACGCTACGGCGTCGAGCTGCGCGATTACCAGCGCGTCTACGCCCTCCCCGGTTCGGTCGCCCGCCAGTCGGTGATGGAAAAATTCTACGCCGATCAGTTGCGCCTGCTCGAAAACATTCGCTTCGATGATCTCAGCCAAGCCGGCAAGGTTGATTACCTGCTCCTGCATGCCCGTTTGCTCCGTGAGCAGCGCCAGGTCCTCGCCGAAGGCCAGCAGGAAGCCAAAATTCAAGCCGTCATCCCGTTCCAGCAGACCATCATCGGCCTCGAAGAAGACCGCCGGCGCATGGAGACCATCGACGGCCAGAAAACCGCCATCACCCTCACCCGCCTGGTAAAAGATATCGCCGTCGCCAAGGATTCCATCGGCGGCCTCAAGAGCGAACCGCCCACCCTCAACCGCGCCGCGCAGCGCCTCGAACAACTGCGCAACAGCATGCGCACCTGGTACGACTTTTACGCGCTCTACGATCCCAAGTTCGTCTGGTGGGTAGACGCCGAATACAAGAAAGCCGATGAGGCGGTCGAAGCGCACGCCCAGTTGTTGCACACCACTTCCGGCGTTGCCGGAACTCTCGAAGCCGGTGGCGCCGCCGCGTTCGGCGGTGGCCGCGGGGGCGGTGGAGGCCGCGGCGGCGGTGGCGGGCGTGGCGCAGCCGGTGGCGGGGAAGGCAACGGCGGCCGCGGCGGACGTCGCGCTGCGGCCGGACCGTCAGGCAGCGACGAAGAACTCTCCGGCGTCGGCCCCGCCGGACGCGAAGCGCTCCTCGAATCCCTGCGCACCGCGATGATCGCCTACACGCCCGAGCAATTGATCGCGCTCGCCAACAGCGAATTCGCCTGGTGCGACAAAGAGATGCTGCGCGCTTCCAACGAGATGGGCTTCGGCGCCGATTGGAAGAAGGCCCTCGAAGCCGTCAAGAACAAGTACGTCGAGCCGGGCCAGATGATCTATCTCGTCCGCGATCTCTCGCGTGAGGCCATCGAGTTCGTCGAAAAGCACGAGCTGGTCACCATTCCCGCGCTCCTCAAGCAGGATTACTGGGAAGAAGCCATGACGCCGCAGATGCAGTTGGTCAACCCGTTCTTCACCGGCGGCGCCACCATCCAGGTTTCCTCCCCCGCCAGCAGCCAGACCATCGAAGAGCGCCTCGAAGCCCTGCGCGGCAACAACATCTTTTTCGCGCGCGCCACGGTCTTCCACGAATTGATCCCCGGCCACCACATGCAGCAGTACATGACGCAGCGCTATCGCACCTACCGCTCCATTTTCTCTACGCCGTTCTGGACCGAGGGCATGGCCTTCTATTGGGAAATGCTGCTCTGGGATCTCGGCTTCACCCACACCCCCGAGCAGCGCGTCGGCGCGCTCTTCTGGCGCATGCACCGCTGCGCCCGCATCATCTTCTCGCTCAGCTTCCACTTGAGTAAGATGAAGGCCACGGAATGTGTGGCATTCCTGATCGATCGCGTCGGCCACGAAAAGGCCAACGCCGAAGGCGAAGTGCGCCGTTCCTTCAACGGATCCTACGAGCCCATCTATCAGTGCGCCTACATGCTCGGCGCTCTGGAATTCTACGCCCTGCATAAGGAACTCGTGGCGTCCGGCAAAATGACCAACCGCGCCTTCCACGATTCGCTCTACCAGCAGGGCAACATGCCCATCGAGATGGTGCGCCTCACCATCAACGGGCAAAAAGTCTCGCGCGATTACCAGCCAAGCTGGAAATTCTACGGCGACATCGCATAACCTTGCCTGCCTCCCGCCGGTTATTCCCCGCGTGCGCCTTCGGGAGGCTTTTCCGGCGAATCTTTTTGCCTCTTTTCGTGTTTAACCTTGACTCCCATAACTTCGCCGTTGTAAGCTTCGCACAAGCGTTTAATCGTTTAAACAATCTGGCGGCCGCTCGCGCTCGGTCCCGGTCCCGCCAAAAGGCCGCTATGGGTCTCGATGTTTCGAATGTAGTTGTGAATCAGTAGGAGAAATCATGAGCGTCACGAATCGAATTTCTGTCCTCCGCGCCGCCTCGGCTGCGGTTCTCTTCCTCTCCGCCGCCGCGCTGCCCGTTTTCGCGCAGGGCACGCTCGCCGATTATCAGCGCGGCCAGTCGCTCCGCACGAAATCCCAGGGCCTCGTGCTCGATATGGCAGGCACTCCCACGTGGATCGCCGGCGGCGATCATTTCTGGTATTCGAAATCCGTCAAAGAGGGCACCGAGTTCGTTCTCGTCGATGCCGCTGCCGGAACTAAAAAGCCCGCCTTCGATCACGCCAAGCTCGCGGCCGCCATCTCCACCGCGTCCGGTGGTCACTACACCGCCTACAAGCTGCCTTTCGCGGCGGCCGCCGGTGGACGCGGCGGTGGCGGCGGACGCGGCGCAGGCCCCGCGCCCGGCGGTCTGACCTTCCATGACGGCGAACGCTCGATCGAATTCGGCGTCTCGGGTTTCATGTACACCTGCTCGCTGAGCGACTACGCCTGCTCCAAGGGAGCCGCGATTCCCGCTCCGGCCGCTGCCGGACGCCGTGGCGGCGCTCCCGAAGCCGATGACGACGATCCGCCTCCGCCCTATGCCAGCGAAAACGATGGTGGCGATCCCACCGATGGCCTCGAATATCAGCCCTTCCCCCAAGCGGGCGGTGGCGCCGGACGTTTCGGTGGCAACGCTCAGCCCGGTTGCGCCCCGCGCGGTAATGATCAAGCCGCCAATCAAGGTGGCCGCGGTGGACGCGGTGGCCGTGGCGCCGGCCGCGGCGCTGCTGCAGCCGCTGGTGGCGCTCCCGAAACACCCTCGTGCCGTTCTTTCGATGGCAAATTTGACGCCATCATCGAAAACTACAACGTGTTCCTGCGTCGCGTCGGCTCCAATGAGCCCGCCACGCCCCTGAGCTTCGACGGTTCCGAAGGCAACTACTACACCATGCGCTCCATCGCTTGGGCGCCCAATTCCCAAAAGCTCGTCGCGTATCACACCCGCCCCGGCTATGACCGCCAGGTGCACTACGTCCAGTCTTCGCCCGCCGATCAGGTTCAGCCCAAGCACTTCACCACCTCGACCCTGCCGCAGGCTGCCATCGGCGGCATGTACCGCAAGCCCGGCGATGCGGTCGATATCGCCTATCCGGCGCTATTTGACGTCGCCACCAAGCACGAAATCGAAATCGATCACGCCCTGTTCCCCAACCCCTACAACATCACCGAGCCGGTTTGGTGGAAAGATGGCCGTGGCTTCACCTTCGAATACAACCAGCGCGGCCACCAGGCTTACCGCGTCATCGAAGTCAACGCGCAGACCGGAAGCACGCGCGCCGTCATCGATGAGGAGAGCAAGACGTTCATCTATTACAACGCGCTCGGCGCCGGGCTTTCCGCCGGCCGCCGCTACCGCCACGATATGAACGACGGCAAGGACATCATCTGGGCCTCCGAACGCGACGGCTGGGAGCATCTCTATCTCTACGATGGCACGACTGGCCGCGTAAAGAACCAGATCACCAAGGGCGATTGGCTGGTTCGCAATGTCGATCGCATCGACGAAGCCAACCACCAGATCTATTTCGAAGCCGGCGGCCTCATCACCGGTCAGGATCCCTATTTCACCCAATATTGCCGCATCAATTTCGACGGCACTGGCCTCACCAAGCTTACGGATGCGGACGGCACTCACACCGTCACCTTCTCGCCGGACAACAAGTATTACGTGGATTCCTGGCAGCGCGTCAATCTGCCGCCCCAGTCGCAGCTCCGCAGCACGGCTGACCAGAAAGTAGTGATGGATCTCGAAAAGGCCGACGCCTCCGCGTTATTGGCCGCCGGCTTCAAATTTCCCGAAGTCTTCGTAGCCAAGGCTCGCGACGGAAAGACCGATATCTGGGGCACCATCACCCGTCCCATGAATCTCGATCCCAACAAGAAGTATCCGGTCATCGAGAACATCTACGCCGGCCCGCAGGGCTCGTTCGTTCCCAAGACGTTCAGCGCCGTGCCTGGCGATCAGGCCATGGCCGAGCTCGGTTTCATCGTCGTCCACATCGACGGTATGGGCACCAGCAACCGTTCCAAGGCCTTCCATGACGTCGCGTGGAAGAACCTCGGCGACGCCGGCTTCCCCGATCGCATTCTCTGGCACAAAGCCGCTGCCGCCAAGTATTCCTACTACGACATCAGCCGCGTCGGCATCTTCGGAACCTCCGCCGGCGGCCAGAACTCCATGGGCGCCATGCTCTTCCACCCCGAGTTCTACAAGGTGGTCGTAACCAACAGCGGATGCCACGACAACCGAATGGATAAGCTGTGGTGGAACGAGCAGTGGATGGGTTGGCCGCTCGGCCCGCAGTACGTCGAATCCTCCAACGTCGATAACGCCTATCGCCTGCAAGGCAAAGCGCTCATCATCATCGGCGAAATGGACACCAACGTCGATCCCGCCTCATCGCTCCAAGTCGTCAACGCCTTGGTCAAAGCCCACAAGCATTTCGACATGCTCTACATCCCGGGCCAGGATCACGGCGTCGGCATCCTCGGCAGCGAGCACTATCGCGACGATTACTTCGTCCACCACCTGCTCGGCGTCGAGCCTCCGGACTGGAACAAAGTATCGCTCCCAGTCGAACCGCCCAACACCGGCAACTAAGTGTGGGGCAGGCTTCAGCCTGCAGCGAGCTCTAGCTCGCACCCGGCCTCACTCGCACCGCAGGGCCACCATCGGATCGATCCGGGTGGCCCTTCGCGCGGGAATATAACAAGCCAACAACGCCGCCGCCAGCAACGTCCCCGCCGCCCCCATCATCACCCACGGATCCCCCGCGCTCACCCCGTACAACAACCCCGCCAGCAAATTCCCAAACGCCAGCGACCCCGCCACTCCAATCGCCATCCCCACCGCGATCGGCCGCAACCCCTGCCACAACACCATTCGCGTCACTCGCCCCGCCGCCGCGCCCAGCGCCATGCGCAGTCCGATCTCCCGTGTCCGCTGTCCCACGAAATAAGCCAGCACGCCATAGATCCCCACTCCCGAAAGCACCAGCGCCAGCGCCGCGAAGCCGCCCATCAACTGCGCCGGAAACCGATGCGGCGCAAGCGACGCCGAAACCATATCTTCCATCGTGCTGATGCCGAACACCGGCAGCCGCGGATCCACGGCCTGCACTTCGCGCCGCAGCGATTCGCCCAGCGATGCCGGGTCGCCGGCCGTGCGCACCTCGAGTCCCATCGTCTTCCCGCTCACCTGGTAAATCGAAAAGTAAAGATGCGGAACGCCGTCCGTATCGATCCCGTCGTTGCGAATATTTCCCACCACCCCGACCACCGTCGCCCACGGACTGTCCGGCGCCGGGCCGCCCAGCTTCACCCGCTTTCCCACCGGCGATTCGCCCGGCCAGAATCGCGCCGCCGTCGCCCGGTCCACCAGCGCCACGCGCCCTTCACCCTCGTCCGTCTCCTCCAGAAAGCGCCCCTGATAGAGCGGCGTCCCCATCGCCCGAAAATAATCCGGGCTCACGCCGATCGATTCCGCCAGCGTCGCCTCGCCCGCCCGCGGGTCCCGGTTCTCCACCGTCACTACCCGCGGTATTCCTCTCCGCGTCAGCGGAACCGCAGTGCTCATCGCCGCGCTCGTCACTCCCGGCAGCGCCCGCACCCGCCGCAGCACGTCGCGCACAAAAACGTTGCGCTGCGGCGGCTGCGCATACGGATCCTGCGTCGGATCGTTGGGAACCGGCAGCCAGATCCGCGCCGCGATCGCGTGCTTCGGGCTGAACCCCGGGTCTGTCTGCGTCAGCGTCCAGAAACTGCGCGCCAGCAGTCCCGCGCCCGTCATCAGCATCAGGCACAGCGCAAACTCCGCCGTGATCAGAATCGCGCTCGCGCGCCCTTGCCGGCGTCCGCCCGCCGATCCTCGCGACGATTCCTTCAGCCGTTCGCCCAGCCCCATCGCTGGATCCTGCAGCGCCGGCATCAGTCCGAACAACACGCCCGTAACCAGACACAGCGCCAGCGCAAACAGCAGCGCCTGCATATCGATGCCGATCTCCGCCTGCCGCGGCAGTCGCGATGGCGCCAGTTGCAACAACAGCCGCAGCGTCCACGCCGCCGCCGTCACGCCCACTACTCCTGCAATCGCCGATAACACCAGGCTTTCCGTCAACAGTTGCCGCACCAGCCTTGCGCGCCCCGCGCCCATCGATTGCCGGATCGCCATTTCCTTCTGCCGCCCCGCCGCCCGCGCCAGCAGCAGGTTCGCAATGTTCACGCAACCGATCAGCAGCATCATCGCGACCGCGCCCAGCAGCGTATAGAGCAGCGGCCCCACGTTGCCCGTCACCGCGTCCTTCAACGGATCGAGTTCCAGCGACCACCGCCCGCGCGGCCGGTAGTCCGCCGGATATTGCGTGCGTATCTGCGCCGCGAAGCTATCGAGTTTCGCCTGCGCCGCCGCTACCGTCAACCCCGCGCGAATGCGCCCCACCGCTCCCGGCAGGAAATTGGCGCGCCGTGGTGGCGGCTTCGGAAACGGTGTGGATGCGAAGCCCGCCGTCGCCCACATATCCACGTCCGTCGCCAGCGTCGCGCCCGGATGCCGGAACCCCGGCGGCATCACGCCCACGACCGTGTAAGAGTCGCCATCCATGCGCAGCCGCTTGCCCAGCGCGCCCGGGTCGCCGCCGAAGAATCGCTGCCACATTCCGTCGCTGATCACCGCCGCTTCCGCGAATCCATCCGCCCGGTCTTCCGGTCCGAACACGCGCCCCAATTGCGCATGCACGCCAAGCAGCGAGAAATAATTCGGACTAACCGCCAGCACCTCCACCCGCTCTGGTTTGCCCGCGCCCGTGATATTGGCGTCGATCGGCCACACCGCCGCGATGTCCTCGAACACGCCGCTCCGTTCCTGCAGATCGCGCAGTTCCGGAGTGGATAACCCGATGTCGCGCAGCCCTGCCCCCGGCGCATTCGCTACCACCCGCACCAGCCGCTCCGGCGCGGGGAAGGGAAGCGGCCGCAGCAAGACCGCGTTGACAATGCTGAAAATGGCGGTGTTCGCGCCGATCCCCAGCGCCAACGTCAGAATCACCACTGCCGTAAATCCCGGCGTATTACGCAGCGTGCGAAGAAAATAGCGGGCGTCCTGCCACGGCGAAAACATCGTGGTAACACAGACGCGCCAAGCCGCCGGATGTTAGCGGCGGATATATAATCGACGCATGTCCCGAGCTCTTACTTCTGCGCTCCTCTTACTCTTCGCACTTACTCTGACCGCGCAGGCCCAACCCGCCAACTGTAACGCACCGGCCCCCTCTCCGTCGGTGACCGTTTCGCTTCCGGCCTCGCCCTTCATGGTCGCGCCGTCGAAAGATGGCTGCTGGGTGTTCGTGTCTCTCACGGGGCGCGGGGAGAACTCGGGCATCGCCGTGTTGAAGCGGTCGGGCGGCAAGGTCGAGCTGGCGCGCGTCGTGCCGCTCCAATCCGACCCGACCGGCATTACGCTGACCCACGACGGAAAGCTGCTGATCGCCGCCGCTACCTCCGCCGCGATATTCGTCGACACGCAAAAGATGATCGACGGCGCCGCCGATCCCGTAGCCGGCGCGATCTCCGGCGGCCGAGGCAGCATTTATGCCAACACGACGGCCGACGACAAGGTGCTTTTCGTGTCCGAAGAGAACGCCCAGACGATCACCGTGATCGATCTCGAACGCGCGCGGCGCGACGGCTACAAGCCAGATGCCGTAATCGGCAAAATTCCCGTTGGCCGGGCCCCGATTGCGCTCACATTTTCTCGCGATGGTAAGTGGCTGTACACCACGAGTCAGGTTGCCATGCCGGATTGGAATTGGCCGCTGGCTTGTAAACCGGAAGGAAGGCCTGCGGCGAATTCGGCCGTCACGAATCCCGAAGGCGCGGTGATCGTGATCGATGTGGCGCTCGCCAAGACCGACCCGGCGCACGCTGTGGCGGCGCGCGTTCCAGCAGGCTGCAGCCCCGTCCGCATGTCGATTTCGCCCAAGGGCGAGCGCATCTACGTGACGGCGCGCAACAACAACGCCGTGCTTGAGTTCGACACCGCGAAACTGATTTCGGATAGCACGCACTCCATGGTCGGGATCGCGCCCGTGGGAGATGCGCCAGTGCCGGTGATGGTGGTGGATCAAGGCAAGAAGGTTGTCGTAGGCAACTCGAATCGCTTCGGGGGCCGAGGCGCCCCGGAGAGCCTCGTGGTGCTCGATGCCGCCAAAATTCACGAAGGAATGAGCGCCGTGCTGGGCACCATTCCAGCGGGATCGTTTCCGCGTGAAATGGCGGTCTCATCGGACGGGCGCACGCTATTCCTGACGAACTTTGGTTCGAATTCGCTCCAGGTGATGGACATTGCGCGCCTTCCCATCGATTCCAAACTGCCGCCGGAGATTGCCAGCAACGCCGAAGCGCTCGCCCATCGCCATGACTCTAAGCCGGTCACTCCGGTCGCTGTGGATCCCAAGGTGCTGAACCGTTACATCGGCGTCTACCGGGCAAGCGCCGCTCAAACGGTGGTCATCGACGTGAACGGCAATCAACTTACCGCCAACTTAGGGCCTCCGGCGACGAACACGGTGCCGGAATCGGACACCAAGTTCCTTGTGATGGGCGTAGAAATCGAATTCCCAAAAGTTGGCGAGGGCGGACATGCCGGACAATTCACCATGCGCCAGGGCCAACGGGAGACGGTTTTCAAGAGATTAGATGATGCGGACGCCAAAGCAATCTTAGAGGCCGCCGCCGCCTCCGCTAAACGGATGAAGGACAAAACGCCACTGCCGGGTAGTGAGGCGGCTGTGCGTAAGTTGATCGCCGATCTACAAGCCGGCAAGCCGGATGAGAGCATGTTCGCCAGGGGCGGGCAGCAGTTCCTGCCGCAATTCCAGACTCAGGTGTCGCAGATGGGCGCTGTGAAGTCCATCCAGTTTATGACCGTCGGTCCCGCAGGTCCTGATATTTATACGGTCGAAAGCGACAAGGGAACGTGGGTATGCCGGATTTGGCTGTCGGCCGATGGCAAGGTGGAACGGGCGACCCTGCAGGGCCCGCAACAGAAGTAGGCCGCGCGTCCGGCGGCTGCCGGTCCCGCCCGTTCCTAGCGCTAGGACCGTGTATACTCGGGTCACCACTATCGTCCTCCGGTAGCGGCGCCCTTCTAAGGAGATCCCAATGGCTATACTCGCGTACGGCTCAAAACAGGTCCGCGCTGTCGAGACCGCGATGGGGGGACGAATTCCCAAAGAACTCATGAAAGCGCCCCGCGTGGCGATGAAGAGTTACTTGCGGGAGCGGTTCCAGCAACGCAAGGCGCACTGGGCCGCAACGGACGCGGTGCTTGCAAAGGCTCGAGCCCCCATGGTCGAGATGCTCGGGCAAGACAAACGTACGATAGCCGCGGGGAAAGAACTGCACAAGCTATTTGCCGGCCGTCCGGGGAAGCCGCCCGCCAAACGGGTGCATTCCAAGATCGAGGCGCGCATCGTTACGGGGTCGAATCTTGTGATCAAAGTTCCGCCTTATGACTTCGCCGATCAGGAGGCGGCAGGGACCGCACAGGGCTCCGGCCATTCCGATTCTGGAACGTACTCGATCAACGCCAACTCGAACGGCTCGGCATGGGCTGCAGTGATAGAGAATTTCTTGGCGCCCCAAGACAATCCGTCACAACGCTTCGCGGCCCTTGTCGACTACGACTATTACTGGTTTGACTGGTCCTCTCTCGCGACCGCGCACAACGACGGCGCAACGCATATCTGGATTTGGGGCTTCACGGAAAACCGCTGGGTGTATCAGAGTGGCCAAGGGCTGGATCCGTCGTGGAGCGATGGCACGGGCTGGTACGAAAGCCATGGCAGCGGCGGCGATGGAAGCTGGCAATCTGGAACCGAGGCAATCGAAGCCTACTTCCCCGCATTCGGAAACCACTGGTACCAGGCATGGGTTTGGTCAGGCGGTTCCTGCGACTCCTCTCTTTATAGCGGCGCTTCGCTGGGGCAAAACATGACTCTCCCGTATATGGTTCTCGGGAGTCTGTAGGGGTCTTGCTTTCCTAGGTCAGCCTGGCCTTCAGCATCGTGAACGAATGTGCCGGGAACGAATATCGAAGTCTCCGTCCGTCGGTCGTGACAGACCTTTCTACTGTCTTAACCGTCGTCTTGTTGAAGTCGTTCTCAGCTTTGATGTCCGGTCCATTCACTTCAGAAACAGTGACTGTTCCGGCGAATTGTTTGTCCTGCGTTTCAATTTCGGCTTCGATGGACTGATCGCGATGGCGGTTGACCACATTCAGGATCAGCGATCCGTTGTCCCAGCCCGCCGAAGCGTCCAGGTACGGCACGCCGTCGAATCGCGCCGTCTTGTATTTCGGCGAATCCACAAACAGCTCGATCGCCTTGCCCTTTGTATTAGTCGCAAACAGTTGCAGGGGATAGTAAATCGTCTGCAGGAACATCCCGTCGTCGCTGTTGAAGATCGGCGCGATGACATTGACCAGCTGCGCCATGTTTGCGATCTTCACGATGTTGGCGTGATTCACGAATGCATTCAGGAACGTCGCGACCACCAGCGCGTCCTCGAGGTTATATCGCTCCTCCAGAATGCGACGCCCGCGCTGTTGCGGCCCGCGCGCGCGATACCAGACATTCCATTCGTCCCAGGCGATGTAAATCGGCCGGCGATTCGTTTGCCGTGACACGGCCGCCTCAATCACGCCTTCAGTGATATTGATCCGTTCGTGAAGATCCATGGAACTCGCCAGGAACTCGCCGAAATCGTTCTGCGGATTCCCCACGTAACGGTGAAGCGACAGATAGTCGGCGTGGTCCTTCAGGAAATCGAGTACCGTGCGGTTCCACCCCGTCCAATCGACGTCTCCGCCGTAATTCGACGAGCCCGCCGCGATCAGCTTGACGTTCGGGTCGGTCCATTTCATCAGCTTGGCGGCCTCGAGCGCGAACTTGCCGTAATCTTCGGCGCTGCGATGGCCCATCTGCCAAGGGCCGTCCATTTCGTTGCCCAAGCCCCAATACTTCACCTTCCACGGCGCCGCGCGCCCATTCTGCTTGCGCAGGCGCGTCATCGCAGTATCCTCGGCCGAGTTGCAGTATTCCACCCACTGCTGGGCTTCCTCCCACGTGCCGGTGCCGAGATTGGCGCAGACATACGGTTGCGCACCCGCCATTTCGGCATATTGCAAAAACTCGTGAGTGCCGAAGCGATTGCTTTCCACTGTGCCCCAGGCCATTTCGAGTCTCGGCGGCCGTTGGTCGCGCGGTCCAATTCCGTCGCGCCAATGATAATTCGAAGAGAAATTCCCTCCCGGCCAGCGAAGAAGGGACACGTTCAGTTTTTTAGCCGCGTCCAGAACGTCGCGCCGGAAACCGTTCGCGTCGGAGAGACGCGACTTCTCGTCGAAGACGCCGCCGTCAATGCAACGGCCCAGGTGTTCGATAAAATTTCCGTAAAGCAGCGGATCGATATCGCCGATGACGCGTTCGGTATCGATCTTGATGCGCGCTCGCATCGGACCCTGCTGGCCGCGCAAAATAAACGGCGCTCCCGCCATCGTCAGCGCAAAATTCCGTCGCGTGGTTTTCATGCCGCCCCTAAAAGTTGAACTTCAGCGCGAGTTGGATGTTGCGCTGCGGCGGAGAAGCCGTTTGCATAAAAAGGTCAACTTTCTCGACCTATTATGCGCCGGAGAGTAGCTCAAAGCAAACGCCTTCAGGGCCGGTCACCTCGGACGGCCGTTCTAGTAGTTTTACGGCCCACGCAAGAAGTCACCGCCGAGGCCCCAGGGCGGGGACGCAAATCCAGCCGCCCCAGGACAACAATCAACCCTTAGTTGACCTTGTAGAGATAAGCCTCACCTTCTGGATACGGCACATTGTTCGGCTGCGGATGCTGACCCGAAGCCCCCACTAACAACGTCCCATTCTCCAGCGTAACCGACGTTCCGAATTGCCCCCCAGCCGCGACATCCGACCCGGCTATCTTGGCGACGTGAGCCCAGTTCCCGTCTTTGAGCTGGAACAGGTAGACGGTTCCAGCGCCGGAGCCCGCGTTGGTCGCGTGGTTAATTGCCCCGATCGCCGCGGTTCCTCCGCTCAGCGCCACCCCCGCTCCAAAGCCATCGCCGAACACGCCATCTGCGGCGATGAGTTTCGCTTGCTGGGTCCAGCCGCCGCCCCGCTTGGTAAAAACGTAAGCTGCGCCGGAAACGATGCTGTTGCCGGCCGCCTGCGGAGCGCCCACCAGCAAGCTGTTTCCATCCGTTTGCACAATCGATCCGAACCGCGAGCCGAACGTGGGGTCAGAGGCGGCAAGCTTGGCCTGCAGCGTCCACGTTCCGTTCGCCATGCCGAACACGTATGCGAAACCGCCAGGCACGGAGCCATCGAAGCCGGTGCCCACCGCCAGTGTGCCGTTGCTCAGCGACACGCTTGCCGGCGAAAAGTCGAATTCGTCAGGTAACTGAACAGTCGTCGAAAGCTGCCACACGCCATTGACCAGCGTGAAGACATCGATGCCCGGCGTGAAACCGTTGACGGCGTTTCCAAGATCGCCCGCCGCGATCGTATTGCCGCTAATGCTCAGCCCCCAGCTTCCGAAGAATGTCTGGTTGCCCGGCGTGGGAGAGAGTAACTCGGCCTGCTGCGTCCATGTTCCGTTGGAACGCTGGTAAACATAGACCGCGCCTTGGTTGCGAAAGAGTCCGTTGTGGTCGAGGCCGGTTGCGATCACGGTATTCCCGTCCTCGCTGATCGCGATGTTGAACGCGAACGTCTCGTCTTCAATCGCGTCGCCGGGGAACAGCCGTGCCGTCTGCACCCAGTTGTTTTGCACGCGGTCGAAGATGAATACCGCTCCTACTTCCGAAATGCCGCCGTCGTCCGTGGTCGGGCCCGCCACCGCAAGAGTGTTTCCGTTGGCGCTCATCGCAGTGACCGCGCCGAATTGGTCGTGTGCCACGGGTTCCGCGCCCGATGGTTCCAGACGAACCTCGCTCTGGGCGATCTTCGATCTCTCGGCGAAGGATACCGTGGCCATAGCGGTAACCAGGATCATAGATATTCGAATAGAAGGTAAGGTGAAACGTCTCATAATCTGTCCTTTCCGATGAATTGAGACTGGACATCGGAACCGGCGGAACAGATTAGATATTACAGATTTGCAAAAAGGTGTTAACGCAAGCCGGATGTTAGCAGCGGGCGTAGTTCAAGAAAAGGTCCATCCCCTCGTAATCCTGCGCTCCAAGCTCGTGCACGATGTGCGTCGTCAGATACTCGCGCACCAGCTCCGGCGCGAATTCGCGCTGCGCCGCTTCCGACGCCACGATCGTCTCCATCCGCTCGCGCCCATACCGGCACGATTCGCGGAATGCATCCGCAATCTCGTCGGTCACAATGCCCGGTTGCGCCGCCCAAACCGCAAACACCATCGGCAGCCCGGTCATCTCCACCCATTCCGCGCCCAAATCGTACGCGTAGTGCGGCAGCTTCTCGGGATCGATCCGCAGCGCCGGGTCGCCGATAATCAACGCCGCATCCGCCGTCTGCAGCATCGCATCCAGGTCGGGCGCCTGCCGCACGATTTCCGGTTTCGCCCCGAATTTCCGCGCCAGAATGACCCGCGCCAACTCCACCGAAGTGCGCGAGCTCGAATCCGCCGCCAGCGTCCGGATCTCCGCCGCCGGCCGTCGCGAAATCAGCAGGATGCTTCGCACTGCCCCATGGCACGCGATCCCCGCCCCCGGAATGACCTCCAGCCGCTGCCGCGTCAACTCAAACGACGGCACAATCCCGATATCCGCCTCGCCCGACGCCAGCCGGTCCGCGCAAACCGAAGGAATAGCAAATTCCAAATCAAAAAGACCCTGCTGCGTCCCATGCAGCATCCCCCAAACCAAGGGAGTAGTGTTCAAATAGCTGACCGCGCACACTCGCAGCCGCTCAGAGTTGGAATTTGGCAACCCACAGTTTAACGCGGCTAATGCATCGTTGCCGCGATGATCCATCCGATCCCCAATATCGCTGCCGCCGCCACAATTCCCGCCGCCACGTTCCTCTCTTCCACCACCTGCTTCCAAACATCGAACGGCGCCACTTTCGCCGCCACGGCCACCGCGGCAAAGAACACGCAGATGCCCAACGCAGCAAAAATAAGCGCATTCACCGGCGCAAACTCAGTCACGGTCCCACTCTACGCGCACCGTGCGCCGCGCCGCAAGCGCTGCTAGAATAAGTTCTGCCGGACCAGTATTGTGCGGGGTTGGCCTAGTGGTCGGGCGTCAGCCTTCCAAGCTGATTTACACGGGTTCGAATCCCGTACCCCGCTCCATTCTCGTCCGCCACCCCGGCGGACTATGGCTTTTGAGGGAAAAACTCGCCCAGCGCGTAACCGTCTTCCCATCTCGGACGAATTACAAGATAGAGTGGCCGCTCCGGCGCCGGCTTCCGGAACCCCAGAGTATTGGATGTGCCTTTATCAACAGGCCGATCCCGAAGCCCCGGCGGCATTGGTCGCTTTGATCAGTCCCGCCCTGCTGCGCTTCTTCCGCTATAACGCCGCCTCCCGCGAAGCCGCCGAAGATCTGTTGCAGGAAACCTGGCTCCGCATCCATCGCATGCGTCATTCCTACCGTACCGGCGAGCGTCTGCTTCCCTGGGTCTACGCCATCGCGCATCACGTCCGCATCGATAGCTACCGTCGCCGCCGCCGCATCGCGGCACACGAAGCCGCTATCGACCCCATGCCCGAGCCCGCCAGCCCCAACGCCGCGCTCGACGCTCTTCAATTCCAGTCGCTCGTCGCCACTCTGCCCGAGGGCCAGCGTGAAGTCGTTACCATGCTCAAAGCTACCGGCATGACCGTCGACGAAGTGGCGCGCGCCACCTCCTCCACCGCCGGCGCCGTCAAACTCAAAGCCCATCGCGCCTACGAACGCCTGCGCGCGTTGCTGACGGAGGAAGCCAAATGAGCCCGCGCGATATCGATAAAATCCTCGCGCGCGATGAAGGCGGCCCGCCCCTGCCTCCCGATCTCGCCAGTTCCATCGCCGGCCGCATGGCCCGCGGCCTCAAGCCCGTCCGCCCGCTCCCATCCGCCGGACGCATCACCGCCGGCTTCGCGTTCATCTCCGCCGCCATCCTCTTGCTTGCCGCCCTCGTGCTCGGCCATCTCGGCTTCGCGAGTCTCAATTGGAGCGCGGTCATCGTCACCTTCGGCTCGCTCGCCGTGTGCATCGGCCTCGTCTCGTTCGCGCTTTCCGGCGAAATGGCGCCCGGCAGCCGCCGCTTCATGCCGTCATGGACGTTGGTCACCGCCATTCTTCTCGGGCTTGCCGTGCTCTCGGCCGCGCTCTTCCCTTATCGCGCCGAAGCCGCCTTCTGGCGCAACGTCGGCCGCTGCTTCCCCATCGGAATCGGTTCCGGCGCGCTCGTCGGCGGCATATCTTGGTTCCTCATCCGCCGCGGCGCCGTCCTCAATCCGAAATCCGCCGGTGCGCTCGCCGGGCTGCTCGGTGGCATCACCGGCATGGCGGTTCTCGAAGCGCACTGCGCCAATTTCAACGCCGCGCACATCCTGATGGCGCACTGGGGCGTTGCCATCGCCGGCGCCGCCGCCGGTTGGATCGGCGCCAGCATCGCCGCGCGCTTCCGTCCCTGCTGATCTACTCCAACCCCAGCGCCCGCGCCGGGTTCGTCTTCGACATGCGGTCGATATCCGCCTGCGAAATCCCCTCCGCCCGCATCGCCGCGAAGAACGCCGCCAGCCCATCCGGATGCAGCGGATTCCCCACCTGCCCCAGATCGCTCGCCAGAATGCATGACGCCGCACCCACCGCGCGGATCGCGTTCGCATAATCGCGCGCTGGAGCCTTATCCGCGCCCACCAGCCCGTTGTACACGAACTCCAGATACGCGCCCTCGCGTGCCGCCTCGCGCATCTGCGCCACGCTCATCCGCACCGGCGCCAGCATCGCATGCGTCACCACGATGTGCGCCACGCCCTGCCGCTTCGCCTCGCGCACGATCATGAGCCCTTCTACCGCCGACGAATGCCCTGTCTCCACCGTCAGCCCATGTTTCGCCGCAATCGCGATCACTGCTTTCACTTCCGGCAGCAATTGCCCATTGCGCGACACCGAAACAAACGGCCGGTTCTCGTGCGAATCGTGAACCTGATTCTCAGCGTCGAAGGTCGGAAACCACACCACGCGCCCCCATCCGCCCTTCATCATCGTCATGCGTTCCACCGCCGCCGGATTCACGCCGCCCACCGTCCGGTTCAGATCGATCCCGCCAAAAATCTCGATCCCCGGCACAGCCTTCCGCACCATATAAGCCAACGCCGCCGTCGACTCATAATGATTCTTCAGCACCAGCCCGCGCATCCCCCGCGCCTTCGCCAATTTCGCCAGATCCACCGCATCAATCGACCGCGGCATGCTATCCGGATCGCAATGCGCATGAATATCGATCACCCCATCCAACCGCGCCTGCCCCGCCGCCAAGCCGGCCATCGCAACCGCAAGAAGGAAAAACCGCGGAAGACAAAACCTCATCCCGCTATCGTACAGTCTTTGTGGGGCAGGTCTTCAGCCTGCTCCGGGCTTTAGCCCGGCTTCAGTCCGCTCAACCCCGTCACCTTCCACCCATCGAACCCACCCGTCAAATTGGCAATATCCCGGAACCCCGCGCGCCTCAAAATACTCGTCGCAATCGAACTCCGGTACCCGCCCTTGCAATGCACCACCAGCAGCCTCTCCCGGTCCAACTCCCCCGATCTCGCCGCCAACTTCCCCAGCGGAATATGCACCGAGTCCTCAATCACCCCGCCCGCCAACTCCCCCGCCTCGCGAACATCCAGCACCGCAATCCGCCCTGCTTCCTGCTCCCGCAGCTCCACAAACTCCTGCGCCGTAATCTGCGGAATATACTCCAACTCCAACCCATTCCTGATCCAGCCCGCGACGCCATCGGCCAGATATCCGGCCACGTTTTCAATTCCCACGCGCGCCAGACGCACCTGAGACTCGCGCACGTGCTCCTCGTCCTCGCCCGCGATGATCAGTGGCGCATCCAGTCCCAGAATCCGTGCCGCCCACGACGCATATTGCCCCGTCAGCGCGATGTGCACCGACCCGGGCACATGCGCCACCGCGAACTGCATGGCCGGCCGCGTGTCCACCACAATCGCGCCTTCCTTCTGCATCTGCAGAACTTCCGTCGCCGTCAGCGCCCGCAACGCGGGCAGCTGCGACACCGGCGCCGCGCCGCGCCGATTCAGGTCCGCATCCCGCGCGAAATATTCCGGTCGCGCGGGAAGGTTGTCGGTCAGCAGCCGCACGAATTCGTCGCTCGTCTTCGCCAGCAGCGCATAATTCGACTGCCGCTGCTTGCCGATAGTCGACGAGCTTTCCGAACTCATCTGCCGCCCGCAGAGCGAGCCCGCGCCATGAGCCGGGAAAATCTCGGTGTCGTCCGGAAGCGTCAAGAGCTTTTCGTGAAGGCTCTCGAACAACATGGCCGCAAGCTGCTGCGGAGTGTGGTTTGGCGAAAGATCCGGCCGCCCCACATCCCCCACGAATAACGTATCCCCGGTGAAGACGGCCATGCCCCGCTCCGGCGGCCCGTTATCCTTCATCAGAATGCAAATGCTCTCCAGCGTGTGTCCAGGAGTTTGCAGGAACCGTAGGCGGCACTGGCCGAACTCAATGTCATCTCCATCTTTCACCGCCGCGTGAGGAAACTCCGCCCCCGCTCCCTCGCCGAGATAAATCCGCGCCCCGCTGCGTTCCGCCAGTTCGCGGTGTCCCGACACGAAGTCCGCATGCAGATGAGTCTCGATGATGTGTTCGATTCTCCAGTTCTTGCTGGCCGCCGCTTCGAGATAGATCTCCACATCGCGTTGAGGGTCGATGACAGCCGCCACGCCCTCCGACGCAATCATGTAAGAGGCGTGCGCCAGGCAGCCCAAATAGAATCGCTCCACTTGTACCGGTTCCATGCTGTTCTCCTGAAAAACTTGCTGGGCCCTACTTAGGCTGCGCCACCATGCGGAGATAAGGCAGTACCGTATTCCAGCCCGCCGGATATTTCTTCGCCGCATCCTCGTTGGAGACCGAAGGCACTATGATCACGTCGTCGCCCTGCTTCCAGTTCGCCGGCGTCGCCACCTGGTGCTTGGCGGTGAGTTGCATCGAATCGAGCACGCGCAGCACTTCATCGAAGTTGCGGCCCGTGGTCATGGGGTACACCAGCATCAATTTCACCTTCTTATCCGGGCCAATCATGAACACCGTGCGAACCGTGGCGTTGGTCGCGGCGGTGCGTCCCGAGCAGCTATCGCCCGCTTCCGCCGGCAGCATGCCGTAGAGCTTGGCAACGCTCAGGTCGGAGTCGCCGATCATCGGGTACGTCACCTTGTGGCCCAGCGTGTTCTCAATGTCCGCCTTCCATTTCTCATGGTCGGTCACCGGATCCACGCTGAGACCCATGATCTTGCAATTCCGCTTTTCGAATTCAGGCTCCATTCCCGCCATCGTGCCCAGTTCCGTGGTGCAGACCGGCGTGAAGTCCTTCGGGTGCGAGAACAGCAAGCCCCAGGATTCGCCCAGCCACTCGTGGAAGTTGATCGGCCCCTGCGTCGTTTGAGCCTCGAAGTTCGGCGCTACATCGTTGATTCGCAACATTGTTGAAGTCTCCTCTTTGAAGTCTCAGCGCCGCCGCTAAGCTTGCGTCACGCTGATAGACTATTTGTACGCCAACTGCGCAGGGCCATCCATGGACGCTCCATGAGTGTCGCCTGAGTTTTCCATGAGTGAACCCGCGACGATCCACCGCTTCGACGAATTCGAACTAGACACCGCCGCCGGCGAGCTCAGAAAGAACGGCGACCGTGTGAAATTACCGCCGCAGCCGTTGCGCGTTCTCGAACTGTTGGTTCGCCGCGGCGGCGAAGTCCTGACGCGCACCGACATTCGCGAGCGCATCTGGACCGATTCCTTCGTCGATTTCGAGCAGGGTCTGAACTTCTGTATCCGTCAGATTCGCGAGGCATTAGGAGATACCGCCGAGGCCCCTCGCTTTGTCGAAACTCTGCCCCGCCGCGGCTACCGTTTTCTGGTTCCCGTCGAAACCCCAGCCGCCGAGCCCAAGGCCATCCGCAGCCTGATCGTTCTGCCGTTCCGTATGCTCCGGCCCGATCCCGCCACGGACTTCCTCGCCTTCAGCCTGCCCGACGCCTTGACCACCTCGCTCTCGAATCTCAAATCGGTGGTGGTGCGTTCCAGCCTCGCGGCGTCGCGCTTCGCTGCCGGAACCCAGGATCTGAAAACCATCGCCGCCGATGCCCATGTCGATCTGATTGTCACCGGCGCCCTGCTTTCCACCGGCGACGAGATCCGCGTCACCGCTCAACTCACCGAAGCGGCCACCGGCACGTTGATGTGTTCGCACTCCACGCAAACCTCCATCGGCCACGTATTCCGCTTGCAGGATGAGCTGACGGAGTGCATCGTCGCGACGCTCGCTCTGCAACTCACTTCCCGCGAGCAGCGGTTGCTCCGGCACGACGTTCCCGCCGACCCGAAAGCCTACGAATTCTATCTGCGCGCCAATCAATTCAGCCACGATCCGAAACACTGGGCCGCGGCCCGCGACCTTTACTTACGGTGTGTGGATGCCGACCCGTGCTACGCCCCGGCGTGGGCCCGTCTCGGCCGTATCCATCACGTCATGAGTAAGTACCTCGCCACCGGTGCCGCGGAAGGTCTGCAGCAGGCCGAAGCCGCCTTCCGGCAGGCGCTCGACCTCAATCCCGATCTCGCCATCGCGCATAAATTCTACGCGCAGCTCGAAGTCGATCTCGGGCGCGCCGGCGACGCCATGGCGCGTCTATTGCCGCAAGCCAAGGGCGCGGCGGATCCGGAAATCTTTGCCGCTTTGATCAGCCCCTTGCGTTACTGCGGCCTGATGGAAGCCTCGGTCGCCGCCTACGCGCGCGCGGTCGCGCTCGAGCCAACCATCCGCACCAGCGTTGTTCATACCTGGTTCCTGCAGCGCGACTATAAGCGCGTCGCATCCACCAGGCTCGAAGACAATCCCTACATCGTCGCGCTTTCGTTAGCCGAGGTCGGACGCGGCGCCGAAGTGCTCGCCCCGCTGCGTGCTCTGGAAGAGAAGGTCAAGACGCGCTTGGGCGACTTCATTGTCGCCGCCCGCACGCTGATCGAAGGCGACAGCCCCGCCAGCATCGCCGCCATCGCTCGCATCACTTCGTCCGGTTTTGGAGATCCCGAAGGCCTCCTCTATCTGACGCGCCACCTCGCCCATCTAAACGAAGTGGACGCTGCGCTCGAACTCTTCGACCGTGTCGTCGCCGGCGGCCACTTCTGTTACCCCGCCATCTGCGCCGATCCCTGGCTCGATCCTCTGCGCCAGCGCCCCAAATTCGCGCAGTTGCTCGCCCAAGTCGAGCAAAGCCACCGCGCCGCCGCCGCCGAGTTCGCCCGCCTCGCTGGAAACCGCATCTTGGGCATCCCCACTGCGGGCCTGCCTGCCAGCGCAAGCGGCTCATAAAAGCCGCCGCGCCGAGTCCACCAGGCGAAGCGAGGACCCATGTTACACTGGCTTTGACCATAACCCCCCCCGGAGAGGTGGCTGAGTGGTCGAAAGCAGCGGTTTGCTAAACCGTCGTAGGCCTTTAAAGTCTACCGGGGGTTCGAATCCCCCCCTCTCCGCCAGTTGCCAAATTGCTCGGCCTCTAACCGGCCCTCCCTCCCACGCGACTTCGAGAGTACAAAATCCAATAATTTCCATTTCTTGAGTGGCGGCTGACTTCCATCGAACGGCGCTACCCGCCGGTGCCATCGCAGGTTTGAAGGGATCCGCCCTGTCGGTCGCGGACCGAGTTGACTAAAAGGCGCCCCATGCGTGTATACCCTCAAGCCGCTTGGATGTATTCTCTCAAGATGATGCAGTCTCTCTCGTTTGTCACAGCGCTGGCGTGCCTGGCTGGGACGCTTGCGGCGCAAAACCCACAAACGCCCGCGGTCCCCACGCACGCCAATATTCTGCGCGGCGCCTACGGCCCGTACCGCGCCAACAACGATCTCCTTTATTACCATCTGCACGTCCGCGTCGATCCGGAGAAGAAATACCTTTCCGGCGACGTCATCACGCGGTTCAAGATGGTCGAGGACGGAACCCGCATTCAGCTCGATCTGCATGAAGCGCTGAATATCGACAAGATTCTAATGGGCGATACGCCGTTGAAGTATGAGCGCGATGCCGGCGCGGTGTTCGTGGACTTTCCGGAGACCCTGCACGCCGGAAGGGAGTACGCCATCGATGTTTTCTATTCGGGAAATCCGGTTCGCGGAATCACGTTCCGGAAAGATCCGGCGGGGCGAACGTGGGTGACTACCTCCTGCGAGGGCATCGGCGCCAGCACCTGGTGGCCGGACAAGGACCAATGGCGTGACGAAGTGGACAACATGGACATCAGCGCTGAAATCCCGAACGGGCTGGTCGACGCGTCCAACGGAAAATTCGTGGGTAAGACAGATTTAGGCGACGGCTACACGCGCTGGGATTGGCACGTGAGTTACCCCATCAACAACTACGACGTTTCGCTGAACATTGGAACCTACGAACACTGGTCGGACCACCTGGCCGATCTGCCGCTGGATTTCTATGCCTTGCCGGAAGATCTCGATAAGGCCAAGACGCAATTCGCGCAGGCCAAAGGAATGATCGAGGCGTACCAGCACTATTTCGGCGAATATCCGTTCAAAAAGGACGGATATAAGTTGATCGAGGCGCCTTACGCTGGCATGGAGCACCAGACCGCGGTCACCTACGGGAATCATTTCGCCAACGGATACATGGAGCGCGACTGGACTAATGTCGGAATCAGCCCGAAGTTCGATTTCATTATCATTCACGAGAGCGGCCATGAGTGGTTCGGCAACGCAATTACCGCCGCGGATCGGTCTGATATGTGGATTCATGAAGGATGGACGACTTATCTCGAAGGTCTGTACGTGGAATATCGTTGGGGCAAAGACGACGCAATCAAATACCTCAACGGATACCAATCCAAAATACGCAATCGCCAGCCGATCGTGTCCGTACGTGGCGTGAACGCCCCGGCGCCCGAAGACCAGTATTTCAAGGGCGCGCTCATGCTAAACACCCTCCGCAGCGTGGTGGACAACGATGCGCTCTGGTTCGCCACCATCCACGACTTCTTCCAGCATTTTAAGTATCAGAACATCATGACCGAGGACGTAGAGAAGTACTTCAGCGAAAAACTCGGCTCGAACGTGGCGCCCATTTTCGAAGAATATTTGCGTCACGCTGACCTGCCCGTTCTCGAACTGAAGTTCGATGACGCCGCTAACTCCGTTTCATATCGCTGGAAGGCTGATGAGAAGGCGTTCGCAATGCCGATTCGCGTGGGAACTAAGGAACACTGGGAGGTCATCAGGCCGACAGCCGAGTGGAAGACCATGCAGACGCCGCTCCACAAAGACGGGTTCCAGGTTGCCACCGACCTTTACTATCTGAACGTGAGCAAACAGTAAATAGACATTGCATCCACGAAAGTGTCGTCCCGAAGTATCCGCCATGCCCCGGGAACACACCTGATCCGCCGTAAATCAATTTGACATTTCGGCTAGGTCAGCATATAATCCGGCCAAAGTCGCCTGAGGGATACTGCTGGAAATCAGGGGGTGCACCTTGTTGCCGTGCGCCGTTTTTGCGCCGGAAATCAACTAAGGAGGCAGTAATATGCCCCAAACGGTTCGTGCGAGTTTCTTCCTGCCGCTTATTCTGACGGCTGCGCTGATGCCTGCCGCCTTGGCCCAACTCACAAGCACTGGAATCCATGGTAGCGTCCGCGATCCATCTGGCGCGTCGATTCCCAATGCTGCTCTAACCCTGAAGGACACGAGCACTGGGCTCGAGAAAGGAACGGCTGCCGCCAGCGACGGCGGCTTTGTTTTCCCGAATCTCGTGGCGGGGACCTACACCATTACAGCCATCGCGCCCGGGTTTGATAAGCAGGTTTTAAGCAACGTCATCGTGGATGTGGGTCGCACCACTGACGTAACGGTTCTCATGAAAATCGGCGCGGCCACCGAAAGCGTCGTAGTAGCCGCGACGGGGGTGCAATTAGAGACGTCATCCAACGAAATCGGCATGACGGTCAATAACAATAACATTCAGAACCTTCCGTATAGCAGCCGCGATACGCTGAGTTTCGCGGGGCTGTCGGCGGGATACGTTGGCTCTGATTTTAATAATCTGCCGCAAGCCGCCATGAATATCTCCATCGATGGCATGGACAATAACACCGAGCGCTTCCGCAGCGGCAACGGTAGCGGGTTC
The DNA here is from genome assembly GCA_963743705.1 of Bryobacterales bacterium. Taxonomy (GTDB): domain Bacteria; phylum Acidobacteriota; class Terriglobia; order Bryobacterales; family Bryobacteraceae; genus PALSA-243. Next base: position 91,476 of record CAVUQS010000021.1, on the reverse strand, counting down.
TCGGGCGTTGCCCCTGCCCGCATCGACGCCGTCGAAGAGGTCACCGTTTCTACCACTGGAACGGGCGCGGATTCCGCGGGGTTCGGCGCCATGAACGTCCGCTTTCAGACCAAGCGCGGCACCGACCATTACCACTTTACGATTGGCGAGCAGTTCGCCAACACGGATCTGAACGCCAACTCGTTCTTCAACAATCTTCGCGGACAACCCATCGCCATCACCAGACAGAACAATGCTTACGGAAGCATCGGCGGCCCATTGTTACCCTTCATTCCAAGGATGAAGCACAAGCTGTTCTTTTTTGCGTACTTCGAAGCGCAGCCGCAGCCCAGCACGAATACGTCTACAGCCACCGTTCTGACGCCTGCGGCCCAGCAGGGCAATTTCACCTACCTGGGAACCGACGGCGCGCAGCATACGGTGAACGTGCTGGCGGTCGCCGCGCAGGCCGGTTATCCAAGCGCGATCGACCCCACGATTCAAAGCATGCTCGGCGTCATCAATGCGGCGGAGTCGAAGAACAGCGGTTTCCTAGGCATCAGCAAGGAGTATTACGGGCAAACGATGGAGTGGACCCAAGCCTCCAACACTCTGCAAATGTTTCCCGCGGCCCGTGTCGATTATCAGATCGCCCCCAACGTCGCATGGCACGCCTCCTGGAGTCTCCATTACGATAACGTACACCCCAGCAGTCCCCCTTATCCCGGCTTGGACCAATACGCCTATGGGAACTCATACAAGACCACTTCCTATGTCGCCAGTAATTCGGTGGATTGGACCATTACGCCGCGCATGGTCAACACCGCGAACCTCGGCGTACAGGGCTACAACGAATACTATTATTACGGCTCCAACCCCTATAACTGGGCGCCATACGGCAACCGCATTCTCAACACTCCGCTGATTAACCCCACAATTCCCTCGCCTAACAGCGGCAATTCCAGCGGCAACATTCTGCCCTACATCCGCAACGCCCCTGTCTATCAGTTTCGCGACGATCTGAACTGGGTGAAGGGTAAGCACACTATCGTCATTGGCGGCGTCGTGAAGCACACCAGCTTCTATGAGACATTTTTCGGCACCGGCGGAGTTCCCCAATATAATATCGGCCTGCCCACCGGCGACCCGCTCAGTACGATCATCCAGAATGCGTTACCGGCCATCAACACCTCCGTCGGCGACCAGAACATCGCAACCAATTTATATGCGCTGCTCACCGGCACCGTATCGGGAGTGGTCGGAAATGTAAACGTGGACGAGCATACTCACCAATACGGCGAATTCCAGCCGGTGACCCAACGTTTCGCAGGCACCTTCGGCGGGCTATACATTCACGATGTCTGGCGGCTCTCGCCGCACCTTACCATAAACGCCGGTTTCCACTGGGAATTCGATGGCGCCATCCACGAGACGAACGGCATAGATTCGGAGCCCACGGGACCCAACTTCTTCGGCCCTTCTAACGGTTTGTTCCAGCCAGGCGTCTTGAGCGGAACGCCCGTCCCCAATGAAGAACAGGTTTCCTATCCGTATAGAAAGGATTTCCTGCTTCCCGCGCCGGTGCTCGGCCTTGCCTGGGCTCCCAGCGCCGCTGGCGGCCTTCTACACACGATTTTGGGCGAGAACAAGACTGTGATTCGCATCGGTGCAGGGATCAATAATTACAACGAAGGCACGAACAGCATTTCGAACACCCTGAACGAACAGTCGGAAAACACTCTGGGATCCACCCAGACCCTCTCGGCCACTCCCGGCCTCAACGGGTTTCCCACAACTGGTATTCTGCTGAGCGGGCCCGCGCCCACGATTGCCTATAATCCGACGGTGTTCGGCTATCCCGTATCCGAGGCGCTGGGCGTCTTCACCGGCGGGTTCCCCGTCGGCTTGATAGACCCGAACCTGAAGTCGCCATACGTCGCGAACTGGAACCTCAGCATCCAGCGCCAACTCCCGGGTCGCACCGTGATCGAGGTCGATTACGTCGGAAATAAGTCCACGAGAATGTGGCATTACCAAAACCTGGACGAGGCGAACATCTTCGAAAATGGGTTCTTGCCGCAATTCGTCCAAGCCCAGAACAACCTGGCCATCAATCAGGCCAACGGGAAGGGGAATACGTTTGCCAATAGCGGCTTGCCGGGGCAAGGGAGCCTTCCGATTTTCGAACAGGCTTTCGGAGCCAACGGTTCCCAACCCGCCTTGGCGGCCAGCTCGGGCTTCTCGAGTTCCACCTTCATTACCGACCTGCAGCAGGGCATCGCGGGAACTATGGCCAACACCATGGCCAGCACGAGCAGCATCGGCTCCGGGTATTACTGCCGGCTGGTGGGCAGCAACTTCGGACCCTGCGCAGCCGCTGGCTTCACGCAGGCAACATCCTATCCGGTGAACTTCTTTGTTCCTAACCCTTATGTCAGCAGCCTTGGTTATTTAACTGATAACGGGAACAATCACTACGAGGCGCTGCAAGTGGTTGCCCGCAAGGCGATGAGCCATGGTCTGGCGATCAACGGCAACTTGACCTGGAGCCACTCGATCGGCGATCTATACTCCACCAACCAGACCGCCCAATACCAGTGGTGGACCCAGCGCAATGGCAATTTGAACTACGGGCCTACGTCGATAGACCACCGTTTCATCTTTAACTCGTTTTGGACATACGATTTGCCTATAGGAAAAGGCAAACCCCTCAACCTTACGAATGGAATAGTGGACCGCATCATAGGCGGCTGGACTCTCGGCGGTATCGAGACGATCACAACGGGCGGGCCAAGCCTCATGAGCAGTGCGCGCGGCACATTCAACAACCTCGCTGCGGGCGGGGTGCAGTTTGGCAGCGGCCTAACTTCGCAGCAGTTAAGGAATGACCTGGCCACCATCCCCAATATGAACGTAGTAACTAGTTCCGGCAACCTGATTACCAATGTCGCCAGCATCTCTCAATCTAACGGTGCTCCAAACCCGGCTTACTATGGGCCATTCACAACTCCCGGACTGTTGGGCGCCAACGCTTATATCTATGGGCCGACCAGTTACACGCTGAACATGAGCCTCAATAAGGTGGTTCGCATCCATGAGCGGCTTAACTTCGGATTCCGTATGGAAGCGTTGAACTTCCTGAACCATCCGTTTTTTACCAGCTTGGGAACGCTCAGCACCACTTCTACCTCGTTCGGTCAGATCAGTTCGACTAGCGGTACCCGGAGCGTCCTGCTGCGTGCTTACTTGAGCTGGTAACATGCTATGGCACGGAAGCCAACCCATCGTTAAGGCGGAGCGATTATGAAACTCATCGTTTGTTCATCCCTGGTTTTACTGCCTAGTCTCATTTGGGCGCAGGGAACCCTGGCCGATTATCAGCGCGGCCAAGAGTTGCAGGCCAAGGCCAGGGCGCTGGTTATCAATGCCCCCGGGGCTCCGAATTGGATCGGAAGTTCGGACCACTTCTGGTACGCCAAGCCGGTCAAGGGCGGCTCCCAGTTCGTGCTGGTGGATGCGGATGGGAAAACGAAGAAGCCGGCCTTCGACCATGACAAACTCGCCGCCGCGATTTCCGCGGCGTCGGGTCAACACTACACCGGTCTCGCGCTGCCGTTTGTTCCGGCCGGCGGCCGCGGTGGTGGGCGAGGAGCCGGCCCCGCCCCCGGCGCACTGACCTTCCACGACAATGAGGGCGCCATCGAATTCGGCGCGGCAGGGTTCCTGTGGAGCTGCACCCTCAACGACTACGCCTGTACCAAGGGCGCGGCCATGCCGCAGGCTCCCACGGGCGGCCGTGGCCGTGGCGGGGCGCCGGATGCGGACTCCGATCTACTGTTGGCGCCTGAGCCCGTGGGCGGAGATCCGGCGGACGGGCTGGAGTATCTCATGCCGGCGCCGCCGCAGGACGAGGGCCCCGGCGGCGGATCGGCTGTTGCCCAAAGAAACCCTTGCGCCAACAACGAAGCAGGTCAGGGGCGAGGCGGACGGGGAGGCGGCCGAGGCGCCGCGGCCGGAGAGTCCGCTGCTCAAGTTTGCAGGTCCTTCGATGGGAAATGGGAGGCCCTCATTCAAAACTTCAATGTCTTTCTGCGCCCCGTGGGAGGCAGCGATCCAGCCACTCCGTTGAGCTTCGATGGCTCGGAAGGCAACTACTACACCTTGCAATCGATCGCGTGGTCGCCCGATTCGAAGAAACTGGTCGCTTACCATACACGGCCCGGGTACGACCGGCAGGTCCACTATATCGAGTCGTCGCCCGCCGATCAGATCCAGCCAAAGCATACTTCCAGGTTCTACCTCAAACCTGGGGACGCCCTAGACATGGCGTATCCCGCGCTGTTCGATCTCACCACGAAAAAAGAAACCGAGATCGACCACGCGCTATTCCCCAACGCCTACGCATTGGGGTTGCCGGTATGGTGGAAGGACAGCCGCGCCTTCACTTTTGCCTACAACGAGCGGGGCCACCAGGTATACCGGATTGTCGAAGTGGATGCGCAAACCGGCAAAGCACGAGCACTCATCGACGAACAGAGCAAGACCTTCATTTATTACAACGCACTGGGGCCGGGCATGTCGGCTGGGAGGCTCTACCGTTACGACGTGAATGACGGCAAAGAGATCATATGGGCTTCGGAGCGCGACGGTTGGGAACACCTCTACCTGTACGACGGCGTCACCGGCCGCGTGAAGAACCAGATCACCAAAGGGAACTGGTTGGTTAGAAACGTAGATTGGGTCGATGAAGCGCACCGGCAAATCTGGTTCGAAGCGGGTGGCATGAACGCCGCCCAGGATCCTTACTTTACCCATTACTACCGCATTAACTTCGATGGAACCGGGCTAACCAAGCTCACCGATGCCGATGGCAACCACACGGTGTCCTTCTCCCCCGACCGAAAATACTACGTGGATACCTGGTCGCGCGTCGATCTTCCGCCGGTCGCGCAGTTACGGCGCGCCGGAGACCAGCAGGTAGTGATGGACCTCGAAAAGGGCGATGCTTCTGCGCTGCTCGCCGACGGGTTCCGCTTCCCGGAGGTGTTCGTGGCCAAGGGACGCGATGGCAAGACCGACATTTGGGGAACCATCGTGCGCCCTATGCATTTCGATCCGGCCAAAAAATATCCTGTGATTGAGCAGATCTACGCGGGCCCGCAGGGCTCCTTCGTTCCCAAAACCTTCAGCGCGGTTTCTTCTACCCAGGCGCTGGCGGAGCTCGGATTTATTGTCGTCCAGATTGATGGGATGGGCACCAGCAACCGCTCCAAAGCCTTCCACGACGTGGCGTTCCAGAACCTCGGCGACGCGGGTTTTCCCGACCGCATACTGTGGCACAAGGCGGTGGCCGGCAAGTACCCTTATTACGACATCAGCCGAGTGGGAATTTACGGCACGTCGGCCGGCGGACAGAACTCGCTTGGCGGCGTGTTGTTCCATCCGGAATTCTACAAGGTGGTCGTGACCAACAGCGGCTGCCACGACAATCGCATGGACAAAATGTGGTGGAACGAGCAGTGGATGGGTTGGCCCCTAGGTCCGCAATATGCGGCATCTTCGAACGTGGACAATGCGTACCGGCTGCAAGGCAAGGCGCTAATCATCATCGGCGAAATGGACAGTAACGTCGATCCCACCTCCTCGCTGCAGGTGGTGAACGCGTTGGTCAAAGCCCACAAGCACTTCGATATGCTGTATATCCCCGGCCAGAACCACGGGGTGGGCGTGCTGAGCGACCAGCACTATCTGCAAGATTATTTTGTCCACAACCTGCTGGGCGTTGAGGCGCCGGATTGGAATAAGGTGTCTATGCAGACTCCGTCTCCGGTCACGGGTAACGGAGGCAATAACTAACGACTGGCGCAAGTTGCATTTGGCGTAGCGCCATCTTCTCCGCCAGATTTTCCACACCCGCATGCCTTACAATCCAGGTAATGCTCAAATGGCCCGATATTCTCGCCCTTGCCAAGAACGGTAATCCCGCCCCCGATCGCAAGGTCGTCAAAACGGACGCCGAATGGCGCCAGCAACTGAGCGACGAAGAATACCGCGTGACCCGTCACGCGGGCACCGAACGGGCCTTCAGTTCCGAAATGTGCAGCCTGTTCGAGCCCGGCACTTACGCCTGCCTCTGCTGCGAGACCATCCTCTTCGACGCCTCGCAAAAGTTCGAGTCCGGCACCGGCTGGCCGTCGTTCACGCAACCCGTTGCGGCCAACGTGCTTGCCTACCGCTTCGACGGCCCCGCCTTTTTGCACCGCGTGGAGACCACCTGTAACACCTGCGACGCCCACCTCGGCCACGTATTCCCCGACGGCCCCGCGCCCAGCGGCCTCCGCTATTGCATGAACGCCGTCGCCCTCAAGAAAGTCGCCAACGCCTGACTGGCTTAAGCCGCCTTCCGCTCTGACGCGTCTGCGCCGTGATGCCCGTCCGCCGATTGCGCGCCGCCGCCGCCTTCAATCCCCAACTGCTCCCGCCAATATTCCGAAATCGGCGCCAGCAGATCCGCCGTCCAACTTCCGGCCATCTGCCTTTGTCCAAATTTCGGCCACGCAATAACCCCCGGCTCCGGCAGCGCCTTCAAGTGCATCCCTTCATTCTCGGCAGCCATGATATCGGCGATATCGGTTTCTCCCGCCTCCTCCGGCTGCGCAACGTTCGTCACTTCGATGGCTAAGTCCATCGCGTCCAGGTTATCCTTCTTACTCGCTGTTTTCGATCTCGCGTTCATGACGTTCTCCTTTCTGGATTCATGCAGCTGGGCGGCGGGCCGCCGCCCAGTCATTCTCGCTAAGCTGCCTCACGGTTCCCCTTGTTGCCATCCTTCCGCCGGCCCGAATCGATGGGTACAACCTTCGAGCGAAGACGTAGGAAGGTGAAGCGCACCTTCGTTTTTCGAAACCAGACCGCGATGGCAACGCCCGCCAGGCTGGCAGTTCCAACAAACTGTAGAATCAACGTAGTAGGCAAGACTTCCTCCTTTGCGGTTATCTTTTTTTCAAGATCCCCATATGCTTACTCTCGTGCCAATGCCTGGTTTACTGCAAGCGTTTTCAAAAACGTCTTGCGAAATTGTTGTCTCGTCGAACTTTCTCCGCAAGTTACCGGTATAACCAAGCTTTTTTCTTCTGCCGCCCATTAGCTCGTCACCGTTTCTTCCGCTGAGAAGCGGCTAATAACTGCGTTTTTTCCAACTTGTTAATGTCAGCGCTTTCATCCGTTTTTCACCGGCAAAAGCGCTAACTTTTTGCCGTCGCTTCTCCAGTTATGCAGCGTTTCCTTCGTTAAAAAACGGTGAAAACGCGGTATTTCTCCGTGTCTATGCTATGATTTGCGCCATGTTTCCCAACGACCACCGACGCTCGTGGAAAGACCTCGAACGTTATTGCGAGGATCTCCTCAGCTCCCTGGTCTTGGTGGAACTGATCGCCACTAAAAACAAATCGGACGCCGCTGAAAGCTTGCGAATCTCTCACGAAAAAATCGCGGGAAAACTGGAAAAGCTGGAAAAACTTTTGGGAGTTGGCAAAGGTGAGATCGTCACCCTGGGTAAGCCGGCAAGGCTGACGCCGCTTGGCATCGAGGTGCGCAATCTCTGGCGGCAGATCGAGCCGTTGTTGGTCAATTTTCGTGAGAAAGCCGCCCGCATCAAAGATCCCTGTGAGTTGCGGGTGAAGGTGGTCAAGTCCGTCTATGATGCGGAAAATGACTGGATGAAAACGGGCTTCGCGGAGCTCATGAAAGCGTTCGGCAAATCCGAAATCTCTCTTTCATTGATGCCCGTCGTGCCCGGTCACGCTGATGATATCCAACCGCTCCTGCTCTCTAACGAAGCGGATATCGCTATCGGATATGCGCCCGAGACCTTGGATGAATCTCTAGAGAAGCGGTTTTGGCGTGAGGAGGAACTGCGCCTCGTCGTCCGCAAAAACCGCGCCGAGACGGTCCGGAGGCGCAATCCCGAAATCGTGTGGAATGGGATTACCGCCCGGCAGATCTGCCGCATGGAACACCCGATTTGTATGATGCAGGCCCACCAGCCGTTGCGCATCCAGGTGCTCGATTTTCTCGCGGCTGGCAGGGTAACTCTCGGGCAGGACATTCCCGAAAAACAGGTTCGCGAAGTCAAAGCCGCTTTGGATCAGGTGGTCGAAGACGCCGCCATCAGCATTTTGCCGGTCGGGTCCATCCAGCGAGCCGTGAAAGCCGACCTTGTCGAAGCCTTCCGGCTCAGTCCGGCGTTGTTTCGCACCATGATTATCCTGACTCACAAAGACGTCTTGCGTCAGAAGCAGGAGGCAGTCATCGCCTTTCGCGACCTGCTTGTGCAACACGACCAGCCTCTTCCTACAGCCTGATCAGTTCTCCGAAGGCTTCGTCAGCTTATCGATCACCATTACGTCCACCTGCGCCTTGGTCGCCTCCAGCTTCAGCCCCAATTGCTGCTGAAACGCCGCGAACAAGTCCGGTAGATCCGTGTTCACCGCCGGCTGCTGCGGCGCGCCAGGTCCCGCTTGCGCCTGCTGCGCCGCATCCGGCGCATACTTCAACTGCAAGTCGAACCGCCCGGCCAGCCCCGTCTGATCCACCACCGGCCGGTCCAGCACCCGCGCCTGCAAAAAGCCCGCGAACTCCTCCAGGGTCGTGTTCCGCGCGCCGATATTTCCCGGAGGCCCGCCAAACCCAGGCAAATTCCCCTGCGCTTCCGACTTCGCCAGTTTCGACCCCGTCTTCGTCACCGTGATCGCGTAAACCGAAAGCTCTTTCTTCTCGCGGTGGAACGTAAGTTGGTACCGGTCCTCGAGCAGCTTCTGCACCATCTTGCTTAGTTGCGCCACGCTCGGTAGCCCCGATTGATCGGGCTTCGCCGAGATATCCCACTTATCCGCGTCGATCCAGCTCGGCCCGCCAGTCACCTGCCGCGGATGCATCCCGTACGCGAATGCGATCAGTTCATACACCGTCGTATTCGTCGTCGTGAATAGATTCGCTCCGCCGCGTCCCACCAGAATCGATTTGCCCGGCGCATCCGGTTTGCTCGGCTTGATCGTCGACACCTCGAACGTCGGATTCGCGTCCTTCGGCATCAGCTTCGGAGGTGGCGGCGGCTCCGGAATCGCCCACTCCGTCGCCGGCGTCGCCCGCGCCAGATTCAACGGCGCCGGCGCGCCCTGGTTCCACGTCCCCGAGATCGTGTCCCCCTCCAGCTTTCCTTCATAGCCCCCGCCGACCGCCGGAATCGTCACCTTAAACGACGAACCCTGCAGCGTCGCCGCACTCGCATTAATCGGCGGCGATTGCTGATCGATGCTGTACAGCACCGCCTTCAGGCTCTCGTTATCCGCCCTCGACACCTTCAGCACAATCCGCAGCGCTTTCCCCTGCGGATTCGTCAAAGTCCCCTGCCACGTCCCCACGATGCTCTGCGCCAGCAGCGGCGCCGCCGCCAACGCCCACAACGCCAATTTCTTCATGTTTATTAAGACGCCCCCCAACCGCAATTGTTAATGTTAAATGCCACTCTACTCCGCGTAAACCGACTTCACAAACCCCGCCACATTCATACTCGGCCAATCCGGATACTTCCCCTTAAACGTCACCCCCAACTGCCGCCCCGCCTCATCCACCGCCACGCCCTTCCGCTTCAACTCCAGCGCGCTATCCCGCAACTCCGCAATAAACTTCCGCTCCGCCGCCACCATCTCGCCCCCGCCCGGAGCGCTATGGTCCGGCAGCACATGCGCCGCATTCAACGCCGCCACCTTATCCAGCACCGCCAGCCAGCTCGCCGGTGTCCCGCCATCGCCATAGATCCCCGGCACAACTTTGTTCTGCACCACATCCCCCGAAACCAGCGTCCGGTCCGGCTCCACGAACGTCAGCTCGTCGCCCTTCGTGTGCGCCCCGCCGAACCACAACAGCCGCGCCGATACGCCGCCTCCCAGATCCACCTTCGCCTCGCTATCGAACGTCACATCCGGCGCGCGCATCGTCGCCGTCGCCAGCAGTTCCTTCTGTTCCGGCGACCGTCCCGCGAACATCTCCACCATTTCCTTGCCGTGCAATTCCATCTCGCGCTGCTGCGCCGCATCGCGAATCAACACCGTCCCCGCCGGAAATCCGGCGTCCCCGGACGCGTGTTCCGGATGAAAATGCGTCGTCGTCAGAAACAGCTTCTGATTCCCCGGCGCCAGCTTCGCCGCCACCCGCGCGATCGTCGCCCCGTTCCGCGGCCCCAGCCCCGTATCCACCACCAGCGTCGCCCGCGTCCCCACCACAATCGCGATATTCGGCCACCCCATAATCGCCCACACGTGTTCCGAAATCTTGACAGCGTTCTCCCCCAGCACCGGCTGATTTTGCCCCGCCGCAAGAGCCGCGAACCCCAGAGCCAACAATGCAAGCTTGGTCGTCATAGTCCTTATCTTCTATCACGCGGCATCGGAGGACATCCCCTTCAATTTAATGTCCAACATATGATACCTAATCGTTGTTAAAAGCTTCTATAATAGACGTTAAATGAGCCCTCCCCGCCCACACATGACGCCCCTCCCCGTCGTCCGCGCCCTGCGCAAACTTGGCGCCGACATGCGCGACGCCCGCCGCCGCCGCCGCATCCCCGTCGCCATCCTCGCCGAGCGCGCCTCCATCAGCCGCACCACCTTGAACCGCATCGAAAAAGGCGACCCCGCCGCCGCCCTCGGCAACTACGCCTCCGTCCTCTTCGCCCTCGGTATGATCGATCGCCTCGCCGATATCGCCGACCCCCGCCACGATTCCGTCGGCCTCCACCTGGAAGAAGAACGCCTCCCCCAGCGCATCCGCCTTCCCCGCCAACCCGCGCCGCCCAAGCCCCGAAAGCGAGGCGCCTGATGGACCGCGAAATCCTCGTCTACGTCGATCTCCAAAACACGCCCCAACTCATCGGCCGCCTCTGGGCCCGCATCCGCAAAGACCGCGAAAGCGCCACCTTCGAATACGACCGTAGCTGGCTTGCTCATCCCGAGCGCTTCTCGCTCGAGCCCGCCCTCACCCTCGGCCCCGGGCCCTTCCACACCGCGTCCGGCAAGGCCCTGTTCGGCGCCATCGGCGATTCCGCGCCCGATCGTTGGGGCCGCGTCCTCATGCGCCGCGCCGAGCGCCGTCGCGCCGAACGCGAAAAGCAAACTCCGCGCACCCTCGCCGAAATCGACTACCTGCTCATGGTCGATGACGAGACCCGCCAGGGCGCGCTCCGTTTTGCCGAACGCGAAGGCGGCCCTTTTCTCTCCAACGTCGCGCCCTCGAAAATCCCCCCGCTCATCGGCCTCCCGCGCCTGCTCTCCGCCGCCGCGCACGTCCTCGACGATCACCCCACCGACGACGACCTCCGCCTGCTCCTCGCCCCCGGCTCCTCGCTCGGCGGCGCGCGCCCCAAGGCCTCCGTCCGCGATCGCGACGGCCGCCTCGCCATCGCCAAATTCCCCAGCAAGACCGACGAAATCAACGCCGTCCTCTGGGAAGCCGTGGCGCTCACTCTCGCCGCCAAGGCAGGTATCTCAGTGCCGGAATGGCGCCTCGAATCCGCCGCCGGTCAGTCCGTCCTGCTGTTGCGCCGCTTCGATCGCGAGAGCAGTACGCGCGTCCCCTTCCTCTCCGCCATGAGCATGCTCGACGCCAAGGACAACGAAACGCACAGCTACATGGAATTCGTCGACGTCCTCCGTCGCTACGGCAGTACGCCCAAGCAGGACATGCACGCCCTCTGGCGCCGCATCGTCTTCAGCATCCTGATCTCGAACACCGACGACCATCTCCGCAACCACGGCTTCCTCTGGACCGGCCCCGCAGGCTGGCGCCTCTCCCCCGCCTACGATCTCAACCCGGTGCCCGCCGATATCAAACCGCGCGTCCTCACCACCGCCATCGATCTCGAAGACAGCACGGCCTCGTTGCAACTCGCGCTCAGTGTCGCCGATTATTTCGAACTCTCCCCCGCCGAAGCCCGCCGCATCGCCGCCCAAGTAGGCAAAGTCCGTCGCCGCATGGCGCAAAGTCGCCGCCACTCTCGGAATCTCCAAACGCGAAATCGACCGCATGGCCTCCGCCTTCGAACACCGTACGACGGGCCTCCCGGCCCGTCGAGCCCCCCTCAAATAGTGAATCTCGCCTCCCCCGGAATCATCAACCCCAGCGTGGCGTACGCCCAGGTCCAACCCAATGCCCATGCGAATCGCTCGGCTGGTACTTCTCACAGCAATTTCGCTTCACGCTCAAGATCTCTCTCCGCGCGCGTACGTAATCACTCCAATTGGCCTCAATGTAGTCAACCTGACAGAGTCTTTCTACACCGGCTCTATCCTCTTCGATGGTGCGCTAGCGATTACTGGCGCCACCGGAACCTATAACGTTCCAATCTTCACCTACTATTACTCGTTCAATTTCTTCGGCCGCTCGGCCAACGTCAACGCTTCGCTGCCCTATGCCATTGGAAATTTCCAGGGCAATCTCGCCGACGTCGAGACCCATCTCTACCGATCGGGTCTTCTCGATTCAGCTTTCCGCCTCTCCGTAAATCTCAAGGGCGGTCCGGCCATGCCCGCGCCCGAGTTCGCCAAATGGAAGCAGCACACTCTGCTGGGCGTTAGCCTCAAAGTCATCGCTCCCACCGGTCAATACGACCCCAATAAGTTGATTAACTGGGGCGCCAACCGATGGGCTTTCAAGCCGGAATTAGGCTATTCCAAACGCCGGGGTAAGTGGATCATCGATAGTTATGCCGGCGTATGGTTCTACACCGTGAACCCCCGCTATTTCTCGCAACCATCCCCGGTGCCGCAATCGTTGACGCCAGTCGGCGCCTTCGAAGGCCATCTTAGCTACGACGTGAAACAACGCCTTTGGTTCTCGCTCGACGGAAATCTCTGGTTTGGGGGCACCGCCAGCCTGAATGGCTTTGCCAACCCCGCCACCCGCCAAACCAGCTCCAGAGTCGGAGCCACCGCTTCAATCCCCATCACCAAACGCCAAAGCTTGAAGTTCAGTTACAGCGACGGCGCCTTCGCCCGCTTTGGCGGAACCTATCAAAATATCGCTGTCTCGTGGCAATATTCCTGGATTGGCAAACCCTGGTAGCCCACTTGGCCGCCGTTATCGGCGTTCATCGGCGTTTATCGGCGGCCCAAAATCGTGTTTCAACAAGTTCCTAGCGCCGGCGTCTCTCCACCTTCATCCGCACCGCCCCGCTCGGCCGCAGCGTCACCACCTGCACCGGCTTGATCTTCTGACCCGGCATTAACGTCAGCTTCACTCTCTGCGCCACCGTCGCCAGAATCAGCCGCGCCTCCATCATCGCGAACGCATTCCCGATGCACACCCTCGGACCCCCGCCAAACGGCAGATACGCATAACGCGGAATGCGCTCCTCCCACCCCGCCTCGAACCGCTCCGGGTCGAACCGTTCCGGCGCCGCAAAGAACCGCGCGTCCTGCTGCATCGCGTAAGTGTTGACAGTCACTAAGCTGCCTTTGGCCACGTCATATCCCGCGATCGTCACATCTTCGATTGGCTCCCGCGCCACTCCCGGCGCCGGCGGATACAGTCGAAGTACCTCGCGAATCACCATCTCCGTGTAAGTCAGCTTCGGCAGGTCGGTCAGCGCCGGCGCGCGCCCGCCCAGCGCGCCGTCAAGCTCCTCCATCAACTTCGCCTCAACCTCTGGATGCTTCGACAGCAGATACCAGGTCCACGTCAGCGCGTTCGCCGTCGTGTCGTGCCCCGCCAGAAACAGCGTCATCATCTCATCGCGCAGTTGCCGGTCGGACATCCCGGCCCCGCTGTCTTCATCCGTGGCCGCCAGCAGCGCTGAGAGCAGATCGTCGCGTTTCTCGCCCGCCGCCCGCTGCGCCTGGATGAGAATTTGAAAGATCGCATCCAGCTTCGCCAGCGTGCGTCGCTCGCGCAAATTACGCCGCGTCGGAACCCACCATGGAATCTTCACTAGCGCGTTCACGCGCTGACTGGCGGCGTCCAGCACCGCCATCATCGACCCGCCGATGTCACCCGCCTCGCGCGGCAAATCGGCGCCAAACAGCGTCTTCACCACCACGCCCAGCGTCAACTTCGTCATCTCCGCGCCCATCTCGCGGACCTCTCCGTCGGCGAACGAGTCCGCCATCCGCAGCGCATGCGCCGTCATCACCTCGCTATACGCGGCCAGGCGCCGCTGATGAAAAGCCGGCTGGATCAGCTTGCGCTGCTGTCTCCAGAACGCGCCGTCGCTCGTGAGCAACCCCTCGCCCGCGAACGGCTGGAATGCGCGTTTGACCAACTTCGGTTTATGGAATTTCTCCGCCTGCTCCACCAGAACTTGCCGCGCCAGGTCGGGGTGATTCAACTGATAAATGTGCAGCGGCCCAAACTGGTAATGCGCGATATCGCCGAACTCCCGCGCGACCTTCAGCCCGAACCCCAGTGGATCGATAGGGAACCACCTCGACGCCATCTGCGCGATGACCGCGAGCGGTAAGTGGATGCGCGGCCCGTCCGGGTATCGTTGTTTCATCGAGCGGTCACAAATCCGATCCGCGCTCCTCCAGCGCCAGAAAATACACGCGGCCCCCGGCATCGCCCGCGACGATCCGATTCTCGCCCGCAAAAGCGCAGCAAAGCGCGCGCGCATCGCAGTAGAAGGTCGCGAGCGCGTGGCCGCTACTCAGGTCCCACACCTTCAGCCGTGTGGTCCCAGGAGGCGGAAACCGCGCGCTTCCCGTCCGCTGTCACCGCCACGCCGTTGACCCAATCAGAGTGGCCCTCCAACGTGCGCATCGCGCGGCCGGTTTCCAGGTCCCAGATCGTCAGCGTGTTGTCTTCAGAGGCGGAAACCGCGCGCTTGCCGTCCGCCGTCACCGCCACGGCGTTGACACAAACTGACTCGCCCACCAGCGTGCGTAGCGCCTGCCCGGTTTCCAGGTCCCACACCTTTAGCGTCTTGTCCCAAGCGGCGGAAACCGCGCGGGTACCGTCCGCCTCACCGCTACGCCACTGACAAACAGAAGAGTGGCCCTCCAGCGTGCGCAGGGCGTGCCCGGTTTCCAGGTCCCAAACCTTCAGCGTTTGGTCATCAGAGGCGGAAACCGCGCGCTTCCCGTCCGCCGTCACCGCCACGCCATTGACAGAATCGGAGTGGCCCTGCAGCGTGCGCAGTGCCTCGCCGGTTTCCAGGTCCCACACCTTCAGCGTGCGGTCCCCAGAGGCGGAAACCGCGCGCTTCCCGTCCGCCGTCACCGCCACGCCACCGACATAAGACGAGTGGCCGTCCAGCGTGCGCAGCGCCTGGCCGGTTTCCAGGTCCCACACCTTGAGGGTGTTGTCATCAGAGGCGGAAACCGCGCGCTTGCCGTCCGCTGTCACCGCCACGCCATTGACGGAATCGGAGTGGCCCTCCAGCGTGCGCAACGCGTGGCTGGTTTCCAGGTCCCATACTTTTAGCGTGTTGTCTTCAGAGGCGGAAACCGCGCGCTTCCCGTCCGCTGTCACCGCCACGCCATTGACAGCATGCAGAGTGGCCCTTGCAGCGTGCGCAGCGCATGGCCGGTCTCCAGATCCCATATCTTCAGCATGTGGTCCTCAGAGGCGGAAACCGCGCGCTTCCCGTCCGCCGTCACCGCCACGCCATTGACGGAATCAGAGTGACCCTTGCAGCGTGCGCAGGGCCTGGCCGGTTTCCAGGTCCCAAACCTTCAGTGTGTTGTCCCAAGAGGCGGAAACCGCGCGCTTCCCGTCCTCGGTCACCGCCACGCCAGTGACACGATTAGAGTGACCCTGAAGTGTGTGCAGTGCCTGTCCGGTTTCCAGGTCCCACACCTTCAGCGTGCCATCCCCGGAGGCGGAAACCACGCGCTTCCCGTCTGCGGTTATCGCTATGCCATGGACAGAAGCAGAGTGGCCCTGCAGCGTGCGCAACGCCTGGCCGGTTTCCAGGTCCCACACCTTCAGCGTGCCGTCAAAAGAGGCGGAAATCGCTCGCTTGCCGTCCGCGTCACCGCCACGCCACTGACGGAATCAGAGTGGCCCTGCAGCGTCCGCAGCGCCTGGCCGGTTTCCAGGTCCCACACCTTCAGTGTTTTGTCCTCAAGAGGCGGAAACCGCGCGTTTCCCGTCCGCCGTCACCGCCACGCCAGTCACGAATTAGTGTGGCCCTCCAGTGTGCGCAGCGCCTGGCCGGTTTCCAGGTCCCACAGTTTCAGCGTTTTGTCATCGAGAGGCGGAAACCGCGCGCTTCCCGTCCGCCGTTACTGCCACGCTACGGACCGCATTAGAGTGGCCCTCCAGCGTGCGCAGCAGTGCGGTGCCAGGGGGATGCAGGGCCGGGTACAGCGGCCGAAGCCAGCGCCTGGTGCCGCAGCCGCAACCTCGGCGCTAAACCGCTCGATCGCCTCAACTCCGGCGTGCGGCAACAGTCGCCCCGTCATTTGCGAGGCAAACTGCTCCGCATCCGCCGTCAGCACATGGACGAAAGCCGCAGTGCTCCTTGCAACAATTCCACGTCCGCCGAGGGCTTCAGGTGCTCGTAATCCCCAATCAGCGCGTTGACCCCAGCCGCCTTCAGTTTGGCCTGCATCCACCGCGGGTCCCAAAGCGTTCGCTCCAGGTCATCCTTCCGCCCCGCCTTCATCAGATGCCACGCCAGCCACCGCCACGCATACTCGCCCGGCAGATCCGGCAGCGCGCGCCAATCCGTCCATGCATTCACCAGCCGCGAATGGACCTCCTGGCTCGCCCTCAAGTTGCCCCTCCAGCCAAGCTCGCATCACGTCGTGCAGCCGCAGCACGCTGCGTCCCAGATCGAGCTTCACCAGAGACAACTGCGCCAGCCGCCGCGCCAGGTCTTCCGCATCCAGTTCGTCCAGTTCCCAAACCGCGGCCGCCGCAGCTAACGGAATCGCCGCGTCCTCGGGAAAGATGGCTAACTCCGCCAATCGCCGGCGCCCCGCGCCATCCAGCAGTTCAAGGCTCGCCTCGAGCACGTCCGAAACCGTGCGGTGCTGCCGCTCAGCCGTCGAATCCGCCAGCGCCCCTGGCCCCTTGCGTTCAATAATCTTCGCCAGTCGCTCCGCCGCGCGCCCCGCCGATTCGCCTTGCCGGATGCGCTCGCGCATCATCGCCGCCGCCAGTTCGAGCGCCAGCGGCCACTCGCCCAGCCGCCGCGCCAGATCCCGCGCCGCGCTGGCAGCAAGCCCCGGCACGCCCCGCGTCAGCAGCGCCACCGCCTCGTCCCCGCGCATCTCGTCCACCAGCACGCGCGCCGCCTCCGCCGCGATATTCGCGTCCCGCGTCGTGAACAGCCGCGCCGAAGATTTCCCGCCCCGCAGAAACGGACGCAGATGTGCCGCGTCCCACACATCGTCGATCACCAGCAGGCAGGTCCGCTGCTCCAGCCTCTGGCCCAGTTGAAACGCCGCATCTTCCAGGCTGCCGAAATGCCGGCCGCTCGCCCGTCAGCGCCGCATAGGCCGTGAGCAGGCTCCCCATCACGTCCGGCGTTTGCCCCAGCGTGACCCACAGGATCCCGTCATCGAAGTTCTGCACGATATCGTCGTCATGACACAGCGCCGCTGCCAGCGTCGTTTTCCCGAAGCCGCCCGCGCCCGCCAACGCCGTCGTGATCGCCACCGGTTGGCTGCGCTCCGGATTCATTAGCAGGTTCTTCAGTGCCTCGTATTCAATGAGCCGCTCGACAAAATGCGCTGGGACCTCCGGCGCCATGAACGGCACGCGCGGCGTGTCGCAGCCTTTCCGCAGATGGGCAACGAAGGTCGGCCATTCCTTATCGAGGTCGAAGAAGTGCGCCTTGCTCATCCACCGCGGCATCTTCGAAAACCGCAGCTCCGCGTCCGGCGCCCCTTTCACCGGATACACGCAGACCCCTTGCTGCCGCGCATACCGCCACTCTTTCTCGACATTGCCGGACGCAATCGCCGCCGGAGTCACCAACAGGACAAGAAACTCAACCGAATCGATCGCTTTCGCGGCCTGTTTCCACCAATCAACGCCGCCTTCCATGAACAGGCGATCCAGCGTGACGGGAACGTCCGGGGCTTCGCGACCGAGTTGTTCGACCAGCTCAGTGGCAAGCTTTTCGTCCTCCCGCGCGTAAGATAAAAAGACCCCCCGCCGCATCAGAAAGCAGTATAGCGTCTAAGTCCGATCACTTCTCTGGACGCGAGCTGCGGATAAAATCCGCGGCGTCAGCTAGCCACCGCCACATGTTGTATATATATTTACAATCGGCACAATTGGTTGTGTGGCGTTGGCAGCAAAGGAAAAATGTATAAAACTAAGACTCGAATAATGTTGCAAGAAGCAGCAGAGAGGCCGAAAGGCCCGGAACTCGTCTTCGGTCTGGTTGGCCCCCTCGGAACCGATCTCGATCTGGTGGGCCGCGTGCTACAGGACGTATTGAGCCAAGTGGAGTACAAAAGTGAAGTTCATCGTCTCAGCCTACTGATGCGTGATGTCCCGAAGGACCCCTGGTCCCTTCTCACGGACGGCCCTTTCGATCAGGTGGTCGACCTCCATATGACGGCAGGTAATAAATTCTGTGAAGTCCTCGAACGAAACGATGCCGTCGCCCTTCTCGGTATCGGTGCGATTGCTGATACGCGGGACGCGGTTGTGGGTGACGCCAACGTGTCCATTCCCCGATTTGCTCACGTCCTAAGATCATTGAAACGTCCGAAAGAGGTCGAGACGCTTCGTAAAATTTACGGACCAACATTTTTCTTGGTTGGAGCGCATGCGCCCAGGGCTAAGCGCCTTCAAAGCGTTGCAACTAAGATTGCGGAGTCGCATTTTAGCAACAAGATCTCGGAGCACGTCATAGAGGCGGAGAGATTATTAAAACGAGATGAAGCAGAATCGGGAGATTCCGGCCAGAACGTACGGGATACGTTCCCGTTGGCGGACATTATCGTGGACTCGACCCAAGAAACAAGGATGACTGAATCGCTTTCACGCTTCATTGAACTCCTATTCGGGAATACTTTTCATACGCCCGCGAAAGACGAACAAGGCATGTTCTGTGCCAATGGTGCAGCATTTCGCTCTGCCTCGCTTGCTCGGCAAGTCGGCGCGGCGTTGTGCCGAGGCGATGGGACAGTCATCGGACTAGGAGTCAACGAGGTGCCGAAATTTGGCGGCGGCCTATATTGGGACGACGATTCATTTGATGGGCGCGATTTTCGTAGTGGATATGACACCAGCGACGGGATGAGGGAGAACCTACTTGCGGATATACTGGACCGCCTACAAAGAAATCAGTGGCTTGCCGAGTCTAAAAAGACAACGCATGTAACCGAAATGGTCAAAGAGGTGCTGCGGGATGGCGAACAGCCAATAATGAAGGGTGCCCAATTTACGAGCACAATCGATTTTGTGCGCGCCGTTCACGCCGAAATGACCGTGATAACCGACGCAGCGAGACACGGTGTCCCAACTAAAGACTGTGTCCTTTACACGACAACATTTCCCTGCCATGACTGTGCCAAGCACATCGTAGCAGCGGGGATCAAACGCGTCGTTTATCTCGAACCATACGCGAAGAGTCTTGTAGGAGAACTCTATTCGGACTCGATTGTTGTCGATGGAGAGGGACAATGCGGTGACAAAGTTCCGTTTGAACCTTTTGTCGGTATAGCCCCAACACGCTACTCGGACCTCTTTGCGTTGGCCGGACGAAGGAGGAAGAACAAAGACGGCACTGTCAAGGCATGGCGTCGATCCGGGTCTCTCCCAAATATTCCTGAATATAGCGTTGCGAGGATGGCTGCTGAACAAAAGGAGTTCAAGGACTTCAAAAACGAAATGGTAAAGAAAGGCCTAGCGCCGGAGGAATCGAGTAAATGAGTTTGCGAAAAAATTGGCTCAACCGTCAATTTGTAAGAGTCGACGCCGACGTGCGAAACTGGCCTATCTCTATGAAGGTTGAGGCTGGTTTTGCGACTAGAGAACAAGCTGGACAAGGGTTGTCATGCACTTCTAACGAGAAAGCAATGGCTGTTGAGATAGCACCCAAGGCGCCAGTTAAGGGTCAATAATATCGTCAGCGTTCGTCCATGCCGTGTCCCCGGCGGCCCATCAGTCGACCATGCCGACGCAGCCTCGAGGACCGCTGTGAATGAGATTGATCTGGGTATGACCCTCAACGCCATCGCGAACTATAGTTGATCCAGACACCTACCTTTGGGCGAAGTCTACGAGGTTGCGCTTAAGATCTGCGTTCCTTCAAGGCACGTGATGTCCACGTTTGTGCCCGCGAATGCCGTTTTGGCATTCGCTACGGTCTCTGCAGACCAAGCTTTCGAGGTCGCAAGAACAAACCGTCGTGCTCCTAGAAGCGTTGCCGCCTCACGATACTTGGCCAGGCATCGTCTTTCACGCTTACCGCCACCTTCAATTCGCTCGGTCGCCTTCGCCTCCCCAACCGTAAGTGTGCCATCACAGATACAGCACAGATCGATTTCAATAAATGGTATTGGCTCGTTCGGTCTCGATAACTCAAATTCACCCGCATACGAGAACGAAGTGGCTTTTCGTCGCAGGTAGTCGAGCGCCAGAAGCGGCACGCGCATATCGTTCCGAATTCCCAGGTATGCAATTTCATCCAACTGGTAATACCAGACGGGCTCGGCTTGCCCGAGTGTTTGCTTGCTCCCAATCGTTTGGGTGCGGGTGCACCTCTTGCAATCGAGCTCATCGGCGAGATCTGCCATTGCAAACCAGTCTGCCGTCCGGCAGTATTTACATTTTAAAACGACACCCCTACGCATAAGCCCGCTGCCGACCAACACGTCGATAAGTGAGACGGCCTCAGGGGCGCTCCCTAGGATAGTTGAAACATCGGCCAGACTCAGGTACCTCCTTGAACTCGAAGTAAGGTACCGCCCGACCGTGGAGTGGCTTTTGGCGTCCGCTAGGTACGCCTCCAAGACGGCAAAGTGTCGAGGCTCGCGGATAAGTGCCGCGGCATACTCCAACCCCCCCATCTTCCGTACCACATCCAGCGAGAAGAATCCTTTGTCAGAGAGTTTGCATGACGCGCCAACGGATTCTGCCAGTCTCTGAAATACGGCTTCCGCTTGAGGGACGCGGAGCTCCGGCCGAAGTAAGATGGTGTCCACATCGCCGCCAAAATAGGCCGTGCTCGGGCAAAAATAGCAAAGGCCCTGCTTCCCGGTCCGTGCCTCCTGAGTCCCGAGCATGCGGTGGCTGACGAGCCATTTGCCCAAAGCTGGGTGGCGTGGGTAGGTGAGCCCCTCCACCCGAAGCTCTGTGATCCATCGGTGTTCATAAGGCACGATGGTAGTGAAGCCCTTCGGTTTCGGAGTTGGGAAGAAGCCCACTGCCTTACCCTCCAGGACTTGCTGTGTGGTGGGTATGGCAAAGTTGTCAGTATTAAAAACGACCCGAGGGTGAATGAAGAGTTCCCGGGGGCTCTCGTGGACACGCCCATGCGATTTGATCGCTCCGGCAGCGTGACCGGAACCCGCGTCTAGGTCCTCAATGACACTGGTAAGTGCAGTGTCGTCCAAAGAGGCGCTGACGAAATCGATTTTCTTGATCTCGCGCCCGGCCAACGCACTGATGAGCGCCTGCGCAAGTGCTCTTGCATGTTGTTCGGTGGGCAGAATAGCTCCGCCGCCGCCCTGAGCCCGCGCCTTAGCCGCCTTAAACGCATCCAGCCACAACGGTAGGAGCCAGCAAACACGCGGCCGGACGCGCGATAGACCGAAGTAGAGCGCAAAATCTTGAAACGTGGAGCCTGCAACCACCGTTGCGGGTAGCTCCCAGGTGCGCTCGGTCAGCGAGCGGTATTCGCTGAGCGCGGTCATGGAGAAATGGAAAGGGCTGCACGCAATGTAATCCGGTGGCGCTCGTCTGTCGCGGCCTACCTGTGCGGCCATGAGTTCGAAAACATTCGCTGTGCCAAGAGTCATCTGTTCAACGCGAACGCCGCATGCTGCGATTCGGTCCATTTGTTCCGAATACATACCCCCTAAGATCGATTCCACCCAGAGGGATGGGATACCATCGATGCCGTTGCTTGTTACGACAAGTCTGTCCGAATGTTGGGAGTGGGACAGGATCACCGAGAGGGCTGTCAATGGATAATCGGGTGCGGAACGGGCTTCAGACGTATACTCGATCACGCGGTCTTCAAAATAGAAGGGCGATAGACGCGCTTTTAGTTCCTTCCCTAGCTCCGGCGTGATCCCAACGGTTTGAATCTGACCTTGAGATAGCGCACGTTCGATCGCCGCACGGGCACCGGCCGGCGGCGTTTGATTCGGATATTCCCGTTGTAAAGTCCGTTGGAGCAAATCTTCATATTCTTTCGGCCGGCCTATCTTCCAATCCAGACCGGTCTTAGTGTATTCACATATGTAGTCTGGGTCGAATGCCTCGAGCATGTTCCAGAACAGGGAATTAATCTTCAACCCGTCAATCGGAACTATGATGCTGTACTTGCCACCCCACGTCGAGGCGAAGCACTCAATAATCCGGCGACAGGTATCCTGCCACTCAGGATCCCCTTGATCGACCAGGACGGCAACTCGTGCGGGCCGCACACCTGCAAAAACGGTTCGGAAATCAGGTGCATCCATCGGTAAGGATGATAACATCGTGCTGCAGCAAACCGTTGCCGGCAAGGGCGATTGGCTCTTCACGCAATTTGTGGCAACTTTCGGTTCGGGAAGTGCTTCGCGTATATGCGCCGGCACTGGACATCGTCGTTCACCAAAATTCCCGTTCACGGATCCTGGAAATATATATTACTCTCACTCCTCAATCACTTACCCTCCAGCCGTGCCCGCAGCCCCAACCCCACCATGTACTCTGGTGCCAGAAGGGGAATCTCACACATGCTAGACCAAACCGACACTCAGCAACCGCGCTCTCGCCGCGCCTTCAACGCCTACCGTCACGGACTCACCGGCCAGATCCACATCCTCACCGAAAAAGACCAGTTAGCCTATGAGCGCCATTGCTCCGGCATCCGCGAGTCACTCGCTCCGCAGACTCCGCTCGAAGCCTCCATCGTCCAATCCATCGCCGATGACCGCTGGCGCCTCCACCGCGCCGCGTCGTTCGAAGACACCCTCTTCGCCGTCGAGATGTCCGGCCCCGATGAACTCGCCACCGGCAACGAAGAAGTCGACGCCGCCTTCGCCATGGCGAAAGCGTGGCTAGCCAAAGGCAAAAGCATCGAGCTGATCAGCCTCTACGAAACCCGCATCCACCGCAATCTGGAAAAGAACATGGCCGAGCTACGCCGCCTCAAAGCCGAGCGGGAGTCAGCGCTCCAGCAAGCCCTCGAAGAAGCCGAAATGGACGCTCAAATCGCGGAATACAAAGGCGAACCCTACGAAGTAGTGCAAGACTCCGCGCACTACCATTTTGTTTTTTCAAAGCAGGAAATCGGCGCCAGAATCGCCCACATCCAACGCCGCAAACAAGTCCGAAACGAACACCGTACGCTGCAAATGGCTGCCTTCGATGCCTCCCGCGCCGCGTAGTAGGGCGGGCTTCAGCCTGCAAGCGGGCTTTAGCCCGCCGGTTTCCCCGTCAGCAGCCCGGCCATCTGCGCATTACCGTCAACCTTGCCCTACAACCATGTCCCCAAATAAACAGCTCCGGCCCTAGTGGCCTACGCCTCCCCGCCTGCGTAGCGCGCGAAGCGCGCCGGTATCTGCTTTTAAGCCTCGCCGCCGCGTCCCGAACGTAGCCCAATAGTAAGCACATCAGACGTCAACAGTAGTAAACTTTTACCCATGACTTTACCCCGGATGCACCGCCTTGCCGTGGTGGCGCTGTCGGCTTTTGCCGCCTGTACGCTGGCCGCGCAAACCGCTCCTAAAATCACAACGCCCAAAGACGCACTCGGTTTCAACATCGGTGACGATTACCAGGTCGCCAATTACACCCAGCTCGACGCCTATTGGCATACCCTCGCCAAGGAATCCGACCGCATGAAGCTGGTCGATATCGGCCCCACCGAAGAAGGCCGGCGTCAGTATATGGCGGTAATTACGTCTCCAGCCAACCTCAAACAGCTCGATCACTACCGGCAAATCTCCGGGCGTCTCGCCCGTGCCGAAGGGCTTACTGATGACCAGGCCCACGCTCTTGCCCGCGAAGGCAAGGCCGTCGTATGGATCGATGGCGGTCTCCACGCATCCGAGACTGTCGGTTCCCAGCAGCTCATGGAATGGGTTTATCAGATGGTCAGCCGCTCCGACCCTGAAACCATGCGCCTTCTGAACGACTGCATTTTCCTCAATGTCCTCGCCAACCCCGATGGGCAGGAACTCGTCGCCAACTGGTACATGCGCGGCGCCGAAAAGCCCGACGCTCCCTTGAAAGAAGCTAAGAGCCGCAACATGGGCGGTCTGCCCCGCCTCTGGGCCAAGTACATCGGCCACGATGACAATCGCGATTTCTACATGTCCAACATGAAGGAAACCACCAACATGAACCGCCAGATGTTCATCGAATGGTATCCGCAGATTGTCTACAACCACCACCAGACTGGCCCCGCCGGAACCGTAATCTTCATGCCGCCGTTCCGCGATCCGTTCAATTACAATTTCGATCCGCTGATCCCCCTCGGCATCGAATCCGTCGGCGCGGCCATGCACAGCCGCCTCGTCGCCGAAGGCAAGGGCGGCAGCGCCATGCGCAGCGGCCAGAACTACTCCACCTGGTGGAACGGCGGCTTGCGCACCGTTTCTTATTTCCACAACATGATCGGCATCCTCACCGAGATCATCGGCGAGCCCACCCCGCGCATGATTCCGCTCGTTGCCGAAAAGCAGTTGCCCCAGGGCGATTGGCCCATGCCCATCAAGCCCCAGGAATGGCACTACCGCCAATCCATCGATTACGAAATGACCAACAACCGCGCCATCGGGGATTACGCCTCCCGCTACCGCGAAACGCTCCTCTACAACTTCTATGTGATGGGCAAGCGTTCCATCGAAAAAGGCAGCGCGGATAACTGGACCGTCACTCCCAAGCGCATCACTGCCCTCGAAGCGGCCGCGGCCGCGGAAAGCGGTGGCGGCGGAGCTGCCGGCGGCGGTGGTGGCCGTGGACGCGGCGGACGTGGCGGCGGAGCCGCGGCGGCTGCCCCCACCGGCGATGTCGCCGGCGCGGGTGACGTTCCCGGCGCAGGCGGCGGATTTGGTGGACGCGGCGGCCTTCCTGCCGATCTCTACGAAAAAGTCCTCCACGATCCGAAAGCGCGCGATCCTCGCGGCTACATCCTTCCTGCCGATCAGCCCGATTTCGCCAACGCCGTCGAGTTCCTCAACGCCCTCATCAAGAATGGCGTCGATGTCCAGCGCGCTACGGCCGGCTTCACCGTTGCAGGCAAGACCTACCCGGCCGGTTCCTACGTCGTCAAGACCGCGCAGGCCTTCCGTCCTCACGTTCTCGACATGTTCGAGCCGCAGGATCACCCCAACGATTTCCGTTATCCCGGCGGCCCGCCCAACCCGCCCTATGACATCACCGGTTGGACTCTCGCCATGCAGATGGCCGTGAAGTTCGATCGCGTCCTCGACGATTTCAACGGTCCTTTCCAGAAGGTCGGCTTCAATCTGTTGCCGCCTCCGGCCATGACCGTCAGCGGTCCCGCCAGCCCCGCCGGCTATCTCATCAGCCATGAGATCAACAATTCGTTCAAGGCCATCAACCACTTGCTGAAGGCCAACGCCAATGTCTATTGGATGAAGAACGAAGTGACCGTCGATGGCAAGACCATGGAGCCCGGCGCCATCTGGGTCACCGCCTCTCCCGCCGTGAAGGCCATCGTCGATCAAAGCGCTAAGGAATTGGGCGTGCCCGCCTTCGCGCTCGCTAAATCGCCTGCCGGCCCCGCGCTCAAGCTCAAGCCCATCCGCATCGGCCTCGTCGATAACTACGGCGGCAGCATGCCGTCCGGCTGGACCAAGTGGCTCTTTGAGCAGTACGATTTCCCCTTCCAGGTCGTCTTCCCGCCCGCCCTCGATGCCGGCGATCTTGCCGCTAAGTTCGATGTCATCGTCTTCCCCGATGGCGCCATGCGCTTCGGCGCCGGCGGACGCGGTGGTCGCGGCGGCGGTGGCGGAGGAGGCCGTGGCGGACGCGGCGGCGCCGAAGTCCCCGAGCAGTATCGCGACGAAATCGGCAGCATTACGGAAGACCGCACCTTGCCGCAGCTTCGTAAGTTCGTCGAAGCCGGCGGCTCCATCGTCACCGTCGGAAGTTCCACCAGCGTCGCCGAAGCCCTCGGCTTGCCCGTCAAGAACTTCCTCACCGAAATGGGCGCCAACGGCCGGGAGCAGTCGCTACCCCGCGAGAAGTTCTACGTGCCCGGCTCGCTCTTACGCATGAACATCGATAACACCAACCCGCTTGCTTACGGCATGCCCAAGCAGGTGGACGTGTTCTACGACAACAACCCCGTCTTCGCCATGGGGCCGACTGCCCAGATGCAGCACACCTCGGCCGTCGGTTGGTTCCAAGGCCCGCAGGTGCTCGATAGCGGCTGGGCATGGGGCCAGCAGTATCTCAATGGTGGCACCGCCATCGCCGAGGCCAGCTTGGGCGAAGGCAAAGTGGTCCTGCTCGGACCGGAAGTCAACTTCCGCGACCAGCCCCACGGCACCTTCAAGCTGCTCTTCAACGGCTTGTATTACGGCAGCGCCAAGCCCGCGCCCCTTCAGTAGGGCGGGCTTCAGCCTGCAAGGGGCTTTAGCCCCCCGCGTTTCATTGACCGAAATGGTGGATACCTTCACCCCAGCCGAGCGCAGCGCCGTGATGAAACGGGTTCGTGGCAAAGACACGAAACCCGAAATGGCGGTGCGCAGTATGATCCATCGGCTGGGGTTTCGCTTTTCGCTCCATCGCCGCGACTTGCCGGGCAACCCGGATATGGTGTTCCCGGCCCGCAACCGGGTCGTGTTCGTTCACGGCTGCTTTTGGCATGGCCATAGCTGCCGCGCCGGCCGTAACCGCCCGTCGTCGCATACCGGCTACTGGCTCGCCAAGCTCGACCGCAACCAGGAGCGCGACGCCGCCAACCAGCGGCGTCTACGGAACCTTGGATGGCGGATTCTCGTAGTCTGGGAATGCGAGCTGAAAAAGCCCGACCGTCTCCGCTCCCGCATCGCGCGCTTCTTCGAGTAAGTTACATGCGAATAACAGCGCTGTTCATCACGGCTGCCGCGGCCTTCGCGCAGCCCGCGCCCGAGGTCTTGCTGCGCTACGATTTCGAGGCCGGGCTCGCCGGCTGGAACGCCATGGGTTCCGGCGGCGGTGTGCGCATTGCCGGCGATGCTCACTCAGGCCAGGGCGCGCTGGCGCTCACCTACGAAATCAAGCCGCGGCAGATCGCCGCTGCCGTGGTTCCCGCGCCGCCCTCGCTCGCCCGCATGCGTCGCCTTCGCTTTTGGCTCAAGATCGATCACGCCTCGCCCGTCGGCGTGCTCTTGAGCGAACAAAAGCCCGGCGGCGGCAATTACATCGCATGGGTTTCCGCCCCGGCCAACACGTGGCAACAGATCGACCTGACCCCGGCCGATTTTCTGCTCGCCGATGGCCCCCAAGACCCCAAGGACGCCGATGGCAAGCTCGATCTCGACCAGTTGCAGGGCATCGGCATCCTCGATTTAGCCGAATTCTTTCCGCTCTTGAGCGCGCCCGGCGGCTCGCATACGCTTTGGATCGACGACTTCGAAGTGCTCGGTGGTCCCGCGCCGGAGCCGAGCCCAGCTATGCTCATCGACGCCTTCGATCGCCCGTTTCTCTCGTGGATCACCACTACCGGCATCGACCTGAAACTGGCGTCCGCGCAGAATCCGCTCGGAGAACCCGCCATGGAAGCGTCTTATGAGCAGCAGGAAGATCCGTTCCCGCTCCTCATCCGGCGCTTGGGCGCCTCCGACCTTTCGCAAGCTAGCCGCATCGAGTTCGACATCGCGTCCGAACAGGAATCCACCCTCGGTCTCGCGTTTGAAATGAAGCGGCCTGGCGCGCCTCAAGGCCCGCGCTTCAATTTGCCCATCTATCCGCCTGGGAAACGCGAAGTATTTCGCGTGAGCATCAAGCTCGAAGATTTCCAGGGGCCGGGAAAACTCGATCCGGCGCAATTCAAAACCATGTTCCTCACCGATACCTCCGCCGCCGGCAACGGCTCTGTCGGACGCAATACCATCTGGATCGGCAATGTCCGTTTCCGTTAAGAGCGCGTTCGAACCGCGTGCTACGCTGTCATTTTATGCTCATGTCGGATATGTACCGCGGGTTGGGCGAAGAGCACTTTAACAAGCTCATCCGCGGCATTTCGATCGGGAAACTCAAGACTTTCCAGATCTATGAAGGCTTTAAGGTGCGTGCACGCCTTCACAAAGTGAACACCGAGGTCTTGCGGAAATCCGCCCCCCGATTCTGGACGCGCATCATGGAAGGTGACGAGGATTTCGGCAAGGATCTCGGGCAATCCGTGCTGGTGTCGCACCTCGACATGATCACTGCGGCGCTCGATTTCCTCGGGGTGCCTCACGAGAACGGGTTTTTCGCCAAGGATATGGACCCCAAACCGTACTTTACGGAAGGGTGGGAAGAGCGGCTCTACGAGCGCTTGAAATCTCAATTTCCTGAAGCGATTGTGGTTTTTTATATCAACCACTTGCGGTGGGAAGTGCTGGGCGCGGAAGACGTCTTCCACCCGGCCCCCTCTGCAGCCGCTTGAGGTTTGCGGTACAATGTTACTTCTAGCACAGTTCTGAGGGTGTTAGGGCCGCCTCCCAAATCCTTCTAGAGAACATTCACCGGCCCCGGACTGTGTAGTTATAAAAGCCAAGGTGCAGGACATGAATCATTGCGATTTCCATTACAGCCATTTGCTGCCGAAAAAGCCCGGGATTCTTCCACTCGAAGAGACGATGACCAAGCAGTGCCGCCGTTGCGGAGCGCAATTCGTCACGAAGTCCCGCATCCGCAAACGCTGTGATGCATGCCAGACGTTGGTCTCCGCTGAAAAGCAGAAGAAGGCAAACGAGCGTTTGAAGCAGCGCCGCGCCGCACGCCGACTTTCCATAGCCAATTAAGCGCGAGCCCGGACCGGCCAGTGGGCAGTGCGGTATTGGTCTACCCGGACGCGTCGTAGAATGGAGTCTCCCGATGGATCCCCTTCTTCGCTGGCGTTCTGAATTCCCCATTCTCGAAAAGTCTACGTACATGATCAGCCATTCGCTCGGCGCCATGCCGCGGCGAACGCACGATACCATGCGCGAATTCACCGATGCCTGGGCAACGCGCGGCATCCGCGCCTGGGAAGAAGGCTGGTGGATGATGTCCTCCACCGTCGGCAACCTCGTCGGCGCCGTCATCGGCGCGGGCGAAGGCGAAGTGGTGATGCACCAGAACGTCTCCGTCTGCCAGTCCATCGTCACGTCGTGCTTCAACTGGTCCGGCCGCCGTAACAAGCTTGTCACCGATGGCCTCAATTTCCCCTCGAACGACTACATCTATCATTCGCTCGAACGCCAGGGCGCCCGCGTCGTCTCGGCCCAGGCCGAGGGCCTCACGATGCCCACCGAGCGCGTTGTCGACGCCATCGATGAAGAGACGCAGCTCGTCTCGGTTTCGCACGTCGCCTTTCGCAGTTCCTACGTGCAGGATCTCGCCGCCGTCGTCGAGCGCGCCCACGCCGTTGGCGCACTGGTCATCGCCGATCTGTATCAATCGGCCGGTACGGTGCCCATCGACGTCCGCGAACTGAATCTGGATTTCGCTACGGGCGGCTCCGTGAAGTGGCTCTGCGGCGGCCCCGGCGCGGGATATCTTTACGTCCGCCGCGATCTCTGGCCGCGCCTCGAACCCGCCGGCACCGGTTGGGTCGCGCATGAGCGCCCCTTCGAATTTGAAGGCGGCCCCATCGAATACGCCGCCGGCGCTTACCGTTTCATGAACGGAACACCCAACATCCCCGCCATGTACGCCGCCCGTTCCGGCTATGAAATCGTGGGCGAGATCGGCGTGCCCGCGATTCGCGAGAAATCGCTACGGCAAACCCAGCGCCTGATGGATCTCGCCGGCGAAGCCGGCATCGCCGTCAACACCTGCCGCACTCCGGGCCGCCGCGGCGGCGTCGTGACCCTGGACGTCCCCGAGGGCCGTGCTGCCGCCAAGGAACTGGAGCGCCGCGACGTGCTAGTCGATTACCGTCCCGGCGCAGGCATCCGCGTGGCCCCGCACTTCTATACCACCGACGATGAATTAGACCGCACGATGGCCGAGCTGCGGTCGATCATTAGCTAGCCGCCGAACCTGCCGCCCGTCCGCGCTGGGGGTGGCGGCGCACCGGTCGTCTTCAGGGGCGCGAGGCCGCTGCCATCGATTGCTTTGTTGTAGGCCGGGACCTCGCGATCCATCAGCACCTTGTATTCGGCGCGCACGGTTTCCAATTGCCGCTCGAGGTCCAGCACTAAGCCGATGTGGGTCTCGGTGGGGCCGAAGTCGGCCGTGCCGGCCACGTCGCCCGCGCCGGTTCCCATCTCGCCGTTGAGCCAGATCAGGTTCATGTAGATGTGATACGCGGTCGGGAAGTATTTGTCGTCGCTCAGGGCTTCGGCGTGGGTGATCAGCTTGAACTCGACGTCCTGCATTTTCTTGTCGATGGCAGTCATCGATTTCACCAATTCGTCTTTGCCTTGCACCGTCTTTACTTCGTCTTCGATCTGCTTCCGCATCCACTCGATCTGGTTGGTCATGTCCGCCGCGGCGGTAATGTCGTCGCGCAGCTTGAGCTGATAGCGCACCGCCGATTGAATGTCGGCGTCCTTGCCGTGGCTGTTCGGCGGCAGCACGATGTCGAATGGCTTCATCTGCGTTTGCCCATCCACCGTCATGCGCAGCGTGTAAGAGCCGGGCGCGGCGATCGGGCCGACTTCGGCTTGCGCCAAGCCCCAGTGCGTGATGGCTCGGGTGTCTTCGTTGGCGAAGCGCGGCTCTTCCCAGATGTGCGGATTTTCAGGCGGCGTCGTGCGCAGCGCCACCAGGCGCGGCGCTGGATAGTGCATATCCCAGCCGACGCGATTGAGGCCCACATGGCCCGTTACCTCGGGCAATTTCGCCACCAGCACGCCCTTGAAATCGAGCACGTCCAGTTGCACGGGCGCTTTGGGCACCGAGGCCAGCTTAAAGCTGAACTGCGCCATGCCGCCGCGCGGATCGCGCACCACGGGGCGGGGCGCCGCCAACAGCGCCGCGGTCGAATTGGAATCCATGATGCCCTGTTCGAGCGGCGTGATGTCGTGCATGATGTAGAACCCGCGGCCGTAGGTGGAAACCACCACGTCGTGCGCCTGCTTCTGCACCACCACCCAGCTCACAGGCGCGTGCGGCAGCCCTTCCTGCAGCGGTTGCCAGGTCTGTCCGTCATCGAGCGTATAGAACAGCGCGTTACCCGTGCCGGCGAACAGCATTCCCTTCTTGTTCGGATTTTCCGCGACCACGCGCGCGTAATCGAGCGGGTGCTTGGTCGGCAGATTGCCCGTCACCTTGGTCCAGGTCTTGCCGAAATCGACGGTCTTGAAGATGTACGGATCTCGGTTGTCCATCAAATGCGCGTCGGCGCAGATGTAAGCCGTTCCCGCGTCGAAATGCGACGGCTCAATTTTCGAAATCACCGGCATGTTGGGCATGCCGGGAATGTTCTTGGTGACGTCATTCCAATGAACGCCGCCGTCGCGCGTGTTCCAGACCTTGCCGTCGTTGGTGCCCGCCCAAACCAGGCCGCGCTGAATTTCCGAAGGCGCGATGGAGAATACCACTTCGCCGTAAAACTGGCCCAGGTTGTCGCCCACAATGCCGCCGGATGAAACGATATACTTCGGATCTTTCGAAGACAGGTCCTGGCTGAATTCGGTCCAGCTCTGGCCGCCGTTGGTGGTCCGCAGGATCAACTGGCAGCCGTAATACACCGTGTTGTGATCGAAGGGATCGATGGCCAGCGGCGGCGTCCAATGGCAGCGGTATTTCGTCTGGTTCGGCGCCGAATCGAGCGTGTGGAAATACGGGCTGATGGAGCGCGCCATGCCCGTGCGCGCGTCGTAGCGCGTCACTTCATCGCCGTAGCAGGTGGCCCATACGATGTTGGTGTCGGTGAGATCGGGCAGGGTGAAGCCGGATTCGCAGCCGCCAAGGTTGTGTTCCCAGGGGCCGACCAATCCTCCGGCGCCGCCACCCCGGCCTGCGCGGCCGCCACGCCCGGCGGCGGCGGTCTGTCCAGGCACGTTGACTCCGGCTTCCTGCGTGGTGTTCAGGCCACGCATGGTGCCATCGTCCTGCATGTTGCCGTAGATCTTATAGGGATAGTCGTTGTCGACGGCCACGTGATACATCTGGCCGATCGGCAGGGTGACGCGCCGTTGCGTCTGGCCATGATCGAACGTCATGAACAGACCGCCATCGTCGGTCATCAGGATGCGGTTGGGATCGGTCGGGTCGATCCAGATGTCGTGCGTATCGCCGCCCCATTGGAGCGTCGTGAACGATTTGCCGCCGTCGGTGGAATGCCAGAAGCTGCTATCGGCGACGAACACTTCATCCGGGTTCTTGGGATTTACGGCCAGCCGGATGTAATAGCCGGCGCGGCCGGTCAGCGCACGCTGCCAGCTTCCGTTCGCCCAGGTAGCGCCACCGTCGTTCGAAACCCAGACCGAGCCCTGATCGGCGGTTTGAATCAGCGCATAGACGCGCTTGGAATTGGAAGGCGCCACAGCGACGTCGATCTTGCCCACGGGAGAATGCGGCAGCCCGTTGCCTTCGAGCTTGGTCCACTTGGCGCCGCCATCGTGCGAAACGTAGACGGCGCTCGAAGGGCCGCCGCTGAACATGGCATAGGTGTGCATCTCGACCTGCCACATGCCTGCAAATAGCGTGTTCGGATCGTTGGCGTCCATGCTCAGGCCGGAGCAGCCGGTGTTCTCGTCGGCGAAGAGCACGCGCGCCCAATTTTGCCCGCCATCGGTGGTCTTGTAGACACCGCGTTCCTGCTGCGGGCCGGTAGTCCGGCCGAGCGCGCAGACAAAAACGATGTTGGGATTCGTGGGGTGAACGATGACCCGTCCGATACGCCCCGTTTCGTCGAGGCCCATGTGCTGCCAGGTGGCCCCGGCATCGCCCGACTTATAAATGCCGTTCCCCATCATGTCCGAATCGCGGATGGCCCAGGCTTCGCCGGTGCCGGCCCACACCTGTTTCGGATCGGTGCGCGAGACCGCGAGCGCGCCGATGGCTTGCACGGGCATAGCGTCGAACACCGGAACCCAGGTTGCGCCTTTATCGGTCGATTTCCAAACGCCGCCAGAGGCCGCGCCCACGTAAGCAGTATTCGGATCGCCGACCACTCCCTCCGCCGCCGCGATGCGATTACCGACCGCGGGACCCATGAAACGGAACGTCAGGTTTTGTTGCAGGGGAACTGCGCCCCCGCGCCCGGCGCGTTGAGCGAAGGCCGGAACAATCGAAATTGCCGAAAGAACGATGAGAGTTACGGCGCTACGCATGTACGCATACCTCAAGCCAATGGTCAATTCTAGCGCGCTCCACGCGCGGTTAACACTACCTGCGGGACTCCGTCTAGTGCACCGTCAGGAGGATTGCAAAATGACATTTTTCCGCACCGCGCTGGCTCTTTTGCTGGCCGCGCCGATCTTCGGCGCAGATACGCTTCCCACCTCTTCGGGGCTGGTTGTCCACGAATGGGGAACCTTCACATCCGTCGCCGGCGTCAATGGCGAAGCCGTCGGTTGGGACTCGCTGAGAGGCCCTTCGGACCTGCCGTGCTTCGTGCACAAATCGCAGGTGATTTTCAAAGTCGGCAGCGCTCTGGAACGCATGGAAACGCCGGTGGTCTACTTCTATACGCAGAAAAAAGGAATCGTCTCGCTGCGCGCCGATCTGCCTTCCGGCCACATCACCGAATGGTATCCGCAAGCGGCTTCGACGCCCAACACCGGCCGCAACGGAGGAACGATCGAGTGGAACGTCGAGCTTACACCCGGCCCCACGCCGAGCCTGCCCGCCGCCGAGGCTGGCCACTACTTCGCCGCGCGCGAGACCGATGCCACGCCGCTGCGCGCCGGGGGCGAATCTGAAAAGATGCTCTTCTACCGCGGAACGGCGAATTTTCCGCCGCCCCTGAAGGCTACGTTCGCCAAAGACGGAAGCCTGAATCTTCGCCCAACGGCTGGGCCGGTTGCCTTCGCCATGCTGTTTGAGAACCGTGACGGCAAAACCGGCTACCGAGTCATCCGCGACCTCAGCACAGCGCAGGCAGCCGCGATCCCCGAGCTTTCGAGCGACGCCGCGCGCGTTCAGCGCGAACTTGGCGATGCGTTGATCGCCGCCGGGCTTTATCCCAAGGAGGCCGCAGCCATGATCGCCACCTGGAAAGATTCGTGGTTCGAAGAAGGCATGCGCCTTTTCTACATTACGCCGCGCGGCGTGGTGGATTCGGTGTTGCCTTTGCATGTGGCTCCGGCGCCTGAGACGATCACGCGCGTCTTTGTGGGCCGCATCGAACTGCTACCGGAATACCTAAAGCAGACGCTCGCGACGGCGATTCAGACCACGGACAAAAAGACTATCGATCAATTCGGCCGGTTTTACTTTCCGTTCCGCGAGATCATGGACACCCAGGTTCCTGGCGCGACGCAGGCGTATGTGAACGGGAAATATTCGTTCACGGTTAGTAAGGCTACCGGGGCTAGCGCTTGTAACTAATCGCCTGCGCTGCCTGCTTCTACTCGACGATGTAGGCCCCATTAACACCGCCGCCGGAGCCGGTGAAGTATGAGGATGAAGCGGCTGATGTGATATTGCCGCCGTTGACTGTCAGAGTGTCTGCGACTACCGTCTGCTGCGACCCGTTGCCGCCGTTGTAGGTTAAGGCGGAGTTGGGCATGT
Organism: Bryobacterales bacterium; assembly: GCA_963743705.1. GTDB lineage: Bacteria > Acidobacteriota > Terriglobia > Bryobacterales > Bryobacteraceae > PALSA-243. The sequence continues at coordinate 56,493 of CAVUQS010000021.1, read as the reverse complement.
ACATCACTCCATTGATGGTGTAGTTACTGCCATTGATAACCTGGGCGGCGGAGTTGGCGACCCAGAATACGAATCCGTCAGCTCCACTGCCGGTAATGCCACTCCAATGCATGTTGCCGCCCGAGATGTTGATTTGGCCGGTCGGGTTCGTAGGAGGAATGTAGATCATGACGTTGGTGACGGCAGTAGCAAAATTCCCTCCGTTAACGGTCAAGTTACCTGTTTTCAAAACGTAAATTCCGGAGCTGAAGATGATGTTGTTTCCTCCGCTCACAGTAATGCCGCAGTAGGTTCCCGGACTGATGGTGTTGCTGTTGCCGCCCGAAATGTTCGGATTAGGGAGGCAACTGGATGCGACCGTTGGCGCCGTCATGCCAGAAAACGGCGTGGTGAAGCTTGCCGCCCCCTGATTTACGCACCCTGGCACAGTTGGTGGAACGTTGCCGCAGATGATGCCGCCCGACCAGCTCAGGCCCCCATGGATGTTTAGATTGGAACTGTTGGTCAGAGTAAGATTTCCGCCGTTCATGTTATCGGCGTTCGACGCGCTCGAATTGATGTAGATGCCGCATCCTGACGACAGGTTGGCGCCGCTCATATTCATGGCTTTCGATGCGGTCGGGTCCATTACATAGATACAGCCGCCGCCTCCCGATCCGTATACGCCGACGGTGGAGCGCGCGGTCACGTTCAGATTGGCCTGCTTCAACACCGCCGAGAATAATGTCGGGATCTGTTCGGTAACTGTGGCGCTGACAAAGTATTTGGAAGGCGCCACGCCGCTGACGGGAATGCCAGTGGCGCCGCTGCCAACCTGAATCGAGACAGTGCGGTTGCTGACGCCGTTGGTGAAGCCGTTCTGGGTCGCGAAGGCGCAGCCCACCTGCCAGGGCTTAGCCGGGTCGATAGTGGATGGGCAAGCGGTACTGGCCTGCGTGGTTGGCGTCGCCGATCCGGCGGACGACACTACGGCCATCGCGGCCGCCTGGGCTGCGGTACGCGCGGCTTCACGCCGCCAATAGGCCCAGCCGACGTCCGACACCATGCCCAAAAGGCCAAACATCACCGGTACGGTGAGCGCCATGAAAAGCCCAGCCTGCCCACGTTGCCGGCTGCGGGGCGATGTTAACCACCTAGTCTGGCTCATGACCGGACATTACCAGCGGTCCGGGTTGCATTCAATGTTACCCAAAGTTAGTTGGTAGCGTACTATCTTAGGACCACTGGTATTAAGCGAGTGATTCGCAACATACTATGTACCTATGGCTACCTTGGGGACATCCAGGCGACGCCGGGCCGGAGCGAGCCTAATCGAGTTCTCTCTACTGGCGCCATGGGTACTATTTCTGTTTGTGGGGGCCTTCGATTGGGGCTTTTATGCCCATGGCCTTATCTCCACCGAGAATGCGGCGCGCGTCGCCGCGCTCTACGGCGCCAACCTGAGCGGCGGCACGGTATCGAACGCCACGGCGTGCAACATCGTGCTGCAGGAACTGAGCGTCTCGTCCAACGTGAACGGCTTGGTGAGCTGCTCCGGGCCGGTTAGCGACGCCCAGCCGGTAGTGGTCGCGCTGACCTGCGCCACTCTCGACAGCGTCAACTCTATTCAAGTCGCGGTTACATACCGCACGGTGCAACTGATTCCCATTCCGGGACTCCTGACCGGCAAGACGACCATCTACCGGGTGGCGCAATTGCCGATGAAGAACAACTCGACATGCGCTACCAGCTAAATCGCAAGCGGCGCAGGGGCAGCACCCTGTTGGAGTTCACGCTGGTTGGTATTCCCATGATCTTCCTTTGGATTTCCGTGGTGCAGATGGGGCTCGGCATGTGGCAATACCACACGCTTCAATACGCCGTGAAAGCCGCCACGTCTTATGCGTCGGTGCACGGCGCCACGTGCGCTTCGCCCAACAGTTGCTTCGTAAACGTCAGCGACGTGGTGAACATGTTTCAGACTAACGCCATCGGGGTGCCGATGAGCAAGGTGGCGCTTACCCTCACCAGCCAGAGCGCCTCAGTGACGTGCTCCCAGGTGAGCTCCTGCAGTTCGAATAGCTCGTGGAGCACAACATGGCCGCCCACGGCCAGCAGCGATAACGCAGTGGGGAATTGGATCAAGATCCGCGCGGACTACACCTTCAGCTCTTCGTTAGCGATGTTCTGGCCCGGCGCCGGAGTGGTGAGGTTTGGCTCGAGCGCCGGGGCGGGAACGTTCGACTTTCCGGGCTACAGCTATCAGTTGATTCAGTTTTAGCCTCGGCGCGCGAGCGCGAACGCGAACTCCACAGGGCGCCACCGGTCTGCTTTTCGATAGACTGAAAGCTCTATGGACCTCGCTAAAATCCAGCAGGAAATTCGCAATCAGAAACTCGACGGGTGGCTTTTTTTCGACCACCACATGCGCGACCCGCTCGCTTATCGCGTGCTGGGGTTCGAACCGCCGCGCACGCCCACGCGGCGCTGGTATTACCTCATACCGGCCGAGGGCGAACCGCGCGGGCTGGAGCATCGCATCGAGCGCAAGATGACCGGGCCGCTGCCAGGCGAGAAGGTTCCCTATTCGAGCTGGAACGAGCAGGTGGAAGGATTGCGCAAGATTCTGGGCGGCCTGAAACGCGTCGCCATGCAATATTCGCCGCTGTGCGCGATTCCGTATGTGTCGATGGTGGACGCGGGGACGGTGGAGCTGGTGCGGAGCTTGGGCGTGGATGTGGTCAGCTCAGCCGAGCTGATCCAGTTTTTCGAGGCGAAGTGGCCAGCGGAAGCGCTCGAGATGCATCTGGAAGCCGGACGGCGCGTGGATAAAGTCCGCGCGGGCGCTTTCGCCATGGTGCGCGAACGCCTGGCGAATGGCGCGCCGGTGAGTGAGCTCGACGTGAAGCTTTTCGTGCGCGACGGATTCGCCAAGGCGGGCTTATTCACCGATCACGGGCCTATCGCCGGCGCCAACGCCAACGCGTCCAATCCTCACTATGAGCCGACGCCCGAGAGTCATTCCCCGCTTAACGCCGGAGATTTCCTGCTGCTCGATATGTGGGCGAAGTTGGACAAACCCGGCGCAGTCTATTACGACATTACATGGACAGGTTACTGCGGGACTAACCCTCCGGAACGGATTCGTAACGTATTTGCAGTAGTAACCGGCGCGCGAGACGCGGCCATCGAAAAGGTAAAGACCTCAATCGCCGCCGGACACGATTTACGCGGGTTCGAAGTCGACGACGCATGCCGCGGACATATTCAGAAGCACGGATTCGGCGAATACTTTACCCATCGTACGGGACATTCCATAGGTCAGGAAGTGCATGGCAACGGCGCTAATATGGATAACCTCGAGACGCACGATGAACGCAGGGTAATTCCCGGGAGTTGTTTCTCGATTGAGCCGGGGGTGTATTTACCTGAGTTCGGCGTACGCTCGGAGGTCAATATGTACGTCGGCGAACGCGATGCAATCGTTACGGGCGAAATCCAACGTGAGTTAGTGGCCATGTAGGGTTAGAATCGAAGGCGCGCGTCTCTGTCCGGACGCACGCATTTCGGCCACGGAGGGCCTAATGACGCACAGCGCTACTGCTCCCGCGCCTTCGCTTTTTTTTAGCTCCATGCAAGGGCAATCCGCGCCCGCGTCGGTGAAAGCCCAGGGAAGCGCCTCGATTTCGGTTCCGCCGGACCAGGCGCAGCTCACAGTCACTGTGAGTAATAACGGATTGAGCGCGCAGGATGCGGGGCAAAAGAACGCCAACCTTACGGCCGTCGTGCTGCAGTCGCTGGGGAAGGTAGTGGGGCCGCGGGGAAATATCCAGAATGTGTCGTATTCGGTGTCGCCGCGTTATAGCAACGCGACGTCGATCCAGCCCGCTAGCCTGGTGGGGTATATCGCCACCAACACGCAGCAGGTTACGCTCACGGACCTCTCCCTGATCGGCCGGCTCATCGATGCGGCCACCCAGTCCGGCGCCACCAGCGTGGGCGATCTGACGCTCGGGCTGCAAGATCCGGAGCCCTGGCTGCAGGCGGCGCTTTCCGCGGCCGCGAAACAGGCGCTTGCCAATGCAGCCGCCATCGCCTCGGGGTTGGGGGGAAAAACGGACGCTGTGATCTCGGCGGACCAGAGCTCGTCGTATTCGCCAGTGGCGGTGCCGGTGCCCGGGGTGGTTAGTGCATTAACGCCGATTCAGACGGGGCCAATTTTGGTATCGGCGACGGTTACGGTTACGGTGGCGATGCAATAAGGCGCCCCAATCTTCTCGTTCCCTCCACATCCAGTAAGAGAGTCCCTCTAGCGGCCAGTTTCATTTCCTCGAAGCCGAAACGCGCGCTCATGATCCCGCTGCGCGAGTGCGCGGGCCCGAGAAGGAGGTGGCCGATCTCGTGGGCCATGGCCGCTGCTAAGGCGACGGCCGGATCGGCATCCATCTGTAAGGCGGCGCGTTGGACCGCCGGCCAGGAGACGGCAGCGTATCCGGAATCTCCACCAGTCAGCGCCGCGAAGCCGGCGGTATCGGCATTGAGCCCGCGCAGTTCCCGCGCCATGATCTGCAGGTGAAGCGATGCGCCGGGGCCACTCCAGACCAGTTGGACTTTGGCGGCGGCAAAAATGCGAACGGCCTGAATCTGCGCGTCGCGCAAGGTCCGCGCAGGGATGGCAGGAGCGGCGCTTAACTGAATCGTCACCAGCGCCAGCGGTACAAACGGTCCCATGGCGCGAGTCTGCGCCGAACGCGCGCGTACCTCGATGCCGTGGGCCTCATTAAAGCCTCACGAGACGGTCACGCGGACCTCACGCGCGCATTTCTTAGCAACATTTGGCTCGCGTGATCGTCATATTGCTCGAGCACCTACATGTCGAACCGTTCGTTCCGCGGCATCCGGACCATTTGTTTCAGCGATTTCGAGCTGGACGTGCGGGCATTTGAGTTGCGCCGCGAAGGTTCGCGCGTGCGCCTGCAAGAGCAACCGCTGCGCATCCTGACCGCCCTGCTGGAACGGCCCGGCGAGGTGGTCACGCGGGATGAGATCCGCAAGCGGCTCTGGCCCAACGACACCGTGGTGGAAGTGAGCCACGGTATCAATGCCGCGGTGCAGAGGCTGCGCGAGGCGTTGGGGGAGAGTGCGGAGAATCCCCGCTTCATCGAGACGCTGGCGCGGCGCGGCTACCGGTTCATTGCGCCGGTGGAAGTGGGGCTACGGACGCCTTCGGGGCAAGCTGACTCCGCGGCTCACGAATCGCCTCCGCCGCCGGCGGTTTCGCATTTCCGGGTGATGGAACGCCTGGGCGCGGGGGGCATGGGCGTGGTCTACCGCGCCGAAGACCAGAAACTGGGACGCAATGTCGCGCTGAAATTCCTGCCTTCGGCTCTCGCCGGGGACCCGGCTTCGCTGGCGCGGTTCCGGCGCGAGGCGCAGGCTGCCTCGGCGCTGAATCATCCTAATATCTGCACGATCTACGGCGTGGAGGAGTGCGACGGCCAGCCGGTGATCGTGATGGAGTACATCGAGGGCGAGAGCCTGGAAGCCGTGCTGGCGCGCGGGCCTTTGGCGGTGGGGCGGGCTGTGCCGATGGCGATCCAGATGGCGGCCGCGCTGGATGCGGCGCACCGCAAAGGGATAGTGCATCGCGATTGGAAGCCGGGCAATGTCCTCATCACCGCGACCAGCCTGAAAGTTCTCGATTTCGGCCTCGCCAAAATGGAACGGCCGCCCGCGCTCGGTCTCGATCCGCCATCGCATGTCACCAAGGAAGGCTCCATCCTCGGCACGCTGCACTATATGTCGCCCGAGCAGGCGCAGGGCAAAGACGCCGACGCTTGCAGTGACATTTTCTCCTTCGGTGTGGTGCTCTACGAAATGCTTTCCGGGCGCCGCGCCTTCGATGGTCCGAATGCAGCGCGTGTCATGGCCGCGATCCTCACGCTCGATCCGCCGCCCATCGATCCGCCGATTCCGGCCGCGCTCGATCTCGTTTTGCGCCGCTGCCTGGCGAAAGAGCCCGAAGAACGCTGGCAATCGGCGCGCGATTTGAAGGCCGCGCTCGAGTGCGTGGATTCAACGCCACCCAAACCGGCACTGAACCGGCCCGGGTTTCGAGGCGCCACCGCGAAACGTGTGCGATGGATTTGGCCGTTGGCCGTCGCATTAGCGATCTTCGCTGCAGGAGCGTCGTTTGCGGCTTGGCGATGGAACCAATGGAGGTCCCCACGGCGAAGTGCCGCTGCAATCCATCCTGCGCCGCCTGACTCTCCACTCGCCGCTCGTCCACAGGTTGAGCGCTCGAAAGTCGTTCCCTTGGAGACGGCGCCGGTCACTTCCGCCCTGCCGACGAAGGCCATTCCTCTATCACTCGCTCCAGCTCCCGAACCCGCGCGCACATCGGCCATACAGATCCCCAATGGAACGGTCGCGCGCATTAGCCTCTCGCCCGATGGAAAACGCATCGCGTATACCAATCGTGGACATCTTTGGATTTGCAATAGTGATGGCACGGAGCCGGTCATTTACGACGAAGCCAACGGGTCGCCGTTCTGGTCTCCAGATGGACGTTATGTAGCTGCGACAACTATGGGAAAGCAACTGCGCCGCTTCGAAGTAGGCACGCAACACACCGCCACAATCTGTACAGTTGATACGAGCTATTCAGGCGCCTGGGCGCCCGACGGAACCATTATCATCGGCTTGCTGAAGGACGGGATCTATCGCGTATCCGCAAATGGTGGAGCGATGTATCGCGTCACGACGCTCGACTCGTCACGCGGCGAAACCCGCCACATTGCCTTGCAGTTTCTGCCGGACGGACGCCGCTTCCTTTACATCGCAGGCTCGACGGACCCAGGACGAAACATGCTGACGGTGGGTTCGCTCGACTCCTCCGAGCGGACGCCAATCATGCCCGTACTATCTACTACCCATTTCGCCGCGAGGCCCGGCCAATCCACGGAAGGGTACCTTGTCTATGCCGCCAATTCGATGATCACAGCCGCTGCTTTTAACGCCCGGACGCTGAAAGCTGGCGCGGAGGTCATCAAACTGGGTGAATCGGTAAGCTCAACCGCATCGCTTGACGCGGCGGTGAAGATGGCGGATTTCTCGGTGGCGGGAAGCACGCTGATCACGCACCCTCTGGGGCACGGTCGCGGCGGTGATCAAATCAACGTCATCCGCAATTGGATGAACGGCTCCAGATAGACACGAACTCTGCAACGCGCGGAGCGCTAACGATTCAGCGCCGCAACTCCCGGCAGTTCGATGCCGGCCAGAAACTCGAGCGATGCGCCGCCGCCGGTGGAGATGTGCGAGATCTTGCTCGACACTCCCGCGGCTTTGATTGCCTTTTCGGAATCGCCGCCGCCGACTACCGAGACCGCACCGGACTCGGCCACAGCTTTCGCCAGCGCGACCGTGCCTTTATCGAACGGCGGTTTTTCGAAGATGCCCATGGGGCCGTTCCAGATGATGGTCTTGGCGCCGGCGATGGCTTGCGCGTACGCTTCGATGGTTTTGGGGCCGATATCTACAGCGATCTTGCCGTCGGGGATGGTTTCTACCGCTTCGTTGGCCGCGCCGGGCGCGATCTCCGAAACCACGACGTGATCGACGGGGAGCATCAGCTTCGAACCAAGCTGGGCAAGCAGCTTCTTGGCGAGTTCGAGCTTGTCGTCTTCGACCAGCGACTTACCGATGGGGAGCCCTTGCGCTTTGAGGAAGGTGTAAGCCATCGCGCCGCCGATGAGCAGCTTGTCGACGATCTTGCCGAGATTTTCGATGACTTCGATCTTGTCGGAAACCTTGGCGCCGCCGAGAATGGCGATGCAAGGCCGCTGCGGATTGCGCGTGGCCATGCCGAGATACTTCAATTCCTGCTCCATCAGCAGGCCGGCGGCGGCCGCGGGCACGAAGCGGATCATGCCTTCGGTGGAAGCGTGCGCGCGATGCGCGGAGCCGAAGGCGTCGTTAACGTAGACGTCGCAGAGGGCGGCCAGTTTTTTGGCGAATTCGGGGTCGTTCTTTTCCTCTTCGGGGTGGAAGCGGAGATTTTCGAGCAGCAACACTTCGCCGGAATGCGGGAGCATGGCTTCCACCTGCGGGCCGATGCAATCGGGGGCCATTTTCACCGGCCGGCCGAGCAATTCCTCGAGACGAGCCGCCACGGGCCTCAAGCTCATTTCCTCATTGGGTTTGCCCTTGGGACGTCCGAGATGCGACGCCAGAATCACCGCCGCGCCATGTTCCAACGCGTATTGAATGGTGGGCAGCGACGCTTTGATGCGTTTGTCGCTGCTGATTTTCATGCCGCTTTCGGTTTTTTCCAGGGGCACGTTGAAATCGACGCGAATGAAGACGCGCTTTCCGGCTAAATCGAGATCTCGAATGGAGGAATAGGCCATAAATTCCGAGCGTAGCACGCGTGCGTAACGCGGCCGTTACGCACGGTGGAAGCGTTGTTGCGCCGCGCTCACCTGGCGCAGCAGGATGAACTCGGAAAGATGCTCCGAGGTCAACATGCCAAGCAGGCGATCGCTCGAATCCATTACCAGCGCGCAAGCGGCGGGTCCGGACACGAGCGGCAAGGCTTCGTTCAGTGGCATCTCCGGCATGAGGCGGGTGAATTCGCGCGCCATCGCGCCCGAGACATAAGCTTCCGGCCCTTGCGTCAACGTGGCGTGCACCAGCAGCGAGCGCGTGAGCAAGCCGATCACGGAATCGCCGTGCATGACCGGAAAATCGTGCTGCGAGGTGGCAAGCAGAAGTTCACCGGCGTCGCGCATGGTCTGGCCGTGCGTGAGCGTGCGGAAATCCTTAATCATGGCGGCGCTCACGGGAAAGCCGGACGTGAAAAGGCGGCCCTTGGCGGCGTTGCCCTCCTGAAACGCGCCCAGGTAAACGAAGAGCGCGACGAACATCAACATGAAATTGCCCCAGAGCAATCCGGCCAGGCCCATCAGGATGGCGAGGCCCTGTCCGGCGCCGGCGGCGATGCGCGTGGCTTCCTCGACGGGCCGGCCAAGCGCGAGCAGGGAGCGCAGGATGCGGCCGCCATCCATCGGATACGCGGGGAGCAGGTTAAAGAGGAACAAGACCAGGTTGCCGGCGGCAATGCGCTCGGCGAGATTGGCGTCGGTGGGTTCGCGCAAGGTTTCAAGCGACACCCATCCCTGGCGCAGAGCGATCCAACCGAGCAGAGCGAGCGCGATCAGGAGGTTGACCATCGGCCCGGCGAGCGAAATCGGCAATTCTTCCGATGGTTTCGGCTGGCGTTCGGCGCTCGACACGCCGCCGATAGGAAACATGACGATCTCGCGCGTACGTATGCCGTAGTGCCGCGCGACGAGCGTGTGCCCGAGTTCGTGCAGGAGCACAGAGGCGAACAATGCCGCGATATAGAGCGCGGTCGACACGCCCGATTGCTTCTCACCCACGCCGATGAACAACAGAAAAATCAGCAGCAGGACGAACGTGAAGTGAAAACGCACGGGCACGCCGAACAGCGTGATCACGCCTACAGTTCCCGGAATGCGCCCGGGGTTAGTCGAATTGTCGTGGCTCGTGGAGTCGTTCGTCACGCACGCGCGCCGCGTTTAAGCAGCACTGAAGCCAGTATAGCCGCCGCTGAGATTACCGATGCGGCGGCGGCAATTTCCTTCCGGCGGTAAATCAGTTGCCGGTACTTCCAGATAGTGCGGCGATTGTTCCAAAGAGCGCGCCGATAGTTCCAGGCGAATCCAATCTGTTTGAGTGTCATGGACTTTGGAAGTGCAGATGCCAAGCCAGTGTGAACGGAATTACGCGATCAGCGTACGGTTAATGGCAAAACTTCGTTGAGCGAGCCTTGGCGGTAACCTTCGAGATCGAGCGCAACATACTTGAAGCCGAGCGGCTTGAAGATGGCGGTGAGGCGCTGCGCCATATCGACGGTTAAGGCGCGCGGCATTTCCTCTGGGGCGATTTCGATGCGCACTATTTCGCCATGGAAACGCACGCGGAACTGCCGGAAGCCGAGGGCTTTGATTTCTTCCTCGCCAACTTCGACGGTCTTCACGTTCTGGATGGTGACGGGCGTTCCATAAGGGATGCGCGAACTCAGGCACGCGGAAGCAGGACGGTCCCAAGTAGGCAGCCCCGCGGCGCGCGAAAGCTCACGAATTTCGGCTTTGGTGAGGCCGGCATCGGCCAGCGGCGACGCCACATGATGCTGTTTGGCGGCGTTCTGGCCCGGGCGGTAGTCGCCAAGATCGTCGACATTGACGCCGTAGACGATGTGCTGGATGCCGCGCTCGCGGCCGAATTCTTCCAAGCGCGTGAAAAGCTCATCCTTGCAATGGAAGCAGCGGTTGGGGGCGTTGCGGACGTACTCGGGATTATCGAATTCGTTGGTGGCGATGAATTCGTGCATGATGCCGAAGCGCGCGGTGAATTCCTCGGAATCGCGTTTGTGCGAGCGAGGAAAGGAAGGAGAATCGGCGGTGACGGCGAGAGCTTCACGGCCGAGAGCCCGATGCGCCGCCCATGCGAGATAGGCGGAATCGGCGCCGCCGGAAAACGCGACGATCACGCGGCCCATGGGACGGATGAGTTCGAGAAGCTGGGCCTCTTTGGCGGCGAGATCTGCCATACGCTCTTATAGTACTCTCCGGCGCCTCACTGTGCCGGTCCGGATCATTGCGGCCGGGCTATCGGGACCAGTAGACTGAACGTCAAATGTGCTCTATGAACACGCGCGCTTTTGCGGCCCTTGGAGTCGCCGCTGCCGTGGCGCCTCTGCTGGTAACGGCGGTCTCGCGTCTGAATGCGCAATCGCAGGAGCCGCTCAAGCTCGAATTCGAAGTGGCGACGATCCGAAGCAGCAATCCCGAGCATGTGGGTGCGCAGATGTTCTCGCCGGGTCCGGGGCGGTTCACCGCGATGACGGCCACGGTGAAGGACCTGATGGGATTCGCCTACAACTTGCGCCCGCATCAGATTGCGGGAGGGCCCGGTTGGCTGGACGCGGAGAAATACGACATCACGGCCAAGGCCGACGGACGCGTGACCAACGACCAACTGAAGGCGATGCTGCAGGCACTATTCGAGACGCGCTTCCAACTGAAGGCTCATCGCGAGACGAAGGAAATGCCGGTCTACGATCTGGTGATCGCGAAGAACGGGCCGAAGCTGCACGAGGTGGATAAGCCGGGAATGTTGGGGCTTGGCGCGACTAACTTGAGGGGACGCGGCGCGAACACTCCGATGCTGGCGGACCAGATATCCGCCCGGGTGGGCCGCACCGTTCTGGATAAGACCGGATTGAAGGGATATTATGAGTTCGAGCTCAAATGGGCGCCACTGGGGGCGACGGATTCCACGGACCCCGACCTTTTCGCAGCCATTCAGGAACAACTCGGATTGAAGTTGGAGCCAAGCCGCGGACCGGTTGAAGTGATGGTGATCGACCACGCCGAGAAGCCGACGGACAATTGATGTCCCACGTTGCCCGGAAAATCCAGCTGGTGGCCGCCGGCGTCACGGCCGCGATAACGCTCGCATTCGCAGGCGCCGCCATGGAGCCGCGCCTCGGCGGCCAATCTGAAAACGAGCCACCGCTCGCTTTCGAAGTGGCATCCATCCGGCTGCTTCCAGTTCCACCCATCGGCCGGCCGGTTACGCGCATGCCCCGCGCCATGCCATTCCAAATTTCCGGCCTCACTGTCTTCGAGCGCAATGCCAGCCTACAAGAGCTCATCATGGACGCCTATGACGTCAAGAGGTTCCAAGTCACCGGCGGACCGGCGTGGGGCAAGGTGCCGGAAGGCGATCGCTACGAGATCCAAGCGAAAGCTCCCGGCTCAACGCCGCCCACACCCGCGCAGGTGCGGCGCATGATTCAGTCGCTTCTGGCGGATCGCTTCCAACTCAAACTGCATCGCGAGACGAAGGATCTTTCCGTTTACGAGTTGACCGTGGACAAGAACGGATCGAAACTCAAGGCCATTTCCGCGAGCGATCCGCCACGCGTCTTGGGAAGCCCCATCGTGCGCAGCGACATGCTCGCGATAGTCACCTTACTGAACCTCCTGGCGGATCGTCCGGTAATCGATAAGACCGGCTTTTCCGGTATTTATCAATACGACACGAGTTGGGTGAGCTTAGCGCGCGCCAGAACTGACGGCGAACCCACGCCATCGCTGGTCACGCTGGTGCAAGAGAATCTCGGGCTGCAGTTGGTCCCGCGAAAAGCGCCGATCGAGATGCTGATGATCGACCGGGTCGAGAAGCCGTCGGAGAATTGATGCGGAGGCAACGATGATGAAGCTGGCGGTGCTTGGCGTTCTCGTGGCTGGTGCGGGCGGGTTCGGTGGCGCGGCGTGCGCGCAAGCTGCGCCGGACAACGCGGACAAATTCGAGGTGGCATCCATACGTCCGGCGCGTCCGGGCATGAATCCACCCGGTCTGCAGTTGACGCCGGGTGGCGGGCTGCGGGCGACGAGCGTGACAGTAAACCTGCTGATTCAGTTCGCGTATGGCGTTCCACCGCAGCAGTTATCCGGCGGACCCAGATGGGCGGACTCGGAGCCATACGATATCAACGCCAAAGGTCCGGAAGGCGGCGGCGCGCCGACGCAGCACGCCGAGCAACAGGAGTTAGCCCGCAAGCGGCTGCGGGCATTGTTGGCCGAGCGCTTTCAACTGACCATTCATCGGGAATCCAAAGAGACGTCCGACTACGCGTTGGTCGTCGCGAAGGGTGGCCCGAAGTTCACTGCGACTAAGTTTCCGGAAGACCATCACGTGCTTCGCCAGACGCGACCTACCGAAATCACCGGAGAAGGCACGACCTTGGATGGTCTTGCTAAGTTTGTCGGCGCGCGTGTAGGCCAGACTGTCGTCAATAGGACCGGGCTCACTGATCGCTACGACTTCAAGCTTAGTTGGGCTCCGGAATCGGGTCAGCCGGGAGACGCGACGAACCTCACGACAGCTCTAGAAGACCAACTCGGCCTGAAACTGCAAGCACAGAGGCTGCCGACGGACTTCCTGACGATCGAGCACGTCGAGAAGCCGTCGGCAAACTAACCGGCTTACTGCACCGGCAGCGTTTCCTGTCCGTTGCCGTTCGGGGCTTCGGCTAAGTCACCTCACGGTAATCACCCCGGAGTTGCTGGGAACACCGTTGATCGTGATAAATACCGGCTGATCGCCAGGCATGAGGCCCGAGGGCACAATCGCATTGATCTGCCCGAGTCCAGCGTAGCCTGGAGCCAGGCCCTGATACGTGACCTGTGCGCTCTTGCCGCCGATGGTCACCTGAACCGGCGCATTGACAATGGATAACGGATTGACCGGCGCCGGCGCCCGTCAGGCACCGCAGGTGTGACCGGACCTTCTCCAGTAGAGAACAGGATCACGGAACCTCCGGCCGGAATCGGCGTAGCCGCCGTATGCGGCGACAAATCGCCGTTGAGTGCGGACGCACGCTTGTCGGGGGTCACGAATAGCCCCGGATCTACAACCGTTAACACTGAGGAATGCCCCTGCGAAGCTCGCAGAGCGCGACTGCTCACGGTCGCTTGGTTGTTGACCACCACCTGTATCGCGGACGTCGGAGAACCACCAGGCATCTGGAAGTTGATCTGGGTGGGACTGGCGAAGAACAGCGGTGCGGCAATTCCGTTCACTGTCACCGAGGTCGGCCCCAACTGGGTAGGGAGCGGATAAGACGACGCCAGGTAAATTGCATCCGACAGGTTTGTCCCGAAGATGGTCATGATGGCGCGCGGGGCGCCACCGGGTTGGAAGCTGGCGCCGTTGACGACGGCGAGGATCACCGGCTGCAACTGGCACCCGCCCTGCCCGCACCCCACGATCAACGTTACCGGCAGCGCCACCGAGTTCACTGTATTGTCGGTCGGGGTAAACAGAACCGAGCCGTCATAGACGCCATTGCCCAGGTTTGCCGGATTGGCAGTTACCGTCACGGCGCCCGGGGTTTGTCCCTGGCTGGTAGAGACCTGGAGCCAGTTGCCTCCCGAAGGGGTACTCACATTAATCGAAACGGAATAGGCGATGGTGCGCGAAGAGGAGGTGGCGCGCAGCGTTTGCGCCGCAGGCGCGATGGTGTTGTTGGCGGTGCTGAACACCAACACGGACGGTGAGATCACCAGCGCCGGTTTGTCAGCGATCGCGTAGGTCACCAGCACGAGATTCACGCCGCCCGATGAATCCGTGACGCGGATGAAACCCGAGTAATTGCCCACCGAGAGTCCGGCCGGGTTGACGCTTACGGTGATCCGCCCATTACCAGTTCCACTGGCGGGCAGAGCGGCGATCCACGAATCCGAGGAGGAAGCGGTCCAGTTCACTGTGCCGCCGGCCGCGATTTGCACTGCTTGTCCAGCCGGCGCAGCTTGATTGATTTCGCTCACAAAGGCGAGGCTATTGGGCGTTACGACGACCGCGCTGCTCTGCTGCGGCAGGTTGGTCAGCGCGAACACCGTCGGAGAATTCACTCCCGTGGCCGTCGCCGTTACCACGAAGTTGCCAGGCGAGCTGTTGGCCGTCAAAGCCGGAGCCGTGGCGATGCCATTGGCGTCGGTAGCCACAGTCGCCGGGCCGCTAAACGTCCCACTCGGTCCGGTGGCAGCAGTAAGCGCGAAGGTCACCGAAACTCCACTCACCGGATTGCCGGCGAGGTCGGTCACCCGCGCCAGCAGTAAAGCTGGGAACGGCTGCGACACGGTAGCCGCTTGCGGCGAGCCGCTAACGACTGCGACGCTGGCGGGCGCGCCCGCGGTGATCTGGAAGGAGTTGCTGCTGACCGGCGCTTGCTGTGTAGAGGCAGCGCGCAGGGTCATGGTTCCCACTGTCCCAATCTTCAGATCGTTGAAGGTCGCCAATCCGGTGGCATCCGTGAGTTGCACCACGGTTCCGAACAGGGCGCCCGTGCCGGAAGAAAGCGATAGGAACACGGGAATGCCGGGGACCTGCATGGCGTTTCCAGAACCACCGCGCACTTGCACGGTCACCGGCGGCGCAATGATTTGTCCTGCCGCAGCATTGCTCGGCTGCTGCACAAACGCCAGCGAACTTGACCCAACCGGCAGATTGGTCAAATCAAACAAAGCGCTTCCGGTGATGGACGTCGAGGAAGCTGTCACACCAAAGGGCCCGGCGATGCTGTTGGCGGTGATCACCGCCGCAGAATGGCCTTGGGCGTCGGTGTTGACGGTAACCGTCGCCTGACCACCGAACGAGCCACTGGGCCCCGAGGTGGGGGCGGCGAACACCACGGACACTCCGCTCACCGGGATGCCTGCCGTGTCTGTGACCGTGACCTGCAACGGCCCGCCATATGCGGTCTGGACGATGGCGCTCTGTGGAGTGCCTGCTGTTGCCATGATCGTCGACGCCGTACCGGCGTGGATGTTGAAGGAATTGCTCGTCGCCGAAGCGATACCGCTGGATTCGGCCAGCAATTGATACCGGCCCACCTGGCTGATGCTGAGACTCGGGAACGTCGCCAGACCGTTGGCATTGGTGGGTTCCGCCACAAACGATAGCGGCACCAGCATGCGGGCTACTACCGGACTCACCTGGAGAGTGACCTGGACATTTGGCGTTTGCACCGCATTGCCGAAACTATCTTCTAACTGAACTGTGACCGGTGGGGTGATTGTCGCGCCCGCGGCCGTATCAACCGGCTGCTGGATGAAGGCAAGCTTGTTGGCTGCCCCTGCCATATTGGTCAGACTGAAGGTTGCTGAAGTAGCTGCCCCCGTGGTGGATGCCGTGACCTGGAAGGGCCCGGCCTGTCCGTTCGCCGTCATAGCCGGCGAAGTGGCAATACCATTGACATCCGTCGTCACGGTGGCGGTAGCCGAACTCCCGAAGCTGACACTGGCTCCGCCGGGAGGAGGCGCGGCGAAGGTCACCGAGGCTCCCTGAATGGGGTTCATGAAACCGTCCTGCACCAGTGCCGTCAGCGGTGACGTATAGGTCGTTCCAACTCCAACTGTCTGGTTGAAGCCGCTTAGCGCCGTGATGGAAAGCGCCGAAGCCGCGGTGATCGTGAAGGATGCGCTGAGCGTCGTCTGACCCCCGCCGCTGGCTTGCAACTGATACGTACCAGCCTGTTGGATGGCGAGATCAACAAAGGTTGCAATTCCGGTCGTGCCGGTATTCGCCGTAGGCGCTGCGACCGCTATTCCTCCGGGGAGGCTTAACGTAATGGTCGTGCCGAGGATTGGATTGTGGTAGGTATCTTGAAGACTCACGGTGACTGCAGGTTGGATCGGGCGGCCCGCTTGCGTCATGGTCGGCTGTTGGCCAAAAGCGATGGTTTGGGCGGGTCCAGCGAGATTGGTCAGATTGAATGTGGCAGGGGTGGTCACACCCGCCACTTTCGCCGTAACCGCGTACGCACCGGCGGTTCCATTGGCCGTTACCGTGACGCTGGCTACCCCGCTAGAATCGGTGGTGACCGAGGTGACCGACGGTGTCGCTGAGGCTCCCGAGGCCGGAGTCGAGAAGGTCACGGTCACCCCGGCTGATGCGTTGCCGCCCGAGTCCGTTACTTTCGCCTGCAACGGATTCCCGAACTGAGTACCCACCGTCGCGCTCTGCGTTCCCCCGCCCGTCACAGTGATGAGCGTTGGAGGCGGGGCGAGAACGTCGAATTCGATGGCGATGTTAGGGTAATTACCCCCCACGTCGCGACGGAACACTCCAACCCCACCGGCACCACCGTCCGCATAGGACGCACCAATCGTGCCGTTCAGGTAAGCCTCAGGTGCGATCGGGTTACTGCCCACTGTGTTGGTCGCGTTGAAGCCCACGTTGAGGTCGTTGTACGGCCCGTCGACTCCTGTAGGAGTTTGACCGGCGCTTTGGGTGTTGTAGGCGATGCCGAAGATGACCTGATTGGGCAGAATCAAGGCAGGCGAGCGGTTACTGAAGTCGAAGATGATATCGAATGCCTGGCCGTTGTGACAGACATTGTCGGCGCCTCGGTATAGAGGCCCGCCGCATGCAAGCGTGGGTTCCGGTCGCCAGGGAATGAAGAACGACTGCGTGACAGATGTTATTACGCTCCCCGGACTGCCATCGCTGTTCACGGAATAAAGGTTTAGCGTGATGGGATAGTTCCATCCGCCAGTGTTGGGAGCGCTGGGGCTATTGTATTTCGAGAAGTATCCCAGTGTGACCATGGCGACAGTCACCGAGGTCAATTGGCGACTGGTTCCGCCGAACACGACCTGGTTGCCGAACTCGGAGATACGCTGGGCTTGAAAACTCTGGTTGATCAAACTCACCGGAAGGGGCGCAGGGATGGTGTTGTAGATGATGAGCGTTGGAGGCGGGGCGAGAACGTCGAATTCGATGGCGATGTTGGGGTAATTGCCCCCTACGTCGCGACGGAACACTCCAACCCCACCGGCACCACCGTCCGCATAGGACGCACCAATCGTGCCGTTCAGGTAAGCCTCAGGTGCGATCGGGTTACTGCCCACTGTGTTGGTCGCGTTGAAGCCCACGTTGAGGTCGTTGTACGGCCCGTCGACTCCTGTAGGAGTTTGACCGGCGCTTTGGGTGTTGTAGGCGATGCCGAAGATGACCTGATTGGGCAGAATCAAGGCAGGTGAGCGGTTACTGAAGTCGAAGATGATATCGAACGCCTGGCCGTTGTGACAGACATTGTCGGTGCCAAGGTACAGGGGCCCGCCGCATGCGAGTGTCGGTTCCGGTCGCCAGGGAATGAAGAACGACTGCGTGACAGATGTTATTACGTTCCCCGGGCTGCCATCGCTGTTCACGGAATAAAGGTTTAGCGTGATGGGGTAGCTCCATCCGCCAGTGTTGGGAGCGCTGGGGCTATTGTATTTCGAGAAGTATCCCAGTGTGACCATGGCGACAGTCACCGAGGTCAATTGGCGACTGGTCCCGCCGAACACGACCTGGTTGCCGAACTCGGAGATACGCTGGGCTTGAAAACTCTGGTTGATCAAACTCACCGGAAGGGGCGTAGGGATAGTGTTATAGATGGGTGTGGTTTGAGCATTCAATGCACCCCCAAACAACAAAACGACCGCGAGCGTCAAAATCCGTTGCATAGTCTCTCCTGTGAATGTCGTGCGTCAAGTTGGGCTGATAGAGGAATAGTCCGGGGGCTTTGACTGGTGAAGAGGCGAACCTGCGGGTAGGTCTGGCCGAGATTGGGCTCAAAAACACGCGGAAGACCGCCGAGTATTTCAGAGGCTCGTCGCTGCGAGAGCGCCGGCGGGGGCGGAACCGTGGTTTTGGGCGTTGTGCCCGCGGGTCTGCCTATGCGAGAGTTCGATTGTCCGAGACAATTCGCGAACACGATGAGGGTCGCAAGGCACGTTCGCGTGACTTGAGTCCTGGGCACATGCCACCTCCAAATCGCACGGCTTTCTATCTGTTCGGTAGATCAGAACACGCTTCCAGCGTTATTCAACCCGGGCGCCTTTGAGTCGCCGGTCAGGCCTGGTTTTCTAATTTGTTCTTTTTGAAACCTACTTACTTCGATCTCAGATGCTGAAAAGCAGACGGCAGTTTTTTTCTTTTTTCTTCGGATTTGCAGACGTAGGCGCGCGTGTGGCGAGAATGTTGTCGATAGGACCGGGCTGACCGATCGCTACGACTTCAAGCTTAGTTGGGTTTCCGAACCGGGTCAGCCGGGAGCTGAAACTGCAAGCACAGAGGCTGCCGACGGACTTCCTGACGATCGAGCATGTCGAGAAGCCGTCGGCAAACTAACCGGCTTACTGGACCGGCAGCGTTTCCTGTCCGTTGCCGTTCGGAGCTTCGGCATCCGGGATGACCGATGCGGCCGCGACTTTATCGTCTTCTTCGAGCGAGACCAGCTTGACGCCCTGCGTGGAGCGGCCGGCCTGGCGGATGGTCGAGGATTCGATGCGGATGATCTTGCCGCTTTGGGTGACGAGCATCAGATCGGAATCTTCGCTTACGGAAAGAATCCCCACCACGGCGCCGGTCTTTTTGGTGGTCTTCATGTTGATTACGCCCTTGCCGCCGCGGCGGGTGAGACGGTAATCTTCGAGCGCGGTGCGCTTGCCGTAGCCGTTCTCGGCGATGGAGAGAATGAGGCCCTCTTTTTCGACCACTTGCATGCCGATCAGGTAGTCGCCTTCGTCGAGATCCATCGCCCACACGCCGTGCGCGGGGCGGCCCATGGCGCGCACTTCGGATTCGCGGAAACGGATGGCCTGGCCCAGATGCGAGCCGAGGAATATGAAGTTTTCACCGTTGGTGATGTTGGCGCCAATCAGCTCGTCGCCCTCATCGAGCGACATCGCGATGATGCCGCGGGCCATCGGGTTGTCGAATTCCGTCAATTCGCACTTCTTGATGACGCCTTGCTTGGTCACCATTACGATGAACTGGCTGGAGACGAAATCCTTCACGCTGAGGAACGCCTTCACGCTCTCGTCGTCCTGCAGGTTGATCAGGTTCGAGATGTGTTTGCCCTTGCCGGTGGTGCTGGCGTCGGGAATTTCGTAGGCTTTGAGCCAATAGACGCGGCCGCGCGTGGTGAAGATGAGCAGGTAGCTGTGGGTTGAGGTCACCAGCAGATACTCGACGAAATCTTCGGCGCGCGTGCCCATGCCGATGCGTCCCTTGCCGCCGCGCGTCTGGCGGCGGTAGGTATCGACGGAGGTGCGCTTGAGATAGCCGCCGCGCGTCACAGTGATGGCGACGTCTTCCACAGCAACCAGGTCTTCGAGACGGATCTCGCCAGTGTCTTCGATGATCTCGGTGCGGCGCGCGTCGCCGTAATCCTTCTGGACTTCCTTGAGTTCTTTGATGATGACATCGCGCAGAATTTTGTCGGAGCCCAGGATTTCGAGATACTCGGCGATACGGCGCTGGATATCGGCCAATTCGTCGAGAATCTTCTGCCGCTCCATGCCGGTGAGGCGCTGCAACTGCAGCTCGATGATGGCCTGGGCCTGCTTTTCGCTGAATTCGAAGCGGGCGATCAGCGAATCGCGCGCCTCGCGGGGCGCCTTGGCGGCGCGGATGAGGCGGATGACTTCGTCGATGTTATCCAGCGCCTTTTGGAATCCGAGCAAGAGATGCTCGCGATCGCGCGCCTTGCGCAACTCATATTCGGTGCGGCGGCGGACTACTTCGACGCGGTGATCGATGAAATGTTTGAGGCAATCCAGCAGGCCCAGCTCGCGCGGCTGGCCGTTGACGATGGAAAGCATGATGATGCCGAAGCCGATTTGAAGCTGAGTGTGCTTGTAGAGGTTGTTGAGCACTACTTCGGACTGCTCGCCGCGCTTCAGCTCGATCACGATGCGCATGCCGTCGCGATCGCTGTGATCGAAGACGTCGGCGATGCCTTCGATGCGCTTTTCGTTGACCAGGGAGGCGATCTGTTCGAGCAGCTTCGACTTGTTGACCTGGTACGGAATTTCGGTGACGATGATCTGCTCGCGATCTTTGCCGCTGCGCTCGATGGCGGCCTTGGCGCGCAGCTTGAGTTGTCCGCGGCCGCGGGTGTAGGCGTCAATGATTCCCGCGCGGCCGAGGATATAGCCGCCGGTTGGGAAATCGGGGCCGGGCACCATCTCGAGCATCTTCGCGAGCGGCGTGCCGGGGTGCTGAATCAACTGAATGGCCGCGCCGATGATCTCGTTCAGGTTGTGGGGCGGAATGTTGGTGGCCATGCCGACCGCGATTCCGGACGATCCGTTCACGAGCAGGTTCGGAATGCGCGCGGGCAACACTTCCGGCTCGACTTCGCTCTCATCGTAGTTGGGCTTGAAGTCGACGGTTTCGAGATCGAGATCTTCGAGCAGCGCGGTGGAAACGCGCGACAGCCTGGCTTCTGTGTAACGATCGGCCGCGGGCGGGTCGCCATCCACCGAGCCGAAGTTGCCCTGGCCCTCCACCAGCGGATAGCGCATGGCGAACGGCTGCGCGAGGCGCACCAAGGCGTCATAAACCGCCAGATTGCCATGCGGATGGTATTTGCCCATCACGTCGCCGACGATGCGCGCGCACTTGCGGGTGGGCCGGTTGGGCTGCAAGCCCATCTGGTGCATGGTGTAAAGAATGCGCCGATGCACCGGCTTCAGACCATCGCGGATATCCGGCAAAGCGCGTCCCACGATCACGCTCATGGCGTAATCGAGGTACGACCGCTTCATCTCGTCTTCGATGTTGGTCGGGACGATATTTTTGTTGCCGCCATCGCCGCCTCCAGGCAGGGGAAGCTGGTTCTGTGGGGGTTGTTCCTGATCTGGCATGTTGAGGTTAAGTGTCTATTTTAGCAAGGTTTTAGCTCGAAATCCAAACAGCTGGCCGACGACGGAATGAAAGTCTGGTCCCGTCTGCTTGGGGGTCTTGCGGAAATAGTCCGCCGCTGCTGCATTGGATTACGCAGATTCTTTTGTTTTCAGCAACTTCTGGGGTTCGTTTCGCACAATTCGTTTTCGCGCGACGGCGCGGCGTCCATTTTGAGGAGCAGCGCGAGAGAGCGGGCGTATTGGCGTTCGAAGCGCGCTTCATAACGATTGAGGAGATCGAGACAGCGGGACTGATCGCCGAGGGCGCGGAAGGCCATGGCCGCACGAGTGGCGGGGTCGTTGGCTTCGGGATCGTGCTTTTCCATTTCGGATTTGAGAGAGGCGCGCTCGATGGCCCAGAGACGCAGCAGACGCCAACGGCCGATGGCCATGTTTTCGACCAAGGAGCGCTCGATTTCATTTTGCGGGTGAAGGTCGCGTTCGAAAGCGGCGAGAAGATCGGCGAAGGTATCTCCGTTTTCGTCTTCGAGGACGACAGTGCGGGCGAGTAAGCCATGACGGATTGAGTTAGCGGAGGAGCGGAGCTTGCCTTCGGGAGTTTTGGGTCCGCGAGAGTTGGCACCATTGACGCGGGCAGTTTCGGATTTGAGTGAGGAAGCCATTACGACTTCAGGATAAAGCGCGGTGTCAAGGGTTTTGGAGGCGGCAAAAACGTAAGTGATTGGTGGCTGGGAGAATATAAATCTGAAAATGGCGAACTGAAAAAGGCTCATTCACATGGAAGAGGCCCGGAAGATCGTAGACAGGGACGACTCTCGACACTATGTTGAGGTCCGGATTTGCTGGCAAACCCGGAGTCTCTGAGTTATTCGGCTACCGACTTTGGGAGGATTAATTTTATCCGCCTTCAAGTATCTCGCAGCGTAATATTTTTTCTTGACATTGGTCCGCCGTGCTCGTATTCTCTGAGATTGAACTGTACCAAGCGTCCCGAAAGTCCTAGTCCTCGCCTATCTGGCTTTGGCTCTCCCGGCGTGCTTTAGAGATAGATTACGGAGGCATCACCTTGCGCGTACCAAGGAATCGTGTCTTTAAAGTTGGCGTATTTTTGTGTTTAGGGTTTTCAGAGATTTCTGCGTCCGATCCCAGCGCCGCAGCTACGGTATCAACGGGAATAGTCCATGGGGTTGTCAAGGCGGCAGATGGCACACCGATATCCGGCGCCAATATCTCCTATGGGCTTTTGGCTCCCAGCCGTCCGCGCGCAGCGGCAGCGATGACGCCGCCCATACGTCAGGTTGTAAGCGCAGCAGACGGATCATTCTCCCTCTCCAATCTGAGCGTGGGCGCATACTTGGCCTGCGCGTCCGTTCGGACGCAGGCCTACTTGGACCCATGTCATTGGTCCTACGCCCCCCCAACCTTCGTTGTGAAACCAGGGCAGGCCGCTTCCAGCGTCTCCATAACCATGCCAAAGAGCAAGCCCTATCCAATCGTGGTTAATGATCCGAATCAGGTCTTCGCTGCGGCTGCCGCGACATCGGGGGCCCAATTCACTCTAAGAGCCCAATCGCCTTCGGGCGCACTTCATTCGGCGATGCTCGCATCGAAGACTGCCGCTGGGCGAAACTACACCGTTAACATTCCTCTCGATATGCCCGTCCGTCTTTTTATTCTTGCCGGCGCCTATCAATTGAAAGATAGTAATGGACTTTCCGTTGCCAGTACCTCCGCGCCGTATCAGATTACCGCGCCATCGAGTGGTCCCGCGTCGAGCCTGACTTTTACGGTGACTGGCGTCGCGAACACAGCCACCGGCGTTAC
Organism: Bryobacterales bacterium; assembly: GCA_963743705.1. Classification (GTDB taxonomy): domain Bacteria; phylum Acidobacteriota; class Terriglobia; order Bryobacterales; family Bryobacteraceae; genus PALSA-243. The sequence continues at coordinate 33,394 of CAVUQS010000021.1, read as the reverse complement.
GAAGCAGTAACCGCCGTTTGAACTTCGCTTTTATTGCGTTTTGCAAAACCAAGACGCGTTGCAGGGCAGCATCCGTTTCACTGTGACAGAAGATGTACCCAAATCCAGGCATGAAGGATTTGCGTCCCCATGCCGCTAATGGAGCACGAGTGTGTCAAGACGCCAGCTTCGTTTCCCATTTCGCGCCTGTTTTTATGGCGCGTTGATATTGTCTGCCCTTGCGGCGCCTATATCACTCTCCGCACAAACCATATCTGTTTTGCCAAGCACCGGTTCGGGAGGCAGCGCTACGTTTGCTGTCACAGTCAATGACAGTAACGGCGCCTCGGATCTAAACTCTATTTGGTTTTTGATCAACAACAGCTCCGCGACTACAAACGCGTGTTATCTGCGATATGACCGAGCGACGAACCTGATGTACCTGGCTGATAACAGTGGCGCGTTCTCAGCTGGCGGGGTAGCGGTGGGAGCGTTAGGGTACCTGCAAAACAGCCAGTGCCTGCTGCGGACCGATACATCGACAGTTACCATATTTAGTGTCCTGAGTTTAGAAATTCGTTGACAAAGTCGTTCAACCTTGCCCAGGATCAAATCCGCGTCTGCTTTCCATACAAACGGCTTCGGATTTCGATTCCGTTGATCCAGGTAAGCGAGCATGGCCTTTTCCAATTCTCCGACGGCGGTATGGCTGCCCCGCCGCACGCAGCGTTCGGTCACTTCGGCGAACAGCCGCTCAACCAGATTCAGCCAACTTCCGCTCGTGGGCGTGAAATGGACGTGGTAACGGGGATGGCGCACTAACCAAGAGCGCACTTTGCTGACCTTGTGGGCGCCATAGTTGTCCATCACCAGATGAACCTCCAGCCCGCGCGGAAGATTGGCATCGACATCGTTGAGAAATCGCAGGAATTCCTGATGCCTGTGTCGTCGATAACAGTTGCTGATGGTGACGCCGCTTGCCACATCCATCGCCGCAAACAGGGAAGTCACTCCGTGCCGTTCGTAATCGTGCGATTGCCGCGCCGGCACGCCCGGCGCCAACGGCAAAATCGGCTGCGTCCGGTTCAACGCCTGCACCTGACTCTTTTCGTCTACGCATAAGACGATCGCTCGATCCGGCGGATGCATGTACAAACCGACAATATCCCGAACCTTCTCAATAAATTGAGGGTCTTTGGAAAGCTTGAAGTTCTCCACCCGGTGGGGCTGCAATCCAAAGGCATGCCAAATCCGCACGACGGCTGTCTGCGACAAGCCTGCCTTTTTCGCCATGAGCCGCGTGCTCCAGTGGGTGCTGCTAGCCGGCATCGACTCCAGCGTTTTGGTGATAACGGCCTCCACCTGCTTATCCGTAATCGACCGCGGAGCACCCGGCCGGGGCTCATCGAGCAAGCCTTCCAGCCGATTCACTCGAAAACGCTCCCGCCATTTACAAACGGTGGCTCCTGTGATCTGCAACTTCTTGGCTACCGCTCCATTGTTCAAACCCTCATCGCAGCTGAGTACAATGCGAGCCCGCATTGCCATGGCTTGTGCCGACTTCGGGCGACGAGCCAACATGGTGAGCTTCTCTCTTTCCTCCTCCGTGAGGTTGAGCGGTTTGGTGGGGCGTCCGATACCCATGCCTCCAGTATGAGGGTATCGCATCATTTATTCAATGAATTTCCAACTCACAACACTAGTGATACACTAATTGTCAGCTTTACCTTGGCATTCTTGCCCGCATTCGACGGCCCAAGACGCAGTATGCGGAAGCGAGTACGGTTAGCGGCAACACGGGATTGCTTTCCAAGGGAACCTACACCGTAGCCCAGCCTCTCAGCGTAACGTCACTTGCACCGACGTCGGGAAGCGGCTCAAGTCAGCAGTTCACCGCGGTTTATACCGACGTGAACGGCGCCGGTAATTTCAACTCGCTTTTGTTCTGGATTGGAAGCGCGGGATCGGGCGCGACCATCGCAAGCGCCGCTAGTTCCTGCCAAATTCGGTACACGCCGGCTGCGAATCAAATATCGCTGCTGCAGGACGATGGCGCGACGTGGTCATCACCGCTGACGCCCGGTTCGGGCTTGCTTAGCAATAGCCAGTGCATTCTCCTGGGCAGTGCGTCGGGGGCGACAATTAGCGGCAATACGGCAACGCTGAACCTTTCGCTTACGTTTCTGGCGCCATATGCCGGCGCCAAGAATATCGTGGCGTATGCGTCCGACACATCGGAAAATACGGGCTGGAATAACGTTGGCACATGGACGGCCTCGGCGCCCGTAGTGCCGGCGTTAAGTTCTTTCACCCCGGGGACTGGGAGCGGGCCCTACGGAACCAGTTACCCTTTCACGTTTGCCTTTACCGACGCGGCCGGCTATGCCGACATCGAGACGATAGATATCGTATTCGGGGGAACGTCGAATACTGCGAGCTGCGCCATTACCTATTACCGCGACATCAATACGCTGAATCTTTGGAACGATGCTGGAACTACAACGACCGGAAATGTTCCGGGTACGGCGGGAAGCAGCCCGCTTTCGAACAGCCGCTGCGCCATCAATGTCGTCAATACGGTAGTCAGCGCTTCGGGCAACTCGCTCTCCATCACGCTCCCCGTCACGTTCGCATCGACGTATACGGGCCAGCAGCCAATTTACGTGATGGTAGAGGATAGCGCTTTACTCGGGTCCGGTTGGGCAGAAGCAGGCATATGGACTGTCACAGGACCAGGGCCAACTCTTTCCTCGGTTTCGGTCGCCCCAGCCTCGGTTACCAGCGGCAGAAGCGCTACGATCACCGCCGCCCTGAGCGGTGTGGCGCCGTCAGGCGGCGCTGCTGTTACCTTGTCTAGCACCAGCGTCAGCGCCCTGCCGGTCCCGGCAACTCTCACAATTGCCGCGGGGTCGAGTACGGGGTCCGCAAGCATAACGGCGGGGAGTGTGGGCAACCAGACCGCCGTTACCGTGAGCGGAACATATAACTATATAAGCCAAAGCGCTTCAGTTACTGTCGTTCCGGCGACCGTCGCGCCGCCTTCGTTCAGTCCGCCGGCTGGAAGTTATCCAGCGGCCCAAACGATCGCGCTTTGCAGCGGCACCAATGGCGCCTCGATCCGCTATACGACAGACGGCTCTATGCCGAACGAAACAAATGGCGTCCTCTACGACGCCCCGTTCATTCTAAGCGCATCGGCGACGGTCAATGCAATTGCTTATAAATCGGGATACCTTGATAGCCCGATTGCGTCAGCCACCTACACGATCGGCGGCGCATCCGACTGGTATAACAGCGCCTGGGCGCACCGCAAGCCCATCACAATCAGCCACTCTCAGGTTGGGGGAGCCTCAGACCTGACCAATTTTCCGGTGCTGATTTCGTGGAGCAACGATCCCAATTTGCAGTCGGAAGCTAAGACTGACGGCTCGGATATCTTGTTCACCGACTCCAGCGGAACGCTGAAGTTGAATCACGAAATTGAACAATATGTCTCCAGTTCGGGTCAGGTGCAAGCCTGGGTGCTGGTCCCAACCGTATCCGCCTCCAGTGACACCACGATTTATATGTATTATGGGAATCCCTCGGCGGCGAGCCAGCAGAATGCCACCGGGGTTTGGAATGGCGTCTATAAGGGGGTCTGGCACTTCGGTAGTGGAGCGCCGTTAGCGGATTCCAGCGGCACTGGAAATACGTTGACCAGCAATGGGACTACGGCTGTCACTGGGCAGATCGCCGGCGCCATCTCCAACCCCGGCGCCGTTACGGACGGGTTGATGGTCCCCTCGCCGACCGGTCTTTATGACCTGACGACCTATACGCAATCAGCCTGGGTTAATCCCTTGTCGTTTACCGGGCCGCCGACTCTCTACGGTCCCGTATATCTGTATTCCGTGGGGTTTAATAAAAGCTTTGCGATCGAGCCGGACGGCACAATCGAATCCATTATTGCCAACTCAGGTATTTATACCTATTCCACCTCCGTGGATACGGTTTCGACGGCGAGCTGGGCTTACCTGGTAACAACCTTTTCCCCAAGCGACCATCTGCTGCATGTCTACTTGAATGGCATCGAGGTGAGCTACGCCGTTCAGTCTGCCGGAGACGGCAGTGCGCTGCCGGACTCCAGCGCCGTTGGCATTGGGCTGGACGGCGGCAACAATTACGCTTTCAATCTGACTGGCACGATAGACGAAGTCCGGATCGCTAACACGAGCCGGTCCGCGGGGTGGATCGCCACGGAGTATCACAACCAGAGTTCGCCCGGAACATTCTATGGCGTGGGCGCGGAACAGAACGCCGGTGGGACGGGGACAGTTGTACACCGACCATGAGTCCCGCAGGGGGTATTTACTCCTTGCCGCAGTCCGTTACGATTTCTACTACAACGCCAAATGCCACGATACGGTATACAACCGATGGAAGCACGCCCACCGAAACTGTTGGTACGGTTTACACGCGGCCGTTCACCGTTGCCACGAGCGCTATGGTGAATGCGATCGGTTACGAGGCCGGATGGGCGCATAGCGCCGTCGCTTCAGCGACGTACGGAATCACAGGCTGGTACAACAGCGCCTGGGCCCATAGGAAGCCGATCACTATCAGTCATACGCAGGTTTCCGGCTCGGCCAGTCTCACCAATTTTCCGGTCCTGGTATCCTTGGCCAGCGACCCCAATCTGCCAGCCGAAGCCAAGAGCGATGGTTCGGATCTGTTATTTACGGACTCCAGTGGAACGCTAAAACTGAATCACGAGATTGAGAAATACTCATCCGCCAATGGCCAACTCCTGGCTTGGGTGCAGGTCCCGTCCCTTTCTCCCACCGCGGATACGACTATCTATCTATATTATGGGAACTCCTTGGCGGCGGATCAACAGAACACGGCCGCGGTATGGAGCGCGGGCTATCAGGGCGTGTGGCATTTCGGCAGCGCAGCGCCGCTAGCGGATTCAACGGGCAACGGCAATACGCTGACCAGCACCGGCACGACCGCCGTCAACGGCCAGATTGGCGGCGCGATGTCGAGCCCAGGCGCCAATTATGACGGCTTCGCGGTCAACTCGCCCGCCGGGCTTTATAATCTCACCAACTATACGCAATCCGCCTGGGTCGATCCGCTATCGTTCAGCGGTCCTCCGCCGGCTGGCGGTCCTGTGTATATTACTTCTGTTGGATATGACAAGAGCTTTGCCATTCAGCCCGACGGGACATTGGAATCGATCATTCCTACCTCCGCTCTCTATACTTATTCCACGTCCGTGAACGCGGTATCGAGCGGCGCGTGGTCTTATCTCGTTACGACGTTTTCTCAGAGCGATGGCGTCCTCCATATCTATCTAAACGGCGTCGAAGTCACGTATGGGATTCAATCCGCTGGAAGTGGAAGTCCCGAGGCGGATTCCGGGGCGGTCGGGATCGGCCAGGATGGCGGCAATGCGAACGCTTACAATCTGACCGGGATGCTGGACGAGGTGAGGATGTCCACTACCAGCCGGACAGCGGGGTGGATCGCTACCGAATATCACAACCAGAGTTCACCGGGAACGTTTCTCAGTCCGGGTCCAGAAGAGAATGCGCCCGTGCCCAATCCGACGCTTCTGTCGCTGTCGGTCAGCCCGTCTTCGGTCGCAAGCGGCGGGGCGGTTACGATCACGGCAACGTTAAGCGGCGTGGCCCCATCGGGCGGAGCTTCCGTAAGCCTGCTCAGCAGTAATCCGACCGCGCTACCCGTGCCAACGGCTATTGCAGTAACAGCAGGCCAGGCGAGCGGCTCTACGACGGCGACGGCAGCCAGCGTGGCCAGCGCAATGAACGTAACGGTAACGGGAACGTACAATAACAGTAGCCAAAGGGCACGATCACGGTCACGCCGACTATCGAAACGATCACGATCATCACGAATCCGCCTAATTTGACGGTGACCGTAGACAACGTGAATTATACGGCTCCGCAATCGTTTCAATGGGGCGCCGGCACCTCTCATTCGATCGCTGCTCCCTCGCCGCAGAACGGGATAACGGGTGGCCAATATCTTTTTTCGGGGTGGTCGGACGGTGGCGCGGTGGCGCATAGTATTACCGTGCCGTCGACGCCCGCCACCTACAGCGCGAGTTTTTCCGTGGTCAATTTCCCCCTGACGATCACGGGTATTTCGCCGGCCGCGGCCCCGGTTGGCGGGCAAGTGACGATTACCGGCACAAACTTTGGCTCCACGGCCGGCACAGTGACATTTCATGGGACGGCCGCGACGCCGGCGAGTTGGACCGCCACCAGCATTACGGTAAACGTTCCCTCGGGCGCAAGTTCGGGGCCGGTATTGGTAAGCGCCGGAGGGCTCGACAGCAACGAGTGGAACTTTAACGTCGTGCCCAGTGTCATAAGCGTATCGCCGACGTCTGGTTCGGCGGGAACGCAGGTGACGATCTTGGGATCGGGTTTCGGGGCAACGCCAGGGACGGTATGGCTGGGCAGTACGCCGGGGTCGGTTGTGAGTTGGAACAGTTCACAGATCGTCGCCACGGTGGCTGCAAACGCCGTTTCGGGCGTTGCAGAGGTGCAGCAGAGCGGGTTCTCGTCGAACTCGGTTCCATTTACGGTGGCGACTCCTACCATTTCAAGCTTGAGTTCGACCAACGTACTGCCGGGGGCGCAGGTGACGATCAGCGGTTCGGGCTTCGGCGCGGCCCAGGGTAACGGGCAGGTGTGGCTCGGGACGGCGTACGGGTCGGTTCAAAGCTGGAGCAACACGCAGATCGTCGCGGCGGTGGCAAGTGGTTCTATGTCAGGGAACGCTCGGGTGCTGCAAGGCGGCGTGTGGAGCAATGCGGTCGGACTCTCGATTGACGCGCTGCAGATCACGGGCATCACGCCGAACTCGGGGACGGCGGGAACATCGGTGACGTTCACGGGAACCGGCTTCGGCTCTCAGAGCACGGGCGCGGTGTGGCTTGGAAGTATGGCTGGGAACGTCGTGAGCTGGACGGATACGCAGGTGGTCGCGACCGTCGCGAGCGGCTCGCTGAGTGGCATTGCGCGAATCCAACAAAACGGCGCATGGAGCAATGCCAAGGGTTTCACGGTTCCTGGAGGCGGCGGGAACAGTCTTACCCCGGCCATGATCAATATGGTTGTGGGAGATGCGCACGCGATTCAGGCGACTGACGCCTCGGGACAATCGGTGACAGGCCTTACGTGGGCGTCGAGCAACACCAGCGTTGTGAGCCTTTCTACGGACGATCCGCCGATATTGACGGCGCTCGCGCCGGGGCATGTGACGATTACGGCGGGTACGGGATCGGCGGATGTGACGGTGTCGGCGTTGGGCGTCCTCCCCAATGGCACGGTGCTGTGGTCCAATCCGGGTGATGGTTCTGGCGTCCAACAGATCCTTCCCGCCGTCCCGAGCCAGGCCGGGGTTGCGGATGTTTTCGCTCTCCAGAACGATGGCAAAATACAAGCCATGAAGAGCGATGGGACTGTGGCTTGGACCTCCGATGTGAGCGCCTACGTGGTGGGTGGCTTTTTCAACGGCGTGCTCCACACAACGGCGGACTGGGGGACGGACGACGCAGATGTGGCGGGCGCGGGCGTCCGCCCCAATTTTCAGGGTGGCATTACCTTCAGGGCAACAAACTGCAACGATGACGCTCTCCGTTGCGCACTCGTGACTCTGGACGGCGGTACGGGACAGGTTGTTTCGACTTATACTCCCGCCGGCGGGAACCAGAACTTCGGTGACTTCCTGATACATACAGACGGCACAATATTCAACCTCGAGATGGATGGCAACGACGACTTGGTCGTGACTGGGATCGATTCCAGCTCTGGGACGGCGAAATTCAGCGCGCTCCTTTACCAGAGCAGCGTTGACGAGAGGAGCGTATCGGACGGTGGAGGCCAGCAGGATTGGATCGGACCGCACGCCAATCCAATAGTGGCAGGCGACGGTTACGCCTACTGGCCTTGGATACGTGTTGTACCAGGTGGGAGCCTCGACCAGAACGGCAACGTCGCGTATTCTTGGACGGAGCATGTCATGCTTTTTCGCGTGAACAGCAGCGGGAGTAGCGACAATATCGATCTGATGGATTGGATATCAAGCACCGACCTAATTAACCACAGCGGACCTACTGATGTGAGCATTACGACGAATGCGGATCAAGGCGTGATCGTTAACTGGTACACGCCAGCGACCGGTGTTGGCGGCATGGCGGTTACGGCCGGCACAAGCTTTGCAATCGTCTCCACGCCATCCGTTCCCGGACAGGCTACCGCCGCTTTCAACGTGCTACAGGCTCAGGACGGCTCGTTCGTGGGGAGTGTCGGTGCCGGAGATCCGGACAATCCGCAGTACAACATGGTCGCCTTCGACGGCTCTGGCAATATTCGCTGGATGGTTCCGAACGATCAACCGCAGATCGCAACGGCGGAGGGGGGGGTTATTGGGCAATCGGGAGTTACGTACGATCAGAACGGAAGCGCTACGGGGCAGCGGGGCCTTGCGCCGATATATGGCTGGGGACGCAATGCTTATCAAATCGGATCCGTTGACGAAGAGGTAGCGGAACCGCTGTACGAGGCCATGACTTACTGGCCAGTCCAGGGCGGCAATGATTCCAACACCGACACCGCGACTTTACGTAAGGTTTCGAGTCTAGCAATTGAGACATTATTTGGGAAGCCTCTCGACTGCTACTCTAGCGTCGGCAGCTCTAATCCAGCTTCATATGCACAGCGCAACATCAATTACCAAGCCGTTGACCAATACAACAGGCCTATGTATCACATGAGTTATCAAGAGCAGCTCGTTCCCCTTGCCGGAAGTAACTGTCCGGGCGCGACCACACCACAGCAAGGGCTCTGTATAGGCCAATGGATAAAGGATACCAATGAATTTGAAGACACTCTTTCGACAAATCCTCTGACAGGTCACACTCAGTATACTCAAGTGTTTTGGTTGGCGACTCCAGCGAACACCCCTTACTACGCCGCATTCTTCGGCCAAATTCCGAAGATCAACGCCTACCAGCCTACTGGGCCGACTTCCTCGACCTCTTTGAACGAAACCCAATTCGTCATCACCGTCAATGGGAATACGGGGCTAAATTCCAATGGCGTGCCCATTAGGAGGTGCCAATGACGCATGGCTCGCTTGCCAAACGGACGCACGCGGTCTTTGTAAACGGTGTGTTCAATAAGCGACGAGTATTGATCGGTGCCATCCTATCGCTAATCGCTGTTCTCGGATGCCACCGCACGCGTTCCGAACTGGCCGACACGCTTGGACTCGCGCCTGTCAGCGAAGGCAGCTCCCTCTGGGGACACGACGTTCGCGAACTGGCGCCGATCATCGTTGTCGCTACGGTCAAAGAGAATACGATAGTCTTGAGGCACACCAGGGCCGCACGTTTTCCGGGTGTATATCTCGATCTCCATCGCGTGGTCTGCAAGCGTGAAAATTCACTGAAAGGCGGATTAGCTGGGCCGGAACTGGAATTTTTTTATTTCGCAGATGGCGGGTACCGCGAGTCCGAACCGGATCCACTCTATCGACGCTTCTTCCAGGCCGAACCGGGGTCGAGATACCTGTTCTTTCTAAGGCGAGAAAAGGGAGTCCTCCGTGCTGTCTTCGATGTGGGCGAGTACGAAATTCCTGTTTCAACAGGAATGCACCCAGAAGGGGCGCCAGAAGCAGATAATGCCGGGCGCGTTATGGCGGAGATACTTTTGGCACCTGGGCCAGGGGCGGACTTGGAGCTTTTGGCTAAGAGGCTTCCACGCTACCAAACGATTGCCGACCAATGGGCCTCCCGCGTGCTGAGCGTGCGGTTGCTACGGCGGCTCACCACATTTCCCGAGCCGCTTCGCAGCCAGGCGTGCGGGTTGTTGGTTCACTCATATCTTGGGCAAGACGATTGTCTGGTGGCGATATCCACCGATCAGAGCGAGTCTAGTGAGAAACGGAGAGAAGCAGAACAAGAGAGCGCCAAGCAACAACGATTTCACCATACGTTGGCGGAGTCGCTCAAAGACCCTGCGCAGCTTGCCTTTCTGGATGCAGCCGGCGACAGCAGGCTGCGCGTTCGAGAAGAATTCGAAACCATGCTTTTGGGGACAGACCCGGTGCTGCGCGAGCGCGCCTGCGGCGCGCTCCAGCGCTACTACCCGTGGAGCGAAGAACCTGACTGCATCAGGACAAAAGGGTCTGGAAAGTAGCAGTGATTTGTTCCGCTGATCGGACTTGGCCGAGCGCCAACGAAAGCCCGTGACACTACCGTAGTGTTACCGTGCCGTCGACGCCCGCCACGTACAGTGCGAGCTTTTCGGTGGTCAATTTCCCGCTGACGGTCACGGGTATTTCGCCGGCCGCGGCCCCGGTTGGCGGGCAGGTGACGATTACCGGCACAAACTTCGGGTCCACGGCCGGCACGGTGACATTTCATGGGATGGCCGCAACGCCGACGAGTTGGAGCGCCAGCAGCATTACGGTAAACGTTCCCTCGGGCGCAAGCTCGGGGCCGGTATTGGTAAGCGCCGGAGGGCTCGACAGCAACGAGTGGAACTTTACGGTCGTGCCCAGTGTCATAAGCGTATCGCCGACGTCGGGCTCGGCGGGAACGCAGGTGACGATCTTGGGGTCGGGCTTCGGGGCAACGTCAGGGACGGTATGGCTGGGCAGTACGCCGGGGTCGGTTGTGAGTTGGAGCAATTCGCAGGTCGTCGCGACGGTGGCTGCAAACGCCGTTTCCGGTGTCGCCGAGGTGCAACAGAGCGGATTCTCGTCGAATTCGGTTCCGTTTACGGTAGCGACTGCTACGATTTCCAGCTTGAGCTCGACCAGCGTACTGCCGGGGGCGCAGGTGACGATCAACGGGTCGGGCTTCGGCGCGGCCCAAGGGAGTGGACAGGTCTGGCTCGGGACGGCCTACGGGTCGGTTCAAAGCTGGAGCAATACGCAGGTGGTTGCGGCCGTGGCGGCTGGATCGATGTCGGGGAACGCTCGGGTGCTGCAAGGTGGCGTGTGGAGCAACGCGGTGGGCCTCTCGATTGACGCGCTGCAGATCACGGGCATCACGCCGAACTCGGGGACGGCGGGAACCTCAGTCACGTTCACGGGAACGGGATTCGGCTCTCAGAGCACGGGCGCGGTGTGGCTTGGGAGTATGGCGGCGAACGTCGTGAGCTGGACGGATACACAAGTGGTCGCAACCGTTGCGAGCGGCTCGCTGAGTGGCATTGCGCGAATCCAACAGAGCGGCACATGGAGCAATGCGGAGGGGTTCACGGTGCCCACCAGCGGTGGCAACAGTCTTACGCCGGCCATGATCAATATGGTTGTGGGAGACACGCACACCATTCAGGCGACTAACGCTGCGGGGCAGTCGGTGACGGGGCTTACATGGACCTCGAGCAATACGAGCATTGTGAGTCTTTCTACAGACGATCCGCCGATATTGACCGCGCTCGCGGCCGGGCGTGTGACGATTACGGCGGGTGCGGGCTCGGCGGATGTTACGGTGTCTGCGTTGGGAGGCTCGGGCAGCTGGCTGCCGACGGGCACAGTGCTATGGACAAATCCAGGCAGTGGATCGGGAGTGGCGAGGATCATTCCGGCGGTGCCAAGCACGACAGGCGTTGCGGATGTGTTTGCGTTGCAGAATGATGGCACCATCGCCGCAATCAAGAGCGATGGTACAACTGCCTGGATTTCGGATGTGAGCGCATACGTGGGCAATTCATCCCCGAACTGGGCGGGTGTTCGAGCTGACTTTCAAGGAGGTCTGGCCTTGTCGGGTAGCAGTACCAACTGCTTCAGTTGTCTAGTAAAGGTGGATGGGGCTACCGGCCACGTCGTATTTGCATACTCGGCGCCTTTTCCGGCGGACGGCGGGTATTTGGTCCATACCGACGGGACAATCTTTAGTAGCGAGCAGGGTGGATTCAATTCGACTGTGTTTGTCAAAGGTATCGATCCCGTTTCTGGAACTGTTAAGTTCACGGTCCGCGACGACGCGCTCGGCGTCATGGAAGATCGGGAAAAGCTCACCCGCGACGGCCGAATCGAGCAGGTCCGCGTGCCTGGCCAGGGCGCCGATGCGCAGCTGGCCGCCGGCCAGCTTGATGAAGGCGAGCTCGGTCAGCTCGTTGATGTCGACGAGCACTTCGGGCTGGGCCAGCCGCAGTTTCATCATCGGGACGATGCTGTGGCCGCCTGCCACGACACGGGTGTCGGGCCTGCTCAGCAGCGACAGCGCATGCTCGACGCTGGTCGCCCGCTCGTATTCGACCTGCGACGGGACCTGCATGTATTGCATCATTCGGCCTGGGGGGGCATTACGCAACCGCAGCTTTAAGTCTTCGCTAATCCGCCCAGGTCAGCGGCCGCCGATGTCCTCGCTCCAGACTTCGGGGTAGCGCTGCTGGAACTCCCGCATGGCGGCCACGCAGCCCTCGTCCTCGAGCAGTACGATCTCCACGCCGTGGCCGGCCAGGAAGCCGAGGTCGCCTTGGAACGTGTGCGCCTCGCCAACCACTACCCGGGGGATCTGGAACAGCAGGATCGCCCCGGTGCACATCTGGCACGGAGACAGCGTGGTGTACAGGGTCGTGTCGTGGTAGGAGGGCCGCAGGCCGGCGTTGCGCAGGCAGGCGATCTCGCCGTGCGCCACCGGGTCGCCGCGCTGCACGCGCTCGTTGTGCCCGGCCGCGACGAGCTGCCATCCTTGGCTGACCCTGCCCGCGGCGAGCACCGCCCCGACCGGCACGCCGCCCTCTTCCAGGCTGACCCGCGCCTGGCCGAGGGCCAGCGCCATCATCTCGCGATCGGTCTGATCGGCTTGCCCGTATCCCATGCCGGCTTACGTTACCTGGTGAGCCGCCAGACCACGCCAACGCCGGTACCCGCGGGTACCGGCGGCTCCCGCCGGTGGCGCTCCGATTTCACCGGCCCGGCCACTCGTAGCACAACTCCTCGCCCACCCGCAGCCGCGCCCAGCGGGACGCTTCCACCTGCAGCGCCCGAGCGGCGGCGGCGATCACGGCCGGGTCCACGTCCGTCTCGGGCAGCACAGAAAGCTTGGCGTCCGCCAGCCGCCTGATCTCCTCCGGCGTCATCGTCTCCAGCGCCGCGGCGCTGGAGACCAGGTCGGCGAGCAGTTCGGCGCGCAGGCCCGGGCGCCGGAAGCCGCGTCGCAGCTGAGCCGAATGTTCGGCCGCGTGCGGCGGGCGGCGGCCGCTGACGTGCCGCATGCTGTCGAAGACGATACCCGCCGCGATGCCACCCCAGATGCCGTCCATGATCCGCAACTCCCGCTCCACCACGAGATGCATGATGTCGTGCGGCAGCCGAGGCCCGGCCATCCCGCCGTACAGCTGATACACAACCCCGTCGTCCCGCTCCACCAGCGCGTAGGCACGCTGGTGGTCGGGCAGCCGGGGAAAGGTCACCCGCATATCCCAACTATGCGGACGCACCAGACGGCGCGGCTAATGGTTTTCCCAGGACGGTGATTCGCTCGATGGCGCCATGCCGTAAGGTGACCGACCGTGGCAGGACGCGGGACCACGGCGACGATCGCGCTCGAGCGGGCCGGGATCCCGTTCATGGTGCACGAGTACGCCCACGACCCCCGGCACGAGTCCTACGGCCGGGAGGCGAGCGAGGCCCTGGGGGTGTCGCCGGACCGCGTGTTCAAGACGCTGATCGCCGAGGTGGACGGAACCCTGGTGGCCGGGGTGGTCCCGGTGGACGGCCAGCTCGACCTCAAGGCGCTCGCCGCCGCCGCGGGTGGCAAGAGGGCCGCGATGGCCCAGGTGACGGCGGCCGAACGGGCCACCGGGTACGTGGCGGGCGGCATCTCTCCGGTCGGCGAGCGCAAGCGGCTCCCGGTGGTGCTTGACGCGTCCGCGATGAGCTTCGCCACCGTGTTCTGCAGTGGCGGCCGGCGCGGACTCGAGATCGAGCTCGCCCCCGCCGACCTGGTCCGGGCCGCGGACGCGAAGGTCGCCAGCATCGGCCGGCCGGGACCCTGAGGTCGGGGGGGGGGGGGGAGAGGGGGATGTGGGGGGAGGATGGGTTTGAGGAGGGGCCGGGGGGGGGCGGGGGGGGGGTAGCGGGGGGGCTGTTGGGGGGGCGGGTTGGGGGGGGGCCGGGAGGAGGGGGTGATAGAGGCGGGGGGGGGGGGGGGGGGCGGGGGGGGGGGGGGGGCTGAGGGGTGGGGGGTGGGCTGGGAGGGGGGGGGGGGGGGAGGGGGAGGCTGTGTTTGGGGGCGGCGCGGCCTGCGGCTGGGGGAGGGGCAGGGGTCGGTGGGGGGAGCGTGAGAGACCTGTTGGTGGTGCGCGGTGTGTTGTTATAAGGGGGGAAGAGAGAGGCCAGCGATATATGGTATCATGGGTGCACGGGGGTGCCGCCCACCCGGGCCGCCGCGATCAGGCCGTGCGGCGGCGGAACAGCCAGGCCGAGACTGCTACCGAGACGGCCAGGATGCCGCCGCACCAGGCCAGCGCCGTGCCTAGCGGCAGCCCGCCGGGCTGGCGGAGCAGCAGGCCGCGGATGGTCTCGGTGACGGACGTGGCCGGCTGGTGCAGCGCGAAACCGCGCAGCCACCATGGCATCGTCCTGACCGGCACGAACGCGCTGCTGGCGTAGCAGAAGAACATCAGGAAGAACATCGCCGAGTTGGCCGCCTCCGGCGCGGACACCAGCAGCCCGAACGCGGCGGCCAGCCAGGAGACCGCGGCGACGAACAGCAGCAGGACGCCGAGCGCGGCGGCGAAGCGGGCCACCGAGGAATGCGGGCGGAACCCGATGCCGAACGCGACCGCGGTGACGAGCACGGTCGAGGCGAGGTTCCGCAGCAGGCTCGCGGTCACGTGCCCGGCCAGCATCGTCGTCCCGGGCACGTCCAGAGACCGGAACCGGTCGATGATCCCGCCGGCCATGTCCTGGCAGACGGTCACCGCCGTGGTGGACGCCCCGGTCACCGCGCACAACAGCAAGACGCCGGGCACCACGTAGTCGACGTAGCTAATGCCGATGTCCACCGCCCCGCCGAAGAGGTAGACGAACACCACCATCAGCATGACGGGCAGCAGCAGCGCGGTCAGCAGTGCCTCGGGGCTGCGGGCGGAGAGCCGCAGGCTCCGCCCGGCCATGGTCAGCGCGTTAGACATGAATGGTCTCCTTCATGTGTCCGGTCAGGGTGAGGAAAACGTCGTCCAGGGTGGCGCCGCGCACGGCGAAGCTCGCGATCAGGACCCGACCCGGGTCGGCATCGTCGAGATCGATCAGTTCGGCCGCGCGCCGCCGGGCTGCCGCCCGGGACAGCCGCGACAACCGGCCCATCATCCGCAGGTTCTCCTCGCCGGTCTGCGCCTCGTCCAGCGCGGCGAACTGGCCGGTCAGGCTGATCCGGCGGCGGACCGCAGACCGGTCGCGGAGCACGTCGAAACCGGCCACCCGGGCCTGCCCGGCGTCCGCGCGGGTCAGCGTGGCCAGGATGCGCACGGTGGTGGTCTTTCCCGCGCCGTTGCGCGTCTTATGCCGACCAGCAGAAACCGACAACCGTGCCACCCGGTAGACGACATGCGGGTGGATACTGCCCGCCTGGCCGGACCGAAATCTGGCGAGAAGGGCTGCCACGCCGTGGCAGTGCGTATGCCCGCCATCGGGGGCTGCCAGTCCTGCACTGGATGCATGAGCGCGATGCGTGAGGTGCTGCACCACTTGGTGGACCTGCTACCGGAGGCGCGGACCGCGGCCATCTCCCGGACTGATCCGCGCGCACGCGGCCGGGGATCAGGTCCGGAAAGAGAGCTGCCCATATTCGCCTCATCTGAGGCCGATCCGACCTGGCCGAACGAGCGGAAGAGATCCTCGCCTCGGAACTCGCCGACTGAGGTGCCGCTGTGCGATACCGGCGTCTTGCTAGCTGCGGGCACCCAACATCGGCGCCGAACTCGTGGAACTTATCTTGATCTTCCGCTCGGCATCGCCGGTGCCGCCGTGGCGGCCATCGCCGGGCGCCTTGGGCTGACCGGGATCGCCACGCTTGATCACCGGACTTCACGGGCATCAGGGCTCCGCCACGTGCAGGCGTTCACGCTCCTGCCAGGTCCCGGGCATGCCCTGAGCTGACAGCAACGCCGTTGTGTTCTTGCCGTCGGCATGAAACCCGGTCACATCAGGCGCTGCGGGAGTGCCATCACGTAGCGCGGCAAAGACAATAGGCAGCGTGCGCGAGAAGCTTCGCTATGCGCCGACGGCTGTTGCCGACTCGCCTGTGGTTGGCGCGGAACTCGGCGATGGTGTGCTGGTTGAATTGGCCAGCCGGGCTAGTCAACGGCTGTCCTCTCGTGTGCAGGCGGGAGCGGGGCGCGTCCCCCGTGTCCTGACGGGTGCTTGGCGGCTAACCGGCGTCACAAGCTCCGCAGCACGCGGTCGCGGCCGGCTTTGCGCACGGCGCGACACGTCGGCGTCGAAGGCGATGGCGTCGTACTCGTGCGGCACGCCGGGATGCAGATGCAGTTCGACGGGCACGCCCGCCCGGCTGAGCGTGAGCGCGTACCGGATGTCCTCGTCGCGGAAGATGTCCAGCTGTCCCACCTCGATGTAGGCGGGCGGCAAGCCGGTAGCGTCCGCGAGCCGTCCCGGCGCGGCCGACGGGTCGATCTCGCGGTGCTCGTGTCCTGTTCCCAGCAGGGCGTCCCAGCCGGTGACATTGTCGTCATAGGACCACCCGGCGAACGGCGCGATGTACGGGTCGGGCGTCGTCGTTGCGGTCGTCGAGCATCGGGTAGATGAGCAGCTGATGTGCCACCGCCGGGCCGTTCCGGTCGCGGCTCAGGATGGCGACGCCGGCGGCGAGGCCGCCGCCGGCGCTGTCGCCCATGACCGCGATGCGGCCGGGGTCGATGCCGAGCTCGGCGGCGTGGCCGGCGAGCCAGACCAGCCCGGCGTAGGCATCCTCGACCGGCGTGGGATGCGGGTGCTCGGGTGCGAGCCGGTACTCCAGGGACAGCATCGGCACGCCGGTACGGGCCACGTACCGGGAGACTGGCCCGTCGAAGATCGGTACCGAGCCGACGATCATCCCGCCGCCGTGCAGGTACAGCACCGCCGCCCTGCTGTCGCTTGACGGCTGCCGGTACCACCTGGCGAGCAGCGTGGCCCCGTCAGGCGATGGCCACACTGTGGTCGGAGATGTCGACCTTGCCGGCAACTGGCTGCGCTTGATTGTTGAAGTAGTCCAGCATCGCGTTCGAGCGCGACGCGCCGGGCTGCGACGTCACCGACCGGCGGGGCTGGCGGCGGACCGTTCTGTTCGATCGCCGCAGCGAGAACCGCGGCCACCTGAGAGTCCAGTGTGAAGGTCATCTCGGCATTCGTCCTTTATTTCGCGCCGGGCGGCGGAAGCAGTTCGGTCTTGTACTCGGGCGCGAGCGCCTTCGACCTTGGCGATGAAGGCCGCCTGCGCGTCGGCGTCGAGCGGCGGTGGCGCCTGCGTCCGGGTGGCGACGGGCTGGCCGACCAGGGTGAAGAACTCCTCCTGCCCTGAGGGCGCGCACAGGCACAGCAACCGCGACGGCGTATCCGCCGGCGTTGGTGAACGCGTGCGGGGCGTTGGCCGGCACGTTGATGGTCTCCCCGGCGCGGGCGACGAGCGTCTCGCCGCGGAAGGTCACCTGGACTTCGCCGTCAAGCACGGTGAACATCTCCTCGAAGTCGTGCCGGTGCGGCGGCGGACCGCCGCCCGGGGGCACGTGCATGTCGATGAGCGTGTACTTGCCGGCCGTGTCCTCGCCGGTGACCAGGATCGTGTAGGTGTCGCCGACGAGCCCGATGTGCGGCAGGCTCTGGTCGTGATCCGGCCGCGCGACGGTGAGCTCGCGGGACAGGTCGTCGGGCGGGACGGGCGCGGGCTGGCTGGGCATGCTGTCTCCTCGCGGATTGACGGTCGCGGACCTACCGGGCGAGCCCGGTGAAGAAGTCCTCCAGTGAGCGCGCCAGCCACCTCGATCCTCAGTCCAATCCGGAGGATTTCGTCCGTTTAAAGTGTAACTGTTCCACGGACGAAGACGGCTTCAATGGGCGCATGGCGATCGCGAGGAAGCCCCGTCCGCGCGAACAGCGCAGCGACGCGGCCCGCAACCACGAGGCCCTCGTCCGTGCCGCGACCGCAGCCGTGCACCGTGAGGGGCCGCACGTGTCCATGGCAACGATCGCGGCAGACGCGGGTGTCGGCATCGGGACGCTCTACCGTCACTTCCCGACCCGCGAGGATCTGCTTAACTTCCTTGCCCACCGTTCCTTCGAGCAGGTGCTCGCGAACGTGCAGGCGGCTGAAAGCGACGGCACGACAGCTAGCGACGCGCTGCGGCGCTTCATCGAAGCCGCGATCGCCCAGCGGAACGAACTCGTCCTGCCGCTGCATGGCGGGCCTCCGGTTACAGTCCCGGAAACCCTGGCGGTGCGCGACCAGGTCCACCGCACCGTGCAACGGCTCATCGAACGCGGTCGTGCCGACGGCACGATCAGCCAGGACGTGACTCCGCGCGATGTCGTCGTCTTCGGAGCGATGCTCGCTCAGCCCCGGCAATCCGACCCGGAATGGGACGCGACATGCCGTCGGCTGCTCGCCACCTACCTCAATGGCCTGAGAGCGGGTTGATGGCATCCACGACGCGGGCCGGATAGCCAAGTTCCTCCTCCCTCATGTCTCGCGGCGCCCTCGCAGTGGCCGCGAGCGAAAGTCACAATCCTGTTACGGGCTTTGCCAACGCCGTCGGCATTCTGGCGAATGTCACGCCCAGGCGGTCGACACGTTTGTGCGCACTGATTCGGTCGGGCGCGGCCAAGAGCAGCGGGCAGTCGCCGCTACCTTGGCGGAGTGATCACAAGTGTTCTGGGTGCTCCCGGTTCTGGGAAGAGCACCATCGCCCCGGCCCTGGCCGGGCTGCTGCCAGGCCACCCGGTCGTGGACTGGGATGCGTTCATGGAACCTGCCGCATGCCGGGGTCGGGGCCGGGATCGCCGGTGCCCGCGGCGGCCAGGCGCGCCAGGTAGTGTTTCCAGCCTTCGACGTGACCGGGCCTTTCCGGGTCTGGCAGGTCCCGGTGTTCCAGGTGCACTCGGGTGCCGGACCCGTCGCGGACGAGGCGGACCTCGACGGTGCTCGCGCCGGGCGGCAGCTCCTGCGACCCGG
Source organism: Bryobacterales bacterium (assembly GCA_963743705.1). GTDB lineage: Bacteria > Acidobacteriota > Terriglobia > Bryobacterales > Bryobacteraceae > PALSA-243. The sequence goes on along the minus strand of CAVUQS010000021.1, from coordinate 14,211 downwards.
CGTAGCCCCAGCTCACCACCAGCCGGTACGGGGGGTCTAGCTCCAGGTACCGGCCGCGGACCGGGGCGCCCTTGACGTTGACGGTGAACTCCCCGCCCGGCAGCGGTGCGAGTACGGCGTATTCGCCCATCCAGCGGACGATCGCGTCCGGCCGGGTGAAGAACTCCCAGACCCTTTCGGGCGGGGCGTCGACGCGGATCCAGGTGCGGACCGGCTCAGCCGTCATCGGCGGACTCCACGGCCTGCTTGAGCCGGGCCAGGCTATCCGGCCAGAACTCGGCGAGGAAGTCACGCAGCCCGGCCAGCCCCTCGGGGCGGACGGCGTAGAGGCGCTGCTGGCCCCTGGCGCTGACGGAGACCAGGCCGGCGTCCCTGAGCACCTTCAGGTGCTGCGAGACCGCCTCGAGGCGCCGGTCAACGAGTACCCGACCGCTGAGTCCTTCGGGGCGGCGCTCAAGGCGTTCGGCTCGCTGGCCGCTAGGGTCGAGCTGCACGCGGCGATGAGCGACGGCGACGACGGGATGCTGCTGTACGACATGGACGTGGCCGGGCTCGGCACGCTCCGCGTCGCCGAGCATTTCACCGTGCGCGACGGCACGATCGTCCGCCTCCGGCAGGTCCACGACACCTACGCCCTGCGGGAGGCTGGTTTCGTTGGCTGAGGACGGGTACCGGCAGAGCATCCGGGTGCGTGCACCGCGGGAACGGGTCTGGGACGCTGTGGGCACCGTTGACGGGCCGCGGCACTGGTGGACCACAGTGGTGTCCGGGTCTGCCGAGGCCGGCGGTGCGCTGCGCTTCGGCTTCGCCGGGCTGCCGGAGGAGATGGTCATGCTGGTCGTGGCCAGCCGCCGCCCGGCGAGCGTCACCTGGCGGTGCCTCGCGCACAACCGGGACCAGGAGTGGACCGGCACCCAGCTCAGCTTCGAACTGGCTGACTGCGGGCCGGCCGGGTGTGAGCTGACGCTCCGGCATTCCGGGCTGCCGGGCGACGTGGTAGCTGATGGGTGGCGCCATTTCCTGGCGAGCCTCGCCGCCTACGCCGAAGGCGGGGCAGGCCATCCGTTCGGAGCGCAAGCGCGGTGACCGCACTTTGGCAACCAGGCGCACATGTTCGCCAGGCCGTACCGCCGGGACGAGCTGATCTGGTGTTTCGAGACCGCGCTCGGCTGCGGCCGGCGACGTCGATCACCCACCCGGCGATCCCGCAGCCCATGCTCCTGGTCAGCTTCCCGGGCGGTGGCCACCTGAGCATCGAGTTCACCGAAGACGCGCCGGATGCTGACGCGCCGCGCCTCGGCGCGTGGCTCGAACTGCGCACGCCGGATCCCGCGGCCCTGATGCGCGCGGCGCTGGACGCCGGACTAGCCGAGGCAAGGCACCCGGGTCATGAGCACTACCTGGTCATACCCGGCGGCCAGGTATTCACCGTCGTGGCAGGCAACGCGAGGCTTGCTCACCCCGGCGGCGGACGTGCTCGCCGGTTACCGGCCCGCGCTGACTCGTGCCTGGCGGCGATGTTGCGCGGCGGCCGAACTCTGGCCAGATGAATGTCACAATGCCGTTACAGGCTTGCCCGCGCCGTTGCGTATCCCATGCCGCCTGACCAGCGGAAAGCGTGTCACCTGGTAGGCGAAAGGTCCGCTGTTGGCACCTCGCTGACCCTGAGCGGGATCGGGTGCATTCTCCAGTCGCGGACGAGACCGCAGGCTGAGGTGACGTACTTGCGGTCGTCGGCGGTGACGGGTTAAAGCCGGGCCCGGGGGCGCCGATATCGGCCGCATGGCCAGACTCGTGGAAACGTCTGATCTTCAGCCTGGCGTTGATGCTGTCCGCGCATGGCGGCGCTCTCGCGCTCCGGGGCAGCGTGAATATTGCCTCGCGGGGGAGGAGGCTGCGGAATTACCCTCACAATCGGGCGCTGAGGGAGGCGGGGATGGACCGCGATGTGCTGGATGTGATCGAGCGCGAGATTGACCAGGAGGTGCGGATGCGCTTCCCCGGCACCGCCGTGCGGCGGGCCGTGCTGCTGCAATACGGCGACGACCCGGAGATCGAGCCGGGGGATCTGTGGGTCCGGGTGCTGCTCGACGCGGACGGGCCGGAGGACGACTGGGAGCCGGCCCTGACGGCATTCGAGCAAGCCAACGAGACGGCGATCAAGCAGTTCCGGGGCTACCTGGCGGCAAAGCTCCGGGAGATCATGGTGGTCGAGTACGTGTTCAGTGACAACCCCGTCACCTGGGACGGCGAGGGGCCCCGCGCAGGCATGCTCGTCGCGCAGCGGCTGTCGGACATCAGCGAGTGGGAGCACGGCGAGGCTACTTTGGTGCTGGCCGCGCTGGGACCGGCTGGCCTGGAGACGGTGGACACGCTGATCATGGCGGGAATCGCGGCCACGCGCGCGGAGGCCATCCGGTGGGCCCTGGACCGCGTCCGCGAGCGGCCAGCGTACCAGCGGCTCCAGATTCCGGCGATGAAGAAGGCCGAGGTGGACCGCGATGTGCTGGATGTGATCGAGCGTGAGATTGATCAGGAGGCGCGGGCGCGCTTCCCCGGCACCGCGGTGAGGCGGGCCGTGCTGCTGCAATATGGCGACGACCCGGAAATCGGGCCGGGGGACCTGTGGGTCCGGGTGCTGCTCGACGCGGCCGGGCCGGAGGACTACGCGGAGACCCTAGTGGCTTTCGACCTAGCCAACCAGGCGGCGCGTGATCAGTTCACGGGCTACCTGGCAGCAAAGCTCCGGGAGATCACGCTGGTCGAGTACACGTTCAGCAACAACCCCGTCACCCGCGACGGCCACGGACCGCGCGCGAGCAATCCCGTCGGGGAGCCACTGCCAGACATCCAGGAGCGGGAGCACGGCGAGGCTACCTGCGTGCTGGCCCGGCTGGGACCGGCTGGTCTGGAAACCCTCGACACGCTGATCATGGCGGGAATCGCGGCCACACGGGCGGGGGCCATCCGGTGGGCCCTGGACCGCATCCGCGAAGGGCCAGCCTACCAGCGGCTCCGTGAACTGAGAGGCGACGCCGACAAGCTTAGGAACGAGTTCTGAGACCAAGCTCAGGAACGAGGTCTGAGACAAAGCCAGATCACCGTCAAGCCTGCTATCTGTGCTCGACGACGTTCAGCCCCTGGAGCATTGCGGGAGTGTCGCGCATCAAGCGAAGCCACGGTTTCGCATATCAAGCGGAGCCTGACATTCGGGGTGTCCCTGTACTGCCCGGGTCAGCCGTTCGGTGTCGTACGGCCGCGTCCGCTCAGCAGCGCCGTTCTGGTATGCCGACGCCGCCCACACCGGCTGGCTTGGCGGCCCCGAAGTCGAGCGCCCATTCCCGGTGCCAGGCCCGGCCCGATGAATGATGGCGTGGCGCATCCTGCGGCGATGCTCTCGCGACGGGCCGCCTTAGGTGTCGAGCAGGCCAGCCTGGTACGCAATGATGACGAGTTGTACCCGGTCTCTGGCACTGAGTTTGGCCAGCAGCCGGGCTACGTGGGTCTTGGCGGTGCCTGCGGTGATGTACAACGCGGCGGCGATCTCGGCGTTGGACAGGCCCAGGCCGACCAGTTTGAGCACCTCGCGTTCGCCGGTCGGTGATCCCGGCCAGTTCCCGGGGCTTGGGGTCTGGACAGGATGGGCTGGCGAACTGCGCGATCAGGCGGCGGGTGACGCCCGGCGCGATGATGGCGTCGCCGGCCGCGACCATGCGGATCGCGGTCAGGATGTCTTCCAGCGCCATGTCCTTGACCAGGAACCCGCTGGCCCCGGCGCGCAGCGCGCCGTAGACATAGTCATCGTCGTCGAAGGTAGTGAGCACTAGCACCCGGGCGCGGATGCCGCCCGCGGTGATCAGCTGGGTTGCCTGGATGCCGTCCATGCCGGGCATGCGGATGTCCATGACCACCACGTCGGCGCCAGTGTCGTTGGCCAGCTGGACTGCCTCGGCTCCGGTTGCGGCCTCGCCGGCCACGTCGATGCCGGGTACCGTCATGGCCCTGACGTTCCGTGCCGAGCTGGACAAGATCGCCGGGGATTACCGCGGCGCTATCGCGGCGCTGGAAGAGGCCGCGGCCTCCAGCGGGCAGCTCGGCGACGCGTCGGAGGACCTCGCCTGGCTCTACCAGCAGCTGGCCGGGCTGCGGATCCGCACCGGCGACTACGCCGCCGCGCATGCCGTTCTCGACCAGGCCGACCAGAACGCCTGGGCGCACGGAGATCTGGGTCCGTACCTGCGGCTGATCCGCGCGGTACTCGCCTGGCGGGAGGGCCACCCGGCCGAGGCGATCCGGCTGTGCGAGGACCTTCTCCGCGACGAGGCCGGCCAGTCGGCCTTCTGGGCGCCGCTACGCGCGCTGGCAGGCGCCCGGCTCGGTGTCCTCACCCTCGAGGCCGGAGACACCTCGCGCGGGACGGCATTGCTGCGGGACGCGCTCGGCACGGCCGCGGCAGCCGGTGACAGGCCGGCCGCCGCGGTCGCGGTGGAGGGGCTGGCGACCGTGACGCTGCGGCTTGCCGGGGCCGAGCGGGCGGCGGCACTGCTCGGCGCCGCCGACTCGATCCGCGGTGCGGTCGACCACAGCAGCCTCGACGCGCCCGGTGTCCGCACCGCCGCCGAGGAGCAGCTCGGCGAGGCCAGGTTCGGCGCGGCCTACCGGCGCGGCCTCGCCATGCCCTACGCCGAAGCCCTCGGCTTCGCCCAGGCCAGCGCGGCCCTGGCTAGCGAGCGGTTACCAGCTCGGATGGTATTCCGGCGGCTCGGCCCCGCGGGCTGCACGGTTACCGGTCAGGTGCCGGCCCGGACGGCGGGCGGCCCGCGACCCGCCTGGATCCAGGGTAAGCAGGAGAGTGCGCCGCTACCGCACGACACCGGGACTGCCGTTCATTCCAACCAGCCGCGCCCAAGAGGTCCTGCGGCCGGTACCGCAGAAAACATACGGTAACGGCCGCGCCGAACACCCATTCACGTGCTCGCCTCCAGTACCGAATCCCTGCGGCAAAGGCGCGCGTAAGGCGGATGTCGCCATGATCGAATTCTCGTTTCCGGGCTTTCGGTGAGCGGGTTGGGCCAGCCAGGAGTCATGGCAGGCGAGACCAGGTGAGTCGGTGAGCACGGCCCGCCGAGGACATCCCACAGTCAAGCGCCAAACTCACGCTGCGTGATTGGCGCCCGACTTCGGCGAGGCGCGCATTCCTGCCGGTCGGCGCGGGATCTGGTGGACGGGAAGAGCCACTCGTCGGTGGCGCAGACCTGGCCGATGTGCGCGTGACAGCTGGTGACTGCGAACCCTCGGTCATGCCGACGAGCGTGGATACCGGCGGCGACCGATGACGGCAGGTCTTGCGAGTTGGCATGCCAGGCACTCTCCGGGGAGCGGCGCACCGCAGCGCTGGCCAAGGCATTTCCTGCTGGTCCAGCGACCGCGCCCCGGTGGCAATGAATGTCACAATTCCGCTACGGGCTTGCCGACACCGTTGCGCATCCTATGCCGCCTGACCAGGGAAAACCGACGACCGTGCCACCCGGTAGGCGACAGGCGGGTGGCTACTGGCCTGGTTGCCCGGCGCGCTTGGGCTCGGTTCGCCGCACCGTTATCAGGGGAGCTTGCGAATATCCAGGCTGGGTGCGTCGAGCAGGGCTTGCCGGACTTCGCGGGCGACGCCGAGAGTGTTCATGAGCAGGTCTCCGAGTACTCCCCCGGGAGTGATCCGGAGGTCGGTGCGCCCGGCCCGGGGGATAATCCTGACCTGGGCGCGCACCATCGGGCCGGCAGTCACCATGATCAGTTCGGGTTCGCTTGGCCGGGGCCTGCCGAACAGGGGGGAGCGGGGCATCCGCATCCCGGGCAGCACCTCGTAGCGAGGGTCAAGGCCGCTGCGCAACGCCTCGAGGACCTCTTTGCTCGTGACGTCCCTGGGAACCGCAACAGTGGACATTTCCTCTCCTTATCTTGTGCGCGACGCCTGCGGCTATTCCCAGCGGAAGAACCGCCAGGCGGCGGCCTGGCTTCCACGAACGGCCGCCGAAGCAGGCCCCGGCGCCGCGGCTAGCGAGCGTCGTCAGCGGGCAGATGACGGCGCGGGGGTAGTACGCGCCCATGACCTGCGCGGCCGGGGCCGCGTCGCCGTTTTGCGGCACGTTCTGGATCGCCTCGGCGAAGCCGGGAGCGACGAGCATGTTCCGCAGCAGGAAGATCTGCGGCGTCAACGGCTGCGCGGCGGAGAACGGCAGGAAGGTCGCGCCGGGAACCCGGTCAATGGCGCTTCGCTGTGCCTCGGTGCCGACGACATAGGTGTAGTAGCCGTACCGGTCCAGTGCGGACTGGCTGTCGTGCCTGCACCCGTAGTCCACCCTGTCGCCGGGCAGGTCGTTGGCCACTAGCGGAGTCAGCGGAGTGTCCAGGTAGATGCACATCGACCAGTATCGCGTGTCGATGCCGGGAGCCGGCCACGGCGACGGGCGCGAACCGCGGGGCGCGGTGGGTGCCTTGGCCCGGATAACGACGATGTTTCCGCCGGAGGGCGGCGTGACCACCGCGGCGAGGTAACCGGTGTCGGCGTTCGGAGACAGACCGCTGCCGGACCCGGCCGGAGGGCGGGCGAACTCGACGCCGCTGCGCGGGTGCTCACGGTCGGGGTGCTGCTGACTGTGGCGCTGGCGGCCGGGGCGGTCGCGGGGCTGGCCGGGCAGCCTGGGAGGCGTTCGGAGACACCGTTGCTGATGACGGTGACGGCGGCAGCGGTACCCGTGAGAAGTCCCCGCCCGCGGGCAGGTAGACGCGGTAGATCAGGTAGCTGATTCCGGTGCCGGATCCCGCCGGGGACAGCGGCAGCGTGTTGGCCTGGCCCGGTGCCACATCGGACTGCACCGTTACGGTGAACCTGCCGCCGGCCGGGATTGGCTCTGCCACGGGTTGACGCTGCCAGGGTCGGGCGCGATGCGGTAATCGGTGAGCTCGGAGCTGACGCCGTTGACTGTGAACAGCCCGCCGCCCGGCTTGGTGACCTCCAGCGAGGCGTACCGGGCATCGGGATACTGACCGGACAGCACGATGCGCATTCCGTCCTGCGCCGTGAACGGCGTTAGCCAGTAGGCCGCCGCGCTGTCCGGGGCGCCCTGGTTGTCGGTGGCCACGGTGGCCTCATACCAGGCGCACGATGCTGCAGGCTGGGCTGCCTTCGCGGAGCCGCTGCCTGCGCGGGGATTGCCGTCGGCGCGAGCCCGGCCGCGAGGAGCAGGCAGAACCCGGTGAGCAGAGTCTTTCGTCTCATCGTCACTCCTTCCTTGGCCGGCTGGCCGTGAATCGCAGGTACACCACGACGACGGCAAGTCCGGCGCCGATGACGGCCCACGACGCGACACGGGACGCGACCAGGAACGTCGCCGTCGACAGCGTGACGGCCAGCATGGCGCGGACGGCCGCGTCTAGCAGCAGGGCGATCCCTGCCACGCTGGTCACCACGGTCAGCCGGTGCCGCCGGGCCGGGTCGTTGAAGGCTGCCTCGATCTTGCGCGCACGCTCGGCGTCATACAGCGAGCGGTGCGCCAGCACCAGGGGCAGCGGACGGCGGGCAATGACCGAGATCACGCAGGCCAGCCCCACCGCGCCGGTGACGACCGAGTAGCGCAGCTTGAGCGGCAGGGCGCTTCCGCCCGACAGCAGCGACACCACGACAGCCACGGCGAAGACCGCGACGAACACCGTGGCGAGCCATTCCACCCGGCGCGTGATTGCCAGGCGCACCAGCACCCAGGCGGCGGGAATCGCGCCGCCGATCGCCAGCGCCTCGGCGTCCGACCCGACGTGCGGGCGCAGCAGGAGGTAGACGATCCACGGGGCCACGGCGCTGAGCAGCACGCTCCGGACTAGGACAATCTGTCCTGCCCGCGCGGTACCTGAATGGTCGTCCATCAGCGTCCGCCCCGGGTGGCGACATCAAACAGGTTCGCGAGTTCCCGGCCGTAATGATCGAGGTCGAGCCCGGGATCGCGGGCCAGCCGGGCCGGGATCGCGTCGATGGCGGCGCGGATCGCGGCGGCCATCACCGCCGGGTCGAAGTCGGCCCTGAACTCGCCCGTCTCCTGGGAATGAGCCAGCATCCGCGCCAGCGCGGTCACCCCGGCCTGGACGAACGAAGAGTCGAAGGACCTGTTGCCGTCGGCGTCCCTCGCGTTGCGTGCGATCTCGGCCACCGCGATCATCTCGTTGGGGTGCTCGCGCATGAACGCGACGTTCGCCTCGATCGAGGATCTGAGCCAGCCCGCCCCGGTCGTTTCAACGCTGACCACGGGACGCATGTACGCCTGGCCCTTGGCCACGACGTCGGCGACCAGTTCCCGGACGAGTTCGTCCTTGCCGGCGAAGTGGTAGCAGATTACGCCCTTGCTCGTGCCCGCCCGCCCGGCGATCCGGGCCAGTGATGCCTGCCCGTAGCCCAGCTCGGCGATCGTGTCGATCGCCGCCGCGATGATCTGCGCCCGCCGCGCGGTCTCGATGAACGTCCGGTCCCTCGAACTGCTCGTGAAATTTTCTGACCGCATGGATTAAAAATAACACAGTCGGTCAACAGTGTCCATTGCGGCCGCAGGCGTGCCGGTCTTCCTCCACCCCGGCTGTGCCGGGGTCTACGCCGAAGCCGCGCAGCTGGGGCCGTTCGCGCAGGCTCCGCTTGAGCTCGGCGAAGCCGGGGAAGCCGACCAGGGCCGTGACGTGGTCCCAGAGCCGGACGGGCCCTCGGGACCTGGGAGCCTGCTGATCACCGGGCCGAAGAACGCCGCGCCGGCCGGGGGCTGAAGTGAATGATGAACGTGCCGACGTCCCTGCCGGTTAGTGACAGTGCCTCGTCGCATTCCGCGTATCACGCCGTCCCACTGCGTGTCGTCGAGTGCGTCCGCCGGGTCGGCGGGCAGGCCCGCCCTGGCGAGCAACGGCCCGAAGGCGGCCCGTCCTCGCTCGGCCCGCGCCCGCGCCCGCGCCGCGACCCGCAGCAGCCGCAGCCCCGAGGTGTGCTCGCACCCGTCGTCCTGAGCGGCCCGGTCGCCGCTTCAATCCGGGCCACGCATCTCCCCTGGCCTGACCAGGGAAAACCGACAACCGTGCCATCCGGTAAGCGACAGGCGGATGGCTACCGCTCCTCTGGCTTGGCAGAAACTGACGGGAGGGCAGCCAGGCCGTGGCATTGCGCGCGTCGGCCATCGGGGCCGCCGGGCCTACGCTGGATGCATGAGCGCGATGCGTGAGGAGCTGCACCATTTGATGGACCTGCTACCGGAGGCCGGACCGCGGCCAGCTCTCGACCTGATCCGCGCGCATGCGGCTGGGGAGCACGGTCCGGAAAGAGACCTGCCCTTCCTCGCCTCATTTGAGGCCGATCCGGACCTGGCTGAACGCGCGGAAGAGATCCTCGCCTCCGAACTCGGCGGCTGAGGTACTGCTGTGTGATACCGGCGTCCTGCTGGCTGCGGCCGAAGTTGGTCGCGATCACCGTCAGGTTGTCCGGAAGTATTCGACTGCCAGGGCGCGCTCGGCCGCTATCTCGCGGGCACGGGACGGCAGTTCGGCGCCCACCTCGACGGCGAAGTCCAGGTACGCCTGGCGGCCGGGCATCTCCTTCAGGCATTTGGCGACGAGCGTGGCGGCCTGTGAAACGTCACCACGGCGCTCCGCGATCCTCGCGCGCAGGAAGATGAGTTCCGGTCCGGCGAGCGCGGGGCTGGCGACGAGCCGGTCCAGCAGTTCGTCCTCGGGAGTACCCGCGAACCGGTCGAGGAGCATTTCGTGCCACGCGGCGAGGTCGTCCGCCCGCTCCTTGCGCCGGTAACTGGTCTCATTGAAGGTTCCGTACACCGTGCGCGGCCGCTTGGGATCCGCGCGTCCGGCCACCTCCAGCGCCTCCAGGTAGGACTCGGCGAACGTCCGCCACATGTCTGGCGTCGCAATCAGCCGGGCAAGCGGAACGGCCAGGGGCGTCTCCTTTTCTGCCACCTGACCGTAGCCCCGGCGGGTCCAGCCGTAGTCTGCCTCCCAGCGGATGAGCTGCTCCGGCGCGCGGCCGGCGAGCGCCGCGAAACCGCCGTGCCGGAGTACTGATTCCCACAGCGCGGCCACGGCCTCCGATACCACGAACTTCGCGGCCTCCACCGGATCGTCGGAGTGGAAATAGTCGTATCTCTTCATATCGCAGGCCAGGTCGACGATCTTCGCGACGGCCTGTTGTGCTGGTGCGGGGTCGCTGGCCATCAGGGCCGCCAGCGCGCCGGCTGCCACCGGCGGAACGTATGCCGCCACTTCGACCGTTCGGTGTGGTGCACTCGGCGGTCTCCCGCCATGTAGGCGCCGTCCTTGGCCAGCTCGACGAAGGTCGTCACCTCGTCCAGGACGCCGGCCGGGTCTGGTAGCTCCTTCTTCGGCTTTACCTTCGGCTGATCCTGCGGGCGCAGCTCGTCCTCGATGCGCTCGCGGAGCTGAGCGTTCCCGCGCCAGTAGACGGTCCACAAGATGTTGCGGAGACGTGCGTCGTCATGCGGTGCTATCGCGGCGTAAAACTCGTCACGGTTCATCCGGTTCGCTGGCATGACACCCGATCGTAGGGCTGGACGAGCCGGCTCCCGCGGGGCCAGGCAGGGGCACGCCATCTGCCGCCATCATGCTTCGGATACGGCGCATCGCCGCACAAGCCCGAGCCGCCCTGGGTTCCCGAAGCCCTCGCCGAGGGCAACACTCTCCGCCGTCTGGTGTACGGCCTGGCGGCGCAGCGCTTGCCTGGCTGGCTGGCTGGTTATTCAACAGGCGGAATGTTGCTGCCGGATGAATTCGACCGTCTCGCGCGGCGTCGTCACCTCGACGGCTGGGGAGTGTCGAGCGACGGGCCAGCGAAGGCGCGCAGGTCGCACCTGTCCGCTCACGCCGACGCGGGGGCACCGCAGCACTTCTTGAACTTCTTCCCGCTTCCGCAGGGGCACGGCTGGTTCCGTCCGGTCTTCCCGGCCGGGTACTGCTTCTCGGCACCCGGCTCGCCTGCCGGGGCGGTCGGCGCCGCCCAGGCCGTGGCGCGTGGCACCCGCCGCCCGGCGCGCTGCCGATCCTTTCCGCCTGTTGCCGGAACTCCCTGGCCTCGTCGGGACGGCTGGTCCTGCCGCAGATGTCTGCCAGCCGTCCCGCGATGTGCTCGGCTTCCCGTACGCCGGTGACGGCGTAGCCACGGCGCAGGATCTCTTCCGCCTGCGCGTAGTCCTGTGTCTTGCCGGGACCGTAGGGCGTGTGACAGTCGGCCCAGCCGATCCATCCCCATCCCCATGCGGGATCGTCGTCCAGCCACGACTGGTACAACTCGTCCGCCTTGTGCTGATGCCCGGTCTCGAAATAGGAGTCGGCGAGCGCCCTGCGGAAGTTCCCGATTGTCAGCCCGTCTTCACCGGGGAACCTCCGGAGCCACTCCGCGGCCATTTCAAGCCGCGCTGTCCGCAACTCCGGGTCATGTTCGCCGCTATTCTGCAGCGCCATTTCGAGGTCCTGGCACCAGTTGAACAGGGACTGCGTCATCGGGAAACGGTCGTCGAACTCCCTGATCGACCTGGCGCCGATGGCATCGCACATCCGCAGCACGTCCGACCAGGCACCAAGCCATATCCTTCCGCTGGCAACGAAGTCGTTGCGCTGGTCGGCGGCGTAGCCCTCCTGGATCTTGTCGTCCAGGAGTTCCAGGCATGCCTTCTCCGGCCACCAGCGCTGCCAGAGTTCGGTCAGGCAGATCCAGGCCCAGTCGGCGTCCCAGTCTTGCAGCCGGAGCCGCTTGCTGACGACTTCCTCGGCGGACAGCGCTCCGTCGCATAGCCCCGCCAGCTTCTCGCGGTCCGCGTCCACCCGGAGACCACAGAGCTTCGCGAGCAGGTCGTCGTCGCGGAGAATCTCCTCCGCGACGATCCGGTCCAGTTCGACCCAGGACATCCTCACGCCTTGGTACTCCCTCACAGGTCACCCCGCCCATGCCGGTAGGCGGCGATCCACTCCGCGCCTCTCGGCGGCGGCTCGGGCAGCGGCAGGTCGAGGACGGAGATCGCCTGGTGGTGGCCGTCGCGGACGCAGTCGGCGACGATGCCGGACTCCTCAGGGTGACTTTCTGGACGGTCACCGTTACGCCCAGGACCGTGGTCTCGAAGGGGACCTCCAGGTTGTCCTCGATCATCACGGCGAAGCCGGCCCGTTGCTCGTCATCGCCGTACGCGTCGACCGTGGCCTCTTCGACCAGCGCGTCCAGTTCGTCGTCGCTCAGTTCTGGCATGCGGGAAAGCGTACGCAGCGAGCGCTACCTGTGCAGGCCGCTCGGTGCTCGGATAGTGTGCACGCGTGAATCTTCCGGAAGGCCTGCCATCGTCCGGCGCTCCCGACCTCGCCGCGCTGGCCGCGAAATCCGCTGTGCTCCGGCGGGCGGGCCCCATTGGCCGGCTGGGCCGGGGGCGGAAGAGGACCCTGACCGCCAAAGGCATGCTGCGCAAGCAGGACGTCCCAGCCGCGGCCGCGATCATCGGAGTCAAGGCTCCGCAGGCGGTCCGGAGCGCGGCCGACCTACCGGAACTCCACGTCGCCTGGTGCGCCGCGATCGGCATGGGCCTGCTCACCGTGGAAGGCGGTAAGGCATCCGGCGGGCCGGAGCTCAAGAACTGGCCTCCGGACGACGGCACCAGGCTGCTGGAAGCATGGCTGAAGGGCTTCTTCGCTGTTTCGGCTGTTCTGGGTGGCGGGGACCGTGACCTGGGCAAGGGCTTCCTCGTCCTCGTTCTGGCGTTGCTGAAAGTGCTGCAGGCCGAAGACGCGCCCGCCGGGCGCGGGCTGCTGCGGGAAGTCCTCGAGGAAGCCGACGAGATCTGCGACGAGCACGACGTCGATGCCGATGTCCACGGCACGCTGTCCGGACTTTCCTCGCACGGGGTGCCGAAGATCGAGGGGCTGACGGCGCTGCTCGCCGATTTCGGCATGATCGCCAAGGCGGGACCCGCTGCGTCAAGGGCGCCTGCCGTCACGCCGCTGGGCGAGTGGGTGGCTAGCTGCCTGGCGGAGGTGTGCCCAGTTCCGCTCGACGCGGGGCTGACGGCCGAAGAGCTCATAGAGAGCCTAGCGAACGTCTCCGCGGGCGAGCGGGAGACGCTGGCCGATAGCTGGCTGGACGCGCGCGACCCCGCGGACGCGGTCCGGGAAATCCTGTCCGCCGCCGAGGACATGCCGCCCCGGCTGCGCGTGGTGGCGCTCGAACTCGCGGAAATGATCGGGGAAGCGGTTGGCCTGCCTGGCGCGAGATCGCGGGCGACGAGACCCGGCCGCACGCGGCGCGGCACGCCGGTGTGTTCCTGTTCTCGATGGGGCAGGGGCCGGAGCCTGCGCGCGCGGACTGGCCGTGGGTGGGCGCCGAGGCCGCCGCGGCGGCGCTCCATGGGGCTGGGCCGACGAGGCCCTGTGTTGCATCTGGGACACGATTGACGGCGACGACGACATCGCGAAACGACTCGCCGAGGTGCGCGCGAGCGGCCATCCCGAGGCGGAGTACGTGGCCAGTTCGGTGGAGGCATTTGCCGCGTCGGGCGCGCCGCTCACGATCCGGCATGGTGTCCAGCTGAAGGTCGCGCTCAAGTACGTGAAGCCGCCGGTTGGCGCAGCGTGCAGCTTCCGCTCACGGCGACGCTCGGCGACCTGCACGCGGCGATCCAGGTCCTGTCGGCTGGGACGGGGATCACCTGCACGAGTTCCACTCGGGCGTCGTCCGCCACAGCGACCCGTTCTCCGAGCTGGAAGGGACCGAGGACGAAGAGGACGCCCGGCTCCGCGACGCCTTTCCCCCGGGTGACCCGAAGGTCATGTACGTGTACGACTTCGGTGCCGACTGGGTCCCAACCAAGATCACCCGGCAGAAGATGATCACGCTCGAACCCGGCCAGGACTATCCGGGCGTGCGTCGCGTACGACGGCAACTCCCCGGTAGAGTGCCCGTCCGGGACGAGCGGGAGGAACCGGAGCCGTTCGACCAGGCCGCGGTCAACACCGCACTCACCGGGATTCTCCGCTCCTGATTATCCGATCACCGAGTCAGCCGGCGCGTCGCGGACCTCTCGCGGACGCAGTATGTCTAGGACGGTGGGCGCGTCCGAGACGATGACCTCTGACCAGGTGAGCGACAGTCCGCCGGGCGCGCAAGCAATGAATGTCTCAATCCAG
>CAVUQS010000020.1:0-301878 GCA_963743705.1 Bryobacterales bacterium | reverse complement strand
TCCCTAGCAGGATGCGGAAAAATGATTAAAAACGGCTGAACTCAACGTTTTCTGCACGAGCGGCGTCTGAATGACGATGATCCGACCGCTTCTCCTCCTTCTGGCGGCTGCCGCCTTCGCCCAAACCCCTGCTCCGCCGGCATTCGACACGGCGTCCATCAAACCCACGCCGAAAGATTTTCGCCCTCCCGGCATGTTCCAATTCCTGCCCGGCGGCCGTTTCCATTCAACGGACGTCTGGATTAAGTACGTCATCCAGCGGGCTTACAACCTCGAGGATTACCAGATTGTCGGCGGGCCTTCCTGGCTGAATTCCGACACACGTTACGACATCGAAGCCAAAGCCGCCGACGGTAGCGCCACCAAGGACCAAATGCGTCTGATGCTGCAAACCCTGCTTGCCGACCGATGCCAGCTCAAGACACACCAGGAAACCCGCGAATTCTCCGTCTACAACCTTGTGGTTGCCAAGGGCGGTCCCAAGCTGGTCGCCTTGAAAGAAGGCGAGCCCGGCAAGCCGTGTACCCGGGAAAACGACGCGATGCCGTGCGGCATGCATACCATGTCCCAGGTGGCTGACTGGCTGAAGTATGTCGTACTCCACCCCGTCCTCGACAACACCGGGCTTTCGGGCACTTACGACCTGCACATGATGTTCGATTCCTTTGAAGCCCAGGGAAAGCCCACGCCGCCGGAGTTTGCCGGCCGCCCGACCCTTACCACCGCGCTCAACGAACAGCTCGGCTTGAAGCTCGTTCCGGCCAAAGCGCAGATTCCGGTGCTTGTGATCGACAGCATCGAGAAGCCTTCGGCCAACTAAGCGGCGCGAGACTCAAACCCTACGAATCGTAGTCGCGACCCGCGCGGACCGCCCCAGTTCCGCAATCCGAACAGCGTGCTGCCGCAAAAGGCGCCCAACCTGTGACGTCCGGTTCACAGTTTTTCGAGGTGCACCACCTTGGGCGGAGCGCCTCGCGACCCGGCAAGCCCGATAAAATCTGCTGAAACACGTTACCGACAAAATGTCTTGATCGTCTAATAGACATGCGCGGTCAAGACCATCAACAGTCGGACATGTTCAGCTACCTTTCGCCGGAACAGCGGGTGCGGCTGGATCATCCGTTGCGCGCCATCCGCGCGATGGCCGATCTGGCGCTGTGGAATCTGTCGAAGCGATTCGATGCGATGTATGCCACGACTGGCCGGCCGTCGGTCCCGCCCGAGAAGTTGCTGCGGGCCCAGTTGCTGCAGATGCTGTACTCGGTGCGGAGTGAGCGACTGCTGATGGAAGAGATCGACTACAGCGTGCTGTTCCGGTGGTTCGTGGGAATGAACCTGGATGAGCCAGTGTGGGATGTCACGGTATTCACCAAGAATCGGGACCGGCTTCTGGATGGAGATGTGGCGCGAGAGTTTCTGAGCGAGGTGGTCAAACAGCTTGAAAAGCTTTCAAGGGAAGGACGGGAAACAGAACCCGCCGGACGATCCGGGCAACCCGACGGTGGACTTCCACGGGGAGAAGCGGTCCAACGAAACGCACGAATCCACGACCGATCCGGACGCGCGGTTGGCGCGCAAGGGGAACGGGAAGGAAGCCAAGCTGAGCTACAACGGCAACCTGTTGACGGAGAACCGCAACGGGCTGATCGTGAATACGGAAGTCTTCCAGGCGAATGGAACCGCGGAGCGCGATGCCGCTCTGGTGATGTTGGAACAGCTTGTGGGCAGCCAGCGCGTGACCGTCGGCGGAGATAAGGGGTACGACACGCGAGACTTCGTTGGGGAGTGTCGCAATCTGAATGTGACGCCGCACGTTGCGCAGAACGTAAAGCGGAGCGGGGGCAGCGCGATCGACGGACGGACCACGCGGCACGCCGGATACGAGGTGAGTCAGAAGAAGCGGAAGCGGATTGAAGAATGCTTCGGGTGGCTGAAGACGATCGCCCTGATGCGGAAGGTACGGCATCGTGGATTGGCGAAGGTGGGGTGGGTGTTTACGTTCTCGGCGGCAGCCTACAACCTGGTGCGGATGCGCAAACTGACGGCCAGCTCAGTTGGTGCCGCATGAGTCAGGGGAGAAGTGTGCCCGGACCTCGGGCAAAACGGGGAAAATGCCCGCAGATACATACACTTAGGTTGCTCTCAGGCGACTTAGAGCGCGCTCCATAGCGATTCTGCATTATGAGGGTTTCAGAGCCAGCCCGAAATCGGCGTTTTTCCGTAGCCTGCTAGGGGCCACACTGGACCTGCCGAAGAAATGTTTGAGAGCGTTAACGCGGGATGGATGGACCTCGGAATCACGGGTACGGAGCACGTAGCGGGTACGACGTCCGCACGCGATGTGTTTGCGGCTGCACAGAACGCCGTCAAGGCGTAAGTCCGGGGCAAGCAATATGAAAGCGGAAGACACAATAGATAAACCCGCGCGGGCAGGTCGAGCAACTCAAATAGCCGCGATGGTAATAACCGGCCTTGCCGCCTCCATCTGGGTGTACTTCGGAAGGTTATATCTAATTCGCGATCCCAACGAATGGAGGATCGCCAATCAGCAACTCCAATACCCGCTCTATATCATTCCACTGATTGGCGTGACCCACATCCTTGGTGGCGTGGGCCTTCTGATTCCCAATGTGGGCAGCCACTTCCCGCAGGCCCCGCGGCAACAGCAAACCACATGAGCGTATAGTCGCCTATGGTGAAAAGTGCCGGCACCAGATTAGGAACGCGAAGCCGATATGGCCCGACGACGCGCCGTGCGGACCCGTATGCTCTTGCGGCAACCGCCGCGGATGGCGCGGCGCGCCGGGAATCGCACAGTCATGCCGCCGGGATCGTGTGTTTGCGCATCATCCAGCCGGAAATAAAGAATTGAGGACGCTAAACTTGACCAAGGAGCGTGCTGGCGATGAAGGGCAAAAGGATGCTGACGATCCCGCTGATTGCGGGACTGCTCGCCTTGGTGAGTGGCTGGGCCATTTCCGCGCAGGATAAGTACACCTTGAAAGTACCGAACGGGCTCTCGTTCTCTGAGTTCAGAGGATACGAGGCCTGGCAGATTGTCTCCATCAGTCAGAACGGAGACCATGTGGCTGCGATCGTCGCTAATCCGGCGATGATCAAGGCCTACCTGGCGGGCGCTCCCGGCAACGGCAAGCCTTTCCCCGACGGCGCCAAGATGGCGAAGATCCATTGGAATCCGAAAAAGATGGAGACGTTCCCTACCGCGACCGTGCCAGGTACGCAGCATGACGTCGACTTCATGGTGAAGGACAGCAAGAGGTTCGCGGACAGCGGAGGGTGGGGATGGGTGGTGTTCGACTATAACGCTGCATCCGATACGTTCAGCCCCGGCACCATGGCTGACAAGCCGCCGCAGGGGAACGATGCCAAGTGCGGGTTTGCGTGCCATACGAGCGTGAAGACAAGAGATTACGTTTTCACGGATTACGGGCACAGGTGAAGCGGGAAGTGCGAGTGACCACATAGCCACTTTGCGCAGGTGTTCCGACACACTATACTAGATGCTGAATTCGTGGAGGGCACCGTTTGACGCGCTGGGCGATCCGCTTCGCTGTGGCTATGGGTATGCTATGCCTGCCGGAGGCGATCGTTCGCGTTGCCCGCACCCAATCGCAGCCAGATACTCCGGTCTCGACAGTCGTCAACCAGTATTGCATCGGGTGCCACAACAGCAAAGTGAAAGCGGGCAGTTTTGTGCTCGACTCGATTCTTACCGCGCCAGTCGGGCAGCACTCCGAGGAGTGGGAGAAGGCCGTTCGCAAACTGCGCGTCCGCCACATGCCGCCGATGGGGCTTCCGCGGCCCGATGAGAAGACCTACGAGGCCGTGGTCGGATCGCTGTCCGCTCAACTCGACGCGGCGGCCGCCGCGCATCCGAACCCCGGCCGCACCGACACCTTCCGGCGGCTGAACCGCACCGAATATCAGAACGCTATCCGCGATTTGCTTGCCATCGATCTCGATGTCAAATCGATCCTGCCCGGAGATGAAGCGGGCTACGGCTTCGACAACGTCACGGTCGGGAACCTGTCGCCGACGTTGCTCGAAAGCTACCTGCAAGCCGCGCAGCGCATCAGCACGCTGGCGCTCGGCATGTCGGCAAGTCGCCCGGGCGGCGACCTCCAGACGCTGCCGCCCGATCTGACCCAGGAGCAGCAGTTCGAAGATCAGCCGCTCGGCACCCACGGCGGCATGATCATGAAGTACACCTTTCCCGCAGGACGCCGACTATGACATCACCGTTCGCCTGCAGCGCGACCGCAACGAACATGTCGAGGGCATCGCCGGGACCAACGACGTCGAGGTGATGCTGGACGGCGAGCGCGTGCGCTTCGTGACCGTGCGGCCGCCGGGCGCCGGCAACGACCATTCCGGCGTCGATAAGGACCTGAGCTTCCGTCTCGCGGTGAAGGCCGGTCCGCATGTGGTCGTCCGCCACGCTGCCGAAGAAGGCGTCTTCGGTGCTCGAAAGCGGGCGGCAGCCGTACATGGCGCACTTCAACATGGACCGCCATCCGCGGCTCACGCCAGCCATTTACTCGATTGCGATCGTCGGACCATACAACGCTAAAGGCCCCGGCGACACGCCGAGCCGCCGCCGCATCCTGGTTTGCAAGCCGGCCGGCCCCGGCGATGAAGAAGCCTGCGCCAAGAAGATCTTCGCCACGCTTACCCGGCGCGCTTACCGCCGCGCCGTAACCGAGGCCGACCTGCAGGCGCCGCTGAAGTTCTACAAGCAAGCGCGCGCCGGCGGATCGTTCGACGAAGGCATCGACATGGGGCTGCGCGCGGTGCTGGTGAGCCCGGAGTTCCTGTTCCGCATCGAGCAGGACCCGAACGGCATTGCGCCGAAGACGCGTATAAGAATCAGCGACGTCGAATTGGCGTCGCGGCTCTCGTTCTTCCTGTGGAGCAGCATCCCGGACGACGAACTGCTCGATCTTGCGATCCAGAACAAGCTGCGTGCGCCCGGCGTGCTCGAAGCAACAGGTTCGCCGCATGCTCGCGGACGACCGGTCGCGCACGCTGGTGACGAACTTCGCGGACCAGTGGCTGTACCTGCGCAACCTTGCCTCGACCAATCCCGACATGCGGATCTTCGCCGGCTTCGACGACAATCTGCGGCAGGCGTTCCGGCGGGAGACCGAACTTTTCCTCGGACGACATCTTCCGGCAGAACCGCAGCGTGCTCGACCTGCTGAGCGCGAAGTACACCTACCTCAACGAGCGGCTGGCCAAGCACTACGGAATTCCCAACGTCTACGGCGCACGCTTCCGCCGCGTGGACCTGGACGAGAATTCGCATCGCGGCGGCCTGCTGCGGCAGGGCAGTATTCTGACCGTTACGTCGTATGCCGACCGCACCTCGCCGGTGAATCCGCGGCAAATGGATTCTCGGGAATCTGATGGGCGTCGCGCCGCCTCCGCCGCCAAACGGCGTGCCCGAAGCTGACGGAAACGCATGGCGTCGAGCAGACTGTCTCCATGCGGGAGCGGATGGCGCAACATCGCGCCGACCCGGTCTGCGCGGGCTGCCACAAGCTGATGGATCCGGCCGGCTTCGCGATGGAGAATTACGACGCCGTGGGCCGCTGGCGCACGCATGAGAACGGCACATCTGATCGACGCATCCGGCGGCTTGCCCGATGGCAGCACGTTCACCGGCGTCGACGGGCTGCAGAAGGCGCTGATGAGCCGGCCCGAAGCGTTCGTCGGCACGATGACCGAAAAGCTGATGACGTATTCGCTCGGCCGCGGCGTGACCGTACGCCGATGCTCCGGCCATCCGCAAGATTGTTCGCGACAGCCGCGAAGGCGGCTATCGTTTTTCGTCCCTGGTTTTGGGTATCGTCAACAGTACGCCGTTTCGAAATGAGGAGAACGCAATGATCGTGACCCGGAAAGCTCTGCCCCGCCGCACCTTCCTTCGCGGATTGGGAACTACGCTGGCGCTTCCGCTGCTGGACGCCATGGCGCCGGCCGCCACCGCCGCTCGCCGCCCCCCGCGCCGGTGCGCCGCCTGGGCTTCCTCTATGTGCCCATGGGCGCTCACCGGCCGATGTGGAACCTGCCGGGGAAGGACCTCACCGGAGTTGTCGCCGACGCTTTCGCCGCTGGCCAACGTTCGCGATTACTGCACCGTGGTGGACAACCTCGAACTCAGGAACGCGTACCCCGGCACGCACGCGACGTCGAATTCGGCGTACCTGAGCGCCGCGAAATCCAAATGGACCGAGAGCAGCGACTACTACCTGGGCACGACGGTGGACCAGTTGGCCGCGCAGCAGATCGGCAAGGAGACGCGACTGCCCTCGCTCGAACTGTCGATGGACCTGATGTCGATGGTGGGCCAGTGCGACAACGGCTACGCCTGCGTGTACCAGAACAATCTCTCGTGGTCGTCGCCGACGACGCCGCTGCCTTCCGAAGCGCATCCGCGCAAAGTGTTCGAGCGGCTGTTCGGCGATGGCGGCAGCCCGGCGGACCGGTTGGCGGAGATGCGGAAGAACGCCAGCCTGCTCGATTGGATGCAGTCGGATATCGCGCGGCTGCAGACGCAAGCTCGGCCCCAGCGACCGCACCAAGGTGAGCGAGTATCTGGATTCGGTGCGCGAGGTGGAACGGCGCATTCAGAAGGCGGAAGCCGCGACCGCCGATTCGCACCTGCCCGATCTCGACCGGCCCGTCGGCGTGCCCGCGAAATATTCCGACCACGCGAAGCTGATGATCGACCTGCAGGTTCTGGCATGGCAGGCCGATGTGACGCGCGTGATCGTGTTCCAGCTGGCCCGCGAGACCAGTAATCGCGCCTATACCGAAATCGGCATCGGCGAAGGACACCATCCGTTGACGCACAATAACGGCAATCGCGAAGATGCTGGCGAAGTGCGCGGAGATCAATAAATTCCACATGGGCCTATTCGCTTACTACCTGGAGAAACTGAAGGCGACTCCGGATGGCGACGGCAACCTGCTCGACCACTCCCTGCTGCTCTACGGCAGCGGCATGTGCGACGCCGACAAACACGACCACACCAACCTACCGGTAGTGGTGGCGGGCGGAAAGCCGAGGGCAGGCGGCCGCTATGTGAAGTACCGCCAGATTACGCCGATGGCGAACCTGCATCTCTCGATACTCGATCGCGCCGGCGTCAGGATCGATTCCTTCGCCGACAGCACGGGTAAACTGATCGAAGTCACCGAGCCGGCGTCGCTCTGATGCGCCTCGCGATCTCACTGTTGGCCCTTAGCCGCGCTTGCGTACGCCGCCGATTCACCGGTCGCCGACGCCTCGAAAAAAGACGATCGCGCGGCGGTGCGGTCGGCTGATCGGCGCGCACGCCGACGTCAACGCGCCGCAGGTCGACGGCACTACCGCACTGCACTGGGCGGCGTACATCGACGATGTGGAATTGGCGAAGATACTGCTCGACGCCGGCGCGAAACCGGGCGCGGTGAATCGCTACGGGATGACGGTTCTGGCCCAGGCCTGCATCAACGGCGATGGACCGATGGTGGAACTGCTGCTGCAGCACGGCGCCGACCCGAACCAGGCGCTGCCCGGCGGCGAAACGCCGCTGATGACGGCGTCGCGGACCGGAAAAGCCGGGGCGGTGCGCGCGCTGCTCGCGAAAGACGCCGAGGTTGGCGCGAAAGAAGTGCGCGGCCAGACCGCGATTGTCTGGGCTGCCACGGAAGGCAATGTGGAAGCCGCGCAGGAGCTGATCAAGGCCGGAGCGGATTTCAAGATTCGGCTCCGTTCCGGAATGACGCCGCTGTTGCTGGCGGTGCGCGAAGGCAAGATGGAGATGGTCCGCCTGCTGTTGAAGGCCGGCGCGGACGTGAACGAAACGCTGCAGATTCCGCCGGGAGGCCGCGCGGGCGGCCCGAAGCCGGGGCGCGCCGGGCAGAGCGCGCTGCACATCGCGGTGGAAAATGCGCACTACGAACTGGCGTCGTTCCTGCTGGATTCCGGCGCCGATCCGAACGCTAGCGGCCCCGGATACACGGTGCTGCACGCGATCCCTTCAGTGCGCAAGCCGGGCGGCGGCGACAACGATCCGGCGCCTGACGGGTCGGGCAACATGACCAGTCTGGAGCTGATCAAGAAGCTGGTGGCAAAGGGCGCGAACCTCAACGCGCGTATGACGAAGAAGATCAACTTCGGCTTGACGAGCCTCAACGACATCGGCGCGACTCCATTCTGCATGGCCGCTGTCTCGGCCGATGCCGAACTGATGCGCTTCTTCGCGTCGCTGGGCGCCGACCCGAAGATCCCGACTGCCGACGGCGCGACGCCGCTGATTGTCGCGGCGGGGCTGGGGACACGATCGCCGGGCGAAGATGCGGGGACCGATAGCGAAGTGGTGGAGGCGATTGCCGCCGCCATCGAACTCGGTAACGATCCGAATGTGGTCGACAAGAACGGCGAGACCGCGATGCACGGGGCCGCGTATAAGAACGTCGCCGACGCGGTGCGGTATCTGGCGAGTCACGGCGCGAATCCGGACGTGTGGAACCAACCGAACAAACATGGATGGACGCCGCTGACGATCGCGCAGGGCTATCGTTTCGGCAACTTCAAGCCGTCGCCGCCCACCGTGGAGGCGCTGCTTGAAGTGATGAAGGCGCAGCACGTCCCGATTAAGGAATACAAGAAGACCAGCAGCGCCGACGAGAACAAGTAAAACTCAGGGCTTGGCCCGTGCCGATTTCTGGCGGAATGAAGGAGGCGGGCAGCCGACAGCACTCCATCCTCGCTTTACGAGACCCACCATGAATAGTGTTGTCAGCAGCAGAATCGCGGCCGATGGTTCGGGAACTGAGGGAGCCGGTGTGGGCGCGCTTACCGCGGTGACAGACCAATCGCGTGAACTTCCCGTGTCATGGGATGCGGGACCCGAATCTAAATGGTCATTGACAAATATGTCGCTAAAGCCGTCAATGCCGAAAAACTGGAAATTTGCCTGGCCGTTTGTTTCGGTATCCCCACTCCAATCTGCCCCAACTGACTTGCAGGATCCGCCAAGTAGAGCGAATGACGCTGCGCCTCCGCTGAGTCCACCAAGACAGCTTAGCTCGTTCAGGTCCCTGGAGATGGAGGGAGCGTTCGCCGCACTTGTTAGATCGAAAGTAATGCTATCCCAAATCACCACAAAGGAACTAAACGTCGCCGTATCCGGGTCGTAAGTGAATCCCCCCGCTGTGGGAAGGATGCCGTTTTCGGGGCCGCCGAAGAACTGGATGGTGTAGGTGGTCGAATCCGCCAAGTCGGCCATCGCCAATGGCGCGATGAAGGTCGCGAGGAGCAGTAGGCGGATTCCTAAATGCCGGCGCCGTGTCCTGAGTGGCATTTGTTCGTGGCGTCTGGCAATAAGTGCGCGCACTCCAGCGAATAGTGGTCGTTTCTCTTTCACGATAGTATTCCTCTCTTGAATCGCCGGAACTCCATGGCGCTCGCAATTCATGGGAGGAACGATAGCAGGAATAGCCGCGAAACCACCCTACCTGTTCGTGTAGTATCGGCGTACTATCCACGGCGGCTGAACGGGTCAGGGGTGCGAAATCATCTGCCTCAGAGATAGCCATAGGGTCAGCAAGTAGCAGCCGAATATCCCCAGTGCGATTGCGCCCAGCAGGATTGCATGCACGCGACCGCGGCCGGTGAGCGGTCCTGGCTGATCGTCCTGACTGCGCAGCGCGGCTTCGCTCTCGTAGAGCAGCCGGGCCAGGTCCGGATCCTGAACCTGACCGCCTCGCCAAGCCGCGGCGAGAGCCTTTGGTAGTATCCGATAGCGCCCCTTTACGCCCTGGCATATGCCGATCGCGTACTTCTTTGGTATGTCGTTGGTTTCGGATGGTACAGTCTGGGCGTCGCAGGCCGCAACGGCAAGCATCGATTTCGGAACCATGCGGAAAGTGACAATACTCCATCGCACGGGCCGATTGGCGGCCCAGGGGTCGACGCCCTCGAACTCCCGGTGGATCCACTGACGCACCGGCACACGAGTCAAGATCATCGTGCAGCCCCCCAGGGCGTTATTGCAGCCATGTTGCCAACACCAGGAAAAGCAGACCCCAATACTCGGCCCGAATCCAGTAGGCAGTGTGGGAGGGGCGCCGGAATCGCTCGCAGCCGGTCGCGGGATTGCGGGTCAGCCTGGCAGGGCTGAAGCGGCCATGCAGACCCAAACCGACACAAAATAACCCGGCAAGGGCGATACTCAGTGTGATCGGCCAGATACGCGGGCCCGGAGCAAGGAGGTAACGGTCAGCGCCTATAGCCAGGCAGACGCTTAGAATCAAGCTGCCCGGTATCCACCCTCCGCGACCTGTCCAGATGAAGATCATGCCAGCCCAGTGACGAGCAATCTGAGGATAAGCCTTGTGGGGAGAAATTGAGCCCTACCTGAACACGTAGTAATATCGTTGCTGATTTACGGAGCCATTCCCTTTGCTGAAAAGAGCAATCAGCGTACTAGCCCCAGCCGCAACGCCTTGGCAACGGCTTCGGATTTGGAATGCACCTGTAGCTTCCCGTAAATCTTCCGCGTGTGGAAAGAGATGCCATGTACCGAGACCCCCATTTCCGCAGCCGCCGTCTTGTAATTGTAGCCTTCCACCAGCAGGCGCAACAGGCGCAGTTCATGCGGGGTGAGCGCCGCCGGGGAAGACTCCTGGGGAAGGATCTCGCGGAATAGTGTCAGCACCTTGCTTGCGATCTTGGGCGAAATGGGCGCGCCTCCGGATGCCGCCTCACCAATCGCGGCCAGCAATTCCGCCGGCGGGGTGTTCTTGAGCAGGTATCCGCAGGCCCCGGCGCAGATAGCCTGGAAGACTCGTTCATCGTCGTCGTATACGGAAAGGACCAACGAGTGCATGTGCGGAACTATTTGGCGCATGCGTTGGATTCCTTCAATCCCCGACATGCCAGGTAGACCGAGATCCACCAGCGCCACCTCCGCCCGCGCGAATCGCGACACGGAAGCCATCCGCCTCCTGCCGGCCCGCAACGTACAACTCGCCGCGTAGCGTCTCGGTGATCGAGATCACGGCCTCCATTCCGAGGCCGTCCTCGGTCGAATACGTCAGCATACCGCCCGCCGCCAGTTTGAACGCGCCTTGGTCGCCGGTTCCCAGCCAGAGGTTCCCGTTCCGATCCTGCGCCAGCGCGCTAATGCCCCGGCTAGGCAGCCCGCTATCTTTGCTCCACACGCGGACCGGCCCTCCATCCGCTGGAAACTGCGCCAGACACCGATACATCGCTACCCAGACGTCGCCGTCTTTCGATTCGAAAATGTCGAAAACGCGGGCCGACGGCGGGCCGACGTTTTGTCCGGAGACACGTTCGAAGCCATTCGCGCCCGGGTGCGGCGCCGGCTTGGACCGGTAGAGGGTGTTTCCCCTGCCTACCCAGATGCGGCCCTTTCGGTCTGCGAGAAGGCGGGTAATCTGGCCGAGCGGCACGATTTCGGTGGTGGTGAAGCGCTCGACCCCTCCATCCGGCGAGCGGCGGTAGAGCATCCCGTTGGTCGCTCCGATCCACAGACCGCCCTCGGCGTCTTCCGCCAGAGCGCCCACTTCCGAACCGCCCCATGACACCTTCGACAACCCGATCGGTACTTCGGTCAACCGCGGCATTCGGACCGCAGTGTCGTCGATCGTATACAAACCGGTGCTTGTGCCACACCAGAATTTGCCGTTTCGGTCTTCCAGTAGCGTTAAGATGCCGTCGGCCTCGGGCTCGCCGTTCAGACGGATCACCGTCACGCGATCCGCTGACGATGGCGGCAACTCAGGCCGGAACCGGATCAAGCCGTGAGGTGTAGCCAGCCAGTAGTTACCGTGACGGCCGATGAGGACTTGTCTGATCAGGGTCCGTGGCAGGCCGTTGTTCTCGGTCTGATTCGCAAAACCGAAGCCGTCAAAGCGCGAAAGGCCTTCCACCGTGGCGAACCAGAGAAAGCCGCGCGAATCGGACGCAATGCTGAGGACAGTGTTGCTCGCCAAGCCGTCAGCCGTACTGTAATGACGGAGTGGAAGCTGTGCGCTATGCAGGGAATAGCAGGTCGCCAGCACTCCCAACTCGAGAGCCCAGCAGCAGACGGAGAGGCGCATGCGGGAGCTTCATTGTAGTTTATTCTCCGGGGTCGCAATTTCCTTCTCGCGTAACCGGCGCTCGACCTTAAAAAGGGCGGTCAGACGCAGTGGGGCTAGGGACGATAGCGAAGTGGTGGAGGCGCCGCTTGAAGTGATGAAGGCGCAGCACGTCCCGATCAAGGAATACAAGAAGACCAGCAGCGCCGACGAGAACAAGTGAGACGCAGGGCTACCGTTGTTCATCCGGCCGCTCGGTAACCGGGTTGGTGGCAGCAGGAGGCAACTTAGTCTTCCGGCCTCCAGCGGCTTCCCCTTCTAACAGAGCCTGCAGGTTCGGATACGCGTAGATCGTCGGGGCATGATTTTGCATCAGACCACCTGTATCGGCGGTCGGCCCGTAGTTACTGTACTCTTCCCGGGCGAGCATGCGCAGCAACGCCAATTGCTGGCCGCGATGATGGGCGGTATGGGTCATACGGCGAGTCATCACCCAGGCCCGCGAACGCCGCACGTCGAAAAACGCCGTCTCGCCTTCCCACCACCCCTCATCCTTGTTCCGCAACACGACGAGGCGCTTTCCGCTGTCTTCCTCGTACTGCCGCATGAATTCCAGCCGGACCTCTTCTTTCGGCAACGGCTGCGCTCCGACGTCTATATCGAGCATGGTTCGAAACCAGATGTCCTCGCTGACACACTGATGCACCATATGCTCGTGGAGACTGCGGCCGCGGGTGTCGGCCGCGTTGGGACGCACGGGGAGATCATCGTCCCCGAACATGCTCCAGGCGCTGATCACTTTGATGCGCTCTGTCTCATAGGTATCGATCAGAAAGTCGTATCGCATCGCGCCACGATGATATCGTGTTTCCGGTCGAATGGATTTGTGCGAGACAAGCGCTCGACCATGCCAAGTGGCGGTCAGCACGAGGCTGACCGCTCTCTGGTTCGGTAATCTTACGCGAGGTCGTAGCGATCGAGGTTCATCACCTTGCTCCACGCGGCGGCGAAATCCTTCACGAACGTCTCTTTGGAGTCGTTGCATGCATAGGCTTCCGCGATTGCCCGGAGCTGGGAGTTCGAGCCGAAGATGAGGTCGACGCGCGTACCGGTCCATTTGATTTCGCCGGTGGCACGGTCGCGGCCTTCATACACGCCTTCGGATTTGGAAGGCTGCCACGTCGTCTTCATGTCGAGCAGGTTGACGAAGAAATCGTTCGTCAGCGTTTCGGGCTGGTTGGTGAAGACGCCGTGTTTGGATTGGCCGAAGTTCGTATTCAGCGCGCGCAGGCCGCCGACGAGAACGGCCATCTCGGGGGCGCTGAGCTTCAGCAACTGAGCCCGATCGACGAGCAGTTCCTCGGCCGGTCTGGACTGGCCGTTCTTGACGTAGTTGCGGAACCCATCGGCGGCGGGCTCGAGGACGGCGAACGAGTGCACGTCGGTCTGCGCCTGCGAAGCATCGGTGCGGCCGGGCGAGAAGGAAACCTTCACGTTGTGGCCGGCCTTTTTCGCGGCTTCTTCGACGGCGGCGGAGCCTCCGAGAACGATGAGGTCGGCGAGAGAAACCTTCTTGCCGCCGGATTGCGAAGCGTTGAAGTCCTTCTGGATGGCGCGCAGCTTGTCGAGGGTCTTCGCCAGTTCGGCAGGCTGGTTCACTTCCCAATCGTTTTGCGGTGCCAGGCTGATGCGAGCGCCGTTGGCACCGCCGCGCTTGTCGGAGCCGCGGAAGGTCGAGGCCGATGCCCAGGCCGTGCCGACCAATTGGGAGATCGACAGTCCGGAAGCGAGGATCTTGGCCTTCAGAGCGGCAATATCCTGCTCATTGACCAGTTCATGATCCACGGCGGGAACGGGGTCCTGCCAGATCTGCGGCTCGGCTGGAACGAGGGGACCGAGATAACGCGAGCGCGGACCCATATCGCGGTGGGTCAGCTTGTACCACGCCTTGGCGAAGGCGTCCGCGAAGTCCTGCGGATGATCGAGGAAGCGCTTCGCGATGGGCGCATAGTTCGGGTCCATCTTGAGCGCGATGTCCGTGGTGAGCATTCCGGGGGCGCGCCGCTTCGACGGATCGTGGGCATCGGGAACGGCGTCGGCGGCAACACCGTTCTTGGGGGCCCACTGATTCGCGCCGGCCGGACTCTTCACGAGTTCCCAGTCATAGTTGAATAAGTTTTCGAAGTAGTTGTTGCTCCACTTCACGGGGGTCGTGGTCCAGGCGACCTCAATACCGCTGGTGATCGTCTGTCCGCCGTTGCCGTTGCCGAAGCTGTTCTTCCAGCCCAGGCCTTGCTCCTCGATACCGGCGCCTTCGGGTTCGGACCCGACATACTTGCCCGGATCGGCGGCGCCGTGGGTTTTGCCAAACGAATGGCCGCCGGCAATGAGCGCAACGGTCTCCTCGTCATTCATGGCCATGCGGCCGAACGTCTCGCGGATGTCGCGCGCGGCGCCGATTGGATCCGGCTTGCCGTTGGGACCTTCCGGATTCACGTAAATCAGGCCCATTTGAACGGCGCCGAGAGGATTGTCGAGTTGACGATCGCCGGTGTAACGCTCGTCCCCGAGCCACTTGGCCTCAGGCCCCCAGAAAATGTCTTCCTGCGGCTCCCACACGTCCGCGCGCCCGCCGGCGAAGCCGTAGGTTTTGAAGCCCATCGAGTCCAACGCGACATTACCGGTGAGTATCATGAGGTCGGCCCAGGAAAGCTTGCGGCCATACTTCTGCTTGATGGGCCAGAGCAGGCGGCGCGCCTTGTCGAGGTTCGCATTGTCGGGCCAGCTATTGAGGGGCGCAAAACGTTGCGTACCGTAGCCTGCCCCGCCGCGGCCGTCGCCGATACGGTAAGTACCTGCGCTGTGCCACGCCATACGAATGAAAAACGGCCCGTAGTGGCCATAGTCGGCGGGCCACCATTCCTGCGAATCCGTCATCAAAGCATGGAGGTCTTTGATCACGGCATCCAGGTCAAGGGTCTTGAATTCTTTGGCGTAATCGAACTCTTTATCCATGGGATCTGCCATGGGGGAGTTCTGGTGCAGGATCTTCAAATTCAACTGATCCGGCCACCAGCCCGCGTTGGTGGGGGCGCCAGCCACTGTGTGTCTGCGCGGTCCGCCCATTACGGGGCACTTGGATCCGCCCGATATGCTTTGCTCAGTATTGGGGAGAGCTGCCTCTGCCCCTGTGAAGTCTTTCTCCATTTTTCGTCTCCTTCGAGTTAGTCAAGAAAAAAATCGTGGCGCACTAAGACCGGTGGCGCGGAGCGCACTTGGTGCAGAGGCCCCGGAAAATGAGCTCGCATTCCCGAAGAACGCGCTTGCCGAGTGAGCCCGAAGCGGGCTTGGGCACGTCGTACCACTCGACGTCTTCGACGTTGCCGCAGCGGTCGCAGATGAAGTGGTGATGCCGCATCCCTTTCGCGTCGAATCGCGCGGCGCGGCCCTCGACGGCGACTTCACGCACCAAACCCGCCTGCACCAAATCCCGCAGATTGTTATAAGTCGTGGCTCTGGAAGAGCGCGGATCCAGGCGATTCACTGCTTCCAGGATTTCGGCAGCCGTGGGATGGCCGGCGTGTTCCAGCAAAAACGCCATCACAGCGTAGCGCTGCGGGGTACACCGCAACCCGCCGGCCTCCAAGGACCGTTTGACCGCCTCAGCATCCATGAATAGATTAGATTATGTCTAATCTGATATTTTGTCAAGACGCTGTTCAAGCGGATCGAGTAAGACCGGCCATACCTCAGGAATACCGGGGCCCGCGCTATTTTTCGGTGGTAACATCAAACCCACGGAGGGTATTGAGATGGCTAGTGGCCAGCAAACGCAAGCGTTACTCCCCAAGTCGGAGCTCAAGTTCGAAGCTTCCTTCGAGGGGACATACTCAGCGAAGTCCGATTCCACCGGAAAGAAAATCATCATTGTGAGTCCG
Source organism: Bryobacterales bacterium (assembly GCA_963743705.1). Taxonomy (GTDB): domain Bacteria; phylum Acidobacteriota; class Terriglobia; order Bryobacterales; family Bryobacteraceae; genus PALSA-243. The sequence continues at coordinate 285,823 of CAVUQS010000020.1, read as the reverse complement.
GTGTTCAAAGCCCTGGGGGAGGTGCCGAAGAGCAGCCTGCCCTCCAATGTCCAGCCCGGCGACAACTTCGGCATGATTCAGACGATTTTCACCAGCCGAGGAAAGGCATGGTACAACCGGCCAGCAATCAAGAGCGCCGGCGAGGCATGGAGCCTGCCTCCAAACGCTTCGCTGATGACCATGCAGGAACGAGTGAAAGCTGCCGTCGGCGGGAAACCCATTCCGTACAGGCTACTGGAGTGGCGTCTGAAGGATCTGCCTGCCAGCGACCGCGACGACACGGAGGACATCTTCTATGACTCGCCGACCACGTTCAGCGGCAACAACGATGCCACACGCGCCGCTCTACTGGGAAGCTCGACCATGGATCGTTCCGTGGTCAAGCCGGAGTTGGTGGACAAACCTCAGGACGCATATCCGCTAACCACGCCATGCGGCGCCGGCCGGATCTACTATCTCAAGGGGCTATTCGACGCAACCACCTGGCTGGTGGCCATGCGTGGCGCCACGGTGCTTCACTTCTTCAAGCACGCGGATTGGAAGTTGGAGTACTCCGGTTTTTTGGATGACAAAAACAACTTCAATGGTGAATATGACCACAAGGTGACAGCAACCGGACCTGGAAGGGGACGGCGCGAACCCGTAATTGGAGGAACAAGGGGAAACGCTTTTGACCAACGTTTGGAGAACGTATGGTCTGACTTGCCGTCAAGTTACTCGTATCCTCTGGATGGCGCACCGCTGGATTTGATGTAAACCACGACATATCTTCCTAGGCGCAACCGCGGAATTGCGCCGTTTGACCGACGATCCTGGGATTCGCAAGCGGATTGTGGCGCCGGTGCGCGCCAAGCGCCTGGGATGGCTACGTAACCCTGAGGCGCGGCGGGATCTCCTCATAGAATTCCAGGCAAAGATGCGATACTCAGGGAAAAACAACGCAGATCGGGATTGGGAAATATGGGCGCTCCGAGCGAACTCAACGAGGTGGTTCTTCCGCAAACTGTAGTCGGTCCGCTGACGCGGGCGGCAATCTTTCTGGTGGTGTGCATCCGCCAGGACGAGGACGCCTACGGGCGCGTGCGCGACTTTTGCGCGGGCCTTTCCGGGCTGATTCGCGCGGTGGAATTTCGCGATGTGGAGGCGGGGCTGACGTGCGTCGCCGGATTCGGATCGGATGCGTGGGATAAGCTTTTCGGAGCGCCGCGGCCGGCCGAGCTTCATCCATTTAAAGAGATTCGCTCCGGGGGACGCCTTGCGGTCTCGACGCCGGGCGACATTCTGTTCCACATTCGAGCCAAGCGCATGGACCTGTGCTTCGAACTGGCGACGCAGATCATGGACAGCATCGGGGACGTGATCCACGTGGCCGACGAGGTGCACGGCTTCCGCTATTTCGACGACCGCGACGTGATGGGTTTCGTCGACGGGACGGAGAATCCGCGAGGTAATGCGGCGCGCGACGCGGCGATCGTGGGCGGCGAAGACCCGGCCTTTGCGGGCGGCAGCTACGTCATCGTGCAGAAGTACCTGCACGACTTGAAGGCGTGGAACGCGCTGCCGGTGGAGATGCAGGAACGGATCATCGGCCGCCGCAAGCTTTCGGACATTGAGCTGAGCGACGCGGACAAGCCTTCCAATGCGCACAACGCGCTCACCAATATTGAAGAGAATGGCGTCCAGTTGCAGATTCTGCGGGACAACATGCCGTTCGGGCGTCCGGGGCACGGAGAATTCGGGACTTACTTTATCGGCTACTGCCGCACGCCGCGGGTCACAGAGACCATGCTGGAGAACATGTTCGTGGGCAGGCCGCCTGGAAACTACGACCGGATATTGGACTTCAGCCGCGCAGCCACGGGCAGCCTGTTCTTCGTGCCGACGGCGAACTTTCTCGACAACGTTCCGCCCGACGCGCCGGAAAGCGCGGAGGCGACGGAGATCGAGCCGCCGAGGCCTTCGCCGACTCCGTTACCCGTGGCGGTTGCGGTGCGCGACACATCACTCAAGATAGGATCACTAAAGGGAGAAAAAGATGAATAACCTCCATCGGGAACTGGCTCCGATTTCCGACGCGGCATGGGCGCAGATCGAGGAAGAGACGACGAGAACGCTGAAGCGGTATCTGGCCGGGCGGCGCGTTGTGGACGTTCCTTCCCCGGGAGGAGTGGCTTTGCCGGGAGTCGGGACCGGGCACCTGAAAACGATCCACGCTCCCGGAGATGGCATCCTCGCGAGACAGCGCGAGGTGAAACCGCTGGTGGAGCTGCGGGTTCCGTTCGAACTGTCGCGCCAGACGATTGACGATGTGGAGCGCGGTTCCGAGGACGCCGACTGGCAGCCGGCGAAGGACGCCGCCAAGAAGCTGGCTTTTGCGGAAGATCGGGCCATCTTCAACGGGTACCGTGAAGCGAATATCCAGGGCATCCGCGAAAGCACCAGCAATCCGATTGAGACGCTGCCCGCGGATGTGCGCGCTTATCCGGACGCGGTGGCGCACGCGCTGAGCCAGTTGCGGCTGGTGGGCGTCAACGGGCCTTACTCGGTCTTGCTGGGAGCGGACGAATATACGGCGCTCGCCGAAACGCGCGATCACGGATATCCCGTGCTGGAGCACGTGAAGCGCATCGTGGACGGCAACCTGATCTGGGCGCCTGCGATTGAAGGCGCGTTCGTTGTGACGACGCGCGGCGGCGACTTTGAACTGAACATCGGACAGGACGTTTCGATCGGCTATCTGAGCCATACGGATTCCGTGGTGCAGTTGTATCTGCAGGAGACGTTCGTGTTCCGGGTGCTGACTACCGAAGCGGCGGTTGCGTTGTCGCCGTCACAGAAAGCTTCCTGACATGAAAACGAGAATCGATCTTGTGGTGATGCTGGGGCTGGCGCTTACGCCGGTTGGCGCCACGTTCATGATGGCCACGCCGGCCGAGCCAGCTCCGGCGCGGCCGCAGGGTCCATGCGATATCTACGCTGCTGCCGGCGACCCGTGCGTGGCCGCGCACAGCACGACGCGCGCGCTGTATGCCTTCTACAACGGGCCGCTCTATCAGGTGCTGCGCCAATCGGACGGGAAGACGCTGAACATTGGAGTGGTACAGCCTGTTGCGTTGCCGGCGCCGGATGCGGGCGGGTACGCCAACGCGGCCGCGCAGGACGCGTTCTGCGCCAATACGTACTGCTGGATCACTACCGTTTACGATCAATCGCCGAAGCACAACGACCTCACCCAAGCGCCGCGCGGCGGATTCAGCGGCCCGGCGATGGGCGGGTTCAACAACGTGCCGGTGGCTGACATGGCGCCGATTACGATCATGGGCCACAAAGCTTACGGCCTGTTCATCGAGCCGGGCATGGGCATACGGAACGACAACCCGAGGGGCACCGCGGTCGACGACCAAGCGGAAGGGCAGTATTGGGTCATCAACGGCCACCACTACAACTCGGGCTGCTGCTTCGACTACGGCAACGCCGAGATCGACAGCCGCGACGACGATAACGGCACCATGGAGACCACCTACTACGGGAGCGCCGGCGCCTGGTATCACGGGCCGCCTCCCGGCCCGTGGATCATGACCGACCAGGAGAACAACCTGGTGGGTTGCGTCAACCGGGACCCATCCAAAGGCTGTCCAGAACTGCCGAACATAAACTGGCGATTCGTGACCGCGATGGCCAAGGGCGAACCGCACCACTGGACCTCGATGGGCGGCGACGCGCAGCAGGGCGCGCTCTCGGTGATGTTCAGCGGACCGCGCGTCGACCCCAGCTACGACCCGATGCGCAAGCAGGGAGCGATCCTGCTGGGCAACGGCGGCGACAACAGCGTCGGCTCGCAGGGTACTTTCTACGAAGGCGCGATGACGGCCGCCGGCACCTTCCCCACGGACGCCACCGACCGACTGGTGCAGGCTAACGTCGTGGCTGCGAAATACGACGTGCCGCGGTTGAGCCTGGCTCCGGCATCGGCAACTGCCACCCCGCCCGGGCTGCAGACGTTCTCGCCGGGCTCCTCGCAGGACGCCACGGTGACGTTCACGAATACCACGGGTGCGCCCGTGGCGGGGGTCGAGCTGAGCATCTCCGCGCCCAAGCAGTGGAGCGCGGTGGTTGCGGGCGGCGCCAAGACGTCGATGACGTTCGCCGACCCGGTTCGGCCGGGTGCGAGCGTGAGCGCGACCTTCCAGGTGACCTCGGGGCCAGCGGCCTTCAACGGCGATTTAGTGGGCAACGCGCGGTGGACAAACCCGGCGGGCGGCCGGAAGCAATCCGAAATAACGGCCGAGAAGGTGCGAAATGTCAGCCCGGTGAAGATCAACGAATTCCGCGTAAGCGAAGGTTCCGCCGACTCGACGAACTCGTTCATCGAGCTCTACAACGCCGGGGCCAAAGACGCCGACCTTTCCAACTGGACTCTGACCGAGCACTCGACGCAGCAGGCCATCTTCTCGCCGGTGAAGATTCCGGCGGGGACGAAGCTCGCGTCCCACGGCTTCTACCTGCTCGGACTCTCTAACTCAGGGCTGACAGCTCCCGCGCGCAAGGGCGATGCGACCGTCTACCTCCGCAGCACGGCGGGCATGTCGGCCGGCGATACGATCGCGATCGATACCGGCGCAGGGGTGGAGACGCGCAAGCTTAAAAGCGTCGGGACGGCGGCGGGCAACAGTACGACGCTGTGGCAACCATTGCCCGAGGGCCCGGTGATGACGATTCCGGCCGGCTCGAACAAAGTGCCGGTGACGAGCGTGGCGAACTTCGTGGTGGGCGAGAAGATCGCGCTCGGCTACGGCGCCACGTACCCGGCGGTCGCGAGAAGCACAGAGCGGTATGAGGTGGCCACGGTCACGGCGATCGGCAAGCCGGGCACGCAAGCCTTCCTGGGCGCGGACGCGCCGGCCGGCGCAACCAACATCAAGGTGACGTCCGTCGCTAACATCTCGGCCGGCGACAAAATCCGGTTGGACATTGACAGCGTGGGCCATGGGATTGAGACCGTCACGGTAACACGCGCCGGCACGCAGGCGATGCGGACGGGACTCACGGCGAATGCGAGCGCGGGCGCGACCAATATCCGAGTCCGCAGCGTGAATGGTTTTGCGGTGGGGGGCAAGCTGAATGTCGGCACGCCCGCGAACAAGGAAACGGTTACGATCACCGCTGTGGGCGACGCGAATCCAGCGGGCGCGAGCGTCGACTTTACGCCGGCACTCGCGCAGGCACATTTCGCCCGCGAGGGTGTGGTGGAGCCGGGAACGGGCCTCGACCTGGCCGCTCCGCTGAAGTTCCAACATGCGGCCAACCTTCCGTTTAGCAATCAGGGAACGGGGATCACCTTCGCGCCGGAGACGGCGTTTGTGCATTCGAGCAACGAGCCCGTGCAGCCGCTGGGCACGGGCGTCACGCTGGACAGCCCGCTGACCAAGGACCATGCGGTCGACGCGGTGGTGCGTGACGCCGCAGTCACGACCGCTGGTTACCAGGGCACGCCTGCGCCCAACCAGTGGTTCGGCGGCCCGGCGCTTTCACCCGGCGCGGGCAGCATGGTGCTGCGCGACGCGGCCGGCCTGGTGGTGGACAGCCTCAACTACGGCCTCCTGGTGGACCCGTGGGCAGCCGAAGGTTACCAAGCGGCTTCCGGATCGGGGCAGAGTGGCTGCCGCGCGCCTTCGCCGGGCCCGGCCGGCGGCTTCGGTCCGGCCGCTGCGGCCAGGGCGCCCAATCGGAGTGCGGGCCGCTTCCCGGACGGCGCCGACACCGACAGCAATTGCGCCGATTTCCTGACGCAGCCCGCCACGACTCTCCTGGCTGCTGCGGCCGCGGGCGCGACGAATATCAAAGTCGCCAACGTGGCGGATTTTGGCGCGGGGCAGACGATTCTGATTGATACCGGAGCGAACATGGAAACGGCGGTCATCGCGACGGTTGGCACGGCGGGGGCGACTACAGCGGGCGCGGGGACTTCGGTGGGCGCGACTGTTATTCCTGTCGGCAGCGCGATTGGCTTTAGCGCGGGGCAAAGTATCACCATCGACAGCGGCACGAATGCCGAGACGGCGGTTGTGGTCTCGACCACCGGCGGCGGCAGAGGCGGTCGTGGCGGTGGGGCGACGATTACCGTGGCTGCGCCGCTGGCTTCGGCGCACGCGGGTGGGGCGCAGGTGTCTGGGACCGGCATCACGCTAAGTGCGGCGTTGACCCGGGCGCATGAGAGTGGGGCGCAGGCGGCTAGTAATGTGCCAACGCCGGGGGCGGCGAATCGGTATATCAGGAGAGGGCGTTAGGCCTCGCGTTGCGAATACTGACATCGGCACGCTAACCGATCAGAAGCAGATCTTACGCCTGCGGACTAGCGGCGTCGACGTGGGGGCCGGATGCCCTGGCGCCAAGAATCCTTTCGATGTTCGTCCTTAGCGACGCTTCGACAGAGCCGACTGCGTCCCGGCCATCGAGACCAATGTACTTTACGCCCCCAAGGTCCGTTGGCACCTTGGCCCCTGTCCGTACCCGGCGGATCGGGATCTTACGCTAAATCCGGAACTCCGGAGCTTGGCGATCAAGGCGTCGAAGAAGCGCAGCTGTTTCCGAGAAAGGTTCTCCCTGCGCTGATAACAGATTGCAACCCCTCGTTCCGCGGGAATCATTAGCGCCGATTATAGCGCTGGACCGCCGGATCACGGCCGGGAGCCCGGACGGCGGGGGGCAGTCGCGACGCTGGGGCCGTCATGGTATCGTGGCGTCGAGTCGCGCAATGACACCAGCAGATTTCCGGAGGATCGCTCTCAGCCTGGAGGGCGTGGAAGAGGACTCGCACGTGGGGTTGCCCGCCTTTCGCGTGGGGGGCAGAAGATTCGCCACCCTGGCCTCGCAAGCGCAGGGCTACGGAAACCTGATGCTCACGCCGGAGCAGCAGGCTGCCTTTGTAGAAGAGGCGCCGGAGATTTTCCTGGCTAATCCGAGCGGATGGGGAAAGCTGGGGCATACCCACATTCGCCTCGCCGCGGCGAACGAGGACGTGCTCACAGGCGCCCTACGGGCCGCCTGGAAACTACGCAAGGAAATGAATGCAAAGACAAGCGCGAAAAAGCGCGCTCCGCGTCTGGCGTGACCATGGCGTCTCGCCGCTTCCCTTTCTGGTGTGATGCGGGAAGGGGCGCCGCCGGCTACGCCATCATCGGCAGCGACCGTTTGCGCTCGCCGGTGGCGTCGAAAATCGCATTGCCGATGGCTGGAGCAACACCCACGATTGGCGTTTCGCCGGCGCCGGCGGAAGGGATGTCTTTGCGGTCGAGCAACACGCTCTCGATCACGGGCATATCCGAGAAGCGCGGCACGCGGTATTTCGATAAGCGATTGGTGAGGATCTTGCCGTCCTCAAAATCGATGTGCTCGAAGAGGGCGCCGCCGATGCCCATGGCCACCGCGCCTTCCACCTGGTTGCGCAGGTGCTCCGGATTGACGATGGCGCCGCATTCGAACGACGTCGTAGTGCGGACCACCTTGACACCTTTCGGCGTGACTGCGATTTCGGCGCACGTGGCGACGTAGCCGGCTTTTTCGAATCCCGCGGCGATGCCGAATCCGCGGCCCGCGGTCTTCTTGCGCGACTTCCAGCCGAACTTGTCGGCCGCCGCCACGATCACGTTGCGCAGGCGCTCATCGCGTGCGTTCTTCAGGCGGAAATCGAGCGGGTCCATACCAAGTGAGTGCGCTAGCTCATCCATGTAAGACTCGCGCACGAAGTGATTGGCCGTCGCAGCGAGGCCGCGGTAGGAACCTTGCCGCAGCGGCGATTTCACGTTGTGATACTGCTCGTGTTTGGAGGCGACTTCGTAGGGCGTGTTGAGACCGGAGGCTCCGGAATTGTAGTTGTGAAACTCCCACGCGGTGAGCGTTCCGTCGGGCGCTGTTTTGCCGGAGACTTCGATCAAGCCGCCGGGACGGAAATACGCCCAAGTCATTTCCTCTTCGCGCGTCCAGTTGCGTTTGACGGGGAAGCCCACGGCTTTGGCGAGAATCGCGGCTTCCATCGCGGCGTCACCTTCGTGTTTGCCACCATAGCCGGAGCCGGTGTCCGGCATGATGACGCGCACTTTTTCCTCGGCGAGGCCGAACTTCGCAGCGAGTTCGCTGCGCACTCCGAAGGGGCGCTGCGTGCCGGTCCAGACGGTCAGTTTGCCGTCTGGCGTCCATTCGGCTACGGCGGCGCGCGGTTCGAGCGGAACGTGCGCGATGTAAGCGACGGTGTAGGCTTGCGTCTGTGCGGATCGCGCGGGCTGCGGTTCCTGACTGCGGAAATACTCAAAAACGTTGCGGCTGTTGGGTTGCCCAGCGATGGATTTCCATTGCGCCTTGAGCGCGGCGAGAGCTTTCTCGGCTGTGAAGGGGTCGGGAGCCGTCAAACCGGCGAAATCGCCGTCGCGAGTCACTTTGACGCCCGGCATGGCTTCCGCGGCGGAAGCGTCGAGAGACACGAGTCTGGCGCCAAACGATTCCGGCCGCAGCACTTTGCCATAGAGCATGCCGGGGCGGCGCATATCGAAGGAGTAGCGGTGAGCGCCCGTCACGATCTCACGGCCGTTCACCTTGGCGGCCGAAGTTCCGGCGATCTTCCATTCCGACGGCGCCTCCAACGGCACGCTGGCGGGAATCGCCTTTTCCAGCTTTTCTCCGTGCGTTAACTCCCCGAAGTTGGCGGATCGAGCGCCTGCCGCGACGCGGCCATGCGCCACGGAGATGGAAGCGCGGTCCACGCCCCATTTCTTCGCTGCCAGATCGATGAGCATTTCACGGGCGGCCGAGGCGGCCTTTCGCATCTGCGGCCACATGGTGGGCGTGGTGCGACTGCCGAACGTACCCATGTCGTAGGGCGTGAGCGCGGTATCGCCCATCACCATCACGATAGAAGCCATGGGCGCGCGCAGTTCCTCGGCCACGGCCTGCGTCAGCGACGTGCGCGCGTTCTGACCGACTTCGACCTTGCCTGTGTAGACAGTGATCGCGCCCGCTTCGCCGATGTGCAGCCATGCGCTCACCTGCTCCGGGAAGGCCTCGCGCATGCCGCGGCGCGCGCCGCCGCCCGATTCCTGGGCATCCGCATCGTCGGCGATGAGCATTACGACGATGCCGCCGCCCATCACGGAGAAGAAATCGCGCCGCCTCATGGGCGCACGCCTTTCCGCGCGGCCGAGTGAATCGCGGTCATGATGCGCGAGTAAGTTCCGCAGCGGCAGACGTGGCCATCCATGCCGCTGACGATATCGGCGTCGGTGGGATTCGGGAAGCGGGCGAGCAGACCTACAGCGCCGAGAATCATCCCGGGCGTGCACCAGCCGCACTGTAGCGCGTCCGCTTCGAGGAAAGCCTCCTGCACCGGGTGAAGCTTTCCGCCAGCGGCCAGACCTTCGATGGTGACGATGCGCTTGCCGGCGACGCTACCGACTCTCGTGAGACACGATTTGGTGGGCTGCCCATCGATCAGCACGGTACACGCCGCGCACTGTCCTTCGCCGCAGCCGAATTTCGTTCCGGTGAGATCGAGGTCGTCACGCAAAACGCTGAGTAGGGAACGAGCGGGGTCGGCATCAATCCGCCTCGGCGACCCGTTGACATGCAGTTCGCTTATTCCCGGCACGGTTCCATTGTGGCGCAAAAATTGCCTCAAAAAGCAGTAGCGCGCATTAAGGGGCCCTAACGTTAAGGCGAGTTCACGTGGCGCAACGCATCACTAATGAACCGCGTTTTTCAGTTTGGAGGAGAAGGAAAATGAAACACAGAATTCTGGCCGGCGTTTTTGTTCTGGCGGGTGTAATTTTGACAGGATGTGCGGGCGGGACGTTTGTCGTAGCCGCCGGGCCGCCTGCGCCGCGCTACGGCGTGGTTGGCTATGCGCCTGGCCCTGGTTACGTGTGGACGGAAGGCTTCTACGATCTGCGGGGCTCGAGCTGGGCGTGGGTGCCGGGGACCTGGCAGCGTCCGCCTCGCCCGGGCCGCGTTTGGGTGGCGCCTGCCTGGGGCCGCTCGGGCAACCGATGGCGCTTCCGCCGGGGCTACTGGCGGTAAGTTGGCTTCGGCGTAATCGGCTTAGAGCCCGAACCATTTGCGGCGAGCGTTGACGCGCACGCGTTCCACCGGGCCGCCCGCCAGAGCCGCGGCGGGATTGGTTTGGAGCAGACTACGCGCTGCCCGCTCGCCGAATTCCTTAGCAACGTGATTCCAGGCTTCGTCGAGGGCCGGCGTGCGATGCTTACAATCGTGCGCGTCGCTGGCGAGGAAGTGCACCAGCGAGCTATTCAGCAGGCGGTCGGCTGCTTCCTTGGCGCTCTTGCCGAATCGGCCCAGCACTGAAAGCGCAGTCACTTGAACGAAGCATCCTTGGTCCACCCATAACTCGACTAATTCTAGACGGTCACGCAGCAGCGGATTCCGTTCCGGGTGCGTGACCACTGGCCGCAGGCCCACGCCTAGCATTTTGCGAAAAATATCGCGCGCGGTTTCGGGCACGGAATGATCGGCAAATTCCACCAGCAGGTAGCCGCGCCCCGCGATGGAAAAGCGTGCTGGCACGGCCAAAGCGTCGCGAATATTTTCCGGAGTCAGGTGGAAATCGCATCCACGATGAATGCGGATCGCGCCGCCAACCGCCTGCTGCAGTTCGGCTAGTTTGGCGTCGACGACGGCGTCGTCGTAGACATAACGGTTATTGGCGTGCGGCGTGGCGACGATATCCGTAGTCCCGGCAGCGGCCGCCATGCGAGCCATGGCGACGGATTCCTCGAGCGTGCGGGCGCCATCGTCGATTCCTGGCAGGATATGGCTGTGAATATCGACCACGCCGACATTATAAAGCGCGGCGAATTTGCGCCGCACGCCGCCTAAAGTTTCCTGGGGTCGCCACCGATGGATGACGCATGAAGTTATTCGCGTTAGCACTGGTTTCTCTGGGCGGATTGACCTACGGACAGACCCCAACAAACCCTTCTTTGGCGGAAGCCGGGGGGAACCTGCCGATTGAGCGCATCGGCGCCAACGATCTGCTGGCCATTACTGTTTACGACGCTCCGGAATTCACGCGCACCGTCCGCGTCAGTCCGGAAGGCGCGATCCGTTTGCCCATGCTCATACAACCGGTGAAAGCCGCGGGATTGCTTCCGGCGGAGCTGGAGACGGCGATCGCGGCCGCGCTGAAAGACGCCGGCTTGATCGCCGACCCTTACGTCACCGTTACCGTGGGCGAATATCATAGCCGCCCGGTGAGCGTGATTGGCGCGGTGAGGCGCCCCGTTGTGTTTCAGGCGGCGGGCGAAGTAACTCTGCTGGACGCGCTGGCGCGCGCGGAAGGGCTCTCGGCGGACGCCGGCAGCGAGATTCTATTGAGCCACCCCGCGATCGACGGCAAACCTGGGCTCATCCAGCGGATTTCCGTAAGAGCTCTCATCGACCACGCCGACCCCGCCCTGAACGTGCGTCTGACCGGCGGCGAAGACATCCGGGTGCCGGAAGCGGGACACATCTTCGTCGTTGGCAATGTTAAGAAGCCGGGTTCGTTTCCTTTTCGCGATGAAAGCGGCGAAACGGTGCTGAAGGCGCTGGCGTATGCCGAGGGCTTGGGGCCGAACATCAACCGCATGGCTTACATTTATCGCCGCGGAACGGATGGCGCGAAACATGAAATACCGGTCGAACTGAAAAAGACGATGGACCGCAAGCAGCCCGACACGCCGCTGCAGGCGGATGACATTCTCTATATCCCCGACGCCACCGGCGTGCGCGTGACGCTCGCCGCCATTGAAAAGACGATTCTCGCCAGCGGCGCAGCATCCGCTGTCATTTTGACCACGATCCGGTAAGGATTCCATGACAACCAATCATTCGCTCGAACGATTTACTCCCCTGCCGGCGCCCGTGCCCGCGTGGCAGACGATTCCGGCGCCGGCGACTATCGACGCCGAGCCGCAGGAAGCCGCAACTCCTCTTTCTCACTACCTGTGGGTGTTGCGGCGGCAGCGCTGGAAGATTCTGCCGTTTGTGGTGGCGTGCCTGATCGCGACGCTGATTGTTTCCAAGCGGCTTACGCCGATTTACGAATCGACGGTGACCGTGGATGTCGATCGCCAGGCGCCTGCCGGCGTGGTCGGACAGGAGGCGTCGCAGTTGGCAACCAACGACGCCGATCAGTTTCTGGCGACGCAGATCAAATTGATTCAATCCGACGCCGTGCTGCGCCCGGTGGCGGAACAGTTTCACTTGCGCGACCTGACGAGCAGCGACGCCGATCCACTGCGGGCACAGGAAGCGCCGGTGATTCTGCGCAACCTGAAGGTTTCGCGTCCGCCGAATACCTACCTATTGCTGATCAGCTACCGTTCGACCGATCCGGAGATCGCGGCGAACGCGGCAAATGCAATTGCGAAGTCGTATGTCGAGCACACGTACGACATACGGTTTCAGTCGTCGGCCAGGCTTTCCACGTTCATGGAGAAGCAGTTGGAAGAACTGCGGGCCAAAATGGAGCGATCGAGCGAGGCGCTGGCGCAGTTCGAAAAGGAACTGAACGTCATCAACCCCGCGGAAAAAACCAATATTCTCTCGGCGCGCCTGCTGCAGCTCAACACCGATTACACCGCCGCGCAGACGGATCGCGTAAAAAAAGAGGCCGCGTTCTTTTCCGTGAGTAACGGCGCCACGGCATCGGCGCAGGCATCGAGCCAGGGCGACGGACTCAAGAAAATCGAAGAGCGCCTGAACGAGGCGCGCGAAAAATTCGCTCAGGCGCAGGCTCACTACGGAGTCAATCACCCGGAATATCGTAAAGCGCAGACGCAGGTTCAGGAAATCGCGCGGCAATTCGACAGCGCAAAGGCGGACGTGATCCGCCGCGTGGAGGTGGAGTATCGCGAGGCATCGAATCGCGAAAGCATGCTCAAACGGGCGGTGGCCGAAACCAAGGCCGAATTCGATGGGCTCAACGCGCGCTCGTTCCGTTACGAAGCGTTGAAGCGGGAAGCGGAAGCCGACAAGCGCCTCTACGAAGAACTGGAGACCAAGATCAAAGAGGCCGAGATTAACTCGGGATTTCAGAACAGCGCGATCCGCATCGCCGATAGCGCGCGTCCCGCTCTGCTGGCGGTATTCCCCAACCTCAAGGTGAATCTTGTGCTGGCGCTTCTGTTTTCCCTGTTGCTTGCGATGGCCGCGGCGCTGATTGCCGATGTGCTGGACCGGACCGTGCGCGATCCGGAACAGGTGGCGCGCACGTTGAAGGTGCAGGTGGTGGGGTCTCTACCGGGCGTCAAAGAAGCTCGCACGACAAACGGCAGCTCGCTGTTGCTGACGAAGCCGGCCGCGGACGGCGTGGTTTCGGGTTACGACGAAGCCGTGCGTACGCTGCGCAATTCCATCCTGCTGGCGGATTTCGACCGGCGGCTGCGAACGGTGATGATCACCAGCGCGGCGCCATCGGAAGGGAAATCGACCATTGCGACCAACCTCGCCGTGGCTCACGCGCAGCAGGGTCACAAAACGCTGCTGATCGATGGCGATCTTCGGCGACCCAGCGTGCACCGCCGTCTCGACCTGCCGGGAGTCACCGGGCTTTCCGATATGCTTACGGGCGGCCTGAGCTGGCGGGAAACGCTGACTCATTGCGAGGGCGCGCCGAATCTGGACGTCTTGCTGGCTGGTCCTCCTTCGCGGCGGGCATGCGATCAGATTGGCGCCGGCCTGGCCGAAATCCTGGAGGACGCGCGCAAAGACTACGACCTGATCATTGTCGATTCGCCACCGCTACTCGGGTTCCCTGAGCCGCTGCAGATGTCGGCGCTGGTGGACGGCGTATTATTGGTGGCTCGCAGCGGACAGACGAACCGCAAAGCACTCAGTTCCGCGATTGCGACGCTGACGCGTCTGCGCGCCAACGTAATCGGCATTGTGATGAACGAGGTGCGCGCGGACACGAGCGATAGCTACTATTACCACTACTATCACCCCAAGTATTACCGCAAGTACTCGACCGCGTAGAGGAGTGCGTATGGTACAAGCCCTCGCTTTCGATGCCATCCGCGGCGCCGCACGGGAAAACCCGCGCAAGCGCCGCCGGCTGGCCCGTTGCCTTTACCACTGGGTTCGCTGCGTCATCGACCCGCGGCAGTTCGCCAAGGGCCTTACGGGATACGCGTGGGTGCTGCGCGATTGGGCCCGGTACGCCGCCATGCCCGGCGCGGAGCGGCTGCGATTCATCGATTCGATGCCGCAGACATGCGACCGCGTCTCAGCGAGCCCCTTCGATTCGCACTATTTCTTTCTCAACGGGTGGGCCATGCGCCGCGTGGTGGCGCTAGCTCCGAAGTTGCACGTGGACATCGGCTCGGACATCCAGTTCCCGAACCTGCTGAGCGCGGTGATTCCCACTTGTTTTGTGGACTACCGCCCGCTGTCGGCCCGCTGCGAAGGGATGACATCGGTGGCGGGCGATATCACGTCGCTTCCGTTCGCCAGCGGGTCGATTGCGTCGCTCTCCTGCCTGCACGTGGCGGAGCACGTCGGCCTGGGTCGTTACGGCGACCCCCTCGATCCACATGGTACGCGCAAAGCCGCCGGTGAGCTGGCACGTGTACTCGCTCCCGGAGGTTCGCTTTTCTTCGGATTGCCCGTGGGAGTGGAACGGACTTGCTTCAACGCGCATCGTATCCATGCGCCCCATACCATTTGTGAATATTTCCGTGGTCTCGAGCTGGTGGAATTTTCCGGCGTCGGCGACAACGGCCGCTTTACGGAACGCGCGGCATTGGCGGACTTCGCAACGGAAGCGTACGCGTGCGGTATGTACTGGTTCCGCAAGCCGGAGCGCGTGTGAACTTTCGCCGCCTTGCGCCGGAAGCGGCGCTCATCGGCGCCGGGCAAGTGGTTGCGGCGCTGGCCAGCCTCGCGACCATTCGCGTGATGACGGGTATCTTGCGTCCGGAAGTTTACGGGCAACTCGGGCTCGCGCTCACCGTGGCGATGTTGGCGCAGCAAGTCGTGCTCGGCCCAATCGCGATGGCCGCCGCGCGCTACTACGCGCCCGCATGGGATAGAGGCAACATTCGCGGATATGTGCGGGCTGTCGGCGCTTTATGTGTTTCGGGAACCCTGGCGCTCGCAGCGATTACGGCAGTCGCGGCCTTTTGGATATCGGGACTCTGGATCGCGGTCGCGTACGCCTGGACCTCATCGATCAGTTCGCTGTTGGATGGCATACAAAACGCCGCACGCCAACGCGCGTTGGTGGCGCTGCATCAGGGCGCCGGGGGATGGCTCCGGCTGGCGCTGGCCGTTGGCGCCGCGAAACTTTGGGGCGGATCTAGCTCGGCCACCCTTTGGGCTTATGCGGCGGGCTACCTACTGCTGATCGTTTCACAATCGCTTTTCTTGCGCCGCACCTTGCGATCGGGGCGCAAGGCGGAGAGCGGGGAGCGAATGACTGTCACCATGGTGAATTACGCATGGCCATTCGCCGCCTGGGGTGTCTTCACCTGGGTCCAGGCTTCGGCGGACCGATGGGCGATCACCGCATATTCGGGCCTTTACCAAACCGGACTCTACCAATCGCTCTATCAGCTCGGCTACTACCCCGCTTCCTTGTTGACGCAATTCTTGCTGCAAATCGCCACGCCCATTTTCTTCGCGAGGGCTGGGCGCGGCGACGCGGAACGCTGGAACCATCGCCTGATGCTCGGCGCGATCGGCGCGACACTGGCCGCGGGCGCAGTCTCAGCGGCTGGAGGCCATAAACTCCTGGCGCTTCTGCTCGCGCCCGGTTACCGCGCGCAATCCGTACTGTTGACGCCGCTCATTCTGGCCAGTGGTTTTTTTGCGGCCGGACAGATCGGCACTCTCCACTCCATGATGTCGATGAAGACACAACGGCTCATCGCGCCCAAAATTGTCACGGCGCTGGGTGGCGCGGCGCTTCTGCTGGCCGGAGCGGCCACCGCCGGCACAAAGGGTGTCGTCGCGGCGCAGCTCTGCTTTTCGGTTGCGTACCTCGCGTGGATTCTGGTTCTCAACCGCCGGACAGCGGCGCCTGCCGCCGTTCCCAGCTTCGCTCTCAACGGATAAACTTTATGCGAATTCTTCAACTCATCGAATCGGGCGGTAATGCCGCAATCTCCAGCCAAATGTGGGTGCGGAATCTTCACGAGCCGCTGCTCGATTTGGGATGCGATGTCGATCTGATTTCCACCAATCCGGCGCGAGACGCTTGGCGCGCGCACGATGCCCGCAAACTCGCCGAATTCAACGACCGCGTGCGCACGCATTTCCGTCGCGAGCATGCACACAAACCATTCGACTTGCTTTTCGCCTATGTCGTAGACGGGATGCTGGATCCCCAGGTGATCGCCGAGATCCGGCGCGCGGGGGTCGTGACCGTCAACTTCTCCTGCAATAACTGTCATCAGTTCTATTTGGTGCGCGAGATCTCGAAGCATTTCGATTACAACCTGCACTCCGAGGGAGACACCGGACGTTACTTCACTGAGGCTGGGGCGCGGCCTCTGTGGTGGCCCATGGCCTCCAATCCGAAGTACTTTCGGCCTTACGACGTGCCGCGCAATATCCCCGTGAGCTTTGTCGGCGCCAACTACGCGTTGCGCTCGCGTTACGTTGCCTATCTGCTGGAGCAAGGAGTCGATGTCCAGGCCTATGGACCGACGTGGCGCTATGCAGCACGCACTCCGTTTCGCGCATACGCCAAGCGATGGATGTTGCTGGCGCAGTCGGCGCTAGGCCGCACGCTAGAGGCGCGCGCCACGGCTTCCGCGCTGCTCGCCGGGCACGATTTCAACATCAAGCTCGACGCGGCGTTCCGTCCGCATCTGCACGCGCCTGTTTCCGACGAAGAGCTGATCCGTCTTTACAGCCGTAGCCAAATCAGCCTCGGCTTCATCGAGGTCCACGAACGCAATGACCCCAGCCGGGAAATTCGCCGCCATCTGCATCTGCGCGAATTCGAAGCACCGATGTCCGGCGCGCTCTACTGCACTGGGCATGTGGACGAATTGACGCATTTCTTCGAACCGGGGCGCGAGATCGTCACTTACCGCAACGAAGAAGAGTTACTGTCGCAAGTACAGCGGCTGCTCAATCACCCGAAGGAGGCGGAACGCATCCGGCAAGCGGGGAGGCGTCGAGCGCTCGCCGAACACACCTATCACCACCGGTTCGAATCGCTTTTTCGCACGGTTGGATTGCGGCAAACCGCGGGCCTCTCTACAGTCGCGTAGCCCGGCAGCCGATAGAAACAGCTTAGATGGACGAATTCACTGCGTTCCTCGTCGCCGCGTGCGCCACTATTCCGGTAATTGCGCTCGGCCTGCTGGTACACCGCTCCTGGCGCGCGGGGTTGCGCGTGCGGACTATCGTTGCCGGCCTGACGTTCATTCACGAAACCGCGCTGATCGCGCTGCCCGCGTGGTATTCCTGCTTCACAGGGTTCCAACTGGAAGCCGGCATCGGCGTCACTCCTGAACAGCTTCTTACCGTCTATGCGGGCGAGGCATTGTTCGTCCTGCTCTTCACCGCCGTCCTGCTGGTTCCAGGCAAAGGCAAACGCGCCGCGCGGGTACGTGGATTCGAAAAGCACAACGGGCTCGTTAACGGCCTCGTGGCTGGCGCGGCCGTTCTTTATGTGGGCCGCCTGTTTTCGCCGGTCTTCACGCCGCAGGATGTGGCTCACCATTATCAGATCCTGGTTAAGTCGAGCATTTGGGACTCCTTGCTCGATTGGGCTATGACGCTCGTGCAGTGGCCGGGCCTCGCTGCCAGCGCGCTGGTGGCGGCGGACCGGTCGGCAACTCGCGCGATGCGCCTGCTCGCTGGCTCGGTCCTCGCCGGCGAGCTGGTTTTCGCGATGATTCACGGATACCGCGGCGGCGTGGTCTGGGTGGTCAGCATGATCGCCATCGGAGGGTTCTACGAGAATCGCAAGCGGCTGCTGCTCGCGGCCGGCGCGCTGACCCTGTTCTTGATTCCTCTGTTTCCCTGGCTGCATTCGACCATGCGCTATGCCAGCATCGGCGCGCCGCTTGGCACCTCGCGCATCGATATGATTCCCTTCCTGATTCGCGGCATCACCAACCCGGACACGATCGCTAACGGCGCGGATGCATCGAATTTTCTCGAATCCTGGGCGATTCGCGCGGAGGGCGCCCGCAACAGCACGGCGCTCTATGCTCTTCACGATAGCGGCGAGGCCGCATCGTATCGTCCGATTCTTGGCGCGGCGGTTCTGCCGGTACCGCGCATGTGGTGGAGCAGCAAGCCGGTCGCGGGAAGCACCGATACGACAAACCTCGGGGCCGCGATTTATCGCGTGCAACAATCGAAGCCGAACAGCGCGTTTTATGACATGGGGCCCATTCTCGCCTCGGCGCACGCGTACTGGGAAGGAGGCTGGTTATGGCTCGTGGCAGCCCCATTGCTCAGCGGTTGGATGTGGCTCTGGCTCTTCCGTTGGGCCGAGCGAGCGCGGCTGCGCTCGGTGGACCTGATCGTCCTTACCTTCACTACCGCGTTGCCGATTGACGGCTTCTTCGGCGGAATCAACCCAGTTTTCGCCTACATTCGCATCTTGTGGATCACGCTTCTGCCGCTCGGCCTGGCCGTGGTGGCCATCCGAAAATACACACAGACGCGCCGGGCGTCAGCCTATGCGTAAACCGCTGGTGAGCGTAGTGATTCCCGCGTACAACGCCGCGAAGTATATCGGCGAAACCCTGGAGAGCGTGCGCGCCCAGACGTTCCGCGACCACGAGATTATCGTCGTCGATGACGGGTCGGCGGATAATTCCCTCGATATCGCCGCCGGCTTCGGGAGCATAGTTTGTCTCCGGCAGCCGAACCGGGGCGCGGCCGCGGCGCGCAACGCCGGCATTCGAGCGGCGCGCGGTGAATACATCGCTTTTCTCGACGCTGACGACCTCTGGTTGCCAGGGAAGTTGGAAAAGCAGATGGCGTATCTCGAAGCCAATCCCGGCAAAGCGTGGATTTATTCCGACGCGCTGGTTTTCGAGTCAGCTACCAACCGCACAATCTGCCGCATCGGCGCGCGGACTCGTCTTCATGAAGGCGCGGTTCTGCAGCCGCTGCTGCTGCGTTCGTTCATTCCTTCGGCGACGCCAGTTGTGAAACGCGATGCCCTGTTCGCAGCGAACCTGTTCGACGAATCGCCGGAACGCCGCGTCATCGAGGATTGGTGTCTGTGGCTGCGGCTTGCCGCCCGCCACCCGGTCGCACTCCTCGACGAACCGCTGGCCAGAATTCGCTTGCACGGCGAAAATAGCAGCCGTTTGGCGAACCCCATCGATCTTTACCGCCGCAAGCGGGCGCTCTTGACAGACGCCTTGATGCGGAACCCGCCGGTATCGGCGGATGTCGCGCGGCGGGCATTTGCTGGGATCAGCCTCTCGGCGGGTCTGCGCCATTTGCGGGGGCGAGAATTCGGCGATGCAAGGCGCATGTTGTTCGAGGCAGCGAAACTGCGTTGCCACATAGGCGCGATATGAGAATTTGCTATCTGGCGAACGCAGCCAGCATCCACACGGAACGCTGGGCGTCGCATTTCGCGCGGCGCGGCCACGAGGTAACGGTCGTTTCGCTGACCAACGCGCACATTCCCGGCGTGGATGTGCGATGGATCGGGCCGGACCCGAACATCCGCGGCCGTGTCGCATATCTGCTCGCCCTTCCACGCTTACGCCGCTTGTTGAAGCGCCTCAAGCCGGATATCGTGCATGCCCACTATGCCGGCGGCTATGGCCTGACCGCCGCGCTCTGCGGATTTCGTCCGCTCGCTCTCACAGCCTGGGGCAGCGACGTCCTGATTCTGCCACGGACCTCGTGCCTGATGCGCAGCCTCGTGCGCTTCGCGCTGCGCCGCGCAAATCTGGTGACTTCGATGGCACAGCATATGACCTCGGCCATCCGCGGCCTCGGTGTGCCGGAGGAGCGAGTGTTGACGCTGCCGTTCGGCGTCGATACCGATGTTTTTCATCCGCTCGATCGGCGGGGCTCCGCGCCGTATGCTGGCCTTACGATCGTCAGCACCCGGCATCTCGAACCCCTGTACAACGTGGGCCTGCTGGTCGAGGCAATGCCCGCCATCATCGCGGCAATTCCTGGCGTCAAACTGATGCTGATCGGCGATGGATCTGAGCGAGCGCGCCTGCAGGCACGCGTCGACGAGCTGAATCTCACCGCACGTGTGACATTTCTTGGCCGTAAGCGGCCGGCTGAGATCGCCGGCTATCTTTCGGACGCCGACCTCTTCGTTTCGACCTCGCTATCCGATGGAAATAATGTGTCGCTCAACGAGGCAATGGCTTGTGGCGCGTTCCCTATCGCGACGGATATTCCCGCGAATCGCGAGTGGATTCAGCACGGCCAGAACGGATTTCTCACAGACTTGCACGACCCGAGAACGCTCGCGCGATTGGCGATCCAGGCCCTCACGCGGCCTGCCCTGCGAGCAACCGCGAGCGCCGCGAACTGGGAAATTGTGCAGCGGCGGGGCTCATGGGCGTCGGCGATGGAAATCATGGAAAAACATTACTGGGATATCCTGCAAACTGGCGCGCTTGTGAAACCGATCGGCGCGGCCGGAGGACTTATTCAATGAACGTCTCGTTACTCGACCTGAAAGCGCAGTACGCAACCATCAAAGACGAAGTCATGGCCGCCGTGGCGGAGGTGCTCGAATCGCAGATCTGCATTGGCGGACCCAAGATCGCCGAATTAGAGAAGCAGGTCGCGAAGATTTCCGACTGCGCGTTCGCAGTAGGCGTTTCCAGCGGCACCGACGCCCTGCTGGCAGGCCTGATGGCGCTCAACATCGGCGCCGGCGACGAGGTGATCACCACACCGTTCAGCTTTTTCGCGACTGCCGGGTCGATCGTCCGCGCCGGAGCGACCCCGGTGTTCGTGGATATCGAACCCGAAACGTACAACATCAACCCCAGTCTGATCGCCAAGGCCATTACGCCGCGCACCAAAGCCATCATGCCCGTCCATCTGTTCGGCCAAATGGCCGATATGGACCCGATCATGGACATTGCGAGTGAACACAAGCTCCAGGTCATCGAAGACGCCGCGCAATCGATCAGCGCGACCTACCGCGGCCGCAAAGCGGGCAGCATTGGAACGATCGGGTGCTTCAGCTTCTTTCCCAGCAAGAACCTCGGGTGCGCAGGCGACGGCGGCATGGTGGTCACTCACGACAAGGCGGTCAATGAGCGCTTGGTTTTGATGCGGAATCACGGCGCCAAGCCGAAGTATTATCACCGCTTTGTCGGCGGCAACTTTCGTCTCGACGCCGTTCAGGCTGCCATCCTGCTCGTCAAGCTGCCCCATCTGGACCAGTGGTCGGAAGCGCGTCGCGTCAACGCGCGCGCCTACGATGCGGCGTTCAGCGGCACACCCGTGCAAGGTCCGACCATCCGGCCGTATAATGTGACCGTATTCAACCAATACGTGATTCGCGTGAAGCGCCGCGATGAGCTGATGGAACACTTGAAGCAGAAGGGCATCGGCTCGGAAGTCTACTATCCGCTCCCGCTGCATTTGCAGGAATGCTTCGCGAACCTTGGCTATCACGAGGGCGATTGCCCGGAGGCAGAGCGCGCCGCCAAAGAAGTGCTGGCGCTGCCGATCTACCCGGAGCTTCCCACCGCCGAGCGGGATTTCGTGGCCGAGACGGTTTTGCGTTTCTACTGACCTGCATACGCGGGGCGTCATGCGCTATCTGGTATTCCAATCGACCGGCGAAAGCAATGGCCGGCGTGAATCGCGCGCGCTTCCGCCGGGATATGCGATGGAGATATGGCGCCCCGATTGGCGCCATATCTTGCCACCGACGCTCGGGCTGAAGTTCACGCTTTGGTGGGCGCTCCATATGTGCCAGTTGTTCCGCAACCGCGAATATTCCGTGCTGCTGATCCGGCGGAATAAGCGCGTGGTGCACCGCACTTGTCTGATCCCGAAATACTTTCGCTGGCCATTCATGAGCGATGCCGACCTGCAGGTAAGTTCGACATGGACGCACCCGGAGCATCGTTGCCTGGGGCTCGCCACGTTTGCCTTGCAGACGGCGGTGGCGGAGTGGGACGCGGCCGGCCGCACGCTCTGGTATGTGACATGCGCCGAAAACGCGCCGTCGCTGGCCGTCTGCAGCAACATCGGATTTGTTATGAAAACCGCCGCCAAACGAACGTTCCGATTTGGCCTGCGTCTGCTCGGGCAGCTGGAATTATTGGAAAAAGCCTAAAGCCCCGGCCGCGGGCTGCCGATCTCCAGCCTGAATGAATATCTGGCTGGCAACCATCGGCGAACCGGTTCCGCTCGAAACGGGCTGCGCCGACCGGTTGCACCGCACCGGTTATTTCGCCCAGTTTCTCGCCAACCGCGGCCATCGGGTGGTGTGGTGGACTTCCGCCTTTGACCATTTCCGGAAGCGTCATCTCACTAACAGCGATAAGGTCGTCGATCTTGGTCCCAACCTTCGTATCCGTTTGCTGCACGGCCGTGGATATGAGCGCAACGTATCGGTCTCCCGCCTGCGCGACCACGCCGAGATCGCGCGCAAGTTCGCGTTCCAGGCTGAGGGCACTGTCATGGACGATATGCGGCCGGATGCAATTGTCGCCGGGCTGCCTTGCGTTGGCCTTTCGGCGGCCAGCGCCGATTTTGGGCGGCGGCATAGTGTCCCCGTCGTTCTGGACATGCGCGACATGTGGCCCGATATTTTCGTCGATACCGTGCCGCCGGCTCTGCGTCCCGTCGCGCGCACGTTGCTTGAACCGATGTTCCGCCAGGCGCGCCACGCATGTGCACAGGCCACCGCCATCACGGGAATCACCGACGCCTTTGTCGATTGGGGCATCGCGCGCGGGCACCGTGAGCGCACCGCCCTCGACCGCGCTTTCCCGCTCGGTTACTCGGCTGATGCGCCGAAGCCCGAGGCCATCCGTGCAGCGCAAGAAGGTTGGGACCGGCTCGGCATTAGTGAGAACGGCCCGTTCACTGTTTGTTATTTCGGCAACATGTCCCGCCAGCTCGACCTCATGCATGTGATCGAGGTCGCCCGCCAGGTGGAAATGCGCGGCATGCCGATTCGCTTCGTGCTCTGCGGCGACGGGGAGCGGCTGGAAGAATACCGGCGCGCGGCCGCCGGACTTGCCAACGTCACTCTGCCAGGGTGGGTAGACCGCGCCGCTATTTACATGCTCATGCGCCGCTCGCACGCCGGCCTCGATCCGCTGCCCAATCGCTACGATTTCCTGGCCACCATCAACAACAAAGCGATCGAATACATGAGCGCCGGGCTTCCCGTGATCTCCAGCCCACGCCAGGGCGTGCTCTGCGAGTTGCTGGAACGGCGCGGCTGCGGTTTTTCTTACCAGGCCGGCGACGCGCACGGGCTGGCGGACGCTCTGGGCATGGTGTCGCGCAACCCGGTTTCCTGCCTCGGAATGCGAAAGGCGTCGGAGAAGCTTTTCCGCGAACAATTCATGGCTGAGACTGTCTGCGAATCCATGGAATCCCATCTCGAAAGGATCGTAGGTAAATTTCAATGACCGCTCTTCTCGAACCGGCAACGCGCAGCGTGCCGTTTTTCAACTATTCGCATGTCTTTACGGCGCACGAAGCGGAGTTCGTCTCCATCTTCCGCGAGGTGGGCCGTGACGGCGCCTTCATCATGCAGAGGCACCTTGCCCGCTTTGAAGAGAATCTTGCGGCCTTTGTGGGCGCGCGCCACGCGCTTGGCGTGGGCAATGCCACCGATGGGTTGCTCTACGCGCTGCGCGCGGCCGGAATCGGACCCGGCGACGAAGTGATTCTGAGTTCGCACACGATGGTCGCCACAGCCGCGGCCGTCCACTTCGCGGGCGCGATTCCAATTCCTGTGGAATGCGGGCCCGATCATCTGATCGATCCGGAGGCCGTTGCGGCGGCAGTCACGCCCGCGACGCGCGCAATTCTCCCGACACAGCTAAACGGCCGCACGTGCGACATGGACGCGCTACAAGCCATCGCATCGCGCCACGCGCTGGTCATTATCGAAGATGCGGCCCAGGGACTCGGCTCGAAATTCAAAGGGCGTTTCGCGGGGACCTTCGGCATCGCGTCGGCGATCAGCTTCTATCCCGCGAAAGTGCTCGGGTGTTTCGGCGATGGCGGAGCGGTCATTACCAACGACGACGCCACGCGCGAACGCGTCTTTCAAATGCGCGACCACGGCCGCAACGCCGACGGCCGCATCGTTTCCTGGGGATTGAACTCGCGCCTCGATAATCTGCAGGCCGCGCTTCTCGACGCCCAGTTGCAGCGCTACGAGAAGACAATCGCGCGCCGTCGCGAGTTGGCGGCGCTATATGACGCCGGCCTGCGTGGCATCAGCGCACTCAGGCTACCGCCGGCGCCGGACAGCGACCCCGATCATTTCGACGTCTACCAGAATTACGAAATCGAGGCCGACCGGCGCGACGACCTGAAACGGCATTTGCAATCGCACGGCATTGGAACGCTGGCTCAGTGGGGTGGCCAGGCGGTCCACCAGTTGCGCGAGTTAGGCTTCACGCAAATGCTGCCGCGAACGGATGCCCTTTTCCAGCGGATGCTCCTGCTTCCCCTAAACCTTTCGCTGACAAACGCCGATGTCGAGTTCGTCTGTGAGGCCATTCGCGAATTCTATGGAGAATGAGACCGTTGCCGAGCTTGCCCGCCGCATCCGCATCCATGCGATACAGATGTGCGCCTCCGGCGGCGGATCGCACGTGGGATCCGCCCTTTCTTGCGCCGATATTCTGGCGGTTCTCTATGGGAGCGTCTTGCGCGTCGATCCGTGGGACCCGCGGTGGGCAGACCGCGACCGGTTCGTTCTTAGCAAGGGGCATGCGTGCGCGGCGCTCTATGCCGTCCTCGCCGAGCGCGGCTTTTTCCCGATCGAGAAACTGGCCAGGCACTATCAAAACGGCTCCGATCTCTGTGGCCACGCGTCACACAAAGTCCCTGGCGTAGAACTCTCGACCGGTTCGCTGGGGCACGGCATGCCAGTGGCCGCTGGTATGGCGTACGCGGCGCAGTTGGCGAATCGTTCGCACCGCGTGTTCGCGTTGGTGAGCGATGGCGAATGCGATGAGGGCTCGATCTGGGAAGCGGCGCTGTTCGCCGCACATCACCGTCTCAACAAGCTCACGGTGGTTGTCGACTATAACCGCCTGCAAGGCGTCGGCGCTGTCAATGGAGTCATTCGCCTCGAGCCTTTCGCCGATAAATGGCGGAGTTTCGGATGGGCCGTCCGCGAAGTGGATGGGCACGATCACGCGGCGTTACAGGCCGCGTTGAGCGCCGTTCCCGATTTGTCCGGACAGCCTACCTGCGTTATCGCTCACACAACAAAGGGCAAAGGAGTCTCATTCATGCAGGATTCCGTGCTGTGGCATTACCGTATCCCCGCTGGAGATGAGTTGAAAGAGGCCCTGGCCGAGTTGGAGCACGCCGCATGAGAGACGTATTCATCGAACAATTGACACAGATCGCGGCGGAGCGGCCGGAAGTGATGCTGCTGACCGCGGATCTCGGCTTTGGCGTTCTGGAAACCTTCGCACGCAGATTTCCGAAGCAGTTTCTCAACGTGGGAGTGGCGGAACAGAACATGACCGCAGTGGCCACCGGCCTCGCGCTCGAAGGCGCGATCGTCTTCACCTATTCGCTCGGCAATTTCCCCACGCTGCGGTGCCTCGAACAGATCCGCAACGATGCCTGCTATCACAACGCCAACGTCAAGATCGTCACCGTGGGCGGCGGAATGAGCTATGGCGCTGTCGGCGCGTCGCATCATGCCACCGAAGACCTCGCGATCTTGCGCGCGCTGCCGGGCACGACCGTCGTATCTCCCGGCGACAACTGGGAAGCCGGCCAGGCGGCCCGCGCCATTGTAGACCACCCGGGCGTCGTCTATCTCCGGCTCGACAAATCGGCGGCCCGTCCTTCCAATCTTCCCGGGGAGCCTTTTGAACTCGGACGCGCGCGCCGAGTGTGCGAAGGAACGGACGTGACGCTCGTCGCCACCGGCGGGATTCTCGGGGAGGCCATGGACGCGGCCGATGCGCTTCGAACACGAGGGATCTCGGCGCGCGTTCTGAGCGTACATACCGTCAAACCGCTCGACCGCGATGCGATCATCGCCGCGGCGAGTCAGACCGGTGGCATTGTGACCATCGAAGAGCACACAATTGCCGGCGGTCTCGGCGGCGCGGTGGCCGAAACTCTGCTTGAGGCAGGGGCCGCTCCCGGATTTTTCAAACGCATCGGGCTGAATTCCTGCTTCTCGTCAACCGTTGGCTCGCAGAAATACCTGCGTTCGGTGTACGGCCTCGACGCCGCCGCGATCGTCGACGCCGTCATTTCGCGTTTGCCCTCAGCGAGCCATTTGCAGGAGGTGGCATAAGTGAAACGAGCTCTCGATATCGCGATCTCAGTGGCAGGCCTGACGCTCGCGAGTCCCTTATTGCTCGCGGTCACGGCCGCGATCTGGCTGTACGATTTTCACTCTCCGTTCTACGTCGCACGCCGCATGGCGCGCGGCGGCGGCACGTTCCGGATGGTCAAGTTTCGTTCGATGGTAGTCAACGCCGATCGCACAGGCGTCAACTCCACCAGCGCCTCCGACCGGCGAATCACCCCCATCGGCCGCTTTGTCCGCGCATACAAAATCGACGAACTGACTCAATTGTGGAATGTACTGAAAGGCGATATGAGCCTTGTCGGCCCACGCCCGCAGGTGCATGCCGATGCCGAGCTCTACACGCACGAGGAACGCCGTCTGCTTTCCGTGCGTCCGGGAATCACCGATCTCGCGTCGATTGTGTTCTCCGATGAAGGGAACATTCTTCGCGACAGCGCCGAGCCAGACCTTCTCTACAACCAGATCATTCGCCCGTGGAAGAGCCGCCTGGCCTTGCTGTGCATCGATCGCCAAAGTATGTGGCTCGATCTGCGGCTGCTCGCCCTGACTGCCCTTGCGATCCTATCCCGCGACGCGGCGCTCGGTCGCGCGGAACGCCTGGCCGAGGAACTGGGAGCCGATCCGCTGGTCCGCCGCATGGCCGCCCGCCGCGAACCGCTGCTCCACTATCCCCCTCCGGGCGCCCTGGAACTAAAGGCTTAACCAACAACCGCCGATGTATAGCTGGCGACTCTCTATGAAGCTCTTTCACGGCCTGTCGGCGGTTCTCTCGCGCATGATCTCGATCGCCTTCGGCGTGGCCATCCCCAGCACGGCCGTCAGACCGGTTTCAAGAATCCGCGATGTTGCGGTGGAGGACGTCTTGGGGCGCCGCGAGCTCGAACTCGATTGGCCGATGATTCGCCGCAAGGTCGGCGGCCGCGTCGCTCTGATTACAGGCGCCGCGGGTTCAATTGGCTCCGAATTGTGCCGTCAGATTGCGCGCCTCGAGCCTGCCGCTTTGGTCGCTTTCGATATTTCCGAGACGGCTCTTTTCGAGTTGGAACAGGAAATGCGCCGCCAGTACCCTGGGCTTTCGTTCCATCCCGAAATCGGCAGCATCCAGAACCGCCAGCGGCTGCGCGAGGTCTTCCAGCGCTATCAACCTTCCATCGTCTATCACGCGGCGGCCTATAAGCACGTGCCGATGATGGAGACCCACGTTTTCGAAGCCGTAGAGAACAACGTCTTCGGAACGTACAATCTGGCGACGATTTCGGCCGCCTTCCACGTGGAAGATTTCGTCATGATCTCGTCCGATAAGGCTGTCAGGCCCGCGAACATGATGGGAGTCACCAAACGCGTGGCCGAGCTCGCCGTGCGGTCGCTGCAGAATAGCGGGCCGCGCTTCGTCTCTGTGCGCTTCGGCAACGTGCTCGGCAGCAATGGTAGCGTAGTGCCGATCTTCAAACGCCAGATCGCTGCGGGCGGTCCGGTCACCGTAACGCATCCCGACATGCAGCGCTACTTCATGACGATTCCGGAGGCCTCACAACTCGTACTCGGCGCTTCGTCGATGGCGAATGGCGGCGAGATTTTCATCCTCGATATGGGCGAACCGGTGCGCATTGCGGACCTGGCGCGCCAGCTAATTTCGCTCTCGGGCTTGCGTCCCGATAAAGATATCCGCATCGAATTCACCGGAATGCGCCCTGGCGAGAAGCTCTATGAAGAGTTACACGGGACCGAGGAACACACCATCCAGAGCGGCCATGACAAGATTCTGATCTACGCCGGGGAGTCCCTGCCGCAAGAGCGGATGGCGCATCACGTGGCCGTGTTGCGGTCGGCGTGTGAAGCCCGCGACCTGCGCCGCTTGCTATTCGAGCTGAAAGCGATCGTCCCCGATTACAATCCGAGCGATGAAATCCTGGCCCGGCTGGCCGAACCCGATCTCTTCCGGCTAGCGCGAGCCGTCGAAGGCTCCGGCTGGAAAGCCTCGGAGTTCGAGGTGGCGAGCGCCACGCCCTTCCCCGCCCTCGATTCGCGTCTTGCTGTGGGAGGCGCACGGTGAAGCGCGTCGCCTGCCTCAAGTGTGGATCTACGCGCTTGCACCGTTCGCGGCATAAGTGGTGGATGGAACGTGTGGCTGCCATCGCCGGATGGCGGGCGCAACGTTGCCGCGATTGCAATCAACGTTTCTTGCAATGCGGTGAAAGGCTGACGCCTGCGGCGCAATTGAAGCATCTGCGGAAGCGAATTGTGCTGGGCGCTGCCGCGCTTGCCGCGGTCGCAGTGGTATTGGCCGCGATCCTCTACCTTAGCCATGCGCAATCGACGCCGCCGCTCGATGGCATGTTCCTGCCGCTATGAAGATGGCCGGCGCGCTCGCGGCATTGTTGGCTTTCTCGATCGCCACGCTCTGGATTCCCGGGCGCTGGGCCTTGAGCGCGGTTGAGGGCGCAGCCTTCCTCCTGATCGTTTGGGCCATGCGGAAGGGCCAGATACCCATTGGTTTCGCGATGCTCGCGCCGGCCTTTCTTTGCGCCTGGGGCACTGTGCAACTGGCCGCGCATTGGAGCGTTGTACCCTCCGCAACAGTGGATGCCTGCCTCTGTTGGCTGGCTGCATTCTGTTTCATGACGCTGGGCGCGCTGAGTGAAACAGACCGGCTTTTAAACTCCATTCTGGCAATCGGGACGGTCATCTGCATCGCCGGGACTATCCAACTCTTCACTTCGCACGGCAACGTATTCTGGCTATTTCCCTCGGGCTTCGGTAGCCGGGTTATCGGACCGTTCGTTTCGCCCAACAACTATGCGGCTTTCGTTGAGCTGCTTGTGCCGATTGCATTGACGCGGAAGATTGCGTGGAGGCTTCCTCTTGCCGCGGTTCTTGCCGCCACCGTGGTGGCCAGCGGTTCGCGCGCCGGCGCTGCTCTCGTGCTGGTCGAGATCGTCACGGTGTTGGCATTACAACGCCGGGCTCGCGATCTTTGGCTGTTCTGCGGCTTGAGCGCTGCTTGCGTGGCCATCATGGGGCATCAATTCCTCTGGGCGCGATTCGCCGAGCAGGGCGACGCGTTCGCGGTGCGCCGCGAGTTCCTGCAATCGACCATCGCGATGTTTCGCGCGCAGCCGCTGCATGGTTTCGGGCTTGGAACATGGCCTTGGGCGTACCCGCAGTTCGCGCTGATCGATACCGGTGAGATCGCAAACCATGCGCATAACGAATGGGCACAGTGGGCTGCCGAGGGTGGAGCACCCGCGTTAATCGCGATGTTGGCGCTCTTGATGTGGTTGGCGCCCCGAGCGCTGCGAGAAGTATGGCCCGTCGGTATCCTGGCGGTCTTGGTCCATTCGCTTGTCGATTATCCGTTCCTTCGACTCGGCTTGGCAGCTTGGATCTTCTGCCTGATCGGGGTTTTGGCCAACGAAGCTCGCCTCCCCGTCCTGCGCCTGCCACGGCCCGCGCTGGCGGCGTTGCTTCTCTTAGCCACCGCGCTAACTGGAACGATCGCATACGCCGACAGTCTCTATCGCAGCGGAGCGCCGGACAGCGTTCGCCGCGCGGCGCGGCTTGACCCATCGCGCGCCGATTTTCATTTTGCCTTAGCGCAACTCGATCCGCAGGCTGCGGCCAATCATTTGGAAGCCGCTCTCGCCGCCAATGCATTTCACACGCAAGCCCGATTAGCCCTCGCCCAGGAACGAGAGTTCTCCGGGGACGACGACGCGGCGGAGAAGTTGCTTCTCGAAGGCGCTCGTCTCGACCGCCAATTCACTCCCGCATGGGCCCTGGCTAATTTCTACTTCCGGCGTGGGAGAACAGCACCTTTCTGGACTTGGGCCCGTCGCGCGGCGGCGATGTCTTTCGGCGATCGCCGGGCGTTGCTGGATCTGTGCTTTTCGGTTTCCAACGATCCCGAAGACGTTTTCACCCGAATCGGCAACACACAAATGGAAGAACCTTTCTTGCGCTATCTAATCGCCAGGTATGGAGCGGCTTCAGCCGAGACAGCGGCTATTCGCATGGCCCGCCACGCGGATCCGGCATGGCGCGACACGCTCGTCGACTATGTTGACGCCGCGATCGCCGCGAACCGTTTCGGGCCAGCCTGGCAAATTTGGGGTCTGATCGGCGCGCCCGCAAACGGCCGTGGATTCGATTGGCGAATCCCAGCAAGCGACGGCGTCTACGTCACGCGCAACAGCGCCAACTGGCGGGTGGAGTTGTCGGGGCGAGAGCCGGAGACAGCTGACATCCTCATCCGCGCGGTGCCTGCCGGAGCGTTCGTTCTGCGCTATGAATATCGCACGAAGGGCCTTACCGCCGGCAACGGGATCGTTTGGCAAAGCTCGGAGGGAATAGTTCCACTCGATCGTTCGCCGGATTGGCGGGCCGGCGAACTCTCGCTTACAGGCGGCTGGCTGCGGCTGGCGTACCGGCGTCCGCGAGGCAGCACACGCGCGGAAGGCACGCTGCAGCTACGCAATCTCTCGCTATCGGATTCCGCCAAAACCGCCGATATGGGTACAGGATGCTGCAACTAGATCCACGTCCGCGCGGCTGTTGGGGTGTCAGCATGCTGCTGCACGCCCTAGCCGCGATGGGCCTCATTACCATTAGTCTTCCGCGCGCCGTGCAAACGCACTACCGCGCGACAGCGCTGTACCTGCCTCCTCCGCCGACGGCCGTTACTCGCGCCAAAATCACGATGCCGCGCAAGTCGCGGAGGCTCGCCGTAATCCCCGACCTGGCCCACGCGGGGCCAGCGGTCGGATTGCCGCGCGTCGAACCGCCTGCCGTCAACGCGCCGGTTCCGCCAACCCTGCCGGCGGTGAGGCTTGCATTACCGGAGGTTCTCCCGCCGAGTCGCCCCGAAGTGCGAACCGGACAATTTGAGTCACGATCGCCCGCCGCCAACGCACCTGCGGCCGCGCCCAAGATCCAAACCGCCGGCTTCGATTCGGTGGCAAGTGAGTCGCTGAAACCGGCGCGGTCTCTTGGATCATCTGCTGGATTCGGGGCTGCCACCACGGCTCAGTCCACGCATGAGGCGGAACGCCGCCTGGAATCCACGCAATTTGACGCAGCTGCCTCCGCGCCTGCCGCGCGCCGTCCGGTGCGTACGGCCGGTCCGGGGGGCGCCATCGAAATCATCTCCAAGCCGAAACCGGTGTACACCGAGGAGGCGCGCCGCCTGCGCATCGAAGGAGAAGTGGTTCTCGAAGTTCTGTTCCGCGCGTCCGCACAAGTGTGCGTGCTGCGTGTCTTACATAGTTTGGGTCACGGGCTGGACGAAAGCGCTACGCGAGCAGCCACGGGCATCCGGTTTCACCCCGCATCCGACAGCGGGCGCGCCGTTGACAGCGTCGCCACCGTGAAGATTGAGTTCCAACTCGCCGATTGAGGCTACCTATGATCCGATTCACCAGCAAGCTCGTTTGGCCGGCCATTTTCGCTTTGTTGCCCTTGTGCGCACAGCAGGATAAAGACTCCGATGCCGCCGAGCGCCTGCTCGACCGCATCGCGCAACAGGAAAACAGCGTCGCCGAACGCTTGCGCGCCCATAGCGCGGTTCTCGAAACCTATATTCAGGAACTGCCTGACACCGATTCCACTGAGGTAGTCCGCGATCACTACTTCCTGGGGCGGTTGGATTTTTCCAAGGGCCTCACCTATACGCCCATGGCGTCGCATACCACCCAGCCCGCCCCGGGACACTTCTTGTTTTTGAAGACGAGACCCTCGGCATTCGTGCCGTCAGGGTTTGGACAGATGGCGTTGCTCGATGCCGATGGCTTCGATCGCTCGCGTTATGACATCGCGTACGTCCATCGCGAATTCCTGGGCGATGTGCGCTGTCTGGTGTTCGATGTTTCGCCCCGCGACAAGAAGGCTTCGGGCAGATTCATCGGCCGCATCTGGGTGGAAGACCGCGACTACAACGTCGTACGCTTCAACGGCACATACACCAACAGTTCCTCCGGACGCCTCTACTTTCATTTCGATAGCTGGCGGATCTGCGTGGAATCGGGCGAGTGGGCGCCGGCGTTCATTTACGTAGAAGAATCTCAGCCGGCGGGCAAATCGAACAAGACGCCCCGGTTCAAGGCGCAGACACGGTTCTGGGGATACAACTCCGCGGCGTCAACGCACCTGGGCGAACTGGCTTCCATTGCGGTCGAGGCGGAGCGCACCGTCGAAGATCAAACCGCCAAAGACGTCAACTCGCCGCTCGAGAGCCAACGGTCTTGGGAGCGTCAGGCGGAGGCGAATATCATCGAGCGCCTGGAAAACTCGGGGCTACTGGCGCCGCCCGGTCCGGTGGACCAGGTACTCAATTCCGTGATCAACAACCTGATCGCCACCAATAATCTCGGCGTCGACGCGCAGTGCCGCGTTTTGCTGACGACGCCGCTTGAGACCTTTTCGATCGGGCAGACCATCGTCATTAGCCGTGGATTGATCGACGTGCTGCCCGACGAGGCCAGCCTGGCGATGGCGCTTTCGCCAGAATTGGCGCATATCGCGCTGGGGCATCGAACGGAAACGCGGTTTTCATTCGCGGATCAAACCATGCTGAACGACAGCGAATTGCTGCGGCGGTTGCGGCTGGCTCGTCCGGACTCGGAAATTCAAGCGGCAGGGGAGAAAGCCGTGGCCATGCTGGCGCAATCGCCATACAAGGAGAAACTCGCCAGCGCCGGTTTGTTCCTCAAAGCGCTGGCGGCGCACGCACCGAGCCTCCAGGCGTTGATTCATGCCAATCTCGGCGATCAACTCGCGAGCAGCGCGAATCTGGAGCGCTTCGCGCCTCTGGCCGCCCAGGCGCCTGATTTGGAGAAGGACAAGCTCGAACAGATCGCCGCGCTGCCGCTTGGCTCGCGAGTGCAGCTTGACCCGTGGACCGACCACCTCGTGTTGACCAAAACCAAGCCGGTATCGTTGCTCTCCGCGCGCGACAAGCTGCCGTTTGAAGTCACGCCATTCATGATTTACCTTTCGCGCGCCGCGTCGCAGCGGAAAGACCAGGATCCGGCGGGCAACATTCCGCCGGCTCAGCGCCAATGAGCGCTGTACATCACAGAAGGAGTAGTTTCGTGAAGAACACCATTCGCAAATTCGTGTGGCTGGCTCTTTGCGGAAGCGTAATGCCGCTCGCGGCCTCGCCTCCGGTCATCGGAGTAGCCAGGTCGTGGGGAGCATTTTTCGTTAACGACGCTTCCGTTCCAGGCAGCGCCACGGTTTTCGACGGAACGTCGTTGAAAACCGCGGACGCCTCGTCTAATCTCAATCTCACTGGCGGCGAACGGGTAACGCTGGCCTCCAACACCACAGCCAGGATTTACGCCACCCGCCTGCTGCTCGACCGCGGCACGGCCGAATTCGGCGGCTCCACAACCTATCGCGTGGAAGCGCGGAATTTGCGCGTCGGAGGCTCTGACGCCGGGGCGCGAATCCGTGTAGCCATTGACCGGCAGAATCGTGTGCTGGTAGCGTCGCTTGGCGGCGCCGCCGAGGTGCGCAATGCCCGCGGAATACTTGTGGCGCGCGTTCCCACCGGCGCGGCCCTGGCGCTCTCTGCCGCGAACGCGGATACCGCGGATCTCACCGGCGTCGTTCAGGAAGAGGACGGCAAGTTTTACCTCACCGATGACGTGACGAAAGTTAAGGTGCAATTGAGCGGCAACGTGAAGCAATACGTTGGCAAGCAGGTACACGTAACAGGAACAATTGACGCCGCCGACGCCGCGGCGCCGGGTCAGCCAGCAGTTGTCACGGTGGCAAGCGCAACTCAGGTTGCGGGCACGGCGGGGGCAGGCGGAACAGCGGGTGGAGGGACGGGTGGCGCTGCGGGGGCGGGCGTCGCAGGCGGATCTTTTCCGACCCTGGCTGTCGTCGGTGGCACCGTTGCGACCGTGGGAGGTACGGTCGGCGGTTTGGCCGCCTCAGGCGTCATCGGCAGTGGATCGACGGTCAGCAGGTAACATTGCGGGCCCGGCCTAGACAGCCGGGCGCGCACTACAACTGGCCCAGCACTTCCTCAGCGTGGCCTTTCGCCTTGACCTTGGCGTAAATTTTCTCGATCTTGCCGTCCGGTCCGATGACGAAGGTGGTGCGCTCGATGCCCATCATCTTCTTGCCGTACATATTCTTCTCTTTCCACACGCCATAGGCTTTGGCGGCGGCCTTTTCCTCGTCGGCAAGCAAAGAAAACGGCAGATCGTATTTCTGCTTGAATTTGGCCTGCGCGGCTGGCTTATCGGGAGAGATTCCGACGATCGCTGCGCCCTTTTTGGCGAAAGCTTTTACGCCGTCGCGGAACTCGCAGGCTTCCACGGTGCACCCGGGCGTATCGGCCTTTGGGTAAAAGTAAAGCACCACCCGCTTGCCGGCAAGATCCGACAGCCGGAACGGCTTCCCCGCGTCGTTCGCGAGTTGAATGTCGGGCGCCTTATCGCCTTCCTTCAGCATGAATCACCCCAGTTTCTGCTTGAGTAGTTCGGACAATACCGCTACGTTCGCCTGCCCACGCGTGGCCTTCATGGCCTGCCCCACCAGATAGTTGATGACGCTCGTTTTGCCGCCGCGGTACTGCTCAACCTGTTTGGGATTGGCTTCGATCACCGCGGCGATAATCGCATCCAGCGCGCCGGCGTCGCTGATCTGCTTCAAGCCCTCGCGCTCCACAATCGCAGCCGGCGCATCGCCGCTCGAAAACATCTTGGGGAAAATTTCCTTGGCGAGTTTCCCGGAAAGCTCGCCTGACGCGATCAGCTTTACCAGCGCGCCCAGGTTTTCGGCGGTCACGGGCGAATCCGCGACGTCCTTATCCTCGGCCTTGAGCGCCGCCATGAGATCGCCCATTACCCAGTTGGCCGTGGTTTTTGCATCGCCGGAAACCTTGGCCGCTTTTTCGAAGTAGTCGCTCAGCGCGCGCGATTGGGTAAGCGCGTCCGCATCGTATTCGCGCAGGCCATACTCCTCGATAAAGCGCAAGCGCTTGAGCGCGGGCAGTTCCGGCACGGCCGTGCGGGCTTCCGCCACCCAAGCGTTGCTAATGCGCAAAGGGGCGAGATCCGGCTCCGGAAAGTAGCGGTAATCGTGCGCATCTTCCTTGCTGCGCATGCTGAACGTCTCGCCGCGATTGGCGTCGTAAAGACGCGTCTCCTGGATCACGCGGCCGCCGTTCTCGATCACCGCCACCTGACGGGCGATTTCGAAATCGAGCGCCTGCTTCAGGAAGCGGAACGAGTTCAGATTCTTCACCTCTGCCTTGACGCCGAATTTCTCCGCGCCCTTGAGCCTCACGGAAACGTTGGCATCGCAGCGCAGATGTCCCTTCTCCATATCGCAGGTGGAGACGTCGCAAAACTGCAGTGCTTGCTTCACCTCGCTCAAATAGGCGTAGGCCTCATCGGAACTGCGCATGTCGGGCTCGCTCACGATCTCGATGAGCGGCGTGCCGGAGCGGTTCAGATCGACGTAGGAGTAGCGGTCGGAATCCTTGAAACCGTCGTGGATGCTCTTGCCGGCGTCGTCTTCCATGTGGACTCGCGTCACGCCAATGCGGCGCGATTGGCCATCGACCGACGATATCGACGTAGCCGCGCTCGGAGAACGGCTCGTCGTATTGCGAGATCTGGAAGCCCTTGGGCAGATCGGGGTAGAAGTAGTTCTTGCGCGCGAAGCGCGATTGCGGCCGGATAGTGCAATTCAGCGCCAGCGCACCGCGGATCGCGAGTTCCACGGCCTCGTGATTCAAGACCGGCAACGCGCCGGGCAAGCCAAGACACACCGGGCATACGTTCGTGTTCGGCGGCGCGCCGAAGCCCGTCGGACACCCACAGAAAATCTTGGTGGCGGTGGAAAGCTGCACGTGCACTTCGAGGCCGATCACCGGCTCGTAGCGGGCAATGAGGTCGGGTGAAGCCAACTCGATGGCGTAAGAGGACACGGAAACTTTATTATAGGGCGTTGCATCGTGGGGCCGCCGCGACGCGCGCTACTTGTCGTGGTAGTTGAAACGGTATCCGAGAATAGCCTTGATCAAAATATGATCGGTTCCCGCGGTGGCGCCGACGCCCACGCCAAAATTGAATTCCCAGTTCTTGCCGAGGTCGAGATCCACCGCTGGAACGAACTGCTGCTCCTGGTCGCGTACCGGATCGAAGCCGGTGATCGGGCCGAGCGCGCCGTAATATTCCAGGCCGAATGCGGCCTTTTTCGTGACGTCGTAGCTAACCTTGAAGTTTGGCGAAAATTCAAAGCCACGGTGCGCTTCCGGGCCGTGGAACGACTTGTCGAATGTGGGATTGAACGCCAGGTAGGTCTTGCCGATCTTCTTGTCGATGATCGGGCGGATCTCCCAGGTCCAGGTATCGGCTGAGAAATTCGGGCGCTGGTATCCGATTTCGTTGCTGATGCTCAGGCCGACCGGCAGATGGAAGCGTTCCGGCACGGCGAACCGCGGCCGGATATGCGTGCCCACCCACATCCAGTCTCCATCCGACTGGATGCTGGTGAACTGGTAGAAACCGCACTCGAACCACTCGTTGAAACCATGGGTGATTTCGACCGTTTCGTGCTCGGCGTGCTGCGTAGGCAAAACGCCGTCGACGGTGGTCTTGGTTCCGGAGACCGTAAAGTTGCTGTGAAGCTCCACCATGGTGGCCTTGGGGGTTACCAAGTCCGAGCCGTAAACCTGAACTTCGTAATTGCCTTGGGCGTACGCAACAGCGGCGGAGGCCGCGGCAAGAAAAAACAAAAGCCGAGTTCGCAAGGAACCAGTTTAGACGAAAAACGATCCCAGGTAGTAAATGGCTTATTCCACCATGCCTACTTTGTTGGTGCCGCTAAGAGCGGTGATGTTGGTTCCGTCGTGCTTGAAGTAGGTGCCGCCGGTAAACAGGACGTCATAAACCACAAGCGCCGTCGCTACGGTGCTGCTGTTGGTGCCGTTGGAATAATTGATCGTCGTGGTCGGTAGATAGATGCTGCCCGCGATCAACAGATTCGTGCCGCCGTTAAAGTAGCTGGTGGTGGTGCTGTTGTTGGCGAGGGTGAGACTGGGGTCCTGGTAGAAAACAATCCCCTGCATCGCCCCGGTGGTATACGCGGCGACCGTAAACGGCACGCCGTTGCCGATGGTGACGCCCTTGTAGGTGGAAGCCGTGCCGGTTATGAAAAAACTGACGCCGCCGCTAGCGATGACCTTGTTGATGCCGCCGAGGCCGCCCAGATTCATGCCGCCGCCATCCAGAATATAAACGCCCGGCGCGAACGTCACCTGCTGGACGTTGCCGATCTGGATGCCGCCGCAATAAACGCCGGGAGACATGGCCAGGTTCGCAGTCCAGGTGCTATCGGTGTAGTTGGTGTAGTCGCATTGATAGGCTGCGGTGCTGGTGTGCGCGCAGCCGCCGGCGGTTCCGTAATCGCAAGAGTACGTGTGACTCGCCGTTGCAGCTCGCTGCAGGGGCACATTGCGCGAAGCGAATGGATCGACGGCCGGCGAACTGGCCGTAGGCGTGGGCGATACCACGCCGCCGTTGTTGACGGTCTCACCGCCAACGAGATAAATTTTACTGGAATTGATGGCTTTGACCGAGGCGCCGCCAACAACTTGTAACGCGCTACCCGAGCTCGAGTTGATCCAGTATCCGCACTCGCTCTGAATGTTCACGCCATTGCTGGCGTTTACTGCGGCGTTGCCGGAGGGGTCTAGCACATAAACGCAATCGCCCGCGGCCGACGACACTACGGCGGCCGTGGCGCGCCCGCTCACAATCGAGCTGGTTCTGCCCGACATCGCCGAGAGAAATGTAAGCGGCACCTTTTCTGCAACTCGCACGGTGATGTAATAGGCGGTCGTGACGCCGCTTGCCGTAGGAGAATTTCCGGTGTTGGTGGTAACCGTTACGTTCTGTGTCCCGGTCGCCTTGAACCCGTTCTGTTGCGCGTAGAGGCAGGCGGCCTGCACCACCGAGGTCGCGGTTGAGTTGAGCGTCAGAGTTGAGGGGCACGTCGTGCCGTTCGGATTGCACGAGACCGCCGAGGAGGTAGTGCAAGTAGACGGCGGCCACGTACTGTTAGCGTTGTTGGCATAAATAGCGCCGGCCATGGCAGAGGCTTGCGCGGCCGTAAGACACGCCTCCTGCCGCCAATAAGCCCAGCCTTCGTCCACTACCAAGCCTGTTAAACCAAGCGTGACGCCAAGAGTCATGGTCGCAAACAGCGCCGCCTGGCCCCGTTCGCCGTTCCGGTGTGCGCGCCGCGCACGAGTTAGATTTGCTGGCACCAAGTTAGTATCGCGTTCACCGAAGGCGGACAAAAGGCTGTCAAGAGTGGAATGCCGATCGTTAACCCTGCAGACATCGCGTCGTTCAGGTTATTGAAAATGCTCTGCGAAACCTGAATTGACTCACATAGTAAACGTTTCCTTGATCCTGTGAGTGCTAGGCACCTTGGTACCGGAGAAATTATCCAACGGGACTGTTATTAGAACCGGATTAGGCGCAAGTTACGAAAGGAGTAGTTTTTTGTATTATGCGACGCAAACTCGATCGATCCAGTGAGAAGGGCCAAGCCGCCCTCTTCACCGCCATGACCATGACCGTCATGATGGGGCTCGTTGGTATGGTGGTCGACGTTGGCTGGTCCTACTGGCGCAGAGAGGCAGCGGGCACCGCAGCCACCTCGGCGGCGCTATCGGCAGCGATGGCCGCATCGCTGGCCACGAACCAGGCATGCGGAAGCGACACGGCGCACTGGTCGTGCACGACCCTCACGTGCCCCGCGAATCCTCCCACGACGCCCACCAGCAATCTCGGCAACGGGTGCCTCTACGCCAAACAAAATGGTTTCATCAACACCGGCCGGCAATCCGTCTCCCTAACCGGGAGCACGGCCGCTTCGCCGGTCAATGGAATCACACCCGCTTACTGGGTGAGCGCAA
Organism: Bryobacterales bacterium; assembly: GCA_963743705.1. Lineage (GTDB taxonomy): Bacteria > Acidobacteriota > Terriglobia > Bryobacterales > Bryobacteraceae > PALSA-243. The sequence goes on along the minus strand of CAVUQS010000020.1, from coordinate 246,374 downwards.
CCGCGACTGAGCGCATTCCGACTTTATTCTCTGCCGTGATTGGCCAGCCATGGTCGCAAGTTTCGGTTCAGTCAACGGCGGCGATCTTCGCGGGGAGCGCGGGCGGTTGCGTCTACGTGCTGGATAAGACGGCAGACAAGGCCTACCAGCAGAGCGGCGGCAACTTCGGTTCCGGCTGCGGTCTCTATGTCGATTCCAATAAGTCCGATGCAGTCTACATGAACGGCGGCAACATCGCCCTCACAGGCGGGTCCAACTTCAACATCGTGGGCAACATACAGAAGATCGGCGGGAACATCATTTATAGCGGCGGCGGTTCCACCAAAACGGGACAATCGGTACACGGCGACCCATTTGCCGGTGCGACAGCGCCGACGCCTGCTGGAACCTGCACTCCCGATCCGCTTTATGCGGGCGGCATCAACCAAACGATTCCATCCGGAACCTATTGCGCGCTGAGCATCAGCGGCGGAACGGGGTGGGTTCTCTCCGGGACATATATCATCACGCAAGGCAATTTCAACATGGGAGGTGGCAACGCGAGCACAGCGGCGGGCGGCGCTTTGATCTACATTGCGCCCACTAGCACCGGCATTTCCACTACTACGGCGGAAACCTGACCTTGGTTGGCATTTCGGGCGGTGCGCAGGACGGAATGGCGATCTGGCAGGCCAATTCCGTCGCCACCAGCATAAGCGGCGGCAACCTTTCGATAACCGGAGTCATCTACATGCCTCACGTCGCTCTCACCTACACGGGCGGCAATACGGCCGTGCAGCAGACCATCGTGGCGGACACGCTCACCATGGGCGGCGGCAACATCTCGAAGCCGGCGAGCTCCAGCCTGTACAGTTCGGGCGGATCGTCTTCGGGCACGTATATCGTTCAGTGATCGGGCGGCGCCTTACCCGGCGCGGGCGGCTTCCTGGTAAATCTCGAGCACCGCGCGCGCGGTGCGCTCCCAACTGAAGCGCGCCGCTTGAGCGCGTCCACGCTGGATCAATTCCGCGCGCAGCGGCTCGTTGAGCAGCGCTTCGCGAACACCGCGTGCGATATCGAAGACGTTCTCGGGATTGACCAAGACCGCGGCATCGCCGACGACCTCCGGTAGCGAGCTCACGTTCGACGTGACTACCGGCGTGCCGCAAGCCATGGCTTCGAGGGGCGGCAAGCCGAAGCCTTCATACCGCGAGGGGAAAACGAACGCGGCCGCCGATTCATAGAAGCAGCGCAGGGTATCGAAGGGAACGAAGCCCAGGAAGCGGACCAGTTGTTCCACGCGGCTCTTGATCACGGCCTGACGCACGCCCGGATGCTGCGAGATGGTGTCCCCGATGATCACGAGACGAAGATCGCGATATTTGGGATGGTCGCCGAGTTGGCCGCGCAGAACTGCGAACGCTTCCACCAGCCGTGGGATATTTTTGTGCCGCCGGACATTGCCCGCATACAGCAGAAATGGGTGTTGGATCTGGTAGCGCTCGAGGATCCGCTGATGCTCTTCGTGGCTATGCCCCGATAGATCGTAAAAGCCGGGGTCGGGCGCGTTATAGACACGGCTGATGCGTTGCGGCGGAATGCCCATCATATTTTCCACGTCGCGCCGGGTGGCGTCCGAAACGGCGATGACGCGGCGCGCGCGGACCAGGCCGCGCCGGAAGCGGTAGCGCCGTAATTGCATGCGCATGCCAGAACGCTCGTCGAACAAAATATTCGCCATGTCGTGAACGGTCACCACGTAGGGCCGCATCATGAGCAGCGGGACGCGATTGAGCGGAATGTGCACCAGATCCGGGCCGATGTGATGGAGCAACATCGGAAAGGCGATGTGATCGAGGGGCGATGTATCGGATCGCGAATACTCGACGGGTTGAAAATTTTCGGGCAACCCAGCGAGGGTGCGCACGTCACCGGGGGCTCCGATCAGCGTGTAACGATTTACTGAGTCGATGGTCCCTAAAGCGTGGACCAGGCTTCGAATGTAGGTGCCGATTCCGAAATCGCGGATGCGCCGCGCGTCTATGGAGATGTGCAGCGGCGGATGGCCGGACATCTACGCCAGCTTCCACCGATAAAGCGGGAAACGCTCGGCGAGCGCTTCCACCCTGCGCCGCACGTCCGCGATGGCGTCTTCGCTCGTGATGTTGGTGAGCACTTCCGCAATCAGTTCGCCGGTCTCGCGCATTTCCGCCTCGCGGAATCCGCGCGTGGTGACGGCGGGCGAACCAAGCCGTATGCCGCTGGGGTTCAACGGCGGATTGGAATCGAACGGTATGGCGTTCTTGTTGACGGTGATGCGCGCCAGATCGAGAGCTTTCTCGGCTTCTTTGCCGCGCAAGCCCTTTGAAAACACGTCGAGCAGCAACAGGTGGGTATCTGTCCCGCCCGATACCACGCGGAACCCGGCATCCATCAAACTTTTTGCCAAAGCCTGGGCGTTGGCGATTACCTGCTTCTGATATTCGACGAATTCCGGTTGCAACGCTTCGAGGAAACACGCCGCCTTGGCCGCGATCACATGCACCAGCGGGCCACCTTGCAGGCCCGGAAAGACGGTCTTGTCGATGGCGGGGCCGTACTGTTCCCTGGCGAGAATCAAGCCGGCTCGCGGGCCGCGCAGAGTCTTGTGCGTGGTGGAAGTGACGATATCGGCGTATTGGCACGGGTTCGGATGCAACCCGGCGGCGACCAAGCCTGAAATATGCGCCATATCCACCAGGAAAATGGCGCCTACGGCGTCGGCGATCTGGCGGAAGCGCGCGAAATCGAGGGTGCGCGGATAGGCGCTCGCGCCCGCGATGATCATTTTGGGCTTGTGCTCGCGCGCCAGGCGCTCGACATCGTCGTAATCGATGCGCTCGTCTTCCTTGCGCACGCTGTATGGGACCACCTGGTAGGTTTTGCCCGAGAAATTGAGCTGATGACCATGCGTCAAATGGCCGCCATGGGCGAGATTCAGGCCCATGATCTTGTCGCCGGGCGAAAGCACGGCGGCATAGGCGGCCTGATTCGCCTGCGAGCCGGAATGCGGCTGCACATTGACGTATTCAGCGCCAAAGAGGCGCTTGGCGCGGTCGCGCGCCAGATTTTCGGCCAGGTCCGTGATGTCGCAGCCGCCGTAATAGCGCTTGCCGGGGTAGCCTTCGGCGTATTTGTTGGTGAAGACGCTGCCCGTGGCTTCGAGCACGGCTTCCGAGGTGAAATTCTCGCTTGCGATCAGCTCGAGCTGGCGGTGTTGCCGCTCTGTCTCGCGCTGGATGAGGGAGAAAACTTCGGGGTCGGCTTCGGCTAAAGGCCGCCGCATTCTTTCGGCTGCTGTCATGGGAACCTTCATCTTACCGCGCTGCTGTGCGCGATCCGCAACGCGTTGAATAATGGAGCGTATGCTCTGGAGCAAGCTCTTCATTCCCACATTGCGCGCCGACCCGGCGGATGAGTCACCTTCGCGGCGTTTATTGCAGCGCGCGGGCTATCTGCGCGGGACGGATCGCTGGCTTCCGTTAGCGCAAAGATCGCTAGGCAAGATCGAGGGCGTCATTCGCGAAGAGCTCAATGCAGCGGGGGGCCAGGAGACGTTGTTTCCCGATGCGGATGCCTTCGAATCCGTCGCACGCGAAGTGCGCAGTTACAAGCAATTGCCGCAGCTCTGGTACATGTCGCACAATGCGACCGAGGCTCGCCGGTTTTCGTTGGAGGCAGCGCCTTTGGGCGAGATTTGCCGCCGCGTGCTGGAGCGATGTGGAATTCCATTTGCCGTCACGGAACGGTCGCTCGTGGTCTACGGCGAAGACGGCGCGGATTCCGTCGCGGCATGCGCCGGCTGCGGATACGCCGCGCCGATGCAATGGGCGGAAGCCGCCGCTTCACCGTCCGCCGAAGATGCCGCGGGCGATCTGGTTCCCGAGCCGTTTCACACTCCGGGCCGCAAGACCATCGCGCAGATTGCGGAATTCACGGGCCTGGCGGAAAGCGCGCAGATGAAGAGCCTGGTGCTGGTGGCTAACGGAGCGCCGGTGCTGGTGATGCTGCGCGGAGACCACCAGCTCAGCGAAGCGAAATTTGCGCTCGCGACTGGCGATCCGAAGTTTCGCGCGGCGCGTTCCGATGAGCTGTTCGAATGGTTCGGCGCGGGGGCCGGATCGCTCGGACCGGTGGGCGTGAAGAACATGCCGATCCTGATGGACCGCACGCTTTCCGGACGCCGCAACATGATCGCCGGCGCCAATCGCGACGACTATCACCTACGCAATGTCACCCCAGGCGAGGATTTCAGCGCTACCGAATACGACCTGCGCCAAACGGTGGCGGGCGACCCTTGCATTCGCTGCGGCGCGGCGCTCGAAGAGCGCAAGGCCATCGAACTGGCCAGCTTCGACCCCGGCCGGCCGATGGCCGACCTGCACGTGACGAACGCCGCAGCGCAAGAAGTGGCAGTCGTGATGAGCGCTTGCCGCATTTCGCCCGCACGCATCCTCACGGCAGCCGCGCTGATGAGCCACGATGCCGATGGCTTGATTTTGCCGCAAGCCATTGCACCTTTCGACGTGATCGTGACGCCCGCCAACTATGGGGACGCGGCGCAGCGTGAGGCGGCGCACACCATTTACACCCAATGCCGCGAGCGCGGGCTCGATGCGCTGCTCGATGACCGCGACGAACGCCCCGGGGTGAAATTCAAGGATGCCGATCTGATCGGCGTTCCCTACCGGATCACCGTAGGCAAGAAACTGGCGAGCGGACTGGTGGAAGTGGTGGAACGCAAGGGCAAGAGGACAAACGATAGTGCGATTGAAAGCGCGGCCGCGGCAGTTCTTGGCAATCCAATTGCAACCTCGTTCAGTTAGTGGGCGACACCAGCAGCGGGCGAAAAATCACACTGCGTGAGATTTTGCGTCCGCACGCCAAGGCGCTCACTCTGGGAACGCTGGCTGCGATTGGCGAAAGTATCGCCAACCTACTGGATCCCTGGCCGCTCAAAATTGTTCTCGACAACGTACTGCGATCGAAACCCGCGACGCAGGGTTGGCTCAACAAGCTGATCTTTGCTCACACGGGCGGCAATAAGCTCTCGATCGTGGGGTTGGCCGCGATCGCGGTTTTGGTCATCGCGCTCGTGGGCGCGCTATGCTCCTACGCGGAAAAGTTGTTGACCACCAGGGTGAGCCAGTGGGTGATCCACGACCTGCGCCAGACGCTCTATTTTCATATTCAGCGCCTTTCGCTGGCGTATCACGACCGGAAAAATACGGGCGATCTGATCAGCCGCGTGGTCACCGATATTGACGCCATCCAGAGTTTTATCGCCTCCAATCTGCTCGACGCATTGATCGACATGCTGACGCTCACGGGCATGATCGGCTTGATGTTCTACGTCAACTGGCAATTCACGTTGATCGCGTTGTCGATTGTCCCGCCGCTGGCGGTGGTGGTCTATAAATACACGCGCAATATCAAGAAGGCCTCGCGTGAGGTGCGTAAGAAAGAAGGCCAGATCGTTTCCGTGATTCAGGAAGTCTTTACTTCCATCCGTGTGGTCAAAGCGTTCGCGCGCGAGGACTATGAACAACGGCGGCTGGAGGAAGAAAGCCTGGAAAACGTCGAGATCGCGATGCGCGCGCGCAACATGAAGGCTCGGCTCTCGCCGATTGTAGAGGTTATTCTTGCGGTCGGCACCGCGCTGGTCTTGTGGTTCGGAGCGCGAATGGCTTTGCAGGGCAGCCTCGACCCGGGCTCGCTGGTTCTCTTCGTCCTCTATCTGACCAAGATGTACAAGCCCATGCAGGATCTTTCGAAGATGACGGACGCGTATTCGAAAGCCGCGGTTGGCTACGAACGCATTCAGGAGATCCTGGCAACCGACGGCGAAGTGAAAGACCGGCCGGGCGCGCGCAAGGCGCCGCGCTTCAAAGGCGCTATTGACTTCGACCATGTCACGTTCGGCTACGACCCCAAGCAGCCCACCGTCAAAGACATGAGCTTTTCCATCCGCCCGGGAATGGTGGCGGCGTTCGTCGGCCCTACCGGCGCCGGCAAGACGACCATCGTCAGCCTGATTCCACGTTTCTACGATCCAAATTCCGGCGCGGTCAAAATCGACGGCGCGGACGTGCGTAAGTTCCAGCAGCGATCGCTACGCGACCAGATCAGCCTGGTCCTGCAAGATACGGTGCTGTTTCAGGGCACTATCTGGCACAACATCGCCTATGGCAAGCCGGACGCAAGCCGCGAGGAGATCGTGCGCGCTGCCGAAGCCGCCAATGCCAACGAATTCATCGACAAGATGCCCGAAGGCTACGACACAAAGGTGGGCGAGCGCGGCGTCACTCTTTCCGGCGGGCAACGGCAACGCATCGCCATCGCGCGCGCGGTGATTCGCAATTCGCCGATTCTGATTCTGGACGAACCGAGTTCCGGCCTGGACGCGGAATCGGAGCGGCTGGTCTTCGAGGCGTTGAAGCGGCTGATGGAAGGCAAAACTTCCATCGTCATCGCGCACCGTCTGACCACTATCAAGCCCGCGGACGTGATCTTCGCTATTCGCGATGGCTCGATTGTTGAAAGCGGCACGCACGATGAATTGATGGCGGCCAAAGGGCTCTACGCCGAACTGCACGATATCCAGTTCGGAGAGCGGGAACCCAGCCCTACAGCCGGCTGAGTTCCGCGATCCGCGTGCGAATGGTCGCCGCGAACAATTGGACGGAATCCGGATCGTAGCCCGCCGCCCGGAACGCGGATTGAACCTGCTCATCGGAAAGCTGTCCCAGAAGCTGGGCCATCCAGCGGGCGTCGGCCACCGGAATACGATCGCCCAGCCCTTGCATGTGGACGCGACTAGCGAATCCAAACGGTGAAAAAGCATGGATCAAAGGAGGCCGGCCGGGAGCTGAAAAGCTAACCGTATCGCCGGAGACTTCGGTGATGAACCTCGACTTTGCATAAGCCTCAGCATCGCCCTTCGGAGAGCCGGAATGGATGCCGCCGAAGCTGGCTCCCAAATCGCTGACCAGATAGACCTGCTTGCCGTCGATTTCGCGAATGGCATTGTTGACGTCTTTGAGATCCCAGTTATCGAGCAGAGCCATCACGACGCGCAGGCCATTCCATTCGCGCGTATCGACGAATGGATTTTCCCGCCACTTCCAAATGCCGCCGCTCTTTTTGTCGTCCTTCGAATCGCGTTTCAGACGCACGTTGTGCATCATGCCGTCAGGGCCTACATACTTCTGACCGCGGTGCAGCGCCGGCATCGACTGCACTTGGAAATCGGTGAGGGCGTAATCTTCGTCGGCGTAGTAACCGGCCGCCCACACGAAACGCGCGGCCGCGGTTTCCCCGCGCGCTTCGGAGCCGAGCTTGACCTTCCATTTGACGCCGGCGCTATCGCGCACGGAGAATTTCGGATTGCTTCCGCTCATGTCCTCTTTGAGGAAGGTGAATGGCGCGTGAGGCTCGTGGGCTTTTCCGCCGATGCCATAGTACAAATCGCGCGTGGCGATATCTTGCGGCTGGTTCCAGAACGCCGTCATGTCCGGCCCGGCTACTCCGGGTAACGGCTTTTTCTTCACGATATCGTCGGCGGGCAGGAGCAGCGCAACAGCAAGGACGGACGCCAGCGCGCGGACTGGCGCTCGGGGAATCAAGAGTTTGGACATCAATCCTGTCTACCTCGCGATGCAGCGTGCAAGAAGGATGCCAAATTGCATGCAAACTGACGTGACATGTCTGGTACAGCCCGGAGACGGCATCATGCCGATCGTGAAAGGGATCAACCGCGCCCGCAAGAGCGTGGAAATAGTGATCTTTCGCCTGGATCGCACCGAGATTGAGCGCGCTCTCGCCAATGCGGTGGCGCGCGGCGTACGCGTGCATGCATTAATCGCCTACACCAATCGCGGCGGCGAAGGAAAGCTGCGCGAGCTCGAAATGCGTCTGCTGGGGGCCGGCGTGACTGTATCGCGTACCGACGATGACCTGGTTCGCTATCACGGCAAAATGATGCTGGTGGATCGCCGCCAGCTTTTCCTTTTGGCCTTCAACTTCACTTTTCTGGACATTGAGCGCAGCCGCAGCTTCGGCATCATTACGACTAACCGCAAACACGTGCAGGAAGCGGCGAAGCTTTTCGAAGCCGACGCCAAGAGGACGCCGTACACATCCGGCAGCGCTACGTTTTTGGTGAGCCCGGTGAATGCGCGCAAGGAACTCGCTAGCTTCTTGCGCGGCGCAAAACGCGAGCTGCTCATCTACGATCCGGAGATCAGCGATCCGGAAATCATGCGCGTCCTGGAAACCCGGGCGAAGGCCGGCGTGGATATCCGCATTATCGGCGTGGTCTCGAAAAAGAGCCAAACCTTGACGGCGAAAAAGCTTCCCTCCATGCGCCTGCACACGCGCAGCATCATCCGCGACGGAAAGCTGGCCTTTGTGGGAAGCCAGAGCTTACGCACGCTGGAACTCGACGCACGGCGCGAAGTGGGCGTCATTTTCCGCGACCCGAAAGCCGTGGCCCGGCTGGCTGCGACATTCCACACCGATTGGGAAGCGAAAGAGCGAACGGGCGAACCGGTGGCTGAGGATATCGAAGCTGACGCAAGGCCCGTGGCCCCCGACGCCTGGAAGGTCGCGAAGAAAGTGGCCAAGGCGGTCACAAAAGATATGGGGCCGATTACGCCGGTGGTCGAAACCACGGTCAAGGAAGCCATTCCGAACGGGGCGAGCATGGGTCTGAACTCAACGCAGATCGAGAGTACGGTCAAGAACGCAGTGAAGGATGCCGTGCGGGAAGTGGTTCAAGGACTGGTGGAAGACGCCGTAGAAGCGCATCCCCAGAATGCGGGAAAGTAGGACGCGGAGGCTGCGCTGCCGGGCGCGGCCTCCGATATTCGCAGAACTCTATTGGTCCCTCTTGAATGTCACAGGGAAATTTTTCCCTTCGGAGATCTCGTATCCGGCGGGAGGCTGGAACAGGCTCGAGTCGGGATTGCTACGGCTGATATTGATTAGACGCACCATCTCGTCGCCGGTGCGCGGATCGGTGTGGCGCGACATTACGTTGAGCTGCAAGTCGGGCGAATACCAGCGCTCGTCAACCACGTCAATGGGGCGATCGTTGCCGATGGCGCCGATGTCGATGGTGTTAGTGCGGCGCTCGCCGCGAACATTGACGCCTTCCATGGTCTTGGCCTGCAGCGTTTCCACATTGCCACGCATTTCCGTCTTGGCTTTGGTCAGCATGCCGGCGACAGCGACGCTGCCGCCTACGCCAAAACCGTAACCTCTTGGCGATTCCGTTACGGTCTTGGTCATCGCTTCGCCGCTATCGGTGCTATAGCTAAACACCTGGACCGATTTCGCCTCCGCTCCCGCGGCGCTAGTGCTGCGGTAGACGTAATTGGCGCCGGGGCCGTTTTGAGAAACCGACACCTGCATCTTGCCGCCGGTCATGGTCTTGGGGTTCAGCGTGTAGCCAACGCCCGCAACCGGGTCGAAAATCGTCACCATCTCCGGGGTCTCGCGCCGCGTCCGGCCTTCGCTATCGCGATAAAGCTTGACGGAAGTTTCGTGGTGGATGCGCGTGCCATCGCCGAGCGTTTGCGTGTTCTCCGTAATCTGCTCGGCGGAATAAGGCGCCCCTTTGATGTTGGACGTTATGCCGCCTTCGAGGCCAACGATCTGCGCCTTGGTCAAGGCTATTTCCAACTTCGCTTTTACTTCTTTCTCGGCAGCCATCTTCTGTAAATCGGTAGCATCCTGGCCCGCGGCGGCATACGCGAACAGGGCCGCCATCGCTGCGCTTACACAAATCCGTTTCATTCGATTCGCCTCCCAATCATTCTCACGTTTACTTCACTGGCCGGATGGCGCGAGCGCGCCCTTCGGCATCGAAAATCACATCGGCCTGGCCTGCGCCCTCGAGCGCCACCCGCATCACCACGCCCGTATCGATGGGCTCATCGTCGAGCGCCAGGTAATAATCCACGCGCGGCGGTTTCGCACGGCGGACCGTCTTGGCCTGGACGGGGGCCCCCAGCTTTGGCTCGGGCGCTGGACTCGAAGCCTGAATCGGCCGCTCGACCCGTGGCGTGTGCGGCGCCGCCACCGGCTGCGGACGAGGCGCACGCCGCGGAATCAGGATGAACGCCAGCGCCACCGCTGCCGCCAGCGCCAAGGCCCCGGCCGCCACAGACTTGACCCAGCGCCTGGGCATCGGACGCGCAACCAGTGACGGAACGTCGAGCGCGCCAATCATCGAAGAGACTCGCGCCGCGCGAGCCGCGATCTCGTTATACCGGCCGTGGCATTCCGCACATGCGCCCAAGTGGGCCGCGATGCGCGCTAAATCACCGGGCGGCAATTCGCGGTCGGCATACGCCCGCAACCCGCCTTCATCCCAACATTCGCTCATATTGCGTCTCCGTAACGCGCGCGGAACTTCCGCTCGAATTCCGCCTCCGCCCGCGCCAGAAGAGTGCCGATGGAACTTGCCTGCACGTCCACCGTCTCCGCCAGTTCGCGGTATGCTAAACCTTCCGCGCGCAACAGCAAAATCTGCGCGTCGCGCGGCTTCATATCCGCCAGCACCTCTTGCACGCGGGCGCGCCGCTCCTCGCGGAGCAATGCGTCCAGAGCCCCATTTCCCGGCGCCAGGCGCACGCTTTCGACATGCGCAGCCTGTTCCCGCTTGCGCCGCCGCGCGTTGCTGCGGAGCGCATCCAACCCCGCGTTGGTGGCGACGCGGTAGAGCCAGGGGGTAAGTTGACTGCTACCGCCCGCCTCGTTCGCGGATAGCTTGCAAAACGCATCGGCGGCGATCTCTTCAGCCTGCCCACGGTCACCCGTCAACCGCGCGAGCATCGCTACCACGCGCGGATAATGTTCGCGGAAAACGGCGTCAAAGCATGCACGGCCGGGGCTATCCTTCCCGGCGCCGGGCAGGCTCAATGCCAGTTCCTCTGCGGGCTGCACACCCCTTATTACGATTTCCATGCTTCTTTTGTGACGAAAAGTTTAGCAGGAGGCGCCGAAAGTCAAAATCTCACCGCAGAGACGCCGGGGCGCTGAGAAACACATATTTTCGAACGGTTTTCTCTGCGTCTCCGCGTCTCTGCGTCGAATTCAGAAGCCTCCACTGGCACAATGGTAGCGATGATTACGTGCCGCAATCTGACGCGCCGGTTCGGCGAATTCACGGCGGTGAATGGACTCTCCTTTCATGTGGAGCCGGGCGCGATTTGCGCGTTTCTGGGGCCTAACGGGGCCGGGAAATCCACCACGGTCAAGATGCTGACGGGGCTTCTGGCGCCGACCTCGGGCGAGGTGAGCGTTTGCGGGCTCGATCCGCGCGCCGACCCTATCGAGTTGAAGCGGCGCATCGGCGTGCTGCCCGAGGACTTGGGGCTTTTCGACGATCTCACGGTGGAAGAACATCTGGAACTGACGGCGGGCGTTTACGGCATCCCTAAAGGGGAGGCGAAGGGCCGCATCAACCAACTGTTGCGCACGCTGAGTTTGGAGCATGGCCGGCGGACGTTCGCGGCGGCTTGTTCGCACGGGATGCGCAAGAAGACGTCATTTGCGATGGCCCTGCTGCCGAATCCACAAATGCTGTTCCTCGACGAGCCGTTCGAAGCCATCGACCCGGTGACTTCGAAGATTATGCGGAACGTGCTGCAAAGCGCGGCGGCGCACGGCATCACGGTGTTTCTGACATCGCACATTCTTCCGGTGGCGGAGGAGATTGCGACGCAATTGATCATGATCCGCCGAGGCCAGATCGTGTGGGATTCGCCGGCGTCAGAGCTGAAACGCGCGCTCGAAGAGCACTATTTCGAAATGGTGGAGTCGCCCGTGGTCGAGGAATTGGAATGGCTCGGACAACAGCGATCCTGAGGGCGGTGGCCCGGGCGCTGCGGCGCGATCAGAAGACGATCGAATCGATCGCCGGGAACAATTTTTTCTGGGTGACGGTGCTGTTGCTGCAGCAGGCGGGCGCGTTCATCTACCTGCTGTTCGGTCTGATTCTGCTATTTCCGTTGAGCACCGATCCACTGCGCAAAGTTCCGCGGTCAAGGCTCGCGTTGTGGCCGCTGGAACCGCAGGAGCGCTGGATGCTGCGCTTCGCCAGCCCGTGGGTGAACCCGGTGTCGTGGCTGCTCGCGTTGGGCGCGCTCTGGGTGGCGCGCGGGAAATTTTCGTTCGGTCTATGGGGCGCGGTGGTGGGCTTGGTGGCGGCGGCGTTTTGCATTTCCGCCGTGCCGTGGCGTCCGCATCGCGTCGCATGGCGCGCCGTGCCGCACTTCCCGGGGGCGCTGAATCACTTGATCCGCAAGAATCTGCGCGAAATGCTGTGCACGCTCGATTTTTACTGCGCGCTGCTGCTCAGCCTTTCGACGTTGGCCTTTCGCATCGCGGGCAAGTTGCCAGAAGACGCCATGCTGCCGATGACGGTGCTGGTGGCGATCGCGCTTTCGAGTTACGCCCAATGTCTGTTCGGACTGGATGGCTGGAGTGGCTTGGAGCGCTATCGGTTGCTGCCGCTGCAGGGTTGGCAAGTGCTGGCGGCGAAGGATGCGGCATACCTCGCACTGGCGATTCCTCTCGCGTTGACGCTGGCGCCAGTCCCGGGCTTCGCGGCAGCGCTCATCTCGCTCGCGGTGGGCCATCATGCCACCGTGAAGCGCCATAAAACCCAAGCGCGCTGGCGCTTTTCCGCCGGAGCGCCGCTGATGGAAGGGCTGACGCAAGCGGTGTTGATCGCGGTGGCAGCGTCGGCGGTGGAACGCAGCTATTGGTTTGCGCCTCTGTGCGCCGCGATCTGGATCGGATCGCTGTGGTGGTATGGGCGGATGTGGGATCGCGAATCGATCGAAGCTGTTGCCTAGGCTCTACTTTGGCATTTGGCTCAGGATCACCTTGAGCAGCCGCTGTGCCTTCTCATACTGCGGGTCGCTGGCCGGAATGGCTTCCAGAATCTTGCGCGCTTCGGCCAGATCGCCCTTTTCCGCATAGGCGCCGGCCAGGAAATATTGCGAGGGCATCGTTGGGTCCAGGCGCAGGCTAGCGCGGAAGGCGGCGATGGCGCGGTCGGCATCGGCGGCGAGGAAGTAGAAGCGGCCAGCGGCGACTTGCTGGCCTGCATCGTCGGAATTGAGCGCGGCGCGGTCGTCGAACAGCTTGCGCGCGCTATCGAAGCGAGCGGCGTCATCGCCATCCAACTGGCGCACGCCCAGGCTCACCAGCGAAACCATGGCCGCCATGCGCACGGGAGCGGTGGGGTCTGCGAGGGCGCGGCGCAGATCGCCGATCGCGGCGGGGCGCTGCGCAGCGAGTGGCGTCAGAGTGAGCGCAGCCACCGCGCGCACAGGGGGCTGGGAGTCGGAGAGTGCGAGTTCCAGGGCCGGAAAGACGCGCGGATCGGCGATGAAACGCCCGAGGTAGCCGGCCGCATTGGCGCGAGTCAGCGGACCTTCGGACGGTTCGGCGAGAATCGCAAGCAGCGGCCCGATGGAGGCGGGATCGTTCTTGCGCGCGGCCGCGAACGTGTCCGCGCGGCGAATCAACTTTTGCCTCGAAGCCTGGCCCCACCATTGGTTCATGCGCGCCAGTGACCAATTGGCGTCGCGATCCTTGTGACACAGATTGCACGCGTTCGGAATGCCGTGGCGGATGGTGTTTTCGGGCGACGGAATGGACATCGAATGGTCGCGGATCTCCGCCTTGATGCTGTAGACCGTGCGCGGCATGTGGCACTCGACGCACGAACTGCCGGTGCTTTCCTGCGCGTGGTGGGTGTGCGCCGTCACCGATTTTCCGATGTTCTCGTGGCAGCGCGTGCAGAGCGCATTGGCGTCCGGACGAAGCTGCGGATTGCGCTCGATTTCCGTCTCGTGGGCCTGCACGTGGCAATCCACGCAGGTCGCTTTGCCCTTGAGGTAGCACTCGCTCTGCCACAATCCGAACGCGTCATTCGAGAAGCGGCGCGTGCGGTTATCGGGCCAGTATGCCGGGTCCGCGGAATCGGGCAGGTTGTAATCGAGCACCGGGAGAAAGTGATCGTAGTAATCGTCTCCGGCGGCGAATCCGTTCACGTAGATGTCGCGGAAGGAATGACACTGCGCGCAGACCATGGTGTTGCGCTCGGGAGTGAGGCGCGTCTGCAGCACGATGTCACGGGCCTGTCCGGTGGGCGCCGGCGTCGCTGAATAATGCGCGACGTGGTCGCTGCCCGGGCCGTGGCAGCGCTCGCAATTGGTGCCGAAATCGATCCAGGCGCTGTGATAGGCGTTCTTTTCCAGATCGAAATTCTTCTGCTGCTGGCTGACGTGGCAGGAATAGCAGGATTTGTTCCACACCTGAATCTGCACGCCGGGCTCTTCCTCGGGGTCGTCAATATCCAGGTTGTGGAACCACTGCTTGCGCTGAATATCCCAGCTCGGCGGAAGCACGATCACGCGGCCATCGGCCAGCGTGGTGAGGTAATGCTGAATGCGCCGGTTGCCGAGCGTGTAATCCACGCGATGCTCCTGCGGCTTGCCGGTGAGATAGGTTTCGGTGATGTAGTACGCGCCATCGCGTGCGCGAAACGAATACGGCGAGCCGCGCAATGCGATCTTGCCGCGGGCGAAATCGCCTTTGACGCTGGCCGTCGTGGCGGGCTGCACCATCTTGCTGTGGCGCGATCCCGACCATTGCCGGTACGCGGCGACGTGGCACTTGGCGCATGCGGCGGCGCCCACGTAGGTGGCGGCGCTCATCGGCGCCACCGCGAACAGGAGCACCCAAAACCGGAACCCGTGGCGCGCGGCCATACAGAGGGTTATAACGCAGCGCGGGAGGATCGCGCCACTCGCGCTTACTTGTGGATGAAGCCCCAATAGACGACGCAATCGTCGTCTACGAACTTGTGGGCGTAGATGTCATCGAGGTGCATGGCATCGATGGATTCGTCGTCGCAGCTCGCGGCCGCGGCGAATTTGCCGTCAGCGGCCATGCGGTTGATCTGGTCCTGCGTGAGGATGTGAAGTTGCGCGGCCAGCGCGGGCGGCAATTTCAAGCGGTGCGAGTAGCTGAATTCGAGGCCCGGGGGAGGCGTGCGATTGCTCAAGAAGTAAATTTCTTCGTCCGCGAAAACTGCCGCGCTGCGCGGCGCCACTTCGTCCATTTTTTTGGTCAAATGCTCGTGGACGGCCCAGGTGCGGACGTCGGAGGCACGCTGAATGAGCGATTTCGCCAGTCCCAGACCGAAGAGCAGCGCCAGCAGAATCACGGGCAGGACCGGGGACTCGGCGCGATAAAGGCGCTCGCTCACAGTGTAGAGTCCCACGGCCGCCAGAATTGCGGCGAACGGAACCATCAACAGGAAATAGCGCGCGAAGGTAGGATGCGCGGTGCAAACCTCCACACCCATGCCGAGCGCCAGCCAGGCGCAGAGATAGAATTCGCGGCGGATCGCGCTTTCCCACTGACTGCGGCGCCAGACGAAAAGCAGCCCGGCCACAAAAAGTAAAATCAGCAGCAGCGCCTGGCCGGAATCGACCCAGGAAGTGACGATGTCGAAATCGTGCTCGGTGGTGTGCGGCCAATAGAGCGTGCGGAAGGAGAGGTGATATTCGAAGAGATTGAACATCGTCTGGCGCGGGCCTTGCGTCCACAACCACAACACGGGAAGAAACGGAATCGCGCCGGCCAAACAGTAGGCCGCCATCTTCGCGAGCTTACTTCCCTTGCGGTTGTAGCAAACCATCCAGAGCAGATAGACCGGCGCGGCGGTCGCCGTTAGCAGCGAGCATGCCGCGGCCGCGCCGGCGCAGAATCCGGAGCCAAACGCCGCCAGCGGCGTGGGTTGGTCCACCGCGCGTACGGCTAATCGGAAAGCGGCGACGCTCAAGAACAGGCAAATTCCATATGCTTGCGCCAGCGGGCCGTACTCCACCACCATTACGTTGAGCGAGACCATCAGCATCGCGGACACCGCGGCGGCCGCTCGCCACTTGCTGGAGAGCGGCGCGCGCTGCCAGACGAATTGCGCCGTAAGCAGGGCGGCGCCGATCACCAACACCGTCGACACCGCGTGCGGCGTGCGCCAGGTCTGCCCGAAGACGCGCAGCCACAGTGCGTTCCAATAGGCGTTCAGGGGCGTCTGGGGAAAACAGAAATCGATGTAAGGCCGTTTGCCTTTATCGATCAACTGCGCGGCCAGAAGATGGAAGCCTTCGTCGCCAGTGAAGGCCGAAGTCTGGGCGTAGACCATCAGGCCCGCGCCGAGCGCAATCGCGAGAATCAGCAGCAGAAGAGGCAATCTGCATGATAGACTTCCATCGCCGCGAAGTTCAACAATGGTGTCAGAACCATGCAAGCCATCGAGCTGACTTTCGGCCAAGCCGGTGCCGAGGACGCGCACGCCGTACTCGAACGTGGCGATATCGTGCTCTTCCGCGAGACGCCGTTCGAACTGCCGGCGGACGAGCGCGACTTTATCCTGAGCGTGCGCCTGAACCCCGAGTTTCACAAGAATATCGCCTATAAACCGAACGCGGATCGCATCTCGGGCGTGGCGAAACTCGAAGCCGGCGCGGTGGAGCGGCTGCACTCCATTCTGCGCGGCTATTCGCGGCGCACCATCGATTTCGCGGCGAAAGTGTTGCCGCGCTATGCGTCGAGTTGGAAGGCGGACTACGCCAGCCTGCGGCCGGTGGAGGAGCAGGGGCGCGAGCTGCCGCTCAAGAAACGCAATGATTTGCTCCACACGGACGCCTTCCCCACGCGCCCGACCAATGGCGATTTGATCCTGCGGATTTTCACCAACGTGAATCCGTCGAAATCGCGCGTCTGGATCACGTCCGACCCATTCGAAAAACTGGCGCAGCGATACGCGTTGTCAGCCGGATTGAAAGAAGCCGCGCGGCCGGATCCGCTCTTCGGCGTCCGCAAGGCGATGCACTCGATCGGCCTGCCGGTGATTGCGCGGCCGCCGTATGACCGCTTCATGCTGGGCTTCCACGACTATTTGAAGATGAATGAGGAATACCAGCGCGATTGCCCCAAATACCGCTTTGAATTCCCGCCCGGCGCGACGTGGATGGTCTTCACGGACGTGGTGCCGCACTCGGTGGAATCGGGCCAGTTCGCGATGGAGCAGACGATGATTGTGGCCCACGAGTCGTTGGCGCAACCTTCACGGGCGCCGATTGCGATTCTGGAGAAACTGGCCGGTCGAACTCTGGCGGCTTAATAGAACAGGTATTTCCGCCATTGCGCGTCGCCCTTGCCGAGCATGCGCATCAGGTGCCTGCTGGTATGCAGACTGAAGGGCCGCGGGGCGCGCGTCAGCTTCATACCCGACTCTTCCGGCGTCCGGTTGCCCTTCTTGTTATTGCAGGGATGGCAGCAGGCCACCAGGTTCTCCCAGGACGATTCGCCGGCGCGCGAGCGCGGGATGACGTGATCGAGCGTCAATTCGCCGGACGGCATGATGCGGTGGCAATACTGGCAGGTGTAGCGGTCGCGCATCAGGATGTTCTTGCGCGAAAGGGCGCGGGTCTGGTGCGGAATGCGGCGGTATTCGAGTAAACGGATGACGGATGGCAGACGGGTGGTGGCGCGCGCCGAATGCACGGCGTGCAGAGACACTTCTTCCGCAGACGCAACGCCCTTCAGTACAAGCACCAGGGCGCGCCGCGCGGCGCAGATATTGATCGGCTCGTAGCTGGCGTTGAGAACCAACACCGGCTTTTGCAATCGTTCGCTCGGCACTAACTCGCCCTCCCTGCGGCGGCGTCCGCCGCCCGCATCCGCCATACATCCATGCGCCGGTCAACCCGCGCAACCGTCAACAACGAAACTTTGGCCGCGCCCGCGCGCTTCAACGCTACAGCGCAGGCGGCAGCGGTCGAACCCGTGGTCATGACGTCATCTATCAGCAGAATGCGCTTGCCTTCCACTGCCGCGCCTCGGCGGACGCGAAAGGCCTTCGCTACATTGCCGCGGCGGCTGGTATTGCTCAAGCCTGCCTGCGTTTGCGTCGAATGCACGCGCCGCAACGCGCGCAGCAAGGGAATGCCGCTGCGCTTAGTGAGCGACCGCGCCAGCAATTCCGCCTGATTGAATCCACGCTGCCACCGGCGGCGCCAGTGCAGTGGAACCGGCGCAATCGCATCGAACCGCTGGTCGCGCGGCAAGGCCGACGCCAGAAGATCGCTCAACGGCCGCGCCATGGTCTGCACTTTCCCGTACTTGAAGAGATGGATGGCGTCGCGCAACGCGCCTTCGTAAGCCCCGAAGCAATACGCGCTATCGAATCCGCGCAGCCCCAAGCGGCAAAGCGAGCAGCGGCCTTCCTCATCCAACGGGAACGCGTTTTGGAACGGCGTGCGGCAGCTTACGCAAAAGAATTCGGCGCTCAAAGGCTGCAGGTCACCGAGGCATTTGCGGCAAACAGGGATGCGACTGACTTCAGACAGACGCTCGCCGCAGAGGCGGCAATCGGAAGGATACAGGAGGGAAAAAAGGGCGCAGGAAGCTGATCGAACTACCGAAGGACTGAAATTCGCGAATGTGGCTCGTCTACTCGAGAAGGCCCACCCCCCGCCAAGTTCCTATTGTATCCGATTTAGGATCGGCGACCAAATTTACACTGAAATGTTCTGTAACCAGTCTCTAACCAATGCGACTGAGCGCTTTCCACCCGCGACCCCGCGGCGCTACGCAGTAGAATACAAACAGTAGTTATACGAGCAGAGAGGTTCATGAGCCGAACGGGGCGAGTTCTCGGATCGATAGCGGTTGCATCGATAGCCGTGGCGCTCGGAGTCAGGGCGCAACAAACCGATTCAGGGAAGGCGGATCCCAGGGCTAAGCAGGCGTCAACGGCGCCCAAACGCCCGGGTGGAGAAACCAACCTGCGGATCGACGCCAACCTGGTGCTGGTGCCGGTGTCGGTGTGCGACCCCATGAACAAGCCGGTCACCGGGCTCGAAAAAGAGCACTTCAAGGTCTTCGACGACAAAGTCGAGCAGACGGTCACGCATTTCGCGATGGATGATGAACCGGTCGACGTCGGCCTGGTGTTCGATATCAGCGGCAGCATGGGCAACAAGCTGCGCCGTTCGCGTATGGCGGCCGTGGCGTTCTTCAAGGCGGCGAATCCCGAGGATCAGTTCTTCCTGGTGGAGTTCAACGACCAGCCGAAACTGGTAGTCCCGCTGACTAGTGACACGGGACAGATTCAGAATCAGCTCACGTTCGCGGAATCGAAGGGCCGCACGGCGCTGTTGGATGCGATCTTCCTCGCGCTGCACGAAATGAAGAAGTCCACCAAGACCCGTAAGGCGCTGTTGATCATTTCCGACGGTGGCGACAATTCGAGCCGTTACACCGAAGCGGAGGTGCGCACCCGTGTGCGCGAAAGCGACGCTATGATCTACGCCATCGGCATCTTCGAACCCTACGGAGCCCGCGATCGTTCGCCGGAAGAAACCAGCGGCCCCGCGCTCTTGAGCGATCTTGCCGAGCAGACCGGCGGCCGCGAATTCGATGTCGCCGATATCAACGAAATGCCCGACATCGCCTCTAAGATCGGCATCGAGTTGCGCAACCGCTATGTGCTGGGATATTCGCCCACCGCGCAAACGCGCGACGGCAAGTATCATCACGTGCAGGTGAAGGTGATTCCGCCGCGCGGATTGCCGCCGCTCAAAGCGTTCTGGCGCCCGGGCTACTACGCGCCCACGCAATAAGGTTTCCTAATGAAAAAACCGCATCGGACCGCCCCCAAGGCCTTCGGGGGATCGATCCGATGCGGCTCGCCCGTGTGGGGGCTGGGATCCGGCGTCGGGCTGTTTGATTTTAGAACAGATACCATTCCGTGCCTGGCAGGGTCCGCGTCCAACTTCCCCACCAAACCGGCCAAACAACTAGCGCTACCTAGACCCGCTGGAGAGATCTAAAATTCCGTTCGATTAAAAAACTCCCTCTGCCGCAACCGCCAAGAGAGAAACAGTGAACTGGATGTTACAAACACCGGCTCCCGCAAGCACGACGTCTTTTCGGTCCACTCTTCCTCCACTGCCTGTTACCGCAGAGGGACAGGTTTAAGAGGTACTTCACCAATTCACCCTAGAAATAGCAATCGGTAAGCCAACTGTCAATGGTTATAAACCTTTTGGAATCAAATATTTTCTGCATAATTGAGTTATCCCGGGCGCCCGCCCGCGCCCGCGCCCTGTGTCGCTATGACACAATCTGTTCTATGCGTTTTATCCCGGCTGCGGTGATGCTGGCCATGGCGTGGATGCCGGCGGTGAAGGCTCAGGAAACAGCGGCGGACGAACCTATCGTGGTCTCGAGCGAGCATCCGCGGCTATTCCTGCGTCCGGCGCGGCTGCGCCTTTTGCGGCGTGAACGGGAACGAACGTCGCTGCGCTGGGAGCAATTCCAGACCCTCATGGCAGGCAATGCGGCGATGCCGGAACCTGGGTTCGCTTTCGCGCTGTATTACCAGGTCGCAGGCGATAAGCCGGCGGGGCGCAAGGCCATCGATTGGGCCAAGAGCCCCGATGCCGACCTGCGCCAGATGTCGCTGGTTTTCGATTGGTGTTACGACCTGATGAGCGACGCCGAACGCGAGAGCCTGGCCACCCGCCTGGCGAAGAAGATGGCCGATGCGGAGAGCGACGGGAGCATCGCTGGAATGCGCTCGCGGACTCTCGCCGCTGTGACGCTATTCGACGAGCTTCCCGAGGCGCCGGGGCGCGAACTCGAGCGCGTCATCCGCCGCGAATGGCAAGGAAAGATAGTCGCCGCGATTAAAACCGGCGCCAACCCGATTCACCGCGACGATGCCTACGCCCTCTACGAAATGCTGCATGCGGTGCAGGACAACGTGAAGATTGATTTGCGCGAGGGTGACGGCGCCTTCTTTAAAGATTTCCCCATCGAGCATCTGCTGAGTTATTACCCCGCGCCCTATCAGGCCCCTGAAAACGACTACTTCATCGGCGCCGAGCGCACGCCGGGCGAGCCCGATCTCAAGCTGGCGGCCATTTCCCGCGCGGCGGAGTTGGCCATGGTCGCTTACGACGCCAACGCGCCCGATACGCAGGTGCTGCAGGGCTGGCTGATGCACGACAAATATCTCATGCGCGGCGCGTTTGGAACGCCGTATGAATTTCTGTGGGCGAATCCGTATCAGCCCGGCCTCAGCTACTATCACGTGCCGCTGATTTTCTACGCGCCGGAACGCGGGCGGTTATTTATCCGGTCGAGTTGGGACGACTCGGCTCAGTGGCTCGGCATTTTCGATGGCGCGATGCAGATTTTCACCGATGGCCAGGTGAAAACGGTGAATGCGGCCAAGCCTCCGGCGAAGATCGATCTGAGCGAAGCCATCGTATGCTTCGGCGGCAACGGGTGGAAGCAGTCGTTCTCTCTGCAGGAAGCGGAAACGGTTTTCGTGACCGGCCTGCAGCCCAAACACACGTATCGCATCGAAATCGACGACGAAGAAGCGTACGAAGCCGCGGCCGATCTGGCGGGCGTGCTGGCGCTTGAGGATATCCCGTGGGGGCGGGCGGCCGGCGTGCGCATTTCGGCGCAACCCGCGCGGCCGGCACAGTAGCCGGGTGAAAGGCTAGTAGGCCCAGCGCCAGAGGCTGGCGCCGACGGTATAGCCCGCGCCGACCGCCGCGAACAGCACCAAGTCGCCCTTCTTGAGCTTGCCCTGCTCAATGGCGTCGCGCGTCGCCAAAGGAATGGTGCCCGCCGTCGTGTTGCCGTAGCGGTCGATATTGACGATCACTTTCTCTTCCGGTAGCCCAAGCCGTTCCGAGGCTGCTTCGATGATGCGCCGGTTGGCTTGATGAGGGATCATGACCGCGATATCGGCGGCGGTCAATCCGTTGCGCGCCAGCAGATCGCGGCCAGTCTCATACATCTTGCGCACGGCGTACTTGAACACCTGCTGGCCTTCCTGATGGACGTAGTGCAGGCGTTGATCGATGGTCTCGTGCGATGCGGGTTTGCGGCTGCCGCCGGCGGGCATCTTGAGGAAGTCGCCGCCCGAGCCATCGACTTCGCCCATGAAATCGATGAAGCCTGCGTCCTCACCCTCCTCCGTAGGTTCGATTAACACGGCCCCGGCGCCATCGCCGAAAAGGATGCAAGTCGCGCGATCGGTGTAGTCGAGAATGCGGCTCATGGTGTCCGAGCCAATCACCAGCACCTTGCGGTGCGTCCCCGCGGCTACCAAATGCGCGGCAGTTGTAGTTCCGTACACGAAGCCGGAGCACGCGGCGATCAAATCGAAGCCCCAAGCCCGGCGGGCGCCCAGCGCGTTCTGCACCAGGCAGGCCGTGGAAGGGAAAAACATGTCGGGCGTGACGGTGCACACGATGATCGCGTCCAGTTCGGAGCCGTCGATGCCGCGGCGCGAGAGAGCGCACTTCGCAGCTTCGATGGCCAGGTCGGACGTCGCGACGTTTTCGTCGGCGATGTGGCGCTCTCGAATCCCCGTCCGTTCCACGATCCACTGGTCGTTAGTCTCGACCATTTTTTCTAAATCGTGATTGGTAAGAACGCGTGGCGGAACGTAGCAACCGAGAGCAGTAATCTTTGCCTTAGGCATTAACGATCAGGGTAGCGTAAATGAGCGGCTTGCGGAGCTTTAACCGCCCACAAGAACTGTGAAGCAACCCAGCACAATGGACCCGCCATGCGCAGTCATATCACCGATCCGCGCCTGCGGCATGCTTTGCGTCAGCACAGTAAACGAGCCAAGCACGATTACGTCCGGCGGACCAACGCAGGTTGCCATATCGGATATGCGCGCCGCAGGAAGACCGCCGATCAGCACCGTTGGCGCGCACGGCCCCAGGATCGGGCCGCCGACATGAGGAACCAGAACGGTGACCATGGGGCAAACGTGCATGTCGGTGAGACGCGCGGCGGGCATTCCCATCTTATTTCTGCTCCCAAAGCTTAATCTTGGTGGTTACCTCGAGGCCCTGCGCCAGGAAGTTGTTGAACTTTTCGGGAGCCTTCTCCGGCTCGCTCGAAACCGCCGCGAAGATCACGGCGCCGGTGACCGCTTTCGCCGTGAGATGCTCGCCAGGAGGCACAGGCGGGGCATGCGGTGGAGCGAGGCTGCCGCCGCTGAGAAATGCGGCCAGGCCCGCGCATCCGGCCGCCGTAGAGATCTCGGCGGCCTTGGCCGCTTCGTGCGCCGCGCGCCGGTTCTCTTCCGTGGGCTGCGCGATCCATTTTTCGGTGGCGTCGAGCGCCGCTTTGATCTTCGGCGGCGGGTTGGACCCGGCCGAGCGGCGCGCGCAAACCCATCCCCACCACACGGCTTCCCGTTTGGGCAGCGCGTGAGCCAGAAAACGCACGGCGTCGGGGAAAAGCTTTTTCTCGGAGAGCGCCGCCATATATTCGCGCGGATGCATCTGCGGCTTCAGAAGCTTAGCCGCATCCTCGCTGAGCTCCGCCACCGCGCAGATCGTTTGCGCCGTCGAAACGGGTTGTGAGGCTTCACTCATATCAGTTAATCATCGTGATCGCGCCCTGAATCTGCATCATGCCGCTGGCCTGGCTTTGGATCATTACCGCCTGCTCCTGATATTGAATCTGCGCGTTCACTTTGATCATCATGCCTTCGAGTGTAATCCCCATCTGGTCGATCGTAATCTTGCTCTGCCCTACTTTGAGCGTAATCGACTGCATGGCCTCCATGCTGATCGTACCGAGGTCGACCTTCGTCGACTGGTTGCCCATCTTGAGTTCGGTATCTTGATTCCCCATCTTGAGGGTGGTCGACTGATTGCCCTGGTCGATGGTATTGGTCTGGTTGCCTTGCGTGATCTCGAGGGTCTGGTCTCCGGTGATCGTGATGGTCTGTTTGCCCTTCACGGTCCGTGTTTCGTCATTGTCGATCTTGGTGGTGCGGTCGTGCCCCACCCACTGCGCGTCGTCGTTTTCGACCTCGTGCATTTGATCTTTTTCGGCGTGGATGCGCAGCATTTCGGCGCCCATCTTGTCCTCGAAGAAGACCTCGTTGTAGTTGGCCGAGCCGCCGCTTTTCGAACTACGGCTCTTGATGCCGCTCTGCGTCTTGTTGTCCGGGAGAGTCCAAGGCGCCATGTTGTCGGCGTTGTAGACGCTGCCGATGATGATGGGCTGATCCGGATCGCCTTCGAGAAACCCGACGATCACTTCCTGCCCGATGCGGGGAATATGCACCGCGCCCCATTGCTTTCCGGCCCAGTGGGTAGCGACTCGCAGCCAGCAGGAACTGGTGGCGTCCTTTTGTCCCTTCCTGTCCCACGGAAATTGCACCTTGACGCGACCGTATTTGTCCGTGAAGATCTCCTCGCCCGACGGACCAACCACAACCGCGGTTTGCGGACCGTGGACGAAGGGTTCGGCAGTGATCCTGGGCGGCCGGTACGGCAATGCGCCTGGAATCGCCCGGAAACTGTTGTGGTATCGAAAATCTTCGTCCTGGCCCAGCGATTGCCGCGCTTCGTGTTCCACGGCAAGCAGCGAATACTCGCCGTTATCGGTGAAATGGCGGGTCAAATTGAAGGTGTAGCCGGGCGTAAACGCCGTATGCACGCCTTGCCCGAGAATCGTCATGGCGCCGGCGGTTTCCGCCTCCATGCGAAGCTTGACCGTCCGCGTATTATCGTCGAAGATTTTCTGGAGATTGCTGGCCTGGTCGCCGCCCGATTTATCGATGCCATCGAACCGCTTGGCGTACGCGCCCGGATAGTCGTAGAGTTCCCACGCGCTGTTGGTTCCGGCGTTCAGTTTGTGCGTAATGGTTCCGGCCTGGACAGTTTCGAGCGTTTGGGCGACCGCCTCGCAGTTCTTCGTGGGCATCTCGAACTTGTAATCCCATAGGGTGCTCTTGCCCGAGCGAAGATCCTGCGCCTTTTCCCAAGCCAGAATGCGGTCTTCCGGGCGCCCGCCTCCCGCCGCCGTTTCATAGATCACGTCCGGCTGATACGCAATGGCGGCGAACGCTTGCGGCGAGTCTCCCAGAATCATTTTGTGCGTGGAGGAAGTATGTTCGAAGAAGTAGAAGATGCCTTCTTCTTCCATCAGCCGGCTGGCGAAGTTGAAGTCGGTTTCGCGATACTGCACGCAATATTCGCGCGGCTGGTAAGTGCCCAACTTCGTAAAATCCACTTCATAGCCGCTAAACACGGCCTTCAGAATATCCACCACGCTTTGCTGCTGATAGATGACGCTATTGGTATTGCGCGTCAACTTCCACATCGTTGGCGCAAGTTCCAACCCGTACTGAGTGAAGACCTCTTCACGCACGCGTTGGGTGACGCCGGTGACCATGCCGTTAAAGTACCGCGTGCCCCCCGTGGCCACGACGGCTACCGTGACCTTTTGCCCCAACAACTGTTCGAACGCGATCGGGTCCCGGTCTTCGGTGACGGCTTCCACGTAATAGCGGAACAAGCCGGAGACCATCTCGCGGCCGGAAAAGCCGGTGACCAGCAGCTTGTCTTTTCCCAATGGCGTCGTGAACTGAATGGGCCGGTTTTCGTCTGAGAACATTACGTTCCTCCGATGATCTGGCTGCTATGGCCTAGTTATATGTGAACGAACCGTCCGCCCCAACGCCGACGTGGATGGGCGCCATTTTCTGGCGCTCCGCCATGCGGCCGAGAATTTGCCGCGAGACCTCGGGCAGCATGGTATTGGTCAGGATGTTATCGACGTTGCGCGCGCCGCTTTCCACTTCCGTACACCGGCGCGCTACTTCGTCGACCAGCGCTTCGTCGTGCGTGAGCGCGATCTTGTGAGTGTCCATCAACCGCCGCTGAATCTTCCCGACCTTCAGCCGCACGATCTGCTTCAGGGCTTCGTCGCGGATGGGGAAGTAAGGAATGATCACCAGACGGCCGAGAAACGCGGGCTTGAAGATCTTGTCCAATTCCGGCTTGAGCGCCTTCACCAGGCCCTGATCGCTGGGCATGGTCTCGGGATCGGCCGTGAGCTTCATCAGCGTATCGGTGCCGGCGTTCGAGGTGAGGATGATGATCGTGTTTTTGAAATCGATCTCGCGGCCTTCGCCGTCTTCCATCATGCCTTTGTCGAACACCTGGAAGAACAGCTCGAGCACGTCGGGATGCGCCTTTTCCACTTCATCCAGCAACACCACCGAATACGGACGCCGCCGCACGGCCTCCGTAAGCACGCCGCCTTCTCCGTAGCCGACGTATCCGGGAGGCGAACCCTTCAGGGTAGAGACCGTGTGCGCTTCCTGGAACTCCGACATATTGATCGTGATCAGATTGCGCTCGCCGCCGTAGAGCATGTGGGCGAGAGTGAGCGCGGTCTCCGTTTTGCCGACGCCGCTGGGGCCAACCAGCATGAACACGCCGATCGGCTTCGACGGATCTTCCAGGCTCGCCTTCGAAGTGCGGATGCGCTCACTGATCATGTGCAGCGCGTGATCCTGCCCGATGACGCGGCGGCCGAGGTGCTTTTCGAGCGCAAGCACGGTCTCTACCTCGTCCTTGAGCATGTTGCCAATCGGGATGCCGGTCCAGGCGGAAACCACGTCGCCGACGATATGAGCGTCGACGCAGACGCGCATGAGAGGCGTCTCGCCCTGATGGGCTTCCAACTCGGCGTTGAGCGCCGTAAGCTCGGCGCGCAGGGCCTCCGGAGTCGGCGCGGGCGCTGCCGGAGTAGCTGCAGGCGTTGCTGACGCTTCCGGGGCCGGGGCGGTTGCGGAAGCGCCTGCCGCTTGAGCCTGCGCCTGTCCTGCGCCTTCCAGCTTGCCGCGCACCTCGCGGATGCGCGTGACGAGATCGCGTTCCTTTTCCCATTTCGCCGTCAATTCGGCATGGTGCGCTTCGGCGGCAACTTTCTGCTTTCCGATGATGCCGATGCGCTCGGCATGATCGGCGCCCAACGCCGATTCGCGCTCGAGTACGCGCAATTGAACCGTGCAATCGTCAATTTCACGCGTGGCGTCTTCAATTGCCGGCGGAATTGTGTTCTGTCCGAGCGAAAGACGCGCGCATGCGGTATCGAGCACGCTTACGGCTTTATCCGGCAGCTGGCGATCCGGCAGATAGCGGTGCGAGAGCCTGACGGCCGCGTTTAAGCCTTCGTCCAGAATGCGGACCGTGTGATGCTTTTCGAGAGCCGGAACCACGCCGCGCAACATGATCTGGCATTTGGCTTCGGTAGGCTCCTCGACCTTGATCACCTGGAAGCGGCGCGCCAGAGCGGGATCCTTTTCGAAATATTTCTTGTATTCGGACCATGTCGTGGCCGCGATGGTGCGCAGTTCCCCGCGCGCCAGAGCCGGTTTCAACAGATTCGCAGCGTCGTTCTGACCGGCCTGTCCGCCTGCGCCGATCATAGTGTGCGCTTCGTCGATAAAGAGAATGATTGGCGAGGGCGAATTCTTCACTTCCTCGATCAAGCCCTTCAGCCGGTTCTCGAACTCGCCCTTGATGCCCGCGCCGGCCTGTAACAGCGCCAGATCGAGCGATCGCAGCGTGACATTGCGCAGCGAAGGCGGCACGTCGCCATTGGCAATGCGCATGGCGAAGCCTTCCACCACCGCGGTTTTTCCGACGCCCGCTTCGCCGGTGAGGATGGGGTTGTTCTGCCGCCGCCGCATCAGGATATCGACGATTTGACGGATCTCGAAATCGCGGCCCAGCACATTATCGATCTTGCCCTTCTTGGCGTTCTCCGTCAGATTGACGGTGAATTGATCGAGGTTGGGCGTCTTGCCACCTACTTTGGGCGCGCCCGGAGCGCCCGGAGGCGAGCCAGGGCCCGCGGCCGGAGCCAGATCGTGGGCGCTTTCGAAGGAATCTTCCATCAAAGCCGGCAGTTGCTTGCGCAACGCTTCCGGCTCGATCTTCTGCATCTCTTTGCTGACGTCGCGCACAATGCGCGAAAGCTCTTCGTCGGCCACCAGCGCGAGCGCCGCGAAACCAGTGCGCACCTGCCCAGCGCCGAACTCCAGCGAGCCGATGGTCCAGCCTTCGGTCAACATGCGGTGCAGCGACGGGCTAAAGGACGGCGTGCGCGCGTTCCCCGTCTTGAGCTTGTCGAGGCTGCGCGTAAGCTCAGCCGCCAGGCGCGATTTATCCACGCCAAATTGCTTGAGTATCCGGGCGAAATCCGACTCCGTGGAATCGAGCAGCTTCATCAGAAAGTGCTCAATCTCGACGTCATAATGCGTCCTTGCGAGGCAAAGGCCGGCTGCGTCTTCCAGCGCTTTGCGGGTAGTGTCATTCAGCTTCGATACGATAGCTTTTAAAGTCACCGGCATAGAATTAGCTCCCAGAGTAATGGGCGCAAGAATGTTCTCCGCGCCTCTCGTTTAAATTTAAGGCTCACAATTCCAGAATCGTCTCTCCCGGATCCCGGTCAAACTCACCCGATTTCACCCAACTCGTCCAACCCAATTGCGGGCCCTCGGCATTCAGCTCGCACGGGGGGACGTCACTCCTCTTCAGGATCAACTGCAACTCCATATCGTACTCATTTCCGCCGAAAAAGCTGGTGATGGCGCGGATTCGTTGGTTCGCCTCGCCGCCGGGCAGGAAATCGTTATACTGCGCGATCGTCAACGGCCCCAGGCGAATGCGCACGCGCGATTGCTGGTCCCAAACTTCATCGCCGACCACCGCGCCCAGGCCGAGGCGCTCCGAATAAGACGATCCCTCGCCAAGCGAACACTGCGATTCCATTTCCACCGGACGCCACACGCCGACGAACTGGTTCACTTCCACCGGCACACCGAAATAATCCATCAGGGTCTGCCGCAACGCTACCGCGGAACGCGGATGCAGCGCCAGCAATCCGCTGTAAAAGAGCAGCGAATCGTCAGGCACGTCCTGGCGGTTGTGCAGGCCGGGCGTCCCCAAGCCGATCAATGCCAAAACGTGGCGCGAGAACAGGTCACGCTCGCCGCGCTCATAGGGAATCGAAAACCGGTATTTCTCGAACGCCAGGCAGAACAGGGAAATGATGCGGTGGTTGAAGATGTCGAAGAAATCCCGCATCGACGAATCGCGCGCACGCAGACGCTCGTTGACCAGATCGGAATAAGGCAGCGGCAGCACGCCCGAGGGGCCGGTGAGGCCCATGAAATTCACGCGCATCAGCGCGGGTAGCTGCGACCGGTCGAGCGATTGGATCGCGCTCGCCGGAAAGGAGACGCTGGAGTGCGTGCCGAAGCGCACTACTTCCTCGTGCGGGTTGTTGAACCTGCCCGCGACGCCGCGCTCCTTATACATCCTTTGTAAAAGGCGCACGGCCTGAAAAAACTCGAACCGGAAGGGCTCGCGGTCGAGCATTTCGGAAATAGGCCAGAGCGTTACATCAACACTTTCCTGCCCGCCCGCGGCGGCCATTGCCGTATGACCTCCTTTCTCTGGCGCGTACGCACGCGAAGCTGGCTAAAGCTGTTCATCGATACGTATAAGCCCAGAAAATGCTCGATCACCGCCGCGAAAAGATAGACGCCCGCGCCGGTGAACTGCTCTTCGTCAAATTCCATTTCCACCTGGGTGCCGCGCGCAAACGTCACGCCGTCTTCGGAAACCACGCGCGCGAAGTGGCGGCTGCTCGAAAGCGCCGTCAGGCCGTCAATTTGCTTCTCCGAATACGAGGAGCGGGTGAAGTTGTAGAGGCGCAACAATTCCTGGAATGCCTCGCGCCCTTCGCCCACCAGCGAAAGGTAATTCAAGGAAAGCTGCGAGATCAGACGCCACAGCGAGTCTTTCCCCACCGGAGGCCGCAGAGCGTCGGTGGGCTTGATCAGCGACACCACGCGCTTGATGGGCACCGGGCTTTCCACCTCGAAATCGCCCAATTCATTGCCAAACGGCAGACGCGAGGGAAGATCGCGATTGGAGCAGATGGTACGCACGGTGAGCGCATCGACGTCGGCTTCCACCGGGCGGCCGGACAGATCGACCAGCGAGAGGTAAATTTCCGTTCCGTTGTCGTCCCGCACGCCGGATTCGCGCCGCGCGCCGTGCCAGAAGGCTTTCACGTTGGTCCGGCTCTGCCCGTGACGGAAGGAATAGAAGGGCTCGAAGCGCGCCACTTCGGCGCTTTGAGCGTTGGCGCCGACGACTTCGGAAATCTCGAAGACCTCGAGCGCGTTGCGTCTCGTCACGTCGGGAACAACAGGGTATTCGTACTTCCGGTGGCTCAACAAGATTGGCTCGGCGGTTTGCGGAAACAGGTTCACGATGGGCGAGCAATTCAGCCGGAACGTCTTGGCGTTCACGCCCAATTCGAGCGCCTGGCGGCGGTCATTACGCTCGAACGGAGAAATCAGGAAAACGATCTCAGCCGTGTTGCCGAAGCCAGCGGCGCAAACGCGATCGAGTTCCCCCAAATCGAGGAAGAAAAACTTTTGCGGAAAGCAGAAATATTCCTGTAGCAGGCCATAGCCCGCAAAGGAGCGCCTCGGATACGGCAGCATGCTTTCGTCTTCGGCGAATCCCACAGGGCGTAAAGCGTCGGGCGAAAGCCAGACCGGCGGCACCTTCGATTTCGGAGTGGGGTCGCGCACCACGATCTGGATGCAGTTGTTGCACAGCAACTCGTACAGCGCGTGCGTCAGGGCGCTCTCGCCGCTCAGATAAAAACGCAGCGAAGAGAGCGACAGCTTCGGAAAGATCACGTCTTCGGCGCAGCGTAGAGTCAGACGCACGGCCGCCGAAGCGTCTCCGGATTTCAGTGGTGGCTTGAGGCGATCGGGCGTGGTCCATTCGGCTTCGGCCACGTTGACCGGCCAAAACGTGATGTCGTAACAGGTGCGGAACTTGCACGGAACGCCATTGACCGGGCGCGACCGCAGCAACGATCCGCGGTCCAGTTTGAGGCCGCTTTCGGGCTTCACGTTCGCGGGATCGACGAAAAACTCGGAGATCGACATCGACGGGATCGGCCGCAGGTAGTGCGGATACAGGATGCTGAGCAGCGCTTCCGTGATTTCCGGAAACTCGTCGTCGATTTTCAGATGTACGCGCGCCGCGAGAAACGCGAACGCTTCCAGCATGCGCTCCACGTGCGGGTCTTCGCACTTGTCCGGCTCGATCATCAGCCGCGAAGCAATTTTCGGATATTTAGCGGCGAACTCCGCGCCCATCTGGCGGAGGAACGTCAGCTCCCGCTCGTAGTAGAGCAGCAGATCGTCACGCACTGGGCTCTCCCCGCACCTGATACTCGCCGCTCGAAAGTTGCAGGAGTGTATCGAAAGTGATCAGCTCGGGCGCCGGGTCCATATCCAGCAGGCCCTCGATCTGAAACCGCAGGACGTGCTTGGCGCTCGACTGACCCTCGAGCGAAACCACCTTAATGCGCGAAATGCGCGGCTCGAACGTGGCTACCGCATGCTCGATCCGGCGCGTAAGCTCGAGCTTGTCGTGTTGCGAGTCCCAACCCATGCCGGTGACGTCCGCCAGCCCGTAGTTGTATAGCGATACCGACGTTTCCTGGAATTCGCTGCCCGCCGGAGTGGGCGTCCGCCGCGTGTTGAGCAGCCATTCGAGATCGCGGCGCAGCGCGGATTTCAGCTGGCGCACCGATTTCGCGCGCGAAGGCGGCCCGTCCGACACGATCTTGGGATCGTGATCGATCAGGCGATCGAGGAACGACAGGGTGACGATCTGTTCTTGTTCCCAGCGCGGCATAAGCTATCTCGATACGTTCATGGCCTGCAGCGGATCGAGACGGCAGATCCACGAATAGAGCTTTTGCCGCTCTTCAGGCGTCGAATCCTTGCCCATGCATTGATAGAGCATCGCCAGCGGATGCGCGATCATATCCGGCGATTCCCAATCCTCCAGTTTCCGCCGCTCGATTTCCGCGGCCAGATCGGTCAGAATCGGCGAAGCGATCTCCTGGCGCCCGGCGGAAACGCAAAGCTGGGCCAGTTGCGATTTGCGCTGGAAGCGCGCGCGGCCGCTGCGCGCTTGCGACATTTCGCGCATGAGTATCTCGATGCCTTCCTGCGGGCGCCCTCGCCTGGTGGCCTCGATCGCCAATTCGAACGCGTCCGGTGGAGCGTCCATGGCCGCTTCGACGGGCGATTGGTCGTACATCGGCTGCGGGGCGTATGCCGGTTCGGGCGCGGGCGCCGCCTCGGGTTCGGGAGGGGGCGGTGGAACCACTTCCTCTTTGATCCACGCCAGGGTCTCGGCATTGGCCGCCGGCGTGTCATCCATCAACGTGTAGTCCAGAAGCTGCGGATAATCCTTCAGAATTCCGCGCAGCCCGGAGACGATGGCGAAGCGCACGGCGTAATAGTAGGAGCCCAGC
The DNA here is from genome assembly GCA_963743705.1 of Bryobacterales bacterium. Lineage (GTDB taxonomy): Bacteria > Acidobacteriota > Terriglobia > Bryobacterales > Bryobacteraceae > PALSA-243. Next base: position 214,049 of record CAVUQS010000020.1, on the reverse strand, counting down.
TCGTAGCAGGCACGCGCGGCGTAGCGTTGCAGGTCGAGCCAGCCACGGCCGCATTCCATGCCGGCGGCGGTTTCGGCGGTCTCGAGCACTTCGGTCCAGTTGGCCTCGAGCGCGGCTCTTTTCAAAGCCTGGCGAATCTCGGAAGACGGAGGCGCGAGCAGCAACTGATCGATAGAATCGCCGCCGGCGCGCAGTTCGCCCCAGCGCAGACCGCGCAGCATCATGTAGGGCGCCGGATTATAGGGATCCTGCTGGCGCAAATATTTGGCGCACGCGATGACGCGCGAGATGGCGTCGTCCCGGTCGGCCGGTTCGGCTGAAAGGGCCGCTGCTCTGCGGATAGGGGCGCGCGCGGGCGCAGCGGCTTCGCCGTAGGTTCCCACGGAGATCGGTTCTTCCGCCGGCTCAGGTTCGGCGGCCGGCGCGTCGAGCGGGTCATCCGGCTCTTTTTCGCGTTTCTTCTGCAGCAGGATGTAGGCCGTCTGCCGCATTTCCTCAATCGCCCGCGAGAGCGTTCCGAAGTTAGGCGAAGCGCCGCCGAATTTGGCGTCGCAAACCTCGCCCAAGGCGCTCAACGCTTCGAGCGCGCCATCGTGCGTTTCCAGCAAGCTGACGTAATATGCCTTGGGAGATTCGTCGAAGGCCTTATCGAATTCTTCCTGGGTGATTTTCCCTTCGGCGATGGCGGCTGCGCGCGCGACAATCTTCTCGTTAGATTCGTTGGCCTGCTCTTCCGTGCCAACCGCGCGCGATTCCTTATAACGGAACCAGTCGTAGCCCGATTTCGTCAGCGGAGTCTGCTTGGCGGGGATCTCCAGACGGTCGCCGACCCACAACAGCGGCGCGGCGCGGAATTCGGCGTCGCCGTCTTCCAGTTCCGGATAGAGAGTATCCCAAAAGTTCTCCAGCAGGCCTTGAATCATCACCACCGACTCGCGCAGGCCGGCGATGCCTTCGCGCTTCAGCATGGCCTCCGTCAGCCACGCGGCGAGTTGAAGATCCTTGGTCTTGGTGGCGAGGGTTTCGCTGGCGAGTTTGATGACCTGTGGCCAGTCAGCTACCTTGCGCTCGTGCTGCCACAGGCCTTGCGGCGCATCGTCGTCCTGACGCCGCGCTTCTTTGATCTTGTCGTAAACGGGGGAGTAACGCAGGTTATCGCCGGCGGGCTTGTCGGGCGAAATCGGATTTAGGAGATCATTCCGCAGCGGCATGATGTTCCGCTTCCGTTTGCGTGATCTCAAGCATCCGCAATTCGAGAACCGGCAGCGGCTCGCCGTCCACCAGGAACGTCTTCTGGCCGTATGGCAACGGTTCTCCGTCGCGCTCTTCCCAAACCGTAGAGCGGCCCAGCTTCACCGCGTCGTCCGGATTCTTGTAGCTGAACGGCGAAAGCGTGGGAATGAGGACCTCACCCAGCTCCGTGCCCTTGAAGGCCGGCCCGGTGTGAACAATCGCGGGCGCCCAAAGCAGGTCACGCAGCCGTTTCGGCGGCTCGATCTGAATGCTGGCGATATGCGCCAGCGGCAGCCACATGCACTGTCCGGCCGCGAAGATTTCGAGGCGCGGGCCGACGCGCGGGTCGGCGTCCTCGATGGATTCAAATGGTTCACCGTTCCAGCTTCCGCTGGCCAGCTCGGAATCGGAGGCGGCTGGATATTCCTTGCGCTCGAACAGCTCGTTGCGCTGCCGTTCCGCGTGAAGCACGGCGCGATAAATCAGAACACCGGTGGCGGCGTCCGGGCCCGAATCCGCAAGGATGTTCAAATGCTTCTCGGCGCGGTCGAATTCACCGGCAAAACAGAGCAGCTCAAACAAAAAAGTCCGCCGGCGCACGTCCGTCGGATGATCGCGAACCTCTGCTCCGATAGCCTGGATGGCCTCGTTGAGCCTGCCAGCCTGGTAAAGTTCTCTCGCCGTCATGTTGAGGGTCCCCCGGCGGCCTGAGTAGCGGCCGCTTTGCCAATGAAACGAAGCCCCGCCACGCCGGCGCCGGCGTGACGGGACCTGGCATCCAAATGTAATTACGCCTTTACGTTCTTGGTTACGTCCCAACCGCCGTGAACCGCCGGCAACGGCTTGCCGGCCGCGTCTTGCGGCGAGTAGTCGATTTGAAGAGAACCGAAGCCCATGGATACGGATTCCGTCGGCGTATCGTCGCCGCCGGCGCTGCCGCTCCACTGGATCGACTCGATAAATACGGTGCCGAACGTATACTTCAAATATTCCACCTGGGAATCGCCGCCCGCTTTACGCAGCGTCACCAGAGCGCTCGTATAATGCGTACCCGAAGCGCACTGTTGAAACAGTATCGGGCTCGTCTTGTCGGTCTTCTTCATGATGCTGAACGAAGAGAACGAAACTTTTCCGCCGGCGGCGCCGGTGGTTCCGGAACCGATGGTCACCGGGTTGCTTGCACCCAGACTAAATGAATAAATCTCGATTTCGCCAGTATGCTTCGCGTCCGTCGATTCTCCAGCTACTGTCGGCGTGAACTTCAAAAAGGCATCAAATGCCATGCTTCCTCCTGTTCGAGTCGATTAAGGTAAGTTGAGCGGCCGGCTCCGCTTGGGAAGCCGGCCGCGGTTAAGGAGTTATTTCGCGCCCTTCGGAAGTTCTGCGACCAGCCTTAGGGACACGGACAGTTCATCCAATTGGAAGTGCGGCTTCAGGAACGCAACGGCGCGATAAACGCCGGGCTTTCCGGGAACTTCCATCACTTCGACCTTGGCATCGCGCAGGGGTTTTCGGGCTTTCACTTCCTGCGCGACGTTATCATTCCCCACCACGTATTGCAGCATCCACCGGTTGAGGAAATCTTCGCATTCGCCACGCGACATGAAGCTGCCGATCTTGTCGCGCATCATAGCTTTCATGTAGTGGGCAAAGCGGGAAATCGCGAGAATGTACGGAAGCTGAGTGGAAAGCCGGGCGTTGGCGTTGGCTTCCTCTTTGTCGTACATCTTCTGCTTCTGGGCCGATTGCACGCTAAAGAACGCCGCGTAATCGGTGCCTTTGCAGTGCACCAGCGGAACGAAACCGAGATCCGCCAGTTCTTTCTCGCGCCGGTCGGTGACCGGGCTCTCGGTGGGGCACTTCAAGGCCACGTCACCGGAATCGGTAGTGAAGGTGTGAGTCGGAAGACCCTCCACCAAACCGCCGCCCTCGACGCCGCGGATCGCCGCGCACCAGCCGTACATGGCGAACGCATTGGTCAACCGCGCGGAAAGCGCATAGGCCGCGTTACCCCAAAGATACTTGGAGTGATCGGAGCCGTCTACGGCTTCTTCGTAGTTGAACCCATCCACCTGCACGCCATTTTTGCCATAAGGCAGGCGCATCAGAACGTGGGGCAGGCAGAGGCCGACATAACGCGAATCTTCGCTTTGGCGGAAGCTCTTCCACTTGGCGAATTCGCTGCTGTCGAAGATCTTCGCCATGTCGCGCGGGGCATCGAGCGACGTGAAGCTTTCCATGTTGAGCATGTCCGGCGAAGCGGCCGAAAGGAACGGCGCATGCGCCGCTGCAGCCACCTGCGAGATCTTCTCCAGGAGCTCGATATCCTCGGGGCCCCGGCCGAATTCGAAATCGCCCGTCAACGCCGCGAATGGCGCGCCGCCGAAAACGCCGAATTCTTCTTCGTACACCTTCTTGAACAATGCGCTCTGATCGAATTCGGGCGCGCGTTGCAGATCGCGGAGCAGTTCCCGCTTGCTGACGTTCAAGACCTTGATCTTCAGCTTGTCGCTGGTTTCGCTTTGATCCATCAGGTACTTGAGGCCGCGCCAGCTTCCCTCGAGCTTCTGGAAATCGGGATGGTGCAGCACTTCATTTAGCTGGATCGACACCAGGTGATCGATCTGCGCGATGCGCGCATTGATCATCGCCTCGGCGTCCTTGGAGATTGTCATGGCGCCTTCGAGCACTTGCGCCACAAACTCCTTCACCAGGTTCTTACCGCGCTCCCGGGTTGCCGGATCGCGCGCCATACGCCCTTCCTGGACGATTTGGTCGAGCAGACTGCCTTCCGTCGTGGTTTCTACCGCGCCTTGGGAAGCGGCTGCGGCTTTTTGTGCATCACTCATTGCCACCCTCCTTCACGCCCATTTCGGCGCGCAGCTTGGCGAGCTTGTCGGGATCCGTGACGGCGTCGCGCAGTAGCTCTTCCAACTTGTCGTTCCCCTGCATGGAACCGCGCAGATCGCCCAGCCGGTCGCGCAGCTCGAGGAGTTGGCGCAGCGGGCCAACCTGGCGCGCCACGTTCTCCGGCGAGAAATCGTCCATGCTCTTGAAGTTGAGATCGACCTTCAGTTTGGGAGCATCGGGGTCTTCGCTCAGCTTGTTTTCTACTGAATAGGCGAGGTGCGGACGCATGCTTTCCAGCACGGCGTCGAAATTATCCGGGTTGACCTCGACGAATTTACGATCTTTCAACCGCGGCAGCGGATCTACTGGCTGTCCTGTAAAGTCTCCGAGCACCCCCATGACAAAGGGTAATTCCTTGACTTCGATGGCATCGCCGACCTCGACATCATACGTAATCTGTACGCGGGGGGGACGCACGCGATCGAGCTTATGTTGTGTGCTTTGTCTTGCCATAGTCGCTTCCTTTTTCAGCACCGGGGAACAGCCATCCCAACTTGGAGGCCGCTTCGGGGCAGGACATCAGATTATCAAAAAAAGTACTAGGGCGGACAATTTGCGCCCCTGGTTTGAAATTATATTCCACGCTTTCGGAATATCAGGACTACTTTCAGCTAATTGAGTACTAGTGGGCCTCGATTTCTTAGAAAAGGCCGTAATTTTGGCTGAGACGAGCCTGGTACTTATTGCCTAACGGCCAAAATTCCGGCGGAAATCAGCGTCGTGAAAGGTCCCGCGAATTGTTCAGCGCTAGCGTCCACAGGTACTAAGCCGGAGCGCTTCGCGTTTTCGAAATGCTCCCGGAATGTCCTCTGGCCGTCGCATTCCGAAACCACGCTTCCCACCCAGGGTTCCACGTGGCATTCCGTTTCAAACGGGCTGGGGCATTGTAGCGCGACTGCCTGCGGCTGGAACCGCCCATCCGCAACATCGTGGACAACCATCATGCGGGATTCGGGCGCGATGGAAGGCCGCAGACCCAGCCACCAATCGAGCCTGGCGGGATTGCGCGCGGCGGTCTCCCATTCCAGCAGCCATTCGACGTGGCTTAACGTCAAACCCTTCCCGCGCAGCATGCGAACCGTAACCACCGGGCGGTCTTCCGCGCGCCGCCGCAGCAGAATTCTGCCGTAGAACAGGAACTGCACCTTGCGCCGCGTCCAAAGCTCCTGCCGGTAACGCTGTTCCTCTTCCGAAAGCACGCTCTTGCCCGCGAGAGCCGCCGTAAACGCCGCCGGCTCGCGTAGTGAGTGAGCCACCAACAGCAGGTCGAATTCGTCCTGGCCGGGGCCCAGCCATTTGCGGACGCGCTCTTCGAGCGTTTCGCCCTCGCAATCGGCCGCCATGGCGACCGCATAAAAGCGGCCGCCCGGCCGCAGAAAGCGGGGCAATCCCTCGATGGCGCGCCGCAGGATTTGTTCGCCATCGTCGCCGCCATCGCGATAGATCAACTTGGTGGAGGCCGCCGGTACGTACGGCGGATGGGTGACGATCCGGTCGAATGTCAGCCCTTCGACCGGCGCGTACATATCGCCTTCGACAAATTCAGCGTTGGGAATCCCGTTGAGGCGCCGGTTAAACTCCGCAAAGCGCGTGGCGCGCGCCGTGATATCGGAGCCCCACGCGTGCTTGGCGTAGCGCGAAGCCGCGATCAGCGCCGCGACGCCCGAGCCTGTTCCGAGATCGAGCGCCGCCTCGCAGGGAATTTCCGGCAATACCGAGATAAAATCGCGCGTATTCTCGATGACCGCTGGATAAACCACATCCGTCGGAAGCGTATATCCGGCTTGCCGATAGGGCGCGGTGGCGCGGTCGCTCGCCATCAAGAGCCCGAATCCTGGAAAAACCAACACCGGCGCGAACCAGTTGTTGGATGAGTCCGGATTCGGCGCCGCCAAGTTCAGCGCCCCCAGGGTCTCGAGCGCTCCCGCGGGCAAGAGGGCACGGGCGTCGCCTTCTTCCAGTTGTTCCCCATCCAGAAAGAGGTGGATTAATGCATCGAGCGCGCTCTGCGGCTCGAGAATGGTTTGCCGCCCCTGGCGGATGGTTTTGAAGCCTTCAATGCCGGGGATTCCCATGCGGCGGAAGACGCTCTCGCCGTTGTATTCGCACTCGGCGAGCAGGCGTCGCACCGCATCAAATTCCTCTTCCGTTCCCAGGCGGGGCATCATCAGGTGCAAAGGGTGCGTTGCTTCCGGAGCCGACATAGTCGTGAGATTACCATTGGGTACAAGCAGTCGCACCTATTTTCTTGGTACCTTGTTTCCAAATGAAGCGACTGCAGCCGGTTGTCTGGACAAAGGGCACTTTCTTGAGTCCGCAGCACCTCCAGATCCAGGACCGCTTTCTTGAAAACGTCCTCCACTTTCAGCTCGAGACGCTCTCGTTCCGGCCGTGGGGTTTCCGTACGCTGCAGATCGATCAGAAGGCGCTCTCCGAAGGCTTGTTTCATATCGCCAGCGCGTCAGGAATTCTTCCCGACGGGCTGCTATTCGACATCCCCAATTCCGACGGCGCGCCCGCACCCAAGGAACTCAAGGACTGTTTCGACCCCGATCAGCGCACGCTCGACATCTACTTCGCCGTGCCGCATTACCGCGACCGTGGGCTAAACGTCGCCAACTCCGGGCGCCAGAATAGCGCGGCGCGCTACACGGCGGAGTATGAAACCTTTCGCGACGAAAACACCGGTCTTTCCGAAAAGCATGTGCAAGTGGCGCGCAAGAATTTCCGCTTTCTCACGGAAGGCGAATCGCTCGATGGGTACTCCTCGTTGCGCGTGGCGCGGGTAATTCGCACGGAAGCTGAAATTTTACAGTTGGATCCGCGCTTCGTCCCGCCGCTGGTCGACTTCAGCGCCAACGATTACCTGGTGGCGATCGCGCGGCGTCTGGTGGAACTGCTGAGCGGGCGCTCCACCGCCATCGCCGGCATGCGCCGCCAAAAGAATCAGACATTGGCCGATTTCACCGCGGCCGATATCGCCAGTTTCTGGCTGCTCTACACCATCAACACCACGTTCCCCACTTTCCGCCACCTCTTCGAAACGCGCGGGGGACACCCGGAAACGCTCTATTCGGCCATGCTGTCTCTGGCCGGCGCGCTGACGACATTCTCGACTAACATCCATCCGCGCGAGTTACCGCTTTACGATCACGACGAGTTAGGCGCGTGTTTCACCGAGTTAGACGAAAAGCTGCGCCTGCTGCTCGAAACCGTGGTGCCGAGTAACTTCGTCGCGCTGCCTTTGAAGCTGGTGCAGCCCTATATTTACGCCACGTCCATCGACAACGACAAGTATTTGCAGAACACGCGCATGTATCTCGCCGTGGGCGCCGAAAGCAGTCAGGCGGAGATCGTGGCGCGCGTGCCGAATCTGGTGAAGGTTTGCTCCGCCAGCCACATCGATCACCTGGTCAAGAACGCATTACCCGGCGCTCCGCTCACTTATGTCGCGGCGCCGCCGAGCGCTATTCCCGTGAAGTTGAACTATCAGTACTTCAGCATTAACCAATCGGGCGTAGCGTGGGAAGCCGTCACACGCGCGCGCAACCTCGCGGCCTTCGTGCCTGGCGATATCCCGAATCCACAGTTGGAACTGATTATCCTCTTGCCACAGGCGGGGTGATGAAGTTTTCCGTCTCCACACAGCGACTCTACCGGCTTCTGATTCTGCTCTTCCTGATCGCGGGCGCACGTCGAGTCACCTATACCATCGACGCCGTACGCGACATGCGCCACGAATACACAGCGCAGTCTTTCTCGCTTCGCGAGCCGTGGCCGACCGTCGACATCGTGTCGAAATCCGCCAGCCAAAGCGGCTTGCGGCCGGGCGACGGCATCCTGGATATCGCGGGCCACGCGCCCACCGGCCGCGGCGATGTGGCGGCGGCGTTTCACGGTCTAGCCGCAGATCAAACCGTCGCGATTCACGTAGCGCGCGACGGCCAAACGCTTTCCCTAGCTGTTAAGCCACACGTTGTGGACTTCGGCGCGAGCTGGTTGGCAAGCGCCCTTGGCGCCGCTTCCTGGCTTTTGATGCCGTGGATCTCGTTTGTGTTGGGGTTCTGGGTGGCGGCTTCCCGCCCACGCGATCTTCGAGCATGGATCGTTCTCGGCGTTCTGCTCGGCGTCGCGGAAATGTCGAATGCCGCGGCGCTCGATACCGCCGCATGGCCGGGCATCGGCTTCGTTCTTATCGCCTATCGCGATCTGGCCAACGCTTCCTGGTCGATTTTCATGATGCTTTTCGGCTTCTATTTTCCGCAGCGCTGGCGCTTGGACCGGGCCATGCCGTGGTTAAAATGGGCGCTCATCGCTCCCACCGCGCTGCTGATCCTCTGGGATGCGGCGCAAGATGTGGTGAGTTCCGCAAACCATGCGCTCTACGTCAAGCTCTTTCCTCAAATCCCCTTTGCGGATCACCTGCTCCAGCCGCTGTTGATTGTCCTGCCCTGCTTCTTTTTCATCGGCCTGCAAGACAAGTTCAAGGATCCGTCGTTGCCACGCGACGACCAAAGACGCCTCAAACTTTTGTACGGCGGCAGTTCGGCGGCCATGACGCCGCTGTTCCTGCTGGTGCTCTACACGGTGGCCTTCCACCACCGGATGCCCAACGATTCCGAGGATCTCGCGCTCGCCATCGCATTCCTGGCGGTGCTGTTTTTTCCGCTCACCATGGCTTACGTGCTAGTGGTGCAGCGCGCCATGGACGTACGCGTCGTGATCCGGCAGGGTTTGCAATATGCGCTGGCCCAACGCGGCGTGCGCATCGTCCAGACGGCGATCGTCGTCGGCGCGGCAATGCTGGCAGTGAACACGATCGACAGTCAGACGTCACGGCCGCTGAAATTCGCGCTCCTTACCGTTGGCATCGTCGTCAGCCTGCGGGTGCGTGAGTTCGGGACTAAGGTTCGCGCGTGGATCGACAAACGCTTCTTCCGCGAAGCCTACAACACCGATCAGATTTTGAGCGATCTGAGCGAGCAGGTGCGTTCGATATTGGACACTCCTACGCTTCTCGATACCGTGGCGCGGAAGCTTTCCGAATCGCTGCACGTGGAGCGCGTGGCCGTAATGCTGCGCGACGGCGCATGGTTCCGTCCCGCACTTGCCGAAGGATACGCGCCGCCGCTCGATTTCGCCATTCCCGCCGATTCGGCGGCCGTCGAGCCGCTGCGCAAATCGCGCGAACCGGTCGCACCCGGCGAGAACAGTCTGCTCGCTCCCATGGGCGCGCAACTTCTGCTGCCGCTGGCGTCGAAAAAAGAACTGCTCGGATTCATCGGCCTCGGACCCAAAAAATCGGAGGAACCGTATTCGCCCAGCGATACGCAACTCCTGCGCACCGTAGCCGCGCAAACCGGTCTGGCGCTCGAGAACAGCCGCCTCTCCGAAGCCATCGCCTCTGAGGTGGCGCAGCGCGAAACGCTAAGCCGCGAAATCGAGATCGCGCGCGAAGTGCAGCAGCGCCTCTTTCCGCAGACCACGCCCGAAATCGCCGCATTGCGCTATGCCGGCCATTGCCGTCCCGCGCGCGGCGTAGGCGGCGATTATTACGATTTCCTCGAACTGCCCGGCGGCCACTTCGGAATCGCCATCGGCGATGTTTCCGGCAAGGGAATTCCGGCGGCGCTATTGATGGCGAGCCTGCAAGCCTCTGTTCGCGGCCAATCGCTTACCCGCGGCAACGACATCGCGGGCTTGATGGCCAACGTCAATCGCCTGGTCTACGACGCGTCGCCTTCCAATCGCTACGCGACATTCTTCTACGGCCAGTTCGACCCCGCCACACGGCGCTTGATCTACGTGAACGGCGGCCACAATCCGCCCATGGTGCTGCGCGGCGCCGAGGTTCTCCAGCTAGAAACAGGTGGGCCGCCGGTGGGCTTGTTCCGTCCCGCGATGTACGAACAGGCTGAGGTGCAGCTCGATCCGGGCGATTTGCTGATCTTCTTTACCGACGGCATCAGCGAAGCCGAAAACTTGGCCAACGACGAATGGGGCGAGGACGCTCTCATCGCGGCCGCCCGCGCGTGCGATGGCGTCGCGCCAGCCGAAGCCATCGAGCGGATCATGCTGGCCGCGGACGAGTTTGCCGCCGGCGCACCGCAACACGACGATATGACGCTGGTGATCGCGCGCGTTTCCTAGCCGCGCTACTCTTCGCGCAACGCAACCGATGGATCGAGCCCCGCCGCGCGCCGCGCCGGGATCGCCGTCGATAGAATCGCGATCGAAAAGAAGAGCGCAGCCATGGCCGCATAAGTCAACGGATCGGCCGGACGGATTCCGATCAGCATACTGGTCATCGCGCGCGTCAGAAAGAGCGCCGCGATCAATCCCGCGACCACGCCCGCTGCGCTGAGGCGAAGCCCGTGCCCCACTACCAGCCGGAAGATTCCGGAAGGCGCGGCGCCCAAAGCCACTCTTACGCCGATTTCCGCCGTCCGCTGCCGCACCACCGTGGAGAGCACGCCATAGAGTCCAACCGCCGCCAGCAGGGCCGCGATCGCAGCGAAAGCGGCGATCAACAACAGCGAGAACCGCGTACCCGATTCGGCCCGCTGCACGATCGCATCCATGGGTTCCACTTGAAGCAATTGCATCGTGCGGTCGAACTTCGTCATTTCCGTGCGTACGCGCGCCGCGAATTGCGCCGCGTCGCCGTGCGTGCGCACCGCCCATTCGCCAACGAACCCATGGCCCCAATAGCTATCCGGAAGGTAAGCCTGTTCGCGCCCCGGCGTGGTTAGCGAGTTTAAGCGCTGATGCGCTACCACGCCTACAATCTGAAACCATTCCGATTTCTGCAACGTGAAGCGCCACAGGAGCCGCTGGCCAATCGCGCCGACGTTGGGGAACGCCTTCGCCGCGAGCGCTTCATCGACGATCATGCGCCGCGCCTGCGGATCGTTATCGGTTTCGTCAAACAACCTGCCCGCGACCAAAGGAACCCGCATGGTTTCGAAATACCCGGGCAACACGGTCTGCACGTCCGCCGATTGATATTTGCTTGCGTCCGCCAGTGCGTCTTCCCTTCCCCAACGGTACGCAACGTAGGCGCCGTTCAGCGGCAATACATTCGCGGCGGTGACGCTCTCCACTCCCGCGATCGATGAAAGCGCGCCGCGCATTCCGCGGACGGTGGCCGCGCGCCCCTCGACCGTTGTTCCGGGCCTGCCGCCGGCCGTACGAAAGGTCAGGATGCCGGAAGAATCGAAGCCGGGGCGAATTCTTTGTAACGCCGCGAAGCTTCGGATCATCAACCCCGAACCCACCAACAGCACGAAACACAGCGCCACTTCCACAACCACGACCGCGTTGCGCATCCAGGCGCCGCCGCTCAGATTTCCGGCGCGCCCGCTCGATCGAAGCACTTGCGCGACATCCGGGCGCGCAGCCCGCAACGCTGGAGCCAAACCGAAGAGCAGAGCCGCCGCCAGACCGGCGCCGATCGTAAACGCAAGCACCCCGAAATCGACATGAATCGAATCCATGCGCGGCAGATTGGCGGGCGCAATGGCGCGCAGTTCGTGAATGCCCGCCCACGCCAGACCGAGCCCGGCGAGCGAGCCGGCGCCACCGATCAGCAGGGCTTCCGCCAGCAGCGGCCGCACCAGCAACCACCAGTTCGCGCCCATCGCGGTTCGCACCGCCAGATCCCGTCCGCGCAGAGAGGCGCGCACCAGGAAAAGATTCGCCACATTCGAACACGCGATCAGCAATAGAAAAATCGCCGCGCCCATCAAAGCGAGAATCGCCGGCCGCACTTCCGATGTCAGATACCGGCGCATCGGCTCGAGGCGGATCTGGAAGTTCGCCGCGCGGCTGATCGGCTCGGCCGCGCGGCATCCTTCGGCCACCGCATCGGCCTGGGCTTGCGCGCGCTCGAGACTCACGCCCGGACGCAGCTTGGCGATCACTCGATTGGTCAGCAGAATTCGCGGCGAGCCGTACGACTGGCGGGAGGCAAACCAAATATCCGGCTTGCGCTCCATGTTCTTCTCCGGCAGGAATAGCAGTTCGAATTGGGGCTCCAACACGCCCACCAGAATCGGGCCGTTCTTGGTCAGCGGCTGGCCGAGCAGCGCCATTTTGCCGCCGAAGCGACGCTGGAACAATTCGTAGCTCGCGATGGCGTAGGTGGGCAACTGCTGGCTGGGCGGCGGCGCGGCGCCATCCGCGCCCTGTGGCTGCGGTTGCGTGTCGCTATCCTCAAAGTCGCGGCCGGCAACGATGCGCGCACCCAGCAGGCGAAAAATGTTCGATGTCACGCTCGCGAACGCGAGTTGCTCGGGCGCGCCATCCGGATATGGCAGATTAAAGCGGCCGGTCCGCACTCCAGCGGCATCTTCGATTGCGGACGATGCGTGGTTGCGCAGGTCGAGATAATCCGGGTACGACCAGAAATTATCGTAGACGTTGCGCCGGCGCATATCGGCGCAGGCGTAAACCAGACGATCCGCGTCTTTATACGGAAGAGGGCGCAGCAGCACTGCATCCGCCACGCTGAAGATCGCGCTACTCGCGCCAATACCCAGCGCGAGCGTCAGAGCCGCTGCGATGCCGAAACCCGGACTCGACCGAAGTGCGCGCGCGGCATAGATGAAGTCGCGCAAACCTTACCTAACCCCCGGACCGATTATAAACCGGCTAAGCCGGTCCGGCCGATTCGCGCGCGCCTTTGTGAATCTCCTGCAGACTCCACACACGAATCGGATCGCGCAGCCGCGCCGCCACCGCATCGGCGGCCGCGTGGGCTCCACTCATGGTGGTGATGCAAGGCACGCGATACGTCACCGCGCTGCGCCGGATGGCTTTCTCGTCATAGAACGCCGGCGCGCCGGTGGTGGTGTAGATGGCGAGTTGCACCTGGCCGGCCTTGAGCAAATCCACCGCGTTGGGCCGTCCCTCATTCACTTTGAACACGGTCTTGCATTCCAGGCTCGCAGCGCGCAAAGCGGCGGCCGTCCCGCGCGTGGCGACCAGCGAGAATCCGAGCTCCACGAAGCGCTGCGCCACCTTCACCGCCTCCGCTTTGTGCTGGTCGTTGACGCTGATGAACACCGTCCCTTTGCCCGGAAGTCCGCTGCCCGCGCTGATCTGCGCCTTCAAAAACGCTTCGCCGAAGTTTTCGCCCACGCCCATCACTTCGCCGGTGGAACGCATCTCCGGACCCAGTGCCGGATCGACGCCTGGGAATTTGTTGAACGGGAACACCGGCGATTTCACGAACGTCTGCGAGACCGGCAGTGTCTCGCCCGTGAGTCCGTAATCCGCCAACTTCTTGCCCCACATCAGGCCCACCGCAATTTTCGGCAGCGGCACGCCGGTCGCCTTGCTCACATACGGCACGGTGCGCGAAGCGCGCGGATTCACTTCGAGCACGTAGACCACGCCGTTCTGAATCGCGTACTGCACGTTCATCAGGCCGATCACGTGCAGCGCCTTCGCCAGCCGCACCGTGTAATCCTGAATCGTCTTCAGCGTGGCTTCGGGAATCGATTGCGCCGGCAGCACGCACGAGCTATCGCCCGAGTGGACGCCCGCTTCCTCGATGTGTTCCATGATGCCCGCGATCAGAACGTTTTCGCCATCGGCCAGCGCGTCGACATCGACTTCGGTCGCGTCTTCGAGGAACCGGTCGACCAGCACGGGGCGTTCCTGCGAGAACGTCACGGCTTCGCGCATATACTGGCGCACCATCTCTTCGTCGTAGGCGATCACCATGGCGCGGCCGCCCAGCACATAGCTCGGCCGCACCAGCACGGGATAACCGATGCGCCGCGCGACGTCGCAGGCCTCTTCCACGCTCGTCGCCGTGCCGTTTGCGGGGCAAGGAATTTTTAAGTCTTCGAGCAGCTTGCCGAACAGCTTGCGATCTTCCGCGAGATCGATGTTCGAGGGATCGGTACCGATGATCGGTACGCCCAGCCTTTTCAGAGGCAGCGCCAGATTGAGGGGCGTCTGGCCGCCGAACTGCACGATCACGCCATCCGGCTTTTCCGTGTCGCAAATATTCAGGACGTGTTCGAGCGTGAGAGGCTCGAAGTATAAGCGGTTGCTGGTGTCGTAATCCGTCGAGACCGTCTCCGGATTGCAATTCACCATGATCGATTCGACGCCCAGTTCCTGCAGCGCGAACGACGCGTGGCAGCAGCAATAGTCGAACTCGATTCCCTGCCCGATCCGGTTGGGTCCGCTGCCCAGAATCATGACCTTCTTGCCATCGGCGGGATCGGCCTCGCACACACTCTCGTAATTCGAATAGAGGTACGGCGTGAAGCTTTCAAACTCGGCAGCACACGTATCCACGCGGCTGAACATCGCGGCGACGCCCAGTTCTTTGCGCCGCGTGCGCACCGCGATCTCAGCCGCGCCCCAAGTCTTCGCCAGTTGCGCGTCGGAGATGCCGTAGCGTTTGGCGCGGCGCAGGGTCTCTTTCGAAACCTCAGCCAGCGTCGTGTGCGCCAGCTCAGCCTCGAAATCGATGACTTCTTTCATCTGCTCGAGGAACCAGGGATCGACCTTGGTCCACTCATGAATCTCCGCCACACTGTGGCCGGTGGCGAGGGCAAAGCGGATGTAGCCGAGCCGCTCCGGCGTCGGCGTCACCAGCTTGTTGACCAGCAGATTCTTGTCGAACTTTTCCGAGCCGAACGCCTTGCCGGTTTCGAGGCTGCGCATTCCCTTCCACAGCGCTTCCTTGAAGGTGCGCCCGATGGCCATCACTTCGCCGACGGATTTCATTTGCGTGCCCAGCGTGGGGTCCGCGCCCGGGAACTTTTCGAATGCCCACTTCGGAATCTTCGCCACCACGTAATCGATGGTCGGCTCGAAGCATGCCGGCGTCTTCAACGTGATGTCATTGCGAATCTCGTCCAGCCGGTAGCCCACCGCCAGCTTGGCCGCGATCTTCGCAATCGGGAAACCTGTCGCTTTTGACGCCAACGCCGAACTGCGCGAGACGCGTGGGTTCATCTCGATGATCACCATGCGCCCATCCGCAGGATTGATCGCGAACTGCACGTTCGATCCGCCGGTATCCACGCCGATCTCGCGCAGGCAACGCAGCGCGCCATCGCGCATCATCTGGTATTCGCGGTCGGTGAGAGTTTGCGCCGGCGCCACGGTGATGGAATCGCCGGTGTGTACGCCCATCGGGTCGAAGTTCTCAATAGAGCAAATGATGATGCAGTTGTCGGCGAGATCGCGCATCACCTCGAGCTCGTATTCCTTCCACCCGAGCGCACTTTCTTCCATCAGAACTTCGTGCACCGGCGAGAGCGCGAGTCCGCGTTCCAGAATCTCTTCCAGATCTTCCTGGTTATAGGCGATGCCGCCGCCCGTGCCGCCCATGGTGAAGCTGGGCCGCAGAATATTGGGGTAACCGATGCGCTCGGCAAAATCGAGGCCGCCCTGCACGTTGGTCACAAGCTGCGATTGCGGCGTTTCGAGACCGATCTTCCGCATCGCGTCCTTGAACAACAGCCGGTCTTCCGCCTTCTTGATGGCGTCGATTTCGGCGCCGATCAGTTCGACGCCGTAGCGATCGAGCACGCCTTTTTCGGCTAATTCCACTGAAAGATTCAGGCCGGTCTGTCCGCCGACGGTGGAGAGCAGGGCATCGGGCCGCTCGCGCCGGATGATTTCTTCGAGATAAGTAGCGGTCAGCGGCTCGACATAAGTTTTGTCGGCAAGATCCGGATCGGTCATGATGGTCGCCGGGTTCGAATTTACCAGGACCACTTCAAAGCCGTCCGCGCGCAACGCTTTCGCGGCCTGCGTACCGGAATAATCGAATTCGCAGGCCTGACCGATGATGATCGGCCCCGACCCGACAATCAGGATGCGATGAAGATCGTTTCGTCTGGGCATCCGTTATTGTTTCCCGCTCATGAGTTGGACAAATTCGTCAAAGAGGTAGTGCGAGTCGTGCGGCCCCGGCGCCGCCTCAGGGTGATACTGCACGCAGAAGGCTGGATGGTTGCGGTGCCGGAAGCCTTCCAGCGTCTGATCGTTCAGATTCACGTGCGTCACTTCCAGTTCGTTGAGGTTGAGCGAATCCGGGTCCACCGCGAAGCCGTGATTGTGCGAAGTGATCTCGACGCGCTTGGTGAGTTCGTTGCGTACCGGATGATTCGCGCCGCGATGCCCGAACTTCAGCTTGTAAGTCTTCCCGCCGCACGCCAGTCCCAGCAGTTGGTGCCCGAGGCAGATGCCGAACACCGGCTTCCTGCCGATCAGTTTGCGAATGTTCGCCACCTGCGTTTCAAGAGGCTCGGGATCGCCGGGCCCGTTCGAGAGAAAGATTCCATCGGGCTTAAGCGCCAGTACATCCTCGGCGGAAGTCAGCGCCGGAACCACCGTCACACGGCACCCCGATTGCACCAGGCGCCGCAGGATGTTCCGTTTGATGCCGAAATCGTACGCCACCACGTGATGCCTGACTTCCGCGGCGATGCCAACCAGATCGGATGGCGAGCAGGGCTCGACAGGCTCCGACCATTCGTAGCTCTTCGCCGTGGTCACGCGGCTGGCGAGATCGAGCCCGGTCATGGTGGGAATGCCGCGCGCGGTTTCGATTAACTCGCTCGCCGCTCTCCCGGCCGATGAGAGCACGCCGCGCATCACGCCGCGTGTCCGCAGATGGCGCACCAGCGCGCGCGTATCCAGATCAGAAATCACCGGGATGCCGCTTTGCGCCAGAAAATCGTTGGCGGCTTCATCCGAGCGCCAGTTGCTTGCGATATGCGAGAACTCGCGCACCACGAGCCCCTCGATGTATGGCTTGCCCGCTTCGTTATCGCCGCGGCTGGTGCCGTAGTTGCCGATTTGCGGATTGGTCAGCACCACAATCTGACCGGAATACGATGGATCGGTGAAGACTTCCTGATAGCCGGTGAGCGCGGTGTTGAAGACAACTTCGCCCGATCGCTCGGTGGGCGCACCAAAACCGCGGCCCTCGAAGACGGTTCCGTCTTCCAGAGCGAGAATCGCAGAGTTCAAGCTTGCGTGTTCCTCCGTGGGGTGGGATAAGAACTATTCTAGCAGGCCGCTCCACGCGCTTCCCGATTCGAAAAGCGGCATCCGCCCGATGGGTGAATTCCCCTCAGAAATTCCTCAGAATTTTCTTGCGCGGCGCCCGCCGCCGGTAGTAGTATCGAAACGGTTCGGGTCGAATAGCTGCTTCATATTCCGCTCCCGTATGCGGTCCTCTTATCTAACCTCAACTCTCATCGACAAATTCGCTCTCGTTGCGGAGCGATCATTGGAATGCCTGGACGCGGCGAAACTGCTTGGCGAGGCGGAAGCTATGGCCGCCAACGCTCCCCGCATTCAGGTTCCGGCGGCGTGTAGCGCCCCGGATACCCTGCGAGCGATTCCCCTTCTGATGAGGGGCCGCTTCCGCCTCGGAAGATTCCTACTCCTCCACGGTTATTTGCGTTCGATTCGCGGGGACGTGCGGCGCAGGCTGATGGAGCGCGCCGATGAGATGGCGCTATCGGGACGCTGGAAGGCCTATTGTGGGCTGCAGATCAAACTGCGGCACGCCGAACTGCACACAACCTTGCTTCACGTTCTGGGGATTTTGTTTCTGGTGCACTGGCCCGTTAAGTTTGAGCCGGCATGCGCGCGTCTGGCGCGCTTACTCGGGCATGAGACTTAATGCTGGCGATCGAGCATGCGCCCGTATTCTTGCAGACCCTCTAACTGCCGCGCGATGCTGGCGTCGAGTTCGGCTGCGCTGACTCGCGGCCTCACTACCGCGGCGACACGATCGGAGGTTCTATTCAGGAAAATCGCGCACAGACCACTGGTGATGAACGAACCGGAGAGCCCAAGGACGAAGCCGAGATTGCCGTTCTGTTCCCCCGCCAGAGCGCGAAACGTCGCCACGCCCCACACGAATACCACTCCGTGGAAGAGCATGATATCCGCCGCGCGCCGCGCGCATTCGCGAGTGGGGAATAACCGATGGAAGCCATTGAGCAGCCGCGCCGCTGCCAGCACCGCGATCAAGACCACACCCGCGCTGCGCTGATAGATCAGCATCGTCTGCCACGCGTCTTCCCATCCTTTCGGCGGGGCGCCCAACGCGCGCGTCAGATAAGCGGTTACAGCCGCAATCAATGAGACGCTTGACAGAACAAAAGTGCCGGCGATACGAAAACGCGGGAAGAATTCGGCGACCGCCCAGTAGAGACTCACCACCATTGCATAGTCGAGCGCGAGCATCACGGGTTCGGTTCGCACGTACCACGAGGCATAAAGCGCAGGCTTATACCAGATGAATGAGAATGCGCCTTGTTGCGCAAAGGAAGCAACGAAGTAAACGAAAAGGATGGGCAAACGCTTGTAAATGCCGGTTGCCAAAAGACGCCACACAGCGATCCCTTTGGCCGCCAAGGCCAAATACCAGAGGGCCGCTCCGAGCGTGAACATTCCGCCCGCCATTTTATTGCGGCGGGCGGCGCATTGCAAGAAGATTCTTTATTTTTAGTGCGCTTCCGTCCCACAGAAGGGCGGGCACACAGGAGGAGGAGGAACTCCGCCGAACTTCGGAGCCGGGGTCCTTTCGAGGACTGAACCTTGGGGATTGATGGTCGAGATAGAACCAACCGCCAGCGCGGCAGTGGCAGCGAAGATCAAAAAAATTCGTTTCATTAGCGTTGCCTTTCGTTCCCGG
This sequence comes from Bryobacterales bacterium, assembly GCA_963743705.1. Taxonomy (GTDB): domain Bacteria; phylum Acidobacteriota; class Terriglobia; order Bryobacterales; family Bryobacteraceae; genus PALSA-243. The sequence goes on along the minus strand of CAVUQS010000020.1, from coordinate 195,217 downwards.
AGTACCGGTATTAATATCTGATCTATATACTATGATGGCGGCGCGAGAATGGCGAGCCCCGCCAGGTATCTAACCTAGGGAAAAACAAGGCTATTGTGAGTCATCTCACTTTTGCCGCATCCAATTCAAAGTCTTTCTAATCCCTTCGTCATATTGGGTTTTGTGCAGGTCGCCCAATTTCGCCGCGAGCTTACTGTCATTTAGGACTACGGGAGTTTCCTGTAAGTACATCATCTCCACCACCTCACGGAGGTTGGCGTCGAACCAACCCAGCATCTTCAGCAGCGTCCGCCCTACCGATCTGTACTTTGGTTCACGCCCCACGGCGCGATAAATTCGCGTGATGAAATCTACCACTGCAATTTCGCCGGGGCCCCCGAAGTTCCACGCCTCGCCGAAACAATCGGCGCGCGATGCTAACTCAACTATCACAGGACCAGCATCCGGCACGAAGACAAATTCGTGTTTCGCGCTCACCGGGCCAACCCAGTTTGCGGTCTTCCCCGCCAAGGCGGCCTCGAAGATCAACGGCGCGTAGCCCAGTTCGGCATGGGGCCCGTAGAAATCCGGAAGGCGGACGATCAGCCCGGCAAGTTTGCTTTTCTTGTGGGCCTCCAATACCAGGTCTTCCTGCTCGCGGCGATAGGCGCCCTTGCGCGATTCCGGAAAGCGCGGGTGATCCTCGGCGACTCGCTGCGTGCGCGGCACGCCATACGGATAGACGCTCGATACCAACACGACGCGCTCGACGCCCACCGACGCGGCCGCTTCGAGCGTGGTCCGCATCAACGCCGGGTGTAGCTGATGCGACGGATAAGGCAGGCCGACGCAATAGAAGATGGTATCGACGCCGCGCGCGGCCGCGCCCGCCGAGCGCATCTCGGCGATATCCGCCGCGAATATCTCGACATTCGCGAAGCTTCCGAATGCGCGCTCGAGTTTCTGTTGTGAGCGGCCCACCACGCGAAACGGAATGCCGCGCCGTTCCAACTCAGGCGCAATCCCATGTCCCATGGCGCCCGCCGCCCCGAAGATTGCCGCTTTTTGAATGGACGTCTACTCCAACGACGCCTTGGCCGACGCGCTCAAATGCGGCAGCCGCGGTTTCTTGGGGGCGCCCACGTAGGCGTATGGATCTTCCGGCGGTTCCGGATCGGACAGTTTTCTGCGCAGCGCCGCTTTGACCCTTTCCAGCAGTTGGCGAACCCTCGAATCCTCGCGCACGGAGTCAACTCCTCTGCAAGATCATACTCCGCCGCGAAGAAATATGCGCTGGGGCAATCCCCGCAGCTCCATTCATCGCGATGTCAGGTCAATGCCAGTGACCGCCCGGTAGGCGTGTATGTAGCCTTGGATTTCCGGACGGAAGTAGCGCGCCCAATTGCGGGCAGAGTGTTCCGTGCCGGCTCTCCAATCGCCATGGCGGATAGACAGCAGGAGTTGTTCGCCGCATGCAGCCAGATCGCGGAAGTGCGACACAGAAACGTCACCCCAGCCCTGCAGTGTTTTCATCGCGTCTACCGCGCCTTCCCACGGCTCGTGCTGCGCATCCATGCCGCTGACTCCGAGGAAACGATGGATTTCGGGCTGCGAGAGGATGAATTGCGTCAGCATCATTTCCACGCGCGCGGTCCAGGGAAGATCGCCGAATTGATTGTGTGCGCCCTGCGCCAGACCCGGGTGAACCTCCTGGATCGCGTTCAGCAGCGGGACGTCATCCGCGAGCGAAGCCTGATAGAGCAGGTTGTGAAACGCTTCCAAAAACTTTGACCGGGTTTCGGGCGGATGAGCGCCGGCCGCCGCTTTGCCGTAGAGCGCAAGCCCATATTGATGGGAGTACTCGTAGGCCCGGCGGCGAACTGAAAGCCGGTTCGGCTCGTCCTGAATGTAACCCCAGATCAGATTATTCAGCGGCCTCAGCGGGTCGATTTCCATCTCCATGAGAGGATCGCGTTCGCCAGAACCGCGCATGTCTTGCAAGCGCCGGCTCACGGCCTCCATCGTTTGGACGAGCATGCCTTCTTCCATCCAGTAGGACCAGATCAGCTCGATCGGCAACAGGTCGTCATTCTTCAGAAAGGTTTCCGTCAGAAGCTTGAAGCTCCGATATTCGGCGCTGGCATCGGCCCCCCGCTCCTGAATCGCCTCGCGCATATAACCCGCATAGCGGTCGAACGCGAGCGCGCGCGTGCGGTTCCGAATGGCCACCCAGAGCGGCTGATCTTCCATGGACTTGTGACTTGCTCCACTTTTGTGACTCATCACGATTTCCTCCTTTAGCGCGGCGATGAATTCCATGAAACGCCTGAAATCGTCACCACACTATCTAGTGGTCCCGCGTACCGGTCCGTCGCAGGTGAAATAGATGGTCATACGATTCTACTTGCTTATGCTCGGCGTCTCGCAGTCTGGCGTGTTACTCATTTACTGAACGCCGAGGATGGCTCCTGGACCTGATTTTTTCGCCTGCGGCGGCGCTCCGGTTTTGAAACGCAACCTCATCTCTCGTCACTATCTATTGCTGGCATCTATTGCCTCGGTGAAAAAGAAAGGACAGTCATCATGAAAGCGCCCAACGGAGGAACGCACGCGCACGCCGTAAGGCTTGTATCAGTAACCGGTAAGTTACCGGCTCTTAGTTCCAAGAATCTTAAACGCATTGCTGTTTTCCTGACCCAGGGAAAGAAAATCATCAGCGAAGCCGCGGTAGGCGCCGGAGGCGCCTTCCAATTTCACGTCACGCCGCAGCTCGCGAGCGATCACTCGGTTTCGGCGGTGCTCGGACCGCAAGGCCTGGATTCACAATCTCTCGAAAGTCATACCGATCTTCCTCGCATTGCGCTGACGAACGCCGGAAGAACCAACACCGGCGCCCTCAATATCGATTTCGCCACCCTCAACGTCAACGACAAGTTGCTTGAGCCGTGGTGGATTTGGTGCCGCGAATATACCGTCTCGGGCACGCTGCTCACGGCCGCCGGCTGTCCCATCGGCGCGGAAGTCACGGTCTACAACGTCATCAGCGGCGTGACTGGGTTGACCAGGACAGCCATCGCGACCGTTCCCACCAACTCCGACGGCAGTTTCACCGCAAGTTTCAACTGGTGCTCCGAGCGGTTCTGCTGGTGGCCCTGCTGGCCCGTCTGGTGGCGCTGCTGGCCGTGGTGGTGGGAGTTGGATATTCTCGCGGTGATCGAAAACATCGAGAGCCGTCTCGCGGTCCAATCTCCGGGAGGCTCGAGACTCGCGACCGCCAATGTGGCTCCGATGCGGCAACCCCTCGCCGCCGACCTGATGACCGGCGTTGGCTTGGCCGGATCGCGCGTTGCCGCGGAACTGAAGCAGGACAGCGCCCGCACCGCGTTGATCGCCTCAAAACTTGCCAATGAACGCATTCGCGAGATCTTTCCGTGGTGGTGGTGGTGCTGCCAGAATCCGAATATCGTTTTCAGCGCGAATCAGGGAAGCACGATCATCCTGGATGAAGACCCCAACACGAGCACGCGCTGGTGCTTCGCGAGCGGTCAAACGGTCACTCTGACCGGCAATAGTCAAAGCCTCGGGGCATGCCCGGTGAACACGGGCGGCGACTGCGGCTTCGCATGGACCTCTGTCGGCAGCGAGCCTCCGAACGCTGTATTGGCCGATGACATTTCGATGGGTTACGCCATAGGCTCCGGCGCTTGCGCCAACTTAGCCTTTGCCGGATCGCTGAATTTGAACGGCGTTTTCAGCAACGATTGCACTGCGTTTTACCAAGTCTTAGGAGCGCAATGGGACGGAGACCCGGCGCGCGGCGGTTCGCTGGTTGGTTCCTTCCTGCCGATCGCCGAGAGCCTGTACAACTACGTCACCATCTGGCGCGACGCGCTAGGCACGTCTGTGCCGTACAAAGTGAAGCTCGGGCCATTTACCTTTAACAGTCTCGACAGCCTCTACACAACGCTGCCCCAGCGGCAAAGCGCCACTACGCCGGCTGCCGTGCTGGCGCAAATCGGCGCCTTCCCATCGCTTGGGCCTGGCGACTTCGTCATGGGATGGGCTTGGCCCGATCTGGTGCTGACCGTCCCGGCAGGAGATCTGATTAGTCCGGCAACCACCGGCGGCGCAAGTCTGTCGGTGGCGCCATATGACGTCACAGGCGCGCCCATCCCTTCCGCCGATTTCAAGCTTGGCCCTGAGCTGACCTTGACGATCGATACCACGCCCGTATCCGCAGTCATCGATTGGGTGCAGGTCTACAACCCCGATGGTTCTGCAGCCACGCAGACCAAAGGCTCCAGCACGGTGTGTCCGGCTTACGAAGTCAAGCCGGGCGGCTACGCGCTGATCCACACCACGGTCGTTGACGGTGCCGGGCACTTGGGCGAATACTACATCCAAACTCAATACGGCGACGGATTATATGCCGCGGCAATTCCGTCGGATCGCGACTACGCGCAGGCCCCGGCGACCTTCACGCCGCATTCTCTGGTCCAGCCTTATGGCGTCGATGCGGGCTACGCGGCGCCGAACGCTGCTCCTCCTCCGCCGCCACCGCCGCCCGCGCCGCAAACCCCGGGCGCAAATGACTGGATGTTCACTGGAGGCGGAGACATCACCCAGGTCTTCATTCCGCAAAGCTGCTGCTACGACTTCCAGTTGTGGGTATGCAAGCGGACCACCGATGGTGAAACCTTCGCTTGCAGCTTTGGAAATCCGGCGTTCCAGACGGTGAACATCGTCGTCACGCCTTAGGGATGACAACCGGCCGCGGTGGCCGGCGCACAACCAGGCCGCCGCGGTTCCATTCGCACGGTGAAAAATCGATGGGCATACGTTTCTATTGGCTTCTACTTGGCGCGCTTTCGGTGTGGCGCGTCACGCATTTATTGAATGCGGAGGACGGACCTTGGGATTTGGTGTTCCGTCTTCGCCGGCTCGCAGGGACCGGCTTCTGGGCAGGATTGCTCGATTGCTTCTACTGTCTCAGCCTTTGGATTGCGGCGCCGTTGGCCTGCGTCATTGGCGAGAGTTGGATCGAGCGAGCGCTCTTATGGCCGACGCTCTCGGCCGTGGCGATTTTGCTGGAACGGCTCAGCCCGGAGAAACCGGCCGAGCCATATTTCACCGAAGATCAGGAGGAGTGCAATGTGTTGTGGCAAGAACCGGCGTCAATTTCAGATGCAGACCCTTTCCCGGCATGCTACGCCAGTCAGGCCGGGCGGTAACCCGGCGCCGGTAGAATACCCCGCGCTAACGGCTCCGCGCGGGCCGAATTCGCCGCCGGCGCCTGACGTGGACCCGCGGCTTCAACCACAGCCGAGACCGCGCTTCATCGATCCGCATTATCGCGCGCGCATGGCCGCGGTCCCCAATGGGCCACTGCCGCAGCGCCTGAACGTTGACCGCCCCCGAGATCGCTGATCCCACAATCGGACAGTCCGCAGCGCCGGGGGCGGCGTATGCACGCGTCTACGCATCACGCTACAGCGGCCCCTGGGATGCACACTCCAACGCATGCTGCGCGACCTCCGCTATGCTTTGCGAACCCTGCGTAAGAACACGGGGTTCGCTCTGGTGGCTATCGTTTCACTCGCCTTGGGCATCGGGGCCAACTCGGCTCTCTTCGCCCTGGCTGACGCGCTCATGCTGCGGCCGATGCCGGTGCCGCACGCTTCCGAGGTCGTAACTGTGGAATCGACCACGCGCGGGGAAGGCATCGGCGGCTTATTCTCTTTTGCCGGCCTCTCCTACCCGGACTTCCGCGATCTGCGCGACCGAAATAAATCCTTCGCCGGCTTGACCGCCTCCGAATTTGCCAGATTCGGGTTCGCGTCCGAAAGAGACGCGCTGCCCAAAATGAAATTCGGCGAGATGGTGAGCGGCAGCTTCTTTAGCGTCCTCGACGTCCCGCCAGTTCTCGGGCGGGGTTTCCGGCCCGACGAAGATCTGGTCCCCGGGCGTGACGCGGTGACCGTGCTCAGTCATGAGTTATGGAAAACTGAATTCGCTTCCGACCCGACATCGTTGGCCGCACCGTTTTTCTCAACACCGTCCCCTTCACCGTAATTGGAGTGGCGCCGGCATCGTTCACCGGCTCGGACGAATTGCTGCGCACGGCGCTGTATGTGCCCCTGGCGATGGCCCCCCGTCTCGCGGCAGACCCGCAAAAATCCACTCTGGAACAGCGCGATGCCCGCGATCTGTCGGTGCAGGGACGTCTGAAGCGCGGCGTGAGTCTCGCCGGCGCCGCGGCAGAAACGCGCGTCATTAGCCAACAACTCGCGAGCGCATACCCCGCGACGAACCGAACCACTGCCCTGCTTGCGAAGTCCAGCCTTCAGGCGCGCCTCGATCAGGATACGTTCGACTTCACCCTGATGTGCTTTCTGATGTCGCTGGCCGCTGTAGTGCTGTTGATCGCCTGCGCCAATGTGATGAACCTGATGTTGAGCCGCGCCCGCGCCCGTTCACGGGAAATCTCGGTGAGGCTGGCGATCGGAGCGGGCCGATGGCGGCTCGTACGGCAATTATTGACCGAAAGCCTCGTCATCGCCTTGCTAGGCGGCGCTTTGGGACTTCTGGTTGCGCAAGCCGGCGTCGCACTGTTTTCGCAGATCCGCATACCCGCCGATATTCCGGTTGTGATTGACGTGAGGCTGGATCCACGGGTGTTGTGGTTCACCCTATTCGCCGCCGTTCTCAGCGCCATCGCGTTTGGATTGGCGCCGGCCCTGCAAAGCACGCGAACAGAATTGGTCACGGCTCTAAAGGACGGTCAGGCAAGGGGTGGAAAACGCTCCCGGCTGCTGGGACGAAATGCGCTCGTGGTCGCGCAGGTGGCGGGTTCGCTTCTGCTCCTGATTTTTGCCTCACAGGCCTACCGCGGCGCCTCGATTCTGCTTTCGTCTCCCCTCGGTTTTCGGACGGACCATCTTCTGTTCGCCACCTTTAATCCTTCGCTCGCTCGTTATAAGCCCGCCCAGACCGAAGACTTTTACAAACGCCTTCTGGCGAAGGCGAGGATTCTCCCTGGCGTACAGTCCGCCGCGCTCGCGCAGGCATTGCCGTTTATGCCGGGAGGCGTCAACGCCAGCCGCATTATTCCGGAAGGCTTCCAGCTAGCGCCTGGCACGCAGGCCGTGAGCGTGCTTTCAAATGTCGTGACCGATGGCTATTTCGGAGCCGTCGGCATGCCGATCGTCGAAGGCCGCGCGTTTCTGGCCACCGATCGCTCCGAATCCCCTCACGTCGCCATTGTGAACGAGCAGTTCGCGCGCAAATATTACCCTAACCAGAACGCGATCGGAAAGCGCTTCCGGCTGGATGGTCCCGAGGGCTCGCGCGTGGAAATCGTGGGGATCGCAAAACAGAGCAAGTATATCTTTCCGGCCGAGCCGGTATTCGAATATTTGTACCTGCCGCTGGCGCAGAATCCGCAATCCAGCATGGCGCTCATGCTGCAGACGACCGGTCCTTCCGCCGGCTTGGCGGGCCCGCTGCGCGACATGGTCCACTCGCTCGATCAGAACCAGCCGATCGTCGGCCTTCGCTCGATGGAGGACTTGTACGATCAGCGCGCCAGAGGCACAATGCAGGTAATCATCGAAACCGTCGGCGGATTAGGCCTGGTCGGATTGGCCCTCGCGCTCGTAGGCCTGTACGGTCTGATGGCGTATTCGGTGGGTCTACGGCATCGCGAGATCGGAATCCGTTTGGCTGTCGGCGCCGATCAGCGCGGCGTGCGGCGCATGATCCTTAAGCAAGGCATGGCGCTGGCGACGACAGGTTGCGTCATCGGCTTGGCTCTCAGCCTGATCGCTGGCCGTCCGGCCACGGCCCTCATCGGCGCGCCTTACTTCTATCTGCCATTGGTCGGCTTGATTTTCGCGGCGCTTTTGATCGTTGCCGCGCTGAGCGCCTACATTCCCGCGCGGCGCGCTTCGCTCCTCGACCCGAATATCGTCCTGCGGCAGAGCTAACCCGGCTGCTAGAAGTCGAGCCGCAGAGCCAGTTGCCCGCTCCGGTTGCCGGAGTTCTCTGCCGATTGCACGCTCGTGATTTTTCCAAACGTCGCGGGCGCGCTGACATCCACCGCGGGCGGCGCGAAATTAGGGTGATTGAGCATGTTAGTGAACGTGGCTTCGAATCGCAGGTGGGCCTTTTCGCGAATCGAAAACGTCTTGGATAGGCCGCCTGCAACCGTCATAGTTCCCGGCCCTTGCAGAATGCCGACGCCGCAGTTTCCGATGCGCCCCGGCGCGGGCACGGGGTCGAAAGCACCGAGATCGAAATACCCGTTGAGCGATGGATTCGCCAGATTCGGATTGCCGGTGCAATCCGGCCGCAGCAACGCGCCGCGGTAAACCAGATTCAGATTCGCCGTATCGAATGCCGGGCTGGTAACCGGCGTCAGATACGGACCGGTCTGCCAGAGCGTAACCGTGCTTGCTTCCCAGCCGCCCAGCAGCGCATTGGCGATGGGGTTCATTTTGGCGAGAAACGCGCGGTCCTTTCCAACCGGCAACTGATAGATGGCGGACACCAGCACGCGATGCCGGCGCGAGCCCACGATATTTCCGCGATTTGCCGCCAAGTCGAACCGGTTGGCCACCGGCACGCCGTAGATCACTTCCGGCGAAAAGACCGCTGGCGCATCGCCGCCCGCATTGCCGATGTTATGCGCCCAGGTGTAATTGGCCTGGAACATCAATCCATGGCGGAACGTCTTGTTCAATTCCGTTTGTAGGCCTTGATAGTTTGAGAATCCTTGATTTTCGCTCGAGAGAATCCGGCCCCAATTCGGATATGGGCGCGCGTTGTAGTCGACCGGCGTTGCGCTCGGCTGTTGCTGATTCAAGTCCACTGTCTGTCCCATGCGATAGGAGTTCATGCCCACATAACTCATCCGGAAAATCAGCTCTGGCGACAATTCCCGCTCCACCGTCACGTTCCACTGCGCGGATTGGGGATCGCGATAGTTCAGATTCACGTTCTGGTAGAAGTCTCCCGTTCCCGCGATCTGCGACGGCGAGAGCGCAGCCGTGACATTCGGGAACTGGAACGCGGCATTCCCGTTTGGCAGCAGGTTGGAGGTGGTACGCACGATTCCCACATTAATATTGGTCGTATTGAACGATAGCTGCCCCAAGCTGGTCATGGTGAAGATGCCGAAGCCGGCCCGGAGCACCGTCTTGTTGTCTCCCGACGGACGGTAGGCCATGCTGATGCGAGGCTGAAAATTCCCTTTGTAGAATTCGCGCAGGCCGTTGCCCAGCCCGAGTTGACTAGCTTTTTCCAGCGGCGCGCAGGGAAGAGCCGCATTGACGCCCGGACAGGCGTTGATGGTCTCCAGCATGCCCGCTCTGGCGGCGCCGTTGTCCGGAATGATGAAGCCTCCATCTCGAGGATCGAATGCGCCCAGGTTGGCATTCTCGCTGACAAATGGAGGCAGAGCCTGCCAACGCAATCCGAAGTTCACTGTCAGATTCTTCGCCGCGTGCCACTCGTCCTGCGCGTACAGACCGGTCTCATAGGCGTGGAGACGCGTATCCGGCCCCGATTGGGCAATGTAGCTCTTAGACGGCAGCCCCAGCAGCAAATCGGAGAACGCGTTTCCGCTGAACGTCCCGGCGTTGAAGGTAAAGTCTCCGAAGTCGTCCGATCCGCCGAAGCTTTCGAGGTCCGTGTACCGGACGCGGCGCAAGTCGACCCCGAACCTCACCGTGTGTTCGCCCTTGATCCAGGAGAGATTGTCGGTAAACTGCAAGGTCTGCGATCGCGTAGTCCCGGTCTTGTCGCGTCCCAGCGGCGTGAAGCCTGTGCTGTCGCTGAAATCGAATTCGGGAAAAGCGTTTACGCCAGGGACATCGCCCAGATTCAAACCCGTCAGCCCCAGCGTTTGCGCCGCGCTCGCCCCGCTGACGGGGAAGTCGACTTTGAGAGCATAGTAAGTCACACCGAAACGAACTTCGTTCAGAAGGTTCGGCCGGAAGGCGTAGGTATGCGAAACAATCAGGTTCCGATTCGTCTCCAGATGCTGCTCCGAAGGAAGCAACCCGTTGGCGGCGGTGGTATCGACATTCTTCCAGCTCCAGCGGCCGTAAAGCTGCTGTTTCGAACTCAGGTTCTGATCCACGCGAACGTCGTATCCATCGATCGTGGCCGGCGTCGGCGCTTGGACGCGGTAATTTCCCACGGTGTCGACGCCATTTCCGAAGTTCGGCAGCGGCAGATAATTGGCGAATAGAGATTGCGCCACCGGGTCTAAACGGTTGATCGGGACCTGGTTGCCGGGGAATGGCGTTCCCGTGCCCGGATCGGTAACGGCGCCTCCCGGCACGCTCGTCACGTTCCCGGCGCGCATGGCAGCCGTGGGAACCGATAGCACCTCCGGCGTAGTAAATCGTCTTCGATTTCCCTCATAGTCCACGAAAAAGAATGTCTTGTTCTTGCCGTCATACAACCGCGGAATTTCGACCGGCCCGCTGAAGCTGCCGCCAAATGTGTTATACGTCTTGTGCGCCTTGGTATCGAAGCCATAGGTCGTCGCGTCCAACGCGCTGTTCTGCAGGTATTCGAACGCGCTGCCGTGAAAACTGTTCGTTCCGCTCTTGGTGACGATGGTTACGTCCGCAAGCTGAGAAAACTCCGCATTGTTATTGAACTGCGTCACTTTCAGTTCGCTGATCAGCTCCGACGATGGATTCATGTTGGTCAGCGCGCCATTCTGCCTGACGTTCACCGTGGACGTTCCGTCCACTGAAAATTGGATTTGCGAAGGCGTCCCGCCTCCAATGGACAGATTTCCGTTGCTATCCTGCTGCACGCCGGGCACGGCGGCCAAGGCGTTCAGCGGACTATCGCTACCGCCGCGGTAGTTCATCGGCAACTGCACTACCTGATTGAATTTCTTGGTGTCGCCGAGGGTGGCGTTCTCGGTATTGACCACGGCCGCCGTGGCTTCCACGTTCACCGCCTGCTTAACCCCGGCGACTTCGAGCTTGAGGTCGGCGCGGAGTTGCTGGCGCGCGTCCAGCGTGACGTTGGCGATTACGGCGGCGTCAAATGCTTCTTTCGTGCCGCTAATTTCATAGGATCCCGGCCTCAGGTTGAGTATTTGGTACTCGCCGGAGGCGTCCGAAACCGCAGCGCGAGTGGTATTGTCGGCGACGTTCCTGGCGCTTACCGCGGCGCCAGGCAGCGCAGCCCCGGAGGAATCCCGCACCGTTCCTACGACGCTGCCGAAAGTGGATTGCGCCGCGAGGCGTACTGGCAGGCCGGCCACGCCAATCGTTAGGGCCGCTAACATTGCGCTCTGAGTAATCTGTAAGTACCGCGAATTCATTCGAATACCTTTCTGGAACGAACAAACACACGAATCCTCTTCTATGAAATAACCGTGTTTTCTTGGTGATCGAGGTCCCCTGACTCGACGCGGAGTGCGGACTTACTACGCAGAAGTATACGGGCAGACCGCTAAGGAGCCCATAAAGAGAGCGTTAAAGATTCATAAAGACAAAATCGGTACTTTGAATCGGCGAAATCGATTCGTTGAATGGCGCTCGTACCCCGAGCCGCGTTGAGCAGATAAGATTGAGTTCATGTTGCGCCGCATTGTGCTCCTCGCCGCCCTCGCGTTTCCGGCTTCCGCCGCCTCCTACCACTTCGCCTCGGTCTGGGACGGCTCGAAGGTCTGGAAAGACGCCTGCATTTCCGTTAGCGCCGGCAAGATCGAAAGCGTTGGCCCATGCGCCGCCGGCGCCACCGACCTCGCCCGTTTCACCGCCATCCCCGGGCTCATTGATGCGCACACGCACATGACGTACAACCTCAACGAGCCGGTGGCGCAGGTTGCGCGCGGCGCCGCGAGCGTATACCTGTCGCAGGAAAATGCCCGCAAGACGCTCGAAACCGGCGTCACCACCGTGCGCAATCTGGGCGCGTCCGACTACGCCGATATCGCCATGCGCGATCTCATCAACAATGGCCTGATGGTGGGGCCGCGCATGTTTGTCTCCGGCTACGGATTGGTGATCTCGCGCGGCGGACGCGGCGGCGGCCCCGGCACCGCCGACGGCGTGACCGAGGTTCTCAAGGTCGTGCGCGCGCAAGTCGCCGCAGGCGCGGATGTCATCAAGATGTACGGATCGACCGGTACCGGAAGAGACCTCACCGGCTTCCAGACTTTCACCTACGACGAAATCAAAGCCGCGGTGGATGCCGCGCACGCGCTCGGCAAGAAAATCGCGATCCACACCTATGGCCCGGATTGCGCGCGCGACGCAGCCCGCGCCGGGGTCGATTCCATCGAGCACGCCACCGGCGTAGACGATGCCACCCTCGCCGAAATGGCGCGCAGGAAAATCTTCTACGTGCCCACCATCGACCACAACCGCTACTATGCCGACAATTACCGCCGTCTCAATTACCCGGCACGCTCGGTGGATGAGCTGAACGCATTCGTGCAGCGCAATCTCGAGACTGCGCGCAAAGCCTTCCGCGCGGGCGTACGTTTCGCCATGGGATCGGACGCCGTCTACACCATGTTCGGCGAAAACACCCGCGAGCTCGGCTGGTTCGTCAAAGCCGGCATGACGCCGCAACAGGCGCTGGAAACCGCGACGGTGAATGGCGCCGATCTTCTGGGAATGTCCGCCAGTCTCGGCGCGCTGAAGCCTGGCTTCCTCGCCGACATCGTAGCCGTGGAAGGCGATCCACTGGCCGATATCGACGTCGCCATCCAGAAAGTCCGCTGGGTAATGAAGGGCGGCGACGTCGTAATCGACAAAACGAAGTGATTGGCTATTTGCGATGCGCTAATTCCAACGCCAGCCGGATCAACTCGACGTCATCGGCAGCAAAGGCAAGCGGGCGGTTTGGCATCTGACAAATCTCCCTCCACGAAAAGTGCTCCTCCATGATGCCGCTCGCCGAGTGGCGGTCCATCTTTTCGAGAACGTGCCCGATTTCATGCGCCATCACGTGCGCGAGCAATGCCACGTCACCGCGATTGCCGTCATGCACCACGAAGACGTCGGGAAAGACATGAATCTGCACGCCGGATTCTGCATACGGGGTCGCATACGCCAACGCCCCGCGTCGCGTGCCCGCCGGCTCACCGGCATCGAACTGAACCCCGATCGGCCCACGGCATTGACCGTCAAGAACGGCAGGCATAACCTTACCCCATTTCCACTCAATCTTCACGCCTATTCGGGCGAACATCTCGGTAACCGCGGCCTGCGCGCTATGCAGCGCGGTTCCCGGCAACCCCGGCGGAGCACTCATGACAAACACTGTCACGGCGCAATCCTGTGCACACAAGCTGACAGCTCCCAGGATCGCGATGCATAGAATCCGAGTCGCTGCCATTTTTCCCTCCGCGTTTAGCGCGGAAAGTGACGCTGAAGTTACGACGTGCGATATAACTTCTAGTTAGTTAGTGAGATTGCCAGCATCGGCGTTTCTTTCCGCGACAGCGCGCGCTCATTTAGCCGATTTAATCAAAAACATCTTGACCACCACAGCCCTGTGGTTGTAATCTAGTCAAGCTGGAGGAAACAATCGATGATCGCCTATAGCCGAGGTTCGAAACGCCTCGCTGGTGCGGGCTCGCCGAGCCACCGCATGCCGGCGGTCGATCGATCCTTTACGCACCTTTCGGAGATAGCTCAGTGGGTAGAGCAACAGCCTCAGAAGCTGTCGGTCGCGGGTTCGACTCCCGTTCTCCGGCCATCGCTGCTTGTCACAGCGCTAGCCAACTAAACCGGGTAGCCCAGGCCGTCTTCGGCCGGGTGGCGCAGTCCTTGTGGCGGCGCAATTTGGCAACGGTTCCACGCTTCGCGTCTCTCCTGAAACTGCCGCACGTTTCGCGTCCGCGCGTCTTACGGACACTGCGTCCGGCTCTGGGACAGGACCCGCAACGGCGTCGTGAAGCGGCCTGGGTAACTCGACACTCAACATAACTAAATAACTAAGTCAACTAAGGACTAACATGATTCGTCGCATCTTTGTGGGCGACAATGAGCGCGTTTTGCTCATTCGAAAAAAGCGCTTGGCCGAAATTCTCGGACCAGGCGAGTACTGGATTTTCATCCTCGGCCGTTTTGTCGAGCTCGAGCGCTGCAGCATCAAGGACATCGCCTTCACCGGCGAGTGGACCAATGTCATCGTGAAGCTGCGTCCCGATCTTACCGAGCGCTACTTCACCCTCGTCGAGACCGGTGACGCGCAGGTTGCCATCGTCTACTTCGATGGCAAGCCTGCTCGTGTCATCGGGCCCGCGAGCCGCGCGCTGTTCTGGAAGGGAACGGTCGAGGTGACCTTTGAGCGCATCGACACGGATAAAACAAAGTCAGGCTATTCCGTTTTTTGGCTTTATCTGTGTTCATCTGTGGCCCTTTCTAGGTTGCTAAAATAACTCAAAATGATTCAAACCCTCTTCGGCTCAGTCGAACAAGAGCCGTCTCTTCTTGAAAAACTCAAAAGCGGCGTGGAAAAAACGCGCGCGGGCCTCGTTTCCGCGCTCGAAGATGTTATTCAGGGCAAGCGCGAAATTGACGCCGACCTGCTCGACGAGATCGAATACACGCTCATCTCCGCCGATATCGGCGTGCGCACCACCGAAGAGATTCTCGACCGCATCCGCGAGCGCGCTGGCCGCCATCAGCTCGCGGACGCCGCCGAACTGAAGGGTCTCATCCGCGAACACCTTCTCGAAATTCTGCAAGCCAGCGAACGGGCGCCTGTGCGCGTCGCTGAGCCGCCTGCCGTCGTGCTCGTCATTGGCGTGAACGGCGCCGGCAAGACCACCACCATCGGCAAGCTCGCCCAGCGCTTCAAAAACGAGCAGCGGTCCGTGCTGCTCTGCGCCGCCGATACCTTCCGCGCCGCCGCCATCGATCAGCTGGAAATCTGGGGCGAGCGTACCAACACTCCCGTCATTCGTCAGGGGCCGGGCAGCGACCCCAGCGCGGTGCTGTTCGATGCGCTCAATGCGGCGCGCGCCCGCAAATCGGATTACGTCATCGTGGATACCGCCGGCCGCCTGCAAACCAAGGAAAACCTGATGCTCGAGCTGCAGAAGATGAGCCGCACCGCGAAGAAGGTGATTCCGGACGCGCCTCACGAAGTGCTGCTGGTGCTCGATGCCACCACCGGGCAGAACGGCCTCGAGCAGGCGCGCAAATTTACCGAGACCTCCGGCGTCACCGGCATCGCGCTCACGAAACTCGATGGCACCGCCAAGGGCGGCATCGTCATCGCCATCGCGCGCGAGCTCGATCTGCCCATCCGTTACATCGGCATCGGCGAAAAAGTGGACGACTTGTTGCCTTTCGATGCCGAAGCCTTCATCGATTCTCTCTTCCAAAAATGAACCCTGCTCTCATGCGCGAAGCTGTCGCCCTGGCCCGCCAGGGACGCGCGCTGGCGAGCCCGAACCCGATGGTTGGCGCCGTTCTCGCGCAGGGCGATGAAATCGTAGGCCGCGGCTTCCACACCTATGCCGGCCGCAATCACGCCGAAATCATAGCCTTGGCCGAAGCCGGCGAACGCGCGCGCGGCGCTACCCTTTACGTCACGCTCGAACCCTGCGCGCACTATGGCCGCACCCCGCCCTGCGCCGATTCGCTGATCCAGGCCGGCGTCGCCCGCGTAATCGCCGCCATCGAAGATCCAAATCCGCAGGTCGCCGGCGCCGGATTCCGCAGGCTACGCGAAGCCGGCATCGCCGTCGAACTCGCAGCGCCATTCGCCGCCGAGGCCGCCAAGCTCAACGAGCCGTTCTTCCACTTCATGCGCACCGGCCGGCCGCTAGTGACGCTCAAGACCGCGATCACGCTCGACGGAAAAATCTCCGCGCCCGACGATAACCGCGGCTGGATCACCAGCGAACGCGCCCGCGCCCACGTGCAGGAACTGCGCCACGATCACGACGCGATTCTCACCGGCATCGGCACCGCGCTCGCTGACGATCCATTACTCACCGACCGCACCACGCTGCCGCGCAACCGTCCGCTGCTGCGCATCATCATGGATTCCCAGCTTCGCCTGCCGCCCGATTCCAAACTGGCGCGCAGCGCGCAGGGCGACGTGCTCGTGGTGGCCACCTCGGCGCATGCCCCCGAACGCCGCCACGCGCTCGAATCGCTCGGCATACAGATACTGATCGCCGATGGGCCCGGCGGACGCGCCGATCTTCCTAGCGTCGTCGGTTGGCTCGCCCACCGTCAATATCTTTCGCTGATGATCGAAGCCGGAAGCAAGGTGAACTGGGGCGCGCTCGAATCGGGCGTCGTTGACCGCATCTTCTTTTATTACGGGCCGAAGATCCTGGGCGGTCTGGAAGCGTTGCCGCTAGCCGGCGGCATCGGCCGGCGCCGCCGTTCCGATGCCATTCGCATCCGCGACGTCAGCCTCCACTCCATCCCGCCGGATGAATTCGCCGTCGAAGGCTACATCGTTCGCGATTAGTTGCGCCGCTTACCGGGCCGAAAAACGGTAGATCGTTGTCGACTTGTAAGTTTGCCCCGGCTTCAACGTAGTCGAGGGGAAATTCGGTCTTGTTGGGCGAATCCGGATAGTGCTGCGTTTCCATGCAGAATGCGCTGCGCTTGGTGTAGGCCTTGCCGCCCTTGCCGTGGAACGTTCCATCGAGGAAGTTGCCCGTGTAGAATTGCAGGCCCGGCTCGGATGTGAGAACTTCCATCACGCGCCCGCTCTTCGGTTCATAAACTTCCGCCGCCCGCGTCAAGCCCCCGATGCTCTTATTCAAAACCCAGTTGTGGTCGTAGCCGCCGCCGAGTTTGAGTTGCGGGTCGTTCTGATCGATGCGCGCGCCAATCGCTGTGGACTTGGTGAAATCGAACGGCGTGCCCGCCACCGGCTTCAATTCACTCGTGGGAATGAGCCCCGCGCCTACCGGCGTGAAGCGCTCGGCGTTGATCATCACCTGGTGCTGCAGAATGTCGCCCACGCCCGCGCCAGCGAGGTTGAAATAAGAATGGTTGGTCAAATTGATCACCGTGTCCTTATCCGTAGTGGCCGTGTAGGCGATCCGCAGCTCGTTCTTGCCCAACGTGTAAACCACATGGGTAGTGAGCGTGCCCGGGAATCCCTCTTCGCCGTCTTTGCTGACATACGTCAGCTCGACGCTCGGGCCATCGGGATTCGCCACCTCGGCCGCTTTCCAGACTTTCTTGTCGAAGCCCTCGGGGCCGCCGTGCAAGGTGCAAACAGGCTTATCCGCCGGATCGTTCTTGGGCAGCGTGTAGAGCTTCCCATCCAGGTGGAACGCGCCGCCGCCGATGCGATTCCCGTAGCGTCCGATCAGCGCTCCGAAATATGGCGGCTTCTGCAGATACCCGGCGAGATTCTCCATCCCGAGCACAACATCCACGTACTTGCCGGCCTTGTCCGGCGCGGTCAGCGACTGCACGGCGCCGCCGTACGTGATGATGTGCGCCTCCATGCCGCCGTTGGTGAGCGTGTACATGTCAACGGGCGTGCCGTCGGGCATCTGGCCGAAAGCCTGTTTCTTGACCAAGGAAGTTCCTTTCTTTGCGGGAGTCTGCGCCAGGCAGACTAAAGTGAGAGCTGACGCGGCAATGCCGGCCAACAAGGCGCGGTGATTCATCAACGCTATGGTATTACCAACCGCCGCGTCTGCGCCATCCGCCGCCTAAACCGCCGAGGTCGATAATCACCGCGATTACGATCAACAGGATGTTCGCGCCCTGCAGCGCCATGTGCGAATTGACCTCCCAGGCATAGACCAGGGTGGTGAGCGGCAGGAAAAAGAATCCGAGCAGCGGGATGAGCAGGCCGTGATACGCCCGCCCGAGATAGTTCGAGAACAGGGCCAGCAGCACGAGAATCAATCTCGGGAACGCGAGCATGAGCAGCAGCAGGATACAAGGCATGAGCGTCTATCTCCTTTGGGATTGTCGCAAAAATCCAAGGTGCGTTGCCGTATGGGGCAGCACAGCTACTTCCGCGGCGCGGTTTGCTTCAGCCTCGATCGCAGCGTTTGCACCGCGAGCGTCTGGTAGCGCTCCGCATCCGGCTTTTCAAATATTGGCGCGGCCGCTTCGAGATATCGCCAGGCCGCCGCGTAGTCGCGCTCGCGGTATGCGATCTCGCCCTGCGCCAGCGTGACGTTGGCCTGCCAATCCGGAAAGCCGGCCAGTTGCGCCACCACCTTACCGTCGATATTCTGCAGCAGCTTCGACGCTTCCGCCAGGTTCCCCAGCCCGATGTCGCAACTTGCCAGCGTATAGGCCGCGCCGCCCGTCAACCCAGCGCGCGCGCCGAACGCCTTCACCGACGCCTCGTACGATCTGCGCGCATTGGCTTCGCCTTGCGCGAAATGCCCGCCGCGACACTGCGCCAACGATGCATCCGATAGCGTCGCAATCGCGTAAAACGACGACGCGCCTTGCTTGCGAATCGCCAGATCGTAGATAGCGAGATCGTCGCGCACGGCATCGTCCCAGAGTGCAATCGTCCCCTCGCACTGCGCGCGCGTGGTCAAAAGCTGCATCGTCAATTCGTGATCGGCGCCCAGGCGCGCCAGATACTGCGGGTAGATGGCGTTCACTTCGTCGATCGCCTCGCGATTCTTGCCCTCAATCATGTAAGCCTGCGCCAAATTCAGTCGAACCCGCAACACACGCGGGCTATCCGGCCCGCTGGTCTGCGCGAAGGCCGCGATCAATTCGCGGACCAATCGTTCGGCCGTCGCGCCGTCGCCCAGGCGGATATTGGTGAAGGCCAGTTTCTGCTTCAGGTTCAAACGCGTGTTCTCGTCTATGCCCGGCAGCTTTTCCGAACCACTGTAAGCCGCTTGAAAATAGCGCGCCGAGGCTTTGACATCGTTGTCAATCAGCGCGATCATTCCCTGGGCGGCCGCCAGCCAGACTGCAACATCGGCGCGTGGTTTGGGAATGCCCGTGAGGCGCTTCTGTTCTTCCTGCACGATCGATTTCGCCTGCGCCAGCGCATCTTTTTGATAAGTACGCGCCTCCATCGCGGCCCGCTGCAATCGCACCGCGATCGCATCCTGCGAGAGCGCGCCATCCGCCTGCACAAACAATGCCGCGGCGCGGTCGTATTCCTTTCGAGCCTCCGGGAACGCGCTGCGGCTATCGAGCGCTTTCGCAATCGCGTGATGCAGCCGCGCGGCGACATCCGGCGCGCCCTGAAATTGCCTGTCGATATCGGGCGATGCTTTCTTCACCGCGTCGATCAGCGTCTCTCCCGAAGTGCCGCTTGCGAACGGGTCGCTGTTGGCCAACAGATCGTCGGCGAGAAAGCGATTCACAGCGCTCGCGATCTCCGTCTGCTGGTTGGCGCGCTTACTTTCGCGCACCGCCTTCGCGTAGAGGAACAGGCTCGCCGCCAGACCAAGCACCAGCGCTACCGCCGCCGCCATGACCCACGGACGCCGCGCGCGCGCCGCCGCTACCCGCTGTTCGAGCATGCGCGCTCGTTCGCGCTCGCGCTCGGATTCCTCCCGTTGCGTCCGCCGCTGCTCCAGAGTTTGCAGGCGTTCCGCCAGCGCGGCCACGCTCGCCAACCGCCGCGCCGGATCGCCGCACGCAGCCAGAGCGATGTCTTCCCGCAGCAGTGGGTCGGCGATCTCAGCCTCCCATCCCGCCGAAAGCGGCCTGCGAAAATCGCTCGCCAACATCTGCCACAGCATCACGCCCAACGCGTAAACATCGGCCGATGCCGTGGGCGATTGGCCCGCCAAAACCTCTGGCGGCAGATACATCAGCGTGCCCGTCAACTCCGGCGCGCCGGGCGCAATGGTTTCCGTCAGCCCGAGATTCGTAATCCCAAGCGCCCTCAGCCGTCCCGGCTCCAATAGCGCGCCACTGCCGAAGTCGACTACTTTGACCTGAAAGTCTCCATCGGCGCGCGGCGCGACCAGCACATTTGCCGGCTTGAGATCCTTGTGCAGAACGCCGGCCTCATGCGCGGCGGCGACGCTCTGCGTCAACTCAGTGATCACGCGCAGCAGCGTGGCTTGCGGAATCGCCTTAAGCCCGCCTTGGCTCTCGGCCCATTCGGCAAGATTGGGTCCGCTGTATTCGCTTTCCAGGTAGAAGGGCGGCGCATCGAAGTTCCACTCCAACACGCGTACGAAGCCGGGACGCTCGCCAAACGTGTCACGGAGCAGGCGAGCCAGCGTGACTTCGCGCTTCAGGCCCTTGAGCCGCACGCCGTCGCCCGCGAACTTGAACACCCGCGCCTCGCCTGTCTTGGGATGCTCCGCCAGCCAGACTTCGCAACCCGGCGAAGCGCCTAGCATCCGCTCGAAACGCCATTGATCGCGCCCGGGCACCGCGTCGCCAATCCGAAACCCAAGTTCCGGCGCTGCTGGAGCTTCTTCCAGCCGGCACTGCGCCGGAACCGCCAGCCGGTAGCCGACCCGCGGAATCGTCAGCACAATCGGCGGATCGTCTTCGCCCAGCCCCTTGCGCAACTTCGAGACGGCCGTGGCGAGCGAACCCTCCACCACGCTGACTCCCGGCCAGACCGCTTCCAGCAACTCTTCCTTGGTGACCACCTCGCCCGCGTGGATGAGCAGGTGATACAGCACTTCGAGCGGCTTCGATTCCAGCTCCACCAGATTGCCGTGAGAGCGCAACGCGCGGCTCGATTCCTCAAACTCGAAGTGGGCGAAGCGCCAGATTCGCCCCGAGATCTCCCATTCCCTACGCTGATCCCCGTTGACCGCCATGGACTTGCCGTTCTTTAGAATTCTTGATCCTTCTTGAGGAACAGCCGGCGGCCCTTGGCAGCAAAATCCTTCCAGGGGATTTCCCTCCCGGCGTCCTTCGGCGGTATTGTACCGAATCCGCCGGCATAGCAAGACGGCCCGCTCAACCGGATCCAATCATGAAAACTCACTTCACCAAGTTCGCCGTTCTGATCGCGGCTTCTCTGGCCTGCCACGCCCAAGGCGTCATCACCACCGTGGCCGGAAATCCCAAGTGCTGCGCCACTTCGGATGGAGTCGCGGCCACGGGCATCTGGCTGCCTTCCGCCGCCGGGCTCACGGTGGATAAGCAAGGCAACTTCTATATCTGGGACGGCCAAAGCGCCAAGATCCGGAAGGTGAACGCCGCCGGCATCATCACTACCGTCGCGGGAAACGGGAGCGCGGGCTACACCGGTGACGGCGGTCCCGCCACCAGCGCCTCCCTGTTTGCCAATGGCTCCGTTTCCGGACTCGCCGTAGACGATGCGGGCAACCTCTATATCGGCGACGGCGAAAACCACGTGGTACGCAGGGTCAGCACCAGCGGCATCATCACTACCGTTGCCGGGACGGGTGCCCCCGGCTTCTTGGGCGATGGCGGACCAGCCACCAAAGCCCAGCTCGATTTCCCCGCCGGCATCGCTTTGGATAGCGCCGGCAACCTCTATATCGCCGATGCGTCCAACAACCGCGTCCGCAAGGTGAATCCGGCGGGGATCATCACCACCTATGCCGGAAACGGAAACGTCGCCTACTCCGGCGACGGCGTCGCGGCTACAACCACCGCCGTGGACCGGCCCGAAGGCGTGGCCGTCGATTCCACGGGCAACCTCTATATATCCGAGACCAGCGACAGCCGGATTCGTAAGGTGGATGCGAGCGGCATCATCACCACCGTCGCCGGACAGACCAAGAAGACCAGCGGCTTTTCGGGCGACGGCGGCCCGGCCACGGCTGCCACGCTAGCCGGACCGATAGGGATGGTGGTGGATCATTCCGGCAATCTCTATTTCGCCGATAACGGCAACAGCCGCATCCGCAAAGTGAATGCCGCCGGCATCATCACCACTTACGCAGGCATCACCGGCAATGCGTCGTCGCCCCTTGGCGACGGCGGACCCGCCACCAGCGCTTTTCTCGGCACGCCCAAAGACGTGGCGCTCGACGCCGCGGGAAATCTGTATATCGCCGGATCGGCCGGCGGCGAAGCCTACGTCCGCAGAGTGAGCCCCGCCCTAGGACCGGTCGCCAATCCAACCTCGGCGTCATTCGCCTTCAGCATCGGTGGCGCAACTCCGGCCAGCCAGACAGTGAGCGTAACCAGCTCCGGCGCGGCTTTCAGCTTCACCGCCGCGGCGTCGACATCGTCGGGCGGCAACTGGCTCTCCGTCAGCCCCTCGGGCGGCACGACCCCGGCCTCGCTGACAGTTTCCGTAAACCCGGCGGGCGTTCCCGGCGGAACCTATCAAGGCGCCATCACCGTCACGCCCAGCGGCTCCGGCCTCTCGACGCTTTCGTTCGCGGTCACGCTGGCGGTGACTGGTGCG
Organism: Bryobacterales bacterium; assembly: GCA_963743705.1. Lineage (GTDB taxonomy): Bacteria > Acidobacteriota > Terriglobia > Bryobacterales > Bryobacteraceae > PALSA-243. Next base: position 172,918 of record CAVUQS010000020.1, on the reverse strand, counting down.
GGCGCGCCGGTGATTACGAGCGGCGGCATCGTCAATGCCACCGGTTACCAGGCGAAGCTCGCGCCTGACACGGTCTTCGTGATCTTCGGCAGCGGCATGGGACCGGCCTCGTTGACAGCCGGATCCGCGCCGAATTATCCGGCTGCACTCGGCGGCACTTCCGTCACCTTCACGCCCTCAACCGGCGGCGCCGCAGTCGCCGCGAAAATGGTCTACAGCAGCGGCGGGCAAATCGCGGGCCTGCTGCCCTCTGCGATCGCTCCGGGAACCTACGCCGTCCGCGTGACCTACAACGGCCTCACCAGCGCTCCGCAAAACGTGACCGTGGTCGCGCGCAGTTTCGGCATCGCCACCTCCAACAGCGCGGGCACCGGCACGGCGCAAGCGACGATCGGCAATGTGAACAGCGGCATCAGCCTCACACGATTCACCACCGGCAGCACGGCGTTCAGCGGCCTAACGTGGACGCTCACCCCCGCGCACCCCGGCGACACGCTCGTGCTTTGGGGCACGGGCGGCGGCGCCGATGCCGCGAACGATAGCGGCGGCACATCCGGCGATCAAACTACCGCTGGCGGCTTCAGCGTGGTCGTCGGCGGCCGCGCGCTTACGCCGCAGTATGCCGGAGCGTCCTCCGGATATCCGGGGCTATGGCAAATTAATTTCACTCTGCCTTCCGACATCACGCCCGGCTGCTTCACTTCCGCTCAAGTCAGCGCAGGCGGCGAGTTGAGCAACGCGGTTACGCTGCCCATCGCCGCGGTGGGACAAACCGTCTGCGCCGATCCGCAGCTCACCGCCGGCACGCTCCAACTGTTGGATCAGGGCGGCACGGTCACAATCGGGGGCCTTGCCGTCACGAAAGAGCTTTCGACTAATACCGTAATTTCCGCGGCGGGTACGCCCACGGTAACTAACTCTAGCCAGGAGATCGCCAGTGCCGCATTCCTGGTCTTTACCGCGTCGCAGTACGCCGCGGTGTTCGGCGGCGTCAAGATCGGGCCCTGCACAGTCATGGACCTGACATCGACTGCCGTAGCCAATCCGGCTACGCCGCAAGGCTATCTCGACGCTGGGCCGCGGCTGCCCATCAGCGGCCCAGGGATCCCGGCTGGCTCCGCGGAATCCATCGCCGTGGCCAATCCGGGCCCGATTTATGACCTGCTGCTCCCCAACGGAACGCTCGGCGCCGGGCAGTACACCGTCACCGGAAGCGGCGGCAAGGGCGCCGGCGCCTTCACCGCCTCGGTGAATTTCCCATCTGGCTTCACGGTCGCCGGTTGGGATTCGCTCAACAGCATCAATCGCGCTACGCCACTCACGATCAATTGGACCGCTTCCAACGCCGATCAGGTTTTCATCATCGCCAGCAGCTACAGCGTCGTGGGCAAGGACGCCGCCAACAACAATATCCTGCATAACACCAGCTTCACCTGCCAGGTTCCTGCCGCTCCGGGCAGCTACACCGTTCCGACCTCGGTGTTGGCTTATCTGCTGCCGGAGGGCCTCGACCTCGCGTCGCTCGCCAAAGGAACGGCGCTATTGACCGTCGAAGCAGGAAATGCGCAGCCGTTCAGCGTGTCTCTGACGGCGGGCGGACAGGTGGCGTTCGCGGGGTTCTCGAGCCTTCTGAGCTATTCGCGCAATCTCGCGATTCAGTAGCTTCGACCACACTGCCCGATTGCGGCGTTCCACAGTGTGCCGTATCCTCGGCTTAGGCGAGTTTGTATGCTCCAGCAGGGTACGGCAAAGAAGGTCACGATCTTCGTCAATGAGGATACGCAGCGCCACTTCGGCTCACTCTGCGATTCCATTCTGACGTTCCTGCTTCACAAGGGCGTCTCCGGGGCCACCGCCACGCGCGCCATGGCAGGATTCGGCGCTCACCAGGTGATGCATACGCCCAAGGTCGAGGCCCTCGCCGAACATCTCCCCATCCGCATCGAGTTCATCGAATCCGCTCAGAAAGTCGACGAGATCATGCCGACGCTTTACGACATGGTCACTGACGGCGTGATCGAAGTGCAGGACACGCAGGTCGTCAAGGTTGCGAATAAAGAGCGTCCGGCGCCGCCGGCAGGTCCGCACCGCGAGATGCGCGGCGCGGCGAAATTGATGCGTATCTACATGGGAGAGTCGGATAAGTGGCAGGGCGAGCCACTCTACGAAGCGATCGTGCAGCGGTTGCGGATGATGGATATCGCCGGCGCAACGGTCTACCGCGGCATCCTGGGCTACGGCGTCAAGGGCCACACGCACAAGAGCGGGATTCTTCCCTTCTCCCGCGACCTGCCCATCATGATTTCGGTGGTGGATTCGGAAGAAAAGCTGGCGACGGTCATGACCGAAATCGAATCGATGATGCAGGACGGAATCATCGTGCTTTCGGATGTGGATATGATCCGGCTGGTCAATAGCCTCCCCGCAGCGGAGCCTTCGCATGCGAACGGTTAAGAAAGCCAAACTGCTGCGCCTGCACTTCGGCGAAAGCGATCAGTACAACGGCCAACCCCTCTACGAAGCCATCGTGCATCGCTGTAAGGAACTGCAGATAGCCGGCGCAACCGTTTTCCGCGGCCTCGAAGGCTACGGCGAATCGGCGGAAATGCACCGCCATCACCTCATCAAAAAGGATCAGCCCATCGTCGTCACCATCGTCGATACGCAGGAGAATCTCGAACGGCTCATGCCGGAGGTGGAAGCGATGATGGATACCGGCGTGATCGCGACTTCGGATGTGGATTATGTCCGCATCGAGAAGCCCGCGGATGGTTCTTAGCATCCCAGCGCGCGGATTCGTACTCAGCCCGGCGGTCACGTATGCGCGATCATACACAGGCCGCGGCGAAATTCACAATAGGAAAGCGTCGCGAGGCGCTGCGCGTTCATCATCGATTCGTTGAGCCAAGGAGCTCGGCATTCGAGGAGAAACGAGTGAAGATCCAAATCAATAGCGATAAGAACGTAGCGATGGACGCCGAGGCGAGCCGCTTTGTGCGCGGCGAAGCGAACCGCGCGTTGAGCCGTTTTAAGTCGAAACTCACCCGGGTCGAGTTCCATCTGAGCGACGTAAACAGCCACAAATTCGGCAAGCGGGACAAGCGTTGCGTGATCGAGGTGCGGCCCGCGGGCCATCGGCCGCTGGCCATCCGCGTGGCGTCGCCGAATGTGCGTTCGGCCGTGCGCGCGGCATTAACCAAGCTGCGCAGCGCACTCGAAACATTCTTCGGCCGCTTGGATAAGCAGCGGACGATTGCGCGCGGGCCGAGGTTCGGCCTGGCTATCGCGCATGCCAATGGCACGAAGCCCGCCGCCAAGAAGGCAATCGCGCGCCGTGTGAAAGCCGCCGCATCCGCGCGTAAAAAGCCGGCCGTTCACGCGAAGCGCGCCAAGCGAGTGGTTGCCAAGAAGATTGTGGCAAGAAGGATCGTTGCAAGGAAGGTCGCCGCAAAGAGAACGGTCGCCAAGAAGGCCGTTGTCAGAAAAGTCGCCAGAAAGCGGATCGCAGCCGCCGCGCGGCGTCCGAAAAAGAAGGCGATCTACCAGGCGCGCCGGAAATCCTGGCCGGTTCGCTGACTCTCACTGACAATCTGAACGGCAAGCCCCATAAATTCGCCGCCGCGCACTAGCGACGTCCAAAGCGCGGCGGCGCGCTCCTGCCATGCCTTGAATCCACAAACGCTCTCGCACTTGCCTTTGACCGCCCGTCTCGAATAACGTTGAACAGGGTGATGCCCGGCTCTCTTTTCAACGCCAATCGCGAGGAAATCGGCGAACAGTTGGAAAGGATCCTTTCCAGCAAGGGATTCCGTCAGGCCCCGCGTGTGCGTGAGCTATTGCGCTTCGTTGTTGCGCAGTCGCTGGATGGCAACGAAACGATTCTCAAGGAAACGACCATCGGCGTCCACGTGTTCGGCCGGGATCCCAGCTATGACACCAGCAAGGATTCCGTGGTGCGCACCACGGCCGCACGCGTTCGTCAGCGGCTCGCTGCGTACTATGAAACCACGGGACGCGGCGATCTCTGGATCATTTCCTTGCCCGACGAAGGATATGTGCCGCGCATTTCGCCGGCGGCCCCTGCGCCCGCACCCGATGCAGCCTACCAGGCGCCGCACCCGGTTCAACCGAAACGATCTATTTCGCGCAAGGCGCTGGTTGCCATCACTCTGATTCTCATCGCGTGCTCCCTGGCTTTCCGCGCGTGGACCGGACGTAAGCCGGTCGTGATTGCCGCTATTCCACTGACTCATGACGGATTGCCGAAAGTTGGCCCAATAGTAACCGATGGCTCCCGGCTTTACTTTCAGGAACTGATCGGAACCCAACACGTGCCTTCGTCGACGCCGATGGGCGGCGGCGCTGTCACACACGTCGATATCCCCAATCTCCTGGGACCCGTTGTCCTGGACTTTTCGAATGAAAGCCGCGAGTTTCTGCTCTACAACGACTCCTGGCCCGGTGAAGGGGGTCTTTGGACGTGGACCCCTGGTTCGGCGCCCGCGCCTCTGAACACAAATGGCGTGGGCGCATGGATTCCGCCCTCGCATTTCGCGCGGGTGTTTGCAGGGGAGTTGCGGATTATGGAGACCCAGGACCCCGGTGTCTCACGGCTAGTCGCTGTTCCTGGAATGGTTCAATCTCCTCACTGGCTGCCGCTGCGCCATCAGTTGCGATTTACCGTTGGGGATCTTTCGCAGGAGAAGTACAGCCTGTGGGAACTGGACGGGATAAACGGTACACCTAAGCCTTTGCCGGATTACCCTCCCAATGCGCGAAACGGAACCTGGGCCGCCAATGGCCGTCTGTTCGTTTTTCAGTCGAGCTCCAATCCGGCCGACAGGAGTGGAGATCTTTGGGCGGCGGATGAAACAACGCTGTCGTTATTCGGCAAGAATGCCAAGCCTGTCCGCCTGACCCAAGGTCCCATCGACTACAGTTCTCCCGTGCCAGACGCCGACGGCAAAGCGGTCTTCGCTATCGGAACGCTCGAAGAGATGGAGCTGGTTCGTTATGACTCCGCGTCCGGCGAGTACTTACCGTTTCTTCCTGGGGTGAGCGGCACGGAGCCCGATTTCTCGCGATCGAACGGATGGGTGACTTACTCCGCTTATCCCGACCGAACGTTGTGGAAGGCGCGGTCGAACGGGAGCGGCGCCGTCCAATTGACTTTCCCTCCGATGATCGCGGTGCAGCCGCATTGGTCGCCGGATGGATCTCAAGTGGCATTTATGGGACAAGTCCCGGGAAAGCACTGGCGCATCTATCTCGTTCCGAGCGCCGGCGGCGCGCCGCGGGAGGCGACGGACTTTCCGGTGGAGCAAGGCGTTCCTACCTGGAATCCCGACGGCAAACAGATCGTCTTCGGAGAGCGGAGGATGGCTCGGCCGGACAGCGAAATGGAATTGCACATTCTGGATCTATCCACCAAGCGCGTTTCTACAATCCCAGGGTCCAAGGGGGCTTGGACGGCGCGTTGGTCACCCAATGGAAACTTTATTGCCGCAACCAGCACCGACGTTCACCGGCTCCTTCTGTTCGACTGCCGCTCGCAGGCATGGCGCACGCTGATCTCGCTCAAGGCGGTCGACGATCCGGTGTGGAGCGCAGATTCCGCCTATCTTTACTTCTTTGGAATTCAGGCGCCGAAAACTTCAGACGACCCTCACGGCCCGTCAGCCATCTATCGCGTCGATCTTCGCACGATGAAAATCGAGACGGCGGTAGACCTGAGCCGTTCCTCGCCGATCGGCTTCCCGTGGAATGGCCTGGCGCCGGACGGCACTCCCATCGCCGCTCGGCCGCGCTCGATCCAGGAAATTTACAAGTTGACGCTGCAGTATTAGAGTGGGGTCGAGTGTTGAGAAAAATCGGTAGCGCCGCCCGTTGGACTGGGTCCTCCGAACGGCGCTACCCACTCGCCAAAAGAGAATGGAATCGATACAACGTTGCCGCATCCAAGAGGGGAGACTGCAAATCTCGGATGCGAGGCTCAACGCTAGCATCCAGCCGCTGGTTCGGCTACCAGTAACATGCTACAGGCCGAATCAACTCACAGACGCTAAAGGACATGTCTGTACCGCGCCGAGTTTGCCGTTTCTTCGAGGGAAGAAGCTCGGGGCAGTTAGAAGCGCGCTTACCGGCTCTCGAACATGCCGATCACGCGGTTCTTCGTCACCGCGTTCCAGGGAAAGTAGCGCCCGTTCATGGCGATGTAGACGCCCTCGGGCAAAGTCTGCGCGAACGCCAGCGCCGTCCCGAGATTGAACATTCCGTCCGAGCTGCCGAAGGTATACGGCACCATCGCGCCGGTCAGCACCACGGTCTTGCCCGCCAGATTCGCGCCCAATACCGCCGCTGTCTGCTCCATCGTATCGGTGCCGTGCGTGATCACGATGCGACGTTCGGGCGCGGCCACGCATCGCTCCAGAATTCGGGCGCGGTCCGCCGCCGTCATCTGCAGGCTGTCGATCATCATGAGCGTCTCGATTTCGACATCCAAGGCGCAGCGCCCCAGCTTCAGCATGTCCCAGGCATGGGTGTGCTGAAAAAACAATTCGCCGCTAAGTTCGTTGTATTCCTTATCGAAGGTTCCGCCGGTGGCCAGAATGCGGATTGGTTCAAGCGCCATGCAATTCCCTGGCTAGTGTAGCGCAGCGTTTAAAAGAAGGCCGCGGCGCCGGATTTTTGTACTTTAAAATCAGCCGCTTATCGCCTGGGGATTTGTTTGTTCGACACCCGGCCGACCTCCCTCCGCCCAAATTTCCCTCCCGCCCGCGCCCCGGAAATTTGCCGCCGCATGTTATTCTGATTACAGGGCCCATATGTCCGGCCTGGCGGCTGACTTTCTTTCCCAGAGGTTCAATCCATTTGGCTTTAATTGAAGGTTGCAAACACGCGTTGGAGATCTCCGTTCCCGCTCAGGAAGTGGATAGCGAAACCGCCCGGACTATAACCGACATTCAGAAGCGCGCCAAGCTGCAGGGCTTCCGTCCCGGCAAGGCGCCCACGTCTTTGATCCGGAAGTATTTCGCCGAAGACATCCGCAAGCGCGTGGTGGAATCGCTGATCCCCAAGCATCTGCAAAAGCAGTTTGAAGCGGAAAATCTCAATGTGGTCGGCACGCCGGATATCACCGAAGTCCACCTGCACGATGGCGAGCCGCTTCGTTTCAAAGCCGAATTCGAAGTGGTGCCGGAAATCGAGCTCAACGACTACAAAGACATTGAGGTCGAGTATAAAGAGCCCGAAGTTTCGGACGAAGACGTCGCCACACGCCTCGAAGAGCTCCGCGAGCAGAAGGCCGACTATGTCAACATCGATCCGCGTCCGGCCGATAATGGCGACCATGCCGTGGTGGCCCTCGAAAGCCTCGCCGGTCTGGACGGCGACCCCGTGAAATCGGACGAGATGGTGCTCGAGCTCGGCGGCGCCGATACGTTGCCCGAGTTCACCGAGAATCTGCGCGGCGCCGAGCCCGGCGAAGCGCGCGAATTCGAAGTGGCGTATCCCGAGGATTACGGCTCGACGCGCCTGGCCGGCAAGAAGGTGACGTTCCGCGCCACGCTCAAAGGCCTGCGCAAGAAAGAACTGCCGGAATTGAACGACGAATTCGCGCAGGATTTGGGCGATTATCGCGATCTCGAAGAGCTTCGCGCCGCCATCCGCAAAGGCATCCTGGCGCAGCGCCAGAACGAGGCGCAGGAAGAAGCCAAGAATCGCATCGTCGATAAGCTTGTCGATGCCCACGAATTTCCGGTCCCTGAAACCTTCGTCGAACGCCAGGTGCGCAGCCGCGTTGAGCAGAGTTTGCGCGCGATGGCCGGCGAAGGGGTCGATCCACGGAATTTGCAAATCGATTGGAAGAAGGTGATGGAGACGCAGCGGGATAAAGCGGTGCGCGAAGTGCGAGCGTCCCTGATTCTGTCGCGTGTCGCGGGCAAGGAGTCCATTCACGCCACCCGCGATGAGGTCGATAAGGAGGTCGAGCGTGTCGCCCGCCAGCAGCGGGAACCCGTTGCCGCGGTGCAGATGCGCTTTGAGAAGGACGGCACCATGAACCGCATCGCGAACCATATTCAGACGGCGAAAACGCTGAATTTTCTCTTCGAGCGCGCCCGTAAAACGGCATAAATCGCGATGGCCCTAGTTAGGTATGAACCCTGCTCGGGCAGTACCCCTTATCTCCAACATGGCTAACCTTCAATTGCTAAGAATGCAGGTTCAGGTGATAATAGAAACGAATCTGATGGATGGTCCCCGCCACCGCGGAGCCGTACCGAAGGCGGAAGAGGAGAGAATCGCTTGAAGCGCACCGGAACCGATGATGCTTTGCGCTGTTCCTTTTGCCATAAGAGCCAGGACGTAGTCGGCAAGCTTATTTCCTCTCCCAGCGATTACCCCCGCGCTTATATCTGCGATGAATGCATCGCAGTGTGCAACTCGATTTTGGAAGACGACAAGGTCGAAGCGCCGGCCGGGTCTCCCAATAAGATACCCAAACCGCTAGAAGTAAAGGAATTCCTCGACCAATACGTAATTGGCCAGGAAGCTACCAAGAAGAAACTGGCGGTGGCAGTTTACAATCACTGCAAGCGGATTCACATGAACCGCATGCGCAACACAGAGGTCGAACTGCAGAAATCCAACATTCTGCTGATCGGCCCCACGGGCACCGGCAAGACCCTGATGGCGCAGACGCTGGCGAAGATCCTGGACGTTCCGTTCGCCATAGTAGACGCCACCACGCTAACCGAAGCCGGGTATGTCGGCGAGGACGTCGAGAACATCATCCTCAAGCTGCTGCAAGCCGCCGATGGCGACGTGCAGAAATGCCAGCAGGGCATCATCTATATCGACGAAATCGATAAGATTTGCCGCAAGGATGAGAATCCTTCCATTACGCGCGACGTTTCCGGCGAGGGCGTCCAGCAGGCGTTGCTCAAGATTCTCGAAGGCACCATCGCCAATGTGCCCCCGCAGGGCGGCCGCAAGCATCCTCATCAGGAATTCACCCCGGTCGATACGACCAACATCCTGTTTATTTGCGGCGGCGCATTCGTTGGCCTCGAAAAAGTGATCGCCCGCCGCACCGGCAAGAAGTCCATGGGCTTCATGCAGGAAGAGGACAAGGGCGCAAGCCGCATTGCCAACGTCACCAGCGGGCGGCGCGACGTCGACCTGCTGTCGCATGTGCAGCCGATGGACCTCATCAAATTCGGCTTCATCCCCGAATTCATCGGCCGCATGCCAATTACCGCCGTGCTGGAAGATCTCGACCGCTCGGCGTTGATCCAGATCCTCACCCGCCCGAAGAACGCCATCATCAAGCAGTATCAGAAGCTCTTCGAGTTCGAAAGCGTCCGCTTGAAATTCAACGACGACGCGCTCGAGGCTATTGCCGAACTGGCGATGGAACGCAAAGTCGGCGCCCGCGGCCTACGCATGATCCTTGAAGACCTCATGCTCGACCTGATGTACTATCTGCCCTCCTACAAGAAGGTACGCGAATTCCAGGTCACGCGGGAAATGGTGCTGACGCAGAAAATCAGTCTTACAATATTGGAAAAGGCCGGTTAGCCCCGCAACAGAAAATCCGCCTCTAAAAATCGGCCGCATGGGTTCGATGTTCGAACTTCGGGAAGGAACATGCTTACTTCTAAGGAAAAATCAGATACAAAACGCTTGCCGATGATGCCCATCCGGGAAGTCGTAATATTCCCGTACATGATGACGCCCTTCGTCGTCGGCCGCGAATCCAGCGTGCGCGCCCTCGAAGAGGCCATGGCCGGCGACAAGAAGATCTTTCTCGCGGCCCAGCACGACGCTTCGGTGGATGAACCCGAACCCAACGAGATCTATACCGTCGGCACCATCGTCAACATCGTCCAGAGCCTGCGGCTGCAGGATGGCAACATCAAGGTCCTGGTGGAAGGCGTGGAGCGCGCCAAGGTGGTCTCCGTCGCCAGCGAAGAGGGTTTCTTCCGCGCGATCGTACGCACCTCCAACTACAAGATCGAGCCCGGCCCGCAACTCGACGCGCTCATCAGCCGCGTCACCGGTCTGTTTGAGCAGTATGTGAAGCTCAGCCAGAATCTGAACTACGAGACCATGATCGCCGCCATTCGCGTCGACGATCCCGGCAAGCTTTCGGATACGGTGGGCGCCAATCTCCAGCTCACCATCGAAGAGAAGCAGGAACTGCTCGAAATCTTCGATCCCATCGACCGCCTGACGCGCGTGGCCGAGATGCTTGATATCGAAATCGAGAAGCTCAACGTCGACCGCACCATTCAGGGCCGCGTGAAGCGCCAGATGGAGAAGGCGCAAAAAGAGTATTACCTCAACGAGAAGATCAAGGCGATCCAGAAGGAATTGGGCCGCGGCGAAAAAAGCGAAATCGACGAGCTGAAGAAGAAAATCGAAAGCGCCGGCATGACGCCCGACGCGCTCGAAAAGGCCAACGCCGAGCTCAAGCGCCTGGAAAATATGCCTCCCATGTCGGCTGAATCCACGGTCTCGCGCAACTATCTCGATTGGCTGCTCGCGGTGCCGTGGAAAAAGAAATCCAAGGAAATTCGCGACCTGCGTTTCGCTGAGAAAGTCCTCGAAGCCGATCACTACGGCCTGGAGAAGATCAAGGAGCGCATCCTCGAGTTTCTCGCTGTGCGCCGCTTGGTGAAGAATCCCAAGGGCTCGATTCTTTGCTTCGTTGGGCCTCCCGGCGTCGGCAAGACATCGCTCGGCATGTCGATCGCGAAGGCTACGGGACGTAAGTTCGTGCGCCTCTCGCTGGGCGGAGTTCGCGATGAAGCCGAAATTCGCGGTCACCGCCGCACGTATATCGGCGCATTGCCCGGCCAAATAATCCAGATGATGAAGAAAGCCGGCGCCAAGAACCCGGTCTTCATGCTGGACGAAGTGGACAAGATGTCCACCGATTTCCGTGGCGATCCGTCGGCCGCGCTGCTCGAGGTGCTCGATCCGGAACAGAATTTCATGTTCATGGATCACTATCTCGACGTGGAATACGATCTCAGCCAGGTATTTTTCATCGCCACGGCCAACGTGCTGCACACCATCCCGCCGGCGCTGCAGGATCGCATGGAAATCATCCGCCTCTCGGGCTATACCGAACTCGAGAAGATGGAAATTGCCAAGCGCTTCCTCATCCGCAAACAGATGGAGCAGACCGGCATGAACGGCGAGCGCGTCGAGTTCACCGATGAAGGCGTCAACGGCCTGATTCAGTACTACACGCGCGAGGCTGGCGTCCGCAATTTGGAGCGCGAGATCGGTAATGTCTGCCGTAAGATTGCGCGCCAGGTGGTCAACGCCCAAAGCGGCAAGGACAAGAAGGCGCCCGACAAGGCCGTAATCAATAGCAGCAAGCTCAGCGATCTGCTCGGTCCCTGGAAATTCCGCGACCTGATGGCCGACAAGAAGAACGAAATCGGCGCAGCCGTGGGCCTGGCATGGACTGAAGTAGGCGGCCAGATCCTCACCACCGAGTGCACGCTGATGGAAGGCAAAGGCAAGCTGACCGTCACCGGCAAGCTCGGCGAAGTCATGCAGGAATCCGCGCAGGCGGCGATGAGCTATGTCCGCTCGCGCGCCCTGAAGCTGGGGTTGCCGCGCGACTTCTACCGCAATCTGGACGTGCACCTGCACATCCCCGAAGGCGCGATCCCCAAGGATGGCCCTTCGGCCGGCATCACCATGGCAACCACCATTTGCAGCGCGCTCACCGGCATTCCGGTGCGTGGCGATGTGGCCATGACCGGCGAAATCACGCTGCGCGGGCGCGTGCTACCCATTGGCGGACTCAAAGAGAAGCTAATGGCGGCTCACCGTCACGGCATCATGGAAGCGATCATGCCGCGGGACAATGAGAAAGATCTCCCCGACATTCCCGATGCCATCAAGAAAACCATGAAGCTGAACTTCGTGGAATCGATGGACGAAGTTCTACGGATCGCGCTGGAACGCGAAATCGTTTCGCTGCCGGTCCCCACGCCCCAACCCGGCGTGGACGTGCTGCCGCCCGACGAGATCGTGGCGCACTAGGAAAGTAGAGGCAGTGCTTTGACGCAGAGACGCAGTGGCGCAGAGAGAAACATCGTCTTAGTCTCTGTGTCTCTGCGCCTCTGCGTCAAAGCCAAAGGCCTCGGTTGACAGGGGAATTTGTAGTAAGCTCAGGAAAGCCGGATAGCTTCCCTAAAGACCGGCTACCCGAAATTGCGTTTTTGGGGAGAAGTAACGTAGGCAAGTCCAGCCTGATTAACGCCCTGGTGGGCCAGAAACGGCTGGCGTTCACAAGTAATACTCCGGGTAGAACGCAAACGATTAATTTTTATCGTATCGGCGGGACGTTTTACTTCGTCGATTTACCAGGATATGGTTACGCCCGGGTTCCGCTGAAGATAACAGCGGAATGGAAGGATTTGATCGAACATTATTTGCAGGAAAGGGAGACGCTGAAGTTGTCTTGCCTGATACTCGACGCGCGCCGCGGATGGATGGAGAAGGATCTCGAACTGAAGCGGTGGCTCGAAACATACGGCAAGCCATATTTGGTAGTCGCCACAAAGACCGATAAATTGAATCAAGCCGGTCAAGAGCGCGGTTTGCGCGCCATTCGCGAAGAAGGCGTTGAACCGTTGCCGTTCTCGGCCCTCAGTGGCCGGGGAGTGAGGGAAATTTGGCAAGCAATCACGACAACACTGAATCTTTAGAAGTAACCCCGCAAGAGAAAACCGAAAAACCCGCCGAGAAATCACCCGCCGCAGTCATGGATAAAGACGCCACGGAAAAGACAGCCGACAAGCCGGAAAAACCGGAACGTCCGGCCAAAGCCGAGAAGGCTTCCAAAGCGGACGCCGCCAAGGCGGAAACGGCCAAGGCTGATGCACCCAAGGCCGAAGCTCCTAAAGCGGAAGCGCCCAAGGCGGAAGCCCCGAAGATCGAGGCCCCCAAGGTCGAGGCTCCGAAGGTGGAGATTCCGAAGCTGGAAGTCAAAGCAGCCGAGCCGAAACCGCCGGCGCCGGCACTCACTCCCGCTGCAGCTGCCGTACCCACACCCCCACCCGCCGAGATTAAGCCCGAGCCGGCGCCGGCTTCGCCGCACCAGGATCTCGGCATGCAGCGCCGCAAACAGCAGGCCGCGCAGAGCGCCAAGGCCGGGACGCCCACGCTGGATCTGGTGGAGCTCAAAGACATGAGCATCCAGAATCTGAATAATGTCGCCAAGGACATGGGCATCGCCGGGGCCGCTGGTTTGCGTAAGCAGGAGTTGATCTTCAAGATCCTCCAGACGCAAGCCGAAAAGAGCGGACTCATCTTCTCCGAAGGCGTGCTCGAATGTCTGCCCGATGGCTTCGGCTTCCTGCGCGCGCCCGAGTACAACTATCTGCCCGGCCCCGACGATGTTTACGTCTCGCCGTCGCAGATCCGCCGCTTCGACTTGCGCACCGGCGATACGATCTCCGGCCAGATCCGTCCGCCCAAAGAGGGTGAGCGTTACTTCGCGCTGATCAAAGTCGACGCCATCAATTTCGAACCGCCAGAGGAAGCGCGCAACAAGATCTTCTTCGATAACTTGACGCCGCTCTATCCTAACGGACGCCTCAAGCTCGAAACCGCGCGCGATAACTTCTCCGGCCGCGTGATGGATCTGCTCACGCCCATCGGCAAAGGCCAGCGTGGTCTCATCGTATCTCCGCCGCGCACCGGTAAGACGATGCTGCTGCAGAGTATCGCGAACTCAGTCACGACTAATCATCCGGAAGTCTCGCTGATCGTGCTGCTCATCGACGAGCGCCCCGAAGAAGTCACCGACATGCAGCGCAGCGTGCGCGGCGAGGTCATCAGTTCCACCTTTGACGAGCCCGCCACGCGTCACGTGCAAGTCGCCGAAATGGTGATCGAGAAGGCCAAGCGCCTCGTCGAGCACAAGCGCGACGTAGTCATTCTGCTCGATTCCATCACGCGCCTGGCGCGTGCATACAATACGATCGTTCCGCCGTCGGGCAAGGTGCTATCAGGCGGCGTGGATTCCAACGCTCTGCAGCGCCCGAAGCGTTTCTTCGGCGCCGCGCGCAATATCGAAGAGGGCGGATCGCTCACCATCATCGCCACCGCGCTGATCGATACCGGCAGCCGTATGGACGACGTGATCTTTGAAGAATTCAAAGGTACCGGCAACATGGAAATCCACCTCGAGCGCAAGCTCGTCGACAAGCGCGTTTTCCCCGCCATCGATATCAACAAGAGCGGTACGCGCAAGGAAGAGCTATTGCTGCCCAAGGAAGAACTCAACCGCGTGTTCATCCTGCGCCGCGTGCTTAACCCCCTGTCGCCTGTGGAAACGATGGAGCTACTGCTCGACAAGCTCGGAAAGACGCGTACCAACGCGGAATTCCTGGCTTCGATGAGCGGCTAAGCCGCCGCCCTAAGTCGCGGGTTCTTCCCGCTGTAGTAGCGCGCGCTTGCGCCACAAACCTCCGCCGTAGCCAGTCAGTTCGCCGTCGCTGCCGATGACGCGGTGGCACGGGATGACGATGGCGACGCGGTTATCGCCGTTCGCTCGCGCCACTGCGCGCGTGCCGGTGGGGATTCCCAGAAAGCGGGCCAATTCGCCATAGGACCATGTCTTTCCATAGGGAATGGTCCGCAATGCCGCCCAGACTTTCTCCTGGAACGGAGTCCCAGACACATCGAGCGGCACGGTAAATTCGCGCAACTCGCCGGCAAAATACGCCGCAAGCTGTGTGCGCATCTCACGGATGTGATCGTTCTCGCCGGGAACCGCGGCATCGCCGCACCACTTACGTACCCGCCCAAGCTGCGTTTCGAGCATGCGGCGGTCGCTGAACTCCAACAGGCAAATGCCGCGATCCGTCGCGCCCGCCACCATCGGCCCGACAGGCGTTTCGATCCACGCGATATGAACGCACGAAGCGCGATCGGCCTGACCCGGCGGGCATCCGAACACGCGCTCGAAGGCCGAGCGGAATCCGCTGTGTGATTCGTATCCGGATTCGAATACAACGTCGTCGATCTCCGCGCCGCTCCGGATCTCGGTGAATGCGTCGCCCAGCCGACGGGCGCGCATGTAGGCCTGGAACGTCATGCCATGCTTCGCCTGGAAGTGACGCCGCACGCGCGTGGGCTCGAGGCCGAGTTCGCGCAAATCTTCGTCGCGCCAGCGGCGGCGCGGGTCCTCATCGATCGCCGACAGCAGCGGGCGCAACCAATCCGGCGCGGCGCCGGGGGCTTCCATCGGCTTACAGCGCAGGCAAGGGCGATAGCCCGAAAACAAAGCTTCGCGCGCGGTACTGAAGAATTCCACATTCTGTGGCAGCGGTTTACGGGCGGAACAGGAAGGCAGACAGAAGATACCCGTGGTACGGACGGCCGTGTAAAAGAGGCCGTCGTAGGAACTATCCGATTTCAGAAACGCATCGACCATTTCGTCGTGCGTTGCTAACAGGCTCATGATTCAATCTTAGGCCGCTGTATCTGCGCTCACCACCGAAAACCGGACATCGAATTCCGGCAGGAGTATTATAAATCGTGACCACTCGACGAACCTTTCTGGCCGCCGCAGCCATGCTCCCCGAGATGGCTTACGCGCAGCGCGCCGCCGTCAACACCAACGGCATCACGAGCGACCTGGTCTGGCTCAACGCCAACGAAAACCCCATGGGCATTCCCGAACCTGCGCTGAAGGCGATGAGCGAGGTTTTGCCCACTGCGAATCGCTATCACTACCAGGAGTTCGCCGGCATCTATCAGGCCATCGCCAAGAGCGAAGGCCTCACGCCCGAACAGATTGTCACCGGCTGCGGATCGAGCGAAGTTCTGCATACCGCCGTCGACGCTTTTACTTCAGCCACGCGGCCGCTGATCAGCGTGACCCCGGCATATGAAGGACCGATCGATACGGCGCGCGCGCTTGGCCGTCCGGTGAACCTGATCAAACTGCGTCCGGACTACACGGCGGACGTCCGCGCGCTCGCAACCGAAGCCGATAAAGCGGGCGGCGGGCTGATCTATCTCTGCAATCCGAACAACCCGACGGCGGCGTTCACCACCAAGAGCGACATCGATTGGCTGGTGGCCAATCTACCGCGCAACACGATTCTGCTGGTGGACGAAGCCTATCTGCACTTCGCCGATTCGCCTGAGTTAGTCACCGCAATTCCGCACGTCCAGCAAGGCAAGGACGTGATCGTCGCCCGCACTTTCTCGAAGATCTATGGCATGGCCGGTCTGCGCGTGGGCTTCGCCGCCGCCAAGCCGTCTTATATCGAGAAGCTGCAGCCGTTGCGCATGAACGTGATCTCCATTGTGAGCGCGCACGGCGTCGTGGCGGCTCTTGCTGCGCGCGATAGCATCGTGCCGCCACGGCGGGCGGCGTTGACACATACGCGGCACGAACTGACGGCGTGGCTCACGGAGCGCAAGGTCAAGTTCATTCCCACGCAGGCCAACTTCCTTATGATCGATTGCGGCCGCAACGCGCGCGAATTCATCACGGGACTGCCGAAGCTGGGCGTGGTTCCCGGGCGTCCGTTCCCGCCGCTCGACAACATGCTGCGCGTGACCATCGGCACGGATGCCGAGATGGCGAAGTTCCGCGACGCCTTCTGGAAGATGTACAAAGCCTGATCACTCGGTGCGTAGGGCGATCGCAGGATCGACGCGCGTAGCGCGGCGTGCTGGGAGCCATGCAGCGAGCATAGCGACCGCGGCTAACGCCATCGCCGAACCCGCCAGCACCGCGGGATCGGTGGCTTTGACGTGGTAGAGCAGCGTTTCGAGATACCGCGTGAGCAATAGCGCGCCGCCGATTCCGAAGGCGCACCCCACCGCGGCTAGGCGCGCGCCTTCGCCCAAGACACGGCGCAATGCATCCTGCGGACGCGCCCCGAGCGCCATGCGGATGCCAATTTCCCGCGTGCGCTGGCTCACGCCATAAGAGATGACGCCGTAGATGCCGATCGCCGCCAGCAACAGCGCCAGTGCGGCGAAGCCGCTCAACAGCGAGGCGGAAAATCGCGGCCGCCACACTGAACGATTGACCACCTGATCCATCGTCTGAACTTCGGCGATTGGCACGTCGCGGTCGAGACTCCAGATGGCCTTCTCTATCGCGGGCGCGCAACTCCGCTGGGTCGCCTGAGGTGCGCGCCACCAGCGTGATGTAGCGTTGAAAATCCTCCGGATTTTGCGTGTACGGAAAGTAATATTCATTCTGCGTCGCGTCGCCCCAATCGCTCTGCTCCGCGTCGCGCGCCACTCCGATAATCGTGACCCATGCGGTGCTGGAGTTGATGCGGAAGCGCTTGCCCACCGGATCGACGGAGGGCCATTGGCGATTCGCCATCGTCTGGTTGACGATCGCAACGCGCGGCGCATCGGCTGCATCGTGCTCGTTGAACTCGCGGCCGCTCACCAGAGGAATGCGCATGGTCTCGAAGTAGCGCGGGAAGACGACACGGAAGATCGCGCCCGGCCGATCTTCGGGCCGCGGAATGGGTTTTCCCTCGACCTGGAATCCGAAGGTCCATTCATCGCCCGCCAGCGGCAGGTGGTTGATGGCGCTTACCATGCCGACGCCGGGAACGGCGGCGGCGCGATCGAGGGCGGCATGGAAGAACTCCCGGCGTTTTTCGGCAACCTGATAAACCGGGCCCGTGGCGTTCACGGTCATGCTGATCACGTTGTGCGGATCGAAGCCGGAATCGACAGCGCTCAGGTTCCACAGGCTGCGAATGGTGAGGCCCGCGCCGGACAGCAGCACCAGCGAGATCGCGACCTCACTCACTACCAGCACGCTACGCAAGGATCCGCGTCCGACGCCCACGGCCCCGCGGCCGCCTTCTTTGAGCACGCCATTCAGATCGGGACGCGAGAATTGCAGCGCGGGCGCGAGGCCAAACAAAATCGCCGTCAACGACGAGACTCCGAGCGTGAACAGCAAAACCGGCACGCCGATTCCGATCTCGCGGTATCGCGGCAGCGTGAAGCGGCTGGCCTCGGGGATGCTCACCGAAAGCGCGTGGACCGCGGCGTAAGCGAGCAGGAGCCCCAATGCCGCCCCGACGAGCGAGAGCACTAAGCTTTCCGCCAGCAACTGGCGAACGATGCGGACGCGGCTGGCTCCGATGGCGATGCGCAGCGCGATTTCCCTCTGGCGTCCGGTGGCTCGCGCCAGAAGGAGGTTCGCGACGTTGCTGCACGCGATGAGCAGCAAGAATCCGACTGCGCCCAACAATGCGAGCAGGGCCGGGCGCACCTTCCCCACCACCGCTTCTTCCAGCGGCGTAACACGCGCGCCCTTCTGGCCGTTGCTCTTCGGATACGCAAACTCCAGCCGCCGCGCAAGGGAGCGCATTTCCGCTCTCGCCTGTTCGAGCGTGACCCCATCATTGAGACGCGCGAAGACGCGGAGCGAGCCGCCGCTGCGATCGTGATAGCGTTCCGGCTTGACGGCGGGTGTCGCCCAGAGCTCGGCTTTCTCCTGCCAGAATGGCGGGAACTGGAAGCCGCGCGGCATGACGCCGGTCACCAGGTAGCTTTCGCCGTTGAGCGTGATGGCGCGGCCGATGACGCCGGCATCGCCGCCGAATCGCCGCCGCCAGAGTTGGTCGCTGATTAGCACGACATGGTCTTCGCCATCACGAAAACCGCGGCCCAACGCAGGCTGGGTTTCGAGCGCATCGAGCAGCGAGGGCGAAATATGCAAGCCATCGAGCTGTTCGGGCTGGCCCATACCCGTCAGCGAGGCGCCCCATGCTTCCGCCGCCGCAAACGCGCGGAACGACTTCTGCTGCGCGGCCCAATCGAGATAATCGGCGGGCGCGACCGGATACGCGTCGCCGCCACGATTGTCGCTCGATTGCAGGAACACCAGCCGATCGGGATGCGGATACGCCAGCGGCTTCAGTAGCACACTGTACACCACGCTGAACATGGCGGAGTTGGCTCCAGCTCCAATTGCGAGAGCGAGCACGGCCACCACGGCAAAACGCGGCGATTTAGCGAGCGAGCGAATAGCGTATTTCAGATCGGAAAGCATTGAACGCCTCTGTCAGCTTAGACGGCGAGGGAGGCCGCCGGACAGGTGAAAAACGGCGATTTAGGCCGGCCGCGGCTATTCGCCGTCTTCTTTAACAAGAGCCTTGGCAAGAAGATCGCTGACACGCAAACGGACCGCCCATAGGCGCAGGTACTCCAGGTCGAGATTGAGGTTGGTTGCAACAATGCCGCGGATATCGCTCCATTGACGCTCCGACGTTTCGTTCCCCTCCCTGTACCACCGCAGCTTTGACAGAAGCGTATCCTCCGCCGACGCAACGGGACAACGTACCTTTCCCTCCTGGCCGAGAGAAACCACAGTTGCGCGCCCAAGCTCCGAATCGTGGAATTCAGTAGTAGCTGGAAAGAGATCGAGCTTCTGCACCGTCGGCATGTGGATCAAATTGAACGACCGTCCGCCATGGAGTGAATCGCGAATCATCTCAGCGTCGGCGTACCATCCCTTGCCGAGGGCTTTGACAAGTGCCTCGGCTTGTTCGGGACGAAGATCAACGACGAGATCGACGTCTGCGGTGGCGCGAAATGTTCCACGCACCGAAGAGGCAACGGAACCACAGACGAAATATCGCACGCGCAGGCCGTCCAACGCTTCTGCAAGGACGCCCAACGCGTCCAACCCATCATTTGCCATCGGTGATGGGCTGTCCATAAGCGCGTTCGAAAAGCTCGTCGCCTAAGATCAACTTAGACGTGCGCAGAAAGACTTCCCGCTCGTTGGCTTGTGGGTATCGTTGGCGCACGCCCTCGGCCATGCCGCGGCGCACTACAGCGGAGAGTTCGAAGACGCGCTGCATCTTTTCTTCAGGCGTCATCCTCCGCACAAGATCAAGCCATACCGCCCAAGCTTCCGGCGATGTGTCTGCGGGCCTCATACCTACACTATAGCCGCCGGGGGCGCGGGTTCATTCGGATCGCCGGCGTTGTTCAGCGGCACCTTGATCAGGATCCATGCGATCAGGGCCATGAAGATCATCCCGGCGAGATAAGAGGGTTCGTGGAAGAATTCGGGGATGGGCCACTCCTCAAACTTGAAGGTCGCGGTGACGATGCCGGCCAGGGCCTCGCCTGCGATCATGCCCGATGCGGCCAGCACCCCGACATTTTCCACGCGTGCGCGCTGCGCTTCGTTCAAGTTGGCGCGGCGCGCCAGGGAATCGCCGATCCAGCGGATCACGCCGCCGACGAAAATGGCGGAGGTGATGGAGATCGGCAGGTACATGCCGATCGCGACCAGCATGGGGCTTTTTACGCGCACCATGATGAGCGCCGCGCCCATCAGCATGCCGGCGATCACCAGCGGCCAGGCCATGTTGCCGCCTACGATGCCCTGCGCAAGCGACGCCATCAGTCCAGCTTGCGGCGCCGATAGAGCGCGGTCGCCAAAACCGATACCGCCCGAGTTGATGTTGCCCTGCTGCAGCACCATCAACGGAAAATACATGATGAGGCTCGCCACCACGACGGCGATTAATTCGGCGATCTGGATGTAGCGCGGCGTACCGCCCAGAATGTAGCCGACCTTGAAGTCCTGCAGGAGTTCGCCTGCCACCGACGACGAAACGCACACCACCGCGGCGACGCCGAGTACCGCAACGACCCCCGGCATGCCCGTGGCGCCCATCACCACCATAATCAGCGCGGCGATGACGAGCGTGGAGAGCGTGAGGCCTGAGACCGGATTGTTCGACGAACCGATCATGCCGACGAGATACCCGGAAACCGTAGCGAAGAAGAAGCCGACGATCAGCATCACCACCGCCGCCGCGATGCCGCCGATAACCAACTTCGAAAGATAGATATACAGCGCGACCATGGCCAGAAAAACGACCGCGAGCATGCCGATCACCGTGCGGAAACTCATGTAGCGTTCGGTGCGCTTGATCGATTCCATCGGGGGCGCGCCCGGCGCGCACTTCATCGAAGGCTTTGCCGAGCCCTGAAAGCAGGCTCTTGCGCATGCGGAAGAGCGTATATGCCGTGCCCATCATCATGGCGCCGATCGCCACGGGCCGCACGATGTAGCGCCAAACGGAAGTGGAAAGATCCAGCCACCCGGCATTGGCCGCGTTCGCATCGGCGGGAAGGTAGGCGCGCAGTTGCGGGCCGAGGAAAAAGATCAGCAGCGGGATCAGCAAGCCCCACGCAATCACGCTGCCGGAAAAATTCAGCGCGGAGAGTTCGGGACCAATGACGTATCCAACACCCAAAAACGCCGGGCTGATGGTGGGTCCTGAAACCGTGGAAACCCCGCCGGCCTGCAAGACCTGCGTGGAACCCGCGCCGCCGAGCGAGAGCGTGCTGCGATCCAATTTGCCTACGTTGAAGAAGAAATCCTTGTCGGGCGCGTAGAGATTGAACGCGCCGAGCAGGAAAGTCCCCGCGCCGAAGGCGATGTTGTAGAAAAGATATTTCGCGGCCTGCGCGCCCATCTGGCCGGCTTTGTGGATTTGCGAGGCCGCCAGCGGATTCCGGATATGGCAACTCCGGATCTTCCACGAGAACGCGCCGCACCAGCGAGACAAACAGCACGCCGAGCACCGAGCCGACCAGAATCAGCGCGGTCGATTTCCAATACGCATCGGCGAATCCGAACGAGGGCCAGGCGTGCGCCATCACGAAGGCAGGCAGCGTGAAAACGGCGCCGGCCGCAACGCCTTCACCGATCGACCCGGCGGTACGCGCGATGTTCTCTTCGAGAATCGTGCCTCTGCCGAGCCGCAACACGGCCATGCCGATCACCGCCGCAGGATAAGTAGCAGCGATGGTTTGGCCTGCGCGCAACCCAAGATAGGCATTGGCCGCTCCGAGGACGACAGTCATCAACAAGCCCAGACAGCACCGCGCGCCAGGTGAATTCCTTCATGCGCACGTTGTCGGGAACGAAAGGTTGGTGTTTCGGAGGCGGCGTCATTGGAGGCGGGCCCTCACCTTATCGCTTAGGGCTTTGCCATCCACCATTTTGCCGACAAGCTTGGCCTGCGCGGCCTTCATCACGACGCCCATCTGCTTGAGCGAGGTGATGCCGGTTTCGGCGAACGCGGCGTTCACCGCGGCGTCCACCTCGGCCTCGCTCGCTCCGGCGGGCAGGTAGGACTCGATGAGCGACGCGCTCGGCATCTTCCTTATCGGCCTGTTCGTTGCGGCCGCCTTTGCGGAACATCTCGGCGGCGTCGATGCGCTGCTTGATGAGTTGCTTGACGATGGCGATTTCCGCGGCATCGTCGAGCGGTTTGGGTGAATCGACTTTGGCCTTCATCAGCGCGGCTTTTAGCATGCGGAGCGCGCTCAAACGGGCCTCTTCGCGGCCTTTCATAGCCGCGACCATATGCTGCTGCACCTGATCGATGAGGGGCATGATGTCTGATATTCTAATGGACGAACCCCTCCTATGCACATCAAAAAGCAACGTTTATCTACTCCGGGCCCAACTCCGCTCTATCCGCCCGCGTTGCACGCCATGATGGGCTCCGACATTCATCACCGCACAGAAGACTTCCGCCGCGTCTATCGCGGCTGCCTCGCCGGCCTCAAAGAAGTGATGGGCACGACGAACGACGTGCTGCTTTTTTCCTCTTCGGGAACCGGCGCAATGGACGCCACGGTTTCGAATCTGTTCTCGAAGGGCGACAAGGTCATTGTGTGCGTCGCTGGAAAATTCGGCGAGCGTTGGACGGAAATTGTGAAGGCCTATGGGCTCGATGCAACGGTGGTCAGCGTTCCGTATGGCAGCGCAGTCAGCCCGGGTCAGTTGGAAGAGGCGCTGGCGAAGACACCGGACGTGAAAGGCGTATTCGTGCAGGCCTCGGAAAGCTCAACCGGCGCGGCGCACGATATGCAAGCCATGGGCGCAACAGTGGCGAAGACGGACGCGATTCTGGTAGTCGATGCCATCACGGGCCTGGGCACGATGCCGCTCGATATCGATGGCTGGGGTCTCGATGTCGTGATCAGCGGATCGCAAAAAGCTTTCATGATTCCGCCCGGCCTGGCGTTTCTTTCGATCAGCCCGAAAGCTTGGAAATTCGCCGAAACCGCGACGCTGCCGCATTATTACTTCAATTTCAAGAAGGAAAAGAAGAGCGGCGATGGGGGCGAATCTACCTGGACGCCTGCCATCGCGCTGATTCTTGCGCTCTCTGAAGCCCTGCGCTACATCCAGCAGACGGGAATGGCGCGGCTAGTCGAGAACGCGCAGATGCTGGCGAAGGCTACGCGCGCGGCAGTGCAGGCAATGGGGCTTGAGTTATTCACTCCGGATTCGCCGGGCGCGGCGGTTACCGCCGTGAAGCCCCCTAACGGCATGGATTCCGGCGTGATTGCGAAGGAATTCCGCGACCGCTTCGGAACGGTGATCGCCAATGGGCAAGGCTCGATGAAGGGCCAGTTGTTCCGTATCGCTCACATCGGATATTTCGACTTCCTCGATCTGTTCGCCATGCTGGCGGGGCTGGAGATCATCCTCAATGCCAACGGCTTTCCGGTGAAATACGGCACGGGCGTGGCGGCGGCGCAGGAAATCCTGGCGAATGCCACAGTAACGCCGAAGCTGGTCACGGCGTAAGCCTCAGATAAAAATTCGGGAACTCCTCACCTCTCCGGTGGCAAGATCGTCGTAACGATCATGAGCCGGCCCGGCAACAGCTCGAACATTTTGGAACGATCGGCGCTCGTGGCGGCGATACCGTCGAACGTGAGTTCCGACGCCCTAGTGATGGAGCGCTTCCGGCAGGGCGACCGCGAGGCCTTTGCCGAACTCTATCGCACGCACCACACCGCTGTGTTCCGCTTCGCGTTTTATCTGACAGCCGACCGCGACGCCGCCGGGGAGATCACGCAAGAGACGTTCATCTGGCTGATTCATCATCCGGGCCGGTTCGATGCGTCGCGTGGAGAGCTAGGGGCGTTCCTGGCCGGAGTCTGCCGTAAGATGGCGCGGCGCAGAGAACGCAGCGTCCGCCGTTGGCTGTCTTTCGACAATGCGCCGCCGGCCGAAGCACGCGAATCGGCGAGCGGGACGGAGCGCGGGATCGACGCCAACGCCCTGCGAAAGGCGATCGCGCTGCTTCCCATGAGATATCGCGAGGCGGTGGTGCTGTGCGACCTCGAAGACAAAAGTTATGAGGAGGCCGCGGCCGATCTTGACTGCGCGGTAGGGACCATCCGCTCGCGATTGCACCGCGGGCGCGAACTGCTATCCCGCAAATTTCTGCCGAAACGGAGGCAAGGCAATGAACTCTAGACCAAACCGAAAGGAACCGATGGATGAAGTCCTCGCAGCGGCGATGGCGAAGCTCGATACGCCAGAGGCACCTGCGGAAATCGAGCGCACCGTGATGTCCGCATTCGATGCCCAGTCGCGGCGGCCAACGCGCCGTACGATTTGGTGGATTCCGGCTGCGGCGGCTGCAATGCTTGCGGCAGGCATAGTGGCGCTTCACCGGCCCTCGCCGCCGCATACCGCCGACGCGCCGTTTGTTGAAATTCCATACGAGGCCCCGCTGGCGCCCTACGAACGAACCGAAATTGTACGCATGGATGTTCCCGTCGCGGCGCTGATCGCGGCGGGATTCGAGGTTCACGCTGCCGATACCGGTGTGGCGCTCCGCGCCGATGTGCTGTTTGGGCAGGATGGCCGCGCTCACGCCATCCGCCTGCTTACCAATTCCGAAAGGAGAATCGATCAATGACGAAACGACTTTTTCTGGCGGCCACTTTTCTGCCCGCCGCGACGCTGGCGCAAATGCAACCGGGAGGCTCCGCATTTCAACAGCAGGGTTGGATTCACCTCCCTATTGTCTCGTTCGACAGCCCGCGCATGGAGGGACAGACGGGGCCGGTGCTCAACCGTCCTGTATCCGCCAATGAAGTGCGCACCAGCGTGCAGACGCTATCCGACGGCTCGCACATCAACAAGTCGGAGACGATTCAGTTTTACCGGGATAGCTTCGGCCGGATGGTTACTAAGACCGCGACCGGGTCGATCATCTACGACCCGGTGGCAGGTTTCAGTTACGATTTGACGGACCGCAACAATGGCTACACGAAGAGCCCGATCTCAACGGGCGCGACAGTCACCATCGCCGCAGCCGCGCACTATTCCTCGGTCAACTCGACGAGCGGCGCCGGCAAGAAGGCGCCGAATAAAAAGAGCAATGAAGCTGTGACCGAAGATCTACCGCCGCAATCGGTCAACGGCGTGTTTGCCAGAGGCACGCGCGTCACCATGACGATTCCGGCCAACACGATTGGCAATGAATCCGACCTGAAAGTAATTAACGAGCGCTGGGTTTCCGACGATTTGAAGCTGTTACTAAAGAGCTCGAACTCCGACCCACGATTCGGCGTGACCACTTACGAACTGACTAACATCGTACAGGCAGAGCCTGATCCGGCGCTCTTTAAGGTACCAGCGAACTATGCCGAAGGCCATTAGGCGAATTATCGCAGCTAGCTTGTTGTGTTTTTCGATGTGGGCGCAACCCAAAGGGGATGCGCCCACTTTCGACGTTGCATCCGTCAAGCCGAACCATTCCGGCGAGGGGACCGCCATCACCCACAATATGGGCGCAGATGTGCAGATGCGGAATGTGCCGCTGCGCGCTTATATCTTGATGGCGTATGACATCCCCGACTATCAGTTACAGGCTCCAGACTGGGTTCGCAGCGAACGGTACGACATCGCAGCCAAGGCTGCGCCCGATACCCCGCACGAAATCATCAGCCGCATGATGCAGGCGCTGCTGGCGGAGCGTTTTCAGTTGACCGTGCATCGGGAATCGAAGACGCTTTCGGCTTATGTGTTAGTGGTGGGGAAGAACGGGCCCAAACTGAAGGAGAGCAAGGCCGACTCGCCCAAGGGTGGCACGAGCAAAACTCACCTGAGCGCGCAAAAGGCGACCATGGCCAAACTAGCGGAGATGCTCGGACGCGTATTAGGCGGTCCGGTGGCCGATCGGACGGGACTGACCGGTTTTTATGACGCTGAACTCACCTGGACGCCGGACGACGGCAAGAACGCCGACTCGTCGGGGCCTTCGATTTTCACGGCGATTCAGGAGCAACTTGGCCTCAAGCTCGAAACCAGCAAGTTCACGGCGGACGTGCTAGTGGTGGATCGCGCGAATAAGATTCCAACCGAAAACTGACTTACGAAAACAGCCCGGGCTGCTCATCCGCGAGCAATTTCCGCTTCACGTTGAAATACTCGTACGCCCGTTCGGTGGCTACGCGGCCGCGCGGCGTGCGATTCAGGAAGCCGAGCTGGATTAAATACGGCTCGTAGACTTCCTCGATGGTGTCGGACTCTTCCCCAATGGAAGCCGCGATGGTATTCACGCCGACCGGGCCGCCGCGATACTTGTCGAGGATCGTCATCATGATCTTCTGATCGATCTCGTCGAGGCCGAAACGGTCCACGTCCAGCAAATTCAGCGCGGTTTGGGCGACTGGCTTGGTGATGCGGCCATCAGCGCGCACCTGCGCGTAATCGCGCACGCGCCGCAGCAGACGGTTGGCGATACGCGGCGTACCGCGGCAGCGGCGCGCGATTTCCTCGGCGGCGGCATCGTCGATTTCGACGGCTAACAGGAGCGCCGAACGATGCACAATGGCCTTCAGTTCCTCGACGTTGTAGGGGTCGAGGCGTAGCACCAGCCCGAAGCGTCCGCGCAGCGGCGCGCTGATCAGACCCTGACGCGTGGTGGCGCCGATGGCCGTGAATTTCGGCATGGGCAGCGAATGCGTGCGCGCGCCCGGACCCACACCCACCAGGATATCGACGCGAAAATCTTCCAGCGCCGAATACAGCATCTCTTCCACGTCCGGCATTAAGCGGTGGATTTCATCGATGAAGAAGACCTGCCGCGCGCGAATGTTGCTCAGAATGCCGGTGAGATCTAGCTTCTTCTGCAACACCGGGCCGGAGGTAGTGGTGAAGCTAACTTCCAGCTCCTCGGCGATGATCGAAGCGAGCGTGGTTTTGCCGAGCCCGGGAGGGCCGTAGAGCAGGACATGATCCATTGCCTCGCCGCGCATACGGGCGGCGGCGATGGCGATCGACAGGTTCTCTTTGAGCTTGCTCTGGCCAGTAAAATCGGCAAGGCGGCGCGGGCGTAATCCCGCTTCAAATTGCGCATCTTCGGGCTGCGCATCGCCTGAAACCAGTGGCCGGCCGGACATGTGCTAACAGCTTAACGTACCAGCTCCAAAGCGCGGCGGAACAAGGGCTCGAAATCGGCATGGGCTCCCGCAGCCTTGGCTTTGCGCACGGCGGCCTCGGCCTGCGGACGTCCGCATCCCAAATTCAGGAGCGCGGAAAGCACGTCCTGCTCCACCGGCGCGAGCGATTCCGCGGATGGCGACGAAGGCTCTTCGCCGGTAATGGCAGGCATCTTGTCACGCAGTTCCACTATCATGCGCTCGGCGGTTTTCTTGCCGACGCCCGGGATGCGCACGAGCCGTTCCACCTCGCCGTGCCGGATCGCGTTTACCAGATCGGCCGCGGCGACGCCCGAGAGCACCTTCACCGCCAGCGTCGGACCGATGCCGCTCACGCCAATGAGTTTTTCGAAGAGCGTCTTCTCGTCAGCCGTGAGGAATCCGTAGAGCGAGAGCGCGTCTTCGCGGACGTGCGTATGGATGCGAAGGCGCACTTCGGCGCCGGCATCCGGCAGCTTGCTGAACGTCGAAACCGGGATTACGACGTCATATCCGACGCCGCCAGCCTCGACGATCGCCTGGTTCGGATGCTTCTCGATCAACACACCGCGCAACTGCGCAATCATAAGCTTGTATTTTAGAGCAATGGCGCGCCGCCGCTTTTTTGTCGACACTCTCCGCAACGGATTAGCTGAACTTCATGGCGAGGAAGCCCGTCATCTGACGCGCGTGCTGCGCGTGGAGCCCGGGCAGCGCTTCGAGATCTCGGATAACCAGGCGGCCTATCTCGCCGAAATTGAGGAGGCGCGCGGCGAACGGGTGACATTCCGGATCATCGAACCGCTGCCCTCCGTCGAGCCGCCTATTTCCATTACCCTGCTCGCTTCGATCTTCAAGTTCGACCGCTTCGAATGGATGGTGGAAAAAGCGACCGAGTTGGGCGTGGAGCGCATCGTGCCGGTGGAAGCGATCCGCACCGAGAAGGGACTTTTTGAAGCCTCGCACAAACGCGCCGAGCGCTGGCGGCGCATCGCACGCGAGGCGTCGCAGCAATCGAGACGTACGCGCATGCCGGAAATCGCGCCGAGCGAGCGCTTCGCGGGCGCGCTGAAATACGCGGCCGGCATCCGGTATTTTCTCGATGAGGGCGAAGCGAAGCCGCTGCTGGCCGCCGTTCCACCCGCGCTTGACTCAACCTCCGTGGCTATCCTGCTTGGACCCGAAGGGGGCTGGACCGAAGGCGAACGTGAGAATTCGCTCAATATGGGGTGGATTCCCGTATCGTTAGGCCCGCAAATCTTACGTGCGGAGACAGCCGCGGCCGCGGCGCTTGCCGTTTTAATCAACGCGTCGATGGTCTAATAAAGTAAAGGTCAAACCGCCACGTGGCCGAAATCTTCGATCTAACTTTATTCATCATTTTTGGGATCGTTCAGTGGCGCATCAGCCGGGGATTATGGAGAGCACACCCCAGCCGGGGCGCGCACGCCGCCATTATTGTTTTCAATCTCGCGGTTTTCTTCGGCTATCTCTGCACTTTTGCCGATCCGCCGCGGCTCATGAATCTTCCGGGGCGCCCGGCGGAGACGTTCGGCGCCGCCGCCCTGACTTACCTGATTACCGCCAGCCTCGTGCGGCCCATCCACTGGGTGATCTCGCGCCTCCGCAAGCATCTCGATCGCCCGGCCGAACCTTCGCGCCGGCGCGCGCTTGAGGCCGTTGGTAATCTCGCGCTGGCCGCGCCAATCATTGCGGTCGGTTATGGGACGTTCATCGAGCGCACGAACTTCCACGTTCGCGAAGTCGATATGCCAATCCTCGGGCTCGACCCCGGGCTACACGGATTGCGGATTCTGCAGCTGAGCGATATCCACATGGGCGCGTTTCTCAGCGAAGCGGACCTGACGAAGATTGTGGACGCCTCGATGGAGCACCGCCCGCATCTCGCGGTCATCACCGGCGACCTGATCACTATGCGCGGCGATCCGCTGGACGCGTGCATCCGCCAACTGGCGCGCGTCAAAGCCGATGCCGGTCTTTATGGCTGCTTAGGCAATCACGAACGCTATGCCCTCGCGGAGGATTACTGCACGCAGGCCGCTGCCCGCGCGGGCATCCGCTTCCTGCGCAAGCAAGCGGAACCGTTGCGCTTCAACGGCGCTACGTTGAATCTGGCCGGCGTCGACCATCAATCGCACTACGGCGGCAGGAAATACCTGGCGGGCGCGGAGAAGCTCAAAGCGCCGGACGCGTTCAATCTGCTGCTCTCCCATAACCCCGACGTGTTGCCCGTTGCGGCGCAGCAGGGCTGGGATCTGATGCTTTCCGGCCACACGCACGGCGGCCAGATCAATATCGAAATTCTCGATAGCAACATCACGCCCGCCCGCTTCATCACGCCGTATATTTACGGGACGTATCGCGCGCAGAATACCTCGGCCTACGTGACGCGCGGCATCGGCTCTATCGGCATTCCGACACGCATCGGCGCGCAGCCCGAAATCACCATCATCCGCTTGAGGAAGGCATAAGATCCGGTGCGCTACCTGATCCTGAGCGACATCCATGCCAATTGGGAAGCGCTGGAAGCTGTGATGGCGGATACAGCGGGGGGCTACGATCAGATCCTCTGCTGCGGCGATCTGGTGGGTTATGGCGCTGACCCGAATCTGATCGTGGAATGGGTGCATGAGCACTGTTCGGTTGTGGTGCGCGGCAATCACGACAAAGCCTGCACCGGCCAGGAAGATCTGGAGTGGTTCAACCCGGTGGCGCGCGATGCAGCGCTGTGGACGATGAAGGCGCTCACGCCCGGGAACGCCGAATATACGCGCGCGCTCGCCAAGGGCCCGCTGACAATCGGCGCTTTTCAAATTGTGCACGGCTCCGCCTTCGATGAGGATGAGTATGTGCTCGCGCCCGGCGAAGCCGAGAACGCGTTCGGCTACATGGAAACGCGCGTCGAATTCTTCGGCCACACCCACGTGCAGGGCGGGTTCATCTGGAACCATTCGCGCGTCGAGATTCTGCCACGCGTGGGACCGCGGTCGAAAAATCTGCGCATGGAAATCGACCGCGACTGCGGCTACATGGTAAATCCGGGCTCCGTCGGCCAGCCGCGCGACGGCGACCCGCGGGCCGCGTACGTAATTTACGACGACAGCGAGGGCATCGTCACGTATCGCCGCGTGGAGTACGACATCGCGGGCGCGCAGAAGAAAATTCGCGCTGCCGGGCTGCCGAATATCCTGGCCGACCGCCTCTCGGCCGGCAGATAAGAGCCGCTTCAGTAAACCGGACTGATACAATCGGAGATTCCGTGGGCCTACGCGTCTCGTTATTCGTCACCTGCCTGGGTGACCAATTGTTTCCCGCGGCCGGACTGGCCGTAGTCGAAGTACTCGAACGCCTTGGCTACACGGTCGACTTTCCCAAAGATCAAACCTGCTGCGGGCAGCCTGCTTTCAACAGCGGCTATCGAAACGAAGCCCGCGTGGTGGCGCGCCATTTTCTGAAGACGTTCGAAAGCAGCGAATACATCGTGGTTCCTTCGGGTTCCTGCACTTCGATGATCGGCCATCACTTTCACGATCTGTTTCACAAGGAGCCCGAGACTTTGGCGCGCGTGGACTCGCTTTCACGGCGCGTCTATGAATTCTCGACGTTTCTCACGCAGGTCGCGGGCGTCGAGGACGTGGGCGCGCGTTTCGAAGACGTGGTGACGTTCCACGACGGATGCCACGGTTTGCGTGAGTTGCATATTCGCGCTGCTCCGCGGCGGCTGCTGGCGAAAGTCCGGGGCCTGGAATTGCGAGAGATGCTGCCCGCCGAGGAATGCTGCGGGTTCGGCGGCACCTTCTCGGTGAAATTCCCGGAGCTTTCGGGCGCAATGGCGCGCACCAAGATCGACGCCATCAAGGAAACGGGCGCCAACACCGTGGTCTCGCTCGATTCGAGCTGTCTCATGCAAATTCAGGGCGTTTTGGCGCGCACCGGCTCGAAGATCCGCACCATGCATCTGGCCGAGGTGCTGGCGAGCCGCTAACGTATGTCCGCGACATTCGATAAGAAGATCCGCAGCACGCTGGCCGACGCCAACCTGCAGCTCGCCATCTATACGGCCACCGGCCGCTTGAAGGACAAGCGCACCGAGAGCGTGGACGCGGACACGCTGCCCGAATACCAGGAACTGCGGACGCAAGCCAACGCGCTCAAGGCGCACGCCATCGCGAATCTCGATTACTACCTGCAGGAATTCGAACACAACGTGAAAGCGCATGGCGGCAAGGTCGTTTTCTGCAAAGACGGCGCGGAGGTTTCGGATTTCGTGCTCGGCCTGGCGAAGCAGCGCGGCTCGCGGCTCATCGTGAAATCGAAATCGATGACGTCGGAAGAGGTCGATCTGAACGAGCGCCTGGAGCATCACGGCCTCGAATCGGTTGAAACCGACCTCGGCGAGTACATCCTGCAGCTTGCGCATGAGAAGCCGTATCACATCGTTGCGCCCGCGCTACACAAGACGCGCTACGATGTCGCGGCGATCTTCGAAAGGGAACTGCACGTCGGCAACGAAACCGTGCCCGAGCGCCAGGCGCAGATCGCGCGCGGCGTGCTGCGCCAGAAATTTCTCGATGCCGATATCGGCATCTCCGGCGCCAACTTTCTGATCGCTGATTCCGGCGCGGTGACGATCGTAGAAAACGAAGGCAACGCGCGTCTCACCACCACCGCGCCCAAGATTCATATCGCGATCGCGGGCATCGAGAAGGTGATTCCGCGCGCGCAGGATCTCGCGGTTTTTCTCAAGCTGCTGGCGCGCAGCGCTACCGGACAAGCGCTCTCGGTCTATACGTCGATTCTCAGCGGCCCGCGGCGCGAGGGCGAAATCGACGGGCCCGACGAGTTCTACGTCGTGCTGCTCGATAACGGCCGGACGAAACTGCTGCCCAGCCGCGCCAAGCGCCAATCGCTCTATTGCATCCGTTGCGCGGCGTGTCTCAACACGTGCCCTGTTTATCGCAAAATCGGCGGTCACAGTTTCCCGTGGGTGTATTCCGGGCCCATCGGCGCCATCATTACGCCCCAATTCATGGGCGTGACTCACGAGCCCGGCCTGCCGTTCGCATCGAGCCTCTGCGGCGCCTGCGCCGAGGTATGCCCGGTGAAGATCGATATTCCGCAGGTGCTGCTCGATCTTCGCTCGGAAGTCAAAAAGGCGGAAACACGAGAGAAGCAGAACCGCTTCGAAAGGCTCTCTTATCGGATTTTCGCGTGGGTGATGACTCACCCGCGCATCTACGCCATGGCCGGGCGCATCGGCCGCCGGCTGCCGGTTCCGCCGGTTGGCCCGGTGCGCGCGTGGACCAGCCAGCGCAATCTTCCGCCGATGCCGCGCAAGAGTTTCCGCGATATCTGGAGCAGGCGCTGATGGCGCGCGAAAACATTTTGCACCGGGTGCGTACGGCGCTGGGCCGCAGCGAAGGACAGCCGCCGACTGCTGAACCGCCGGTGCGGCTACGCGTTCCGGAAGTGGATCTCGAAACGCGCATCGACTCGATGCTGGCGCGTGTGGAAGCGCTGGCGGGCAAGACGCATCGAGCGGCGACTCCGGCCGATGCGCGCGATTTCGTCGCCGCCGCCATCGCGGGCAAGACGGCGGTGGCGTCAAATGCGCCGTTCCTGGCTGAATGCGGCATCGCCGGGCTTTCGAACGTGCGCAGCGACATCAACAATCGCGAAACGCTACGCGAACTCTGCGCGACGTGCGATGTCGGAGTCACTAGCGCCGACTACGCGCTCGCCGACACCGGAACGCTGGTGATGCTCTCGAGTCCACAGGAAGCGCGGCTGATCTCGCTACTGCCGCCGGCGCACATCGCAGTGGTTCCGGCATCGCGCCTGCTCGGCAGCCTGGATGAGCTATTCACGATTTTGCCGAATCCCTCCGAACAGACCAGTTCGATGGTGCTGATCACGGGCCCCAGCCGAACGGCGGATATCGAGCAGATTCTGGTGCGCGGCGTGCACGGGCCGGGCGAGATTACAGTTGTCGTGGTGGGGTAGACCCGCGGCGCGCTCTAGCGCAAATCCTCATATCGCGCTAATTCCACCCCGCCCCGCTCCAACGCTGTCCGCGTTTCCGGCGCAATCAGCGCCTCCAGCTCATGCTCGCGGCTCTCTTTCAATCGCGTGCGGGTGGCGCGCAGCGCTTCCCCGCAACGGCCGGGATGGCACATGAATTCCGTGCTCCCTTCGGGCAGCATGGCGATCAGGTCGACAAGTTCCTTGACGTGAAAGCGGCCGGTGATCATGAATCCGGCGAAGTGGTCGGTGGTGCGGCAGCCATGACGTTCCAACACGCGATGCACGCGGTTGCGCAGCAGGCCCAGCGCGTCGCTGGTGGCGCGCTTCAACGCCGGGACCGCGCCGCGTAAAGCATTCAAAGGGAAATCGAACGGCCGCCGCACCCAACGGATGTCGAATTCCTCCGCCAGCCGTGCGACTGCGTCAAGCACGGGCGGCGCCAGGTGGGTGTGTTTGTGAGTATCGAGATGCGTGGGGCTGATGCCGGCATCCAGAATCTTGCGAATCTGCGCGCGCAGCTCGTCGTAGGGCCGGATATCGCGGCGCGCGAGAGCGCTCACCAGCCGCGGCACGCTCAATGGATAGTCCCGGCCGGTCACCAACGACTTGCCGCCGATCAGCACCAGATGGCAGCCGATATCGAGCGACGGCGTTTCCCGCGCCAGCCGCACCGCATCGTCAAACGCGGCGCCGTTGGCCATCAGCGTCGTGGCGGTCAGGATGCCGTGGCGGTGCGCCTCCACGATGCCTTCGTTCACGTCGGGCGTGAAGCCGAAATCGTCGGCGTTGACCACCAACTGCCGGGCCATCAGAATAGCGTTAGCCGGATGGTGAGGAATTTCTTGGGATTGGCGCGCATGTCCTTCGCCAGCGATTGAAACTCGCGCGCCACGCCCGTCAGCGAGTCATAAAGCTGCGGATTCTGCGCAAGTTGCCCCAATGTGCCTTGGCCGGAATTGATCTTGTCGATGGTGGTGTTGAACTTCGCGATCAATTCATCCAGCCGCTGGCCCAGCGTGCCGTCTTTCAACAGATGTCCCGCCGTGCCCTTGCCGGCGTTGACGTCCGCCACCAGTTGCTTGATTTCCTGCAAGGTCTCGTGCGCATCGTTGAACAGCGTCGGGTCATTGAGGAGCTTGCCGGCCGTTCCCTGCCCCGCTTGCAGATCGGCCAACATTTTATCGACGCGTTTGATGGGCGCGTCGATGTCGTTATAGAGCGAATCGTCGTAGAGCAGCTTGCTCAAAGTGCCGTGACCCTTTTGCACATCCACCAATAAGTGTTGTCCTTCGGCGGCGATGGCGTTCAGGCGCTTGTATAACTCGTCATCCTTGAGAAACAAACCCAGGTTACCGTGGCCCTGCTCCACTCCCGCCAGCAGGTTATCCACGCGCCCCACGATCTTCTGGAACGAATCGAGCACATTGCTCATTTGCGCCATCATTTCGGGAATGTCCTGCGCCTGCAGAGCCGGAAGTTCGCTGCCATCCTCGACATGCTGCGTTTGCAATCCCTTGGTGATGTTCAGGAATTTATCGCCGAGCAAATTGGCCGCCGCCACGCCCACGTGCGAATCCACGGGAATTTCGGGAAGGAACGCGGCCTTCACCTTCATCTCGAATTCCACGGTGCGCTTGGGGTCGCGCGAGGCGGTGAGGCGCAGCTTATCCAGATAGCCGACTGTGATGCCGTTGAGCCGCACGGCGGTGCCTTCGACGAGACCCGAGGCATCGTCCATGTAGGTGTGCAGGGTGACGTAGCGCTGGAAGAGCCCCTTGGAACTGGTCAGCAGGAAAACCAGGACAAAGAGAATGAGGAACGCGACCGAGCCAACAATACCTACCCTCAGCTTTGACCATCGCACTCGATGTGGATCAGGCATCGTCTACTCTCGCGGCTTGACAAACTTAGAGATATACTCGTCCGTCGATGCCTCTAACTGGTCCTGATCGCCCTCAAAAACCAGGCGTCCTTCCCGAAGCACCATGAAAGTCGTCTTGTAACGCCGTGCGGCCCCTTGCCCGGCGGGCTCCAACTCCCCTCGTTCCGAATTGTAGCGAAAATTTGCAATCAAGTTACCGTCCTGATACCGATTCGTGACCATCAGGGTGGTGGTGTGGCTTTGATCACGCTCCTTGATCAGCAGGGCGACGATAGTGTGCGCCGTGATCGGGTCGAGACCGGCAGTGGGCGAATCGTAAAGGATCAGCGGCGGATCGGTCACCATGGCCCGCGCAATCGCCGCGCGGCGGCGCATGCCGCCTGAAAGCTCGCTCGGAAATTTCTCAAGCGTCTGGCCCAGTTCGACAAAGTCGAGCGCCTGCACGACCTTCGGGCGCACCTCGGCGCGCGGCGTCTTCAGCGACCTCTGGTTCACCAGGGGATACGCCACGTTTTCTTCGATGGTCAGCGAGTCGAAGAGCGCACTTTCCTGAAATAGCATGCCGATGCGGCTGCGAATCTCGAACAATTCACGCTCTTTCAGCGTGGTGAGATCCTTGCCGAACGCGCATACGGTGCCAGCTGTGGGCTTGATCAGGCCCATCGCCGTCTTGAGCAGTATGGTTTTTCCGCTGCCGGCCGCGCCCAGAATCACCCGCGATTCGCTTGGCGACGCGGTGAAAGAAACGTCGCACAGGGCTTCGAGGCCGTCAAACGAAACTGTGACGTTGTCGAACTGTAGAATCGGTGCGCCACTCTCTGGTTCATTCCGCGCCATTACGCGCTCACCCAAACGAACACTTTGGTGATCATCACGTCCAGAATCAGGATCAACACCGCCGCCGCCACCATGGCCTGCGTCGTCGCGCGGCCCACGCCCTGCGTTCCGCCGGAGGCGCGCAATCCGTAGTAACAGCCGATCAACGAAATCACTACCGCGAAAACGAGCGGCTTGAGCAGCCCTTGCGCCACGTCGTTCCATTCGAGCGCGCGCCACACCGAACTCCAGTAGAGGCGCGAACCCAGATTGAGAAACAGCAGTGCGATGATCCAACCGCCGAACATGCCCACGAAATCCGCGATGATGGTCAGCAGCGGCAGCATTATGGATGTGGCTTCGAGGCGCGGCGTCACCAGCTTTTGTATGGGGTCGGTGCCCAGCGCCCGCATGGCGTCGATCTGCTCAGTCACCTTCATCGAGCCCAGTTCGCTCGCAATGCCGGTGGCATTGCGCCCCGCCATCATCAGCGCCGTGAATACCGGGCCCAGTTCGCGCACCAGGGTGATGGAAACCAGCGTCCCGGTCTTGCTGATCTGGCCGTAGGTACTCAGCGCGCGCGACATTTGGAGCGCCATCACCACGCCCGCGAAGAAGCCGGTCAGCACGACTACAAGCAGGCTGCCTACGCCGATGGTGTCCATCTGCAGGATCACATCCTCGAAATAGTGCGGCTTGCGCACGATGTTTCGTAGCGCTTGGCCGGTGAGTACAAAGAACTCTTGCGCCGCTAGAACTGGCTTTTTCAGGAAGTCGAGCAAACGGTAGGGTCCCCGCTTCCCCGATGCTACCATATCGTTGAAAGCGCGCCCCATGAAGGGACTTACCGACATCCCTGGCATTACAGTGGGGCACATTTCCGATTTCGCCGCCCTCACCGGTTGTACAGCTATTCTCTGCGAACAAGGCGCGGTCGCTGGCGTTGACATTCGCGGCTCCGCGAGCGGCACCGAGGAGACTCCGGCGCTCGACCCGCTGCACCAGGATGAGGCAATCCACGGAATTCTGCTAGCGGGCGGAAGCGCGTTTGGGCTGGAAGCGGTCTCGGGCGTTCGCCGTTTTCTGGAACGGCGCGGTGTGGGCGTAAAGTTCGGCGGCCATGTGATTCCCATCGTCGCCGGAGCCATCCTTTTCGATCTTGGCATCGGTAAAGGCGACGTGCGGCCCACGCTCGGCATGGGCGAGGCGGCGGCCATGCAGGCTAACTCCGGCCCGGTGGCCGAAGGCTGCGTGGGCGCGGGAACCGGCGCTACGGTGGGCAAGATTCGCGGCATGCGCCAGGCGATGAAATCGGGCATCGGGTCCTTCACGCTCAACATGCCCGGTGGCGTGACGGTCGCGGCGCTGGTGGCCGTGAACGCATTGGGCGATGTGCGCGACCCCGCCAATGGAAACATCGTCGCGGGGGCCCGCAAGACCCCTGCCAGCCACGAATTCCTGGATAGCAACCGGGCCATGATCGAGCTTGCGCCGCCCGCCGCCTCTCACAACACCACGCTCGCCGTTGTCGCCACCAATGCCAGGCTCACCAAGGTTCAGGCGCAGAAACTGGCGCAATTTGCCGGTCTGGGCGTTGCGCGCGCCATCTCGCCGGTGAACACGACCTCCGATGGCGATGTCACGTTTGCGTTGTCTGTGGGAAACGCGCGGGCGGACATCAATTCGCTGGGTTCGGCGGCGGCCGAAGCTTTGGCCAAGGCGATCCTGCGGGCGGTGAAAACGGCGAAGAGCATGGGCGGGATCCCAGGATTGGCGGGCTAGGACCCTCTACTTTCCCATCGCGCGCCGTACGATTTTTCACCCTTACCAGCGCCCCTAATTCTGATTGACATCTCACTGACCGCGCGTTAATACTCGATTGTCCCGGCATCCAGGAAAATCCCGAGGACTTCAGTTACGTACTCACATGAGCTCAAAATTATTAGAAATACTGCAAAACCGGGAAGCGGGAATCCTTTCCTCTTGGATGAGTCAACAGCTCTCGAGCGCATCGTCGCCCGGCATGGCAATGAATGAAGGGGAACTCCGTCAACAATCTTCCGCGCTGCTGGGCGCGCTCCGCAAGGCGCTTCAATCGGGCGCAGGCTCGAATATCAACACCCCGCCTTGGGATTCCACCCGCGAGTTCCTGATCGACGTTTCACGCACCCGCGCCCGTCAAGGATTTACGCCGGTCGATACCGCCACGTTCGTCTTTTCGCTGAAGCGCGTTCTCTTCGAAAACCTTCGCGAACTGCTGAAACACGACGGATCGGCCCTGGCCGAAGAAATATGGATGATCACCGCGATCCTCGATCAACTCGGGCTCATCACCTTCGATTCCTACGTCAAAGGCCGCGAGGAAGTCATCGCGCGCCAGCAGCAGGAACTGATGGAACTTTCGACGCCTGTCATCCAGCTTTGGGACGGCATTCTGGCTCTGCCGCTGATCGGCACGCTCGATAGCGGCCGCACACAAGTCGTGATGGAAAGCCTGCTGCAAACCATCGTGCAGACTGAATCGACCATCGCTATCATCGATATCACCGGCGTGCCGACTGTCGATACGCTGGTGGCGCAGTATCTGCTCAAGACGATCGCGGCCGCGCGCTTGATGGGCGCCGATTGCATCGTGAGCGGAGTGCGTCCTCAGATCGCGCAGACTATCGTGCACCTGGGAGTGGAGTTAGGCGACGTCAGCACCAAGGCGACTCTCGCGGATGCTTTCCGGCTCGCATTGCGGCGTTCGGGCCGCTCGCTGCCGAAGTCCGAAGCGCAATAGACCATGGAACGCATTCCGATCTTAAAGATAGGCGCCTTCCTGCTTGTCAGCATCCAGGTGGACCTGAACGACAGCATGGCGATCGCGCTGCAGGAAGACCTGACAAAGAAGCTTGCCGACACGCGCTCACATGGCGTGGTGATCGATATTTCGTCGCTACAGATCGTGGACTCCTTCATTGGCCGCATGTTGAACAATATCGCGGGCATGTCGAGTCTGTTGGGCGCGGAAACAGTGGTGGCCGGCATGCAGCCCTCGGTCGCCATCACGCTGGTGGAACTCGGGCTTTCCCTCAAAGGTGTTCGCACCGCGCTGACTCTCGAACGCGGAATCGAGATGCTGCAGGCGGCGGAATTGGAATCGGGCGGCGATGGCTCCCAAGGTTGAACGGTTGCCGTTGCGCACCTCCGAGGATATCGTCAGCGTACGCCAGACGGTACGCTCGCTCGCGGTCGAGATCGGGCTCAGTCTAGTGGATCAAACGAAGACGGTGACCGCGGTCAGCGAGCTGGCGCGCAACACCGTCGTATACGGCGGCGGCGGGTGGGCGCATATCGAGATCCTGAATCGCGCGGGGAGGAAGGGCCTGCTCGTCTTGTTTGAGGATCAAGGCCCCGGTATTCCGGATATCGAAAAGGCCCTTCAAGATGGATTCACCACGGGCAGCGGCCTGGGCCTCGGCCTGGGAGGCGCGAAGCGCCTCGTCAATGAATTCTCTATTTCCTCGTCCCCGGGGGCCGGCACGCGTGTGACGATCACCAAGTGGAAGCCATGACCACGGTTTCGGTTCCGGTAGAGGGAGCCGATCAGCCCGGTGAGGCGCGGCGCGCTGCCGTTGCCGCCGCTTCGGCATTGGGGTTCGATGAGGCAGGCGCAGCGCGTGCGGGTATTGTGGTCACAGAAATGGCCACCAACTTATGGAGACACGGCGGCGGCGGCGAGATAGTGATCTCCAGCGTGGTCCATGACGGCCAGCCCAGCATCGAAGCCCTGGCGCTCGATCGTGGGTCCGGCATGGCCAATCTGGCGCAGTGCTTTGAAGACGGCTATTCCACCGCCGGCAGCGCCGGCTCGGGGTTAGGCGCCGTCAACCGGCTCTCTGAGTGTGACGTCTTCACGCAGCCGGGCAAGGGAACGGCGATTCTGGCTCGCCTTGCGAAGCGCACCCGCGAGCCCGGCGGCCGTTCGGCCTTCGCGTACGGTGGCATCTGCGTGCCCCTGGCCGGCGAAGAGGTCTGCGGTGACGCCGGCGCTTTCCGGCAGGCCGGGGCGGCGCTCTTAGTCATGCTGGCGGATGGTCTGGGGCACGGCCCCTCCGCGGCGCACTTCGCGTTGCGCGCTGTCGATGTTTTTCAAGCCAGCAAGGAGGACGAGCCGGTTCAGATCATCGCTGAAATGCATCGGACGCTTCATGGAACGCGCGGTGGCGCGGTTTCGCTGGCGCGTCTCGATCCACGAAACCGTCTCATCCGGTTCGCCGGGATCGGAAATGTGGCGGGTCTGGTCAGCCGCCACGCCGGGCAAACCAAGAATTTCGTAAGCATGCCGGGTATCGTTGGTCACAACGCAAACAACGTAAGGGAGTTTACGTATGAATGGCCGCCTGATTCGCCCGTGTTGTTATACTCGGATGGCATTAACAGCCACTGGTCGTTGGACGAATACCAAGGGTTGGCGTCTCATGATCCGTCGTTGCTTTGCGGGGTAATTTACCGCGATAAAAAGCGCGGACGCGACGATGCCTCGGTCCTGGCGGTGCGAGAAAGAAGTTCGCCATGAGTTCCACCTTGTATTCGTCGGCCATTCAAATAGAAGAGGATGTGGTATCGGTGCGCCGGCAGGCGCGCGAGATTTCCGCATTGCTCGGTTTCGACGGCAACGACCAGACGCGCATTGCGACTGCCGTTTCCGAAATCGCGCGCTATGCGTTCTCGCACGCCGGCGGCGGGACGGCCGAGTTTTTCGCAGATACTAAAACACGCTGGTTCACCGTTCGCATCTCCGATAGCAGCGGCGGCATGGACGGATTGACGGACGTCCTGACCCGCGGCGATGCCTCCGGCGCCGGCGCGGGAATAGCCAGCGCACGGCGGCTGATGGACGATTTTCGGGTGGAATCTCAGGATGGCAAGGGCGCCGTGGTGACGCTTGGCAAGCGCCTCACTTCGAAAGGCCCCAAGACTCCGCAGCGCTTGGCCGAAGTTGCGGCCATAATCGCAAAATCCAGCCCCCGAACCGTGCTGGACGAATTGCGCGAGCAGAATCGCGAGATGGCGCGAGTGATGAGCGAACTGCGCGCCCGCCAGGACGACCTCGCGCGCCTCAACGCGGAGCTCGAAGACACGAATCGCGGCGTGGTCGCGCTCTATGCCGAGTTGGATGAGAAAGCCGAAAACCTCCGCCGCGCGGGGCAAATGAAGTCGCGCTTTCTTTCCTACATGAGCCATGAGTTTCGCACGCCCCTGACGTCGATCATGGCGCTCACGCGCCTGCTAATCGATGAGGCCGATGGGAAGCTCGCTCCCGAACAGCACAAGCAAACGTGGTTCATCCGCAAATCCGCCGAATCGCTGCTCGAAATGGTGAACGACCTGCTCGATCTCGCACGCGTCGAATCCGGCAAAGATGTCGTGCGGCCCA
The DNA here is from genome assembly GCA_963743705.1 of Bryobacterales bacterium. Taxonomy (GTDB): domain Bacteria; phylum Acidobacteriota; class Terriglobia; order Bryobacterales; family Bryobacteraceae; genus PALSA-243. Next base: position 131,453 of record CAVUQS010000020.1, on the reverse strand, counting down.
CGGTCTTCACAGTTGCAAACCTTTTCGCCGCGCTACAAGGCGTACTCAAGCCGCTGCGTGGGGTTATCCGCCAGTTGAGCCGTCCCGAAGACGTCGAACTGATCTTCGAAGACGCCTCTGAAATCCCTGAGCTCTACACCGACGAAACCAAGCTCACGCAGATCCTTCGTAACTTCATCTCGAACGCATTGAAGTTCACCGGGCAGGGCGAAGTGCGCGTGCACGCCGGGTTCGACAAGGCCCGCCAATTTGTGGTGTTCTCTGTAGCCGATACGGGCATCGGTATCGATGCTGCGCATCTCGACGCCATTTTTCAGGAATTCGCGCAGATCGATACGCCCGTGCAGCAGAAAGTTTCCGGCTCGGGTCTTGGTCTGCCACTGGCCAGGGGATTAGCCGAATTGTTAGGCGGCAGCGTGCACGTGGAAAGCGCTCCCGGCGCGGGTTCCACCTTCTACGCCGAGATCCCGATTCAGTATGAACCGCTACGTGAAACGCCTGAGGATGCCATCGGCGCAGTGCTGTTGATCGACGACGAAGAGGTATCGCGCTACCTGGTGCGCCAGGCGCTTGGACCTTCCATTCCATCCATTGAGGCTGCCGACGGACCCACGGGAATCGAAATGGCGCGTATCCGCCGGCCGCGAGCCATCGTACTGGATTTGCACATGCCCCAAGTCACCGGATTCGACGTATTACGCGAGCTTCGGACCGACCCCACTCTCAACCAAATTCCGGTAATCATCATGACCGCGAAGGCGTTGACCGCCGAGGAAATGGCGGTTCTGACCGAACAGGCGGACGCGGTACTCTCAAAGGAGCTACTTTCGCAACCCGGCGGCCCGGACCGGTTGCGAATGGCGATCGCAGGGGAGCGTATCTCTCAGTAATGGCGACCAAGCACAAAATTCTCCATGTGGACGATAACGAAGGCAGCCGTTACGCTGTTACGCGCACGCTGATCCTTGCCGGTTTCGAAGTCGGTGAAGCCGTCACCGGCCTACAAGCGCTCGAGATGGCGCGCGACACCCAGCCGGATCTGGTTCTGTTGGACGTCCATCTTCCCGATATCGATGGATTTGACGTCTGCCGCCGCCTGAAATCGGAACCGCGAACGGCCCAGATTCCGGTCATCCACATGACCGCATCCTGCGTGAAGGGTTCCGAAATGGCCACCGGCTTGAATTCCGGCGCGGAGGCATACCTGGTGGAACCGGTCGATCCGGAAGTGCTCACCGCCACCATCCGCGCCGTGCTGCGCGCGCGCACGGCCGAGGAATTGGCCCGCCGGTCGGCCCGCGAGTGGAAAACGACGTTCGACGCCATTGGCGACGGCGTCGCGCTAGTGGGCCTGGACGGGTGCATACAGCGGGCCAACGACAGCATGACGCGTCTCCTCAGCCTTTCCAAGGCCCAGCTGGAGGGTTCCGATTGCACCACGCTCTGGGGATCGCTTCCCATGGAGCGCCAGCCATTCGCGCGCGCGATCTTGAACCGTCGCCGCGAAAGCCTGGAATTGGAATATGGCGACCGGCGGCTGAACATTACCGTGGATCCCGTTTTCGACGAATCCGGCAGCCCCGCGGGCGCGGTCCATGTAATTTCCGATGTCACCGAGAGCCGCCAACTCGAAGAGCAGTTCCGCGAGGCGCAGAAATTCGAGACTCTGGGCACGCTCGCCGCGGGCGTCGCTCACGATTTCAACAATCTGCTCACCAGCATCATGGGCAACGCCAGCCTGGTGTTGGGCGATCTGAACGCCGTGCACCCTTTCTATAACCGCCTGCAGGATGTTGTCCGCGCCAGCCAGCGCGCGGCAGATCTTACGCGGCAGTTGCTGGCTTATTCGGGCAAGGGCCGCCACTTTGTCCAGAAAGCGGAGCTTTCCGGTCTCGTGCACGGCATGAGCGGCCTGATTGAAGCCGCGGTCCCCAAGAAAATCGCGCTTGAGCGGCACCTGGAACCGCATCTCCCGACCATCGAAGCCGACGTCAACCAGATGCAGCAGATTGTCATGAATCTGGTGAACAATGCCATCGAAGCGATCGGCGAGGAGTCCGGCCGGATCGTGATTTCCACCGGACGCGATGCCGATGGCTGCCCCTATTTCGAAGTCGCCGATAACGGATGCGGCATGGACGCTGAAACCAAAGCGCGCATTTTCGATCCGTTCTACACCACCAAATTCACCGGGCGCGGACTCGGCCTCGCCGCCGTGGCCGGCATCGTGCGCGGTCACAAAGGCGCTATTCAAGTCACCAGCGCCGCCGGCGAAGGCTCGGCGTTCCGTGTTACGTTCCCCTCCGAGGAGGTTCCGCCCAAAGCCGTGGCGGCGCCCGCGTCTCCCGCCAACGTCACCGTTCTGGTGGTAGACGATGAGGAGATGGTGCGGCGCGTCGCGCAAGCCTCGCTCGAGATCCGCGGTTATCGCGTGCTGCTGGCAGGCAATGGCCTGGAGGGCATACGCATGGCGGAAAAGCACCCGGAAATCGGAGCGGTGCTGCTCGATCTCACCATGCCCGTCATGAATGGAGAGGAAGCCATCGACCGCATTGTGGCCGCGCTGCCGGGAGTTCCGGTTGTTGTATCGAGCGGCTACGGCCAGCGGGAAGCCGCCGCGCGCTTCAATCGCAAACACGTGCGCGGATTCCTGCAGAAGCCGTATACGTCGAAGCAACTAGGGACGGCGATCGCATCGCTGGCCACCAGAACCGCCGTAAATTAGCGCTTGTAACCGATCGCCCGCAGGAACTTGTGGCGCTTCTCGGCGTCTTCAGGCCCTTCGACGGCTTTCGGCGGCGCTCCATCGATTACTCCCAGCACGCCGCGCCCTTGCTCCGATTCGGCCACCACTACCTGCACCGGGTTCGCCGTAGCGCAGAAGATGGAACAAACCTCCGGCACGTCTTTGATGCGGCCCAGCACGTTGATGGGATAGCCGTCGCGCATCACTACCACGAAGACGTGGCCCGCGGCGACGGCGGACGCGTTGCGCGCCGCCAATGCCTTCAAGGCTTCGTCGTTGCCTTCCACACGCGTCAGGCAGGGCCCGGAAGCTTCGTTGAACGCCACGCCAAACTTCATCTGCGGCACGGTGTTCACGATGGCTTCGTAGATATCCTCAGCCGTCTTGATGAAATGCGATTGACCCAGAATGACGTTGCCGCCTTCCGGGATCTCGAGAGAGATCAGCTTGATTTCCATTTCGGTTTTTAGCGTCCGGAAAGCGCAAGTTCCGCGTGATTAGCCGAATCCACCGCCGCCGCGCCCATGCGCGCCAGCAGCAGCACGCAGCCGATCTGCTCGCCGACCGTGGTGAGAACTTCCATTTCGCCGCCTGTGTGCTGGTGCGGCTGGCGATGCTGCACGTTGATGACGCCGATCACGCGGTTGCGCGCGATGATGGGCGCGGACAGGAACGCCTCGAACGTATCTTCCGGCAATTCGCCGAACTTTTTGAAGCGGGCGTCTTTATAGGCCTCGCGCGAAATGGCCACCAGCCGCCGCTCACGCGCCACCCAGCCGGTGAGACCTTCGCTGCTTTGCATGCGCACTTTGCCGATCGCCCCGGCATGCGGCGTATTGGAGGCGCACAACACCAGATCGCCGCCATCCTGCAGATAAATGAGACAGGAATCGCACGCCGTAAATTCGACGATCAGCGCCACTACGCCCTTCAGCACGTCCGGCAAGCTCATGTCCCGCACCATGAACCGGCTGATCTGTTGGAAGAGCCGCAGTTGCTGCTCGGTGCGCTCCAGGCGCTGTTCCAGCTCTTTGGCTTTCGACACGACTATATTATAGGCGCCGGGATCGCGGGACGGATGGAAAATCGCGCCCGGGGCCCATCGTCAAGCCGCCTGGGAATGGGAGGGGCGCTTGCGATTCGCCATGCGCGCCGCCCAGCGCAGATAGCGCGTCAGCTCGCGCCGCGTTTTCCAGGCAAAACTCCAGAATTCGCGGAAGCCGATGGCCTCGGCATGCGCGCCCGAGTAGGTCTCGATGCGCCAGCGTAAGTAGGGGCTGCGCCAAGGCGCGAGCCGGTAGCCGCGCGTCATGCGCCACAGCAACCGGAGCACTATTTAAAGCTCTTGGGCTCGAGGCGATTGGGAGTGGCGTAATAGCCGCTGCGCGTGCGCGCCGTGGGGTGGCCGGGCGCGTTCACCGCGATCTTGATCTCGCGGAATTTGCCATCGAGCGACGTATCCGAGGGATTGTACTCGATGGTGTACTGGTTGCGGATATCGCGCGCCACCTGCTGCGCGATGGTATCCACTTCCGTCAGTTCCTTCGGGAAGAACGATTCGCCGCCGGTGGCTTCGGTAAGCGCCAGCAACTCGCGCTGCGCCTTTTTGGCGTCGCGCCGGTCTTCTTCCGTGAGCAGGCCCACGGCGTAAATCAGCACGCCCGATTGCTGCGAAATCTTGACCAGATTCTCCAGGTTGATGATGCTGGCGTTATCCACGCCATCGGTCACCACCACCAGCACTTTCTTATCGCGGTGCGCCTTCTTCAATTGATCGATCGACATCCGGATGGCATCGCGCATGGCAGTGCCGCCGCGCGAATCGATGCGCGCCAGCGCTTCCTTCAATTCTTCGATGTCGTTGGTGAAATCCTTTTCGTGCGGCAGATCGAGGTATGCGCTGTCGTTGAAGTTCACCACGAAGCTTTCGTCGTCTTTGTTCGACGCCAGCGCCAGATCGGCCGCGGCCTTTTCGACCTTCTTGCGCTTCTCACGCATGCTGCCGCTGTTGTCGATGATCAACCCCATCGCGACGGGAACGTCTTCGCGCTTGAAAGCCGTGATCTCCTGCGGCTTGCCGTTTTCGTAGACCGTAAAGGCCGATTTCGGCAGGTCAGTCACCAGATGGCCGTTCTTGTCGATCACCGTAGTGGAACAAACGACGCGGTTGGTATTCGTGCTGAAAACAGCTCCGCTATCCTCCGCCCCGGCGGGGGGCTGTTGCTTGGGAACCTGTTTGGGAGCGCCTTGCTGCGCCCAGGTAAAAGCGCCTGCGGTGGTTAGTATAAGAAAAGTAAATATGGCGCGTTTATTGCCCAAGCGCATAGTAGCCTGTCCTCCAGTATGCCCGGAGTGGAGGCAATCCGCGCGGCTGAACGATTCGTACTTGCACGCGGCGGTATTTGCCGTCGCGCTCCTGGTTGAGGGGAGCATAGCCCAATAGATACTGGTTACGCAATTCCATCCCGATCTTCGCCGCTATATCCGGCAATTCATTGATGTTGCTCGCCTCGTACATTCGTCCGCCCGTCGGCTCGGTCACTTCGGTCAACAAGCCCGGCCCGCTCATTTCTTCCGGCGTCCGGCCGCGGGCCGACCCCATTTCGTAAATTCCGATCGCATAGATTTGGACGTCCGCTTCCTTCACCAGGTTCTTAACTTCTGTCTCCGTATAGCGACTATTATTATCGCCGCCATCGGAAATGATGAGCAAGGCCTTGCGCGCGTTCTTGCCCTGCTTCATCTCGTGCAATCCCATATAGATACCGTCGAGCAGCGCGGTTCTGCCCTTGGACTGGGTAAATGCCAGCCGGTTTTGGATCTCTTCCAGGTTATGCGTAAACGGCTGAATCAGCTTGGCGTTATCGTTGAACTGGATAAGAAAAAATTCGTCTTCCGGGTTGGCCGTCTTGAAGAATTGCGCTACCGCCTGGCGGGACTTGGAAAGCTTGTCTCCCATGCTGCCCGAGCAATCGAAAATGACGCCCACGGAAATCGGCGCATCGTCGCTCGAAAACTGGCTGATGGTCTGGTCTACTTTGTCTTCGGAAAGCTTGAAGTTCTCCTTATCGAGACCGGTCACGAAACGGTTATAAGGGTCCGTGACCGTCACGGGAATGAGCACCAGCGTAACGTTGGTGCGGATGTCGGCCTTCGGCAGGACCGCCGCTTCCTTCACCGGCGCTTTTGCGCGCGGCGTGATCATCCCCCCGTTGGTATCCTGCGAGCGCCCTAAAATCAACAGCGCGCCACAGATCACGCTCAACTGAAAAAGCTTCCTACAGGAAGGCAGCATCGGCACTGGCCAACCTTTCTTAACCAGAGTCTAGCATAGGGATTTTATGGTAAGATCGTCTGTGCCGCGTAAAATCTTGGGCGTTATCCCTGCCCGGTTTGGCTCCTCACGATTTCCCGGCAAAGTACTCGCCCCATTGGCTTCCAAGAGCGTTCTCCAGCACGTTTTCGAGCGCGCCGAGCAAGCTCGCTACCTCACTCAGACCATCATCGCTACTGACGACGAGCGGGTATTCGACGCCGCGCGCGCCTTCGGCGCTACCGTACGCATGACTAGTCCCGATCACCCGTCCGGCACCGATCGCGTAGCGGAAGTGGCGTCCACCGACTCAGCCGAGATTGTCGTTAACATTCAGGGCGACGAGCCGTTCATCGATCCCGCCGCGATCGATGCAGCTGTACTCCCATTAGTCCATGGCGATGCCAACATGGCGACCCTCAAGAAGAAGATAGAGGACCCTCGCGAAATTACAGACCCCAATGTAGTCAAGGTGGTGACAAATGCCATGGGCGATGCAATTTATTTTTCGCGTTGTCCCATTCCTTACGACCGCGACCTCTCTGGCGCACCCTATTACAAACACATCGGCCTTTATGCCTACCGGCGCGAATTCCTGCTGGAGTATTCGTCGCTGCCGGTGGGACCGCTCGAACGCGCCGAGCGCCTGGAACAACTGCGCGCGCTGGAAAACGGCCACGCTATTCGCGTAGTCGAAACCGAATACGAATCGTGGGGCGTGGATACGCCGGAGGATCTGGAAAGAGTGTCGCAATTCATTCAAACGGCGGGCCGCGCCTGCCAGTCTGACAGAGGATTAGATGGCTAAATATATATTCGTAACCGGCGGCGTGGTTTCGTCGCTTGGCAAAGGCATCGCAGCCGCTTCCATCGGATGCCTGCTGGAAAGCCGCGGACTTCGAGTCACCTGCCAGAAGTTCGATCCTTATCTCAATGTCGACCCTGGAACCATGAGCCCGTTCCAGCACGGCGAAGTCTTCGTCACCGACGACGGCGCCGAGACCGATCTCGACCTGGGCCACTACGAACGCTTCACTCACGCGCGCCTCACGCAGAGCAACAACCTCACTTCCGGCCGCATCTACGAACAGATTCTGGCGCGCGAGCGCCGCGGCGACTACCTGGGCAAGACCGTGCAGGTGATTCCGCACGTCACCAACGAAATCAAAGCTGCTATGAAGCGCGTGTCGGGCGATGTCGATGTCGTGATCGCCGAAATCGGCGGCACCGTCGGCGATATTGAATCGTTGCCGTTCCTCGAAGCCATCCGCCAGATGCGCCACGAAGAAGGCCGCGAAAACACCATCTTCGTGCACGTCACGCTGGTGCCGTGGATCGCCGCCGCCCAGGAATTGAAGACCAAGCCCACGCAGCACAGCGTGAAAGAACTACGGGCCATCGGTATTCAGCCCGATATTCTGCTCTGCCGCTCCGAACGTTCCCTGCCGCAGGACATGAAGGAGAAGATTGCCCTCTTCTGCGACGTCGACGTCAAAGCCGTCGTCACCGCGCGCGATGTGCGTTCGGTTTACGAAGTACCGGTGGAATTCGCTACCGAAGGCGTGGATGAAATCGCCCTCCGCCTGCTCAACATCGATGCCAAGCCGCGCGATCTGAGCCGCTGGATCGGCATGCTGGAACGTATGCAGAATCCGAAGGGCGAAGTTTCAATCGCGGTGGTGGGCAAGTACGTCGAATACGAAGATTCCTACAAGAGCCTGAAAGAGGCGCTGCTGCACGGCGCCGCCGCGCACGGCTTGAAAGTGAATATTCACTGGATCGAAGCCGAGGGCGTGCAAGGTCCCGATTGGGAGCGGCAACTCGAGGGCTACGACGGCATCCTGGTGCCGGGCGGGTTCGGTAAACGCGGCATCGATGGCATGCTGAATGCGATCCGCTACTCGCGTGAGCGCCTGGTGCCGTATTTCGGCATTTGCCTAGGGATGCAGACGCTGGTGATTGAATTCGCGCGCAACGTGGCGGGTCTCGACGATGCCGATTCCACGGAATTCAACCCCGGCACGCCGCATCGCGTCATTTTCAAGCTGCGCGAACTGAAGGGCGTCGATGAGCTAGGCGGCACCATGCGCCTCGGAAGTTGGGGCTGCAAGCTCACCGAAGGCAGCTTCGCTCAGAAAGCCTATAACGCGCGCGAAATTCAGGAGCGCCACCGCCACCGCTACGAATTCAACCGCGAATACGAAGAGCAATTACGCGCGGCCGGCCTGCGCATCACGGGCGAAACGCCCGATGGCACCTACGTCGAAATCTGCGAGATCGCCGGGCACCCGTGGTTCCTGGGCTGCCAGTTCCATCCCGAGTTCAAGTCGAAGCCCATGGAACCGCACCCGCTCTTCGCCGCCTTCATCGGCGCAGCGTATGCCGAGCACCAGCGCCGGGCGAATTCGCGCGACGCGGCGCAACCGCACGAGGCCGGGGAGCCTCAATACACGCGTGCCCATTGAGTTCTCCGATTTTGGCCCCGGCAAACCGCTTGTACTGATCGCCGGACCCTGCGTAATCGAAAGCGAAGAGCATGTGCGCTTTATGGCCGGCGCGATTCGTCAAACCGTGGGCCCGAACTTCGTCTTCAAGGCGTCGTTCGACAAGGCCAACCGCACTAGCGTCGATGCTTATCGCGGACCGGGCTTGCGCGAAGGCGTGCGCATTCTCGCCGCGTTGCGCCGCGATGGGTATTCGGTGCTCACTGACATCCACGAGCCCCCGCAAGCGGAAATCGCCGCGGAAGCCGCCGATATTCTGCAGATCCCGGCATTTCTCTGCCGCCAGACCGATCTACTCCTGGCTGCGGGACAGACCGGCCACATCGTGAACGTCAAGAAGGGGCAGTTTGTGGCCCCGCACGACATACACCGCGCGGCGGAAAAAGTGGCATCTACCGGAAACACAAAAGTCATCCTCACCGAGCGCGGCTCATCGTTCGGCTACAACAACCTGGTAGTCGACATGCGCGGCCTCAAGATCATGCGCGACGCCGGATGGCCGGTGGTTTTCGACGCCACACACAGCGTCCAGTTGCCCGGCGGCGCCGGAGCGTCTTCGGGTGGCCAGCCGCAGTTCATCGAAACTTTGGCCCGCGCGGCGGTGGCAGCGGGCGTCAACGGCGTCTTCGTGGAAACGCACGATGCGCCCGAACGCGCGCTCTCCGATGGTCCCAACGCGTTGCGTCTGGATAAGCTCGGCGCGTTCTGGAAGCGCCTGCAGGCTATCCACGCGCTGGTTAATGAACCCGTTTAAAAGTAGCCGTCTCGGTCTTGCCCTGCGGCTCGATCGGAATGATTTCCATTTCCATCGTGTCGCCATCGCCCGTAACCGCGAAGCGGCGCTTCACCACGCGCGAACCGATGGTTTCCGTCTCCACCAACTTCGGCCCTAAGAACCAGACTGTGACCTTGGCCTTGTGCCCGCTGTCCTTGATATCGCACTCCTGGCCGCCCATCTTGCAATCGAATTCCGACAACGTTTTCGAGCCGTCAGAAGTGGCAACATGGATCGCATCCGGTTTTCTCTCGAAGGTCCACTTGGAAACGTCTTTGGCGTCGCCTTGAGCTTGCCACGATCCCGTCAGTTTTGAGCGCAGCGCGTCGTCATCCGCCAGAGCGGCGCTAACCAATACCAGCGCGGCAAGCGTTGCCATTCGTAACATTGCAGTCCCCTCCCTTTACGATTGATACTCCATACCGCCGCGTCAGGAAATCCTGTGCGCACAGGATTTTGTTACACTACCGCCATCCATGCCTCAAAACATCGCGCGATTTTTCATTTTTCCGCTGTTGACCGCCAGCGCCGCATTCGCGCAGGACGCTGCGTTCGTGCGCGAAAACTACACCAAATTCGAGTACCGTGTCCCGATGCGCGACGGCGTGAAGCTCTTCACATCGGTGTACGTCCCTAAGGACGTCTTCAGCGACGGCAAGACTTACCCAATCATGATGCAGCGCACGCCGTACAGCGTGGGACCTTACGGCGCCGATCAATACCGCGGCTCTGTCGGCCCGTCTGAGCTCTTCGCGCGTGAGAAGTTCATCTTCGCGTATCAGGACGTTCGCGGCCGCTACATGAGCGAGGGCGAATTCGTCGATCTGCGCCCGCACAATCCGCACAAGGGCCCGCGCGATATCGACGAAAGCTCCGACACCTACGACACCATCGACTGGCTTATCAAGAACGTCCCGGGCAACACCGGCAAAGTAGGGCTTTGGGGCATCTCGCAGCCCGGCTTTTACGTCAACGCGGGAATGATCGATGCGCACCCCGCGTTGGTGGCCGCTTCGCCGCAAGCGCCCGTCACCGATTACTATCTCGGCGACGATAACTTCCACAACGGCGCGTTCATGCTCGCCGCCAATTTCGGTTTCTACATGGGATTCGCGCCGCGCGTGGGCGGACCAGCGCCGCCGGCGCCAAGCGTGCCGTTCCCTTACGGAACTCCCGACGGTTACGATTTCTTCTTCCGCATGGGAACGCTCGGCGACGCCGACGACAAATATTTCCACCACGCGAACCCGACCTGGACCATCAATATCGACCATCCCAACTACGACGAGACGTGGCAATCGCGCTCGATCTGGAAACACCTCAAGGGCATCAAGCCCGCCGTCATGACGGTCGGCGGATGGTTCGACGCCGAAGACTTGCAAGGCCCCTTGCGCACGTCGGACTTCATCGGCAAGAACTCGCCGCCCGCCGTCAACATGCTCGTGATGGGGCCGTGGACGCACGGCGGCTTCTCGCGCGGCGATGGCGACCGTGTAGGTAACGTGGCTTTCGGCGTGAAGACGGGAGTCTATTATCGCGAGAAAATCGAATTTCCGTTCTTCCTCTACCTGCTCAAGGGCAAAGGCGACGGCAAATTCCCGCGGGCGTGGGTTTTCGAAACCGGGACCAACCAGTGGCGGCAATTCGACGCGTGGCCTCCGCGCCAGACTAAGCCGCAGGCAATCTTCCTCGATGCCAAGGGCAAGCTCGGCTGGACACGCCCGGAAACCGCGGGTGTCGACGAATATATTTCCGACCCCAACCGGCCGGTGCCGTATGTGGATCGCATCGCGCTTGGCATGCGCGGCGACTATATGAGCGAAGACCAACGCTTCGCGTCGACGCGGCCCGACGTGCTGGTCTATCAGACGGAACCGCTCGACCACGACGTGACGGTTCTGGGACCGATTGCGGTCGATCTCAAAGTTTCGACCACCGGCACGGATTCCGATTTTGTCGTGAAGCTGATCGACGTCTATCCAGGCGATTATCCCAACCCGGCAGCCGCGCAAGGCGCCGCGCCGAACCCTAACGCGATCCCGATGGGCGGCTATCAGCAGCTAGTCCGAGGCGAACCGTTTCGCGGCCGCTTCCGCAAGAGCTTCGAAAAGCCGGAGCCGTTCGAACCAGGCAAACCCGACCACATTGCTTACCGCATGCCCGACGTCGCGCACACCTTCCGGCAAGGACACCGCATTATGGTGCAGGTGCAGAGCTCATGGTTCCCACTGACGGACCGCAACCCGCAGAAATTTGTCGATGTCGCCAAAGCGCGACCGGCGGATTTCACGAAGGCGACTGAGCGGGTGTATTTTGGCGGAGCGGATGGGTCGAAGATTGAGCTGATGGTTGCCGGATCGGAAAGGTGAGGGCGGACGGGCAGAGTTACAACGCCAGCGTCGCGCGTAACGCCGCGTCGAGTTGCTCTGTCGCGCCGATCGTCCCGATGACGCAATCGATCTCCGAATAACGAACAGTGGCCAGATTGTCCGCCATGATCACCGAGTCCATAAGCAGCCCGGACCGCCGACCGTCGTCGCCAGCGGCAACGACGGTAACCCTGCTGGGACGCCCCGCTCGATCCATATTGCTCGTAATCATCGCCACGATGGTTGGGCGAGATCCGTCCCGAGTTCGTCGGCCTGAATCACCAAAGCCGGTCTGCGTTTCGATGTTCTCAAATCAGAGTTCGGGAATAACACCAAGACCAAGTCACCGCGGCGGTAATTCGTCATAGACGTTCATTTCCGGGCGATTCCAGTCTTCGGCAAACGGAGCCAAGCGGCGGCGAAGGTCCGCTGCCTGCGATTCGCCGATTCCCTTCTCACGAAGGTCGACCGAGCCATCGGGCTTAAGCCAGGTCACAATCACGCGCGAACCCTCAGCTTCGGCTATTGGCTCAAGCAATTCAACCTTGCCGTCGTGATAGATTCCTTCGACCGACTTGACCATAGCTCTATTATCGCCGAACGCCGATTGAGTGGTTCTTCCACGCCACGAGCGACTTAGTCACCCCCAGCACCCGTTCCCGAATCACCCGCGCCTCCGGAAAAAGCTCGCGCATCTCGCCGGCGCTCAGTAGCCGCACATCCCGCAAGTAATGCTCCACGTAAAACCGCCGCCGGTCTTCCGATGGCTTCGCCACCCACCGCCACACGTTCACGCGTGGAACAATTGCACGCTGCCAGGCGCGCGGCAGCCAGTGAATCACCGGCGTCAGCAAGTGCTGCTCCACGGGAAACCAACGGTTCGGCGTCTGCACCCAGTACGCGCGCCCTACACGCGCAGCCTCGCGCGCGAAGCGACGCTGGCTTTCGCTGTCGCCCACGTGCTCGATCACCGAATTGCTGAACACAACGTCGAAGGCGCCATCGCGGAACGGCAACGCGCGGCCGTCGCCAGCTACCCATTCGGCCGCGCCCGTCAGATCGTCTTTCGCGCGCGGCGTGTTGAGCAGCGTCAGGTGCGGTTTGGCCGGCAGCAGATCCCAAACTTCGGGCGTACCGCCGATGTCGAGCACGCGCGTGGCTTGGGTGACGCCTAACTCCGCCGCGAATCGCAGCATGCGCCGGCGCCGGAAGTAAGTGGAGATCCCGTGAACCAAATCAGGCTACGATCCAGCCATCCGCCAGGTTGATCATGCGGTTCCCGTACCCGGCGTTCTCCTTCGAGTGCGTCACCTGCACGATGGTGGTTCCTTCTTCGTTGAGCTTCTTGAACAACTCCATGATCTCCTTACCTTGGCTCGAATGGAGATTGCCGGTCGGCTCGTCGGCAAGAATCAGCTTAGGGTTCGCGATTACCGCGCGCGCCACCGCCACCAGTTGCTGTTGTCCGCCCGAAAGCTGGCTGGGATAGAGATCGCGCTTGCCCACGATATGGAACCGGTCGAGCGCATCGCACACGATCGACGCGCGTTCCGATCCTTTTACATTGCGGTACGAAAGCGGAATATCCAGGTTCTCGTACACCGTCAAATTATCGATCAGGTGATAGCTCTGGAACACGAAGCCGATGTACTTCTTGTTCAACTCCACCCGATCCTTCGGCTTCATGCGATGCACCTGGTGGCCGAAAAACTCGAACTCGCCCGTCCACGCCCCATCCAGCATTCCGAGAATGCTCAAGAGCGTCGATTTCCCGGCGCCCGAGGGCCCCATGATGGTCACAAACTCGCCTTCTTTGATTTCTCCGCTGATGCGGCGCAGCACATAGGTGCGTCCGTATCCGCCTTCGTAGAACTTCTCGACGTTCCGCAGGGTGATCATTTTCTGTCCTGTTTTATTCCTCGGCGGTCCTATTCATGGCGCAGCGCCCGCACCGGATCGAGCCCGATCGCCCGCCGCGCCGGAACATAAGTAGCCGCCAACGCGACCAAGGCGAGCAGCGCCGAAATCGAAGCGAAAGTCCAAAAATCGCGCGGGTTCACACCGAACAGCATGGTCTTCATTAGCTCCGTGAGCACCAGCGCCGCCACCAGACCGATTCCCACTCCCCAAGCCGCCAAACGCGCTCCCTGGGCCATCACCAACTTAAGCACATCGCCCCGCTGCGCGCCCAAGGCCATCCGGATTCCAATCTCGTTCGTCCGCGCGGACACGTCGTAGGAAATCACGCCATAGATGCCCAGCGTCGCCAGCGCAAAAGCGATTACGGCGAAGATCGTCAGCGCCACCATGTTAAACCGCGCGCCCGCCAGGACTTCGGCCACTACATGCTCCATCGTCTGCACATCGGCGACAGGCTGCTGCGGATCCAGGTCGTGCACCACCTGCGTCGCCGCGCGCGCGCTCGAAAGCGGCGCGTTCGCTGTCCGCGCCACGACGATCATCACAGGGCCGTGCCTTTGCGAGTAGGGCATGTAAATCGTAGGCCAGTCGTTGCCTTCCAAACGATCGGGCTTCACTGTGCCTACTACTCCGACGATCTCTTGCGGCGGATCGTTAGCATTTAGAATGATATGCCCGCCCACTGCCCCGCCCTGCGGCCAGAAACGCCGCGCCATGCGTTGGTCGATAATCGCGACTGGCGTTGAGTTCAACGCGTCGTGGTCGTCGAAAAACCGCCCTTGGAGGAGCGGGATTCCCATCGCGCGGAAGTATCCTGGCGTCGCGTCGCGCGTCAAACCAAAAGGGCGGCGTTCCATCGGCTCCGGACGTCCCTCGATCCAGAAATTCGACCCTCCGGCCAAGCCGGTCAGCGGCAGCGTGCTCACCGCGCCCACGCTGGTTACGCCCGGCAAGGCGGCAATCCGGTCCGTCAGCTCTTTGAAAAACGTCACGCGCTGCGCAATCAGATTGTTGCGCCCGCCGCCCACCGGAATCCGCATGGTTAACACGTTGGCCGGATGAAACCCCGGATTGACCGCCCGCAACCTGGAAAATCCTCGCACCAGCAAGCCCGCGCCGATCAGAACCACCAACGCCAGCGCTATTTCCGCCACCACCAGCGAAGAGCGCAGCTTTCGCGTCGAACGCCCCGCCGATCCGCCGCGTCCGCCCCCCAGCAACGCCGCGCTCACATTCGCGCGCGATCCCTGCAACGCAGGCACGAGGCCGGAGAGGACGCCCGTCGCAACCGATACCGCCAGCGCAAATAGGAACAGCCGCCAATCCACGCGCGCCTCCCTCAATCGAGGGATGCTCTCCGGCCCCAATCTTGCTACCAGGGCCACCGCTCCGCGCGCCAACAACAATCCCAAAGCGCCGCCGGCCAATGCCAGCATCGCGCTTTCCGCCAGGAACTGCGACACCAGCCGGGTGCGCGTCGCGCCTACGGCGGCCCGCACCGCAATCTCGCGTTGCCGCGATGCTCCCCGCGCCAACAGCAGATTGGCCATGTTGGCACAGGCCATCAACAGCAGCAGGCCCACCGAGCCCAGCAATACCAGCATGGCCGGCTCGACGCTTCCATAGACCTCGGATTGAATTGACGACAGCCTCGCGTCCCAGCCGCGATTCAACGACGGGTTGCTTTGCGCCAATTGCGCGGCGATGCCATCCAACTCGGTTTGGGATTGAGCCATCGTCACACCCGGTTTCAGCCGCGCGAACGCCACCAGCATGCGCATATTGGCAAATTTCGGGTCGTTCGGGTCCAGCGCCAAGGGCACGTATGCCTCAACGCCGGGCTCCAGCAAGGCAAAACGCGGCGGCAGCACGCCCACCACCGTATACAATTGCGTCCGCAGGCGAATCTGCTTCCCCACAATCGCCGGATCGGCGCCAAACTTCCGCTCCCACAAGGCATGACTTAGAATTACGACCGAACCGCCTCCCGGCTGGTCTTCCTCCGGTAGAAAGGACCGCCCCAGCGCCATCTGTACGCCCAACATCGGCAACAATGTGGCCGACACGCGTTCGATCTTCAATTCTTCGGGCTCGATCAGGCCGTTCGGACCGCCCGTCAGATTGATGCTCGTATCGTAAACGCCGGCTATTCCTTCCAGACTGCGGGAGCGCACCGACCAATCGTGATAGTTGCTCACCGCATCGAACATGGAAAACAGGCTGAGCCCGGGATTTTGCTCCCATATCACCACCACGCGGTTGGGGTCACGAAAGGGCAATGGTTTGAACACCACGGCATCCACCACGCTGAAGATAGAGGTAGCGGCCCCGATCCCAAGAGCCAGGGTACACAATGCGATAGCGGTGAAACTCCGTCCTTTTGCCAGGAGGCGCGCCCCGTATCGCACGTCCCGCCCGATGGAATTCATGGTTTGAGCCAGATTATCAAATTCAAATCGGGAGCGTACGGGACATCAAAATATTGCGGCCGGAATGCTATAACTGGTCTCTATGAAAAGATTTGCCGGTCTCCTTTTTGCCGCCGTATCTCTTTTCGCGGCGGTGGACTATGTCGCGGAGGGCAATCGCTGGTGGGCCCATGTTTCATTCCTCGCCGACGACAAGTTGGAGGGCCGCGAGGTCGGCAAAGATGGCTACCGGAAAGCTGTCGAATATGTTTCGGGCGAGTTCGAACGCATCGGCCTCAAGCCGGGCGGAACCTCGGCCTACCTGCAGCCGATCCAATTCGAGTGGCGCTCGCTGGTCACCGATCAATCCAGCCTGGAGCTGGTGCGCGACGGCGCGCCCGAGCCGCTCGCTCTAGGGGCTGACGCAGGCATGAGCAATCGCGCCGATCTGGCGCCTTCCGTGGAAGCGCCCATGGCGTTCGTGGGCCACGCGTTCGTCATCCCGGAAAACAACATTGACGACCTGAAGGGCGTTGACCTCCACGGCAAGGTGGCGGTCTATTTCAGCGGCGGACAGGTCCCCGGCGTACCCGGAAATCTGATGTCGCATTATCAATCGGCCGGTGAACGATGGGCGGCTTTGAAGCGCGCCGGCGCCATCGGCATCGCCACCATCAACGCGGGTGGACGCGGCGGAAACGGTGCGGGCAATGGAGGCGGGAACGGCGCCGCGCCGGCAGGTGGCAACGCAGCCGCCGAAAATCCCCCGGCCGCCGCTGCACCGGCCGCCGGAGGCCGCGGCGGCCGCGGACCCACCCCGCCATCCGTAGCTCTGGCCGACCCAAGCCTGCAGGAGTCCACCGGCCAACAGGTTTCGCTCACGCTGACCAACCGCGGCGCCGAAAAGCTCCTGGCCGGGTCGGGACACACGCTTGAGGAACTGCAGAAGGCGGCGCGCGCCAACGAACCCATGCCAGCTTTCGACCTCAAGGGCGCCCTGCGCTCCAAGGCCGCCCTGAAGCTCGAGCCATTCGAGGCGCCCAACGTGGTGGGCGTCCTCCCTGGGTCCGATAAAAAGCTGAAGAACGAATACGTGATCATGTCCGCGCATCTCGATCACCTGGGCGTCGGCCGCGCCCTGAACGGCGACACAATTTTCAACGGGGCCATGGATGACGCGTCCGGAGTTGCCTCGGTGCTCGAAATCGCGCGGATTATGGCGTCGTCGAAGGTCAAGCTCAAGCGTTCGGTGGTCTTCATCGCGCTGGCCGGCGAAGAGAAAGGCGAGCTCGGTTCGCGCTATTTCGCCGCTCACCCCACCGTTCCGCGAGAATCCATCGTGGCGGACATCAACCTGGATATGTTCCTGCCGCTTTACCCGCTGAAAGTGATTGAAGTGCAGGGATTGACCGAATCGAGCCTCGGCGAGCAGGTCCGCATTGCTGCCGAAAGCCTCGGCGTCAAAGTGCAGCCCGACCAGGAACCGGAGCAGAACCGCTTCATTCGCAGCGATCAATATAGCTTCATCCGCCAGGGGATTCCCGCCCTTGCGTTTAAATTCGGTTACGAAAAAGGCTCTTCCGACGAGACAACCCGCCGCACGTGGGTGCGCGATATCTATCACAAACAAAACGACGATCTGAAGCAGCCCGTCGACAAGGCGGCCGCGGCCAAGTTCGACCGCGTGATCGCCACTTTGCTCGAGCGGGTGGCCAACGACGCCGCCCGGCCGGAGTGGAACAAGGACAGTTTCTTCAAACGTTTCGCCAAGACCGAATAAATTGCGCTAAGCGCGACAGTTCAGCATCCGAGTTCGATGGTATACTCTTGGCGCGGCATTAAGGCTGCTCCTTGTACATAAGCAGCGATATTAATTAGGTTTCACCCGTCCCAAAGGGGGTGTATTCTTGCTCGATCTCACGGTCGTTCGCGCAATCTTCGTTCTCGTGCTATCCGTCTGCGCCTATGCCCTGCATCCATACGGAGTTCCTCCTGCGATTGCGGCGGCCGGCGGATTCGTCATCGGCGGCAGCATCGTCTTCTTCGAAATTCGCCTGGAAAAAGTCAGCCTCAAACGGCTGATCGGGGCCGCATTCGGCTCCGTACTGGGGATTTTCGGGGCGTTTTTGATGTCTCTGGTGCTGAGCAAAGCCACGCCGGAGCCCTTCTTACAGGTTTGTCTTCTGCTCTTTATGGCGTATATCGGCTTGGTGGTAGGCGCCAACAAGGGCGACATGCTGAACCTGGCGGCGCTCGGCGGCATCTTCGGCGTGGAAAAGACGTCGAAGAAGTCGTTCAAGATCCTCGACACCAGCGTCATCATCGATGGCCGCATCGCCGACATTGCCGAAACCGGGTTCCTCGACGGCGTCCTGGTCATCCCTCAATTCGTTCTGCGCGAACTGCAACTGGTGGCGGATTCCGCCGATTCCATGAAGCGCAACCGCGGCCGCCGTGGGCTGGACATCCTGCAGCGTATCCAGAAAATGGCGCACCTCACGGTACAGATCGTGGAAGAGGATTTTCCGCAGGTACGTGAAGTCGACATGAAGCTCATCGAACTGGCCAAGGTCTTCGACTGCAAAGTGGTCACCAACGACTTCAACCTGAACAAGGTGGCCCAACTGCACGGCGTCGAAGTGCTCAACATCAACGAGCTGGCGAATTCCCTCAAGCCCATCGTGCTCCCCGGCGAAACCATGCGCGTCTTCGTCCTGAAGGAAGGCAAGGAATACAACCAGGGCGTCGCCTATCTGGACGACGGCACCATGGTGGTGATCGACAATGCCAAGAAGATGATCTCGAAGACCATCGACATCTCGGTCACCAGCGTTCTGCAGACCACCGCCGGCAAGATGATCTTTGGCAAATTCGACGAGCGCATTCACAGCGCCGCCGGCGCCGATCGCCACGACCGCGTCCCGCGCAAGACCGACCCGCAGCCAATGGGCGCAGTCGCCGTTGAGCGAACCACGGTAGAATCGTAACTTCAAATGCAAGCCGCCGTTATATTGCCCGCCGCGGGCCTGGGGACGCGGATGGGCCGCGCCGCCGCCGAAAAGACCGGCACCAGCCGTAAACAGTTCATGTTGCTCGACGGCTCGCCCATTCTGGCGCACACCGTGCGCAAGTTTGCGGGCATCGATCGCGTCCGTGAAATCGTCATCGCCACCCGCGCCGAAGACATGGGTTGGGTTTCCGAGATGCTCGCCGGAGAAGTTCCCGCCGGCCGTGTACGCGTGGTGGAAGGCGGAAATAGCCGGCAGCAGTCCGTAGCCAACGCGCTCGCCTCGCTCCCGCCGGATACCGAACTGGTCGCGGTGCATGACGCCGTCCGCCCGTTCATCGATGTCGAAACCATCGGCAAGGTCTTCGACGAAGCCGCCGCCACAGGCGCCGCGATCGTCGGCGTTCCGGTGGTCGATACCGTCAAGCAGGTCACGCAAGGCACGGGCCACGTCAAAATCCGCGGCACCTTGCAGCGCGAGAAGTTGGTGCTCGCCCAAACACCGCAGGTTTTCCATTACGAACTGCTCAAGCGCGCCTTCGCTGCCGCCCAGCAGGATGGTTTCACCGGCACCGATGAATCCAGCCTCGTCGAACGCCTCGATATCGAGGTGAGCGTAGTGCTCGGCAGCGATCGCAACATCAAGATCACCAAGCCAGGCGACATGGATCTCGCCAATCTCTTCCTGGCCAACCTCACCGCCAATCGCTAATGACCATCCGCACCGGACTCGGCTGGGATAACCACCGCATCGCTCCCGGACGCCCGCTGATTCTCGGCGGCGTGACCGTCCCTTGCGAATTCGGCCTGGAAGGCCACTCAGACGCAGACGTGCTCTCACACGCCATCACCGACGCCATCCTGGGCGCGGCAGCGCTGGGGGACATCGGCATGCACTTCCCCGACACCGACCCGCGCTGGAAAGGCTGCGACAGCCTCATCTTCCTGCGCCACGCCATGCGGCTGGCGGAAGCGGAAGGCTACTCCATCGTCAACGTGGATTCCACGGTGATCCTCGAGAGGCCCAAGCTCAAAGACTACCGTTTGTCTATTCGCGAACAACTCGCCGACACGCTCGGCCTTCCGCTCGAAGCCGTGTCGGTAAAATTCAAGACAGCCGAGCGCGTAGGCCCCGTCGGGGAAGGCCGCTCGGCGGAAGCCCAGGCGATCGTCACCCTGAGCAGGGACTGACATGAAACTCGAACGCGAAGATCTCATCCTCAACCGCACGATTATCGGAGGCGCGCGGATCGCCGCCGCCGATGGCCGCTGCTTCGCCGTCACCAACCCCGCTAATGGATCGCCAGCTTTCCTGCGTCCCCGATTGCGGCCCAACCGAAGCCCAAGCCGCTGTGGACGCCGCGGATCGCGCATTCCCCGAGTGGAAATCGCGCACTGCCAAGGAGCGTTCCGCCGCGCTGCGCGTATGGTTCAACGCGCTCATGGCCAACCGCGAGGATCTCGCGCGTTTGATCTCGCTCGAGCAGGGCAAGCCGCTGGCCGAAAGCCGCGGCGAGGTAACCTACGCAGCGTCGTTTGTCGAGTGGTTCGCCGAAGAGGCCAAGCGCTCCTATGGCGAGACCATCCCCGAGCCCGTGCGCGGCCGTAAGCTCCTCGTGGTGAAGGAACCGGTCGGCGTCGCCGCCGCCATTACGCCCTGGAACTTCCCGTTGGCGATGCTCACGCGCAAAATCGCGCCCGCCCTGGCTGCCGGATGCACGGTGGTCGCCGAAGCCCGCCGAAGATACGCCGCTCACGGCGCTGGCGATGGCCGCGCTGGCCGAGGAATCCGGGATTCCCGCCGGCGTCATCAACATCGTCACTGCCTCGCGCGACCGCGCGCCGGAAGTCGCCGGCGCCTGGATGCGCGACGCGCGCGTCCGCAAAATCTCATTCACCGGCTCGACCGCCGTTGGCAAGCGCCTGATGCAGGAATCAGCCGCGACCCTCAAGCGCGTCTCTTTTGAGCTCGGGGGCAACGCGCCCTTCCTGGTTTTCGACGACGCCGATCTCGATGCCGCCGTCACCGGCGCGATGCAATCGAAATTCCGCAACTCGGGCCAAACCTGCGTCTGCGCCAACCGCATCCTGGTTCAAGACGGCGTCTACGACGCCTTCGCCGAAAAACTCGCCGCCGCCGCCGCGCGCCTGAACGTCGGTGCGGCTGAAACCGGAAACTCCGAGCAAGGCCCCTTGATCAACCAGCGCGCCGTAGACAAGGTTGAGGACCACATTCACGACGCCCTCTCGAAAGGCGCGCATGTAGTAATCGGCGGCAAGCGCCACGCGCTCGGCGGAACTTTCTTCGAGCCGACCGTCATCACCGGCGTCACGCCCGCTATGAAAATGGCCAACGAAGAGACTTTCGGGCCGGTCGCCCCGCTCTTCCGCTTCCGTGACGAAGCCGAAGCCATCCGCCTCGCCAACGACACCCCGTTCGGGCTCGCGGCATATCTTTACGCCCGCGACGTCGGCCGCATCTGGCGCGTCAGCGAAGCGTTGGAATACGGCATGGTGGGCGTCAACGAAGGCATCATCTCTACCGAAGTCGCCCCCTTCGGCGGCGTGAAGGAGTCGGGCATCGGCCGCGAAGGCGGCCGTCAGGGCATGGCCGAATTTCAGAACCTCAAGTACATCTGCATGGGCGGCTTGGCGTAGCGCTTTACTTTTCGCTATAATGTAAAGCGATGAATGAAGCCACGCTTTCCTCCAAAAACCAGATCGTGATTCCGCGCGAAGCGCGCGAAGCGCTGCACATCAAAGCGGGCG
Source organism: Bryobacterales bacterium (assembly GCA_963743705.1). Lineage (GTDB taxonomy): Bacteria > Acidobacteriota > Terriglobia > Bryobacterales > Bryobacteraceae > PALSA-243. Next base: position 109,642 of record CAVUQS010000020.1, on the reverse strand, counting down.
ACAAAATCCTGGTGGTCGTGCGCGGTGAAAGCGTGATCATGCTGCGAAAGCCAGCCAAGTATCATTCCGCCATTCGTGGATTGGCCGGCGGCGCCTATCCGCCCGACTACCTTCGTAAGGAACGCAGCAGTTGGGAGTAACCGATCTCCGGGCGTTTTTGCAAAACCACCACCGCATCGCTCTCGACACCAGCATCTTCATTTATCAGCTCGAAGCCAATCCGAAATACGTGGCGCTTGCCGAAATCGTATTCGAATGGATCGAGCGCCCCAGCCGATCGGCCGTTACCTCCACCATCACCATGATGGAGTTGCTGGTACAGCCCTATCGCGATGCGAGCCAGAAATGCGCCGACGAATACTACGCATTGTTGAGCGTTTATCCCCATCTGGAATGGATCGCGCCTACCCTCGAAATCGCCGATATCGCCGCGGGCATTCGCGCCAGGCACCGCTTGCACGCGCCCGACGCATTGCAAGCCGCAACGGCGATCAAAGGCGGCGTCACTGCCCTGATCACTAACGACGCCATCTTCGAGCGCGTAGAAGCCTTTGAGACCGCCGTTTTCGATCGCTTCCTCTAGCCCGGCGCGCCACGCTACAATCGCCCTCTGGAGCCCTCTTTGCCTTCCAAAACTACTCTGACGCGCTGCGCCTGGGCGACCGACGAACTCTCCATCGCCTACCACGACGCGGAATGGGGCAAGCCGCTGCATGACGACCGCGCGCTGTTCGAACTTCTCATCCTCGAAGGCGCGCAGGCGGGTCTGAGCTGGATCACGATCCTCAAGAAACGTCCCGCTTACCGCGCTGCTTTCGACCGTTTCGATCCACGCAAAGTGGCTCGCTACGACGCCGATAAAATCGCCGCACTGCTCGCCAATGAAGGCATCGTTCGCAACCGTCTCAAGGTGAATGCCGCCGTGCGCAACGCCGCGGCTTTCCTCGCCATACAGAAGGAATTCGGCAGCTTCGACGCCTATATCTGGCAATTCACCGGCGGGAAGCCTCTACAGAATCACCGGCGCAAAATGCAGGAGCTCCCGGCCCGTACCACCGAATCCGACGCTATGAGCAAAGACCTGGTCCGCCGCGGCTTCACTTTCGTCGGATCCACCATCTGCTACGCCTTTATGCAAGCCACCGGCATGGTCAACGATCACTTAGTAAGTTGTTTTCGATACCGCGAGGTTCAGTAAGTGCGCCGGCTGTCCACCTTACTTATCCTACTGGTTTCCGCTCTCTTCGCTCAACCGCCCAAGCCCTACGTCTCGAAGGTCTGGGTAGCCGATCGTGGCGATGGCACTTACAAGAATCCTATTCTCTACGCCGATTATTCCGATCCCGACGCTGTCCGCGTCGGCGACGATTACTATCTGGTCTCCTCCAGCTTCGACGCCGTGCCCGGACTGCCCATTCTGCACTCCAAAGACCTCGTCAATTGGGAAATCGTGGCGCACGTTTACGCGGCGCAGCCGCCTTACGAAGCCTTCAGCAAGACGCAGCACGGCAACGGCGCATGGGCGCCTTCGATCCGCTATCACGCCGGCGAGTTCTACATTTTCTATCCCGACCCCGACTACGGCATTTACATGGTGAAGGCGAAAAACGCGGCCGGACCCTGGTCCGCGCCGCTGCTGATCAAAGACGCCAAAGGTTGGATTGACCCTTGCCCGCTTTGGGATGACGACGGCGCCGCCTATCTTGTCAACGGAGTTGCTGCCAGCCGGTCGGGCATCAAGAGCACGCTCCTCGTGAGCAAAATGAGCCCCGACGGAACCAGGCTGCTCGACGACGGCGTCATCGTCTTCGATGGCCACGCGCAAGACCCCACCGTCGAAGGTCCTAAATTTTATAAGCGCAACGGCTATTACTATATCTTCGCGCCCGCGGGCGGCGTGCCCACGGGATGGCAGTTAGTCCTGCGCTCGCGTCACATTTACGGACCTTATGAGCGCCGCGTCGTCTTGTCGCAAGGCAAGACGACGATCAATGGTCCGCATCAGGGCGCCTGGGTGGACACGCCGGCCGGCGAATCCTGGTTCCTGCACTTCCAGGATAAGGACGCCTACGGCCGCATTCTCCACTTACAGCCGATGAAATGGGTGGATGACTGGCCGGTAATGGGCGATAACGGTGAGCCCGTGCTCACTCACAAGAAGCCGGCCACTGCCGGCGCCTATCCGATCATGACGCCGCAGGAATCGGACGAATTCAACGGCGCTGCGCTCGGCTTGCAGTGGCAATGGCAGGCGAATCCCAAACCCGGCTGGGCTTTTCCCGCGCCGGCTCTAGGCACATTGCGTATCTTTGCCATTCCGATGTTGGAAACGGCGCGAAATCTCTGGGACGTACCGAATCTGCTGCTGCAAAAGTTCCCTGCGCCCGAATTCGTAACCACCGCGAGGGTGGCCTTCCACGCCCTCACCGACAGCGACAAGACCGGCCTTATCGTCATGGGTTCTGACTACGCCTACGTATCCGTAAAGAAGAAAGGCGATGGCCTTTCGGTCTCGCAAACCGTCTGCAAGCGCGCCGATACCGGCGCTCCTGAGCGCGAGACCTCGGCCCAATCCATAACCGGCCCCGATCTCTATTTCCGCGTGCAAGTCACTGGGAACGCCATGTGCCAATTCAGCTATAGCGCCGACGGCGCCCGTTTCGAACCCATCGGCGAGCCCTTCCAGGCCAAGAAAGGCCGCTGGATCGGCGCCAAAGTGGGCTTATTCGCCCTCCGCGCCGGCGGCGCCGCGCCGGAAAACGGCTACGCCGACTACGATTGGTTCCACATCGAAAAAACGCCGCAATGACTCCGCCAGATTTAATACAATGGCCGGAAACCCCATGCGTGCGAAAACAGTATTACCTCTCGCCTTCCTTTTGACGTCCTGTTGCGTTTTTGCTCAGGATGAGCCAGTCAACCCCGCTCCAGCCGCGCCGGCCCCGAATGAACAGATCAAAGCCCTCGTCTCGCGTCTCGACCTGCCGCGTTACAAGGCCACCATCCGAGGCCTAACCAAATTTGGCGACCGCCGGGAGGGCACTGATCGCAACCGCCAGGCCATCGATTGGATCGAAGCGCAGCTCAAAACCTATGGCTGCACGAATACCGAGCGCATCCACTACGAATACCGGCCGGCCGCGCGCGGCGCGCGAGGAGGTGCGGGGGCAGCCGGTGGAGGCAGAGGGGCTGCCGGCGGCGCGGGTGGCGGCCGCGGAGGACGCGGCGGCGGGGGCGGCCGGGGCGTTCCCGGCGGCGCGGTACTGCGCGGCGAGCGCGCTCCAACGGGGGTCAACAACGACCCTGACTTGCAGCCAGACACGCGCCTGCGCGAGCTCAATTCGCAGCCCTCGACGCCCGGTCCGCGCGAAGAGGTTTACTGCACGAAAATCGGCACCACCCATCCCGAAGAAATGTACATTGTCGGCGCCCACATGGATGGCATCGGCTGGGGTGAAGCCGCCAACGACGACGGCTCCGGCACGGCGCTGGTGATGGAAGTGGCGCGCGTGCTGAGCAGTCCCGATGTCAGCACCGAACGCTCGGTTCGATTTGCTTTGTGGAACAACGAAGAGACCGGCACCAACGGCGCACGGGCGTACGCCGACCAGCGCAAGGACCTCCAGGGGAAGGAAGACCCGGCCGGCTCCGGAAAGTATCCCGAGCCCAAATGGCTGGGCATGATTCAACACGACATGATGATGTTCGATCACGGTATGCCCCTGAAAGACGGCACAGTCAGCGTCCACCAACGGCCGGAAGCCGACGTCAATATCGAATTTCAATCGCGGTCCAAATTCGCCGCGCAGGCCGCCGAGCTCGCCTGGGAGTTCCTCGGCGCCAACGAGAAATACGCCACCGACTATCCGGCGGTGGTGGGACCTCACATGACAAACACGGATTCCGGACCATTTATGGATCTCGTGCCTTCCATCAGCTTGCGCGAGCTGGAGCGCGGGTCGCAGATCGGCGCGGGTTGGGACCCGACGCACCATCAACCCATCGATGTCTATTCCCACTATTCGGATGGCGATTTCCGGCTCGGTTTGAATGCGGCGCAGACCACGCTGGGCGCGATCGCGCAACTTGCCGGAGTAAAACTGAAGTAGCTTACGGTTTGCCCAGCGAGCACAGTGGGTCGCCCAAAATGACGCCCATCCAGCTCAGATAGGGCAAGCCCATATAAAAGCTTTCCGCCAGGTTGCGCCCGTCGAAGTACGCCGGCAGCACGTATTCCGGGCGCGCGCAGGCCTGCAAGTAAGGCTCGTAGACGTTTCCCGAGGCTCCGCTCGCGCCCTCGTGGATGAAATCGGCCGAAAGCGATTGTTCGGTGGCTGCCCACTGCTTCCCGCTGCTGATGTTCCAATCGTCGGGCGGCCGCCGGAACGTGCGCGCATTGGTGGAGACGAAGTCGGTGGCGATCGCCCCCGGAAGCCATGCATAGTGCAGCCAGCGCTGCTTGCGGTTGGCGTCGTTCGAGCCCCAGGACGCGTAACCGATGACGTCCCTCTGCCCGTAGAGCACGCGCGGCGTCAGGTCTACGCATCACCCGCGACGGCGGCAGCAGCACAGACGCCGTGCGCAGCCATCGGTTTCCATCGCCATTCGCCTCATTGGGCGCGTCGAGCACGAATTTGCCGCGATTCTTCGCGGCCAGGCCGTGATCGATCATGGCCTTCACGTCGGCAACGTCATAGCCCGCCAGCCGCGTTACCAGATAGATCGGAAATTGCGGATGCTGAAACGGCGCATCGCGCACGCCAAAAAAGCGGTTCGGAACCGTCCCCGCGCGCTCGAATTTAGCGCCCTTCAGCTTCGCATAGAGCAGCGCCAGCTCCGAATCCACGGAGCCGCGCGTCGCCATCGTGCCGCTGGTTCCATCGATCTTCAGCGGCGTCCCGAGCGTCAGCACGATGTAGAGGACTTTCTCCTGCAGCCCCGCCTTCTTCAGGCAGTTGCTCACCGGGCCCTCAATGTCGCTTTGATAAACGTTCCAGGAGATTTCTTCTTCCGTGGTGGTCGAGAGCCAGCACACGTTTCCCACTGGAACCGAACGCCGCGGCCGGTAATAATCCACGATTTGCCGCGATTCCTCGCTCTTGCTGTTGCCTACCAGGAGGACTTGCGCGCCGGTTTGCGCGCTCAAAGGGATTCCCAGCGCCAGCGCCAGAACGAATCGTTTCACCACTCTCGATACTATCAGCGGGATCGGAACGCCTCGGGGTTGGAGGTGCGGTTTACCGCCCCTTGAAGGACGGATGCGTCTGCGACGACTCCACTAGTTCGGCCGCACCACCCCGGGCCTTTGCTACAATACTTACCGCAAGCCGGCTCTCCGGGGAAATTCATTATTTCTATCCCGCCAATACATAATTTGAGTGGCGCGGGCGCGTTATGGACTTCGATCAACTCCACACATTCCTGGAGATCGTACGGCTAAAAAGTTTCTCCAAAGCCGCGCAGACGTGTTTTCGCACGCAGCCTGCGATTAGCGCCCAGGTTCGTCAACTGGAGCAGGAATTGCGCGCCGATCTTTTCGAACGCTTCGGCAGCCGCATCTCCCTCACCACCGCCGGCAAGATCTTCACCGAATACGCGGCCCAAATGCTCGATCTGCGCCGCCGAGCGCAGGATGCCATCGCCGAACTGGAGAACAACCCCCGCGGCGAACTGGTCATTGCGGCCAACGAAGCCACTTGCATCTACCTGCTGCCCCGCGTTTTCTCGGAATACCGCCGTATGTTCCCGGCGGTGCAGCTTCAGGTGGATCGCAATTACGGCTCGCGCGTCGTCGAAGCCGTGATGGATAATTCGGCCGATTTCGGGCTCACCCAACTACCCGTCGCCGAGAAGCGGCTGCAAGTCGTGGACGTCCACCGCGACGAAGTCCGCCTTATCGTCCCCGCCAGCCACGCGCTGGCCGGCCGCGAATCGGTTTCGCCGCAGGACATCGTTAATTTCTTCCTACTGTTGCCCAAGACCGGTAAAACGCGCGCGCGCCTGGATCAATGGCTCGAACCCGTCGAGGACGACCTGCGCATCTCCATGGAACTCGATTCCACCGAAATGATGAAGCGCTTCGTAATGGCCGGTCTCGGCCTCAGCTTCATCGCGGTTTCCAATTGCATGGAGGAGATCGCCGCCGGAACCCTGCGCGCCATTCCGCTCGCGCCCGAGCCCATGTTGCGCCGTCTGGGGTTAATTTACCGCAAGGACAAGGCGCTCTCGAAAGCTGCGCTAGGATTTATTCAGGTTGTGCTCGATAATGTGGGAGACGATTCCGGCGGAGCCGGCAGGAAAAAGGTAAGCGCTCGATGAATTGCACCCGCTGCCGCAAGAAATTCGGTCACGATGCGGCCCGTTGCCCGCATTGCGGCGAGCCCAATCCCCAAACTTCCGGCGTGGTGCAAACTTCCATCGTTCTGATTTCAGCCGGTGGCGACGACCTGGTTTATCGCACGGTCGACGAAGTGCCTTCCGCCCTGCGCAGTAAGCTTCTTCGTTCCACCAACGGCTCCAATTCGGCCACCATCCTCATCGCGGATCGGCGCGGGCGCAAGCAGGTCGCCAAAGCCCTGCGCGCGTTGCCCTCGCCCGCCCAGCGGCGCCTGGTGCATAGCGCGCTCAGCCGTGGCCACGCCAACGCCGTTCGATGGCTCACGCCGGCCCGGAAGCGCGCCATCATCGGCGCGATTGCTATGCTGGTGATGATGCTCACGGCCGCCGTTCTTCGCCTGCGCGGTTAGCCCTATCCGATTAAAGTTTTCCCGCAACCCGCCGATATTCCTTCCATGGAAAACCGGCGAGAAGATCGTATCCCGGTCGATCGGCCCATTACCCTCACAGTGCTGGGCGATCCCGAAATCCGCCTCACGGCAAGCGCCAAAAACGCCTCGCCGCGCGGCATCGGCGTGATGACCACCGAAACCATAAAACCTGGCGCCGCCGTGAAAATCGAAATCGGCGACTCCATTTTCCTCGGCGAAGCCTTATATTGCCACGCCACCGAAGGCGGGTATTATGTGGGCATTGAGCTGACCGAAGTGCTCAGCGGCCTCGCCGCATTGAGCAAAATGGCCCAGGTATTCCAGGAACAACTACAACTCCTCTCGCGATAGGCGTTATCCTGTGTTTTCCTATGCCGTCCCGAGCGGTAGTCTTTGGAGCTTCCGGCCAATTAGGCGTGGAACTCGTCCGTGAACTGAAGTCGCGTAACTATGAAGTCGCCGCATGGGATCGAGCCCATGCCGACATCACCGATCCCGCCGCCGTGGAACGCGCGCTAGCCAGTTTCGACGCGCAAGTCGTTCTCAATTCAGCCGCCTATAACCAGGTCGACGTCGCCGAGAAGGAGCCTCAGGCCGCCTTTCAGGTCAACGCGTTGGCTGTCCGTAACCTGGCGCTGGCCTGCCGCCAGATCGACGCGCGCCTAGTGCATTTCTCCACCGATTATGTCTTCGACGGGACCGCCAAGCGCCCCTATGTCGAAGAGGATCCGACGCACCCTCTTGGCGCCTATGCCGTTTCAAAACTAGCTGGAGAGCTTTACGCGCAAGCCTATCTCGATCGGGCGCTGATCGTGCGAACATCCGGTGTTTTCGGCCCCGGCGGCCTGACGACGGCCCGGGGAAACTTTGTGGAATTGATGCTGCGCCTAGCCGGCTCCGGTCAGCCGATCCGCGTGGTGGAAGATCACGTGGCCTCGCCGACCTTCGCGCCGTATCTGGCCGCGCGCACCGCCGATCTCATCGAGCGCGATGCCACCGGCGTCTATCACGCTGGAGGCGGCGCCCCGACTTCCTGGTTCGATTTCGCGCAACTGATCTTCGAGACCGCGAAACTCACGCCGCGGCTGCAACGGACCAACGAGCGCGAATACCGTACCCCGGCACGCCGTCCCAAATACTCCCCGCTCTCAAACGCAAAACTGGAAAAATTCGGGATCGCGCCGATGCCGCCGTTGCGGGAAGCTGTGGAGACTTATTTCCGTTTGAGATCGAAGACTTGACGCAGAGGCGCAGAGCCGCTGAGAACTCCAAGAACGGCCGCAAACCTACTTCGTAGATTCCCTGGGTACAGCGTAATACCCTTTGCGCGCCGCGACTTTCCAGTCTTTGTTCGGCACTTTGATATCGAGCTTGCGGTAACTGCCGTCTTTCCGATCGTTGATCGGCGAGTACCCGATCGCGTATTGCGTCCGCATCTCTTCCTGCAGCTCGCGGAAGACGTCATCCAGCGGATGCGAACGGTCTACGCGGTAGACGTGACCGCCAGTCGGGTCTGACATTTTGTGTAATGCGCCCTCGCCGCCGCCGCCAAAGCCGCCAAAGGGACCGTAGAAGCCGCGGTCCACGTACTCGATGCTGTAGACCACCGCGTCGGCCTTCTGCGCCGCTTCCACCGCCTGATCGATCGGCAGTTTGCTGCCCTCATCCACGCCGTCAGTGATCACAACAATCACCTTGCGCCCCACTTCCGAGCGCAGTTTTTCGTTCGCGGCCAGGTAAATCGCGTCGTAAAGGACCGTGCCGCGCGGCTGGCCAATGGTCGGAACCGGTCCCGGACCCAGTCCGCCCGTGGGTACGCTCAGATGGAGACGGTTCAAACCGTCGTTCAGCAGGCGCACGGAATTGGTGTAGTCCTGCAGCAACTCCGATTCCTCGCCGAACATCATCAGGAACGCCTCGTCCTTCTTGCGCAGCACTTGTGAAAAGAACTGCGAGGCCGCATTGCGTTCGATGCCGATCAGGTTCTGCTGGCTGCCGCTGGTATCCACCAGCAGGCCGATGGTCAGCGGCAGATCGGTTTCGCGGGAGAAGTATTTGATCGGTTGCGGTTTTCCATCCTCGAGGATGGTGAAATCCGACTTCTCCAAATGCGGCATCAACGTGCCCTTTTTGTCACGCACTGAGGCCAGAACGTTGACGACTTGCACGTCGACGCGAATGGCGTCGTCCTGATTGTCCTCCACCGGTTTTTGCGGCGGATTCTGCTGGGATAGAAGCGTCCCTACGAGGGCGAGCACGATGAGTATACGCATGCCGGTACAATAAGGTGGACGCGGCCCCGCGCCCTTGTGTTTCAACATGAAGCAAGCCATTCTTCACCTCAAGCGCGCCGACCCTGTGCTGGCGGAAATTATCGGCCGCGTAGGAGATTATCGTATCGAATTTCGCGAACCAGATTTTGAAACCCTCGTGAAATCCATCGTTTACCAGCAACTCAGCGGCCGTGTTGCCAGTGTGATTTTCGGACGGTTGTCAGACGCCTTAGAGGGTAAAGTCACCCCTGCGGGCATTCTCAAGCTGCGCCCGCAACGTATGCGAAAGCTCGGCCTTTCCGGCCAAAAGACCGCCTACATCCGCGACCTGGCTCGCCATACCCGCGACGGCTTGGTGGTTTTCGAGAACCTCGCCGATCTGCCCGACGAGGAAGTGATCGCCCACCTCACCAAAGTCAAAGGCATCGGCGTCTGGACCGTGCACATGTTTCTGATCTTCGCCCTGCGGCGCACCAACGTACTGCCCACGGGCGACCTCGGCATCCGCAACGCGATACGCAAAGCCTACGCCCTCGAAGAAGCGCCACTGCCCAAAGACGTCGAAACCATGGCCGCCCGCTGGCATCCCTATTGCACGGTCGCAAGCTGGTACCTGTGGCGCAGCCTCGAGCCCAACGCGAACCTGTAGGCCTACTGCGAAGGCGCGGCGATCGCCAGCTTGATGGCCGGCGCGGCAACGCCGCCCACGGTCACCACAACATCCTGCGGCCCGCTCGGAACCCCATCCGGGGACATGATATCGATCTGCGTCACGCCCACCAATCCCGATGCAATACCCGCGAACAGCACCTTCGCCGGCACGCCTCCCACCGTCACAGTAACCGCTAATCTTGGCTTCGGCAGCGCTGAGGGATTGGTGATCGCGGACGAAGGCGTCGCCCCCGTAACCAGGAACGGCGTCGTATCCCCCTCGCCCGTCATGAAGAGCAAGAGCACCGAACCCGTCGCCGCCGAACTCACCGGCAGGCCGGTCGAGTTGTCAATCGCCGAAGAGAACAGCCCCGGCGCCGTTTCGTTCACTGTGAACGAAAACGCCGCCACCTGCCCGCCGCGATTCACGGCAATCACCGTCGGGCCCGCGCCCGTCTCATACGGAATCTGCACGTTCAATTGCCCGGGCGAAGCATAGTAGAGCGGCGCCGTAATGCCATTGACGGTCACGCTCACGCCCTGCATGGTCAGCGGCAGCGGCAAACTGGACGCCGTCTGCGTACCCGCTGCCAGGTTCGTGCCGTACACGCTCATCGACATCCCCGGTGCAAACGCGCTTTGAAACGAAAATGCGTTCTGCAATCCCGTAATCGTCACTTGCGGCGAGCTGCCCACGACGAAGCGCACCGGCACGTACGCCACCGCCGGGCTCGCCCCCTGCGCGTAGATGCCAATGGTGGCGTTATACGCGCCCGGCGAGAGCCCCGTCGCCGACGCCTTCAAGGTAATCGACCCCGCGCCCGTTCCCGCCGATGACGAAAGCGTCAGCCACTGGGCCGTCGAACTGCCTTGCATGACGGTCGCAGTCCATGCGACGGATGCGCCGCCGAAGTCGAGCGTCACCGGCGCCGTGGAACTCGTTTGGTCTAGTGCCACCGTCTGCGGTGCGACCGATAATGCTACGGCGTCTGTCGTCGACGCTGGCGCAAAAGTGGACGCCGGCGTAATGAACGACACCGTTCCGCTCAGAGAACTATCTTCGATGGTCCCGATCACCGTCACCGTAACCGGCGCGCCCGCAGCCGCAAAACAGAGATATCCGCTCAACGATCCATAGGGCGCAAGATGCGTCGTTCCGAAGATCGATTGAATCTGCGAACTGATATCGCCCTGACTGGTCCTTAGCGTCGACAGCAGCAAATAGTATCCGCCGGTCTCGCGTACCGTCAACGGCAAGTACCACTGGCAGGACGCCGGCGCTTGCGAATCGTACGCCACCGTGCCGCCGGTCACGCTCGAAATCACGATGCCGGGCGCGACGGCAGGCGTTCCCGGCAGCAGCGGCGAGATGAACGGAACCGTGATCTGCTGCGTCCACATGCGGCCGTCCGCGTCCTGTCCCGTGAAAATAAATGTCCGGTTAAGAGGTACGGTTGCCACGGCCCCCGACAATGCCGCCGAGACGGTCCCGTTGGCCGGAATCTTGTTGCTTGTCCACAAGCTCAGGTTCTGAGTCACGCCGTTCACCGTAAATCCGGTCAGCGTCGTGGCGACGCCCGCAATTTCGGTCAGACTCACCGTGTACGGAAAGCTTCCCAACACCTCCGGCGTCGGATTGGGCGTCACCAGCGGAACCACAAACGAACCCGCATTGGCCGCCGGAACAATCTGCGCCGTCGCCGACCCGGACGATCCCGCAAATGCCCCGTCACCGCCGTAAAGCGCCGAGACGCTGCCCTGCGCCAGCGCCAGTGTTCCGCCGGTCACCGAAAGTGTGGCCGTCGCTGTAGCGCCCGTACCCGCCAACACGGCAGTCCCCAGGTCGATGCTCGTGCCGTTCACGTTGATGACGAAATCCACGTTGCCGGTCGGCGCAACACCACCCGCCGACACCGACGCCGTCAATTGCACCGTGTCCGAAGGAAGCGCGCTTGAGGGACTCACTGAGAGCGCGGTGGAAGTCGGGCTGCCTGTGCCCCACTCCATCACGAAGTTGTAAGCGTCTACGGTGCCGATCCCCGTCGTCTGATCGTAGGCCGGCCCCGCGCTATAACCCGCCAGGCCGTTCACGCACGCCGGGCTGCCCTGCTCGCACGGCTCCTGATTGTCGCCGGCGGCAACGTCGTGAAACACGTCCTTGGTCGCCTGAGCCAGCCGGTATAGCGCGGGGTTGATATTCCCCAGACCCTGCTGCGGACCGCCGGCCGCCAGATGCTGCGTCAGCAACGCCAGCATGCCGGCGAACGTAGGCGTCGAGGCCGACGTCCCCGAAACTCCGTAAGCCTTGCCTTCACTGATGACGTAGTAGGGCGTGTGCCCCGATGAATTCAGCGAGATATCCGGCAAATCGCGCGCCCCGTCCGCCGGCACGCCCGGCCCGGTCTGCCACAGCGGCTTCGCAAAATAAGAGCTCGCGCCGCCGCCGGTGGAAGCAAACCCCGTGCGCGAATCGTTCCACGCCTGCTCGGGAATGTAGGAGAGCGCGGAGGCCAGTGTCGGGCTGTTGGCGGCGGCCCAATACGTACCGCCGCTATCGTTGAAAGACGTTCCGCCCAGCGCCGTGATCTCCGGTATGCTCGCCGGGAAGCTCACCGAGAGTCCGTGCGTGGCCAGGCGGCCGATCGCGCTGCGGTCGCAGGTGGTGGCGCCGGCATCGCCCGACGCCGCGATCCACGTGATGCCTTGCGCGTTGGCCTGCTGCGCCACCGCGCGCAGTATTGGCGAGTTGTATTGTTCGCAGCCGCCGAAGCTCTCGCTCATGATCGGCGCGAGGTTCTGATCCACAGCGTATTCCGCGGCGGTGTTGATCGACCGCGCATTGACGTAAATGATGTTGGCGTTGCGCGCCACAGCGGCAGACCATTGCAGGTCGAGATCGGCTTCGATTTCGTTGCCGTTCGTTCCGGGGTCGGGCCCCACCAGCATGATCTGCGGATCGTTCTGCGCCAGGCCGAACTTGGAGCGAAAGGCGTGTAAATCGGCGAGACTAATGTCAGATTCGCCCAGGATGGCGATCGATTGTCCGGTCGCATCGATGCCGGCGCCGTAAAGGGCGGCCACGTCGTAGATAGTCGCAAAGTCATCCGGCGCGAGATAGTGGTTCGTGCCGATGTTATAGTCCGGGCTCGCGACCGGCGCGCTGATGGCCTGCGATTCCGGACCGAAATCGTCCAACCCGCCGAACCCCGCCACCACGGGTTCGAAGGCCGCCGGAATCATCGGCTGCGCCACGTTGGCATAGTGCATCTTGCCATTTACTTCATAGCGGCGGAACGAGGTACGCAGAGCTTTCCCCACCGACGCCGCCGTCCCGCTGAACGTCACCCAATGCCGCCCGCGCGCTACGTCGTGAATCTTCAAGCCTTCCGCCTGTAACCACGCAGCTACTTTCGACGCATCGGCGTCACTTAGCCCAAACCGCTGTCCGAACTGCCCCGGAGTTAGCCACTTGTGATAGTTCGGCGAAGACGGCATCTGTAACTCGTCGAGAAATTGTTCTACCGACGAATCCAGCTTGAAATACAAGGTGACATAGGAAAGCGGCATAGATGCATTCGCCGCGCCCCGGTCATATTCCGCCCGGGCCAATGGATGGACGCGACCCGGCGCAGGCCTCAGATGCGCCGTATCGGCAGGTCCCTGAATGCGGTCCTGCGCCGCTTGCAGCATCCCGGCGGCCAACGCCGCCCCACACACTGCCCTCCACATCGGTTTGGATAGCAAAAGGTGTCTTCTCCTTGAGGCGGCGCGTTGGCGAGGTTCGCTGCTCAAACCGGCCAGCTTAACACTTGAAATCCTGGAACGTCGAGTGCCTGTCGGACCCGTGTTCCAGCGCGATATCTTTTCGTTCGTAGTCGATGTGCAGCGCTGAAACGATCATCAGCGCGTTCGCCACCTGCATGCGCAATGTAAACGGATGCGCCGGGTCGCTTTGCAGCCCCGGAAACAATCCGGAAAGCAGCAGATGCCGGCAGGCCAGCGGCGGGAAATCGCTCAGCCGTTTCTCGCCGGCCAGGCCCTGCGGCCCGAAAACCTGCAACAGCGGAGTGCCGGTGTGATCGTCTTCGAACTCGATGTTCATGATCGCGATCAGGCAATCCCGCCTGCGCGATGTAGGGCCGCCGATCACATGGGCGCCCGAAACGATGTAATCGCTCGCCAGACTGCCGCGTTGATCCACCTGCCGGTAGGATTTCGCCACCGCGCCGCCCGGCCGGAAATGCGTCATGGCCACGCGTCCCCAGTTCACCGCGCGCAATTCGATCTTATTCAGCGAGTGCGAGGTCTTCGGGATGGCCGCCGCGCCGAATCCACCCGAATAGCCGTCGGGCAGCGGCAGCGCGCGCGAATCGATCATGCAGCTCTGGAATTCCGTGAGCCTTATCACTCCCTGATCGACCAGCGCCGCCGGCGCTACGCGCTCCGCCAGCTTTTCGTCGCGGTTCGAAACCCACGCGATAGTCCCTTCACCGGTGGTGACGAACGGCATCAGCCACAACGCCTCTTCCGCCCATCGGCTGGCATGCAGGTAGAAGCGCGATTCCAGCTGCAACTCGCCGATTCTGACGCCCTTGAACAGCATCGGCGTATACACGAGCGCCTGCGCCGGAAACGCTCCCTTGGCCGCGAACGGCGTTGAGCGCGCCGGTTTGATGGGCGCATCCGCCTGGAAGTGCAGCGGGTGTTCTACGGTGAAGCTGCTGGTCGCGCGGCCCTTCATAAAGGTATAGGCGAACGGAACCCGGTCCGTCTCATTGCGGATCACGATGGCGCCGCCGTCTTTCAACGCGGGATCGTCGAGCGCAGTCACAGCAAAGGCTTCTCCCGGCGTTTCGAACTGCTTCAACCCCGCCATCGAGAAGAGCATGGTCTGATGAGGCCGGAGCTGATAGCGTCTCTGCGCCGCCGTCCGCCCCAAGCGGTCCACCACGCGCAGCAAACCCTCTGACTCGTCATCTCCTGGATTGAAAATCGAGAACGCCACGTGATATTCCGACAGCGCCGGAAATGGCATCGAATAATTGAACCGCCCGAGCGCCTGCTGCGGCGCCGCCGGATGCGCGTGTACGTTATCGAAGTTGCCCGGCAGATCCCAACGCACGAAGCCGGCGCTGAACAAATCGCCCGCACGCGGCACTTGTCCCGGCGAAGGCGCCACACGAATGCGCGCGCCACCGTAGAACGAATCCTTGCCCGACATTTTCCGCATATCGAGAAGCGTCGGATGCATCGCGGGGATCTCCAGCTTGCCCGCGTTATCGAGGTGAATCTCCTTGCCTGTGTGGTCGAAAAGCAGGATCTGGTATTCCGTCGCGTAGCGCGTTTCGCGGAAACCTTCCGCGCCGGGGAAGCAGGTGGCGGTCAGCAGGATCTCCGTATTCAACTTCTGCGCCGGGTCGACCGAAACAAAAGGCGCCGCCACATCCAGCCAGCAAGTCTCCGGAGGAACGGTGGATGGGACAAGGTTCTGCTGTACGGCGCTGGCAGCGGGAACGGCGAAGACGGATCCAGCCAGACCGGAAAGAAAAGTGCGTCGGTCAATCGTGGTCATTGCGGGTTGCCTGTAGAATTTTCAATGCTATCAAAAAGCAAATGCGGCCCGGACTGGTTAGCCCGGGCCGCACTGGTTGTAACAGACGTAGCGGGCGAGGCTAGAAGTTCAGCCTCACACGGAACTCGATAATGCGGGCGCCCGGATCGACCGTGCCCGAAATATCGCGGTAAGCGGAAGTGATCTGGCCGAACGACGCGCCGATGTTGGAGCCCGGCAGGAAGTTGGTCATGTTGAGTACGTCAAGCGCGCTGGCTGCGAGCTGCAACTGCACTCTTTCCGTGATGCGCGTGTTCTTCTGGATTTCCAGATCGAAGTGACGCTGCCACGGCAGGTAAATGTAGCAGAGGCAACCGGCTTGTCCCGCCGCGGCCGGCGAAATGTACGGCGCATTGGGGTCAACCTGCGAAGGCAGCAGGTTGTTCTGATTGAACGCAGCTTCCGTGTTGTAGATCAGATTGGTGTTATTACTGCTGTTCAACCCGGCCACCGAGGTCGTGGTGGGCGGCGGCAGATAGTAGACGATTCCGCCGTTGGCCCCCTGCAAGCCGGTCTTGTACACCCCAACCATCGATTGCAGCTGGGACATGTTCATGTTGTGCAGAACGATGCCGCCCGCGTTGTTGTTGTAAGTCGAGAAGCTGCTGATAGCCAGCGGCGTTCCGGACTGTAAGCGGACGACGCCCGAGATCTGCCAGCCTTCCATCGCTTTCTTCGCGAATACGTTGCTGGAGCTGAAGCGCTTGCCGGGACCGAAAGGCAATTCGTAGATCCAGTTGAACTTGATCGCCTGCCGGATATCGAAGGCTTCCGGCCCCTTGTCGAGGCCAAGGTTGCGCAGCGAGTTGGGCGTGGAGAAATCGGTGCTGCTATTCGTGGAACCGCGCGCCAGCGCCTTGCCCCACACATAGCTGCCTTGAATGGTGAATCCGGACGCCATCCGGCGCCGCACTTCCACCTGCAGCGCGTTGTAGAACGACGCTCCGTTATTGGTCAGAAGGAAAGCTCCGCCACCCGCCACATCGGGGTTCACGACAAACATGTTGGCAGGGTAGCCAGCGGCCCTCAGGTTGGCCATGCGGGTAGCGTTGGTGGCGATCGAGTTCGCCGAAGACCCCGCCTGCCCGTTCATGAGGTAACCGGCCGTAGTCGAATCGCTGCTCGTACCGATGGCCGTCTGTAAAATCGGCACATTCTGTTGACCCGCCATGCCCTGGTTGCCGAAATTGACGACGCCGGTGTTTTGATACAGGCTGCCGCCGCGAGCGATCTTCAGATTGTTCTGCGCGATCTGGAATTCGTTCAGGAAGCCGTTTTCGAAGATGTTGACTTCGTTGAGAGCCTCCTGCCGCCAGAGATCGGTCCCGTGATTACCGGTGTAGCGGATATCCAACACCGTGTTCTTGTCCATTTCCCGTTGGAAGCTGATGTTCCAGCTCTGGACATAACCGACCTTCAGATCGGGCGAAATCGCATTCATGCTGGCCGTGAAACTCGCCGGAATCGGGAACGTCTCCGTCGTCGGCAGCGTGGGAACGCGTGAAGGAAGGCTCGCGTCGCTGAAGTTTACGCTGCCCGCCGCGCCAAACACCGACGGATAGCTGCTGTTCGCCAGCGAAGCATCCAGCGTCAAACCCTGGTTGCTGCCATAGAGGTTTTGATAGACGCCCATGCCTTCGCGAACCGTGGCGATGGCATACCCGCCGCGCAGTACCGCCGCGCCGGTGTGATGGCCCGTGATGATGCCGAGGAAGCCTTCCGTGGAAGGAAGCTGCCAAGCCAAGCCCACTGACGGCGCCGGAACCAGTGGCGGATTGTAGGCGCTGCCGTTGAGTTGTTGGTAGATCGGCGCGGGGCCGGTCATGACCCCCGGCTTGAAGAGGTTGCCTACCCCCGAAACACCCCAGACGGACTGATAGGAAACCTGAGAGTACAGGCCATCCAGGTTCTGGAAGGAAAGCTGCTTCTCAGCGCGGAAGCCGATGGTGGCGGTAAGATTCGGCTTGAGGCGGATTTGGTCCTGCACGAAGAAGCCGAACTCTCGCATTTCATCGCGATCGATCGGAGCGACGCCGAGAGAATACTTGTGGCTCTGTTCGCCTAACACCACCTGCTGGCTGATGCTGCTGACGCGGCCCGTTACGTCGGCATAGAGCGCCGCCGCCTGGCTGAGCTGCGTGCTGCTAGCGCCCGGAAGGTTTCCGTTGGTGAAGAGATTCGTGGCGCCCGTGAAGATGGGGTCGCCCGAAGCAACACCGAACGTAATCGTCGGGAAGATCGCCGTACCCTCAATTTGCTGCCATAGGTTGATCTGGTCGAAGCTGCCGCCGAAGCTGAGCTGATGCTTCCCATGAATCCACGTCATCGTGTCCGAGAAATCCTTCACCGGAGCGTTACGGCGCTGCGGTCCGCTGGTGGTCGCCACGTTGGAAGGAGTGACGCCGGTGCCCGCGAAACGTGGGCTGTAACCTCTCCAGGGGTCGAACATGCCGGGCGAAACGGCGTCGAAGAACAATACCGTGCCGCCGTTCAGGCCGCCGCGGATTTCGTTCGTCAATGTGGCGCTCAGCGCGGAACGCAACGAGAGCGTCCCGTCGAAACGGTTGCTACGCTGTCCGGTGCTCACGTTGCTGAAGAGCACTGTTCCGGATCCTGGAAAGTCAGGCACGATTCCGTTGAGGAAGTCCGGAATCGAGGTGTATCCGTCGAAGTTATAGACCAGCGAGAGCGTATGCTTCTGCGAGATGTTGTAATCGAGGCGCGTCGTATAGAAGTTGCGCGAGTCGGTTCCGTTCGGCTGGTAGCTGGTCGTCAGCGTGTTGTAGTCATTGCTGGCGGCGTTCGTTTTCACGATGCCGTTCGCGCCCAGTTGCTGCTCGAGAGCATAAGTCTTGGCAAGTAGGGGGTCGGCCGTCGTCGTGAAAGGCCTTACGCCCGCCGGCAACGAAGCGTTGGCCGCCGCCGCAAGCGAGAGCAGGTTGACCTGGTGCTGCGCGCCGGCGGAATCCGCATAAGTGAAGATGCCGCTCGATGCGGTGGGCGTCAGGTAGTTGCGGCTGTAGAGGTTGGTTCCGGGGAAGCGATAGATTTCCACGTTACCGAAGAAGAACAGCTTGTTCTTCTTGATCGGTCCGCCGACGTGTCCGCCCTCTTGGTTCAGCTTTACGACGTCGCGCGGCAAGCCGAGCTGGTTGTTGTAGAAATAATTCGCGTTGAAGAAGGTGTTGCGGTCTTGCCAGAAGCCGCCGCCATGCCAGCTATTGGTGCCCGATTTCGTTACGAAACGAATCTGCACGCCGCCCTGTCCGGTGCTGTCTACGCCGGCGGCAGTGCTGGTCATCGTGACTTCTTCGAGCGCATCCACCGAAGGATAGATGTAGCTGAAATAGCCGTCGCTCGACTTCAAATTGTTGTCCTGCGTGTTCATGCCGTCGATGGTGATGTTGATCGCGCCCTTGGGCAATCCATTCACCGACGAACTGCGCGGATTAGTGGGCGTCTGCGTTCCCGGCGCGTCCACCATTAGCTCAACCGCGTTGCGGGTTGCGAACGGCAGGTCGGTAAGCTGACGGCCGGTTAAGTTCGTACTTACATCGGCCGTCTGCGCCTGTACTACTTCCGCGCCGGCCGTGACTTCAATCGTTTCCGTCGTCTGTCCGACTTCCAACTTGACGTTTACGGTGCCCGGAACGCCGACAATCAAGGAAACGTTCTGGACGGTTTCCGACTTGAAACCGGTTTTGGTTACTGTGACGCGATATGCGCCTGCCGGTATCGCAGGCACCGAATACGAGCCTTGTTCGTTGGTATTGGCGTTAAGTTTGGCGCCTGTGGATGCGTTGACAACCTGAACCGTCGCGCCAGGTACAGCAGCGCCGGTAGGATCCGTTACGGTCCCCGTCACGGAAGTGACGTCGACTTGAGCAAAAACCAGCGCCGCCGCGAAAAGCAGCGCCGTGAAAACACGCTTCATTATCCTTGTACCCCCAAAAATGTAGGCAAAACAGCGATTTCGTTAGATTCTATAGCATTGCGGGGGGCAGGGCAAGCAATTTTGGCGTTGCAAACCTTAATTTTGTACCGGAACCTGTAAAATCAACGTCTAAGAACGTTACCTTTTCCGGCCGCCGGTTCCAGTTTGCGTCGCCGGAACGCCCGCGGCTTTCAAAGCCGCCCCGGCGCTCGAATAATCGAGCTTCGGCGCCATCTTGCGAACTCCATCGAACACAAAAAAACGCGCCGCGTCATCGATGCCAACGCGTCCCGACGATACTCCCCGGTCCTTCAGGGCCTGCGCGATCAGCGCGTAGGGACTTTCGTCTTCCTGCCAGACGCGGATCTCATCGCCTTTGCGAATCAACTCGCGCGAACGCATCTCTTCAAAGCCCGGCAGCACCCAAACCGGCGCGCCCTTGGCGGGCAACACCACCGCGAACGTGCGCTCGCTCTTGCCCCATCGCACGCCCGTCAAATACATCATGGCCGGACCCGGCTCGAGCACGACCGCCTCGAGTCCGAACTCCTTCATCGCCTTCTGCAGTTGCGCAACCCGCTCCGCGTAAGCTTCCGGTGTGGTCTGTGGCATAGAATCTATCCGAACGGCTGATCGATCGCGACGGCCTGCTTGGTGAACATGCGCCCGCCGTCTTCCGTGATGTGCATGCAATCCTCCAGGCGGATGCCGAACTCGCCATAGATCGCAATCATCGGTTCATCGCTGAAGCACATTCCCGGCCGCAGCGGCGTCTTGTTGCCTTTTACAAAGTAAGTCCACTCATGCACGTCGAGCCCGATGCCGTGCCCCGTGCGATGCGGTAATCCCGGCACCTTATATCCCGGGCCGAAGCCCGCATCCGTAATTACTTTCCGCGCCGCCGCATCCACCGATTCGCAGGGCGCGCCCACCTTCGCCGCCGCCAGCGCGGCATCCTGCGCCTTACGCTCCAGATTCCAGACTTGCGTTTGCCGCGTCGTAGGCTTACCGAAAATCTTGGTGCGCGTGATGTCCGATTGGTATCCGTCCACCGAGCATCCATCGTCGATGAGCACCAGATCGCCTTCGCGCAAATGCTGCGGCTGAATACTGCCGTGCGGATACGCGGTGTACTCTCCAAAGCTGGTCATGGCGTCGCCGCGCACGCCCATTTGTTGATACGCCGCCGCGATATTCGCGCTCAATTGACCCTGCGTCATGCCCTCTTCGAGCGTTTCAAACGCCACGCGGTACGCCTCGATGGTGATATTGGCCGCGCGCTGCATCAGGGCTAGTTCCGCCGGCGATTTAATCATGCGGCATCCCGCGCTCACCGGATCGCCGCTAACGAATTCCACCGAAGGCAGCTCATGCCTGAGCCCGTCGAACGTCGCAAACACCGCGCGCTCTTCGATCCCCACGTTCGTCCCGCCGCGTTCCTTCAGAAACTGCGCGAGTTGGCGAATGCGCCCATCCGGGCCGGTAAAGGTCCGCACATCGCCTTTGAGGTTGGCCGAATCGGCCGGCGTAAACCAGGCAGCTTCGCCCGACGCCGGCAGCGCCCACGATGCATTGCCGCCGCGCACGCCCGTGAAATAAAACAGGCTGCTTCCCGGCTCAAATATCATCGCCGTGATCTTGTTGTCGCGCATTAGCCGCCGCGCCTTCTCCACGCGCGCGCGCCGCTCATCATCCGTGATCGGCTGGACGCCATCGAGCATCGGCTTCAACCGCTTGATGGCCGCCGGAACATCGCGATTCTCGCGATTCTGCGCCCAAGCGCATCCTGCAGCCGCTGTAACGAAAAAGGTTCTACGATTCATTTTGTCTCTGCGACTCCGCGCCTCTGCGTCAAAGTCTTAAACGCTTACCACCGGATTCTTCTTGTGCCACTCCGTCGCCCGCTCATATGCCAACGCCACGCGCAGCGGCGACCCTTCATCATAAATCTTTCCGAGGAACCCGATCGAGCGGGGCAGCCCGCCGGTGAACCCGCACTTCATCACAACCTGCGGATTCCCGGTCAAGTTCGTCGTCGTCAACAGAGCGGTCGATGGTATCACTACCACGTCCCAATCCGCCATAAACTTCTCGAATTTCTCTACCACCTGCGTGCGCGCCCGCATGGCGCGAATGTATTCCACCGCCGGAATCAGGCGCGACGTGCGGAACGTATTCGGCCAGTCGCCCGGGCTCTGTCCTTTCAGCGTGCGCACCTGGCCGTCGCGCGTAATATCGTCGAACGCCGCCGCTCCCTCGGCTTCCAGCAGAAACCGCATCGGCAACTGCCCTTCGTCATATTCCACCGGCTTCATATTCACGCCGGCTTTTTTCAAATCCTCCAGCGCCTGCGTGTAGACAGCCTTCAATGCCGCCGCCGCATTCGGATCTCCGCCGCGCCCGCCTCCACCGCCGCCCCGCCCCGCGCCAATGCGGTCGAACAGCGATTGCATCACGCCTACCTTCAGGCTCCGCAGCGGCTTGCGCGGTTCCCAATGGAAGGGATCGGCGCCCACGCTCCGATCATGCCCGTCAGGCCCATAAATCGTGTTGAGCACGATCGCGCAATCTTCCACGCTGCGACAGATCGGCCCGATCTTATCCATCGTCCAGCTAAGCGCCATCGCGCCCTTGCGGCTCACGCGCCCATACGTCGGGCGCAGCCCCACCGTGCCGCACTCCGTGCTCGGCGAAACGATCGAACCCAGCGTCTCCGTGCCCAGCGCAAATCCGACTAACCCCGCCGATGTCGCCGAAGCCGAACCCGCCGACGATCCGCTCGACCCGCGCTCGGTGTTCCAGGGATTCTTCGTCCGTCCTTCGAACCACAAATCGCCCTGCGCCAGCGCACCCATCGACAGCTTGGCGATCAACACTGCGCCCGCCTTTTGCAGCCGCGCCACACACGTGGCGTCTTCCTCCGGCACGCGATTCTCGAACGGCTCTGCGCCCCATGTGGTGCGGATGCCCTTCGAATCGAACAGATCTTTCACGCCGAACGGAATCCCATGCAGCGGACCCTTATATTTGCCCTGCCGAATTTCCTTATCGGCTTGCGTGGAGAGCTCTTTCGCCAAATCCTCCGTCAACGTAATCAGGCACAGCAGCTTGGGCGAGTACTTCTTCATGCGCGCGATGTACATCTCCGTCAACGCGCTCGACGAGACCACGCGCGACCGCAGCAACGGAGCCAACTGCGTCACCGGCCAGAACGCCACATCTTCCAGATCCTTCGGCGCCCTGGGCTTCACGGCAGGTTTTCCTTTTGCCGCCGCCACCGGCCGCGGAATCGTGGTCGAGAACCGCTGCGGGCCTTTGATCGGCTTGCGGTCCGGCAATCCCGGCGAGAAGTGGAACGATGGCTCCACGCCATATCCGATATCCACCTTGCGCAGCGCTTCGTAATTCCCCAACGCCTGGTTCACGCGCGGAATCATCACGTCGAGCTCGGCGTCCTTGAATTCAAGCCCGATCAGCGTCAGCGCCGCCGTCACCTGGTCTTTGTTCACGCGCATCGCCGCCTGCGCGCGGCCGCCCTGTCCCGCACTTCCGGGGCCCGCCGCGCCGCGCTGTTGTGGAAGCGCCGGCCTCGCTGCGGCCAGCACCGCCATCAGTTGCATCCAGGTTCGTCTATCCATAAACCTTGCATCATACAACGCGCGGCGCAGCGGCTATAAACTAGACGAATGCTTCGCCCCATCGCGCTCGCTTTCTTTGCCTTTGCCGCCTCCGCGCAAACGCCCGATTGGCCCAGCGTCAACGCCGAAACGCTGAAACATTTCTCCGCCGTCGTGCAGATGGATACGCAAGACCCTCCGGGCAATGAAACCAAAGTCGTCGATTACGTCAAGCGCGTACTCGAAGCCGAAGGCATTCCGGTGATCGTTTCCGCCAACGAGCCGGCCCGCGCCAATCTCATCGCCCGCATCAAAGGCAACGGCTCGAAGCGGCCGCTGCTCATCATGGGCCACACCGACACCGTCAAAGTCGATCCCGCCAGATGGAAATTCGGCCCCTTCAGCGCCACACGCGACGGCGGCTACATCTATGGCCGCGGCACGATTGACGACAAAGACAACATGACCGCCGGCATGATGACCATGCTCCTGCTGCACCGCCTGCATGTCCCGCTCGACCGCGACGTCATCTTCATCGCCGAAGCCGGCGAGGAAGCCGCGTCTGACATGGGCATTCAACACTTAGTCGCGAGTAACTGGAAGGATATCGAAGCCGAAATTTGCCTCGCCGAAGGCGGCGGCGTCAATCGCCGCGAAGGCCAGGTTCGTTACGCATTGGTGCAGACGGCGGAGAAGCTGCCACGCGGGGCTGAACTGGTCGCGCACGGGGTCTCGGGACACGGCTCGCGGCCGCTGCGCACCAACCCCATCCTGCATCTCTCGCAAGCCGTGGCCAAGGTTGCGCTCTGGGATCCGCCCATGCGCTTGAACGACACCACGCGCTCCTATTTCGAGAAGCTCGCCAACGTGAGTTCCCCCGAAGCCGCGGCGCGCTACAAAGCGCTCTTCGATTCCGGCAAATCCGCTGGCGCGCGTGAATATCTCGCCGAGCACGAGCCCACTCATTACTCGATGCTGCACACTTCGATTTCTCCGAACGTGATCTCTGGCGGCTATCAGGTCAACGTCATCCCCTCTGAAGCCCACGCCACGCTCGATATCCGCGCGCTACCGGATGAGGACATGCCGAAGTTCTACGAATTGATGCGCCAGGTGATTAACGATCCGGCCATCGAAATCGTGCCAAGCACGCGCAACTCCCGCCCCGGCGCGGCACCCACGCGCATCGACAACGAAGCGTTTCGCGTAATCGAAGCCGCCAACCGCAAGGTCTACAACACCGTCACCATTCCGCAGATGGGAACCGGAGCCACCGACATGGCCTTTCTGCGCGAAAAAGGCGTGCAATGCTACGGCGTCGGCCCCATGACCGACGAGGAAGACGGCCCCAAAGGCTTCGGCGCCCACAGCGACCAAGAACGCATCCCCGAAGAAGGGCTCTACAAATTCGTCCAATTCAACTGGGAAGTCGCCGTCGCGTTAGCAAAGCACCAGTAGGGTCAGCCCTTCCGGGCTGCCGCCGGGCTTTTGCCCGGCCTCTTTCATCCCCGCTTATCCATCGCCGCCAGCCCGTTCACAATCGTCTCCACCGCCGCGTCCGGGCCAATCGTCGAATTCACCATCAAATGAAAGAACGGCCGCGACGGCCAATCGATCCCAAAATGTTCTTTGATGAAAGAGGTGCGATCCCGGTCGACATTCTCTACCAGATCCATGGCTTCGTTCTGGCTCTTCCCTTCGCCCTGCAGGCGGCGCACCTTCTCCTCAAACGGCGCATAAATAAAAACGTGGAAAGCGTCCGTGCAATCGTGCAAATAGTAAGCCGACCCGCGCCCCACGATCACGGCGTTACCCTCCGCCGCCGCGTTTCTCACCAGCCGTTCCGTCACCTGGCGAATGCCGGTGGCGTCGGCAATTTTGACCTGAGGCGCGTTCATGCTTCCTTCAAAACTGGCCCGCAGGAAGGATTTGAGGAGCCGGTAATGTAGCGGATCGCGCCGTTCCTCCTGCTTCTCAACGTGCCGCCGGTCGCATTCCAGGTAACGGGCGATCTCGTTCGTCAGCTCCTGATCCCACAGTTTCCAACCCAGCCGCTCCGCCACTTGTTGGGCGATGACGTTGGCCCCGCTTCCGTATTCCCGCTCGATGGTCAGCACCTTGGTCATGGCTTATTTCTACTCCATTACGACCCGCCCTGGGGAGGGGTCGTTTCTGCGAACCAGGAAGGACAGCACGAACATCAAACCCGCTGCGATAGACAGCACCTTAAAAGTATCGATATACGCCAGCGTTTGCGATTGAATCAGCACATTCCCATAAACCCGCGCAAACGCTTGCGCGTGCGCATCCGGCACGCTCAGGCCGGAGTGCACAAGTTGCGAGCTGAGCCCCTTCACCGCGCCGCGAAACGACGGGTCGTAATTGCTCGCGTGATACGCAATTACGTTTTGATGGAACTGCGCGCGCCGCGCCAGCAGCGTCGTCACCATCGAGGTGCCCACGCTGCTGCCGATGTTACGCATGAAGTTGATCAGGCCCGAAACCGTATTCCCCTTCTCCGGAGGAATTCCAACGTACGCCACCGTCGTGATCGGCACGAACAGGAATGCCAGGCCGAACGCCTGCACAATTCTCAGCCGGGCCGCCGCGCTGAAGCTGATCAGCAGGTCCAGCCGCTTGGTGGAAACGTACATGCCGAACGCCAGACATAGCCATCCGAACGCCATGATGTACTTGGCGGGCATCTTAGTCGTAAGCTGCCCCACAATCGGCATTTCGAACAGCAGCACCAGGCCCGCGCCCGATAAAACCAACCCCGCCGATTGCGCCGTATAGCCCATCAGCGTCTGCAGAAACTGCGGCATCATCACCAGGCTGCTGAATAGCAGCACGCCCAGAAAGAACATCATCAGGCTCGTAACCGCGAAGTTGAAGTTCTTGAACATGCGCACATCCACGATCGGCGCATCGTGACGCCACTCCCAGATAATCAGGAACAGGAAACCGAGCGCCGAGGTTACCGCCAGCGTGATGATGAAATTCGAACCGAACCAATCGTCTTCCTGACCTTTGTCAAGCAGCACCTGCAGCGCGCCAACGGCCAACGCCAGCAGCGCCACACCGATATAGTCGACGCGTATGCCGGCCCCGCGGCGGGCCTTGATATATGGCGGATCCTCCACCAATCGCGCCACCAGAAACATAGTGAGGATGCCGACCGGCAGATTGATATAGAAGATCCAGCGCCAGGAGTAGTTATCGGTCAGCCAGCCGCCTAACGTCGGACCGATGGTGGGCGCCATGATCGCCGTAATCCCGTACAGCGCGAAAGCCAACCCGCGCTTTTCCGGCGGAAACGTGTCCGCCAGAATTGCCTGCGCCATGGGTTGCAAGCCGCCGCCGCCCGCGCCTTGAATCACCCGAAAAAGAACCAGCATTCCCAGGCTCGGCGCGATTCCGCAGAGCAGTGAAGTGAGCGTGAACAGCACAATGCACATCAGAAAGAACCGCCGGCGCCCGAACGCAGTGGCCAGCCACCCGCTGATGGGCAGCACAATCGCGTTCGACACCAGGTAGGACGTCAGCACCCACGTGCTTTCGTCGTTGCTTGCGCCCAAATCGCCCGCCAGATGCGGCAGCGCCACGTTGGCGATGCTCGTATCCAGCACTTCCATGAACGCGGCCAATGCAACCACAACCGCGATCAGCCACGGGTTGTACTTTGGTTTCCAGAGCTCGGTTTCTTCGGGCATGGCGCGTCTCTATTCGAGGTAGACCTTCGGATTTACCGACATGCCCGGCCGCAACAAGTGATCCGAATTCTGCCCGGGGTCCAGATTGATGCGCACCGGAATGCGCTGCACCACCTTGACGTAATTGCCCGTGGCGTTTTCCGGCGGAATCACGCTGAACCGCGATCCGCTAGCGCCGCCTACCGCCACGATCTTGCCTTTGTAGGACCGTCCATACGCATCCACCTCCACGCGCACGTTCTGACCCGGCTTCATGCGAGCGAGTTGCGTCTCTTTGAAGTTCGCGGTCACCCAGATATCGTCGAGCGGCACAATCGCGAACATTTGCTCACCCGGAACACGTTCTGCCCGAGCTCCACCGTCTTCTTGCCGACGATTCCCGATACCGGCGCCACAATCGTGCAATAGGTGAGGTTCAACTTGGCTTGATCCACCAGCGCTTTCTTCTGCGCCACCTGCGCCAGTGCAGCCTTCGCGCGCGACTCGCTCACCGCCACCTGCTTCGGCGCCGTTTCGGCCGATTCGATCGACGCGTCCGCCTGCGAAATTCGCTGGTTCGCCTGATCGATCGCCGACTGCGCCACGATGATATTCTGCTGCGCTTCGACCACCCCCGCTTTGCGCGCATCCACTGTGGCCTGAGCGGCGGCGGCGGCTTGGGCTGCCGTATCGTATTGCTGGCGCGGGATCTCGCTCTTATCCACCAAAAGCTTGTAGCGGCGCTCGTCGTCGGCTGCCTTTTTATAGTTCGCCTCGGCTTCCCGCACCTGCGCCTGCGCCGTTTCCAGCCGCGCCTGCGCCGCGCCCAACTGGCGTTGCGCCCCCACGAGCGCCGCCGCCGTATCGGCTTTCCCCGACCGCGCCGTCTTCAGTTGGCTGGCGGTGTTCGTCGCCGTGATCGGGATATCGGTGCGCGAGCCTTCGAGCGTCGCTTGAGCGTCCGCCAAATCCGCCTGCGCCTTGGCCAACGCGGCCTCGTAGTCTTTTGGGTCGAGCCGCACCAGCACTTCGCCAGCATTCACGATCTGCCCGTCTTCGACCCGGACATCGATTACATTGCCGGAAATTCTTGCGCTCATCGAGTTAATGTGGCCATCGATTTGCGCGTCGTCGGTGGATTCATAGGTATTCAGGTATCGCCACAAACGGATACCCGCGAATGCCAACAGCGCCAGCACCGCGAACGCAATCAAAAAGCGCCACCACTTGCGCCGTCTGCGTGGAACCAGAGTTTGCTTTGGAGTTTCGGGCATTGCTATTTCACCTCCAGGAATTTTTGGATCCCTTGTTCAGCCCCGCCTACCGCCCGTGCGAGAGCCACCTTCGCCGCATTGTGGGCGTAGAGCGCGAGAATCAGGGAGTCATTCGCATTCGCCACCGATTCCTGCGCCTGCACCACTTCGATGTTGTCCGTAACGCCGGCGGCAAATCGATCGCGCGCCTGCTCCAGCGTTTGATTCGCCAGGACAAGATTTTCTTGCGCCACCTGCACCGAATCGGCGGCCGTGCGGATATCGAGAAAGGCCGTCCGCACCTGGTACGCGACCTGCGCGCCAAGATCGGCCAGCTCATCCTGCCGCTGCTTCAACGCCGCCTTCGACTGCACGATATCCCCCTCGATCCGCTTGCCGTCAAAAATGTTCACCTTCGCCTCGCCGACCACCGTGAACGTTCCGTGCGAGTTCGCCAGATTGACTCCCACGTCGCCGTAATCGGCGGTGATGTCGGCCGTGGGGTAGCGTTCGGCCTGCGCCGCCTTGACCGTGAGTTCCGCCGCCCGCACGCGGGCCTGCGAGCTCTGATAATCCGCCCGCTGCCGGTGCGCGGTTTCGAGCGCCTGCTCCTGCGTCATGCCAGTGAAGGGCGCGAACGGAACCGTCTGCGCCAATCGAAGATCCTGACCATCCGGCAGACCAATCACGCGCCCCAACGTCAGCTTGTCTTTCTCGAATTGATTCCGCTGAGCCAGCAGCCGCTGCTGCTGTTGCTTCAACTCCACTTGCGAACGCAAGACATCAATCGCCGCCGATGTCCCCGCTTGCTCCTGATCGGCCGTCTTTTTATAAAGCGCCTCGGCCGTTTCCACTTGCGACTGGATTGCCTCCACCCGCGAGGCGTCCGCGATGATCTGCAAATAAGCGTTGGCCGTGGCTTGAACCACCAGGTCGCGCGCATCGAGCGCCGATAGGCGCGTGGCGCGGATGTTCTCCACGGAGGCGCGGTAATTTCTGCGCGCGCTGTCGTCGAACACGCTCCAGTTTCCTAACGCGCGCACGTCGGTGTAGTGAAATGGTCCGACAATTGTCGGAATCGAGATGCCGGGGAAGTGGAAACTGAACCCGATCGTCTGCAAATTGATCTGTTCCACCGTCTCTCCCACCCGCGCTTCGAAATGCGGCAGCAGCGCGCTCAACGCCTGAAGCCGGGCCCCGCGCGCGCCCTCGCTGACGGAATCGCTGATTAATAACCCGAGATTATTCTTCAGGCCGCGATCGATAGCTTCGTGCAGCGTCAACGCCAGCGGCGCCTCCGTCGCAGTCCCGGCTGGCACGCTGCCCTGGAAGGGGCTCTGCTGTCCAGCCGCGCCCGCCGCGGCCAGAACCCCCATGCCGAGACATTTCAGTCCGAATCGCATCCGATCTCCTCCACATTCCCAGCCACACCCATGGTTGATGCTCGCCCCCGCCTCCAGGCTTCCGGGTTTCTCTCGCTGGTGTTTACCTCACAGTAGGGTAGGCTTCGGTCTGCCGCAAGCTTTTGCTCGCCAAATTCCTCTTGACGCCAAGCCGCTCTAGTGCTACTTTTGGAGCACGCTGCTGCTTTTGCAGCACACACGCATGAAGAAGCCGCCCCACCAAACTCTCAGCCGCCGCGAGCGCCAGATCATGGACATCCTCTATCGCCAGGGGCGCGCCACCGCTTCCGAGATCCACCAGCAACTTCCCGACGCGCCCACCTATTCCGCCGTCCGCGCCAAGCTTCGCGTGCTCGAGGAAAAAGGCCACATCCGTCACGAAGAGCAGGCGCTGCGATACGTCTATCTGCCGCTCGTCTCACGCGACCGCGCCAAGCAATCCGCGCTGCGCCACCTGCTCGAAACGTTCTTCGATAATTCCGCCGAGCAGGCCATCACCGCCCTGCTCGATCTCAAAACCGCCGGCCTCGGCCCCGATCAACTGACCCGCCTTTCCGGTCTCATCGAACAGGCGAAAAAAGAAGGAATCTGATCATGCAACCCGTAGCTTTTCTCTCCCTGACCGCGCTCAAAGCCACCATCGTTCTGGCCGCCGCATTCTTCGGCGCCGCGGCCCTCCGCCGCTCATCCGCCTCGGCCCGCTACTTTCTCTGGATCGCCACGCTCGTGGCCGTCCTCGCCATCCCCGTCCTGTCTATTGCCATCCGCCCGTGGAGCGTGCCCATACCGGCGCCGCACGCCGCCATCGTGTCCATCGATCCGCAACCTGTGCAAACGGCGCCCGCGCCCGGTCCCGCGCGCTGGCTCTTTGCGCTCTGGCTTTGCGGCGCAGTCATCGTGTTAGTCCGCGTCGCCGCCGGCCACTTACGTATTCGCCTCTCCCTGCGCCGCGCGCCGGTTCTGCGCGATCCGGTATGGCAATCGAAGCTGGCCGAAATCAGCGCCTCCATCGGTCTACGCCGGGGCGTCGATCTTCGCCGCGGCGCCGAAACCGAAGTCCCTTTCAGCTACGGCCTCTTGCGTCCCGTGATCGTTCTCCCCGCGCAATCGCAGGATTGGAGCGACGCCCGCCGCAGCGTCGTGTTTCTTCACGAACTCACTCACATCCGCCGCTTCGACTGGCTGGCCTGCCTTGTCTCTCAACTCGCTCGCGCCGCTTATTGGTTCCATCCTCTGGCATGGCTCGCCGCCTCGCGCCTGCGTCAAGAGCAGGAGCGTTCCTGCGACGATGCCGTCGTCACCGCCGGCGCCGGTCAATCCGCCTATGCGGAACACCTCGTCGCGCTCGCAGGTTCTCTTTCGCAATCCGCCATGGGCATGGCCGAAATCTCCGGTCTCGAGCAGCGCATTCGCGCTCTTCTCGATCCCTACCGCAAGCGCCAGTCAGTAAGCCGCAAAGCCTGCGTGGCGACGCTCGTCGCGCTCGTCGCCTGCGCCATTCCCTTCGCGGCGCTCCGCGCTCAGGATAGCGGCCCGCGAGTCAGTCTTTCCGGAAGCGTTTACGACCCCAGCGGCGCCATCATCCCCGACGCCACCGTGCTCCTCAAGAATCTAACCGGCAAAGGACAGGAAATCGCGCGCGCCAACGCCGCCGGCCAATATCATTTCGATTCCATCCCGGCTAGCCACTATGATGTCGAAGTCAACGCGCGCGGCTTCGCGCGCTATCGCCGCCCGGCCCTCGACCTCACCACTGGCGCCACGGCGACAGCCAACTTCAACCTCGAGATCGGCTCCATCAGCGAAACCATCGACGTCGTGGGCACGGGTCAATCCGCCCCCATGCAGCGCTCGTCCGCACTCACGGGCCCCATCGCGGTCGGCGGGCGCGTACAGGCCACCAAGCTCATACACATGGTGCAGCCCGTTTATCCGCCCTCCGCTCAGGCCGCCGGCACGGAAGGGACCGTTTTGCTGGAAGCCATCGTCTCCAAGCAAGGAACCCTGAGTCATCTCACCGCGCTCAATTCAGTCGACCCGCAACTGACACAAGCCGCCATCGACGCCGTGCAGCAATGGACCTATGAGCCCACGCTCTTAAACGGCTCTCCCGTGCAAGTAGTGACGACCATCACCGTTAACTTCAGCCTCCGGCAGTAAAAATGCGTTAGTTTTGCTCCGCACGCGCGAAGGAAAGAAGTATTGGACAGACTTCGGGATTTATGAAAGAATGGACCCGCATCTTTCGACTTGAAGGAAACTACCGTCCATGTATAGAACACTTCTCGCAATCTCAGCCCTGTTCGTTTTTTCGGTTTCGGCGAGTCCCCAAGACGATGCCGAGTATGCGAATTGGATGAAGTCGATCCAGCCGACCATGCGCGCCATCCGGATGGCCCCCGATAACGCCGCCGCTGCCGCGGACGCAACCAAACTGGCCGACACTTTCGAAAAAGTCGCTACATTCTGGAAGGCCCGTCACGCCGACGACGCCGTCAAGTTTGCCGAAACAGCCCGCGACGCCGCCAAAGCGATCGCTTCCGGTTCCGGAGACAAGGCCGCCAACCTGCAAGCAATTCAGGGAACCTGCGGCGGTTGCCACTCGGCCCACCGCGAAGGCACGGCCCCGAATTTCAAGATTAAGTAGTCACTAAAGCCGGAAGCGCTCAACGCAGGAAGAAGCGTTACCCTGCGTTGGGCGCGTAAGGCGTCTGCTCGATATACTTCCGCTCCCGCTGCCGGGGATCGTTCTCCACCCGCACTTTGTCGTCGAAGATCATAGTCGCCCTATGCGCTAAGTCAAACGTCGGCCACTTCGGCACGTGCTTGTTGTTTGGATTGCCGGTCTTCGCGAAAGCGATATAGCTTTCGCTCACCGCATCCGCCATGGCCAGCGCGCGCGCTTGCTGCTCCGGCGTGTCGCCCACCATTCCCGTCGCGATCGCCGTGTTGTCGAACCCGAACGGAAGATCCATCGTATGCGGCGCCTTGTAGCGCCCCTCCGCGGCCGGCGAACCCCAGTCCATTTGATACACCCACGTTCGCTTCTGGCTCTCCGGATTTCCGGCTCGCTTCTCCGTCGCCACCTGCTCCGCCCGCCACACGCGAGTATCGGTGGTGATCTGGAAATACACGTCGCGTGGTAAATAGTCCGGGTGCCATTCCCTGTACTTGGCGACCATATCTTCCGCGTTGAACTCGCGGACAAACGCGCCGTTCGCCTTCAACGCCGGCACAACGCCGTCCCACTCCAGCGCGAACAGATCGACTCCCGGCACGCCGCCCAGGAACCGCGTCTCATCGTGCGTATTGCCCAAAATCAGCGGCACGTCGAGCGAAATGGGCGCAGGCTCCGGCCAGAAAGGATTGTGCGGCAGCGATCGCCCATCCGTCACCGGACCATAATTGCCTCCTGCCCGCGCCGCTTCCTTGATTTGCTCAACCGGCATCGTCCGTATGGCGTCGATCTTTCCCGGCTGCAGCCCAAGCTCTTTGATCACCGCCCGCGCGCGTTCGGTTGCCCGGTCCGGCGGCGTCCCGGCGATCAACTGGCCGCTCATGCAAATCACGCGATGGAGCAGCCCTTTCGCCGGCGGCATCGCCATCAGCGTGGAGCACTTCCCTCCCCCGCCCGATTGCCCGAAGATCATCACGCAGCTTGTGTCGCCGCCGAATTCGGTGATGTTGTCATGAATCCAGCGCAGCGAGAGCGCGAGGTCCAACTGCCCGGCCATGCCGGAATCTTCAAATCCAGAACCCAGCCCGGCGAGATATAGGAAGCCGAATGCATTCAGTCGACCGTTCACGGTGACTACCACCGCATTGCCGCGATGCGCCAACCGGTTCCCGTCGTAGAGTTTGCTATTCACAGTGCCGTACGTATAACCGCCGCCGTGAAAATACACCATCACCGGCCGTTTGCCACCATCGCGCAGGGCGGGCGTCCAGACATTGAGGTGCAGACAGTCTTCGCTTTCGCCGCCCTCATCGGGAGGCATGCGGTAGGTGTTGCGCGGCCGCGGCGCCTGTTTCTGCTGAGCGGTCGGCGGAGCTTTTCGCGGTGCGGTCGGCGGCGTATAAGGCTGGATGGTCCGCGGGCCCCACGTCAGGCATTCCTTGACGCCGTCCCAAGCCTCCGCGGGCTTCGGGGCGGCAAACCGCGTCTTCGCCGTATCCATGCCATAGGGCACGCCCCGATAGACGAAGATACCGTTCTCCACACGGCCGCTGATCTTTCCCGCGGTCGTTTTCGCAACGGTATCCTTTTCGTCTTGGCCAAATATCAATCCGGGCATCAGGAGCGGAGCCGCGCTTGCCGCTCCACACCGCAGGGCATCTCTACGAGTCAAAGGCATCGTGTACTTATACTACTCCGCCTTGCCTCGCTGCCCTGTCGCCGCCGGATTTCAGATCTTCTTACGGCGAAACATTAGGAAGCCCACCATCGCGGCGCCGCTTGCCAGCAGCACTAGCGACGTTGGCTCGGGCACGGCCGAACCATCGACGTGGCCCGAAACGATCAGGCTGTTGTCGTCGATGAACGAGTCGTTGTCGGTGCCGACGTGGCGGACAAAATCCATCGTGTACTCGATGCTCTGGGTCCCGGTCGGAATGAGGAAACTCCCTGTTCCCTGCTTCCACGTCCCGTTATGAGAGTCCACGAAAGACGTGGAGACGATTCCGAGATCCGTATTTCCCACGCCCAGAAATTCCAACATAATCCGCGCATCGTCGCTCGTGGTCGCCTGATTGAGTCCCTGCTCCCAGAAGGAAACCGAAGCGGACAAATCGCCCGTATTGATTTCGGCCGCGGTGATGCCTTGGTTTCCGATCAGCGAGACGATCTGCGAGAGCGTTCCCGTCGCGCCCGTGTGGCCATAGAAATCGAACGATCCGCTATGCGGGTTGATTCCGGTATCGAAGGAGCCGTTATCCACGCTTGGATTCGACGTGCCGCCCACGGTCCAGCCCGAGATACTTCCCGTTTCCGCGCCGGGATTCGTCAATAAGTTAGTCGTCACGATATCCGCGTGAGCGGTCAAGACGACCGAAGAGCAGAGGATTGATAGTTGCAATAAGCAGCGAGATTTTTGCATGGAAGCCAGGTAAAACCTTTCCGGAATCGAACGATCTGTGTACTCCAATTCGACCCCGCTGGCAGGATAGTAGCATCGCGTTTTCCTCGCTCCAATAACCAGAGGTACCGAAAGCCCTCTCTAACCGTACTGAGAGCCCATTAACGATGGTCAGCGCATAGCTAATAACCCCCGTGGCGCGGGCCGGGGCACCCATTGGAGATGACCTTTTGCGTCGGCTATCTCGATCGTCGGCCCCAGCCTGACTCTGCGTTCGCAAGCCTCGGCTATTAGCCACACTGTTCTCCGAAGTAGACTTGCGCCGTACCCATCGCGCAGCTTACGGTTGGAGTGTCCCGGAAAGGCGTCGGATCGGACGCCCAGCTGTACCCCCCCACTCTCCAGCGCGCTCAGGCGGAGGGCCGCAGGCTCAGCCGCAAGCAAATAACCCTCTTCAGACAGCGCCGCGCCGTCGGAAATAAAGGAAATCAAACGATGATATCCGTGTCGGAACCAGCGATCAGACCGGGCGAGATCGCGCAAGCGGGTTCCCTGAATAACGCCTTTGGCGGCGACGCATCCACTCCTGCATTCCAGAATTTGAAATTCACGTTACACAGAAAGCTCTTAGACCGGATCAATCTGGAGACGCTGTCCTCTATGGCCGGCGAGCGGGTCCGCGCTGAGGTGCGCACCGCCGTCGCCAAACTCGTCGACGAAGAGAAGACGCCCCTCAGTCTGGTGGAAAAAGACCGTTTCATTGAGGAGATCCTCGACGAAGTCTTCGGTCTCGGGCCTCTTGAGCCGCTATTGCAGGACCCGTCCGTATCGGACATCCTGGTAACTACGCCCTATCTCGTCTATGTGGAGCGCGGCGGAAAGTTATACCGCACTCCGGTGGAATTCAAAGACAACAATCACCTGCTCCGCATCATTGAAAAAATCGTATCGCGAGTCGGCCGCCGCGTCGACGAATCTTCGCCCATGGTGGACGCTCGCCTGCCCGACGGTTCGCGCGTGAACGCGGTCATCCCTCCTGTCGCAGTGGACGGTCCCCTGCTTTCCATCCGCCGCTTCGGCCGCCACGCGATGCGGGGCGAAGACCTGGTCGCCAATCTGGCGATGACCCAGGGCATGCTCGACCTGATAAAAGCGTGCGTCAAGGCGCGCCTGAACATCCTGATCTGCGGCGGCACGGGTTCCGGTAAGACGACATTGCTAAATGCGGTCTCCTCCTACATTCCCGAAGACGAGCGCATCGTAACTATCGAAGACGCTGCCGAATTGAAGTTGCAACAGACGCACGTGGCGCGCATGGAAACCCGCCCGCCTAATGTGGAAGGCACCGGCGCGATCACTATCCGTCAGCTTGTCATCAACTCCCTGCGTATGCGTCCCGACCGCATCATCGTCGGCGAAGTGCGTTCGGAGGAAGCGCTCGACATGTTACAGGCCATGAATACCGGCCATGATGGATCGCTTACCACGTTGCACGCTAATACACCCCGCGATGGACTCGGCCGCCTGGAAGTGATGGTCGGCATGGCGAACGCCAACATGGGCATCCGGTCCATTCGCACGCAAATTGCTTCGGCCGTAGATCTATTCATCCAGACTTCGCGCTTCACCGACGGCACGCGCCGGCTGACTCACGTAACCGAAGTGGTGGGCATGGAACAGGACATCATCACGCTGCAGGATATCTTCCTTTTCGAGAAGACCGGCGTTGCGGAATCCGGCAAGGTGACCGGCCGTTTTCGCGCCACCGGCGTTCGTCCGAAATTCTACGATCGCCTGAAAACCTGTGGCATCAACCTCCCAACGCAAATGTTCCAAACCGTCGTCGACATCACCTGACCGGGTTGGCCGCCGGCCAACTCTGGACGCAATTACACTTCACCGTTTCCCCGACCCGGCTATACTGCCATCAGTCCGCCCTATGAACGTCGTCTCACTGAACGTTGGTCTCCCGCGCGTCGTTACTTGGGGCGGCGGGCAAACCGAGACCGCGATCTACAAGCAACCCGTCGCCGGCCGCATCACTTTGCGCAAGCTCAACCTGGATGGCGACCGCCAGGCCGATCTCACCGTACATGGCGGCGCATACAAAGCGGTCTATTGTTACCCGCTCGTGCACTACGAATATTGGAAGGGCGAACTCCCCGGCCATGAGTTGCCGATGGGCGTCTTCGGCGAGAACTTAACGGTCGACGGTTTGCTGGAAGAGTCGGTCTATCTTGGCGACCGGTTCGCCATCGGGTCCGCGGAAGTATATGTGACCCAGCCCCGCCTCCCTTGCTACAAACTCAACGTGCGATTCCAATCCGACGACATGGTGAAGCGATTCTTCGCCAGCCGGCGCACGGGATTCTACCTCGCGGTCGCGCACGAGGGAAAAGTCGCCAGCGGCGACGAGATCAAGGCAATCGACCGCGACCCCAGCGGCGTGCCGGTCTCGGAGATCACCCGTCTGTACGCAGCAAAGCGCTACAACGATTCCGATGTGGCCACGCTCCAGCGCGCGCTTCAGATCGCGGCGCTGCCTGAGAGCTGGAAAGACTACTTCCGCGAGCGGATGCCGAGAACGCGCCCTTGAACCTGATTGCTGCCGCGGTACGGTAGAACCATGCCCATTACCGTCCCGGGCGCCGAAGAAGCCCGCCGCAACATTGCCGGAGTCGCTCTTCGCACCCCGCTTGTGCGCTGCTACGCCGATGCCCCCGCCGAAATCTATCTCAAGCTCGAAAACCTGCAGCCCATCGGGTCCTTCAAAATCCGCGGCGCGGCCAACGTCATGGCGCTCACGCCGCCTGAGAAACTTGCGCGCGGCGTTCTCACCGCGTCGGCCGGCAATATGGCGCAAGGCGTGGCCTTCTGTGCGCGCCGCATCGGCGTCCCCGCCACCGTTGTCACGCCTGACACCGCTCCCGCCACCAAGATCCGCGCGGTGGAACGACTCGGCGGCCGCGTCATCCAGGTCCCGTTCGCCGAATGGTGGCGCACCTTCGAAACCCGCGCCTTCCCGGGCGTTGACGCCACGTTCATCCATGCATTCGACGACCTCGACGTCATGGCCGGCAATGGCACCATCGCCCTCGAACTGCTCGAAGACCTCCCCGACCTCGACGCCGTCGTCATCCCCTGGGGAGGCGGCGGACTCTCGTGCGGCGTCGCCGCGATTCTTCGCGCCCGCGCCCCGCACATTCGTATTTACGCCGCCGAAATCGAGACCGCCGCGCCCCTGGCAGCTTCGCTCGCCGCCGGCGAGCCGCGCACCGTGGATTACAAGCCGTCCTTCGTCGATGGCATCGGCAGCAAAATGGTCTTCGCCAACATGTTCGAGCATGCCCGCCGCCTGCTCGATGGATCGCTCGTCGTCACGCTCGAAGAAGCCGCCCGCGCCATGAAACTCGCCGCCGAACGCAACCGCGTCATCGCCGAAGGCGCGTCCGCGTGCGCCATCGCCGCCGCCCTTTCCGGCCGAGCCGGATCCGGCAAAGTCGCTGCTATCGTCTCGGGCGGCAACATCGACCTCGACAAATTCGCCCAGCTCACCGCCGCTGCAGACTAACCCATCTCAAACCAAACTCTTGATCCGCTCCATGCCCTCTCGAAAGACGCGCTCCTCCGTCAACAAGCTCACCACCAGGAACGCCTCGTTCTCGAAATCGTAGAAATACCCCGGCTGCAATAGTACGTCGCACCTCTCCAACAACTCCAGCGCGTACTCTTCCTCGCTGCGCACCCGCGGCATGCGCAGCGTCGCATACCAACCGGCCTCTACCTCCAGGACGCTCGCCGCCGTCCCTCGCACCGCCGCGCGCGCAAACTGCAAGTTCTCCTTCGTGCGCTCGCGAATTTGCCGCTGCATCTCTTCGCCCACGCGCAGCAACGCCGGCGCCGCGCATTGCACCGGCGCGCCCACCGAAAGATACGTATCGGCGATCCACTCCAACTTCTCCATCGCCTCCTCGCGCAACGCTTTCGGACCGCTCGCCACGATCCACCCCAGCTTCATTTGTGGCAGACCGGCCGCCTTCGAAAGGCCGCTCATCGAAAAAGCGAGGCACTCTTCCACGTCCACCAGCGAAGTCACGCGCTCCGCGTCCGCCGCGAACGCGTAATCGGAAAACACCTCGTCCGAAATCAGCGGAATTCCCATCCGCGCCAGTCTCTCCATTTCGCCGCGCTTCACGAACGATCCCGTCGGGTTGTTCGGATTCACCAGCGCCAGCGCCCGCACGTCCGCCGGAATTTCGTCGAGCGCCATCGACCACGCGCCGTCGTACCGCAGTGGGTAATGCATCACGCGCAGCGATTCCATCGCCGCCAGATATTCGAACAGCGGATATGACGGCCGCGGAACCGCCACCGCGTCGCCCGGATTCGCCAGCAGCTTAAATAAGTAGCTGTACGCCTCACTCGTGCTCGCCGTGAGCAGAATGCGCTCGGGCGAGACATCGTGTCCTCTCGCAGCGTAGTACTCCGCCACCGCCTCGCGCGCCGCCAAAGACCCGCGCGGCGAGGGCTC
Organism: Bryobacterales bacterium; assembly: GCA_963743705.1. Taxonomy (GTDB): domain Bacteria; phylum Acidobacteriota; class Terriglobia; order Bryobacterales; family Bryobacteraceae; genus PALSA-243. The sequence goes on along the minus strand of CAVUQS010000020.1, from coordinate 70,835 downwards.
ATACGCCAGCATTGTTGAATCCTCGAAGGCGCGTACGACATCCAACGGATAGCGCAAGCCTGCAAGTGTAGGATTCGATTGCGTTAAATCGAGCAGCCGGGCGCCCTGTGCCCGCTTCTTCGCCAGCAGCTCCGTCAACCGGTTAGGCTTCGCATCCCAATGAAAGCGCCCCGAAAAATGCACACTTGCAATCATAATGCCCTGCTCCCGACAGCGCAGGCGCCAACGTTCCTAGCCCTAAGAACCGATTGCGCCGGGCCTCGTCGCGCGGTATCCTGTGCTTTATGACTGACCAGTCAGTCACAAACGCAAAACGCAGTGCTATCCTTGACGCCGCCCGCGCCGTTTTCTCGCGGGATACCTACGCCACCGCTTCGGTCGACGACATCGCCGCCGAGGCCGGCATCGCCAAAGGCACGGTATACCTCTATTTCAAATCGAAAGAGGAGATGTACCACGCTGCGCTGCTGCGCGATATCGGTGAATTCGGCGGCAAGGCCCGCGACGAAATGGAACGCGTCCCCACGCTGCGCGAAAAGATCGAGGCCTTGTTCCGCGTGCGTCTGGAATACTGCAGCGCGCACCAGGAGTTCCTGCGCATCTATCTGAGTGAACACGCCAGCATCTGCGCCAACACGCCGACCGGCAAAGAACTCCGCCGCCTGAAGCGCGATAACGTTCGGCACCTGGCCAAAATCATCGAGGCGGCCGTGCGCCGCGGCGAAATCCGCCGGGTGCCCGCCGGCGCACTCGCGGCCAAGGTTTTCGACATGGCGCACGGCCTGGTGGAGCGCCAGCTTCTCGGATGGAAGGAATTTCAAGTGCGCGGCGAAATCGAATTCGCCACCGGCCTGCTCTGGCAAGGCATCGCCATTCAAGGCCGCTCCCGGAGGGAAAAATGATCGTTCTGTCGCGCAAGCTGCCGCTTCTTCCGCTCGCGCTCGCTGTCTCGGCTTTCGGCCAAACTGCGCCGCCCGAATCCCAGCCGCCGGGCACGCGAGCCGCTCAACTGCCTCTTTCCGGCGCCGGCGCGCAGCCGGGCAGCGTCGTCGTCACCCAGACCGCGGTCCCGGGCGGAGAGTCCGTCAGTACGCTCAACACCACCGTGCGCACCCAGGGCGTGTATCAAAACAGCGTGCCCATTTCCCAGACTCCCGGCGCGCCGCTCGCGATTTCGCTCGATGACGCCATTACCCGCGGCTTCAAATCGAACCTTGGCTCCATCAGCTTTCAGCAGAGCGTGCGCCTGGCGGCCGCCCAGGTCAAAGTCGATCGCAGCGGCTTGCTGCCGCAGCTCAACGCGGGGCTGACCGGCGTCGATCAACAGGTCGATCTCGCCGCCCTCGGCTTTTCCGGCGCCAATTTTCATTTTCCGGGAATCTCGTTCCCCACCATCGTCGGTCCGTTTCACTACTTCGATCTGCGCGCGGGCCTGTCGCAATCCATTCTCGATCGCACCCGGACAAACAACTATCGCGCGTCGAAGGAAAACGCCCGGTCCGTGGAATTTTCCGCTCAGGATGCGCGTGACCTAATCGCGCTGGCCGTCACCGGCGCCTATCTGCAAGTGATCGCCAGCGGCGCCAATGTCGATTCCACTCGCGCCCAGGTGGCCACCGCGCAGGAATCGTTCAAACAGGCCTCCGACCGGCACGATGCCGGCGTCGCCGCCCGTATTGACGTCACCCGCAGCCAGGTCGAGTTGCAAACCGAGCAGCAGCGCCTCACTTCCGTCGAAAACGATCTCGCCAAGCAGAAGCTCGCCTTCGGCAGCTTCATCGGCTTGCCGCCTGGGCAGCAGTTCACGCTCACCGATGTGTTGCCCTTTTCGCCGCTCGATTCCATCACGCTCGAAGAAGCCATCCAGCGCGCCTATGTCAACCGCGCCGATCTCAAAGCCGCCGACTCCCAGATTCGCGCAGCGGAAATTACCAAGCGCGCCGCCGAAGACGAACGTCTGCCCACCATCTCTATAGGCGCTGATTACGGCGTCATCGGTATAGACCCCACGAATTCGCATGGCACCTTCAGCGTTAGCGGCTCCGTGCGCGTGCCCATCTTCAATGGCCACCGCGCCGCCGGCGATATCGAACAGGCCGATGCCGCCCTCGGACAGCGCCGCGCCGAATATCAGGCCTTGCGCGCCCGCATCGATACCGACATTCGCGCCTCATTTCTCGACCTCAACGCCGCCGCCCAGCAGGTCACCGTCTCCGATAGCAACCGCAAGCTCGCCGCCGATACGCTGCAGCAGGCGCGCGATCGCTTCGCGGCTGGCGTCGCCGATACCATCGAGGTCGTGCAAGCGCAGGAATCCGTCGCCGGCGCCGAGCGCGATTATATTGCGAGCCTCTTCGCTCATAACCTGGCCAAAGCCAACCTGGCGCGCTCCATGGGCCAGGCCGATCAAAACATCAGACAGTTCTTGAGGAAACCGTAATGGCAGATTCCGTTCAGACCGAAAAAACCGCTCCTGAAGAAAAGGCGCAACCGCAGCAAAACCAGCAGACGCCCGCGCAGCGCGGCAAACGGCGGCGCGCCCTCTTGATCGTTGCCATCATCGGCATACTCCTGGCCATTGGCGGATTCCTCTACTACCAATACGCCCAGACTTATGAATCTACCGATGACGCCTCGGTCGACGCCCACCTCAACGGCGTCAGTTCGCGCGTTCAAGGTACGGTCACGGCCGTCAACACCGACGAAAACCAGTTCGTGTCCGCGGGCCAGGTGATCGCGCAGATCGATCCGCGCGACTATCAGGTGGCCGTCGAACAGGCCAAGGCGCAGCTTTCGCAATCGCACGCCGATATCGCCGCCGAGCATCCCAACGTGCCCATCACCGAAACCACCAGCGAGACCAGCATCGCCACGGGCCAGACGCAGATCGAAACCGCGCAAGCCACGCTCGCCGCCGCCGAACACGATCTGGCCGCGTCCCAGCAGCGCTTGAATCAGGCCGAAGCGCAGGTGCGCGAAGCTGAGGCCAACAACGCCAAGGCCCAAGCCGATCTCGAACGTTACCGCGCGCTGGTCGAAAAGGACGAAATCCCGCACACGCAGTTCGATCAGATCGTCGCCGCGGCGAAAGCGCAAACAGCCGCCGTCGATTCCGCCAAAGCCAATGTTGCGACGAATCAGGCCTCCGTGCGCTCCGCCGCCAGCACCGTCGATCAGCGCCGCTCGCAGGTGGCCGAAGCGCGCACCCGTCTCGCCGAAAGCAACCGCAACGCGCCCCAGCAACTCGCCATCAGCCGCGCCAATCTGCAATCGAAGCAGGCCGAAGCCAACGTCGCCAAAGCCCGCACCGATCAGGCTCTGCTTAATCTTTCCTACACGAACATTGTGTCGCCTGTTTCTGGCGTGGTCGGCAAGCGCAGCGTGGAGGTGGGTTCCACCGTGCAGCCAGGGCAGCAACTCTTCACCATCGCCCAGATCTCCGATATCTGGGTCACCGCCAATTTCAAAGAGACGCAGCTTCGCCGCATGCGCCCCGGCCTGCGCGCCGATATCCACGTGGATGCCTTCGATCAGGATTTGCACGGCTACGTCGAAAGCATGCCCGCCGCTTCCGGCTCCGCCACCAGCCTCTTGCCTCCCGAAAACGCCACCGGCAATTTCGTAAAAGTGGTGCAGCGGCTCCCGGTGCGCATTCGCTTCGACAAGAATCAATCCGGCCTCGACCGGCTGCGCCCCGGCATGTCTGTGGAGCCGAAGGTCTGGCTGCACTAGATGGATCAGGCGAACTGGACTCCGAAATATAACCCGTGGGCGGTCGCGCTCACCGTGACGCTGGCGACGTTCATGGAAGTGCTCGACACCTCCATCGCCAACGTCTCGCTTCCCCACATCGCGGGCAATCTTTCCGTGAGCGAGGAAGAGGCTACATGGGTGCTCACCAGTTACCTGGTCTCGAACGCCATCATTCTTCCCATCAGCGCCTGGCTGTCGCGTATATTCGGCCGCAAGCGCTTTTACATGACTTGCGTGGCGTTGTTTACGGCCAGCAGTTTTCTATGTGGCCTCGCGCCAAGCCTCAGTGTGCTCGTCATCTGCCGCATTCTGCAGGGCGTCGGCGGCGGCGGATTGCAGCCCAGCGAGCAATCGATCCTCGCCGATACATTTCCACCATCGAAACGCGGTATAGCATTCGCGGTTTATGGCATGGCGGTGGTGGTCGCGCCCGCCATTGGCCCCACGCTAGGCGGCTGGATCACCGATAACTACAGTTGGCGCTGGATCTTCTACATCAACATCCCCATCGGCATCATCTCGTTGTTTCTCACGCACCGCCTCGTCGAAGACCCGCCCTATCTCATCCGCGAGCGCGCCAAAGGCCGCCCCAAGATCGATTACCCCGGCCTGGGCCTGCTGGTTCTTGGCATTGGCTGCCTGCAGGTAGTCCTCGATAAGGGCCAGGAAAAAGACTGGTTCTCCACCACCTGGATCACCGTGCTCTTCATCGTCGCCATCTACACACTCGTTGCGTGGGTGGTCTGGGAATACCACCACCCTACGCCGATTGTCGAGATTCGTCTCTTCCGCAACCGCAATTTTTCCACGGCGATGTTCTTCACGTTCGTGCTCGGCATCGTTCTTTTCGGAACCACCGTCGTGATTCCGCAATTCCTACAGTTGCTGCTAGGATATCCCGCCATCAAAGCCGGCGAAGCGCTGGCTGGCGGCGGCATCATGATGCTGCTGATGATGCCCATCGCCGGGCAGTTGGTGAGCCGCGTCGATCCGCGCGGCATGATGGCCTTCGGGTTCCTCGCCACTGCTGCGTCGCTCGTCTACATGGCGACGCACCTCAGTCTGCAAATGGATTTCACCACCGCCGCCAAGCTGCGCACCTATCAAACCATCGGCCTGGCCTTCATCTTCCTGCCTTCTAGCATTCTGGCTTATGTCGGCACGCCACGCGAAAAGAACAACCAGATCTCGGCCATGAACAGCTTCGTGCGCAATATCGGGGGCAGCATCGGCATCGCGGTCATCAGCACCATGCTCACGCGCACCGCGCAAAAGCATCAGGTCTATATGGCGGCGCGCACCGGCGCCGGCGACGTAGCGTTCCAGCAAATGGCCGGCGGCATCGCGCAAAAGCTGGCCCATCAGGGGCAACCCTTTGCTCAACAGCAGGCCTACGCGCGCGTCGCGGGATTGATCAGCGCGCAGGCGACCACGCTCGCCTACATCGATGTCATCACCCTGCTCGCAGTCCTGGTCGCGTGCCTCACGCCGCTGGTTTTGATCATGCGGCGGCCTCCACGCGCCGGCGCCGAGCTTCCGCCCGCGCACTAAGCCCCATGCTCCCGCTGATCGATTTTCACAATGTCACCGTGCAACGCGGCGATCGCCTGGCGCTCGACGCGCGTGACGCTCTCTATCGCCCAAGGCGAGCACGCCGCCATTCTCGGCCCCAACGGCTCGGGCAAATCGACCCTCATCAAGCTGATCTCGCGCGAGCTGTATCCGCGCCAGAAGGATGAGCCGTGGCACCTGCGCATTCTCGGGCGCGATCGCTGGAATCTGTTCGACCTCCGGAATCACCTCGGCCTCATCTCGAACGACTGGGCCCAGATGTGCACGCGCGATTATTCCGGCTTCGAGATCGTGCTTTCCGGCTTCTTCGGCAGCGTTGGCATCTGGCCGAACCACAACGTCACCGATGCCATGAAAAACAAAGCGCGCGATGTGATGGACCTTCTCGAGATCGCGCATCTCGCGGCCCGCAACACCATCGAAATGTCGTCCGGCGAAGCCAAGCGCATCCTGATCGCCCGCGCTCTGGTACACGATCCGCAAGCCCTGATTCTCGACGAGCCTGCCAACAGCCTTGATCTGCACGCCGCGGCCGGCCTGCGCGACATCCTGCGCAAACTGGCGCGCACCGGCATCAGCCTGCTCATGGTGACGCACCACCTGCCCGACATCGTGCCCGAAATCGAGCGCGTGATCAGCATCCGCGACGGCCGCCTGCACGGCGACGGCTCGAAGCAAGCCATGCTCACCACGGAAAAGCTATCGCGGCTCTTCACCATCCCCGTCGAAGTGATCGAGCGCGACGGCTACTACCACGTGCTCTGACCGCTATTCATAACGGAGAGCGATCACCGGATCGGTGCGTGACGCCCGCCGCGCCGGAATCGCGCATGCCGCCAGCGACACCGCAGTAACCAGCGCAATCACGCCCAGATAGGTCAGCCCATCGGTGGGCGCCACCGCAACAAGCAAACTGCCGAACACGCGGCCCGCCACCAGGCTGAGTCCGATGCCCAGCGCGGAACCGAACGCAGCCACAATCAGACCCTCCGTCAGCACCGTCCGCAGGATTTCATTCGAGCCCGCGCCCAGCGCCAGGCGAATCCCGAAATCGCGCGTCCGCCGCGCCGTATGGAATGCCACCACCGCATAGAGACCGATCGCCGCCACGATCAGCGACCCCGTCGAGAACACGCCCAGCAGGCTCGCGATCAGGATCTGCGGCGAGTTGTCCTCCCTCAATTCCTCTTCCATCGTCCTTACGCCGGAGACCGGGATACGCGCGTCGATTTCATGAATTGCCGCGCGCGCGGCGGCAGCAACTCCGGCCTCGTTCGAGAGGTAGCGCAGGTACAGGACGCGCCCGCCGGGAAGCGCGCCGCGTAACCGCTCCGGCAGAAAAACGTAGTCGGCGTTCGCCCCCTGCATCGTGGAAAAGGCGCCGTCGATCGTGACTCCAATCACCTCGATGAGTTGGCCCCAGAGCGTCAACAACCGGCCTAGCGGCGATTGGTTCGGCCATAGCGCTTCGGCCAGATGGCGATTGATCACCGCCACTTGCCGGCCACTTGCAACGTCAGCCTCGGAAATCGCGCGGCCCATCGCAATCGGCGCGCCCAACGTCTCCAAATATTGCGGGCCCACGTTCATGCCCGCCACGTGCACCGTTTGCGCCGAGCCCTGCGCGCTCACGTCGCCGTTCCAGCCGCCGAAATTCGACGGCGGCACGGCGCTGCCGTAAGACGCCGCCGTGACGCCGGGTAAGCCGCTCACGCCGCGCCGCAGGCGTTCCAGCAAGGCGATGTTCTGCTCTTGCGACTGCGCCGCGCCCGAAGTGCTCACATGCATCAGCAGCAAATGATTCTTGTCGAAGTGCAGATCGGCCGTGCCGAGAAGATAGAGCGACCGCGAGGCCAGGCCTGCGCTCGTCAGCAGCACCACGCAAAGAGCAAGCTGCGCGCCCGCCAGCAGGTTCGCCAGCGCCGAGCGGCCGTGCGCCACGCTATGTTCTCCCGCCTTCAGCCATGGCAAGAGTTGCTGGCGCCAGGCGCGAATGGCGGGCGCGGCCGTGAACGCCAGAGCGCTCAAGGCAGCCAATGCGATTGCGTAGAGCGCCACCGCCGAATCGGGCGTGAAATCCGGCTCGATGCGCACTCCAGAGGCCAGCGGCGGAACCAACTTCACGATCGCTCGAGCCGCCCACCACGCAAAGACCCACGCGGCCGCGGCGGCGACAATCGAAAGCGTCAGCCCCTCGAAGAACAACAGCCGCAGAATCCGCCCGTGAGAAGCGCCCAACGCCCGGCGCAAGGCCATTTCGCGCTGCCTCGCGACCGAGCGTGCCAGCATCAGGTTCGCAACGTTCGCGCACACAATGAGCAGCGTCAGGATTCCCACGCCGCTCAGCGCCGCCGCAAATAACCGGCCTTGCTCTCTTTGTATGGGCGTAAATGCCGTGGCGGAATAGCCGGCAAGGATGGGCACGCGGCCCCGCTCTACGTCCGGATAGTCGCGATCTAAGATTCTGCCTATCCCCTCGAATTCCGCTTGCGCCTGGCGTAGCGAGCGCCGTGGCGCCAGCCGCCCGATCATTTCGAGCGACGCCATCCGCTGATCGTCCAGATCTCTGGCCCCACGGCAAAGACGCGCGTAGCCTTCGAGTGGAACGCCCACTTCAAAATGCGGCGCAAAGTGAGTGCCCGTGAACCCGGGCGCGGTCACGCCGACAATCGTTGCCGCGCATCCGTTGAGCGCCACCACGCGCCCGATCACGTTCTCGCCGTGGAATTGATTCTGCCAAACGTGATACGCGATCACTGCCGGCAATCCCTCCGCTCCACGCGCCTCTTCGGTTGTGAATCCACGGCCCCTGACGATGCCTACGCCGAGCGTCTCGAAGTAATTCTGCGTCACGCGCATACCGCGCAATTCGTAACTGGCGTCGGGAAGCGCAAGCGTGAAAAACGAAAACCCGGACGCCGCCAGCGGCTTTACGCTCTGCGACTCGTAAACGTAATTCACGTACTCGAAGTAACTGGCTTCCGGCTCCTCCGGCCGCCCGTGAACGGTGAAGCCGAAATTCACCAGACCCTCCGCGCGCACGCCTGGCGCGGGCCTCGTGAGCACGCCGTGAATCAACGAGTAAATCGCGGTATTGCCGCCGATGCCCAGCGCGATCACCGCAATCGCGGCGGTGCTGAATCCCGGCGCTTTGCGCAGCGCGCGAACGCCAAGCGACAGGTCGCGCGCCAGTTGCTCCAACACCGTTCCAAGCGAGGCGCGCTCGCGTGGGAAATCCACGCTCGTGTCATAGCTCTCGCTGGCTGGGCTCTCGGAAAGGCCGAGCCACGTGAAATCGGTCTTGGGCAATTCTTCGAACTGCAACCGCTGGCGCGGCGCGGCGGAGAGCTTCTGCGCTCGCCGCCAGGCCAAGAACGCGAGCGCCGCCAGAATCGCCAATAAGACCACGAACCCGAGCGGCGCATGCAACGCGGCCACTTCGATGCGAACGCCGGTATCGCACAAGAGGAAAAACGGCAGCGCGTAAATACCGAGCCTCACGTTCATGTTGGCTTTGCCCGGCAGATACGAACACGCGAACGGGATCTTGCGAAACCGCGCCATCGACGCGCAGACCAGAATCGCGCCCAACAGGGCGAGCGTCAGCAGATGTTGCCACGGTTTCGCGCCGCGCCACAACGCAAGATACACAGCCGCGCAGGCGAGCCAGACAGGAATCACCACGGCGCCAGCCAACGCTTTGCGCGCGGCCGAAAAATACGCCCGCGGACTGTGCACCGCCGTGATGCGGAACACCCAGTTGGCCGGAAGCGCGATGGGCAGCGCGAACACCGCGCGCGCACCCAACACTGCGAACACCATCATCACCACGCTGGGCGCGATCAACGACGCGTCGGCGTCCCACGGCCTCTGCGCGCCATAGAGATAGCTCTTGAGATACGCCAGGCCGATGGCGAACGCAACCCCGGCGTACGCCGCCAGCACCAGCCGATGTTGGCGGCTGCGCGCGATCGTCCGCGCCGTGAACAAAAGGATCGCGCGATCGATGCTGCGCGGCAGCAAGCCGCCGGCGAGACGCGCCATCAGTTCCCCCGCCGGACGCGATCGATCGCCCGGCGCAATATCCGGCTGTTCCACGATTCGCCGCCACACGCGCCGGTATGCGAGCGCATAGAGCGTCGCCGCCGACGTGATCACGATCGCCAACGCCCAAAACGCGCGCGCCGCCAACGGTCCGAACACCGGATGCATCGAGCCGTTCAGCGTCTGAAACAGGCCAAGAAACCAATACGTCGGAATCCACGCGAGCAGCCGCTGGTGCGAAGGCGCCGTCAACCCCGCGATCGTCGCCAGCGGCGGCTTCAGAAAATACGCGCCCAAGATCACGAAGAAGGCCGCGAGTTGCAGGAAGCTCGAAACTCGCTGGAACACGCGATAACTTAAGACCTGCGCTGCAATTCCCTGCACTGTCAGCAGCGCCGCGCAGATGAAGAGAGCCGCTGCGCCCATGGTGATCCAATAAGCCGCCAGCGACCGCAGAAATCCGAAAAAGCCTCCTGCAGGCGCAAGGACGCCCGGATACCCAAGCCCGGTGAATGCGTTGATTGCGACCACGCTCACCGCCAGCGAAGTCAGCAGCGCAGCGATCTTCGAACGGGCGATCACCGCCGTGCTTACCGGCAGCGGCCCCAATACCAGAACGTCCCGCCGGTCGGGCATGACCGCGTTCCAGGCGAGCACCGAGAACAATCCCGCAATGGCCATGGTCGTCCCGATGAGGAATTCTTGGTCGAGCCATGCCAGCGTCAGCAAGCGCGTGTGCGGCAGCGGCGACGTTCCATAGCGCGGCAGCAAGTAGACCGCCATCACAAAGCTGAGCGCGCCCAGAATGGCCGCGAATTGCACCAGCAGCGTCTGCGCTTCGCCGCGCGCGGAGAGGATCTCGAGATCGATCATCCGCTTCAGAAAATCGCGATAGAGAACGCGAAACTGGCGCGTAGCGACCGGTTGTCTCATTCGGTTTCCGTTATATCGGAATCCGAGTCATGTGTCAAGCGGCCTGTTGGGGCCTATTCGAACAGGTGGCGGTACTCGTCCGGATCGAGACCGAAGCGTTCCATCTGGCGCGGCAGATCGGCGCGCAGGGTCTCCGGCGTGTTCTCCACCCAGGCCGCAATCACCGTTTCCACGCCCACGCGATTCTTGCCGTCCGCCTCCGCCATGGCCTCCGACGCCGACCGCAATTGCGATTCGGTCGAGTCGCGCACGGGCCGCGGCGTCTGCGCCAGCACTTGATTCAGAAAATCTTCCGCTGCATCGTTCCAGTTCACGGTCTTATTCTAATAGGAAGCCACGTGTCTCCCAAGATTGCGCTGCTGCTCATTCTGATCTCGACGGCGCTGATCCGCGTCCGGCTGCTGCCCATTCCCCTGGAGCGCGACGAGGGCGAGTACGCCTACGCCGGCCAGTTGATGCTGGAAGGGATTGCACCCTACAGCCTGGCTTCGAACATGAAACTGCCGGGCACATACGCGGCCCACGCGGTGATCATGGCCGTGTTCGGACAATCCATTGCCGGCATTCACATCGGGCTGTTGCTGGTGAATGCGGCAAGTATCGTGCTGATGTTCCTGCTGGGGCGCAAATTGATGAGCGACGCCGCCGGCGTCGCGGCTGCGGCTGTCTTCGCTGCGTTATCGATCAGCCCCAGCATTGTGGGAACCGCGTCCCACGCGACGCATTTCGTCACGCTGTTCGCGCTCGGTGGAACGCTCTTGCTGTTCGAACGACGATTCACTTGGGCAGGATTGCTGTTCGGAATCGCATTCCTGATGAAGCAGCACGGCGTGTTTTTCATCCTTTTCGGCGCCGCTTATTTGCTCTACTACCGTGCCGGAATTCGCGCGCTGCTACGATTCGCCGCGGCGGCCGTCTTGCCCTACGCGGTGACCTGCCTCATCCTCTGGCGCGCGGGCGTCTTTGGCAATTTCTGGTTCTGGACCGTCACCTATGCGCGCGCGTATGCCATGCGAGTACCGTTCGCCAGAGGCGTTTCGCACTTCACCAGCTCATTCGGCGATATTCTGGCGGCCAACCCGGCGATCTGGATCATGGCCGCGGCCGGCGCATTTCTTGCGGCGCGGAAACGTTTTTTACTCGCGTTTCTCGCCTTCTCGTTCTTAACCATATGCCCCGGGCTGCTCTTCCGCGAACACTACTTCATCACCATGTTGCCCGCGGTTGCTCTGCTTGCCGCCGCAACAGTGACGCATCGTTGGGCGCGATGGGCGCTGGCCGCGGCGATCGCATTCTCCATCTTTACGCAGCGGCAATTCTTCTTCACCGAGACGCCCGTGCAAGCCTCGCGCGAACTCTGGGGCGAGAATCCCTTCCCCGAAGCAATTCCCGCCGCGGCTTACCTGCGCGCCAACACTTCGCCGCAGACGTCCATCGCCATACTCGGCTCGGAGCCGGAAATCTACTTCTACTCGCACCGGCATTCCGCCACCAGCTACATCTATATGTACGGCTTGATGGAGCCGCAACCGTATGCGCTGCGCATGCAAGAGGAGCTGATCCGCGACATCGAAACGCGCCGGCCTGAGTACATTGTCGATGTCGATGTATCCATGTCCTGGCTCATGCGCGAAAATTCAGCCACTCGCATTCTCGATTGGTGGGAAGAATACTGCCCCGCGCATTATGAACTGGCGCAATCCTTCGGCGACCTGGCAGTTTACAAGCGCGTAAATTAATACAGGTTAAAATGGTTTTTGCCGCGTCGAATTCTTTTCACCCTGTTGGTGTCTACCTACGCATTAATTGCGCAAACCCAACCGCAACAAGCTCCGTCAACACTGCCCCAGCAGGTGCCCCAAGCGCCTCCGCAAACCGTCGTCGTCACCGGCACGTTCGAGCCGTTGACGCTCGATGAGCTCGACCGCTCGCTCAGCATCATGAACGCGCGCGGCGCACAGCTTGTCCTCGACACGCTCGCCGATCTGTTGCGGATGGATCCTTCGCTCGACCTGCAGGAACGCGCGCCCGGCGGCGTGCAAACCGATCTCTCGATCCGTGGGGGCAGCTTCGGCCAGACGCTCGTCCTGCTCAACGGCCTGCGCCTCAACGACGTTCAAAGCGGCCATCACGACATGGATATCCCGGTGCCGCTCGATTCGGTCTCGCGCATCGAAGTGCTGCGCGGATCGGGCTCGACCATCTACGGGTCGGACGCCGTCGCGGGGGTGGTCAACGTGATCGCCGAACCGCCCGACAAGCTCGAACTCCGCCTGCGAACGGCGGTCGGCAACTTCGGCGCGAACGAACAGCGTGTTTCCGTCGCCGATACCTTCGGCAAGCTCTCCGAGCAGCTCTCGTTCTCGCGCGATTTCTCTACCGGCTTCATTCCCGATCGCGATTACCGCAACTTGCAGTTCGCTTCCACCACGCTTTTCACCTCCAAGCTGGGCGTCAGCAATCTCACGCTCGCTTACATGGACCACCCGTTCGGCGCCGACCAGTTCTACGGCGCGTATCCCTCCTGGGAAGACACCAAGACATGGTGGCTGGGCTACACCCAGGCCCTGGGCCAGGACACCGACGCGAGTTTCGCCTACCGCCGGCACAGCGATCTTTTTGTGCTCTACCGCTACCAGCCCGAAATCTACGCCAATCATCACTCCGACGAGAGCTACCAGGGCGCATTGCGGCGTCATCAAACGGTCAAGCCCGGCGTGACGGTTTCCTATGGCGCCGAAGCGCTGCACGAATCCATCGTGAGCAATAACCTGGGCGACCACTCGCGCAGCCGCGGAGCGGTTTACGCCGCGGTCGATCTGCGCGGCATTCCGCGCTTTTCGCTCTCCATCGCCGCGCGCGAAGAGTTCTATCGCCGCTACTCCGGCGAATTTTCGCCCACCGTCGCGGGCGGCTACTGGCTTTCACCGGCGTTCAAAGTGCGCGCCTCCGCCAGCCGCGCGTTTCGCGTGCCGAGTTATACCGACCTTTACTATTCCGACCCCGCCAACATCGGCAACCCGAATCTCAAGCCCGAGCGCGCCTGGACGTACGAAGCCGGAATCGATTGGGTCCCCGCGGGCCGTCTCACCGCGGAAGGCGCCGTCTTCGAGCGCCGCCTGCGCGACGGCATCGATTACTACCGCGCGTCGCCCACCGCGCTGTGGCAGGCCCTCAACATCGATAGCTTGAACTTCACCGGCGTCGAAACCTCGCTGCGCTATCTGGTGGCGCGCGGCCAGACGGTCGAAGTGCTGTACACCTGGTTGCTGGGCCAGCAGAACACTATTCCGTTCGCCGAAACCAAATACAACTTCAACTACCCGAGCAGTTCGGGCGTGGTGGCATGGGCAGGCGAACTACCCGGGCAAATCGCTTTCCGCACGCGAATCGGCGTGCTGAACCGCATCTCGCAAACCCCCTACGCGCTGTGGGATCTCTACGCGGCGTGGACCCGCGGGAAGGTGCATCCCTTCCTGCAGCTTGCAAATATTACCAGCACGTCCTACCAGGAAATTCAGGGCGTCGTGATGCCGGGGCGAAGCGTTCTGGGGGGCGTGGAATTCGTGCTGCGCGGCAAGTAGCAACCGGCCTTTTCGGCTAAACTAGAGTGATCGGCGGTTTTACCTTTGCACCGTTATTTTCTCCCAGCCATTCTAATGGCCGCAGGCGCGGCCTTCGCACAACAACCGGAACTCGGGCAGCTTGACGCAAGTCCGACTCTGTTCACCGTAATGGCGGCGCTTAACGCCGCGGGCTACGATTCCCTGATCGATTCGCCCCACAATAGCCCCTTGCGCAAAGAAGTGCGCGACGAACTGGCGAAGATGAATATTCCTTCGCTCACGGCGATCAAGGATTTCTACGCCAAGCACAATCAAATCAGCCCGTATATTTCTTACGCGCTCACTTGCGAGGGGCCTCCCAGCTTCAACATCAAGAAGCGCGATTTGGAAGTGCCGCCTGACGCCGCCGCCGTCTCTCGCATCGGCCCGCTGCTGGCCGCGTTTTACAGGGAAGCCCACATCGACGACCTATGGAAGCGTGCGCAGCCGGAAATCAATCAGTCGCTGGCCCGCTATCACTCGCGCGTAATTGACTCGGTGCTGCAGGTCAACGTCTATTTGCGGCAGCAGACCTCGGGCATCAACGGCGGCCGCTTCCAGATTCTGCTGGAACTGCTAGGCGCGCCCAACCAGGTTCACACCCGCAGCTACGGCCTGCAGTACACCATCGTCATTACGCCATCGCCCGAGCCACACATTTTCGAAGTCCGCCACGCCTACCTGCATTACCTGCTTGACCCGCTAGCGACGCATAACGCCGATCTCCTCGAGCGCAAAAAAGGACTCGCCGATCACGCCTTCCGTGCGCGCGCTCTGGACGAATCGCTGCGCAACGATTTTCTGCAGCTCGCCAGCGAATCGCTGGTGAAAGCGGTGGAAGCGCGCCTCGATCACAACCCCGCGGAAGTGCAGACGGCCTTGCGTCAGGGCATCCTGCTCGCGCCCTTTTTCTTCGAACACCTTCCCGAATATGAGAAGCAGGAACTGGCGATGAGCGGCTTTTACAAAGACATGCTGCTGAGTATGGACGTGGCGGCGGAAGATCAACGCCTGTCGCAAGTGACGTTCGACATGCAGCGCACGCCGGAACGCATGGTGCAAGTGGCCGAGCCCGCGCCGCCGGCGCTAACAGGCGCAGCCAAGACGCTCGACGACGCCGAAAAGCTTTATACCGCGCGCGATCTCGACAAAGCCAAGGCAACCTATCTCGCCGTGCTGCAGCAGACCGATATCAAGGCCATGCACGCCTCGGCCTATTACGGTCTCGCACGCATCGCCGCGTTGCAAAAAGACCCCGAATCGGCGGAGCGCCTCTTTCTCAAAACGCTGGACCTCGACCCCGAACCGCCGGTGAAGGCGTGGACTCTGGTCTATCTCGGCAAGCTTTCGCTCGCCGCCAACGAGCCCGATGAAGCCGTAAAATACTTTCAGCAGGCGATCAAGGTTGAGGGCGCCTCCGAGGCCGGCCTCACCGAAGCGCATAAAGCGCTGGCGCAAATATCAAAACAACAATGAAGGAGTTAGTCCGAATGACAAGAACGATTCTTGCCGGCGCCGCCGCCATGGTCCTGGGCGCCGCCTGTCTTATGGCGCAGCAGCCCAAGTCGAAACCGGAATACGACGCCGTCATGGCTCTGCAAACCGCGGCTCAGAGCGGCGATAACGACGCCGCCATTAAGGCCGCCGACGACTTATTGACCAAATTCAAAGACACCCAGTTCAAAGCTTTTGCGCTGATTATCGAAGCGCGCTCCTACCAGGCAAAGGGTGACGACGACCGGGCCGAAATCTACGCCGAACAGGCGCTGGCCGCCGATCCGAAGGGTTTTCAGGCGCCGCTGTTGATTGGCGAGGCCATCGTAAAGCACGCGCGCGAAAACGATCTCGATAAGGAAGAGAAGCTCGCCAAGGCGGAAAAGAACCTGAATCTGGCGATCGAGAATACCAAGGCCGCCGCCAAGCCCAACCCGAACCTGCCGGACGCCCAGTGGGAAGAAAGCAAGAAGTTCATCATCGCCGAAGCCAATGCCGATATCGGCCGCCTCTACATACTGCGCAAGAAATACGACATGGCGATTACCTCCCTCACATCGGCGATGAACGACGACCCTCAATCGGCGTATTTCGTCTGGCTTGCCTCCGCGCAACAGCAAGGCGGCAAGAATGATGACGCCATTGCCACCTGCAATAAATTGCTGGCGCAGCCGAACCTCCAAAAGCCGTTTCAGGATGCGTGCAACGGCCTGAAGGCGGACGCCACCAAAGCCAAGGGCGGCAAGTAACCGCTCCGACGATGCAAGCGGAGCTGGCATCGCTCGAAACTCGAATCGGCTACCGGTTTGTCAACGCGGAGCTGGTGCGCCGGGCGCTGACGCACAGCTCCCTTGCCAATGAATCGCGCGCGCGGAATTCTCCGCTCGACGACAACGAACAGCTCGAATTCCTGGGCGATTCGGTTCTCGGTTTTCTCGTCGCCGAGGCTCTGGTTTCACGCCAGCCGGAATCGCGCGAGGGCGAACTGTCGCGTCTGAAAGGGCACCTGGTGAGCGCCGCGCATCTTTACGGCGTGGCGCGCCGGCTCGATATCGGCCCGCACCTCGACCTGGGGCGCAGCGAGGAAATGAGCGGCGGCCGGGCCAAGAAAACCCTCCTCGTGGATGCGTTCGAAGCCTTGCTTGCGGCCGTCTATCTGGATGGCGGAATCGATGCCGCGCGCGTTTTCGTTGCCGCGCACGTGCTCGATGCGCCGTTTTCCGGCGACGCCGAAGCCGGCACCGATATTCAGCCCGCCATCACCAATTTCAAAAGCGCGCTGCAGGAGCTGGCGCAATCGTTGCAGTTGCCCCAGCCTCGCTACTCCACCGTCCAGGAGCGCGGCCCCGAGCACTCCAAGACTTTCACGGTGGAGGTCAGCGTCGGCAAAGATTTTGTCTCCCAGGCCGAAGGCCGCACCAAAAAGCTGGCGGCGCAGCGTGCGGCGCGCAATGTCTACAGCCAGATGCGCCAGCACACCCCGCCTCCTTCCGCCCCGATCGCTACTGACCCTTTGTACCGGGACTTATAGTATTCCGTTTCAATGGAAAATAGTTCCGATTTCCTTGCTACGCTTCGTGGAAATTGATACAACAATCTACTAACCTGACAATTGGGTGAGTTTGGGGAAGCGGCATGGCGTCCGAATATCGGAACACCAGGGTTCTCATCACGGGTGGTCTCGGCTTTATTGGCAGTAACTTAGCGCTGCGTCTCGCTGCAGCCGGCGCGCAAGTGACGGTGGTCGATTCTTCCGTGGAAGGCTGCGGCGCCAATCCGCGCAATCTCGCCGGCGCACAGGCTCCCATTCAGGTGATTCCTGCGGATATCGCCGACGCCCACAGCTTCGCCAGCGAAATTCGCGCCAGCCAGGTGATCTTCAACCTCGCCGGCGAAGTGAGCCATCTCGAAAGCATGAGGCAACCGGGCCGCGACCTGCTGCTGAACGCCATGGCGCAATTAAATTTCCTGGAAGAATGCGCGCGCCAGAATCCAGGCGTGCGCGTGGTTTACGCCAGCACGCGCCAGATCTACGGCGCCCCGCGCTACCTGCCGGTGGATGAACTGCACCCCATTCAGCCGCTCGATTTCAACGGAACCCACAAGTACGCGGCCACCTCTTATCACCAGGTATTGACCACCGCCGGCAAGTTGAATGCGGTCTCGCTCTGCCTCACCAACGTTTATGGACCGCGCATGGCGCTCAACATTCCCACACAGGGATTTCTGGGTGGCTTCCTGCGCAAGGCGTTGCTCGGCGAGCCGATCACGGTCTTCGAGGGCCGCCAGTTGCGCGACCCCATCTATGTAGACGACGCCGTCGACGCGTTCCTCCGCGCCGGCGTCGCCGCCGAGGGAACCAGCCGCCTGTGGAATGTCGGCAGCGGCCAGCCGTTGCCGCTCTCGGCGATCGCCATCGCAATTGCCTGTGCGGCCGGCGCGCCGCCGCCCACGTTCCGTCCGTTTCCACCCGAGTTGAAAAGCATCGATATCGGAAGCTACTACACCAACGCGGATCGCATTCGTATTGAGTTGGGATGGACGCCTCGCGTCGATTTCAAGCGCGGCGTCCGGCGCACCGTCGAGTACTACAAACAGGAGCTGGCTTATTACCTCAATGGCGCGGATCACCAATCGTACGCTGCAAGAGGCGGCTGGAGCGCCGCCGAACCGCAGGCAGTGGCCGTCTGACCACGCCGCGAACCGCTTCAACCAGGCGGAATTCGCCAACATCGCGCAGCACGAGGAAAGCTTCTGGTGGTATCGCGGCATGCGCGCCATCCAGCTTGAGTTACTCGATCCTTATCTTCGGCGCCGGAAAATCGAACGCGCGCTCGAAGCAGGCTGCGGCGCGGGATATCTGGCGCGCCATTTGCAGCGCGAACGCAACCTGCCGCTCATCGCCATGGATTACAGCGCCGAAGGCTTGCGTTACGGCGCCGCCGCGGGGCTTGAGCGCGCGTCGCAGGGCAGCCTGCTCGATTTGCCCTTCGCCTCCGGCGCGTTCGATCTCGCGATGAGCTTCGACGTGATGCAGCAATTCGGCCACGGTGAGGAACGGCGCGCGCTCGCGGAAATGGCGCGGGTGTTGAAGCCCGGAGGCCTGCTGGCGCTGCGCGTCTCGGCGTTTCAAGCGCTGCGCAGCCGCCATTCGGAATTCGTCTGGGAGCGGCAACGCTATACCCGCCCGCAACTGCGCCGCCTGGTGGAAACTGCCGGCTTCCGCGTGTTGCGCGCCACGTACGCCAACACGCTGCTCTCGCCCGTGGCTCTGCTGAAGTTCCGGTTGATCGAGCCGCTGCAACGCAAGCGCGCAGAGACCGGTATCCAGCCGGGGCCGAAGTGGTTGGACGGCGCCTTACACAGCGCGCTCGCCGCCGAAGCCGCCTGGCTTCGCGCCGGTTTCGATTTACCGTTCGGACAATCGCTATTGTTGATGGGAGAAAAGCGGGCTTGAAGTTTGGTTCTCTGAGCGTTTTCTTCCCCGCATACAACGACGCTCCTTCGTTGCCGACGCTGCTCTCGAAAACCTTCGAGACGTTGGACGCTCACGTCACCGATTACGAAGTAATCGTGATCAACGACGGCAGTCGCGACGAAACGCCGCAAGTGTTGCAATCGCTCGCGCGGCGCTACGCCAATCTGCGTATCGTGACGCACGAAAGCAATCGCGGCTATGGCGCGGCCTTACGTAGCGGGTTCGCCGCCGCGCGCAAGGATTTCGTTTTCTACACCGATGGCGATGGCCAATACGACCCAGCCGAATTGCCGTTGCTCCTCGAACGTATGGGCCCGAAAACGGGCCTCGTGAACGGCTACAAGATCGAGCGTAACGACCCGCTGCACCGCGTATGGATCGGCGCCGTCTACAACTTCTGCGCGCGTGTGCTGTTTCGCATCCGCGTGCGCGATGTGGATTGCGACTTCCGCCTGATTCGCCGCGCCCTGCTCGACGGCATCGCGCTCACCTCGACCAGCGGCACTATCTGCGTCGAACTGGTCCGCAAACTCGAGCAGACCGGTTGGGAAATCGCGGAAGCGCCCGTGCATCACTTCGCGCGGCAACATGGCCAATCGCAGTTCTTCCGCCTGGGCCCGTTGCTTGCGACCTTCGGACAATTGCTCCGCCTTTGGCTGCAGATCATGGTGTGGCGGTGAACTCCGCGTTTCGGGCGCCGATGGTCAACCTGGCCCCGATGGTCCGCGCCACTCGCGCCGCGTCGACCGCGAACTTGCGCCGCTTATTCGAAGCCGGCCAGTTCGTTCTCGGCGAGCAAGTCGCCGAATTCGAGCGTGAATTCGCATCGGCGACCGGCGCAAAATATGCGGTCGCCGTGGGCAACGGAACCGATGCCCTCGAGTTATGCCTGCGCGCCGCCGGTTTAGGAGAAAGCGGCGCCGAGGTGGTCATCCCTGCGCTGACCTCGCCCTTCACCGCGCAGGCGATTCTTGCAGCGGGATGCCGTCCGCGCTTCGCCGATGTGGATGCCGAGCACCTGCTGCTCGACCCTGCGCGAGTCGGCAAGCACGCGCGCGCCATCGTGCCGGTTCACCTCTATGGCCAGCCGTACGAGGCCGCGAGACTGCCGCGTGGACCCGTAATCGTGCAGGATGCATGCCAAGCCCATGGCGCGGCGCCATTCACCGATGACTCGCCGTTCGTCGCCTACAGCTTTTATCCCACCAAGAACCTGCCATGCCTGGGCGATGGCGGCGCTGTGGCCACCAATTCCAAGCGTGTGGCGGGCGCAGTGCGGCTGCTGCGCGATGGCGGCAGGCTTGGCGGTCAGGTGAGCCGCGTCCGCGCCGTGAATTCGCGGCTGGATGAAATGCAGGCTTGCTACTTGCGCGCGTTCCTACCCAAGCTGGCGGAATGGAATGCGCAGCGCGCCCGCATCTGCGCCCGCTACGACGACCTACTGCGCGGCTGCGACGCGGTGCGCCCGGTGGCGCGGCGCGCGGGTTCCGTCTGCCATCTCTATGTGGTCCGTGTCCAGCGGCGCGAACGCCTGCGGAAGTTTCTGGCCGGGCAAGGCATCGCCACCGGCGTCCACTATCCCGTGCCTTTGCACCTGCACCCCGCGTTCCGCGATTGCGGCCGCCGCCGCGGCGATTTTCCGGTAGCGGAGCGCGCCTGCCGCGAAATTCTCTCGCTGCCCGCGTGGCCGGGCATGCCGCGCGCGATGGTGGAAGAAGTGGCCGCGCGCGTTCGCCGCTTCTACGAATGCTAACCTGCGTGCATGGCCATTCGAATCGTCACTGTCGACGCATTTACCAATGTTCCATTCGCCGGTAACCCCGCCGCTGTGTGCGTGCTTCCCGAGCCGCGCCCCGACGCATGGCTGCGCAACGTCGCGCGTGAGATGAATCTCAGCGAGACCGCATTTCTGGTTCCCGCCAATGGCGATTTCGACCTGCGTTGGCTGACGCCGGCTGTCGAAGTGGACCTCTGCGGTCACGCGACCGTCGCCAGCGCCCACGTGCTGTGGGAAGACGGGCACCTGCCGCGCGGCCAACAGGCTCGCTTCCACACGCGCAGCGGCCTGCTTCTCGCCGATCAGCGCGGCGATTGGATCGAGCTCGATTTCCCGGTGAAGATCGCCATTCCCGCCGAGCCGCCTCCTGAACTATTGCCCGCCCTTGGCGTGAAATCGGCACTGTTCGTGGGCAAGAATGCATTCGATTACCTGGTGGAAATCGAATCGGAAGAAGCAGTGCGCGCGCTCACGCCCGATCATTCGCTGTTGCGCCGCATCCCCGTGCGCGGCGTGATTGTGACCTCGCGTTCTTCGACCCCGGAATTCGATTTCATCTCGCGCTTTTTCGCGCCCGGCGCGGGCGTCGATGAAGACCCGGTGACCGGATCGGCGCACACCGCGCTTGGGCCCTACTGGGGTTCGAAGCTCAAAAAGGCCGAAATGACCGCCTTCCAGGCGTCGGCGCGCGGCGGTGTGGTGCGCATTCGATTGGCCGCCGACCGCATCATTCTCAGCGGCCAGGCCGTCACCGTGATGCAGGCGACGTTACTGGCGTGAGCTAGTAACGATACCAGATCGGTTTCTCACCGGCGCGGAGTTGCGCGGCGGCATCGCGCAGTTGCTTCTGTTCCCCCAGATCGGTTTGTGAAAATCGATCGAGGAATTGGATGACCGGCTCGCGCACGCCATCCTTTAGCAGCCAAGCTGGGAGTCTGTAAGTGCCCGTCTGATGGCTGTAGGCGAGTTCCTCGGTGGAAGGCGCTTCGGCGGCGGCAAGCAGATGCTTTACGGCCAGCTTATGGTCGCCATCGTGCATTGCTACCAGGCCGAGCGTCATATGCGCGCTGTAAAAGGCAGCGCCGTAATCCGGATTCTTCGGATACTTCGCCGCCAGATCGAGCGCTTCTTGCGCCGCGCGGTTTGCCTCATTCCAATCCGTCTTGGCTGCCGCCGGTCTGCGGTCTTCGTATTCCTTGTTATTGGCGCTCCAATATTGCCCCTCCGCGTACTGCGCGAGTGCGCTGAAGCGCGCCTCTTCCGGCAATTTCTGAATGACGGCATACCGTTGGTCCAGGGGCGAAGTGCGCCATCCCAGCGGCTGCTCGCGGAAGCGAAGTAGGATCATAGCCCGATGCGCCGTAGCCGAATTGGGGTCGAGTTGCAGCGCGCGCTCCAGATACTGCCGCGCCAGCACCAGCGGGTCGAAATCGATGAGGCGTGAGCGGACCAGTTCTGGCCCCCCCATGGTCAACAGCATCCCGACCGAAGCCAGCAATTCCGCATCGTTCGATGCCGCCAGCTTGCGCCGCACTTCGTTGGCATAGGCGCCGTGCGCTTCGGCGAGGCGGACCGAACGCACCACGCCCTGCGGCATGCCCGAATTCGCGCCGACCAATGCCTGGTAGTAAAGCCTGCCGAGACTCCCCAGCCCTCTGCCGGGGTCTTCCGCTTTGGCGCGCAGCAGCAGCTTCTCTGCCAGCTGCTTGTCCTCCGCGCTGAAGAACAACGCCGCATTCGCCAACTCTTTCGCCCCGGCGCCCGGCTTCGCCACGCGATCCAGCCACAGCCTCTTTGCCTGCGCATAGCCCGCGGGATCGGCTAGCGGGTCGGCCGATGACGCAGAGATCGCTTCGCCACTCAGATCACTTTCCGGGTGATGCTCAATCAGCCAGAGTATTTGCCGCCGCCGGCCGGCGATGGTTTTTTCGAAGCCGATGACGTTGGCGCCGCTCCAGCGATAGAAGTAGAGCAGCTTCCGCCGCGATTCGAGGTCTTCCGGGTTCTTTTCGATCAACGCTTCTAACGCGGTGGCCTGCTCGGCCGTCATCAAACGCGCTGCCTCGAACTGATCGTGCTGCATCTTGCGGTGCGCCGCGGCCGCGACCTCCGCCGGGTCGTCGCGCAGAGGCGCAAGCGCGGTTTGGCGTTGGCACGCGACGGCGAAGAGGAGGGAAGCGGCGCAAACGATAGCGAACGCTGCGCCGCGCGGAATCGAAATACTGCAAACCGGCCGATCTTGCAAGATGCGGTCGATGCGCCGCTCTACGCTACCCCCGCCGTGCATGCCCGATTGCCACAATACGCGGCCGCCGCTACGCCGGGCGCTATCGGCGAGGTCCAGCAGGATTGCCGCATAGCCGCGGCCGTCGCCCGCAACCACAAGCGCAGCGTCGTCGCAAGCGGTCTCCGCGAGCGCCGCCAACTCGCGGCGCAGCCACCAAGCCAGTGGATGGAACCAGAAAATGGCGCAATTCAGCAGCGCCAGCGCATTGACCATGTTGTCGCGGCGGCGTGCGTGCGCCGCCTCGTGCGCCAACACGGCACGCAGTTTGGTAGCGGACCACCCCCGCCAATCGGGCGGCAGCACGACGCGCGGTCGAAAGAGGCCGGCGGTCACCGGCGTCACAGCCCGCGGCGATTCATAGAACACTCCATCCACCGGCTCGCAGGATCGCGCGAATTCGCGCGCCGCACGCCCTCCGAAAAGCAGCCGGGCAACCGAGAGAGCGAGGCCGAGCAGGTATGCGGCAAACGCCACATCCGTCCAGGAAACGTCGCGCGCCGGCGGCGGCATAGCGGCCGGCGGCGGCGCGGCCGCAACGCCCGGCGCCACGCTGACCGGCGCTGGGGCGGGCTGCGGCAGCGGGTCCACAGCGATCGGTTCCGGAAATGCAACTGCCGCCGGCGCCGGCACCGGAATCGCGGGAACCCAACCTCGCAGCGGCGCCATCAGCAGCATCGCGCCCAATAGCGCCGTCCAAGCCGCGTGCCGGGCCGCCGCGGACCGCACTCGAAAAGCCGCCAGCGCCAGGCCCACGCCCGCCGCCGCCAAGCAGGCGCGCAGGGAAGCATCCAGCAGCACATCGAGCATCGCGTTCATTTTGGCTTTCCTATTTTTCGAGCCAGCCGCCCAATTTGTTCCGCCGTCAGAACTTTTTCGTCCACCATCCCGAGCAGAAATTGCTCAGCCGAGCCCGCGCACAATTTCTGGATGATCTGCCGCACCGCGCGCGCCGCCACGCTGTGCGCGCCCACCGCGGCCTGATAGACGTAAATTTTTTCGTCCAGCCGGCGCCGCAGGTATCCCCGTTCTTCCAAACGGCGAAGCAGCGTGCGCACGCTCGAATCCTTCAACGGATGCTTCGGGAGCAACGCTTCCCGCACCTGATCGGCAGTCGCCGGCCCCGATGCCCAGAGGAAATCCAGGATGGCCTGCTGCAGATCGGTAAGCGGGCGCGCCTTCGCGTTACTTGTTGTCACGCTACAGACTGTAACGTATACTGAAGCCGGATGCAAGCCGCACTGAAACGAATCTCCGTCTTGTTGATTACGCGCCTGCTCGTTTACGGTCAGGCGTCGTCCTTCGAGGTCGCGTCCATCAAGCCCAGCAAACCCGGCGCGCCCTACGTCGCCATGCGATTCAACCCGGGCGGTAGAGTCGAGATCACCAATATGGCGGTCGAGAACCTGATCACGCTCAGCTACGGCATTCGCGATTACCAACTCCGCGGCGCGCCTGCGTGGATCCGCGCAACCAAGTTTGATATCGTCGCCGCTCCCTTGCCTCCGGATAAGGATTATCTGGGCAAAGAGGCCCAGGCACGCCAGATGCTCCGTCTTCGCGCACTACTTGCCGATCGGTTCCAATTGAAGGTTCATCACGAAACCGAACAGCGCAAGGCGCTGGCGCTAGTGCTGGACAAGGGCGGCATCAAACTGCGGACGCAGAGCGCCGGCTGCCCAGCGAATATGGATGCCGACTCCATCATGTCGATGTCCTGGCTTGCCACATCCCTCTCGCAGCAGGTTGGCCAGCCTGTGTTCGATGCCACCGGCCTCAAGGAGAATTTCTGCGTCCTGTTGAAATGGACCACCGAAGACGGCAAGCCCCGCACATTCGGCTACGGCCGGCCCAAGAACGCCGACGCCTCGGACTGGGCCGGCGGCCCTTCCATCTACACCGCACTCCAGCAGCAGGCCGGTCTGAAGCTCGAATCGCGCAAGATGCCGGTCGATGTTCTGGTAATCGATCGCATCTCGCAGCCAACAGCCAATTAGCTACCATCGAATTTGGTCCTCGTCGAAAACGTCTCCAAGCTCTACCGTCTCTATCGCCGTCCCGCCGACCGCTTGCGCGAGCTGCTGCCGGGCGTCGCGTCGCTGCACACCGATTTCTGGGCACTGCGCGATATCTCGTTTCACGTCGAGCCCGGCGAGACCCTGAGCCTCGTTGGCCCCAACGGATGCGGCAAGAGCACGCTGCTGCAGATCGTCGCCGGCATTTTGCAGCCGACCGAAGGTTCGGTCAAGACGAGCGGGCGCATCGCTGCGCTGCTGGAACTCGGCGCGGGCTTCAACCCCGAATTCAGCGGGCGTGAGAACGTCTATCTCAACGGCGAAATTCTCGGCTTGAGCCGCGGCGAAATCGACCGCGCCATGCCATCCATCGAAGCCTTCGCCGAGATCGGCGAATTCATGGAGCGGCCGGTCAAGGAATACTCGAGCGGCATGTATGTGCGCCTCGCCTTCTCCACCGCGATTCACGTCGACCCGGAGATTCTGATCGTAGACGAAGCCCTCGCCGTGGGCGACGCCGTGTTCGCCAACCGTTGCGTGCGCAAATTCCAGGAACTGCGCGAGCGCAAGATCACCGTGCTCTTCGTCTCGCACGATCTGGGCCTCGTCAAACAGCTTTCCGACCGCGCCATTCTGCTGTTGCACGGCCGCATCGAGGCGCAGGGCGCGCCCAAAGACGTGATTAATCGCTATATCGGCCTGGTACTGGAAAAACAGCAGCCGGCCAAGCGGGATTCGCGCCTGTCCGCCAGTTTCCGGCACGGCGATGGCGCCAGCGAGATTCTGAGCGTCGAGATTTTGAACGCGCGCGGCGAAGCGGCGGAATCGATCGCCAGCGGCGAGGCGGTGACCGTCCGCGTGCGCTCGCGTTTCCGTCGGGCGGCATCGGACCCAATGGTCGGCATTCTCATCCGCACGCGCATCGGCATGGACGTCTACGGCACCAACACGCGCATTGAGAACATGCCGCTCGGCGATCTGCAGCCCGGTGATGAACTCGAAGTGGATTTCGGCATCGAATGCTGGCTGACGCCGCAATCCTACACGCTCACTGTGGCTACCCAGAGCTCGGATGGGTCGAGCCACGATTGGCTGGATGACGCCATCGCGTTCGAAGTGGTGGATACGCGCGTCGCCGCCGGCGTGGCCAACCTGAGGGCGAAGATCGAATGGCGCGTATCGCGGTGAAAGTGCATCCGCGCGCCAGGCGGACTGCGATTACCGGACGCTTCGGCGATGCCTGGAAGCTCGACCTTGCCGCGCCGCCGGTAGATGGCAAAGCCAACGATGAATGCATCCGGTTCTTCGCGGAATTGGCCGGCGTGCCGCGCCGCTGCGTATCGATCATTCAGGGCTTAACCAGCCGCGTGAAGGCCATCGAGATCGAAGGCGTGGCTCAGGAAGAAGTGGAACGGCTTCTCAGCGCGGCTTCTTAGCGGAACAACCGATTCGCGGCGCGCGTAAGATTAAGGTATGGAAGACGCAAATCTGGTTGTCGTCCACGCCTTTGCCACGGAAGCGCAAGCCGATATGGCGAAGAGCGCGCTGGAATCGGCGGGCATCGATTCCATGATCCAGGCGGATTCCGCAGGCGGAATGCGCCCCCACATCGCTTGGGCCACCGGCGGTTATAAAGTGCTGGTGCGCGAAGAGGACGCCGAGGACGCGCGCGAAGCGCTCGCGCCGGTAGACAACGCCGACCCGGCCGAGTAATGGGCTTACCGCTGACTGGCCTCTCCGGCCTCAACGCGGCGGTTGAAGTCGGCCGAGCGATGGCGCGGCACGCTGAGAGATTTCCAGCCCGGGTGCTGAAGATGCTTGGCCAGGAACACGATTTGTCCGCAATGATAGCTATAGTGCGCCACCTGCCGATTGATCGCTTGCATCACCGAGTGTGGCTCGCTGCGGATGGTCACGGTGCGTTGCAGATCCCCATCCGATAACGGCTCGAGCGCCTGAAATACAACCCCCCAGCCGTTCTCCCAGAGCGCCAGCAGCGATTCGCGCGTCACAGGGGCGTCGGCAAATTCGGTGTCGCGGTTCCGGTCGGGCTTTTCGCCATCGGTTGTCAGAAAATCGGTCCATCGCGATCGCATGTTCCCCGCCATATGCTTCACGATGATGGCGATCGAATTCATCTCGTCATCCAGCACGGCGGCGAGTTGTTCGTCCGCAACTTGCGCCATGGCGCGTTCCGCGAGGTTTTTGTAGTAACGGAAGACGGCGACCGTATCTTCCACGTAGGAAGTCGTGAATTGAAGGGGCATATATATATTTTGCGTCCATTCAGTACCCCTTGCGTTTCGCATGAGGCGGGTGATAGCGTTGCCTGCCATGATGTTGCCTCGGTTGATGTGTAGCTTCGGATTGGTGTTGGCCCTGATGGCCGCGCCGGCCGGCGCGCAGACTACGGTCGTAGCTGGCTGGAGCGCCGTTCAGGGACTGGCGCTTGGAACCCAGGTGCGAATCAAGGACGCTTCCCGCAGCAGCGCCGGGAAGCTGGACGCGGTTACAGACGATTCGTTGGTGATGACTACCGGAAAAGGCCGTGAGACGTTCGGCCGTCAGCAGGTAGTGACTGTCTCGGCAAAGAAACCGAACCATCGGGGGAGGAACACGCTGATCGGTCTCGGAATCGGGGCCGCGGCGGGGGTAGTGGTTGGAGTTGCCGGCCGGAACAAGACGGGGCAGCTCAACATCATTCCGAATAGCGTGATTATCGGAGGGACTACGGCGGTGGGAGCGCTCATCGGGACTCTCATCGGGGTGGTGATTCCCACCGGCGGGTGGCGCGTGATTTACAAGAAGTAGCAGCCGCGCGCTTGCGCCGCCCTCGAAGCGTGCGCCACTATAGTTCCGTGCCCTCATGGCGCGCTCGTGCGCTCATTTACTTCGTCCTCTTCGCCAACGTTCTTATTTTTTTCCATAAGCCGCTGTTCAGCGCGGATTATCAATTTCCTTGGGATTTTCGCGGCGTTCAGCTTCCATTGATCTCGTTTCTTGCCGACCGCCTGCGCGCCGGCCATTTCGCGCTTTGGAATCCCTACAGCTACTGCGGCTATCCCGTCTTCGCAAATATTGAGGCTTGTTACTTTCAGCCGTTCATCCTGGCCGCAACGTGGATCGCCGCTCACATTGCACCCGCCCGTCTGCCGCAATTTGTGGAATGGGTGGTCGCGTTGCACATCTTTATCGCGGGAGTGTTTTCGTGGCGCTTCTTTCGCGCGCTCGGCGCGGCGGACATCCCCGCTTGGGCCGGCGCGATGGTGTTCGAAACCGGCGGCTACTTCGCGTCGCGCGCCGAGCATATCGGCGCCATCATGGCCGTGTCGTGGATGCCGCTGGCGTGCCTGGCCGTCTGGAATCTGCGCGAGCGAGTGGACCGGCGATGGCTTGCGGCGCTCGCTTTGGCACTCGGCATGGCCGTGCTCGGCGGATTCCCGCAACCGGCATTCGCCGTCTTTCTTTGCGCCACAGTGCTCGCTCTGACGCTCGTCGCGCTACGCATGGCGCGATGGCGCCTGCTCATCGCTACCGCCGCGGGATGCATACTCGGCATTGCTTTCTCGGCGGTAATCTTCATTCCGACCGCGCAACTCACCGCCCATAGCGTCGCCATGTTTCGCGCCGGATGGCTCGGAACCGGCGGCGGCATTCTTCCCCAGGCATTCGTTTCATTGGTCGCGCCCGATCACTACCGGATCTTCGATGCCAATTTCACCGGGCCCGGCGACCGCAGCTTTCTCTACCTCTATTCGTCGCTGATCGGCCTCGCGCTGGCCGTCTATGCGCTCGCGTTCCGGCGCACGCGCACGGTGGCCTTGCTCGCCATCGTGGCCGTGTTCGGCGCGATTTTCACGGTGGGAGAAAACACCGCGCTTTGGCGCGCGTTATATCCGCTTCTGCCCGAGCGCGTCCGGATCGGCATTCATCCCGAATACGCGTACTGCATCTTCACCTTTGCGCTGGCGGGTCTGATTGCGCTGGGGCTCGACAGGATTCGCGCGCGCGACGTCGTAAAAATCGCCATCGGCGTGCTCATTGCGGCCGATCTTTTCGTCACCGGCTCCAGCCGCCCCATGAACGTGGTCTCCCTTCACGACGAACCGGGACTCGCGCCGCAGGCCGTGGCCACGATGCGCGCGTTGACCGGCACGGCCAATCCGCCTTGGCGCATCGACAACCTGGAAGGCACGTCGCCCATCTGGGCCGTGCTTGCGCCGGTCACCCGCGTTCCCAGCGCCGATGGCGTCAGCCCGCTGGCGCTCGAAAGCATCATCCAGCTTCGCCTGCATCTGCACGACGGACATCCGTGGGGCTGGTATTTTCCCGTCGATCGTCCCGATTCGCCGGTGCTCGATCTGTTGAACGACCGTTACGTGATGGCGGCGGGCGATGGCGTGGCGCGGCTCGCGGAGCTCAATCGTTTCCGCCACGTGGCGTCGCTACCTGGCGAGGAAGTTTTCGAGAACCGCACCGCGATGCCGCGTTTCTTTCTGGCGCATGGCGAAAATGTTCCGCTCCAGCCGGAGCTCGACCCGCAAGACGAAGTCCGCACCATCAGCTACGAACCCGATGCGTTGGAAGTTGCGACATCATCGCGCGCGAACGCGCTGCTGGTGATGAGCGAAAACAATTATCCGGGCTGGCATGCATGGCTCGATGGCCGCGAAACACCGATACAAACGGCGGAGATCGCCTTTCGAGCCGTGGCCGTGCCGGCCGGAACGCATCGCGTGCGCATGGAATTCCATCCCGTGATTCTGTGGTGGTCGCTGGCGCTTTCCATGGCGACTGGGTTGGCGCTTCTTGCGCTCGCGTTCTGGCCTGGGTCTCGGCTTACGCCTCGGCCGAAGTCTTCGCCGCGCTGACCACCGCTTCGACTTCCGTCTGATATGCGTGTAGCAACTCAGGCGTCTCGGCTTCGAAACGCATCACCAATACCGGCTGCGTATTCGAAGCGCGCACCAGGCCCCAACCGTGCTGAAAAATGGCGCGCACGCCATCGACGTCGATCGTCTTATAGCGCGCCTTCAATGTCTCCGCCACGCGCCGCACGACCTCGAACTTCAGGTCGTCAGGGCAGTCGAATCGGATCTCGGGCGTCGTCACCGTCTTCGGCAAATCGGCGAGTTGATATGAGAGCGGATGCCCCGAGTTGGCCACGATCTCGATCAGCCGGCAGGCCGCGTAAAGCGCGTCGTCGAAGCCGTAGTAGCGGTCGCCAAAGAACATGTGACCGCTCATCTCGCCGGCCAGTTCCGCATGCGTCTCCTTCATCTTCGCTTTGATGAGCGAATGCCCCGTCTTCCACATGATGGGGTTGCCGCCCCGCGCGGCGAGGTCGTCGTACATGGCTTGCGAGCATTTCACTTCACCGATGAAGGTGGCGCCGGGCTTACGCGTCAGGATCTCGCGCGCGTAGACGATCATCAACTGGTCGCCGTAGACTACCTGGCCGGTCTCGTCCACGGCGCCGATGCGATCCGTATCGCCGTCGAACGCAATGCCCAACTCCGCACCCGTTTCGCGCACCTTGGCGATCAGGCCTTCGAGATTCTTCGGCACCGTCGGGTCGGGATGATGATTCGGGAAACGGCCGTCCATCTCGAAGAACATCTCGGTCGCGTCCACGTTCAGACGCTCTAGAAGCCGATGCATCACCGGACCACCCGTTCCGTTTCCGGCATCGATCACGACTTTGACGCGGCGCGGAAATTTGAACTGCGATGCGATTTCCGCGACATACGGCGTCACGCAATCGGCGGTGGTTTCGCTGCCCTGGCCGCTCGAGAGATCGCCCGATTCCATCATGCGGCGGATGTCTTGTATCGCCTCGCCGTGAATGGTAGAGGCGCCGCACACGGTCTTGAATCCGTTAAATTCGGCCGGATTGTGGCTGCCGGTGATCATCACGGCGCCGTCGGCTTTCAAACGGAACTGCGAGTAATAGAGCACGGGCGTTGGTACCACGCCGATATCGGTGACGTGACATCCGCTGGCCTTCAGGCCGCGCATCAACGCATCGCGCAGGCGCGGAGAACTCAAGCGCGTATCGCGGCCCAGATTGACGTTGCGCCCAGCGTGGCGCTGCAAATACGTTCCGAACGCCTGCCCCAGGAGCTCGACGCCTGAGCTTGTCAGCTCTTCATCGGCGATGCCGCGTATGTCATATTCCCGAAAAATGGTGGCTTTCAGCATGAATTAATATGGAACCACGATTCCGTGGTTGGCATGGCGTTAAGATGATATCGGTACGCGAATGAAAGTCGCTGAACGCGAGTTTACAACCATCAGTGGCGTCCCGATCGCGCCGCTCTACGGCCCCGAAGACGCCGCCGGTCTGGACCCTGGCGAGCCCGGCGAGTTCCCATACACGCGCGGCATTCATCGCGATATGTACCGGGGCAAGCTCTGGACCATGCGCCAGTTCTCCGGCTTCGCGACGCCCGAAGAAACCAATCGCCGCTACCACTACCTGCTGGAACAAGGCCAAACAGGGCTCTCCGTCGCGTTCGATTTGCCGACGCTAATGGGTTACGACGCCGATCACGCCATGAGCGAGGGCGAAGTCGGTAAGTGCGGCGCTGCGATTTCGTCACTCGAGGACATGGAGATCCTGTTCCGCGGCATTCCGCTGGGCGATGTCACGGTTTCGATGACCATCAATTCGCCCGCGTGCGTACTGTGGGCGATGTATCTCGCCGTGGCCGAGCAGCAGGGCGTTGAATGGTCGCGCGTTTCGGGCACGCTGCAGAACGACATCCTCAAGGAATACATCGCGCAGAAGGAATACATCTTCCCGCCGCGGCCTTCCATGCGCCTGGTGACGGATACCATCGAATTCGGCGCGCGCCACACGCCGAAATTCAATCCGATTTCGATCAGCGGATATCACATTCGCGAGGCCGGATCGACCGCCGTGCAGGAACTCGCTTTCACGCTGCGCGACGGCATGGAGTATGTCGATTGGGCGCTGGAACGCGGGTTGAATATCGATGAATTCGCGCCGCGGCTCAGTTTCTTCTTCAACGCGCACAACGATTTCTTTGAGGAGATCGCGAAGTATCGCGCCGCCCGGCGCATCTGGGCGCTGGCCATGCGCGACCGCTACGGCGCCAAGAGCGAACGGTCGATGAAGATGCGCTTCCATGCGCAGACCGCGGGCTGCTCGCTGACCTGGCAACAGCCGCATAATAATGTAGTCCGCACCGCCATTCAGGCGCTCGCCGCGGTACTGGGCGGAGCGCAGTCGCTGCACACCAATTCGCTGGATGAGGCCTACGCGCTGCCCAGCGAACACGCGGTGACCATCGCGTTGCGTACGCAGCAGGTGCTGGCTTACGAAAGCGGCGTGGCCAATACGCCCGATCCGTTGGGCGGTAGTTACTTCCTCGAAAAGTTGACGGCGGAATCGGAGGTGGCGGCCAACGATTACATCCGCCGCATCGATGATATGGGTGGCATGATCGCCGCCATCGACGCGGGCTTTCCGCAGTCGGAGATCGCGGCGGCGAGTTACCGCTACCAGCGCGAAGTGGAAGCGGGCGAGCGCATCATCGTCGGCGTCAACAGATTTCAGTCCGAAGATCACCCCATCGAGCTGCTGCAAATCGACGAATCGGCCGGGCGTCATCAGGAAGAGAAATTGGCGAAGCTGCGCGCGCGGCGCGATAATGAGCGCGTGCGGAAGTCGCTCGATGCGCTCAGGCGCGTGTCCGAGGGTACGGAAAACACGATGCCTTACATTCTCGAGGCGGTGAAATCGTACGCGACGCTGGGCGAGATTTGCGACGCGTTCCGCTCGGTCTTCGGCGCGTATCAGGAAACGGCGCACCTTTAAAACAATGGCGAACCCGATTCGAGTGTTGGTTGCAAAACCCGGCCTCGATGGCCACGACCGCGGCGCCAAAGTGATCGCGCGCGCCCTCCGCGACGCAGGCATGGAAGTGATCTATACCGGCTTGCGCCAGACCCCCGAGATGATCGTCAACGCCGCGCTGCAGGAGGACGTGCAGGTGATCGGCCTCTCGATTCTTTCCGGCGCGCACAACGCCATCGTCCCGCGCGTGATGGAACTGCTCCGCGAAAAGGGCATGAACGACGTGAAGGTTCTGGTCGGCGGCATCGTGCCCGATGAAGACGCCGAAGAACTGAAGCGCCAGGGCGTCGCAGCCGTGTTTCAACCCGGCGCATCGCTCGATGCCATCGTGACCTTTATCCGCGAAGCCGTAGCGGCTTAGACGCGACCTGCGGGTCTTGGGTCTACCGGCGCAGCCAAAGGAGTATAATTCCCCGAAGTCTGCCATGTGTAAGGACCTCGATCTTCTCCAGGGTCCCTGGCTCGTCGCAACCCTCGAAGTCGACGGCCAACCCGTGCCGGATGGCATGGTTTCCGGTGCCCGTATCGAGGTGAAGGGCGATCGCTTCACCAGCAGCGGCATGGGCGCCAATTACGGCGGAACGCTTACGCTCCGCACCACCGCCAAACCGCGTCAGATCGACATGAAATTCGATGTCGGACCGGAAGCTGGCAACGTCAATCGCGGCATTTACGAACTAAAGGACGGCTCGTGGAAGCTTTGCATCGCCACGCGCGGCGATGCGCGCCCCAAGACCTTCGCTACTAAGGCCGGCAGCGGCCACGCCCTTGAATTCCTGCAGCGCAAACCTGCCAAGACTACGAAAAAGGCGGCGAAGGCCGGCGCGGCCACGCCCACCACGGCTCCCACCATCTTCGAGGGCGAGTGGCGCCTGATTTCCGGCGTTATGGATGGAAAGAAGATGGACGACTCGCTCGTGCAGTGGGTGAAGCGGGTTACCCAGGGCAATGTAACAACGGTGCTGGCCGGCCCTCAGACCATGCTCAAGGTGGAAATCAGCTTCGATGCGTCGTCAACGCCGGCGACCATCGACTATTTGAACCTGGCGGGTTCCAACAAGGGCAAAAAGCAGCTCGGAATCTATCAATTCGATGGCGATCTGGTGAAATTCTGCGTCGCCCCACCCGGCGCCGCCCGGCCGGCCGCGTTCAAGTCCCTGAAGGGCGATCAGCGTACGTTAACAAGTTGGACGAGGCTCTGACCGGGCGCGGGGCTGCGCTTTCTGATAGAACATATTCATGGCTCATCACGTCCGCGCGGCGCTGTTCCTCTGCCTCGCGGCGCTGTTCGCCGGCCTTGCAGGACACATAAGGCATCTCGCGGCTCAGGAACCGCCGCAGTTGCCTATTTCGCCCACCGGCAGCGCGCAGGGCGCGGCGCCTGCCCCAACGCCCGAGAAAAAGGCGGCGCCCGAGCAATCGGTCACCGAAATGTCCAGCCACGATGAGCAGACCACGTTCAAGACGCGCGTCAATCTCGTGATGGTGCCCGTGGTGGTGCGCGACTCCAAAGGCAAAACTGTCCCCGGCCTCACCAAGGCCGATTTCCAACTCTTCGATAAGGGCAAGCCGCAGAATATCTCGCGGTTTTCCGCCGAAAAATCCGGCTCTCAGGCAATCAAGTTCGCCGAAGACGCCGATGGCGCGGGGGCGCGTACAGCCAAAAAGCACGCTGAAGACTCCGTGCCCGAGCGTTTCATCGCGTACCTCTTTGACGACATCCATGCATCCGCCGGCGATCTCAGCTTTGCGCGGCAGGCCGCGGTAAAACACCTCGCGAATGAGCTCGGCGCTACCGATCGCGGCGCTATCTTCACCACTTCCGGCGTAGGCATGGTCGATTTCACCGACGACCGCGCCCAAATGCTGGAAGCCATCAACCATCTGATGCCGCGCCCCATTGCGCGCAGCACGGTGCGCGAATGCCCCAACATTAGCTTCTACATGGCCGACATGATCGTCAACAAGAACGATTCGTCGGCGCTCCAGGCGGCCACGGCAGACACTATCGTCTGCATGAATCTGAGCGGAGCAGCGGCGGCGTCTGCGCCGCAATTGGCGCAAGCCGCCGCCCAGCGGATGCTTGGCGTTGGGGAGCAGGAATCGCACGTTACCTACGAAGTGCTCAAAGACTTGCTGCGGCGTATGTCCGCCACCCCGGGCCAGCGCATTATAGTGCTGGCGTCGCCTGGCTTTCTGACCAATGACTTCATGCGCCAGGAAGAAACGGACGTAATCGACCGCGCCATACGCAATAACATCACCATCAACGCGCTCGATATCCGCGGCCTGTATGTCGACCCCTCGGTGGATGTCTCGGGGCGCTCCTCGACTTTCAGCGCGCAGCGCATCATCGATCAGTACAATCGCTTCTCGATGCAAGCCGAAGGCGACACGCTGGCCGAGATCGCCTACGCCACCGGCGGCACGTTTTTTCACGACAACAACAGCATGGAGGAAGGCTTCCGGCGCACGGCGACGGCGCCCGACACCTATTACATCCTCGGCTTCTCGCCCCAGAACCTGCGCCTCGATGGCAGCTATCACTCTTTGAAAGTGACGCTCGGCGCCAAGGGACGCCTCGATCTGCAGGCGCGCAAAGGCTACTACGCGCCGAAGCGGCTGGCCGACGCGGCGCAGACGGCTAAAGAGGAAATCCAGGAAGCGCTATTCTCGCGGGAGGAACTGCGCGAGCTCCCGGTCGACCTGCATACGCAGTTTTTCAAGGGCAACGACGGCATGGCCAACGTCACGGTGTTGGCCCATCTTGACGTTAAGCGCTTCAAGTACCGCAAGGTGGAAGACCGGAATAACAACACCGTCACCATCGTTTCCAGCATTTTCGATCACAACGGCAATATCGTCTCGGCGATCACGAAGACGCTGGAGATGAAGCTCAAGAACGAGACGCTCGACAAGAAATTGGATAACGGTTTAACCGTTCGCACCACGCTCTCCGTAAAGCCGGGGGCCTATCTGGTGCGATTAGTGGTCAGAGATAGCGAAGGTCAGATGATTTCGGCGGAGAATAGCGCCGTCGACATCCAGTAGGGGGGACTTACGATGCAAATTAGACATATTTGGTTGGCTCTAGCAGCCCTATCCATGAGCGGCGCGGCTCTTTTCGCGCAGGATTCGCAGGGCCAGAATAAATCGCAGACTCCCGTTGCCGACGCCGGCACACTGATCAAAACCGAGACTCGCCTGGTGGTGGTTGACGCGGTGGTCACGGACAAGAAAGACAACTACGTCAAAGATCTCAACCAAAAAGATTTCAAGGTCTTCGAGGATGGCAAGGAGCAGTCGATCAAGACATTCTCCTTCGAAGCCGATCCCGCTTCGCCGAATAACGGGCAGAAGCACTATCTGGTTCTGTTCTTCGATAACTCGTCCATGGGCTTGCCCGATCAACAGCGCGCGCGCCAGGCGGCGGAAAAATTCATCGATAAGAACGCCGGCCCGAACCGGCTGATGGCGGTGATCAACTACAGTGGCACGCTGCAGGTTGCGCAGAACTTCACCGACGATACCGACCGGCTGCGCGAAGTGGTGCGCGGAACCAAGCTGCCCGTAATGTCCACCAATCCCGCCAACGGCGGTGCGCGCCTGCCTGGTCTCTCGGGTTACGGCTCGCGCAACATGATCTACGCGCTGCAAACCATGGCCAAGGGGTTGGAGGATGTGCCGGGCCGCAAGATTCTGGTTCTTCTCACGGCCGGCATGCCGATGAATACCGATGTCCGCTATGCCATTGAGAGCGCCGTGTCTGCCTGCAACCGGGCCAACGTGGCCGTATATCCCATCGATGTGCGCGGGCTGTTCGGTGATCCCGGCATGAGTCCGGAGAACCCTGGGCTCGGTGGGCGCGGCCGCGGCCGGGGCGGGATGGTGCAACTGCGAACGCCTTCACCGGTACGCTCGGCGCTACTGGCC
The DNA here is from genome assembly GCA_963743705.1 of Bryobacterales bacterium. Lineage (GTDB taxonomy): Bacteria > Acidobacteriota > Terriglobia > Bryobacterales > Bryobacteraceae > PALSA-243. Next base: position 34,065 of record CAVUQS010000020.1, on the reverse strand, counting down.
TTTACAGGCGCCTTCCAGCCCACGATTCAACCGGCTGCCTTTAGCAGCTCATTCGTCCAGGCGGGCCGCGGTGGCGGCGGAGGCGGTGGAACCAGCAGTAGTGGCGGCGGTTCGAGCAGCAGCGGTGGTGGGGCCTCTAGTGGCGGTGGTGGCGCCGGTGTCTCAGCCGGCGGCGGTGGTGGCGGAGCGCGCACCGGCGGAACCGGCGGCACGACCGGAGGTGGCTTTGGCAACACCGGCGCCGGCGGCACCGGACGGACTGGCGGCGTCTCAAACGGCTCCACAGGCGCCACCACGGGCCGAGGCGCGACGGGCGGTGGCGGAAACCCGGTCAACACCGTTCGCAATCCCAATAATCCGTTTGGCGCGCCGCGCACCGGCTTCCCCGGTAGCATCGTGCCGCCCATTCCGCCCTTTGCCGGCGCCGATCAGCAGGCGCTCTACATGCTCGCTGAAGGCACTGGCGGCTTCGTCATCGTCAATAACAACGATCTGCTGGCCGGCCTGGAAAAGATCGGTAACGAGCAAAACCAGTTCTACATCATCGGCTATACGCCTTCCGAATCGGCCGAGGGAAGCTGCCACCAGCTCAATGTGAAAGTGGACAAGGGCTACAAGATTCGTTCGCGCAGCGGTTATTGCAACGTCAAATCGGCGGATGCCCTGGCGGGAAAGCCTTCCGAAAGGCAATTGGAAACGCGCCTGGATAGCTCGGCCCCGGCCACGATGAAGTCACCCACGCCGCAAGTCACGTATTTCTTCAGCGGTCCGGACACCGCGCGTGTGGATCTCGCGATGGATATCCCCTCCGAACAGATTAAGTTCGAAAAGGTGAAGGGCAAGCTGAAATCGGAAGTCAACATTCTCGGTCTGGCTTACAAACCCGATGGCAGCATCGGCGCCCGCTTCAGCGACACCATGAAGCTGGAATTGGAAGACAAGAAGGATATTGAGAAGTTTTCCGCCAAGCCGTTGCACTACGAAAATCAATTCGACGCGGCGTCGGGCGAGTATCGCTTCAAGATCGCGTATTCGGCCAATGGCGGCGCCGATTTCGGCAAGATGGAACTGCCTTTAAACATCGAACCGTTCGACGGCAAAGAGTTCAAGCTGAGCAGCGTTCTTCTCAGCACCAACCTGCACCGGCTGGGCAACCAGGATATGGGCGTGGAGGCCGATTTAGTCGATGGCCGCACTCCTTTCATCGTGCAGGCCGGCCCCATCGAGTATCAGCTGAACCCCGCCAGCAACGCGGTGTTCAAGAAGACCGATAGCGTGGTCTGCTACTTCGAGATCTACGAACCGAACGTCGAAGCGGACAAGCTTGCCTTGGGCGTGCAGATGCGCCTGCTGGATAAAGAAGGCGCCGTCAAGCTCGATTCCCAAGGCCAGCCTGCCACCGGGTATATTCGCAAGGGCAACCCGACCGTGCCGGTGGCGCTACGCGTTCCAATCGACCAGGTGCAGCCGGGAACCTACAAGCTGGAATTAACGGCCGCCGACAGCCTGGGCAAGAAGACCGTCCGGACCGCCCAGCTTGTAGTGGAGTAAGAGGCGAGCAACCCGATCACGGAATGACCGTAACTCCTTGCCCGGTCGATCCGCCCAGGTTGCTCTTCACATTGACACTCGAAGGTTTGGTCGCCACCGCCGTCTGAAGGGTGAACGTTCCAGTCCCCTGGCTCGTCATCGTGCCGAGATTCTGGCCGTTCGATGCCAGCGTCACCGTGAGCACTGCCTGTGGGTTGGTGCTGGTTGCACTCACATTGAGTTGCTGTGTCGATGTGGACCAAGTCGCGCCAGTGATCTTCACCGTGTCCTGACCGACTACCGAAACTTGCGCAGTCGCCGTCGTGGGCGCCAGCGCAAGGGCTCCCGAGTAGCTCGCTGTCAGCGTCACCGTCGCGGTCCCGCTGCCGGTAAAGGTGAACGATCCGCTGGATGCGCCCGCCGCAATAGTTAAGGTCGACGGAGGCTTCACGGTTTTCGTATCGCTCGATGTCAGCGCGATCGCGATTCCGCCCTTGGGCGCGACTTCATTGATCGTGATCGTCCCGGTCGCATTGCTTCCGGCGCCGATCTGTGGCGAACTCAGAGTAAAGCTGACGATCTGTAAAGACGGGTTGACCGTGAACGTGGGAGCTACGGCGTCGGTCTTGCTCACCTGCACGCTTTCCGATGCTGGCGAGTAGAAATTCGCGGGCGAGGCTGGCGTCACGGTATAGGTGCCGGCGGGAAGCCCAACGAGCGAGTATTGCCCTGAGCTTCCGGTCACCGCGGATGCGCTTCCGTTCGTGCCGGTCGCGTTGATGGTTACGCCGGAGACCGGCGCTCCTGGTTGCGTCAGAACCGTGCCGGTGATGTGGAAGATCGGCGTCGCGTTGAACGCAGGGAGGCTCAGATCGATTTGGCCGACGGTGAACGTCAGCGAGGCGGGCGAGTACTGGAATGCCGGATTACTCAGCGTCACAGTATAGGTCCCCGGCACAACCCGCGTCGTGAAGATTCCGTTCGAACCCGTTACGAACGACCAGGCGAAATTCGCGCCTGTGATGGTTGCTGTAATTCCTGCCTGCCCGACTCCGCCGGAAACAATCTGACCCACAACCGCGTAAGTTGCCGGATCCTGACGGAACCCGATGAGCGTGCCTGGGACTTTTCCATAGACGGGTATCGCGTTTGGGCCGAAACCGAGCAGGGACTCGTACGTCGTCATGTAAACCAGATTCGAAACTTCATCCACCGCGATCCCGGAAGCTTGCCACGTCGATCCGAAGAAGCTGCTTTGCTCAGGCGCCAGTCCATCAATCGCCGCTACCCCGGCGACCGAGTTACCGGCATAGACCATGTTCGTCACGCTATTGACCGCGAAGGGGCCGGTGCGTCCCGCGATAGAGTTCGTGTGCGTCAATGTGTTTCCGTCGAAGAATTCCACGCTGGTGGCGCCGTTGGGCTGGGCGGCGGTGGGAGCGCTCGACGCCTCGACGTACACCCTATTCGTGTTCGGATTCACGATCAGCCTGCCGGTCTTCTCAATGATCGCGTCGATGTTGACGCTGGCGATCCGCGCGCCGCTTGCGCCATTGAACACCGCGAGAGTATTTCCGCCCGCCGCGCAATTGCCCACTACGAAGACCTGATTGTTTTTCTTATTCACGGAGATGCCGGACATCTGGCAACGATCCGTGCCCGCGGCAGTGAGGTCGGAAACCGCGTAGAGTCGCGTACCACCCGTCAGATCGACTGCGAACCAAAGATTAATGTCGATAAAGTAGCCGATGTTGGTGGCCGGATTCACCGAAATCGCGCCGGTCGCGGCCCCCTGCAGCGGCCTGGCTACCGCGTTTGACGCGCCGTCGAATAGGAACGCCCCGTTGACCTGATTCGGATCGGCCGCGGGGTCGGAGGGACCCGCCAGTACATATTGATTCGACCCGTTCGCCGCAATCAACGAGCCGCCCGGCGCGAGCGGACGCGAGCTCACCGTGAAGTTCTGCGTGTCGAATACCGTCATGACTCGCGACGTGACATCGGTCACGTAGGCGCGCGAGCTTGCGGGATCGACCGCGATACCCGCGGGCTGAGAACCTAACGGTATGGTGGCGAGCGAGGGAGCCGCCGGGTTCACGTCATAGAGTTGGTTGTCGCCGGTGCTGAAAATGAGCGCCGCGTGATTCGGGCCGATGTTAGAGCCGATATCGTAACTGCTGCTTTGAGCTACTGGGATCGCGTGGGCGCCGAGTTGTCCGCCGGCGGTGGTGGGAAGCTGAGCGACGAGTTGGCTGTAATTGACGTTGCCAATGTCGGTGAAGCTCGTCTTCGAGACCACGATACTCGAAAAAGCCGTGAGGGTCGCATCGCAGCGCCAGTAGATGAATCCGCCGGCGAGATCCAAAGCAATCGGTTCGAACGATTGGACGCCATTGCCACAGGGAGAAGCCCCGCCCGTATTGGCAAGAAGTTTGGAATCGACCGTAATGCGCTTCATGGGGCTGGGATCGGCGGCGGTTGGCGTCGCGTTGTTCGGATCGAGCACCACCAGCATGTTAAGTGGGTCCGAGACTACGGGATTGTTGAGCGTCGGATTGACGACGGTTGGAAGGTCGTCCGCCATCATGTACATGAATCCTGTGGCCGGATCGAATCCGAGGACATTGGTTTCCAAACCGGGAATCAAAATTGGGCTGGTGACTTCATTGGTGGTCCCGTCCACTCGATAGAATTTGCTAAATGGAAGCCCCGCGCCGATGCCTGCGCCATCTTCACCGCCTATCGTCGTCGGAAGAAAGCCGCTCGATATAATCCAGACGCTGTTGTCGGCCGGATTGATCATCGCGCCTCCGTTCTGGATGGGAATGGCGAGTCCATTGCACGAAGTCGAGCAAGCGGCCTGAGCCACGATCGAATTGGTAGCGCCATCGATGATCTGCGTTCCGGAAATCTGATAGATGACGTAAACACGATTGTTGCCCGGGTTCACCAGAATCTGGAACGGATTTTCCGACGGGTTATCGGTTCCGTTGACGTCGGGCCGCGTGATCTGCGCCAGCGTTGCAAACGTATCTCCATCCAGAATTCGCACGTTTGCCCGAATGACCGCCGTGGTGTCTATCTCGCCGACATAGAATTTATTAACCGCGGCATTGTAGGCAACTGGCGCGTAGGCCGGTCCGCTAGCGGGAAGCGAGAACGTATTGATCACCGTGTCTGTGCTTCCATCGATCACCACGAACTGATTTCCACGAAATACGAAGATTCGGTTCTTAGCCGGATTTACGAAGACGGATCCAGCGATTCCCGGCGAAGCCGAAGAAGGAGGAATCGGCATGGGTACAGCTCCCAGCAGCTTGTTGGTAGTCAGGTCGATCACATCGGCGCTGACGCTGTCGAAGACATACGCTTTATTCGTCGCCGGATTGATGACCATCCTTTGCGGTCCGAAGATGGTGCCTGTTGGGCCGACGGAAACGATGCCGATCTGAGTCTGGCCGAAGATCGCCGAAGGGAAGAGGACGGCGCACAACGCCATGGCGGAAAGCTTGACGATTGAGAGAACGAGTCGGTTCATGAGTTTGACAGCTCCTGAGGAATCGCTGAAACAGATGAGACTCTCGCCAAAGGCCGCCGGAACACCTTTTGCGTATGTATGGCCGCTTTTTACAGAAAAATTACAACTGGCTGCCTAGCGGTTCTCGCGATACCAGTCGAGCGTGCGCCGCATGCCTTCTTCGAAAGAGAAGTGCGGCGCATGTCCCAGATTGCGAACGGCGGCCGTGACATCGGCTTGTGAATCGCGCACGTCGCCTGGCGCGGAGGCCCAAACTTCGCCGGCATGTCGATGCCTTCGAGTTTCTGCAGCAGCGCCCATGCCTGATTCAGGGTGATGCGTCCGCCGTTGCCGGCGTTGTACATCTTGCCTGAAACATTCGGCGCGCGCGCCGCTTTCAGATTCAGCTCGGCCACGTCTTCCACGAACGTGAAATCGCGCGATTGCTCGCCGTCGCCGAAAATCGTCGGCGTAGTGCGCTCGAGCGCGGCCTTCATGAAGAGCGAGAGCACGCCCGAATACGCGCTCGATGGATCCTGCCGCGGCCCGTACACGTTGAAATAGCGCAACGCTACGGTCTCGATTCCGTATACTTCCGAGAAAATATTGCAGTAGTATTCGCCCACCAGCTTCTGCAGCGCGTAGGGCGATTTCGGACGCGGAGCCATGTCTTCCACCTTCGGCAGCACTTCGGTATCCCCGTAAGCCGACGAAGACGCGGCGTAGATCAGGCGTCCCGCGCCGCCTTCACGCGCGGCGCGCAACACGTTGAACGTGCCATCGATGTTGCACTCATGCGAAGGCTGCGGCTCGTCGATGGAACGCGGCACCGAAGGAATGGCGGCCTCGTGAAAGACAGCGGCCGCGCCGCGGAATAGAGGCGCAATCTCCTGATAGTTGCGGATGTCGGCGCGCTGGAAATCGATCGAACTCTTCACTTCCTCCAGGTTGGCTGCGTTGCCGGTGAGAAGATTATCGATCACCATCACCTTCGCGCCTTCGCGCAGCAAACTCCTTACAATCGCGGAGCCGATGAAGCCAGCCCCGCCGGTAACGATGTAGTGGCTCATACGGATTGAGTTTCCAGATGACGTAGTGACTCTTCGGCCAGGCGTTCGGCGCCCACCGAAAAATCGAAAGCCTCGAGCGATATCCAGCCGGAATACGAGAGGCGGCGTAACGTTTCGAAGAGGGGACGGAAATCGTAATTGCCCGCGCCGCAGTGGCTGCCATCGAGCTCGTTCACATGCACGTGGCGGATGTAGTGAAAATAGCGCTCGATCAGAGCCGAATGGGGCTCGGTCTCATCAACCGCGTTGTGAACGTCGAACATGGTCTGAATCGCCGGGCTGCCAATCTCTTCGACGATTCCACCGCTTCCTTTAGCGACTGCACCACGTCGCTTTGACCGATCGGCAACGCTTCCATCAGCACGGTAACGCCGCGCGCTTCGGCGTGCGGGGCCGCCGCGGCCAAACCGTCGGCCATGCGCCGCGTCGCTTCCTCGCGCGTTGCGCCGCCCGTGGTGCGGCGCTGATTGGGCGAACCGAAAACCATCACCCCGTCAGGCCCCAGATCGGCGCAAAGATCGATCAGGTCATGGATGTGTTGCCAGCTTCTCTGGCGCAGCGCCGCGTCGGGCGTGGTGACGTGCAGGCCGGCCGGGCTCACCATCAGCCAGTGCAGCCCCACGAACGTCAGTCCTTCCGATTTCATAGCGTCGCGGAATTCGGCGCGTTGCGTGGGCGTGACGTCGGTGGGCTTTTCACCCAAAGTAAACGGCGCCAGTTCAATGCCCGTGTAGCCGATCTTGCGAATAGCCTGGCACGCTTTGGCGAACGGCCACTTCTCGAACGCTTCGTTGCAAATGGAATGCCGGAATGTCAATTTATTAGTCTAACCGGTTAGCTTCGGCGCCGCCCCAGGGTGCGATCAGCCAGAAGCAGCGCATCTGGCGAAAGCCCAGGTTTTCAGGGATGGCGGCAAAGAAGAGCCGCGCCAGGCGCCCCGGATCGGACCCGTGGTATTCCGCCAATTCGCGCAAGGCGACGGCGGACATCGAGAGCAGCGTCCCTAGCCCCACGGTGGCAAGCAGCACCAGCGCCGCGAGTTGCCAATCGATCCAGTGGGTCACGAGGCCAACCACTACCAGCGGATACGCCAGCAGTTCGAGCGCGGGCCACACGAAGTGGATCGTCACCAACCCCCCGCGCAACCAGAGGGGAAACGCTGAGCGCGTGAGGGCGCAGCGCGCAGCCTCGCGCTGCGTGAAGGCCACCGCGTGGTGAAATTCGCGCTGCGATTTCGGAGTGCGCTGGCGGCATCCCGCATTGGGTACGAAGGCAATGCGATACGGCTTGCGCGAGCTGCGCCCGCTAATGTGCAACTGCAGGAAAAGCTCGGTCAGGCTGGTGCGAAACCCGCCAGCGCGAATCAGGGCGTCGCGCGCAATCAAAGTAGCGGAGGCAGGCGGCGGCGTCAGCAGATTCCATCCCGAAAAAGCCGCCGCGCGGCTCAGCCAGCCGCGCAGATAATCCAGAGCGGCGAATTGTTGCAGAAGCCCGCCGTTCGGAACGCCAGGAGCGACGCCGCACACCGCGACGGTGTGTGGCTCTTCGAGCATGGGCGGAATCAGGCGCAGCAGCGCGTCGGCCTCGAAATCGCACCCTTCGCCGAAGAAAGCAATGATGGAGCCTTGCGCCGCATTCGCCGCGGTATTCCATGCCAGCGGCCTCTCCGTCCGTTCCAGATCTATCACCACCAGGCGGAAGAGATCGCGCGATTCGAAAACGCCGCGCACCTTGCCCATGGGCAGCGCGCCGGCGATCGGACGATCGCAAGACGCCAGACGGAATTCCTCGCGCCACGCGGCGAGCTCCGTATCCGGTAGGCCGTTCAACGCCACCACAACTTCGTGATCTCCAAAGTGCAGGCCCAACAGGCGGCGCGTGAAAACACGCGCGCGCAGTCCGCCGCTCGCCGTCGCAAGCACTACTGCGGCCTGCGGCGTAAGCGAAGATTTCAGAATCGCGGAGGCGTCATCCCGTGGATTGTCGCGCGCCATGCGGCGTAGCACGAAGCTTCCCTGAATCAGAATCGCGAATGAGACAGCGCCCAGGACCAGCAGAAAGAGGGCGATGCACTTCAGCAGAATCGGAATCAGCGTGGGAAGGAAGGCTGGCATTTATGCGGCGCCCGTCCTGCGCGCTTGCGGCTCGAGGGCCGCGATGGCCGCCGCCGTGCTCGCCAGCGTGGGGTCGCCGCTGTGCGTGCGCTTTTCCAGCAACGCCATCGTGGAATGAAGACGCAGACGGCCTGCCGCGGCTGCCGCGGCTGAGGCGATTTCAGCGTCGTCATCCTCCAGGCACTTGACCACGGCAGTTTCTACTTCGGCCGTGGGCAGCGACAAAGAAACCACGCGCAGGGCTTGCAGGCGCACGGCGCGGTCGTTATGAACCAGAAGTTTTTCCAGTCCCGGAAGCGGTAGCGCCCGCTCCCACGCCGCCACGATTTCGAGAGCGGCCAGCACGCGTTCCGTTTCCGGCGCCTCGAAAGCGGCGGCCACCGCGGTCCGGCAAAGTTCCTGGGCGTGGGGGCGCAGCGGTCCTGCCAGAAGAATGCGGCCTAACAAGGTCTCCCGCGTTGCCATCTCGAACACGCGAGCCGCAGTGCGGCTATCTTCGAAACGGGCCAGCGATTGCGCCGCTGTAATGCTCATCTCGCGGTCGCGGTCTTCGAGCGCGCCTTCCAATACGCCCACCGCCGCGCGCCGGCAGGGTTCGTAAGCGCTCACGAAACTCAACGCCACCACCGCCGTGTGGCGGCGCATCCAGTCGCGCGACTGCAGATCGCCGCGCCACGATTCCACCAATTCCAGTTCCAGAGCTAGCCCGCAAAGACGGTCGCGCGCCGAACCCGCTACGTTATTTTGGAAAGCCAGCATCCCCGCGGAGACGGCCTGCGGGCTGCTGCGGTGAAACTCGCGTATGCGGTCCAATTCTTCGTTGCCGGCGAGATAGTCCACAATCGCTTCACGAATTTGTGGCTGCAGTTCGGCGCTCAACGCATCCTTCTTTCGCCAGCGGCTGGCGCGGATCATGGCGGCCGCAAACAGCATAAAGATAACGATGGCGTAGGCGGCCATCCAGACGGTTGTAATACGCAGCGCCGCGTCGGTCATCGGGAAAGCAGGCGTTTCAGGCGGGCGACCAGTTCCATGGGGCTGAAAGGCTTCACCACGTAGTCGTCGGCGCCGAGAGTAAATCCGCGGATGATATCGTTTTCCTGCTGCCGCGCGGTCAAAAGCAGCACGCGCACCGGCATCTCCTCGCGGCGTACCGCCGCCAGCACTTCGAAACCATCCATATTGGGCATGTTCACGTCGAGCACGGCCGCGTGCGGACGCCACTCGCGTATGGATTCGATGGCGAGCGCGCCATCGGCCGCCGTGTGGCACTCCATGCCGAAATTTTCCAGCGCGGTGCGCACCAGCGCAAGCACCGCCTGGTCATCATCCGCAATCAGGACGCGCGTGCGTGTGGTCACGGCCGCGTAAGGCTTGGAGCGCTCCTGCGGTTGATAGGAAGCGGCAAGGCTCAACCGCACCAGCGCCTCTTCCGGCTGCCACGCATCCATCAGAAATTCGCGAGCCAGCTGTTGCGAAGCCTGCGGCAGCGCCGCCAGATCGTCGCGCTTGCCGACGAATACAGTCGGGCGCTTGGCGGCGAAAGGACGCGAGGGATCGATCCAGGCCGATCGCGTGGTTTCCTTGTTGACGTGCACCAGAATCACGTCGCCCGGGTTCTCTTCGCTTGCCTCGGGGATCTGTGTCGCGGTTAGAAAGACAGCTTGTCCACCCACGCGGTCGAGCGCCGCGCGCAGACGTTCCTGTTCATGCGGCGGAAACTCCACGGCGATGAAGCGTTTTCCCGCGAGCGCTTCCACGATGCTCGGCGGCAGCGGTTCTTCCCGCGCCTCGCGCGGCGAGGAAAATCCCAGCGCCAGGTTGGCCAGCGATTCGCGCAACTGCGTGCCATCGAGCGGCACTTCGTTCAGAATCGCCTCGGTCTCCCGCGCCAGGCGGCTGATCGCGGCGTAACCCAGCAAGCCGCCGGTGCCGATCCACTGGTGCACAATTTTTTTGGCCGCCGCCGCGTCGAAGGCTCCATCGAGTTGTAACAGCAAGTCCCGCGACCGGTCGCGTCCCTCTGATAGGAAACGGGCGCGCAACGCCTGCATCTCGGCGGCGGTGGAATCCTTGGCCGCAGTGGGCGGCGGCGCCGGACGGCGTGCCAAAATTTCACGGATGCGCTCGCCCAGGGCGCGCGCCTCGATCGGTCGCGTCAGGATTCCGTCGGCCCCGGCATCGATCGCTTTGGCCTCCTCACCCGGGGGCGCGGCCGCCAGCGCAGGAATGGCGCGCATACGTTCATCGCCCTTCATGCGCCGCGCCAGCTCAAAACTGTTACAATCCGGCGAATCCAGATCGGCGAAAACCAGATCGGGAGTCAAGCTACGAAGTAAATCAAGTGCTTCGACGCCACTGGAGGCGGTAACTACCTTATATCCTTCGTTAACTAAGTAAATGCGGGTTAACTTAAGGCTAACGGCTTTGTTATCCGCTACGACGATGGTTTCTCCCGCCATTGCACTTAGATTCTAACCTACTAAGTGAGCAAATACACCATGTAATAGAAGTACTGATTGTCATGCCACCCGGCGTCAGGCGATCACCGCTACCGCGCGCGTATGCAGCGGCGCACACCGCGGAACGCCCATAAAACCGGAGTTGCAGCCATGTGCTATTCCTAGAGACTGAATGGACCGCATCGGGCGGTACAAGATCGTGAGGGAATTGGGCCGCGGAGCCATGGGCGTGGTGTATCACGCCATCGATCCGAATATCGGCCGTCCCGTCGCTATTAAGACGATCCAGCTCGGCGGCGCGCGCAAGGCCGAAGAGCAGGAACGCCTGCGCGAGCGGCTGTTCCGGGAAGCCCGCTCGGCCGGCATCCTCTCCCACCCCGGCATCGTAACCATTTACGACGTCGAGCAGCAAGGTGAACTCGCGTACATCGCCATGGAGTATGTGGACGGGCCCACGCTTGACCAACTCTTGTCCGAACCCCAGCCGCTTTCGCAGGAACGCATGTTCAGCATCCTGGCGCAGACGGCCGCCGCTCTCGATTACGCGCACGGTAAGGGAATCGTACATCGCGACATCAAGCCCGCCAATATAATGATCGCCGGCGGCGGCACGGCTAAGATCACCGATTTCGGCATTGCGAAGATTACAGCGTCGGAACAATTCACGATGACGGGATCCATCGTGGGCACGCCGCACTATATGTCGCCTGAGCAGGTGCAGGGGCAACCGGTAGATGGCCGCTCCGATCAATTCTCTCTAGCCGTGATCGCTTTCGAAATGTTAACCGGCGAGAAGCCATACACCGGCGAGCATTTGACTACGGTCGTCTATAAGATCGTTGCCGAAGAGCCCATGGCCCCGCACCGCATCAACTCGACCCTCGGCGGCGGCATCGATAACGCCCTGCGCAAAGGACTCTCCAAACGGCCGGACGCCCGCTACCGCAATTGCAGCGAGTTCATAGAAACCCTGGAGAAAGCTTGCGCCGGGGTCAAGAACTGGAAGCCGATGCCGCGCGGCGGCAGCCTGAACGCGCCCACCATCGCCGAAGGCGCCCCCGCGGCGATTACCATGCCGGCAGCCCGGCGTCCGGCGCGCGGTGGCTCGACCACGGTAGAGCGGAGCGAAAAGCGCAAATCGGGATTCCTGCCCTTCCTGGCGGCGATCCTGATGGCCGCGGCGCTGCTCGCGCTCATCGGATGGCAGGCCGCCCCTTGGGGCAGTTCCAACTCCTCCCAGACCGCGCAGAAGACGGAACCGGCGCAACCGAAGGAAACGCCGCCCGACAGCCCTCCGCCGTCAGCCGCCGCTTCCACCGGCTCTACCGCCGCGCCCGCTACCGGTTCCACGGGCGACGTCAAGCCCAGCCCCATGCCTCCCACCCAGGCGGAAGTGAAGCCGCCGGAAGAGGCCACCGGCAAGTCCGCGCCTCCCGAGGATGTGCCGCGGCCGGTCGCCACTGTCCCAGCCGAAGTTACTGCCAAGAAGGCCCCGGTCTCCGTGTCGCGCGCACCCGCCGGTCCGCAACCGGTGCAATTGGTGACGAGCCCCGGCGGCGCCACCGTCACCATGGATGGGCACGTGGACCAGACTTGTTCCACCCCTTGCTCGCTCAACGTGACTCCGGGCTCCCACAGTGTGTCTTTTACACTACCCGGATATCAGTTAGAACTAAGACGTTTCGATGTCGGTTCGACTCCGTACGAAATGCCGGCCGTAATCATGCGGTCACAGGTCGGCGTCTTGATGCTAAGTTCCACGCCCCCGGGGGCGACTATCTTAGTCAACGGAAAACCGGTGACGGACATCACTCCCGCCAGACTCTCGTTTGCGCCTGGAACCTATCAGATCACGGTCCAGAAAAATGGACTCTCGAGCAACACCACAGTCGACATCAAGAACGGTGATACCAGGGTGTTGAAAGTCTCGTTGGGGCAGTAGGGGCGTACCAAGCGCCAGCGCGAAATCCGTGCCCTAATTTTTGGAGATAAACCCGAACGGTGGCAACCGCGGCGTAACTTCATGATAGAAGGGCGCATACTATGCGTCATAGCTACCGGGTTTACCCGAAAGCGGACAAAAAAGTCACTCCGCGAACAGTCTATTTTCCTACGGTTTAACAATTAGAAGATCTTCACAGTCAAGCGGGGCCGTGATATATTTGGAGCGCGTTTGATAGCTTCCGCCAATCCGGTCGTTTCTCTCCCTGATTAGCCCGCTTTCAAATTGGCTGGAGGATCGAGAAGAGTGAAGAATATCTTTGTAGGGAATCTGAGCTTCAGCTCGACTGAAGAATCGGTGCGCAGCATGTTCGAACGCTACGGCGTCGTGAACAGCTCGCGGATTATGACAGATCGCGACACAGGCCGATCGCGTGGCTTTGCGTTTGTCGAGATGGAAAACGAGGGAGAAGCAGACCAGGCGATTACGGCGCTGAACGGCTCCACATTGGATGGACGGGCCATCAATGTGAACGAAGCGCGCCCAAAGCCTGACCGTGGATTCGCGGGCGGCGGCGGTGGCGGCGGCAACCGCTTCGGCGGCGGTGGTGGCGGCGGTGGACGTCGTCCCGGCGGCGGCGGTGGCGGTGGCGGCGGCCGGCGCGAACCGCGCTGGTAGCGAGTTCACGTCCTCAACAGTTAGAGTTTTTTCGTAAACAGCGGTAGTGTGCCCGCGCACGGGGCGGAAAGCATACGGCTTTTCAGCCATGATCGCGAAGGGTTAAAGCGCTACCGCTGATTTCCGTTTTCGAGGAATGCGCGCAGGCGGTGGCTTCTTCCGGGATGCCGCAGCTTGCGCAAGGCTTTGGCTTCGATCTGGCGGATGCGCTCGCGCGTGACCGCAAAATTCTGCCCCACCTCTTCCAACGTGTGCTCGCTGCCATCTTCCAGGCCGAAGCGCATTTTGATGATCTTCTCTTCCCTCGGGGTCAGCGTCTTCAGCACCTGCGCTGTCTGCTCGCGCAGATTCAGATTGATGACCGCATCCGAGGGCGAAATACCGTTCTGGTCGACGATGAAATCGCCCAGATGCGATTCCTCTTCTTCGCCAATCGGGGTCTCGAGCGAGATCGGTTCCTGCGCCACGCGCAGTACCTTGCGCACCTTGGAGACCGGAAGCTGCATCCGCTTGGCCAGCTCTTCGTTAGTAGGTTCTCGGCCCAGTTCCTGCACCATCTGGCGCGAAGTCCGGATCAACTTATTAATAGTCTCGATCATGTGGACCGGAATACGAATGGTCCGCGCCTGATCGGCGATGGCGCGCGTAATAGCCTGGCGCACCCACCAGGTAGCATAAGTGGAGAACTTATAGCCGCGGCGGTATTCGAACTTATCCACCGCTTTCATCAGGCCGATGTTGCCTTCCTGAATCAAGTCGAGAAACTGCAAGCCGCGATTGGTATAACGCTTAGCTATGCTCACCACCAGGCGAAGGTTGGCTTCGATCAGCTCTTTCTTCGCGGCCTCGGCTTCGTGATGCGCCTTGGTGATGATTTCGAGCGTGCGCCGCAGCTCGGCGCCGGACGCGCCGAAAGTTTCTTCCACCTGCTGCAGGCGCTGTGCGAACGCTTTCTGCTGCTTGCGCAGTTCCTTGGTGGCGTCGGCGCGCTGCGCGGGCCAGGTTTCGAGCTGGCGCTGGACGCGCGAGACTTCCTTCTCGATCGGCTTGAGCTCTTCCACCGCCGCGCGTAACCGGCCAATCAGATGGCGGATCACCGGACTTTGCAGGCGGATGGTGCGCATCAGCCGCGAAGTCCTGACGATCAGGCGGCCGATCTCCCAAAGCTGGCGGCGATGCTGCTTCGGCTTCATGGCCCGCGGAATGGCGAGCAGCTTTTGCCGCGCCTGCAGGATGCGCTTGTAATAGCGCGAGATTTCTTCCACGCAGCGCGAGAATTCCTGGCGCTTCTCTTCCACCAGTTCGTCGGTAAGAATCGGGTCGGAGATCAGGAGTACGTCGCGCGCCGAAAGCAACTGCTTCGACATCTCCTCGTCCATCGCCGCGATTTCGATAATCACCAGCGGAGCCCGCGAGAGCGATTTCAGCACGGCCGATTGGCCGCGCTCGATGCGCCGCGCGATTTCCACTTCGCCATCGCGCGTAAGCAGCGGCACCGTGCCCATCTCGCGCAGGTACATGCGGACGGGGTCGTTGACCTTCTCGCCTACGCCGGCTGGTAATTCGAGATCGAGCGGTTCTTCGGCATCTTCGAGTTTCTTCTCGAAGTCCTTGGCCTCTTCGAGAATCTCGATGCCAGCGACGTCAAGCCCGGCGAGTACATCGTCGAGATCGGCGCCACCTTCGATATCCGTGGGCAGAACTTCACTTACTTCGTCGTACAGGACGTAGCCTTTTTCTTTGCCCATCTGTACGAGCCTTTGAAGCCCGCCAAATTTTTCTTCACTCGCCACTGAAGCACCCGTAATCCCCGTTGTTACGGAATCTTGCTCATTGTACACCACGCCGCGGTCCGGAATCGCGCCGTTCCAAGCTCCTCAGTTCTTGCATGAGACGCATCGCCTCCTCCAGATTTCCAGCGCGCTCCGCTTCCTGAATGCGCGTCTTCCACTGAGACGACCGTTGCCGCGCCGCCGTTTCCTTCAAGCGCGCAATACATTTGCGCCCCCATTCGAAGCCGAACTCCAGCGCCGCCGGGTCTTCGGCGAAAACAATTTCGGCGAGCACGCGCTGCGTGTTTTCATCCAGGCGCGCGGTGACGGCGTTCAACGTCAACGGCTCACCCGACGCATACACGGCGATGGCGGCCTGCAGGATGCGGCGCGTGTCCAGCCCCTCGATCGCCTCCGCTTCCATACTCTGTAACTCTTCGATCAACTGGCCGCTTTCTTCGGCGCCGGAAAGAATGACATTGACCAGTCCGCGCTCGTCCGGACGCACGTCGGTCTTCGGCAACTCCATCAGGTTGTCCTCGCGGCCCGTCACCGAACGCCGGAACGTGTCGAGCACGATGCCCCTGTCGACTCCCAGATAATCCGCGACATCGTTGGCCACAGTCATACGCTCCAGCCGGTCGGAAATCCGCTGCACAGCGGGCAGCAAATACTGTAAAACCGAAATCTTCCCTTCCGTTGTGCGCATATCGAATTTTTTACGCGCGCCGTCGGCCAGCCAATAAAAATAACCTTTGGCGCCGTCCAGACGTTCCCGATAGGCATCGGAGCCGCGCTGCTTGCAATATTCGTCCGGATCCAGGCCGTCATCGAGTTCCATGATGCGCACCTGCATGCCTTCCTCGAGCAGCATGCCGATCGAACGCTCCGCGCCTCTAGCCCCGGCGCCATCGGGATCGAAATTGACTACGATGCGCGGCGAGTGCCGCTTGAGCAGGTGCGTGTGCTGCGAGGTAAGCGAGGTTCCGCAGCTCGCGACCACGCCTTCAATGCCGGCCGCGCTGACGCCGATCGCATCCATGTATCCTTCCACCAGAATCGCCCGCTCCTCTTTGCGGATCGCGTCCTTGGCGCGATGCAGGTTGTAGAGCGTGTAGCTCTTCTTATATATCGGCGTTTCCGGCGAATTCAGATACTTGGGCTGATCCTCGTCGGAGAGCGCGCGCCCCCCGTAAGCGATGATCTTGCCCGATTCGTTGTGGATGGGAAACATGAGGCGGTTGCGAAAACGGTCGTAGAAACCGCCGCCCTGGCGCTGCCCGATCAGGCCCGATTCTTCCATCTGCGCGCCGGGAAAATTTCTCTCTTCGAAAATACGCAACAGCGCGCGCCCCGAGGCCAGCGAGTAGCCAAGACCGAAACGTTCGATGGTTTCCGGAGCCAGGCCGCGCCGCGCCAGATACGCACGCGCCGCTTCGCCCGCCTGGGTGTTCAGATTGGCGCGGAAATGCTCCTGCGCCAGTTCGTGCATGGCGAACAGCGAGCCGCGCATCCGCGCGTCTTCATCCGCGTATTGCGAGCGCTTGGGCATGGGAATGCCATATCGCTCGGACAGACTTTTTAGGGCTTCGTAAAAACTGATGCCCTCGATCTTCATCACGAAGTTGAGGACGTCGCCGCTCGTGCTGCAACCAAAGCAATGGAAAAACTGTTTACCTTCGTGGACATTAAATGAGGGGGTCTTTTCCCGATGAAAGGGGCACAAGCCCTTGTACGTATCGCGTCCACTCTTGCGCAGACTCGTGACGTACTCGCCAATCACGTTGACGATATTCACTGATGATTTCAACTGATCGACGAATTCCATGTCTGCTTTCGCTTAATTATGCCGCAGCAGGATGACGCGCAGATTGGGGCGGAATCGTACATGCGGTTAACTGCCGATAGCTTGACCCCGCGCAGCAGGGTAGCGCTACACTTCGGCATGCTGTTCTGGAGCCTCGTGGATGCCCTAAGTCCGTACGCGCGGTTAACAACCGCCGTAGCCCCATTTGCCGCAGCGACAATTCTGCGGTTCGCCATGGGGCGAAATAAAGTGACCGCATGGTTGGTCTCGATTGCAACCATGTGGTTTTTGGTCAACGTGCTGATCGCGCCCTACTCTGAGGGAATGCGCGACGATCTGCATTCAATTCAGTCGATGCTGCGATAGCGGCAAGACAACCCGCAAAGCTTGATGCCCAGGGCAACGGAACTCGTTGCCGCAAGCACGCCGACCGGGTAGGTGGTCTTTGCTACAATGAAGGCGTAAGGAGGCCGTATGGATCCAAATGGCATCATGTATGCCGGTCCGCTGGGCCTGGGATTTCCCGAGTTGTGCGTGATTGCTGCGCTGGCGATGCTGCTCTTCGGCGGCAAGAAAGTGGGCGATTTGGGAAAGGGCCTGGGTGAAGGGATCCGCAACTTCAAGACAGCCTTGAAGAGCGACGACGAGAAGGTCGAAGAAAAGAAGCAGGCTTAGGCTTCGAGATTCGGCCCGCAAGTTGGGCCTAGTCGTTCGGCTTCACCAATATCCCGTAAGACGAGAAACCCCGCGCATCCGTAAGGGAGTGCGCGGGGTTTTTGTTTTTTACTGAACTTGGGTCCGGTTACTTTTTCTTCGGCGGAACGATCGAATCCTTCGCGGCCTTCGCCACGCGGAACTTCACGACCTTCTTGGCCGGAATCTTGATGGTCTCGCCGGTTGCCGGGTTGCGTCCCGTGCGCGCCTTGCGATCCACGCGTACCAACCGTCCGATGCCGGGCAGAATGAATACGCCGTTCTTCTTTACTTCGGCGATCGCCATACCGGACAGGCCATCGAGGAAGGCGCGAGCTACCTTGTTATTCACTTCGCAATGCTCGGCGAGCGATCTTACCAGTTGCGTCTGGGTCATTCTAGTTGTCGCCATATTTCTCCTTGTTTGAAGTCTGATTCCCCCAACGGGATTGCTTCCAATCCGCGCTTTGACGTTTCAATCATAAGGGAAGGCACTAACGAAGGCAACAGAAAATGGCCCTTTTTTCGAGGTTTTTTTGCATTGGATGCGCTGGGAGGCCGATTTTACAGGGTTCCGGACGATTCCGGCAGTGACTCGAAGCGCAATTCGCCCGTGCGTGCACCGGCCGAGAGCTTGCTGCGTAAGATGCGGAAACGCACGCGGGCGGGGCTTTCAGACACATCGAGCACAATCCGCACCGCCGCGTATAGCTTCACCGGCGGACCTCCCGCGCTACTCTCCGCGGCCGATTCGCCGCCCGAGCTACGTATTTGATTTAAAACAAGAACAGCCGTTTCTGTTCTGGCCGCGGCGAGCGCCAAACGGCGGAATCCGGAAGCCAAAACGCGCGCTTGTAAACCCGGGCCGCCCTCTCCAAGACCGATTTCCAACTCGAGCGCGGGCGTCAGCGCCGCCACCGAATCGAGCACCAGAAGTTCGATGCCGCCCGAAGCCGCGAGACGGCGCGCGATTTCCAGCGATTCCTCCGCCGTATCCGGCCGCGCCACCGGCAGCCGTTCCAGACTGACGCCGGTACGCGCGGCATAGGCGGGGTCGAAGACGCGTTCGGCGTCGATCCAGGCGGCCGAGAGGCCGTCCTGCTGCGCCCGCGCCACAATCGAGAGCGCCAGCGTACTCTTGCCGCTCGCCGGGCCGCCCGCAATTTCCGTGAGCGATCCGCGCGGCAGCCCGCCTTCGAGAGCGGCGTCGAGCGTGGGAAAACCAGTGAGAATGCGGGCGACGCGTTTGGCTTCGGAGCGCGCCAGTTTCAACTGAATGGCGCGCCGGCGATCGCCTTCGGTCATGTGGTGCGGCTAGCGCCGCGCGGCAGCGGGCTTCGCGATGGGCTCAGCCGCCGCCGGTTCGGGCGCGGCTTCCAGCTTGATCAAGCCCAGCGCTTTGCGCAATTCGAGATCGATCGATTGCCGGATATCCGTGTTGTCTTTCAGGAATTGGCGCGCGTTCTCGCGGCCCTGCCCGATGCGCTCGCCCTTGTAGCTATACCAGGAGCCGCTCTTCTCGACGATGTTCTGCGCCACGCCGAGATCGATCAAGTCGCCCTCTTTCGAGACGCCCTCGCCGTAGATGATGTCGAACTCGGCTTCGCGGAACGGCGACGCCACCTTGTTCTTCACCACCTTCACCTTGGTGCGGTTGCCCACTACCGCTTCGCCGTCTTTGATAGCCGCGATGCGCCGGATATCCAGACGGATCGACGAGTAGAACTTGAGTGCGCGGCCGCCGGTGGTGGTTTCCGGGTTGCCGAACATCACGCCGATCTTTTCACGGATCTGGTTGATGAAGACCAGGCAGGTGCGCGATTTGTTCACCGACCCCGTCAGCTTGCGCAGCGCCTGCGACATGAGGCGCGCATGCACGCCCATGTGGCTGTCGCCCATTTCGCCTTCGAGCTCGGCCTTCGGAACCAGCGCGGCCACCGAATCGACAATCAGCACGTCGATCTGCCCGGACGCAATCAAATGCGCGGTGATTTCGAGCGCCTGCTCGCCGTAATCCGGCTGCGAAACCAGCAGATTATCGACATCGACGCCCAGTTTCTTCGCGTACACCGGGTCAAGCGCGTGTTCCACGTCGATGAAAGCCGCGATGCCGCCGCGCTTCTGCGCTTCGGCCACGACTTGCAGCGCGATGGTGGTCTTGCCCGAGGATTCCGGTCCGAAAATCTCGCTGATGCGGCCGCGCGGGAGGCCGCCGACGCCGAGAGCGCCGTCGAGGGAAATCGAGCCGGTGGATATCACCGAAACCGGCACAATGGCGTCCTTCGAGCCCAGCCGGAGGATCGATCCCTTGCCGAATTGCTTCTCGATTTGGCCGAGAGCGAGGTCTAAAGCGCGCGAGCGCTCCTTTTCATCCATGTCGTTTTTGCTCCTGATTTCGCGTGAAACTCATATTGTATCAGCGGTAACGAAACGGAGCTTCACATCGGAGAAGTATAATCGGGACAGAGAAATTCTCATGTTTTTTCGCGGGGCAGCGCTTTTTTTTGCGGCAGTACTGATCCTCTTGCCGGCCGGAAAGAAGACCATCGGCACGGCGCGTGGCGAGAACGAAGACCTTATCGTCACGGCGACCATTTATATGACGCCCGACGACGTCAAGGAACTGTTGGGCAATGACCTGGACGGCCATTTCATCGTGCTCGACGTCAAGGTCGAGCCGAAATACGGCAAGGACGTGACCATCGCGCGCGACGATTTCGTGATGCGCGACCTCGAAAACGCCGAAAAATCGACGCCCTTTGCCCCCAGCCAGATCGCTGGCCGCGCCGCGCTGGTAGTCAAGCATAACGGCGACGATTCGGGCAAAGACAAACCCTCGCACCGCCCCACGTTCAGCGGAGGCATCGGAGGCCTCGGAAGCGGTTCGGGCACAGATTCAGGCGGCGGAGGCTACGGCTCCGCGAAGATGCAGAACGCCGACGAACCCAAGGACGCCGCCCTCGAAAAGCTCCTGAACGACAAACAACTGGCGGAAAAGAAGACCGACCAACCGGATGCCGGCCTGCTCTACTTCGCTTTCGAGAAGGTAAAGATGAAGGACCTGCAGTTGGATTATGGCCCGAGGGGCAATCGGCTGTCGCTGAAGTTCAAAGAGAGCAAGTAGGTCGGCGAGGCCAAGTCAATGAATACTGTGGGCAAGTTTCTCCTGTTGTCAGGCCTTTCGCTCGCTCAGGCGATCTACGCCTCACCGTCCCGTCGCACCTTGGAGGCTGCATCATCGGCTGCTACTGCGCACATGGTCTGGTCCGAGCCGGTTGGCAGCCTGGAAAGCGGCGACGCGCACGCTGTGTTTACCGCATTTTCCGTAACCGACCCCAATTCACCCGGCAGCCAACTCCGCGGAGTCCGCGTCAACCTGGAAGGCCTGGATTGGAAGAGTGTCGTCTACATCGAAGAATCTGAGGTAGCGGCATTTAAGAAGCGTGCGGATTGGCTCGCAAAGGCGGCCAGGACTTATCCTCGTGAGACAGCCCTTTTCGCCACGCGGGGCGCCGCGGACGACCCGCCGTTTCCTTTTTGCTTCAGCTATTCGGGCGGAGAAAACGCGACTCTATACCTGGAGATTCCAGAGCATCGGCCGTTACAGTTCCCCACTGCTGCCCCCTCCGATGTCGCCGCGATCCTCGCTCGCGCAGCGAAAGCGTTGAAGCGCCACTAAAGCGCCGCTAGTTGTAAGTACTGATGACAGCCTGCACCGACCGCGACAGTCTGCCGTAATTTCCATCCGGATCGATCCCAGTAGCGCAATGAAAATGGCGGCTGCTTTCGGCCGCATCTCCCAGCGCGGCGTATGCATGGCCCGCGCAAAAATGCAATTCCGCGAGGATCGGCCTCGCGCCCTCGCCGCAAACAGAAAACGCTTCGTTCAGCGTCTTCTCAACCTCTCCCGAGTCAGCCTGATTTTCGGCCAGGGCCCATGCGAAAAAGGCCAGGGATTCGCCAAGGTTCGCGGAGTTATCCTCTTTGGCGAGTTTGCCACGACCCGCCCTTTCAGCACGGTCCGCAGCTACCGCCGATCGCGCCTCGTCCAACGCCGCCTGGCGCTCGCCACCGCGCCGCAAACGCAATTCCGCGATCGCGCGATGTCCTCCCCCGCGACGTGGGAACTCTGTAATGCAGTCATGAAAGCAGGCTTCTGCCTCTTCCCAGCGCTCCTGTGCCATCAGCACGCGGCCAAGCTCGTCCCGGCAAACGGTTCTTAGCCTGGCGTTGGTTTCCGCCGACAGACTTTGGCGAAGCGCGCGCTCGGCTTCCTGGAGGCGCCCCAGTTGATAACACGCCGCGCCATGGAAGAAGAGATAGTAGGGTGGCTCCGAGCTACCCGTCTTGAGTTGTTCAACAATCTGCAATTGACCCCGGTAGTCGCCCTGGCGATACGCTGCCAGTTGGGCCCGGATGATGCTGCGCAGGCGCGTGGTTCGTCGAACCACGAGCAAACAGAGGCCGCCAAATATTGCGATCGGCGCACTCACCAACATCGAAGACATTGGCTCGAGTGTAGGTTTTTGCAGGCCACTCAAAAAGCCCGGATTTAGTTAAGCCCGGCATGATATCGCCAGTAGGCGCCGGATGCGTCAGTCGGCCACTATCTACGCACCGAAGCAGCGCGGAACAACGTCGATACGTTTCCGCCCGCAAACTCGAACGTGATTACCACCGCATTGGGCAGGTCACCAGACCGATTCTCAAGCTTCCATGTCCGCGCAGCCAACACCGCGGCATCCCGCAACTCCGCCACGGCTCGTTCCTGCACTTGCTCAGGCCGTCCCGCGGGGCGAACCTTCACCTGAGTCACCTTTATCTCTGACACTGCTCCATCCGGCCGCAATCGCGCATCGGCGACAACGGTGACCGCCATCCCGGTTTGCTTGATCCACTCCGGGAAACTCGTGGCGGCGCCATCTCTCGCGATCAGGTTGCCCGGCGCGACGCGAGTCTGCGCCACAACCCCAGTGCAGGCGACGATCGCCAGGAAACCAAGGGTAGGTTTTGACACATGCGACATCTGGATTCTCTCTCCCTTCATGTTCTCAAAAAAAGGTCGACCGGCATCCGCGGGATAAGAAGGCCTGCCGGTGCGGGTCGGAGCACCACCAGTCCCGGCCCTGGACCGCGCCACCGATGAAGGCCTATCGTTTAGACTGAACACATGGCAACGGTTAGCTCGTTTGATCGCATCACGATTGAGCCCGAGAAGTGCGGTGGGAAGCCGTGCGTGCGAGGGATGCGTATAACCGTTCGCCGCGTGTTGGAGTTACTGGTCACATATCCTGACCGCGCCGCGCTAATTGCCGAGTACCCCTTCCTGGAAGCCGAAGACCTCAATCAAGTGCTGCGCTTCGCGGCGGCGACCGTCGACGACGAGAGCCTGAACATTAATCGC
This sequence comes from Bryobacterales bacterium, assembly GCA_963743705.1. Lineage (GTDB taxonomy): Bacteria > Acidobacteriota > Terriglobia > Bryobacterales > Bryobacteraceae > PALSA-243. The sequence continues at coordinate 11,076 of CAVUQS010000020.1, read as the reverse complement.
GTTGCGTGATCGCCCTTTTGCTGGACCAGGGACTCGCGCCTCGCGCGGCGGCGATCCTACGTGCACATGGCCGGGATGCAGTGCATGTATCCGAGATCGGAATGGAGAAGGCGACCGACCCGGAGGTATTACAAAGAGCTCTGGAAGAGGATCGGGTATGTATCACACTGGACCACGATTTTCACGCGCATCTTGCCCTGGCAGGAAGCGGGCGTCCGTCCGTGGTGCCGCTTCGGATTGAAGGATGCCAAGCCGAAGGCCAGGCCGCCTTGATTGAATCGATTTGCCGGCAATTTCAGGTTGCGCTGTCTGAAGGGGCTGCAATTTCGTCGGATGGCCAGACCGTTCGCGTCCGACGTCTGCCACTGAGGTGAAACGACAACTCGGCAATTTCTTGCGAGCGTCGCGGCAGCGCGTCCTGGTTCAATACCATCCCCGCCTCTGGACCAGCCATTTCCATCAGAAACGCCGCAACCCCTTCACCGGGCCCGATTCCCACCCTATGTTAAAATAGCCTCAACCGCTAAATGATTGAAGTAATTCCGTCCATTCTGTCGGCGGACTTCGCCCGCCTGGCAGACGAGATCGCACGGGTGGAGCGGGGCGGGGCCCGTATGCTGCATCTCGATGTAATGGATGGACATTTCGTCCCCAACCTCACCATCGGACCGCCCGTCGTGGAGTGCATCCGCAAAGCCACCAGGCTGCATCTCGATGTTCACTTGATGGTCGAAAACCCCGAACGCTACGTCACGGATTTTGTGCGCGCCGGGGCCAACTCCGTGCTCGTGCACTACGAAGCCACGCGGCACCTGGATGGCACACTGGAATTGATCAAAAAAGAGGGGGCGCTGGCGGGCGTCGTGTTGAATCCGGCGACCCCGGTTTCGGTGCTGGAAGATATTCTGGCGGTGGCCGACTACGTGCTCTTAATGAGCGTCAATCCAGGATTTGGTGGCCAGAGCTTTATCCCGTACGTACTGGATAAAGTCCGCAAGCTGGATCGGATGAGGCGGGAGAAGCGGTTGCGGCTGCCAATTGAGATCGACGGCGGGGTTCATTTGGATAATCTCGCGGAGGTAGTCCGCGCGGGGTGTGATTGGGTGGTAACAGGGTCGGCGATCTTTCACAGCGGCGATCCTGAGGCGACGATGCGCGAAATGCGCAAAATCGCGGAGGGCGCAAACGCGGTAGTTTGTTGATGGTCCGCGAATAGTCCACTGGGAATGGTAGGAATCATGGTTCAAAACGCATTACGGAATACGGGGATGGTGGCCGCTTTGGTGGCGCTGGTGTTTGCCGGCGGCTGCCGTAAGAAGGCTTACGATAATCCCATCGCCAAGGACACGCAACAGCCCGACAAGGTGCTGTTCGACAAGGCGATGAGCGACGTCGAGCACGGCCAGTACGAGCGCGCGCGCCTGGTGCTGCAAACGCTGATGAACACCTACGACAACAGCGAATACCTGGCCAAGGCCAAGCTGCTCGAGGCCGATAGCTGGTATCGCGAAGGCGGCGCGCACGGTTTTGCGCAGGCAGAGGCGGACTACAAAGACTTCATCCTGTTCTATCCCACGATGGAAGAAGCGGCCGAGGCGCAGGAAAAAATCTGCGACATGCAGTTCAACCAGATGGATAAGAGCGATCGCGACCCCACGCACGCTTTCCGCGCCGATGATGAATGCCGCAACCTGCTCGTCCAGTTCCCCAACAGCAAGTTCGCGCCGGAAGTGGCGCAGAAACTGCGCGACATTCAGGAACTTCTGGCCGACCGCGAATTCAAAGTCGGCGATGGATACCACAAGAAGGGCAGCTTCCCTGCCTCCGCCAACCGTCTCCAGGCCGTGACCGATCAATATCCGCTGTATAGCCGCGCTGACGACGCCCTGTGGATGCTGGGCGAGGATTACCAGCACATGGGCGATCGCTTCGAGGATAAGCAGGCCGACGCCTACACGAAGATCGTCCGCGACTATCCGCTGAGCGCGCACGCCGAGGAAGCCAAGGCTCGCCTGGAGGAAATGAAGCGCCCGGTTCCCGCCGCCGATCCGGTGGCCGAAAACCGCATGAAGTACGAGTTGGAAAACCGCGAGAAGCGCAGCCTCATCAACAAAGCATGGGGACCGTTTAGCGGACATCCGAACACGAATGGCGCAGCCAAATCCGGGACGCCCCAGATGGGCCGCCTCTCGCCCACCGTTCCGTATAGCGTGCCCGCCGCCGCGGCTGGCAGTGGCGGCGGTACCGCCAACACCGTGACCGCATCGACGCCAGTGAATCCGGACGTGCTCGATAAGAATCCCGACGCCCGTATGTCGGTTTCCGGCGCCGGAAAGACCGAAGCCGCCCCCGCGGCCGGCGCTCCTGGAGCCACGGGCGCGGCTGGTACAACCGGCGCGACCACCAGTTCCACCGGCGATTCCACCGGAGCTGCGGCCACGCAACCGAAAGCGGCCAACCCGCCCCAGACCGATCCCGCCGCCCCGCCGCAGAACCATAGCGGCAAGCCGGCGAAGGTGAGCAAGAAGAAGACGCCGAAGAAGAGCGATTCCACCAAGAAGTCGAAGAAGAGCAACGATTCCACCAGCAAACAGGATTCGACCAAGCAACCTTCGACGCCGCCGGATGCCAGCAAGCAGCCGGATGCGCAGACGCCCGTTAAACAATGAACCGCATCCTGCTGGTGGACGACAGCCCTCACGCGCAGCGCATTGGCGAGCGCATCCTGACCGAAGAGGGCTTTGAGGTTGTCACCGTCAGTAATGCGGATGCCGCCCTGATACGCATCGAAGACGTAGATCCGGACGTCGTCATCGCCGATACGGTGATGCCCGGGCGCACCGGCTACGAGATCTGCCAATACCTGAAGATGAATCCGCGCCATCGCCATGTGCGCGTGATTCTCACCGCCGGCGTGCTCGAACCTATCGACGAAGCCCAGGCCCTGCGCGTCGAGGCCGATGGTTCGCTCAAGAAACCGTTCGAAGCCACCGCGCTCGTCGGCATGGTTCGCCCGCTAGCCGAAGCCGCCGCCAAAAACCGCCCGCAGGCGGCATCGGCAAATGCGGCTCCTTCCGTAATACGCGCGCCCGCCACGCCGTTCCTGGCAGTGGTGGACGAAGAACAGATTCGCGCCGCCGTGACCGTGGCGCTCGACGCGGCGATGGATGCGATCGTAAGCGAAATCGCCAAACGCGTAGTAGCCACGCTCGAAGCGCGCCAGCCCGAGGCGCCGAAAACGCCCGAACCTCCGCCCATCGCGTTGGGCGCCCCGGCCGCAGCCGCCGCCGATCCGGCAATCCGGCGCATCCACCCGCTGCGCATTCGAACCTCTATACTGGGATTGGAAGCGGGTAGCGGTGAGGCGGAAACGCCCTCGTCCGAGTCCGGCCAATCTCAATAAAATATGCCCGACAACAGTTTTGACGTCGTTTCCAAGATCGAAATGCCGGAAGTGCTTAACGCCGTCCAGCAGGCGATCAAAGAGATCCAGCAGCGCTACGATTTGAAGGATTCGAAATCCAACATCGAGCTCAACGAGAAGGACAATAAGATCCTGCTCACCAGCTCCGACGATTTCAAGTTGAAGGCCGTCGTGGATATTCTCGAATCGAAGCTGGTCAAGCGCAAGGTGCCGCTCAAGGGCCTGAGCTTCGGCGAAATTATCCCCTCCGCGGGCTCTACCGTGAAGCAGGAGATCTCGCTGCAGCAGGGCATCGCTATCGAGAAAGCGCGCGACATCGTAAAGACGGTCAAGGACAGCAAACTCAAAGTGCAGGCGTCGATTCAGGGCGATTTCGTGCGCATCGCGGGTAAAGATCGCGACACGCTGCAGAGCGCAATCAAGCTGCTGCGCGAGCACGATTTCGGCATCGACGTGCAGTTCACCAACTACCGGTCCAACTAGTGGCGCGCCGCATCGAATCGCTGACCCTCGCGGGTCCTGCGGGCGGTCTGGAAGCCCTGCTAGAAGAACCGGAAGACGCCGAACCGCGCTTGGCCGCGGTAGTCTGCCATCCGCACCCTCTTTACGGCGGCACCATGCACAACAAGGTGGTCTACCGTCTGGCGCGTGGTCTGCGCCGCGCCGGCATCGTGGTGCTGCGTTTTAATTTCCGCGGTGTCGGCCGCAGCGAGGGCGCGCACGCACACATGACCGGCGAAATCGAAGACGCGCGCGCCGCCCTCCATTATCTGCGCGCCCGCTATCCCGCATTGCCCTACGCGATGGCCGGCTTTTCGTTCGGTTCGCGGGCGATCATGACGCTAGGCTGCGAATTGGGCGACGCCAGGTTTCTGATGGCTGCCGGCTTTTCGACGCGCATGGGCTCCTGGGATTTCCTCGCCAATTGCGCCATCCCCAAAGTCTTCCTGCACAGCACCCACGACGAGTTCGGCCCGCGCCCCGATTTCGAGCGCATGTACGAAGTAGTCGCCGAGCCCAAGCGCCTGATATGGATCGAAGCCGCCGACCATTTCTTTGTAGGCGCTCTCGAAGTCTTGGAAGAGCAAGTCTTCGAAGCCGCTTCGCTTTTTTAGCCACAGATAAACACAGATCAACACGGATAAAACAAAAACCAGTTTTCGCGTTTCTATCGGCGTTCATCTGCGTTTATCTGCGGCCAATTTATGAAGCGCCTCTACCACATCGCCTCACCAGTTAAGATCGTGTGAATGGATATCATCACCGGCAATGTCGGTTGGATCGAAGTCATCTGCGGCCCCATGTTCTCCGGCAAGAGCGAGGAGTTGATCCGCAGGCTGCGCCGCGCCATGATCGCGCGCAAGCGGGTGGAGGTTTTCAAGCCCGCCATCGACGACCGGTATTCCGCCGATGAGATCGTCTCCCACGGCGATTTGCGCATGAATTCGCAGGTAGTCGCCAACGCCGCCGAAATTATCCACCGCATCGATTGGCGCGCCGAAGTGGTCGGCGTCGACGAGGCCAATTTCATGGGCGAAGGTTTGGTTGATGTCGCGCAGCGCCTCGCCGATAGCGGCAAGCAAGTAATCATCGCCGGGCTTGATACCGATTACCTCGGCCGTCCGTTCGCGCCTATGCCCGAATTGCTGGCGCATGCCGAATCTATCACCAAAACGCTCGCCATCTGCGTGCGTTGCGGCAATCCCGCCAAGCACACGCAACGCTTGCGCGGCTCCGAAGACCTCATCGTGGTCGGCGCCTCAGACATGTACGAAGCGCGCTGCCGGCGCTGCTTCGAACCGGGCATTCCCAAGCAAGTGGAAATGGATTTCGTGCGCGCAAAGAAGCAATAAAATTCTTATCAGCGCTTGCGCATCGCAGCGTCGAAGTCTTCCGTCAAACGGTCCACCTTCCCCAGGTCCGGAAACATCTTCGCCCACGTGGCCACGATCAGAATCGTTCCGATGCCGCCCATCACCACCGCCGGAACCACGCCGAACCACTGCGCCGTAAGGCCCGATTCGAACTGCCCCACTTCATTCGACGCCCCGATGAACACCATGTTCACCGCGCTTACGCGCCCGCGCATTTCATCCGGCGTCCAGAGTTGCACCAGGGTCTGGCGCACAATCACGCTGATCATGTCGCAAGCGCCCAGCAGGATCAGCGACGCCATCGAAAGCGGAATGCTGCGCGAAATCCCGAACGTCACAGTAAAGACGCCGAACGCCGCGACGCACCACAACATGGTTTCGCCCGCCCGGCGCCGCAGCGGGCGGTAAGCGTTGAACGTAGCCATGATCAGCGCGCCCATGGCCGGTCCGCTGCGCAACATGCCCAGACCGGAGGGCCCGATGTGCAGAATCTGATCGGCATAGACCGGCAGCAGCGCCGTCGCCCCGCCCAGCAGCACCGCGAAGAGATCGAGCGATATCGCACCCAGCACTATTTTCTTGCGCCAGATGTAACGCAACCCTTCGAACAGCATCGAGAGCGTCGCCGCCTTGCGCGGCGGGTTGATCACCCGGATTCGCGAGACCAGCAGCAACGCGCACAGACATCCGATCGCCGACGATGCGTAAACCGGCGCCGGGTTCCCCGTCAACCCGTAAAGCAAGCCGCCGACCGCTGGCCCCAGGATGGTGGCGCCGGTGAAAACCGAGGAACTCCACGCGATGGCGTTTGCGAAGTGCTCGGCCGGCACCAGCGACGGCATAAACGATTGGCCCGCCGCTCCGTTGAACGACCGCACCACCCCGTTGCCTATCAGCACCGCGTAGATCAACCACACGCTCCGGTTCGCCTGCAGGGTTAATGTGAGCAGCGCCAGGGAACAGAGCGCGAACCCGGCGTAGCAAGTCATGATGATGCGCCGCCGCGGAAAGCGGTCCGCCGCCTGGCCTGAAACCAGGAACAATAGGATGCCCGGAAGGAACTGCGCCAGACCCACGAACCCCAAATCCAGCGGCCGGTGCGTCAATCCATACACTTGCCAGCCCACCGCGATGGCCTGCATCTCGGAGCAAACAGTCGCCAGGAAACGCGCCGGCATGTAAAAACGAAAGTTGGGGTATTGAAACGCAATGCGCCCGGCCACTCATTCAATTATGCTCGGTATGAATCCTCAATCCAAACAGGAGCATCGAAGCATCTATATGGCGCAAGAAAAGTGGAAATTCGATCCGGTGCACTCCAGCGTGAGTTTTTCTGTGAGGCACCTCATGATTTCAAAAGTAAACGGGAATTTCCGTAACTGGACCGGCTCGCTGGTCATAGACGATGAGAAGCCCGAGAACTCCAAGATCACGGTGAGCATAGAAGCCGCCAGCATCGACACCAAGGAAGCGCAGCGCGACGACCATCTGCGCTCGCCCGATTTCTTCGACGCGGCCAATCACCCCACCCTGACGTTTGAAAGCAACAGCGTGCAAAAGATCAGCGGCCAGGAATATAAGGTGATCGGCAACCTGACCATCCGTGGAACCACAAATCCGGTCACTTTGGATACCGAGTACTTCGGCCGCCAGAAAGATCCCTGGGGCGGCGAGCGCATTGGTTTTTCCGCCAAGACGCATATCGATCGCAAGGATTTCGGCCTGACCTTCAACATGCCTCTCGATGGCGGCGGCTTTGTCGTGGGCGACAAGGTAGATATCACGCTCGATATCGAAGCCATCAAGGAAGCCTAAGCCTCCCTTCTGCCGACCCCTTGACTATCTACAATTGGTCCCTTATTGTAGATAGTCATAGTATGGGGAAGCCAAGCGATCTGGTCCAAGGCACGCTGGACCTTCTCATTCTCAAGACCATCGCCCTCGAACCCAAGCACGGGTGGGCGATCGCCAAGCGCATCCAACAGGTTTCGAAGGACGCGCTGCAAGTGCAGCAAGGGTCACTCTACCCCGCGCTGCACCGCTTGGAGCAGCAGGCTTGGATCCAGGCGCACTGGGCCGAAACCGAAACCGGCCGCCGCGCCAAGTTCTATTCGCTCACCCGCGCCGGTCGCACGCAGATGCAAAAGGAACTGGCCAACTGGGACCGCCTGTCGCGCGGCATTGAGTTGGTGGTGCGGGAGACGTAGGTCATGCGGGCGCTCCACCGGCTCCGTCTTCGTTTGCGATCCTTGTTGCTTCGCGGGCGCGCGGAACGCGAGCTCGGCGACGAGCTTCGCTTCCATCTCGAACAACAGATCGCCGAGAACACGCAGGCTGGCATGCCGCCGCACCAAGCGCGCGAGGCCGCGCTGCGCGGCTTCGGCGGCTTGCGCCAGGTCGAGGACGCTTGCCGCGATACGCGGCGCACCGGCGCCTGGAAAGGTTGGCTGCGCGACCTGCGCCACGGTTTCCGGCTGTTTGGCAAGAATCCGGCGTTCGCCGCGGCGTCCATCTGTGTCCTCGGTCTCGGCATCGCGGCGGCTACCGCCATATTCGGTGCGGCCAACGAAGTTCTGTTGCGTCCCCTGCCCTTTCCCCAGCCCGAGCGGCTGGTGCGCCTGTGGGATAACTTCGGCTCGCCCGGCAATCTCGGCCCGGTTTCCTATCCCAACTTCAGCGATTGGCGCGCGTGGAATCGCAGTTTCACCGGCCTCGCGGCATTCACCGAACGCAGCTACGTCTTGACCGGCGCTGGAGATCCCACGCCCGTCGAGACCTTGGCGGCCTCGGCCAGCATCTTCGACGTGCTCGGCGTGAAGCCCGCGCTTGGCCGCGCCTTCCGTCCTGACGAAGATCAGCCGGGCGCCAACGGCGGCGCCGATTCGGCCATCATTAGCGATCGCTTGTGGCGCGCGCGTTTCGGCGCCAACCCCTCCGTCATCGGGCAGAGGCTCGGCAAGCTTCCGTTCGTCGTGATCGGCGTCATGCCGCCCGGCTTCACCACCTACACCGGCAGCGGCGAGACTGATGTTTGGATCACTCTCGCAGTCATCGCGCGCCCCTCGGCGGGAATGAAACTGCCGCTCAGCGCCAGCCGCGGTGTCAGTTTCCTCAACGTCATCGGCCGCCTGAAACCCGGCGTTTCGCTCGAAAGCGCGCGCACCGATATGACCCGCGTCAGCGCGCTCCTCATGAGCAACTACCCGGCGGACAATCCGCGCGAGGGCGTTTCGATGGAGAACCTCGGGCAAGCCGTGTCCGAACACCTGCGTCCCATGCTCATCGCGCTGCTGTGGGCGGCGGGCGCGTTGCTCGCCATCGCGTGCGCCGATATCAGCGGCCTGACGCTGGCGCGAGTAACGCGGCGGCAACGCGAGATTTCCGTGCGCGCCGCCATCGGCGCCGGCAAATGGCGGCTGATCCGTCAATTGCTCGCCGAAAGTCTGGCGCTCTCGGCGTGCGGCGCGGCATTAGGCGTTCTGCTTTCCGGATTGTTCGCACGCTTCCTGATCTTGTTCCTGCAGCTTGCTCCCGATCGACGTTTAATCGCGTGGCCCGCGCTTGCGTTCGCGGTCGCCGCCTCGCTGATTTGCGCCATTGCCGCCAGCCTTGTACCGGCGCTGCACGCGCTGCGCTTCGATTTGATCCACGGGTTGAAGGAAGCCGCCGTCAACGTAACTGCCAGCGCGCGGCAGAAGCGTTGGCAGAGCGTGCTGGTAGCCGCGCAGTTGGCGCTTGCCATGGTGCTTTTGAGCGCGTGCGGATTGCTCGCGCTCAATCTATTCCATCTGCAGCGCCAGCAGCTCGGTTTCGACCCGCAACATACGTTCACGTTTCAAGTGAGCGTATCCGCCACGCGTTTTCCGCAGGCGCGCCGCGCCCAGTTCCTGGAAGATCTGGTCGCGCATCTGCGCGCGATTCCCGGCGTACGCGCCGCCTCGGCAAGTTCGCAGATGCCGCTTCGCGGGTGGACGCCGCGTACGGTGCTCGATACCGTCGATGGAAGAGCCATTGACCTGGGCCACCGTACCGGCATCGTGTTCTCGCCGGTGACCTCCGGGTTCTTTGAGACCCTTGGCATTCCCGTGAAGCGAGGCCGCGCGTTCACCCCTTCGGATGACGGCTCCGCCCCGCCGGTGGTAGTTCTGAACGAAGCCGCGGCGCGGCGCTATTTCGGCGCCAAAGATCCCATCGGCCGCCAGGTCACGCCCGAAATGTGGGACGGCGCGGGCAGCATCACCCAGCCGCGCACCGTGATCGGCGTGGCCGGCGACGTCAAGCTGCAATGGCTGGGCGAGAAGCCCATAGAAACCGTCTACTGGCCGGTGGCGCAGATTCCCTCGGAAACCACGTATTGGATCGCCCTGCGCACCGCGGGCGATCCGCTCGCGCTCGCGGAAGCCGTACGCGAACGGTTGCGCCAGATCGATCACGATATGCCCCTTTACAAGGCAAGCCCGCTGACCGCCGCCGTGGAAACGTCGCTGGTGGCGCCGCGCTACAACATGGCGCTCATCGCCTTCTTCGCCGTCCTCGCGCTCGCACTCACCGCCGCGGGGCTCTACGGAACCATCGCGTATTCCGTTCGCAACGCACGCATGAGATCGGCATTCGTATCGCGCTCGGCGCAGGCAGTAACAACGTGTCGCGCCAGTTCGTGCGCGGCGGCCTCATAATCGGCGCGATTGGCGTCGTCATCGGCCTCGCGTTCGCCAAGGGCGCCGATGACATCATGCAAAGCCTGGTGTTCGGCGCATCGCTCGACGAACCAGTGACCTTCGCCGCATCGGCGGCTATCCTGATTGGAGTCGCGCTCGCCGCTTCGTATTTCCCAGCGCGTCGCGCGGCGCGCATCGACCCGCTGCGCGCGCTGCGCAACGATTAGCGATTCGTCCGATACTAGGGGAGATATGGCGTGGACGGTGCGTCTCCTCTTGGCGTGCGCGAAGTTCCTTTGCGCTGCTCCTCAGACCGAGGAGAGGCAGTTTCCGCAGTTTGAAGTTGCGTCCGTGAAGCAGGTTCCGCCGGGTGTTCACGTAGGCATCGATATCGCGGTCATGCCCGGCGGCCGATTGGTTGCTACTGGCGCTTCGCTGCAGGATCTGTTAGCGGGCGCGTATGGAGGGCTTCAGCTTTACCAGGTTGTCGGCCCTGACTGGATCAGCGACGAGCGGTTCAACATCGAAGCGGCGCCGCCGGAAAACGATTTCGGGCGGCAGCCGACGGTTACCGCTTTGGGAAGGCAAGTTCCGGCGCAGTCGATGCTGCGTCTGCAGGCGCTTCTCATCGAGCGATTCCATCTGAAAACGCATTTCGAAATGAGAAACCACGACACCTACGCACTGGTTCTCGCAAATGGCGGGTCGAAGCTGAGTGAGACCACGGATCCGGCCGTCAAATGCCATGGAGGGCTTTGGGGATCGAGCAGCAGACCGAAGGTATCAAGGCCTCGGGGTGCTCCATGCCGTGGTTGGCCAGCTTGGTGCAGGCTCATTCTACACACCGATGTGGCCGACAAGACCGGATTGACGGGTTTGTACGACTTCAGCTTCGAGTTCGCCCCGGTGCGCCTTTCCACGGCAGGCGGCGAGACTCCGGATGCGCCTTCGCTGTTTTCGGCAATACAAAGCGCCGGTCTAAAGCTCGAAGCGCGCAAGGCCCCGATGAAGTTTCTGATCGTTGATCGGGGATAAGTTGTCAGACCGCTAAACCTGAAACCGGATCCCCTGCGCCAGCGGCAATTGCCCCGACCAGTTGAGCGTATTCGTCTGCCGGCGC
>CAVUQS010000019.1:0-747138 GCA_963743705.1 Bryobacterales bacterium | reverse complement strand
ACGCCGTTTCAGATCGACTTGCTCGTGGTGGTCTCTATCCTTTGTACGATCGAACCGATCGTCGGGTTTGAGCTACCAGACAGCATCGTGCGAGCGGGAGGGTACGTTTCTATTGCCGGCGCCTTGGAGCATCTGCTCCCCCGGATCGAGAAGTTCTGCACCAAGGGGGGCAAGGCATGACACAGGCCCCAGCACGCCACGATAATGACGAAGCGGAGCGTCGCCGCCTGGGCGATAGGCTGAGAGAGGCCCGGAAGTATCTCGGGCTGAGGCAGGACGAGGTCGCGACCTATCTTAAAATTCCCCGCACCGCGCTGACGGACATTGAGAGCGGCCAGCGCCGGGTCGACGCGATCGAACTCGCACGTCTGGCGAAGCTCTACAGGCAGCCGGTCGCCTATTTTACCGGAGAGGACGAAGCCGCCGTCAGCCTGCCAATTGACGTGGCCCACCTGGCGAGGCGCGCGGCGGATCTATCTCAGCAAGACCGGGATGAGCTTGGCCGCTTCGCCGAATATCTGCGCGCCCGATCGCGCGTCTCGAAAGGTTGATCCATGGCCGCGGTTGATTACGCTGGCGCCGTTCGAACCGGTACGATGGCTGCGGCGCGGCTTCATCTGAGGCTTGACCTACGAAAGGAGATCGAAGCGCGCGGCGGGAACGTCGATGTGTTTCGACGCGATCCAGACGCTGGACTTACCCCTTCTGCTGCGGCCGCTGCAGGGCTTGCTTGGGGCATATCTGAGTGAACCTGCCCCGGGCGTACTCGTGACGACCCAGCGTCCCATGAGCATCCAGCGCTTTACAGCGGCGCACGAACTTGGTCACTTCTCGCTTCGGCATCAGCCAGCCTGGATGACGAAAGCATTATTCGACGCATGCCGATGGACGGCGAATCCGACCTCCGACTTTCAGGAAGTCGAGGCAGACGCGTTTGCCGTTGAGTTCATGATGCCGAGATGGCTAATCCTATGGCACGGGCAGCGCCAGGGCTGGACGGTTGCGGACTTCCGCCGACCGGACCGGGTCTATCAGCTATCAGTCCGCATCGGCGCTAGCTACGAGGCGACCTGCTGGACGCTCGTTCGGCATCGGTTCGATTTCGCGCGCTCGCCCACGAAATTCTCGACCGCCCGCCGCGGGAGCTCAAGGTCGCGCTGCTTAGGCCATATCGGCCTCCGACTATCGCGGTGATGTTTGGCTGCTGAGCGAGCGTGACGCTGGCATGCGCATCGACGGTAGCCGCAACGATCTTTTCGTGCTCCGTCTTGAGGAGCATAGCGGGGAGGCTACTTGTGGGACATCGACCAGCTCAAGGCGAGCGGCTTCGGCATCGTTCGTGACGAGCTGGAGGCTATCGATGGCGAGGGGATCGGCGGTCCGGTGATCCGTCGGGTGACCGCCGCCCCGCCCGAAGCTTTCCGCGGGGCATGGCGCTGGACGAACGGCGCCCGTGGGACCCAGACCCACCCCTGGCAAGCTTCAACCTGGATTTCGACCTGACAGGCCCGGAAGAGGAGGGTCTGTCTCGCGCCGAGCGGCGGAGTCTGCTTGAGGCGGCATGAGCGACGTCCTGACTTCGTCGATCTGCGGCCGCAGTTCGGTCCGGCGCACAATCAAAGTCAACGGCCTACCTGTCTCGCTTTCGCCGCGAGCGACGCGCATGCGGGTCTCCGGGAAGGCTGGGTGCCGCTCTCTTGCGAATACGCCTTTTACCAAGCCCAGCTTCGGGCAGGCCGTTCGCCCAACGAGGGTGCCTCTTGTCGTCGATACTCGATGCTTTGCGCGAGGATGGCCAGCCGGAAGAAATCGGCTGGCCCTATCTTCCGGCCACGCCTACGGATATCGCGTCCTGGGCTCCGCCCGCGATGGTCGGAGCGCTTTTTCGTCGCGCGGGACAGCGGGTGACGCCCTCTATTCAACAGATCATCGACGAGTTGAATCAAGGCCGCCCCGTCGTCGTCCTCCTGATGCTCTCCCGCGCCTTCTATAATCCAGCCTCGCTGGGCAGTGATTCGTCCGGCAGCGGGTGAAGCTCCGGCGCCGGCGCGCCGCCACGCCGTGATCGCCGTCGGGCACGGCACAGTCGGCCCCGACCGCGCGGTCCTAATCCGCAACAGCTGGGGTGAGCGGTGGGGCCTTGAAGGCTTCGGATGGCTTACTGAGCCTTTTCTCGGTCCGCGCATTCTTCGCGGCCGCCAAGCTTGACGGAGGACGTCGATGTACTTGCCAATCGCGCCGCAGCCTGATTGCGCGAGTGCCTGGCGCGAGGCCGTCCGCGCGGTCGACACTCGAACCGGTCACGCCGCATACAACGTTATCATCGACGTCGCCGACCCGATCGCGAAGCCACGCTGGCAGGATCCTCGCGTGGCCGTGGTCGACGACTTCCTCTCGGAGCGACAAGAAGTCCGTGGAGACCATCGCGAACACGATCTTTCCCGCAGGTCTCTATATCGATACGGCGCGCCTGCCTTTTTCGAGATCTTTCAGGAGAATGTGCTGAAGAAGGTGCGCCGCAATGACCGGTGGTCAGGCTACTATTTCGAGCGGATGATCGACTTTCCGGTCCGGCCGGCGACCCGCCGAACCAGCTCTGGGACATTGTCGAACGGATCAGGAACCAACAGGTCCGGCCCTCAACAAGTTCGAGCTCTCGTTGTTCGATCCTGCGCGAGACGTCGATAATTCGCCCTATGGCGGGCAATGCCTGAGCTTTTTGAGCTTCAAGGTGGTTCCGGGTGCGCGCAAGACGCTGGCCCTAACCGCGATGTATCGGAATCACTTCTACATCGAGAAGCTGCTCGGCAACCTCATGGGTCTCGGGCGGCTGATGGCGTTCGTGGCGCACGAGACCGGCTTCCAGGTCGGCGCACTGACAGTGGTCTCCACCCATGCGGAGATCGACCAGCCGAACGGCGCTCGCCGATCGGACATCACGGCAATGATCGCGAGGTTCGATCAGGCGGGATCCCTGCTGGCGGCATGAACGCCTGGAGCGGGAGGTAGCCCGGTGCTCTCGAGATCAGGGTCTTGCAGCGATCCCGTAAATCGCGTGGACACCCGAAATGAATTCGCTTGGCCGCCATAGCTTGGGTGGCGGACGACGGTGACGGGGATTCGATACGGAAAGCGCAAGGCCGGCATCCCGCCCGATTGCGACGATGCGGTTGGGGGTTATCATCGAGATGAGTCCGGTAGCAGCGGCCAAGTCGCTTCGCTTTCGGCGCGGGTGTGACAGCGATTCGAAAATGGGTCCTCTGCCTCGTGCGGGTGAAGCGGGAAGATATTCCAGAGCATGACGGCTCGCCGATCCGGATCAGGACGCTGCCAGACAATTGCGGCCGTGCGCTCGGCGACGACCGGGCCGCGTGTAGCACGATCCAGATCGATGCCACCCATCAGTGCGCCGGCCGGCCCCAAGTGGACCTCGTCGGTCAGTGGCACGCCCGTTCGACGCCCGCCCCGATAGCCGAGGTCCCGCGCGATCCAGATCGTGTCGACCTGGGCGGTCAGGGCGGCTCTCAAGCAAGCGCACTAGGTTGCGCTGGCGCACGGGCACGCGTCATCCCGGTCATATTCGGAGCAGCTGTCCCGATATGGATTGAAGACGGAGGGGAGAAGTGTTCCGGCTATGGCCTCGGCGAATGACTCGGGAGTTTTCAAGGAGGGCCTCTCGATTGAAAGGCGGCGATTAGTGATATCGATGTGGAGGCGGCCGCGCCGATGCTCGTGCAGAAAGCGGAAAGCCGGCGTAACCTTGCAAAATAGCCTCTTCCCAGAGCCATGAAGGGCACTGTTCGGCCTCGTAGCCGGCCACGAACTGCCGCACGTGATGGAGAATTTCGAAGGGAATATCGCCGGACTTTATGTCGGAGAAGAGATTGAGATTGTCGCCTGTCCGAAGATCCAGGTCGTGACTCCCTCTTCGATCAGGGTCGCTCGGGCACCGTCTTGCGCTTCATCGACTTTCGGCGTCGCTCTTGCGCTTCAGGCGAAACAGCGCCCGAACGACGGGTGACCAAGCCAGAACGGCGGCATTGGCGAAATGGAAGACATCGTGGAAGCGATAGTCGTCGGCTCTCATCGCGTTATCGGTCAGCCGGTCGCCGATGTTGATCCCGTTGCAGCGCAGGAAGACGAGGTGCGCCCACGGACCTCGCGTTCAAAGATTTCGACATGAGGTTACGGGGAAGCTGTTCTTCCGGCTCCGCCTGCAAATCGAGCGCTTCAGGGTAGATGCGTTCGCGCGGCCAGCGATCAAAAATTTTAGAAATTTTTACAGCAGCGGCCTCGAGAGTGACCCCGGCGTCGTTTGCAGCTCGAACGAGGGTCCGCGTGATCGCGCCCAATCGGCCGGCCAGCACAGTGCTGTCGTGAAGACGGCTCTCTTCTTGATCGATCACGAGGAGTTCCGACTTCGCCGGCCAACCGGAGGAGGGTGTGTTCGAACGCGGAGTCGGCTCGGCCGCTCGTGGCATAGATCGCCGGCTGCAAGGAGGCAAAGGTAAGCGGCAATTGAGCAGAGCCCACTGCGCTTTCGCCGCCGCCAATATCCACGATGATTGCTTCGAGTGACAAGCCGCCACGTGCGGCGACGGTGGTTAGATACCAAAGGACGTCGCCAAGCTCTTCAACTACGGCGCCTGCGTATCCCACGTAGGATGCTCGATCCCGCTGCTTTTTCTTGACCTCGCTCAATAGGCTTCCAGTTTCGCCGAACAGCCCGAGCAATGGGAAAGCTAGCGAGCCGCCATCGCTACGCTGATCGGTGGTTAGGGCTTGCGCCACATAATCCCTGATAGTGAGCGGGGAAAACTCATCGGCAGCTGCGCTCATCAGCCGGCTAACGCGCGCGGGCCATTGCCACGCAGGCGCGCCCTTGGCGCTGATCCTTCGCGCTAGGCACCCCGTCGAGATTCGCTCAAGTCTCGGCCGAGCGGAAATCCATCCCCTCCAGGGTCCGCAAATCTTTCGCTTTTCGTGGGACGTGGTCGCCCGTGCGGACGTGCCCAATTAAGACGTTCCTTGTTTCCGCCACAGCCCCCTCCGTCCTTTTGGTGCCTCTGATATCTTGGATAACTTACTCCCGCGTCGACGGCGATCGAAAACTCACTTTCCGGTAATGTCGACCCCGTCGCCTAGGTGTCGGAGACCGTGCTAACGCTTTCCACGTCGTCAGTTCCAATCAGGGGGACCGTTTATGGATGTTGAAAGTCCCGCCACCAAAATTGGAGGACTTTTTGCGGTTGCTCTATTAGCATACGAACCTTCGACGCGATACCAAAGCGGTTTTGCTCATCGAATCGTTTGGACCTCACGTGTTCATGATTTTAGGCCATTATGCAAGCCGCATGGAGATGCTTAAATTCGGGAGAGCCGACAGCCGCTGAGGACGCATGAACCCAGCGCATTCTGCCCGGTACGACGGGCGGCCGGTTTGGTCCAAGGTGCGTCGACTGGCTCATGGATGGCTCGAAAGAAAGCCTGCCATCCATTTAAGGGGGCACCGAGGCGTCGCTTATCGCTTTGATTTCCACAGCAGGAGGATTTAGACCCTCGACCCCAACCCTGGTAGGGTTGCGAACGATAATTGCCGCGTTAGCGCAGATGTGGACTCATGCACTCTGCGAGAGTGGGCGATGTTCGGTGTGAATGACCGCGATGCGGGGATAGCGGTCAGTCGATGGAGACATCCACTCCTTGAGCGCCATTCCCGCTATCACTGGTACCCGCAGGCGCGGACCGTCGACATTCCGCTCGGCGCCGCGAACTTCCGGGCCTTCGCCTACCTGATCAAGGCCTATCCCAACGAGGCCATTCGGGAAAATTACCATCGAGAACCGACCGTGTCCTCGTTCATTGGAAGTCATGTTTAGATGCCAAGATAGGCCGCCCGCACTTGGCTGTTGTTGGCCAACTCGGCGCTTGTTCCCTCCATACTCACCTTGCCGGCTTCCAGCACATAGGCCCGCTGCACGAGCGTCAACGCGCGGCTCACGTTCTGTTCGACAAGCAAGATCGCCGTGCCTAAGTCGTGAATTTCCTGGATTTTCTCGAAGGCCGTGTCGGCCATGACAGGCGACAGCCCCAACGAGGGCTCATCGAGCATCAGAAGGCGCGGCTGAAGCATCAGGCCGCGACCGAAGGCGAGCATCTGCTGCTCGCCGCCGCTCATCGTGCCCGCGAGTTGCTTGCGGCGCTCCGCCAACACGGGGAAAATCGCGAAGACCAGGTCGAGCGAGCGCGACCGCGCCGCCCTGGCGGCTGGAACATATGCTCCGATCTCCAGGTTCTCCTTGACCGTCAGTTCTGGAAAACTTGCCGACCCTCCGGCACATGAGCGATGCCGAGTGCAGTTATTTCGTACGCCGGCAGCGAGGAAATATTCCTCCCCAAAAATGTAATCGCGCCCGATGTCGGCCGCACAAGACCGGAAATCGCGCGAAGCGTCGTGCTTTTGCCGGCGCCATTTGCTCCGAGCAAGCCCACAGCTTGGCCGTCGCCTATCTCCAGATTGACGTCGCTGATCGCCGGAACGGCGCCGTAACCCGCGCTCACGGCCGAGAGCGTAGCATCTGCTCCCTCCCGCGCTCGAAGTCGAGCGTAGCCAGTCCCCAAATACGCGCGTATGACATCCTGATTTTGGACGACCTCCTTTGGAGCGCCCTCTGCGATCTTCAGGCCGTGGTCGAGCACGACGATGTGACGTGCCACCGCCATGATGGCGCGCATGACATGTTCGACGATGAGGATGGTCAGTCCGCGCTGCGAAAGCTTGCCTATCAAGGCGACCGCCTGATCGATTTCCGCCGGATTGAGGCCCGCCATGACCTCATCGAGCAGTAGCAGCCGCGGTTGCGTGGCCAACGCCCGCGCCAGCTCGAGCCGGCGCTGATCTATCGTAGTCAAGTCGCGCGCCGCCGTGTCCGCTTTCGCGGACAGCCCGACGAAATCGATCTCTTTTTGGGCCTGCGCGCGCGCGGCGTCGAGCCTTCGATCGCGCAGGAAGGCCCCGGTCATCACGTTCGCCAGCACTGTCATCTTGCCGAAAGGCCGCGCGACTTGGAACGTCCGGGCTAGACCATGGGCGCAGATGTCATGTGGCCGCAACCCCACGAGTTCACGACCGAAGGCAAGCGCCGAACCGGCGTCCGGGCGATAATAGCCGGTGATGAGATTGAAACTCGTGGTTTTGCCGGCGCCGTTCGGTCCAATGAGCGCGACGGTCTCGCCTTCGTTGACGGCAAAGCTGACGTCCTGTACCGCGCGAAGCCCGCCAAACCGCCGGCTGAGGTTGCGAATGACCAAGGCTTCAGCCATCGAGCGCGCTTTCTGCGCATCCGCCGCGGTCGCGTGCACGACCCGGCCATAGGCGTCGGTAAGGACGCCAATCAGCCCGGATGGCCGCCATAGAATCACCGTGATGAGGATCAAGCTATAAACTGACAACTGCACGCCGCCATGGCCGCCGCCAAGCCAGCTTTGCAATAGCGCCGAAGTCGCCTCCAGCAAGACGGCGCCGATGACGGGCCCCCACAACGCGCCGATGCCGCCGACGATCGTCACCAAGGCCGCCTCGACCGAAACGTTGAAGCTGAAGGCGGTGTTTGGATCGATAAAATAAATGTACTGGACGTAGAAGGTTCCGGCGAGCGCGGTGAGAAATGCGCTGAGCAGATAGATGTTCCGCTTGATCGCCAGCAAGTCGACGCCGACCGCTTCGGCGGCGTCCTCGTCCTCCCCGACGGCGACGAGATAGTATCCCATCCACGAGCGCTCGATCCGCCAGGTGATCGCGAGCCCGACCGCCAGCAGCGCCAATAGGATGTAGTAGTAGGGCGCCTTGGTTTCGAACTGCATCATCAAGGGAGCTTGACCTAAATTCGGCATCGTCGTCCCCTCGGCTCCCCATGCAAAATCGCGGAACTTCAGAAACAACAGCATCAGCCCCTGCGCGACCGCGATCGTGGCGATTGCAAAATAAGGTCCGCGCAACCGAAAGCACAGCGCTCCGATGGGAAGGCTCGCCAGCATGGCCACGGCGCCGCCGGCGAGCATTCCGATCCACGGCGAAACGTCAAATCGAATGAGCAGGATCGTCGAAGTGTAGGCGCCCAAGCCGAAATAGGCGGCATGACCCAGCGACAGCTGCTTGGCGTAACCGCCCATGAGGTTCCAGGCGACGCCAATAAAGGCGAATAGCAATATCCTGATGCAGATGTCGATTATGAAAACGCTCGAGATCAGGAGCGGAAGAGCGAGCGCCGCCGCTGCGAGCACGCAAACCCAAAGTCCGCGCGAGCCAAGCGCTCCCTGCATCATCGGCTCCACCCGCCGAACAGACCCATTGGGCGGATTGCAAGCGTCAGCAGCAACATTGCGAAGACGACGATCAAGCCGAAGTCGGCGCCGACGAACTGGATCCCGAGCAACTCCGCGACCCCCATCATTAGACTCGCGAGCAGCGCCCCGGTGACGTTTCCAAGCGTTCCCAGGACGACGGCGACGAACGCCATCAGCACGAACACTTGGCCAACCAACGGATAGACGGGGTAAAATGGCATCAGCAGAGAGCCTGCAGCGCCCGCCAGCGCCAGCGCCACGCCGACCGCGATGCCGAACACACGATCGGGATTGATGCCCATCAGCATCGCGACGTCGCGGTTCTGCGCCGCCGCGCGCATCGCTCTGCCAAGATCGGTGATACGCAAAAAGACCCAAAGCAGCGCGCTGAGCATCATCGAGACGGCAAAGGCGATGAGTTTCGCGATCGGCACGTAGAGTCCGCCGAGATGGATCGCCGTTTCGCTATAGGGAGTTTGCACCGTTCGGTAGTCGGCCGTGAACAGCAGGAGCGCCATGTTCACCAGCAAGAGCGACAACGCAAAGGTGAGAAATATTTGCGGCATGTCGCCAAGCGGGAGAACACGGCGGATCAGGAAGTGCTGTAGCAGCACGCCGATGACGAATAGGAGCGGCATGGAGACGAAAAGCGAAATCAGCGGATCGACGCCAAAGCGCGACGCGAGAAAATAGCTGATATACATGCCGATCATCACGAACTCGCCTTGAGCGAAGTTCACGATCTTGACCACGCCGAAGATCAACGTGACGCCAATGCTCACCAGTGCGTAGATGCCGCCGATAAGGAGGCCATTCACCACCGCCTGGGCGATTGTGGTCAGCATTGGCGCTGCAACGGCGCTTCAGGATTTCATCAACGGCGCCCGCGCATCTTCCTTGGGGAACACCGCCGCCAGGTCGGCATGCTGCCACTGCACGCCGACCGGGTGCGCATAAATATTCTTGCCGTCCGGGCCGAATTTCACCCTGCCGCCAGGACCCATCGCTGCGTAACCCGATGAGACGTCGAGCGTCGAGAGCGCGTCGCGCACCTTTTGCGGATCGGCCGACGCCGCCCGCTCGAGTGCGTCAGCGATCATGAAGGTTTGCGCGACGAGGCCACCGGCATATTCGAACAGGAACTCACCGTACTGCTTTTTGTAGACCTCATTGACCTTCTGGGAGTCGCCATCGAGGTCGTGGTTCCAATGCGCTACGCCAAGCAGGCCCTCGGCGGCCGCGCCGACGTTCTTGTAAAAGTCGGGGATGACGAAACCGCCGGAGCCGCCGTTGATGGCGATCTCCAGACCATTCTGCTTGATCGCGCGGATGATCAGGATGAGGTCGTTGAGATAGGACACCGGGAACAACATATTGGCGCCCGAGGCCTTCACCTTGTTGATCAGCGGGCTGGCGTCGGTGAGGCCGGCCGAGTACGGTTCGAACATGACGATCTCGACGCCTTGGTTCGGCGCCTGCTCGCGTAAGCCGTTCGACGTCGACGTGCCGAACGCGGTGTTCTCGAAAATCACCGCGACCTTGGGCGCGTCGCTCACCAGCTTCGACATTTGCAGTTGCGCGAGCGCAAACTGCGAGGCGCGGCAGAACGGGGTGAACGTATAGTGGCGATTTTTGTTGAGGAGGTCCGAGCTCGACCCCGTCAACAGCGGCATCTTCGCCCGTTCGGCCACCTCGCTCGCGATGAGCGTCAGCGCGCTGGCGAAGCAACCGTGGACGGCCGACAGCTTGTAGCCGGAGATCAACCGGTCGGTCTCCGTGCGCGTGACGGTGGTGTCGCTCTGCACATCGGAGACAATCAGGTTCAGCTTGGCGCCGCCGAGCGATTTGATGCCGCCAGCGTCATTGATCATCTGGACGGCGAGTTTGGCGGCGTTGACGCAGCCCTGGCCGATTTGCGCGAAGCTGCCGGTGGTGGGGTAGAGGGCGCCGATATTGACGGGTTCCGCCGCGAAGGCCTTACGGGCGACGCCGAACGCGGCGACAGTGGCGGCGCTGGCGGATTTTTTTAGGAAATCTCTCCGGCCGTGGCGCTCGGCAAAGCTCGCGGTGCGCGTGGCTTCCATCTGCATCTCCTCCGCTCTTTCGCTCGCCCTTTGAAGTGCGACCATATCGCCGTGCGCGCCGCTCGCGCCCTCGGGAGGCTGCCGCCTGCGGCGGCGATTTTGCCTGTGCATACAATATTATATACGAGATTGCAAACAATTCGTTTTTTCGATAATTGTGGGGATGTTGCCAGCGGCTCGGGCTCGCCCCGCGAAAAGACAAAGGAGCGTCGACTTGTGTCAGGAGAGCAAGCGGGCCGAGGGAATGCGGGGTTCCTGATGCCCGCCAAACGGACTGCGTCTAGGCGACCCGCGACCCGCGGCAAGAGCGTTGCGGCGCTTCGCCAAACGCCAACATCGCCGACGAACCTTGGCCCGCACGAGGAAGCCATGGCGGATGTTATCGCCAGACGTCTGGAAGAGGATATCGTGCTTGGCCGCCGCCACCCTCGCGAGCGTCTGATCGAGCAGGATCTGTGCGAGTGCTTCGACACGCATCGCGGCGACGTCCGACTCGCCCTGTTCGACCTCGAGAAGAAGGGAATTGTCCAGCGTATCCCCAATCGCGGCGCGATCGTACGAGATCTGACGCCGCGAGAGGTGATGGATATCTATGCAGTGCGCGAGGAGCTCGAGGTCATGGCCGCGCGCATTCTACCTTTTCCGATCGCCCCATCGAGCTTTACCAAGCTCGAACAAATACAGGAGCGCCACAGCGCGGCGATCGACAAGGACGACATGCTCGGCGTATTCTACGCCAATCTCGACTTCCATCAAACGTTGTTTGGGTTTTGCGGCAATCTATGCTTGATAGACACGATCAAAACTCTCGAACAGAAGGTCTACGGAATACGCTTCTACGCCAACGCTTTTCCCGAGGCGCTTAGTCGTGCGCGCCTCGATCATTTCGAGATGGTCGAGGCTTTGCGCGCCTCACGCCGCGATGACCTGATCGAACTTACGCGACGACATCTCAAGCCGTCGCCTGAGGCCTACATCCGCGCGTACGAACGCCGCTTCGGCGGCGCGAGCGCAGCGAGCGGCTGAGGAGTTGCGTTCGAGGTGTGGCTGGCCCTCGGTCCGTTGTCCGGCGACCGGCCCAACCCCACGGATACGCCCTCTCGAGATATGGCTTTCAACTGCGCGTCGGAGTCGTTATGACCTCGCCGAGGTGAATGCCAATTCGGAAGACGATTAGGCGTTCTGGCGGAACGCCCGCGTTGCGCTCAATCATGGCGTCTTGAACTTCGATCGTACAGCGCACGGCGTCGACGACGCTGTGGAATTCGTTGATCGAGCCGTCGCCGGTGCGCTTGATGATGGGTCCCTTGTGAACTGTGATGGTCGGATCGATCAGATCGCTGCGCAGCGCCCGCAGTCGCGCGAGCGTGCGGTCCTCGGTTGCGGTGAACGTCCTGAAGGATCGGAACCCGCCGGTCGCGAATCACCTGTGGCCGGCTGCCGTCTCCGTAGTGGAGTGGCCGTCACGTTGCACGGGCCGGGGTTCAGCGTCGGTTGAGCAGTTCGCGCACTTCCTTGCCCGTCTTAAAGGCGGGCACGTGCTTTTCCGTCACCTGGACGCTGTCGCCAGAACGCGGGTTGCGTCCGGTGCGCGCCCGGCGCCGCTTGGTCAAGAAAACTCCGAAACCGCGGAGCTCCACCCGATCGAAACGCGCGAGCGCGTGGCTAATTTCGCCGAGTATCGCGTCAACGATATTCTCGACGTCGCCTTGATGCAGATGCGGATTGCGCGCGGCGAGTCGCTGCACCAGTTCGGACTTAACCAAGACAACGCCCCCTAGCCAATCAACGCGTAAACGCCCCGATCTGACGCATCAATTTCTCGACGATAGATTATGCTCTCGAATATAAGCAAGCTCCAAGGCGGCTCAACGCCACGGAGCCTGTGAGTTGCCTCGGGATTTTTCAGGAACCAGGGGCTTCCATGCCTCAACCCGTCTTCGAGTTCGTTGCGGACGAACGGGACGCGCCGAGCCGCAGCCACTCGCCGAGCTTCGACCAACGTCGTCGGCCCGAGACGCTGCGAACCGCGATCGCGATGGCCTTCTTTTGTCCGACCAGCACCACGAGTCGTTTGCCACGGGTGATGCCGGTGTAGAGCAGATTTCGGTGCAACATGGCGTAATGCTGGGTCAATACCGGAATAATCACAGCCGGATACTCCGAGCTTGGCTTTTGTGGATGGTGGCGGCGTAGGCGGGAACAAGGGTGTCGAGTTCGCCAAATCCGTAGGTCACTGAGCGTCCGTCGAAGCTGGCCATAAGTTCGCCCGCCTCCGGATCGACGTCGCTGACGTAGCCGATATCGCCATTGTAGACTTCCTTGTCGTAGTCATTCTCGATCTGCATGACCTTGTCGCCCGGCGCGAACGTCCAACCAAACCGCTCGACCTTGCGTTCACCCTCGGGATTCAAAGCTGCCTGTAGTTCGATATTGAGCGAACGAGCGCCAGCGCCACCGCGGTTCATCGGGCACAGGACCTGGATGTCGCGAATGGGGTTCAAGCCGAAGCGTTTGGGGATGCGGGACTTCACCAATTCCAGGATGCGCCGAACGGCCGTCTCGGGGTCTTCGGCCGGCACGAAGTAGAAGTCGCTGTCGCCGGTGGGCGCGCTGACATCAGGCATCAAACCCTGATTCAGGCGGTGAGCGTTCACGATGATGCGGCTCGCGGCGGCCTGCCGAAAAACTTCGGTCAGCCGCACGACCGGCACGGCCTCTGAAGTCGATGATGTCGGCCAACACCTGCCCAGGTCCGACAGAGGGCAACTGGTCGATATCGCCGACGATGAGCAGCGCGGCATTGTCGGGTGTCGCCTTCATCAGAGCCTGCATCAACATGACGTCGACCATCGAGGCCTCGTCGACGACCAGCAGATCGCAATCGAGGGGATTGTCGCGTTGCGCTTGAACCCGCCGCCCTTGGGATCGACCTCCAGGAGCCGATGGATCGTCCTTGCCTCGACGCCGGTCGCCTCGGTCATCCGCTTGGCAGCGCGGCCGGTTGGGGCACAGAGCAACATTTTCACGCCCTTGGCCGCGAGGATTTGAAGGATCGAATTGACGATCGTGGTTTTGCCGACGCCCGGACCGCCGGTGATCACGAGGGCCCTTCGCAATCAGCGCCAAGCGGATCGCATCCCGCTGACTGTCGGCGAGTTGTAGGCCGCTCCGCTTTTCGACCCAAGGAACGGCTTTGTCCGCGTCAATCCAAGTCCAGGGGAGCTTGCCGTTCACGATGCGGATCAGCTGATCGGCGATCGACTGCTCGGCCCGATATAGGCCCGCCAGAAATGTGCAGGCGGTTTCGCCAACCTTGTCGGCGATCACGTTGCCGTCAGACAGTTCCAGTTCGAGGGCGGTAAGGATCAATTCCTTCGGCGCTTCGAGCAATTCCTCGGCGAGCGGGATCAATTTATCCGTCGGCAGCCCGCAGTGACCCTCATCCGTGGCCTCGGTCAACGCGTAGGAATTTCCGGCCCGCAAACGGATCATCGCGGTCTTTTCGATGCCGAGCTTCATCGCGATCGCGTCGGCGGTCTTGAACCCGATGCCTCGAATGTCCCGGGCCAACCGATAGGGGTTCTCGGTCATGACTTGGACGGCGTCGGCGCCATAGGTCTTGTAGATGCGAACAGCGCGTGCGGTTCCAACGCCATTGCTGTGAAGGAAGACCATGATCTCGCGGACGACCTTTTGTTCGGCCCAGGCGTCCGTGATGCGTTTGGCACGAACGGCCCCGATGCCCGTCACCTCCCGAAGTCGAGCCGGTTCGGCCTCGATGATGTCGAACACCTTTTCGCCGAACGCCTTCACCATTTTCTTGGCGTAGACCGGCCCGATGCCCCGGATCATCCCGGAGCCCAGATACTTCTCAATCCCGTCGATCGAGCTCGGCGCTGAGGTCTTGAGAAACCGCGCCTTGAATTGCTGGCCGTGCGTCCGGTCGTTGGTCCATTCGCCCGACGCGGTGATCCACTCACCGGCGGAGATGATGGCGGCGTGGCCGACGACGGTCACCAAATCGCGATGGCCGCGCGCTTTCGCCCGAAGAACGCAGAAGCCGTTCTCAGCATTGTGGAAGGTGACCCGCTCGACCAGGCCGGCGAGCACCTCTTGGGTCGATGATTCGGGCGTTGGCCTCATGCGGTCGCCAAGATCGCCGGTTTTTTCTCCGCGCGCCACTCCCAGGACGATCGACCCTCGAATCGCTGGCCAAACCGCGCGGCTACCGCGAGCGCCTTCTGGTGCGCAAAGGCGGCGATCTCATCGGCATTCGCATGGCGGACACCGCCTATTTCCACACCATCGACAAGCTCGTCTTTCTCACCACCAAACCGGGCGCCCGCTTCAACATCGACCGCACACTCACTGAACTCGAAGCCGAGCTGGCGGGCCCTGATCCCCGCCGTTTCTTCCGCGTCACTCGCGCCTTCCTGGTCCACATCGACGCCGTCGCCCGCTGCCGCGCGTACGGGAAAGGCAAGCTGTTGCTCGATCTGCGCCCCGCGCCCGAGGAAGAAGTAATCGTAAGCCAGGAACGCGCGGCCGCATTCCGCAAGTGGCTGGGCGAATAGCGGTACCGAGGCAGCAGAGGCTCGGACAAACGAACCATCTACTTCACCGCGATCGTCGCGCCCAGTTGTGGTTGGGTATTGCGTCTCGTGGCGTTTCCAACCACGAGCTGAATCCAAGGCGCGAAAAAGAAGGTTCCCGCCGCAACGTTGGCCGGCACCTGAAAATTAATCTGCACCACGCCGCACACCAGGGGTGGGCGCGCTACCCGCGTAAGACGCATTGAATAGACTGTCGCCAAGGATTAAAGCGGTCACCCCGGCACTCAACGGTTCGGCCTGCGGGTCATTAAGCCCACCAACGGAGCATGGTGGGTCCGTCAGACCATATCCGGTACCCCAGATGGTCACGACAGAGCCGCGTGCCGCGGGATTCGACGGTCCATTGAGCGTCCCATCCTCATTCATCGCCACAGCCTGCGCCGACTGCCCGACTTGCAGGCGGAAAATCCCCGGACCCGCAAACGTCACCGGCGTCGATACGGGTCCGAACTGTTGGATGTTGTAAGTCACCGTGACGCGCGTCGTCCCGCCGATCGTCAGACCTGCCGGCGCAATTGTGTTGATCTGCCGCGATTGCGCATATAGCACAGGCGCGGCCACACCATCGAAAAACACCCGCACGCCAGCCAACTGCGAAGGGGCGTTTCCCTGTGGATCCGGCTGATAGGCGACTCCCGACTCGGGGCCAATTCCGAATCCGGTGAGCGTTACTAGTTCTCCCGGCACGATGCCGCCAGTGCCAGCCGCGTTCCCATTTTGCGTAGCGGCGTTCAGCACATCCGTGGAGAGACATGCCGGCGCCGTCCATCCACCGCTGCCGAATTGAACGTGAGAGAGGACGCCATTGCCGGCGCCGCGCCAGACAACCAGCACCTCATTGGCGGAAAGAGGAGCCAGTCCCCCACGAGGTTGATGTCGCCTTCAGTAGGATTCCCGAGATATGTGGCGTCCACGAGGGCTCCGTGCGAATTTAGGTGTGCCAGAAACCCATTGGTGCGGTTGACGAAGCCTTGGAAGCAAATCTCCGGGGCCGAAGGCGTAACCGGAAACCCTGGGCCCGTGACCCCGCCTAAGAAGATGTGGCCCGCCGGTGTTACAGCCATCTCTTGCACGCCCACCTGGGAAAGCGTGCCAGGAGGTCCGGGAACATCGGAACTCATCACGTAGCCTGCCCAGTTCAACTCAGTTCCGTCAGGCGCGACTTGAGCCACGAAGCCAGCGGGCGAGGAATTATTCCACGCGGGCACGATGGGGGACGCCTGAAGAGTCCCTTGCGTCGTGGGAAAATCGAGCGAACTGGTGGCGCCCGCGAGATCGATATTGCCGTCGCCATCCACGGCTACTGACGATGGGCTGTCGGACCCGCTCCCGCCGAGGTAGGTGCTCATCCGGACGTTGCCAGCCGGATCGAGTCTGACGAGGAAATTGTTCTGCGCTCCCTTGAGCAGCGACTGGAGCGCGCCCGGCGTCACAGGAAAATCGGATGATGTGGTCTGCCCCACGACAAGAGCATTTCCGCTCGCGTCGATGGTTATCGCGGTCGCCGCGTCGACGCCGCTACCCGCGAGCGTGACGTTATATAGGATGGTAGATCCGTCCGGGCTCAACTTCACAACGAAGGCGTGACCGGCGGATGTCTTGCCGACGACATAAGTGTTATCCGCGCCATCCACGGCGATCGCCGAGGACGCGGTCAAGGACGCCGGGAGGTAGGTGGAGTAGAGGAACTTACTGCTGTCGGCGCTCACCTTGGCGGCGAACAACGTGGACGTAGTGCTGGAGACGATTGCCGCGCCGGGTGTGGTGGAAACTGCCCGCCCGTCGAACCCGTTACTAAGACATTTCCTACAGAATCGATAGCAAGTGCAGTCCCATTGTCCGCTGTAGGACCGCCGAGCCGTGTGCCCCAAATCTCATTGCCGGAAGGGTCGACTTTAACTATCTGCACATCCGGACAGGGCTCAGGAATCGAGCCGATAAAACCGGTGGCGACGTAGCAGGTACCGCCTCCGGGCTGTGTTTGCGCCGCGCCTGCCGATACCGGCCCGCCAAAGTAATAGACGTTCCGCGCAGTATCGAAAACCGCGTGTCCGAAACTGGGCTGATTGATGGTGCTGATGCTTGCCGGAACCATTTGGGCCGCCGCCACGCTCACAAACCCGAGCATCGCTGCCATGAGTCGGATCGCGGCAGCGCCGGGGCCATTCGACCCACCCCGCATCACACTGCTAGCTGATTTCAAAGCTCCTCCACTTGAGCGCGATAACAAAACCGCACGCATAGGGCCTATATAGATTGAGCCATGGAAGTCATCTTCCTGATTCGGCTCGACTCCCCATCTAAGCTGGTCGAGTGCCTTCTGCAGTTCGACCGCGCAACGATTCCCGCGAGACACGCTCGCAATAACGCCCGCATTGCGTCAAAATCTATCCATGGACCGCCGCGCCTTTCTTTCTGCTTCCGCAACCGCTATGCTAGCCGCGCCGCAGGCGCGCGCGTCAGCGCTGGCCGGCGACGATACCGCCACCCCCGAATATCAAAAGCCGGTCTTCAACCTGCACAAATTCTTCCCGAACCCCGTCAAAATCCAGTCAGTCGAGCTGCTGCAATCCGGCAAAACCTACTTCGTGCGCACGCGCTCCACCGACGGCGTCGAGGGCATCATCCAAACGAAAGACATGGAGGATTTCATCTCCATCCTCCTCCGCCGCGTCGCTCCGCAATTCATCGGCAAAGATGCCCGCGACCTCGAAAGCCTGGTCGACGCCGCCTACATCGCCAATTACAAGCTCTCCGGACAAGCGCTCTGGTGTCCGGTGGCATACGTCGAACAGAGCCTGTTCGACATGCTCGGCAAAACCGCGCGCAAGTCTGCGGCGGAATTGATGGGCGGCATTCTGCGCAAGGAGATTCCGGTCTATCTTTCCGGCTCGGGTCGCGACACCACCGCCGAAGAAGAAGTCGATGTTTACGTGAAGGGCGTCGCCGAAACCGGCGCCAAAGCCCTGAAGTTCAAGATCGGCGGCCGCATGAGCGCCAATCAGGACACTTACCCCGGCCGCACGGATAAAATCCTCGAACTCGCTGCGAAGCAACTCGCCGGCAAAGTCACGCTCATGGCCGACGCCAACGGCTCCTACAGCGCCGCCAAGGGTATCGAGGTCGGCAAGAAGCTTCAGGATCTGCACTATCTCTGGTTCGAGGAGCCATGTCCGTGGGAAGAGCTCAGTGAGACCAAGAGAGTCGCCGACGCGCTCGATATCAAAATCGCCTACGGCGAACAGAATTCGAGTCTCTGGCAATTTCAGTGGTGCATCGAAAACGGCGTCATGGATGTCGTTCAGCCCGATCTGAACTACAACGGTGGCTTCACGCGCGCAGCCCGCGTCGCGCGCATGGCGCGCAAGAAGAACATGTGGATCTGCCCGCACAACACCCAAACAGGCGCTGCGTCCGTGAATATTCTCCAATTCGCCGCATCGACCCCGAACATCGGCCCCTGGATGGAGTACGTGCATCGCGGCCCCAAAGATCAGGAGTCCTGGTACGCGCCAAATTTCCAGATCCGCAACGGCGTGATCCCGTTGCCAACCGGCCCCGGCTTAGGCTTGGAGTTCGACCCCGCGTTTCTAAAGAAGGCCACGCAGATCAAGTTGTAAGCGGCTTCAAAAACTCACGCGCAGCGCCAATTGCGCAGACCTGGGATCTCCCACCGCCGCCGCCTGACCAAACGTCGCCAACGGATTTCCCGGATACGCCCCCGCGCCAAACACCGCATTCGGAATCATGTCATTTCGATGATTGAGCGCGTTGAATACCTCCGCGATAGCCTGCACCCGCCATCGTTCGCCCAAGTGGAATGTCCGGCTTAGCCGCATATTAATCGCAAAGAAATCGAACCCTTTCCCGGAATTGCGCGCGACGCACCCGCCATCCGCCAACACCGGCCGCGCCGCGGTCCCCTGAATCGTGTTGGCGCCGGTGATGGCATTGAACGGCAGCGCGGAATAATATTGCAAGATCCCGCTCCACTCGAATCCGAGTCCGAGTTGCACCACGCCCGCGAATGCCACGCGGTGGCGTTGGTCGTCGTCGGAGCGGCCCCAATCTTTCCAGATGTTGAAATTGTCGATCGGCGCGCTGAAGAAAAATTCGCCCACGTCGTCCATCGCCTTCGAGTACGTATATGACGCGCGCAGCGCCAGCCGGTTTCCCGCGCGCTCCACAAACGATGCTTCAAGCGCGTCGAACCGCGAATCGCCCAGCGGCGAGTATTGCTTGTTATTGCCGAACGCCGGGTTTGGCCGGCATGCGTTGTTGATCCCGCTGGCCGCGCACGCTGGCGCATTTTCGTTGACGCTGATAATCAAGTGCCGTGCGCGCAAATGCTGATAACTGACGCTCAACACTCCGCGCTCGCCAATCTGCCGCTCAATCTCGACGCTGCCCTGTTCGGAATAAGCATGCTTCATCTCGCGCGCCATGGTCGAAAAATTCACCAGCACGGCCGCCGGGAGCGCGTTCAGAATCCCCGGAAAAACAGGCGCTCCGGCTTGCGCCGGGGAGAGGCTCATCGTCACGAACGTGGCCGGCGTAACGTCGGTCGTGTTGCCGCTCGATATCAGCGCGTTGGCCAGCGGACGCAGCGGGATGCGGTCGTAGAACAACCCGAAGCCGCCGCGGATCACCGTGCGCGTCCATCCGCGCGGATTCCACGCGAATCCGGCGCGCGGCGATAGATTGCCCGCGCCCGTCGCAATCGTCTGGAGGAACTCCAGGTCATAGCGGACGCCGAGATTCAGCGTCAGCCCCGGCGCGGCTTTCCATTCGTCCTGCGCGAACCAGCCGAAGTTCGGGTTGTTTTGCGCCGCGCGCGGATTGCCGAACGATTGCGTGAAGCCTGAATTGTTATACGCGCCTTGTTGGAAGGCCGCCAGCGACGCAAACGAATAGCTGCCGCGCGCCGCTTGCGGAAACGTAATTGCCAGATCGTTGTTGAGAAAATCCACCCCGGCGCGCAACGCATGCGCCCCCGCCTGATGCGACAACGTGTCCACCGCCTGATAAGTGTGGTCGAGCCGCCTCGTGGGTGACGCGGAGAGCGTCCCGAACGTCGCCACGCCGGCAATCGAAACCGCCGGCCCCACCGCATCGTTCACCGGCGCCTTGAGCCCGCTATACAGGAACTGCACTCGCGTCTCGTTCACCGTACGCGCCGAAAGCGTCGCGATGTTGCTCGCTGCGATGTTGGAATCGAAATCGTTCAAGCCGGCGCCCGCCGTGACCGCGCTCAACCCACCCGCGCCACGCGAGTTGTCGCTATCGACGTCGTAGAGGTTGTAGCGCAAGCTGAATTGGTCGCGCGCCGCAATCTGGCTATCGGCCTTCGCAAAGAAATTCGTCGTGTGAAGCGGATTCGGAAACAGCCCCGTCGAGATCGCCTCACCCGCATAACCTGCGGCCGCCAGCCGTGCGTTGATCGCCGCGGCGTTCCCCGGCGAGATAGAGACGATGCCATCCTGATTCAGATCTCGCCGTTCGAAATTCGCAAAATAGAATGCGCGGTCGCGAATCACCGGGCCGCCCAGGCTTGCGCCATATTGCGCTTGCGTCATCGGCAGGCGGGCATTGGTGAGCGCGTTCGCCGCGTTCAGCCGCCGGTTTCAAAGTAGCCGTAGACATCGCCATGAAACGCATTGCCGCCGCTGTTCGTAATCACATTCACGAAGCCGCCAAGCGCCCGGCCATATTCCGCCTGTCCCCCTGAAGTGACCGTCTGCACCTCGCTGACCGCATCCAGCGGGTAGGAAGCGCCCGCCAACCCGGCTGCGTTGTCATTCGCCGAAAGACCGTCCACCACGAAGCTGTTTGAGAAATTCCTCTGGCTACCGATCGAAATACCCTGGCCAGACACAGCCGAGGTTTCCGCAAACAATTGCGTGCTGGCGGTGTTCGCCGGAGAAACACCCGGCGCGAGCAAAGTCGCGTCCAGATAGTTCCGCCCAAGGAAGGGCAGCTTGGCGATTTCGCTCTGCGTCACCGTTTGGCCCACCTGGCTGCGCGCGGTCTCGAGTATCGGCGCCTCGGCGCTCACCGATTCAATCGTCAAGACCGAGGCGAGCCGCAAAGCGATCGAGAGATCGAACGCCGAACCCGCCGTCACGTCGATCGTTTCGACAGCATTCTCAAACCCCTCGTGGCGCACCGTGATCTCATACCGGCCCGCGCGCAGGTAGGCGAGACGAAAGCGGCCGTAAGCATCCGCGGCTGTAGCTTGCGTGGTGTTGGTGGCGAGATGCCGCGCCTCCACTTTCGCGTCGGCCGCGGCGGCGCCGCCGGGTCCAGAATCCGCCCGCCGGCGCTGCCATAGTTGATGGCTTCCTGGGAATGCGCAAGGAAACAGAACGTCCCCGCGTACAGCAGTAGTAACCTCACCAAACTCCTCTCCTCTGGTCAACAAGCGTTAACCCGGAGCGTTTGTGAATGGAGGAGTTTGTTTGCCGCCTGGGCTAGGCGGCGATCTTAACCAACTGTTTTCCGATGTTCCGCCCCTCGAGCATATCGATGAACGCCTTGGGCGGTTTTCGATCCCCTCGATGACGCTCTCGCGGTAGCGAATCTTGCCGTCGCGCAGCCAATTCCCCAACTGCCGGTAGGCTTCGTCGAAACGCTCGGCGAATTGGCGCACCATGAAGCCCTCGACCTTGGCCTGCTTCGCCACCAATTGCCCCAGCCAGCG
This sequence comes from Bryobacterales bacterium, assembly GCA_963743705.1. Lineage (GTDB taxonomy): Bacteria > Acidobacteriota > Terriglobia > Bryobacterales > Bryobacteraceae > PALSA-243. The sequence continues at coordinate 725,392 of CAVUQS010000019.1, read as the reverse complement.
CGGGCCCATCTCGGTTTTTTCAGAGTTGTACTGCGATATTTGTCCGCAGACCGCCACGCGTGCGCGCTGGTTCAGGCGGTAGATGGCGGCGTCGGTGAGCGGCCCGCCTACATTATCGAAGTACACGTCGATGCCATTCGGAGCCAGTTCGTGCAACTTGGCTTCGTAGTCGGAATTCGTTTTGTAGTTGAACGCCGCGTCGAAGCCGATCTCTTTGGTGAGATAGTTCACCTTTTCATCGGTGCCCGCGATGCCCACCACGCGGCAGCGTTTGATCTTCGCGATCTGCCCGGCCAGCGAACCCACGGCGCCGGCCGCGCCGAAACCACCACCGTTTCCCCTGGCTGTGGCCGGCAAATATCGAGTAGCCCGAAGTAAGCCGCCAAGCCCGGCGCGCCCAATACATACAGCGCGGTACTCACCGGACCCAATTTCGGATCGATCTTGCGCAACGTCTTCGCCGTACCCACAGCGTATTCCTGCCAACCCAACTGCCCTTCGACGTAATCGCCCACTGCCAGTCGTGGATCGTTCGATTCCACCACTTGGCCCGCGACGCCGCCTATCATCACGCTGCCAGGCTCGACTGGCTTGGCATATCCATTGGCGCCGCGTATCCGGCCGCGCATGTAAGGGTCCACCGAGAGAAACAAGGCTCGCACCAACGCTTCTCCGGGACCGGGTGTGGGGACGGGCGAATCGATCAGCCGGAAATCCGATTCCTTAGGCATCCCTTCGGGACGCGCGGCCAATGCGATTTGCCTGTTCGTGCTTGGCATTTATTCAACCGTAGCATCCCTGGAATTCGCCCCGACCCTTCACTGTACGTCGCCTTACCAAGATTGAGGTTAAATGAGGCGGTAAATAGGATACCGCGATTTGGAATGCGTCCTGACGCCCACTCATCCTCGAACGTGTGCGCACTCACTATGCCCATCCGCCGGGAACCAGTTTATTGCTTAAGATACGTGCAAGGAGACCTCGATTGTGCCGGAAATGCAGCAAGTTCCCGAACCCCGCTCAACTTTTCGCGTAGACCTTAAACTGCACCAGATACTCGTAGACAAAAACCAAAAAAACAAATCGCTTCTTCCCACAACTTCGGAACCGCAGTCGTTGCCCGAAGCCATGTATCCATCCCGCCCGGAGCTATTGAATTTTGCCGACCCGGAAACCGCGCCCGAAAAGCGTGCATGGGGTACTCCTGAGGTGTACCGTGCCATGCGCGGCTGGCTGTTTCCCTACGTGCGCTCGCGCGTTTCCCCTGGCGATTTCCACCCGATCATCGCCTATCTCTTCACCGAGTGGAAATGCAATCTCGATTGCCACTATTGCTGGGCTTTCGACAACAAGGTCAAAGGCATGACCGAAGACGTTGCGCGCCGGTCCATCGACTGGCTGCACGACAACGGCTGTCGCGTGCTCGCGTTGATGGGAGGCGAGCCGCTATTGCGCCCGCCGTTCGTACACAAGGTCGTCTATTACGCCGCTAAGAAAGGCTTCTGGGTCTACGTTCCCACCATTGGCCGCCTCCTGGGCCGGATGTATCGATCGCCTGGGTGATGCCGGCGTGGCGACATTCAATCTCGCCGTCGATGCGCTCGACATCAAGCCCGGTCTGCCCAAAGCCCTGGCGCCCATCCGCTCGTATTTCGATCACCTGGTGAAGCGTCAATATCGCTACGGCTACACCGTGTTCTTCAACATGAACACTGCCGAAACAATATGGACGATATTCGCGCCCTCACCGAAATCGCCCGCGACACCGCATCGCTACCGACTATCACATCAACGAACCGCCCATGATCGAGCCGGAGCATTTCGAGCACCTCCACGACAACGTCACTTACATCCACCAGCAGGATTGGCCGGAAGTACACCGCCTGGTGGATTGGCTCATCGAGAAGAACCGCGCCGGCTACAAGATGGTGAATTCGGTGCAGCGCCTCAACGAAATGCGCCAATTCATGCGCGGCAAGTTGCAGGAATGGAATTGCCGCGCCGGGCACAACAACGTGATCGTCCGCGTGGATGGCACCCTCGCGCCGTGCTTCCCCATGTAATCCGCCACTTACGATTGGGGCGTGCCGCAGCCATAAGTTCGAGAAGAGCCAGCTCGACGAAATGAAGAGGGCTGCCAACCGCATTGCTTCTCGACGCTGAATCACAACCTGGCGTATTGCTATGACGCCACCCGTGTCATCAAATGGGTCGGCAAACAGGCCATGCGCGGCTTTCAGGGAGTCAGTGGCAGCTTCAGTTAGCCTGTAAGATTAGACGGGCAGGCCGCGAGACCACGGCCTGCCCCTCGAGATCTACGCGCGTCACTCCCGCTCTCGCTCCGGTAACTTCCTCAAACGACTCCCTTTGCATTCTCCGCCATTTGTGATATTGTCTATCCGAATTTGTATGGTGCGCAATCTATGTTGCGTATTGCGCAAACGTAACTGCGGCCATTGAGAAGGAGTACCGCCTTGAATAGACTTGTGCTGTCGAGCCTCGTCGCCGCTCCCGCGCTGCTTTCCGTCATTTTCGCGGCCACCCACGATTTCGTTCCCGATGCCGTCTTCAAGGTTCTTCCCTTGCCGGACTGCGCACGCTGGGCTCCGCCGGCTGGCGCGCCGCAAACGGCGAGATCACTGTCGCCCCGACCAGTCCGGACGGCGGCTGGCTCGTCCTCGATAAGGGCTATCAGGATATCCAGTTCTATTCGGAATTTCGCTGCTCGTCGGCGTGCAACGCGGGCGTCCTGCTGCGCGCCGAAAAGACCGCCAGCGGCGGCCTGAAAGGCGTCTATATCTCCCTCAAGGAGGGCGACACCGATTCGTACGCTCTCGAATTGAGCCCCGAAGGCAAGGAGTTGAGCCGCACCAAACTGGATCGCGCCACCGCTCAATTCACGCGCATCGCCACTGGCCAATGGGCGAACGGACAGGCCCATGTCCCAGGCTTTGCGAGCTTGGCCCCGACGCTTCCCGAATACGAGGCTGAAGTGGCCAACGCAGCAGCCAGACCCGCTGCCGCCGCCGGGGGCCGCGGAGCCGCCGTCGGCGCGGGCGGACGGGGAGGCAGGGGCGGCGCTCCGCGCGCCACGCTTCCGGCAGACGAATGGAACAGCATCCAGGTCATTGTCGATACCGACATGGTTTGGGTCACGCTGAACGGCCGCCGCGGTCTTGGCAACAGCGCCACCAACGATCACATGATGGGCTACGGGCCGATCGCGCTGCATGCCGCCGGAACCGGCGAAGTGAAGTTCCGCGAGGTTTCCGCCAAAGACCTCAACGTGAAGCGCGAACCCGCTGAAACGGTTTCCTCGCATTTCCGCATGCAGCGGTTGAGCGACTTTTATTACTCCTGGGGCGCCACCGCCGGCGACATCAATCACGACGGAATCCCCGACGTCATCGCTGGGCCTTTTTACTTCCTGGGGCCGAATTACACCGAGCGCCATGAGTTCACGGCGGCGCGCACCTATAGCCCCGGCGCTAACTTTCCCGAAGGCATGACCTATTTTGCCTACGACTTCACCGGCGACGGCTGGAACGACATCCTGGTGGTCGATTCGCGCCCCATCTACCTGTTTGTAAACCCCAAAGGCGAAAACCGGCGCTGGGATCGCTACAACGTAATTCCGGATGCCACCTCCGAGCTGGAGTTGTTCCGGGACATCGATGGCGATGGCAAACCCGAAGTGCTCTACGTGGGCCCGGGCGGAACGATGTCTTACGCCAAGCCCGATCCCGCGAACCCAACTGCCCCCTGGAAAGCCCACAAAATCTCCGAACCGGGGATGGCCGCCGCGCACGGCATGGGCATCGGCGATATCAATGGCGACGGCCGCATGGACATTCTGAACAATCGCGGCTGGTGGGAACAGCCGGCGGCCGGCGCAGGCGACGGGCCGTGGAAATTTCATGAGGCCGCGTTGGGCTCGGGCGGCGCAGAGATGGGCGTTTACGACGTGAACGGAGACGGCCTGCCCGATGTGGTCACGGCCATTGCGGCTCACGGCTGGGGTCTCGCCTGGTTCGAACAAAAGCGCGACCCGCAGGGGAATATTTCGTTCCAGCGGCACGACATCATGGGAGATTTCAGCACCAAGAACGCCGGCGGCGTCACTTCTCCGAACCGCACGGCGCCGCGTTCGCCGACATGGATGGCGACGGCATCCCCGACCTGATCGTCGGGAAGCGTCTCTACTCTCACCTTGAAAGCCACCTCGATCCCGATTCCGACGGCGCTGCCGTCCTCTATTGGTATCGAACCGTGCGCAATCCAAAGGCGGAGGGCGGCGCGGAATTCGTGCCGGAGCTGATACACAATCGCTCGGGCGTCGGCTCGCAGTTTATCGTCACCGATCTCAATCACGACGGAACGCCCGACGTGGTGACGTCCGGCCCCAAAGGCACCTTCATTTTCTGGAACCAGATGCATCCGTCCGCCCGGACAAGGGGGAGATAGTCACATGCGCCTTTTTTCAGCAACCACGCTCCTGCTGGCATGCGCGGGAATGTTGCCGGCGCAACAGATGCGAACCACCTGGAGGGATTACCTGGGAGGCTCCGACAGTTCGCATTACTCCGCGCTCAAGCAGATCGACAGGAGTAATGTAAACAAGCTCGAGATGGCGTGGGCCTATGACACCGGCGACGATCCGAGCTACACCTTCTCTCCGATCGTGATCGATAACATCGCCTATTTCGCCGCCAAGCAAGGCTCGCTGGTGGCCGTGGACGCGGCCACCGGGAAAGAACTCTGGGCGCACACCTTCGAATCGGCCGGCGGAGGATTTGGGGGCAGGGGAGGCATCAGCGGCCAGCGCGGAGCAAATTATTGGGAAAGCAAAGACCGGTCGGATCGCCGCATTCTTGTCTCCGCGCAGGGCTTCGTTCACGCCATCGACGCCCGCACCGGCAAACTGGTCGATTCGTTCGCGGACCACGGGAAACTCGACTTGAAGATCGGGCTCGATCGCGGCACGCGAGGATTAGCCTCGCGAACCCCCGGCCGTGTTTTCGAGAATATTCTCATTCTCGGCAGCGCGACGGGCGAGGGTTATCTCGCGCCTCCCGGCGATATCCGCGCGTTCGACGTCGTCACCGGCAAATTGCTGTGGGTCTTTCACACCATCCCGCGCCCGGGAGAGATGGGCTACGACTCGTGGCCCAAGGACGCCTACAAATACATGGGCGGGGTCGACGTATGGGGCGAAATCACTGTCGACGAAAAACGCGGCATCGTCTATCTGCCCGTCGCCTCCGCAAAATATGAGCTCTATGGTGGAGACCGCCACGGGAACAACCTATTTGCGGATTGCCTGCTCGCGCTCGACGCGCGCACCGGCAAGTATCTATGGCACTACCAGACCGTTCATCATGACCTGTGGGATTACGATCCGAACGCCGCCCCGCAGTTGGCAACCGTCAAGCACGAGGGCAAGACCGTGGACGCCGTCGCGCTCGCTTCGAAGAATGGCTTCCTCTATGTGTTCGACCGGGTGAGCGGCAAGCCGCTGTGGCCGATCGAAGAGCGCCCCGTTCCGCAGAGCGACGTTCCGGGTGAAGTCACTTCGAAGACGCAGCCCTTTCCCACCGTGGTGCCCCCATTTGCGCGGCAGGGCATGACGGTCAAAGACATGTACGACGGCTTTATGAAGCCCGATGAAAAGAACTGGTGGAAAGACCGGCTGTCGAGCGCGCGCACTGGCTTTTATACGCCGCCGGGCCTGGTGGATACGATCAACCTTCCCAGCGTGAATGGCGGCGCATTGTTCTTCAGCACCGGCGCCGACCCGTCCAATGGAACGGTCTACGTGCAATCGAAGGATATGCCGTCGATCGTCAAACTGGTGCCCGCCGGCGAATCGACGGCGGCCAATGCAGGCGGACTGATTCCGGACCGTCCCCGTCGCGCCCCAGCGGGACGGGGCGGCGCGGTTCCTCCCACGCCGGCGCAGATGGGCCGCGCGGTTTATGAACAGTCGTGCCAGACATGTCACGGACCGGAACTCAAGGGAGATCGTGGGCCTGAGATCTCGGCCGCCGTAAGCAGACTAGGTGAGGAAGCGACGCGTGACGTGATTACGAAGGGCAGGGGCGCGATGCCGCCATTCTCCTCCATACCCGCGCAATCCATGACTACCCTGATGACTTTCCTGGCGAAACCCGACGCCGCGCCCCCCGGTTCCGCGCCCGCGGCCGCTGCGCTGGCTCTGGCAAGATTTCGCGAGCCTGAATACCCCGATGACGTGGAGGGTCCGCCGTCCCGTTACAAGACAGGCTACGGCAACGAATCGTACATCATCAAGCCGCCATGGACCACCATCACTGCCTACGACCTGAACACAGGAAAGATCAAATGGCAGGCGCCCTTCGGCGATCTTCCGCAAGCGGGCCCCAGCGATACGCCCAGGGGGAATGCGTATCCGAAGAGCGGGTTTGTGATCACCGCGGGAGGCCTGGTGTTGTTTGCCGGCAACGATTCCAAGCTCTACGCGCTCGATAAGGATACCGGAAAGCTGATTTTCAGCAAGGATCTTCCGAATGCCTCATTGGGCGTCCCGGCGGTATATGAGGTGAACGGCCGCGAATACATTCTTCTGCCTGTTTCCGGTGGGAATGGGTATCCGGCGGGCGCATACGTGCCGCCAGGTGGCGTGACTCCGCCGGCGGTCTCGAAAAGCTACATCGCGTTCACGCTTCCAGTCGTGGAAAAGAGGCATTAGAGCGCGCAGAAAACAAAATGTCCATGGAGGACTAGGGCCCAGTTCGCTCGCTGATGAGGAGTAGAAGTTGATGCGACGTTCGAATTGGTCGTTTCTCTTGGCTCTGTTGGCCACCACCGCGATGAGCGTTTTCGCTCAGAGCGACACCGGTACCTTGCTTGGTACCGTCGTAGATCCGGCGCAGGCGGTTGTTGCGGGCGCCAGGATTACGATAATCAACCCTGCAACGGGCGCGACCACAGTGGGCGCCACCGGTAAAGATGGCGTTTTTCAGTTTCCAGCCATACTGGTCGGCTCTTACTCGGTCCGGGTTGCCGCTCCCGGTTTCAAGACCTATCAGATGGATGGCGTGGCGCTGTCGAGCGCCGAAACCCGCAATTTAGGAACGCTGCGGATGGAGATAGGCGCCGTTGCCGAACAGGTGAAGGTCACCGCCCAGGCAACTCCGGTGCAAACATCCTCGAGCGAGATGAACCAGACCGTGGAACGGGTGAAGCTGGAGGAACTCAGCGCCAAGGGCCGCGACCCCTTCCAGTTCTTCGACCTGATGCCTGGAGTGGTCGATACCTCCACCAGCCGCGACAATCCGACATACAACATGCTGCAGGGCCTGAACATCAATGGATTGTCGGGCATCAGCAACGTGTCGCATATGCTCGACGGCGTTCACCAGGTAGACAGTGCGCTGACCACCATGTTTGTCAACCCCAACATCGATGCCATTTCCGAAATCTCGGTGTTGACTAACGGCTTTCAGGCGGAGTACGGCAGGAATAACGGCGGCTCGATCAACTTCGTTACCAAAAGCGGAACGTCGCAGTTCCACGGAACGGGCCACTGGGACCATCGCAACGAAGATCTCAACGCCAACAGCTTTTTCAACAACCGCAGCGGAATCGTCCGCCCCCTTTACCGGTATATGATCGCGGGCTATAGCATCGGAGGCCCGGTCTATATTCCCAAAGTATTCAACCGGAAAAAGGATCGTCTCTTCTTCTTCCTGTCGCAGGAGTTTACCCAGATCAAGGTTCCGACCACGGCATCCACCGCCAACGAGCCCACGGCTCTCGAGCGGAACGGTAATTTCTCCGATCTGAAAACCAGCCTCGGAGCGTTAATCCCCGTCGTCGATCCGACGACGCTCGCGCCTTTCCCGGGCAACGTGATCCCCACCAACCGCATCAACGCTGTGGGCCAGGGAATGCTAAATCTGTATCCCATGCCGACTGGGTATACCAATCCGGCGCCGGGCCAGGCTTACACCTCCAATTCCATTTTTTATGGGACGCCCAGTCACACCCACAGTGACACCATCATGAAGTTCGATGCCAATATCACCGACAAACTGACCGCCTATTACCGTCTGGGTTTCGATCACGAGGTTCTGGGAGCGGTCTTTCCGGTTACGCCTGGCGTCGGATATCAGAACAATTTGATTCCAGGCATCAGTCATGCCTTCCATCTGGCTTATTCGATTTCCCCGACTTTGATCGCCGAAACGCTCGTCGGGATCGGTCACAACAATTACGAGTTCGATTATCCCAACGGCTACTCGCAGTTTTACCGGACGTCCACGCTGAATCCCCCGACGCTGTTTCCGCTTCCGGCGGCGGCCACGGTCCCCGGCGGAACGTTTGGCCAAATTCCCGAGTACCCCCCGTATTTGCCCGAGATGCTAATGGGCGGTGGCACCACTGTCGGACAAGCGAACTATGCGCCGTGGAATACCGGATTCTTTGACCCGTATGCCAACTTTTCCCATGACTACAGCGCGCAGGAGGACGTGACCAAAATCTATCGCTCCCACCGCTTCAAATTCGGCGTTTACGTGGACCGCGTGTTCAAAGACGAGCCTGCGCCCGGCAACAGCTATTCGGGTGTCTACAACTTTGCCAGCAGCACCAGCAATCCGATCGATACCGGCAGCGGCTATTCCAACGCATTGCTGGGCGTCTTCCAGACATATTCCCAAGCCACCAACCGCATTCAGCCTGCGCTGCATTTCTGGCAGATAGAAGGGTTCGCTCAGGACAGTTGGCGTGTGACTCCGAAATTTACGCTGGAGTACGGGCTTCGCTTCATTCACCAGGGCGCTCCCAACGACACTTCCGGCACCAGTTCAAACTTCTACCCTTCGCTCTACACCACCGCTATGGCCCCTGTTCTATACAGCAACGGCTGCAAGGTTGCGCTCTCCTCAACCGGTACCTGCGCCACGGCTAACCAGGTGGCGGTGAATCCGCTCACCGGCGCGCAGACGTTTAACGCTCTTGTCGGCACGGTGGTGCAGGGCAGCGTGATAGACGGCATGCATATCGGCGGCCTGACGGGAAACAACCATTACTTCAACTATCCGCCCCTGAATCTGGCGCCGCGCCTCGGCTTTGCGTGGGATCCGTTCGGAGATGGCAAGACTGCGATACGCGCCTCGGCGGGAATCTTCTATAACCGCGCAAGCCTGACCATCGCGGGCTCCGGGACCGCGCCGGCCGTCTACACGCCGGTGGTTTACTACTCGTACATGAACGATCTCCCGAGTCTCGGCAACAACGAAGTCTTTTCGCCGACAAGCGCCACGGAGTACAATCCGAATCAGAAGGTCGAGAGATCTTACAACTACAATTTCACCATTCAACGCGACATTGGCTTCAGTACGGTTTTGACCCTTGCCTACGTAGGGACTTTCGATCGTGATGCTGCCGAGACATTAAGCATCAACAACATTCCGTATCAGGCATACGCAAGTCCCACTAATATTTTTAACAACACCGAGATCAATGCGAATTTTCTGCGGACTTCGTTTCCAGGCATGGGAGCGATAAGCTATGGGACCTACGGTGTGTCGTCGGTGAACTATAACTCCGTACAGCTCACGGTCGCTCGTAGGGCAAGTCATGGATTGTTCTACTCCGTCGCCTACACCTTCTCCAAGGGCTTGGGAAGCACGTCGCCGGACGCATATCATACCGGCCAGCCAATCGTCAACGAGTTCGGGCAATCGGTTACGCTGCCAAGCGCGCGGCAGTTTACTTACGGCCCGACGGCTCAGGATCGCTCGCAGGTTCTGGCGGTGAATTATTCCTACGCGCTTCCGAAGACGAGCCACTTGGGGCCTCTTCGGGCGGTGATAAACGGTTGGACGCTATCCGGCACTACGATAGCGGAGACGGGCGCGCCGGTATCGCCGGGTTGCAGTTCCACGGCCGCGTTCCCGGTCAACGATCCGACGCAAACCGGATCGGCGGCCCGGTGCCAGGAAGTAGCCGATCCCAGGAGCTTCACGCAGGGTTTCTATAGCAACTTCAACACAGCCGCGTTTGCTCTAGCGCCGGTGGGTTCGTTTGGCAATACGGGTCTGGGTATTTTCCGCCAGCCGGCCTGGGTGAACTTCGATATGGCGCTCGACCGAACGGTGGTCGTGCGTGAAAGGCTCCGCCTGAGAGTTCGCTGGCAGGCATACAACGTGTTCAATCACGCGGAGTTCAATGCATACGGCACGAGCTATAGCTTTAACGCAGCGAACGTAAATACAAGCACGACCACGGGTCAGTACACAAGCACGCTGAACCCTCGGCAACAGGAACTATCGATCAGGGCAGTGTTCTGAAAGAAAGTCGACGGCCGGACAAACTCGCTTTATGCCTGTCGGCGAAGCGCCGGCCGTCCAAGGAAGTGTCCGTGAAAATCTGGGACCCCATCCTCCTCGTTGGTAAGGAGCATCGAATGAAGACTACGCGATGTGCGCGTCCATTGTCTTTTCTGGCCTTGTTGGCCCTAACCGCAACCGGCGCTTTCGGTCAATCCGACACGGGTACCTTGCTTGGTACCGTGGTCGACCCCTCGCAGGCGGTTGTGCCGGGCGCGACGGTTACTTTGCGCAATCCCGCAACGGGCAAGACCGTAACTACTAAGACCGACAAGGACGGCGTTTTTCAGTTTCCTAGCACCTCGGTGGGCGCCTATTCGCTCCAGGTTACCGCTGGGAGTTTCAAAACGTACAACCTGGATGGCGTGGCGGTGTTGAGCTCTGAAACCCGCAATTTAGGCCAACTGCGGATGGAGATCGGCGGCGTTAACGAAAAGGTGACCGTCACTGCTGCCGCAACTCCGGTGCAGACGTCCTCCACCGAAATGAGCTCGAATATTGAACACGTGAAACTGGAGGAACTCAGCGCCAAGGGCCGCGACCCCTTCCAGTTCTTCGATCTGATGCCTGGAGTAGTGGACACCTCAACTAGCCGCGACAATCCGACATACAACATGCTGCAGGGCATTACCATCAACGGGCTGTCGGGCATCAGCAATGTCTCGCATTTGCTGGACGGCGTTCACGCGGTGGACGCTGCGCTTACGACGATGTATGTAAACCCCAACATCGACGCCATTGCCGAAGTCTCGGTTTTGACCAACGGCTTTCAAGCGGAGTATGGCAGGAATAGCGGCGGAGTGATGAACTTCGTTACCAAGAACGGAACATCCCAGTTCCACGGCACGGGCCACTGGGACCATCGCAACGAAGATCTCAACGCCAACAGCTTTTTCAACAACCGGAGCGGAATCGTGCGCCCGATCTACAGGTACATGATCGCTGGCTATAGCATCGGAGGCCCCGCATATATTCCCAGGCTGTTGAACAAGCAAAAGAACCGCCTCTTCTTCTTCCTGTCGCAAGAGTTTACCCAGTTCAAGGTGCCGACGACGACGGCCACCGCGAATGAACCCACGGCTCTGGAGCGCGGCGGCAATTTCTCCGATCTGAAAAACAGCCTCGGAGCGTTAATCCCAGTGCTGGATCCGCTCAACGAAACGCAGTTCCCAGGTAACATCATCCCCTCGAACCGGATCGACCCTACCGGCCAGGCAATCCTGAATCTCTATCCCACGCCAAACGGATATACCAATCCGGCGCCAGGTCAGGCGTATACCGCCAATTCCATTTTCTACGGAACGCCCAATCACACGCACAGTGACACAATCCTGAGATTCGACGCCAACATCACCAACAAAATAACCGCCTACTACCGCCTGGGGTTGGATCGTGAGGTGATTGGATCGGCCTTTCCGGTTTCGCCTGGCGTCGGATATCAAAACAACTTGATTCCGGGTATCAGTAGTGCGATCCATGTGACCTATACGGTTTCTCCGACTCTGATTGCCGAAACGCTTGTCGGCTTCGGCCACAACAATTACGCGTTCGATTATCCCAACGGCTACTCGCAGTTTTATCGGACTTCCACGCTCAATCCCCCGCTGCTGTTTGCGCTTCCGGGGGCAAAAACCGTGAGCTGCGGATTGCTTGGGTCATGTCAGGCGTACCCCCCGTATTTGCCCGAGATCACCATGGGCGGCGGCAACACGGTCGGCGAAGCGAATTACGTGCCGTTTAATACCAGTTTCTTCGACCCGTATTCCAACTGGTCCCATGACTATACCGCGCAGGAGGATGTGACCAAGGTCTATGGCAACCACCGCTTCAAGGCCGGCTTTATCCTTCAACGTAACTTCCAGGTCGCGCCCAACTACGGTCAGATCTATCCCGGATTCTATAACTTTGCCAGCAGCACCACCAATCCGATCGATACCGGCAGCGGCTACTCCAACGCGCTGCTGGGCGTCTTCCAAACCTATCAGCAATCCACCGGTCGCGTTTGGCCCGAGCTGCAGTTCTGGCAGCCCGAAGGATACATCCAGGACAGTTGGCGCGTGACCCCGAAGTTCACGCTGGAAGTCGGAGTGCGCTTTGATCACCAGCAAACCGGGTACGACACTTCCCAGGGCGTTTCGAACTTCTACCCCTCGTTGTACACCAGGGCCAACGCCCCTATTCTTTACCTGCCCGGCTGCAGGGTCGCGCTCTCCTCAACCGGCACGTGCGCCTCGGCTAACCAGGTGGCGGTGAATCCGGTGAACGGCGCGCAGACGTTTAACGCCCTGGTCGGCACCGCCGTGTCGGGCAGCGTAGTAGACGGAATGCACGTCGACGGCTTGACGGGGAACGGCCACTTCTTCACCTATGCGCCGCTCAGTGTGGCGCCACGTCTTGGCTTTGCGTGGGATCCTTTCGGAAACGGCAAGACTGTCATACGCGCCTCGGGTGGAGTCTTCTTTAATCGCGGCGGTTTGTATGGCGTTATCAGCGGCGAGGGAGTCGCTCCCGTCGTCTATACGCCGATCGTTTACTACTCGTACATTAACAACATCCCGAGTCTCGGCAACAACGAAGTCTTTTCGCCGACAAACGGCCAACAATACAACCCCCGTCAAGCCGTAGAGAACACCCACAATTTCAATCTCACGGTGCAACGCGATATTGGTTTGGGCACGGTTGTGACCGCTGCCTACGTGGGAAATTTCGCTCGTGACGCGTCTGAATCGCTAACCGCCAACCCCATTCCTTACCAGGCGTACGCCAATCCCGCCAACGTTTTTAACGGGGTTGAGATCAATCAGAATTTTCTGCGCACCGCCTACCCCGGCATCGGGGCGATAACCTACGGTACCTCCGGTCTGACGAGCCTGAACTACAACTCCCTGCAACTCTCGGCCATCCGCAGAGCGAGTCATGGATTGTTCTACTCCGTCGCCTATACCTTCTCCAAGGCATTGGGAAGCACGTCGCCGGACCCATATCATACCGGCCAGCCGATTATTAACGAGTTTGGACAATCGGTTACGCTGCCAAGCGCGCGGCAGTTTACTTACGGCCCGACCGCAGCGGACCGCACGCACGTTCTCGCAGTCAATTATTCCTACTCGTTTCCGAAGATGCATGGAGATGGCGCCGCGTTTAAGCTCTTGGCGGCGATCGCGAACAATTGGACGCTATCTGGCACCACGTTAGCTCAGACGGGCGCTCCAGTGTCGCCGAGTTGCAGTTCCACGGCTGGCTTCCCGTTCAACGATCCGACTCTTACCGGACAGACAGCCCGCTGCCAGGAAGTCGCCGATCCGAGAGCCTTCACGCAGGGCTTCTATAGCAACTTCAACACTGCGGCCTTTGCTATGGCGTCGACGGGTTCGTGGGGAAATACGGGCCTGGGCATTTTCCGCCAACCGACCTGGGTGAACTTCGACATGGCGCTCGACAGACAGGTGGTCGTGCGGGAGAGGCTCCACTTGAGAATCCGTTGGCAGGCTTACAACGTCTTCAATCACGCGGAGTTCAACGCGATCGGCAGCACCTATAGCTTTAACGCGGCCAACGTAAATACCAATACGACCACCGGTCAGTACACCAGTACCCTGAACCCCCGGCAGCAGGAACTCTCGATCAGGGCAGTGTTCTGAGAGAGCCGCCCGTCTCCAGGACGGTTCTTGCAATGGTCGGCGTGGCGCTGGTCATCGCCACGCTGGCCATCTACAGCCAGACATTCGCATACGGCTTCGTCGCCTATGACGACGACAAGTACGTATACGAGAACGCGGTCCTAAGAGCGGGACTAACCGGGGTGAACCTCGCCTGGGCGCTGACTACCTTCTACTTTGCCAACTGGTCCCCGCTCACCTGGATTTCCTACCTGACGGACATCCAGCTCTTTGGACTCAACGCCGGCGAAATGCACGCGGTTAACGTTCTGCTGCACGTGCTGACGACGCTGCTGCTCTTCCTGGCCCTCGTGCGCATGACGCGTCAGCCCTGGCGTTGCGCGCTGGTGGCGGGGTTGTTCGCTCTGCATCCGCTGAACGTCCAATCCGTGGCGTGGATCTCTGATCGTAAGGACGTCCTGAGCGCATTCTTTGCGGCGCTCACGCTGTTTCTTTATGCGGGGTACGCGAGGGCGCCTTCGGCCCTGCGGTACATTTCCGTCGCACTCGCTCTCGCATTGAGCCTGATGGCCAAAACCATGGCGGTCACGCTGCCGTTCGCCCTGTTGCTGCTCGACTTCTGGCCTTTGGGGCGGTTGGGCCGGCGCGCGGTCCTGGAGAAGGTTCCGTTGGTTGCGATGGCGGCCATCGCCGGCGTGCTGACCTTCCTGGCGCAGCGGAGCTATGGGGCGGTGGTGGTGCTTCAGCATCTACCATTCTCAGGTCGGGCCGCGAATGCGATCGTGTCCTATGTCGCCTACATCGCGAAGGCAGTCTGGCCCGCCGGTCTTGCGGCATTCTATCCCCCTCATCCGCACAGCCTCTCGAGCGTGCTTGGCGCGGCGGCGATTTTGTTGGCTGTAACTGCAGCGGCTGTGAAATGGGTCCGGCGCTGTCCGTATTTTCTAACCGGGTGGCTGTGGTATCTGGGGATGCTCGCGCCTGTGATCGGGCTCGTGCCGCAGGTTGGCGATCAAGCCATGGCGGATCGCTATGCCTATCTCCCTATGGTGGGCCTGTCCATCGCGGCCATCTGGACCGTGGCTGGCGCGATCGCACAGCGGCCCCCCTCCGCTCATAAAACGGTGCTGCGCGGCGCCGCGGTCGTCTCCGTTCTGTGGCTGGCGGCTCTAGCCGTGGCGTCCGCCCGGCAAGCGACGTATTGGGCAGACAGCCGCACGCTCTTCGAACATGCGCTCGCGGTTACCGACGGCAATTACATCATGGCGAATAACCTGGGCGTGGTCCTGGGGCGGCAACCCGGTCAGTCCGCCCGCGCGATGGCACTGTATCGCCAGGCGCTCGCCTTCGCCCCCTTCCATGCCGCCGCGCACGCCAATCTGGGGAGCGAACTGGCGAAGTCCGGCCGATGGGAGGAAGCCCGTGAGCATCTGGAAACGGCGGTGCGGCTCGACCCGGGCCTGGCCGCGCCTCAGGCGAATCTGGGAATCGTGTTTGCCGCGGAAGGCAATTACCAGGAGGCGCAGCGGTACTTTGAAGAATCGCTGCGCCTTGACCCAGTCCAACCCGAGGCCCAGAACAACATGTGTGGCGTCCTGCTGCGCCTGGGGCGCCCGAAAGAGGCGGCCGCGCATTGCACGGAGGCCCTGAAGCTGAGGCCCGGCTATGCGAAGGCCCGGATCAACCTCGCGAGGGCGCTCGCGCTACAGGGCCGGAAGGCCGAAGCAGAGCAGGAACTCAACCTGTTGCTGCATGACAACCCCAACGACGCTTCCGCCCGCCAGACGCTCCTCGATTTGCGGAACGGACAACTTCGCTGATAGCACGCTAATTATTCCGATGCATTTGCTGGCCGACCCGCGTCGAAATCGAAAAGATTTTCGACACCGGCAGAAGCCCGGCGATCTTGTAGTGGCCAATGCTGGCCAAACCGGCGGAGGCGACGCATCCGCATTCGCTGCAGACCGGCTGCCCTCCGAATTGGCATGGCGTAATCCGCGTGTTGAGGTCGGCTGAAATAGAAGCCGTGCTTTGAGCGAAGATGCATTCGGCCGGAGACGCCGGCGGATGAAGATAGCCGTCCAGCAACACTTTGGGCATATAGACCTTGGGAAACTCCGCGGCCACCGCCGCGAGTTGCCCGACTACATTTCTACGATCGTCCGCGGTTAGCCGCTCCTCGGACTGATCTCCGTACTGCGGCGTGTACAGGCTAAACCATATCTTTCTTGCTTCGCGGCGTTCCGACCAGAACCGCGCGAAATCGCGCAGATAGCCGGACCGCTGCAGCAGGTTTCGCGTAACCGTGCAATGGACAATTACTTGATGCCCGCCGATATGCTGCAGCACGCGTTCATAAGTTGCGGGCGCGCGGCGCCGGTCGTGTTCTTCCGGCAGGCCATCCACCGAAACCACTAAGTGCAGACATTTGAAGCGCCGCCCACTCCAGTGGTATCTGCCGGACCGCGCTAGTCACCAATTGCACTTCGACGTTCATTTTCTCGATGATCGGAAGCAGAAGACTCAGTTCGCGAAAGCGAACCAGCGGTTCCCCTCCCACCAGAGATATGTGCAGTGGCCGATACCGGCGGATCAGCGCAAGAATTCCGTTGACCAGTTCATCGCCCCGGTAGTCGGACAACTGGCGTAGAGTCGTATTGCCGCCGAGATGACCAGGTTCATACGCATAGCAACCGGGACACCGCAACGGGCATTCCTTGGTAATCTCGACGGATAGCAGAGGCCGGTAGCCGCTCAGGATACGTCCCCACGCCGGCAGAATCTGGCTCTTCCTCAATTGCTGTTGACCTCCACTTCGAGACTTCGAGGCGCAAAGCGAGCTCCGGAAGTTTGTCAGAAGGAGGCCGCTAAATTTGATTGTCGCCCGTCGGCCCGCGTGGAGGCGCGTGCTTGGGCGAAAGATCAACACGCCCGAGGACGATAATGCACATTCAGTCGGAAGAGGTCAGGCGCTGCGCCGGCCGTGAACGCCAGATTCCGGTCAAACCGGCGCAATCGATGTAATTTTTTACCTGGGATTAGTCGAGAACCGCGAGAATCTCATCCTCGCGCAAAACCAAATACTCTTCGCCATCCAGCTTGATATCCGATCCGGAATACTTCCCGAACAGGATGCGGTCGCCCGCCTTCACCTCGGGCTTCACCCGATCGCCCGTTTCGAGCAATTTTCCGCTGCCCACAGCCTTGACCGTGGCCTGCTGCGGCTTCTCTTTCGCGCTATCGGGAATAATGATCCCGCCTTGGCGCTGTTCGCCTTCATCCGTCATGCGTTGCACGAGAACGCGGTCGTGTAATGGTCGCAAATTCATAACCAGATTATAGCCGCTAGGCGCTGCCGGACCGGCGTTGTTTATCTGGGCGCCAGTTGGTAAATGCGCACCTGATTTTCCGAAAGCGCCGTGATCTGTGCGTTTGGAACCGGCTGGGCGCCTTCCTCTTCGATGCAGCTTTCGATCCACGCGCCAATATCCACCAGCGCGAAGGGCGTTCCGTCGGGCATCTTCATGGTCGCGATGCGCGCGTGATGGGTATGGCCGATGATCACCATCCGCAATTTGGAACCGTTGTCCCGGTTGACGGTGACGCACTCCTGGCAGGCGCTCTCCAGAAACTGTAGACCCGCGGCAGGGGCGGCGCCCGGTTCCTGCAGGTTGTAGTTCGCCGGAAAAGCTTCGTCATGCGGCAGGAGCGAACCCAGCACGGCCGGCTGCGCCAGTTGGATGAATTGACCGTAATCGGGATGGTTGCAGCGATACGTCAGGTCGCGCATTTTGCCCACCAGCGCATCGTCGGCCTGATGCGATTGCGCAAAGTAGTAGACCGCGATGTCCCGGATTTCTTCCGGCACGGCGCGCTCTACCCAGTCGAAGTAATCGCCATGCATCACGAGAATCCGCGGGTCGCCGCCGGGAACGAAGAACCGCCGCTCCCAGGTGTTGTAGCCCGTGAACTGATAGAGGTCGAAATCGTGGTTGCCCAGAAGAAAGCCGGTGTTGAGGCCAGGGTCCTCCAGCAGGCTCGCGAGCTTCTGGTGCGAGTCCCTGATCTGGTCAGGCACGGTGGGGTCAAGCGCCGGCAGCAGGCTCTGCCGCCACAAGTCCAGGTAGTCGCCGATATGAAAGACATTGACGTGCTGGCCGTCCTTCTTGGCCTCCGTGCGGAATTGCAGCAGAGCCGCGGCGGCGTCCACTAGCAGCGAGTTGGCATAGTTAGTGCCGTACTGATAAAGTTTGCTGCGCTCATCGGAGAGCAGGTGCATGTCGGGAAGAAAGATCTCGATGGAGTTCCCATCGAAGCCGAGATTGTCGTCGGTGTACGCGGCAATCAATCGCACGTTGGCGATATTGAGAAGCGTTTGCAGCAGGCGGTCGTGCATGGCTATTTCTTCTTCTCCACGAGGGTAGTGAGCGCCTGAAACCGCACCACCATGACCCCGCTCAAATGATCGTTGGCATCGCGGTAGAAAATCCACCAATACTTGCCGTCCGTAAGAGCGCCGCGGAAGGCGACCGGCGGGTGACTTTTCGGGGCCGTGTCGTCGCGTGCGTCAATCACCTGGTCGATCCTGTCGCCCGGAAAAAAGGTCTTAAACCCCGGCTGGGAAAGATCGGCCAATGTGTCGTCATGACTGAGCAGGTCCAAAAGGTTCTTATAAGTTTGCGCCGCGTTGAGCTCGACGGCGGAATCCCGGTCCGCATTGTTGTGATTGAGTCCGTACTTGAGAGCGGTCACCAAGTCCGTGCGCCCGGCTTCGGTGAGCGGCAAATGGACTCGCTCCGTCTCATCTTGCTCCCAGCGCGAATCCTTCGGCGGTACCGGAAGCAGGTTGACGGGCGCCGGTTGGTAATGCGTGCAGGCGCATAACGGCGCCAGCAAAACAATGCAGCGAGCAATCGAAAAAGTCTTCATGGTGTGCTCCAGGGTGGACATGTGCCAGCCGCGCTACCTTCCCCGCCGCGTCCAGCCTGACAGCCGATTAGCCCATCATGCCCGCTATCGAAGCCGACACCAATGCGATGAGCGCCCACGGCAGAACCACCGCGAAGAGCGCGCCGCCGAACGAGAGCTTCTTGCCCGCCGCCGCCTTCAGTCCCACCGCGATCAGCAGAATGATCCAGATCGTAAACAGGTCGAACCAACTCGCGATCGCATATAGGAACTTTGACGACGTCTGCGGGTCCATAAATGCCCCCGGGTTAAACAACAACGGATTCTGAACGTTGAAATCGGCAGGGCTCTTCATGTAAGCCACCGCGCCAGTAAGTATCGCCTTCAACACTCCCGGCAATTGCGCGTAACAGACAACCGCAAATACCTGCCCGAATCGCACCGGCGCGGAAAGAATGCCGGCGGTGATTCCCCACAAAACCAAGCTAATGATCAGGAATACCACCGGGATCAAAATCGGAATGCAGTAGGCGATGATCGCCCCGATCTTCATTCCCCGATCGATCGCAGCTTCCCTTTGATCGGGCGGCAGTTGCGCAATCTGTGGATTCTTCGCCATCTGTTGCTCGGCCGCGATGCGCATCAGCCCTTTCTGGCTGTAAATCATACTTACGCCAAATCCGCAGAGAATCACCAATAGCAGCGGCACAATCCATCGAGGCCGCGCGGCGATATCGGTGAACGCCTTTTTCGGCTCGAAAAACACCCCGGAAATACGCGCAATCTCGCTCATTCCGGTGGGTGGCGGCACATCGGCTGGAATAGTTTCGGGAGTCATATCACGGGAATTGTACTCCTTCCTCGCGGCGCTTGGTAGAATCGAAGAGATTCCCATGCCGAAATCTCTGGAAGAACTGCAAGTTATCGCCAAGCGTGTCCGCCGCGAGATCATCGAAATGATCGGCGCGGCTGGGTCGGGTCACCCCGGCGGCTCGCTTTCCGCGGTCGAGCTCATCGTCGAGTTGTACTTCAACGCCATGCGCATCGATCCCAAGAATCCCAAATGGCCGCAGCGCGACCGCTTCATTCTTTCCAAGGGTCACGCCGCGCCCGTGCTTTATGCCGTGATGGCCGAGGTTGGCTATCCCGATACGCCGCTCGACAAGCTCAACACCCTCCGCAAGTTCGGCTCGGTCTATCAGGGCCACCCCGATATGCGCTTCATTCACTCGCTCGAGGCGTCCACCGGGTCTCTCGGCGAAGGCCTCTCCATCGCGCTCGGACTGGGCATTGCGGCCCGCCTGGATAACAGCCCGTCGCGCAGTTACTGCATGTTGGGCGATGGCGAAATTCAGGAAGGTCAGGTTTGGGAAGCGGCCATGGCCGGCTCGTTCCACAAACTCGACAACGTCTGCGCCATCGTCGATTACAACCAGATCCAACTCGATGGCTTCGTTAAGGACATTATGGAAGTCGCTCCGCTCGCCGAAAAATGGCGCGCGTTCGGTTGGCACACCATCGAGTTGAACGGGCACGATCCCGCCGCGGTGCGCGCCGCCTTCGCGGAAGCCGCTGCCACCAAGGGCAAGCCGACCTGTCTCGTAGCCCACACCATCAAGGGCAAGGGCGTTTCGTTCATGGAAAATAATCCGAAGTTCCACGGCACGGCGCCCACGCCGGCCGAAGTTCAAATGGCGCTACAGGAGCTGCAATAATGCCGGCGAAAACCAAATTCGAAATCAAAGAGGGTGCGGCCACTCGCGAAGCTTTCGGGCGGGCCCTGGTGGAGCTCGGGCGGGAAAACAAGGACATCGTCGTGTGCGATGCCGATCTCGCCAAATCCACCATGACGGTTTACTTCCAGAAGGAATTTCCCGAGCGCTTCGTTTCCTGCGGCATCGCCGAAGCCAACATGTGCGCCATCGGCGCGGGATTGGCCTACGCGGGAAAGATTCCGTTTGTAGCGAGCTTCTCCGTGTTTGTCATTAACAAGGGCTTCGAGCAGCTTCGCGCCTGCGTGGCCTATCCGCACGCCAACGTGAAGGTGGTCGGCACCCACAGCGGCATTTCCATCGGGGAAGACGGCCCGTCGCAGATGAGCATCGAAGAGACCTCGCTCGCCTGCTCGCTCGCCGGCTTTGTCGTGATCTCTCCCGCCGATGAAGCGGCCGCCAAGGCTCTGGTTCGCGAAGCCGCCGCTTACGTCGGTCCCGTTTTCATCCGCACCGGCCGCCTGAAGGCCCCCATCATCTATTCCGCCGATCAAAAATTCGAAATCGGCAAATCGATCGAAGTGGCCGAAGGCAAAGACGTCGCCATCATCGCCAACGGATTGCTCGTCGCGCAGGCGTTGCTGGCCGCCGATACGCTCGAAGCGCAGGGCATTTCCGCCCGCGTCATCGACATGCACACCGTCAAACCGCTCGATCGCGATGCCATTCAGAAAGCCGCCGAAACCGGCGCGATTGTAGTCGCCGAAGAGCACCTGGTGGATGGCGGCCTCGGCGTGCGCGTTGCGCAAGTCGTGGGCGAAACGCGTCCCTGCGCCATGGAATTCGTCGGCATCCAGAACACCTACGCCGAAACGGGCACGGCCCAGGAAATCCTCGAAAAATATGGCCTGATGGCTCACAACATCGTCGACGCGGTCAAAAAGGTCATCGCCAGAAAGCGGTAACCGGTCACCATGCCGGAAGGGGATCATCTCGCGGGGTTGCTGCTTCAACAAGCCCCTTCCTGCTCCTGGCTGGTGAGCGCCGCCGGCGTGTTCGAGCGCATCTATGGCGATTGTTCCGGCATCTTCGGCAAGCCCGTGGACGCGCTCGCCGGCCACTCCATCGCTCAGGTTCTTCCCAAAGATCTCGCGCAGGCATGGACTGCCCGCTGTTCGCGCGCTCTCGCCGGCGAGACGTTTTCCTTGCGCGAGCGCAGCGAAGACACCGTCTGGAACGTCTCCATTTTCCCCGTACGCGTCCAAGGCGAACCCCGCTACGCCGGCGCCATCGCGCGCGAAATCAGCGATTGGAACAAAGCCGAGCAGGATTTGCGCCAGACCGTCTTGAGCGCCCTGAAGGCCCAGGAGTTCGAGCGCAAAATGGCCTCGAAATTCCTGCATGATAACGTCGGCCAGAATCTCACCGCCCTCGGCATGCAGCTCGACCTGGCGCGTATGGATCTCGAAGCTGTGGCCCCCGAAGTCTGCGTGCGCCTCACCGAAGTTCAAAAGGCGCTCGAGACCATCATGGAAGATGTTCGCGATTACAGCTACGAACTCAACCCCTCCACCGTGGAACGCGCCGGCTTGCGCCCCGCGCTCGACCGCCTGATGACGCGCCTCCGCAACCGCTTCAGCGGATCGATGCGGCTCAACGTCGATCCTTTC
Organism: Bryobacterales bacterium; assembly: GCA_963743705.1. GTDB lineage: Bacteria > Acidobacteriota > Terriglobia > Bryobacterales > Bryobacteraceae > PALSA-243. Next base: position 703,109 of record CAVUQS010000019.1, on the reverse strand, counting down.
TTAAAGCTCGATCCCAACGTCGCCCCGGCCTTCTATCAGATCGCGCAGGAGGCGCTCGAAAACGCCATCGCGCATTCCGGCTGCTCCTCCATCGAAATCGCCGTCAAAGCGTCGCGCAGTGGCCCGGCCCTCGAGGTGCGCGATAATGGCCACGGGTTCGATCCCGGCGAAGTCGCCTTGGGACGCCGGGGACTGGGGATTATGAGCATGGAACACTACGCCGCGCAGGCGGGTTTGAGTCTTTCCATCGTCAGCGACCGCTGCGCCGGCACCGCCGTGCGGGCGTCGCTCGATCGCGAGGACGCCAAGAGGCCGCTATGACCTTCACCATCGCTCTGGTGGACGATCACAAACTGGTGCGCGACGGCATCCGCACCATACTCGAACGCGGCGCCGATTTTCACGTCGTCGGCGAAGCCGAGAACGGCGCCGATGCGGTGCAGCTTTGCAAGAAGGTCAACCCCGACTTGGTCCTGATGGATATCGGCCTGCCCGGCATGAACGGCATCGAGGCCACCACCGAGCTGCTGCGCCACTGTCCCGCCGTCAAAGTCGTCATCCTTTCCATGTTCGATGACGAAAACTCGGTTGTCAGCGCTATCCGCAGCGGCGCGCGCGCTTTCGTCCTCAAGAAAGCCTCTTCCAGCGAACTGCTCGACGCGCTGCGCACCGTCGCTCGCGGCGGCTCCTATCTCAGCTCCCAGGTTTCCGATCGTCTGCTGCAGCGCATCCAGCGCGGCGACCTCGAAACTCACGACAAGACCCCGCTCGATTCGCTTTCCCCGCGCGAATTGCAGGTGCTCCGCCTCGTCGCCGAAGGCAAGACCAGCAAGGACATCGCCGTGATGCTCGATCTCGGCCTGCAGACCGTTCGCAGCTACCGCAAGACCATGATGAAGAAGCTCGGCGTCAACAACGTCGCCGGTCTCACGCAGCTCGCGCTCGCCGCGGGCATCACCAACTGGAACAAATCTGATGCAAACCCCGTGGGGTGAGCTACCCGTTTCGGACGCCCACGTTCACTTCTTCTCGCGCCGCTTCTTCGCCTCGCTGGGCACGCCTGACGAAATCGCCAAGACGCTGAAAGGCGAGCTTCCGCCCGAAGACGCGCGCGAATTGGCCGGTCAATTGGTGGAGGAGTTGGATCGCTGTGACGTTTCGCGCGCTGCGCTGATCGCGAGCATCCCCGGCGACGAAGGTTCGGTGCTGCAAGCCGCGGGGGCGTTTCCGTCGCGCTTTTTCGCTTACGCAATGTTCAACCCCACCGCGCCGGATGCGCCCGCGCGCGCCGAAGCGGCGTTCGACGGCGGTTTGCATGCCTTGTGCCTGTTCCCGGCGATGCACCGCTATTCGATGCACGATGAGCGCGTGGCCCCGGTGCTTGAAATCGCCGCTTCCGCGCCCAATCGAGCCGTGTTCGTGCATTGCGGCGTGCTGACGATGGGCATGCGCAAGAAACTTGGCCTGCCTTCGCCCTTCGACATGCGCTTTTCGAACCCGATCGACCTGCACGCCTTGGCGCTGCGGCATCCCAAGCTGGCGTTTATCCTGCCGCACTTCGGCGCTGGTTATTTCCGCGAAGCGTTGATGCTGGCCGACTTGTGCCCCAACGTATATCTCGATACCTCTAGCAGCAATTCCTGGATGCGCTACGAAGACCTCAATCTGGAAACTGTCTTGGACCGTGCGTTGACCATCCTGGGTCCGTGGCGGCTGCTGTTTGGTACGGATTCGTCGTTCTTCCCGCGAGTCTGGAATCGTGCCGTCTTTGACCACCAGGTGCAGGTGTTGCATTCGCTTGGCCTCAGCGCCCCGGATGCGAGGGCGATTTTCAGCGAAAATCTTGAGAATCTTTTCCGCCCCGCCGCACTATAACTGCAGATGACAATCCGGTTCCGGTTTCCGTTCCGGCACCCGTTTTTTCGGGGAATCCGTCCAATTCCAGCCACTTGCGCCGATGGCCACGCCCCCGCGCTATATGGCTCCTATCCCGAATTGAAACGCGCCGCCACGCGCGCGGCGTCCGCCGAACGGGCAATTTTCGTGCTGCTTGCACCGACCAGTCCCGCATTTACGCTCGCCGAGCGCGACGAGTTGTGGCGTCTCTACCAGACTCCCGTCTTCGCCGTCCTAATGGACCGCGCCGGGCGCATCGCCGGCTTCGAGTGCGAGGCCCAAAACGGCTTCCATATGCGCGAAAAATCCCGCGCCGATTCCGAAATCGTGTGCGATTGCGGGCGTCCCGGCCGCTTGTTGCAAATGGAACCCCGCCTTGCGCTCGGCGCCCGGGCAAGCCTGGCTTCTATCGAGGCTTAGGCCACAGTGGCCCGCCGTTTGCACAAAATGGATCTGCCAGAGCGGGGGTTTTGTCCGTTGTGCCCCGCGAACCGGATGGCGGAACGAAAGGCCCTAAACCACCCGGATGGTGACCGAGTGACTAAGCCGGCGGCGGCCGGCGCGGCAGTTCAGTGCATGGTGTAGCGGGGTTTTCGCCTTTTCCCCCGCCCGCGGACCTACGGGAGCGTTAAACCGCTTATCAGAACGGGCCCGTTAGACCGGCACAGCAAGCATGCCAATACTGCCGGCATGGCCGCCGTCCGGAAGTGCGCGGTTATGTGGTAATTCTGAGTTGTGCCACTGACCGCGGACGACGAGAAATTCCTCAAGGCGACTTATCAAAAGTTGCAGGATCGTCCGCTGGAGCCCGGCGATCCCTTCTACGAACCGGTTTACGAACATGAAGGTTGCGATGATCCCATCGACGAACTGGAGCGTCGCATCCGTTATGCCGATGTCGAGAGCCTGAGCCTGTTTTCGGGCTTTCGTGGCTCCGGCAAAACCACCGAGCTTTTCCGTCTGCGAAAACGGTTGGTGGATTCCGGCGCCATCGTGCTCTACGCGGACGCGTTGGACTATCTGAACCCCGCGTCTCCCGTTGAAATCGCCGACTTGCTGATCGTTCTTGCCGGCGCTTTCAGCGATGCGCTGGAAGACCAAAAAATCGCCCTAGCCCACGAAGGTTATTGGGCGCGCCTCCGTAACTGGTTACTGAAGACGGAAGTCGGAGTAAAGGAATTAGGACTCAAAGCCGGCCCTGACGGCGCTGGCGTCGACTTGAAGCTCGAATTCCGAAGCACGCCATCCTTTCGCGAGCGGCTGTCTAAACATCTGAGCGGCCGTATAGGCGAACTTCGCGATGAAGTGAGGCAATTCTTCGAAGACGGCGTGAAGGCCATCCGGCAGCGTCGCGGTAATGACGCCAAGGTGGTTTTCCTCTTCGATTCGTTAGAGCAGATTCGCGGATCTTTATCTAATGAACAAGAGGTAACTCACAGTGTCGAAGTTCTCTTCTCGACCCATCTGAGAAACCTCGAAATTCCGTACGTCCACGTGGTGTATACGGTCCCGCCATGGCTCAAATTCGTGTTGCCGGGCGCTGATATCTTAGTCGTGCCGTGCATCCGTTTGTGGGAAAACCATCCACACCGGCCGCCATGGGACCATGGCCAGCGAGCGCTGCTGTCGGTAATCACGAAGCGATTTACACCAGAAGGAATGAAGCGGTTCTTCGGGCCCAAGGAGAGCGAGCGAACCGAGAGATTTATCGAACTGTGCGGAGGCCACTTTCGGGATCTGCTGCTGTTGCTTCGGGAAGCGCTGCTGCGGGCCAACGAACTTCCGCTTTCCGATACAGCGATTGAACATGCCATCGTCCGCGTTCGTAGTAACTTCCTGCCGATCTCTTTCGCTGATGCCCGCTGGCTGTTCGAGATCGAGAAGGAACGAGCGACGCTTTTGAAAACCAATGAACCGGCCGACGTGAATCGCCTCACGCGGTTCCTGGACACACATGTTGTCCTGTACCTGAAAAACGGCACGGAATGGTATGACGTGCATCCGCTGGTGCGCGACGAGGTCAAACAGATTGTCGCCAAGGCCGATGCCGCTAGAACGGCGTGAGTGATATTTCCACGTTCGCTGGACGCTATAATCTGGGCGCATCGCTCGATTGGCAAGCCCTGCTGACGCTCCTCGATCTCAACGAAGGCTTCGCGTTCGTTGTGCTTTTGGTGCCCAACGAAGAGGGTGCCGCCGTTTGCCGCGACGCCCTCATCCGCCGATTTGCCGCGTCCGGAAAGAAACTTGTGGAGATCGAAACCACCCCGCCGGATCGCCTGCGGGAAATTGCTAACTCGCTATTACCGAAGGAGTAGACCCGGACGCAGGCGCCGTGTGGGTAGAGCGCGTGGTCTCCGAGGGCTCGCCGGAGTGCGGTGCCTGGCGCGAAGCTTGGGCGAGAGGCGTTTCCGCACTGAACCAGCATCGTAACCCGTTCCGCCGCAAATGGCACGCGCCAGTCATTTTTGTTGGTGCCCCGTGGCTGCAAGAGGTTTTGCGCGAAAATGCCCCGGATTTGTGGTCCATCAGGACGCAGGTTGCCTGGGTCGAACCGGAGGTCGCAATGGTTAGCGGTGCCGAACGTTCGATGCCTTCGGAGCTTCCATCGCGCTCCGGCCCGGATCCAGAAATGGCGTTGGCGGAGGCGGCACGGCTACGTGGCAAACCCGGATCAGAGGCTGCCTTGGCCCGCCTCCTCTATCGTGCCGGTTTGGGCTTTTCAGCGCGTTACCAGTGGCGGGATGCCGCAACCGCCCTCCGGGAATCTTTGGCCCTTCGAGTAGCCGTCGGCGAGCTGAATGATCTTGCGCAGACACTGCATTATGCGCTCGGAGGCCCACTGCGCTGGATTCCTGACTACGAAACGGCTGTCTCGCACCTTGAAAAAGCGATCGTGCTGTACCGGCAGGTGGGCGATGTGTTGGGCGAAGCCAACTGTATCTGGAGTCTGGGGGATATCGCGCTGGCGCGGTCCAAGCACGGGGAAGCGCGGGAGCGGTATGAGGCGGCGTTGCCGCTCTACCGGCAAGTGGGCTCCGTGTTGGGCGAGGCCAACTGTATCCGGAGTCTGGGGGATATCGCGCTGGCGCGGTCGACCTACGGGGAAGCGCGGGAGCGGTATGAAGCGGCGCTGGCGCTGTACCGGCAGGTGAACTCGGTGTTGGGGGAGGCGAACTGCATACAGAGGCTGGGTGATATCGCACTGGAGCGGTCGAATCAGCTTGAAGCACGGGAGCGGTATGAGGCGGCGCTGCCGCTTTTCCGGCAGGTGGGGGACGTGTTGGGCGAGGCCAACTGTATCCAGAGTCTGGGCGATATCGCACTGGCACAATTAAATCACGGAGAAGCGAGGCAACGGTATGAAGCGGCGCTGCCCCTGTACCGGCAAGTGGGGGACGTGTTGGGCGAGGCCAATTGCATCCAGAGTCTGGGCGATATAGCGCGTCTTTCGGACGCCGAATTCGCAAACAATGCCTACCAGCAAGCGCTCGGCCTGTATGAACAAATCGCAGAACCCTATTCTATCGGCCGCGCTCACCAGCGTCTGGCCCGCACTACCTCCAACGACCAGCGCGCTCAACACATCCAAGCCGCTCGCGAGGCTTGGCTAAGCATCGACCGCGCCGACCTCGTGCAACAACTCGATAAGGAGTTCGGCCCCCCCGACACGTCGTCCACCCAGTCCAGCTAAATCCGCATCCCCCGTCTCGTCCTGTAATTAGCAGCCTGTTTCGCGGCCAATCGTTTACACAAAACAACTTGCGCGGGCCCGGACGTCCGCGCCTGCTAAACTGGTAGGTGGGATTGTACGCCCGTCCCGTTCACACTTCATGATTGATACCGTTCTGGCCAAGGTATTTGGCACCAAAAACGAGCGCGAGGTCAAGGCGATGTTGCCGACGGTCGCCGCCATCGGCGAACTGGAACCGGCCATGCGCGCGCTGTCCGATATCGACCTGGCCGCTAAGACCATCGAATTCAAGGAACGCATAGCCCAGGGGGCCACGCTCGACGATCTCCTCGTCGAAGCGTTCGCCGTCGTACGCGAAGCCGGCCGCCGCTTCCTCAACATGCGCCATTTCGACGTCCAGTTGATCGGCGGCATGGTTCTCCACAAGGGCAAGATCGCCGAAATGAAAACCGGCGAAGGCAAAACGCTGGTCGCCACCTTGCCCGCGTACCTCAACGCCCTCGGAGGCAAGGGCGTGCATCTGGTCACCGTCAACGATTACCTGGCCAAGCGCGACTCCGAATGGATGGGCCGCCTGTACAAAGCCCTCGGCCTGCGCGTCGGCGTCATCGTGCACGATCTCAACGACCAGGAACGCAAGGACGCCTACAACTCCGATATCACCTACGGCACCAACAACGAATTCGGCTTCGATTACCTGCGCGACAACATGAAGTTCCGCATCGAGGATTGTGTGCAGCGCGTGCATAACTACGCCATCGTCGACGAAGTCGATTCGATCCTCGTGGACGAAGCGCGTACCCCGCTCATCATTTCCGGGCCGAGCGAGGAATCCACCGACAAGTATTACAAGATCAACCGCATCATCCCCAGGCTGGTACGCGGCGAAGTCATCGAAGGCCGCGAGCCCGGTGAAAAATACACCACCGGCGACTACACCATCGACGAAAAGCATAAGTCGGCGGCGCTCACCGAAGAGGGCGTGCTCAAGGTCGAAAAACTGCTGGACCTCGCCAACCTGTACGATCCCGCCAACATCGAATACAACCATCACGTACAGCAGGCCCTGCGCGCGCACGTGCTCTATCAGCGCGACCGCGAATACGTGGTGCGCGATGGCGACGAAGGCCCCGAAGTGGTCATCGTTGACGAGTTCACCGGACGTCTCATGCCCGGCCGCCGCTGGAGCGATGGCTTGCACCAGGCCGTGGAAGCCAGGGAAGGCGTGCGCATCCAGCGCGAAAACCAGACGCTCGCCACCATCACCTTCCAGAACTACTTCCGCATGTATAAGAAGCTGTCCGGCATGACCGGTACGGCCGAAACCGAAGCCGCGGAATTCGAAAAGATCTACAAGCTCGACGTCATCGTGATTCCCACCAACCGGAGCATGATCCGCAAGGAAAACACGGACATCGTCTTCCGCACCGAGGAAGAAAAGTTCCGCAACGCCGCCAAGGAAATCCAGGCGATGCACGCCACCGGACAACCGATTCTGGTCGGCACCATCTCCGTCGAAAAGTCGGAGCGTCTCGCCGGAATTCTAAAGCGCCTCGGCGTACGGCACGAAGTACTCAACGCCAAGAATCACGAGCGGGAAGCGTCCATCGTCGCCCAGGCCGGGCGGCGCGGCATGGTCACCGTCTCCACCAACATGGCGGGCCGCGGTACCGATATTCTCCTCGGCGGCAACCCCGAGTTCATGGCGAAGGATGCCTGCCTCAAAGAGAAGATCGCCGAGCGCCTTCCCGAAAACCAGGAACAGTACATCGCCGACGAGCATTTCTACTACTTCACGCACGACGATCAGTTCTATCGCGTGCGGCGCGACAGATGGGACGAGCTCTACAACGGTTTCAAGCAGGGCACCGACCAGGAACACGACGAAGTCGTAGCTCTCGGCGGCTTGCACATCGTCGGCACCGAGCGCCACGATTCACGCCGCATCGATAACCAGCTTCGCGGCCGCGCCGGCCGTCAGGGCGACCCCGGCAGCTCGCGCTTCTATCTCTCCCTGCAGGACGATCTCATGCGCATCTTCGGCGGCGAGCGCATGCAAAACCTCATGTTGCGCCTGGGCATGGAAGAAGATGTGCCCATCGAGTCCGGCCTCATCACTAAGCGCATCGCCAAGGCCCAGGAGGCCGTCGAAGCGCAGAACTTCGAAGCGCGCAAACACCTGCTCGAATATGACGACGTCAACAACAAGCAGCGCCAGGCCGTCTATGGCATGCGCCGGCAACTGCTCGAAGGCGTCGATCAAAAAGAGCGCATCATGGATATGGCGCGCGGCATCGTCGAGCAGTTCATCGACATGCGCTGCCCCGAGGACAAACACCCCGAGACTTGGGACCTCGCCAACCTCGCCAATGACGTCCTCAGTTCGTTCGGTGCGCGCGTATCGCCCGCGGATATGCAGGGCCTCACCCGCGATGAGCTGGCCGATCACATTTTCCAGCGCCTGCAGGCAAAGTATCAGGAAAAAGAAGACCTCGTCGGCCCCGACGTCATGCGCCAAACCGAGCGCATCGTCATGCTGCAGGTCATCGACAACCAGTGGAAAGATCACCTGCTGTCGATGGACGAGCTCAAACAGGGCATCGGCAATCGCGCCTACGGCCAGAAGGACCCGCTGGTCGAATACAAGAGGGAATCCTACGATCTCTTCACGGCCATGATGGACCGCATCGAAGATGAGACGGTCCGCTATCTCTACTTCCTGCAAGTCAACACCGGCGCGCAGCCCTCCGGTCCTTACCCGGACGAGGACGAAGACGACGCCGAGGCAGTGGAAGCGGCCAAGCCCGATCCCAACGAGCAGCAGCGCCAGGCGGCGAAAGCCACCATGGAGGATTTCACCAAAACCACGCTGCGCAAAAAGGATCGCGAACTCGACGCCCTAACCTTCGGCGGCGATGGCTCGAGCGCTCCCAAAACCGTCAACGGCGGCGCGAAGGTCGGCCGCAACGATCCATGCCCCTGCGGCAGCGGCAAAAAATACAAAAAGTGCCACGGCACCTAAGTACGACTGACCTCCTGGTCTGTCCAGCCTCGACCTTTTATGCTGTCACTGCCTGACAATCCGGATCGGTCCGTTGGAACTCGTCAATTCGAGCAGCGGCCCGCCCGCGCCAATTGCCCCTTCCATCTCATTGCGTCGCATTTCCCCGTGCATCTGCGCGTCGAAATCCGAAGTCACTGACGAATTGCTGGTGCGCGCCGAAATGCGCGCGTTCGCGGGGTCGCCCAGCCGCACCGTGATCGAGCTGTTGCTCGTGCTCGCCCGGACGTCTTGCGTCAGTCCCCCCGGCAGAATCAGATCGATCGCCCCATTGCGCGTTTCCGCGCGCACATCGCGGTCGGCGGCCAACAAACTCGCGTGAATGCTGCTGTTGCTGGTCTGGGCCGCCAATGACCCGCGAATTCCGTCCGCCCGCACGCGCCCGTTCGAGCTCCGCGCGGTGATATCGCCTTGCACATCGTCGAGATTGATTCGGCCATTGCTGGTTTCGATGTCCAGCGCGCCGCGAAACTTCTCCACGTCGATCGTACCGTTCGAGCTCTTGAATCGCCCCGGCCCGATACCCTCCACCGCGTGAATGCGCGCGTTCGACGTCACGATACGCTCCAGCACCGTGCCCCGTGGAACTTTGATCTCAAAGTGAACGCCGCGATTGCCGTGCCAGTCATATTGGTGCGGCACATGGATCGAGACGGTGGTGGCCGTGTGATCGATGCCAACCGTCATCGCATCCGCCTCCGATTCGCTCGGAGCATATTTAGTCCCGCTGATATCCACCGTTGCCTGGTCCCACGGCGTAATCTCAATAGCGCCGTTGAACCCATCCACCGAGAGATGGCCTCCCGCCGAAAGCGGGTAGCTGAAGTGAAAATCGCGGTTGAACCTCGCAAAGTTGCCGTCGATGTACAGACAACCGTTTAACGCCAGTAAAGCAGGCGCAAGCGCGATGGCCGGAAGTAAGCGCATAGATCCTCGTCGGCAAGGATACGCACCCGCCCCCCAATTTGTTCCCAATTTGTAGGGCAGGCTTCAGCCTGCAACGGGCTTTAGCCCGTGCTGCGTGCGCCCCCCTAGAACCGCTCCCGCAACATCTCAAACCGCTCCACCGTCACCAGCCGCGGATGCCCATGCCGCACTTCTTCCTTCTCCAGCACCCACGTATGCGCATGCGGCACAAACACCGCGCCCAGCCCCGCCTCCAGCGCCGGGTTCACATCCGACTTCGGACTATTCCCGATCATCCACGTCCGCTCCGGATCCATCGCACGCTCGCTCACCAACGCCCGGTAAGCCGGCGCATCTTTCTCCTTCACGATCGCCGTGTGCGCAAAGTAGCGGCCCAGCCCCGAGCGGTCGATTTTCAACCTCTGTTCGTCCGCATGGCCCTTCGTGAACAGCGTCAGCTCGTGACGCCCCGCAAGATAATCCAGCGTCTCCTCCACGCCTTCGATCACTTCCATCGGGCATTCCAGAATGCGCTCGGCGAAACTCATCACTGCCCGCAAATCGTCCTCGTGGATCGAACGCTCCGAGAGCCTTTCGTACGTCTGCTTCAGGTTGCGCCCGAAATTCAGCGATCCATAGCCGTGGATCTTCGCATTCACCGCTTCAATCGCATCCAGCACGTCGCGAATTTCGCGCGCGTTGAGCGACGAGTGGCCCAGAAACGCCACGAATTCCTCGAATGCGCGCTCGAAGTAGATGTTGTTCTCCCACAGCGTATCGTCGGCATCGATGATCAACGACTGGCGCATTCGTCTATTTGCGCGCTCGCGGGGCTAGGCGGAATGGAATCTCGAACACCGCATCCACATCCACCGGCGTCCCGTCGCGATGCGCGGGCTCAAAAATCCATTTCGCAAGCGCTTCCTCGGCCGTGCGGTCCAGGCGGTCATCCAGGTGTTTCAGCAGTTCCACGGTGTCGATATGTCCATCTTTCCGGATCACCGCCGCCAGTCGCACAATGCCTTCCACGCGCTCATTGACCGCATCGGGAACGTATCGGGGATCCACCTTGCGCACCGGCTCCGGCGGCCGCATTTCGAGCGGCGGTCCGCCCGGCAGCGGCTCGTGCTCGGCGAACCAGACCATCCAGCTTCCCGAGTAACTGGTGATATTCGGCATCTGAATCGCCATCATGTAAATCATACGGCCATTCATACGCGGGTCGGGTGAAGTGGTAACGTGCGGCGGCTGTCTGCTCGGCGCGGCCTGTGTGCGGAACGCCGCCGGACATCCGCATCGCGGCCATCAGATTCTTCTGCGAGGTCGGCGCAAGGTCCACCGCTGTGAGCGGATGAATATCCTTCGGACCGCCGCTCGCATAAATACTCGGCACGCTCAGCATCGCCTTGTTCGCGGGCGCGCTCTCCCCGTCGGGATTCGGTTTGGGTCCTGCGGCGAATTCCGCCTCGCGCGGCGCCGGCGGCTTCACGATCTCCATCGTCTTCGCCGGGTCCAGTCCCACGATCGCCATCGTCGGCGCGGGCGCTGCCACCGGCGCGGCATCGGGCGGCGCCGCCGTGTCCACCGGTGCTGGTGGAGGCGGCGTATTCCGAATAGCCGGCGGCGGCGTGAACCTGCGTACCGCGCGCGGCAGCGTCGGCGCGATCGGCAAGTCGGCCATCGTGATCGCCGTTTGCTTGATCGCCGCGTCCGGAGCATCCTCGATCTTCGCCACCTCCTTCGGTTTCACAACCGGGGGAGGAGGCGGCACGAATTTCCGCGGTTCCAATTTCGGCGTGGGCGCCACCGCCAGCAAATTCGGCAGCGGCTCGATCTTCGGCTTCGGCGGTTCGGCCTTCGGCGGGTCTTGCATCCAGATCTTCTGCTGCAGCGGAAGCTCCTTCTTGCCCGCGATCAGATTCTGGTCGAGCTTGCGCACCGCGCGCGGCGGCTTCGGGCTCGGCTTCGCCTCCACCGGACGCACATTCGGCACCCGCGCCTGCAAGTGATACCAGATGATCTTGGTCTCGTGGGGCTTGATTTCCTGGTCGTAAATCGGCCTCGGGCTTTCGTCGAAGCCCAGAGTCGCGCCCACAATCACCCAACCCAGCGCCGCGCCATGTATAAATAGGGAGACAGCAAGTGACGACGTCTTTCGCAGCGAATGGGAGTTGCCGCGAATCGTCATCTTCATCTAGATCCCTGCCGGTTTACCGCCGAATCCATTGGTTGGCGCTACCGCCTTGATGCGCTCCACGGCGCGTTGGCGCGGAATATATGCTTCCAGATATTGATTGAGTTGCCGCAGGCGCTCCGTCTCCGAGCGCTGCCGCAGCAACGAATTCAGGAAATCCAGATCCGGTAATGCCTGCGCCAGTTGAAAGCTCATCTGCGGATCGTTGAAATCCGCTTCGCGGTCCGGTCCGCCTCCCATTTCCACCAGCGCCTTGAAATTCGTCAGCGCGCGCGTGCGCAAATCCGCCGGCGGCGGGTCGATATCTTCGTCGTCGAAGAAGTCCACTTCCGCCTGCAGGTAGCTCTTCTCCTCGTTCAAATCCGCGATCTCGAAGCGGCTCTGCCCGCGCGTCAGAAGATCCATACGCCCGTCGGGGTAGGTGTGCAGCAACTTCTCGATCGTCACCGTGCATCCGGCGTTCACAATGCCGTTTTCTCTCGCAAGCACAATGCCGAAAGCCGAATTATCGCGCAGTGCTTTGCCCGTCATTTCCTTGTAGCGCTCTTCAAAAATGTGAAGCGGAAGATGAGTGCGCGGGAACACAACCAACTGCAGCGGGAACAATGGAATGAGCTGCGACGGCATGCCTACATTATCAGCGGTTTCGCCTTTCTGGCATAGTACCTGGGCGTGCTACCCTATCTTCGAGCCATGCCCCTTACCCGCGAAAAAGCACAGTTGATGAGCGCTTCCGAAATTGACCGTACGCTCGTCCGCCTGGCCCATGAAGTCTTGGAAAAAACCGGAGATCTCGATCGCCTCGCCTTCATCGGCATCCGCCGCCGCGGTGTTCCCCTGGCGCAGCGCCTGGCGGAAAAAATCGCGGCCCTCGAAAAGCGCGCCGTACCCGTCGGCATCCTCGATATCACTTTCTACCGCGACGACCTCAGCACTGTCGATGTCAAACCCGTCGTCAATATGACCGAAATCGAGTTCGACGTCGGCGGCAAAGACGTCGTCCTGATGGATGACGTCCTCTACACCGGGCGCACCATCCGCGCCGCGCTCGACGCTCTGTTCGAACTCGGCCGTCCCGCCCGCGTCCGGCTTCTCGTCTTGATCGACCGTGGACATCGCGAGCTTCCCATCGAAGCGGCTTTCATAGGACGCGGCGTGCAGACCACCGACATCGAAATCATCGAAGTCAAATTCCAGGAAATCGACGGCATGGAAAAGGTCCTGCTCTGCGAGCGGGATGCCGCCACCCCGGCCCAGTAGCATGCCAGCCGGTCTACTCGGTATCGAAGAACTCGGTCGCGCCGAAATCGAAGAGATCCTGGCGCGCGCCAAGACCTTTCAGCCTCTCCAAACGCAGACGCTCAAGAAGCTCGACACGCTGCGCGGCAAGATGATCGTGAACCTGTTTTTCGAAGCTTCCACGCGCACCCGCACCAGCTTCGAAATCGCCGCCAAGCGCCTCGGCGCAGACGCCGTTTCCATCACCGCCGCCGGTTCCAGCGTCAGCAAGGGCGAATCGCTCGTCGACACGCTCAACACGCTCGCCGCCATGCGGCCCGATGCCATCGTGATGCGCCACGCCGCGTCCGGCGCGCCGCATTTTCTTGCGCGCCATCTGCCCACGCCCATCATCAACGCCGGCGATGGCACCCATGAACATCCTACGCAGGCCCTGCTCGATGCCCGCACCATTTTGGACCATCGCGAATCGCTCGAAGGCCTGCGCGTCGCCATCATCGGCGATATTGCCCACAGCCGCGTGGCGCGTTCCAATGTCCATTTGCTCGCGCGCTTCGGCGCCCAAGTCGTGCTCTGTGGCCCCGCCTCGCTGCTTCCTCCCGAACTCGCGCAGCTTGCGCCCGGCGTCACCCTCACCACCCACATTCGCGAAGCCATCCGCGATGCCGATGTCATCATGATGCTGCGCGTGCAGCTCGAGCGCCAGCACGAAGCCGCCTTCCCGGCCAGCGAATATTTCCGGTTTTACGGCCTGCGTCTCGAGCATCTCGATCTCGCCAAGCCCGACGCCATCGTCATGCATCCCGGCCCCATCAATCGCGGCCGCGAGCTTTCCTCGGAGGTCGCCGATTTCCAGCGCTCCGTCATCCTGAATCAAGTCGAAAACGGCATCGCCGTGCGCATGGCGGTATTGGAAAAGGTGATCGGCTGATGCGGCTTCTCATCCAAAACGGACGCGTGATCGATCCCGCCTCCCACACCGACGCCCTCGCCGATGTCCTAATCACCGACGGCCGCATCGAAGCTGTCGCCCCCGGTCTCTCTGCACCCGGAGCCGAAACTTTCGACGCCGGCGGCATGATCGTCGCCCCAGGCTTCATCGACATGCACGTGCATCTGCGCGAGCCCGGCTTCGAGCACGCCGAAACCATCGAGAGCGGGTCGCGCGCCGCCGCCGCAGGGGGCTTCACGTCCATCTGCTGCATGCCCAACACCAAGCCGGTGAACGATAGCGCCATGGTGACCAGCTACATCGTCGAGCGCGCCCGCCGCGACGCCGTCGTCAACGTGTTTCCCATCGGCGCCATCACCAAAGGTAGCGAAGGCGAGGAACTGGCCGCCATCGGCGCCATGAAGGCAGCCGGCGTCGTCGCCATTTCAGACGATGGCCGCCCCGTGATGAACTCGCGGGTCATGCGCCGCGCCATGGAATTCGCGCGCTCCTACGACATCCCGGTCATCGATCACTGCGAGGATCTCAACCTCAGCGCCGGCGGCGATATGCACGAAGGCGCGCGCTCCGTGCGCCTCGGCCTGCGCGGCATTCCCGCGGCGTCCGAAGACGTAATGGTGGCCCGCGATATCGTCCTCGCGCAGCTCACCGGCGCCCGCTATCACGTGGCCCACATTTCCACGCGCAACTCCGTCGCCATGGTGGATTACGCCCGCCGCAATGGCCTGCCCGTCACCTCCGAAGCCACCCCGCACCACTTCGTGTTGGCCGATCGCGACGTCGCCGCCTACGACAGCAATTACAAAATGAAGCCGCCCCTGCGCGCCTGTTGCGACCGCGACGCCGTCATCGATGGCATCGTCAACGGCGCCATCTCCGCCATCGCCACCGACCACGCTCCTCACCCCGGCAGCGAAAAAATGCAGGAATTCGAGCGCTGCCCCTTCGGCATCATCGGCCTCGAAACCGCCATCGGCCTCACGCTCTCGGAGCTCGTCCATCCCGGCAAAATCTCGCTTTATAAGATGGTTGAGTTATTCACCACCGGCCCCGAATCCGTCCTGCGCCTGGGGCGGGGAACACTGGCCCCCGGCGCCCCCGGCGACGTCACCATCTTCAGCCCCGATTTCGAGTGGACCTACGACGTCAATCAATCCCCGTCCCGCAGCCGCAACTCCCCCTTCGACGGCCGCCAGTTCCGCGGCGGCCCCATCGCCGCCATCGTCAACGGCGAATTCGCCTGGCGCCGTTAGTGGCGTAGGCCGGGGTGCCCTCTGGGCCCGCCGGCGCAAGCGCGCGAAGCGCGCCAATCACCTTTTACGAGAAAGCCCCGCCTGACGCCCCTGCAAAAATCTCCGCACAGCCGGATCCCTCTCTAACCCAATCGCCATCTCATACGCCCCGTGCGCTTCTTCCCGCGCTCCCGTCTTCGCCAGCAACTCCGCCCGCGCCGCCCAGTAAGGCTGATACTCCGCCAGCCGCTCATCTACCGCCGCATCCGGCATTGCCGCCAGGCCCGCGTTCGCGCCCTGTGCCTCCCCAATAGCCAGCGCCCGATTGATCGCCACCACCGGCGACCCCACCATCACCCACAGTGCGTCATACAACTCCGCCACCGCCGCCCAATTGTCCTGCCCCGTCTGCGCCCGGTACACATGCGCCGATTGCAGCGCCGCCTCCAATTGATAACGTCCGATCGCCCCCAACGTACCCGCCCGGCGCACTAGCGATTCCGCTTCTTCGATCTTCCGCCAGTCCCACAGCGCGCGGTCCTGCTCCGCGAATGGCACGTATTCGCCGTCTCCATTCCGTCGCGCGCGCCGCCGCGCCTCCGCGTGCAGCATCAGCGCCAGCAGCCCGAGCGCCTCTGCTTCCTCCGGTAGTAGTTCAACCATGAGCCTGGCCAGAAAGAGCGCCTCTTCGATCAGATCCCGCGGCGCCACGTCCGCGCCGCCCGGGTTCATCCAGCCTTCTCCGAACGCCGCGTAGATCGCCGAGAGCACCGAATCGAGCCGCCCGCCTATCTCGTCACGCCCCGGAACGCGAAACGGAATCCCCGCCTGCCGGATCTTACTCTTCGCTCGCACCAGACGCTTCGCCATCGCCGCCGGCGATGTCAGGAACGCCGAAGCGATTCTCTCCGCATCCAGTCCCACCACCACCTGCAACATCAGCGGCGCGCGGATGCCCGCCTCGATCGCCGGATGCGCGCACACAAACATCAGCGCCAGCCGCCGGTCCGGAATCTCGTCGTTCTCGCCTGTTGTGTCTGCGCCCTCCGCCAGAATTCGTACCTGCTCCAATGCCGGCCCGGCGCGTTGCGACCGTCGCGCGGCGTCGATGATCTTCCGCCGCGCCACAGTCAGCAGCCACCCTTCAGGATTCGCAGGACACCCATTCACCGTCCAAGTCGCCAGTGCCGCGGCGAACGCTTCCGAAAGAGCGTCCTCCGCGGCCGCCACATCGCGGGTCCGCGCCGCCAGAAACGCCACCAGCTTGCCGTAACTGCGGCGCGCTACCGCCTCTACTTCGCTATCGGCTCGTAACACAGATAGACCTTCCCGTTGCCGAAGATGCGCGATTTCGTCAGCTTCAGCCGCAACGGCTCGATCATGTGATCGAACATCGTCCGCCCCTCGCCCAGCGCCACCGGATTGACTACGAACTGATACTCATCGATCACTCCTGCCGACGCCAATTGCGAAACGATCTGGCCGCTTCCAAAAATCGCCATGCCGCCGCCCGCCTCGCCTTTCATCTTGCGCACCGCCGCCACGATATCGTCCTTGACTAGCGTTGTGTTGCTCCACGCTGCGCTCTCCATCGTCCTCGAAAACACCGTCTTCGGCATGGCATTCATACTTTCAGCCACCTTCGGATCGTGCTTGCTCGCATTGGGCGTCGGCCAGTAACTCGCCATCAGGTCGTAAGTCACCCTGCCGAACAGTAACTCGCCGCCCCCACTCGCGTTCTCCGTCACGAACGCCTGATACTCCGCGTCGTCGTTCCCCGCCCGCGCCCAATTGAAGTCCCCATTCGCGCCGGTGAAGTAACCGTCGAGGCTCACATGATTGAATACGATCAGTTTCCTCACAGCGCTTCGCCTTTCATGAGATCCGCCCGGATCTCCGCCAGATCCCTCTCCATAATCGGCCGCACTTCCACCACGCCATGCAGCGCCGTGGGGCAGCGCGCCGCCCACGAGAGCGCCGCGTCCAGATCGGCCACCTCGATAATGCGGAAGCCGCCCAGTTGCTCCTTGGAATCGGCGTACGGCCCGTCCAGCACTTGCGTCTTGTCGTCCGCGATGCGCACCGTAGTCGCCGTCGACGTCGGTTTCAACCCGGTAGCGCTCTTCAAAACGCCGGCCGCCTTCATCGCCTCGATATAGGCGACATAAGCCCCCAGCCATCGCACCTGCTCGTCTTTCGTCAACTCCGGCCATCCGGCCTCGTTCACGTAGTCCATCAAAATAAATTTCATTTCGTAATCTCCATCCACTACAATGACGCCCCAGCCCACCCCATCTGGACAATCAGTGGCACAGGCCGGGATCCCCTATCCCGCCCCGCCAGCGCCAGCCGCCTGAAAGGCCGCCGATCAAGCCACACGAACCCCCTCATCCCTCCCCGCTAGCTCCCACTCACCAACCCCGCCGCGCCACTTTCATCTCACCCGCCTCCACTCAATTTTCCACAGCCAATCCGCCTGAACCCGAATTTCTTACCAAACTTCTCTCGCCCGCGCACCACGTCCCGCCGCCCCTTCCGTTATCGATCAGTTGTACTCGAAAGGCTGCGTTGGTTTGCTAATTAACAAGTGGAAGGAACCGCACGAAAGAGCAAAAAATCCGTATTGCTACGCACTTCGAACTCTGTTACTTTACCAACACCAGAGAGTACTAGGACGCCGCTCCAACCACATCTGGCGGTGTGCGCGCCTGCGCGGGATTCTGCCATTCGCCCGCAGCGCGCCATCTCTATAGAACCGTGCTCGCCGCTTCCGGGCCCCCTCGCGGCTTGCGCAAAACCGACAAATAAACCCTGTTAGGGAACGTGTGCCCGTGGCCTGTAGGAATGCGCCGCGGATAGGAGAGTTATGTCTAAGATGGCTAAGCTTTCTAACTGGCTAGTTACAGCTGGATTAGTCACCCTCTGCGTGCCTGGCTTGTTATTGCAGGCGCAAACGGCGGGTCCAACAACCTTCAACAACAACAACGGCGCTCAAGACCCCGGTGTTCGCGGAGGGCCGCCCGGCGCGGGCGGAGCGCTCTCGAAGCTCACTCCGCAACAGCAGGCCATGGCTGCCGCGGGTCTGGTCTTCTTCAATGAGGTCGATTCCGTCTCCGGAACCGTGCCTGGTGAGTCCGGCGGCGGATTGGGACCTGGTTTCAACATGAATAGTTGCGCCGGCTGCCATGCTTTCCCCGCTGTCGGTGGCAGCAGTCCGCAGATCAACCCGCAAATTGCAGTGGCGAACTTGCACGGAGCGAACAACCAGATTCCGTCGTTCATCACTCTGCACGGCCCCGTTCGCGAGGCGCGCTTCCAGCAGAATTCCGATGGCTCCGCCGACGGCGGCGTCCACGACCTGTTCACAATCGCCGGCCGCTTCGACGCCCCCTCCGGTTGCAACATGCAGCAAACCAATTTTCAGTCGCAAGTGCAAAACAACAACGTGATCTTCCGCATCCCCACGCCCACGTTCGGCGACGGCCTGATCGAGGCCATCGAGGATGCCACCATCCTCGCCAACAAAACCGCCAGCTCGTCCATGAAGAGTACCTTCGGCATATCCGGCCACGAGAACCGCAGCGGCAACGATGGCACCATCACGCGCTTCGGATGGAAAGCGCAGAACAAATCGCTGCTCATCTTTTCCGGCGAAGCCTATAACGTCGAAATGGGCGTTACCAACGAGGCGTTTCCGAATCCGCGTGAGACCTCTACCGGCTGCGATGTCAACGGCCACCCCGAAGATAGTTCTGTTGCTCCCAACGACATGAGCGATATCACCGGCTTCGCTTTCTTCATGCGCACGCTCGCGCCCCCTACGCCGGTCAGCTCATATGGCAACGTGTCACAGGCTTCGATCGCCCGTGGACAAGGCTTCTTCACACAGGTCGGCTGCGCTTTGTGTCACACGCCGACCCTCACCGCCGGCCCGTCTTCAATTGCCTCCTTGTCGCGGCAGTCCGCCAACCTGTATTCCGACTTGTTGGTCCACAACATGGGGAATCAGTTAGCCGACGGCATCTCGCAAGGCAACGCCGGGCCCGATGAATTCCGCACCGCGCCTCTTTGGGGCCTCGGTCAGCGCATCTTTTTCTTGCACGACGGCCGCACCAGCGACCTCGTGCAGGCAATCCGCGCGCACATGAGTCAGGGCTCCGAAGGCAACTCGTCCGTTCAGGCGTTCATCAACCTGAACGGCTCTAATACGCAGGACCTCCTGAACTTCCTACGCTCACTGTAGGAACAGTGGCGCAGGCCGGGAACCTCTCTCGACCCGTCTGCGCCACTCTCTCTCGTCGCGCGACTCGCCGGGATCAAAAGATAGCTCTTACCCATTCCATACCCCGCGGGAATGGCGTCCTGCTTGCATTTATCACGCGCAGGAGAAACAAATTGCGTAAATTTGCCCTAGCAGCATTCCTTGGCGTCGCCGCCGCTCTCGGCTCGGCCAACGCAGCCGACATCGTAGTTAAGATACGGCCGCCGGTTTCTATCCACGAACACAGGACCGTTGCTCCCAGCCGCCGGCACGTCTGGATTGGCGGATATCATCGGTGGGACGGTCACGCCTACGTGTGGGAGCCCGGCCGATGGGAACTTCCTCCCCGCGAGCGCGCTGTCTGGGTCGCGCCCCGTTGGCAACATCGCCATGACGGCTACATTTTCATAGAGGGTCACTGGCGCTAGCAGCGCATTGCAAGTCAGCTTTAGCGTCACTCCGTAATCCTCCTCGGGATCGCACTGTTGATCGTCCCCGTCGCTGCATTGCCGGTACTCGCCAGCGGCAATCAAGAATTGGCGCGTCCCGACGCGCGTCAAGCGGCGGGGACCCGCGGCGTGCGCCGCGCAATCGCAGGTATCCCTTCCGCGCCACGCGGCGTGATCTAAGAAGCAACCCGCCACATGTGTAGTTATTCGCCTTGGGCCTCCGACATATTCCGACTGTCCGAATTCGCAAACATCAACCTTGATAGGTGAAAGGCCGAGCTTGGCCAACACCTGCCGGAGGATCTTTATGAACCGGATTTTCGGATCGGGCATGCTGCTGATTGCGGTCGCCGCGTTGTCGCCGCAGATGCCCGCGCAACAGGCCGCCGCGGAGAACTCCAACGTCGAGCCGGCGGCAACCGACGCCCTGAATCGTATGGGAGCGTACCTCCGCTCTCTGAAAGCTTTTGAGGTCAATGGCGAGGGAACGACCGAGGTTGTGCTCATCGACGGTCTAAAGGTACAGCACAATCGGAAAACCAACCTCCTCGCCAGATTCCCTGATCGCCTTCGCGCGCAGATCGATAGCGACGATGGCTCCAAATTCTATCTTTTTGATGGAAAATCGTTCACCCTCTTCGCGCGCGACGAAGGCTACTACGCCACCGTCGCCGCGCCGGACACTGTCGGCAAACTGGCCGACCAGTTGGAAAAGTACGACATCCAAGTTCCGTTGGTCGACCTGTTCTTGTGGGGTCGCCCAGGCAACACCCCACCCAAGCTCACGGCGGCCCTCGACATAGGTCCAAGCTCGATCGAGGGGATTACGTGCGAGCAGTACGCCTTCCGCCAGGAAGGCCTCGATTGGCAAATCTGGATTCAGTTGGGCGAATATCCGCTTCCCCTAAAAATGGTTTTGACCACCACCACGGACGAAGCTCGCCCGCAGCATTCCATGACCCTCTCTTGGAACCTGGCGCCGTCGTTTAACGAGTCTGCGTTTGTCTTCGACCCCCCGGCGGGAACGAACAAGATCGTCTTCGCCGGTGGTGAGAGCCGCTAACTAAAAGGGCGGAAGTAGGAGGATTTATGAGATTTTTGATAAACGCCTCGATGATATGCGCGCTGGCCTGCATGCAAGCCACCCCCTCTATTGCGGCGCCCGGCGGCAACCGCGGCGTGCGCTCCGAGTCGCGCCAAAGCGTCAATCGCGGTGGCGGTGGCGGTGGCGGTGGAGGTGGCAACGTCAACCGTGGTGGCGGTGGCGGCAACGCCAACTTCAACCGCGGCGGCAACGCTAACGCGAATGTGGATCGCAACGCCAACGTGAACCGGAATGCCAACGCCAACGTGAATCGGAATGCCAACGCCAACGTGAACCGGAATGCCAATGTAAACGTCAACAACACGAACGTGAACGTCAATCGTAACGTCGATGTCCACGGCGGCGGCTATTACGGTGGCGGCGGTTATTACGGCGGCGGAGGCTGCTGCTACCATCCTGTGGCGACTGCGGCGGCCGTGACGGCAACCGCTGCCGTGACTGCGGCCGTAGTGGGCTCGATGGTGAACACCCTGCCGCCATCCTGCAGCGCCGTGATGGTGGGCGACGTGACGTACCAGCAATGCGGTAGCACGTGGTATCAGCCGCAGTTCTCAGGCGGCAGCACGGCATACGTCGTCGTAGGCGCTCCGCGCTAAGTCGACCGCAACGCAACCATCGGATCCATCCTGGATGCTCTCCAGGCGGGAACATAGCCGGCGAACGCTGCCACGGTGGCAAGCAGCGTTCCGCCGGCTATAAACGTAAGCGGATCGCTGGACGTTACCCCGAACAACAAGCTCCCCAGTGCGGTCGATAGAGCTCGTGCCGCCGCCATTCCCAATGCCAGGCCTAACCCGGTCAAACCAAGCGTCCGCAGCAGAATGCGCATCTGCACGTCGTGCGCGGAAGCTCCCAGCGCCATCCGGATTCCAATCTCTTGCACCCGTTGACTGACCGAATAAGAAATCACCGCGTAGATCCCCAGCGAAGCGAGTATCAAGGCGAAAGCCGCGAACCCGCCCAGTAGCAGCACTAGAAACCGTCGCGGCGATACCGCTCTGTCGACTAGATCCTGGAGCGTCACGAACTCGCGCACGGGCAGATTGGGATCGATGGGTCGCAGCCCCGTTCGAATCCCTGCTGCCAGACCGTTCGGTGGCAGCGCGGTTCGCACCACCAGTTGCATGGCCGCGTAATCCCCGGTTTGCCGCATCGGCATATACAATTCCGATCCGCCCGCCTCTTCCAGAGCGGTATGACGGACGTCGGCAACTACGCCCACCACGGCCATGACCCTTCGTCCCACATTGATTGAGATCGCCTGTTCCACTGGATTCTGGCCGGGCCACAACGTGCGGGCCAGCGTCTCATTGACCACCGCGACGAGTTCGCTTGATGCGCGATCCCTCTCCGTAAATTCTCTGCCTCGTCGCAACGGAACTCCTGCCGCCTCGAAATACCCGTCGCTCACAATCCGAATGAATGCCTCAGGCTGGTGACCCCTCTCGTAGACCTGTCCTACAGCGGCAACACCGAACGACCGGTCGTCGCGCAGTGGGAGTACGTCAGTAATTCCCGCCGCCACGATGCCAGGAACCGACCGGGTCCGGTGCAGCACCTCGTCGATAAAGGAGTTCTGCTGCGCGAGACTGGAGATCCGGAAACTCGGGTCAATCCTCAGCGCCGCCGTTCGCTCCGGTCGAAATCCCAGATTCACGTCGAGGACGCGGATAAAACTCCGAATCAACAGCCCCGCGCCGACCAGCAGGATACAGGCGAAGGCGAGTTCGGAAACCACCAGTCCATCGCGAACCCAGGCGTGCCCCTTGCCGCCGCTCGATCCGCGGTTGCCGTCTTGCAGTCCTTCGCGAAGGGAGAGCACCGTGACCCGTAACGCCGGCAGCAGGCCAAAGAGCATGCCGGAAGCGACCGCCGCCAGCAAGGTGAAGACGAGAGCGCTGCTATCGATCCGAACGCTTTCAAGCAAAGGAAGGTTGAATGCGTGGAGATGCGCCAGTTCCCGCGTGCCGGCCACTGCGAGGACCACCCCCAACACCGCGCCGCAACACGAGAGCGCCACGCTCTCCGTAAGCATCTGCCGTAGGAGACGGGAGCGTCCCGCTCCTAACGCGGCCCGCAGCGCCATTTCCTTTTGCCGCGTGCCTAATCTCGCCAATTGCAGATTCGAAAGATTTGCGCACACAATCAACATCACCACGCCCACCGCGCAGGCCATCACGAACAGAGCCGAGGTCACGGGTCCGCTCACGTGCTGCTCCAGTGGGACCAACTTCGGAGTGATTCCGTTCCGCTCCGGATGCTGGCTCTCCAGTTGTTTCCCCAGCATCGTGAACTCGGCCTGCGCGCCCTGTACGGTCGCCCCGGGCTTCAGTCTTCCGATGACGTCCATGGTGTTTCCCCCGGGTTTTGCTTTGTCGTTCAGCGGCCAGGGAATAAAGATATCGATAGGCGTGCCTGGCGCGAAGACGCTCCCGAAATCAAAGGATGCAGGCAGCACGCCCACAACCATCACCGGCCGATTGTTCAACATCAAATTCCGGCCCACCACGTTGGGGTCGGCGGCAAACCGCCTCCGCCAAAAGTTGTAGCTCAGCAGCGCGGCCGGTGGAGCCGAATACTTCCCTTGGCACTCCTCGGTGGTGAACGATCTTCCAATTGCCGGCTGCACACCCAGCAATGCGAAGAAGTTCCCCGTCACCGGAACGCTGGTAAGCCGTTCGGGTTCTCCGGTTCCGGTCAGTTCCTTGTCGCCAACGCGGTAATATCCGCTCCAACCTGCCAAATCGGAAAAGGAATGATTCAACTCGCGCAGGTCCGAATAATGTTCGGCTTGCGTGGTGTAGGAGTCGCCGTTGGCAATCCACACCAGCCGCCCCGGGTCGCGAAACGGGAGCGGGCGCAGCAACAGCGCATTCACCACGCTGAATACGGTCGAACTGGCTCCGATGCCGAGGCCGGCGATGAGAATCGTAAACGCCGTAAATCCGGCATCGCGCCGCATGCCGCGAAACGAGTGGCGTAAATCCTGCCCCAGATCGCTCATCCAGCGCGCGATCCATGTGGAGCGAGCCTCTTCCGATTTTTGCGTCATATTGCCAAATTTCCTCCGTGCCGCGGCGCGCGCGTCCGGCTCCGGCATGCCTTGCGCGGCCAGATCGTGAGCCATCGACTCGATATGGAATTCCATCTCTTCCCACAGCAGGCGCTGCCTTTCGTTGTGGTCCAGCCAATACCGCAAACGGCGGCGAAAACGCTTCCACCTGTCTCGCATAGGCGCTCCCCCGATCAGGCGAACTCCATGATGCGCGCCACCGCGCCCGTCACCTGGCGGTAACGGGCCGATTCCTTGGCCAGGTGTTTGCGGCCGTCGGGGGTCAGCTTATAGAAACGGGCGCGCCGGTTGTTAGCCGAGAGGCCCCACTCGCCCTCGATCCAGCCATTCAGCTCCAGCCGCTGCAGAGCCGGATAAAGAGAGCCCTCTTCGACGCGCAGCAGATCGTCGGACAATTGCTGAATCACTTGCGCGATCGCATACCCGTGCAAGTGGCCCCGCATCAATATTTTGAGAACGAGCATGTCCAGCGTGCCCGGCAAAAGATCGGCCTTCGGTTTCTCTGTTCCCATAGATAGTCTGATTATAGGACGGCAGAGTCTCCGATTTGGTTAGGGCGCTTCCCAAGAAATCGCGCTATTCGGCGCGCAGGGTCTCGACCGGATCGAGGCGAACCGCGCGAAGCACCGGCGGCAGAGCAGCCAGCAGCGTCGCAATCAACAATGCCAGGGAAGGCAGTGTCAGCATGGCAAACTCGGTAGCCTTCACCTCATAGAGCAGCGTTTTCATGTACCGCTCCGCTGCTATGCCGAGCCCGAGTCCCACGATTGCTCCCATGAGCACCATCGCAAAGGACTCTCCAAGCACACGTCGCACTACACTGGCTGCCGGGGCGCCCAGCGCCATGCGGATACCGATCTCCCGCCGTTGCTGGAGAACGGAGTAATCCAACACTCCGAACAGACCAACGGAGGCGAGCAGCAGGGCGACGGCCGAGAAGAACAGCGCGAGCAGCGCCAGCAGCCGCTCTCGCATGGTGCTCGTCTGAATCAATTCCTCCTGCGTGCGAATATTGCTGACGCGAAAACCCGCGCGTGCTCTGCTTATCTCGCGAGGTAGAACGGCGGCAACGCCGGCCGGATCCACCGTGCTGGTGCGGACCAGAAGCGTCGCGCTCGCCGTCGCGCTTGGCGCGCCCTTCTCATCCACCGCCGCGAATGGCAAGTAAGCGGCCGGTCCCATCGCGTCCCTCATACTCCAGTAACGCGCATTGGCCGCCACACCCACGATTTGGATCGGTGTGCGTCCGGCTGGTCCTGTGAACACCCTTCCGATCGGATTCCCGCCACCCAAATACGTCATCGCGAACGCCTGGTTCACAATGGCCACCCCGGGGTGCTTGTCATTGGGCTGGAAGTCTCGCCCATGGACGAGAGAGATCTTCATCGTTTCCAACCAACCGGGCGAAACACTGAGAAAATCGCAGAGCGTCTGGCTGGGGTTGCCGCCGCTGACTGAGACGAACCCATTCCAACCCTGGTTGCTCAGAAGAGGCCATCCGGCTAGTGCGGTCGCCTCGACGCCGGGCATGGTCCGCAGGTGGGCGGCAATCTGCTCCCAGGTAAATGGTGGCTGCGCCGGCGACGTCATCACATCCACTGTGAGCAGCCGCTCGGAGGAGAAGCCAGTTGACTGGTGAACCAAACGTTCGCTCGTGGCTACCAACAGGCCACCCACAAACAGCACCACAAAACAGAAGGCGGCCTGAACTGCAATGAGCGCTGGCATGAGGCGTCGCCGGGTGCGCGAGTCCTCACCGCCTCGCAGCGCGCCGGCCGGTTTTGCAGCCGCCGCCCGCAGCGCCGGCGAAAGCCCGAACAGCATGGTTACCGCGGCGGCCATCCCCAGTCCGAAGGCGGCCATGCGCCAGTCGGCGAACAAGTCCAGGCGGGCGGGATTTTCGCGCGGGTTAATGCGCGCCACCACGAATCGGGCCGCCCACCAGGCGAATGCGTTGCCGAGAGCCGATGCTAGAAGCGCGATCCAGGCGCTCTCCACGAAGATGAGTCGTGCCAGTCTGCCCCGGCCCGCGCCGATCGAGACGCGCAGGGCCATCTCCCGGGCCCGTGCCGCGGCGCGAGCAGTCATCAGGTTCGCCACGTTGGCGCAGGCGATCAGGAGGACCAACCCGACCAGCACTCCAAGAACGGTCAGCCCCAACCGATACTTCTTCTGCATCCCCGACACTCCGGCAGAGGCAGGCTCCAGGACAACTCGCTCGTCGAGGATCAGCCGGCGGCGATCTTCGGGTACCCCTGTCAGCGTCTTGACCCGCTCTTCGTCGAAAGCGCGGAGCGCCGCCTGAAGACGGTCGCGGACTACCTGTAGGCTGATGCCCGGCGTCACCCGCACGAATGTCCTCAACCACCACGTATACGGCCGGTCGATCGCCCGCGCATTCATCATCGTGGGGATAAACACATCGACCATGACGCCGGGCTCTGTTCCCGTGAAGCCCTTTTGGAGCACGCCGATGACCTCATACACGGTCAGGTCCATGCGGAACGTGCTTCCTACGGCGCGTGGGTCTCGCCCGAACCGGCGCGTCCAGTAGTCGTACGAAATCACGGCATAGGGATGACCGCCGGGCGTCCGGTCGTCAGCCTCCGTGAACAACCGGCCCAGTGCGGGGCGCAAACCAAAGGATTCGAACATCCTGCCCGATACGTATTGCCGGTATGGTTTCTCCGTCTCTTGGTTGGAGCCGTAGGCCAGGTCAGCGCGTTCGGCGTACGATATCGCGATCAGTTCGGCCTGCTTCGGCGCGGATGCCCGCGACATCCGGAACAACGGGTATGATGAACTCTCGCCGATCTCGGGCGCGCCGTCGGGGCCAATGGACTGGCGCTTCATCACATACAGTTGCTCAGGTTTGGTTACGGGCAGCGGCCGCAGCAGCAGGGCGTCAATGAGTTGGAACGCTGCGGTGGAGGCGCCCAGTGCAAGAGCCAGCGACAAGATGGCCGCGGCCGACGTGATCTTACTCCGATTGAGCTGACGCCAGCCATAGCGGACGTCAAGCGCCAACTGCTCGGCCCATGTCCAGGTCCAGACTACACGCGTTTCCTCCCTCAGGAATGTAGCGTTGCCGAGCGAGCGCCTGGCGGCCAGTCGCGCGTCGTCCGGCGCTAGACCGGCTTCCGTGCGCTCCGCTGCTTCGGTTTCCAGATGGAAGCGCAACTCGTCGTCGAGGTCCTGCTCCCGGCGTTCGCGTCCAAAGAGTGAGCGGAACCGGAACAATAGCCAGGGCAGGGGATCTTTGGGCATGTCTTTCTGTAGACAGTCTACCCTGTATTGTGGAGACTGTCTACACCACCCTGCCCGGCAGCCGGCCTCTTAAAACGTCAGCTTCAGCGCCATCTGCATAATCCGCGCCGGTGACGTACTGCTGATCGTCCCCGCCGTCGCATTGCCGATACTCGCCGCCGGCAATCCGAAATTCGCTCGGTTGAACGAATTGAACATCTCCCACCGGTAAGTCAGCGCATACCGGTCCTTGAAGCGGAAGTCGCGGTGAATGCCGACATCGGCGTTGAAAAAGCCCGGCCCCTGGATGATTCCCACGCCCGCGTTCCCGAACGTATATTGCGCGGGAGTGGCAAATGCGGCCACGTTGAACCATGCGTTGATCGTGCGCTGGCTGGCCGGCAGATTCGGATTCGAGATGTAATTCGGCCGCTCCGTCGCCGTCACGTTGCCCGAAGTCGTCGTCGCGTTCGACACCGACGCCGAAAGGCTCGGCGATGTCCATTGGCCGGTGTAGAATGTCCACACTCCCGTGAGATCCCAGTTGCCCACGATATATCCCAGCGCGCCCTTGTTTAGAAATTGCCGGCCCGCGCCGAAAGGCAACTGGTAAACGTGATTGAAGACCAGCGTCTGCCGCCGGTCCTCGCCCGCGTTGCCCCAATCGCAAGCGCTGCAATAGGAATTCTCCGGGCGCGTTGAAGCCGCCGGCCCGCGCGTATTAGTCAGGTTATGCGACCACGTATAGGCCACGCCGCCGGATAATCCGTGACTCAATCTCTTCCGCAGGCTCATCTGCAACGACTGATATTTCGACGCTCCAAAATTGGTCCGGTAGTCTACGTCGCCGAGCAGCGGGTCCAGTCCATAAAGCGGCCTTCGCGGGTTGAAGTCGCCCGGACCCGGAACCGGTTGATTGGCGTTGATCGAATTCAACAACTCGAGCCCGCGCGTCCCCACGTAAGAAACGTCCAGCAGCAGGCTGGGAGCAAGCTCCCGCTGTATCCCGAAGCTCCACTGCAGCACCTTCGGAATCTTCATGCCCGGGTCGTATTCCAGCGTGTACCCCGTATTGAGCGTGGCCGGGTTCGTCAGGATCGGCTGCACGGGCAGCGGTAAACCCGCTGAAATCGTAAACGGAGGCGCCGCATTTTGGTCGGTGGTGAAAGTCTGGCCCACCGTCATCGGCGGATCCTGATGAAGCTCCTTCCCCATGTTCCAAGACTCGACATAGAAGAATCCCGTTCCGCTTCGCAATACCGTCTTGCCGTCGCGCGTGAGTAAGTAGGCGATACCGGCCCGCGGCGCGATGTTATTCGTATCGAGCCTTACCAACGCCCGGCTCGCTCCGTTTACGCCTGCCTGGTCGTAAATGCCCGTATTAATATTGAAGTTCGCCCAGCGGTTATTTACTTCGTAAGGCGGCGCCTGCATTTCGTGCCGCAGGCCGTAAGTCACGGTCAACCGGTTCGACACGCGCCACGAATCTTCGATGAAGAATCCGGTCTCCCACATGCGCATGCCGAACACGCCATATTGAACGCTTCGCGTAACTCCATTAAAGCCTCCGATCGCAAAATCCGCCAGCGCCGACCCGCCGCTGCCGCCGATCTGTCGCGTAAACTGTCCGTTGAACGTGTAAGCGCCGCGCGCGCTCTGTACTGTGAAACCGTTGAAGTCGTGACGCAACACGCGCGCGCCCATCTTGATCGTGTGCGAGCCCTTCACGATATTCAGCACGTCCTCGAACTGATACGTCAGAGTGTGATTCTGATCCGGAAATTGCGCCGTGTTCCCGATCGTCGTGTAGCCGCTGATGCCGTAACCCGGCAAGCCGCCCGTGCGGTCGCTGATGTTAATGCCGGGGATTCCCAGTTCTGCCGCGATCGGCGCCTGCGAGCCCTGCGCCAGCGTATCGTCGTATCTCGGCCGCACCAGACCCAGGCGCACCTCGTTGACGATGTTCGCGCCGAACACCTTGACATAGTTGAACGTCGTCGACCAGTTGCCTAACTCGGTCACGATGCCGCCGGTCAGAACCGGCCCGATGTTGATCGGCGCGTTCGCCGCCGAGGGAAGCGACCCCGCGCTCACCCCAAATGTGTTCAGCCGGCTGTACTTGAAGAAAATGCGGTCCGACCCGCTGAGATTCTGGTCCACGCGCACGTCGAATTGATCGTCCGTCTCCGCGTTCTCCGGGCTGAAAAGATAGTTGCGCGTAGTCAGGCTGTTAGTCGGCGCGGGCAAAAGACTCATCAGCTTGCCCGCCAGAGGATCCAGTTCATTGTTCGGAATCACGTTGCCTGGATACGCCGTCCGCAGCCCCGCGCTGGTCAACGAATAAGGGTCGTACATCGGCGTCGTCTGCACCGCGCTGAAATTGCCGGTCGTTACCGCTTGCCGTTGCGCAATCGTAGGAATGGTCTGCACCGAATTAGTAGGTTGCCGCACCCGCGTGCCCTGATAATCCCCAAAGAAGAACGTTTTGTTCTTGCGAATCGGTCCGCCCAGAATGCCGCCGAACTCGTTGCGCCGGAACGCCGCCCGCGGCGCACCGCCCGCATTATTGAAGTACGTGTTCGCGTCCATCACGTTGTTGCGCAGAAACTCGTATCCGTCGCCGTGAAATTCGTTGCCGCCGCTCTTGCTCTGCACCACGGTGGTCGCGCCCGCCGCCGCGCCATATTCGGCCGTGTAGTTACTCGCCAGCACTCGAACTTCCTGGATCGCATCTACCGACGGCACCAACACCAGATAGCTCACCCACATATCTTTGTTGTAAATGCCGTCGATCAAATAACTGTTGTTATTCGGTATCGACCCATTGACCGCCACCGACACATTCGTTCGCTGTCCGGCGTACGCGCCCACCGCGGCCGTCATGACCGAGCTGCTCGGCGAAGCCCCCGGCATCATCGGAATCAGCTGCACGAAAGAGCGCCCGTTCAGCGGCGTCTCAATAATCTGCTGGTTCGAGACCAGCGTTGAGACCGCGGCGCTCTGCGTTTGCACCAGCGACGCCTCGGCTGTCACTTCCAAGGTTTGTTGAACGTTGCCTAGCGTGAGCCGCAGATCCACCGTCAGCGTGTCCGCCGCCGTCAGTTCCAGGCCGTTCCGCACCATCCGGTTGAACCCCGGCTGTTCCACTGCGATTGTCAATGTCCCCGTCGGAAAAAGGTTGGCCGTGTACTGGCCGCTGGAGTTCGTCGTAACGGTTCGCGAGAAATTTGTCGTCGCGTGAGTAATCATTACCGAGGCGCCGACCACGGCCGCTCCGGATTGATCGGTAATGGTTCCCACCACCGTTCCACTTTCAGCTTGTCCGAATAACCGCGTGCCTGTGAACAGACAGGCCATCGCGGCAAAAATCAGTATCCGGCGAGTATGCACGAGCGTTCTCCTGCTTTCCCTGGTCGTCAACGCGGCGAACCGTAGAGCGGAGTTTGTTGCAGCGTCGAACATAATATGCCGGTTTTGTGAATTAGTGTCAAGAAAAGTTTCATGTTTTCAGGAATTATCCCGGGGTCAGAATGCGCGCAGTCGGGCCAAAATGCCAGTTGACACCGAATTAGTTTTGGATAAAAATTATATCGTCTCAGCGATACTCAATGCCGCCGGCATTGTCTGCCGGTCTTGGGGGTGCCATGCAAAGTACGCAACGGATTCGAAGATTTCCGCGCCTGGCCTTAGCGCCACTCGCACTAGTTCCACTCAGCATCTGGGCCTTGCACAGCGCGCAATCAAGCGCAGCGGCGCAACAAGCCCCGCCGCGCAACAACCCGCGCCCAATCCCACGCTCGCCGCATCCGAAGCCGATCGAGCGCGCATGCTCGCGCTTCTTCACATCGATACCCTGCGCCTCGGCCCGCAGTCCCGTCCCGAGCCGCAGCCCGGCCGTCTCGGCTTGGTCAATTACGATGAATCGAAAGCCAACCCCTATCCGAATCTCCCCGACCCGCTCACCTTAAAGAACGGTGAAAAGGTGACCTCCGCGCGCATGTGGTGGAATCAGCGCCGCCCCGAGATCGTCGAGGATTTCGATCGCGAAGTCTACGGCCGCATGCCGAAAAAGACGCCTTCGGTCAAGTGGGAAGTGGTCTCGACAACCAAGGGCACGAACGGTGATTTCGCCATCGTCACCAAGCAGTTGGTCGGGCACGTCGATAACTCCATCGATCCCTCCATCAAGGTCGACATTCAAGTGGTCCTCAACACGCCCGCCGACGCCAAAGGCCCCGTCCCCGTCATCATGCAATTTGGTGGATTTGGATTCGGCGCTGGCCGCGGCCCCGCCGCCGCCGGAGCGAAAAAAGCGCCCGCCACGCCGCCCGTCTCCTACGGCCCGCCATGGCAGCAGCAAGTGTTGGCCAAGGGCTGGGGCTACGCCACTATCAACCCTGCCAGCATTCAAGCCGATAACGGCGCCGGTCTCACCGCGGGCATCATCGGTCTGGTCAACAAAGGCAAGCCCCGCTCGGTTGACGATTGGGGCGCGCTCCGCGCGTGGGGCTGGGGCGCCAGCCGTGCGCTCGACTATTTCGAGACCGATAAATCCGTCGACGCCAAACATGTCGCCGTCGAAGGCCATTCGCGCTATGGCAAGGCCGCCATCGTCACCGTCGCCTACGATCAGCGCTTCTGGACTGCCTACGTCAGTTCCTCCGGCGAAGGCGGAGCCAAGCTGCATCGCCGCAATTGGGGCGAGCTCGTCGAAAATGTCGCCGCCCCCAACGAATACCATTGGATGGCCCCGAACTTCCTGAAATATTCCGGCCCCCTACACGTCAACGATCTCCCCGTCGACTCCCACGAGTTAGTCGCCATGGTTGCCCCGCGCCCCGTCTTCCTCAGCGCCGGATCGCTCGACGCCGGCGATGGCTGGGTCGATGCCAAAGGCACGTTCCTCGCCGGAGCCGGAGCTGGTCCGGTCTACAAACTCCTCGGCAAGAAAGACCTCGGCGTCACCGAATTTCCGCCCATGGAGACGGCTCTGCTCAGTGGCGATATCGGCTTCCGCCAGCACAGCGCCGGTCACACCGACGCGCCCAATTGGCCCTTCTTCCTCGACTTCGCCAGCCGCCACATGGCCGTCGTTGCCGTCAAATCCAAATGAGTGTAGAGTCGAAACCAGCATGAGAAAAAACCGCATCAGCCGCCGGTCGCTTTTGCAAGCCGCGGGTTCCGCTGGAATGATGGCCGGCGTCTCCGAGGCCGCGCTGGCGGCCCCCGGCCCCGTGTCGTATGAGGTCGCCAGCGCCCCGCAGGAAACCGCGCCCAAGTACTCCATCAAATTCGCCGTCATCGGCGTGGATCACGATCACATCAACGGCATCACCGAAGCGCTCAAACGCGGCGGCGGCCAGCTCGTCTCGGTCTACTCGGACAGCCCCGGGCGCCTGGCCGATTATCGCCGCCGCAATCCCACCGTGAAGGTGGTCGCGAGTGAAGACGAAATCCTCAACGATCCCTCCATCCAACTCGTCGCCTCCTCCGCGATTCCCGATCTGCGCGCGCCCATCGGCATGCGCGTCATGCGCCACGGCAAGGACTATCTCACCGACAAGCCCGGCATCCTAACTCTCGCCCGTCTCGCCGAAGTCCGCCAGGCCGTAAAAGAAACCGGCCGCATCTTCGGCATCATGTATTCCGAACGTCTCGGCGTCAAAGCTGCCGTTAAGGCCGGTGAGATGCTACAGGCCGGCGCCATCGGCCGCGTAATTCAAGTCATCAACATTGCTCCCCATCAGGTCAATGAACCCGTGCGCCCCGACTGGTTCTGGGATCCCGAGCGCTACGGCGGCATCCTCTGCGACATCGGCTCGCACCAGGTCGATCAGTTCATCTACTACACCGGCTCCACCTCCGTCGAAGTCGTCGCCGCGCAGGTCGCCAACTTCAATTACAAGCACCGCGCCAAGTTCCAGGATTTCGGCGACGTCATGCTGCACGGCAACCGTGGCGTCGGTTACGTCCGCGTCGATTGGTTCACGCCGAAAGGGCTCGGCGTCTGGGGCGACGGCCGTTGCTTCGTCCTCGGAACCGACGGTTACATGGAGATGCGCAAGTACGTCGATATCGCCGGCCGCCCCGGCGGCAACCATCTGTTCGTCGTCGATCAAAAGCAGACGCGCTACATCGATTGCAGCAACCTGCCGCTCCCCTTCGGCCCGCAGTTTGTCTCCGACGTCGTCAACCGCACGCACACCGCGCAAGACCAGGAGCAGGCGCTCCTCATCGCGGAAGTCTCGCTCAAGGCGCAGCGCGACGCCAAAAGGATTTAAGCATGCCCAGAAACATATCTCGCCGATCGATTCTCAAGACCGCGGGAGCCGCCGTCGCCGCCGGTTTCCCCACCATCGTTCCCTCGTCGGTCTTCGGCCAGAACGCGCCCAGCAACCGCATCAACGTCGGCGCCATCGGCGTTGGCCGCATCTCGCGCACGCACGATCTCCCCGCCATCCGCAAGTACGAGACCGCCCGCATCATGGCCGTGTGCGATCTCGACGCCAACCGTGTCGAGGCCGGGAAAGCGCTCATCAACGGCTGGTATAAGGAAGACGGAAAAACCTCCGACGTCAAAGGCTACCGCGATTTCCACGAGTTACTGGCCAACAAAGACATCGACGCCGTCACAATTTCCACGCCCGATCATCAGCACGCTGTCCTCGCCGTCAGCGCCGTCCACGCCGGCAAAGACGTCTACTTGCAGAAGCCCGCGTCGCTCACCATCGCCGAAGGCCGCTACATGGCCGATCAAATCAAAGCCTCCGGCCGCGTTTTCCAAATCGGCTCGCAGCAGCGCTCCTGGAAGCAGTTTCACCGTTGCTGCGAGTTAGTCCGCAACGGCCGCATCGGCGACGTCAAGCACGTCGAAGTCGGATTGCCCGGCGATCCTTCCGGCCCCGAAGCGCCTGAAATGCCCGTGCCCAAGAATCTGAACTACGACGCCTGGCTGGGCAGCACGCCGCTCGTCTACTACACCGAGATGCGCGTGCACCCGCAGAAGGGTTTCGACCGCCCTGGGTGGCTGCGCTGCGAGCAATTCGGCGCAGGCATGATCACCGGCTGGGGCGCGCACCACATCGATACCGCGCACTGGGGCATGAACACCGAGCTCACCGGCCCCGTCGAAATCTGGGGCACGGCCGAGTTCCCCACCAGCGGCCTCTGGAACGTCCACGGTAAATTCAAGACCGAAGGCCGCTACGCCAACGGCATGACCATGTCGATTTCCGGCGACTATCCCAACGGCATCAAATTCATCGGAACCAAAGGCTGGATCTTCGTCACCCGCGACGGCATGGCCACGCCCAGCGATCCCGTCGCCAAGCCCGATACGCCGCCCTTAGTCGCGAGCGACCCCAAGATCCTGACCAGCGTCATCGGCCCCAACGAAATCCACCTCTACACCAGCGCCGAGCATCACGCCAACTGGCTCGATTGCGTCCGCAGCCGCAAGACGCCGGTCACGACCGCGGAAATCGCCCACCGCGCCTGCTCCACCTGCCTGCTGCACCACATCGCCATGAAGACCAAGCGCCACCTCTCCTGGGACCCCGTCCGCGAGCGCTTCAACCGCGACGACGCAGCCAACGCCATGCTCAGCCGCCCCCAGCGCGCCCCCTACGGCTACAAAGTGGCGTAGCGCGCCGATCATTTTCCGCCTTCACCCTCGCTGAGCGAAGTAGCTCGGCTGGTCCATATCCGCGATCAGCCCCGCCTGCTTCGGCTCCCACCCCAACACTTCCCGCGTCCGCTCACTCGAAGCCAAATTATCGATCGCCGCGAAGTGGGCGAACCACCCGAAATGCGCGGCCGCTTCCTCCGCGGTCTTACTCACCACCGGCACGTTCAGACGCCGCCCAATCACGCCCGCGATGTCCCGGAACGGCACGCCCTGCTCGGCGACGCCGTGATACCGCGCGCCCGCCGAACCCTTCTCCAGCGCCAGCCTGTAGAGATGCGCAGCGTCCAGCCGGTGCACCGCCGGCCAGTGGTTGAGCCCCTCGCCCACATACGCCGCGGTCCCTTTCTCCCGTGCCATACCGATCAGTAGCGGAACGAAACCATGATCGCCCTCGCCATGCACCGAAGGCGGCAGCCGCACCACCGACGCCCGCACGCCTCGCGGCGCCATCGCCAGCGCCGTCTGTTCGGAAACGCGCGGAATCGCGGCGTTGCCCGAAGGGGGCTCAGTGTCTTCCGTCGCAAGGCGTCCTGGCGCAAGCAGCGCCGTCCCTGAGGTGACAATCAACGGCCGCTCCGAGCCCGCCAGCGCGTCGCCAAGCGCCTCAATGGCCCGCCGGTCTATCTCACAATTCGCCGCGAACTTCGAGAAGTCATGGATAAAGGCCGTGTGAATCACGCCGTCGGCCGCAGCCGCTCCGCTCCGCAAGCTTTCCAGGTCTTCCAGATCGCAGCGATGCGCCTGTGCCCCGGCCGCCGCGAGCGATTTCGCGCCCGCATCGCTCCGAGCCGTTCCCACCACCTGATGGCCCGCGTCGATTAACTCGCGAACAATAGCCGAACCGATAAACCCGGTTGCTCCAGTGACAAAAACACGCATCGAAACCTCCTGTTTCTTAAGTAGCGCGGGCCTCCGGCCGGGCGCAAGCGCGCGAAGCGCGCCGATCAAGGCCGCTTCATGCGGAATCCCGTCGTGGCCTCAGTGTAATCCGCGGTATATCCCGCGCGCTGAACCGGGTGAGCCGCAAGCAGATCGAAAACCCCGTCCTTCAAATAGCTCTGTTCGATATGCACTCCAACCACTTGTCCGATCGTGACGTATTGATCCAGTTGCCGCCCGTCTAGATCGCGAAGCTGCAGAATCTGTATCAGCCTGCATTCGAGGGCCGCCGGCGCTTCCGCCACGCGCGGCGGCCCCACAATCCGGCTAGGCGCCGCCGCGAGTCCGGCCAGCTCGAATTCATTCGTCCCATGCGGCAGCATGGCCGAAGTCAGATTCATCTTCTCCGCCAATTCCCGCGTCACAAGGTTGCACACAAATTCCCCGGTCGCCTCGATATTGCGGACCGTATCCTTCCACCCCGACGAGCTGAACATCACCATCGGTGGCCGGTCGCAAACTGCATTGAAGAAGCTATAGGGGGCAAGATTGACGCGCCCCTCGCTGTCCCGCGTGGAGAGCCAACCGATCGGCCGCGGCGCGACGATCGCCTTAAACGGATCGTGCGGCAACCCATGACCCTTCGATGGCTCGTAGAAGTGAAACTCCGGCATCCTGCCATCATAGAGGGAACGGCCTTAAGCCGGTTTCATTTCTGAGGGCCGGGCTGCAACTGCACCACTTCCTGCGTCGCAGTTTTGCTCCTTACCGCAACCACCTGTATCTCGACCAGCCCCCAGTCCGTCGCCAGCGCCGCAACCTGCATTGCCGCTCGGACGGGCTTGTTAGGCTGATCCGAAGTCCCAAAGAACTTCGCATAAGCCGCATTCAACCCCGCAAAATCCATCTTCCCGCCCTTCGCCGGATCCCCCGCGGTAAAACAATCCATCTGCACGATGTCGCCCATCGTCAGACCCTGTGTCTTCAAAATACTTTTGATCTTCGCCAGCACGCTCATCGTTTGCGTCTCGGTATCGCCATAAACCGCGGGCGTGCCCTTGACCGGATCAGCCATCTGTCCCGCCAGATACAGCGTATCGCCCGCCCAAATCGCCGAGGCAAAACGCTGGGACGCCACCGGGGTAGCAGCGCTATAGATGCGCTTGACCGTTGTCTGTGCCTGCACCCCGCCCGCAGCCACCATCATCGCCATCACTACAATCCGAAGTTTCATCGCACCCCTTCTTGGTAGGGTCACGATTATCATTCGCCATCCCCGTGCCTGTCAATCGGCGAATGGATCCGGCGAAGATTGGCGTATGGTAGCATTCAAGCGCCGGCACGACATACGCCAGGAGGCGCTAATGGGTTGGAGAGATAAGCTCGACCAGAACGCTCTAGATAAGATCGAAGAACACTGGCCGAAGGTGCAACAGATATTTCAAGAGAAAATTGGTCCTGCCGCGTTGTCGGCAGCTAACAACGACGATTCCATGCGGTCGTTATTCAAATTTGCCTACGAGGCGATTCCGTTCCCCGGGCGCATGATGATCAAGGAAGAAGCGTTCATACAGTTCTGCTTCTCTCATCGGGACCGTTTGCTGCCGGCCCGCGGCGCGGCCGGAACGGGCAGTGAAACCGTCGGCTAAACGCCGCCGCCGAGTTGATAACATCCCATGCCTGGAGTATTTCTGAGTTACCGGCGGGAAGATAGCAGCGGGTATGCCGGAAGATTATTCGATATCCTGAGCGCCCAATTTGGCGCGGCCAACGTCTACATGGACCTCGACTCCATCGCGGGCGGTGATGATTTCGCCGCCGTGATCGAGCGGGAAATCAATCGGGCAGAAGTCCTCATCGCCGTGATTGGAAGTCGATGGCTTACGATCACCGACAAGAATGGCGTGCGGCGGCTCGATAGCTCCAACGATTTCGTCCGCAGTGAGATCTCCATGGCTTTGCAGCGCGGAATTCGTGTAATTCCGGTTCTCGTGGGCGACGCGCACCCTGCCTGGCGCGGATGAGTTGCCTGACAGTCTGCGCACGCTAAGCCAGCGCCAGGCGATAGAAATCCGCGACCAGAACTTCCATCTGGATGCCCGGCGGTTGATCGATGTGCTGCACCGGGACCTTCGCGTGACAGAGAACGAGGCGAAACCGCGGGTCGATGTCGCCGGTAAGTGGCATGCGAGCGTGACATACGACTGGGGGTCGACCCACGACACGATACTGGAGTTTGAGGTCGATGGCTCCACGCTCACCGGTATGGCGGGCTATTGCGAAGATGCGGAGGGCGACGGCCGGACCATCCTTGACGGAAAATTGACAGGAAACCGAATCACTTTTACGACTAAGACGTGGCTAAGAAGCGGTAGGGAGAATTTCGAAGAGAGCCATCACTATAAGGGAACTGTCGAAGGAGACTCCATCCAATTTACCCTCAGAACGGACGATACCGCTTACTCATTCCACCGCCCGGTTGTCTTTGTTGCGCATAGAGTCCAACCCGATCGGCCCTAGGAATAACGGCACAGCCCGCCTGGAAACCCTTCGAGTATAATCTGCACGTTAGGGAGGCTATCGACATGATCTGCGCCAAACACAAAAGAACCTACACCAAGAGCTGCCCGGACTGTGACACTGAAGCCACACGCAAGGAAACGAACCTGCGGGAAACGCTGGCATCGCTGCCACGCGGTGGCGTGGACTCCCGCTCGCTGAAGTGGAATGTGAATCCCGCATATGCCGGCGGGAGGCGATATCCGCCGGAATTCAGGAGCAAGGTACGAAGCGCAATGCAGTTTCTCGTCAATGCGTATGGCGCCCTTCTGGACAGAAAGAAGATGGGAGACCTCCAGAATGCCATCCAAGGCAATCTCGACGATGTCTTCGCGGTGGCTCCCGACGATCAGGTATGGACCAACGTAGTCCACGCGCTAGGCGGGCAGCATGGCGACGCGGTTTATGGAGATGACGGGACGGTCTTGGGGATAATGCAGTCGTACGGATGCACAACATATAGTCGCGTGGATGTGAACGCCGATGACAAGCATGCCAGCAAAGACGATCACATCACGATGATGGCGATGCTCGATGATTCGAAGCGGATCTACTTGCACGGCACTGGCGTCCATCTCTCAACTGTGGTGCACGAGATGCTCCATTTTTTTTGTAATAGGAAGTTTTACGATTCGTTTGCGCAACCTGGGGTCGGCAAGGAATGGAGGGCGGTGAATGAGGGGACTACCGAATATCTGACCAGGGAGGCGTACAGGGGTGACAACCATGGCGCCTATGAGGAGGAATTGGGAAAAGTTATGATTCTACTCAAAGCGGGCCTCACCAAGCAGGAAATCCAAGCAGCGTATTTCCAGGGGCAGACTCAGGCCCTGGTCGACAAAATGACGGCGGGCGAAATGAAGGCGGAGAACATGAATGCCAGCGACCCACGGGCGGCTGCTGCCCTCAATGCGGGGGCCGGCCGGCGCCGAGGTGCTGGTGGCCCTGACTAATCCAACACAAGGGCCGAGTCAGTAGGTGAGGCGGGCTGGGCTCGGCCGTCTCCGCCGGTGGTCAGATCTTACTTTGCCGTTCGTAGAAACCTGCCGTGAATTCGCGAAGCGTGCGCGGTGCCCTGGCCTCTCCCAGCTTTTTCAACAGGCTCTGCCTGTCAGCAGCGCTCCGGTCCTGCCCAAGCTTGAACTTACCTTCCAGTAGCTCAATCTCGAGTTCGAAGCCGATAATACCGCCCATCAGGCCGTACTTATAGCTGTCATCGATTTTGGTGAAGTCGTAGCTCGTACCCTCGTAGCTTTCGAATTTGGCGATCAACTTGGCAAGCAACTCATTCAGTTCCTTCTTACCTTCCACCGGCCGCAGTTTCCCGGTCGCGTGGACCACCGCGAAATTCCAGGTCGGCACCACATTGTCGGTCTTCGCGTACCAGGTTGGCGAGATGTATCCTTGCGGTCCATGGAAAACAATGACCCCGGTTTGTTTGCCATCGAAAGCGCTGCTCTGCGGATTCTGGCGCGAGATGTGCCCGTGAATCGTTCCATATGCGCCGGCGGTTCGGTCGAGCCAGACCGGAATGTGAGTGATTCGCAGCGACGGCGAAACCGTCACCAGATCGACGAACGCAAATTCCTCCATGAAATCGTGGAGAAACCGGCGATCTTCAACCAGTTGCGGTTTGGGAATATACAGCGATTCGCTGGCGGGGCCGGTTGCGGGGGTTTGTGCCCTCGCCCGAGCGCTTGC
This sequence comes from Bryobacterales bacterium, assembly GCA_963743705.1. GTDB lineage: Bacteria > Acidobacteriota > Terriglobia > Bryobacterales > Bryobacteraceae > PALSA-243. Next base: position 662,975 of record CAVUQS010000019.1, on the reverse strand, counting down.
CAAGGCGAGTCCGGCCAAAAGATGGCGGCGGTTCATAGCAAACTCCTTGTGCGATACCCAGGGATTGCTTCATTGTCGCTCATGAAAGTGTTTTCCTTCGGCGCCGGGACTCAACGTAAATCCGCCATGACCGCGGGCGTCGGCGGCCCCGCCGGATTCATCTTCAGCCCGGTGATCTTGAGCGAGTATGCGTAGTCGCATGGCCTTTGCGCCGGCAATTTTACCTTCAAGCCTCGATCGTCCTGCGTGAACTCCAGCTTGCCTGCATTGCCCAACAGCTCAACGCTCTCGATCTTTCCCGCTGGAGCTTTGCCAGTAGCCAGCGATGTAATCACCCCCGTCTCTCCCGGCCACGATTGAGCAATGGCGTAAAGACTATCGCCCTTCACCGTGAACCGGTAGACCACCGCCTTCGGCGATTGCGCTTCGGAAGGCGCCGCAGCAGTCGGATTCTCCCCGCGTCCGCCGCGCGGCGGTAGCCGGGTAAAACCTTCGCCATCCACCATCCAGTTATGCGTTCCATAGATGGCCTCGCCGTTCACCGCCAGCCATTTTCCGATCTCATGCAGCGTGTTCCGCTGCGCGGCGTTGATCGCGCCTTGCCCATCCGGCGAAAGGTTCAGCAGCAGGTTGCCGTTCATGCTCAGCACGGTGCATAGTTCGCTGATCACCGACTGCGGCCCGCGAAACGTCTCCACCGGGTTGGCGGCGGAATAGCCCCACGTGCTCCCAATCGGCTCTTCCGCGTCCCAAATTCCCTTCAGGATTTGCGTCGGCCCGCGCGGGTTCAGTTTCTCGAAATCGAGAACGCTGCCCGCAAGAAACGCTGAGTCCTTGGTTTCGATCGTGACTTGCTTTCCCCATTGCCGGGCCCGGTTGTAGTAATAAGCAGCCACCTTCATCTTGAGCGGATCGTAGTCCCGCGAGTTGACCCCGTTGTCATACCAAAGGATGTCCAACTGATACCGATCGATCAGCTCCATGCTCTTGGCCACCCAGTCCTCCAGGAACTGTTGCAACCGCGCGTCGCTATGGTTGGTCCAATAGAAATCGGCGTACTTCGGATCGTCCAGATCGGTCTTCAATCCCGGCGTCGGCCGGATGAACGTGTAATGCTCGATGCTGTGGTTGCACACGCCGAATTTCAGTCCGGCCTTTCGCGCCGCCGCCGCCATCTCTCCAATCAAATCGCGATGCGGCCCCATCCGCGCCGCGTTGAACGGATTGATCGCGCTGTCCCACAACGAAAAGCCGTCGTGATGTTCGGCGGTCGGCACGAAGTATTTCGCCCCCGATTCTTTCACTAGCGCCGCCACGTCATCCGCGTCGAACGCTTTCGCGGTGAAGAGGGGAATGAAATCCTTGTATCCGAACTGATCCGGCGGCCCGAAATTCTGCGAGTGCCAGTCCGAAAACGTGGAATACATGTATTTCTCGTACCACTCATTGTGGTACGCGGCGACCGAGTAAAGCCCCCAGTGCATGGTGATGCCAAACTTGGCGTCGATGAACCACTGCGGCACGGTATAGTTCGCGCGGATCGATTCCCACGTCGCTTGAACCGGCCCGCTGGCCGTCGCCCCCTTCGCCGCAGCGCGGCCGCCACGATCGCCGGCGTCACAGGCGGCCCCGTTTGCGCCGCACCGATTTGCACCATCAGCGAAATCGCAAATAACCAAGACCCACGTGACGTTGGGGGCAGTCTAACATCCCGTGGCGTAGGCCTCCGGCCGGCGCAAGCGCGCGGAGCGCGCCGATCAAGCTTCATCGTCGCCGTTAACCGTGTCGGACGCCACCGCCAATCGCATATTCCGGATTGCGATAGACTATCACCCGGAACGCAAAAGAATGCCAGCCTATTCGCCCAATTTATCTGTTAACTTTGACAGTCTGCGGCGTCGATCCCGCGCTACCTCTTCCCATGAGTGATCACTTCGCGTTCGATGTCTTCCTGAGTTACAGCTCCAAAGACCGGCCAGTGGTCCGCAGCGCTGGCGGAGCGATTGAAAGCCGATGGCGTCCGTGTCTGGTTCGACCAATGGGAGATTCCTCTGGGCGCACACATCCCAGATAGGATCGAGAAGGGTCTGGAGCAATCGCGAGTCCTGGTTCTGTGCATGTCCGCCAACGCAGAGGGAACGGACTGGACGCGGCTCGAAGCAGGCACTATTCCGGTTTCGCGATCCGTTGAACCGTGAACTGCGCTTCGTGCCGCTGCGGCTGAATGAGTGGCCTGTGCCTCCGCCTTGGCAGCCGTTCTTGTACGTAGATTGGCGCGCCGAAGGCGCGTGACGAGTCTTATCCGGCGCTTCTTAAAAGCCTCCGCCCGTCCGAAACAAAATCCACTGCCGAGCAGAATGCAGGCCGCCCTCACGGCAAAAATTCTCTCACTGGGCCACACGGATCCCGTACGCTCGGTGAGTTGAAGCCCGGACGGAGTGCAGGCGCTCTCCGGCGGCGATGACAGACCGTGCGGGTGTGGGAGGTGGCAACGGGCCGGTGCCTGCGGGTGCTGGAAGGCCACTCCGCCAGCGTCTTGAGCGTGGGGCTGGAGCCCGGACGGAGTGCAGGCGCTCTCCGGCGGCGATGACAAGACCGTGCGGGTGTGGGAGGTGGCAACGGGCCGGTGCCTGCGGGTGCTGGAAGGCCACTCCGCCAGCCGTCTGGAGCGTGGGCTGGAGCCCGGACGGAGTGCAGGCGCTCTCCGGCGGCGATGACAAGACCGTGCGGGTGTGGGAGGTGGCAACGGGCCGGTGCCTGCGGGTGCTGGAAGGCCGCTCCGCCAGCGTCTTGAGCGTGGGGCTGGAGCCCGGACGGAGTGCAGGCGCTCTCCGGCGGCGATGACAAGACCGTGCGGGTGTGGGAGGTGGCAACGGGCCGGTGCCTGCGGGTGCCTGGAAGGCCACTCCGCCAGCGTCTGGAGCGTGGGCCTGGAGCCCGGTCGGAGTGCAGGCGCTCTCCGGCGGCGATGACAAGACCGTGCGGGTGTGGGAGGTGGCAACGGGCCGGTGCTGCGGGTGCTGGAAGGCCACTCCGCCCAGCGTCTTGAGCGTGGAGCTGGACCCGAGACGGGAGTGCAGGCGCTCTCCGGCGAGCGCTGACAATACCGTGCGGGTGTGGGAGGTGGCAACGGGCCGGTGCCTGCGGGTGCTGGAAGGCCACTCCGCCAGCGTCTTGAGCGTGGCCTGGTTCCGCGACGGGAGTGCAGGCGCTCTCCGGTGAGCGCTGACAATACCGTGCGGGTGTGGGAGGTGGCAACGGGCGGGTGCCTGCGGGTGCTGGAAGGCCACTCCGACAGCGTCTTGAGCGTGGGCTGGAGCCCGGGACGGAGTAGCAGAGCAGCTCTCCGGCCAGGCGATGACAAGACCGTGCGGGTGTGGGAGGTGGGCAACGGGCCGGTGCCTGCGGGTGCTGGAAGGCCACTCCGCACAGCGTCTTGAGCGTGGAGCTGGAGCCGGCGGGAGTGCAGAGCGCTCTCCGGCGGCGCTGACAATACCGTGCGGGTGTGGGAGGTGGCAACGGGCCGGTGCCTGCGGGCGCTGGAAGGCCACTCCGGGCAGCGTCTTGAGCGTGGAGCTGGAGCCCGAGACGGAGTGCAGGCGCTCTCCGGCGAGCGCTGACAATACCGTGCGGGTGTGGGAGGTGGCAACGGGCCGGTGCCTGCGGGTGCTGGAAGGCCACTCCGCGCGAGCGTCCCTGAGCGTGGGCCTGGAGCCCGAGACGGAGTTGCAGGCGCTCTCCGGCCAGGCGCTGACAATACCGCTGCGGGTGTGGGAGGTGGCAACGGGCCGGTGCCTGCGGGTGCTGGAAGGCCACTCCGCGCGAGAGTCTTGAGCGTAGAGCTGGAGCCCGAGACGGAGTAGCAGGCGCTCTCCGGCGGGCGACGACAATACCGTGCGGGTGTGGGAGGTGGCAACGGGCCGGTGCCTGCGGGTGCTGGAAGGCCACTCCGCCAGGTCTGGAGCGTGGGCTGGAGCCCGGACGGAGTGCAGGCGCTCTCCGGCGGCGATGACAATACCGTGCGGGTGTGGGAGGTGGCAACGGGCCGGTGCCTGCGGGTGCTGGAAGGCCACTCCGCCAGCGTCTTGAGCGTGGGCTGGAGCCCGGACGGAGTGCAGGCGCTCTCCGGCGCGGTTAACGGCGTCTGTCGGGTCTGGGAGGCCCGGATCGGCACGGAACCTGCGGGGCAGCAGCAGCCAGCACAGGTGGAATACACCAACGCAAAGGTCTTGCTCGTGGGCGAATCCGGCGCGGAAAAGACGGCCTTTCGATGCGATTGGCGCTGAATGAATGGAAAGCCAGCGACTCGACGGTAGGAGCCTGGGCAACGCAATCGCCCATCCACGTTTCTGATAAGTCCGCCGAGCGGGAGATCTGGCTTTGGGATTTCGGCGACCAGGCAGACCAGCGCTTGATCCACCAACTTTATATAGAGGACGCCGCGCTGGCGGTGCTCGTTTTCGATCGAAGAAAGAGAACCTCTTCGATTCCCTGGGTCAATGGGATCGCGATTTTGACGCGCGCTTCCAAATCCCCATTCGCCAAGCTGCTCGCAGTGGGCCGCGTGGACGCCGGTGGGCTCCGTGTCGCCAAGACCGAGCTCCAGAAGTTTGCCGCAGAGCGTGGTTTTGAAGAACACATCTTCGAGACCAGCGCCAAAACAGGCGCCGGCTGCAGTGAGTTGAAGGAAGCAATCCTCGCTGGCATCGATTGGACCAACGTGCCTTGGCGAACTTCTCCGTGATCTTCAAACGCCTGAAAGAGGAGATAGTCGGGCTGAAGGACGAAGGGCGCGTTTTGTTGCGGCTTAACGAACTGCGCGATTTCCTGCGCCTGCGCCTGGCGGCCAAAAACGAGATATTCCGAGATGAGGAGTTGCTCGCCGTCACTGGTCTCCTAGCAGGTCCCAGCGTGCTCTGGGAGCTGAAGTTCGGAGGCTGGGTTCTGTTGCAACCGGAGCGCATCAATAGCTATGCGCAAGCTGTGATCCAAACCTTGAGAGACGACCCATACGAGAGAGGCTGTATCGAAGAGGAACGCGTCCTAACTGGCAATCTACATTATTCGCCCTCAACACAGAGACTGTCGGCTGACGATGAGCGATTTGTGCTCCACGCCATGCATCAGACGCTGGTGGAACGCGGAATGTGCCTGCGCGAGCATCTCCACATGGTCCGATGTTAATCTTTCCCAGCTACTACCGGCGCGAACGCCCGGAACTGACCGGCCATCCCGCCGTACTGGTGAGCTATCGCTTTGACGGCTTCCTGGACAACATTTACGCCACCCTGGTGGTCCGCCTGCACTATACAAACACGTTCGAAAAGCACGAGCTATGGAAGTACGCCGCCGATTTCAAAACCACAACTGGAAAGCAATTGGGAATCAAACAGACGCGTCTCGGCGAAGGCGCGGGCGAGATCGAAGCGTATTTCGATCCCGGAATTTCCATCGAGGAGAAGATTCTCTTGATCGGTACATCTATGAGCATCTCCAGCGCAAGGCTCAGAATCTAGAGCGGCTCCGGTATCAGCGTCTGCGAGAGTTGCGGGACTCCGGTGGGGAATCGAGAGATCGCGCGACAGCGCGTAGAGGAATGGCGGTCGGGTATTGCGCCAAAGGCGGCCATCAAGGGCCGCAAGAATTCGCGATCCTCCAAAACGGACGGACCAACCATCATTTGTGCCCAGTGCGAGGAGCGCGTGCCGCTGTGGGATGAAATGGAGGAATATTTCGCCAGCCTGGAATTAAGACAGCGCGTTAGCGAGTTACACCAGGAATCCGATCGCGAACTCGACAACGAAAGCAAAGAACGAGCACTGGTCGGGGAAGTCATCTCGACGGTCGCGTTGGCCGGCCAGATCTCCCGGGAGTTCAATGTCAGCGACCACGGCATCGACATGGAAATCGAGTTCAAGAATGATGATGGTGAAGCTACAGGGCGAAAGCTCTATTTGCAGCTCAAGTCTGGAGATTCCTGGCGCCGGGTGCGCAAACGCGACGGGGCCGAAATCTTCTCAATCCAGAAAGAGCGCCACGCAAGATACTGGAAACAGCAGGCCTTTCCTGTCATGTTGGTCACCCGTAACTCAGAGGGCGAAGTCCGTTGGATGGAAATACGCGAATTGCTGCGCCAGAACGCCAAGATCGCACAGCCGCTCCGCCAGATTGTCTTCGAGGGCGAGCGTTTCGACGTGATGGCCGTGCGGCGATGGCGCGAACGTCTCAATCTCGATCGATTAGCAACTTGATCCCCGCCGCAATGAAGGACACCGTTCAGTATGACTTCATCACCAACGTGGCCACACCGGTTCTATCCCTCATCCTCGAATTTCGGCGGCGGCAAGGTGAGGGTATTTCCAAGCAGCGTCTTTTCACCCCATGACAGGCGCCTATGAACCTCAGCATCATCTATCCCGGCTTTCCTAACAAGAACCCAGGTATCGAATACCATCGATCCATTTGCGTCTCGCCCGGTGCAGTATCCATACATGACATCACTCAAAGGACCGACGACAAGCATAAATCGACCATTAGCTAAGGAGCCTCCGTCCCAATGTTCCCACTCGCCTACGAGTTGATTTCCGTAGAGACTTCCTTTCGCAACATAGGTTTCGGCCTTTCCGTTCGGGGCGCTATTAGAATGATTCGATCGTATGAACAATCAACGTCGACTTCGTCGATTACCTCCATGTGGTCGCGATCCGCCGTCTCCGCATATCGAGAGACCCATCTCCCCACCAGTTTATCGAAATGGTGCGGAAGCGCTCGGATTGTGTCCGCAATCGTGTCACAAGCCTCTCTCACGGCAGACGCGCGCTCTGTCGTCACTCGATCCCCGTCGTACATTGCCAACGTTATCCCGGCGAAATCAGACGGTATCTTGAGATGCGCCTTTTCGTCACAAACCACGAAAACTCTGTCTCTACCGAGAACACCCATGAAAAGGCCGCATTCGAAAATCACATTATCACGCGGAGAAGCCGAGGCTTCGCCCCGACTCTCCGTTGTATCGTCGGCGGACCATATGAAAACCGCGCAGTCAAATTCCTTTGCTTTCTTCGCGAGGGTGTCGAGAGTACCCGCACCGACCAGGAATACATTTTCTTTCCAACCGGTCGCACTGCCACATCCCGCTGCCTCCAGCTGATTGGCGACCTCCCTCGCTACAGCGAGACCAGAAGTCGACGATCCGACGAACAACCTCGGTTTCCTCATCTGAAGTTCACTCTCCTATACTCGAAAACCCCAGAGCATATCACACGGGACTTCCAAACGAAAAATCACGACATTATTGAGATCGTCGGCTGCACCTCCCATCTGTGTTCATCCGTGTTAATCTGTGGCCCATTCCATAGCCGCACCAACCCCGGCCACCCCCGCCATATCGCCGAACCTCCAATCCTTCGAAAAATCTCGATTTATAAGTGCCACGAATCCTTCAACTAAAATAATCGCCCTCGGCCAGAATCAATTCATCTACGCCGGGCGCGCAGCACTTTTTCATCCCTCGTTGTGGCCGAAGCGTAGCGCCGGCCGTGGGGGAATCACAGATCCACGAACTTTTTTTCACCCTCACCCCTCAACAACTTACCCCCCGCCAGCCCCTGCAGCCCCAACCCCGCCCTGTAGACTAATGGCCGAGGGACTCACACATGTCTGACACCACCACCAACCCGCGCGATCGCCGCGCCTTCAACGCCTATCGTCACGGACTCACCGGCCAGATCCACATCCTCACCCCAGCCGACCAGCTCGCTTACGAGCGCCATTGCCGCGATATCCGCGAGTCACTGTCTCCCGAGACTCCCCTCGAAGCTTCCATCGTCCAGTCCATCGCCGATGACCGCTGGCGCCTCCACCGCGCAGCGTCTTTCGAAAGCACTCTGTTCGCCGTCGAGATGTCCGGTCCCAACCTGGTCGAAACCGGCAACGAAGAAGTCGACGCTGCCTTCGCCATGGCCCGCGCCTGGCTCGCCAAGGGCAAGAGCATCGAGCTCATCAGTCTCTACGAAACCCGCATCCACCGCAATCTCGAAAAGAACATGGCCGAGCTCCGCCGTCTCCGCGCCGAGCGTCAGGCCGCGCTCCAAAGCGCCTTGCACGAAGCCGAAGTAGAGGCCGAACTCGCTGCCTGCAAAGGCGAACCCTACGAAGTAACCCAGGATTTCGCCCAGCCGCATTTTGTTTTTTCACGGCAGGAAATCGGCGCCAAAGTCGCCGTCATGCGGCGGCGCAAAGAGGCCAGATATGAGCTCTTCAGTATCCGCGGGGATGCGCGTAACGCGGCATAACAACCCAAAATCGCCCCTCCGCAGGCCCTGAGGCCGGCGCGCCAGGCCGCTCCCGCGCTCGCCGTCCGTCCAGCCGCGCGATATCCCTAAAACCGGCGCCCTTCGCTTGTCCCGCCCCTCGCGTTAAGGCACAATTTCAACATGCACCGTCTACTATCGAAGCCGTGGGTCGCGCTCTTTCTGCTCGCCGCCTCGCTCTCCGCGCAAACCTTCAGCCCCAAGCTTTACCAGGCCATGCGCTGGCGCCAGATCGGCCCCTTCCGCGCCGGACGCGTCACCGCGGTCGCCGGCATCCCCGGCAACGCCGCCATCTATTACATGGGCACGCCCGGCGGCGGTCTCTGGAAAACGGTGGATGGCGGCGTAGTCTGGGCGCCCATCTTCGATCGCATCCGCACCACGTCTTCCATCGGCGCCGTCGCCGTCGCGCCGTCGAATCCCAACATCGTCTACGTGGGCACGGGCGATGTCAGCATGGTCGGCGGCTCCGTGAATTTCGGCGACGGCATGTATAAGTCGACGGACGCCGGCAAGACGTGGACCCACATCGGCCTCGAAGAAACCGAGCACATCGGCAACCTGTGGATCGATCCGCGCGATCCCAACGTCGTCGTCGTCGCCGCTCTCGGCCGCACCTACTCCAAGAACGCCCAGCGCGGCATCTTCAAAACCACCGACGGCGGCAAAACCTGGCGCCACGTGCTCGCCAAAGACGATACCACCGGCGCCGTCGATCTCGCGTTCGCGCCCGGAAATCCCAAGGTCGGCTATGCCGCGCTCTGGGAACACTACACTCGCCCCGGCGCGCGCGCCGCCATCGAATCGGCGGGAACCGCCGGCGTCTATAAGACCATCGACGGCGGCGACACTTGGACCCAACTCACCGAAGGCCTGCCCAACGGCCGTCTCGGCCGCATCGGCGTCGCCACCGATGTCTCCGGCCAGATCGCCTTCGCCATCATTGCGGGCGGCGGCGGACCGGGTGGTGGAGGCGGCGGCGCCGCTGGTGGCGCGGGCGGCCTCTACAAATCCATCGATGCCGGCGCGCACTGGAGCAAGAGCACGCCCGATACGCGTGTCACCGGCAGTGGTTACTTCAGCCGAGTCTTTCTCGATCCGAACAATTCCAACGTCGTCTATGTCGCCCAGACTTCGCTCTATCGCTCCGAAGACGGCGGCCGCACTTTCAGTTCTTACAAGGGCGCTCCCGGCGGCGACGACAATCACGCGCTGTGGATCGATCCCCGCGATTCCGATCGCATGATGATGGCCAGCGATCAGGGCGGCACCATCAGCATGGATGGCGGCAAGTCGTGGAGCAGTTGGTATAACCAGCCCACCGGCCAGATCTATCACCTCTCCACCGACAATCGCTACCCCTATTGGGTCTACGGCACGCAGCAGGATAGCGGCTCCATCGGCACCTTGAGCCGCGGCGACTACGGCGCAATCACCTTCATGGATTGGGACCCGGTCGGCGGCTACGAATTCGGCTACATCGTCCCCGATCCCCTCAACAACAACTTCGTCTATGCCGGCGGACCCAGCCGCGGCCTCGTGCGCATCGATCGTTCCAATCGTCAGGTCGCCACCGTCTCGCCCTCCGTCGGACGCGGCAACGAATACCGCATGGCCACCAATCCGCCGCTCGCGTTTTCTCCGCAGGATGGCCGCGTCCTCTATATGGGCGCGCAGATGCTTCTTCAAACCAGCGACCGCGGCGTGCACTGGAAAGAGATCAGTCCCGATCTCACCATCCGCCGCGGCAGCGAGCCCGCGCCGTCGGACGCCGCGGCGCCATCCGGAGTGACTCTGCCCGCTCGCCCCCGCGCGCAGGAGCAGCAGGAAACCATCAACCCCAACAATCGCGCCGCTATCAACGCGTTTTCGCCATCGCCCGTCGCCGCCGGCGAGATCTGGGTCGGCACCAATAACGGCATCGTCCAGCTCACCAAAGACAACGGCGCGCACTGGCAGGATGTCTCGCCGCCCGGCCTCGGCCCCATCACCCAGATCAGCATCATCGAGGCGTCTCACTTCGACGCCAACACCGCCTACGCCGCCGTCGATCGCCACGATGAGAACGATTTCCGCGCCCACATCTATCGCACTCACGATGCCGGCAAAACTTGGCAGGAAGTATCCTCCGGCATCGCCGATGGCGATTTCGCCCGCGTCGTGCGCGAAGATCCGCAGCGCAAAGGCTCTGCTCTACGCTGGAACCGAGAACGCCGCCTATGTCTCCTTCGATGAAGGCGATCACTGGACTTCGCTGCAGCTCAACATGCCCGTAACTTCCGTCCGCGATTTAGTCATCCACGGCGATGACTTGGTCGCCGCCACCTACGGCCGCGCCTTCTGGATTCTCGATGACGTCACTCCGCTGCGCCAGACTCGATTGCAAAGACCGCCGCGACCTCTGCGCTCCTCTTCCGTCCCGAGAAGGCTCTCCGCGTCCGCCTCGATCTGAACCGGACACGCCCATCCCGCCCGAGATGCCCGCCGGCGAGAATCCGCCCGTCGGCGCTATCGTCGATTTCTATCTCAACTCCGCGCCCTCGCAGGATGTCACTCTCGGCATCTATGACAACGCCGGCAAACTCGTGCGCGAATACTCCACCAGGCCCGAGGCGCCAGCGCGCGCCCGAACCCGCGCTCAACGTGCCCGATTATTGGGTCGGCCATCCCGAGCCGCTCACGCGCAACCCCGGCGAAAACCGTTTCGTCTGGGATCTCCGCTACGCCGCGCCGCCCGTGCTCCGCCACGAGTACCCCATCTCCGCGCTCTACGGCAACACGCCCGCTCTGCCGCTCGGCGCGCTCGTGACTCCCGGCACGTATAAAGCCGCGCCTCACCGTCGACGGCCGCACGTACGAGCAGCCCATCACCGTCGCCCTCGATCCGCGCGTCGATGTCTCCGATGAAGCCCTCACCGAGCAGCTCGATCTCGAACAGAAAGTCATCTCGCTCGTCGCCGATAGCTATGAGTTCTACCGCAAAGCCGTACGTCTTCCGCCAAACGCTGGCCGGCGATCAAAAGGAACTGGAGAAGAACCCCGACGCCGCCTCCGCCGTAGCCGCGCTCAAGGAATTCGATCAGAAAGCCGCCCGCCTGGAAGGCTCCGGTGGCGGCCGCGGAGGTGGTGGCGGAGGTGGCCGCGGAGGTGCCCAATCGCCCGCCTTCGCCGCGCTGAACGGCAACCTCGGCCGCTTGGTATCCATCGTGGATGGCCAGGACGCCGCCCCCACCGCCGTCATGCAATCCGCCTACGAAGGCTATTGCGGGGAACTTGCCGCCGCCGTGAAAAGCTGGAACGATCTCATGAAGACCGATCTCGCCAATCTGAACGGCGATCTCGCGAAACAGGGCCTGAGCTCCGTCGGCGCCGCCGCGCTACCGGTCCCGGCCTGTAAGTGACATTTCCTGTACATAGCCATACAGAGAATGTATAGGCATCGCTAATAGCATTTCGGCCCTGCGCCTCTAAGTCAAAGCAGGACAATGACATGGTGCCGGTCAAGCGTGGCTGCCCCGGTGCAATAGAAAGACCCAGGAGGCGTTGTGGACTTCGTCTTATTTGCGATTTCGATAATTCTTTGTGCCGTGCTTTGGTCGCGGATCAGCAGCCTGGAACAGAGCTTCGAGGCCTTCCGTGCGGAGCAGGATTTGCTCCCAACGCTCACGCGTCGTGTCTTCGCACTGGAGCGCATGGCCGCTCCGCCGATGCCCGCACGCGCAGAGACACCGCCTCCGCCGCAAGTCGAGGCGGTGGTTCCCGAAGTCACCAGCGCGCCGCGGTTCGAACCAGTGCGCGCCACGTTGCGCCAACACGAATGGGAGACCCTCATTGGAGGCAGCGTTCTAAACGCCGTCGGTGCGGTGGTGCTCGTGATCGGCATCGCCCTCTTCCTCGCCTACTCCTTCGCCCACATGAGCGCGGGCGGACGCGCCTCCGTCGCCCTCGTGACAAGTCTCGGCATTCTCGCCGCGGGCGTCTGGGCTGAGCGAAAAGCCCGTTACCAAATCTTCGCGCGTGGCCTGATCGGCGCCGGGTGGGCCGCGCTCTATGCTACTGCCTACGCTATCTACGCCATTCCCGCCGCGCAGATCGTTTCGAATCCGATAGCGGGCTCTGTCATCCTGCTCGCCGTGGCAATCGGCATGATCGCTCATTCGCTGCGTTACCGGAGCCAGGCCGTCACCGCCGTGGCATATTTCGCGGCCTTCGCCGCGCTGGCAGTGACGCCGTCCAGCCCGTTCGCCGTCGCAAGCCTCATTCCCATCGCCGCATCCATTCTTTATCTGGCCGAGCGGTTCGAGTGGAATTCCATGCCGCTGTTCGGCCTCATCGCAACCTATGCCACCTGTATCTCACGCGGCGAATCGGACGCCTCGCTTTTCTCTTCGCAAGCGCTGTTTCTCGCCTATTGGCTGCTGTTTGAAACATTCGACCTGCGCCGCGCCAAACGCTGTCTGGTCGCTGGCGGAATGGAATTCCTCTTCCCGTTAAACGCGCTCGGCTTTCTCGCCTTGTCCTATGTCGCCTGGGATCACCACAGGCCGTATGACCTCTGGTTGGCGTCGGCGTGCGCCTCTGCGCTATTCCTGGCAAGCTCGTTGGCGCGAGTGCTCCTGCGTCCGCGCACGCAGGATGACCTACTCGAACGTCTTCGCGAGGGCGGTTATGAAGCCAGCCTCGCCGTCTCCGCGCTGCTCGCCGCGCTAGCCATCGCGGGCCGCGCTCCCGGAATGTGGGCCGCGGCAGGACTCGCGCTCGAGGCGGAGATTCTGTATCTCGCGGCCGTGCGGTCTGATTCCGGCTTCCTGCGGGGTCTCTCCGTATGCGGATTCGGCTATTCGCTCCTCAATCTCTTGGTGAATGCCGATGCAGCGCCGCACACCTCAATTCTCGGCTTCACACTGCAGGGCTGGACGCCGGCGGCCCTGCTTCACATCGGCCTCTTTTACTGGAACTGCGCCATCCGTCCGCGCAGCTCCTACTTCGGTTACGCCGCCACCGCTCTGGCCGCGATCGTTGTCTTCGCTGAAACGCCCCACGCGCGCCTGGGCTTGGCATGGGCCGCGATGGCGCTGCTTTTTCAGGTCATAGGCTGGCGCTTCGAGATAGCCGCCGCCAGCGTGCAATCGCGAATCCTAGCCGTCCTCGCCTGCGGAGCCGCTCTTCTAGCCGACACGGATCCTCCCCGTTTATGGATCTCGATTCCTTGTGCAGCCATTTTCTATGCTGCTGACTTCCTGGCGCAGCGTCCAAACCAGAAGCAGCCTCCAGCCTTCTTCTCGATCTTGGGAACGGTGCTGTCAGTCGGCATCCTATATGGACGCATGTCGGGCGGTCTGTTGACCATCTCCTGGGGATTGCTCGGCCTCGCCCTGCTTGGATGCGGCTTCGCCATCCGTGCGCGAGCTTTCCGCCTCCAGGGTTTGGCGCTGTTGCTGCTCTGCATCCTCAAGCTATTCTTATATGACTTGCGAAATCTCGATACCATGTACCGTATCCTGTCCTTTGTCGGGCTAGGATGCATTCTTCTGGCTGTCTCGTGGATCTATAGCCGCTATCGCGAAGACATCGAGCGGCTGATTTAGCGGCAATAACGCATTCGGTGCGAAACCGCACAGCGGAAAAGACCTGAAAAGAGCACGATCTTGCTAGAGGTATCGGACATGATGAAAGCGACTAGAGTTCTAGCCGAATGGGATCTCTCCAAGAAGCGCTGGGAAGTGCATATCCACGCCGGCTCGGAAGTGATCAACCGGCCCATCGCGGGCCAAACTATCGAATCTGATGATGACTCGATTCGCCGCGTAGCTGTCGAAACCGCGCGCGACGAAGGTTACGAAGTAGATCCGGAGATAGTCGAAGTTCTCCAGGTGCGGTCCTAACGGTGGGGGTTCATGAGCGCGCAGGTCAATCTCCAACTCCCGAAATGCTGGCCGATATTCCTCGGCTGGTCACCGCATACTACGCCGAGCATCCCGATGTTTCGGTCCCCGCGCAGAAGGTAAGCTTCGGCACTTCGGGTCATCGCGGCTCTTCGTTGCACTGCGCGTTCAACCAGGATCACATCCTTGCTATCACCCAGGCGATTTGTGAATACCGCGCCCAACAGCAGACCAACGGGCCGCTCTTTCTCGCCAAAGATACCCACGCGCTCTCCGAGCCCGCCTTCGTAACCGCTCTCGAAGTGCTCGCCGCCAACGGCGTCGAATGCATGGTCGACGCGGATTTCGGCTACACTCCCACGCCCGCGCTCTCGCACGCCATTCTGGTGCACAACTGCGCCGGCGGTCCGCTCGCCGATGGCATCGTCATCACGCCTTCGCATAATCCGCCCGAAGACGGCGGCTTCAAGTACAATCCTCCCAACGGCGGCCCGGCCGATACCACCGCCACCAACTGGATTCAAGACCGCGCCAACGCCATCCTCGCCGCGGGATTGCGCAACGTTCATCGCCTTCCGTTTGCGCGCGCGCGCACCGCCGCCACCACCCATCGCCACAACTACATCGCCGAATACGTCGGCGATCTCGGCCAGGTTATCGATCTCGAAGCGGTGCGCGGCGCGCGCCTGAACCTCTGCGCCGATGCGCTCGGCGGCGCGGGCATCGCCTACTGGGGCCGCATCGCCGACCACTACGGCCTGAATCTCAGCATCCAGCATGCCCATGCCGATCCCACATTCCGTTTCATGCGCCTCGATTGGGATGGCAGAATCCGCATGGATTGTTCTTCGCCCTACGCCATGGCGGGCCTGATCGAGTTGAAAGACCGCTTCGATCTCTCCTTCGCCTGCGACGCCGATCACGATCGCCACGGCATCGTCACGCGCAGTGCCGGTCTGCTGAACCCGAATCATTATTTGGCCGTAGCCATCGCCTTCCTGTTTGCCAATCGCCACGAGTGGCGCGCCGACGCCGGCATCGGAAAAACGCTCGTGTCCAGCAGCATGATTGATCGGGTCGCCGCCGGGCTCGGCCGGCCGCTCATGGAAACGCCGGTTGGCTTCAAGTGGTTCGTCGATGGCCTGCTCGCCGGCACGCTTGGTTTCGGCGGTGAGGAAAGCGCCGGCGCTTCCTTCCTGCGCCGCGATGCCGGCGAATGGAGCACCGATAAAGACGGCATCATCATGGGCCTGCTCGCCGCGGAAATTCTCGCGCGCACCGGGAAAGACCCTGGGGAGCATTACGCCGCGTTGACCGAACGCTACGGCGCGCCGGTCTACGAACGAATCGATGCGCCTGCCACGCCCGAACAGAAAGCAGCTCTGTTGCGGCTGAATCCAGATCAGGTCAAGACCCGGGAATTGGCGGGCGATCCCATCGAAGCCATGCTGACCAAAGCTCCAGGCAACGGTGCTCCTATCGGCGGCTTAAAAGTGGTCACGCGCCGCGGGTGGTTCGCTGCGCGCCCCTCTGGCACGGAAAACGTGTATAAGATTTACGCCGAAAGTTTCGCCGGCGCCGGTCACCTGCGCATTTTGCAAAATGGTGCGCGGGAGTTAATTACGGCGGCGCTAAATGGCTGAATCGATTGCCTCTGTTAGGAACCGCCCAATGGTTGGCCGGATGCTGATTTCTGTATGGAGGCATCCATCGCATCATGAATTCCGATCAAATCCAAGGCAATTGGAAACAACTCAAGGGCAAAATGCGCGAAAAATGGGGCAAGCTGACCGACAACGACTGGGAACAAGTCGCGGGCAAGAAGGACCAGCTTCTTGGCATGCTCCAAGAGCGTTACGGCTACACTCGGGAGCAGGCAGAACGCGATTACAGCGATTGGGAACGCGCCAACGAACGCGTTTCGCACGCTTAACACGCTTAATAGGGCCTTCTTTTGGGGCGGGCACGGCTCAGGCTGGCCCGCCTTCCTCTCATTTCTTTAATTCCTTAATTCCTTCGAAACCTGCTCGTTTTTGT
This sequence comes from Bryobacterales bacterium, assembly GCA_963743705.1. Classification (GTDB taxonomy): domain Bacteria; phylum Acidobacteriota; class Terriglobia; order Bryobacterales; family Bryobacteraceae; genus PALSA-243. The sequence continues at coordinate 646,741 of CAVUQS010000019.1, read as the reverse complement.
TCTCCAACCGTGTTTTAATTACTAAGACCCACTTCAAGGGAGATCTTGCTGCGGCAACTCACGCGGCTTCAGGAGGTTGAGTATGTTTTCACGTATCTGTTTGGCTGTGCTGTTCACCGCAAGCCTGACCCTCGCACAAGGCATGGGCGGTGGCGGCGGAGGTGGCGGAAGAGATAGCGGCATGGGTGGAGGCATGGGCGACAGTGGCATGGGCGGCGGCATGCCGCGCCAGCAGCGCCAATCCAAGATGGAACTGGTGGCCGACAAGCTCCACTTGAACAAGGAAGAGAAAGAAAAGCTGGCCGACATCGTCAACGCAGCGTTGGAAGAAGCCGCACCCGTCACTCAAGATCTCGGCAACGGACGCAGCGTCATCGTCACCGCGATGATCCAAGGCAAGAGCGCCGATGAGATCGGCAAGATGATGGATCAATACAAAGGTCTGCTGGCGCAGAAGGCTGCCATCGAAGCCAAGGCATACGGCAAGCTCTACGCGATGCTCGACCCCAAGCAGCAGGCGAAGGCGTCGGCGGTTTTCGCGGAGCAGATGGACGGCATCCTGGATAGTAGCCGCGGCGGCCGTGGCGCAAGGGCCGGGAAGGGCAGGTAACCATGATCAGGCGAATTCTTTTGTTGGCTATGGTTGTTGCCGCGGTGGCGTTTGCGCAAGGAAAGAAGGGCGGCGGCGGAGGCAATCAGTCCCAAACGCCGATGCCTCCGGCGAACGTGAACAGGATGGACATGTTCGCGCAGACCCTCAAGCTCGATAAGGATCAGAAGAAGCAGTTCAAGACCGTCATGGACGACGCGCAGAAGGAAGCTTCGCCGGTGCGCGACCAGATGGAAAAGGGACGGCTCGCGGTTGCGCAGGCTGTGGCGGGCGGCAAGCAGGAAGAAATTGACGCCGCGGTTAAGACCTACGCCGCATCGGAATCGCAAATGGCGAACATCGAGATGAGCGCTTTTGCCAAGATCTTTCAGGGGTTAGACAAGGATCAGCAGGCGCAGTCGCCGCGTGTTTTCCAGATGTTCGCGGGTATTTTCAAAGGGAAGAACTGGACCGAAGCCTCTCCGAACTAGGCTAGCGCCCGCTGTGTTTGGCGCAGGTCGGCGATGTTGACGACGCTCTTGTCGAACACCGTCATATCCTGGACCAGGCGGTCCACATCCATGCCGTCTTGGAGCACGATTTCGTGCTCGATCCAATCGGAAAGCGGCAGATTGCGGAAGAACATACGCTCCTGCAGAACCAGGCTGCGGCGGTTTTGCGTGAGCAGCCGGTTTTCCTTCGTGTAGTGGCGCTGCTCCACGGTCAGTTCGCCCAGGAAACTGTCGAAAGCCTGCCTGCGCGCGGTCTCTTCCGCGGCGCGCACAGCGCTCTGGAACGAGGCGCGAACGGCCGCTTTTTCGGCTTCCAGTTGTCCGCGCGTGGTAGCAAGCGCTTCGCGCTGATTCGCGAGCGCCACGTCCATGCGCGATTGCATCACGAACCAGGCCAACACCCCAGCGGAGACGGCCACAAATCCGGGCAGAAGGACCCACAAGAGAGCTTCCATGCGGTTAATGTTATCCGCCTACGGCCGCAGATGCTAGATATCAAAGGTAAGCTACCTGCGCTAACCGGCGGATAACGTTAGACTTCCACGGGCAACCCGGCGGCGGCCCAGGCGTCGTATCCGCCGATCACGTTCACGGCATTCGGAAAGCCCGCGTTTTCGAGCACGCTGCACGCGATCGCGCTGCGGTACCCGCTCTTGCAATGCACAGCCGCGGGCCGCGATTGATTGAGCGTTGCGGCATTGGCGGCGAGCGTATCGAGCGGATGCAACTCCGCGCCAACGATGTGACCGCTCTTCCATTCGCCGGCCCGGCGCACATCGACGATGGAGAAATCGCCGTCGGAATCGCGCAGATCCTGCGCCGTGATTTGTTGCGTCATGACTAGCGGCAATCCCGCGGCCACCCAGCCAGGGACGCCGCCGTCGACGAAACCTGCCACGCGCTCGATGCCCACTCGCGCCAGGCGCATGCGGGCTTCGTCCGCCGCTTTGGCGTCTTCCGCCACCAAAACCAGCTCGCGGTCGAGCCCCAGCAGCGCGCCCGCCCACGACGCGAACTGGCCGCCCAACCCAATATGAATCGATCGCGGGATGTGGCCCGAGCAGTATTCGACCGAGCTGCGCGTATCCAGAATCGTGGCCCCCGCGGTCTGGCGCGCCTGGGCGTCTTGGGGCGAAAGCGCGCCCAGCGGCGGCAGGCTTTCGAGAGGAGCCGCGCCGCGGCGGTTATAATCCACGTCGCGTTGAAAGTATTCGGGCCGCGCTGGCAGATCCTGCGTCATCATGCTGACGAAGGCTTCGCGCTCCATCGGCTGCAGCGCGTAGTTGGTGCGGCGTTCGCGGCCGATGGTGGAATTGCGGTCGGCGCTGATGTTGCGCCCGCACATCGAGCCCGCGCCATGCGCCGGATAAACCAGAGTTTCATCGGGCAGGCGCAGGATCTTTTCGCGCAGGCTGTCGTAAAGCATGCGCGCCAGTTCCTGAGGCGTATGCGATTCGGAGAGATCGGGGCGGCCCACGTCGCCGATGAAGAGCGTGTCGCCAGTCAGCACCGCGGCGGGTGATTCGCCGCGTTCGAGATCTGTCACCACCACGCTGACGCTTTCCAGGGTGTGTCCCGGCGTCTGCAAGAAACGGAGGCGGCAGTTGCCGAACGCGACCTCATCGCCTTCGCGCACCGCATGGTGGGGAAAAGTAGCGCCGGAGCCTGCGCCCAGGTAGATGGCCGCGCCGGTACGGGCGGCCAGTTCCTGATGGCCGGAAACGAAATCGGCATGGAGATGGGTTTCAATGATGTGCGCAATGCGCAAGCCGCGTTCGCGCGCGGCGTCGATATAGATATCGACATCGCGTTGCGGGTCTACCACGGCTGCAACGCCTTCGGAACCAATCAGGTACGAGGCGTGGGCCAGGCAGCCGAGATAGAACTGTTCGAAAATCATCCCAATCACATTTTACCGCCCATGTTTTTTGCGCGTTCGCCAGGCGCGCCAGGGCGTATAGACAGGTATGAAGCGGATTTACTGGTTAGCGTTGGCGGCGACAGCCGCGTTCGGCCAAACGCCTTCGATCGATGAAATCATGGCGAAGGTCGCGAAGAACCAGGACCGGTCGGTGGAGGCGCGCAAACAGTTCGTCTACCGCCAGGAAGAATTGGTCGCGCTGCGGCGAACCAACGGCAAAACAGAATGCCAGGTGGCGCGGGAATATACGATTGCGCCCGGCGCCAGCGGCTCGGTGCGGAAGTTGGTGCACTCCAACGACGTCATGGGCCACTGCGATGACGACGTCGGCAGCAACGTCACGGTGAATATCGACCATGAGACGGTGGACGGGGTGAACGACTCGTTCGGCCACGAAAAGGATGGCGTGCCGCGCGATCTTTTTCCGCTGACGGCCAAAGAGCAACGGCACTACGACTATCGCCTGGTTGGGACCGAGACTTACCACGACCGCCAGGTCTATCGAATCCGATTCCAGCCCAAGCGCGGGCACGAAGACGGTGAGGACGGAGGCGAGTGGAAGGGCGAGGCGTTGATCGACGCCGCAGAGTTTGAACCGGTGGTGGTTAACACCGACCTTGCCGGCAAAGTGCCGCTGGCGGTGCGCGTCTTTCTCGGCACCAACGTGCGTGGCCTGGGATTTTCGGTAAGCTATCAGCGCGTGGCCGATGGCGTCTGGTTCCCGGCCAGCTTCGGCGGCGAATTCAAATTGAATGTGCTGTTCTTCTACCGCCGGTCGATTTCGATTAACGTGAAGAACAGCGACTTCAAGCGGGCGGATGTGAACAGCAAAGTGGCGTACGACGGAATCCAGTGATCGCAACCGCGCCAATCCCGCAGATCGAGCTCGATTTCACCGATTTGGTGAAGCGGCATCAGGCGATGGTGTTCAGCCTCGCTTGGCGATATCTGCGCGATCGCGGGCTGGCGGAAGAGGTGGCGCAGGAAGTGTTCCTGAGCCTGCACCGCAATCTGCGCAGCATCCAATCGCCGGTGCACGCGGTGGCATGGCTGCGCAAGGTGACGGTGCAGCGGTCGATCGATGAAGGCCGGCGGCGCCAGCGACGACCGCACGTCGCGATCGATCGCGTACCCGAGCATGCGTTGAGCGGGCAGGGAAGCGGGGCAGCGGCCGATCCGCTGCTGGATGAGACGCTGCGGCGGCTGGTGGCGAGTCTGCCGGAGACGCCGCGCATGGTGATGGTGTTGCGATACCAGGAGGATCTCGATCCTTCGGAAATCGCCCAAATTTTGGAGATGCCGCTGGCTACGGTGAAGAGCCACTTGCAGCGCTCATTGGCGCTGCTGCGCCAGAAACTGGCGCGCCGCGGACGAGGAGAACGGTAAATGGACGACTTGGAACAACAGCTTCGGCGGGCGTTCGCGCCCGAAGATCCGCCGGCGGGATTTGCCGCGCGCGTGTTGGCGCGGACTGAATCTCCGCGGCGCACGGCAGCCCCGCGCTGGGCGGCGTTGGCGGCGGCGCTGGTGGTCCTGGCGGTGGGTGGCGGATATAGCTATCGCGTGCGGAAGGGCGAGGCCGCGAAGCGCGAAGTGCTGATGGCGTTTCGTATCGCGTCCACGAAGCTAAATCATATTCAAACGCAGGTATCGAGATGAAAACGAATTTCGCACTTATCATGACTGCCGCCGCCGTTCTGGCCGCGGCTCCGCAACAATTCCAAATCAACCTGGATTCATTGGCCGGGAAGGCCTCCAATGTGGTGGACGTGTCGCTGAGCGGCGCGACTCTTAAGTTCGCCGCCAAGTTTCTGGATTCCGGGGCCCCGGAAGAATCCAGCATCAAGAAGTTGATCGGCGGCCTGCAGGGCATCTACATCAAGAATTTCGAGTTCAAGCAGGACAAGGCGTGGACCCAAGCCGATCTCGACCCCATCCGCAACCAGCTCAAGGGACCGGCGTGGCAGCGCATCATCGGCGTGAAGAGCGATGACGGCGAAAACAGCGAAGTCTATCTGCACGTGGAAGGCGACAAGAACACGGGCATCGCCATTCTTGTAGCCGAGCCGCGCGAAGTGACGGTGATTAACATCGTGGGGCCGATCGATCTGGAGCAGCTTGCCGATCTGGGCGGGCATTTCGACGTGCCCAAGCTGCACATACCGAAGAAAGAAAAACAGAAGTAAAGTAGGTGGGTGCCTGAGTTCAAGAAGGTCGTAGCGCGGCTGAAAAAGCGTTACGGCGAGCCCGCGTTCCCGCCTGCGAAAGGCCCATTCGAACTGGTCCTTTGGGAAAACGCGTGCTATCTGCTGCCGGATACTCGGCGCGCGGAGGTGTTCGAGGGCTTGCGCAAGCGGGTGGGCCTGACAGCCGAAGCGATTTGGAGCGCCGATCGCGACACGCTGTTGGAACTGGCGACAATGGGCGGGATGGGCCCCGAGACTCGCGTCTTCCGATGGCTCGAAATCGCGCGCATCACGCGCACGCAGTTCGCCGGCGATCTCGACAGCATTCTCAATGAACCGTACGCCAAGGCCAAGCGCGCGCTGCATCAATTTCCGAACATCGGCGAGCCGGGGGCGGAGAAGATCTTGATGCTATGCGGCATGGCCGAGGGCTTGCCGCTCGAATCGAACGGCTGCCGTGTGCTGTTGCGCATCGGCTTTGGCCGCGAGCAGAGGAACTACGGCGCGTCGTACCGGTCGATTCAAGAGGCGCTGGTTGGCCAGTTGCCGCGCGATGCGGTTTCGCTCACGCGCGCGCACCTGCTGCTGCGGCAGCACGGAAAAGAGACGTGCAAGACCAACGGACCCGCCTGCGGCGAGTGCTGCGTGGTGGATCTGTGCAGGTATGCGATGAAGGGCGTGCGGGCTTGACACATTCGCCCGGATGCTACGCTGGAAATGCATACTTCGCGAGAAGGTTCTGCGATGGAACTAACTGTACAGATACCCGACGATATCGCCAGCCGGCTTCTGGCCGGCGGAGGCGACTTGTCGCGGCGCGCGTTGGAGGCCCTGGCGCTCGAAGAATTCAAGAGCGGGCACATCAACAAGGCGGATTTGCGCCGCCTGTTGGACTTCGGAACCAGATACCAACTCGATGGCTTTCTGAAGAGTCACGGTGTGTACGAAGAATACACGATCGACGATTTCGAGCGTGAGCGCGAAGACCTCAAGCGCGCGGGGTTCTGAGAAGCGTGCGGTTGGTCATCGCGGATACCGGCCCGGTCAATTATCTAATTCTGATCGGGTGCATCGATATGCTGTCCGAATTGTTTGAGAGAGTCGTTCTCCCCGGCGCCGTGAAGCGCGAGTTGGCGGACCTCGATGCACCGGCTGAGGTTCGAAACTGGATCGCGAGTCCTCCTGCGTGGCTTGAGATACGTGAAATCGACAATGGACGATTCGGGTTGCTCGAAGGGCTTGACGACGGAGAGGCGGAAGCCATCGCGTTGGCCACTCTAGTGGGTGCGGATTTACTGCTCATGGACGACCGCGACGGGGTGTTAGCGGCCCGGGCCCATGGGCTTCGTGTGACCGGAACGCTCGGCATACTTGATCTTGCAGCCGAGCGTGGCATTATTGATTTCACCGCAGCCATCCGGCGGCTTGAGCAAACTAATTTCCGTCGCCCGGCAGAATTGATGAACCTACTTCTGAAAAAGCACGGACGACGGAACGTTGAAGAGTAGCGTGCGCGCGTAATTACAGGCGCACGATCTTCGGCGAACGAACGCCCTTCAGCGCGTTGCGCGTATCCACGATCAACTTCGAGCGCTCCACCAAACCTTTGTAGTCGAAGGCGGTGTGGTCGGTGATGATCACGACGCAGTCGGCGTCGGCGGCTGCGGCTTCGGGCGACGCATGGAGTTCGCTGTCCTCCAAACGCAGGTGAGGCACGTGCGGATCGCTATAGGTCACGTGGCCGCCGCGTTTCTGCAGGAGCATCATTACGTCGAGCGCCGGCGATTCGCGCATGTCGTCGATATCGCGCTTGTAGGCGGCGCCCATCACATGGATGTGAGAGCCCTTTACCGGCTTGCCGGCGTCGTTGAGCGTATTCTGCACCTTGTCGGCGACAAAGTGCGGCATCTGGCCGTTGATGTATCCGGCGAGCTCGATGAATCGCGCTTCAATGCCGGCCTGCTTGGTCTTCCACGAGAGATAGAACGGGTCGATGGGAATGCAATGGCCGCCCAATCCCGGGCCGGGATAGAACGGCATGAAGCCGAAGGGCTTGGTAGCGGCGGCGTCGATGACTTCCCACACGTTGATGCCCATGCGGTCGCACATCAGAGCGATTTCATTCGCCAGGCCGATATTGATCATGCGGAAGGTGTTCTCGAGCAGCTTCACCATTTCCGCGACCTGGGTGGAGCTAACCGGCACGACGTGCTGCAAAGCCTGCGAGTAGAACACGCGGCCCATTTCGGTGCACGCGGGAGTCACGCCGCCGACCACTTTGGGGATGTTGTGAGTCTGGAAATTCGGGTTACCCGGATCGACGCGCTCGGGCGAGAAGCACAGGAAGAAGTCTTTGCCGACTTCGAGGCCCGATTTCTGCAGCATCGGCAACACCACTTCATCGGTAGTGCCGGGATAGGTGGTGGATTCCAGGATGACCAGTGTGCCGGCGTGGAAGTGCTTCGCGATCGCCTGGCACGAGTCCACGATAAAACTCATGTCGGGATCTTTGGTCTTGCGCAACGGCGTGGGGACCGCGATGTTGATGGTGTCCAGTTCGAGAACAGCGGAAAAATCGGCGGTGGCTTTCAATTTGCCAGATTCCACCAGGGGGGCGAGCGTTGCGCTCGAGATATCCCCAATATATGAATCGGCCGCGTTCACGCGGCGCGCTTTTTCTGCGTTGATGTCGATTCCGGTTACTGAAAAACCGGCTTTGGCAAATTCGACGGCGAGCGGAAGGCCTACATAGCCCAATCCGACGACGCCCACGCGCGCGGTGCGCGATTTGATCTTTTCTTCCAGAAGCTGGGCGGTAGCTTCGATTGCGATGGCTGCTTCACTCATGCCCCTCAATTATAAGTAGAACTCTCCGGCCCCCACAATCTCCGCAGGCCCAGTTAAGTACGCCTCGGTATTCACCTTAATCTCGAGGGAACCCGCGCAAGTCACTACATGCACAGGGGATTGCGCCATGCCGCGCGCAATGGCGGCAGCAACGGCGCCAGTAGACCCAGTACCTGAACTGTTTGTCTCGCCCGCGCCACGCTCGAAAAAGCGCACTTCGATGGAGTGAGCGTCCACCGGGCGAACGAAGGAAACGTTGGTTCGGTTGGGGAAATGGGGGTGTGACTCGATTTCTGCGCCCATGGAGCGCCAGTCGAAATCGAACGACTCCACGGGCACGGCGCATTGCGGGTTGCCGACGTCGACCAGGGTGACGTCGCGCGGCCCGGTGGAGAGCGGAAGATCCATGCGCGGGGTCACGATGACGGGTGTCCCCATGTTCATTTCAAACTCGAAGACGTGGATATTCCGTTGCAGCAGGCGCAGGGTCTTGATGCCTGCGCCGGTGCGGATGCGGACGCGGGATGGGGCATAGCCGTTTTCGATCAGGAATGCGGCCGCGCAGCGCGTGCCGTTGCCCGAAAGCTCGGGGGCGCTGCCGTCGGAATTGTAGAGTTCGATGGCGCCCTCGGCGTCGGCATCGACGGCGGGATCGATCAGCATCCAGCCATCGGCGCCGATGCCGGTGTAACGGTTGCAGATGGCGCGGGCGATTTCGGGATAGCCGGTTTCGGGCGCATCGCGCCGCCAGGTCAGCAGAAAGTCGTTCTTGGCGCCGTGCGCTTTGGTGAAAGGTATCTTCATGGCCGCGACTTATCTCCGGTAGATTTCGATTACAGGTTGCCCTTTGACGGCGATGCGCTTCTCCAAACGATAGGCGATGCCCAGCCGGGCGGCGCGATTGACAGCAGTCTGCGCGTTATCGCCGCCCTGGGAGAGCACCCACTCCTGCCTTAAGGCTAACTCGGGGCGGTTGACGGCGGCGTCCCAGAGCAAGCCGTTATCGCCATAGAAGACCTCGCGCAAGGGAATGCCCGCCTCGCGCAGCACGCCGGTGAGCGGATAGAACGAGGTCATGATGCCCGTGCCAGGCACGTACTCGGACTTGAAGTATTCGGCCGCTTCTCGCGTCCAGGCGCGGCGGCCTTCGGAATTGACGCGCGATTCCTCCCAGACCACCCAATCGCCAGGATGAGGATGGAACGCCCACCAGCCAGCGCTGGCTAATACGATTCCCGCGGCTGCGGCGGCTTGGGCTTTGCGAGGCGCAAGCGCGGCCAGGCTTGCGGCGCCGAGCGCCAACAATGGGATGGCCGACGTGCCGTAGCGGGTGTTGTAGTAGGAATTCGGCCAGAGCGTGGGCACGAAAATCGGCGTGGAGCCGGAATGCACGCTGGCAACATAGACCAGGGGCGGCACAGCCAGCAAAATCAGCGGCCAGATTCTGCGGCGGAGCAGGGAAGCGGCTAAGCCGGCGAGGCCGATCAGGGTCAGCAGCGGCCCGGCGCAAAGCCACGCGGCGGCGCGGTAGTATTGCCAGGCTACGCGCCAATCGTTCAGGCCCGGGTAGGTCGCGCCGGCTTGAATGGCGCGGGCGGAATAGGGGCCGCGGAAGGAATCGAATGCATCGCCGGACATCCACCAATTGTGTCCCAGCCAGAAGAGTGGACCGAGAGCGGCGACGAGGCAGAACAGCAGCGGTATGACGATGCGATGCCTGCGCGACGCGAAGATGATCCACGCGGCGGCGAATGGCAGCAGGAACCAGCCGTCGTAGCGCGTGAGCGTGGCCGCGCAAGCCGCGATCGCGGCGCCGGCGGCGGCCAGCCAACCCTGCGTGTCGCGAAAGCGGACGCAGAAATAGAGCAGGGCTGACAGCGCGGCGAAAAATACCGCTTCGGTCATGGGAATGGCTTGCAGGTAGAGAATATTCGGGTTGAGCGCGAACACCGCGGTGGCCGCGCAGGCGGCGGGAGTCGAGTCGAAGATGCGGCGCGCGGCGGCGAAGAGAAAACTACCGGCTATGACGAAGCAGACGGCCGGTGGAATCGCGCCGGCCAGGCCACTTTGCCACCATGCGTCCACGCGCACGAACGGCAGCATCATCACATGCAGCAGCGGGAGCCAGGAAACGCCCAGTTGGTCGTAGCCGGGAGTTTGCGAATCGACGATGCGGCGCGCCGTCATGAGATGTGCCTCGGCGTCGCCGTAGTAGAGGGTCCAGCCGCGCGCGTGAACTAACCAAACCGCGGCCGCGCTGAGTAATGCGAGAGATCCGGCGGCAGCGGCGCTAGAAACCCGTGCAGTCTTGGAATTCGCGATAGCGCGCCTCGATCTCATCGCGGGTGAGTGTGCGGAACCGGTCCACGCCGAAGTTTTCGCAGCAGAAACTGCCCATCACGGAGCCGTAAATTACGGCGCGCCGCAGCACGTCCATGTCGGAGATGCCGTCGGTAGGTTCGGCGCCCGAGCCTGCCAGATAACCCATGAATCCCCCGGCGAAACAATCGCCCGCGCCGGTGGGGTCGAAGACATCTTCCAACAGATAGCCCGGCGCGATGAAATGGCGGTCGCCGTGGAACAGAATGGCGCCGTATTCGCCGCGCTTGACGATCAGCGTGGAGGGGCCCATGGCCATGATCTTTTCAGCGGCGCGGCGCAGGTTGTTTTCGCCCGAGAGCAGGCGCGCTTCGGAATCGTTGATCAACAGAAAATCCCACTGCGCCAGCGTCTTCAGCAGCGCGGGGCGGAAATCGTTGATCCAGTAATTCATGGTGTCGCCGCCGGTGTATTTCACGCCGTTCATCTGGCTGCGCACGTGGCGTTGCAGATCGGGCTGGATGTTGCCCAGGAACAGATACGGCGACGTCCGATAGGACGGCGGCAATTTCGGCTGGAAATCGGCGAAGACGTTGAGATCGGTACGGAGGGTGGTGCGGTCGTTCATGTCCGCCGAGTAGACGCCGGCCCAGAAGAACGTTTTGCCGTCGGGGACGCGCTCAAGCCCTTCGAGATCGATATTGCGCGAGGCCAGAAGATCGACGTCTTCCTGGGCGAAATCGCCGCCGACCACGGCGACGATCTTGACGGGCGCAAAATAGCTGGCGGAGAGTCCAATATAAGTAGCCGCTCCGCCGAGCATGCGGTCTACTTTTCCATGCGGCGTTTCCACGCCATCATATGCGACAGAACCTACGACGACCAGGGACATGTGAAAGAGAATTGTAGCAACGCGAAGTCACTCGTCGTCATGCGGAAAGATGGTTTGCGAGACATCCTCTTCCTTTTTTTCGCGCGAATGCTCCCACAGCGCCGCGGCGAAGGCGATCGCGGCGAGCGCCCAAATGGCGATGGCAGCGATATCGATGCGATGGCGCAGGCCCACGGCGACCAGGCAGACGGCGGTGCGAAACATCCAGGCATAAAGGCGGAATTGCTTCTGCCCGCCCTTGCGGAACAGCGCCCACGACCGGCCGGTCATGTAAGCGCAGCCGATTCCCAGCACGCCAATGATGCCGCGCAGAAATTCGAGCGATACGGGCATGACGAAAGCCCTATTGTCCGCGTCTTCCGCGGCCGCCTGACTGCGGCACGACGCGTTCCGGCATGTCCGCCAAGGCGAAGCTCATCACTGCGAGCGAGGCCACGTTCTTGCGGAAATCGTCGATGTTGACCTTATCCAGGGTGTCGGCTTCGGTGTGATGCCAATCGAAGTAGTGCGTGCCGACGGTGTTTTCCGAAAGTCCCGCCACGCCGTCGCGCACCAGCGGCTGGATATCCGATCCGCCGCCGCCGCCGCGGATGTTGCCGGCGCCGATCTTTTCGAGCAACTTGCCGACCTGCTTCAGCAGATCGAGCGAATGCTCGTCGACGCCCGCGCCGTAGCCGACGGGAGCTTCCGCGCCGCCATCCATTTCGATGGCCGCTACCTGATCTTTGATCTTGTCGCCGATCCACGCGCGGTAGGCCTCGCCGCCGCGTCCGCCGTTTTCCTCATTCACCCAGAAGGCCACGCGCAGCGTGCGTTCGGGCTGCAGGCCGAGCTTGTGGATGAGCGCGAGGGCTTGCAGGCAGGCGATGATGGATGCGCCATCATCCTGCGCGCCTTGGCCGACGTCCCAGGAATCGAGATGGCCGCCGATGACCACGACCTGTTCGGGATGCGTTCTGCCGGGAATCTCGCCAACGACGTCGCCGCTATCGGCATCGGGAAGCATGCGCGCGGCCATTTCGAGATGCACGCGCACGGGAACGCCCTGCCGATAAAGCGTGGCGATCATCATGGCGTCTTCGGGCGAGATGGCGGCCGCCGGAATCTTGGGCTGGGCGTCGCTGTAATTCATCTCGCCAGTGTGCGGAATCTGCATGGCGAGGGGCGTGACGGAGCGCACCAGAGCGGCCACAGCGCCGAACTCTGCAGCACGCGCGGCGCCGGTGGCGCGGTAAGAACGCGTGGGGCCGTAGCCGCGATACTCCTGGTTATAAACGACGATTTTGCCCTGAATCTTGTCCTTGCCGAGCTTCGCCAGGTCTTCAAAGGTTTCCACCACGACGGTTTCAGCGGTGATGCCGCCCGGCGGCGTGCCGATGCTCATTCCCAATCCGAGCATGTGGAGGGGCTTATCGAGCGGCGAGAGCATGCGCGCCGATTCCGCGCCACGATCCCAATGCGGCACTTTGGCGGGGATCACGCGGACGTTGCTCAAGCCGACGGCCTTCATTTGATCGACCGACCATTGAACGGCGCGATCGAGCGCCGGCGACCCGCTGAGGCGCGCGCCGATGCGATAGCAGAGGTATGTCAGACGGTCATAGCCTTCGCGATCCGCCATGGCGGCGGCGATCAGCTTGTCGGCAGTGGCTTGATATTTTTCGGTCAGGCTCTGTGCGAGGCCCACCCATGGCGCAACAGCGCAGAAGGCGGCCGCCAGCGCGGCCGTGCGGGTACGGAACATACAAAAACACTATCGCACGAAGGGAATATAGGCCGGAGCGGACTTGCGGTAGCGCTCAAAGGCCTCCCCGAAGCGCGACGCCAGGAGCTCATCTTCGGCGCGCACGCGGACTTCGGTGCCGGCGATGAAAAAGACCAGGGAGACGACGAGCCAGTCCCAGGGCGTCAGCAGCAGCAAGGTGCAGAGCAGAATCGCGAGCAGCGAAGTGTAAATGGGATGGCGCACCAGAGCGTAGGGCCCGTTCGTGACGAGCTCGTGATCGTGATAGATGCCGGCGGTGACGCGGAACTGGCGGCCGAGATGCGATACGGCGGCCCAGGAAAGGAGCGCCGCGATGGGTCCGCAGATCATGGAAAGCGGCATGCGGATGAAACCGGCCGGAGCGTCCGTGGGCAGGCGGAACACGAAGGCGATGAAGATGGAGATGCCTTCGAGCAAGAGGCCGACGAGGGTGGCGCCGGGAGCGGAGACAGAGTCGCGTTTCTGGCGGTGCGGCGCGCGAAAGATGAACGGGTAGGCCCAGGCGAACCAGCAGACCATCAATTCGATCCACGAGATGAGCTGCATTACCTCTGCGTTCATTTTATCGGCCCCGGTTGGCGTACCAAGCCAGTTGGCGCGTCAGGGGCGAGACAAAATCGAGCAGGTGAGGCCCGCCAACACCAGCAGGCCGATATCGGCGAGAACCTTGCGCCACGGAATATCGCGCAGCGCATCGCGGATGGCGTCGCGCGAAACGAAATCGCGAGTGATGTTGCGCACCACCGCGCTGAACTGCGTTATAGAAGGGCGGGCAAGACTTTGCATAGTTTTATTCCGTTGAGGGCGCCGGCAGGCAGGCTGGCGAGCGCGAGGTTTCCACTGTTGTCGATGGTGACCTGATAGAGCGGCAGGTCCGCGTCTTTTATTTTGTATTGGCCGACCTGCATCAGGAAGGAATCCTGATAACCGCTGATCGCGTAGGGGTTCGGCGCGACAGCGCGCACGCGAAACTGCCACGTGGCGGGCTCGTAATTGGCGTAGCTGAAGCAGCGGCCAACGCAGGCGCGGTCGATCATGTGAGTCACTGCGTTGATGCGCGTCAGCGAATCGTCATCCAGCCCGAGCAGGACGCGCTGGCCCGGCGGGAGGGTTGCGACCGTTTGTTGAATTTGCTGTTCGAAGGCGTTGAGCGCGCGCTCGTCGTGGAAGACGAAAAAGAAGAATGCGAGCGCCACCGCGCCCATGGCCCAGTTCTGGAATGCGCGGAATTGCGCCGAGGCCAACACGGCGCAGATGCAGACCGCCGCACCCAGCGACATGCGCTCCGCGATATAGACGAGGCCGTGGCGATAGCCGGGGATTTGAATCCCTCCGGGCAGCAGGAAGACGCCGGCGGCGCTCAGAATGAACAACTGGAAGGCCAGATTCGCGCGCAACTGCGCGGTTCCCGCGGCGCGCAGCCAAATCACAAGAGCGATGGCCCACACGGCCAGGAGCGCGATGAAGAGCAGGAAATATTTGTCGTCGAAGAGGCGCAACTGATCGGCGCCGGTAATCAGCAGCAATTGATCGCCGGCCCAACGGGTGGGCCACACGGCGCTCAGGGCCACGCGCGCGGCAACGAGGCCGCCCAGTCCGGCCAGCGTCAATTGCACGATACGCGACGGCCCGAGCCACTTGGCGGCGATCAGGTACGCCAGAAACGCCGCGCCCCAGGCGAATGCCAACGCGTGCGCGGCCAAAGCCAAAGCGAAGAAGGGCGCCGCCAGCGCGAGACGTTTGGGCGTGGGGTCCCACGCCGCGGCTAAACCGCAGAAAGAGAGGCCCAGACCGAGGTAGAAGTCGAAGAAGCCCATGTGGAAGACCCAGCCGTAAGCCAGCATGACGATGCACGGCAGCACGGGCCAGGCGCGCTTGCCCGATGCGACGGAAGCGAAGGCGAAAGCGCCCCACACGAAGGTCAGCACGGCGATGGAAACGGCGAAACGTTGGGCGAGATCGGGCCCGAGAGCGCGAAAGAACGCGCTGAGAATCCAATCGAAGAGCACATTGGTGATTTGGCTGACCACCACCAGGCCCTGCATTTTTTGCGTTTCGATCAATTGCGCCAGCCACGAATTGTAGATGTGGCTCGAAAGATCGCCGGCTTGAATGTGCGCCTGCCAATAACATGGCAGCAGCGCCAGAATCGAGGCCAGCAGATAGCCGAGGGGACTGCGTCCGAGCGCCGCGGCCGCGTTCGATAACGCTGACGGAGGGGCGCTAACCGGCGCGTCGGTAGGAATAGTCTTCGGCTGCGGGCGTACTCGTTTCGCGGGCATCTTACTATTCTCTATCCGGCGCCCAGGCGGTAACCGCGGAAAAATGGAATCAACTCGAAGGGCGTGGCGACGTTGGAAATAGGTTCGCCGATTTGATGGATGAAGCTTTCTTCAATCTGGCCGCCGGCTTGGGATGCGAGCTGCAGATAGGTCAGCCGGGCGGGGTCGATGCGCATGATGCGGCAGCAAGTAGCGTCCACGGCGGCCGTGTCGCGACCGGCGACGAGCACGCCCGCGGCCTTCGGCTTGCCTTGAATCGGCCCGTTACCCTGCATGCCGACGATGCCATCCACGAGGGCGAACTGGCGCGGGAAAACGGTGCGCAGGTCGGCGATGGATTGATCGATTCCGGCCCAGTGCAGCATGTTCTTCGGCCATCCGTAGAGCCCGCCGGGGACGACGCCAAAAAGGTTCTTCATGGAGAGCGTCGCGCCCGCCCAGTGATGCGTTTTCATCTTGGGCATCGAGACCAGCAGATCGGCGCTGAGCGCGGTGTTGGGCAGGTAAAGCTTGTCCATGCGCGAGATCTGGTTAGCGAGGTGGACGCGCGAGACGTCGTCGACGTTGAGATCGGTGAAAACCTCTTCGAACCTGGGCACGATGCGGAAGTAGCCCGCGGCGTCGGCGAGATCGAGCGTATTGCGGCGGTGCCCGGGTCCTTCGGCGATACGCACGCTGGCCGCGCCCAGAGCGAGAAACGCTTCGTAAGCGGCATGCACGAGCAGCGGATGCGTGTTGATGCTGGTGCCGGGCTCGAATTCCACCAGGTTCGGCTTGAGGACGACGTTGCGGCCGCGCACTTCCAGCCGGTGTTCGCCGAGAATGCCACGGACGGTGCTGTAGAGGCTCTGGTCATAAGCCGGGGCGCGCACGATGGAAACTTCGGCGGTGTGAGGCGCGGGCTTCCGGGAGGCGCATCCGGTAAGCGTGGCAGCGCCCGCTCCGGCGATCCATTGGCGGCGGGTGATGGAGCGGCTCATGCCAGCCCTCCGTGCTCGACGATGCAATGGAGCGCCACTTCAGGCACCGTGCGATAGGCGATGCCGGCGGGCGGTTCGTAGCGAGGGGGCAGTTGGTTGTGCGCGCCGAGCCCGAGTCGCAGCCAGTTTTGAGCGTCGGCAGAGCGCGTATCGAGGAATTTTTGGCCCGCGGCCAAAGAGCGGTCCACTTGCGGCGCGCGCACGCCGCGCAATGCCAGTAAAGCCATGCCGGTAGTTTCCGGGTAGGGCGCCATGCTCTCGCCCCAGGCAGTGATTGCGCCATGGTTCCATCCGCCGGCTGTGCAGGTGTGGGCCAGCAGAAAATCGCGGCCGGTTTTGGCGCGTTCCGCGACAGAGGGGGCAGGGCGCCGCCGATTCTCGCAATCGAGGGCCAGCACCGCGGCCGATGTGGGACCGACCCAGGCGGCCGCGCCTTTGGTCCAAGGCCAGCCGGGATGCACATAATCAGTGGAAGGGGTACGGCCGAGCAAGCGGAGACGCAGGGTGTAGAGGGCGGTGGTGTCTTCGCCGCGGGTATCCATGAGCCAAGAGATCGCGCGACGGTGCGCATTCTGGCCGATTCGCTCTTCGGGCACTAGCGCGGCGAGAGCTGTCACCCACGAACTCTCGCCTACGCCGGGACGCGAGGCCCAACCCCCGTCGGGGCGCCCGGTCCTGTTCAACCAATCGATGCCGCGCTGAGCTGCTGCCGTCTCACCGGCCGCCAGCAGTGCGAGCGCCGCATATACCGATGGCTCCGTCCACGAGCCGCCTTGTAAGTACGGCCAGCCGCCATCGGGGTTTTGCTTCTTCAATAGGAATTCGGGACCCATCGTGCCTGCGAAAGGGAGCGGGCTGACGCTTCGGTGGCTGCTGTTGTCGTAGCCAGCGCCAGCCCCAGGGTTACGGGCATTATGGCAACTCACGGCGTCTGCGCCGGCGCTGCAGTAAGACCACGAGCATGACGCCGGCTCCTAGCCAGATCGCCGTTTGCATGGCAAAGTTCATTTTGTTTTCCTTCTTTCTTTTCTACTTACCCGGGCGCACAAAGGCGCGATTAAAAATTAGGTGGTTGTACAAGCCTTTCGGCGAGTACAGCGCCGGACGAGAGTCCGGCCGCAGCTCCGAAGAACTGGCCCCACAAATTGAGCATTAACGGTTGGTGCGGCGAGAGCGCCGGCGGCGCAGGAAGAGGTACATCGCTCCGCCAGCTACCAGCCACATCACGGCCTGAACGTATTGGCTATCCATGATCGTCTCCTTTCTCAACTACCCGCTCATGTTTTTCATCATCGGGAACAGGTCTTTGAAGACTTGCAAAAGTCCGGGTCCAGCCGAGACGATAACCATCGACGGCAGGATGAAGAAGAAGATGGGGAACACGAGTTTAACGCCCACCTTCCCCGCGCGCTCCTCCGCGTCCTGCTTGCGGCGGGTGCGCATGAAATCGGAATGGTTGCGCAACGATTCGCCCATGCTGGTGCCGAAGCGGTCGTTCTGAATCAGAATCGCCACCAGTTTGCTGATTTCGGGCTCGCCGGTGCGCTCGGCGAAGTTGCGCATGGCCTCGGCGCGGCGCTTACCGGCGCGCATTTCGAGGGTGACCATCTGCAACTCTTCGCTCAATTGCGGGTGGGTGAGCGCCAGCTCGCGCGCCACGTGTTGAATCGCCTGATCGAGCCCAAGGCCGGCTTCGACGGAAACTACCAGCATGTCGAGCGCGTCGGGCAGGGAAAGGCGCATGATTTCCTGACGTTTCTTGACTTTCTTTTCCAGGAAGAAACGCGGCAGGACCCATCCGGCCATGCAGCCGGAGAGCATGAACATGATCTTCAGCATCTGGTTTTCCGGCATCTGCCGCTGCACGGCCAAACAGACGATCAGCATGACTACGACGCCGACGATGCGCAGGCCGAAAAATACCGGAGCGGCATGCTCCGAGCGATAGCCGGCGCGCTGAAGACTGCCGCGCAAGTTGGCCATTTCGACGTCGGAAGAGGGAACGCGCGAGCCGATCTGGCGCAGCACGGAGACGATAGTGCTGCCTTGCGGTTCATCGCCTTGCTCCACCGCGCGGCGCTTATCGTCCGCGATTACCGGGGTTCCGAGTTGCTTGAGGATGCGTCCGGGCTTGTAGAGAAACCGGTAGCCCGCCCAGGTGCAGACGATCATCAGCATCAAAAATGCGCAGACGGCGAAGAATGCTGGAGTATTCATGGTCAGACCTTGATGTTGATGATTTTCTTAATGAAGAAATTGCCCAGTACCTGGGCGAAGATGGCGCAGCCGATCATCATCTTGCCCGTCGAATCCCTCGCCATGCCCTGCAAGTAGCCGGGCGCCACCCCCAACAAGCACAACATAGTGCCGATGGGGAGGAGCGTCAGGATGGTCGCGGTCATGCGCCCGTGGGCGCTCGCCGCTTTTACCTGGCCTTTCAGCCGGAAGCGCTCGCGAATCACGTAAGCGAGGCGCGCCAGAATTTCACTCAGGTTGCCGCCGGTCTGTTTTTGCAGCAGCACGGAGGAGGTGAAGAAGCGAACGTCGAGGAGCGGCACGCGATCGGCGAAATTGCGCATCGCGAGGTCAAGGGGCGCGCCCAGATTGTGCTCGTTGAATAAGGTACGAAATTCCTGGCCCAGGGGATCGGGCATTTCTTCCCCGATCATTTCGAGACTGATGGAGAAGGCGTGGCCGGCGCGCATGGAGCGCGCCAGAAAGTCGAGCGCTTCCGGGAACTGCTCCTCCATTTTGTCGAGACGCTGCTTGCGCTTGTGGCGCACATAGAAATAGGGAGTGGTGGCAAACGCGCAGGCCAAAACGATACCCGTCAGCGGTCCGTTTAGCAGCACAGGGATGAAGGCGCCGAGGCCCAATCCGGGAATGGCCGCCAATCCCATCGCCGAGAGCATGCGGGTGGGGGACCAGCTCATGCCCGCTTGCTGGATTTGCTCCTGCGCGTGTTTGGTGAACTGGACTCGCGCCATAATCGCGCGCAAGCCGTTGCCTTTTTCGGGCTCCAGTTCCTTGAGTAGATTGGTAACCGTGACCACGGTCTCGCCGGAGGCTGTCTGTAGAATGCCGGCGACTTGCTTCTTGCGCTGCGCATCTACGAACTTCGTCCCGACGCTCACCGCAAGCAGCACGAGTACGAAAAGAACGACGAACGTAATGATTACGGCAGCTTGCATCTAGTTGATCTCCACGACCGTCTGGAACATCTGCGTGGGGAGCGAGATTCCGCTGGCCTTGAGGCGGTCGTAAAACTTCGGACGGACGCCAGTGGCGCGGAAACGGCCCAGCACGCGGCCGGATTCCAGAATGCCGGTCTTTTCGAAGAGGAATATGTCCTGCAACGTGATGATGTCGCCTTCCATGCCGACGACTTCGGTGATATGCGTGACGCGGCGGCTACCGTCGCTGAAACGCGCCACCTGGACGAAGAGGTTTACGGCTGAGGCCACCTGCTGGCGGATGGAGCGGATGCCCATGTTGGCGTTGGCCATGCCGACCATCACTTCCAAGCGGCCCAGACCGTCGCGCGGCGTGTTGGCGTGAATGGTGGTGAGCGACCCATCGTGACCCGTGTTCATGGCCTGTAACATGTCGAGCGCTTCGTCGGCGCGGACTTCGCCGACGATGATGCGGTCGGGGCGCATACGAAGAGCGTTGATGACAAGTTGCCGGATGTGGATGGCGCCCGCGCCTTCGACGTTGGGCGGCCGGGTTTCCATGCGCGCCACGTGCGTCTGCTGCAATTTCAATTCGGCCGCATCCTCGATGGTGACGATACGCTCGTCTTCGGGAATGTAGGACGAGAGCGCGTTGAGAAGCGTGGTTTTTCCGGAGCCGGTTCCTCCGCAGATCAAGATGTTCAAGCGCGCCTTCACGCACCCCTTGAGCAGATCGAGCATGCCTTCGGTCAGCGCAAGCTTGGCGACCAGGTCTTCGCCTTTGAGGCCGTGGCGTCCGAAACGGCGGATGGAAAGCAGCGGGCCATCCACGGCAACCGGCGGAATGGCGGCGTTGACGCGCGATCCATCGGGCAGGCGGGCGTCCACCAGCGGCGACGATTCGTCCACGCGGCGGCCGACGCGCGAGACCACTTTTTCGATGATGCGCAGCAGGTGCGCGTCGTCTTTGAATTCGACCGGCGTGCGGTACAGCTTGCCGCCTTTTTCCACGTAGACCAGGCGCGGGGTGGTGACGAGAATATCCGAAATCGCCGGGTCTTGGAGCAGGGGTTCCAAGGGACCGAGGCCGAATACTTCATCGAGAATTTCTTCGATGACGCGGTCTTTTTCCACCAGACTCAGCGGAGTTTTTTCTTCGTCCACCAACTTAGCGACGGCAGCGCGAATTTCGGCGCGCACGCGTTCGCCAGCCATGGAAGAAAGCGCTTCCAGGTTGATGCGGTCCAGGAGTTTGCGATGGAGCGTGAATTTCAGCTCCTGATACTCGGCGGAGTAGCCATCGCGGTTGTTGAAGAGACGGCTGACCCAACCGGTTTCCCGGTTGTCACCCTGTCCGTGCATGCTTTGTATAGGGGCTGCCATTTTTTATCCGAATAATGCGAAGCGTTTCTTGGTTGTCTTTTCTTCTTCGATGCTGGCGAGTTTGCCCGCCAGCCGCGCCATTTGCTTGCCGAGTTCGGATGTCTTGCCCAACAGGCGGCCTTCGGCATAGGCTTCGTATAACTCTGCGTAGTCGTTGGGGATCATGCAGAAGATGGGAAGGCCCAGCATCTTTTCCAACTCGCCCGGGGTAATGTCGAGGCGCTTGGGGGCGCGATTCAGGATCAGACGGATGCGGCTCTTGCCGTATCCGCTATCGAGCAACGTCTGGATCACCTGCTTCGACTGGTGGAGCGCCGGTACCTCAAGCGTGGTGACGATACAGACTTCATCGATCTCTTCGAGCGCCGCCATCGCGATGCGGCTAAGGCTGCGGCCGAGATCCACGAGCGTCCAATCGTAGTAGGGGCGCGCAAAGCCGATCACGCTGCGGATCTGCTCGTCTTTCGGCTGCTGTTTGGACGCGAGAGAGAGTGGGGCCGAGACGATTTCCACGCCGGGGATGCCGTTCGAGACCAGCGCCTTCCAGTAGTGCAGATCGAGCCGGTGAATGTTGTTGACGGCGTCGAG
Organism: Bryobacterales bacterium; assembly: GCA_963743705.1. Lineage (GTDB taxonomy): Bacteria > Acidobacteriota > Terriglobia > Bryobacterales > Bryobacteraceae > PALSA-243. The sequence goes on along the minus strand of CAVUQS010000019.1, from coordinate 625,304 downwards.
AATCGAGTAGGTGGCTTTGGTCTTGGTGATGAATGCGATCATGCCGGCGTCGAGATCGAGATCAGCCAGCAGCACTTTCTGACTCAAGCGTCCCAGTTCGGCGGCCACGTGACAGATTAAGGTAGTAGCGCCGCATCCGCCTTTGGCCGATACGAAGCCGTACGATTTGCCGGTGCCCTTGGCGGTGCCGTCGCGGCGGCGGCTGCGTTCCACCGAGCGCTTTTCGAGCGCGCGGCGCAGGTTCTCTTCGAGCGGAGGGTGAAGATATTCGTTGATTCCCGCCCGCATCGATGCCAGGATGGCGTCCGATTCCGCCGAGTTATTCAGCGCGATAATCATCGGATCGCCGATGGCGGTGCGGATGTGGCCCACCAGGGCTTCCAGGGGGTCCTTCCAGGTGCTGATGTCTACCAAGACGACGTCCGGCCGCATGCGCTCCAGGCGGTCGTAGAAGTTGCTCATGTCGCCCGTATCGTGGTGTTCCACGATGACCCGGAATGGCAGCTCCGACAAGCCAGCCTGGGCCTGCTCCATCAACTCGCGATTTTCGATGGCCAGACCGATGGTAAGTGGGTACATTTACTTGTTGATCCCTCCGGCTGAGCCGGAACCGGAACTCGAACTCGTGCCCATGCCGGGTGGCGCGGCGCCTTGTCCGGAGCCCGGCATTTGCTGCATGTTGGGCGCCTGCGGCGCTGGATTGTTCTTCAACCGTTCCTGCTGTTGGATCAATTGCTCCAGGGGCATCGTGGTCCCAGGCGGATGCGCCGGCACCGGTCCGGTGACATCCATACCCGGCTGGCGCATGGGGATGTCGCTATTGGGTTCGAGGAACGGCTGACGGTAGGTCAACTCCGGAACCTTCACGTTGGCGGGAATGGGGCGCACAATCTCGGGCGTCACGATCACCAACAGCTCCGAATTGTTCTTCGAGCGGGTGCGGCTCTTGAACAGCGCGCCCAGCACGGGAAGACTGGAAAGGCCGGGGATCTTGCTCAGGGTTTCCGTGGTTTCGTTATCCAGCAGGCCGGCGATCACGAAGCTTTGGCCGGCTTCGAGTTCGACCTGCGTCTGCACGCTGCGCGAGGTGAAGCCAGGCACCGTCGTGCCAGCCACGCTGACCGCGTTGGAAAAGTCCACCGAACTCACTTCCGGGTTGACCTCCAGGCGAATGGTGCCGCGTGGCGTAATTTCCGGGAGAAAACGAAGCTGGATACCGAATTGGCGGTATTGGATGGTCACGGCGCCGGGCGTCAGGCTGCTCTGCAAGATCGGGATCGGCACTTCGCCGCCATCGTGGAACATGGCTTCCTTGCCGCTGGTGGCCATCACGTTGGGTTCGGCCAGCATTTGCAGCAGGTTCTTGGCTTGCAGGGCTTTGATGGTGACGCCGAGGTTGATGTCTCTGCGGAGGAGCAGAACGTTCAGAGCATCGGACAAGCTGAAGTTGCCGCTTCCATCGAGTCCCGTGGATCCAAATTGCCCGGTGCTGATGCCGGTGGATTGATTGAAAGCATTCGAAGCCAGGTTCAAGCCCAGATCGCTGCTGGAGCTGCGATCCACGTCCGCAAAACGGACCTTGAGCAGAATCTGCGGCTCGCCCGCCGGAATGTTGACGCGTAGCAGGTTGACGGCTTTGCCGAGCGACCCTACCATCGCCATGATGCGGGCCGCGGCGAACGTGTCTTTCACCGTGCCGCGTACGAAGGCCGTATCGTTTTCGAAGTTGATGCTGATGTCATCGTCCGGAAAATCGCGCGCGATTTGCTGCCGCACCACGTCCAGTTTGTGCGAGCTGACGCGCACCATGAGATCGTAAACCAGCCGCGCGCCGCCTTCCTGCCATACGATCAGCGAGGTCTCGCCGGCCGCCTTGCCGTTGATCAGAATTTCCTTGGGCGATACGGCCACGGCTTCGGCCAGGTCGTTGTTGGCGATGGAAATTCGCACCACGGGCACGGGACTGTCGATGATCATCGACATGCCGACGGTAACGATCAGATTCTCATTGACGCCGGGGCGGCGCGGTTGCTGCGCGGCAGGCGCATCCTGGGGAACGGTCGCGGTGAGGAACGAACCCGTACCGGCCACGATCAGTAATCCGAGCAGGGGACGCATCTATTTGGCCTCCGGGTTGTTGTTCTTGGCCTCGGACTCGGCCGGATGGAACGTGACGTCCGCTTTGTGTGTGCCGGTAATGATTTGCATGATGAATGGCGGGTCGCGCTTAACGGGCGCTTCGGCTCTCCGTATAGGAGGCGGCGCCGGGCGCTCCGCCCGTGGAGGAGCAGGTTCATGGTCGAGCGGCAGGTTGCCCCCCTTGAACAGCAAAGCCACCGCGGTGCCGGGCGTCTTGGACACATCGCGGTCGAGAGGATTGCGCAACACGAGCTGGATGGTGGTCTGCGTGGAAGCGAGGCTGAGCATTTCCGCCTGCTCGGGGGTCACCAGCAGGTTGACCACCTGCACCACCACCGGCTTGCCTTCCGAATCCTTCTTGTAATCTTGTCCGGCGGAGAGGACCTCGAGGTTCTGCAGCATGGTTTTGGTCTGCGTGCCGAGGTTGGCGCTGCTGCTGTTGTTGGGCAAACCGGAGATCAGAACGTCCACGCGCATGCCGGGGGTCACAAAGCCCGCCACGCCGGCGACGTCGTTGACGCGAATCGCCGTGGCGCGCATGCCGGGAGGAATCATCGAGGCCAGGCCGCCGCCGGATCCTTTGGCAGCGAGGCGCGAATCGATAATGGGCTCGCGGGCGACGATGTGCGATACCACGCCGCGGCCGATGAGATCCTGCGGGCGGTTAAACGCTCCGTCGGGAACCGAGCCGGCCCAATCGACGATTTTGACGTCTTCTTCCTTTAAAACGACGCCGACGTCGAGATCGCGAGCCGCCAACGCGAGCCGCACCGTGGCGGGCGCGGCATTGGCAACCTGCGGCCGGGACGCGGCCAGGAAGCGGTAAAGCAACAGGCTGGCTAACGACGCCACCACGAACGCGAAAATGAGTACCCAAACAAACCTTTTGGTCATGGATTTCTTTCCCGTCCCGCCACCTGCTGCAAGTGACGGCTCTCTGCGACGGCGTCTTCCGATGGGCGGCTTTTGCGCCCAAGTTTTGCGTTCCGCCGGCTGCGGGCGTCAGGCCCGAATCAGCCCGCGGAACGCGTTGCAGTCATGCGGAGCAGAGCAGGCCCCTCCGATAAATGACCCACTATGCTCCGCGTCATCACTACTAGCTGTTCGCGTTGGCCGTGGTCAACTGGCCGTTGGTCTGGCTCCAGATTCCCTTGATGCTGCTGCCGGCGCCGATGAACAGCGCGGCCGAGGCCAGAGCTACGAACGCCATGAGCAGGGTGTATTCAATAAGATCCTGGCCCTGCTCGTCATTCCAAAAGTTACGCAAAAAAGTCATTGTGGTATTTCGCTCCTAAGTCGTGGATTGAGTAAGAGTGATCGTTAGATCACGTGGTTGAGTTTGAGTTTTCGTGATCTCTCGATCACGGCTTATTTCGCGGCCCATGGCAGGAACCGCGAAAACTTTGTCCGCGGCCGGCAATGCCGGCGCAGTGGCGGACCGAAAAACGAGTGCGACGCCGTCGTCGTAAATCAGGCGCCAGCGGCTGGACATCTTCAGCGCGCCAGTCAATGGCACCGACGGGGGAAGCAGAATGGTGTCGACGCCAAAATGCGACATGGTATCTTCCCAGCCATACTTCACATTCATGGCGTTGACGACTTTGAGCTCCAGCTCGGAGCCGTAATAGTCGCTGCGGCCGTCGATGAACACGCGCGTGCGCGGATAGAGGCGGTAGATGAGATAGTCGCCCCATTGGTCGTAGGTGAAGATGTGCGCCGGGGAGCCCTTGCCTAAAATGTCGCGCGAGATCTTGTTGACGGCGGCCGCCGGATAATACTTGGGATCGAATTCGGGGCGGAACTTCTTGGGCGGATGCGGCGCAAACAGCAGCGACGCGACAAGCATAACGCCCAGGGCGCTCACGATATGCCACCGGCCGATGGCGTCGGTTTCCGTGATTTCGGCGGCGACCGCGTTGAACTTGCGCGCGGCGGCGCGCAGCCACTCGGCCACTTGAAATTCCGGCGCGGCGGCCAGCCACTCCGTCAGCATGGCGGCGATGGGCGGCGCGGCGATGATCGCATATAGCGGAATATTGCGGCCCGCCAGCAGAGCGCCGTGCCCGGCCACCAGAATCAACAGGCCTTCGACATACGTCCCCTTACGGAAGCTCCAGAACGTCGCGGCGACTCCCAACAGCATCAGCGCCTCGAAGAAGATGGCCATCGGATGATGGAAATTCAGAGAGAAAAATTCAATGATGTGTTCCGCCGCGTAGGGATCGCGCAGGTACTGGAACACGTGCACGTGCAGACGATAGGTGTACGGATTGATCAGGCTGGCCGCCAGGCAAGCCAGCATGCATAGGAAATATTGCTTGGCGCGCGGCCGCGCTTCCAAACGCGTCTCCGCGTCGGGAGCGAGCGCCATCTTCATCAACTCCGCCAGCCCGTACGCGCCGACAATCGCAATCCCCACGACGAAACCGCCGTGGACGTTCGTCCAGACCGCGGTACCGAGGGGCAGAAACCAAAGATATTTGGTTTGGCCTGCACGAACCCGCTCGAGCGCGCAATAAAACAAAACCAGGAACAGCATGGTGAACAAATGCGGGCGCGCCAGCCAATGAATCGAGGATGCCGCCGCTGAGGCCATAGTCACAACAATCGCCACGATGGCATTAGATTGTCGGCGAGCCAGGCGGAATAGTAATGTGAACGTAATAGAAATGATTAGAATCGCGCCCAGCGCGACCATGGCCAGGCCGCCATGGGTATTCAACCAGGCGAGAATTAGATCGGATGCCCATTCCCATGCGTACCAAACGCCCTCTGGCTTGGAATATGAAAACAGATCGCGCACGGGAACCACGTGGTTGGCGGCAATCCACTCGCCGGTGCGGATGTGCCAGCCGGTGTCGCCATCTCCCAATAGATTCTGCATGCCGTCCATACGTCCGAAGAGAAAAATAATTGGCATTAAGAAGGCAAAATCCGTCATCGACGGCAGCAATCTAATCGCGATGCGTGAATTTTGCGCTTCCATGTTCTTATGCTGTCCACACCGGCGCCGGGGCCGGCGAACCGGGCGCTGAGTATAAGTTATTTTGAAACGACCGGAAATCCATGTAGTTCAGGCGCAACGCGACGGCGGGTGCCTGAGGGTTTTCCGTGGCTATGCGTGAAACGGCGCCCTGGCAATGAATACATTTGGGGCCGAATCCGTGATGAGCGGGCAACTCAATTTCTACCGTCACGATCTGCCCCACCGAAGGCGTGGGAACGGGGCCGGCTTCGCTCTGCCATGCGATCAATAGGCCGTTTCGACTCATGTTCTCGGTATGCATCGCGTTCCGAACCCGAATCCCGGGGGAAGCCACGTAACAGCGCAGTTTGATTTCGATACGCGGGTTCTCACGCCGGTTGACGGGTTTCATCTGCTTGTTCGACATTGCAAAAGTACCGCCCGCCGCCACCCCGGCACAATATCGTAAATGGGCTATACCTACACGTTTGCTAAAGTTATTAGCCCGCATAAACCTATCCGGTGATTCCCCATAAATACGATAGATCTTGGGAATGGCAACGTATACCGGCAACTTATCGGCGTTGTTGATAGCGTTATTAGCGGTGATTAATCGGGCTTATCGATAGGGTTATTTACCATATTTGGCCCGGAAGAACACCTGAGAGTAAGCTGCTGATATTGCGTCACTTATATTGAAAATAAAAGACTATTAATCATTCGAAATACGGCAATTAACATGGAATATTTACGTGGTTTTCTCATTATTTCTGTTGACAACCGAAGTAAATACCTGCAAAATGCAAAAGTACTGCGGGCCGTGGATCAAGGAATAACTTGGTTAACGCTTTCGAGGCGCAAGAAACGAAGCGGGCTCGACGGAGAGAAGAAATGATGACGCGTGTATTGCTTTATAGTGATGAACCCATTCTTGCCAAAGGCTTGGAATCGGTATTGCGCCAAGTGGAAGGCTTCGACCTGCTTCCTAACTGCAACACTGTGGCGTGCCTGATGGAGCAGATGTCCCAGGGCTCCCCCGATCTGGTACTCATGGACCTCACTCACGAGATCACGTTCGCAGTTCTCAGCGACATGAAGCATGCCATGTTGAACTGCAAAATCGTTCTTTGGGTTAACGCTATCTCGACAGAACTAGCTTTTCAGGCCATGGGCTTGGGCGTTCGCGGCATCCTCCGCAAGACGCTGCCCACGGACCTTCAGGTGAAGTGCTTGCAGAAAGTGCAGGCCGGCGAGCTGTGGTTCGAAAAAGCTCTGACCGACAGCTTCCTCTGCGCGCGCCGCGTGGCGCTGACCCAGCGCGAAGGCCAACTGGTGAGCCTGCTCTCGCAGGGCCTTAAGAATAAAGAGATCGCAACCACGCTGATGATTTCCGAAGGCACGGTTAAGGTGTATCTCTCGCGCCTGTTCCAGAAGGTGGGCGTGAAGGATCGCTTCGAGCTGGCGCTGTTCGGCTTGAAGAATCTGACCACGGGACAACTGCCGTCGTCCGACAGAGCTACACGCGCCGGCGCCTCGCCCATTCCGGGCCTGCGCTCCCTGGTGCTCGAAAAGCCCGCCGACCGGCCGGAAGCGCCCGCGCGCTTCTCCACGCCGATGCGGCCCGTGGTTCAACGCAGCTACTAACGCGTCTCCCACCGCAGAGACGCGAGGACGCCGGCAAAATCCTAACGAGTTTTGCCGGCGGCTTAACGTTTCTGCGGTGAATCATCCCGCAGCCAATTCTTCAAAATGGCTGTTTGCGGTTCGCTACTCTGGGCGGCGGGCCGTATGCTCCAGGTTTTCTTCGAATTCTTCCCCAGCGTCACTTCCACGTCCCGCGATCCACTCAGTTTCAAGCTATCGCCCGGCTTTTTGGCGGTCATGGCGTCGCTAAGCGCTTTCACCGAAGCCTTGGCGCCATCGATTTGCGCGATCTCGTCGCCCGTGCGCATGCCTGCCGCTTCGGCGGGAGATGCCGCCGTGATGCTGGTGACGATCACTTGCCGTCGCGCGCCTGGACATTCGCGCCGAGATAGGCGCCCGGCGCGTCCTCCGCGGTTACTTTGGTCTCGAGGCCCGCGAGGGCAAAGTATTTCGCATAATCCACTTCTCTCGTGGTGGCGGCATAAGAAAAGACCTCGTCGAGCGGTCCGCCGGCGGCCTTTTCGCACTCGGCGCGGAATTCGGCGTCGGTGAAGCCGCGCTTCTTGGTCTTGTAATACGTTTGATAGAGCCCGCGCATGGCGTCATCCAGCGAATGGCGGTTGCCGCTTTGCGTGCGGATGGCGAGATCGATCATTGCGCCGATCATCGCGCCGTCGTCGTAATACGAAATCGTCGTGTTGCGGTCGCCGCCCACGCCCGAGGTGCCCCAGGTGGTCCAGCTCGATTCAGTAGCGGATTGATACCGGTGGCCGGAGGCGTTTTCGAAGCGGCCAATAGCCCCGGACATCTTGGCGAGGTATTGATCGGGCGTCATGAGGCCGGCGCGCACTAGTACCAAGTCCTCGTAATAGACCGAAAGGCCCTCGGAAACCCACAGCATGTTGGTCTGGTTCTCGGTTTGGTAGTCAAAAGGCCCTAGCGCCAGCGGCCGGATACGCTTCACGTTGAAGTTGTGAAAATATTCGTGTGCGACGTAACTGAGCCAGCGCAGATAGCCCTCGGGCGTTCCCAGGCTGTTGCCGTTGAAGAGGATGGAGGCGGAATTCAAATGCTCCACGCCGCCATTTCCGGTTCCGATCATAAGAAATGTGTAGTGCGTGTAGGGAACGTCGCCCATCAGATGGGTGGCGCCTTCCACCATGCGTTTGAGATCGGCGAGCATGCGCGGGCGGTCGACGGCGGCGGCGACGTTCTCGACGGCGACATCGTGCGGCACGCCGTTCACCTGAAATTGCAGCAGTTCCTGATTGCCCATGAGGATGGGCGAATCGAAGAGGACGTCGAAATCGGCGGCGGTGAAGGTGTTGGGGCGGTCGGGCGCGCGGTCGAGGCCGGTGGCGATGCTCTTCCATCCCGGCGGCGGGTCGATCTTGATGGTCACCGCGCGGCGAAGCTGGCCGGGTTCGTAGACAAAAAGGCCGGGCGGCGAAAGCAGGGCGCGCGTTTCGTTCAGGAAATTCTGCACGGGAAACGAGACCGTCCCGAGAACGTCATAACTCAGCGCGACGGTAGAACCGGTTCCGGTGACGATGCGCCAGGAGTTGCGCGTGGTCTTTTCGAAGGGCAGCGCGTGTCCGGCGCCGTCATCGGCGCGGAAGTTCTGCACGTTCTTTTGAAAATCGAGGATGCGATAGTAGCCTGGCGCCCACGCAGGGATGGCGAAATCGTGAAATTCGCCGCGCAGGTTGTCGCAGCGCATGGTTACGTGGATCAGATGATTGGCCGGCTGCGGCATGGACACGGTGAAGAGGGTAGAAGCCGCGGGCTGGGCGAGCGCGATGCGGCAGGCCGCAAATAGCGTGGCATGAAGAATAAGATTTCGGCGGATCACAATGCGGCGAGTCTAAGCTATTGACGGCGAACCCGTCAAGCCGGAGGCGAGTCTTACAATTGAATCATGCCGTTCGATGCCGCCGCTTACGGCGCCGATATCGCCGCCATTCTTGCAATGGATGGCGACGGCGACCGCCTGATTCCATTGGTGCGAGGCGCTGCCACGCGTGCGGAAGCGCAAGCGCGAATCGAGGCCAAAGCGCGGATTGAAGCGTTGGCGGCGCGGCGGCTTGCGCCGCAGACCGCCGTCGCGGGGCTCTATCTTTACCACTCGCTTTGGGACGATGCCCACGAAACCGCGCAGGACATCCCAACCCCCGAAGGCAGTTATTGGCATGCGATTGTGCATCGCCAGGAACCGGATGCGGGGAATGCCGGGTATTGGTTCCGGCAGGTAGGCGACCACGAGATTTTTCCGGCGTTGCGCGAGCGAGCGATGGCGATCGGCGTGGAGTTCGGCGCGCGATGGAATCCGCGGGCGTTCATTGAGTATTGCGAGCAGGCGCGTGAAGACGGCGGCGATGTGGAACGAAAGGCGCTCGAAGTGCAACGCGCGGAGTGGCAGTTGTTGTTCGATTTCTGCGCTAAATCGGGCGGCGCGTGAGCGTCGATTGGGTATGAGCCTGCTCCGCAACCTGTTCGGCAGCCATTCGCTGGAGCGCGAGATTGCGCAGATCAACTTGCGCCGCGCGGAAATCGGCAGCGCCACAGATGACGAATTGCGCGACGCGTTTCACGCAACCGAAGACCTGACGGAGGCTGTGGCGGTTACGGCAGTCGCGGCGAAACGCGTGCTCGGCCTCGACATGTTCGACGTGCAGATTCGCGGCGCGCTGGCTCTCTCGCGCGGGCGCGTCGCCGAAATGCAGACCGGGGAAGGCAAGACGCTCGCCTGCACGCCGGCGGTGGCCTGGTACGCGCGCGAGAATCACGGGGTCCACGTGATGACGGTCAACGATTATCTGGCCCGCCGCGATGCGCAATGGATGGGCGGCATCTACCGGCTGCTCGGGTTTTCGGTGGGCTGTATCCAACAGACCAGCACCGCGGAAGAGCGTAAGCGCGCGTATGCCTGCGATATTACATACGCCACCGCCAATGAAATCGGCTTCGACTATCTGCGCGACAATCTGGCGCTGCACGTGGAAGATCAGGTTCACCGGCCGTTTCACGCGGCGGTGATCGACGAGGCCGATTCCATCCTCATCGACGAAGCGCGCATTCCGCTGGTGCTGGCGGGCGGGGAAGAAGACGAAGAAGCGCTGGCGAGGCGCGCCGATGCGTTGGTGCGCCGCTTTCGTCGCGGCCATGATTTCACGCTAGATGAATTCGGCCGCAACATCGCGCTGACAGCCGCCGGCGCGCACATGGCGGAAGCACACTTCCATTGCGGCAACATCTACAACGAAGAGAATCTCGCCATTTACACGGCGGTGCACAATGCGATCCATGCCCACGCGCTTTTGCGCCGCGACGTGGATTATGTGGTGAAGAACAACGCCATCGAATCGGTGGATCAGTTCAAGGGGCGCATCGCGCAGGACCGCCGCTGGCCCGCGGGATTGCACACCGCACTCGAAGCCAAGGAACACTTGCCATTTCGCAAGCAGGGCCGCGTGCTCGCTTCCATCACGTTGCAGAATCTGGCGGCGCTCTATCCCAAAATCTGCGGCATGACCGGCACCGCCGCCACGCAGGCGGAAGAGTTTCTCAAGTTCTACAACATGGATGTCGAGGTGATTCCGCCCAACCGGCCCGTGGTTCGCGTGGATGAGCCCGACGCTGTCTTCCCCGACAAACACGCCAAGGAGGAGATGGTGGTGGGAGAGATTCAGCGCGTGCACGCCAGCGGCCAGCCGGTGCTGGTGGGGACGGCGAGCGTGGAGGAATCGGAGCGTTTGAGCGCGCGTCTCTTCGGCATTCCGCATTCAGTGCTGAACGCGCGCAACGAAGAGGAAGAGGCCGGCATCATCGCGCTGGCGGGCGGGCGCGGGGCAGTGACGATCTCGACCAACATGGCCGGCCGCGGCGTCGATATCCGTCTCGGCGACGGCGCCGCTGAGTTAGGCGGACTCTACGTGATCGGCATGAACCGCCACGAGAGCCGCCGCATCGATCATCAGCTTCGCGGCCGTGCGGGCAGACAGGGCGACCCTGGGCGCTCGCGCTTCTTCATTTCCATGCACGACGATTTGATGACCCGTTTCATGGGCGACGACCAGGTTTTCTACGGCGCCGAGACCATTCAGCGGCGTATGGAAGGGCAGAACCTGGAGACGCGGCTGTTTCTGGACAAATACGAATCGGTGATCGAGGGCCAGCGCCAGCGCGTACAAGAGCGGCGGCAGGCGATTCTACAGTCGGATGGCGAAGAGCTGGAGCGATTAGTCGCGCTGCGGACGATCGACGATCTGTGGTCGGTCTATCTCGAAGCGGTGACTGACCTGCGCGCAGGAATTCACTGGCACTCCTACACGGGGCATGACCCGCTGCATTCGTTCCTGACGAAGGTCGACGAAATGTATCGCGAGTTCGAAGAGCAGATCGAGCCGGAGACCGCCGAGCGTCTGCAAGCCGCGCGCGCCGGCGGCTTTGATCCCTCGCAACGCGGGGCTACGTGGACTTATCTGACCACGGATAATCCGTTCGGGGATTATACGCAGCGGATTGTACGGGGGCTGGCCAGGAAGGTGGGGAACAGGCGGGTTTGGGGGTAGGGCGCCTTAAAATGGTGCGCAGAAGATCGTAACTTTCCAGTTCCATGCAGCGAAAGGATAGGTATGCCAACTGTAAAACTCGTCGTTGCTTACCCGCCGCCGAACGACGTGAACGTTTTCGAGAAACTTTATCTGGAAGAGCATGTTCCAATGGCGATCGCCAAGCTTGAGGGCAAGACAAAGATCGTGGCCACGAGGATTTTGCAATCTCCTCAGGGCCCTCCGCAGTTCCACCGTATTGTGGAAATCCATTTCTCGTCAATGGAGGCGCTCCAACGATGCGCTAGCTCCATGGGCGCTCAAGAGACGCTCGCCCACGCGTCGGAAATCTCTTCGGGTGGACCTCCGGTGGTGATGATTGCCGAAGAGGATACATTTACGTTCTAGCTACAGAAGCTGTCAAATCAAAGCATTACTTGGCGGCCTTGGGCATGGCTTCAATCAGTTCCGATGCCGTGGTCCGGCCGCCATGTTCCTTGACGATTTTCGAAAAGAAGACGATGCCTTCGCGGTTGATTAAAAACGTCGATGGATAGGCGGTCTCGTTCTGTGCGTTCCACCTCAGACCGTACGCGTTGGTCAAGGAGTAGCCTGGATCGAGTACAAGATCGAAGTCGGCGGGCAATTGCTTGCCGACTAAAAATTCGGACGCCTTGCCCTTTAGATCCTGTGGGGGTCCTGGATACACGAGGATTACGTGGGCCCCGAGTTCAGCGAACCGAGGCGAATTTGCAATGAAGTCCTGGACTTGGCGGTTGCAATAGGGACATTGGTATCCCGGATATCCACGGAGGACAACAAGCACCACTGGGCCTTTGGCCATCATCTCCGAGAGCTTGACGGCTTTGCCCTCAGGGGTGGATAACGTAAAGTCCGGCGGCCGTTCACCGACATTGGGCGCCGCGGCGGCGGCAATCGAAATGGTGGCGGCCAGCGCCGCGATAAACGTGGCAAGCTTTTTCATTGGAAGCCTTTCTCTTGCAGTTGGCGGGTGATGAGACAACCCACCCACATATGAGTTCGCTGACGCGCGCCAGAAAGTTACGCCCGGGCAAAGAATAAGCACACCGGGCCAAACGCGGCGCCCTCGGCGGTCGAGCCTGTAACCCTACTTCTTCCCTGCCGCCGCCATGGTTGCCTCGCGCGCTTTCACGAACTGCGCCGTCTTCGGATTCGACTCGTCCCATTTGGGCGGTTGCGCGCTGTTAGCGACTTCGATCATGGCGAGCGCAATGGTGCGATCGACTTTGGCCATGTTGTCGTAGTCCAGCTTCTGCCATTCATCGCCAGCCTGGTGGTAGTCCGGAAAATCGTAGGCGACGGAGATGGTGGTGGACGGAACGCCGGCATCCGCGAACGCGGCGTTATCGCTGCGGCGGAAGTAGGAATCGCTGTTCTTTTCGTGCTTGACGGCCTTCACACCGGTTTGTTCGCCGACGCGCTTGAAGATTTCGGGGAGATCGGTGTAGTCGAAGCCAGTCATGTTGAACGCGCCGACGCGCGGGCCCTCTTTGTCGTCGGTGCGGCCGAGTTGCTCGAGGTTGAGATCGACCACAGTCTGGGCCAGCGGGAAGATGGGGTGCGTGGCGTAGTAATGCGAGCCGAGGTCGCCGAGTTCCTCGCCGAAGACGGTCATGAAGAGGATGCTGCGCTTAGGGCGGGGAAGACGGCTGATGGCGTTGGCGATCTCGATCACCGAAGACGTGCCGCTGGCGTCATCGTCGGCGCCGTTATAGATGTGGTCGGGCGTGCCGTTGTCGCGGATGCCCAGGTGATCGTAGTGGCCGGTGACGAGCAAGTAAGTGTCTTTGAGCGCGGGATCCGAGCCGCGCAGCAGGCCCACGACGTTGCGCAGCTTCACGGTTTCCACTTTGGGAGCGGCGATGTGCAGCGAAATGGTGGGGGATGCCGCGGCGCTGAACGCGGTGCGGAAGGCTTCGTCCGTGCACGTGACAGTGGCGTAGGAAGGCAGCGCGGAAGCGTCACGCAAGCGCGCTCCGCCGCGTCCGGCGCCTCTGCCGCCGCCCTGCTGCAGCATGATCACGGCTGCCGGTTTCAAGCGGCCCAGGCCAACGCCGAAGGCGCCGCCACGGCCACGTCCGCCGCCGGCGGCCTGCGCGCCAGCCTCAAGGACGAGCACTTTGCCCGCGACTTGATCGGGAGTGAGCGCGGAAAGAGCGGCCGGGTTGTCCATTGCAACCTTCACCACCGGCGCGTGATTCAGATCGGTAGCGGCAGGATCTTGAAGCATGACCGAACTTACGGCGGCTTTGACGGTGTTGCCACCCGCGTCCATGCTCAGTTCCAGGCCTTCCGTGTTCGCCGTGACGGTGGCGAAATTCGCGGTCTGAAAATAGCCATCGTCGCCGACGGGTTCGAGGCCCGCGCGGCGGAACTGCGAAGCAATATATTCGGCGGCGAGATCGAGCCCGCGCGAGGGCGTGCCGCGGCCTTCCAGCAGATCCGACGCGAGGAACGAAACGTCTGCTTTGAGGCCATCGGCCGTCAATAATGTGTTGATCTGTTGGGCAAGCGATGGCGCCTGTGCGAGCGCGGCCATGGATGTGAGTGCGGCGGCCGCAGCAAAAGAGAAAGCTTTCATCGACCGCTTATTATAGTGCCGGTGCACTCGCCCAGTCCGATGCGGCGCGCGCCCGGCGCTTCGGCCCAGCCGCGCAGGGTGACCTCGTCGCCGTCTTCCAGGAAGCGGCGCGTCTCGCCGTTCGGCAACTCGATCGGTTCGCTGCCGCGCCAGGTGAGTTCGAGCAGGCAGCCGCGATTTTCTTTGGCAGGGCCGGAGACCGTGCCGCTGCCGATTAGATCGCCGGCGCGCAGCGGACATCCGTTCGAGGCGTGATGCGCCACCATTTGTGCGAGCGTCCAATACATGGAGGCGAAATTGCTGCGGCTCAAGCGAACCGGCTCGGTCATGCGCGCGGTGCGCAGCCAGACTTCGAGCGTGATGGCGTAAGCGTCGTTGCCGGCGGTGACGAGGTGCGGCAACGGTTGCGGGTCGGATTCCGGGCGCGGCTCGGGCTGGCGGCGAAACGGTTCGAGCGCTTCCATGGTGACGACCCACGGCGAAATCGAGGTCGCGAAATTCTTAGCTAAGAATGGACCAAGCGGCTGATATTCCCAAGCCTGCATGTCGCGCGCCGACCAGTCGTTGAGCAGGCAAACGCCGAATAGATCGTCGTGCGCGCCGAGAAACGCGCCGATTTCCAGCTCATAATCGAGACGGCGTGAAGGGCCAAACGTGGGCGGCCCGGCGGGGTTTTCGGCGGTCTGTCCGTTGGGGCGGCGTATAGGCGTGCCGCTGACGAAAATGGACGATGCGCGGCCGTGATAGCCCACCGGCAGCCACTTATAGTTCGGCATCAGCGGATTGTCGGGCCGCATCATCTTGCCGACGTTGGTGGCGTGGTGGATCGAGGCGTAGAAATCGGTGTAGTCGCCGATCTCGCATGGCAACAGCATGCGCGCGCCGGCCATCGGCGTGAGCAGCGATTCCGCGCCGTGTTGGCGCTGTTCAAGAAATGCGGTGATGCGGCGGCGCAGATCGGCGCGTGCCGTGGCGGGCATCGACATGACGTCTTTCATCGCGGCGATGTGGAAAGCCGCGGTGGCGTCGAGAATTTGATCACCTATGGCGACGCCCAGGCGCGTGTTGCCGCTGGCTTCGAATGTGCCGAACGGCAGATTCTCCAACGGAAAATCGCAGGCCGGATTGTTGGCCGATTCCACCCAACTGTTTGTCACGGTAACAACCCCAGTTGACGCAAGTCTCCGAGCGGTTCCTCGAAAGAGCACGAGCCGAAACTGTGCGCGAAGCTGTGACGAGCTTCGGCGATCTGCTCCGTAGTTAAGCGCTTATCGCGCCACTCCAGGCTTTTGGCGCCGAAGTGGAATTCGGCCGCGTCCATTTCTTCGAGAACATTCATCACAATATTGCGGTCCGCACCGTGCCAGGCGAATGCGGCGGCGGCGAAGACGTTGAGGAAGCCGTGCATGATGGCGCGCGGGCTCTCGGGCGCATAGGTGAGCGCGCGCATCGATCGCACGGGATGATGCAAGCCCGCGGTGGCTTTGAACGGTAACTTCCGCGCCGCCGCGGCCGCGAGAAAATTAGCGATCTGCGCGGAAGAGGGAATCGCTTCCGGCGTCAATCCGCCGGTGCGCACTTTCGCGAACGCACCGGTAATCTCGCCGATAGGCGCTTCGCAATAGGTCGGCAGGCTGAGGCGGCGCGGCAATTTGGTTTCGAGCGTTTCCACTTGCGGCGGCAGCGGGCCGGGCTCTTCATCCACCAGCAGCGTAATGCGCCAGTTGGCGGCGATCTGCGCGTCTTTCAACTTCGCGGCCGGCAGCACCAGCCGGTTCAGAATCCAGCCGTCGGGCGAAGCGAGGAACGCGCGGTAGCGTTCGGCGACGATTGCAAGCGGTAATGCGGCGGGCGGATATAGCCCGGCGTAGTCGATCAGATGACTGAGCAGGGCCTTGAGCGGAGCGGCGATCTTGAGCATGCTCGTACCAGCAGCGCTTATTTATCGTACCGCCAGGATCAGTTGGCCGGTGAGGCGCAGCACGTTCCAGCGTGCTTTTTCGAGCGCATACTGCGTGTCGTAGAGCGCAATCCACTTGGCGTTTTCGGCCACGCGCGCTTCTTCGAGTTGGCGCATGGAAAGCCGGCCTTCCTGCATTTGCGCGAGATTGACGGAGATCTGTTCGCGCGCGACATCGAGATCGAGCTTTGCAACTTCGGAGGCGGCCTGCGCCTTCTGCACCTGGCGGAAAGACTCCTGCAGGTCGGCCGCGATGCGGTTGCGCGCGTTGACCATTTCGTTGCGAAGATGCGTGACGTCGATTTCCGACTGCGCTACTTCGCCGCCGATGCCGCTGCCGGAAAAGATAGGCACCTGGAACGACATGCCGATTTGCCCGTTGTTGCGCTGGAAGGCGTTGAAAAACTGCGCGTAGTTGTTGAATTTCGCGAGCATGGCGTACTGAGCGATCAGGTCGACGCGCGGTAGGCGGGCGGCTTTCTCGCTGCGAATCTCGAGCTGCTTCGACGCCACCTGCGATTGCAGGCCACGTAGTTCGTTGTTGGCCGCCACCGCTTGCTGTATGGCGTCCTCGGGCGTGGCCGGAAGCGGCGGCGCGACGCGTTCTTCCTCGATGGGCGTGACGCGGTCCTCTGCGGGATACCCCAGCGCGATGGCGAGCGATGTTTCGGCGGTATCGCGCTCATCGTCGAGATCGAGCGTCACCTGGCGCGCCTGCGCGATGGCCAGTTCGGCCTGCTTAGCCGCCAGCGGCAGCGCGCGGCCCTCCTGAACCTGCGCCTGCACGGCGTCCAAAACGCGGCGGCGGCTGTCGATATCCTTGCGCGCCAGGTCGCCGAGACGCGCCGCGCGTTCCGCGTCGAGGAACAGCGTGGCCGCGCGATAGGCGGCTTCATCGCGCTTGTTGGCGGTGACGAATGCCGCGCCGCGCACATTCTCTTTGGCCTGCGCCAATTCGAGTGATTTCTGGCGGTTGAAAATCGACATGTTGGTGCGCGCCTGAATCACGCTGGGGGCCGACCCTTCGACGCTCATGGGGAAGCCGTCGCTGTAGGCGAGACCGCTGCCGACGGTGATGCGCGGGCTAAATGGATCTTTCGCGATGCGCACACCCTCGCGTATCTTCTCTTCGTCGAGCCGCGCCAGCACGATGTCGGGATTTTGTCTGAGCGAGAGTTCCACAGCCTGGCGCAGCGTCATGGGGTGCGTTTCCGCGCCCAGATAGAAAGAAAATGCCAATAAAAGAGGCAGCGCTTTGGACATGCTTTATGGTGGCATAACGGCGCGGCTACACTGAAGTTAGTGGACTTCAATCCATCGGCGATGTCGCGCGTCATGGTGCGCGCTACCAACTGGCTGGGCGATGCGGTGATGTCGCTGCCGGCGATTCGCGCCATTCGCGGCGTGTTTCCGGGGGCGCATTTGACGGTAGTGGCGAAGCCATGGGTGGCCGATCTTTACGCGCGCGAGAAGGCGATCGACCGCGTGATTCCGTATGCCGCCAAGACGTTCGGCGAAAAGCGCGCCTTCGCGGCGCAACTGCGCGCCGAACGCTTCGATGCCGCGATCCTGCTGCCTAATTCGTTCGATTCGGCGTTGATGGCTTGGATGGCGGGCATCCCGGAACGCATCGGCTACCGCCGCGACGGACGCGCGATGCTGCTCACGCGCGCCATCGATTTGCCCGAGCCCGGCGATATTCCGCGGCATGAACGCTTCTACTATCTCGAACTGCTGCGCCGCGCCGGGATGATGGAGAAATTCCCGCCGCACGGCGCCAATCGAGATGGATGGCCTCGACGAGGCGCGCGAAGGTGGCGCAAGGAAGATGACGGAACTGGGTGTGAACGGGCCGGCGATCGGCGTCAGCCCCGGGGCTGCCTATGGCAACGCCAAGCGCTGGCTGCCGGAACGCTTCGCGGAAGTCGCGGCGCTTGTGGCGCGCGAGCGCGGCGCGACGGTGCTGGTGTTTGGCTCCTCCGCCGAGCGGCCGCTGTGCGCGCAGGTAGCGGAAGCGATTCCGGGCGCGCGCAATCTTGCGGGCGGGACCACGCTGCGCGAGTTCATCGATCTGGCGTCGGCGTGCAGCTTATTTCTGACCAACGATTCCGGCGCGATGCATCTGGCGTCGGCCGTAGGCACGCCGGTGGCGGCGGTATTCGGCGCCACTGACGACATCACCACGGGTCCCTCCGGACGCGCGGCGCGCGTGATTCGCGCGCACGCGGAGTGCAGCCCGTGCCTGCTGCGCGAATGCCCCATCGATCACCGCTGCATGACGCGCGTATCGTCCGATCGCGTGGTGGATGCCGCGCTGGAGCTGTGCCGTTAGCGTATGGATACGCGCTGCAAAATCGTCGATGCCCTCCGCGTTGAGCGGCAAGCCGGTGACGCTGGTTTGCGCTTATTTCGATCCGCTGCTGGCGTGGCATGCGGAGCGGCTCACGGCAATCCGGCCGCGTGCGGAAGTGCTTGCCGCGGCTGTCTTGCCGCTCGAAGATGAATTGCTTTCGCAGCGCGCGCGAGCCGAATTGGCCGCGGCGATGCGCGTGATAGACTACGTGTTGATCGCAGAAAATTGCGTGGTTCGCGGCCTCGATCCGGTGGAAATCATCCGCCTGGACGAAGAAGATCTTCGCCGCCGCGGTGAGTTCATCGCTCATGTCCGAAGCCGGCAAATCCGTTAGCCGCATTCTGATTGTGCGCATGGGCGCGATGGGCGACATCATACACACCCTTCCCGCCGCCGTTTCCCTGCGCGCCAGCTTTCCCGAAGCGCGCATTTCCTGGGTGGTGGAACCGCAATGGATGCCGCTGCTCGAAGACAATCCGTTTCTCGACCGAGTGCTGGCGTTCCGGCGCGAACGCATTTTGGAGAGCCTGCGCGCGCTGCGCGAAGAAAGCTACGATCTGGCGGTGGATTTTCAGGGCCTGGTGAAATCGGCGGTAGTCGCCAAACTCGCGCGGCCCGCGCGGTTGGTTGGGTTCCGGCGCGGGATTGCGCGCGAGGGCCCGGCCACGCTGTTTTATTCGGAGCAGGCGGATACGCGCTCGGTTCATATGGTGGATATGCGTCTCGATCTGGCGGCCGCGGCCGGCGCAAAGAAATTGTTGCGGGCTTTCCCGCTGCCCGAAGGACGCGCGGAAGGCGAACTGCCGGATGGCGACTTCGTGCTGGCGTCGCCGCTTGCCGGGTGGCGTTCGAAGCAATGGCCCATGGAGCACTATCGCGTTCTGGCCGGCCGTCTGCGTCGCGATCTGGGAATTCCGCTGGTGTTGAATGGGCCGCCCGCGGCGCTGGCGGAATTATCGCAAGCCGGGGAGGCCGTGCCGCATGTCTCCGGCATTTCGGGCTTGATCGACGCTACGCGCCGCGCGGCCGCGGTGATCGGCGTGGATAGCGGGCCGTTGCACATTGCGGCGGCGCTCGGCAAACCAGGCGTCGCGATCTACGGCCCCACCGATCCCGCGCTCAACGGCCCATACGGCGACTCTATGCAGATTTTGCGCGCTCCCGGCGCGGTGACCAGCTTACAAGCGCGGCGGCGCGCCCGACCGCAGTATGTGGGAGGTACCTCCCGGATCTGGTGTTCGATGCGCTGAAGGCGGGGTGTTTCGCCTGATGATCGCGTTCCCGAAGCCTTATTCCGACGCCGTGGCGAAACTGCGCGTGCCTTGCGGGTTCGCGATCGTGCTGGCCTTCGCAATTTTTTCTCGTCCGGACGCAACGTCGATGATGTGGGGAATGCCGGTCTCGCTTGCCGGCCTGGCGCTGCGCGCCTGGGCGGCTGGATGCCTGCGTAAGGACAGCCGGCTCGCGACTTTCGGGCCGTACGCTTATTTGCGCAATCCGCTGTATGTGGGAACGCTGCTGGTGGCGGCGGGTCTGGCGATCGCCTCGCGAAGTATCGCGCTGGGCGCGCTATTCGCAGCGGTCTTCTTTCTGATTTACCTGCCGGCGATTCAGCTCGAAGAACAACATTTGCGCGACTTGTTTCCTGAATTCGATACCTATGCGGCGAACGTGCGCGCGCTGCTGCCGCGTTTGACGCCCTGGAAAAAAAATCGCTCCCAGCTGTTTAGCTGGGAGCAATACGGGAAGAATCGGGAATACCAGGCCGCGCTCGGATTTGCGGCCGGCGCGGCCCTGCTGGTGTGGAAAGTTTACTGGTGACTGATCGGCTGACCGATCGGCCCGAGGCCGATGGGTTCGCCCGAAACCACCATATCCACGCGTCGATTTTGCTGGCGTCCGGCGGCGGTGTCATTGGTCGCCACGGGGTCGGATTTGCCCAATCCGGTGGAACTCATCGTCTCGGCGGGCACGTTCTGCGAAGTCAGATAGGCGCGGACGGAATCTGCGCGCTTCTGGGAAAGGTTCAGGTTATAGTCGTCGGAACCGACGCTATCCGTGTGGCCTTCCAGTTGAATCTTCAATCCGGGATAAGCCAGCAGAATACCCGAGACCTTGGCCAGCTTTTCGCGCGCGCCCGGCTTCAGCGTGTACTGGTTGAAGTCGAAGAGCACGTCGTTGATGTTGACGATGAGCCCGCGCTGCGTCTCGCGCGTTTCCAGAATCGTGTTCAATTGATTGCGAAGGCGTTCGCGCAGTGCAGTTTTTTCCGCCTCGGATTGCTGGCGGGCCTGGTCGGCTAAGACGGCGGCTTGCTTGGCGCGGTCAGCATCGGCCAAGGCGGCCTGCTGCTGGGCTAGCGCCGCTTGGGTAGCGGCATCGGCCGCGGCTTTTTGTTGCGCGGCGTTGGCGGCGGCTTGTTCGGCTTGCATGCGAGCCTGGTCGGCCGCGGCCTTTTCCTGCTGGGCGGCTTGACGATCGGCATCGGCCTGGGCGCGGCGCTGCGCTTCCAACGCGGCTTGCGCATCGGCTTCCTGCGCCTGCTTTTGCGCGGCGGCTTCACGGGCCGCAGCGGCTGCGCGTTCATTGGCCAGCGCTTCATCCTTCATCTTGCGGAAGGTAATGATGCGGGCGTCTTCGGCCATCTGCGCGGCTTCGCGGGAATTGGTTTCGGATTCCTTGCGGTTGCGCGATCCGTTCAAGAAGCCTTCGGCGTTTTGCAGATCGATCTGCGCTTTCTGGAAGGTATCCGGCGCATATTTCTCGGCGCCGGCCAGACGTGCAATCTCTACCGCGTTTTCGGCTTCAGACAGTTGCAGCGGCCCTTTGGCGTTGATCTTGATCGGGCGATAGGCGTTGCGGTCATGTACATATTGCCCGCGTTGCAGCAACTCATACTTTGCGTCCACCTGTTCGATGGTGCCGGCGGTATCGTTGCGAATAAAATTCTCCGCCACGACGACATCGCTAGGCTGCGTAACCGCAAAATAAGGCTCGGCGGTCACCATCAAGCCGAAGGTCTGCAGATCGGTGGTCGAGAGCAGCTTGGCATGATCGCCTTCGAGAACCACCTCGCCTAGATTATTGGCGCGGCCTTCGGGCGTGATGGCCCACAACACGTAAGTCATGTATTCGGGGCCGAATTGATTGGCCGCCGTCATATGGTTCAGGTAGGTTTCGATCTTGGTAGAACCCATCTGGCTGGATACGCGGGCGTCGCCGCGCGCTGCGGGCATCAGTTCGGTACCGCGAAAATCGATGGGCGTGGTTCCGGTGCGGTGATGATAATTTACCGCCTTGATAGTGCGCGAGACGACCGTGACGCGGAAGATCGCCTGGCCTGAATCCGGCGTATATGCTTGGTTTCCCTGCGTCGGGTTGGGCGTTTGCGCGACGAGCGCCCCAACCGCTAGAAAGAATATTGGGGTGGCTTTCATTGCCATTCAGTCTCCTGTTTTCCCTAAGGTTGCAGTTGCCTTTCCGATGTGCGGCCTCACACATACCGGATTTACGGCGGCCCCGGTGATAAACTGTTGGCTTCATGCTGTCGATCGTAATTCCGATCCACAACGAAGAGCCGTCGATTCTGCCGCTCTACGATCGATTGACTTCGGTGCTGGAGCAATTACGCAGAAGCTACGAGATTCTGTTCGTGGACGACGCTTCCACGGATCGCAGTTTCGAGCTGCTCGCGAATCTGGTGGAGACCGATGGAAGGCTCAAGGTAATCCGCCTGCGCCGCAACTTCGGACAAACCGCGGCGCTCTCCGCGGGATTCCACGAATCGAAGGGCGACATCATCATCGCGATGGATGGCGATCTGCAGCACGCGCCCGAGGATATTCCGGCGCTGCTCGCCAAGATCGATGAAGGCTTCGACATCGCCAGCGGATGGCGTAAGCATCGCGTGGATAATGCCCTTTTGCGCAAAATCCCTTCGCGCATCGCCAACTGGATGATGGCGAAAGCTTCCGGCATGGAACTGCGCGACTTCGGAACCACCTTCAAGGCATATCGCGCCGAGGTGTTGCGCGACGTGAATCTTTACGGCGAGCTGCATCGGTTCATTCCGGCACTCGCCAGTTTCTACGGCGCGCGCGTGGTGGAAGTGCCGATTCGCAATACGCCGCGCGCGTCAGGTGGATTCGCACTACGGCATTGGCCGCACGTTCCGCGTGCTGTTCGACATCCTCACCATCAAATTTCTGCTGAAATACTTCACGCGTCCCATGCATTTCTTCGGATCGCTGGGCTTGCTCGGCACTGTCTCGGGCGGCGGCACGCTGTTCTGGCTGGCCATTTCGAAATTGCTGGGGCACGACATCGTCGTCGAGCACGGACCGTTGATGATCGCGGCGGCGCTGCTGTTGCTGGGCGGGCTGATGATGTTCAGCACCGGTCTGATTGGCGAGATGATGATGCGGACTTACTTCGAAAGCCAGGACCGCCGCATCTATGCGGTGCGCGATATTCTCACGCGCAAGCAGCGCGGGCTCGCCGGCGGCGCCCGTTAGCGCGCGCGTCCGCGGCGCCAGTGATCTTCGAACAGGCCCTTCATCGCGGCGCCCATTCCTTCGTGCTGAAACACGACGGCCGTCCAAACAGGCCGCGTGATCACCGGATCGAGCAAGGCGAGCATGCCGTCGCGGCAATCGAACACCGCGAGTTTCATGGGCAGGGAATCGACGATGCGGACCTCGACGCCGGCCGCTTCGTAATCGCGCAGTCGATTGCGATGGTCTTCATCGAGCGATCCGGCTTCGAGCAGTAAGCGGCAATTCACGCCCGCGGTGCGCGCCTGACGGACCAGCTTTTCATCCAGCGGATCGACGGCGTAGGGAGGCCGTGAAAACTCGAGATACTCTTGTTTCACTTCGGAGAGCATGCGCCGGTACTCGGCGGCGGTTTGGGAGGGCTCGCTCACGATGCGCAGAAAATCGAGCGTGCCGCGCCCGCCCTGGCCTTCGGAGTACAACGTTTTGAGATCGTCGATGAGCGCGACGCCGGCGCGCCCGTTGTCGGTAAGTTCCTGTTCCAGCGTCTGGCGCTTACGGCCGAGATACCCTGGGATCGCCAAAGTCGGCTCGACGGCCGAAAAAAGCTTGGTTTTTTCCTGGACTACCTGGGCAAATCCCTTTTCGACTAGGCTGTCCAGCACTTCATAGATCTTTTGGCGAGGAACGTGCGCACGTGCTGCCAGTTCCAACGCTTTGAATTTCGGATGGCCCAGCAGCACAAGATATGAGCGCGATTCATAAGCGTTCAGACCTAGTTGTTGCAGACGGCGCCAGAACCTCTGGAAGTCCAATTCCGCCAGCTCTTCCCGCATGATCTAATCACCTTATCAAAAGCCGGGCGCAAAAGTTCAACGAAAACTTGAGTTTGCGCGGGAGCCCCGGTGCGCTACAATGGCGTGAAGCAGTCGC
The DNA here is from genome assembly GCA_963743705.1 of Bryobacterales bacterium. Classification (GTDB taxonomy): domain Bacteria; phylum Acidobacteriota; class Terriglobia; order Bryobacterales; family Bryobacteraceae; genus PALSA-243. The sequence goes on along the minus strand of CAVUQS010000019.1, from coordinate 601,644 downwards.
CCTCGGAGTAACGGGACTTCCACATAAGGAGACTAGAGCCGCCCCGTTAGTTCCAGCTATTTGACTTGGTACTATTAGGACTCTACAATTGAATTAGCGCCTTAGGAAATGTATGGCCGACAACAATGCCACAATGAACGGTCCAGCGTCAGGTTCGGATACGGACGTCAAAACCAAGATCCGGATCGTCGTCGCAGACGACCACCCCATTTTTCGAGACGGCCTCTGTAAGCTGTTGGCTCTGGAAGAGGATTTCGACGTAGTCGCTCAGGCGTCGGACGGGCGCCAAGTGCTCGACGTGCTGCAACAGCATGAGCCGGACATCCTTCTGTTGGATCTGAAGATGCCCGGGCTGGATGGCCTCGCGACACTGCAACGGCTGCAGGCGGCCAAGAACAAAACGCGGGTAATCGTACTGACCGCGTCCGACGATAAGAACGAATTCGTACAGGCGATGAAGCTTGGTACCTCTGGAATCGTACTGAAGCAGACCGCCACCGAACTTCTCATCAAGAGCATCCGTAAAGTTCATGCCGGCGAGATTTGGCTCGATTCCCATACTACCGCGGCGGTGATCCGCCAGTTCGTCGCCAACGACGAGGCGCCGCCTCCGCCGGTCCCCTCGGTGCCGCGCGACCGAGAGCGGTCTCCGCTCAGCCAGCGCGAGCGGGAAATCGTGGCGCTGGTGGCGCAAGGTTTCAAGAACAAGGAAATGGCCGAGAAGATGTTCATCAGCGAGCAGACGGTGAAGAACCACCTGCACAACATCTTCGACAAACTAGGCGTTTCCGATCGTCTGGAACTGGCGCTGTACGCGATTCACAACAATCTGCACACCGGCAGGTAGCGAACGGATATTTGAAGCCGGCTCGGAACCCTCTTGGGTCCGAGCCGGCTTTCTATTTGTGGGCCGGCGCCAGCTGCCTAGACCGTAGCGCCGTATTCCTTCGAGCCGTATTCCTTCAGCTTGTTATGCAGCGTCTTCAAGCTGATTCCAAGAATATCCGCTGCGCGCGTCTTGTTGTTGCGCGTATGTTCCAGCGTTCGCAGAATCAGGCCTTTTTCCGCCTCTTCCACCGTGGTGCCGACCGTGAAACGGATAGACTCAGGACCATCGTCGGGGACTACGGTGACGGCGGGCGCTCCCTGAGCGGGCGCGGCCGTCGTAGCGGTTGTTGTCCCGCCATGCAGGAATGCGGGCAGATGCTTCATCTCGATCGCGCCTTCGCCCGCGAGAATCACCGCGCGCTCCAGCACATTGCGCAATTCGCGGACATTGCCCGGCCAACTGTGCGCGCAGCAGCGCCGCCATCACCGGCGCTGATATCTCTGCGACGCGGCACTCATGCTTGCGATTGAGATCGCCGACGAGCGTCTCTGCGATCGCTTGAATATCGTCTTTGCGCTCGCGCAGCGGCGGCAAATGGATGTGAAACACATTCAGGCGGTAGAACAGATCCTCGCGCAGGTGTCCGCCCTTGACGGCTTCTTCCGGTATCTTGTTGGTGGCGGCGATCAGGCGCACGTCCACTTCAAATTCCGTCTTGCCGCCCAGACGCCGCACCTTGGAATCTTCCAAAATGCGCAGCAGCTTGGCTTGCGTCGGCATCGGCATCTCGCCGATTTCATCCAGCAGCAGCGTGCCATGCTGGGCGATTTCGAAACACCCGGCGCGGCGTTCCGATGCTCCGGTGAATGAACCCTTTTCGTGTCCGAAAAGCTCGCTCTCGATCAACGTTTCCGGCAGCGCGGCGCAGTTGATGGCGACAAAGGGGCCCTGGCGGCGCTGGCTGAGCGCGTGTACGGTCCGCGCCACCATTTCCTTGCCGGTGCCGCTCTCGCCGGTGATCAGCACGCACGCCTTGCTCGGCCCGGCCTGCTGCAAGAGCGCGAAGATCTCCTGCATACGCGACGAGGTGCCTACCATTTCGCCGAGTGCGCCCTTATACACCAATTGGCGTTCGAGGTTGCGATTTTCCGCGCGCAAGCCCGCGTGCGAACCGGCGCGGCGCAGCAAAACTTCCATCGTCGCCGGCTGAATCGGCTTTTCCAGGAACCAATAGGCGCCCAATTCGTGCACCGTCTTGACGGCGGTTTCAATGTTCCCGTACGCTGTCAGGACAATTGTGGGCGGCATATCACCCGAATCGCGCAATTTTTGCAGCAATCCAAAGCCGTCCAGCCCCGGCATGTTTAGGTCGGTGACGATGACATCCGCGGCAAAGTCGGAAAGTTTTACCAGGGCGTCCTGGCCATCGCTGGCCGTTTGGGCGGTCATCCCCCAGGCGGAAACCATGGCCGCAAGGCCACCGCGTTGGCTCGCTTCATCATCGACAATAAGCACTTTTATTTGTTCGTTCAATTCTGTAGTCCTTTGGCGAGGCCTCTACGAATATTTTACGGCTCGCTGGGTGCTTCGGTGGTCTAGTTGCAATATGAGGGCCAAGGTGGGTCATGCTTAAATCCGCCCCGCGGGATGAAAATGCTAGTATTAGGACTACTTCTCAGTTTGAGTCGTCTAATTCATATCTGTACGATCGCGCACGAGGGAAGATGTTGGAATTAGTCCGCCGGGTACGGCGGCGTCTCTTAAATGCTGAACTGATGTCCCAAGGCGCGAATGCCTGTTCGGCAGCCCTGGCGGCGTTTATCCTGCTGCTGCTTCTCGGCACCGAGATTCTGGCATGGTATTGGCTCGCATTAATTCCTCTCGCAGCTGCGGGCGTTGGAATCTATCTCGCGCTGCGCAGGCTGCCATCGCCGTATCGCGCCGCACAGTTGGTGGATCATCGCGCCGGCTTGGCCGACACGCTCTCGACGGCATACTATTTTTCCACCCGGCCGGACCGGGCTTCCTCGGATGTAGTGCAATGGCAGCAGGCGCGCGCCGAAGAAGAGGCGCAACGAGTCGACGTGCAGCGCGCTTTTCCATACGCTATGCCGCGTTCGGCGTATGCCGTGGCGGCGCTGGCGTTGGTCGCTACCAGCCTGTTTGCGCTGCGCTACGGCTTGAGCAAGAGCCTCGATCTCAAGCCGCCATTGGCGACCATGCTGCACGACCAGTTCAGCCCGCCGAATAAGACGGAAGTGGCCGAGAATCGCCGCCACAAGCCACCAGCGCAGGACCCGGCGAACAACGCCGATGGCGCCAACCAGGATCAGAACCAGCAGGGGCAGGATCAACAGAACGATCAGGCGGACAATCCGGCCGATCAGCCCGGCGAAGCCAAGGCCGACGGAAAGAGCGGCCAGCAACAGCAGGATCAGGCCAACAAACAGAACAGTGGCGATCCGAGCCAGCAGGACGCTCAGGGACAGAATCAGCAGGACGGCCAGGATCAACAGGACAGCAACCAGCAAGGCTCGGCGTCACAGGGCGAAAACAAGGGCGATTCCAAACAGCAATCCGACGGAAAGCAGGGTTCCAACAGCTCGAACGAGAGCGGCAGCCTGCTGAGCAAGATGAAGGATTTCGCCGAGAATCTGCTGTCGAAAATGAAGCCGCAGCCGAGCAATTCGAACCCGCCGCAGCAGGGCGCCAATCAGAATTCGAAGCAAAGCCAGGGACAGCAGCAGAACGGCAAGCAACAGAATTCGAAAGACGGCCAGCAGAGTTCTTCCGAGCAGGCCGACGCGCAGCAAGGGCAGAGCGGCGATCAGAAAGACGGCCAGGATTCGCAGGGCAAAGGCAACGGCGATAAATCGCAGCAGGCTAACAAGCAGCCCGGCAGCGGCATCGGCAGCGAAGACGGCAACAAAGACATCCGCCGCGCCGAGCAACTGGCCGCGATGGGTAAGATCACCGAGCTGGTGGGCAAGCGTTCGGCCGCGGTGACTGGAGAAGCCACCGTCGAAGTGCAGAACACCAACCAGCAATTGCATACCGCGTATGTGCAGCGCGGCGCGCAGCACCAACAGACCGGAGCGCAGATCGATCGCGACGAAGTTCCGCTGGCGCTACAGCCCTTCGTCGAGCAATATTTCGAGCAGGTGCGGAAGCAACCGGCGGCAGTCACCCCAGCGGCTGCGAAGAAGCAATAAGAGCCGTTAGTTTTCCCAGGCGCGCTTGGGTACGCCGGCATCGCGGTCCGCGACGCGGTCATACAGATACAACGTAGAGACCGTGCCGAGAGACTCGTTGTATAAGCTGTCCTGGCCGAGGCCTTCCTTCACGTCTTCTTCGAAGTTATGGAGAGCTTTCAATTCTTCCGCGAGGGCCGGCAGGCGCTTGCCGCCGGGCGTCTGGAAAAACTTCTGATAACCACCATCTACCAGCACGCCGATTTCGTTGCCCATCGCCATGCCCGCGCGTCCGCTGATATCGACGCCGGCGCCGCTCTCCTTCAAATCGAGCGCGTAACCGCCGCGGCTGATGCGCGTGGTTCCATTGGGGCCTGACGTCAGCGTGAAGCCCGCCTTGCGGAGATTATCCATGCGATCGGCGAAAGTCAGGTTCTTGGGGCGCTCTCTGCGAAAGAACATATGCTCAATTATAGGTGGTTGCGCTAATCTGTCCACATGCCGCATCCGACTCCCGAAAAATTGCTCGAAGGCCTGAAAACTTTCCTGCGCATCCCCAGCATCAGCACGCTTTCCGAGCACAAACCGGATATCCGTCGCGCCGCCGAATTCGTGCGCGGTGAGCTGCAAGCCGCGGGTCTGGATGCCGAGCTGATCGAAGGTGAGGGAAACCCGCTGGTGTACGGTGAATGGCTGGGTGCGCCGGGCAAGCCGACGATTCTTTTCTACGGCCACTACGACGTGCAACCGCCCGACCCGCTAGACGAATGGAAATCGCCGCCGTTCGAGCCGGAAGTCCGCGGGCAGGATATCTTCGCGCGCGGTTCGGCTGACGACAAGGGCCAGGTCTACCTGCAGATCAAGGCGGTGGACAGTCTGTTGCGCCGCGATGGCAAGTTGCCGGTCAACGTGAAGTTCCTGATCGAAGGCGAAGAGGAGACCGGCGGCGAGCATATTGAGGAATACGTCAAATCGCGCCCGCCGCGGCTCGTGGCCGATGCCGCGGTAATCTGCGACACCGAAATGTTTGCGCCCGAGCTGCCGACAATTTGTGTCGGCTTACGCGGCATGGTCTATTGCGAGCTCTTCGTGCAAGGCGCGAGTCACGATTTGCACTCGGGCGTCTACGGCGGCGCCGCGCCCAATCCGCTGCAGGCCACGGCCGAGATTCTGTGCGCGCTCAAAGACCGCGAGGGCCGCATCCTGATTCCCGGCTTCTACGATCGCGTCGTGCCGCCGTCGCCGAAGGAGCGCGAAGCGTGGGCGCGTCTGCCCTTCGACGAACGCGAATACACCGAAAAGGAAATGGGCGCGCACGAACTGGTGGGCGAACCCGGCGTGCCGCTGTTCGAGCGCTTGTGGGCGCGGCCGACGCTTGAGATCCACGGCATTCGCGGCGGATTTACGGGCGAAGGCGCGAAGACGGTGATTCCGGCGCGTGCGACGGCGAAAGTCAGCATGCGGCTAGTGGCCGATCAGCGGCCCGAAGAAGCGGCGGAGCAACTGCGCGCGGCAGTGGCTGCTGCGTGCCCAAGCGGCGTCACGGCTGAATTGAAAGTGCTGCACACGGGCGCACCGTCGCTGACGAATCCGGACAATCGTTTCATTCACGCGGCGGCGGAAGCGATGAAGCAGGTGTTCGGCAAGGAGACGGTGTACATTCGATCGGGCGGCTCGATTCCGATCGTCGGCGTTTTCGACGCTTATCTCGGCATTCCCAGCGTGATGATGGGCTTCGGACTGCCCGACGACAATCTGCACGCGCCCAATGAAAAATTTCACTTGCCGAATTTTTATCGCGGGATCGAGGCGATTGCGCGATATCTGGAGATCGTCGGCGCTTAGACGTTGAGCGTGGGATCCGCGCGCTCGTACTTCACACCCACCAGGCTGCTGCCGGCGCTTGCCGCACGACCAGGCCGTTCAGGAACGAAGCCGCTTTGGTAAGCCCTTCTTCGGGCGCCATCAAGCTATCTTCGTGCTCGATCGACAGCACGTAGTCGTAGCCGAACATGCGCAGCGTCGAGACGAATTCGCGCCACCAATCTTCGCCGTGGCCGTAGCCGCAGGTGCGGAAAATCCATGCGCGGTTGCGCTCGTCGGTGTAGTTCTTGGTATCGAGCACGCCGGTCATCGGCAGGTTGCGCTCGTAGATCTGCGTATCTTTCGCGTGCACGTGGAAAATCGAATCGCCCAGGATGCGAATGGCGGCGATGGGGTCAATGCCTTGCCAGAACATGTGGCTGGGATCGTAATTGCAACCCACCGAGGGTCCGGCGATGGCGCGCAGCTTGAGCATCGTTTCGGGGCTATAGGCCACGAAGCCCGGATGCATCTCGATGGCGACTTTCACACCGTGATCCGCGGCGAACTTGCCGTGCTTCGACCAGTAGGGCGCCACGACGTCGTCCCATTGCCACTTGAGGATTTCGAGATAATCCGGCGGCCACGGGCACGTCACCCAGTTGGGCCATTTCGAATTCGGCGAATCGCCTGGGCAACCGCTGAAATCGATCACCACCGGCACGCCCAGTTTTTCGGCCAGCAGAATGGTTTTGCGGCTCACTTCCTGATCGTGTTTGGCGTGTTCGACGTTCGGATGCAGCGCGTTTCCGTGGCAGCTCAGCGCGCTGATGCTGAAGCCGTGGTCGTCGAGTTTCTTCTTGAAGTCGATCAGCTCGGTATTGTTGTCGAGCATCGAGAGCTTGCAGTGCGGGTCGCCGGGGTAGTTGCCAGTTCCCAACTCCACGGTATCGATCTGCAGGGTCTTCAACTTCTTCAGCACGTCTTCCAGCGGAAGCTGCGACAACAAGGGTGTAAATACGCCGACTCTCAAGGTTGTTCTCCTTGGCGTATTATACCGGCTGCTCCAGCTTCTCCAGCGCCCATTGCGCGTGTTCCGCCACCAGAGCGATTTCCGATGCTGCCAACCTTTCGAGCGGCTCGCGAAAATGCGCGCTGCCTGTTGAGCCCATAGCCACCGCCACGTTGCGCAGAAAGCCCGCATACTTGGTCCGCGTCACCGGCGAGCCGCGGAACATGCCGCGAAATTCGTCTTCGCGCAGCGCGGCAAGCTTTTCAAGCGGCGGCGCGAACTGGCGCGGAGCGAACGCGCTGTCATCCGTAACCGCCGCGCGACGGTTCCACGGGCACACATCCTGACAGATATCGCAGCCGAAGACGTGCGCGCCCGAAGCGTCGCGCCATTCCTCGGGAATCGCGCCGCGCAGCTCGATGGTGAAGTAGGAAATGCAGCGCCGCGAATCGACGCCCCAATCGCCGATGGCATCCGTCGGACAGGCGTCGATACAGCGCGTGCAAGTGCCGCAGCGATCCGGCGGCGGCGCATCCGGTTCGATTTCCAGCGACGTCAGCAATTCGCCCAGGAAAAACCACGAGCCCAGCGACTGGTTGATCATGCACGTGTTCCGTCCGATCCATCCCAACCCCGCCGCCCGCGCGTAACTGCGCTCGAGCAGCGGCGCGGTATCGACGCAAACGCGCGATTCAAACGCGTCTCCGGCCTGCTCCCGAATCGTGGCTTCCAGCCGTTCCAGGCCGCACCGCATCACGTCGTGATAATCGTCGCCCCAGGCGTAGCGCGAAATCCACGCCCGCTCGCGCTCGTCGAATTGCGTCGAGTAGGGCAGGGGAGTGTTGTAAATCTTCCCCACGCAAATCACGGATCGCGCCGATGCCAGCAGGTTGCGCGCGTCTTCGCGCAGGTCGCCGCGGTGGTCGGTCAGGTAGCGCATTTCGCCGGCATGGCCGGCCGCGATCCATTCGCGATAGCGCGCAAAATCGTCCGCGGGAAACGCGCGCGCTACACCCGCCAATTCGAAGCCGCAGGCGCGGGCCATTTCGCGAATGGCGCCGGAGTTCACACTTCCAGCCCCACGCTCCGCATCAGCTCGATGGCGTTGCTCTTGCGCACCACGCCCGGCTGCATCACGTAATCGAAATGGATCTTGCCGTCTTCCACGTGATCCTCGAAGTGCACGTTCTTCGCCTGCGCGCCCAATTCATCGGCGATGCCCGCCAGCGCCAGATCGTGCGTGGTGATGAAGCCGATGGCGCCGCGTTTCACCAGGCTGCGCACCATGGCTTCGGCGCCAATGCGCCGGTCGTGCGAATTGGTGCCGTGCATGAATTCGTCGATCAGGAACAGCGCCGGCAGCGCGCCGCCGCTGAGATCGAGAATCTGGCGCAGCCGCAGGATCTCGGCGTAAAACCGCGAGACACCCTCGCTCAGTGAGTCGTTGAGGCGGATGGATGCACCCACCGCCAGCGGCGAAAGCTTCATGCGGCGCGCGCGCACCGGCGCGCCCATCTGCGCCAGCACGGTGTTGATGCCCAACGTCCGCAGGAACGTGCTCTTGCCGGACATGTTCGACCCGCTAATCACGATCACGCGCAGCTCGCCGCCGATGGTCACGTCATTGCGCACGGCGCGCGCTTCCGGGATGAGCGGATGCGTCATGCCCTCTGCTTCGAACCACGGCCCTTCGGCGGCGAATTCTGGAAATGGATCGGCCGGATGTTCGAACGCATATCCCGCCAGCGAAGACAGCGCCTCGATCTCGCCCACCGCATCCAGCCAGCGCCGCACCGCCGGGCCCGAAACGGCGCGCCATTGTTCCACCTGGATTGCCCAATACGGCGTCCACTGCGCGAACGGCTCCAGGATCTTCACGAAGATGTTCTCGCGCGAATCGAGATAATCCGTCAGCCGGTTGAGACGCGCCAGCCGCGCCGAAGGCAGCTCAGCCTTTACCGCGAGCGAATCGTGCAACCGCGCCAACAGCGGCGTGTGAAAGGTCTGCTTTTCGATGAGCGCCAGCACTTCCGCCAACAGGCGCAGTTCGTGCGCCGCTTCATCCACCGCGACGGCCACCGCATCCATGGGCGCCCGATTGCGGTAATAGAAGATTCCGTTCACCGCCAGCGCCAGCAGAAAAAAGTCACGCCCGAAATACGCGAACCAGGGAGGCAGCGATACCATCCCGGCGGTGCCGCCCATGGCCACCAAGCCGGCGACAAAGCCCGCGATGCCGAAAATGCGGAATCCCCAGATGGCGGCGCGCAGGCTCGGGCTGGTCAATTGCGGCTGCGCTTCGCCCCATTTCGCCAGCGCCTCCGGCTCGACGCCTTTGCGTGCTTCCTCCGCCAGAATGGCGATCTGCTCGCGCAAATCGACGCGGCCGCGCAGTTCGTCGATCGCGGCCTGCCGTTCGGCCACTGCCGGCGGGGGCGCGGGCGTCATCAGCCAATGCGCCAGCGTATCCTCGCCAATGTGCGTCCGCGCCGCGCAGAGCATTTCGAAGAGCGATGCTTTGCCGAAAAGATCGAGATCCTGTGCGTAAGGATGCGCGGGATCGATGTAGCGTTCGCCGGTTTCGCCGTGTCCGGCCCAATCGCCGTTGAGACGCCCCAACCCGCGCTGGAAAAAAGTCTGCGCCCGGCGCAGGCGTTCCAGCCGCGCTAACAGCCGCTCATGCATAATCAGCAGCCCGACGAACGCAGCCAGGGGAACCACAAGCCATAGGATGGAAAAACTCCCGGTCAGCGCCAGCCATGCCACTATAGCTCCGCCAACCGCGATCGCGAGGCGGGCGTACCCGAATCGCGCGTGGCTTTGTTCGAGGCGTCCGGCGTCTTGCTTTCGTTCCGCCAGTAGCGCGGCATACGTGGCGGCAGGGTCTTGTATCACAGGCATCTCTATTCTCGCGCGAATAGCCGCTCTTTGCTGTAAGAAGCGCCGCGAAAGCGGTATCGGCGACGAAGTGGAAGTCCCTTCATGTTATAGTGTTGCAGTAAAACAACACGATATCCCCGGTCGTGCTGGAGGAATTTTGAACGTTCGCTATTTATTCGCCACAGCACTGGCCGTGGTCTTCGTTAATTCTGGTCAGGCTACGCCTATGCTTCGGCTGACCAACACCGTCGTAGGACCAGTATCGATTGCCGCCGGAACCGCCGTCGCGGCGCCTCTACTCGAAGCCTATAACCTGGGAGACGGGGCCCTTGCACTCTCCGCGCAATCCTCCGCTTCCTGGGTCACGGCGACCATCGGCGCGCCCGCGGCATGTAAGACCACGACGCTCGCATCCTCTTGTATCCCGATCCAACTGCAACTCAACGCCGGCAGCTTGACGGCTTCCACTACGCCGTATACCGCCGTCGTCACCATCACTGCGCCGAATACAGTAGATGCTCCGCAAACCATCACGGTGATGGCCGCCGTGGGAGGCGCGGTGCCTTCGACCGTGAGTGTTTACGTTGCTCCCGGGACGGCGCAGGACGTTCCCCTCACCACCAACAGTATGATGAACGGGCAGGCGAAGACGAACGATGGCGCCCCTTGGGTGAGCCTGGCTTTGCAGGGAACCGGCAGCTTCCGCTTCGTGCTGCCTTATAACATCCATGTAGCGCCCCGCGACGGCCAGGGGCCCGGAACTTATACAGGAACCATCACTACCAGCGGATCGAATTTCGCAGCCGATAACAAGGTTATCGCTGTGACGATGCAAGTTACCACGCAGCCTATCGCCCAGGCTTCGCCCAGCACGTTGAACATGACTCTGGCGCAAGGCGCGCCCCCGGTAACGCTGGGCGTTGCGTTGCTCAATGCGGGGCAGGGATCGCTGACGGTGCAGAGCGCGACATCGAGCGCGCAGGGCGTAACGGCCAGTATGATTGCCGGCGGCGCCGCCGTGGTATTCGACCCAGGAACGCTGGCGCCCGGCAGTTATACGGGCAATCTGACCATCGCTTCCAACGCCGTGAATGGCCCGGTTGCCGTGCCCGTGAGCTTTGTCGTGGAAGCAAAAGGCGCGCCTTCCGTTTCATTTGGCGGCGTGGTGGATGATGCCGTATTCAGCAGCGATGCCGTGGCGCCGGGCGATATCGTGGCGCTTTTCGGCGATCAACTCCTCTTTAGCGCCGGGATGCTCGGTTCCGGCACGCCGCTAGGGACTACGATCGGGACGACGCAGGTCTTAGTCAACGGAACTCCCGCGCCTCTCTTTTATGCCTCGTACGGCCAAATCAACTTACAGGTTCCGGTGGAGACTCCTGCTGGCACTGCCCAAATTCAGATAGTTAGAGATGGCCAGAAGAGTAACATCGTCTCATTAGCTGTGGCAGGCCGTGCGCCTAAGTTACTGCAGATCGGCGTCGGAATCTATGGCGCCATCCTCAACGGCGATTTCAGCATACCGATGCCCGTGGGGTCGTTCCCGGGCGTCAACACCCATCCCGCGCACATCGGCGACACCCTGACTATTTACGCGATCGGCTTAGGTCCGAATACCGTACCGGTCGCTACGGGGGCAGCCGCATCGGGTGCGGACGCGTTGGTCTCAACGCCGCTGGTCTTCTTCGGCGATTTTGTTTCTTTTCCCTCCCAACCGCTTTACGCGGGCTTGAGCCCCGGCTCGGTGGGACTCTATCAGCTTAACGTCACCATTCCCGATGGCGTTCCTCCTGGCCCTAATGTCAACCTGAAAGTAATGTTTCCCGATGGAACCGTCAGCAACCCCGTCCAAATCGCGGTCCAATAGCCTCTCCAGCGTGAAAGGTCACGCTGCTTCCTGGCCGCAGATTTATCTTTGCGTCGGCTTGACGTCGCTCGCGAGCCTCCTGTTCGAGCTCTCGCTCACGCGCATCTTCTCCGTCGTTTTCTACTACCATTTTGCCTTCCTGGCCATCTCGATCGCGCTCTTTGGCCTAGGCGTGGGCGGCGTTCTCTCTTATCTGGTTGCCGGGTGGCGCGCCCCGCTGGCCTACAAACTCGGTGGGCTCAGCCTCGCCAACACCGCACTCATCGGCATCGCGCTGGCGGCCATTCTGACGCAGAAATCCGAGGTTACGCCGTGGGATTATGCGCTGATTTACTTCACCACGTCGCTGCCATTCATTGCCTCTGGCGCGATTCTCTCGCTCGCCGTGTCGGAGACTATCGAACGCATCAACCGCGTGTATTTTTTCGATCTGCTTGGCGCCGCCGGAGGCTGCATGCTGCTCTGGCCGCTGCTCGAGCTTCTCGATGGGCCCAGCGCGGTGGTTGCGGCTGCCTCCATTTTTGCGGCCGCCGGCGCCATCTGGTTTACGCTGGCCGGGTCGTTGCGCGGGCGCGTGCTCTCGGTGGCTGTGGCGCTGTCTCTGGTGGCGTTTTTGACTTACAACAAGCACGCCAGCCTGATCGGCATCCATTACGCCAAGCAGCGCGCGCTTACCGCCGAGACCTACGTCAAGTGGAACAGTTTTTCGCGCATCGCCATCGAGCATGACAAAGACACGGGCGATTCCATCCGCATCGATGGCGACGCCCAAACCAGCATTGCCGATTTCGATTTTAGCCATCTCACGGAAAAACAACTCGGGTGGCTGCTCAATGATGGCCCGGCTCTGCCCTACGCAGTGCGGCCCGGCGCCAAAACGCTGATCATCGGGCCGGGCGGCGGCTGGGACGTTTCACGCGCGCTTGCCACGGGAAGCCACGACATCACGGCGGTCGAGATCAACCCCATCATCGCGCATACCATCATGCAGGAGAAGTTTCCGCAGCTCAGCAAAGGCCTCTATCTGCGCCCGGACGTTCACGTTCACGTGGAAGACGGCCGCAGCTTCGTGCGCCGCAGCGAAGATCGCTACCAGGTGATCCAAGCCACCCTGGTGGACACGTGGGCTTCCACCGCGGCCGGGGCCTTCGCGCTCACTGAGAACAATCTCTACACCAGCGACGCCATGCGCGATTACCTTTCGCACCTGACCAATGACGGCCTGGTGGCCTTCACGCGCTGGGGCTTCGATCCGCCGCGCGAATCGCTGCGTCTGGTTTCGCTGGCCATGCGCGCGCTCGATGAAATGGGCGAAGGCGGCGCCGCCGCGCGCGTCATCGTGGGCCGCAAAGGCTCCGTGCAAGGCTGGGGCGCGCAGGATACGGTGATGATTTCGCGCAAGCCGTTTTCGGCCGCCGATATCGATCGTGCGCGCACCCGCCTGCGCGATTCGCAAATGGACGCCATATACTATCCGGGCAGCCCGATCGCTAACCCATTTCGCGATTTGCTGCTCAGCCCGAATCCCACCGAGTTCGAGAGCAATTATCGCTTCGACATCACTCCGGTCACCGACGACCGGCCGTTTTTCTTCTACACCGTGCAGCCGCGCGACCTGGTGGAGTTCATGCGAACCGCGTCGACAAGGGCCGCGGACTACAACGCCGTCAATCGCGCCGTGCCGCTGCTCTTCGGGCTCATGGGCATCAGCCTTGCCGCCACGTTGCTGATCCTGATCCTGCCGCCGCTGCTGTTGGGCACGCGTCTTCCCAGCCGTGCCGGCGTCCGCCCGTTTCTGCTCTACTTTTTGTTCATCGGCGCTGGATACATCCTGATCGAGGTGGCGCTGATTCAGAAGTTCGTGCTGTTCCTGGGCCAGCCGGTTTACGCGCTCACCGTGGTGATTTTCTCCATGCTGGTCTCGAGCGGCCTGGGCAGCGCGTTCAGCCGCCAATTTATCGGCAGGCGGGAAGACCGCCTCATTAAAGCGCTGGGCGGCATCGCCCTGCTGGCCGCTCTGCTGGGGTTGCTGGTTTCGCAGACCTTGAGCGCGATGCTGTGGCTTCCCATTCAGTTAAAGATCGTGCTGACCATCGCCATGATCGCCCCGCTCGGTTTCGTCATGGGAATGCCGTTCCCCACCGCGCTGCGGCGTCTGGAAGAATGGCACGCGCCCTCGGTGCGATGGGCATGGTCATTGAACGCGGCCTCGAGCGTCCTTGGTTCGGTGGGCGCGCTAATGTGCGCCATCTATCTCGGGCTGGTGGAGACGCTGATCATCGGCGGCCTGTTCTACCTCGCGGCGTTGGGCGTGGTGGCGCGTATACGCTTCGCCCCGGCGGCCGAGCCCGAGCCCGGGCCGGGCCGCGTGGTTCTTGCTGGCTAAAACTGAAAATAGATAAACGGGATCGAAGCGTCGATGACGCCGAAGACTTCGAGACAAAACAGCATCGCCGCCAGCGCCGCGGCGTAGGCCCACGCGGGCGCGGTCGTCAGCCGCTCCACGGCTTCCCAACGTTCTTCGAGCAGCGCAACCACGAGAGCGACAGCCGCCAACCCAACGTGCCAGGGCAGCAGCAGCGATTTCCCCCGCGGCCCCGCGAGCATCTGGCCGATCACGGCAACGCTCTGGTGCAAATCCGCCGCGCGGAAGAACACCCAGCCGACTGTCACGAGCGCGAATGTCACCACCGCGCGCAGAGGATCAAGCAGGTTCCATGCTGCACGTTCCTGATTTTTTCCGCGAATTGCCCGCTCGACGCTCAAAAGGCCGCCGTGGTAGCCGCCCCAGATCAGAAAATTCCAACTAGCACCGTGCCAGAGGCCGCCCAGCAGCATGGTCAGCATCAAATTGCGGTAGGTCATCCAGCGTCCGTGCCGGTTGCCGCCCAGCGGAATGTAGAGATAATCGCGCAGCCAGGTGGAGAGCGAAATATGCCAGCGCCGCCAGAAATCGGTTATGCTGCGCGCGAGATACGGCCGCCGGAAATTGACCGGAAAGTGGAAGCCCAGCAGCGCCGCCATGCCGATGGCCATATCCGTGTAGCCCGAGAAATCGAAATAAATCTGCATGGAGAACGCGAATGCGCCGCTCCATGCCGTGAGCCTTCCCGGATGGGCGGCCACGCCGCCGAAATATGTATTCGCGACCGCCGCGAACTGATCGGCGAACGCCATCTTCTTGGTCAGGCCCAGCGCCAGGAGAAAAATGCCGCGTGAAATCTCTTCGCCTGAAGGCGCGCGCCACTTATAGAAATCGCGGAAGAAATCGTGCGCGCGCACGATGGGTCCGGCGACAAGCTGCGGGAAGAAACAAATGTAGAGCGCGTAGTCGATGGGGCTACGCACCGCTTTTTGCTCGCGGCGGTAAACATCCACCACATACGAAATGCTCTGGAACGTATGGAAGCTGATGCCGAGCGGCAGCACGATATCAAACCAAAACGAGTTCGCCGGCCGGCCCAGCGCCAGCGCGATGTTCGAGGCCAGGAAATTGTAGTACTTGAAGAATCCGAGAAAGCCGAGATTGGCCGTCAGGCTGCCGATCAGAATGGCGCGCCTTCGCCCCGGCGCCTCGGTGCGTTCCAGCCAGATGCCGGCCGTGTAGTCGATCGCCGTGAGCGTCAGCAGCAGCGCGATAAATTTCGGGTTCCAGCTCGCGTAGAAAAAGTAACTCGCCAGCAGCAGCAGATACCGGCGGAAGCGCCGCGGCAGCGCGTAGAACAGCGCCAACACTACCGCCAGGAACACGAAAAATCGCGTGGTGTTGAAGAGCATGGCCTACCTTGGCGGCCCCAGCATGCGCCCGATCTCCCTCGCCAGTATGGTCGAGAACTGCGCTACCCCCTGCTTGTTCATGTGCATGCCGTCGGCGAACATCTCGGGCCGCTCCAGCGAGTCGAAGAGGTGTTCGTTCACCATCAGTACGTTCGGCCGCGCGGCGAACTCCCGGATCACGCTGCCCGTCGAGCGCGCCAGGAAAGCCGGACGCGGGATGGGCCCGCGCGGCAGGCGCATGAAAATGACCTTGGTGCGCGAACCGCGGTAGTGGTCGATCACACGCCCGTACCATTCGCGGTGGAATGCGGCCATGCGCCCCGTTTGCCGCTCCGGTTTCCGCATCAGAAAGCCATCGACGGTGCCGCGCTGATTGTCGTCCGCTCCTGGCGGCAGATGGGCGGTCATGGTGTTCCAATCGATGGTCAAACCCGCCATGGTATGGTCGGCGCCGAGGTAGTTGTAAGTCCACTCCTCGACGCCGGAATGTTGAAACCGCACGGTGCGAATCCGGTTGCGCGGATTCACCAGAAATTCGTGCAGATCGGCCTGATAGACGATGCCCTTCAGCGTGGCCCCGCGCCAGGCCTCCCATTTCTCGGCACGGCTGTGGAACGAGTCACCGAATCCGAGGATGTCGCCGATTCGCAGCCGCACAATGCAATAGTGCAGCGCGCGGATATCGTCGTCGGAGTTGAGCGGCAAGTCTTCATCGTCGTAATCGTTGACCCCCAAAATGACGGCGCGATACCGGTTCGCGGACGGGTCGAGATCGCGCAGCATGTAATACCAGGAGCGCGGGTCCGACCCCGCCACGCCGGCGCTGCGAAAGACGTAGCCGGTCTCCGGCGTCAGCTCATTGGAGAGCTTCGGCGCAATACCAAAGCGCGAATCGCCCAGCGTCACCACGAGGTTATCGCCGAGCCTCTTCTGCGCCTGCTGTTCGCGCCACAGCATCAGTTCGAACAAGCCGGTGGTGGATTCGGGCTGGAGGTAGGAAGGATAGAGCCGCGTCCGAAACGCCAGCGCATCCAAACCGAAAACGCCGAGACAACCAAGCGCGACAACGAGGATGCAGCGAGGGACCCGGGACATGTGAATCTACATCGTACTCGAGGCAGGCGCGACCAGTCAGCGCGCCGCGGTGTGCAGCAGCGAGAGGTTGAGCGCAAAATGGCCGTTCGGCCCAACTTCCCACGAGCCCGCACTCTTCCAGTATTTGTCGAGGAAGTCCGGATCAAACCATTGGCCGCGCTCGATTTCGTCCCACGCGAACGCTTTGTATTTTCCCGGCGCGACATTCACGATGCGAAATTCGCCGAATTGATCGGCTTCCGTGACGTAGTAACGATCCTCACGTTCATGCATCGGCCCGTCGGGAATCAGCACCACCGTGCCATAGGACGGGGGATCGTCCTCTTTGTAGTTCACGGTTCCGGTGACTTCGGCGCCGTCCTTGCCGAGGACGATTTCGATCGACGCGGCCGCGCCCGGCGGGATGGTGAGCCTGCCCGTGGCTTCGTCCACCACTTCGCCGCGGATGGTTCTCACGTAGAAAACCGTGCTCATCTGCGCCGACTCAACGTCGACGCGATATTTGCCGGGCTGGATGTGCGGGGCCGAGAAAGTTTGATCGCTCGATACCTCTTCGAATGGACCTTCGTTCTTGTCGTTGGAAATATAAACGTGCGATCCAGGTGTCAGTTTCCCCTCGTCGTCGATAGTGATAAGGCCCTTCAGTTGTGCGGGAGGCGCCGGCACAAGACGCACGTTCTCGACATCCTGTGAGCCCACCTCCACCGGCGCTGAGCCGGTGAATGTGGCGTTTGCTTGCGCAACATAAGACCCGGCGGGAACCTGGCGGAATTCGAAATCTCCGGTGTGTGGGTCGATAATGGCGTGCCGTTGAAGCTCGTCGAAATCGGAGGCCGTGTCCGAAGGCATGAGCGTGACGGTTCCCGTCGCGCCTTTGGCGGCGACCCGTCCACTAATGCGAAATACCGGGACGGTGAGGAGCTTGATATCGACTCCAGACATCTCTTTACCCGCGGTGACTTCCACGGGCACGGCTGAAGCGAGGTTGAGCGCGCCGGGATAAAACGTCAACACCGAGTCGTAATGAGTGCCCGGAGTCTTGGGGGAATGGTCCTCCTGCTTCCAGCCGGCGCCTGGCTTTCGGGCGCTTACGAAATACCTTCCGGGCGAGATTCTGCGGATGCGGTATTGCCCCCGCTCGTCGGTTTCGGCGCTGTCGTATCCCTGAACGCGCAGTTCGCCGTGGACGAACATGCGCCTGAAAAGTGTGAGCTGAGCGTCTTCCAATGGCTCGCCATCGCTATCGCGGACCGTTCCGGAAATCGTGGCGGCCGGAAGCAGTTTGAGCGTCAGACCGGTGCGCTCTTGCCCAGGCGCAAGAGATATCACAGCTCCTTTACTCGAGGCTGACCTTGCGTTGTAAGAGGTCGGCAAGTACCCGCCATGTTCACCCCGGAGATTGTAATCTCCGGGTGGAAGATCGACGAGCGAGAAGACGCCCTTTTCCCCCGAAACGGTCACAGCGTCAATGCCGCCTCCCACAGGAAACAGCGTCAGCCCGACTTTGCTGAGCGGTTCGCCCGTGACGGAATTGACCACCGTGCCGGAGAGCGTACACTTCTGCGGTGGATGGTCCTGCGGAACCAGCAGGAAAGCCAGCAGCAACTGCAGCATTCTGTGGAGAGTCTAGCAAAGCGATAGCCATCGCGCCGCGAAGGGAGAAAGCCCGTAAAGGGCTAGTAAGACCAGATCAGACCAGACCAGACCAGACCTGATGTATGTTATTGTAAAAGCGATGCTGATTCGCAACATTTCCGACGCAAAGGGCCAGCTCTCCGCGCTGATTGCGGAAGTGCAGAAGGGCAACGAGGTCATCCTTGCGAAAGCCGGCGTACCGGTTGCCAAACTGGTTGCGTATCGCGGTCCGGCGGGTCCGCGCAAGCCGGGTGCGATGGCGGGAAAGATCTGGATCGCGCCGGATTTCGATGGCCTCCCGGATGATATCGCCGACGCTTTCGGAATGCGCGAGCAGTAGCGTGAAGTTCATTCTCGATACGCATCTCTTGCTGTGGTGGCTTGCGGGTGACGATGCAATTTCCGCTGGAGCAAGCGCCCTGATCGGCGATCCGGAGAACACGATCCTCGTCAGCGCCGTGAGCCTCTGGGAGATTTGGTTGAAAGAGAGCCTGGGAAAACTACGGCTGCCGCCAGATTTCGAAACGATTTTGGCGGCCCAGGCGTTCGAAAGCTTGCCGCTCACCGCTGCTCATACGAGACAGGTCGCAAGACTACCTTGGCATCACCGCGATCCGTTCGACCGGATGCTAATCGCGCAAGCCGGGACGGAGCGGTTTCAACTCCTGACCGCCGACCAGGCGCTCGCCGCCTACGGCGACGTCGTTCAAATCGCCTGACCTACAGCCAGCGCGCCGCGAAGCGGCACATCGCTAGCCCGTCCATCAGATTGAACGGAAACTGCCCCGTGGTGTAGTGCCCACACGGGAGCGTGAATACCTCGTGAGGTAGCTGCATCTCGCGGAAGGTCTTCAGTACTTGCTTGGAATACACCGGGAGAAAGCTCGAATCGTGCTTGGCCCAAATCAGCAGGCTGCGCATGTCGCGCCCCTTCATCCGCCCCAGATAGCTCGCGGGACTGATCGGCGCCCAATAACGACGCAGATCGTCCTGGCTTACGGTTTCGCCGAAGCCCTTCCGCACGTGCTGGGTGGAAAGGCCGGTCCAGACCACGTCGGAAAAATACATCGAGACATGGTTGAAGATGCCCACCTTCACGCGCGCATCGTGGGCCGTCGCGATGAACGCCACGCAGGAACCAAGGCTCGTGCCCAGAATCCCCACGCGCTCGTAGCCGCGCTGGTTGAGCCAATCGAGACACGCGCGAACGTCGATCGCCGATTGCCGCGCGGCGTGGATGGTGCGGCCGATATTGCTCGACACGTGATAATCGGCGCGCTCGAGCTCGGGCGGCATGCGCTCGGCGTGATACGCCATGGTCATGCGCAGCGCGCTGATGTCGAACCGGTTGAGCAGCTTCGCCAGGCCTACGTGGCCATCCGGTCCCGAATTCCATTGCGGCAGAACCACCAGCGCCCGCTTTTTCGCGCCAGAGCGAGCCTTGTCCGCCGGAAACCACAGGGCGTGGACTTCGTCGTTCTTCTTGTCGCGGGAGCGAACCGGGCTAGTGAAGTTCAACCGGCCATCGTTCAACCGGTAATCGCGCACGGCGTCATAGGAGTAGAAGCTATCCGAGGACGCCAGCACACGCTCCACGAAATCGGAAAGGTGCGACGGGGCGTCGCCATTGAGCTGGGCCGGGATGGCCGGATTTCCGATGGCGCTCAGCCAATCGGCGCCCCATTCAAAAGGGCGCACCACGCGATTGTTGTCTCGCGTCGCAAGCTTCCGCTCCCAGCGGTCCATATAACGGGCGTAGATTCCTGGCATTGGGGGAAAGAATAGTGTAACAAGACGCGCATTGCGGACGGCTCACGGCGCCGTTGCAAATCATCGTCCCAAAATAAAAACCCCGCTACCGGCAGATGGCAACCGGAGCGGGGTGGCGAATCGCCCAGACGAGGCAACGCACCAAAGCAGAAGAAACACTCTATGACCCGCCCGTCCAAATGCAAGTCAGGCGCCACCTCCAAGTTGTTGATACTACAGAGAATCAGGGGCGTCAAACTCCCGAATCCCGTATTTTGAAATTCCGTTTTCCACAAAACCTCCGGAATCTACCTGATAACCTTCCTCGGGTTACAATCAAGCTTCAGTGCAAGCCGCGCCCTCCAACGCGATACGTCCGTCCGGAGGCGGTCAGGCGCTCGCCGGGTTTCTGCTGTCAGGGTTTCTGATGGCGTTGCTCGGGGCCATCCTGCCCGCCTGGGGTTACCATCGCGACCCTCCGCAGTTCGTCGCCGTCGGCAATTACTTTCTTTGCCTTGCGCTGGGCATCATCCTAGCCGCAGTGTCGTCGCGCCGCATCCTGCGCCGCGGATTGACGTCGCGTCTCGTCTCCGCCTGCGTGCTTTCCTGCATCGCGCTGATATTTCTCGCCGTGCTTTCGCCGCCGGTCTCGCCGTGGTGGCGCGCCACCGGCCTGTTGGCGCTCGGGTTGGGCGCCGGCCTGCTGAACATGGGGCTGTTCCAGGCGATCTCGGGGTGCTACCACGCCGATGCCGCCGGAACGGTGAACCGAGGCGGCATCTGGTATGGTCTGGGATGCCTGGCCGCCACGCTGCTGGTCGCCGGTACGTTCTATGCCTACTCGGTGCGCGCCATCCTTCTGAGCATGGCCATCGCGCCCGCGGTCTTCGCCTTCCTCTACTACCGCAGTAAGTACCCCGACGTAGCGGAAGGCGCGCACCCGACGCTGCGCCAAGCGATCGAAGATTTCCGCAGCCCTGGCGCCGTGCTCTTCGCCATGCTGCTGTTCGTGCAGTTTGGCAACGAATGGTCGGTCGCCGGATGGCTGCCGCTGTTTCTCATCCGCCGCGTCGGCTTCAGCCCCAGCGCCGCGCTGATGCTGCTGGCGCTGTATTGGCTCTTCCTCATGACCGGGCGGCTGGTGGCCGTGGCGCTTCTTCCACGCCTGAAGCACGCCTGGCTGCTCTTTGGCAGCGGCGTGGCAGCGATGTTCGGTTGCCTGACGCTGTTCGTGACGAACAACTGGTTCGGCGCCGCCACGGCGGTCTTCTTCATTGGCGCCGGGTATGCCAGCATTTACCCACTGGTGGCCGAAGCCATCGGCCGGCGGTTTCCCTACTACCACCCCGGCTTTTTCAATGGCATTTTCTCGATCGCCCTGGTCGGCGGGTTGCTCGCGCCCGCTACGCTGGGCTACGCTGCCAGCCAGTTGGGCGTCGGCGTGGTGATCGGCATCCCGCTGATCGGCACGATCGCCGTGATCGCTCTGCTATTGTTGATCTGGTTGGAAGCGAAAATCACCGGAAAATGACGGCACAGCCGAAGCCGCTCCTCGCTCTGTTGCTCACCGCGGCAACGTGCTCCGCGCAGCCGCTCACCCAGCGTATTGAAAACGCCATCGCCAGCTCCCCCATCGCCCGCTCGGCGTCGTGGGGAATCCAAGCCACCGAACTAACCTTCGGTAAAACGCTGGTCGAGATCAACGCCGGGCACTTCTTCGTTCCCGCCTCGAACACCAAGCTTTTCAGCACGTCGCTCGCGCTGACGCGTCTCGGCCCCAACTTCACGTTCGAGACGCGCGTGCTTGCGACCGCCCAGCCCGATGCCAACCGCGTCATTGAAGGCGATCTGCGGCTGGTAGGCGGCGGCGATCCAAATTTATCCGGCCGCGTGATTCCTTATCGCGTGGATTCGCCGGTAGGCGATCCCTTGGCCGCCTTGGCCGATCTTGCCGCGCAACTCGCCGCCAAGGGCGTGACGCGCATCACCGGCGATATCGTGGGCGACGACACCTGGTATGTCTGGGAACCGTTCGGCGCCGGATGGGGCATCGACGATCCGCTCTACGATTACGGCGCCCCCGTTTCGGCCCTTACGCTGAACGACAATGCGTTCACGCTACGCGTCCGCCCCGGTGCGAGCGACGGCGCGCCCGCGGCGCTGGAACTGAACCCGGCCGTCGAATACTACACCATCGACAACCGCATTCGTACCACCACCGGGGGCGAGCGACACATCCACTATTCGCGCGAGCCCGGCAGCACGACGCTGGAATTGTGGGGAACCATTCCGCTGCAGAACCAGGGTGAAGACCTCGCGTTGGGCATCGATGACCCGGCGCGCTATACCGCCATCGCCTTCCGTCAGCTTTTGCAGCAGCGTGGTATTACGGTGGGCGGAAACGCCGTCGCGCGCCACGCCTATCGCTACGAGGCCGCCGATCTCAAACAGGGGATCCCGGCCGCGCCCGACCCAGGCGTCGAACTGGCCAAACGCGTCTCGGCGCCGCTGCTCGAAGATCTGCGCGTCACCGCGAAGGTGAGCCAGAATCTGCACGCCGAACTCGATCTGCGCGCGGTCGGCAAAGCCCGCCGCAACATCGGCAGCGTCGAGGCCGGGCTGGAGGAATTGAAGACATTCCTCGCCGAGGCCGGCATACCCGATAGCGGCTACAACATCACCGATGGCTCCGGCCTCGCGCGCCTCAACCTGGTCAGCCCGGCCACGGTCGTCAAGCTGCTGCGCTTCATGTACGCATCGCCCGCGCGCGACAGTTTTCTTTCCATCCTGCCGATTGGCGGCAAGGACGGAACTCTGAACACGCGCTTTCTCTCGCCCGAAATCGCAGGCCGCATTCACGCCAAGACTGGATCGCTGTCGCACGTCAGCGCGCTCTCCGGCTACGCGCAACGCACCAACGGCGATTGGATCGCCTTTTCCATCCTGGTGAACAATTACAACGGTCCCACCAGCGAAATTCGCATAGTGATGGATAAGGTGGTCGAGATGCTGTTGGCGCGCGGACCGGCGCGCTAGCTAGTGCAGCGGGTCGGCTGCTTTCAAAATCACGCGCTGCACAGAGCCGGCATCCAAGGTAACGCTTTCGCCATGAGCGAGAAGCGCTTCCATCACCCCGGGTTCTTCCAATTTGTCTTTCGCTTCGCCGAGAATAGCGGCCACGCGATAAGTGCCCGCGGCGAGGCTGGGGATCTGGAAATTACCGCCGGCGTCGCCGGCCGCTCTGATGACCGAGTTGTAGATATTGCCCGAGAAAGGCCAGCGCACGGCGACTACATACGGATTGGCCACCGGGCGGTCGTCAACGGTCACTGCGCCCACGATGGCAGCGGGCTTGTCGCCGAGTTCGATTTCCAGAACGTCCGGCATGGCTGAATCACTGAGCCGCACCACGTTGTCCGGCACGACGTTGCCGTTGTGGCGAATCTCTTTGAGGCAATAAGCGGCGCTGAGGCCCGATATCGCAATCCGATAGTCTACGCGGCTGAAGTCCTTCAGGTGCAAATCGGTTTTCGCCTTGGGCATGGCGTTCGTAGTCGGCCCGGAGGCTCCGGCGAGGGGGAACAACCGAAACTCGACATTCTTCGGGAAAGGACTGTGCGCGTCTTGGCTGAGCGCGATGCGTAGGGCGAGATCGACTCCTGGCACAAGGGATACAGCGACCTCGGCAGCCTCGCGCCCGACCTCGAAGGGAGCGACGCCTGCCAGGCGCCCCTCCGGACGTATCACAGAGGCATTCAGGAGATAGGAGCCAGGCGCAAAGCCGGTAACCAGGAACTTGCCGCCGCAGGCAACATCGCCAAGAGCTTCCTGCGCCCATTGAGAAGGGGTGCGTACGCCGACGAGGACCTTGTCGCCGTCACGGCAGGGGTCCGCGTTGGCGATGGCCTCAATGCGATAAAGCTGCCGTTGCTTTACCGGTACCGCGCCGAGATCGAAATGGTCACCGGCGGCAATCGCTACCGGTCCGGCGAATTCGAAATCGGCGCCTCCAGGCCAGTAGGAGCTATCGATATCCTCATCTACCCGGTCACGATCTTCGGCTTCGAGTTTTTTGAGCACGCGCGCGCTACCTCGAACGCGCGGCATGATCTGAAATAGGTAATTGCCGGGTGTCAGTTGTTTAAATTCGAAGCGGCCGTCTGGGCCAGTTGGTTTGGACGTCTCTGCCAACTCCGGCGAGCGAACGCCCTCGCGATAAGCCACGCGCCATGCCACCAACGTTATGTTTGCAACCGGCCGGCGTGTTTCAGAGTCGATGGCGGCGCCGCTTGCTTGAGCAACCCGCGTAAATACGACGTCGCTCTGCCTGCCGGAGAAGTCTTGGCTCGAGATCAACATCTGAATGTCGGGCTCAGGCCCCTTGTCTGGGAAATGGCCGGGGCGGCGAACGCGCCGCCGCCGGCAAGACAAGCCGCGGCGAAAAGAAGCCGGTGCTTCAAACCCGCTGCAAAGATCACTCAGCGCTTCTTCTTGGTCTCGACCGTCAACTTCACCTGGCCCGACGCGCCGTAATAGACCAGTTCGTAGACGCCGTCCTTGGGCGCGTGTTTCGGCCTCGGAAAATAGAGGAAGCCCGCAATCGCGCTCGAAGTTTTCGCCTCCGGCAATTCCTTATCGGTCAGATCGATTCTCGTCTGCGCGGCTGGATCGGGCGGAATTGGAGACGGCGGCGGCCCGGTCGGCGTATCGCTCATCGCAACTTGCACCTGCGTGTCGGTATACACGCCTTTGTACGGCCCGGGGCCGTGCTGATAGCCGATGGTGTCCACGGTGCGCACATGCACCTTCGAATTGGGGCCGGATGTCGTGATATCGCGCGCCTTTGGATACGGCATGATGACGCTCGCATCCACCGGGCGCGTGGTTTCGCCACCCGCGCGCAACGCGAAATCCTGCGGGGAAACCGTGATCTGCCCCGCCTTCGGATAGATGCCGGCCTCCAGAAAGACGTAGGCGGCCGCCCAATCGCGGCCGAAAATCCGGTGCTGCTCCACGCCGTTCACGTAGCCGCCGCCGATCGATACGGCATCGTTCTCTGTATGTGCGGGGTAATCGGAAGCGCTCGGAAAGGGGTCGATGCCGCCTCGCATCTGGGCGAAGGCAATCGTGGCGGCGGTGAGCGCGAGCAGGCAGCGAAGGGTCATTCCAGACCTCCGTTTCGATTCTTATTCGCGCCCCGCGCGTAACCGGTTTCAGTGCGACATCGCGTAGGTGACGTAATTGACGCCGAGCCGGATCCCCAGTGCCGAAAACTTCTGCGGATATCGCGGATCGTCCGCGTTTTCCCACGAATCGCCCAGGTCCATATTGTGGCAAATCGCGACCATTACGCGCCCGTGGTCGTCGAAGATGCCGCGCCACCGCGGAATATCCCCGCCCATCCCGTACGTGGGATTGGTGGGGCACTTCTCGCAAATGCTGCCGGTCTGCGTGTATTGCATTCCGGGCACCTGATAGCGCTCATCGAGGTCGTAGACGCTGTGGAAGATCTGGTTGTCGTTGGCCAGATCGACAATGCCGCGACCCGGAAACACCTTCTGCATGGTCTGAATGAAGACGTTCCACTCGTCGGTGCCGTGAAAGTCGTCGCACATGAAGAAGCCGCCGCGCAGCAGAAACTCGCGGAATTTGGCGATCTGCGAATCGGTGAGCTCCCAATGGCCCACTTCCACCGCGTAAAGCCAGGGGTAGTTGAAGACATCGTCGTCTTCATCGAGATTGATCGGCTGCTCGGCGGAACGCGCGTCGATGCGCGACAGCCGGCGCAAGGCCAGCGCCAAGTGGCGATCCGACCGCGGATAGTCGATGGTCCAGTTGGTATTACCTTGACGCCAGTCTTTATCGCGCGCCCATTCGGATTGCCAGTCGATCACGTAATGCGTGGTGGGGTACATCAGCCGCGCGAAAGTCCACTCGGCCGGGACCTTGTAGTCCGTCGGCAACGGAAAATTATTGTATTCCCAGGCAGGATACTCACGGAACGGCCGCTGCGCCATCAGCGTGCACACCAAAGCGACGCTGCCTACGGCCGCGGCCACAAGAGGACCAAACTTCATCTCCTACCAGTATCTCAGACCGGTCCGGGCGCAATCTCTGCGAAAACGCGCATCATGTCGCGATGCGCCAGCACCGCGCCCGCGTCGCGCTGCATAATGTCGAAATACTTACGTGCGAATCCCGTGCCTTCTTCCGCGGGCGAAACCAGGGCGCGCGCCCGCGCGATCAGCTTTTGGGCGTCGTCCGCCGAAAGCGGCTCCTCGGCGTCGAGCGCTTCATCGATGATCACGATGAATTTCGAAAGCTCGTGCAGCCAGGCGAACCACGGGTCGTTGAGCACCAATTGCAAATACTCACCCGCATTTGCAATCCGCGCCACATCCCGCTCATACAGGGCGCGTTCGGAATCCATGAGGTATTTATGCAGGCGCAACAAGCCATTCCGAAGAGAGACGAGGCGCGGCGAGGTTCCGTCGAGAGTCATGTTCTATCTGCCAGTATAGAAAAGATATGAAGAAACCGAGCTTCGACCCGGGCTTGACGCAACAATTCGGCGCGCCCCTGCGCCGCGTCATCGATCAAGACGGCGGATTCAACGTGCGCAAGGTGGGCGGTGAATGGCGCGACATTCATCCCTACCTGTACCTGGTCAGCATGAGCTGGCCCGGCTTCCTCGCCGTCGTTTTCGCCGGTTACGTGATGCTGAACCTGATCTTCGCTTCCATCTACTACTCCATCGGCCCCGGCCAACTCGAGGGCACGGACGCCCCCACCGGCGCCGGGCATTTCCTGAAGCTCTTCTTCTTCAGCGCCCACACGTTGAGCACCGTAGGCTACGGCAACATGTCGCCCAGCGGCACCGCCGCCAACTTTGTGGCCACGTTTGAAGCCCTGGTGGGGATTATGCTGCTGGCCGTGGCTACCGGGTTGCTTTTTGGCCGCGTGTCCAAGCCATCGGCCCGCATCGGCTTCAGCGAAAGGGTGGTCATCGCGCCTTACCAGGAGATCACCGCCCTCGAGTTCCGCGTGGTCAACCGCCGCACCAACACACTGGTCGATGCCGAAGCGAAACTGCTGCTGATGACGGTGCAGGATGAGGGCGAATACCGCCGCAAATTCGAATTCCTCAAGCTGGAGCGCGACGGCGTCCTGTTTCTCGCCACGCCCTGGACGATCGTCCACCCCATCGATTCCGAGAGCCCGTTATGGGGAAAGACGGCGGAGGATCTGACCCGTCTGCAAGCCGAGGTGCTGGTGTCGGTCAAAGCCTACGACGACACCTTCGCGCAATCCGTGCAGGCCCGCTATTCTTACCGCCACGACGACTTCGTCTGGGGGCGCCGCTTCGCCCCCGCATTCTTTATCGGCAAGGAAGGCGATCTGGTGATTGAGCTGGATAAGATCGGCGAACTGGGTTGATGCCCGCGCCGCATCGCGAAGGTAGTTCTTACATCCCGCGGGCGGAACTAATAGTGAAATCCGCCCAGCAGATAAACCAGGAGGACGATAATCAGGATCGTGCCGAGCCCTATGCCGGCCCCGCCGCCATATCCCCAGCGGCGGTGACCGTAGTAACCGCCGCCTCCCCCAAATAGAAGAATCAAGATAATGATCAGTAGTAGTAGCATCGTTTTAACCTCGCGTTTTGGAAGAGGCGGCTGAAGTTAGCCGGCTTACTTGTCTACGACCTTTTCGATGTCGCCGACCTTTTTCTGAATCTTGCCGCCGAGTTTCTCCACCTGGCCTTCGGCTTCCAGGTCCGGATCATTGGTGGCGTGCCCCACCTTCTCCTTTACGGCTCCTTTCACTTCGTGAACGGCGCCTTCGACTTTGTCTTTCGTGCTGTCTTTCATCGGTTTCTCCTTCGCGGACGGAAGTATGTAAGCACGTGCGTGGCCTTCCGATGGTTCATTGGGTCAAAGGTCACGCTGTGCGCTGCGCGTTTGCGGCCGTCATGGTAAAGGTAAGAAGGGTCTGCGAAATCGAAGACCTCTGAAGAACGTCTTGCCACCGGACGCGAACCGGGGAATCGGAGAAAGCATGCCTAAGGGATCGAACAACGCCATCACGCGAAAACAACTCATCGACGCACTCAACGAAGATTTGTCGCGTGAATTTCAGGCCGTCATCGCCTACGTGAATTACTCGCAGGTGCTCAAAGGCGCCGCCTATATGAACATTGCGGACGAACTGGCGATCCACGCCAAAGAAGAGCTCGACCATGCCTTGCAAGTGGCGAATCACATCGACTATCTAGGCGGGATGCCGACCGTCGTTCCGAAACCGGTGAAGACTTCGGAGAAGGCGGAGGAGATGCTGCGGTTCGATCTCGACAACGAGAGGGAGACCATTCGCCAGTATCGCCGACGGGTCAAGCAGGCGGAGGAGCTGAATGAATTTGCGATCGCCGAAAGCCTGCGCAGCATTCTGGTGCAGGAACAGGATCACCTCGTCTCGCTTGCGACCGCACTGGGCATCGATCCCCCCAACCCCGGCATCGCCGACTAGCCCGGGGCCTCGCGTTACTTGTGAAGGCGTTTGAGTGCGGCCTGCGCATCAGTATTTCCCGCGGCCGCTGCTTTCCGATACCATTCGATGGCTTGGACGAGGTCTCTACGGCCTCCCAAGCCACGCTCGTAAGCGTTCGCGAGATTCTTCATGCCCGTCGTGTCTCCCGCATCCGCGCCTTTTCGATACCACGCTACCGCTTCCATCGCGCTTTGAGCTACGCCGCGCCCGGTCTCGTACATATAGCCGAGGTTCGTCATGGACCCGGCGTATCCGAGGTCGGCAGCTTTCCGGTCCCAAGACGCGGCCTGAAAATCGTCCTTGGCCACTCCCCGGCCTTCTCGATACCGGTTTGCGAGGTCAAATATGGCTGGCAGATAGCCGAGTTCCGCGGATTTGGCATACCAGGCTGCGGCCTGAGTTTCGTCCTTGGCCACGCCTCTTCCGCTGGCATAGTGATGGCCCAGGTTAGCCATGGCGGCCGGAAATCCTACATCGGCCGCCTTCCGGAACCAGAACACTGCTTGAGGGTCGTCCTTGGCTATGTTTGCGTAGTGACGCCCAAGCTCATTCATGCCGGCGGCATCTCCAAGGTCGGCAGCTTTTCGATACCATAAGGCTGCCTGCGCCTGATCCTGCGCGACTCCCTGTCCATGCTCGAACATCTGGCCGAGGCCGGTCATGGCCGGGACATAACCAAGGTCGGCGGCTTTCTTAAATAAGGAGAGCGCTTGTGCGTCGTCTCTCGGGATGCCGTCTCCGTTAGCGTAATGCCGCGCGAGATTAGTCATGGCGATCGAGTTCCCAAGATCGGCGGCTTTTCGAAACCAGGACACCGCCACCCTTGTATCCCTGGAGACGCCCCACCCATTGTCGTAGCATACGCCCAAGCCGTTGATGCCAAATGGCTCACCGGCTTCCGCCGACTTTCGATAGAGGCTTTCGGCGAGCGTCCTGTCCGCCGGAATGCCCCGGTCCCCCCGATAATATCTGCCAAGCTTGTATTGCCCCCACGGATCTTGGGCATCCGCCAATTGCCGGTAGAGCGGCAGCGCCTCTGCGTAGCGCTTTTGCTCATCGAGATCGTCCGCTCTTTTTCGAAGCGATGCCAGGGTCTCGCTCTTGGGACCCACCGTCGACCGTTCTGGACCCTCTTGGCTCCGCAACGCCGCGGCTTTGGTTCGAAGAATGTCCGCCAAATCGCTGCGGTGAATTTCGGATGCGATCTTCTCCAATAGTTCCGGGTCGCGGGCGTCCTTCGCGGCCTGATACCGCTCGGTGTCGAGATCCAACGTTGGGGCGGGTGGTGTAACGGAGTTGGCCGGCGGGGCCGAAGCCGGCGTCTTCGGCGTGCCCGCAAACGGGAACTCTCCGGTCGATTGGCCATCCGTATACGGGGCCTGGTTCGGGTTTCTGTCCTTCACCTTGCGGGTTACGTAGGAAGCGAGGCCGCCAAATGTAATTAGTCCGTCGGCGCGGGCCGCGGCGCCCTTGATGCCGTCGATCAGATAGTAGGTGAAAAGACCGTGCTGCAGGTCGTCATACTCGTAGCTGCGAGACCGCGGCCCGGTGGAAACCAACAGCCGCAGCCCGCGCGAACTGGACAGCTCCAGCATCGGTTCGATGGGCGCGGCGCTATCTTTGGCTCCAGGGGTGGAAACGTTGCGGCACGCGTCCAAAAACATCATTTTCCGCGGCGCGCCCGAATCCTCCAGCAACGTGCGAATCTCTTCAACCGACGCGCCCGTCTTATCGAGATCGTCAGCCGACGATTCGTAGGTCGCCAGATACTGTTCGCGTCCCACCTGACCGCCGTGTCCGGAGAACGCGAACACGATTGTTCCCGCATTCGGATCCAGACGCTTCAGCATGTCTGTGAGGTGTTTGCGGATCGCGACTTTGGTAACCCGCTCGTTCAACAGCGGATCAACCGTATATCCCTGCCGCTGCAGCTCGGCCGCAAGATCGGACGCATCCTTCACCGCCCATTTCAGTTTGCTGAGGCCGCTCTCTTCCGGGTAGTCGTTGATGCCAATCACCAGCGCGAGCTTCTTTTCATTGACAAACGACAACGGATCGGCCTGGCGTGGCACGACTCCCTTGCCGCCATTCTGGCCGGCGGCGGCTGAGACGAACAGAAGGCAGGCAAGTGTCCGGCGCATCGTGCTGATAATAATGTGAAACCGCGGAGGGTGCAAGGTTTAATATCGGACGAAGTTCCTGCAGTACTGCTAAAATTTAGGTGAGCCAATGCGCAAATCACCCAACGTTCTCAGCGTCGCTGCCGCCATTGCCAAAGGCATGGGAATCACGTTTAAGGAGATGATGTCTCCGACGGTGACGGAGTACTACCCGCAGGAGCCTCCCAAGTTCGAAGAGCGTTTCCGCGGTGAGCACGTCCTGCAGCGCGATGAAAACGGCATGGAAAAATGCGTCGCCTGCTTCCTTTGCGCTGCCGCCTGCCCGGCCAATTGCATCTACATCGAAGCCGCCGAGAACACCGATAAAGTCCGCATTTCGGGCGGTGAGCGCTACGCCAGCGTCTACAACATCGATTACAACCGCTGCATCTTCTGCGGTTACTGCGTCGAGGCCTGCCCCACCGACGCCATTACCCACGGGCACGGTTTCGAGATGGCGAGCTACAATACATCCACGCTGGTGAAGCGTAAAGAGGACATGCTGGCGCCGATTCCGCCTGGAGCGAAACCGCCGGTTGTCGAGCCGGAGCACGCCGGAGCGCATTAACCCGAATCGCCGCGCCCGCCCCCGGCATCCACTAGGAACGCGGTATGTTTCGGGCTATCCGAGAACAGATCGACACCATCTTCCGGGAAGATCCGGCCGCCAAGAGCGTGCTGGAGGTAGTTCTCTGCTATCCCGGCTTCCACGCCATCCTGTTGCATCGCCTCGCCCATCATTTCTATCGCTGGGGCGTGCCGCTGTTCCCGCGCCTGGTGTCGCAGTTCTCGCGCTTTCTCACCGGAATTGAGATCCACCCCGGCGCCACGATCGGCCGCCGATTCTTCATCGACCACGGCTCGGGCGTGGTGATCGGCGAAACCTCAGAAATCGGCGACGATGTGCTGATGTACCAGGGCGTAACCCTAGGCGGAACCGGCGCCGAAAAAGGCAAACGCCACCCCACCATCGGCAACCGCGTGGTCATGGGCACCGGCGCAAAAATTCTGGGCAACATTCGCATCGGCGACAACGTGAAGATCGGCGCTGGATCGGTGGTGGTGCACTCGGTACCGGACAATTCAACCGTGGTCGGCATCCCCGGCCGCGTGGTGCGCGTGCGGCCGGAAGGCGGGCCGCTCGAGCACGGCCGGTTGCCCGATCCCGAAGGACAGGCTATCGAAGATTTGGCGCGGCGGGTGGAAGAGCTGGAAACGTTGGTGCGCCAGTTGGCGAGCGATCCGGCAGCGCAGGCGCGGCATAACGGGCGGTAACCGGGTGCTTATGCTTATCGACTGATAGACGGAGCGTCGTATGCCTCACGCAGATTAAGCCAAGCTCCTCAAAAAAGAGTAAAATTAACATAGGAAACGAGGAGAACCGAGTATGGCTAGAGTCCAGCCCGTATTGTCGCCCACGGAATTGGCATTGGTCGACCAAATGGCGGAATTGACGCATGCTAAGCGCACCGATGTCATCAAGAGTGCGCTTACCGTCTATCATTGGTTCGTCCGGCAGGCTCTTACGGGTGGCCGCGTCGTAGCGCGCAAGCCGACCGGCGAGGAAGTGGCCATCGAGACAGCTGAATTTGCCGTTTTGGAAGGGGAGGGGAACCGCTTGACGCCTGAGGAACTGGGCGTGCTTGCGAAGCGCCTCGCCGCAGCTTCCGATCCGGTTGAGGCGGCCCGCATAAAAGAGCGGCTCACGCGCGGTTTCTACGGCATCTAGCCCAAAATTGGACAGCCGCCGAAATGCCGAAAGTTCGCCGCCAGAACGTTCCTCCAGGCGTTTTCCACCACCTCCTTCGCCGGATTCAAGAGCGAAAGATTCCCGCGGAGCAGTTGCAGTTGCTTGCCAAGTGGCTTGATGAAGAGCCAGAAGTGCCAAATGGCCAGTGGTACAAAGTGTTTCCTCGCATGACCGTATGTGGCGAAGACGAACTGGTCAAGACCATCCTGCTACCTAGCCAGGCACCGAAAGGAAAGCGGATGCAGTGAACGCTGAATCTCGGCTGAGCCGAAAGGCAGGATTGTGCCCGCTCATTCGACAAAGTGGTCCGACGGGAATTGTCAACGAGCAGCTCAATCTAGGACTGGCGATCGGTCTTCAAATCTGATCTACTTTTGGCAGGCCTGCCTCGTTGCGTTTGTTGTTTGTCCGATCAAGCCAGACGCCAACGCTGCCATCAGCGGAACTCTCAACGAGCTCGCCATAGTCTCCTCCCGTTCCTACATGGAAAGGAGCAACACACCGGTAAACGGTTGCCACGCCAAGCCAGTTTTTATTTGCGCCTTCCATGGGTTGGCGAGCGATTCGGCGGAGCCGGCGCCGCATAAGGACGATAGCGCCGAAGCGGCGGGGCCTTCGAGACGGATTATAATCTCCGCAGCTATGGCTACTATGCGTTCTGTCCGTTTGCTGTCTTTTATGTTTGCGCTCGCCGCACTCGCATCCGCGCAGACCAAACTCGAAGTCACGTCGGGTCTCGGCACGAAATTTCATTCGCTGGCGGATGAAAAGGGCGTCGTCCCTGCAGCGCAGAAGAACCTTGCGGCCAGCGCCAAGGATCCCGATCTCCTGCTGAAACTGGCGCAGGCGCAAATTTCAGTCTGGGAAGACCGGGAAGCTATCGAGACTCTGACTCGCGCGCTGGCGATTTCGCCGAATAGCGCCGCGCTCTACACGGAACGCGGCCACCGCGAAATTCCATTACGCGAGTTTGCCCGTGCGCGCGTCGACCTGAGCCGCGCGGCGACCCTCGACCCCAGGAACATGGCTGCGTACTACCACCTGGGTCTCGCCCACTATTTCCTGGGTGATTTTCCGGAAGCCGCCGTCGCTTTCCGCCATGCGGTCGAAACTGCCCCCAACACCGATGAGGTCATCAACTCCACCAACTGGCTATATGCCGCGCTGCGGCGCGCCAATCGCCTCGAGGAGGCGGCGAAAGCGATCGAGGCCGTCCCGCCGGATATGACAAATAAGGAGCCGCACACCAGGTTCTATCTCAATCTGGTGCGCTTTTTCCAGGGCAAAATGAGCGAATCCGAGGCACTGCCGCCCGAACCGCCGGCCGGCAATACCGATCAGGAAGTGGAACTGCCTTTCGATACTGTGGCCTACGGCATCGGCAACTGGCATCTTTACAACGGCGATCCAGTCAAGGCGCGGGAATACTTCCAACGAGTTCTCAAGGGACACGTTTGGATTACCTGGGGATTCGTCGGCGCTGAAAGGGAGATGTTGGGCCCGGTGGCCCGATCAGCCGGCGCGAGAGCGAAATAGCGCAATAATCGACTCGAGTTTCATAGAACGCTACCGCTAGTGCTGCAAGTCTCCGGGCTTTTCGGGAATTCCCGGCTGATCGAGAAACTGCGCCGTAGTCGCCGGACCGAGATTCTTCCAATCCTGCAGTACCCAAACCACCTTCTTCTCGGGCGTCACTTCGATGGCCTGAATGATTTGCGGACGCTCTTCCGCCTTCGTGCCGCCGGTGGAGCTGAAGATCACCGTGTTGCCGTTTGCCAGGCGGTCGGCGGTCTGAATGTTGTGGAACACAATGCCAGGCGGTAAATCCGAGGGCTTGAATTCCCACACCGTCTCGCACTTCGGATTGATTTCGCGC
Source organism: Bryobacterales bacterium (assembly GCA_963743705.1). GTDB lineage: Bacteria > Acidobacteriota > Terriglobia > Bryobacterales > Bryobacteraceae > PALSA-243. The sequence continues at coordinate 567,474 of CAVUQS010000019.1, read as the reverse complement.
GCCAGCTTATCGTGCTCATCCGCCACCAGCGTGTTGCCGTTCTTCAACCGCACCGCGGCCCAGGGCGTCGTGACATCGCAGCTCCAGATGGGTTGGAAGTCTTTGTCGAATTCCGTCACCTTGTTCATCCTCAGAAATGCCGCGAGGTAAGTACCGTTCGCCGTCACCCGCGCGCGCCGGAATTGCGCGTGCACGGTTCGCGGATCGGTGAGGCTTTCGGCGGGCAGCGCGTGTTCCACTTCCACCGCGCCCGTCTTCTTGTTGATGATCATGAGCTTCGGAGGAAGACCGTTCAGCACCAACATCACCTTGTCGAGCCCCACCGGCTGGCAGGTGTGGACCTCGGTCTCCTGCGGCGTATCGTAGCGCCAGACCACTTCCTTTTGCGGCGTGACCTCTTCCACGTGGAACTGGCGCGCGAAAAGAATGTGGCCGTTGGTCATCATCCACACGTCGTCGATCTCGCCGCCGCGGCCTGTAGAATAAGTCCAAATCACCTTGCCGTGGTTCACCAGAAAGATGGTGTTGTAGCCTTCGCCCGCATAGAGCATGGCGTGCCCGTCAATCCCGCGAACCGGCGCGTCGGGATCGGGCCACGTTGGCGGCGTCGGCCCGGGCTCCACGGGACCGAGCGCGGGCACGTTCGGCGCGAGGAAGCGATCTAGAATAGAAAGAAGTGGCGCCTGCGCTGAATCGGCTGCCTGGCAGCCCGTCCAAGCGGCGGCAAGGGTGAGGAAACGGGGCCAAAACCGGCTCATGAAGCCCTCCGGCGGGAGTATAGCAAAATCGCATGAGCCATCCCGACATCGCGCAGGCGATTCACTTCGTCGAGCGCTACGGATACGCGTTACTGTTCCTGTGGGTGCTGGCTGAGCAGGGCGCCTTGCCCGTTCCGTCCGCACCGCTGCTGCTCGCTGTGGGCGCGCTCGTGCGCACGCATCGCCTCAACGGACTTGCGGCCATCGCGTGCTGCCTCGCCGGCGCGCTCATCGCGGACAGCGTGTGGTTCTATCTCGGACGCCACCGCGGCAAGCGCGTCCTGCGCTTCCTCTGCCGCGTTTCCCTCTCGCCCGATTCGTGCGTGCGCCAGACCGAGAATACGTTCGTCAAGCATGGCGTCAAGACACTGTTCATCGCCAAATTCATTCCGGGCTTGAACGCTGTCGCCGCGCCTTTGGCCGGGGATTCCGGCCTCGCCGCGCTCCGCTTTCTCGCCGCCGACGGATTGGGCATCCTGCTCTGGAGCTCGACCTACATTGGCGTAGGCTACCTCTTCGCCGATCAGTTGGAGCTGACCCTGAACTACGTGGAGCGTTTGGGCTCCGGCCTCGCGATCCTGGTGGTTGGCCTCTTCGCGTCTTGGATTATCTGGAAGTTTATCCAGCGGCGGCGATTCCTCAAGCAAATGGAGATCGCCCGCATCACGCCCGAAGAATTGCGCGACCGCCTCGACGCCGGCGACGATCTCTACATCGTGGACCTGCGCGGCGCTCTCGGAAGCGAGGTGATCTCGGTACCCGGCGCCATTCGACTCTCGGCCGAACAATTGAGCGCCAACCATGCTGAGATCCCGCGCGACCGCGAAATCATTCTTTTTTGCAGTTGACCCAACGAAGCCTCCAGCGCCCGTGTGGCGCTGCTCCTCAAATCTCACGGAATCACCCGGATTCGCCCTTTGCGCGGCGGCGCCGAGGCTTGGGATCGGATGATGCATCCGGGCGGGTGAGGCGCGGAGCCTCAGTGCCCTAGCGGCTGATCCAGCGGCTCAATTCCGGCACAGCCTCCGCCAGCTCCGAAGCCACCATGCGCGCAAAGAATGCCGCGCCTTTTTCGCCCAGGTGCGTATAGTCGAACACCGGCGCGTTCGGCTCGGCCGGAGTCTTCGGAGCCGGTGCGGAATTCCCGCTCGCCGCCGATTCCGTCACTACCGCCGGTGCCGGCGCCATCGCCATCGTATTCGCCTCCATCGGACCCATCTTCTCGACCGCCGCCACGCTGTCGGCGTTGAGATCGAGCACGGGAACGCCTTCTTCCGCGGCTACCTTCTTTGCCGCATCGGCCCACGGCAGCAGATCGTTCTTGATCTTCCCGTCGCGGAACGATCGCCGTGTCAGCGGGGTGATCAGAATAGCCTTCGCGCCCGTCGATTTCACATCCCGCACATAGCCACGCAAGTTGGCAGGAAACTCCGTGGCCAGATCGGTCGATCGTCCCGGCTTACCCGGCTGATCGTTGTGACCGAACTGAATCAGCACGTAGGTATCCGAGTATTCCGCGTTGCGCTTGAGCTGATCCATCACCTGCGCCCACGATCCTTCCGCGCGATAGCTCCCCGAGCTGCGCCCGCCCTTCGCCATGTTGACGCACGTGACTTGAGGAACCAGCGGGCAGAACCCCGGCCCCCAGCCGCTCTTCACTGCCATGGTGGAGTCGCCAACCAGAATAATCCGCACCGGCAAAACGGGCGAGGAAGTCTGTGCGAAGCCGCTCACGGAAAGCAAGGCGGCGCTGACTAAAAACCGATGCATCACTACGAGAGTATAACGGGCCTCGCTACATACCGCGGTCCAATACAAGTAGACCGAGCTCGGGGTCAGCAGCAAACTCGGTGATCCGGACCGCCTCCCGCCGCAACACCTTTTCCGCGTCCCTTGTTGGGTGTGTCCAACTGCGCAGCCACACAACTAACTTCCGCGAAAGATTTTCGTCGAACAGCAATTTCACAGCGCGACGCGCCGGCCCATTCGAGCGGCAAACTCATACACGGCCTGAAAGTCTTCCGGCTCCAGCTCCGGGTAATCGTCGAGAATTTCCTTCTCGGTCATGCCGGCGGCAAGCCAACTGAGGACGTCCCAAACGGTGATGCGCAACCCGCGCGGATACACGGCTGCCCGGATCGTTTCCCAGGCGCCATCATGATGCGGGCGGACATGCCTTGAGCATATCATCCGCCTCTTTATGGGGGAAACCGGTTTTCGGCTGCCTCCGAACGCACGTTAAACTATCCACATGCCACGCAAAATTCTTGCACTCATGGCGCTCGCCGCCGCCAGTGTCTTCGCGCAGAGCGCCACCACCACTCGCGTCTACGAGCTACGCACCTATCACTGCTACGAGGGCAAGCTCGAAACCCTGAAAACCCGCTTCCGCGACCACACCATCGAGATCTTCAAACGGCACGGCATCGAGAGCATCGGCTACTGGGTCCCGCAAGATCCCGAGCTGGGCAAGAATACGCTCGTCTATCTGATCGTCCACCCCAGCCGCGAGGCAGCGCGCAAAAACTGGGCGGCATTCAGCGCCGATCCCGAATGGAAAAAGGTCGCCGCCGATTCGGAAAAAGACGGCAAAATCGTCATCAAGGTCGACTCGCTCTTCCTCGATCCCACTGATTTTTCGATGTTGAAATAACCGTGGACGCCGCGCGCCAGGCGCACATGCGCCTCCTCGTCGAACAGCTCGCGAAGCTCGAAGCCCGCCTGCGCGAAGGGGGCGGCGCCACGCGCATCGAGAAGCAACATCGCGCCGGCAAAATGACCGCGCGCGAACGCATCGTCGCGTTGTTGGATCCTGGCGCGCGCTTCCTCGAAATCGGGCTGCTGATCGCCTACGACCGCTACGATGGCCAGGCCCCCGCGGCCGGCGTCGTCACCGGCATCGGCAAAATCGAAGGGCGCCCCGCCGTGATCGTCGCCAACGACGCCACGGTCAAGGCCGGCGCATGGTGGCCCGAGACCATTCCCAAGATTTTGCGCGCGCAGGAAATCGCCATGCGCAACCGCCTGCCTATCGTCTACCTGGTGGATTCTGCGGGCGTCAACTTGCCCTATCAGGACGGCATCTTCCCCGGCCAATACGGCGCCGGGCGCATCTTCTACTACAACTCGCTTATGCGCCGCCGCCTGCGCATTCCTCAAACCGCCGCTGTCATGGGGCCGTGCATCGCGGGCGGCGCATATCTCCCCGCGCTCAGTGACGTCATCATCATGGTGGAAGGCGTGAGTTTCATGGGTCTCGGCGGCCCCAATCTCGTCAAAGGCGCCACCGGCCAGGAGATCGATTCCGAACCGCTCGGCGGCGCGCGCATGCACACCTCCGTCAGCGGCGTGGCGCACTACATGGCGAAAAACGACGCCGATTGCATCGAGCGCATCCGCCAGCGCATCCGGCAGTTGCCTGAATTGCCGCACGCCGATTGGCACGCCGATGAGCCCGCGCGTAATCCGGCTGAACTATACAGCGCGCTGCCCGCCGATCATCGCCTGCCCTACGAAATGGAAGACGTGATCCTGCGCATCTTCGACGCGCGCGATTACGTCGAGTTCCAGCCCCATTATGCGCCCGAGATGCTCTGCGCCGATGCGCGCCTCTGCGGCCGCCCCGTCGCCATCGTCGCCAACCGCCGCGGATTTCTGAAGTCCGAAGGCCGCCCGCGCATCGGCGGCATTGTCTACACCGAAACCGCGCGTAAGGTGGCATATTTCGTCGAAGCCGCCGAGCGCCTCGGCCGGCCTCTCATCTATCTGCAGGATGTTTCGGGCTTTATGGTTGGCCCCGATGCGGAGCACGAAGGCATCATCCGCGCCGGCGCCGAAATGGTTGAGACCATGTCGTGCGCGACGGTTCCGAAGCTCGTACTCACTCTCAATCACGCCAGCGGCGCGGGCTACTACGCCATGGCCGGCCAGGGCTTCGATCCCAATTTCACGTTTAGTTGGCCCACCGCGCGCATCGGCGTGATGGAAGGCGAATCGGCGGTGCAGGCGCTGTTCACAGTGGAGATCGCGAAATACAAAGGACAGACTTTGCCGCAGGAACTGCAAGATTCCATCGCTAAAACCCGCGCCGATTACGAGCAATGGCTCGATGCCCGCTATGCAGCCGCGCGCGGCCATTGCGACGCCGTCATCGATCCGCTGGAATCGCGCTCGGTTCTGTCGCTGGCGCTCGAAGCTTGCACCTCACCCGTCCCCATGCCAGGAGGCGCCGCATGATCCGCATTGCCAATGGTCAGGGCTTTTGGGGCGACTGGTTGGAGGCGCCAGTGCGCCTGGTCGAGGAAGGGCCCATCGATTACCTGGCCCTCGACTATCTGGCCGAGATCACCATGTCGATCCTGCAGAAGCAGAAGCAGGCCGACGCCAATTTCGGCTACGCGCGCGATTTTCCGCCACTGGTGGCTCACATCGCCAAGCGGATCCGCGAGCGTGGTATCACCGTGATCGCCAACGCCGGCGGCGTGAATCCGGTAGCATGCGCGCGCGAAGTGGTACGGCTCGCGCCCGGCCTGAAAGTCGCCGTAGTGCTGGGCGACGACGTCTTCCCGCGCCTCGACGAGTTTCTCGCCAAGGGCCATGAGATGCGCGATATGGAAACCGGCGAGCCGCTCTCGCAGATTCGCCAGCGCATCCAGAGCGCCAACGCTTACATCGGTGCATTCCCACTGGCCGAAGCGTTGGCTACCGGTGCCAATGTCGTCATCGCCGGCCGCTCTACCGATACCGCGCTGGCGCTCGCGCCCATGATCCACCGCTTCGGCTGGCGCGCCAGCGAATACGATAAGCTCGCGGCGGGAACGATCGCCGGCCACATCATCGAATGCGGCGCGCAGTGTACCGGCGGCAACTGTCAGGTGGATTGGCGGCGCATTCCCGACGTGGCGAACATCGGCTATCCGATCGTCGAAGCCGAGCCCGATGGAACCTTCGTTGTCACCAAGCACGCGTCCACCGGGGGGCGCGTGAGCGTCGATAGCGTCAAAGAGCAGTTGCTCTACGAACTGGGCGATCCCAAGAACTACATCACGCCCGATTGCAGCGCCGATTTCACCAGCATCCGGCTGGCGCCGGACGGCGAAAATCGCGTGCGTGTCACCGGCATCCGCGGCGGCCCACGTCCGCCCATGCTCAAGCTTTCGCTCAGCTACGCCAACGGATGGAAAGCCATCGGCACGCTGGTCTATTCGTGGCCGCAGGCGCTCGAAAAAGCCCGCGCCGCCGATCGCATCGTGCGCGAGCGGCTGGAACGCCTCGGCTTACGTTTCGAGGAAATCTATACCGAATATTTCGGCGTGAACGCGTGCCACGGCTCGGCCGCGCCGGCGAATCCCGATCCGCCCGAAGTGCAGATTCGCATCGGCGTGCGCGGGCAGGATCGCAAAGCCGTGGACCGCTTCACGCGCGAGCTGATCCCGCTCGTACTCAACGGACCGCCCGGCGCCACTGGCTTCGGCGAGGGTCGCCCTGCGGTGCGGGAAATCGTGGCGTATTGGCCCGCGCTGATTCCGCGCGAAGAGATCGTGACGCGCGTCGAAGTTGTAGAGTAATCCGGATGCCCGAGAAAGCCAGTCCCGTGCACTGGGAGCGCGTCTCGAAGAAGTGGTGGAGTTCCGCCGTCGGTTGCGTGCAGGAAGAGAAGGGCGTATGGACGGGCTTCGTCTACCGCAACACGCGCACCGGCGAATCCTGGACGGAAAGCAAAACAGGATTTACCACTGCGCTGGCGGCCATGCGTTGGGTGGATAACCAAGCGGAAAACTAAGCTATGGTAACGGCGGCATCGGGCGGTGCTGTTTGCCGCCATCCGGATGATCTTTGTGTTCCTGCTGACGACGGGCGCGGTCGGCGGCGCGATCCGCAAGCCATTTGTCATAGAGCGGCTGCTGATCGGGCCGAAGCAGCGCTTTGATCTTTGCTACGGACTGATCGTGAATCTGGTCGCGCTCGTGGTCGTATTTTTGAAATACCGGCGCGGTGAGCGGAGCAATTTCCGCCTCATATTTGTTGTGGATCTCGTTGAAAGAGTCGAATTGCCACTCGTAGATCTTCTCCACGTCGGTCGATTGCGAAGGGTCCAGCTTCAGCGTCTCGTTAAGCTTGCTGACGACCCGCTTGCGGAATTCGTCCGGCGACGGCGGCTGCTTTTTGGCCGCTGACACAACTGGAGCGCTTTTCACTGTATACAGCCGGTATCCGACTGCGCCCATCGCGGCTCCGCTGATGAACACAAGTAGAACGGAGAAAAAAGCGGAAGCTTTGGACTTGGGCATTGCTATCGCCTCACTTGCCGGCTTCGTATTCCAGGCGAGCTGGACTGACGAGCTCCGGCGCAGCTAGAGGTTGAGCTTCGGCAAGGACGTCCATGTAGGTTTGGCTAGGCGCGGGGGTCGGGCGTGGAATATACATGTAGACGCTCAGCGCCAGCGTCAGCGCCACTGCCGCCGCCGCGAAGGTGTTGGCCATCCGGCGGAAGGAAAATGTGAATGTTTGCCGTGCCTCGATCTTCTGCCATAACGTGGGCATGAAGTTCGCGCTGGGCTCCGGAGTGGGGCACGCAGCGAACGCCCGGAAAAGAGCGTCCAGCTTTTCTTCGTGATTGCCGCGCATCGGGATCATTCCTTGTTACCCTCGCCGGGCCTACCCGGCCTCGTCCTTTTTCTCAGCCGCTCCAAAGGCTTTCAGAACCCGTTGCCGGGCCCGGAAAAGCCGAACCTTAAGAGCATTTTCGTTGACTTTGTAGATCTTTTCAAGTTCTTTTAACGAAAGCCCTTCTACTTCTTTCATCATAAGCAGAATCCGGTCTGACTCCGAAACCGCTCCCAGGAGGGCATCCACCGATTCCCGGATCTTCTTATGATACGTATCTTCCTGTTCCGCCTTCCCGCCCGCGACGGCGTCAGCCATCGTAACCTGCTGTTCCGTCAGGTCGGACATGCGGAATTCCTGCCGCCGCTTCTGCTTTCGCAGATAGTCGTATGCGGCATTCTTGGTCAGCGTGTAGAGCCACGGCTCAAAAACATCCACTGACCGGAGCTGGTCGAGAGAATAATACATCCGCACAAAAACTTCCTGCGCGACGTCCTCGACATCTTCCGTCCGGGCAATCAAATGACTGATATGCCCGAGGATTCGCTTCCGGTACGCCAGAACGATTTCGTTAAACGCCCCGCTGTCGCCAGACTGAGCGCGCTTAATAACCTCGAAATCGACCAGCATCTAGGCTGCACCGTTCGCGGTCGCAGCATCCGGATTTGATCGCTCCGAAAGTAATGGCGCAGCCGCCCGTGGGGAGGTTACAACTCTTTGAGAGGAAAAGCCAAAACGTACTAACGTCGCCCCATCGGCGATCAGTTCTGGGATGGCTCGAACTAGCCAGACGGTGGACCGGCGGACGGTCTCCTGAAACTCCATGCGTATCCTTCCATTATCGCCCGAACTGCTTGGAAACGCACGATTTTTGTGAATTTTTGAGGGCGTAATTGGCCGATTTTTCGGTGCGGCGGACCGGGCCGCGTAACCCTGCTCGGAAAAATCGGGGCGTGCGTCTCCGCACATCCCTATCGAACGGCTATTCTTTCTTGATTCCAACCGGGGAGGTCTGTTGCATCACCGGCAGCTTCAATTGGAGGTCGCAGCCGCAGTCGTCGCCGGCGTTATGCGCCGTCTTCTGGTACTCGATCTCGTAATCGATAATGCTTTTCAAATTGGACCATTCGATGCTCTGGCCGATCCGGCGGCCGTTGACGAAAAGCGTGGGCGTCCCGTTGATTTCGAGCGCCTGGCCCTCCGCCTGGTCCTTATCCACTTCCGCCTTGGTCGCCGAGGTGTCCATGCACTGGCCAAGTTGGATCGAATCCAGCCCCTTCACGTCCTTCGCCCACGCCAGAACCTTCTCCTTCAGGTTTTCAGCCGTGATGTCGGCCTGATGCTCAAAGATCCAATCGTGGTAGGTCCAGAAATCGTCCGGAACCTGCTTCGCCACGCACTTGCTCCCAATCGCCCCCGCCTTGGCCCAGGGATGGAGCGATTCCAGCGGATACGTCTTGAAGTAAAGACGAACCTGCGTGGGGTAGGCGGTCAATAGGTTCTTGCGCAGCTCCTGCGCCTCCGCCTTGCAGTAGGGGCACTCGAAGTCGCTGAATTCCACCAGCACTACCGGCGCTCCCGGCGTTCCCATGGCCGGCGCTCCTTGCGTTTTGATCTTGCCCAATTCCAGCTGGAACGGGTTGCTGTTGACGTCGAACACCGTCGCCTGCAGAATCTTCGTCCCATCCTTGGAGATCAGGAACTTCATGTCCTGCGATTGCGGCCCGATTGACGCGTGCACCGTCTCTTCGACGAAGCCTGGCGCGTCCGAGGGCTTGGGGTCTGAGATCTGCACCGCGATACGCGAATCCATCACGTACAAATGGCGCACGTAGGCTTCGAGCACCGCTTTATCGAGCGCCGATTTCTTGGGCGGGCTCTGCGCGGGACCGGCCGCGGCGAATAGCAACGCGGCAAGACATGCAAGGAGTGTCTTGTACATCTTTCTTATTGTACTTCGCCAGTAGTATCATCGATTCGTTCTTATGATGCTTCGCTCCGTGTTATTCCTCTCGGTTTCCGCCTTGGCTTTCGCCCAGGATCCGGTCGCCCCCCATTCCGCCTTCGAACCAGCCGCCGCCAAAGCCGCGGCCTCGCTGGCGGCCAGCACCAAAGCCTCGCCGCCCGATCTCATCACCACCGGCGAGAAGACAGATTTCAACGCAACCGCTCCCTACGCCGAGGCGGTCGATATTTCGCGCCGCCTGGAACGCGCCTCGCGCTTCGTCAAGGTGATCGACGCCGGTACGACCCCCGAAGGCCGTACCATGATCGCGCTGATTGTCTCCAAGGACCGCGCCTTCACGCCCGAGGCTGCCGCCAAAACCGGCAAAGCCATCGTCATGATCCAGAGCGGCATTCACGCCGGCGAGATCGAAGGCAAAGACCCCGTCCTGATGCTGGTGCGCGATATGACCGTGAGCAAGCGCTACGCTTCCTGGCTCGATCACGCCATCTTCGTCATCATTCCGGTCTTCAATGTCGATGGCCATGAGAACGTAAGCCTGTATCACCGCCCCAGCCAAAACGGCCCCAAAGCCACCGGCACGCGCGCCACTGCGCAGCGCCTCAACCTGAACCGCGACTACATGAAGGCCGACACGCCGGAAATGCGCGCCTGGCTCAAGATTTTCAACGCCTGGATGCCCGATTTCCTGATCGATAACCACGTCACCGACGGCTCCGACATGCAGTACGACGTCACCTGGGACATGGCGCGCAATCAGGATATCGCCGAGCCCGCCGGCGCCTGGGTGCGCGACAAATACGTCCCCGAGCTCGACAAGCGCATGGCGGAGGATGGCCACATGGTGGCGCCCTACGGCGCCCTGCGCAACGTCAACGGCAAGCGCGAATTCTTCATGGAAGTTTTTTCGCCGCGCTATTCGCACATCTACGCGGCCGTGCAGAACCGGCCTTCGCTGCTGGTGGAAAGCCACAGCCTGAAGACCGCCAAAACGCGCGCCTGGGCGCATTACGACATCATGCGCCACACCTTCGACATCATCTGCGCCGATCCCGAAGGCTTGCGCCGCGCCGTGCGCGAGGCCGATAAGGAAATGGCCGCGCGCGCCGGCGACCGCAACGCGCAGCCCGTCTATCTTGCGGGCAAGGTGAGCAGCGAGAAGAGCCATCCGCTGGTTTATCACGCGTTGAAAAACGCGCCTTTCAAGAGCGAAGTCACAGGCACGATGGTGACGCGATACACCGGCGAGCTGGACGATATCCAGACCGTGATTCACGATCAGATCGATACTACCGTCGAAGCCACCATGCCGCTCGGCTACCTGATTCCACCGTCCTTCAGTTCGGTGGCGGATATCCTGGCGATCCACGGCGTCGAAATGGAACGCACCGCCAAGCCGGTCGAGCAGGTGTTCGAAACTTACCGCTTCGCCGGCGTGCGTCCGGGGCAGGGAAGCGAAGGGCACGTGATGCTGACGCTCGATCCCAAACCGGTAAAAGAGAAAATCGCCATTCCGGCCGGCGCCTATTGGGTCCCGATGAAGCAGCGGCGCTCGCGCTTGATTCTTGCGCTGCTCGAACCGCAAGCGCCCGATTCGCTGGCCGCCTGGGGAATGATGGATTCCGTCTTTTTCTCCGAAGGCGCGGGCGGCGGCCGTGGCGGCCGCGGCGGATTGGACCTGGGCGAATATCTTTCCGAGCCCATCGCGCGCAAAATGATGGCGGATCAGCCCGAGCTGCGTAAACAATTCGAAGCTCAGGTCGCCGCCGACCCCAAATTCGCCGCCGATCCGCGCGCCCGCATGGCCTGGTGGTTCGAAAAATCGAAGTACGAACCGCAGGAAAACGGCCGCTACCCCATCGTGCGCGTTTGGGAGAAAACCTGGTAGTTTGCGGTGAATAGGGCGACTAATCTCCGCAAAATCTGCGGCGAATAGCGCTTTTCGAGCGGTGAATAGCGTTATAATCTCCGCAGGATCTGCGGAGAATGTTCATCCACGAGCTTCCAACTTGGCCCAAATTCTCCTGGAGCCAGAAACGTCTTGCCGCGCAGTTAGCCGCCGTGCGCCATCGGCAAGGCCGGCTCATCGGGCACATGGAAGGCCTCGGATTCCGCCTGCGCCAGGACGCCGTTCTCGATACGCTAACGTCCGATGTGCTGAAAAGCAGCGAGATCGAGGGCGAAATGCTGGATGCGGAGCAGGTTCGCTCATCCATCGCCCGCCGTCTGGGCGTAGATATCGGAGCGCTGAAGCCCACGGACCGCAACGTCGAGGGCGTGGTGGAAATGATGCTCGACGCCACGCGCCGCTACGATCAGCCCCTCACCGCCGAGCGGCTATTTTCGTGGCATGCTTCCCTATTTCCGCTTGGACGCAGCGGCCTGAGACAGATTACAGTCGCTGCATGGCGCGACGACCGCACCGGACCGATGGAGGTTGTCTCGGGGGCAATCGGCAAAGAGCGCGTGCACTATGTCGCGCCTTCCGCGAAACGTCTGGCGTCTGAGATGGCCACTTTCCTGAACTGGTTCGACACGGAATCTGCCATCGACCCGGTGTTGAAAGCGGCGCTCGCCCATCTTTGGTTCGTCACCATCCACCCGTTCAACGACGGCAACGGCCGCATCGCGCGCTCTATTGCCGATTTGGCGCTGGCCCGATCGGAAAACAGTTCGCAGCGCTTCTACAGCATGTCGGCGCAAATCCGTCAGGAGCGTGCGGCCTACTATGCCATCCTGGAGCGGACTCAGAGGGGACCGATGGATATCACACCCTGGATGGAATGGTTTCTCGGCTGTCTGGGCCGTGCGATTGACAACGCACAAACCACCCTCGCCACCGTGCTGGCCAAGGCGCGCTTTTGGGAGCGAATCCGAAACGTGACCCTCAACGAACGCCAGCGCGAGGTGATCAACCGGCTGGTGGACGGCTTCGAGGGCAAGCTCACGACGTCGAAATACGCCAAGCTGGCCAAGTGCTCGCCGGATACGGCGCTCAGGGACATTCTGGCCTTGGTGGAGTATGGCGTGCTGACGCGTAATCCGGAGGGCGGACGCAGCACCAGCTACGCGCTGGCGCTTTGACGCCGTCCGCCCCGTCCCGCAATCGAACAGCCCGCGCAATCTAACTGCCTTAAATCAGCGGCTGCGCCTTGGCAATCGCATTGCATCGAAGACGCAAATGGCATTAGCTCACGACCTACGCATCGCCTTTCGCACACTGCGCAAGACGCCGGCTTTCACGTTGACCGCGGTCCTGGCGCTTGCCGCCGGCATTGGCGCCAACGCGGCTATTCGCGGATGCCGATCCAAATGGGGTTCGTGAGCGCGTCGCGGATGCCCTTGCCGGTCCACTTGCCGCCGATTTCCACGGCGATTTGCTCAAACGACATATTCTCGAGCAGCAGCGCGTACGCCTTCTTGATCCGCTCGACTTCGAGCGGAACGTGCTCCCACCGTCCGGTGACGCTGTAGCCCTTGGAATTGATGACCTTGATCAGCTTACCGTCGGCGTCGCGCGTCTTGACGTACCGCACGCCTCGCGGCAGAAGCTGCTTGCCGTTGGGATTGCCGCCGCGCGCGCGCATGATCGCCTTGCCGCCGTCGCAACGCTCGCGGATCTTAATTAGCTCCTCGCCGCTCATGAGTCCGTTGAGAATCGCCGACATGCGGCCGCCCGACGCGCGGGTGTCGATCTTCTCATTCGGCGTGAAGATGAATTTGTTGTTGCGCTTGAAGTGTCCCAGGATGGAGAAGTCTTCGAACTCGCCGGGGCGGAAGAGGCGTGATTGCTCGGCTACGGCGACGCCTTGAATGTCCGACCGCCGGAGATCGGTGAAGAGCTTCTTGAATTGGGGATCGTGCATGACGTGGCGCACCGGAAACGTCGATAGCCTCGATATAGCTCACGATGTGGTATCCGTGAATGGCCGCGCCCGCCCGGATCGCCGCGTACTGTCTTTCGATGCCTGCGCGCCCTTCCGATGCCTGCTCGGCGCTCGAAACCCGTATGAGTCCAATTACGTTATTACTGCCGTTTGTTGTTTGTTCCATAACATACTTATTTTAACATGCTCATATATTGCATCTAGTTCGGGGCGTAGGGTTCCAAGCCGCAGGCCTGGCGCGCAAGCTTGAGGGACAGGTTGTCGTCGCCGGCCTGCAGCGCGTCGCGCAGCGACTTCATGAGTTGGGCGCGGCGCAGCGCGATGCCGACGATGGCGTCAAGGTCGCGCTCAGTCAGCTCGTAGCCGCCGCCGTCCTTGGCCTTCATCGCGCCGCCTGGCGCGTTAGCGTCGTTTGGCGGCGCGCGCGTCGCTTTTGATTTTGTATTTGCGCGGTTGATCCCAATAGGGCGAACGGCACGCGGGGCACTGTGCTGGCCGCTTGCCGATCTTGCGCGGAAGCCATTGGTGCGAGCAACGGTTGCAGCGCTTCGTCAACAGCTTCAGCAGGGCCTTGGGGTTCATTCCATTCCAGTATACCCATGCTCATATAAGTCAGCCCTCTTGCATCTCGACCGTTGCCCCCGCGCGCGCGCGCTCCGGCTCCAGAAAGCGCACCGGCTTGCGGCGCGTCCTGGCGTATTGGATCTCGGCGCGGGTCGAGTCACCGATGTAGCCTCCGACGTTGAGCACTAGAACTTCGTCGGCCAGGTCGATCTTGCGCAGATGCAACTCGTCGAGCTTCGACTTGTCCTCGGGCGAAACGCCCTGATAGATGCCGGGATCGCCGCCGTCGCCCTGGTGGACGAAGAAGCCGACCGAGAGAACGATCTTGCCGGCCTTCGTCTCGGCCATGTTGGCTTCGAAGTATTCGCGCCAGAAGCGCGTCGATCCGCAGAGGCAGACGATCGGCGGGCGCGCGTCCGCGCGGCGGCACAGCTCGACCCTGGCGCTTCTATCGTCCGCAATATCGGTCATCTTCAGCAGGTAGGCGGCGATGCTGGCGTCGCCTTCGGTTCGCTCAACCGCCATTGCTACCAGCGTCGGCAGCAGCACGGCGTTGGGTCGTTTCATCGGACGCTCCTTTCGTTTTGGGCGGCCTGCGCCCGGAATTCGAGCTTCATCGCCATCTCATACAGCGCGTCGTAGGACGCTTTGAAGAGGCGATGGCGTTTCAGGCCCACCTCGATGAACCTGGGATGCAGACGGACGATGAGCGGGCGGCCGCGGTACGTGGCGGCCGTCTCGCGCTGCAGGGGTTTTTCAATAGTCGTCATCGCTTAAGTTCCTCCTCGAATTCCGCGAGATAGTCGCGGATGACGAGCGCGGTGTCGTCGGTGTAGTCGGTGCGCGAGTTGCGCATCCATTCGGGCGTGGCGTACGCGCTGTCGATGATTTGCTGCGCGCGCCTGAGCCAAAGGCGAAACCAGCGGCCATACTTCACGCCGTCCTCGTATCTCTGGATCAGCACGGCCAGCGCTTGTTCTTCGCCGGGCCACGGCTCGCTCGGGCGAGGACGCGGATCAATGTTGTTGCTCCCGGTGGGCAGCGCGCGCTTCGGCGAGGATGGCCTCGATCGCTTCGCGGCACTTCGAGCAAACGCCGACGAAGACGTTGGCCCCCCATTCCATCGGGCGGCGCCTGCGCGGTATGGCCGTAGCCGGTTGTCCGCAGAAGCAGAGATCGGACCCGAACATCTTGATATGGGTGTTGCCATCGGTGAGGCGATGGCCGATCAGCTCGCCGCGGCCGGCCTCGACCATCAGCAGCGCTTCATACTGGCGCGTGCGGACGTGGACGTCGCTGCGCCGCATAGCGCAGACCGGGCAGTCGATCAGGTTGTCGGGGACGAGCCTATTGCAGGCGGCGCAGATCATACGGTGCGGACCTCCATGCTCCAAGCGGTGAGCGGGCGGTTCGGCTCGCCATCGGGCCGGATTCCATGCGGTTGCCGCCACTTTTCGAAGGCGGCGGCAACGTCGGGGAATTGCAGCGCCTGGTTCGGATCGCGGGTGACTTCGAGAATGCCGCCGCTGTAGGGAGCGCCCACCGGCTGATACGTCGGGTCGTAAGCCTTCACATAACGGCCGTCAAAGTCGGTGGCGCCGAATCCCAGGCGCGTCGCATGCAGCAGGATGACGCAGGGCATGTCAGTCCCCCTCGGGAAAGCAGAGACTCATGGGCGGCCTCCGATTGGGGCCGCGCCCTGTTCACAGTGCTGGCGCGGGGGGTTGTCGGGCGCCGGAAGCGCCGTTACGGCGTTACCGGCGCCCTTGCGGGCAGGAGGCTGGTTCATTGAACCAGCCTCGGTATTTCAATGGGTTGCGGAAACCGGACGGTGATATCCGGTATGGAGCCAATTTCCCACTGCGCTCTTCAGCATGGTGGATGCCCTGCTATTGCGCCCCTTGCAGATGAAGGATTCCGCGCGGGTCGTGGAGGTGTGGGAAGACGCCTCTTGGATGGGCTTCCCGCAAAATACGCCCGCGCCGGCCAATTTCATCGATTGGAAACAACGCAACCATGTCTTCACCGACATGGCGGCCACCCGCGGCGACCTGCGCGCCATCACCGGCGATGGTCAGCCGCAGCAAGTGAACGTGACATTGATGACCGGAAATCTATTGCCGCTGCTCGGCGTCGCGCCTCTGCTGGGCCGCGGATTTTCGCCCCAGGAAGATCAGGCTGGCGGCCCCAGAGTCGTGTTGTTGAGTCACAACCTCTGGAGCCAACGCTACGGCGCCGACCGTTCCATGGTCGGCCACGATATCCTGCTCGACGGCGTCAAATATCGCGTCATCGGCGTAATGCCGGGCGGATTCGCATTTCCCGGCGTCAGCGATGTCTGGCTGCCCATGGCATTTTCGCCGGCGGAATGGGCGCGCCGCCAAAGCCACCTGCTGAACGTGTTTGCGCGGCTGCGTCCCGGCGTCAATCTGGAGGACGCGCAGCGCGATATGTCGGCCATCGGCGCGCAACTGGCCCGCGAGCATCCCGATAGCAACGATCGCCTCGGCGCCGTCGTGGTCGGCATCCGCGAGCAATTTCTCGGCAAGCTCGATCTCGGCGTGCGCGTGCTCGCAGCGGGAGTCGGAATCGTGCTCTTGATCTGTTGCGCCAACATCGCCGGTCTCTTGCTCGCTCGCGCCGCCGGACGCCGCCGCGAATTTGCCGTGCGTGCGGCTTTGGGGGCCGGGCGTTGGCAGCTCATGCGCCAGGGCCTGGCCGAAAGCCTGCTGATTGCCGGCGCCGGCGCCTTACTTGGCGCGCTAATCGCCGCGTATGGAATGCGGCCCCTGCACGCGCTCGTGCCTGCCACGTTGCGGGGCTGGGCCGAGCCTCAACTCGATGTCCGCCTGCTGCTCTTTACCGCCGCAGTTGCGATCCTCGCGGCCCTCATTTTCGGCGCGCTTCCCGCGCGAGGAATGGCCCGCGTGGATCTCGCGCTGGCGCTGAACCAGGACGGGCGCGCGGGAATCGGCGGCGCGAGCAGCCTGCGCGCCGGTCTGGTGATCTCCGAAGTCGCGCTCGCCGCCGTTCTTTGCACCGCCGCGGGACTCATGGTGAAAACCGTGTGGGCGCTGGTGCACGCCGATCTCGGTTTCGAGCCCGCGCACGTCATGACGCTACGCACCGCGCTAGCCGGTTCGGATGCATCGCGTTATCGCACCTATGAGGCGCGCGCCAATTTCTATCGCGACGTGCTGCAGAGGGTCGCCGCCATTCCCGGCGTCTCCTCGGCCGGCTACACCACTTTTCTGCCGCTGACGAATCGCGGCGGAACCAGCGGGTTCCTGGTGGAAGATGCCCCGCCGCCTCCGCCGGGCCACGCGCCCGATGCCAACCACCGCGTGGTGAGCGCCGGTTATTTTCGCGCGGCGGGCATGCGCCTCGTCGCGGGCCGCTATTTCGATGAGCGCGACACGCCCACGTCTCAGCCCGTCGCAATCGTCAACGAATCGACCGCGCGCCAGTTCTGGCCCGGCCGCAATGCGCTCGGCCATCGCTTCCGCATCTACCAGGACGGCCAGCCGTGGCTCACCATCGTGGGAATCGTGTCCGACGTGAAGCAAATGGGAATCGACGTCGCCAGCCGCGCCGAGAATTACTATCCGGTGATGCAGCCCTACGGCGTACTCGGCTATTTCACCCCGCGCGATCTTGCCGTTCGTGTGCAAGGCGATCCGCTCAATTACGCCACCGCACTGCGGCGAGCGGTTTGGGCGGTCGATCCGAACCAGCCGGTCGCCGATGTGCAGCCGCTTCAGGACCTGGTCGAAGGCGAACTCACCACGCAGCGCGCGCAACTGTGGCTGCTTGGCGCCTTCGCCGTTCTCGCTCTGTTGCTCGCCGCCATCGGTCTGTATGGTTTGCTGGCGCATATGGTGGCACAGCGAACGCGCGATATCGGCATTCGCATGGCATTGGGCGCGAACCGCACGCAGGTGTTGGGCGCCATTCTGCGCCAAGGCTTCCAACTGGTCGGCATCGGCTTGGTGGCCGGCCTCGCGGCTTCCTTGTTGCTCACCCGGCTCATCCAGAAATTGCTTTACAACGTGAAGCCTGCCGACCCGGCGACCATCGCGGTGGTAGCGCTCACGCTCGCGATCGTGGCGGCTTTCGCTTGCTACGCGCCCGCCAACGCCGCCTCGCGCGTCGACCCCATGGACGCTCTGCGCCGCGATTGAGATTTTACGCGCGCGGCATGGCGCGTATGCACGAGCGTACGTTATGATCGTCTTCGATCCCAATCCACTCTGGAGAGATTTTCATGTTCCGTTCCGCTTTCTGTCTGTTGAGCGTCACGCTGTTTTCGGTTGCGCTCCAAGCGCAGACCACGAATCCGATGATCGCCGAAATGAAGGCCCGCTACACGTTCGTCAAGAATAATATTCTGAAGGCGGTCGACAAGGTCCCCGAGGATCTCTATAACTACAAGGCGACTCCTGACGTGCGCACCCTCGGCGAGTTGTTCATGCACATCGCGCAGGCGCAGGAAGGCGCATGCTCCCGAGTCCGCGGCGAGCAGAAGACTCTCGATTTCGGCGCCAAGAATAAGGCCGATATTTCCAAAGCGGTGAAGGAATCGTTCGACTATTGCGACGCCGCCTGGGAATCCATCACCGACGCCAACGCCTTCCAGATGGCCGGCGAAGGCCGCGGCGCGATGACCAAATTCGGATCGCTGACCTACATGACGGTCGCGCACAATAACGAAGAGTACGGCTACATCAGCGTTTATCTGCGTTTGAAGAACATCGTGCCGCCATCTAGCGATACGGCTGGCCGCGGCGGGCGCGGAAACTAACGCCTCTCTCATCGACGCGCGACGCGCCCGGCGGGTTATGATACGATCCCCGCATGAAGCGCATCGCCTTCGCTCTGTTCATCGGCATCGGATTGCTTTTCGCGGCCGATGCCCCAACGCCACGCCCGCTGACCATTCCCGATATGGTCGCGTGGAAACACATCCAGAGCCCATCGGTTTCGCATGACGGTGAATGGTTCGGCTATCGCCTGGCGCCCAATGAAGGCGCGGCGGAAGTGGTGCTCCGTAATCTCAAAACCGGCAAAGAGCTGCGCTTTCCCATTGGCGATCCGAGCGCGGCGTCCCCGCCGAGTCTTGCAGCCCCGGCCGCGGCGCCAATCGCGGCGGCAGGCGGCGACCCAGTGATCTCCGCCGACGGGCGCTGGGCCGTGTTCCACTCCTATCCCACCACGCAGCAGGCCAAGCGTCTGCGGCGCGACCGGCGGCCCATCCAAACCAAGGCCGTGCTGCTGGAACTCGCCACCGGCAAGAAGACCGAATTCGAAAAGGTGCGGCGCGTCGCGTTCAACGGCGAAATGTCCACTTACCTGGTGATGCAGCGCTACGGTCCGGATGCGCCCGGTGGCGGCGCAGGTCCTGCGGCTGCGGCCAACGGAGCAGGCGGTGGCGCAGCGGCTGCCGATCGCCCCACTGGTTCCGACATCCTTCTTTATGAACTCTCTAACGGCAGCGAGCTGAATATCGGCAACGTGTCCGATTTCGCCTTCGATAAAAAAGGCGGGTGGTTCGCCTATCTCATCGACGCGCAAGATAAAGCCGGCAACGGCATCGAGCTGCGCAACATGGCGAACGGCGCCACGCAGCCGCTCGACAGCGCGCAGGCCTCCTATCGCAGCCTTTCCTGGACCGAAAAAGGCGACGGCCTCGCCACCCTGCGCGGAACCGATGACAAAGCCTTCGAAGGCATGCTCTATACCCTGGTCGCCTTCAAGGATTTCGCGGCTAACGGGCCCACTACGAAAGTGGTTTTCGATCCGAAATCCGATTCCACTTTCCCCGCCGCGATGACTATCAGCCCGAACCGCCCGCCGGTTTGGCGCGAAGATCTTTCGGCGGTGATGTTCGGCATTCACGAAGTGAAAGCCAAGAAGAGAAATGCCGCCGCCGATGCCGCGGCCAACGGCGACGACGCTCCGCGCCCCGCCGCCCCGGCCAACGCCCAGGATCAGCCCGACCTGCCCGACGTGGTCATTTGGCACTACAAAGACCCGCGCCTGCAATCGCAACAGCAGGTGCAGGAAAACGCCGACAAGAATTTTAGTTACGCCGCCATTTACTGGCCGGGTCCCAAGAAGTTCTACCGCCTGGCCGATGAAACCGTGCGCGCCGTGGCCCTTACGCCGCAGCAGCGTTTCGGGCTCGGCACGGATATCCGCGAATATGAGCGCGAGGGCAATCTCGACGGCCGCCGCTACGAAGACGCGTATGTCGTCGATCCTTCCACCGGCCAGCGCCGCCTCGCGTTGAAGCACGCCCAGCACGTGATGGGCGCCTCGCCCGATGGCGCGCGCTTCCTTTATTACGACGGCGGCGTGTTCTATGCCTACGACATGGCAACGGGAAAGTCGGCCGACCTCACGTCGAAGGTCCCCGCGAAATTCTGGGACGACGAAGACGATCATCCGGTGGTCAAGCCGCCGCGCCAATCGTTCGGCTGGTCGAGCGACAGCGCCGCGGTGCTGCTCTCCGATGGCTGGGACATCTGGAAAGTGCCCGTAGCCGGTGGGCAGGCGGTGAATCTGACCGTCAACGGGGGCAAGGACAAGATCCGCTACCGCCGCCCGTTCCGCCTCGATCCCGATGAGCGCGGCGTAGACCTTTCGGCGCCGGTTTATATCTCCGTCTACGGCGAATGGACCAAGAAGGGCGGCGTCGGTCTCATCGAACCGGGGAAGCCCGGCGTTCGCATGTTGCAATGGGGCGACGCTTCTTATACTCAGCTCGTGAAAGCGAAATCGGCGGCCGTCTATCTCTACACGCGCGAGAGCGTCACCGATTACCCGAATTTCTACGCATCCAACGCGACGCTGGAAAACGGCAAGCAGATTACCGACGCCGACCCACAGCAGAAAGATTTCCTGTGGCCGAGCGGCGTCAAGTTAGTCGATTACAGCAGCTCCCGCGGTGAGAAGTTACAAGCCGCGCTCTTTCTTCCGGCCAATTATCAGCCGGGCAAACATTACCCCACCATCGTTTATATCTACGAGAAGCTTTCGCAAGGCGCGAATGTCTATCCGCAGCCGGCCTACAACGGTTTCAACATCGCCCACTACACCAGCAACGGCTATGCGGTGTTGGAGCCTGACATCGTTTATAAGACCAACGATCCTGGCATGTCTGCGGTAGCGTGTGTGGTTCCTGCGGTGAAGGCGGCGATCGCCACGGGAATCGTCGATGCGGCCGCCGTCGGCTTGCAGGGCCACTCGTGGGGCGGTTATCAGACCGCGTTCCTGGTGACTCAGACCGATATCTTCCATGCCGCTGTCGCCGGCGCTCCACTTACCGACATGGTGAGCATGTACAGCCTCATCTATCGCAACACCGGCGGCACCAACCAGGCGATTTTCGAGAGCAGCCAGGGCCGTTTCGCGGGCGGCTACTGGGACAACATGGAGGCCTACATCCGCAATTCGCCGGTCTATCACGCGCAGAACGTGAAGACGCCGCTGATCATCCTCGCCAACGATAAAGACGGCGCCGTCGATCAGACCCAGGGCATCGCATACTTCAATACCTTGCGCCGCCTCAACAAGCCCGTGATCATGCTCGAATACAAGGGCGAGAATCACGGCCTGCGCCTGCCCAAGAACATGAAGGACTACAGCACGCGCATGCGCGAGTGGTTCGATCACTATTTGAAAGACACAGCGTCGCCGGATTGGATGGAAAAGGGCATCCCACTCTTGCAAATGAAAGACCACCTCGAGCCGCGCGTGACCGAATTGGAAAAACCGGCGGACGCCAAGCCCGCCACCGCGGCCGCGAACGGCGGCAACGGGCAACACTAGCCTATCGACCACGCCGAGCGCCCTTCGGAAAATTAAGTGGCCCGCGACACTTACTCATCCCGCAGCGCGCTAACCGGATCAATCCGCGTGGCGCGAAGCGCCGGAAGCAAACCCGCCACCGCCGCCACCGCCCCCAATCCTATCGGCGCCGCTAGATAGGTCAACGGGTCCGTCGCGCTCACACCATACATCAACGCTGCCATCAGGCGTGTCAGCCCCAGCGCCGCCGCCGTCCCCGCCAGCATCCCAACAGCAACCACCGCCATCCCACGTCCCACCACGAGGCCCAACACGTTACGGCGGTCCGCGCCGAGCGCCATGCGTAGACCGATCTCCCGCGTGCGGCGCGAAACGCTGTACGCCATCACACCATAGACACCAATCATCGCGAGCGCCAACGCGATTGCGGCGAAGATCGCCATCAGCCAGCCGGTGAAGCGGGGCCGTGCGGTCTCCTCGCCAATCATGTTGTCCAGCGTGCCACCGCCGTAGATCAAAATCGACGGGTCGGCTCGAACCAGCGAACCGCGAATGGTGGAGAGCATCACCGCGGGGTCGATAGCGGTTCGCGCGAGCAGGCAAAACTCGCGCGAACGTTCGTTGAAAACCTGGAAGAGATCGGGATCGGCCGTTGGATTTTGTGGCAGCCCGCGATACTTCATCTCGTCCACCACGCCTACAATGGTCAGCCATGGCCGGGGCGATTCCAGGCTGCCCACTTTGATTCGTTTGCCAATCGGGTCCTGCCCAGGCCAGAAGCGGCTCACCATGTTCGCCGTGACAATCGCAACATCGGCGTTGCGGTGCGCCTCTTCTTCTGTGAACCCTCGCCCCGCGGCGAAGGGCGTGCGCATGGTGCGGAAGAAATCCGGCGACACGCGATGGAAATAGGCGCGCGGCGCGGCCTGCGCGTTGGTTGGCGGCTGGCCTTCGGCGCTGTAGAAGACGGCGTTACCGCCGCGCAGGGGCGCATCCGATGCCACGCTCGCCGATTCCACCGAAGGCAGCGCTGCGACCCGCCGCAGGATGTCATTCGCCGCCACCACAACCTTTGCGTCCGCCACACCATTCGCAGGCGCGACGCCGGCCGGCTGGAGTCGCGGCAAGCTGAGGCTCAGAACGGCCAAATGGTTGGGGTCGTAACCCGGATCGATCGCGGCCAGATGCTGCAGGCTGCGAATCATCAAGCCCGCGCCGATCAGCAACAGCAGCGATACGGAGACCTCGGCGGCAACCAGCGCATCGCGGAATCGCGAACCGCCGCGTCCGCCAGTCGATCGCGCCGCGCTTTGTTTGACCGCTTCGCTGAATTGGGCGTTCAACTGCGCCACCGGCGCCAAGCCGAGAGCCAGCGCCACCACGCAGCATACGAGCGCCGTAAACAACCCCGCGCCGGCGTCGATCGTCGGATGAATAAAGCTCGGAAACCGTACCGGGCTCGCGGCCATCAGCGCCTGAATGCCGTAATGCGCCAGCGCCAGGCCGGCGGCGCAGCCGAACCCCACCAGCACCGCGCTTTCCGCCATAAGCTGCCGGAACAACCGCCCACGGCTTGCGCCCAACGCTTTGCGCATCGCGATCTCATGGCGGCGGGTTTCCGCGCGGGCCAGCAGCAGGTTCACCACATTCGTGCTGGCGATGAGCAGGACGAAGCCCACCGCGGCCATCAGCAATAGAAGCGGCTTCCGGAGATCGCTGAATGTCTCGTTGTCCAGACGGCTGAGTTCCACGCCGCGGGCCTCGTTGGTGTGCGGGTAGGCGTGCGCCAGGTTCGCGCAGATGGCGTCCATTTCAGCCTGCGCGCGGTCGAGAGAGACGCCGCGCTTCAATCGCGCGAGAACACGAAAGCCGCGCGTGCCGCGGTCGCCGAGCTCCTCGGCGTCGCCCGCCATGGAAAACGGAACCCAAACTTCAGCCTGGTCCGTCAGGCCGTGAAATCCGGCGGGGCCCACGCCAATGATCGTGTACGCTCGGCCATCGAGTTGAATTTTTCGGCCCACCACGCTCGGATCGCCTCCGAAGCGGCGCCGCCATGCGCCGTCGCTCAAAACCACCACGGCATCGCGCTGCGGGACTTGATCTTCTTCCGGACGGAACGTCCGGCCCAACGCGGCATGAATTCCCAGCAACGAAAAATAGGATTGCGAAACATACTCGCCGGTAATCCGCTCCGGCGTTCCAACTCCCGTGAGCGCGAACGGCGTGTCATCGAACGCCGCCATGCCTTCGAAGGAGCGGCTATGGTCGCGCCAGTCGCGATAGTCGGGATACGATGCGCCGCGCCGCTCCACGCGCACGCGTTTGACGTTCCCCCAAAGCACGGCGAGGCGTTCGGAATCGGGTAGGGCAGCGGGCGCAACAGAACTGAATTCACCAAGCTGAAAATTGCCGTGTTGGCCCCGATGCCGAGGGCCAACGTCAAAATCGCAACGGCTGCGAAGGCTTTATTCTTCGCGAGCGCGCGGACGCCGTGGCGCAGATCCTGCCAGAGCGTTTCCAGCCAAACGAATGTCCGCATTTCATTGCGCGCCTCCATCAGCGAGGCGCGATTTCCGAACTGCCGGTGCGCCGCGGCGCGCGCTTCCTCGAGCGGCAGTCCTTGCGCCCGGAAGCGCTCCGTCAACATGCTGAGGTGCGCCTCGATTTCGTCATCGAATTGCTTTTCGGGGCGTTCCGGGTCCATATTTACCTCCCGCCGGCGAGCTTGAGAAGGCTGCCGATGGCGGCCGAGATGCGTCGCCAATCTTCGGTCTCACGCGCCAACTGCTTGCGGCCGCTCTTGGTGATGGAATAAAAGCGCGCGCGGCGATTGTTGTCGGAAACGCCCCATTCCGAAGCGATCCAGTGTTTTTGCTGAAGCCGCATCAGCGACGTATATACGGTCCCCTCGTTCAATTGCAGCGCCGATTCGCTCACCTGTTCGATGCGGCGCGCGATGCCGTATCCGTGCAGCGGACCCAGCGCGTCGAGCGTCTGCAAGACCATCAGATCGAGCGTCCCTTGCAGAACTTCCGTCTTCTTCTCTTCTTTGGGCATTCCAAAGGAAGCTTATCACACCTTTGGAATGTCCAAAGGGCGGGCGGATTGCTATCTTATGTCCATGCGTTTGGTTCTGCTTCTGCTGCTGCCAGCCGCGGCTTTCGCGGCCTCAGAGCCGGTGAGAATCGCCTCGGATGACGCCTCGTTCACCCTGTCCAACGCCCAACTCACCGCCACCATCAGCAAGCGCACCGGCGACCTGACGTCGCTCAAATTCCACAATCTGGAAACGATGGGCCACGGTTCCGGTCACCCCGCCGGATATTGGGAGCAGAACACCGGCAACGCTTCGCAGATCATCCCCTCCGTCACCATCGACCCCGCGGCCAATGGCGGCAAGCGCGGCGAAATCGCCGTCAGGGGCATCTCCGGCGGCAAGCCGTTGGGCGGCGGCGGACCCGGCGGCGGCATGCTCTGCGATCTCGAAATCCGCTACGCGCTCGGCAGCAACGATTCCGGCCTCTACACCTACGCCATCTTTTCTCACCCTGCCGCGTACCCGAAAACCAGCGTCGGCGAGAGCCGCTTCGGCGCCAAACTCAATGCCGCCGTCTTCGATTGGCTTTCCATCGACGCCGCCCGCAACAAGCTCATGGCCACCGGCGCCGATTGGGATCGCGGAATGCCACTCAACATGAAGGAGGCGCGCCGGCTCACCACCGGAATCTACTCAGGGCAGGTGGAGCATAAATATGATTACTCCGCCGTCCAATTCAAGATTCCTGCGTTCGGATGGTCCAGCACCAAGGAACACATCGGGCTCTATTTCATCAACCCGTCCATGGAATACCTCAGCGGCGGCGCCACGCACGTCGAACTTACCGGCCACTTAGACGATAACAACGGCGGCGACCCGACATTACTCGATTACTGGCGCGGTACGCACTACGGCGGCTCCAACTTACCACTCGATGCCGGCGAGGACTGGACGAAAGTAGTCGGCCCCATCTTCATCTATCTGAACTCCGCCGCCGATTCGAACGCCATGTTCCGCGACGCCCTCGCGCAAGCCGCCAAGGAATCGGCCAAGTGGCCGTACGATTGGGTCAAAGCCACCGGCTACGCTTCGAAATCCGAACGCGGCTCGCTGTCGGGCCAACTGGTGATTCAGGATTCGCAGGCGCGCACGCTCCCCAACCTGCTCGTCGGCCTCGCCTGTCCCGATTCCGCCGATGGCCGCGATACCTGGCAGAATGACGCCAAACACTATCAGTTTTGGGCTTCCGGATCGTCCGACGGCCGCTTCCGCATTTCCAACGTTCGCCCCGGGAACTACGAATTGCACGCGATTGCCGACGGCGTCCTCGGCGAATTCGCCAAAGCGGATATCGTGGTTACGCCCGGCAAGACGCTCGACCTCAATAAGCTCGAATGGAAGCCGGTTCGCTACGGCCCGCAGCTTTGGGAAATCGGCGTTGCCAATCGCACCGGCGACGAATTCTTCAAGGGCGATGAATACTTCCGCTGGGGTTGGTATCTCGAATATCCCAAGTTATTCCCTAACGACGTCAGTTACACCGTCGGCAAAAGCGATTACCGCAAGGATTGGTTCTTCGAGCAAGTCCCGCACGCCACCACCGACGATCGGACGGGGCGGGGAAGTGGCCGCGCCACTGCCTGGACCATCCAGTTCCCGTTGCAGCAAATCCCGCCGGGCAAAGTCACGTTGCGGCTCGCCATCGCCGGCGCATCGGCGCGCCGCATCGATATAAGCGTCAACGATCAACCCGCCGGCGCCGTTCAGGGATTAACCTACAATGCAACCCTCAATCGGGACGGCATCCAAGGCTCGTGGGTCGAAAAAGACGTCGTCTTCGATGCCTCACTGCTCAAGTCCGGCGCCAACACGCTGAGCTTGACCATCCCTGCCGGCGGCCTCACCAGCGGCATCATTTACGATTACATCCGGCTCGAAGCCGGCGCCGCCCGCTAGCGCGGAACCTTTCATTTCAGGCGCCGTCTAACAGCAGAGGTCTACCTATGGGAACGTTCGCCAGCGATGTGAAGCAGGCTTTTCGTACATTCCGCCGCAGCCCCGGTTTCACGGCGGCAGTGGTCGCCGCTCTGGCTCTCGGAATTGGCGCCAACACCGCCATCTTCTCCGTCGTGAACACCGTGCTGCTCAGGCCGCTGCCGTTCCCCGACGCAGACCGCATCGTCGTCCTGATGAACAAATCCCCCCAAGGTAGCGGCCCCGCTGCCTCGGTGCCCAAATACAACGTCTGGCGTCAGCAGACGCAAGTCCTGGATGACGCCACGGCCTACGACACCGGCGGCCCCGGCCTCAACCTCAGCGGCGGCGACCGGCCCGAACAGATCAAAGGCATTCACGTTTCGCAAGAGTTCTTCCGGCTCTTCGGCGCGCAAACCATGATCGGCCGCACCTTCACGGCGGAGGAAGACCTGCCGCGTGGCGGCAATGTAGCCGTGCTTTCGAACGGCATCTGGCAACGTCGGTTTGGTGCGGATCCTTCCATCGTCGGCAAGACCATCGCCCTGGGCGGCGAGTCGGTCACCGTGGTGGGCGTGCTTTCGAAGAATTTCACGTTCGATCCCGCGCCCGATGTCTACCTTCCATTCCAGGCCGACCCCAACAGTACCAATCAGGGCCACTATTTTCGCGTCGCCGCGCGGCTTAAACCCGGCGTGACGCTCGATGCCGCGAAAGCCGCGATGAACCTGGCGGCGGAGCAATTTCGCCGTCAATTCCCGAACTCTATCGGCCCGCGTGACTCCTTCACCGTGGAGCGCATGCAGGAACTCATGGTGCGCAATGTGCGCACGGCGCTCTACATTCTGCTGGGCGCGGTCGGCTTCGTGTTGCTCATCGCCTGCGCCAATGTGGCGAACCTGCTGCTCGCGCGCGCCGCGGGGCGTTCGCGCGATATCGCCATCCGCTGCGCCATCGGAGCGAGCCGCGGTCGCATTATTCGCGAACTGCTGACGGAGAGCGTCCTGCTGGCCGTGATGGGCGGCATCGCCGGCCTCACGATCGGAGTGATTGGCGTGCGTGCGCTGCTGGCTGTGAATCCCGGCGACCTGCCGCGAATCGGCCAGGATGGCTCGGGCGTGACGCTCGATTGGGCCGTGCTCGGTTTCACGTTGCTGCTTTCTCTGGCAACGGGCATCGTCTTCGGTCTCGCGCCGGCGGTGATGGCCTCGCGCGGCGACCTCAACCTGGCGCTCAAACAGGCCGCGTCGCGTAGCGGCTCCGGGCTCGGCCAGGCCAGGACGCGCGGGGCGCTGGTGATCGTGGAAGTCGCCCTCGCCATCGTGCTCCTCACAGGCGCTGGCTTGCTCATCCGCACCTTCGCTGCGCTGCACGCCGTCGCGCCCGGCTTCGATCCGCACAACGTGCTCACCATGGAAACCGCGCTCACCGGCAGCAAGTACGATCAAACCGCCGCCATCGACGTTTTGACGCGCCAGGTGACCGAACGCATTGAAGCAATCCCCGGCGTCGAAGCGGCATCCGCCACTTCGTATCTGCCGCTCGCCGGCGGCCTCGGGCTGGGCTTCATCATCCAAGGCCGCCCTCTCACCAACGGACCGATGCACGGCGGCGCCGCGTGGAACTATGTCACTGCGCACTTCTTCAACGTCTTTCGCATTCCTGTGATCCGAGGGCGCGTTTTCACCGAGCGCGACGATGCTGCCGCGCCTCCCGTGGTGGTCATCAATCAGGCGATGGCAAAGCAGTATTGGAAAAACGAAGATCCGCTCGGCCAGCGGCTAATTATCGGCTCCGGCATGGGCCCCGATTTCGCGCAAGCGCCGCGCGAAATCATCGGAATCATCGCCGACGCGCGGGACGCCGGCTTGAACAACGATCCGCAACCCGCCACCTTCATCCCGCTTTCGCAGGTGCGCGATTCCTACATGAAACTGAACAACCGCTTCATGCCGCTCTCGTGGGTGGTGCGCACGCACGTTGAGCCATACTCGCTTTCGCAGCCCATCCAGCGGGTCTTTCAGGACGCGGCGGACCTGCCGCTGGCGCATGTGCGCACCATGGACCGCATCGTGATCGAATCCACCTCACGCGACGAATTCAACGCGCTGGTCCTTGGCGTCTTCGCGTTCGTGGCGATTCTGCTGGCGTCGATCGGTCTCTACGGCCTGATCGCTTATTCGGTAGAGCAGAGGACGCTGGAATTCGGTATCCGCCTGGCTCTCGGCGCCGATCACCCTCGGGTGCGCAACATGGTCATCCGCCAGGCGATGTTTTTGACGGGCGCCGGAATCGTCCTCGGTCTGGGCGCGGCGTACGGCCTCACGCGATTCCTCTCGACGCTGCTTTTCCAAGTGAAGCCGAACGATCCGGTGATCTTCGCCTCGGTAGCCGCCTTGCTGGCCGTGGTGGCGCTGTTGGCAAGCTACATTCCGGCGCGCCGGGCATTGCGCGTAGACCCGCTTATAGCGCTGCGCTATCAGTAAGGCGGCTAGTACGCGAGCAGTTTTTCCATCTCCGCGACCAGGCCGTCGGTCTGCGGCAAGATGGCCGCTTCGAGCTGCGGATGGTAACCCACCCACGTATCCAACGCTCCGACGCGCTTAACCGGGGCGTCGAGCTTGTCGAATAACTCGCTGCCGATCCGCGCCGCCAGTTCCGCGCCATAGCCCCACGCGAGCGTATCTTCGTGCGCCACGATTACGCGGCTGGTCTTCTCCACCGACTCCGCAATCGTTTCCCAATCGTAAGGCGCCAGCGTCCGCAAGTCGATAATCTCCACGCTTACGTGCGAATGCTTGCGTTCGATCTGCGTCGCCGCCAGCAGCGCCTTCTGCACCAGCGCGCCATACGTGACGATGGTCAAGTTGTCGCCCGGCTTTACGATCTTCGCCCGCCCAAACGGAATGGTGAAATCTTCGCCCGGATGCGGCGAGCGATTATACGGCTCGCGATACAGCTTCTTGTGCTCGAGGAACAGTATCGGGTCGTCCGACCGGATCGCTGTGCGCAACAGCCCGCACGCATCGAGCGCGTTCGAAGGCATCACCACGCGCAGCCCCGGACAATGCGTGAAGATCGATTCGCCGCATTGGCTGTGATAGATGGCGCCGCCGTTTAAGTAGCCGCCAATCGGCACGCGAATCACCGCAGGCGCCGCAAATGTGCCGTTCGAACGCCACCGCAGCGTCGCCATCTCATCGCGCAATTGCATCATCGCCGGCCAGATGTAATCGAAGAACTGAATCTCCGCCACCGGCTTCAGTCCGCGTGTCGCCATGCCGATAGCGCGGCCCACGATGCCCGCTTCCGCCAACGGAGTATTGAAGGCGCGCGCCGGCCCGAACTCGATCTGCAGTCCGTGCGTCACCTTGAATACGCCGCCCTTGCCCTTGCATTCTTCGAGCGAACGCTCGCGCGTGCAATCCGCCACGTCCTCGCCGAACACCAGAATGTCGGGGTTGCGCCGCATCTCTTCGCGGATGGTCGAGTTGATCAAATCCACCATCGTCATCGGCTGCCCGCGGAAATGGGGCTCGCTGGCGAACCGGTCGGATGTCGGGTCGATGGTTTCCGAATAAAGATGCTTCAGCGCGGTCTCGGGCGCGGGTGGCTCTTCGATCAGGGCTCGTTCCGTGGCGTCGTGCACCTCTTCGTCAATTTCATGCGTGATGCGCTGCAGCATGTGACGATCGAGAAGGCCCTCTTCCACCAGGAATTTCGGGAAGCGGATCACCGGGTCGCGCTCCGCTTCGGCGCGCCGTTCGCCCGAGGACTTGTACAACCGCTCGTCATCCGAAAGCGAATGCGAATACGGTCGGATCACGTGCGCGTGCACCAGCGCCGGCCCATTGCCTTCGCGGCAATAGGCGGCGGCGGCTTTCATCGCGGCATAAGACGCCAGAAAATCCGTGCCATCCACTTCCTGCCGGAACAGGCCGGGGAAGCCTTCGGCCAGCCGTGACACGCTGCCGCCCGCGGTTTGCGCTTCAATCGGCACCGAAATCGCGTAGCCGTTATCCTCCACCAGGAAAATAACGGGCAGCCGATTCAGACACGCGGCGTTCAGCGCTTCCCAGAATTCGCCTTCGCTGGTGGCGCCTTCGCCCGAAGTCACCAGCGTCACTTCATCCGTTTTCGCATCGCGATAGCGCGAAGCTTCCGCGCATCCGATCGCTTGCAAATACTGCGTGCCCGTCGGCGACGACGTGCTCACGATGTTGTACGCCGCGTGTCCCCAATGCGACGGCATCTGACGTCCGCCGGAAGCCGGATCGTCCGCCGCGCCCACCGCCTGTTGCAGCATTTCGAACGGCGTCACGCCGAGCCCGAGGCACAGCGCCCGGTCGCGGTAATAGAGATAGAACCAGTCGTGTTTCGGCTTCAGCGCGAACGCCGCCGCCACCTGCACGGCTTCGTGTCCGGCCCCGCTGATTTGGAAGAAAATGCGGTTCTGGCGCTTGAGCGCAACCTCGCGGTCGTCCAGCCGCCGGGAGGTGTGCATCAACCGGAACGCGGAGACTAAGTCGTCCGCTTCCAAGCCTTCATATCGCCCGGTGGCGCTCTGAGGCTGCGATTGGGTCTTATTGAAAACGCTCAGCTTAGCCTCCCAACACAAAGCCCCACAAGAAAGTGGGGCAACCTTAGTTTATCACTCGAAGAATGCTCGCATCTCCGAAACCAGGATACCCATTTCAATAGCGCAATGGTTCGCGAACAGGAGCCATTTTTCTCCACCCAAGGCCTATCGGTAACAGGGATCATATCCATCCGGCATATCCCGACGGTATACTTCCGCCCTCTCGGTCTTTCCGCGTACAATGGCGGCAGCGCCATCTGAGGACGCGCGAAAAAGGAGAGATAAAGTGAAATTCATTAGCGGAATCGTACTCGGAGTCGTGCTCACGGCGGGGGTATCCCTTTATGCGCAGAACGAGCGCGCCATGCATCCGCGCCTTGCCGCAGCCATCGATGCCCTGCGCGACGCACGCCAATACCTGGTTGCGGCGCCCCACGATTTCGGCGGACATAAAGCGGCGGCCGTTGGCGCCTGCGATACCGCTATTAGGCAACTCGATCTCGCGATGGCCTACCGCGCAAAAAAAGACCGCTAAACGGTCTTTCATCCACACCTGATGGCGTAGAGTAAGCGCCTTTTTACGCTCGCCTCGTATCCACGCGTACAAAACAGATCCGTTTGCCGTCGGCTGTCGTACACTGGAGTTTGTGCCATTGGACTCCGAACGGCCAACGGCTGCGAAAGTAGTCGTAGCCACCACCGTAGCCCTTTCATTCATCTCATTTTGGCGGGCCGCAGCGATCGTTCTCAGCGATCTCGCCTCGTCCGCTTTCTACGCGGGCGGCATTGCCGAACACGCCATCGGACGCTCCGCGCCCTGGTTCATCCTCGGCGTCATGTTCTTCAGCTTCGCCGTGCGCTCGGTCTACCTGGAATCGTGCAGCATGTTTGTGCGCGGCGGCGTTTACGTCGTGGTTCGCGACGCCATGGGCCCCTTCGCAGCGCGTATCTCGGTTTCCGCCCTAATATTCGATTACATTCTTACAGGGCCTATCAGCGTGGTCAGCGCGGGCCAGTACCTGGGCCGCCTCTTCGATGAGTTGGCCCCGATCTTCCACATACATTCCACGTTCTCGCCTAATACGTTCGCTGCATTTTTCGGCGCCGTTGTGACGACGTATTTCTGGCGCAGCAACATCAAAGGCATTCACGAATCGAGCGGCCAGGCGCTGCGCATCATGCAAATCACCACGGTCATGGTGGCGGCGTTTCTCATCTGGTGCCCCATTACCCTGCTGCTTGCGCCTAAAATTCAGATTCCGCCCGCTCCCGTCCCGCACAACCTGCAATTCAGCCAGGATGCGCTGGGCTGGTTCCGCGGAACCTTCTGGCCTCAAATCGGCGCTGTTGCCATCATCATTGCGTTCGGCCATTCGCTGCTCTCCATGAGCGGTTTTGAAACGCTGGCCCAGGTATATCGCGAGATCGCCTACCCGAAGATGAAGAATCTCGTGTACGCCGGCAATCTCGTTTGCTGCTACGCCGTGCTCAGCACGGGGGTCATCACGTTGTTCGCGGGCATGATCATTCCCGATAACGTCCGCGGCCGCTACGTGGATAATCTCCTGGGTGGTCTTGCTATGCACCTCGCCGGCCCGCCCATGCTTCGCCTGCTTTTCCATATCTTTGTCGTGATCGTGGGCGTGTTGATCTTGTCCGGAGCCGTGAACACGTCGATCATCGGGGCCAACGGGGTGCTGAATCGCCTGGCGGAAGACGGCGTTCTGCTCGATTGGTTCCGCAAGCCGCAGCGCCGCTTCGGCACCAGCTACCGCATGATCAACCTGATTGCGATCATGCAAATCGGCACCATCGCTCTCAGCGGCGGCGACGTCTATAAGCTCGGTGAAGCGTACGCCTTCGGCGTGGTATGGAGTTTCTTCCTCAAGTCGCTGGGCGTGCTCGTGCTGCGCTACCATCGCCACGATCAGGAATACAAGCACCCCGGCAACATTCATATCGCCGGCAAAGAGCTCCCCGTGGGCCTCATCTGCACCACCGGGGTGCTAGGTCTGGTCGCCGTCGCCAATCTCTTCTCCAAGCAGATCGCCACCATCTACGGCGTTGGCTTCACCATCGCCCTGTTCATCCTGTTCACCATTTCCGAACGCATCAACGCGCATAAGCAGGCCAGCGGCAAGCACGGCCTGGAAGAGTTTAACCTCGACATGCGCCCCGATATCGGCGCCGGCGCGGTTCACGCGCGGCCCGGCTGCGTGTTGGTTGCGGTGCGCGACTACAACCACATGACTCACCTGCACACCGTGCTGCACAAGACTAACCTGCGGCGGCACGATATCGTGGTCATGACGGTGCGCCCCGTTTCCACTGGCGCCGGGGAATACGAGCTTTCCGAAAAGCAGTTGTTCTCCGATTACGAGAAGGAACTGCTCACTCGCGTCGTCGGCATGGCAGAGAAGGAAGGGAAGACGGTGGATCTCGTCGTCGTCCCCGGCGTCGATCCTTTCGACGCCATGGTGCAGACCGCCCAAAAGCTCAAAGCCTCGCGTCTGGTCACCGGCGTCTCCCCGCGCATGGATTCCGAAGAGCTCGCGCGCCGCATCGGCCTTGCGTGGGAAAAGCTACCCGAGCCACGCCATCCGTTCTCGCTCGAAATCATCAGCCCCGGCCGCCCATCCGTCTACGTGAACCTGGGTCCGCACCCGCCGCGCCTCTGGCCAGAGGATCTCGACCGCGCCCACGAACTTTGGCTGAAGCTGCAGGAAAACTTCGGCTCGCGCCTGCATCACCGCGACGTGATCGGCGTCGCGCTACGGCGCCTGCAAAAAGACCTGGATGACGAGCGTCGCGGCGAAGTGCTTACCGATCTCGAAAAAGAGCTGCGCAAGAGCTAGCGCGGCGTTTTCTATCTCACAAACACGAGACAGGCGGGTTTTTCTAAGTGGGTAACGATCGGCCCCACCGGCCGTAACTCGCCGGTATGCGGATGAACCTCGAAAACCACTAAGTTGTCCGCGTCCTGATTGGCCACCAGCAAGTAGCGTCCCGTGGGATCGAACGTGAAGAAGCGTGGCGTCTTACCCAGCGAACTGGTCCGTTCCATCGGCGAAAGCAGCGAGCGCTCCGGATCGATCGTAAACAAAGCGATGCTGTCGTGCCCGCGGTTCGATGCATAAAGCACAGACCCCGCCGGGTTCACCATCACCTCGGCCGCCGTACTTTCTCCGGTGAACCCATCCGGCAGCGTCGAAAGCCTCTGGCCCGAATCGAACGTTCCGCTGGCCGCATCCCAGTGGAGCACCTCCACCGTCGATCCCATCTCGTTGATCAAATACGCCACGTGGCCGTTCGGGTGAAACACCAGGTGCCGCGGCCCCGATCCTGGCTTCACCGAAAGCCCCGCTGGATTGTTCGGCGTAATCGCGCCGGTCGCTGCGTTGAAGTGGTAGACGCGAACTTTATCCGCGCCCAGATCGGCGGAAATCAAAAACCGATTGTCGGGCGAAAACACTACGCAGTGCGCGTGCGGGCCCGCCTGCCGCTCGCGATTGACGCTCGACCCCTTCATTTGATCGAACCCCACCACCTCGCCCAGTTTTCCATCCGGCAGCACCTGAAATACAGTGACGCTGCCGTTGGCGTAGTTCGCCACCGCCAGAAACCGTCCGGTTTTATCGAACGAGAGATCGCAGGGCGAGCTGCCGCGCGCCGGAACCGAATTCAGCAGCGTCAGCTTGCCGCTCTTGGCGTCGATGGCGAACGCGCTGAGCGTGTCGTTATCCTTGCCCTGCTCGTTCACCGCGTACAAATAGCGCCCGTTCGGATGCACCGCCAGAAACGAGGAAGCCGGCGTATCCACAGCCGCGCCGATGCGCGTCACCTTGCCGTTCGCCGAGTGGAAACGAAACGAAGTGATGCTGGGGCCGTACCCCCCCACGTAAAACAAATAATCGGATTGCGCCATTCCAGAGCCTGCAAGCAGAGTCGCCACTATCAAACCTCTCACACTGCCATGTTGGCGCAGCCTTCCTCGCCGGCGCAAGGTCGCGAAGCGTACAACCGAAGCTGCAACCTAAGCTGAAATCTTCGGATGGCGCTTATGCCACTCCGTAAAGCTTTGAAAATTGCGCGCCGCGGCAATCACGGCGTGGTCGTTCCCCGCGCGTCCCATGAACTGCAACGCCATCGGTAACCCATCGGTGTTGTATCCGCAGGGAACTGCCAGCGCCGGCAGGCCGCACAAGCTCGAAACGCCATCCGGCGGCTTGTTCGCAGCCGTACGATTCTGCTGCGGCCGCGGCGTTTCCGCCGGCCGTTCTGCGGGCCGCTCCGCCGGCTGTTGCGGTCGTGGACCAGGCGTCAACCGCGACGCGACAGTCTGCTGCCCGGCCGTCGCCAGCACGTCGAATTGGTCGAACAGCTTGTCCACCTTCTGCTGCAGATACGTGCGCACGCGCTGGATCTGCAGATAATCGGTGGACGAGAACATATCGCTCGCATAGCCGTTGATCTGCCCCAGCGGATCGGTCAAGCCGGCGCAATCGCCCGTCTGAATCAGCTTCTGGAAAGACGACGCGGCCTCGATCAAAATCGTAAGCTCGGCGGCGTCCTCAAACGGCCCATCCGGCATCTCGACTTCCGTCACGTGCGCGCCGTGTTTCTCCATTCCCTTCAGTGCTTCGTTGACCGCCGTCTCGATCTGCGGATCGAGACGCCCGAACACATTCGTCAGTTTGCCGACGCGCAGCGGCTTACGCGGCTCCAGCTCTGGCGCCGGATACTTGAACGCGCCCGTGAATCCCGAATCGTGGTCTTTCGGGTCCAAGCCAGCGATCACCGCCAAAATTAGGCCGCAATCATCCGCGCTCCGCGCCATCGGCCCCAGCTTGTCCATGGTCCACGCAATCGCCATCGCGCCATACCGGCTCACGCGTCCGAAGCTCGGCCGCATGCCGGAAAGCCCGCACCAAGATGTTGGGCAGATGATCGACCCGCGCGTGTCTGACCCGATCGCCCACGGCGCGAGGCCCGCAGAAACCACCGCGCCCGATCCGCTCGACGACCCGCACGTCCAGCACTCCGGATTCCACGGGTTCCGCGCCGCGCCCGTCAGCGATGCAAAGCCATTCGAATACCCGAGGCCGCCGGCCAACTCGATCATCGCCGCTTTGCCGACCAGCACCGATCCCGCCGCGTTCAATTTCTCGACGATGGTCGCGTTGTAGTCGAATGTTTGCGTAGCGAACGGCTTCGCGCCCCACGTGGTCGGATATCCCTTGACCGCCACCAGGTCTTTCAGCGCGTAAGGGATGCCGTGCAGCGGTCCGCGAAAATGGCCCGCTGTCATTTCCTTTTCCGCCGCCTTCGCTTGCTGCAGCGCCAGTTCCGGCGTCAGCGTGACGTACGCGTTGAACTTCGGCCCCAGTTTTTCGCTGCGGTCGAGATAGCTCTGCGCCAATTCCACCGGCGAGAACGCTTTCTTGCGCAGGTGCTGGCCCAGCTCGCCCACCGTGAGGTAGAGAATGTCTTCGCTGAGCATTCTATTTTCCGCCTTTCGCCGCGCCGCCCTCGGCCAGTTTCAAAATGGTCGCGGGCGTATCGCCGTTATCCAGCGGAAATTCGCGAATGTGCGACATCATGCGCTCGTTCGCGGTGAGAATGCCGCGAATGCGCTGCTTCTGCGCGTCCGAGAGCCGGCTTCCATATTTGCGAAGGGCTTCGTTGTAGCGCGCCTCCACTTCGGCGGTTTCGGGTTCGCTCAAAGGCGCTCCCTGCTGCCGTTGCGCCTGCGTCACCGCGGGCAGCAACCCGCCCGCCAGCGCCGCGCCCATGCCGAAGCGCCGGCGCGAAATCTTTTTTCCGGATTGGCTCATGGTTTTCCTCAGTGTACACTCGCTCAGGCGTGGCGCCGCAATTGCACTTCTCGCTGCCGTCATCCTTGCATGCCAAGCAAACCGAAGCGTCTCATGCCCTATCGCCCCGTGACTGGAGTTCCCACCATTGCCGTTGCGTCACACTAGAATTGTGAAGTTCTGTATCGTCCTAGCCCTCGCCGCCTGCGCTCATGCGCAACTCGCGGTGATCGGCGGCCAAGTTTACAACACGGCCACCGACGACAATCTCAATGGCGTCACCCTCATCCTCAGTTCAGCCACCAACACCGCCACGCCCCTCCGTTTTGTCACCGACACCCGCGGCCTGTTCTTGTTTGACGGATTGCCCCCCGGCCGCTACCTGCTCTTTGCCGAATGCCCCGGCTTCGCGCGCCAGGCCTACGGATCGCGCGGCAACCCTCTCGCGGGCACGACGCTCTACGTGGTCCCGGGCCAGCGAATGAACGACCTCGCTTTCGGCCTCACGCCGGGTTCGAGTATTTCCGGAAAAGTCCTCGACGCCGAAGGCGCGGCCGCGGCCGATGCCGTGGTCTTCGCCCTGCAGCCTATCTATGAGCGAGGCAAGAAGGAATATTTCCCGGTCGCCTCCGCGCCGGTTGACGAAGCCGGTGAATACAAACTCGCCGATCTCAGCGCGGGGAAGTATCTGCTCGCGGCCACGACGCACAACGGCGCGTCCACATTTTTCCCTGACGCAGCCAGCGTCGCCGGGGCGTCGGAAGTCATCGTGGCAGCCGCGGCGGCTGAAACGGCCAAAGACATTCACATGTCCAAGGCGTCCACCGTGCGCGTTGCCGGCGCGTGCGCCCATTGCGCCAAAGCCGCCATCGCGTGGCTCACGCCGAGAAGCGGCGAGGTCGCGCTTGTCTCCCGCGCCCACGTAAAAATGGAGCCTGACGGCAGCTTCGCATTCCCCGCCATCGCGCCCGGCGCCTACATCCTCAACGCCACGGAACAAGACGGCGTCACGCCCGCCTCTGTGTCGCTGCCCGTCACCGTAACGCAGCGGGAAATCGAGAGGCTTGCCTTACGCGCGCAAGCCACCGCGGAATTGTCCGGCGACGTCATCCTGGTAGGAAGCGAAAACCAGACGCCTCCCGGCATGCAGGTGGTGCTCGAGCCTACGGATTCCCTTTTGCCCCGCGCCGCGCACGCCCCCGTTTCGGCCAAGGGCACATTTACGTTCAGTGCCCTCGCGCCCGGCAAATATATTTTGCACGTGGTCGTGCCGGAAGGCCTCTTCGTTCACTCCGCCCGCTATCGCGGCGTTGACGTGCCCGACGCCGGATTCGATTTTACCGGCGGCCAGACCGCGCCCCTGCGCATCATGCTCACCGCCGCCGGCGCGTCGCTCGGCGGCAGCGTCCGTGGTGCGGATGGCAGCCCCATGCCCGGCGCCACCGTCGCGCTGGTCCCTACGCTGCGCCGGCCGTCGCGTTACAAAGAGGTTACCAGCGATGAGTTCGGCGAATTCCATTTCGATGGAATCGCGCCCGGCGATTATCGCGTCTACGCGTGGGAACGCATCGATACCGGCGCTTACCGCGACGCCGAATGGCTCAAGCCGTATGAGTTTCGCGGCCAGCCGTTCACCGCAACTGCCGGCGGCCGCGAATCGATTGCCCTCAAAGCCATTCGGCCTTAGAAAAATTCGGGCTTCACAATATTCCGCCCCGCGGGGTATGATGACTTCCTGACCATTTCATCGGTCTCCGTTTCAAGAGAACATTCACGCGAAGTTTGATCTCTCTGAAAGGCCTTCAGCTCATTGGTGCGATCGATTGAAGATTGGTGGTTCGATAAGACGCGGTCTGTGAAGACGGTCGGAAACGCGTTGACCTTCGACGGCTCGAAAATCGTCGGGGAGATCCGCGACAGCCTGACCTACATTCCCGTGCGCGTCCTGAGCGCGAAAATCGCCCTAAGAGGTCTGCCGATAGACGCCCATTCCGGCTACACCTTCATCGACATGGGTTCGGGAAAAGGCCGGATGCTTTTCCTTGCCGCGGAATTGCCGTTTCGCAAAATCCAAGGCGTGGAATTCGACATCGACCTGCATCGGGAGGCTTGCGCCAACATTCGCCGCTACCGTTCCCGCAAGCGGAAGTGCTTCGACATTGAGTCGACCTATGCCAACGCCGCGGATTTTAAGTTCCCGAATCACAATCTGGTGGTTGGCATGTTCAATCCGTTCGGCCCCCAAGTTCTCACCCGAATGCTGGCCAATCTCGTCCAATCTCTCGAGGAACACCCGCGCCATGTCGTAGTGCTCATGCTCTGGCCGGCTGGCGCCGAGTTGGTGGCGCAGACACGCGGGATGCGCGCCTACAGACAGACCCGGCGTCATCACATTTACCAAACCACCACCCCGGCCCGGCAATGAACCAGGAAGGCATCCTCCTTCATCTCGCGAGGGCCTGCCGCAAATTCACATTTATTACTATTACGTGACGTCTCGCGTCTTTCCGCGCGTGTTCGTACCGCCCTCACGGACAGCGGAAACGAAATAGTACGTCCAATTCGCATCCAGTTCAAATTGGCCCGCTATCTCGCTCTTGTTGGTGCTCCCAGACTCTTGCAAAACCCGCAGGGGTTGGGGTAGCCTCAAGGTAGCTGTGCACGGGGAATCACTGTAAGGGAACTGTCATAAAGGGCTGTCAGGGCGCGTCATTACCTTTTTTTGAAATTTTGAGTTGATTCGTTTCGCGGGTGGGGATGAGTTGTCCGTTTCGGCAAACCGTTCCTCTGTGCTTCTCATGATCGGTCTGCCCGTGCGTGTCGACTCCTTGCCGCGAAGTGTGGGCCGGGAGGCCAAAGATGGCATTGTTGTCGTTCCTCGACCGTGAACGGTCGGTCGCGCACCCGGGTTACAGCCGCTGGCTAGTACCCCCCGCTGCATTGGCGATTCACCTTTGCATCGGTCAAGTCTACGCTTTTAGCGTTTTTAAGATACCTCTCACACAAGCGATAGGAATAACCAAGTCCGTTCCGGGCGATTGGACTCAGCCGCAACTTGCGTGGATTTTCTCGCTCGCCATTGTGATGCTGGGCCTGTCCGCGGCGGTTTTCGGCAAGTGGCTGGAGGGCGCCGGGCCCAGGAAGGCCATGTTCGCTTCCGCGACGTGCTTTGCTTTGGGATTTTTTATCTCCTATTTCGGGGTCGTCTCGCATCAGCTGTGGTTGATCTACTTTGGCTACGGAATAGTTGGCGGCGTTGGACTCGGCCTTGGCTACATCTCGCCTGTTTCCACGCTCATTAAGTGGTTCCCCGACCGGCCCGGTCTTGCGACGGGCATGGCCATCATGGGTTTCGGCGGCGGCGCGATGATCGGATCGCCGTTGGCGATCAAACTCATGGCGTATTTTCGGACGCCCAACGATATCGGAGTAGGACCGGCTTTCGTCGTGATGGGCGTGCTGTATTTTCTGTTAATGATGTTCGGCGTCTTCACGATTCGTGTCCCCAGAGACGGCTGGAAACCCGAAGGCTGGGTCGCTCCGGTCAAGGATCAGAAACTGATCACAACTCACAACGTCGAGGTGAACACGGCCTTTAGGACTCCACAGTTCTGGCTGCTGTGGATCGTGTTATGCACCAATGTAACCGCGGGCATCGGCATTCTCGAGCAGGCTTCGCCCATGATTCAGGAGTTCTTCAAGGGATCCATAGGGCCGGTTGCGGCCGGGGGATTCGTTGGCCTTCTCAGTCTGTTCAACATGGCGGGGCGGTTTTTCTGGGCATCCACCTCCGATTTTATTGGCAGAAAATCGACGTACTTCATCTTTTTCACTTTGGGCGCGCTGCTCTACTATTTCCTTCCGATGACCGGCGCGAATCACCTCAATAGCGTCGCTTTGTTCGTCGCCATTTCGGTAGTCCTGTTGAGCATGTATGGCGGCGGTTTTGCCACTATCCCCGCTTACCTTCGAGACTTGTTCGGCGTCTATCACGTCAGCGCAATTCACGGACGTCTGCTGACCGCATGGTCGGTGGCTGGCGTTCTTGGGCCGGTATTAGTGAATTACATGCGGGAATACGAAATCGCCCACGGAGCCGATAAAGCCAGCGCATATCAAACCGTCCTGCATATCATGTCGGCGCTCCTGGTAGTTGGGTTCATTGCCAACCTGCTCGTTCGGCCCGTGGCTGCGAAGTATTGGATGCCGGAGAGACAATCCCTCAGCAAAGTGTAAGTGTGGAAAGGATTCCTATGGCGGAGAATATCAAGAAATCGTCGGCGGCCATGATTCTCCTGGCCTGGCTGGTGGTCAGTATCCCTCTGGGATGGGGCGTCTACAATACCCTCCTGAGTTCGATGAAATTATTCCAGGCCGCGCCGGCTGCCATCACCAGGTGACGGTGTGCTCCACTTAGCCCTCCATGGAATGATCGATGATTAAAGACCTCATACTCCGTTGGCCGGTGGCTCGACAGATCTTGCACGGTTCGGACGGGACCGGCGTCGACGCGATGAGCTCGCGTACGCAAGAACTGCGTCCGAAGAACGAAGGCGCCAAGGTGGCGCGCTCGGTGTGTCCTTACTGCGCCGTCGGCTGCGGCCAACTCATCTTCCATGAGGGAAACCGCCTCATTTCGATCGAAGGCGACCCTGCATCGCCCCTTTCACGCGGACGTCTTTGTCCCAAGGGGTCCGCCAGTTATGAGCTGCTGACTCACTCCAAGCGCTTGACGAAAGTCAAGTATCGCCGCGCGTTTTCGAAGCAATGGGAAGAGATCGAGCTCGACCAGGCGATGGAAATGATCGCCGAACGAGTGTGGGAGAGCCGTGAGCGGACTTTCGTGGAATCGAGAGACGGTCAGAGCTTGATGCAGACCACCGCCATCGCTCACCTGGGCGGCGCGACCCTCGACAACGAAGAGAACTATCTCATTAAGAAACTCTTCACCGGCGGCCTGGGCATGGTGTGTTTAAGCAATCAGGCCCGTATTTGACATAGCTCTACTGTGCCCGGTCTGGGCACAACTTACGGGCGGGGCGGAGCGACATCCGCGCCTAAGGATTTGCTGAATGCGGATGCAATTCTCATCATGGGCTCGAACATGGCGGAGAACCATCCGGTCGGCTTTCAATGGGTGGTCGAAGCCAGGGAACGCGGGACACAGGTGATTCACGTCGATCCGCGCTTCAGCCGGACATCGGCTGTCTCGGATCTTTGGGTGTCGATTCGCGCCGGATCCGACATCATATTTCTGGGCGGGTTGATTCGCTACGCGATCGAAAACGATCTGTACTTCCACGACTACGTCGTGCATTACACGAACGCGCCCGTTATCATCTCGGAGGATTTCAAGGATACCGAAGATCTCGGCGGCCTCTTCTCGGGCTGGAAAGAAGACAAGAAGGCATACGACCCCTCGAGTTGGCTTTACGAATCCGTGGGAACGGATGCTGAAGCGGCGGCGCAGCCTGAATCGGCGGAAATGAAAGGCGGCCATGAACAGGAAGGGGGCAACGCTCCGCCTGATCTGAACGAATACCGTAAGGACGAGACCCTCCAGGATCCGCGCTGCGTATTCCAGCTTCTGAAGAAACATTTCGCGCGTTATACGCCGGAGATGGTCGAGCGCTACTGCGGCGTCGCCAAGGAATCGTTCCTCCGCGTCGCGCGCACATATTGCACCGCTTCGGGGCCGGAAAAAACGGGCTCAATTTGTTATGCGCTCGGCTGGACGCAGCATTCCTCTGGCGTACAAATTATTCGTTGCGCGGCTATCCTGCAACTCCTACTCGGCAATATGGGACGCCCCGGCGGGGGCATCATGGCGCTGCGCGGGCATGCATCGATTCAGGGGTCTACCGATGTTCCTACTTTGTTCGACATTCTTCCCGGTTATCTGAATATGCCGAAATTCGGCGAAGAATCGAAGACATTGGATAATTTCATCGCGAAATACAAGCCGCGCACCGGCTGGTGGAACAACTTCGACAAGTACATTGTCAGTCTGTTGAAAGCCTATTACGGCGAGGCCGCGACCGCGGAAAACGAGTTTGGGTTCAACTGGCTCCCGCGCGTCACTGGCGACCATTCGCATCAAGCCTATTGGCTGGACATGATGGACGGCAAAATGGACGGGCTCTTCGTCATGGGGCAAAATCCCGCTGTTGCTGGTCCAAACTCCGGAATGGAGCGCCGCGCGCTCGCCAAGCTGAAATGGCTCGTGGTCCGCGAAATGGTCGAAACGGAAACCGCCTCGTTTTGGTATGACTCGCCCGAAGTGAAGCGCGGAGAGATTCGGCCCGAGGATATTCAGACGGAAGTCTTCCTCATGCCGGCCGCAGGACACGCCGAAAAGGACGGCACGTTCACCAATACGCAGCGGCTACTGCAATGGCGCGAGAAAGCCGTCGATCCCCCCGGCGCCAGCCGCAGCGAAAACCACTTCGTTTTTCACCTTGGCCGCCTGTTGAAAGAGCGGGCGCGTAAAGATCCGCGTCCGCGCAATGCGGGGCTGAACGCCTTGACGTGGGACTACGGCATCGAGGGCGCCGACGAAGAGCCCATCGCCGAAGAAATTTTGCAGGAAATCAACGGCTATACCGTAGCCGGCCGGAAGCTGGTGCCGGGTTTCACTGCGCTGAAATCCGATGGCTCCACCGCCTGCGGGTGTTGGATTTATTCCGGTGTTTTTCCCGAGCCGGGGCAGAATCGCGCGAACCAGCGGGACTCGCAGGATTTCTATGGTCACGGTTGGGGATTCGCGTGGCCGTCAGACCGCCGCATTCTCTACAATCGCGCCTCCGCGCGGCCCGACGGTAAGCCGTGGAGCGAGCGAAAGAAGCTTGTTTGGTGGGACGCCGACGCCGGTAAATGGACCGGCCTCGATGTCCCCGATTTTGTCGCCACCAAACCTCCCGATTACCAACCGAAGCCCGGCGCCGAAGGCGACGCCGCGCTCGCCGGAGACAAGCCATTCATCTTACATGCCGATGGGCTAGGTTGGATTTGGGTTCCCACCGGACTCAACGATGGCCCGCTTCCCGCGCACTATGAACCGCTCGAATCGCCGGTTCGCAATCCGATGTATTCCCAGCAGAGCAATCCGGCGGCCGATTCGCGTGCCCGCCCCGGAAACCAATATGCGAGTTCACCCGACAGCCGGTTCCCGCATGTCCTGACCACTTACCGGCTCACTGAACACCACACGGCCGGCGGCATGTCGCGTACGTTGTCGCATTTGGCCGAGCTGCAGCCGGAACTCTTCTGCGAACTATCCTTGGAATTGGGCCTGCAGCTTTCGATTTCAAACG
The DNA here is from genome assembly GCA_963743705.1 of Bryobacterales bacterium. GTDB lineage: Bacteria > Acidobacteriota > Terriglobia > Bryobacterales > Bryobacteraceae > PALSA-243. The sequence continues at coordinate 523,168 of CAVUQS010000019.1, read as the reverse complement.
GCGATTGGGTGACCATTGTCACTCAGCGCGGAGCTATTGAGGCGCACGCCTTAGTCACCCCGCGCATGAAAACCTTGACCATCGACGGAAAGACCGTCCAGCAAGTCGGCGTGCCATTTCATTGGGGCTACTCCGGTCTTGTGAAAGGCGACATAGCCAACGATTTAGTTGCCATCTCCGAAGAGCCTAACGTGCGCATAATGGAATCGAAGGGCCTTCTCTGCGCGGTATTACCCGGCAAACGCGCCTCCAACGCGCAAAAGATGGCGAGCTTGTTGCCGCCTTCAGTTGAGAAACCGTGAACAAAAGCGCATTCCTCACCGACGCGACCATTTGCATCGGCTGCAAAGCCTGCGAAGTCGCGTGCAAGGAATGGAACGACGTTCCTGCCGACGGAATGGAGTGGAGCGGCCTTTCCTATGACAACACCAAAAGCCTGGGCGCTTCCACCTGGCGCCACGTTCTCTTTTTGGAGCAGCCGCTAATCGCGGGTCCTCAGATCGCCGATACGCAAGATCCGTTTCGCTGGGTCTTCCTGTCCGACGTCTGCAAGCATTGCGCAAACGCCGGCTGCCTGGAGGCCTGTCCCACCGGTTCCATCGTTCGCACGGACGTCGCCTCGGTATATGTGCAACCGGACGTTTGTAACGGCTGCGGTTATTGCGTGGTCTCCTGCCCGTTTGGCGTGATCGAGAAGCGGCCCGGCGACGGCCGCGCATTCAAATGCACATTCTGTTATGACCGTCAAAAAGTCGGCTTGATGCCCGCGTGCGCCACCGCCTGTCCAACGCAATCCATTCAATTTGGTCCGCTCGACGAACTCCGCGAGCGCGCCACAAAACGCGTGACGGAACTGCAGGAGCGGGGCTACGCGGACGCTCGCGTCTACGATCCGCGGGACACCAGCGTCGGGGGTATTCATGCATTCTCCATCCTCCTCGGCCAACCGGAAAACTACAATATGCCGCCGGCGCCCGAAGTCCCCACGGTCTACTTGAAAAGCGCATGGACTTCGGCCTTCCTTTCCGCGGCGATCCTCTTTGCGGTGGTTTGCGCCGCCTTCGCGCTGACTTGATTTGGCCGGAGGGCTCATGACTTCTGGATCCAAACGAAATATCACTGAGGAACGGCTCCACGAGATCCGCCGCGCGGCGGCGGGAGGCTCCCTTCCGCCCGGCGCGCCGAATCGCGCGCAAATTCAGGGGCAGGATAGTTACTACGGTCTGCCCGCGCTGAAACCACCCGTCTGGACCTGGGAAGTTCCGCTGTATTTTTTCATCGGCGGCATCGCCGGAGTCTCCGCCTGCATCGCATTCATCGCCCATATTTTTCGTGCGGATGAGGTGCTGACCCTCCTCGCCCTGTGGATCGCTCTGGCGGGCGCGGCCATCTGCCCCGTGCTTCTGATCGCCGATCTCGGCCGCCCGAGCCGCTTCCTCAACATGCTTCGCGTGTTCAAGCTGAAGTCCCCCATGTCGATGGGCGCGTGGATTCTCGTGGCGTTCTCCGGCTGCGCGTTCCTGGCGGTGTTCACCAGCGAACTCGTCGTATGCGGCTACGGCTCGCCTTTGGTATTCGGACTTCGTTGGCTCGGCGAGGCGTCCGGCGCGCTTACTGGGCTTCTCCTCGCTAGTTACACAGGGGTGCTGATCGGCGCCACCGCGATTCCAGTCTGGTTTAAGCATCGGAGATTTCTGCCCGCGCATTTCCTCACCTCCGGACTGGGCGGCTCATCTGCAATTTTGGAGCTTTGCGGGTTTTTCATTCCAGTGACGCAAGTTCTCGGACTTGTTGCGTCCGGCTTGGAAACTGTCTACGAAGTCCTGTTTGAGCTTCGTAAGTCCGACGCCGATGGGCCGCTGCATCATGGCCGTTCCGGCATCGCCTTTCGCATCGCCGGCATTCTCGAAGGGCCCACGGCGCTCGCAGTTCGGATCGTCTGGGGATCGACGCCCCGCGGGCGCTGCATTGCAGCCATTTGTTTTCTCTGCGGTTCGCTGCTCAGCCGCTACGCATGGATCTGGGCCGGGCGTGCTTCCGCCAAGCAACCGGAAGTGCAGTTCGCCCTTCAGCGTAGCGGCGGCGCAAAGCCGTAGGGCTCATCTGGGCTCGCTCAGTTGCCGGATGGCTGCTCAAGCCGATCGATAACGAAAATGTCGGCTTCCAGTTTCTGCGCTTCCAGCTTCAGGCCAAACTCAGCGGCCCTATCAATTCTCGCTCGGCATTCTTTCGATGTGATCGATCACCACTGTCTTGACGGGAATCTTTTGCGATTCCAGCTTCAGGCCGAGCTGTTCCTGAACCGCCGCGAAGATACTCGGGCCGGAATCCGCCGCCGCATTGGGCTGCGCCTCGGTGTACCAGGACATCACGAAGTCGTACTTTCCCGGCAGCCCAGTGCCATTGATGATGGGGTTATGCATCCAATCGCCGAGTGTCGCAGTAAATTCCTGCATGGATTCGTCGGCGAAGCGCCAGCGTGCACGGCCATAACCCATAGCCATGGCGTACTTGCGCCCCGGCGGCAGCTCTGGATAGCCCTCTTTATCGACAGCCCACTTGAACTCGGCATCCGGCTTCGCGGGATCAGTCTGCGCCGGATCTCCCGGCGATGCGCTGAGCTTCGGTCCGCCCCTGGCCACCACCAACTGATATCCCGCAACTTCTCTTGTCTCAAAATGTGCGGCGAGCTGGAAGCGCTCCATCAGCAGGTTTCGCATCATTAGCGCGAGCTGCTCTTTAGTCGTTCCTGCCGGTAGCTTGGCGGTCACGGTGAAGCGCTCCTCAATAAGCCAGCTCGGTCCGGAAAGCTGATAGGACGCTATGCCATACGCGATCTCGAGCAGGCTGGACAGCGGGTAATTTTCCACGGAATATGTCGTCGGATCGTGAGTGCCGGGGCCGCCGCTGCCGCCCGCGCTGTAGTCGCCCGGACGACCGTGCTTCACGGTGGCGACCTCGAAGACTACTTGCGAATCCGGGGTTGGCGATGGAACGGCCGCGGCTTGAACCGGCGCGGCCGCTTCCGCGGCCACTGTCGCTGGCGCAGCCGCAGGCGCCTCCGCGACGGCCTCGGGGGTTGCCTGCGAAACCGCGACTTGCGGTGGCGCGGATGGCGTCTGCGGTAGTGGCGCCGGCCCTTGCGCAAAGCTGAAAGCCGCGAGAGGCAGCGCCGTCGCTAGCCCCAGCAGCCACGTAACCGCGATTAGTTCGCCCGAGGCCCTGTCTCGCCGGATATCGAGATCGAGCAACGCGTACAATCGGCGCTTCAGGCAGTTTCGCTGCGCCATCCCAATGGCGATGATCGAATTTCTTCCCGTCAGGCCACCGTCCCAATCCAATAGCAGTTTTGCGTATGCGGAGGATCTTCCACCCGCGGCCAGCACGCGATCGTCGCACGCCAGTTCCTGTTCTTCCCGCAGTTGCCGCCGCGTAATCCAGATCAGGGGTTGAAACCAAATGGCTGCCCGTGCAATCTCGACGAGAACCCGTAACAGGAAATCGTGCCCTTGAATGTGCGCCAGTTCGTGACATAGCACCTGGTTCCGGCATTCGGTGGGCAATTCGTGGAAGCGCGCGGGCACTAGGATCACCGGTCGTACGATTCCCCAGGTAACTGGCGCGTCAACCGTGTCGTTTTGTAGCAGTGAAACACGGTGCTCCGCCACGGCGTCGTCGCTCAAAGCATGCGAAGCCGTTCGCAGCCTTCGCAGCTTGTACAAACCTGCTATGAACCGAATCAGCAGAATCGCCGTGCCGCCAAACCAGATCAGCGGGATCGCGGGCACGCTCCCCGTTAGCGGCCGCCGTGCAGGTAAACTGGTCGCGGCCGATCCGCGTTGCGCCGTCGGAAGTTCCGGCCTGTTACCCGGCATTCCCGGATCGGCTGGCCGTTCCAACGCGGCCGGGGCAGGGGACGCCGGCAGCCGGAACCAGGCCGGCGCCGCAGCGGTCCAACTGGGCAACGCCGGCGCGGCGAGGGCCGCAACGAACATCGCGGCCACCGAAGTGGAAAGCACCAGCCGCCGCAGGTCCGCCGATTTCTTCCGCAGCAGAGCGCTGGCGCAAAGAGCGGCGCCGAGCACGATGCTCGATTTCCAGAACACCTCCACGAAAACACCGAGGCCAATCATCGCCCCTCCGTTTCCCGCTGAGCAATCAACGCTGCCAGTTGGTCTCGCTCTTCCGTTGAAAGCCGGTTCCCCGACATCTCCAGCAGCGCCGCCGCCGCTGCCGGCATGGACCCATCGAAGAACGTGGATACCAGATGCCTCAGCGCCGATTGGCGCGCTTTCATAGGAGCGACAGCGGGCACATAAACGTAGCGAATCCCATCTCGCTTGTGCTTGACGTGCCCCTTCTCCTCCAGGAGATTGAGCATTCCCCGAACTGCGGAATAGGTGGGCGGGTCCGGCAGGTTCGCCAGAACTGCCGCTACGCTCGCTTTTCCGAGCCGGTACAAAACCTCAATGATCTGCCGCTCCCGGCGGCCGAGTTGACTTCTGGCGTCTTCGCTCACGCTCGAAACCTCAAACTGCTAATTCACTAGCAGATGCTAGTACACTAGCAGGCAGGGCTTCGAGCGTCAAGGGGAAATTTCACGGGCGTTTATGACCCGACGGCGCGGCAAGGCTCCTGCAGGCGGCGGGCTCGCTCGTCATCCGCTAGCGCCGGCGCCGGTAGTGATGCCGCGCGTGTCCGCGGCTTTCGCCAGGTAGTTGCGCCAGGGCGTCCAATAATATTTCTCCCAGCCCTCGGTCACTCGCCGATGGTCCACCGCCGGGACATCGAGATGCAGAAGATCGATCCTGCCTTGTGCGCCTTCGGGCACGAACTCAAGGATCAGCGTCGAATCAGGGTCGTTGGCGTTGAAAAGCGCCGAGCGCCACGATTGAACCACCAGCCGGAAAGGAACCGCCGCGATCATCGTGCCGCTAATGGCGCCGTGGAATGCGCTGAACGGCGAGCCCGGCTCAGTGCTAATGGTAACCGGGGTTCCGGTGAATTCGGCATGTTTCTTAGGGTTCAGATACATTCCGTAAAGCACTTCCGCTGCCGCGGGTAGAACGACGGAATCTCTGATCAAACTTCTCATCTTTGAATTTGGACCTCAAGTTAGATATTGACTCCAATCTTATAGTTCCGCAATAAGTTCATTAACTCCTTCACACGCGTTTCCCGAGGGATATTCCCGGGTCATTTGTGGTCACTTGTATGTTGGAGTACGCCCGATGTCCCTCAGGGTTCGAATTAGACTCCGGTGTCTTCCGTTCTACGGCTAGACTTGGTCAGGACCCCATAATTTGGCTGCTCCGGCAACAATCCAGTTTCCGAAGACTAGGGCTGTCGCAATGCGTTTTCGATGGGTTGTGCTGCTCGCTGCCATCGTCATCTGCGTAGCGGGAGCCATCCGCACCGGAATCTTTCATCAATCTATCTGGGATCCCATCGGCCAGAAACGATTCTTACTCTACAGCGCGCTTTTCGCAGCGGCCGCCATCCTGATCTTCGCCGTTCGCCGCCAAGCCTTGCTGCCGTGCTTTGCCGGCGGCGTGATGCTCTATGCCGGCGCACTTGTCGGGCCCCAACCTGTCCTGGCGCTGGTCTTCTTCTCGCTAGCCTGCTACGGCATCGGGCTGGCCGCGCTTCGCGTGCTGCGCCTCCAGGCAGACGAGCGCCATCAGCAGTTGTCAATCGACGCCTTGGCGCTTCTTACCGGAGCGGCCATATGGTCCTTCGCCGTCTCGTTGCTCGCATTTACTAAGTGGAATTGGCCGCAGTCGCATGCGCTCCTGCTGGCGATTCCCGCCGTCGTCGCCGGCCGCTCGATTTGGGTCCGTTTTCGCGCCTCTTTCCGTGCTCCCCGCATCGGTACCGGGTCTATCCCCGGTTACTGGGCGATGGTGGTACTTCTCTACGTGTTAGGCGCTCAGTTTCTCATGTGCCTCAAGCCCGAAGTAAGCGCCGACGGGCTCGCCATACACCTTGTTGTTCCTATGCACATGGCGGCGCATCACTTCTGGCATTTCGATGTCACGCAGATAAGTTGGGCGGTAATGCCCATGGCCGCCGAATGGTGTTTCACTACCTGCTATCTGCTGGGCGGCGAGTTCGCGGCCAAACTGCTGCCCTTCGTTTTCCTCTGCCTCAGTTGCGTCCTGATCGTCTCCTTGTGCCGCCGCCTGGCGCCGCGCTCCGCGGCCTTGTTGATCGCCGCCGTTTACGCCGCAACGCCCGCCGTGCAATTGATTACCGGCTCGCTGTTCACGGATATGATCTGGGCCGCATTTCTGTTGGGCGCGGCCGTTCTCATTGTCCACTGGACGGAATCGCGCGAGGCTGCGGCGCTGCCCGTCGCCGGCATTCTTCTGGGAGCCGCCATGGCGACCAAACTACTGGCGCTCTCTTTTCTTGCGCCCTGCCTGGCGTGGGTATTCTTCAACTGCTTCGATCGCAAGCGCGGTCTCGATCGCAAAAGCCTCGCCGCCCTGTCGCTGGCCGTAATGTTGTGCGTCCTCGTCGCCGCTCCGCCGTACGCCACGGCGTGGGTCAAAACCGGCAATCCCGTTTTTCCTTACTTCAACGACGTGTTCCGTTCGCCGCACTACAACACCCAGGCGAACTGGGCGGACCCTCGGTGGCAAGCCCGCTTCACCTGGCGCTCATTGTTCGACATGACGTTCCGCAGCAGCAAGTTTCTCGAAGGTCAAAACGGCGCGCTGGGTCTGAGTTGGATTTTTCTATTGCTGTTGTTTTTGACGGCGCCACGATCCATGTTCACGCGCCCGGTGTTGGCCGCGTTGGGAATCGGCGCGGTCTTCTTCCTGCTCACGTGGAGCCGCGCCTCTTATATCCGCTATCTTGTCCCGGCGTTTCCGCTGCTGTTATTCGGATTCGCCGGCTACCTTCGCGCGCTCCGCCGCGAGCAGCCGAATCTTTACCGGGTCATCGTCGGCGCCACGGTGGCGAGTATTCTTTCCGGCGCCTATCTGCTGCCCTCTTCCGGCTACTGGCACAAAAGCTTCTGCCTCAATCCGCTGAATTTCAAAACCGAGGCCGCCGAATATATCGATCAGAACGCGCCCGCGCGCGCCATGGTGGACTACCTGAACCGCGAGGCTCCCGGCGCCCCGGCGGCATTCTTCTGGACCGGCATCGCCGGATTGCAGGGCCGCCCCTACACCTCCGGCTCGCATACTTTCGAGTTCTTCCGCCAGATCGAGGCGGCCGGCACCGCCGAAGCCGTGAAAGATCTAATGGCGAAGAACGGAATTCGCTACTTCGTCACGCCCACGCCTAAGTGCGGCGAGCCCAATTTCGCGCAACTCGCGGTATTCCTCAAGCTTTATACCGAGGAGCGATTTCACAACGGTTGTCTGGCGGTGGCGGAGACGAAATCGGACGAATCGCGCGCGGCGCGAACCGGAGAGAGCGACAGAAAGATGGAAGTCAAACAGTGACGCTACGATCCGCGATTTGACGCCGTCACGCCGGCCGTCACTTGCACGAATCGGAGACGAATCGCTTTCCCGCCAGCGCGCAATGAATCGCGGGGATCAAATCGTCCCCGGCGGTCAACTTGTGAACATACGCCAAGGCGCCCGCGTCCAGCGCGCTTTGAACCACTTCCGGCTCCCGATGCATGGAGAGCATCACGATCGGCGTTCCAGGCCGGCGTTCCAGCAGCCTCTTACTGGCCTCGATCCCACTTAGCCCGTGCATCGTGACGTCCGCCACAACCACGTCCGGGCTGTGCCCGGCGCAGGCACGCAGCATTTCGATGCCGTCCGAAGCGGTCGCGACCACGGTGAATTCCGCCGAGAGAAGTTTCTTCACGCGCTCCAAAACCGAGAGATGATCGTCCACCAAGACCACGCGAATGGGCATTTTTCCTTCGGTCCGGCTGTGAATCCAAGGCCTTGCTTCTATCGGAACCCATTACGTCGAATTCTTAAACCCGAAAAATTACGGGGATCCGTGCGGGTAAGAATCCCCGGGGAATTGGCTCGAAGCGAGATTTCCAAGTATATTGCCTGCCCGCCGGCAAGTAATATCCGTTCCGCGCGGTCGCAGTTCTCCGTATAGAAGGCCGTTCTCACCACCTCTATCCTTGATGCACAAGCCGCCCCAGTCTGGCGTCGCAAGAAAGGAATCCACTTCGTGATGTCGTATCGGCCTTTTGGACCCCCCACAGTAAACGGCGATGAAGGCGTCGAACAGAAACTAAAACGCCTCCAGGAGATCTACGCAATCCGGGCGCGGGCTCTATCTGACGCGGTGGCCGCTTTTGGCAGAGAAATCGCCCAGGGAAAGTCGTTCGACGAAAAGATCCTGGAAATCAAGAGGCTGCGCGCGCTCTCGGAAAGGGCCGGCGCGGATTTTCTAGACTTCATCGGGCAGCAACCCGGCCGTTCCGGCATGTCTGGCTTTGCCAGAAGGCCCCCAGGCAGCCGTCCGGCGAGCCGGCTACGCTGAGATCAGGCCCAAGCGGATCGCGTGCCGCACCAGCTCGGCGCTGGTCTTGACGCCGAGCGCCTCCATGATCTCGTACTTGTGGCCTTCGGCGGTCCGCACCGAAATATTCAGCAACGAGGCAACCTCCTTCGCGGTCTTGCCTTCCGCAAAAAGCGGCAGGATTTCGCGCTGGCGCGCCGTCAGGTTGAGCTTATCTTCGCTCGTCTTGCTCTGAGCGTCCAGCAGCACGCTGATGAGATCCTTGGCAATCAAGGTGGTCAAATAAGATCGCCCCTGTAGCACTTCGCGGATCGCCGTTACCAACTCCTCGCCCGCCGCTTGTTTCACCAGAAATCCCGAAACGCCCGCCCGGAACGCCTCCGCGGCGATCTGCGGATCCTTGTGCTGCGTCAGCACGATCACCTTCGCGGTAATCCCGTGGCTTCGCAGTTGGCGCACCGCATCCGTGCCGTTCATCAAAGGCATGGAAATATCGGTGACGATCACATCCGGCTTAGTCTGGATGGCAAGCTCCACCAACTCACGGCCGTCTCGCGCCAACCCGACCAGCTCAAAATCCTCGCGTAGGAGCGCGCCCAGCCCCTGGGCAAGGATTAGATGGTCGTCCGCGACGAGCACTCTCGGTTTCTGCATTTGGGCTCTTTGTGGGATCGAAGTCCTATTATCTCTCGGTTCGCTGGTTAACAAGTGCGTCTTTGGAATCGTTTGCGATTGAGGTAAGCTTGTTGGCGCCATGTCGCCTGAACCTCGAGCGTCGGCCCGAACGGCGTCGTCATGGCCGCTCGCTGCCCTCCTTGTGGCCATGTTTTGGCCCGGATCCCCGCTTAGCGGACAAGATCTTAAGAAATATCATGTAGCGGTCCTGCTTCCTTCCGAGAACAGCGTTGCGCCAAGTGCGAGCGCGCTTGAGGCGGCAATCGAATCGGCAGCGATTAATCGCGATGCGCTCTTCTCGCAGGAGTATCTGGGCGCCGCCCGTTTCGAGAACTCCAGCCTCGAAGAGTCCGTGACTCAGTACCTTCGCTCAAAGTACGCTTCTCGGAAGGTAGATGCCGTGCTTGCGGTCGGCTTTGGCGCCCTGAGCTTTGCGGTCCGGCACGGCGCCGGGATCTTTGGCGGGGCCCCGGTTGTGTTCGCCGGCGTGGAACAGAGCCGCCTCGATGGGCTGCATCTCCCGCCCGGATTCACCGGCGTGACGCATTTCGATGACGTGCGCGGCACGGTCGAAGTCGCGCTTCAATTGCAGCCGGACACAACCGAAGTGACGGTTCTGGCGGGTTCTGAACACGACCAGTTTTGGCTTCAACACGATCGTTTGATCTTCGATCGGCTGCCCCTGAGAGTCCACTTCCGCTATTTGACCGGGTTGCCGATGCTCGCCATCCTGCGGGAGCTGAACCATCTCAAGCCTCACACCATCGTTTTTGTCCATGCTCTATCCCGCGATGTCGCCGGCGAGAACGTTAGCGGCTCCGAGATGCTGGATCTAGTAAGCAAGAGCGCGAATGCGCCGCTCTTCGGGTTTACCGCCAGGAGTGGATTTGTCGGAGGCCGTTCTACGGAAGAGGACGATCGGCGCTTCCCGATGGCCATTGAAATCGTTCGCCGCGTGCTCTCAGGCGAGAAGGCAGCGAGTATTCCCATTCAACAATCCAAGCCGAAATACCCGTATGTCTTCGACGCACAACAGCTCCAACGTTGGAAGATCGACCCAGATCGCGTTCCGCCCGGCAGCCTTCTACTAAATCGGGAACCATCCTTCTGGCAGCTTCATCGGCAGCTGGTGTTGGGCGTGTCGTCATTCATCGGGCTGGAGAGTGCGCTGATCGCGTTTCTGCTTATCCAGCGCCGGCGGCGGAAGAAGGCCGAAGCGCTTTTGGAAGACCGCAACGCGCGTCTGCGGGAATCTGAACATTCCCTGCGCCGATTGAGCGGACAACTCATCGATGCCCAGGAAGAGGAACGCACACGGATTGCGCGCGAGCTTCACGACGATCTGAACCAGCAAGTGGCCGACCTTGGCATTTCACTGAGCAATATCAAGCGCGGTATTCCGGCTTCGTCCGAAATGCGCGGCGAACTCGCGAGCGTGCAAAGCCGCTTGGCGGCGCTGTCTGACGGCCTCCGCCACATCTCGCATGAACTTCATCCCGGCATGCTCGAGCTCTTTGGGCTGGGACCCGCATTGAAATCGCATTGCGAGGAGTTCAGCGCTGTCACCTCCATACCGGTTGCATTCGAAAACCACTGCGAAGATTCAGTCGCGCCCGATGTTGCCCTATGCCTCTACCGGATCGCCCAGGAATCGCTGCGCAACGCCGCCAAACACGCGCGCCCCACTCAGGCGCGGGTCAGTCTCACCAAGTCCGGAAACGTGCTCCGGCTGATGGTCTCGGACGACGGCGCCGGTTTTGAAGTCGAAAAGGCCTACGCCAAGGGAGGGCTCGGGCTGCGAAGCATGGAAGAGCGCATCTGGCTTGTCCACGGCCATCTGGAGTTGACCAGCCAGCCGGGCAGCGGGACAACGCTGCTCGCCACAGTAGAGGTCAGCGCCTCGCACGAAGCGGCCGAACCCTTCCGGACGCACGCCCAAGCCTGACGCGTCTTAAGCCTCCGTTGCGCCCGCAATCGATTGCGACGCGTTCTCCAATTTCGCCGCCGATACCTTCTGCTTCGCTTCGATCCACTTCGGCGCCACGTCGCGCTCTTCGTCTGGCCGGCCCATCGTAAACGCCGCCACCACGCGCTGTCCGCGCAGCCACCAAACGCTGAAGCTGCTGCTCGCCACATCGCCGCGATGCACGGTTTCTTCCGCATCCGCCGCATCTCCCCAAAACTCATAAGAGAGATCGAACACATCCGAAAAGAAATACGGCACGTGCCGGAACGGCGTGCGCTCGCCCATTAGTGCCTTGGCGCAATACTGCCCCTGCGTCACCGCGTTATCCCAATGTTCCACTCGCCGGCGCTTGCCGAACAGCGTGTCGGGATAACTCACGATATCTCCCGCCGCCAGAATGCCGGCCTGGTTGGTCTCGAAGATACTCATTCACCATCACGCCGTTGCCTGTCTCGATGCCGCTGCCCGTCAGCATATCGAGCGCCGGCTTCGCTCCGATGCCCGCTACCACCATCTGGCATGGCGACTGCCTGGCCATCGCCCAAAACCGCCGAGCTCACCGCGTCGTCGCCTTTCAATTCCTGGATCGCCGCATTCCTGATGAACCGCACTCCCCGCGCCGCATAGTAGCCCTCGAAGAACCGCGACATCTCCGGCGTGAAAAACGCCTGCCAGATACGCTCCTCGCGCAGGACAATCGTCACTTCGATGCCCTTCTGCGCCAGCACCGAAGCCACTTCCATCCCAATAAATCCGCCGCCGATCACCACCGCCTGTTTCACGCCCGCCGCGCTTTTTTGGATCTTCTTCGCATCGCTCAACGACCGCAGATAAAGCACGTTGCCCAGTTTCGCGCCCGGCGCATCGAGTTGCCGCGGCACGGAGCCCGTCGCCAGTATCAGCTTTTCGAACCCGAACTCATCGCCCGAAGCCAGCTTTAGCCGCTTGCGCGCGGCGTCGACTCCCGAAATCGTGCAGCCTAACTTCACCTCGATCCCGTGCTCCGGGTAGAAGCTTTGCTGATTGACCCGGATGCCGTCTTCGGTCTCTTTCCCCGCCAGGAATCCCTTCGAAAGCGGCGGCCGCTCGTACGGAACTACGGAATCCGCGGATAGGATCGCAAGCTCGCCGGATTTCAGGCCCAGCTCAACCAATTGTCTTGCCGCATAACCCGCCACAATCCCACCGCCCGCAATCGCTATCTTCGCTGCGTTCATATCACCTCTATTGGTATGATCGCTCAGAATTTTCGGCGGTCTCCCCTGAGTTGTGCGAACCTCCACATGTAACAACGCTTCGGAGTAGACTGTTCTTCCGATCTAGCTCAACCGGTAAAGCACGCGGCTGTTAATCGCGCCGTCGGGGTTCGATTCCCTGGGCGCAGCGTCTTGTCCGAAAGACGCCGAGCGCCCAACCCATATTGTTTGATACAACAACAAAGATGCACCTTTCCGCCAAGTTCGCCGCCGCGTTCGCGCTGACGTCGCTGGCCCTCGCCGCCCAGACGCCCACGTATCAGAATCCTTCGGCCCCGCTCGATTCTCGCGTCACCGATCTCCTCTCGCGCATGACGCTCGAAGAGAAGGTCTCGCAGCTCATGAACGATTCCGCCGCCATCCCGCGGCTCGGCGTCCCGGCCTACAACTGGTGGAACGAGTGCCTCCACGGCGTCGCCCGCGCCGGGCGCGCCACGGTCTTCCCCGAAACCATCGGCCTCGCCGCCACCTGGGACAAAGACCTCATCTTCCGCGCGGCCACCGCCATTTCCGATGAAGCCCGCGCCAAGAATAACGATTTCGTACGCCGCGGCAAGCGCGCCATCTACGAAGGACTGACCTTCTGGACGCCCAACATCAACATCTTCCGCGATCCGCGCTGGGGCCGCGGCATGGAAACGTACGGCGAAGATCCCTACCTCACTGGCCGCATGGCCGTGCAGTTCATCAAAGGTCTGCAGGGCGACGACCCGAAATATCTCAAGACCGTCGCCACCGCCAAGCATTACGCCGTGCACAGCGGACCCGAATCCGAGCGTCACACCTTCGACGCCGTCATTGACGAGCGCGACCTGCGCGACACCTACCTGCCGCAGTTCGAAGCCGCCATTCGCGACGGCCACGCGCAATCTGTGATGTGCGCCTATAACAGCGTGGATGGCGCGCCCGCCTGCGCCAACACTCCTCTGCTCGAAGACATCCTGCGGAAGCAGTGGGGCTTCACCGGCTACGTGGTTTCCGATTGCGGCGCCATCGGCGATATCTACCTCCATCACAAGTTCTCGCCCACCGCTGAAGTGGGCGTGGGCAAAGCCATCCAGGCCGGAACCGATCTCAATTGCGGCGTGGAATACGAAGCGCTCCAGTCCGCTGTCAAACAAGGCGTTCTGAAAGAATCCGACCTCAATCAACCTCTGCGCCGCCTGTTCACCGCGCGCTTCCGCCTCGGCATGTTCGATCCCCCCGCCATGGTCAAGTACGCGCAGATCCCGCTCAGCGTCAACGGCAGCCCCGCGCACCGCCAGCTTGCGCTCGAGGCCGCGCGCAAATCCATCGTGCTGCTGAAGAACGATAACCACGCGTTGCCGCTCCCCAAAACCATAAAGACCATCGCCGTCATCGGCCCGGACGCCGACGATCTCGACGCTCTCACCGGCAACTACAACGGCGATCCCGCCGCGCCCATCACGCCGCTCGAGGGCATTCGCCATAAGCTGCCCAACGCGAAAATCATCTACGCCCGCGGCAGCGATCTTGCCGAGAACATGCCCAGCTTCGAAGTCGTGCCGTCCTCCGCGCTCCTCACTTCGAACGATGCCGGCAAGCGCAACGGCCTCACCGGCGAGTATTATTCCTCCGCCAACTTCGATGGCAAACAGCATCAGCCGCGCGAGCTCACCTATCCCAATTCCGGGAAGTTAGTCGGCGAGGTTCCAAGCAATCCCAAACCGCTGTTCACGCGCATCGATCCCAAGGTCGATTTCCATTGGCTGGATGCCTCGCCCGAACCCCGCCTGAAAGACGACGATTTCGGCGTTCGCTGGAGCGGCTTTCTGGTCGCGCCCGTCACCGGAACCTATCAGCTCGGCGCCATCGGCATGAACGCCTTCGAGCTCTACCTCGACGGCAAGCGCATCGTCGATTTCAACAACATCCACGAGCATTCCTACCGCTATGAGCAAGTCACGCTCGAAGCCGGGAAGGCTTACGCCATACGCCTCGATTACCACGAGTATCTGAACGACGCCGATATCCAACTCGTGTGGTCTCGCCCCGTCGACCCTGCCGCGCGTTGGAAGGAAACCGAAGCCGCAGTCAAAGCCGCCGATTCCGTCGTGCTCGTGCTCGGCCTCTCCCCGCGCCTCGAAGGCGAAGAGATGAAAGTGCCCGTGGAAGGCTTCTCCGGCGGCGATCGCGTTTCGCTTGACATCCCGCGCGCGCAGCAGGATCTCATGGAGCGCGTTGTTGCTCTCGGCAAACCCACCACGCTCGTATTGATGAACGGCAGCGCGGTCTCCGTCAATTGGGCTCGGGCGCACGTCCCCGCCATCGTCGAAGCCTGGTATCCCGGACAGGCCGGCGGCGTCGCCGTGGCCGACGTGCTGTTCGGCGACTACAACCCCGCCGGACGCCTTCCCGTCACGTTCTACCAATCGGCCTCGCAACTCCCGCCCTTCACCGACTACAACATGAAGGGCCGCACCTACCGCTATTTCAGCGGCGAGCCGCTCTTTCCGTTCGGCTATGGCCTGAGCTACACTACGTTCGCGTACCGCAATCTGCGTGCGCCCGCGGTGGTCAATGCCGGAGACAAAGTGACAGTGACAGTCGAAGTGGAAAACACCGGCAAGCTCGCGGGCGAAGACGTGGTACAGCTCTATTTGAAGGCGCCCGACGCGCCCGGAGCGCCGATTCGCTCACTCGAAGGTTTCGAACGCATCGCGCTTCAGCCTGCCGAGCGCAGGACAGTGACGTTCCAACTCGAGCCGCGCCAGCTTTCTTCCGCCAACGCCGCGGGAAAGCACGTCGTCCAGCCCGGCGAGTTCCACATAACCGTCGGCGCCCAAAACGCGAGCGTACGCGTTAACGGAACGCGGGAGCTGAATTGATCGCGGCGGCCCGTGGCATCCTATGGGCCGCCCTCATTCTGAGCGCGCTAGTGCTCGCCGCGCGCGCCATCTTCGGTCCGTTCCACCTCGGCGTCCCCATCACGTCGCCCATGAACGCCGAAGGCATCTTCGCCTTAAGTGGGATAGGCCTCCTGGCCTGTCCAGCGCGCAAAGCGCGCCAGTCCGCGTTGACCAGCCGCACATTCCCCATCACCCTGGTCGCCGTCACCCTAACCATCGCCGCCGCCCTAGCCTACGCCCGCACCCTCAACTTCCCCTTCCTCGCTGACGACTACGACCACATCCCGCACGCCATTCACGCCACGCCCACCTATCTCGCCGCGCTCTTCACCCAACCCGCCACTGACCGTTTCTTCCGCCCCATGGGCTTCATCGCCTACGCCGCCGAAGCGCGCATCGCCGGCTTCAGCCGCGCGGGCTGGCACACGCTCTCAATCCTCTTGCACGTAGCCGTAAGCCTGTTGGTCTTCGCCTTCGCCCGCCGCCGCAACTTCTCTCCGCCCATCGCTCTCGCCGACGCGCTGCTCTTCCTTCTCCACGGCTCACGCCCCGAAGCCGTCACCTGGATCTCCGCGCAATTCGATCTCTGGGCCGCATTCTTCTTCCTCATCGCACTGCTCACCTATGAAAGCCCGTGGTCTCTCGTCGCGCTCCTCGCCGCGCTGCTCTCGAAGGAATCCGCCTACGTCTATCCGCTCATCCTCCTCCTGCTCCTCTGCATCGATCGCGTCCCCAGAAAGCAATGGCCGCGGCTCGCGCTCCCGCCCTTCCTCCTCACCGCAGCCGTCTTCCTCTACCGCTGGCGCTTAGTTGGTGGCATCGGCGGCTATCGCAACATCGGCAGCAACCAGCCCTACATCTTCACCTTCGATTTCTTCCGCACCACCAAGTCGCTCACCGCGCGCCTCGCCGCCGCGCTCGATTTCCCCATTAACTGGAGTCATCCGCTCGAATGGTGGCTCATCGCGATGCTGCTGGCAGCCATGGCCGCCGGCGCCGTGCTGGCCGCCACAACCGTGGACCGCCGTAAGCTAGCCTTCGCCGTTGGATTCCTCTTGCTGGCTGCGCTCCCCGTCCACGAATTTCTCGGCATCGGCCCCGATCTCGAAAAATCCCGTGTTCTCTACCTGCCGTCCGTGGGATTCGCGCTCATCTTCGCCGCGTCGCTCGAAGCCGTGCGCCCGCGCATCGCGATCGGCGCCGCGTGCGCCATTCTCACGTTCCAACTCGCCGCGCTCGAACACAATCTCAAAATCTGGGATGGCGTCGCACATCTCGCCGAGCGAACCTGCCAGGATCTCGCTAGAACCAGCCCGGCCGTTCTGCCCGACGTCCCCAACTCGGTCGATGGCGTGTACTTCCTGCACACCGGCCTGCGCAGTTGCGTGGAACTGGCGGCCCGCCGCTAGATCTTCGCCTTCGGATACCGCTTGCGCATCCATTCGACAAAATGCTGCGGGCATTTCATCGTCGAAAGCCGCCCTTGCCGCACCAGCGCCCAATCGTCAAACAGCTTCGATTGCTTAATCTCCGACAGCGACGTCGGCGGCTCCAGATGCCCGCCGAATTCCAAATCCACCACCGCCGATTTCGGATTCTTCGCGTCGTCACGCGCTTCCGATTTCACGTGGGCGATGCCCACCACGCTCGACACGCCGCCCGAGTGATAAAAAAACACGCGGTCGCCCGGTTTCATTTCGCGAATCGCCTTCACCGCTTGCGGATTCTTCACGCCATCCCAAACAGTGCGCTTGTCGCGCTCGAGATCGTCGATGGAATAGACTTCAGGTTCGGATTTTGCGAGGAAATAGGCCATCGGCGTAAGTATAAGCTAATAGTCGATGCCCGAGCTTCCCGATGTAGCCGTATATATCGAAGCCCTGGAGACGCGCATCGTTGGCCAGAAGCTCATCCGCGCGCAAATCCGCGGCCCCTTTCTGCTGCGCTCCGTCGCGCCCCTGTTTCGGCGGCCGAGGGCCAGCGCGTGACCAAAATCCGCCGCGTCGGCAAGCAGATCGCCATCGGCTTCGAGAACGGCGTGTGGCTCGTGTTCCACCTGATGATAGCCGGCCGCCTGCATTGGAAGACCAAAGTAAAACTCGGCGGCCGCAATCTCGCCGCGTTCGAATTCGAGAACGGATTTCTCGTGCTCACCGAAGCCGGCACGCAGCATCGCGCCGCCATTCGCATGGCTGAGGGCGAAGCCGGATTGCGCGCGCTCTCCGCGGGTGGAATCGAACCGCTCGATGCGTCACTCGAAGAATTCGCCGCTGGGCTGCGCTCGTCGAACCACACCCTCAAGCGCTCGTTAACCGATCCGCATCTCTTCAGCGGCATCGGCAACGCCTATTCCGACGAGATTCTGCACAAGGCGAAGCTTTCGCCCATCGCCATGACGCTCAAACTCACGGACGAACAGATTGCGCACCTCTACGCCGCCACGCGTGAATCGTTAATCGAATGGACCGATCGCCTTCGCGCCGAGGCCGCCGGCAAATTTCCTGAGGGCGTCACCGCGTTTCGCGAGGAAATGGCCGTCCATGGCCGTTATGGCAAGCCGTGCCCGCGCTGCGGATCGAAGATCCAGCGTATTCGCTATGCGTCGAACGAGACGAATTATTGTCCGGCATGCCAGACCGGCGGCAAGTTGCTCGCCGATCGCGGCCTCTCGCGCCTGTTGCGCGAGGACTGGCCGCGCACGCTCGAGGAATTAGAAGCGCTGAAGCAGCGCTAGGGCCTCTACGCCTTCCGTTCTTCCAGCATCGTCCGCAGCCGCGCAATTTCGTTCCTGAGTTTGCGCTGCCGCCCCACCATCATCAGGACGTAGACCAACAGAATTACCCACGCTGCGATTAATCCGTAGCTCAGAAACTCGTAGTTACGCTGCAGGCGTTGCATTTCGAGCGTAATGTCTTCCGGCGATACTTGTGCGAAAAGTAGCGGCAACATGAGATCTCCTAGAGAGCGTGCGCCATGCGGCGCAACGATTCGAGTTCGCGCTGCGATTCCTCATCGCGCAAACGCAACAGTGTAAGCGCCGCGCCGAACAGGAGCATCGCCAGCACATTAAACCAGAAGTATGGCGCCCAGTCGGAAGGGAAACTGCCGCCGTTCCAAAACACCGGCTGCGGATGCTGCGTGCGCCACCACTTAATCGAAAAGATGACAATCGGCACGTCGATAAAACAGAAGATAGAGAACACCGCGGCGAAGGTAGCGCGCTGCGTCGGGTCGTCGATCGACCGGCGCAACATGAGATACGACGCATAAAGAATCCAGCAAATGAGAGCCGAGGTCAGTCGCGCGTCCCAGGTCCACCAGATGCCCCAGATGACGCGGCCCCAGATGGACCCTGTAATCAAATTTGCAGCCAGAAACGCCAGTCCCACCTCGGTGACCGCCACCGCCAGCGCATCGAACACAAAATTGCGCGTAATGAGAAAGAGCGCGCTCGCGATCAGCGACACTCCCGACGCCGTGAGCGCCGTAAACGCCACCGGCACGTGAAAGAAGATGATCTTAAACGCCGCCCCCTGCATCTTCTCCGCCGGCAACCCGGCAATCATGTAAATATCGCGCGCGAGTAACAACGCCGCAATAATCCCCAACCCATAAATAACCTTGTCACGCATGGGGTCCCCCTATCCCACCAGCACAAACTCCACCAACACCAGCGCCGCCGCCGTATAAACCGCATCGAACCCGATCATCAACCGCAGCCATACCGCCGCATCCTTGTCGAACGCCCCCGACTGCACCAACACCGCCGTCAGTCGCATCGCGCCCATCAGCGCCGGAGCCAAAATCGGGTAAGTCATCATCGGCAGCATGACTTCCCGCAACCGTATATTCACCGTCAGCGCGCTGAACATCGTGCCGATCACCGTCAGCGCCCACGCGCCCAGCCCCAGCACCAGGAGTAACTGCGGCACATAGGGCCACATATTCACCGAATAGAAAATGCCGAACACCGGCAGCGAGATCAATTCCACCGCCAGCACCAACCCGTAATTCGCCAGAGCCTTGCCCAGAAACAGCGCCGCGCCTGAGATCGGCGCCGCGACTAACCCATCCAGACAGTCGTTGGGCAATTCGCGCGCGAAGCTGCGGTTGAGAATCAGCGCCGCCGCAAACGCAAACACGATCCACAACAGACCGCCCGCGAATTCGCGCGTCGCTTCGCTTTCCGGATCGAACGCGAAGCTGAACAGCAGCAGCACCACCACCGCGAACGCCATCGACGCGTTGATGGCTTCCTTGGTCCGCAGCTCCGCTCGTACGTCCTTGTGGGCGATGACCAGGGCCTGCCGTAGAAAGTCCATCATGCGTCGCCATATTGCGCATAGACGTATCCTGGATTTTCCATCATTTCTACGGTTCGTTCGCCCGTGAACGCCACTTTGCCGCGAACCAGCAGAGCGACATGCGTGGCCAGTTCCATGGCCTCGCGCAATTGATGCGTCGACATCACCACTGTCTTACCCGCTGCCAGCGCGTCACGCAGCAGCCCTTGTAACAGCGCAATCGCGCGGTCGTCCAGCGCCGTGAACGGCTCGTCGAGCAGCAACACCTCGGGGTCATGCAGAAACGCGCGCGCCACCGCGAGCCGCTGCCGCATGCCGCGCGAGAACTCGCGCACCATGCCATCCCGTACGCGCTCGAGTCCGGTGCGCTCCAGCCATGCCATGGCGGTTCGCCGCGCATCGGGCAGGCTGTAAAGCTTCGCGTAGAGCGATAGATTCTCAAACGCCGAAAGCTCTTCGTAAACCGAGATGCCATGGCCGATGAATCCGATGCGCCGCCGCGCCGCCGTCTCGCGCGGCGCTTGGCCGAGGATTTTCACCGCACCTCGCATGGGCCGCGAAAACCCCGCCAGGATGCGCAGCAGCGTCGTCTTACCCGCGCCGTTACGGCCGATCAGCGCCAGGCACGATCCATGAGCCGCGTCCAGGCGAATGTCGCGCAGGGCAGGGAAATCGCCATAGAATTTCCAGACGCCTTCCACCGCCACGGCGCTCATTTGCTGCCCGGCGCCTCCCTGCGATACAGCAGCGCAAACCCGAGCCCCAAAATTCCCAGGGCGATCGCCAGAATCGGCAACACCTGCGTATAGATCCGCGGCAAAATCGGCTGGATCTGCGGGCCGCTTTCCTGCTGATCGCCGCCGCCATTCTCCGGTGGTGCGATCTCCGCGCCCGTCAGTTGAATGTTGTAACTTGTGCCCGCCAATCCGAAGATGTGCGCCTGAGTCCGCGGTTCCACGCCGAGATCGTTGACGTGCTCGGCCTTAAGCGTGATCCCGTTGGGCACGATCAGATACGTGTTGTCGTCCTTGGTCGTGACTTTGCCCTCGAATTGATCGCCCATCGTGTACGGAAACGAGTAAGTCAAATCGAAGCGCGTCTCGCCCGGCTTGATCGGGAAATCTGTCTTATAGATATCCGGTTGCGAAGCCTTCGAAGTCGGCGCTGGAATCGGCATTCCGCCCGGCGCAGTGGCGTTAATCTGCATCTTCGATGCCGCCGGCGGCAGATAAAAGCGCAGCGTGCCCCGGGCCGGGTCGTTCCACGCCGTATCGCCCCCGTTGGAATAGATGTAAGTCTCGTTGACGTTCATCTGCCCGCCGCCCGGCTCGAAAAGGATCATGTGCTTGCTGACTTTCGAGTCGCCCGGCGATTTCGACGATTGATACACGTCCAACGTCAGATTAGTCGAGGGCGTTCCCGGCGGTAACATCCGGCTGTAAGTCACGTTGTCCCACGTGGCGCGAATCAACGTCGGACCTTCGAGCGTTTGATCGAACGTAAACTTGCCGTCCGCGCCCGTCTTCGTTTCGCCCGCCGCTTGCAACCCGCCCCCCGCGCCGCCCATTTTGGTCAGCGTGACCGAAGCGTTCGCTTGCGGCTTGCCCGTCGTGCGGTTAATCACCGCCCCGGTAATCTCGGCCGCGGCCGGCAGCGCGGTCAGCAGGAATGCGGCAAGAAGCCCCCTAAGCATGCTTCATCGCCTTTCCACACTCGCCGCAGAACTTCAGCTCGCGTTCGAATTTCGCCCGGCAATGCGGACACTGCAAAACCGGCTGCTTTACCGCAGCAACCGCAACAACCGGAGCCGGCGCTCCCGATAACTCGCCTTTCACCCTATCCACTTCCGCCAGCACCGCGGCCAATTCCTTTTGTAAGTCGGTCTTGGTGTTCTGATAATCGGCGTCGGAAAGCTTGCCCAGCCGGTATTCGAACTGCAAATCGCGCAGGTTTTCGTAAATCGCCGCCTTGCGCTCATCCAGGTGCGCAAAGGGCGATTGCGGCGTGGATACCGGAAGATCCTTGGGCCTTACCAACAGCACGAAAGCGATGACGGCGATCGCGAGCACGCACGTCAGGACGATGATCACCCCGGGGTCACTCAAGATTGGCGAGGTCCTTCTCGATTTGATCTTTGTACTTGGCAAGAGCGGGGTCGTCCAATTGAATCGGTCCAAGTTCGGGCAGCGGTTGCGGCTTGCGGTATTTGCGGATGAACGTCCAAACCACGAAGAGCCCCGCGCCTGCCGCGAGGTAAGGGATCAGCATTCCAAACAGATTCGGCCGGCCGAGATAAATGCCAGCGCCGTACTCGCGGATGAAGGTATCGATAATCTGCTGGTCGTTCATGCCGACCGCCTGCATCTTCGCGATGCGTTCTTTGGCCGGCTTCGAGAAGCTGCACTCCAGCATGCTGCAACTCGCCACAGAATCCTTGCAGCCGCACTGGCACGCCAGGCGCGCGCCCACGCGCCGCGTGTCCCCACTAGGTTTTTCCGACGCCGTCTGCGCCCACGCTAGCGCAGCCGCCAGCGCAAACATT
Source organism: Bryobacterales bacterium (assembly GCA_963743705.1). Taxonomy (GTDB): domain Bacteria; phylum Acidobacteriota; class Terriglobia; order Bryobacterales; family Bryobacteraceae; genus PALSA-243. The sequence goes on along the minus strand of CAVUQS010000019.1, from coordinate 501,101 downwards.
ATCGCCAGCGACCAATTAGCCTTGAACCGGAACATGCTTCCTGGTTACTCCAATCACTTCCGTGCGGGCGTATTGCATCTTGACCTTGCTCGGCACGAGGCAAGTCAGCGTGCCCGCAATCAGCACCAGACCGCCGATCCAGATCCACGAGACCAACGGGAAAACATACGCCTGAATCACCGCCCGTTGATTGTCATCCGACATGCCACCGAAGTTGAGATACAAGTCTTCGTTGGGGCGCATGCGGACGCCAACTTCGGAAGTGCCCTGCCGGCTGGCTTTGTAGAACCGCTTCTCCGGCTCCATAGTTGCGATTTGCTCGCCCCCGCGGAAAACTGTCATCGTCGCGCGATGCCACGCGTAGTTTTCGTTCTCGCCCTGGCGCAGATCGGTCATCTTCAAGTCGTAGCGGCCCAGGTGCATCGAATCGCCTACGTTCAGTTCCTTGACGTCGCTCTGATTGAACGCGTGGCCGGTGAACCCGACGAACATCAGCACGATACCCATGTGCACCAGATACCCGCCGTAGCGCCGCGTGTTGCGGTGCGTCAGTTCCACCGTGGCTCGCACCAGGTTCATGCCGCTTTTCGCTGCAATCGCGCGGGAGCCTTTGTAGAATTCCGAAAGCACCGTCATCGCGACGAACAGGCACAGCCCGAACGACACCAACGCGTAAAAGCTCCGTATTCCCGCCGCGAATAGCGCCGCCGCCAAGAGCAGCCCCGCGATGCCCGGAATCTGGAAGTTGCGCCGCAGACTTTCCACCGAGGTGCGCCGCCACGCAAACAACGGTCCCACGCCCGTCAGGAACAGTAGAAACAGCCCGATCGGCACCATCAGCCGGTTGTACCAATCGAAATCGAGGGAGATCTTGTTGTTAGTGAAATACTCGGAAATCTTCGGGAAAAGCGTGCCCCACAGCACCGCGAAACAGCTCGCCAGCAAAATGAGGTTATTGAACAGGAAGCTCGATTCGCGCGATACCACGCTCTCCAGTTGCGCTTCGCTCTTCAGGTAATCCAGGCGGTCGAGAATCAGCCAGACCACCGCCACAATGCACAGCGCCAGGAATGCCACGAAATATTTGCCGATGGCCGATTGCGCGAACGCATGCACCGAATCCACCAGGCCGCCGCGCGTGATCGAGGTGCCGAAGATGCACAGCAGGAACGTCGCCGAGATCAGCACGATGTTCCAGACCTTCATCATGCCTTTCTTTTCCTGCATCATCACCGAGTGCAGAAACGCCGTTCCGCTCAGCCACGGCAGCAGCGACGCGTTCTCCACCGGATCCCAAGCCCAGTAGCCGCCCCAGCCGAGCACGTGATACGCCCACGCCGCGCCCAGCATGATGCCGCAGCTCTGAAACAGCCACGTAACCAGCGTCCACCGCCGCGTCGTATGAATCCAGCCGTCGCCCGGCTGCCTGGTAAGCACCGAAGCAAAGGCGAATGCAAACGGAACCACGAAGCCGACGTACCCCAGATAAAGCATCGGCGGATGAATCGCCATCGCCGGATACTGCAACAGCGGGCTCAGTCCGTTCCCATCCGGCACCGTCGTGATCAGCTTATCCACCGCCAACATCTGGAACGCGTTGGCGACGAAATTATTCATCAGCAGGAAAAACGTCTGCACCGTGGCCAGCACCGCCGCCACATACGGCATGATTTCGCGATGCCTTCGCCGATTGGTGAATACCACGACCGCCGCATAAGTAGACAGCAGCCAACTCCAGAACAGCAGCGAGCCTTCCTGCCCGCCCCACCACGCCGTAAACTTATAAATCGTCGGCATGGCGCGGTTGGAATGCTCCGCGACATAGGCAAACCGGAAATCGCTCGTCAGCAGCGCGTGCACCAGAATGATTGCTGCCAGCGTGATCAGCGCCCAAACCGCATAAACGGCGCGTTCGCCGCTCGCGATCAGAAAGGGTTTGCGCCGCGCCCGTCCCACGGCGGATGCAATCGCGGCGTAAATCGCCACGCAAAATGCCATCAGAATGGCGAGTGCGCCTAAATTTTCCATGTAATGCCTTTCCCGATCAAGATCTTTTTCGCCGCCGCTTTTTCTCGGCGCCTATCTCCGCGACTCAGCGCCTCTGCGTCGAAAAGCTCCGCCTCAGATACTGCTGCTCTTTACCGGAATCGCCGCCGGTTTCATCTGGCCCGGTTTGGCTTCATACTTAGACGCGCACTTAGCCTGAATCTTCCCTGCGCGGAATACGCCGTCGGTGCCCATTTTGCCGTCAGCCAGCGCCTGTGCGCCATCGCGGAAAGTATCGGGCAGCGGATCGGTCCCAGTGTACGCGACGTTGAGCTTCAGGTTGTCCTGCGTGAGCGTGAAGTGGATTTCATGGCCCGCGCGCTGAATGGAACCAGCCGCGATGTCGCCGCCAACCCGCACTCGCTTGCCGTAACCCTGCGAACCCATCTTGCCGAGTTCGGAGATGGTCTTGTAATAGGTCTGGTTCTCGCTTATTCCGGTGGCTGCCAGCCACGCTAGCGTGCCGATCACTACCGCGATCAAGGCCGCGAATTTACCGTATTTTTTCATGCCGCGCCTCTTCGTAGTATAACGCTCACTTTATCGCCCTTCTTGGATCAGCCGCGTGTAAATCGATCGCGCTTCCGGATCCGGCAGGGGCGCGCGGTCCAGGTAAATCCCCATCCAGCTCCTGGCGCGCGCCTTTTCGCCCAGCTGGTCGTAAAGCGTCGCCAGTCCCCGCGCGCAGCGGCAATGATACGGATCGTGCGCGATATAGCTCTGGCATTGCGCTTCCATGCTGTTCATCGCGTATTCGTTCGCCACCGGCTCTACGCCGGCGGGCGGATTGCGCATGAAGACCGTCGCCGTTGCATCCCAATACACCAGATGCCACTGCACCGGCTTTGAGAGCGCCAGCACCGGCACCAGGCGCATCGGTTCGCCCGAGGTAAATTCGAAGCCGTCGAGCACAATCGTATTGATTCCATACCGATCCAGCATCTGCCGCGGATCGGAGCCCGCGTAGTTGAAGGCAATCTTCTGGAAATCGTCGAATACCTTGTCGCTCAACGCGCGCCCGTCGATAAACACCTGGTTCTGCGGCCACAGCTTCCAAATCAGGAAGCCTCCCTGCAAATAGGAATTGAATATCGGTCCTTGGACGTGGTGATCCTCCAAAAACTTCGCTGCGCCCCAAGGATATTTCCAGTCCGCCGCTCGGAATTGTGGCGTCGACCCCTGCGCCACCACCGTTCCCAGCCCCAAAACAAGCAGCCCCGCCGCCGCGAATTCGCCCATCGCCGGCAGCGGACGCTTCCATGGAAAGTATGACGCAATGATGAACGGCGCCACGATTCCGAAGAGCATCACGTTGCGCACCGCCCAAAACGCCGCAAAGCCAAAGCCCAGATAGACAATCCAATCCGTGAAGCGCGCCCGGCGCCCCGCCAGCAACAGGCAGATCGGGCAAGCAAACAGCATCGCCTGGAACCAGTCAATCGGATACAGCGCCGTGTGCTGCCATTCCCACAGGCGCACCTGCAATTTGCTCTGGCGGTAGAGCATCGTCATGCGCAGCGGCTCGAGAAAATTCGGGTTCAGCGTCGAAACCGCCACCGATATCGCCGAAATCAGAAAAAGCTTGCGGTCTTCTGGCGTCAGCTTCGCCCCGCGGAAAATCACCGCGTCCGCGCAATACACTCCCAGAATGATCCACCCCAGGAAGAAGCCGCCATGCACGTTTGCCCAAAACAGGAACATCGGCGGCAGCGCCCACAGGTAGCGCCGGTACTCGAGAATCGCAAACGTCGCCGCGGTCAAAACGAACGAAAATAGGAACGGCCGGTCCGACACATAGTGCATCGCGATCCCACCCGTCGCCACCGCCGCCGCCACGGACCAATAAAAACTCCCGGTGCGCCGATGCGCAATCAGGCCTGTCAGCGCGCATACGCCCAGAAGCATCGCCGCGCGAAACAGAATAAGGCCGGTAAATCCGCCCGCCGCATACGCGAGATAGAAAAGAATCTGCGAAAGCCACTCGTGCGTCAGGTTGAAGTGCCTGACAATCGGCTCATCCGGATACGCCGCGCCGGCATTCTTCGTCGTGAAAGCGAATGGGTCCGGGTCCGGCAAATGGTGCGTCTGCAAAATGTATTGGCCGGTCTTGAGATGCCACCACGTGTCGCTATCCGCCACTTCCGGAGTGAACCAGCAAAACAGCAGCGCCGCGGCAAGCAGCAAAACGGCCGGTTTCAGCCACGTGGGAACGGCCAGCGGAGGAGCTACCGGGATCGCAGGCGGCGCCGGCGCCGGTTTGACCGTGCGGTTCGTACGCGAAGACATGTGCGGAACTCCCGATTTTAGCAGGGTGCGCCGCGCCACCGTTGGTATCATGAAGCAGCGCAGCACCACCCGCAACCAGCCGCATGTTTCTGTTCGATTTCTTCCGCTCCTTCCTGCCGCTGCACAATCCCATCGGTTTCGGCGCAAGCGATTTCATCGAGCTGGCCCTCGCCGCCCTGCTCGTCCTCCTGGCGTTTGTGCGCGCCGAAGCCGGACCGTGGGCGCAAAAATTCGCTGCCCGCACCGGCTGGTGCATGCTCGCGATCGGTCTTCTGCCCGTGGTCCTGCGCCTCGCGCTGCTCCCGCATGCCCCCGTTCCAGCGCCCGCGGGCTCTGACGATTTCAGCTATTGGCTGCTCGCCGATACGCTACGCCACTTCCGCCTCGCCAACCCCGCGCATCCCATGCGCCAATTTTTCGAAGCCGTGTTCGTGCTGCAGGAGCCAACTTACAGCTCGATTTTTCCGCTCGGCCAAGGGCTCGTCATGGCCGCCGGATGGCTCGTCTTCGGGAATCCCTGGGCCGGCGTGTTGCTCACCGTCGGCGCGTTCTGCGCGCTCACTTACTGGATGCTACGCGCGTGGATTACGCCCGGATGGTCTCTGATTGGCGGCTTGCTCGCCGTCATGCAATTCGGCGTGCTGAGTTACTGGATGAACACCTATTGGGGCGGCGCTGTTTCCGCCTGCGCCGGATGCCTGGTCTTCGGCGCGCTCCCACGCGTCACAAAACTCCGCCGCACCCGCGATGCCGTAGCGCTCGGCGCGGGGCTCGGCCTGCAACTGCTCACGCGTCCCTTCGAGTTCGCCGTCATGCTTGTCTGCGTCGCCGCGTATCTCGTCTTCTGCGGAACGTGGAAGCTTCCGTGGCGCGCACTAGGCCTCGCCGCGCTCCCGGCGATCGCGCTTATGCTCGCGCAGAACTACGCCGTCACCGGTAGCTGGACCACTTTGCCCTATGAGTTAAGCCGCTATCAATACGGCGTCCCCACCACGTTCACGTTCCAACCGAACCCCGAGCATCATCGTCCTCTCACCCAGGAGCAGTTGCTCGACTACCGCGCGCAATCCGCCGTTCACGATGGCCCCGGCTTCTGGCAGCGTCTCATCGAACGCGCCGCCTTCTATCGCTTCTTCCTCTTGCCGCCGCTCTATCTCGCGCTCCCGCTTTTTCTGCTGCGCTGGCGCGAACGCCGCTTTCAATGGGCCGCCGCGACCATCGCCGCATTCGCGCTCGCCGACAACTTCTACCCTTATTTCTATCCGCACTACATCGCCGCCCTGGCCTGCCTGCTCTTGCTCATCGCGCTCGCCGGACTCGAACGCCTTACTTCGTGGTCCCCTTTCGCTGCCCGCCTCATCGTGCTGCTCTGCGCCGCGCATTTCATCTTCTGGTACGGCATTCACGGCATGCGCGACGAAAACGTGCGCCTAGCCTTGGCCAAGTACGAAACCTGGAATTTCCTCAACCAAGGCGACCCCGAAGGCCGCATCGCCATCGACCAACAGCTAGCCGATATTCCCGGCAAGGCTCTTGGTCTTCGTCCACTACTCCTCCATCCACGGCTTCCACGAATGGATCCACAACGCCGCCGATATCGACAGCCAGCGCATCGTCCGCGCCCTCGACCGGGGCGGGGAAGAGGACGAAAAGCTGATGCGCTACTACCCCGGCCGCCAGGTTTGATTTCTCGGAGCCCGATGCGCGTCCGCCGCGCCTGATCGCGCTGCCTCACTGATCCAGCAATGAATCACGGGTCACTGTGCGCCTTCGTCCCAAGTCTCCAGAGAGCCTCGAAGCACGGTTTGAACAAAATAGGTAACTAGAGTGAACGCCAAGCCGGCCAGCACTACCATGCCGGATGGAAGAGGCAGCATGTATAAACATAGGGCAGTCGCGCAGACACAACCGGCGATGTGCGCCACATCCGGTAAGAATTCGGACCAGCCCGAGAGTGCCTCACTGCGAACTCTTTTCATCAGTGAGGCGTGAAACGTTGGGCTCAGAGCCGGCGCCGAAATCGCGGCACTGAGCTGGAGATCCAGCACGATTTGCGTTTGAGCGAAGCCCCGGCACCCCTCGCAGCCCGCCAGGTGGCCCTCCAGTTCGGGGGAAGCGACGCGCGGTTGGCTCTCTGCAAGCGACTCCAAAATCTGTTCCTGTGCTGTTTGACAGTCCATTGCTCTACTCCCCGATCATTGCCGCAAGCGACAGCCGCGCGCGATGTAGATGGCTCTTGACGGTGCCTTCGGGCAAGTCCAACATCCGCGCCACTTCTTCAACACTTTTTTCCTGCAAATAGAATAATGTGATCACGTCTCGTTGCCTTCCGGGTAGGCGCTCGAGGCATCGCTCCAATTCAATTCGGCTTAATACCGCACTGCCGCTTTTCTCCTCGGCCGCTGGGGGCTCTGTAATCGAATCGTATGGAAGCGTTTTGCGGCGCGTCTCCGAACGAAGCGCTGAGAGGCATGTATTCCTGGCGATCGTGTAGAGCCATGTGGAAGGGGCGGCGCGGTTGTCATAGGCAGGCAGGACCTGCCAGAGTTTCAGGAATATATCCTGCGTGATCTCTTCGGCCCTGCCTTGGTCCCGCAAAAACATGAGCGCCATTCGAAATACCTTCACCTGGTATTGGCTCAGAAGACGTTCGAACGCCTGCCGGAAACGGTGCTTTTGCAGCAGAGATTGAACATCTTCGTCCATTTCCGATCTTGGTACTCCCGGCCTGCGCTCGGGGTTGCAGAGTGAGAAAATTATTGCGGAATTCCACGTCCTTGCAACCGCCGCGGGCGCATCCGAGTATAAACGAGCGAAAGGACGGATGACCCAAAATGGAAGTCGCAATTGTAATCGTGGCAGCGATCGGCTATCTGGCGTTTCGCCAGTGGCTGCAACTCAGCCGAAGAACGATGATTCATCGTGAGCGGTTGGCCGCAATTGAGAAAGGCGTGGATTTGGTCCCGCTGGAACAAGAGGTCCGGCGGCGCACTTGGAATATGCAGAGGTTTGTCCTGCTGGCAGGCCTCATCTGGCTGTCGCTAGGAATCGCGGCCTTCGTGACGCTGAGCGTGCTACTCGTTCATCCCACTCCGGTCACAGCTGCAATTCCGCAAGGGATGCAGTGGATCGCTGTTGCGCCCTTCTGCATTGGGCTATCCCACCTCGTTGTTTACCTCGTCGGTAAAGGCAAGGAAAACTAGCTCGATATGAAAACGGCGAGCGCTTGCGGCGCACGATTCCGCAAGTTGTGACTTGCAATCGTCTCAATAGGCATTATGCGACCGATTGATACACTGTGGAGTGCTGCTCGATTTGAGTATTGTGGCCGTTCTGTTAGTGTTCGGAAATGTCAAACTCCGGCACTTCGAGCCGCGGATGCCCTTGTGGCGTCGCGTGCTCAAGATTTTGGTCATACTCGCGTTGACCGCAATCGTTTCGCGTTACTTCGGCAGAACCGGCGTCCTCATCGGGATCGGCCTCGGCTTGCTTTTCTTCATCTACATTCACGCCATCGTGCTGCCCCGGCACGGAGTGAACGGCTGGACCGCCGAACCGCGCGAGAAATACTACGCGCTCCGCGGCTGGCCCTTGGACGACTAGGAACGGCTACTTCGCCAGCCCCACCTCTCCTGCGGGCGGATCCTCCGCGAATTTCTGTGATAGGCTGCCCCCTAGCCAAAACCGGAAGCCTCAACCGGTTTCGCAAGCTATGAGAATCGCTCTATTCGCCGCCCTGGCCGTCGTTTCCATCGGCTTTGTGGCCTTTTGGTTGGCCGCGATCATGCGTCCTGCCCGCGAACGCCAGACGCCGGACCGGCTCGACATCGGCGTCGGCTTTGTCACCAACTTTTTCGACACCCTCGGCATCGGCTCCTTTGCAACCACCAGCGCCTTCTTCAAACTCTGGGGCATGGTGTCAGACGAGCAGATCCCCGGAACGCTCGTTGTGGGACACACGCCGCCGTCGCTCCTGCAGGCTTTCATCTTCATCGCGGTGGTTCAGGTCGATTTCACAACCCTGGCCCTGATGATCGCCTCATCGGCCGCGGGCGCTTGGCTGGGCGCTGGAATCGTCAGCCGCCTGCCCCGCCTCCGCATACGCCTCGCCATGGGCTCGGCCCTGTTCGCCGCGGCCGCGATCATGACTCTGGTCCAGGTTCGGCTGATCCCGGGCGGCGGTAACGCCTTAGGGCTCTCCGGCGCCGCGCTGGTCCTCGCCATCATGGGCAACCTTATGTTCGGCGCGCTCATGACCCTCGGCATCGGTCTCTACGCGCCTTGCATGATCCTCGTTTCTCTCCTCGGAATGAATCCGCGCGCCGCCTTCCCCATCATGATGGGCTCGTGCGCCGTGCTCATGTCCGTGGGCAGCGTGCCATTCATCCGCGCCGAGCGATACAACCGCAAAGCCGCGCTCGGCTTGACGGCTGGCGGCATCCCCGGCGTTCTTCTCGCCGCATTTGTCGTGAAATCGCTGCCACTCGACGCAGTTCGATACTTGGTGATCGCTGTCGTCATCTATACCGCCTCCATGATGCTGCGATCGGCCGCCCAGGAACGCCGCGCCGGCGCTCGCGTCGCCGCCGCCGAAGCCTGAGCGGGCTCCGTCTAGAATCCTATTGACAGCCTTTGTTGCTAATGCTATAAACAATAGCACTAGAATGCATAGCACCCCGCGCCGAAAGAGCCTGAGCCCGCTGGAACGGACCTTCATGGATTACGTCTGGGCCAATCCCGCCTGCACCGCCGAGATGTGCCGTGAAGCTATGGCCAGCCGGCGCGCGTTTAAAGAATCGACCATCCGCACCGTGCTCAAGAATCTCGAAACCAAAGGCTATGTGACCCACGAAGTCCGCGGGCGCACATTCTTTTATCGAGCCGTTGATAACAAGCGCAGCGTGACCGTCGAGGCCGCCCGTCAACTGATCGAACGGTTCTGCGGCGGCTCCGTCAAGGAATTGCTCGTCGGTTTGGTGGACAATCAGATGATCAAGCCCAACGAATTGCGGAAACTGGCGGACGAGATAGCGTCGCGCAAGGAGAAGAAAGCATGACGATGATTCAGTTTCTGGGCGAATGGATCCTTCGCTCCTCCATTCTCATCCTCGCTGGAGCGCTCCTGCTCTGGCTGCTGCGTGTGAAGAATCCGTCCATGCGCCTGACCGCGTGGACAGCCATGCTCGCAGGTTCCCTGTCGATTCCTCTGCTCACCGTGGCTCTCCCCAAAGTGCCGTTACGGGTGATGCGTCCACCACCCGCGCACCACGGCCGCACACCGCCCACGAGTCCGCGGTAATACCTCCGCCGAACGCTGATCTCCACGCCCGCAGCGCCCCAAGCCGCCAGCCGCAAGCCGTCGATTGGATGCGCCTCGCCGCCATCCTGTACTCGCTGATCGCCGGAGCCTTGCTGCTGCGCCTCTTCGGCGGCCTCGTCCTGAGCCTGCGGATTCTGCGCGGCAGCCGACCCACGGCAATTAAGACCGCGGGAGTCGAAGTTCGCGAATCCGATCGCGTCGCATCGCCCGTCACCATTGGCATCCTGCGCCCCGCCATCCTACTGCCTCTCGATTGGCCCGGCTGGGATTCCGCTAAACTAGCCGCCGTCCTCGCGCACGAACGCTCCCACATCCGCCGCCACGATCCGGCCGTGCAGTTCGTCTCGTCGATTCATCGCGCCTTGCTCTGGGCCAGCCCCTTAACTGGTTCCTCGACCGCAGCATCGTTCGCACCGCCGAACAGATCAGTGACGATGACGCCGTCGCCGCAACCGCCGATCGCGTGTCCTACGCCGAAATCCTGCTCGAATTCGTCCAGCGCGGCGCCGGTCAAACCAATGTGCTGGGAATCCCGATGGCGCGCTATGATCGCCCCGAAAAACGCATTCGCCGCGTCCTGAATTCCACTCGCCATCCCACGCGAAGTCACGCGCGGGGGAATCGCCGCCATCCTGTCGCTGGGCGCGCCGCTCGCATACCTGGCTGCTGCGGCCCATCCGCAATCCGCCCCTGCGTTGCCTGCATTCGAAGTCGCCAGCATCAAACCCGTCGAGCCCAACGTTCCGCACATGGTCGGAGTTAAGGTGTATCCGGGCGGAAGGGTGACCATCTCTACTTTTTCCCTTAAAACACTCATCGCAACCGCTTTTGCATTGTCCAGTTGGCAAATCGCCGGCGGCGAGGAGTGGACTCGAAAAGATGAATTCAATATCGAGGCTGAGCCGCCCGAGTCCATCCGATCGAGCATCACCAATCTCCGTCACACCCTGTTCGGGATCGACGATCCGCGTTTGCGCGCGATGTTACAGGCTCTCCTGATCGATCGGTTTCAGTTGAAATTCCACCGGGAAACCAAAACAGCCGACGTCTACCTGTTGGAAAAAAGCGGAAAGCCACTCCGGCTTCGCCCGATCGAACTCCGCTCCGGCGGCGTAGACGCTTGCCGGATCATGGCGCATTCGGCAGCGTCGGATACGTCGGCGGCAAGTGGAGCGTCTTCGCCACCACTATGCCGCAGTTGGCGAAGTTTGCGTCCGACTTCATCCTGCACGTTCCGGTTCTCGATCGAACGGATTTAGCCGGCTCGTTCGATTACAAGCAACCGCAGCCCGACTTAGAGCCAAACTACAGCGGCGACCAGTCCGCCTCATTCCGGAGTTACTTGTCGGAGCTTGGCCTCAAGTTAGAACGCTCCCAAGGGCCGATCGAATCCTTCGTAATCGACCACGCGGCAAAACCGACGCCTAACTGATCAGCTTCCTAAGCCGACGAAGCAAACGCCTGCAATCACCAATCCCAAGCCAACGAATTTTTGCCGCGTGAAATCTTCGTGGAAGAAAATCTTGGCCCAGATCAGCGCCCAGACGTAACTCAACGACACCATGGGGTACAGCACCGAAAGCTGCCCGTGGGCGATTCCCTTCAAATAGAACACCGACGAAAGCAGAAACAGCCCCACGCCCAGCGCTGAGTTCCAATTGATGATGTGCAGAAAGCCCTGGTGCAAGTGGGCCGACGCCTTCTTAGGAACACCATCCCGATCGAGCCGATCAGCGACCCAAAGAACACCAGGAAAATCGAAGAGAGCGGCGTCGAATTCATGCCTTCGCGCTCTTTCCGATCACCGCCACGCCGCCGATAATCAAAGCCAGGCCGGTAATCTTGAACGCGGTCACGTTATCGTGAAACACGAAATACGAAAGCGCCGTCACCCACACGTAGCTCAGCGAAATAATCGGGTAGAGCACCGAAAGCTCGCCGTCTTTATATGCCACCACGATCATCACCGTCATGATTCCGTAGAGCGCATAACCCGCGATCAACGGAATGTTCGTGAGAATCCCCGCCAGCCCCGGATGCGCCACGGCATGGTTCGCGCCCATCTTCATCAGAATTTGCGCCGCCGCTCCGAGAAATGTGGCGCAGCTCACCATCAGCACCGCTCTGCGGCGCGCTTGGGAATTGCTGGCCATCTTGGTAACAGTTGCTTGGGAACTCAAAATCGGGGGCCTCTGGAGCCACTCCAGAATAACAGGTAAAATGTCCGGAAGCAGACACGGGGCCCCGCCAAACACAGGAGAGAAAAATGAGTCCACATTCCGCGACGGATCTTGCCCAGACCAATCGCATCTTCGAAGAAGAAGTAATCGCCAGAGCGCGATTTCAGCGCTCTCGATCGCGTCTACACGCGCGATTGCCGCGTCATGCCTCCGGGCGCCGGAATGGTGGTTGGCCTCGATCAGGCCAAGGCTTTCTGGCAGGCGGCCGCCGCCGGAATGGCCGTGACCTCGCTCAAGCTGAACACAGTGGAGGTCGAATTTCTCGGCTCTACCGCCATCGAAATCGGCCGCGCTACCATCGCCGTTGAGCAAGGCGCATCATTCGATGTGAAGTACGTTGTTGTCTGGAAACAGGAAGACGGCGCCTGGAAATGGCACATCGACATCTGGAGCCCAGTGTCCTAGAATTTACACTCCGGAGTACAAACGCCGCCACTGGGCCATCGCGCTCATCGCGTTAAAATGAGCGGCAGTGGAAGATAATAACGACATCGCGCTGCAGGAAGCGCCCCCTGACGCTCCGCCTCCCCGGCCGTTCACGCACCGGGGCTTCGTCGCCGAATGGACCATCACCATCATCCTGCTGCTCTTTGGCGCCACCAATCTGCTGCAGGCGTTTGTCATCCCCACCGGCTCCATGGAGGATACGCTGCTCGTCGGCGACCACCTATTAGTCGATAAGCTCGCCTACGCCCCGGCCGATGGCCTCTCCAAGCATCTGCTGCCCTATGTAGACGTGCACCGCGGCGACATCATCGTGTTCCGCTACCCCATCGATATCGAGCAGACCTTCGTGAAGCGCTGCATCGGCGTGCCCGGCGACCACATTCGCCTCTCCAACAAGCACCTCTTCCTCAACGGCCACCTCGCCGACGAGCCATACGTCTATCACAAGAGCGAATACATCGACGCTTATCGCGACTATTTCCCCGATGCCGCCGGCGCCGGCTTGCCCGAGCCCGCGCAGGAAATGCTCTCCCGCCACGTCGTCAACGGAGAAGTCGTCGTGCCGCCCGGCTATTACTTCGCCATGGGCGATAATCGCGACAATTCGCTCGACAGCCGCTATTGGGGCTTCGTCCCGCGCGGCAACATCATCGGCAAGCCTTTGATCATTTATTGGTCCTACGACGCCTCGACGGCCGCGCTCACCAGCCCCGGCGTCAACATCGGCCACCTGATCGACATGGTGATGCATTTCCCCACGAAAACGCGTTGGGATCGTTCCATGCGCCTGATTCGCGGTTATCCTCTGAACTGATTTCTCAATCCCGACATGAATCCTCACTACCACGCGCTGATCCTCGCCGGCGGGCGCGGCACGCGCTTCTGGCCGCGCAGCCGCAAACGCACCGCCAAGCAGGTGTTGAATGTTGTGGGTGAAAACTCCCTGATTCAGGCGACTGTCGAGCGTCTCGCTCCCGTCATCCCGCCCGAGCGTATCTGGGTGCTTACCAACGAACATTTGCGCGAGGTCATCGCCAAGCAATTGCCCGCGGTCCCCAAGCGCCAGATTCTGGCTGAGCCCGCCCAGCGCAATACCGCCCCCGCCATCGGCCTCGCCGCCCACATCCTGCGATCGGTCGATCGCGATGCCGTGATGGGCGTGTTTCCTTCCGATCACGTCGTCGAAAAGCCCGCCGTTTACCGCACGCTGGTGAAGCGCGCCCTGAAGAGCGCCGCCGAAGGCCACCTCATGGTCGCCGGCATTCAACCGCGCTGGCCCGAGACCGGATACGGCTACATCGAATTCCCGCGCGGCGCGGAAACGGGCGAGCGCGCGCCGGTGAAAAAGTTCCACGAGAAGCCCGCATTGGCGAAGGCGAAGCGCTATCTCGCGGCCGGGCACTACTACTGGAATTCCGGTATGTTTTTTTGGCGCTGCGATGCGCTCCTCGAACAACTGCGCCAGCATCTCCCCAAGACCGCTACTGTTCTGGCCGCCTTGCCTCCCTTCGGCGGCCGCGGCTTCACCGAAAAGCTCGCGCAGGCATTTCCGCTCTGCGACAACATCTCCATCGACTTCGCCGTCCTCGAAAAAGCCAAAAACGTCAGCGGCATCCCCGCGCCCGATTTCGGCTGGAACGACGTTGGAAGCTGGAACGCCGTCTACGAGCTGATGCCGCGCGATGCCTGCGGCAACGTCGCCGCGCGCGATTCCATCTGCCTCGACGCCCACAACAACTTCGTCGACGCCCGCGGCAAAACCGTCGCCCTCGTCGGCGTCAGCGATCTCATCGTTGTCGATACGCCCGATGCCCTCCTCGTCACCACGCGCGACCGCGCCCAGCAAGTAGGCGACGTAGTCAAAGCCCTCGAACGCGCCAAGCGCGAAGACCTCCTGTAGGGCAGGCTTCAGCCTGCAAGGGGCTTTAGCCCCGCTTCCGCCGCCTAATCCACCACGCCGCCAGGAACGCCAGCCCGCCCCAAAGCAACAACGCCGGCCCGTAAGTAATCAGCACCAGCGCCACATCCACCACGCTCCCCGCCGCCTTCTTGTAGCCCTCCACGCCCGCATTCCGCAGCCGGCCCAGCGTCGATTCCGGCGCGAGATTCATCGGCGCCTTGTAAATCTCATTGGCCGTCAACTGCACCGTGGCGTAAGCCACCAGCGTCTCCGTCGCACGCCGTTCCGCATCCATCTGCTCGATCTCGCCGCGCACCCGCGCGATCTCACGCTCGAAATCGAGCACGTCCGAAAGCTTCCCCGTCCGCTGCGCCAGCAACTGCGAGAGCCGTGTCTCGGTATTCCGCGCATTGGCCAACCGCGCCGTCAGATCGGCGTACTGACGCGTCACATCTTCGCCCTTCTGCGATTCCGACGCCACGCGTCCAAGCAGTTTCAGATCCGCTAAGGTTGCCTCGAGTTCACCCGCCGGCACGCGCAAACTGGCGTCCAGCGAACGCGCCGAGCCTTCCGGCGCATTGAGCGTGAGATCCGCCAGATATCCGCGTCGCCGCGCCAGAATCGCATCCAAGCTCGAGCGAATCTGGTTAAAATCGCGCGGAACTAGCGTCAACTGCGCCGAACGCTCGATCATCGGAGCGCTGGCCGGAGCCGGAACGGTAGCCGGAATGAACGCCGGAGGCTGCGGGGCAGGCTGATCAACCGATTGAACCGCGGCCAGTTTTCCGGCGCTGTCGAACGTCGCCCTCAGCCGCGCTCCGGACATCACAACCGAAGTCTCGGCCTGCGGTGGCCGCGGCATAACAAGCATTGCGAGTAATCCGGCCGCCGCCAACGCCGGAACCATCCACCAGCGTGGCCACCGCCGCCACCACCCACCAGCCGCCGGCGCAATCAGCCCTCTTGGCGCCTCCACCTGCCACTTCGCCAACTCACCCGACACCCGCCGCAAGTCCGCCGCCAGCCCCTGGCACTCTCCGCAGCGTTCCAAATGCGCCATCGCTTCCGCCGCCCGCTCTCCGGACAACTCGCCATCCAGATACGCCATCATCTCCTCGGGTTCCATCACATGCCGCTCAGGCATTGCGCACCTCCGGTTCCAGGTAGCTCTTCAGCGCCATGCGCGAACGGAACAACCGTGAGCGCACGGTATTCACGGGAATCCCCAGCAAATCCGCGATCTCCGAATAGCTCAGTTGTTCGTATTCGCGCAGCATCAGAATCTCCCGCTCCTCGCTATCGAGGCGCGCCAGCGCCTGGCGCACCCAAAGAGGGTCTTCCAGTCCGGAACCATACGCCCCCGCCTCATCCAAGGGCGCCGATTCCCGCTTCCGCCGCGCCGCATACAACAGTTTGAGCGCGATCCCATACAAGTAAGTCCGCACCAGCGCGCGCTGCTCATAGCGCGACGCCCCGCGCAGCACCGCCAGGAAAGCTTCCTGCGTCAGATCCTCGGCCGCGGCCGCATTTCCCAGACGCCGGCGGAAGAATCCGTATAGCGCGTCGCGATAGCGTGCGAAAAGCTCCTCGAACGCCTCGCGCGAACCGCGCTGGAACCTGAGCATCAGATCTTCGTCGCTGATCATCCAGTCGGCTTTTCCATCGCCAGGGCCTCTATTCCTGTAATGTCGCAAACCGGTGAAAAGTTCCCTCTGGCCCGAAGATTCTGTCCTACCATGGATGCATGTCCGGCGATCCCGATGGTCCGCCGCCCTTCCTGGGCACGTGGAAACGCGTGTATACGGCCGTGTTGATCTACCTTGCGGCGATCATCGCCGCCTTCTACGTGTTCACGCAGGCCTATCGATGAGAACGGCCGATTGGATCGTTCTCGTCACATCCCTGGTCTCGATCATCGCCTACGGTCTCTACCGCAGCCGCGGCAGCAACACCGTCGATCGCTACCTGCTCGCCGGCCGCTCCATGCCCTGGTACGCCATGGCGCTTTCCATCATGGCCACGCAGGCCAGCGCCATCACCTTCATCTCCACCACCGGCCAATCCTACGTCGATGGCATGCGCTTCGTGCAGTTCTACTTCGGCCTGCCCATCGCCATGGTCATCATTTGCTCCTTCGCCGTGCCCGTCTTCCACAGGTTGAAGGTTTACACCGCGTATGAGTATCTCGAAAACCGCTTCGATGCCAAAACGCGCGCCTTGGCCAGCGTCATTTTCCTCGCGCAGCGCGGCCTCTCGGCAGGACTCACCATCTACGCGCCCGCCATCGTGCTCTCGCTGATTCTCGGATGGCCCGAGCGTCTCACTACCCTGATCATGGGCGTCACCGTCGTCAGCTACACCGTGCTCGGCGGCATCAAAGCGGTGACGTGGTCAGACGTCCAGCAGATGGGCATCATCTTCCTCGGCCTGCTGGTCTCGCTCATCACCGTGATCGTGCTGCTGCCGCAATCCATTTCGTTCGGCGACGCCATCTATCTCGCCGGCGCGGCCGGCCGTCTCAACGCGGTCACCACTCACTTCGATTGGAACGACCGTTTCAATGTATGGAGCGGCCTCATCGGCGGCAGCTTCCTTTTCCTTTCCTACTTCGGCTGCGATCAATCGCAGGTGCAGCGCTATCTCACCGGAAAATCCGTCACCGCCAGCCGCCTCAGCCTGCTGTTCAACGCCGTGGCCAAGATCCCGATGCAGTTCTTCATCCTGTTCATCGGCGCCATGGTCTTCGTGTTCTATATATTCGTCCAGCCGCCGCTGCTCTTCGAACGCAACCAGTTGGAGCGCATCAAGTCACACGCGGAATATGCGCAGGTTTCCGGCCGCTACGAGAGCGGCATCGAGAGGCGCCGCACTGCCGCTCTGGCTCTCGCCGCCGCGCATCGCAATGGCGACCCGGCCGCCGAGAACCGCGCGCTTGGCGCCTACCGCGCCGCGGAAAGCGACATCGATGCCGCCCGGTCTCGCGCCGAAAAACTGGTCGAGCTTTCCGGCGGCGAAAAAGGCTTCAGCGACACCAACTACATCTTTCTCACGTTCGTTACCCGCTATCTCCCCGTCGGCATCGTCGGTCTCGTGATCGCCGTCATCTTCGCCGCCACCATGTCCGCCAGCTCCGGCGAAATCAATTCGCTCGCCACCGTCACCGTGGTCGATATCTACCGTCGCCATATCCGCCCCGGCGCCACCGACCATCACTACGTGTTCGCCTCTCGCCTCGCCACCCTTTTCTGGGGCATTTACGCGGTTCTGTTCGCGGGATGGGGCAAGCGCCTAGGCTCGCTGATTGTGGCGGTCAACATCGTCGGCTCGCTGTTCTATGGCTCGCTCCTCGGCTGCTTCGTGCTCGCCTTCGGATTTCGCCGCGTCGGCGGCACGGCCACATTCGTCGGCATGATCGCGGGCGAAATAGCCATCTTCTACGCCTACTTCTTCACGCAGATTCACTGGCTCTGGTACAACGTGATCGGCTGCGGCGTGGTTGTCCTGGTTGCGCTTGCTATCACCTATGCCCAACCGTCGCCGCGCGTCGAAAACGCATGAACTGGAAGCGCCTGTTCGCCAAATCGCCCGATTCCGCCGCGCAGTTGACTCCCGAACTTCGCGCGCGCATCCAGGCGTCCTTCGACGCCTCCTCCCGCAATGAAGAACATTTCCCGTCCACCATCGACCCGCGCATTTACCACGTCAAGCTCATCCGCGAACACCTCGGCGACTTGCGCGGCAAACGCGCCCTCGATGTCGGCTGCGGCAAAGGCCGCTTCGCCCGCGTCTTTCATGAGCAGGAACCCCAAGCCGAACTCTGGGGTCTGGATATCTCGCCTGAGATGCTGAGTTATGTCCCAGCGGGCATCCACACCCGCGCCGGATCGATGACCGAGCTCCCGTTCGAAGACGCCTTCTTCGACGCCGCCTACGCCACCGAATCGCTGGAACACGCCGTCGAGATCGAAAAAGCCGTCGCCGAGATCTGCCGCGTCGTCAAGCCAGGCGGCCGCATCGCCATCATCGACAAGAACGCCGAGCAATGGGGCAAGCTCGAAACTCCCGAATGGGAGCGCTGGTTCACGCGCAAAGAACTCGAGCGCATGCTCGCGCGCCATTGCCATCAGGTTTCAAGCCGCCCCATCTCTTACTGGGAAGATGTCGAGCCCGACGGTCTCTTTCTAGCGTGGCTGGCCGTCCGCTAGGGCGACCGTATTCTCACTCAACAACTGCCGCAACGTCGCGTTAATCTCGCGGTCCATCTCGTCATGCAACTCGCCGCTCGCCTTACCCGCAAACCCTGTGTGGATCGCCCGCACTTTCCCATCGCGCCCAATGAAAAACGTCGTCGGCCACGCATTCAAATTGACCGCTTCCGGCAACTTCGCGTTCAGTTCCGAAGGCTCACCCGCTAGCAGCACCGGATACTCAATCCCATATTGCTTCACGAACGCCCGCAACCGCGCCGGGTCCTTCAGCTCGTCGCCTTCTTCAAACGAAAGCCCGACCACTTCCAGCCCCGCCGCGCGATACTGCCGGTACAGCGCCTGCAGATACGGCGCTTCATCGTGGCAATTCGGGCACCAGCTTCCGCCGATCGCCACCAGCACCACTTTCCCTTGGAATCGCGTGTCGGTATTCGCCACCACGCGCCCGTTCAGATCGGGAAAGCTGAAGCGCAGCGGTTCGTCCGCATCTTTCATCGTCGTGTGTTGCATCGGGTCGTCCGGCGCCGGCAGCCCCTTTGCGCGAGCCTCCGCCGACCGCACCGCGCTCATCGTCTTCCCGTTCTGCACCACCTCCAACGACCCGTCATCTTGCAACGCCAACGTCAGTAGCGATGGCCGCGCGCCCGAAAAATGGCTCAGCGTGAACGTCCCGTCGCGATACCCGCCCGTCAGCAGCCCCGTGTCGCCGTCCACGCGCAGAATCGCCGCCGAAACCTCCGCGCCCTCCTGCTGCACAATCAAGTGCCACGCCTTCTCGCCCTTCGGACTGTTCACCGCGATATCCCATAACCCCGCGATCGAAGGCTCCTTCTCGCCATCGCCGTTCGCCGCGCGATACGGCGCCGCGCGAAACCCATTAGCGCGCCCTTCGCGTCCGTAGGTTCCCACCAGTTCGCCGTTCTCGAGCTTCGCTTCCAAGCGCGTAGCGTAATGCTCGAACCGTAGCGTCAGCACGCCCCCCGCAAAGCTTCCCGAAGTCGATGGAACCTTCTCATCCCCATTGAAAAACCACCCGTGCGCGCCTCCCTCCGTCGAAAAGCCGATACGAAATGGGATCTCGCGCTGATTGAAGGTAACAGTGGCGCTCCAAAGCCCATCGAGCGTCTGTGCAGAAACTCCGGCGGCAAGGCCGACGAACAGCAAAAGAGTTCGCATGGCCTTCATTCTACATTAAGTCGATAGAGAATGGGTAGATTGCTCTGTCACAATCGCTTTTCCCATGTCTGAGCCGTCAATTCCGGCCCAAATTCCCGATTCGGTTCCTCCGCCACCAGCTCAAATCCCGTCACTTCGTAAATGCGCCGCGCCGCCGTCAGCACGCTATTCGTCCACAGCGTCACTTTGCGATATCCCGCCATCCGCGCGAAAACCAGGCACTCTTCCACCAGCCGTTTTCCAAGCCCCAGCCCGCGCGCTTCCGGTTCCACCAGTAGCAGTCGCAGTTTCGCCACTGTCGCGCTCTTGCGCACCAGAAACACCGACCCCACGCGTTCCCCGGCGCGCTCCGCGATCCAGCACCGCTCGCGCTGCGGATCGAAATGCTGGATGAAATGCGCCACAATTTCCGCCACCAGCGCCTCGAATCGTTCATTCCACCCGTATTCCTGAAAATAGACCTCGCCGTGCCGCTGCACCACCCATCCCATATCGCCGGGACGATGCGGACGCAACACATAAGGCTCACCCTCCGCCACCGCTCGACCCAACAGTCTCTGCGCCGATTCCAGCGCGCGCACCAGTAGCTCTTGCCGGTCCGGCGCCAGCCGCTTCAACTTCGCCGCCGTCTCCTCATGCGACCGCCGGTCGAGCCGTTCGAACGCGCGCCGCCCCTTCGCCGTAAGCGCGAGCAGGCGCGCTCGCCGGTCCTCCGCCGCCAGTTGTCTGAGAATTCCCCGCGCCCGCAGTTTCTTGACGATGCGGCTCAGATAGCCAGGGTCCAGCCGCAAACCCTTGCCGATGGCCGCGGCCGTCGCGCCGTCGCCGTGCGCGATCTCGTAAAGTACGCGCGCCTCCGCCAGCGAAAACGGACTGTCGAGTAGCCCCTCCTGCAGCACGCCAATTTCCTGCGTGTAAAAACGGTTGAACCGGCGGACCCGCTCGGTCAAAACTGCAACGTCGCTCATTAATTGACAATGTCAACTAAATAGTTGCCGTTGTCAACAAGCTGTCCGCGTGATCCACGTGATTCCCTTGTGGTGGAAAGCGCCGTGAAACGTTTGTGCAGATCCCCTCACTATCTGACGTACGCAGAAGGAGAAGTTGAATGCAACTCACCGGGTTCTCGGGCCAGAATTTTCTCATCACGCCGGCTGCCGCCGCCGTTGGGGAACCGCCGCCTAGGAACATCCTCGATCAGAAATACCTTCTGATCCTTACTGGCGTGGCCGTCGCCAACCTCGAAGGAAACAGTGCCGACCAATGGCTCTACGAAACTCTATCGTTCCTTCCGGCTATGGCGGGCCCGCAGAATTCTGGACCCTTGAACTGGGCAATCAACCGATTCTCGATCCCAAGGCCGTCGGTCCCGAACTACACCGTGGGGTTCTCGCTGGACGAATGGGCGCCGTTTGTATCCCTGAGTTCCATCTTTGACCAGTATCAATCCATCAATGCCGGCTTCGCTGTGAACGTCTGGAGGCCTACTCCCTTCGCCACGGGAGCAGACGCTTTTACTAATCAGCCGGTCGGCAACATTTTCACGGGCGTCGATGTCGATGTCGCCGTTCGCGATTCGGACGCGTGGATTTATAAGATTGCCTACAATGTCTCGTTGCTTGGAAAGATAGTCTTCCTCGCAGCTCCGCAGATCGTGTTCGACTCGAACTTCGACCTCACGGCGGACGGTCAACCACCAGCAACCACGCAATCTGTCGGAACCGCGACTGTCAGTGGCCCCGCGGGCAGCGTCGTTGTCGTCGATCCCCCCTTCGCGCACACGGCTCGTTGGTTGCAGGTCAGCCGGCCGAATGGTCAGGACCTCGCGATATTCGTGGGTGAGTTTTCGTCGTCTCCCGGCGTCGGTGTGTACACCTTCTCGGCAATGATATTCATGCCGTCCGGCAGTGGACTCGCTTCGATAAGTTTTGAAACAGCCACCCAATTGGAATTTCTACATCTGGATTTCATGCAGAACAACAAAGTGCGCATCGACGATATCGACGGCACTGAGTTCGGCGTGTTTCCGCGCAATCAACCGTTCCTGGTAACGGTGACGCTGAATATCAATGCGGCTCAGTCCACTGTAAAGGTCGTGCTCTCGGGCGCGGGGGCTTCGGGTCAAACCAGCTATAACGTCCAGTTCAATGCTCTCGCGCCCCAGTTTGGGGCGATCCAGATATGGCAGGGGTTCCCGTGGACTGGCGCCTTTGACGTAACTAATATTCTCGTAACTTACACGCCGTAAGATCGCGCATTTCGCGGGAGCTGGGCGCCAACGCCTAGTTCCCGCCCACCACTACCGTGACATTCTCGGAGCTGCTAATCGCCCCCACCTGCAGCCCCACCGCCGACGCCGTCACCGCCGACGTCCCGAACGGCGCCTGCACCGCAATCGCTGTCACGCCCGGTGCGGGCGAGGGAAGTGAGGAATTCACGATCGTCGCCTGCTGTCCGCCAATCGTCAACGTTAGCGGACCCGCCAGGAACTGCGACGGCACGCCATTCAAATAGAGCGTCACCGTGCTGCCCGGCGTGGCCGGGTGCGACGTTCCGTTCAGAGATCCATCCGCGTTGATCGCCAGCGCCTGTCCCGTCCCGCTGGAATTCACCGTGAATAGCGCTGGCGCAGCCGCCGCCAGAGGAACCGTCACCGCCGTCGAAGTCTGCCCCAGATACTGCACCGCCACTTGCGCGTTCTGCCCCGTCGCGCCCGCCGGTATGATCGCCGAAACCTGCTTCGCTGAAACATACACCAGCGGCGCCGGAATTCCGTTCACCGTCACCACCACGCCGTCAAATTGCGCCGGTGCAATGCCGCTGCTGGCCGGCGCCGGAGCCAGTTGCGCCGGTCCTAAACCCGATCCGAAAATCACCACGATCTCACCCGGCGCGATCGCCCCTGTCTGGTTGCTCGCCGCATTCGCAATCGATGAAATCGCCGGCCCCGCGCCCGTCGCCGCCGGCTGAATCAGGCGCAGCGCGTTGTTTTCCGAATCCGCCACTAACACGCGTCCCGCCGCGTCCACCAGTAGCCCGCTCGGCCCATTCAACGTCGCCGCTCCTGCCGGGCCGCCGTCGCCCGAATAACAACATGCGCCCGTTCCAGCTAGAGTCGTAATCGTTCCGCCCGAAATCTCGCGCACGCGGTTATGCCCCGTGTCGCTCACATAAACATTTCCCGCGCTATCCGCCGCCACCGCCGTCGGTGCGCTCAGCAACGCCGAGGTCGCCGGTCCGCCATCGCCCAGCCCGAATGCCGCCGCGCCCGCGAACGTCGAAATCTTCCCATCCGGCGTCACCACGCGCACGCGATTGTTGCCCTGATCGGCGATATAAATGTTGCCCGCCGCATCCAGCGTCACGCCCGTCGGCGTATTCAGTTGCGCCGTAAGCGCCGGACCTCCGTCGCCGTTCGGACCGCGTCCGCCATTACCCGCCACGGTCGTGATTGTGCCGTCGGGCAGCAACTCGCGAATCCGCTGGTTGCCCGAATCGGCGATATAGATCCGCTCCCCGCTCGCGAAGTAAATCCCCTGCGGTGCATGCATCGATGCCGCGTTCGCCGGCCCGCCATCGCCGAAGTAACTCGCGTTGCCATTCCCCGCGATCGAAAGCAGCGTCCCATCCGGCAGCAGCTTCCGGATTCGGTTGTTCTTCGAATCGGCGATATACACGTTCCCATCCGTATCCGCCGTCAATCCCGTCGGAGCATTCAGTTGCGCTTGCGGCCCCGGGCCGCCATCGCCCGAATAGCCGGCCGCGCCCGTTCCCGCGGCAGTCGTAATCGTCCCGGCCGGCGTAATCTTGCGCACGCGGTTATTGGCCGTGTCCGCGATATACAGATTCCCCGCCGTATCCAGCGTCATCGCGGAAGGAATATTCAACTGCGCCGCCGTCGCTGCGCCGTTATCGCCCGAATAACTCTCGATGCCGTTACCCGCCGCCGTCGACACCACGCCCGCGCCGTTGATCGCCCACACACGAAAATCGCCCACCGCGAGTCCCGTGCCCGTTCCAATCGATCCCTCGGCCACAAACACATCGCCCGATCCATCCACCGCCACGCCCGTCGGCCCGTTCAGCCGGATGGTCGTCGCCACCGCTTCGTTGATGATGGTCTGCCCCCCGGTCCCGCCCACGATCGTCTGAATCTTCCCTTGCGTCACCAGCCGGATTCTGCTGTTGCCGTAATCGGCGATATATAAGTTGCCTGCGCCATCCGTCGCTACGTCCGTTGGCAAAAAGAACCCCGCCGTCGCCGGAGCCCCGCCGTCGCCTTCAAATGACGAAACGCCCGTGCCCGCCGCCGTCTGAATGATTCCGCCCAGGGCCACCACGCGCACGCGATTGTTGAACGTGTCCGCGATATACACCAGCCCCGCCGGATCCGCTGCCACGCCTTCCGGCTGATTGAGCGCCCCCAGGTTCGCCGCCGCGCCATCGCCGCTGAATCCCGCCGACCCGTTGCCCGCGAACGTCGTAATCACGCCGCCCTTTGCCACCTTGCGGACCGCATTGTTCCCCGAATCCGCGATATAAAGGTTGCCTGCCGCATCCAGAGCCAGCCCCATCGGCGCGCTAAGCTGCGCCTGCGCCGCCGCGCCGCCGTCGCCCGTGTAACCCGCGGTTCCTTGTCCGGCGTACGTCGAAACCGTCCCGTTCGCTGCGATCAACCGCACCACGTTCGCCGCAAGGTCGGACACGTAGACGTTCCCCGCCGCATCCACCGCGATACCGTCCGGATATTCCAACTGCGCTTGCGTCGCCGCGCCGCCATCGCCCGAATAGCCGGATTGCCCTGTGCCCGCAATGCGCGTCAGCATCCCCGATGCATCCACCTTGAATACCGAATGCGATCCGCCAAAATACAAATTCCCCGCGCTATCCACCGCCACGCGCGGCGGATCGCCAACTGAGGCCTGGTTCGCCGCTACCGGCGTCGCCGGCGGCGCGCCGCCCGCGACAGTAGAAATCACATACTGTTGCGCGGAAGCTACTAGACTGAAAGTGAAGAACAACGATAAGAGCAAGGACCCCATTGATATACCCAGACCAAAAATCGGCTTAAAACAAAAGTGACAACTCTCGTCAGTTATACCATGTAGCGCCGCAAAGCCTCGCGTCTGATACCCTCGAAGTTCATGTTCGTAAACCATTTCGACCTCACCGCCGCGTCGCGCCGTGAGATGATCGCCGAAGGCTTCCTGCCCGGCATCCCCGCCGACGCGATGGACCAACTGAAAACCATCCATCCGAAGCCCGATCCTCAGCTTCGCGATCTCACCGCTATCCTCTGGTCCTCCATCGACAACGACGATTCTCTCGATCTCGATCAGATCGAATGGGCCGAGCGCACGCCCGCCGGAATCCGCGTCCTCGTCGGCATCGCCGATGTCGATTCCGCCGTCTTCAAGGACACTCCCATCGATCGTTACGCCGCGCGCGAGACCACTACCGTCTACGCCGGCGCCCACATCTATCCCATGCTGCCGGAGCAGCTCTCCACCAACCTCACCTCACTCAACGAAACTGGCGATCGCGCCGCCGTCATCATCGAATTCGTCGTCGGTGAAGACGGCTCTATCTCCGCGCCCGCCATTTACCGCGCCCGCGTGCGCAACCACGCGCAGCTCGCCTACAACGCCGTCGGCGCCTGGCTCGAAGGCAAGGCCGGTCCGCCTCCCAAGGTCGCCGCTTCGCCCGATTTGCAGGCCCAGCTTCACTTGCAGGATGAAGCTGCGCACAAACTTCGCGACGCCCGTTTCAGCCACGGCGCCCTCACCTTCGACCGCGTCGAAGCCCAGCCCGTCATCACCGATGGCCACGTCACCAACATCCAGGCGCGCGTCTCCAACCGCGCCGGCCACCTCATCGAAGACTTCATGATCGCCGCCAACGAAACCATGGCGCGTTCGCTCCGCGACGCCGGCTGCTCCTCCATCCGCCGCGTTGTCCGCGAGCCCGAACGTTGGAACCGCATGGTCGAGCTCGCCCACAGCCTCGGCGATACTCTTCCGCCCACCCCCGACTCCGGCGCGCTCAATCAGTTCCTCATCCGCCGCAAGAAAACCGACCCCGATCATTACGAAGATCTCTCCCTCTCCGTCCTCAAACTGATGGGCCCCGGTGAATACGTTCTCGCGCGCGCCGGCGAAGACGCCCCCGGCCACTTTGGCCTCGCCGCCCACGATTACACTCACTCCACCGCGCCCAATCGCCGCTTTGCCGATCTCGTCATGCAGCGCCTCGTCAAGGCCCTGCAGGCTCACGCGCCCGCGCCCTACACCGATGAAGAGCTCGATGCCATCGCGCGCAACTGCACCCTCAAGGAAGACGCCGCCCGCAAAGTGCAGCGCAACATGCTCAAGCGCATGGCCGCCGTCGCCATGCAGCAGCGCATCGGACAAACATTTCCGGCCGTGGTCACCGGCGCCAGTCCGAAGGGCGTCTTCGTGCGCGTGGCCGATCCGCCCGTGGAAGGCCGCGTCATGCGCGGCGAAGAAGGCCTCGACGTTGGCGACCGCCTTCGCGTCACCCTCCTCAGCACCGACCCCGAACGCGGCTTCATCGATTTTGGGAGAGCATAAATGGACGAAAGAAAACTCTGGCGTCACACTCTGGCCACGCTCGCCTATCGCGCGGCCAAAGCCATGCGCGGCGCGCCCGCCGGCTTCGAAACGTTCAGCGCGGGGCAGGGAACCCGCGCCGCCGGCGAAATTCTCGCTCACCTCGGCGACCTCTTCGATTGGTCCACGCGCATGGCCGATGGCGACCGCACCTTTCACGTTTCGCCGCCGCTCGAATGGAACGCCGGCGTCGCGCGCTTCTTCGCCTCGCTCGAAGCCTTCGACCGCCGCGTTGCCGACGAAAAGCCCATCCCCATGCCCCTGGAGCTACTCTTCCAGGGCCCCATCGCCGACGCTCTCACTCACATCGGCCAGATCTCGCTCCTCCGCCGTCTCGCCGGCAGCCCCGTTCGCGGCGAAACTTACCCGCTCGCCAAAATCGAAGTCGGCCGCGTCGGCCTCGATCAAGCTGCTCCCGTTCGGGAGTTCGACTAACCGTGCCGCTATGGCTGAGTGAAGCCGAAGTCCGTGACCTTCTCTCGCTGCCTGAGCTGATCGGCGCTATGGAATCCGCTCTCGGCGCCTTTTCCGCGCGCCAGGTCGATCAGCCCGTGCGCACCGCCATCGAAATCCGCGACCGCACTTTCTTCGCCTCCATGCCCGCGCTCGACGCGGCCCAAGGAATCTTGGGCGCCAAGCTCGTCACCGTATTTCCTGAGAACGCCGCCCGCGGCCTGCACACGCATCTCGCCGCTATCTCGCTCTTCGATACTGAAACCGGCGAACTTGCCGCCGTCATGGATGGCCGCTACATCACCGAGCTCCGCACCGCCGCCGCTTCCGCAGTCTCCGTGCGCCATCTCGCCCGCTATGATGCCGCCACGCTCGCCATTCTCGGCTCCGGCGTGCAGGCGCGCAGCCATCTCGCCGCGCTTCCGCTCGTGCGCGAGTTCCGCGAGATCCGCGCCTGGAGCCCCACGCCCTCGCACCTCGTCGAATTCGCTCAGCACCCGGTTCGCGCCGCCGCGTCCGCCGAAGAAGCCGTGCGCGGGGCCGACGTCGTCCTCATCGCTACTAGCTCGGTCACGCCCGCCATCGACAGCCAATGGGTTGCCGATGGCGCGCATGTCATCGCCATCGGCGCCTGCCGCCCCTCGCAGCGCGAGATCGACCCCGCGCTCGTGGCCCGCGCCGCTCTCTTCACCGATTCGCGCGCCGCCATCCTCAAGGAATCCGGCGACGTCATCCAATCCATCCGCGAAGGCTTGTTCGGCGAAGATCATGTCCGCGGCGAAATCGGCGAAGTGATTAACGGAACCAGTCCCGGCCGCCGCTCTCCGCAAGACGTCACGCTGTATAAGTCGCTCGGCCTCGCCATCGAAGACCTCGCCGCCGCTAACCTGGTTTACCGTCGCGCCCGCGAAACGGGGCGGGGAATCAACCTCACTCTGTGAAACTCATATGCTCAAAACCCTCGACATCTTCATCGGTCTTTCGCTGGTCATGCTGCTGGTCAGTATGATTGTCACGGTCATCACGCAAGCCGTCACCACGTTTCTCAACAGTCGCGGCAAGCACCTGATGAAAGGTATTTCGGATATGCTCGAACAGCTCGATCCCGGCATTACCCGAAAGATAGCCGAGGAGATTTCGACCGCCGCCCTGACTCATCCCCTCGTCAGCAACGGTAACGGCAAACTCGGCGGCGTCATCCATCGCGAAGAGCTCACCAAGCTGCTGCTCGAACTCGCCTCCGGCAATCCACCGCAAGCGCTCAGCCCCGAAGCCCAGGGCGCGTTGCACGAAGCCCTCGTCAAGAACGGTATCTGCCAGCCCGGGACACCCGAACAGATTCAGTCGCAGGTTCGCCAGCGGATGGAGGGCATTCGCGCGTTCGCCTTGCGCCTCGAGCTCACCCATCCCGAATTATCGAATGCCGCGCGCGCCCGCATGGCATTTCTCAAGCAGGCGGAAAGTCAGTTTCTCGCCAAAATCAATCTTTGGTTCGATCAAACCATGGACCGCACCTCCGAGCGCTTCACCGCGCACTGCAGGTTCGTCACTTTCTTCGCCGGCTTGGCCGTCGCCGTCATTCTGCAACTCGATACCGCGGCGTTAGTGAGCCGCCTTTCCATCGATCCCGCGCTGCGCCAGTCTCTACTCGAGATCGCCCAAAAGCAGGACGCTCCGAACGCTCCCGCCGGTCCGATCCGTTTGACCGATATCGATCAGCAAAACCTGAAAGACGTCATGGTCAATAACCTGGTCGGCATGCCGCAAAGCTTCAGCGATTGGACCGGCCGCTGGCATCGGGATAACTTCGTCATGAAGTCTGCCGGCATTTTCCTCACCGCGCTCCTGCTCAGTCTCGGCGCGCCTTTCTGGTACAGCGCCCTCCAAAACCTGTTGCGCATGCGCTCGCTACTGGCATCCAAAGACGATGAACAGCGGCAGAGCCGCCAATCGCCCGCGCCGCCGCCCGACGATCCGCCCGATGTCGCCGCCGCCGCATCTTCCTAACCTGGTACGACAGGCGTCCTCGCCTGTCGCGCCTGGTCTTTCCACTTACATTTATCTATAACTTCGGATAACACGCTGTTACCCACCTTTGTACGTACGTCATCGGACTCATTCATAAGATGTACGTTCCCATGCTATGTTCTTAGTCGGGAGAAATCATGGACGGTTTCAACGCGTTATTCAAAGGCGATCCGCTCGGCTTCATGGAAGATCATATTCTTCATCCAAATCCGTCGTGGAGCATCCTCGGCGGCGATCAGGACATGCGCGATCTGGTCACCGGCATTCAAAGCTTCGACATCCTGAAGCCCCACGGCACGGCTTCGCTCTACCGGCTGAAATTCTGGGAGCGTGGCGCCATCTTTCAGCACAAAACCGTTGTTCCCCCGGGCACCTTCCGCCGCGAAATGGTTGCCGCTCACCAGCCCACGCTCGGCGAGCGCTTCAAGTCTTACTGGACCGATCCCACTTATCACGACAATCCCAACCCGCCGCGATCCAATGAAGGTCCCATCAATGCCTATTGGCTCCCCTTCAAAATGAACCGGACTTACGAAATGGATCTCGGCGACCGCGCCGACTTCTTCTTCACCGCCGGCCTCAGCGGTTGCACCGTCGTCGTAGCCGGCGACCCCAAGCGTCCGCACGTCGCGCACATCAACCGCATGGATGGCGCCGACTTGAACGGTCTCATGACGAAATACAACCCCGGAGGCCCCGCGCCCACCAAGGCCGAGACCACCCAGCGGCAAATCATGCTGCAGGAATTGAAGGCCGTCGCCGCCGCCCGCGAAGCTGGTCTGGGGGCCCCAGGTAAGATCCCCACGCTCCGCGGCAACAATTTCGGCAAGAACGACCTGAACCCCTGGTCAGTTAGCCCCAAGGGCGCGATCGAAGTCGGCGGCGCCGTGAAAACCGGGACCGGCGATCTCTATTTCGGCGTCTGCGATTTCGAGTTGAACTACAAAGGGCCGAGCGAGTTCGACTGTCTCGCTCAAGTCAGTGGTTTCCGCAGCCGCACCACCGGCAACTGGCGCTTCGTCTATCAAAAGCTCTCATCCGGCGCAAACAGACAGGCGGCGTATTATTTCGTGCGCGGCAAGCTGGCTTGCGTTATATGCAAGGCCGATCCAGCCACCTGCGCCTGCCTCCGCTAGCTCGGCTCAGTCCGGCATTCTGCGGAAATTTGGTGTCATCCGGCGCTCAGAGACTCGCCGCAGGGCTGTCAATATGGGCTCTCGAAAGACTTGTAACACTCCTCACACATGCTATTATCTGTTTAACGCCTAACTCGTGCATTGACTCATCAGGGTCAGTACGATGTATAGGAGAGACTTCTTCTTCGAAAGGAGCGATTACAACTCGCCAAATAAAATGCCAAACCCAAAAATGTCTGCGGAAATTATCAAAGCTGCCATCCTCGGATTCGAGGAGCAGAGACGTCACATTGACGCCAAGATCGTTGAACTTCGGTCCATGCTTGTTGGCAGCGTCGTCGTCACCGCTGCCGCTGCCACAACCGGTCCCACGCCGGGCCGCAAACGTCGCAAGTTGAGCGCCGCCGCTCGCAAACGCATTGCCGAAGCGCAACGTAAGCGCTGGGCAGCTGTGAAGACGCACGCCGCGCCCGCGGCCAAGGAAACACCCAAGAAAAAGGCCAGATTATCCGCCGCCGGCCGGATGGCGATCATTCTTGCCGCCAAGAAACGCTGGGCGGCAGTCCGCGCCGCCAAAGAGTCCAAGCGGCCTGGCGTTGTAAAAAAAGCGGCCTAAGCGCCGCATTCAAACCGTGAAATAGCCGGTTGCTACTTATTTCCGTGGCATCCGGCGTGTTTGGCTTCCGGCGAGTATGCGCTCTCCCGCGCATCACAACTGGATCCCTCAAGTAGAAGTGTCTCTCAATACAGTGCGCAGGGCGGGATACCCGCTGGGGCCCGCCTGCGCAGCTTGTTAATGCCGCACATCCCCGCTCGGTCAGTTCAGCCTCGGAAGTTTCAGCGAAAGTTTTCCACCAGCATCACGTTGGATCCTGTGACCTCCCGCAATGCATAAAGAAAGGTTTTTTCGTTGAGAGAGACAGCGATTCCGAATTGAGGCTCCTGCCCCTCGGCCAGCGTTTGCACCAGCCGTTGGGC
The DNA here is from genome assembly GCA_963743705.1 of Bryobacterales bacterium. Classification (GTDB taxonomy): domain Bacteria; phylum Acidobacteriota; class Terriglobia; order Bryobacterales; family Bryobacteraceae; genus PALSA-243. Next base: position 470,254 of record CAVUQS010000019.1, on the reverse strand, counting down.
CCCCGTCGCGGAGTCTCGATACCTCAACTCGTAAGCTCCGTTCTTCGGTTCGCTGGTGATGAAGTAGGCGCCGTTAGACACAAGCTCGCCTGCGAGAACATCCATTCCCGTGGAATGTTCTTCTCCGCCGTCGGTGGCCATCTGCCAAACCCCGCTATCGGGCTTCGCGAAGTAGAGCGTCTTCCCGTCCTGCGACTCCTGCGGAAACGCCCCGCCATTGTGGGTTACCTGAACCGCCTGCCCTTCGGGGAACGGCACGCGAAAGACCTCAAGGCGGCCGGTCCGAGACGAGTGGAAGTAGACCAACTTGCCGTCGTATGAGAACCTCGGCACATTGGCATCGCCGGGACCTCTGGTAAGTTGCCGGGGAGTGCCGCCGGCAGAGTCTATCGCCCAGACATCCCAACGGCCTCCAGCCGCACGGGAGTCAAAGACGATCCATTGGCCGTTCGGTGACCAGTGGGGCGAGCCGCTGTGGCGCCCGATCGTAGTAAGTTGCGCAAGCCCCGTGCCATCCGCGTTCGCTACCCAGATCTCCTCAGGGCCAGAGCGGTTCGATTCGAAAACGATCCGCTTGCCATCCGGCGAGAACTGCGGGTTGTATTCGGTCCGCGTGGACGACACTGGATGGCGTTCCGCTGTGTGACCGTCAGTCCGCCAGATATGGATGTCGTCGGCGATTCGCGTGTACGCCAAGCGGTTCCCGTGCGGCGCCACCGCGGGGTCCAAAGCTCTGCCCGAGAATGCCAACCGCTCCGGCGGCCCGGCGTTGAACACTGGCACGCGGTAGAGGGTCTCGGCGAACATGGCGGTCTTCGAAAGCGACCAGATGGCCTCTCGCCCGCTTGCCATCCAACACAAGCCCCCCACTGCGCCGGCGTGCTCGTTCGTGACTCGGCGGGGCAGCCCGCGCGGCGCGAGACGCTCGTCCAGTTCGAGCAATGCCAAATCGCAGTCCGCGGGCGAATCGCAATGCGAGTACAGGAGGCTCCGGCCATCGGGCGAGAAAGCCGGATACCCATCGGACTGGCCCTTGGACGGCGAAGTAAGCTGGCGCATTTCTCCGCCGGCCGCGCTGGCCAGAATCAGACCGGGCTGCTCAGGCCGAGCGCTCTCGCATGCGATCCATTGGCTGTCGTGCGACCACGTCAACTGTCCGGAACAGAGCCCATCGCCAACCTTTCGTTCCGGCCCTCCGATCGGCGAAATCAGTAAGGTGGTCACGCTGCCCGCGTGGTCATATCGCTGAAATGCGATCCAGCGGCCATCCGGAGACCATGCGGGATGTTGGTCAGAGCCCTCGCTGCTGGTGAGTTGTAAGTGGTTTGGCGAACCGGTGATTTTTACATAGAGATGGAAATTCCCCTGCGGCCAGCCACTCCAGGAGAAGACCACCTGAGCGCCATCCGGTGAGAAATCGGGCCATCTCTCTTCGCCGCGGTATGCAGTCAGCGGCGTCGGCTCGCCGGCCGACGAAAGGGTAGCTTTGTTGTGCAACCAGAAGAAAGCCGCCACCATCGCCAGCATGGCGAGCGCCGCCACGAGCGCGTACCGCCTGCCACGGCCTCGGCGCGGCGCAGGCAGTTGCGATGGCGCAGCTTGCGCGCCTGACTCAGACTCTTCGCGCACCTCCTCGAGTTCCACCTTGATGTCGCTCATGCTTTGAAACCGGCGGTTGGGAACTTTCCGCAAGCAGCGCTGGATGATCCGCTCGAGATCGCGTGGCGTCTGCGGCGTCAGTCGCGAGGCGCTCTCCGGTTCTTCGTGTAGCACGGCGGCGAGAGTGGAGACTGTCGAGTCGCCGCGAAACGCGCGCCGGCCCGTGATCATCTCATACAGCACCGCTCCGAAGCTGAAAATGTCGGAACGGGCATCGGCCTTCTTGCCTTCTGCCTGCTCGGGTGACATGTAGGCGGGCGTCCCGGCGATCCCTCCATCTTCGGAACGTGGCGCGCCACCCACCAGCGTTCGCGTCTCATCGTCCTCCGAATCAGGAGCGGGCTCGATTAGTTGGGCCAGGCCGAAATCCAGAATCTTCGGCGCTCCGCTCTCGGTAACCATGATGTTCGATGGCTTCAGATCTCTGTGGAGGATCCCGGCGGCGTGCGCGCGCGCCACGGCCTCGGCGATGGGAATCGCATATTTCACCGCCTCGTTAACTGTTAGGCCGCGGCGGCCGATGAGCTGCTCCAGCGTCTGGCCGCGCACCAACTCCATGACCAGGAAATCGCTTCCCTCTTCCGAGCTGATGTCGTATAGCGAGACGATGTTGGGGTGATTCAGCGCCGAAGCCGCGCGCGCTTCCTGCAGAAACCGCTCACGCCGCTCCGGAGTGACCGCGAGCCGCGAGCCGAGAATCTTGATCGCTACCTCTCGCCCCAGGCGAGTGTCGCGCGCGCGGTAAACCTCGCCCATGCCTCCCGCGCCCAACGGCGCCACGATCTCGTATGGCCCCAGACGGGCGCCAGGGGCAAGCGGCATGTTATCCGCCCTCGCCCAGCGGAGTCACGCCGGTGCGTCGGTTGTGTTGCGCCGGTTCTTCTGGCAGCAGCTTCATGACGACACCCGCTTTCAACATCCTTGCCGAGCTTGGCTCCGGGCTATCGCATCGTATCACCTCCAGCCAGTGTCGCTTGGTTCCATCGGCGCCGCGCAGCCTGCTACAGCGATTGCCCCAATCTCTTTTCCAGTTCCCTGCGATAGGTTCTGCTGATTCTCGATCTCGAACCGTCCTTCAATATCGCCTCAAATTCGCCATGCGAGATCGGTTCCAGGTGTACGATGCTTTCGATATTCACGATAGCCGAACGATGCACGCGCACAAAACGAACCGGATCGAGCCTCTCCGCAAGCTCGTTCAGCGCAGCCCGGTACAACAGTTCCTTTCCTCCGACGTGCAGGTTCGCATAAACCCCGGCCGCCTCGATCCAGTCGATATCCGCCACCCTCACGAACCGAGTGGAACCTCCGGATTTCACCACCAGACGGTCCAGCGGCAGATCTCCCGCGGGCGCTGCGGAAACCATGCGAAGAATGCGCCGTCCAAACTCCCGCACGCTGCGTTCATCCATCCGGACCCTGGCGCGAGCCATGGTCACCTCAAAGCGCTCGTCGCTGAACGGCTTCAGCAGATAGTCAAGCGCATTGGCTTCGAAAGCGCGGATTGCATGCTCATCGTAGGCGGTCACAAAGACGGTGAGAGGCATACCTTCACCCACATCGGCGATGACCTCCAGTCCATTCCGTTCCGGCATCTGCACGTCGAGAAACACCAGATCGGGCCTTCGGTTCTGAATCGTCTCCACCGCGGAGAGTCCGTCGGACGCCTCTAGGATTGCGGTTACCTGCGAATCGCGGCGCAACAGGTCGATGATCCGTTGCCTCGCCGGTGCTTCGTCGTCGGCCACCAAAACGCAGAGGCCTTCAGACGCCGATAGCGGCATGCGCACCCTTTCCGGCCCATCGCAGAGGTAGCGATATTTCAACCTCGGTTCCGCCACCGGCGCGCCGGTTCACGGCAAAGCAGGTTTCTCCATCGGGATAAAGCCCCGCTACGCGCTGCCGCGTCACGGAAAGCCCGGTACCGCCGGAGTTCTCGAGCGTCCAACCCGCCGGAAGTCCCACGCCGTCGTCGAGCACGCGAATGCCAAGCCGATCACCGTCCCGCTGCGCCGACACGATCACCGTCCCGCCCGAAGCTCGCCTCGAAATCCCGTGCCGGATTGCATTCTCTACCAGCGGCTGCACGAAAAGGCAGGGCACCGAAGCATATTTCACCTCGGCCGCGATTTGCGTCTCGATCCGCAAGTGGTCCCCGAAGCGGATTTTCTGAATCGCCAGATAATGCTCCAGAAACGCCATCTCTTCCGCCAGCGGCACTTCCTGCCTGTCTTTCGATTCCAGCGACAGGCGGAGAAGGTCGCCCAGATGCTCGATCATCCTTCGCGCCAGCTTCGGATCCCGCTCCACCTGAGAAGAGATCGTGTTCAGCGCATTGAAGAGAAAATGCGGATCCAGTTGCATGCGAAGCGCGTTCAGACGAGCCTCGGAGAAGTTTTTTTCCAAACGCTCCAGACGCAACTCGACGGCAAGATAGCGATCGTAATATCGATATGCTTGCCAGGCTCCCAGGATCAGCCAATAGACCAGCCAGTTCCACAGAAACATGCCCCCCAGCGCATCGGTAAGCAACCGGACACTCGGCAAGCGATTCCATTCCGCCATCCCGAACGCCGCGCGAACCGCACCTAATACGTAAACGTACACAGATGTCGCCAGCAGGCTCGGAAGGAAATGCGCCAGAACTCGCCGCGCCAGTTGCTTGCTGGAAACGGGGATCTGCCGGTCCGCCCAAAGAATGAGCGGCGTGACCAGACCCCAGGACCACCACAGCGTCAGAGAAAGTAGCAGAGCGTGCCGCCACCCGGCGCCGGCCGAGAGATCGGGCAAGGCGAACACGCAGCCGAGAATCGTCCATCCCGCAGCCGCAAGGGCTATCCGCTTTGTCACTGGGTTGATCAATGTGCCGCCAGATGAACCCCTTCCGGATCGGCCAGGCGCAGCATCAGTCCCCATCCGAAGAAGTTGTTCGCGAGTGCCACCGCGACCTCATTATCGCCCGCTTCCAAAGGCAACGTGAACGCGCCGTTCTCCAGCGAACATCGCCCGTCGGGAAATGTCGCTGCTGCCGCATCAAAGAGGTTCTTGTCGGCATACGCCAGTTTCCCGTTCACGAACACCCACACTTCACGCGTCCATCCAATATCTACCTTCTTTGTCTGCTTCCTGTCTGAAGTGATCGTCGACTTCAGCCACGCGACAGCTCGATTCGGCGCGGGCACAGGCAAGCCATACTCACGGCTGAGATTGACCAGCCCGTTCCGCTCCGTGCCGATCGTCTTCCATTGCTGCGAAGCGCCAGGCATTTCGTGATACATAGGGTCCTTACCGTTCGGCAGTACGGAAAACGCGGAGAGACTCCAATTCCGCACCAGGCCGCGGTCCCCATCCAGCGGATCTCTGGCCGGCTCCGGAGAAAGACCGTCCACTGCATCCGGAGTGATCGCCAGGTTTGCGAAAGTGCCCGGCCCCTGCAGTCGCAGCCCGCCTTTCATCGCATCCCCCTCCAGCCTGCCGACCTCCAGCGTGGGCGACGTCGCATCGTTCACGAAAACGTTCATCCGCCGGCCGGATACGACCATCTTGATGTGGTTCCACCCGTTCTCCCGCAGCGGCGCCCGGTTTTCATATTGTGGAAAGAGGTCCCAGAGCAGCACGCCATGAGTCTGCGGCGCATACTGTATGCAGGCCCGGAAGGCCGGACAGGCCGGATCTGGCCTGAGATATAAGAGCTCGAAATTACCTTCGTCCTGCTGGCGAAAAGCGATTCCGGGCGCCCCCCGCCCGATCGTATTGACGTCAAATTCGATCGTTCCGTCGCTGAACGTGACGCCTTTGAGCACCGCGTCGCCGCTGTTCAGCCGCATCAAGCCGTAAAAAAAACCCAACTGCCGGAGGAACTCCGCGTTCTCCTTAGTCTGCCAGTGGTCAGCCGTCATGGAGATCGGGATCGGCTCCGCGCCCTCCGCAATCGGAAGCGCCGATAGGAGCCATAAGCAGAGCGCCATCCTGTTCACGGCATCTTTGCCAACAAGTATCTTCATGCGCCCAGCGTATGGACCACGCTTCGCGTTGGCGAGTGAAAGGTGACGAGACGGACCGGGGTGTTACGAGGCGGTCCCGGACGTTGCGAGTTGGCTCTTGGCGACGTCGGGAAAGAGCCGCTGAAATTCCCAGTCAGTTGCCGGACTGGGTCTTTTCGAGATGATCCACCACCAGGATCGTAACCGACACCTTTTGCTTCTCCAGCTTGAGGCCGAGTTCGGTTTGGAGCGCGCTGAATATATCCGGCAGCGGCTCGGGGGCGGACGGGTCGGCGGACGGTGGAGGCGGCTGCAATAGCGCGGTCGCGCCGTGGGGGCCGCCGGCACGGCCGGCGTAGGTCACGCTGATGCTGTAGATTCCGTTCAGAGCCGTGCGGTCTTCCACGGCGGAATCCAAGAGGTTGCCGAGGCGGCTCGCCAGTTCCGCCATGGTGGCGCGGCCAGCCAGACGCGCGCGCTCATTCTCCCCGATCATGTTTGCGAGTCCCCGCATATGTGCGGGGGGCACGGGGAATCCATCGGCGCCGGTCCGGCCAGGGGTCGGGCCCACGGGTTCGTTATCCGGCTGCGCCTCTTTGACTTTCGGCCCGCCTCTTGCGACGTTCAGCGCATACCCGGCGATCTCTTTCGTTTCTACGTGCGTCTTGAGCGCGAAGCGGTCGGCGAGCAGGCCCCGCAGCATTTGCAGGAATTGCTCTTTCGTGGTGGCGGCGGGCATCGTGGCATCGACCGCGACGACATCGGTGTCGGCCCAAGCGGGCGCCTTGATCTCGAAGTACCCTACATATGCGCGTTTGAGCAGACCGGTGAGTGAGACCAGCGGGTAGTGGATGCGCCCGGGATCATTCGTCCCCGGGCCGCCCGTGCTGCGATAGCGGGATAAGTCGAATCCCTCCGCCGTCCGCATGCCTTCGCCAACCACGGTGAGGCCCGGCGGAGGCGTCGCCGGTTTTACCGATGCCGCGTCGAAGGTCAGCCGCTTTTGATCGGCGCTCGATTGCGCTCGCAGAGGGGGTGCATGCACGATGCCGATTCCGATCGGCGCCACGACCGCCAAGCCGCCGGCAACCGTCAGGATCGCCCTGCGGGTGAAATCGAGCCGCGGCGTTACGCGGTTCCTCATGATGGATTCGATTCGCTTGTTCAGATCGGCGCCCGTCGCGCCTGAGAGACACGACAACGGTGATTTGACGTAAAGCTTACACACGCTGAGAATGCTCTCCGCGTAGACTCGCGGCTCGTTGCCGAGACTCAACACCTCCTGGTCGCACGCTAGCTCGCGTTCTTCCACCATTCGCCTTCCTAGCCACCAAACGAGAGGATGAAACCAGAAGAGCGTTTCGACGAACATTTGAATGGCCGCCACGAGATTGTCGTGACGCCGAACATGGCAGAGTTCATGCGCGATCACTCCTCTCAACTGCGCCGGCGTCAGTTCGTCGAGGATGCCGTCGGGCAGCAGCAGGACCGGTCGTAAGACGCCGAAAACGCCCGGCTCCAACAGCGTCGGAGACGATACGGCGTGGATGGGCGCATCCACGCGGACCGGAGAGCCTGTGCGAACGGCGGTCCGGATGCGCCGCCAACGGAGGCTCCACGAACACGCGATGCCGAGGAATCCGCAGGCCCAGATGGACCAAGCCAGCGTGGGAACCATGCCGGCGGCGGGTACGGCCGGCGCGATCGTCGCGCGCGAAGTCAGCGCCATGGGCTGACTGATTTCACCCAACACAACGGCTAGGTCCGACTGCGTTCTCTGTGGAGCGGTCCGCCAATGGATTTGGCCGCCCAATGAGATGAGCACGGAGAACGGGACCAGGAACTTCCAGGAAGCCGCCAGCCACACCCAGTGCCGCACGCGCGCTCGATTGTTCCGCAGCGCCAGCGTGAGCAAGCCGGCAACCGCGGCGAACAAGGTCGATTGCCAAAGATGGTTGGCGATGGATGAGAGGAATTCCGGACTCACTTGTTCTTCTCCTCTCGCACGAGTTTCAGCAGCGTCTTCTCGGCGTCGCGCACATCCTCGACGGTCAGGCTGCCGGATTCAATCAAATGGGCCATGATCGGCCGGCTCCGCCCTCCGAACAGGCTCAGAAGTTCGTCAACGAGCCTGCGCTGCGCGCCTTCGCGGGATACGGCCGCTTCGAAGATGAAGGCGGTGGCGATCTTCTTGACGCGCCGAACGGCGCCTTTGACTTCGAGCCGGTAAACCATCGTCTGCACCGTCGTGTAGGCGAGCCGTTTCCGAGCCGGCAGTGATTCGTGAATCTCCCGGATCGAGCACGGCCCCAGGCTCCAGAGGGCCTCCATGATCTGAAGTTCCGGCTTGGTTAATTTTGGAAGCGCCATAATAGCTGACTACGCATGTCTGCTAATCTACTACGCACGTGGTTGTTTTGCAAGGGAATGCCAGACACGGAGCCACGACCGTGAGGAGCGTGGCTGAACCCGCAGGCGTGGGCCTTTGTGGGGCGACGCTTTTAGCCCGCCGCCGGGCTTCCGCCCGGCGTCTGGGGTTTGATCAACGACTACCGCTTTCAGGTTCAAATCCAATCAACTTGACATCCAACCGAACCTGATAGAACGTATTGCCAACATCTAATAAGCGATTTTCGCGCGTACTGCAATAAAGAACTGGATGCTGGATTAATTCACCAACAGTTCGACGCGGCGAGCTGCACTGGGGATTATCAAACAATTGAGTATCTGATAACGGAGCCTTGCCCAGAATGCCGTAGTTCTTTGAACTAGTTTGGACGCGCATCGGCCTGTAAACGATGAATTCTACTGTGTCATACCAATGCAGCTCGTCGGTCGCGGCAGACTCACGAGGAAGTAATTCCCCTAGCCGAAGACGCCCAGCTCCGGCTTTCGAAGTGTATTGAAGTTCGGCTTGTAGCAAGCCTCTCAGCGTCTCTTTACCGGAATCTAACCGGACGTGTTCGAGACGAAATCGGCCATATGCCTGACGGCGCGCTACATCGATAACGTTTTCTAGCCTCCCGAGCTCTTCCTGTTTTGAGTTTACAATCTCGGTTGTTTTGGACAACTCTCCTTGTAACCGATTGCGAATCTTTTCTATATTCGCCACTTTCTGCCGAGCCGCTGATGTCGCATTCCATGATTCCAGTAGAATGCCTGCTGCTATCACGGCTCCCAAGCCGACTAAGAGAACGGCGATGAACGTCGCGTGCCTCAGACGATCATTTCTCTTCCTGAAGATCGCAGCACTTTGGATCCTCTGCACTACTAGTGGCGTAGGAACTCCGTCCGCTAAGTTCGGGAGCTCTTCCACTACTTCGGGCAAGCCCTCGACTAGGTCGGCCCACACCGTAGTTTTGAGGCTGTCCGCCACGTTGATCACGATTATGGCTCGACGATGCAGCTCGCCGGACTCTTTAAAGGCGCGTATTTCGCTCGCCACGGCGACAGATTCGCGAGCGCCAGGACTAGCGATTACGACGAGTATCTTGCAATGCCGGACATGGTCCAAAACGCTCGTTGGGACCTTGCTGTCCGGTGGGGATCCCAGTTGATCGTAATAACACGCAAAACCGTCCTGGACAAGCACTGTATATAAGGCCTGCGCATACTTTGGGCTATCAGATCGGGCATACGAAATAAAAATATCGTAGCCAAGGAACGCCCGGAGTCGCGATGGGTGAACGTCCGAACCATGCTTGGAGGGCGATAGCGGGCGTTGATCGCCCGTGCAGGGTGACGTGGTCTCCGGGAGAGTTTGGTTGGTCTGACTGTTCATTGCACGATGGTCCCCGTTCGAGAACCAGACATCGCGATCAGAGCGTCACTTCTGAGCTCGCCTGCGGACTGGCTAGCCACCGCCGAGACGCATTGGCTGCAAGGCACGGCAGATCATTATACACGCGTGCGCCCAGACATTTTTGGCGACGCCGCCCAACCATAGGTCGAAGGTCGAGGCGTGGAACGCCCAGGGAGGTTGTCGCGGGCTGGAGGGCGGTCTCGAATTATTTCGCGGGCGCAGAGCCGCCAATCTCGGCCGCGACTTCCGCCTCCACCTCTAAATTCCTCTCGCCGTCGGCGGTGGCGATCAAATGCTTTGGAATCCACGGAATCACCGCCAGAATTAAGGCATAGACCACGCACGTGGCGATCACGCAATAGAGGAATCCATTCGCTGGGCTGCTGGCATACAGCTTCGCGCCCAGCAAATCGCTGCCGCGCGAAGCGAGCATGATCCCGGCCGATACCAGCATCATGAGCGTGCCTTGCAAGCCCGGCGGGCAGGATCGCATAGCCAGATCGTAGTAAGCGGCGGTTGCCACGCCCCCCATCAAGCCCATCGGAACCGCCAGCATCAGCACCAGGTCGCCCGAATGTACGAACGCCAGCGGAACCATCTGCGGCACGGCAACGATGGTTCCCCACCACAGCAGTTTACGGGCGGCGACCCGCGTGCAGAGCCACCCGTAAAGTAAGTAGGTGGGGATAAACGAAATCGCGAACACGCCTAGAAAGTTGGCATAACTGGAGTCCGGCGCGTGCAGTTTATTGGTGAGGAAGAATTGCACCGGCGTATAGAGCCCGGGGTTGAACCACCACAGGAAATTGATCAGCACCGCCGGGTAAATCGCCCGATGATGAATCAGCCGTCGGACGTCTCCGCGAAAATCCGCGCCGCTCGCTTCCGGCCGGTCATAGACGTGGCTGAAAACGGAGCTCGGCTGGAACAGGCCGAACGCCGCGATCAGAATCGTTACCGCCGCCATCAGGTAAAACGTCTGCGCAGGCGTCAAACCTTCGCTGATGACTCCCGAAGTAAACGCCGCCAGAATCAGCGCAAGCTGATAAAACATGCTCTGCAGCGTGCTCAGGCGGCCGGACATCAGCGTCTCTTGTCCAACCAGAGCGAGCAAACCCTGAAAGGCCGCCAGAATGAAACGGAACGACGCCATCGCCAGAATCATGCCGGCCGTGAGCAGCGCGTACGAAAGTCGCGACATCGCCATCGACACAAAAACCGCGGCGGTGAGCGGGGCGAAGAGCAGGAAGTAACCGCGGTCGCGCAGTCCAAACGGATTCCACCGGTCCCGTAACAGGCCGAATACAAACGCGACGTAAATGGGAATGGCGGTCAGCAGGCGGAAGAGCGAAACTTCCGGCGCGCTCGCGTGCAGGCGGTTCTTCAACATATACGACGTGGGAATGTCGAGCAGATACTCGGGCGCCACCACGTAAACCAACAGAGTGAGTGCTCCGAAATAGACATAGATCGAGCGGGTATTCGGCTGTCCCTTGAGTGCAGGCATGAGATTTCGTCAGTGTAGCAACGCGGTCAGCCTGGATGCGCGCAACCGTTGTATACTCAAGCCTGCCGCAGCAAAAATCGGCTATCTTGGCGGGGCGCCCGCGCGATTTCAGGCCCCGGCGGAGGCTTCAAGCAAACAACATGTCAGGCAAAGTGGTGTTGGTTACCGGTGCGTCCTCGGGTATCGGAGCGGCTTGCGCCGCGATGCTCGCGCAACGCGGTTTTCGTGTGTACGGCGCCAGCCGCAACCCCAATTTCAAACCGTCCGGCTATCAGGCGATACAGATGGACGTCACCGACGACGAATCCGTCGACCGGGCGGTGGCGCAAGTGATCCGCGAGGCCGGCTCCATCGACGCGCTGGTGAACAATGCCGGCTGCGGACTGGCGGGAGCGGCGGAAGACACCGCATCCGCCGAGGCGCTCCATCAGATGGACGTCAACTTCATGGGGCCGTTCCGCTTAGCCCGCGCGGTCTTGCCGGGCATGCGTCAAAACCGGTCGGGAGTGATCGTCAACGTAAGCTCGCTGGGCGGGTTGTTCGGCCTGCCGTTTCAGAGCTTCTATTCCGCCAGCAAGTTCGCCCTGGAAGGTTGGACCGAAAGTCTGCGCTTCGAGGTGCGCCCCTTCGGAATCCGCGTCGTGCTGATCGAGCCTGGCGATGTGAAGACAGGATTCACCGGCAGCCGCGTAAACGCCGCCCGCGCCACCGCCTCATCCGCGTATAACGGCCGCTTCTCCAAGTGCATGGGTATCGTCGAAAAAGAAGAGCAGCGCGGAGTGCCGCCGGAATCCATCGCCAAACTGGTCTGCAGCATCGTGGAAGGCAGCGCGAATGGTCCGCGCTACACTTGCGGAGCGGCCCTCCAGCGCTTGTCGGCCTTTCTGAAGCGCATTCTACCTGGCCGTCTGTTCGAGACGATCATCGGGTCGTTTTACGGGATGTGAGCAACTGCCAGTGAGAGGATCGCTCCGCGCGGCGTGCTTCACGGCTAGACCCGATGAATGCCCTGCGCGATGAATGAACCCAGCTCCGCGCAGCCTGGCCCGCGATCCAGGAGCAACCCGGACGCGCGCGTCGAAAACAGCTCGCTCTCAAAACGTCGTCGTAGCTTCGTCGTAGTTGCGATCGGGCGCGGCGGTGATTCGTGTGATCTCGCCGTAGTCCAGCCAGTTCCATCCGCACCGGGAACAATCATCGATCACGATATTCCCGGGGCCCGCATAGAAGTGCGTATCCATGGGCCGGTGGCATCCGGGGCACGCGAGTTTCCGGTTCAGATCGCGCGGATCGGGTGGACGGGGCGTCGCTGCCGGCCCTGCGCGGCGCGCGCGCATGACTTCGATCAAATCGACGAAGACCCGCATCTCCACCAGCATGCCGCGGCAGCGCTCACAATATGCCAGCCGATGGTCTTCGAGCGTCCCCTGCTGTAACGGCGTGGCGCATACGGGGCAACTATACGGCGAGGCTTGCCCCAGAACGCGGACGCCATCGGCGTTGCGGTCCGGGTAGTAAATGCTCCCGCAGTAGTCGCAGAACAAGCATGCCTTTTCCGCTTCCAATCGCATGGGCGCGCCGCAGCTCGGACACTTCATTGCCACGATGTTAGCCGGAAAGAGCCCGCGGGCATAGATTATCCAAAGTGAACCACGCGTGGCTTGCTGGTTCGAGCGGCCGTTCGCCTGGCTACCGCTTTCAGCCGCAGGGCGAGACCAATCAAGCCAGAGCCAATCAGGAATATGGTCCCCGGTTCGGGGGCGGTCGGCGTCGTGTTTTCGCTGGTCAGGTTGGCCGACGTCAATGCTGTCCATCCCTGATAGGCGCCACCGCTGAAATGGACAGCATAGGCGTCGCTCAAGTCTGCCGCCGAACACGGAAAAGCGGTGCATCCCGTAAATGCGTAGAAGTCCACGGTGAGCGGGGTGCCGATAAGATCCAAATCTTCAGTGAGCGAACTGGAAGATGGCCCATACTCCACGGCATAGGTAGAGTTGACGATTCCTGCGCTCCACCCGGCGTCCAGGTTCGAGAATCCCGAATTGTCGAAAGTCACTCCGGACGGCGTCTCGATGAACGCTTCCAGGACATTCACGCTCGTCGCCGAAGGATTGACGAGATAGGTCGGCGATTCGGGTGGAACTACCCAGATCGTTCCAGCGTTCGCCGAAACACCGCCCGCCAGGATGCACGCTGCAGCGAGCGTGAGCGGCAGAAAAAAGCCCTTCATGCTTCCGATCCTAATTCGTCACGGAAGACAAAACGCCAAACTGGCGGTGATTTGCGTACTAAGTACTGACTAAAATTGGCCGTCGTGATTACGAAGGGGATATTCAGCGTCTATTCGAAGGTTAACATCGGAAAACAGCCGCTCATAAAACGCGGTAATATTCCGCCGAGTTCGTGCGGCCAGACGTGTCCGCCGTCGTACTCGAGCACGCGCGTGTTGACTCCCGCGCCGGTTAGTCGCGCTTCATTGTCCCGCAACTTTTCGTTGCTGTAGTACGCGTCGCTCGCGCCGCGGCAGAGCATGGAGCCCGAGAGCCGTTGCATCGCCGCAGGCTGTATTTCCGGTGGCACGTCGCCGCCAACAGCGACAACCGCCACCGGCAGGATTGTTGAGGTTACCGCGGCGCGAAAAGCCATCGAGGCGCCTTGAGAAAATCCGGCGAACAACAGCGGCGGCTTCGCGTTCTGCTCGGCCAGCACAGACTCGATGACTCTCGCGACGTACGAAATATTGTCGGCGATGGCTAACTCCCGGTTCTGCCTCGTCATCCAGCTTGCGACAACTTCGTCGCTACTCCGCCGGTAAAAGCGATGCAATCCCTCAATCGAGATCAACAGGCAGTTCGCAGATCCCGCAATCGATTGAAGGCGCTCCATCTGCGTCTCGGCGGTACCCATGAAAGCCTACGATTGCCACGTCCGGAGGCCCGTTTTGGCCAGATGCCAGGTAGCGCCCATGGGTAGTTGCCTCGATTGTGCGCTCAATAGTCCGCATGGAAGTCTAAGTTCCTAGAGGATTATAAACCTGGAATGCCACGGGACAGCCGATAATCAAAATCATGCAAACCAGGATTTGCGCCTTGCTCGGGTTCCTCGCCATCTTCGACGCAGCTTGCTCCCGCCCCGCGCCCCCAACTTCAGCCTCCGCCGAATCGCCGTCACAAATAACGATCGATCGCGATCTCCTCGAGATCACCATTCCGCAGTTGGAAGCGCTGTATCGCAGCCATAAATACACCGTCAGCGACGTAGTTCGTTGGCACATCGCGCGCATCAAGAAATACAACGGGATCTATCGCGCCGTCCAAACCTTGGACGAACCCGCCGCCCTCGCCGTCGCCGCGCGCCAAGACGCCGACGCTAAGGCGTCCGGTTTTGCGCCCGGCCCCATGTGGGGAGTCCCGATCGTGACCAAGGCCAATACCAGCATCAAGGGACTCGTCACCACCGACGGATGGAAAGGCTACACGATCGCCGGCCATGAATTCGTCGCGCCCAAGGATGCCACCGTCGTCACCCGCCTGCGCGCCGCGGGAGCCGTGATCCTTGGGCAGACGAACATGCCCGATTTCGCGGCCAGCGATACCAATCGCAGCACCGCCTACGGTCGCACCGGAAATGCATATGACGTCCGTTTCAGCCCTGGCGGCTCCTCGGGAGGCACGGTGACCGCCGTCACGTCAAACTACGCGGTCCTCGGAAATGGAACCGACACGGGCAACTCCATCCGTATGCCGGCCGCAACCAGTTCCGTCGTCGGCGTATTCCCCACGCGCGGTCTGGTGAGCATCGCGGGTATCGCGCCGCTCGATTGGTTGCTCGATAACACAGGCCCCATCGCCCGCGATGTCACTGACGCAGCCATTGCTCTGGGAGTCATGGCCGGGGAGGATCCCCTCGATTCACCCACCGTTGGCTCCTCAGCGAAGGCGCAGGCCGGTCCCTACACTCAATATCTAAAAGCTGACTCGCTGAAGGGCAAGCGTTTCGGCGTCCCTGCGTTCATTCTTGATGGAGCGGGCATTCCATTTCAGGGCATCCCCGCATCGGAATCCGCGGCAGAGGTCAAACGCGACACCGACGCTTCTCGCCTGCCGCTGCGGCCGGAAACGCGCGAAGCTTTTCTGAAAGCGTTGGATGGCCTGCGCGCGGCCGGCGCCACGGTCGTCTCCGACGATTCCATCTTGCCCGACGCTTTCGCGGTGATAGTGGCTCGCGTCGGCACCGTTCCTTATATCCGCGAAGGGACGGAGAGATACCTCGCCGAATTCGGCCCGGCGCAATACCACTCGGCCGCGGAATACCAGAAGGCCGTTGGATCGCCGTTGCCGCCCACCATTATCGGCGGCGAGCGTTGGCATGCTGTCGGGCAGGACGATGCTCCCAAGAAGCGGCCCATCATTCAGGCTGTGTTCGAGAAGGATCCGCAAGCCGCCGCCAACGTTCTTATTCCGCGCCAAAAAGCGCTCGACATGTACGAGGAAACGCTCGATCGGATGCATCTGGATGGATACGTCTACCCGGCGACACAGATGCCTCCTCCCGATGAGACGCTGCCGCAGGATGGCAGACTCAGCGAAGGTCCGCATAGCGCTACCGGCTGGGTAAACATGATCGGCGTGCCCGCGGTGGTCGTGCCCGGCGGATTCTATCCCGGTGGTCTCCCATTCGGGCTGGAACTCTCCGCGCGCCGTTGGAAGGACGGCGACCTGCTCGGTTGGGCGTATGCCTATGAGCAGGCCACTCACCATCGCAGGCCGCCCGTGCTCGTGGAGAAGGGATTACTCCCCGATACAAAATGACGCTCATTGCGCCATCGGGACCTATCAAATCCAGCCAACTTCCGGAGGTGGCTTTCCGTACTGCTAGAAAGCACTAGAATGAAATACGCCATATGACTCCCGAGCGCTGGCGGCAACTGGAGGAACTTTATGATGCGGTGCAGAACTTGTCTCCTGCAGAGCGCCGCGCGCATCTGAAAGACTTCGACCAGGATCTACGCTCCGCAGTGGAAGCAATCTTCGCGCAGGAGGGATCGGCCCTGGAACACCCCGCCTGGGAGGTTGGCGGCGGTCTTCCTCACACCGTCACCGTATTTTCGGTCGGAATGCTGTTGGGGCCTTACAAGATCGAACGGAAAATCGGCGCGGGTGGCATGGGGGAAGTTTACAGGGCCACCGACACTCGTTTGGCCAGAGCCGTCGCCATCAAGACCTGCCGTCACGAATTCGACAACCGATTCCAAAGAGAAGCCCGCGCGATCGCCTCCTTGAATCATCGCCACATCTGTTCCCTTTACGACGTCGGCCCCAACTATTTGGTGATGGAACTCTTGGAAGGCGAAACGTTGGCAGAGAAGTTGAAACGCGGCCCGCTCTCGATAGAACAGACCTTGCGCCTTGGCGGGGAAATCGCCGATGCGCTGGCTGCGGCCCACTTCAAAGGCGTTGTGCATCGCGACATGAAGCCTGCCAACATCATCCTCGCCAAAGCGGGCGTAAAGGTGTTGGATTTCGGACTGGCTAAGTGTCCGGAGGATGCGACCCTCACCGGTACGAACGTCGTGATGGGCACGCCGGCCTACATGGCGCCCGAACAGCGCGAAGGCCGGCAGTGCGACGCTCGCGCCGATATCTACGCGCTTGGGTTGATGCTCCATGAGATGTCTATGGGAAAGCGTTATTTGAAAGGAGAGACGCCGTCCCTCGAACAACTACCCGAAAGGCTGGGCCACGTGATCGAGCGTTGCCTGGCGCTGGATCCCGAAGATCGTTGGCAGTCAGCGGCCGACGTGCGGAGCGAGCTATCGTGGGCTGCGAAGCCGGCGCCAGCGCCCGAAAAGATAGTTGTCTCCGATCTTCCAAATGCCGTGCTTCACCGGAAGCCGTATTGGTTCCTGGCCGCCGCACTGTTACTGGCGGCGGGCGGAGTGACCGGATGGTTGGCTCACCGCTCGTCGGCAGCCGAAGCGAATCCGCTCGCCAATGCGACATTCACGCGGCTGACCGACTCCGAGGCTGTGGAACGCGATGCGGCCATCTCCCCGGACGGGCGGTTTGTGGCGTTTCTCTCCAACCGCAGCGGCCCCTTGGACATTTGGGTCACCCAGGTGGGGACGGGAAGCGCGGTGAATCTGACCCAAGGCAAAACGGGAAGCCTGGATGCGTTGGTGCGCGCCCTGGGCTTCTCCGGCGATGGTTCTCAGGTCTGGTTCCACGAATCGGACGTAACGGGGCCGTTGCGCATCGTTCCCATTATCGGCGGCGCGCCCAGGGTGTTCCTCGCCAATAGTCCGGTCAAGACGCCGCCATGGAATGTGGCGTGGTCGCCCGACGGGAATCGCCTCGTCTATCACACCGCGGACGCGGGTGACCCGATGTTTGTCACGGATCGCACCGGCGCCAACCCGCATCAGATATTGAGAGACAAGCCGGGTTTCCACAATCATTACCCGGTCTGGTCCCGGGACGGGCAGTGGATTTATTTCGTGCGAGGGTTTGTCACTACCAGCCAGATGGATGTGTGGCGCATTTCTCCCGAGGGGGGAGAGCCTGAGCGGCTCACGCATCACAACAGCGAAGTGAGCTCGCCTGCGCCTCTGGACTTGCGGACGGTAGTATATGTAGCCCGCGATCGGGACGGTTCGGGGCCTTGGCTCTGGGCGCTCGACGTGAACCGCAAGACCACTCACCGGATCAGCTTCGGTTTGGAGAAATATGTCTCCGTTGCCGCCAGCGCCGACGGCCGCCACCTGGTGGCCACCGAATCGAGCCCCATCCCGAGCTTGTGGAGCGTGCCGATTCTGAATCGAGTGGCGGAAGAGCGGGATGCAAAGCCGTACCCGGTGGGCACGGTGAGAGCCTTGGGCCCGCGCTTCGGCGGAACATCGCTGTTCTATTTATCCTCTCGCGGCACGGGCGACGGGCTGTGGCGCTTCCAGGATGGCCAGACCACGGAGATTTGGAATGGCTCCGACGGCGCGCTGCTGGATCCTCCTGCCGTTTCCGCCGACGGCCGGCGCGTGGCGATCGCGCTTCGCCGCAATGGGAAATTGACGCTGCACCTGGCCAATGCCGAGGGCAATGAATTCCGGCCGCTCGGAGAGTCCATAGACATCAGTGGGGCGGCTGACTGGTCGCCGGATGGGCAGTGGATTGTCACTGGAGGAGCCGATACCCAAGGTCAGGGACTTTTCAAGATTCCGGCCAGCGGCGGGATGCCTGTTCGGCTCACCAAAGGGGAGGCATCCAACCCCGTGTGGTCACCGGCGAAAGACCTGATCGTATATGCTGGCGAGAACGTGGGCTTCTTCGCTCCCCTCTTGGCCGTTCGCCCAGATGGAACTCCCGTAAAGCTGCCCTCCATCCAAGTGCTCCGCGAAGGCGTGCGCGCCCGCTTCCTACCCAACGGTTCCGATTTGGTCTACCTGCAGGGACTGCCCTCGGCGCAGAATCTATGGCTGCTCAATCTGGCAACCGGGAAGACTACGGAGCTGACACGTCTCAACAACGCCGGCGCTATTCGGAATTTCGATATCAGTCCCGACGGCAACATCGTGTTTGACCGCCTGCGCGGCAATTCACACGTCGTGTTAATCGATCTTCCGGACGATTCCCAAAAGCCGTGAAATCCGCTGATTGGAGCAGCAGCAAGAAAAAAAGGCTGGCCGTCAGCGGCGGCATCCGTCCCGCCATGGGGAGTTATGCCGCCGTACCCATTCCGGTCAGGCGGGCCTTGAGAACACCTGTTTAAAGTTCCATCCTCCGCCGATCTGCCCGTCTAGGCGCCCGGCCGGCACGGGCAGATGCGGGGCCCAAGCGTCTTTGCCAGTGGCGAAGCCGGTATGGCGGTACCAGAGCAGCCGGTAGTCTTGGGTGACGGCGTAGATTACGCCGTCGCCGCCCGAGAAGACCTGTTTGAAGTCCCAGCCCTCGCCGATCTGCCCGGGAACCTTTCCGGCATGCGTTGCGGCGTCGCTCAAGGCCGGAGGCGCGTTCCAGGCATTCTGACCGTCCGCAAAGGCGGAATGGTCATACCACAACAGGCGGTTCTCGTCAGTGACCGCGTAGATGATGCCTTTGCCACCGGAAAAGACGTGTTTAAAATTCCAGCCCACGCCGATTTGCCCGTCCAATTGTCCAGCCGGCACAGGCAAATGCGCTGCCCATGCGTCGTGGCCGTCGGCGATCCCCGTATGGCGGTACCAGAGGAGCACATTGTCCTGGGTCACGGCGTAAATGACGCCTTGATCAAGCGACCCGGTGAGTGGACCCTCCGAGACGACGCTGAAACCCTGACTGAGGCTGGACCCGGACGGAGGCGTCAACGGGCCATACAAGGCGTTGGATAACTCGCCCGTGAACCCGGCCCACTCACTGCAGGCCGCGCCTGGCCCGCCGCCTTGATCCGCGAGGCTGCCGGAGGACACGGAATAGGCGAACGTGCCGGCGCCTGAGACGAAGGTGGCATCCGCAAGGCTGCCTGGACCTACCAAATTCACTTGAAAGGCGCAGATGGGGTATTGCGCGCCAGTGGGGAACGGAAAAGTTGTGCTCGTGGTCTTGCCGCTCGGGTCCGTGACTCCGAACAGCGCGCTCGTCACGTTGCCGGCGGGATCGGTGGCTAATGCGATCTTCATCTGCGAGCCGCGCGCGATGCGATTGGAAGCAGCCGAGCCGAAGGGCGTCAAAGTGTCGTCGTTCGGAAGCACCGGCAAGAACGGCTTCGTATTCGGGGGGTTGGGCGCGTACCCGGGAGCCCATGGGACGGGATTGCCCGCCCAATACTGGATCTGGTACAGCAGGGAACCGTCCTGAACGTAAATGCTGTATTGAAACCAGGTCAGCGTCTGTCCCTGCGACAATTGTCCTTTCTGCGGATAGGCATTGAGTTGCAGCGAAAATCCGCCGTTCCCGAAGACGGCTAAGTCCTGGGTGAGGGCAAGCGTGACAGTCACATTATGTAAGTTCGAGCATTTGTCGATCAGCATCGCGTTGTTGTTGCTAAACAAAGCCATGGACATTTCCTTTGAGCTGACATCACCCCTGGGCAGGCCGAACTGAGTGTAAGCGATCATCGGTGTTCATCCAAGCGATTGTCAAGGACTGAGATACATAGCGTCCTATCGATGTTCGGGCCCGGCGCGCCCTGGCCTGAAAAGTAGTCCGAGAGTAATCCTGCCGCCCCACAATTTGGGCATGCGTTCGGTCGCGCGGCAAAAAGGTCAGCGGCCTCCGCGGCCGGCGCTAGGAGGATTGCTGAGGGCATTCAGACCGAACTTGTAGTTCGGATCCATCTGCGCGATATCGTTGCGGTAAGCGACCACGGTGGCGGTGGGAAACACGGAGGGCAGCTTTTGCGTGACTTTCCCGGTGGCGGCCCACTCGGTTCCGCGCTGGAAGGTGACAAGGAAGCCGACGCAACTGAGCGCGTTGACGTCGTGCCCGAGAGTGGTGTGAAAGACGCGTCCCTTGCCGTAGCTGAGGGTCATCAACATCGGTTCATCGCGGCCGGTGCCATGGTTATCGGGATCGGAATACGCGGTCGCGAGGACGGTCATGTTCTGGCCGGGGCCGCGGAGACTGTTGTATAACTCATCTCCCTGATGCATCCAGACGTGCGGGAGACCCTTGGTGATGGGGTGATTCGCGTCCTGCGTGGTGACGGCGAACGGTACGCGATTGCCGTGGTTGCCGGCGCGGCCGGCCTTATCGTCCGACGCCAGCTTGCCATCCTTGACGAACCAGAGCGGGCCTGATTTTTCGGTGCGCCCGCGCCAGCCGCCAATGCCGATCATCGAATTGAAGGCGGGCCAAGCGGCGAAGGCGTTGTCGGCGGCGTGGACCGAGACCAGGCCGCCGCCGCCGTGGACGTAGGCTTCGAAGGCGGTTCTGAGCGGCTCGGGCCAGCGCTCATCGGGCGCGTCATAGTTCAGGACCACGACCTGATACTTGGCGAAGTCTGGGTGGAAGGCGGCGAAATCGCCGCCGGCCGCGGGGGCCGTCACCACGTCCACCTGGAAGAGGCCGGTCTCCTCCAACTCCTTCTTGAGCACTGGCGTGGTGAGTTTCCAGTTGTGATACGTTCCGCCGCTTTCGCCATCGAGCAGCATGACGTGAATGGGGCCGGCCGCCTGGGCGTGGGGCTGGAACAGCAGCGCTGTTGCAAGCGCGGAGGCATATAGAAATCGATTGAGATTACTGGAGGCGAAATGCATAGAGGTTTGCTCCGCCCGCTACCAGGACATATTGATGCCCGTCGAGCATATAAGTAATGGGCGCGTTACTGGGATTCGAGATGAGGCCGGCGTGCCAAAGAGGCTCGCCGCTGCGCGCGTCGAATGCGACGAAGTTACCGGAGCCATCGCTGCCGAACACAAGGTTGCCGCCGGTGGTCAGCAGGCTTTGCGCGCCGTTGTTGGTGGCATGCTTCCAGGCGATCTTGCCGGTTTTGGCATCGATGGCGCGAAGTTCGGTCTTTACCGTGCCGCCTCCGCGCTCCGTGCCGGAGTAGCCTTCCGGCTGATCGTCCGTGTCGGTTTTATAGAAGATGGTGTACGACTGCGAGGTCCCCACATAGAACAGGCCGGTGTCCGGATTGTAAGCGGGATTCGGCCAGCCGGTGGACCCATTGGAATTCGGCGAAGTGAGTGCGCCCGCGACTTGGGGCTCCTTCATTGGATCGCGAATCGGCTGGCCATTCGGGGCGATTCCCTTGTACCAGTTGAGGCCTTCTACGAAGGGAGCGGTGAGGACGCTCTTGCCATCCGTGCGGTCGAGAACGAAGAACAATCCCGAGCGATGCGCCTGCGCCAGAAGCTTGCGCGGCTTGCCGTCGATGACGGCATCGAACAGGATGGGCGTCTGGGCGGCGTCCCAATCGTGGGTGTCGTGAGGCGAAAACTGAAAATGCCAGACCATCTTGCCGGTATCCGGATTCAGCGCCACCACGGAGGCGGTGTAGAGATTGTCGCCTTCCCGGCTCTGGCCGGCCATCACGGGGTTGGCGTTGCCGGTGGGGATGTAGAGGAGGTTCAGTTCGGGATCGTAAGTGGAGGGATACCAGACGCCGCCGCCACCGTGTTCGACGGCATTTTCGTTGGGCCAGGTCTTGAAGCCGGCATCGCCTTTGTGGGCGGTGGTCCAGAAATGCCATTGCAGATCGCCGGTTTCGGGATCGCGCGCTTCGGCGAAGTTGGGGACGTCGAGAAAATCGCCGCCTACGCCAACGATGATGTGGTTCTTGATGACGAGCGGAGAGACGGACGAGAAGTAATCGCGTTTGACGTCAGCCAGTTCTTTGTTCCAACGCTCCTTGCCGGTCTTCATGTCGAGCGAGACCAGGTGGTTGTCGTAGGTTTCGAAGAAGAGCCAGTCGCCGTAGATGCCCACGCCGCGATTGCCGAGCGCGAAGGCGGGCAGCCCTTTCCAGGTGTACTTCCAGATTTCGCGGCCCGTGCGGGCGTCGACGGCGAGCACGGTGTTGGGTTCGGTGATGTAGAGGACGCCATCCACCAGCAGGGGCGCGCAGCGGGTGTTGGCGTTGCCCGAAGCGGCCGGCGCGGGGCCTGGACCGCCGATATTAGCGCCGGGCGTCATGCTGATCTGGTTCACCCAGGCGAGGCTCAAGTTATGGACGTTCCCGGCGGTGATCTCTTTGAGAGGGCTGTAGTGGCGGCCGGAATAATCGCCGTGGAACGTGGGCCAGCTATCGGGCTTGGGATGCACGATGGCATCGGGCGGCAGTTGCTGGCTCCAGGCAGTCGCGGCCAGGGCAGCGCAGGCGGTCAGGAAGGTGAGAGAGTTCGATTTCATGCGCGTCCTTATTTGAGCGTGGCCAGGTAGGCGGTGAGATTGTGCATGTCGGGATCGGAAAGCTTGGTCATGATATCGACGTGCGCCTGGAGGGGGTCGGTGATTTCCACTTTGGGAACGCCGTGGTTTCGGTCCCAGGTTTTCGTGAAGCCGTCGTCGAGGCGCAGGGTGACGTAGAAGTCAGTGACCAGGACTGGCGCGCCTTTGAAGGTTTCGCCGGAGGGCAACGTGACGGTGGCATAAGGCGCGGTAGGAGTTGGGCCCGGCTGCCCGGCCGAAGCCGCCGCGGCCGGCGCGCGGCATGACGATATGTTCCTGGAGCGTGGGGACATCGTACTTGGCTCCGACGCCTTTCAGATCGCCGGTGGGCGAATGACACTTGTTGCACCCGCCGGGGCCGTTGAAGTATTGCTGGCCGGCGGCTGCATTGCCCACCAGGACCTCTGACATGCGGACGCCACCGCGCCCGGAGGCGTAGATCACGCGCGAATGCAGGTAGGCGGCGATATCGAAGATCTGGTTGTCTGAGGCGTCAATCTTGACCACCTTCGCATGCGCCGGGGCTCGGACGAACTTGGCGATATCGACGCCGTCTTCGTCGTGGAGGGTGACCAGGGACGCGATCAGATCGGGGCCGGCTTTGCCGCCTTTGCCGCGCTCCCCGTGGCAATAGCCGCAGGTGGTGTTATAGGCGGGAAGGCCGCGTTCGATGGCGTCATCGGGATAGATTTTGAATCGAGGGCCTCTGGCGGCGGCGCCGCCGCCGCGTCCGCCACGGCCGGCGGGCGCGCCTGTCGGGGGCTGAGTGGCGGGAGGCTGCGCCTGTTGTGCGGCGACGACGCCGACGAGGGCGAGTGCTCCCGCAAGAGCAAATCGTTTGTGAACGTGCACTCGGCATAGCATATCAACTCTTGGCCCTGGCGTCTGCAAGTCGATCCGGCCATCGGCGTAAGTTACTTACGGGCGCCCAGCAGGGTTCCGCAAAAAGCGTTCCTTCGAAAACCCCGATTTATTACCTCCTGTGTATGCAATGAATTGCGCGTTCGGCGCACTTACAAGGGCGGCCCCTTTTCTTCGGGTGAGGAGGCAGTTCCAAGACGGGGAAGTTAGCATTGGGCGTCAACATGACATGGAGTCCGAGACGCTGGAGACGCCGTACGAGACGGTCGCGCGTGCGTTGCGGATTCAGCCGGTCAAAATAATCGCCCCCTACTTCTCGGTATTCGGTGCGGTCGCGCAGTATGCAGAACGCAATGACGAGTAACCGGTGAGCCAGGGCCACAATCGCCTTGCGTACGCCGTGCTTGCCCGCTTTGCGGTAAAAGAATGCGGCCAGATAACAGTTGCGTTTGCGGGATGCGGCCCAGGCCGATTGGCAAAGAGCGCGCCGCAGCCAGCGATTCCCCTTGCGCGTGCGATTACTCAACCGCTTGCCGCCGCTTTCGCGATTGCCGGGGCAAAGCCCAGCCCAACTGGCTGCATGCTTCGGGCTGGAGAAGACCTGCATGTCCTGGCCGAGTTCCGCCAACAACGTCCAAGCGGTGATCAGATCCACGCCGGGAATCGTGCACAGCCGGGTCAACGTGTCTAAGTCCGCCTGCGGAGCGATCGCCTTCTCCAATCGCGCGATCTTGCGGTCGACAAAGTCCAGATCCTCCAACAACTCGCGCAACATCATGCGGTGATGTTCGGTGACGCGTCCGCGCAGGGCCAGACGTAATTCCGGCCGCTTGGCGCGCAGAGTGCCTTTGGCCTTGTCAGCCAGCCAGTCGGGATGATCCTGGCCATCGATAATCGCCTGGATCATGGCGCGGCCGCTTGCCCCTAGTATGTCGCTGGCAACGGTATCCAGCTTGATGCAGGCATCCTCAAGCACCTTATGAATGCGGTTATGGACGCGGTTGCGTTCCTCGGTGAGCTTCACTCGATAACGCGTGAGATCCCGCAGATCGCGAGTCGCTCGCGGCGGCACGAAACTGGGCCGGATCAGCCCATGCGCCAACAACTCGGCCAGCCACCGGCTGTCGCGTGCATCGGTCTTGTTGCCGGGAATGTTCTTCACCTGATGCGGGTTGGCGAGGATGAGCTGAAAATGCCCGTCCAACGCCTCCCAAACCGGCTTCCAGTAAACGCCGGTCGATTCCATAGCTACGTGGGTCACCTTCTGAGCGAATAGCCAAAGCCTGAGATGGCCAAGCGCCTTCCAGTGCGTAGCGAACTCCTTCTTGCGGACGTTCGGTTCCACCGAATCGGAATAGACAACCACGCAAACCGTCACCGAATTCTTGTGGACATCGATACCCGCGCAGCGCGAATATAAAATCTGCATAAACGCCTTTCTGCCGCCGGGCTGGACGCAGAAAAGAAACCAGACATTCCTTCTCGTGCTCTCCAGCCTTGCGGCGGGAGGCAACACTGCGTTGTACCAACAAACAGCGTCCGGCCAGATTCACAAACGGGCTCGAAGCACCAGACCGAGACCGGCATTAGAGTGCCCAAGCGGCACTAATAAAATGCCTCAATCCACCCCAGTTTTCATCCCTCGTTGTGGCTGAAGCGTAGCGCCGGCCGTGGGGGAATCACAAATTCTCCAACTTTATTTTGTCCTCGCGCCTCAATAACTTGCCCTCCGAGCAAGCCTGCAGCCGCAAACTCGCCGTGTATCGTGGTGGCGTAGAGGCTAACTTCACATGCAGGAACAGAACGAATCATCCAAACCGCGCGACCGCCGCGCCTTCAACGCCTACCGTCATGGACTCACTGGCCAGATCCACATCCTCACCGAAAAAGATCGGCTCGCCTACGATCGCCACTGCCAGGGCATCCGCGAGTCACTCGCCCCGCAGACCGCGCTCGAAGCCTCCATCGTCCAATCCATCGCCGATGACCGCTGGCGCCTGCACCGCGCCGCCTCCTTCGAAGACACCCTCTTCGCCGTCGAGATGTCCGGCCCCGATGAGACCGCCACGGGCAACGAAGAAGTCGATGCCGCCTTCGCCATGGCGCGCGCGTGGCTGGCCAAAGGCAAGAGCATCGAGCTCATCAGTCTCTACGAAACCCGTATCCACCGCAACCTCGAAAAGAATATGGCCGAGTTGCGCCGACTCAAGACCGAGCGCGAGTCCGCGCTCCAGCAAGCCCTGGAAGACGCCGCGCTGGACGCCGAAATCGCTGCCTACAAAGAAGAACCCTACGAAGTAACCCAAGACGTCACGCGCCGCGATTTTGTTTTTTCAAAGCAGGAAATCGCCTCCAAAATCGCCCACATCCAACGCCGCAAACAAGCCCGGAACGAGCACAGCTCGCTACAATCCGCCGCTTTCGACGCCGCCCGAGCCGCATAGTGGGGCGGGCTTCAGCCTGCAGCGGGCTTTAGCCCGCCCCCCCCACTT
Source organism: Bryobacterales bacterium (assembly GCA_963743705.1). Taxonomy (GTDB): domain Bacteria; phylum Acidobacteriota; class Terriglobia; order Bryobacterales; family Bryobacteraceae; genus PALSA-243. Next base: position 444,089 of record CAVUQS010000019.1, on the reverse strand, counting down.
GACACCCCAGTGAAGCCGCGCTACCCTCACCCTCAGGTCCACTAGAATGCCAAGTGAAGCCCCGCGCATCTCCCTCCTCCAGGGCACGCTCGATCTCATCGTCCTGCGCGTCCTCCAAACCATGGGACGCCAGCACGCCTACGCCATCGCCGCGCGCCTCGAAGAAATTTCCGGCGATCAGCTCCGTCTCAACCAGGGCACGCTCTATCCCGCGCTCATCCGCCTCGAACAACAAGGCCACATCAAAGGCGCCTGGGGCAAAACCGAAACCAACCGCGAAGCCCGTTTTTACGCCATCACCAAAGCCGGCGAAAAAGCTCTCACCGAAGAGACCGGCCGCTGGCGGCGCATGTCCGGCCTCGTCGAAAAACTCCTCTCCGAAGGAGCGTAAGCCTATGCGCCGCAGTCTCGCCCGTTTCGCCAACCTGTTCCGCCGTCGTCGCGCCGAACGCGAGATGACGCGCGAAATCGAAGCTCACCTCGCGCTCCTTCGCGAAGGTTTCGAGCAACGCGGTCTCAGCCCCCAAAAAGCCGCCCGCGAGGCCCGCCTGGCTTATGGCGGCGTCGATAGCGCCAAGGAGCTTCATCGCGAAACCCGCTCTTTCGTTTTCGTCGAACAGTTCGTCAGTGACCTCCGTTACGCCGCGCGCAATCTTTTCCGTAATCGCGGATTCACCGCCGTCGCCGTCGCCGCGCTAGCGATCGGCCTCGGCGCCAACGCCAGCGTCTTCGCCATCTATAACGCCGTCGCGCTCAAGCCGTTGCCTGTTGCCGATCCCGATCGCGTCGTGCGCCTGAAGCGTTGGTTCGCGCGCTCGGCCCAGGGTCCGAATCAGTTCCTGTTCTCCGATGCCGAATATCGCTATCTTCGCGCTCATTCCACCGTCTTTTCGGGTCTGGTAGCCGTTGATGGCGGTGCGGATGAAGACGGCGGCCTCTCCGTTCTCGCGCGCATCGGCGTGGCAATGGCCCAGGAACATCTCGATGGCCGCGCGGTTTCCGACGGCTATTTTGACGTCCTTGGCGTTCCCATCCGCCTCGGCCGCGGCTTCGCTGCCGAAGAGGATCGCGCACACAATGGCAGCCGCGTTTTGGTCCTCACCGATAGCTTTTGGGAGCGCCGCTTCGAGCGCGATCCCCAGGTGATTGGCCAAACCATCCAGATGAACGGATTTCCCTACGTCGTCATCGGCGTCGCGCCGCCGAAGTTCACCGGTACGGACCTCTTTGCTACGCGATTCGATTTTTGGATTCCGCTCTCCATGGTTCCGGAATTCGATCCCCCGGCGCACCCGGAATCGCCGGATGCCGCCTTTTCCGCTGGCGCGCACACGCTTCACCTTCTGGCGCGATTGCGGCCCGGCGTTACGCGCGCGCAGGCCCAAGCCCAAACCGGCCTTTTGCTGCGCAGGTATCTGACGCCGCTGCGCGAAAAGACGCCGACGACCGCCGTTACTCTGCAGCGGACTTCCTACAACAGCGACCCCGATTCGCTTGGCGGCTTCAGCGGCGAGTTGATTGCAGGCGCCATTGTCTTGAGCCTGCTCCTGATCGTCGCCTGCGCCAACGTCGCCAACATGCTGCTCGCCCGTGGCGCTTCCCGTCAGCGCGAAATCGCCATCCGCTTGGCGCTCGGCTGCGGCCGCGCGCGCGTCATCCGCCAATTGCTGGCAGAAAGCGTCACTCTGGCGATGCTCGGAGGAGCTTTGGCAATCCCAATGGCTTCGATCGCCGGTCACTGGATGCAGATATCGGCGCAAGCCGTCTTCCAGGGATTTCGCATTAACATCGTGCCCGCCGACACCAGCCCCGATTTTCGCCTGCTGGCTTACGGATTTGGTCTCTCCGTCGTCACGGGCGTCATCTTTGGACTCGCGCCGGCGCTGCGCTTCACGCGCCTCGATCTCAACGCGGCTATGAAGGACGAAGGCTCCATCTTCGGCCCGCGCTTCCGCCGCTCGCGCTTGCGTAGTTTATTGCTGGCTGTCCAGGTGACGGTTGCGCTTCCGTTGTTGCTTCTCAGTGGAGGTCTCCTCAACCAGTTCCGCCTTGCCGCCACCTCCAGCTTGGGCTTCGAATCGAGACATGCCTACCTCGTTGCGTACGACGGCGATTACGATGTCCGGCGCCTGCGCCAACGGCTCGACGCCGTGCCCGAAGTAGCCGCATCCGCTGTCGGTGATATGCCCCTGTTAGGCAACGGTTCCCGCGCATCCCTGCGCGCCGCTCAATGGAACGGACCCACCTTCATCAGCAATGCATCGGACCATTACTTCGAAACCATGGCCATACGTCTGGCTCGCGGCCGGGAATTCACCCGCCAGGAAACGGCGGATGGCGCCGCTGTTGTGGTAATCAGCGAAGCCGCCGCCCGCCGCGCTTGGCCGCATTCGGATCCGCTGGGCCGCCGCCTTTCGATCAGTCAGGAGAATGGCAAGTTCTCTGATTATGAAGTGATTGGCGTGGCGCACGATGTGCATTACAACGATATCTCCGAGCCCGACGCTTTGCACGTTTACCTCCCCACCGATGGCGTAAAGCCGCACTCGGAAGGACGCTTGGTGATCCGTATCCGCGGCAATCGCGATCGGGCGCTCGGCGCCGTGCAATCCGCCATCGGCGCCGCCGATCGCAGGCTGCTGCCCAGCTTGCAACTCATCGGCATGGAAGAAGGTCCCGTCGCCCTCCAGCGGGGCTTCACCCGTCTCGCGACGGCGATTGCGGGCATATTGACTTTGCTTGCTCTCTCTCTGGCGTCGGTCGGAATTTACGGCGTCATGGCGTTCCTGGTCGGCCAGCGTACGCGTGAGATCGGCATTCGCATGGCTCTCGGCGCCAATTCGCGTGCCATCATCCGCGGCGTTGTCATCCAGGGATTGCGCCCCGTCTTTTTCGGCATGGCCGCCGGCTTCGCCGCCGCCGTCGCTCTCGACGCCTGGGACCGCTCCACCGATCTCGTCCCGGACACCATGCTTCACAGCATGTTTGGCGATCCTATAATCTACAGTGAGATAGTCCTGATGTTAGCCGTTGCTTTACTCGCCAGCGCGCTTCCTGCCAGGCGGGCTACGCAAGTCGATCCGATGGTTGCGCTGCGCCATGAATAGATTTGCCGCGCTCGCGCTTGTTTTCGCCGCTCCGCTGGTCGCGGGCGAACTCGACGATCTCTACCAATCCGGCCGCTGGTTCGAATTCCGCGACGCCATCCTGCAAGCGAAAACACCGCCCGCCCCCTTTTACCGTGCTCAGCTCGCCTACGCCTTCCACGATTGGGATCAGGCCGAGAAGGGTTTTCAAGCGGCGCTCAAATCGGACCCCGCGCATTGGGCCGATACCTTGGCCGGCCTTCGGTGGATCTATCAACTTACCGGACGCCGCAATGCCATCCCCGCGCTACTGGCGTCTGTGGAGCGCATCCAGCGCGACATGGTGAAATCGGGCGCTCTCAGCCCCGAAGAGGCCAAACAATTGGAGCCCGTCCGTGACGTTCTGTCGGCCGAGAGCCAGTTCCCGAATCAAATAGTCGCGGCTCGCGGATTCTCGCGCCTCTTTTATTTCGAGACTGCCCATCAGATCCGCATTCCGCTCGCCATCCGTGGCCAGCCCGCGAATTATGTAATCGATACCGGCTCACAGGAGTGCATCATGGCCGTGTCGGAAGCGAGGCGTCTGGGGCTCACGGTACATCCCACGCCCTCCAAGCTCGCCGTCCCCGGCGCTGACTTCAAGGAACAAGTGAAAACCCCGGCAGGCGTGGCCTTGGCCGATGACTTGGTGATTGGCAATTTCCATCTGCGCAACGTGCTCTTCACCGTCATGCCCGATGAAGATACCCCCGGCGGCGTAATCGGCCTGCCTGTCTTATTGGCCCTGGAAACCATGCGCTGGAATTCCGATGGCACGCTCGAATTCGGTTTCCCCGCGCAGCCGCGCGACCTTGCCGCCGCTAACCTGGCATTCGCCAATCCGCTGTTGGTTACGAAGGCGCAGATCGCCGGCTTCGCGGTTCCATTGGTCCTCGGCCTCGATACCGGCAGCGACATGGGTTTTCTCTTGCCGCGGTTCTCCCAGGATTTTCCCGGCCTGATGGGCCCCATCCCGGTCGGCGATCTCGACTTGCCTGACGGCGCCATCGCGATTCATCCGCTGTCCATTCGCGTCGGAGGATTGCAAGCCGCGCTGAATCCCGCTCTCGTGATGCCCGCCGCATTCCGTGGCGCCGATGGAGCCAATGCCTGGCTCGGCATGACGATTCTCGATCAGGCTCGTTCCGTCACCGTCGATCTCGCCGCCATGAAGCTCACGCTCGATGGCATCGATGGCGCTGCCGCCATCGTTCCTACCGCCAAAGAGTGTCTGCTGCCGCCCGATTTCTACTGCGCGCCCGGATTCAGTTGCGTCGCCAAGAACTATGGTGGGCTCTGCGTCGTCGATCGCGTTCCGGAAACCGCGCCTCTCGGCAATTCTTTCGCGTCTGAGCGCGATGCCGATCAAAACTGCGTCCTCACTGCGCTGGCGCATTGCGAGAAAGGCGGCGCATGCCGCGCCGTTTTCGATTCCGATCAGTCCTGCCACATCGAAGCGGCGTCGGTCGAAGCCCCGCCGCGCGTCACGCTCCCGCCGGCTTCGCGCGAAGCGCGCGATATCATGCAGCACTCCCTCCGCTACGAATCCCTCGATTTTACGCCGGTCCGCGACTACACCTGGATCGACGAAGACGCCGAGACCACCTTCAGCTCGGACGGCGCCGCCAAGGGAACAACGCTTCAGGCCCACGAAGTAATGAACCTCTACGGTGAGACTTTCCAGCGCCTCATCAGCAAGGATGGCAAGGATCTTTCGCCCGAAAAAGCCCGTGCCGAGCAAGCTAAATTCGACAAAGCCGTCGAGAAGCAGAAGCAGCAGCGCGCCCAGGAAACGCCCCAAGCCAAAGCCAAACGCGAGCAGAACGAGCGCAAGCGCGAAGCTGACGATCTGTCTTGCGATGAGGAATTCCTCAAGCTTTTCACCTTTCGTCTCGAAAGTTCGGAAACGCTGAAAGGCCGTCCCGCATGGATCGTCGAGGGAACGCCGTCGCCCTCTGCGGTTCCGCATTGCAACGCCTTGAAGCCGTTCTCCAAGATCCATTTCCGGGCTTGGGTCGATCAGGCCGAATACCGCTGGGCCAAATTCGAAATCGATAACATCGGGCCGGTATCGTGGGGCAAGATCTTGATTCGTGTCCCCGCCGGCGGTCTCCATTTCACTTATGAATCGGAGCGCCACGAAGACGGTGCCTGGCTCCCCGCGCTCCAACGCCTCAAGGTAAACGCCCGCCTGTTAGTCGCCGCCCCCATCCGCATCGAGTCCGTCGACACTTACACCAAGTACCGCAAGTTCCGAGCCGATTCGCGCCTGGTAACAAGTGACGATGCTAAGTAGAGTCAAGCAGGCGCGTCAGTTCGCGATGACTTCGACTTCGTACACCAGCAGCGCATTCGGCGATACGACGAAGCGGCGCTTGCCGGGGATCTCCGGCGGATACGTCCCCTTCGCGGCGTACCCTTGCGCCGCCGGTACGATTGCGATGCGCTTCTCGCCCGGCTTCATCGACGCGATCACGCCATCCAGGCCCGGGTTGATCTTCGTCTTGCCCGGCTCGAACGCAAAGGTCTGCGGCGCGTCGACGAACGCCGGCGCGCCATCTTCTTTACTGCCGAAAGCAATCGGCTGCAGCGGCGGCCCCGTGCGCCCGATCACGTCGCCCACGTACCGGATCTCGCGCCCGTGATATCGCACATGCAACACGCTCCCTGCCGCGCCTTGCCCGGCCGTGACCGTCTCCGTCAGCACGCCGCCTTCACGTCCGGTGGCTTTCGGATAATTGCTGGCGATCCACTCCCGCTCGGCGAGCGTCTTGTCCACGGCATGCTGCTTCACCTGCGCCTGCGCCGCCTTCACCATCGCCTGGAACGATTCGGTTGTGGGATGAAACGCCTGCGCCTTCGCGCCTACGCGCACGATGCGAATCGTCTGGATCTCATCGCCCTTCTCGATCCGCTTCACCACGTCAATTCCTTCCACCGTATCGCCGAAAACATTGAAGTCGCCATCCAGATACGAGCGGTCGCCCAGCATGATGCAGAATTGCGCCGCGTTCGTGTTCGGGCCGCCATTCGCCATGTTCAACACGCCCAGGTGATTGTGATTCAGCTTGGCGTGAATCTCGTTGGGGAATTGATAGCCCGTCCCGCGCGACCGGTCCGATTTCGGAATCCCCGTCTGAATCACGTGCCCGGCTTCCACTCGATGCCATGTGGTTCCGTCATAAAACGGATGGCCCAGATCGAACGCAGCATTGGCAATCGTGCCTTCTGCGAGGCCCACGAAGTTGGCCACGGTCATCGGCACAAGATCCATCTCGAGCCGCGCGACGATCAGCCCTTTGGAAGTTTGTATCTCGGCGTAGAGCCCGTCGGGCCGCTTCGGCTGCTGCCCCATCGTGAGGCAAGCATTCGTCAGCGCCAGGACAAGGCAGGTTCGTAAGATGCGCATCGAATCCGATTGTAGTTCAAGCGCAACGTGCCAGCGCCGGCTAGTTGTCGTCCGTGGGCTTTTCCATGCGGTCGATCACCATCACCGGCGCCATGCCCTTTTGAGCTTCCAGTTTCAAGCCCATCTGCTTCTGCACGGCTTGGAAGACCGTCGGTCCCGAGGTATCGATCGGCTGCCCGTTGAACGACGCGCCTTCCTGAACGCCTTGCGGAAGTTCCCGCGTGTAGGTCAGCGTGAAGTCGTAGCCGCTTTTCAGCTTGGTCATGTCCACCACCGGGCGGTCCATCAGTTGACCCAGTCGCCACACGAAGTACTCCATGGGCGCGAATACGCCCGTCATTTTGACGTGAATCAGGCCGTCGATCGATTGATCGATCCACGGGTCGCCGCCATTCGTAGCTTGATGCGCATCCATCTTCAGGCCGCCCTTATCCACGGTCAGCGCGTAGATCGGCATCTCCTTGTTGTCCCAGTGGAACTTCAACTGGAAGCGCTCGTCCATCAGGCTCTTCAGCATCTCGTGCAGGTCGTCGTTGTTCGAAGGCTTCTCCGCCTTGCCCTGCATGTCGAAACGGTCCGAATCGATCCATGCGGGGCCGCCCACGATCTGCTCGGCCTTCAGCCGATACGCCGTCATGAGGTAGAAGCGCGCCGGGAGATTCGATGCTTCATACCGCTGGCCGCCTTGCGCCGGCTTGATGATGCCGCGGTTGTCACCGGTCTTGTTCGGCTTGAAAGTCGCCACCTCGAACTTCAGCGAGCGCGAAGGAGCGGACGTCTGCGCAAAGACCAACCCGGCCGCGATCAGAGCGAGGGCAATGCGATGCATGACTTCAGTTTAGACGCCGTCAGACCAATAAAGTGCCGCGCCCGAGTATCCCGTTCGGATCGAGCCGCGCCTTCACCGCGCGCATCTTCGCGAGATCTTCCGGCGCATATTGCAGCTTCAAATATCCGGCCTTGCGCTTGCCCAGGCCATGTTCGGCCGAAACCGTCCCGCCCAGCGCGACCGCCTGCCGCGCGAACTCTTCGAGCAGCGGCGCGGCATCGCCCGAAAAAATGTTCACATGCACATGGGCATCGCCAATGTGGCCGTAGATCACATATCGCCCCTGATATTGTGCCTCCAGCCGCTGCTTGTAATACGCCAGCATTTCGCGATTGCGCGCCGCCGGGACGGCGAAATCGCTGCCCATCTTCAACGCGCCGTTGCGGCGTACGGTCTCGTTCACCAGTTCCGGCAGAGAATGCCGGAATCGGCGGAACCGTTCGCGGTCAGCCGCATTCAGCGCAAACCACGAATCGTCGGCCAGGGCATGCGCCGCTTCCACTCGCTCGGCCCAGGCGTCGATCTCAGGGTCGTTTTCGCCGGTCAACTCTTGCTCGAAGAGCACCGCCGCCTGCGCACGCGCGGGAATCTCGGCGAATCGTGTCCGAAGCAGCGCCAGCGATGCGCTGTCGGCATATTCCAGCATGCGGGAGTGCGCACCCTCGCGCCAGCCTTCGACAGCATCGATGGCCGAGTCATCGTTCGGAAAGAACACCACTCCGCCCAGAATCGCTTTTGGCGCCGGCAGCAGCTTCAGGTGCGCTTCGACGATGACGCCCAGCGTACCTTCGGAGCCGGTGAACAGATCGATCCAATCCATGCCGGGACGCAGCAGATATCCGGCGGTGTTTTTGGTGACGTGGGGCAGGGGAATGCTCCCCGGATCGAAATCGATCGCCTCGCCGCGCGCGAATTGACGGATCGTTCCGTCCGCCATCGCCACTCGCAGCCGCTCGATCCACCGCCGCGTTGCGCCATATCGGAAACTGCGCGAGCCGCTGGCGTTGGTTGCGATGGTTCCACCGATCGACGCCGAGGTCTCGGTGGGATCGGGAGGGTAGAACTGCCCGGTGCGTTGCGCCGCCGCGTGGACATCGTTCAGCAGCGTACCGGCGCCTGCAATGGCGCGCCCAGGAGAAATGTCCAACCGCGTGAATTTCTCGAGCGAGATTACCCAGCCGCCCTGCGGGACGCGCGCTCCGGTGAGCCCGGTGCCCGCGCCTGCAATTGTCACCGCTGCGCCCGAGTCGTTCGCTTCACACAACGCAGCCGAAAGCGCCGCTTCATCCACGGGTATGATCAGCCGTTCCGCATGCCCCCGGTAACCGGAAGCATCTTCGAGATAACGTGGATCCACTAGACTTCCAGAATCACAGGCATGATCAGCGGCCGACGCTGCGTCTCCTTGGAGATGTAGCGCTTGAGGTCCGAGCGGATCTTCTCTTTCATGACGCCCCAGTCGGTCTTCTCTTCCTGATTCGACCCTTCGAGCGTCTTCGCCACCACTTGCCGCGCGCCCTGCATAAATTCCGACCCGTCGCCGCCCGCCGCAAAACCGCGGCTAACGATTTCAGGCAGGCTCTCGATGCGCCCGCTATGCCGGTTGATAGCGATGATCGGCAGCACGATGCCGTCCTCGGAAAGATGCCGCCGGTCGCGAATGACCACTTCTTCCACCACGTCGTCGATCGACCCCGAGTCGATGCACACGCGTCCCACCGTGACCTTGCCGGCTCTGCGCGCGCCTTGCGCGTCGATCTCCAGCACGTCGCCCGATTCCATGACGAAGGTGTCCTGCAAGCCTGCATAGCGAAGGTGCTCCGCCAATTTGGCGTGCTTCGAAAGCTGCCGGAACTCGCCGTGGACCGGCATGAAATAGCGCGGCCGCACCAGGTTCAAAACCAGCTTCAATTCCTCGATGCTGCCGTGTCCCGAGACGTGCAGCGGGGGATTCATCGAGCCGTACATCACGTCCGCGCCGCGCCGCGCCATGTGGTCGATCATGCGGAAGATCGCCTTCTCGTTGCCTGGGATGATGCGCGCGCTCAACACCACCGTGTCGCCCGCTTCGACCGAAATGTTCTTGTGGTTATCTACCGCGACGCGCGAGAGGGCCGACATTGGCTCGCCCTGCGTCCCCGAGATCAGCACGGCTACTTTCGAGCGCTCTACGTTCATCGCATCCTGCGGACGCAGCAGAATTCCGTCGGGGATGTCGAGCAGCCGCAGCGAATGCGAAATTTCGGTGACGCTCACCATGCTGCGGCCGATCACCGCCACGCGGCGGCCGTACTCGCGCGCCAGATCGAGGACGAGTTGAATGCGGTGAATGGAAGAACTGAAGCACGACACCACCACGCGATTTTCGGCGCGGTTGAAGACTTCTTCCATTCGCGGCCGGACGGCGCGCTCGGATTCGGTATAGCCCGGCCGGTCTGCGTTAGTCGAGTCCGAAAGCAGCAGCAGCACGCCGCGCTTGCCGTAATCGGCCAGCGTATGCAGATCGAAGAGCTCGTTGTCCGTCGGGGTGGGGTCGACCTTGAAATCGCCGGTATGGATGATGACGCCCAGAGGGGTCGTGATGGCCAGCGCGACGGCGCTCACGATGGAGTGCGTAACGTGAATAAACTCGACCTTGAACGGCCCGATCTCCAGAATCTGTTTGGGCCGGATCGGAATCATCCGCGGCTCTTCGTCGAGCGAATATTCCTCAAGCCGCCGTCCGACCAGCGCCAGCGTAAATGCAGTGCCATAGACCGGCACATCGATCTCAGAGAGGAAGTAGGGAACGGCGCCGATGTGGTCTTCGTGCCCGTGGGTCAGGATGAGCGCGCGAACCTGTTCCTGGTTCTCTTTGAGGAACGTCAGATCGGGCATCACCAGATCGACGCCCAGCAGCTCGCTCTCGGGGAACATCATGCCGCAATCGACGATGATGATGTCTTCGCCGTAGCGGATGGCGGTCATATTCATGCCGAACTCGCCCAAACCGCCCAAAGGAACAACTTGAAGTTTTGCGTCCATCTTCTTTCTCTTACCGGTATCCCGCCGCTTGCAGTTCAAATAATTCCGCGTAGCGCCCGCCCAGGGCGATCAACTGCTGGTGGGTCCCCTGTTCCTGAATCTCGCCGCCCGCCAACACCAGAATCCGGTCCGCCATCCGCACTGTGGAAAATCTGTGGGAAATCAGGGCCGCCATGCGTCCGCGCGTCAGTTCCGCGAACCGCTGGAACACTTCATACTCGGCCCGCGCATCGAGCGTCGCTGTCGGCTCGTCGAGAATCAGCAACTGCGCATCGCGCATGTAAGCCCGGGCCAGCGCCAGCTTTTGCCACTCACCGCCCGAGAGATCGACGCCTCCGTCGAACCGTTTGCCCACCATCTGGTTGTAGCCATCCGGGAAGCGCGCAATGAGGTTTTTCGCCAGGCTCTTATGCGCCGCGGTTTCAATGCGATCCTGGTCGTCCATCGAATCGGACTTTGCCGAATCCGATGTTTTCCCGGACCAGCATATCGTAGCGCATATAGTCCTGAAAAATAACGCCGATTTCCCGGCGCAAGTCTTCTACGTCATATTCGCGCAGGTCCACGCCGTCGAGGAGAATCTGGCCGGCAGTTGGGTCATACAACCGCGCCAGGAGCTTGACCAACGTTGTCTTTCCGGCTCCATTCTCACCGATTAGTGCAATTTTTTCTCCAGGATACAACCGAAAGTTAATGTTTTGGACGACCAGACGATCGGACCCTGCATAACTAAAGTTGACATTGCGGAATTCGAAGCCTTCCCGGATCGGTCGCGGAGCGGGAATCGCTCCCGGCGTCGCACGGATGGTGGGCTGCATGGCGAAGAAATCAAACAGGTCGTCCAGGAAAATGGCTTGCTCAGATATGTCATTGAATCCAGACAAGATGCGCTCAATATAGCCGCGCGAACGGGCGAATGCGCCAGTCAGAAAAGTGAAAGTTCCGATTGAAATTCCACCTGCCAAAGTCCTCAGGAGGACCACTACGTAGGCGCCGTAATACCCGCCCGTCGAAACGATGTTCAGGAGCGAGCCAATAGTGGCTCGCTTGATAGAGATCTTTTTATTTTCGTTAAAGATACCTTCAGAAATATCATCGTATCGTTGAGATAGGTGGCTCCCCAGGCCAAAGATCTTCACTTCCTTAGCGCTGACCGCGCTCGCGCCCAGGTAGCGAAGGTAATCGAGCAGGCGGCGTTGCGGCGTCCAGCGGTAGTGAACTGAGTAGGACAGGCGCGAGAAGTGGGTTTCCCCCAGGAACGCGGGAATCACCGCCGCCACCAGTAAAACCATCAGCCAAGGCGAAAACACGATCAAACCGGCCGAAAGCGATACCAGTGTGAGGAGATCCTGGCCCATGTTGAGCAGCGAGGCCAGCAGGGTCAGACGGCCGTTGGTCTGCCGCCGGGCGCGCTCGAGCTTGTCGTAAAAGACGGGGTCTTCGAAGGATGCCAGATCCAGCTCGGTGGCATGCCGCATCAAGCGGACGCTTACCAGATCGGTGAAACGATCGCCGAGCAGGCTGTCGCAAAGAGTATTAACCCGGCCGAGGATGTCGCTCAGAACGGCGATCGCCAGTTCCAGCGCCACGAGCTCCCAGATGTGACGCATATTGCCGCTCTTGCGCGTCACGAAGGCGATCACGGCGTCGATGATGAGCTTGGGAACCCAGAGAGCGGCCAGCGGCAAGAGGGCGCGCAGAAGCCGCAGAAAAATGGTGGTGACGACTAGCGGAGGATTGGTTTCCCAAACCAGGGCGAAGAGGGGACGTACATTCCGCAGCGAGGCGAATCGCGCCCGCCAGGATAGGTCTTCATCCTTGCTTTTGGGGAGGGGCGGATGCAAGTACTAGTATAAGCGCTGTTACAAAAAAACGGCCCTAAAACAGAAATGCTCACCCCGGAGGGTGAGCATTCTTTTCGCCCTGTTCTACCAGGGTGATGTTCGATGGGAGAATCAGCTTCGACGGAAACGCAACCGCCAAAACTTTGTAGTTGGATCTTATGGCCTTACGGCTTTGCAGTCAAGCGAAAATCCGGCCGAAATTTTTTTGCCGTAACTGCCTCGGTTTGGTGCATTTATCGTACTGTCCATTTTCGGACAATCGATGCCCCACCACGGAAAAACCCCCATCCGCGCCTGAGGATTTCTGTCCAACCCGAACAAAAACCGAGTTTTATCGCCCGTTGATATGCAGCGTAATCATGGCGTCGGCGTCGGCATCGCCTTTTCCGCGCCGCCGCAAAACGCGAAATCCGCCCACGCCAAGTCCGGCTACGACGCAGAAAATCAGTAAGATGCCGATCAAAACGAAGGCGTTGACCACCAGGTTGCCGATGTTGTCGCGGCGCGTCGGGATATGATCTTGCTGCGTGATGTCGACCCGGTACTGTACCTGGGAGAGCAGGCGTTCTGCGAGATCCGCGTCGGGCGGCTGCACGGAAACTGCGACCAAGGGCCCGCTGCGCTTGGCCACCGCGCCGGGGACATTTTGAAACGCCGCGAGGCGATCCATCGCGATTTGCGGGGTTGGATAGTCGAAAATCGCCAGGGTGACGTCGCCTTTCGGGCTGTGGAAAACCCCCACAATCGCCTCCGATTCATAGCGGAACGCGGCGACGGAGGGCGGCAGAGACGGGTTGAATTGCGCGAGACCGATGGGGCCGTTGACGTAACGCTCGGAATTCGGGATCAGATCCTGAGCCGGTAGATGTCCGGGCAGGGTTGGAAAAGGCGTGGCATCGACATTGCGCAGAGCGCCCACCAGGGCATCCAGTTCGGGCGCTGAGGGCTTGTAGCCTTCAAACGTGAGCAGGTAGCTTCCGCGGACAACGAACAGCCCTTTGGCGGTTTCGGCCGCATAAGTTGCGACGCGCGAAACCTTGGCCGAGGCAGGGCGAAGCCAGTCGAAGGCGGCCATGGCCCCAGTGGAATCCTGAAGCTGATAGGCCGTGGCGGTCATTTTGGAGGCGCCGTTTTCATACGCGGCCGATTCGTAATCGCGGAGACCATATTCATCCCAAAGATCGCGCGAGGCGATGGCGGGCTGGGAAGTGGAAACGCGGTGGTAGGGGCCGATGGTATCGGGCAAAATCGCCGCCCCGGCGAGGGCCGGGAGGAGGAATAGAAGGAAAGCTCTCACTCTCTGCCCATTATAAGTACAATGGGCGCCGCGGGCCGCGGCTGCCAGAACCGCACGCCGTTACAATGGCGGTATAAGGGGGCCGAGATGGACACCATCCAACTGATCGGCGCCACGATGGGCCTGGGGTTTTTGGCCGGCATCCGGCTTTACGCCACGGTGCTGGCGATGGGCTTGGCGGTTCATTTCCAATGGATTCATCCGGGCGGCAATTGGGGAAGCCTGCAGATTTTGGGACACCCGGTGGTGTTGGGTGTGGCCGGTATCGGTTGCCTGGCGGAGTTCTTCGCCGACAAGATTCCCTGGGTGGATAGCGTCTGGGATTCCTTTCACACCTTCATCCGGCCCATTGGCGCAGCGGTGCTGGCGGGAGCGGTGCTCGTGCCAGTAAATCCGCCGTTTCGCCTGGCGCTGGTGCTGCTTTGCGGCGGCGTGGCGTTAGCCAGCCATAGCTCGAAGGCGACGGCGCGCTTTGCGGCGAATCATAGCCCGGAACCCTTCACCAATATCGGGCTGAGCCTGATCGGCGATGTGCTGGCGCCATTCGGCGTGTGGCTCTCGCTAAAGCATCCGTTGATCATGCTGACGCTCGTGCTGATCTTCCTGGGCGTGTTCGCCTGGGTGGCGCCGAAAGTAGTGCGGGCGGTGAAGAGCCGGATCGCCGGGCTCCGCGCGCTAGTTCATCCAACCACTACCGCCGCGGCAAGGGGATCGTACTCGCGTTGAACGAACTGGGCGGTGAACGCGAGGAATCGCATGCGCGCCTGGAACTGGATGGCCAGGTCAGTGGTTCCTTGAATCTGGAACGAAGCGAGAAAGCCCGCCAGGTTTGCAGTGGCCGCGAGATTCTCGAACGTGCGGAACTTCAGATACCCCGTGCCCAACTCTTTGGCCGTGCCGTCGGGCATGATCTGGAAGACGTGGGCGTAGAGGGTGGTGTAGTCCTGCAGCAGTTCGGCGATGTCGTTTCCGCCGACGGAGCTATCCTTCTGCATGTACTTGACGCCTTCGAGTTGGAAGCGGCGGCCGTCGGGGCTTTGGAAGACGATGTGATACCGCATCTCGGCTTCGCGCGTGAGCGGGTTGATCCTCAGGTAATTGAATCGGCTTTCGTTCGCATCGAGCGTAAGGGTCGCGCCGCCGAGGTCTTCGAACTGGCCGAATGTGATTGTGCCTTGCAGCGCAGCCTCATGAGTGACGCCGTCTACGAAGACGTTCACGTCGCCGATGGTCATCTTTACCGCGAATGAGCAGGCGACCGCGCCCTGCGGATCGCCGGCCGCGGGGATGCGAGCGCCGATCGTCAGGTCTCCAGCGCGATCGGGGGTTGGCGTCGCCTCGCCGGGGAAATACCAGCCAACCATTTGTTCGTCGAAAGTCATCCCGACGCCGTCAGGAAGTTGAGTATCGAGGAACGGTTGCAGCAGCGTGTTGGTCGGAAGCGCCGTCCACTCATCGCCCGCCACGCCCATGCGGGTCAGCATGTAGCAGAAGCCGAATTGGTTATCGGCTTCGACGTGAAAGAGCCCGAGAGACGTGTTGGCCACCAGCGCGGGCAGGCCATCCGGGAGCGACGTGATGTACTTGCCGACCAGGAAATCGCCGGTGACTTTGCGGATTTCGTCGTGGAACGGCGAGAAGTCATTGAGCTGGAAGTGATCCTGCAGGAACGTGGGCAGGATCAACCCTTCCATGAGCCCCATCAACTGATAGCGCGCTTGCAGGCGGCCATCGGGCTGATTGTTGAACTGCAGGTATGCGACCCCGGACGCATGATTCGCATTCGAAATGACGTCCATTCGCCACACGCCCTCCAAGTCGGCGGCGACGGGCACGGCCGATTCGTCATAGAGCGTGTCGTGGTCGCTAACCGTCATCTGGGTGAAGCTGTAGAGGCGCGACATGGGGAAGGTCAAGAGGCGGTTGCCGTTGGGATAGTTGCCCAAGTAGACGCGCCCGATCATGAGGTTCTGGTTGATGATCTTGAAGACATCGTAGAAGCCCTGCCACGGTGGATCGAGGTAGCGCAACACGATGTACTGGCCGGGATCGAGATCGCCGGTGCGCTTGCCGATATTCACTACTTCGAGGCTGTTGCGCGCGTGAATGCGGTCGTCGGTATCGCTGGTGATTCCGGAATACTTTCCGTTCTGCAGCGAGAACTGCTTCTTGAACCCGGTGAAGATAGCGGCCGACATCGCGTTGAGAATGTTGCCGCGCGGGAAAAATCCTTTCCAATACTGATCGTTGACGATGGTCTCGTTCTGCAGATCGATTACTGGGCGGACCGCCATGGTTGACTAGCGTTTCGATGCCGAGCGTGGGGCAGCGGCGGAAGAGCGCGTCCACGCGGCCTTCGTCGTAAGCGATCACGTCCAGCGGGTTGAGCATCGCCATACTGACGGCCGGTTTGGGCGCGGGATACTCCGTGCCGTTCAACTGCTGGATCTTCATCGCTGCAAAGCGTTCCGTGAGGGCTGAAATGGTGAGGAACGGATTGACGCCGAGCGCGCTCGGAACGACCGAGCCATCGGTCACGTAGAGACCGTCGTGCACCGTGCCGTCGGACTGGAATACGCGGCCATACACGTCTACGGCGCCTTGCAGATGATCGTCGCCCATGGGGCAGCCGCCGAGCGGGTGAGCGGTGATCAGGTGGTCGAGCTTGAAAAAGCTCCAGGTGGGGTTGGAGATAAAGTTAGCCTGCAGCGCCCGCGCGTGATTGCGGATCTCGTCGTTCATGCGCGAGAAGATCTGCTGCTGGCCGGCCTTTTCCCAGGCAACGCGAATGCGGCCATCGGGTTCAGTCCAGGGAGCTTCGTAGACTATGGCGCCGCGGGCATCGTCCTGGCCCATGACCAGGTAGAGCATGGTGTGGCTTAACGCGCCCTTGGGGTCTTGCAGGAGGTTGGTGAGATCCAGATCGCGCAGGAGGCGCGTATTCTGGGCATCCTCATTGCCTGTGACGGTGTCTACTCCGCGGAGCGCCGCAAAGAGGGCCTTGGACGCTCCCACCGAGGCCAAGGGGAACGAAAAATCTTCGACGGCGATGCGTTGAGATTCCGGAAGCGACGAGTTGTAACGGACCACGCCGACGATGTTCGGTCCCGGTTCCGGCGCGCCGCTGACGGGCTGGGTTGCCTTGTAGGGATAGCCGAGCGTGTCCGTTTCCAATTCGCCGTTGTAGGCGAGGCCGAAGAAATCGCCATTGCCACTGAAGCCCGACCCCAGCGCCGGCGATACCGCAAGGCCGTGCGCTTCGGAGCGCAGCAGGATTTCGGTGGAGTTGAGCGACCCAGCCGAGAGGATGATGTTGTGCGCGTCGATGGTGAAAGACTCGCTGTCTGTGGCGTCTTCGACGTGCTTCCCGTGAATCCGCCACGTGCCGTCTTTTCGTTTCTCCAGCCACTCCACTTTGGTCTGGGTGTGGATGATCGCGCCCGCCTTCGCGGCCATGGGAAGGTAGTTCATGTAAAGCGTGTTCTTCGCGCCGACATTGCAACCCGTCACGCAGTTTCCGCAATCGACGCACGGCTTCTGCTCCACGCCGTAGTCGTTGACGTGATCGGGTTTGAAATTGACCACGATGTCCAGCGCCTGGACCGATGTACCTAGTTGCTTTGCGCGGCGGTCGAGCGCCTTCACCTTGCCGAGTTCCATCGCCCTCGGATGCGGGTTGGCGCCGAGAACTTTCGCTGCCTGCTGATAGAACGGCGACAGAGCGTCATATTTAATGGACGCAGGCCATCCGAACTGCTCGAAGACCTCGCGATCGGGCACGATGGCGACGTTGGCGTTGATCAGCGACGTGCCGCCCAGTCCAGACCCCTTGATCACGGAGATATCCGGATAGTTGAGAAGCTCGTACAGCCCGAGGGGATTGAGATCGCTGCGGACCTCATTCAGCACGTCGAGCGGTTGTTCCGGGTAGTCTCCCGGTTGCCGTTCCTTGCCGCGCTCGAGGATGCAGATGGAGAGCTTCTGCTTCAACTGCGCGGTTGCCAGACGCGCGGCGGTGATGGCGCCGCCGTAGCCCGAGCCGATGATCACGATGTCGTATGCGTTCTTGCGCTGAGCCCACGGCGTATTAAGCACAAAGCCTCCAGGCCGGCCTATTGGCCGACGGCGCTGGTTTCGGCCAGCAGGTTACGGAAATAGTCGTTGAGGAGCCGGCCGCCGGGATCGAACGTCTGGCGCGCTTCGGCAAAGGCAGCCAGGCGGTCTCCGAGCGCCTTCTCTACCAGGGCGCGAGTGAGACCGAAGGTCTGGTTCATCAGCGGAACCCCGCCGTGATCGCCGCAGAATTGGTTGTAAGCTCCGAGAAACGTCACCCATGCCGGTCCACCGGTGGAGACCGGATCGATGGTAATCATGTTGCCGTCGTAGGAGTACGACAGCAACGAAGACTGATCTTTCGTGACGCGGTAGCCCACGGAGAGCATGTTGACGCGATATCCGGTATCGGCGAAATACTTCTTGGAAAAGTCGCAGTAAGCTTGCAAGACCGTTCCGTAGGTGGATTCGGGAAACGCCCAAAAGCTGAACGTGTATTTCGTAGTCGAATTGGTGGGGTAGCGGATGATCTGGTCGGTGGCGACCGTGTTGTCGCTCTTAATCAGGTTTTCGAGCTTAAAGCGCCATAGGGAGCCGAAACCATCGATCACGCCGTATCGAATCTCGGGGTCGCCGATATCGGCTTCGACTTGGCCGCACACCGCCGGACCCGAAGTGGCCCAGAGATAGTTGCGCAATGGCCAGATGATGCGGTTCGGCTTGCCGCTCGCGCCGGGGTTATAGCTGCGGAACTCCACGGTGACCGAATCGGCAAACGGGAAAACGTACAACATGACCGATTGGTTGCGCGAAAGCAGATCGGGCAGCTTCTGGACGAAGTCCTCAATGCTGAACGTCTCGTGATGGACCGCCATGGGCACGATGGGGCGCACGCGAAACGTCACTTCGTAGACGATGCCGAAGGTTCCGTAGCTGGACCGGACCTTTTGCATGAGCTCGGGTTGATCGTCGCCGACAGTGAGAAGGTCGCCGGAGGGGAGCACCATCTTGATCTGGCTGACGTAGGAACCGACCTGGCCGAACTCGCCGGGCATGGACCCGTCTTTGGTGCCGCAACAGGCTGCGCTTCCAGCCGTAATGTTGCCAATTTCGGCGTTCACATAAAACTGGAGGTTGTGTTTCTCGAGCTCCTGGGCGATGTCGATGTAAATGGCGCCCGCCTGCACCGTGACGGTGTCCGTCCCGATGTTCAGAATCTGATTCATTCCGATCATCTTGACCACGGTGCCGCCATCGGCCACGCCGCAGCGCTCGGTGGAATGATTGGAACCGATGGCCCGCACCGGGGATGGATACTTGCCGGAGTCCTTCAGGATGGCGACCAGATCATCGACGGTAGCCGCTACGGTGACCACCTTCGGGTGCGACGTCAAGTCTCCAAACCAGTTTGTGACGGTTGGGTCAGCCATCGGCGATCCTCCTTAAGGGAATGTGCGGTATTTTACCGCGCCGTTTCTATACTCGTTGCGTTGGCGGGAGTGAGACGTGCGTTTTCGTACGGCGCTGAGCGCGACGCCAGCCGCAGTATGCCCCATAGCCCCCTGTGATTCCATCTGGTAGTCTGCATGCGATGAACATTGCCGCGATCGTCAAGGAAATCGAGGCGCGAGCGGAGGACCTGCCTGTTCGAAACGTGCGGGCGCAACGGGCTCTGCGGCGCGAGTACTCGAAGCGCTTGCGGGCCTTGCCGGCGGAGGATGTCGTCGAAATTGCAGCGGCGTTGATTGCGCGTGGGCGTGTGCATCGATTTGTAGGCGATGAATTGATCACGATGCGCGCGGACGCGCTGCGAACTCTCGATTTGGCGCAACTCGAGCGTCTGGGCGCGGGCCTGTCGAGCTGGGATCAGGTGGATTGTTTCGCCTCCTATCTTTCAGGTCCGGCGTGGCGAGAAGGTCAGATCGACGATAAGGCGATCGCGAACTGGGCGAAGTCGAAAGATCGCTGGTGGCGGCGTACCGCGCTGGTCAGCACGACGGCGTTGAATGTGAAGGCGAGAGGCGGCAGCGGGGATGCGCGGCGCACGCTCGCGGTTTGCCGTCTACTCATGGACGACCGCGATGACATGGTGGTGAAGGCTTTGTCATGGGCGCTTCGTGCGTTGGCGCCGCGCGATCCCGCGGCGGTGAGGCGATTCCTGAAAGAGAACGAAGCGCGCCTTGCGGCATTGGCACTCCGCGAGGTACGGCGCAAACTCGAGACGGGCCGTAAGAGCCGGCCGCGATTATCCCAAACCTAATTGCCGATCTACTTCGTCGAGGCCTCTTTACGTTGTGCTATTAGGAATCAGCTTGACGTTGGTCAGCGTCGTCAAAATGGCTTGGAAGATGGTGTTCAAGCCGGTGATCGGCTGCGCGGACGAGATGCAGGTACTCGAACCGCCAGTCGCCGTGTAGTCGGAAAAGAAGTACTGCGGCGACGAGGCGATCTGTTGCATGGTCTGACAGGGCGTGATGGTTGGGTACGTATCCGTGGAACAACCCGAAGATGTCGCGCCGTACGCCACCGAGTAGACGTGCGTTCCAGCGGCTGCGGCCGTTTGCGCCGCGGTGATCGCTTGATGGCACTGCTGAATCGTCGAGGGGTAGGTTCCGGAACTGGTGGACGCTCCCGGCATGTGCGATGAGGTCGCGTTGGCGTCGCCGTCGCCGAGGAGGATCATCACATTTTGCGCGGTCGGAAACAGGAGCTGTTCGGCGGCCAGGTAGGACTGCGCCTGATAAATTACCTGCGGATAGTAGGTTCCTTCGCCTCCCTGGATCTGGAGACCACTGCATCCGGTCTTCCCACCGACGCCAGCCACTAAGTTGGAAGTGCTGTTCAGGAACGTGGCTTTGTCGGAGCTTCGGAAGTCGCTCTGGAAGTCCAGGATCTGGTAAGTGGAAGTAGACGGAAACGGAGTCGCGTAAGTGACCGTGGTGGGACTGCTCGAGCCGCAGTTGTAATCATCGGCTACGCTTGCCGTCGTTATCGCCGGAAACGTCAGGAGCGATACCCGATCGACCGATTTGGAAACGTTACCATTTGTGGGAGAACCGCAACTGGTTTCAGTGGGTTGGCAAGGCGATAGGCCCTGCAAGAGAGTACGTACTCCTGCCAGCGCGCAGGAAATTCGGGAGCTGTGGCAGTTGGAGTCGGAATCCGTACCATTCATCGAACTGGTGGAATCGACAACGATAACAATGTTGTACGGCGCGGGCACGGCGCCTTTCATGGCGGCAGTCGCTTTGGAGCTGAGGGTGGCTTTGTTGCCGCCGAAAAGCTTCAGAAAGTACAGGGGAACCTGGAGGTGTTGCGCGACTACGATAGCGTTGGAGCTCGACGGGCCGAAGCACTGGATCCCGAAGCTGCTCGTCAGCGTGCTCAAACATTTGAACTGCGGGTAACCGGCCTGCATGGTAACGCTGGTGAGATTGAAGGCGTTGTTCTTGTTGCCGCTGGTTCCACTGTATGTGTTCACGGCGGTAGTGGTGCTATCGGTTGTGGCTCCGGGCAGCGACATGGCTTGAGCTCCGGCCAATGCCGCGGCCTGGGTGGAGGAATCGAGCTCGCTCTGGTACAAATACAGCAAACCGAGGTCAATCACCACGCCTCCCGCGCCGAACACGAGCGGAAGCATCATCGTGCAGAGAATGAGCGCCTGTCCGCGCTGGCCTTTTCGCATCACTGAATCACCTCCGCGACTTGCGCCTGAAGACTGCAAGGCGCATAGTTTCCGCGAAAGACCGCCAGGGTACATGTATAGGTGGCGGTGATTTGAGCGTTTGCGCCGGGTAGCATGTTCGATGCTCCGCCCGTACATGTGTTCGATGCGTAAGTGGTTCCGTTGATCACGTACGAAAGCGTGACGTTCGAGATGAGCGCGGGAGCGGCGCCGCTGATGGCGGAGTAAGCAGTAGCGCACGGGTCCGTGGTCTGGCCGCGGCCGAAGGCGAGGGCTTGCGCGCCGGTGTTGACGGCATTCGTAAGGACCAGATCGTTGTGTATGGCGAGGCCGAAAGACACCACGCCTGTCGCGACTAGCAGAAGGACAGGCATTACGAGAGTGAACTCAATCAAGGATTGACCGCGTTGCCCGCGGGATTTTTTCTGAGAAAGGATTGCTGGTTGCATAGAAATTCGCGCTTACATTTGCAAGTTTGCCATCGCCCGCACATTTTCGACAGAGGTGTTCGTACGGGACTAGCAGCCATAACTTTTTGCGGGCACTTTGTAGTGCGATGCGCGAGTTTTAACGGAAAGTCCTGGGACTTTTCGTCGAAACGAAGCGTGAAAAATGCGGCGCCGATCCAAGGGAGGAAACTGACGGCGAAGAATCGCACTCTGCGGTGCGCGGTCCAGTACGAATGTGGATCATTAGCACGAGGCGATCGAGAGCGTAAGCGGGAAGGGCATTTGGCCTTAGTCGTTCATCCCAACCCCAACTCGCGCACGGCAGCGCCGGCAGCGCGCAGGTTGGGTAGGCGCATTTCGGAATATTTTCGAGAGAGCAAAACGCCATCGGCGCCGCCACGGAACGCGGCCAATACGGCTCCGCGCGTGCCTTCGGGAGTGGAGCGGCTGGAGTTGTTGACGTCCGTCGGAATGTCGATGTCTATGCCGGGCCAGAGCTGCGTTTTTGTGCCGTTGAGCGCTTCGCGGGCGCGCTTGGCTTCTTCGTAGACGTAGTTGGCGGAGAAGCCGGCTTTGGCGAGTTCGGCGAGCGGCTTTTCCTGCTTGTAATCGAGCACGCGGTAGTGGAAATCGAGGAGTTCCTGCTGCGGGACATCGGCGAACATGGTGCGGCCCATACCACGGAGGTAGCCAACCATGCGCTCGCCGCCGCAGTTGTGATACATCACCATCTTCAGGAAATCGGAGTGTTCATGGATCTCAGAGAGATCCTGCTCCGCGCGGTAAATCGGGCTGAAGGAATTGTTGTGCCAGATATGCCAGCCGACCCCGACGTCAGCCTTGATGGATTTGACGCGGTTGTACATGGCGGCGTAGGTTTCGCGCAGGCTGTCGGTCCAAAGCATTTCCCAGGCGAGTAACTCGGGATAGCGCAACATCAGGCGCCACAGCGTGACATAGTAGCCATCGACGGGGCGCTGATTCTGGCGTGCGGCGGTGACGAATTTGGCCAGCGCTTCGAAACCGGCGCGCGCCCGGCCGGGGTCGACGCCGCGATCGCGCGCCTTGGCTTCGCAATGCTCGCAGAAGCAAGTTACCGTGCGCGGATTGTTGGTGCGCAGCATGTTGGAAAACGCGCCCTCGCGTTCCGAACCCCACATGATGCCGTCGATTTGGTAGGAGCGCGTGTAGTCTTCGACGGCGCCCAGCAGCCAGTTGCGGTAGTTGGGATTGTTGAAGCAGAGCGTGGCCGGCCGCGTGCCATCGAACTGCAGTTCCTGCGCCTGCTCCACATGCGGCACGTCGCGGCGCCAGACGTCTTCGAACCAGCACATGGTCTTCATGCCGCGTTTGCGGGCCGAAGGGAGAACCGCTTCGAGCACGTCAAAATCGCCGAATTCGGGGGCGCGAAAATCGGTGAGCACGGTGTCGCGGTAATACTGCGGCCGGATGCGGGTGTAACTGCCGCCGTGGAAGGTGTTGGTGTCGTACTCGCGCTTGCCGTGATCGGGCAGCGGCTGCCCGGGCACCTGACGACCGGCGATGCCGCGGCCGTAGGTGAAGGTGGCGATGAAGAGCGTGTTGACGGCGCCCTCCTGCTGAACGACGTCCAGGACTTTTTCGACGCCTTCATCGACAAACGACACGGCGCCGGCCTGGATGCCGATCATCTTGCGCTCGGGAGGCGGGGCCGCCATGGCGCCGGCCGCCACGGCGGACTGCAGGAATGCTCGTCTTTGCATCTCAATTCTCCTGGGGTTTCGCTGCCACGGTTTCGGTGGTGGTCGCCGTCAGCTCTTTCAGCTTACGATCATCCAGTATTTTATTCACGCGCGGCAAATCGGACCTCAGGATTGCATCGAGCTTCGCCTGTTCCTCTTGCAGGCGTTTGGTGAGGACATCGTAGACTTCGTAGGATGCGGCGGTCGGCTTGCCATCGCCGTGTTCGATGCTGCTACCGAGGGCGGCAATCTTGTTGTTCAGCTTGATGGGGAAATTCAGCGGGTCCTGGCCGCTTTGATTGCGCACCTGATAAATGTCTTCCTCCACTTGGGAAAGGCGCGTGCGGAAGGCATCGAGAGCGGTCTTGAGAGCGGCGTCATTCGAGCCCTTGAGGCGATCGTCCATTTGCTTCTTGAACTCGCGAATTTCGATCACCATGCCGTTGGCGGCGGTGACTTCATCACGCACCTTGAGAGCGAGATCGAACTGCTCTTTGAGATCGGCGACGGTGATGTTGTCGAGGCGCGGGTCTTTTTCGAGCTGCACGGGTTCGGTGTAAGTCTGGCCATCGACGTTGAGGCGGACGGTGTAGGCTCCGGGGACAGCTTCGGGGCCTTGCGTGTTCGCGCCCCAGAAAATCATGCCGTTGAAGGTTTTGGCACCGGGATAGCGCATGTCCCACTGGAAGCGGTTGAGTCCGGCCTTGTCGGGAGCGTTCGGGCTTCCACCGCCGCGACGTCCTCCACCACCGCCGACGCCGCCCGCGGCGTCATCGGCTGCGGACGCATCGTCGGCAGGCGGGGCTCCCGCATCGGGCGCGGCTCCGCGTCCGCCTCTGCCGCCGCGTCCACCACGGCCGCCGGCGGCATCATTGGGCGTGCCGGTGAAGCTTCGAACCACCTGGCCTTTGTCGTCGAGAATGTCGATGACTACTTTTTGCGCGGGCTTCGACAGGTAATAATCGATGCGCGCCTGGCTGACGTTGCGCTCGGCCGGCGTGGAATGGAAAAGGTGCGCGGCTTCGGTGCTGAGCGTTGGGGTGAGTTGGCGCATGGGCGCGATGTCATCGAGTACGTAGAAGGAGCGGCCGTGGGTAGCGATCACGACGTCGTTGCCGGCTATCTCGATATCCGAGACTTGCACGTCAGGCAGATTCAGGCGCAGCGATTGCCAGTTGTCGCCGTCATCGAACGAGACGTAGATGCCGTGCTCGGTCCCGGCGAAGAGGAGGCCTTTGCGGACGGTGTCTTCGCGAACGGAATGGACGAAATCGCCTTTAGGAATTCCGTTGACGATTTTGGTCCAGGTCCTGCCGAAATCGTGGGTCCTATACATATAAGGATCGCGATCGTCCATCTGGTAGTTCTTAACGGCCGCGTAGGCTGAGGCGGCGTTGTTGGGGGAAGCCTCGATGAGGCTCACGCGGCCATAGTGCGGCATGCCGGGAGGCGTGATGTTCGACCATGTTTTTCCGCCGTCGCGCGTGACTTGAATTAAGCCATCGTCAGAGCCGGTCCAGATGGTGTTTTCCTCTTTGTGCGACGGGGCGATGGTGAAGATGGTGCCGTAGATTTCCGGGCCGTTCTGATCGTGCGTGATGGGGCCGCCGGAATCACCCAACGTTTTGGGATCGTTGCGCGTCAGATCGGGTGAGATCTTCTGCCAGCTATGGCCCTCATCGCTGGACTTCCATAGATGCTGCGACGAGGTGTAAATCGAGCCGGCGTTCAGCGGCGAGAAGACGATGGGGAAGGTCCATTGCCAACGCTCGGGCAGGGAGCCGGCGGATTCGCCGGAGAAAAAGAGCGGATAGACCTGCACGTCGCGCGAGGTGTTGGTGTGGCGGTCGAAGCGCGTGAGGAGAGCGCCCTGGCTGCCCGCATAAAAGATGTTGGGGTTCAGTGGATCGGGCGCGATGTAGCCGCTTTCGCCGCCGCCCGCGCTGTAAGTGTTGCCGCCGCCGCGCCCTCCGCGGCCGCCGGTGCTGTTGGGCACGCAGACGGTGGAGCTATCCTGCTGGGCGCCGCAGATGTGATACGGAATTTCGTGCGTGACGGCGACGTGATACAACTGCGCCGTCGGAAATTCGAGGCCGGTCCAGGTTTGTCCGCCGTTTATGCTGACGCCGCCGCCGCCATCGTTGGATTCGACCATGCGGGAGGGGTTGGCCGGGTCAATCCACAGATCGTGATTATCGCTGTGCGGCGTGCGCACGGTGCGGTATGTCTTGCCGCCGTCGGTGGACTTATGCAGCGCGACGTTGAGCACATAGACCGTGTCTTTCGCTTTGGGGTCGGCATAGATGCGCCCGAAGTAGAAAGAGCGCTGACGGATGTTGTGATCGTCGCTGACTTTCTTCCAAGTGGCGCCGGCGTCGTCGGATGCGTAGACGCCGCCGTTAGCGTTTTCGATGACCGCGTAGACGCGGTTGGAATCGGCGCCGGAGACGGACACGGTGACCTTGCCGACGATGCCGGGATCGCCTTCGGCGCGGAGCCCGCTATTGGCCCACTTCGCGCTCTTATCGATCTGCGGCAGGCCGGGATTGCGCGTGATTTCTTTCCAGGTGTCGCCGCCATCGGTGCTCTTGAAGAGGCCGCTGCCGGGGCCGCCGCTGGTGAGTCCCCAGGGAGTGCGATTGACTTCCCAGAGGCCGGCATAGACGACGTTGGGGTCGTGGGGATCGAGGCAAATATCAGCCGCGCCGGTGCGATCGTCGCGATGGAGAATCTGTTTCCAGGTTTGGCCGCCATCGGTGGAGCGGTAGACGCCGCGCTCCGGGTTCGGGCCATAAGGATGGCCGAGCGCGGCCACGTAAACGATGTCGGGGTTGGTGGGGTGCACGCGCACGCGCGCGATGACCTGGGTGTTGTCGAGGCCGATGTGCTTCCAGGTGCGGCCGGCGTCAGTGGATTTGTAGACGCCATCGCCCTGCATGATGTTGCCGCGCAACTCGGCCTCGCCCATGCCGATGTAGACGATGTCGGGGTTGGACGGGGCCACCGCCACTGCGCCTACGGATGAACTGTGAATCTGACCATCGGTGACGGGGCGCCAGGTGAGGCCGCCGTCGGTGGTCTTCCAGAGGCCGCCGCCGGTGGCGCCGAAATAATATTCGAGCGGGCGCGCGGTGCTACCGGCCGAGGCGATGGAACGGCCGCCGCGCTGCGGGCCGGCGCTTCGCCATTGGAAGGAATTGAGGAGAGCAGGGTCGATGGGATTGTCCGCCGAAATGGCGGCCGCGGCGAAGACTATCGCCGGTAGTATGAAGCGCTTCATGGACCGTAATTATAACGCGGGGTTCTGCGCGGACGCTTAGAGCGGCGCATGTGAACGCGAGCGTATGAGAGCATATTTTCCCGCGCGCGGGCGGGCTAAAGCCCGCTGCAGGCTGAAGGCCTGCCCTACTCGATGGTGAAGGGGCGCTTGAGCTCGGTGGTCTGGTTGCCTACGGCGTCCTTGGCGGAAATCACGAGCGTGTAATCGCCGGGTTTGACGCCGCCGCGGAGTTCCAAGCCCATCGTGGCGGGGACGAAGGCGCGCGGATAGAACGATGCGCTGTGTTCGCCGGCTTCCTGGGGTTGCGTCCAAAGCGTTTTGCCGTCAGCGCCTTGGATCGAGGTGACGTAGGAGACGTCGACGCGATTGTCGGGGCCGTAGTGGAAACCGGTGATATCGAATTTGGCCCAGAGGTGGTCGCCGGGTTTATAGGCGGCGCGCTCGGCCGGCTTGTCGTCATCCTCGCTGCGCAGGAAGCGGAACGCCTGAACCGACAGGGAATCGGTGGGCTGGATGTCTTCGCGGGCACGGATGTGGAATGGGGCGGCGAAATCGGCGGAGGTTTTGGAGTTCAGATCCTCCACTTTTACGGTTACCTTGTATTCGCCCGAGAATAAAAGCGACGGGATCGAAATGCTGGTTTCGACCTTGGGCATCCATTCCTTGTCCTGGGGCGCGACTTCCACTTTCACGCTGTTCTTGTAGGCTTCGGCCAATGGGACGTTGTTGGCGTCGACGGCCTGCACCACGTAGGTGAGCCGCACCTGGCTATCTTTATCCTTGGCGAAACCGGCGATGCGGCAGGTGAAGAAGAGGGAATCGCCGGGGCGGTAGTTGGCGGTGGGCGGATTGGGCGGACCGCCGTCGCTATCGCTGATTACCGGGTGAACCACCTGGAGACCTTCCGCCGCAAGCAGGGCGGGGAAGAGGATCGCGAAGACCAATTGCCACTGGCGCCGCATGCCTCCAGTCTACAGCGGCGGCGTTACGGTGAACGGAACCGAACGCACGAGCGTCTTGCCGGTGGCCTTGTCGGCGATTGTCACGCGCAGCACATAGGCTGCGGGCGCGAAGCCCGTCAGGTCGAGCGATTTGTTGACGGTTATGTCGGCGGAGGCCGCGGTTTCGCTCGTCTGGCGCGCGATCGACTCGCCGCCGCGCGTGACTTCGAATACGATCTCGCGCGGGTTTGCAGCGCTGGCCGCGTCGGCGTCGAAATCGTAAAGCTTGAAAAAGATGCGCATCCGCTCACCGGGATGAAAGACATTGTCCACGCGCGGGCGAACTTTGGTATCGCCCACGGCGAACTGTCCTGCGCCGATGCTCTTCACGGGCAGCGGTTCGGCAAAGTCGGCCAACACGATGCTGCTGGCGGTGAGATGGTCCGCGCTGGCGGCCGGGACGATCAGGGCTTGTTCGTAGCGGGTGAAGTTGCCGCCGGTCATGTCCTTGGCGAGGATATTGAGGCGATAGGAACCCGGGGCCAGCGACAGGCTCTTGCTGTATACGGACTTCTGGCGCGAAACGGCGTCGAGCATCACGCCGGGCGCGCCGACCGAGACCGTGTCATCGAACGAGGCGACGCGGCGGTGGGTCATGGTGGTGATTTGTCCGGCGATTTGGACGGTGGCGCGTTGCGACCCGTCTTTCGAAGCGAATTGAAGATCGCGGTTTTCGAATTGGAGCGTGATGTAGGTGAAGACCGAGGCGGCGGTGACTGGAAAATGGTCTGTGCGCACGCGCATCGGCAGCACGTCATAGCGGATCGATGTGCGGATAAAGGCAGTCTCGGGGCGCTTGACCGCAGGCGGTTTGAAGAGGTTGGCCGCCTGTTCGAGGCGCGTGAATTCGCTCATGCTTTCCGGCTGTCCGAAGAGCGACGCGCCCAAGTGCGTGCCATCGGTGCGATTGAAGCGCGCGGCCTTGGTGGAAAGGCCCATGGCTTCGGCATCGGTAAGTCCGGCGCCGGGCACGTAGAGCAGAGCGTCTTTTTCGGACGGATCGATGGTGAGGCGATATTCGCCGGACATCGTGGCGTCCACGAACTCGATCTTGACGTTGTCGCCGACGCCGTCGATGTGGCGGTAGCGCCACTCCTCGAACGGAAATGTCGAGGTGGTCCCACCGCCTTCTTCGGGCGTGCGGTTATAGAAGCCGCCGGAGGCGTGTTCGGTGCGTTCGTCGGGAGCGCCATGGATGATGTAGACGTGGCCGCGATCCGATTTCCATCCGGGGATGCCGGATGAAAAGTGTTCGTTGGCATAGGCGAAGCGGCGGTAATGTTCCTCTTTGTACTCGTTCTCTTCGGTATCGGGAGTGGGATCGCGGCTCCGCCAGAATTGCTCGACGAATTGCTCGCGTTCTTCGTCATTGTTGAGCTTCAGAAAGGCAGCGCGCTCGGTATCGGTGATGATGTAACCCACATCTATCGTGAGCCACTTGGAATAGGCCGATTGCAGTTCCTTGGCCGAGCGCGCCAGCTGAAGTTTTTTGGCGCGCTCGGTCATGGGCGGAGAAGCTTGCTGGGCCATCAAGCCGGATGCGAAGGCTGACAGGGCGCAGAAATGGATTAGACGATGTGACGTCACATAGCCTCTCTTCCTGAATTACTAAGTCGAGAGTAAGGTGAAGTGGGAACTAATTCAATTGTGAAGTTAGGGTACAGTGTGGCATGGACAGGCCGGAGGCCTGTCCTACTAGGAACGCTCGCGCAACTTATCCAGGAAGTGGAAGAGCGCGACGCCGATGACGGCGTTCAGCAGGGCGAGTATCAGAGTGCGCTGCCAGTCGAGCGTCATGGGACGGTTCATGAGCGCGCGCACCATCACCCAGTACAGCAATTGATAGAAGCAGTAGAAGAAGAACGTGAGGGGAAAGCGGACAGCGGCGTGATCGACATCGATGCGCAGGCCGACCGATGACGCGAAGTATCCGACGAGCGTGTTGACGATGCCGAGCATGCCGACGGGCGTCTTGTTGAGCGAATCCTGCGCGAGGCCGACCAAGGCGCCGGTGAGCAAGCCGGCAATCTGGCTGCGGCGCACGAGAGCGAAATACACGACTACCAGAAGCGGCATTTCGATGAAGCCGAGGAATTCGAAAAACCGCGGCACGAAAAACTGAAACAGAATCGCCGCGAGCGGCACGGCGAGCACGATCCAGGCGCGGAAGCGGGAGATCTGGCGTTCGCGCTGGCTGCTGATCAGAACCGGGCCGGAAGAGGAGTAATCCATTAGTGGTTCACGCCTCCGGTGGGAGCTTTCACGCCGGTCGAGCCGGTGGAAGCTGTAGAGCCGGTCGAGCCGGTTGGAGAGGTGGCGCCGGTGGCAGCGGCCGGGCTCTTGGAAGGCGCCAAGGGCGCCGCGCCGGGAGCCGGCAGATTGAAGTTGGGCGGCTTGGAACCGGGCAACCCTTCGCCGAAGACGTGGTTTTGCGAATCGCCGATGGCTTTGTAGCGCGTGCGCAGTTGATCAGCCGCGGTGCCGGTTCCGGTGGGGCCGGACGGTGCGGCTTGCGTTCCGCCAGTGGCGCCGGGCGGCGGAGGCGCAATGTAGATGGGCTGATTGGCTACGGGCGCATCGGGGATTTGCTGATGTATGCCCGACAGGATGATGAGAACGTTCTCGAGCCCGTGCTTGAGGCCGCTAGGCTCGATCAGAATTTCCTTGAAGGGCTGCGCTTCGCGCACCTGTTTCACGATGCCGGCGGGGAAGCCGCGGGGAAAGATGCGATCGTCGCCGGAGGTGTAGAACCAGTCGCCGACGTCTACTTTGTCGGAGATCGGGACGTAGTCGACCATGCAGTAGTCTTTGCCGGTGCCTTTGAGATCGCCGCGCGCGCCGCTCTTTTGGGAAACCACGCCGGCGGCAAAATCGGGATCAGTGACCAGCAGAACCTGCGAAGCGGTGGGATAGGCGGCGATCACCTTGCCTACGATGCCATCGGGCGTTACGACTGCCATGCCGCGCAGGACGCCGTCGTGCGAGCCGCGATCGACGTAGACCATTTTGGCGCTGGCGGCGGCGCCGACGCCGAACACGCGCGCGGCCAGCGTCTTCGATTGGGTTTCGGTCTGGAACATTTGCAGGGCGCGGACACGGTCGGCGGTATTGAGCTCGTTGCGCAGGAAAATGTTGTCCATTTTCAGACGGCCGATGTCGTCGCGGAGCTTGCGGTTATCGGCGTCGGCGTCGCGGAGCATGACGTAGTTGCGAAGAAAACCCACGCCGCCGCCGCGCACACCTTCCACCACGCGCGCGAAGGGGGTCACCGCGGTGATAGTCCACACGCGGATAAAGCGCACGTTTTGATCGTTTTTAACTTGAACCGCGAGGAGAATCAGTTGCCCGGCCAATACCAACAGCAGAACAGTGATGTTCCGGTAGCGGTTGAGCAAAGACTCCATTACCTCAACCCGAACCTTCTGTTCTCTAGTCTATCGAAATCTTGCGCAGCAGCCGGAAATCGCTGAGCATGCGGCCTGTGCCAAGCACCACAGAAGCCAGCGGATCGTCGGCAATAGAGACCGGGAGGCCGGTTTCTTCGCGAATGCGCTTGTCCAGGTTCTTGATCAGGGCGCCGCCGCCGGTGAGCACAATGCCGCGGTCGCTGATGTCGGCGCTCAGCTCGGGCGGGGTACGTTCGAGCGCGACGCGGATGGCGTTCACAATGGTGGCAATACACTCGGAGAGGGACTCGCGAATCTCGGAATCGTTGATGTTGACGGTGCGCGGGACGCCTTCAATGAGGTTGCGGCCCTTGATTTCCATGGTGAGCGGCTTGTCGAGAGGATAGGCGGAACCGATTTCAATCTTGATGGTTTCCGCGGTGCGCTCACCCACCAGCAGGTTGTACTTTTTCTTCAGGTACTGCATGACGGCGTCATCCATCTCATTGCCGGCGACGCGGACGGAGCGCGAATAGACAATGCCGGAAAGTGAGATGACAGCGACGTCGGTTGTGCCGCCGCCAATATCGACCACCATATTACCCGAGGGTTCAGTGATGGGAAGACCGGCGCCGATGGCCGCTACCATGGCTTGTTCCACCAGGTGCACTTCGCTGGCCTTGGCGCGATACGCCGAATCCATGACGGCGCGCTTTTCCACTTGTGTGATTTCGCTCGGCACGCCGATTACAATGCGCGGGTGAACGAGCATCTTACGGCCGTGCGCCTTCTGAATAAAGTAATTCAGCATGCGTTCAGTGACTTTGAAATCGGCAATAACGCCGTCTTTCATCGGCTTGATGGCCACGATGTTACCGGGCGTACGGCCAAGCATTTCCTTGGCCTCTTTGCCGACGGCTTCTACCTCGCCAGTGGTCTTATTAATGGCGACAATGGAGGGCTCGTTCACCACGATGCCCTTGCCTTTGGCGAACACCAGAGTATTCGCGGTGCCGAGGTCGATGGCGAGATCCGACGAAAATAGGCTGAACAGCGAACGTAGGTTCATTCTTGGCGATGGTTCACTTCGGGCAGGACTAGCACGGGACCCGGAGCGGTCCTCCTGCATAGTAACACAGCAGGTTAGATACGGCGCTGTTAAGCTGCCGACCTTTCAGGCTTTGGATTTAACCAGCGATGCAAGGTACGTTCGAGAGTCGCCATGCGGAACGGTTTGGGAAGGTAATCGTCCATACCGGCGGCGGCGCAACGCTCGCGGTCGCCCTCGACGGAGTTAGCGGTCATTGCCACAATGGGCGTCCGGTTTCCACCTGTCTCACGGCGGCGAATCTCGGCGGCGGTGGCGTAGCCATCCATGCCGGGCATCTGGCAATCCATGAGGATGAGATCGAAGGACTGCAGGGCGATGATTTCGAGGGCGGCTTCGCCGCCCGAGGCGATATCGGAACCGTAACCTAACGTACGCAGCGCGCGCGCGGCCACGATCTGATTCACAGGATTGTCTTCGACGATGAGGATGCGGCGTTCGATGAATTCGGTGGCCACGGCGATTTCCTGCGCCGGCGCAAATTCGGTTGCGGACGATGCCGCCGGGCGCGCGGGAATCAGGAACCAGAATACGGAGCCGACCCCAGGTTCGCTTTCCATGCCGATGGAGCCGCCCATCAGGGTAACCAGGCGCAGGGAAATGGCGAGGCCTAAGCCCGTGCCGCCGAACTTGCGCGCCGCGCCAGTATCGGCCTGGGAAAAGGCGCGGAAGAGCTTCTGGGAAGCTTCGGGGGTGATGCCGATGCCGGTATCGACCACGCGGAACAGCACGGCCGGGCCCTTCTCGGGATTGCCGGCGAGCGCGACCTCGACGCGCACGCCGCCTTTCTGGGTGAACTTGATGGCGTTGGCGATCAGGTTCATCAGGATCTGCCGCAGGCGAAGGGGATCGCCCAGGATCATGCGGGGCACGCCGCAGGCGACGCGGCATTCCACCTTGAGGCCCTTCTGTTCGGCGCGCGGCTGGAAAAGGAGGACGGCGTCTTCGACTGTGGCGCGAACATCGAAGCCGATCTCTTCGATGGTCATGCCGCCGGCCTCGATCTTGGAGAAATCGAGGATGTCATTGACGATGGTCATGAGAGCTTCGGAGCTGGTGAGGATGACCGCCGCGCTCTCGCGTTGTTCGGCGGTGAGTCCGGAGCGGCCGAGGAGCTCAGTCATGGCGACGATTCCGTTCAACGGCGTGCGGATCTCATGACTCATGTTGGCCAGGAATTCGGATTTGGCGCAGTTAGCCTTTTCCGCAGTGCTGCGCGCTTCGCGCACGCGCCGGACTTGCAAAGCGAGAATGGCTAGCGCCACCACGAGACCGGCCAAACTGAATTCGAGCGCCTGGGTGCGGCGCTGGGCGTCGACCAGTTCGTAGATATCGGCGGTCTCGGCGATGGAGTAGAGCGAGTATTTGTTGAAGAGCTCTTCGAGTGCGCCTTCTTCCGCCATACGGCCGATCTCGATGCGCAGGTTGTCGGCCAGCCGCGCGGATTCGAAGGTGGACCCGATGCCGACTTTGAGCGCCTTGCCGCGGATGGGCAGAATGTGGAAATCGGCGTTTGAGCAACCAGCCGGCTTGCGCAGAATGAACGCGCCCAGGGATTGCGCCAGTACGAATGCGGCATTCGCCGTCCCGGCGCACAACTCGCCGACGGCGGCAACGTCGCCATCGGAATGGACCGGCACGGCGCCGGGCGCCGCAGCGTCGATCTGGCTGACCGGGCCCAAACCATAGGCTACGCGCAAGCCGGCCCAGGAAGAGGGCGGGGCGCCTTTGGTGACCAGGCAGCGCTCACCGGCGAGCCAGGGCTCAGTGATGTGCATCCGGCCCTTGCGTTCGGGCAGCACGGTGGCCATGGGCCAGATATCGATCTTATTCGCACGCAGAGCGCGATCCGGACCTTCGGGGCACTCCACCCACTGCAGGCGGACGCCAGCGCGGCGCGCGGCTGAACTCACTACTTCCACCGAAAGCGCGTCCACGCGCCCTTCCGGGGTGAGGTCCGCGGAAAGCGAATGATTGCGGAACCCGGCGCGCAGCGTGGTGGGGATTCGGCGATTGGCGTGGCGGAAATAGATCGCCCCCGCGGCGAGAACGATCGCGCCGCAAGCCACGAAGGCGATGGTGCGCCGGCGGGGGCCCTTCATACTGACGTACGTATCGGCGCGGGAGGGGGAAGTTTGAGGGGCTAAGGGTTAATTGCGCAGCGGCTTGCCGGTTTTGAGCATGTGCTGCATGCGCTCCTGCGTCTTCCCATTGCCGCACAAGCTCAGGAACGTCTCGCGTTCGAGATCGAGCAGGTATTGCTCGGAGACTTTTTGCTCGCCGGTGAGCTTGCCACCGCTGAGGATGTAGGCAAGTTTTTCGCCGATGACGGCATCGTATTCGCTGATGTAGCCGCCCTCGCGGGCCAGGAACACACCCATCTTGAGCAGCGCGAATCCGGCCTCGCCTGCGACCGTGACATCCTCGCGCGGCGCGCCGGGGGCATAGCTAGCGCGCATGGCGAGAGCCTTGGCTTTGGCGTCGGCGATCAGGCGTTCGGGGTTCATGGAAATGCCATCGGAGGCGCGCAGCAGCCCGATCTCCCGGGCGTTGGCGGCGCTGGCGGAAACCTTGGCGAAACCGATGGTTTCGAACACGGTCTTGAGATCGCCGCCGCGTGCGATGAGTTCCTTGCAGCCGCCGCCGGCGGGGATGACGCCGACGCCGACTTCGACCAGGCCCATGTAGGTTTCGGCCGAGGCCTGCGTGCTGGCGGCGTGCAGCGCCACTTCGCAGCCGCCGCCCAGCGTCATGCCGAAGGGGGCTGAGACCACGGGCTTGGGCGCGTATTTCAAGGCCATATTGGCCTGCTGGAAGCGGCGGACGGCGCGATCGAGCTCGTCCCACTCGCCTTCCTGCGAGGCAAGCAAGACCATCAATAGGTTGGCGCCGGCGCTGAAGTGTTCGCCCTGGTTGCCGACTACCATGGCCTCAAAGCCGCGTCCCATCTGTTCGATTCCGGCGTTGATCATCTGCACGGAGTCGTCGCCCAGGGTGTTCATCTTGCTGTGGAATTCCAGGCAGAGGACGCCGTCGCCGATATCGATGAGCGATGCGCCGGCGTTGCGCTTGACGACGCTACGCGCGCGCTTGATGTCGCCGAGCACGAGGATGCCGGGGCGCGGTTCGAGATCGCGATACTCACTCGCGCCGAGATCGAAATAGCGTTGGCCGGGTTCGCCGGCGCGGTCGGCGGTTTCGTAGAACGATGTGGCGCCGGATTTCAACATGCGTTCGATGTTGCGCGGAAGCGCGCAGCCATCCTTTTGCATGCGCGCGGCAGTCTCGCGGAAGCCGAGGGCGTCCCAGGTTTCGAACGGCCCGAGCTGGAAGGCGAACCCCCAGCGCATGGCGCGATCGATTTCGACGATGCGGTCGGAAATCTCGGGGATCATCTGGGCCGAATAGAGGAAGAAATCGCGGTAGAGATTCCAGAGGAACTGGCCGACGCGGTCGTTACCGGCCACGAGCGCGCGCAGGCGCTGCGGCAAGTCTTCGATTACCTTCACCGCTTCGGCCGATGGGAACTTCGCCTTTTGCGCCGGGTGGTATTCGAGCGTCTTGCGGTCGATGGCGTGGATCTCTTTCTCTTTGCCCACGCGCTTGTAGAATCCCTGGCCGCGCTTTTCGCCCAGCCAGCCGCACTCGATCATGCGCTCCATGAAATCGGGCACGACGAAGCGCGCGCGCGCCGGATCGTTGGGGACCAGCTCATGCAGATTGCGCAGGACGTGCGCCCAAACGTCGAGGCCGATGATATCCACCAGGCGGAAGCTGGCGCTTTTCGGCAACCCGATCAGCGGGCCGGTGATGGCGTCGACCTCTTCGACGGTGAAATCGCCTTTGACGGTGAGTTCATGGATGGCCGCGCCGAAGAAGCAGCCGAGGCGGTTGGCGATGAAGTTGGGCGTGTCTTTGCACGGAACCACGCCCTTGCCGAGGTGGAGATCGCAGAACCCGCGGACCCATTGGAAAACTTCGGGCGAGGTTTCCGGGCCGGGAATCATTTCGACCAGATGCAAGTAGCGCGGCGGATTGAAGAAGTGCGTGCCCAGGAAATGAGCGCGAAATTCGGCGTCGAAGCCTTCGCAGATGCTGGCGAGCGGAATTCCGCTGGTGTTAGTGGATACGATTGCGCCGGGCGAACGCACGGCGGCGACGCGCTCCATCAGGCTGCGCTTGATGGCGAGATTTTCGGCGACGGCTTCGACGATCCAATCGCAGTTGCGCAGACGAGCGAGATCGTCTTCAAAATTTCCGGGGGTGATCAGCGGCTTGGCGGCATCGGTGAAGAAACCGACGGGGCGCGTCTTGGCGGCGCTCTCAATACCGGCGAGGGCGGCGGCGTTGCGCTTGGGCTGATCGGGAAGGACTATGTCGAGCAGATCGACCGGATACCCGGCGTTGGCGAAATGTGCGGCGATGCGCGAACCCATGGTTCCGGCGCCCAGAACCGCGACACGGCGAAGGGGTTTGAGAGGCATGCCTCTCCTTTACTTGGTGATTTTCAGACTTTGAACGACAACCTTGTCGGCGCGTATGCGGCCCTTGATCACAACCTGCGGCTTGAATCCGCCGCCGTTCCCGTTCAACAACGCGCGACCGGTGGCGCTTCCATTGACGGCTTCGTTGGCGAAGGTGTTGCCGCCGTCATCCAGATTGAGCATGCGCCCCTCGGGCAGCAACACGGCGAACGAATGCGTGGCGCCCGTGATGGCGCAGGTGGGATCCATCTGGCGCGTGCGCAGATCGGGGACCTGGTGTTCTAACACGTCGGAGCGCTCGAGAGCGAGCGTCTTCGAATCCACCGTAACGCCGGACGCGGTGGTTTGCGGATTTTGTTGCTGGGCCGGCTGGTTGGCGTTCTGATAGCCCTGTGCGGTGCGCATCTGCGCTCCGCTTTGCGCTTCGGCCGCGGTTTGCGCCGGTCCGGAGACGGTTAGCGGCAGCGAGGGCAGCGCGATGTTCAGAGCCGTACGGTTGCGGCAGCCCGCATCCACCAGCGTTCCGGCCATAGAGACCGTGGGCGCGGGGCCCGCTTGGATGCGGGTTGCGCCGCGGTCGCGATCCTCGTTGGGGTTCTGAGCGGCGGCCAGAAACGCCGCCACTGTGAGAGTGGATGCCGTGCGTACGAGTGTTTTCATTCGCTTGGTCCTGAAGAGCCAAGTTATCATAAAACCGTGGAGCTCCTCAAAGGCGAAAATCGGCCGAAACGCAGACGCACGGAAATGTTTGCCTCCAGTTCGCGCGTTTGAAGCTTATGGAGCTGCTGCGCGATCTGCCTTCGCGACCGAAAATCCCCGCCTGGGCGACGCAGGCCGCGGGCTTTGTCCTCTCGGCGGCCGCCCTGGCATGGGTGCTGCACGGCTACAAAATCAAGGAAGACCTGCTGCCGGCGCTGCGCGAGCTGGATTGGAAATGGATTGCGCTGGCGGTGGCGTTCGATCTTGGCGCCTACCTGATACACGCGTGGCGATGGCGCACGCTGCTCGAACCGGTGATCCGGCTGGGGTTCTGGCGCACCGCGCAAGCCATCTATATCGGGCTCTTCGCCAACGAGATTCTGCCGCTGCGCACAGGCGAGTTGATCCGCTGCTACCTGCTGGCGCATTGGAATAACCTGCGCATCTCTCTCAGCTTCGCCTCGGCGGCGGTGGAGCGCGTCATCGATGGGATCGTATTGGTGGGTTGTTTCCTTGCCACGGCGGGGATGATTCGCGACATTCCCAACGAGCTGATGTTTCTGGTGCGGGTGATGGGGCTGGCGTTGATTGTGCTCGCGATCGGCCTTTACTGGATGATCCACAGCAAGGTGGAAGTGCACAACGTGCTGCGCGAGAGTAAGTGGGCCGCCACTTACCGGCACGTCGCGGAAGGCCTGCACCTGATGGGAAACAAGCGCACGCTGTTGATCACGTCAGGCATCAGCGTCTTATATGTAGCGGTGCAATTCGCGTCGTTATGGGCCGTGATGAAGGCTTATCAGTTGGATCTTTCGATCTGGTCCGCGGCGGCGATTGTTACCGTAATCCGTTTGTGGACGGTGGTTCCGAACGCGCCGGGGAATGTCGGTTTTCTTAACGCCGCGTGCGTGGTGGCGCTGCGCGGACTGGACGTGGAACCGAAGGTGGCGACCACATTTTCAATCATTCTGTTTGGCGTGTGGACGTTGCCGATCGTGGTGACGGGCGCGGTGGCGACGGCGCTGACGGGCTCGAATATTACCGAATTGCGGCGCCGCGCGCGCCTGGGCGCGCAGGATCGGCCCGGCCATTCCTCGCTATAATTTCAACATGCTGACGCCCACCGACAAGATCTGGCACAATGGCCACTTCATCCCCTGGAAAGACGCCACTATTCACGTCCTCGCGCACGTTGTGAGCTATGGCAGCTCCGTATTCGAGGGCATTCGTTGCTACGCCACTCCGGATGGCCCGGCGATATTCCGCCTGCGCGAGCATGTGCGCCGCCTGTACGATTCCGCGAAGATTTACCGCATGGAGAACATCGGTTTCGAACAGGCCGAGTTGAGCGAAGCGATGCTGGAACTGGTTCGCGTCAACAAAATGGATTCCTGCTACGTGAAGCCGATGGTGATGCGCGGCTACGGCGACGTGGGCGTGAACGCCGCGAAGAATCCGATCGATATTTATATTGCCTGCTGGAACTGGGGCAAGTATCTGGGCGAAGAAGCGCTGGCGGAAGGCGTGGACGTTTGCGTTTCGAGCTGGACGCGCATGGCGCCCAACACGCTGCCCGCGCTTGCCAAGGCCGGCGCCAACTACATGAACTCGCAGCTCATCAAGATGGAAGCGATCGCCAACGGGTATGTGGAAGGCATCGCGCTCGACGCCACGGGTTATGTCAGCGAAGGCTCGGGCGAGAATCTTTTTGTAGTGCGCGACGGCAAGATCCTGACGCCGCCGTTGGGCGCTTCGGTGCTGCCGGGCATTACGCGCGATGCTGTCCTGACGCTTGCGGGCGATCTCGGCATTCCTGTCTCGGAGCAGCTGATTCCGCGCGAACTGCTGTATATCTCGGACGAAGTATTCTTCACCGGCACCGCCGCGGAGATTACGCCCATCCGTTCCATCGACCGCATCACCATCGGGAAAGGCCGCCGCGGGCCGATCGCGGAGCAATTACAGCACGCGTTTTTCGGGATTATCGATGGGTCGCACCCCGACACTCACAACTGGCTTTCGCCGGTGCACGTTTCTCAGCCAGTAGGCGCTAAATAAACTTTAGGCGGCGCGGCAACCGGATGACCACCTCCCCCGAGATTTGCCATCCCGAATTACGCGGCCGCCTAACGGTCTAGTATTTTGTATCGCGGCGGGGCATTGTTTGTCATACGGAATCGACAGCGCGCGAGTCCTTTTCAACAGATTTGTTCTATCGGCCGCGATTGCACTTAGCGGCGCGCGTTTGTGCCAAAGTTGTGAATAAAACGAAGCGCGCATGAATTGTTTCGGTATCGACGTACTCACGGGAAAGCCGATTGAGGTTGAATTCGGCGAGACGATCCGCGCGACGTATCCCGCGCCGGTGGAAGCGGGTCTTTATGTGGCGCCCGGCTGGATCGATATTCAGGTGAACGGCTTCGCGGGTGTGGACTACAACCATCCGCAAACGCGGCACGAAGAGATCGCGCGCTCGATTCGCGTACAAACGGCGAGCGGAGTCACGCGGCTTTATCCAACTGTGATCACGGGCGCGCCGCACGATATGGAAGCGTCGCTGCGCAACCTTTCGCGCGCCAAGGATTCGTTGGCCGAGGGCGCCGCGATCGATGGCTTTCACGTGGAAGGCCCGCACATCGGCATCGAAGACGGCCCGCGCGGCGCGCACCCGAAGCACTGGGTGCGCAAGCCGGATTTCGGCGAATTCCAGCGCTGGCAGGACGCCACCGAAAACCGCGTGCGCATTGTGACGCTGTCGCCCGAATGGCCGGAAGCGCAGAGATATATTGAGCGCATCGTTGCGGCGGGCGCGGTGGCGTCGATCGGACATACCGGCGCGAGCGCGGGGCAGATCGCGGATGCGGTGGCGGCGGGCGCATCGCTTTCGACGCATCTGGGGAACGGCGCGCATGCGGTGATGCGGCGGCATCCGAACTACATTTGGGACCAGCTTGCGGAAGACCGCCTGATGGCCGATTTCATCGTCGACCGCATTCATTTGGGCGCCGCGTTTCTCAAGACCGCGCTACGCGCGAAGGGCGTGGAGCGTGCGGTGCTGGTGACAGACGCTTCCGCCCCCGCGGGCGCGAAACCGGGCCGCTATCATCTGGGCGAGCAGGCGGTGGATCTCACCGAAGACGATCGCGTGGTGTTGGCCGGTACGGATAAACTGGCGGGCAGCGCACTGCGCATGGACCGCGCGGTGGAGAACGTCATTCGCATGACCGGTCATTCGCTGGCCGACGCCGTGCGCATGGCGACCATCAACGCCGCCAAGGCAGGCAAGGTTGCGGGCCGCACCAAAGGCCT
This sequence comes from Bryobacterales bacterium, assembly GCA_963743705.1. Taxonomy (GTDB): domain Bacteria; phylum Acidobacteriota; class Terriglobia; order Bryobacterales; family Bryobacteraceae; genus PALSA-243. Next base: position 403,386 of record CAVUQS010000019.1, on the reverse strand, counting down.
GGTGGCAGGCGAGCGCGCCGACCTGGTGCAGTTCCGTTGGGACGGCCAGGGAATCGATGTGACTGGCGTATGGATAGGCGGCGAGAGAGTTCACTGACCAAAGTCAGTCACCGGACTTTGCTGTTTTGATTGAGCGAACGCCGAATCCCCCAGAGAAACCGCTCTAAAGGGCTACTTCCCGCCGATTTGCCTCAGCTAAATCTTTCAATTGCCGTCTTTTCGCTCGTCAATCCCGATTCTCATAGCGTTTTGATATCTAAAACAGATTGTGCGTACCAGTTTGTACTAGCCCGTTACCGCAATACCTTCTAACATCCTGCGAAGGATCCACTCGTATTTCGTTCTTGCAGGGGGCTTAACAACTATGAATCGCCTTGTAGCGATCACGCTCGTCTTCGCATCCGCCATGTTCGCCCAAACCAATCGGGGCAGCATCGCGGGAACGGTAACCGACCCTTCCAGCGCGGTAGTTCCCGGCGCCACCGTGAAGGTCACCAACATCGGTACGAATGAGGGCCGCACCGTAACGAGCGCAGCCAACGGAACGTTCACGGTGGCGGATCTCGAACCCGTGGAATACCGGCTGGAAGTTTCCGCGCAAGGCTTCAAGCGCGAAGTGGTGGACCGGATCAAGGTGGATACGGCTTCGATTGCCAACGTGAGCATCAAGCTAGAGACGGGCGCGGTAGATACCAAGGTGACGGTGGAAGCCTCGGCGGTGATGATCGACACCTCTTCCGGCGTGTTGAGCAGCACGGTGACCTCGCGGCAGATCGAAGACGCGCCGCTGTTGAACCGCAGCGTGCTCGACCTGGCTCTGACTCTGCCGAACGTGGCCGGCGACGCGGGCAGCGAAGACCCGGTGATCACGAGCGTGACGCCGTGCCCCGGCTGCAATCTGACGTTGGGCGGCGGGCGCCCGATGAGCACGATGATCATGGCGGACGGCGCCAATAACACCGGGATTTCGCTGGCGCGCACGATCGTGAGTTTCACGCCGGAGACAGTGCAGGAGTTTACGGTGCAGACCGCGCAGTTTTCCGCGGAATACGGAACGACCGGCGGCGGCGTGATCAACGCGACTACGAAATCGGGAACCAACGAGTTTCACGGCACGGCGCTTTGGTACAACCGCAACCCGGATTTCGCGGCGGCCCCGTTTACGCTCGCGAGCACCAACCGCCCGGTGCCGACGCTCAAGTACAACCAATTTTCGCTGGCGGGCGGCGGACCTGTGTATATTCCGAAGATCTATAACGGCAAGAACAAGACCTTCTGGTTCGCCGCGGTTGAGCCGGAATACCGCCGCGACCATCTGGACCAATACGGTTTGCTGCCCACGCCGGGCATGCTCAAGGGCGATTTCAGCGGGCTGGTGAATACGGCGAGCGGCTGGTTGCCGCAATCGGTAGTAAACCAGTTCCAATCCATCGCCCCGGCGGCGGTCGCGCCGACCGGCGACAGCAACATTTACGACATCTACAACGTGACCGGCGGCAATCAATTTACGGCCGGGACCTTGCCCACCGGCGCCACGGCGTTCGCGCCATTCCCGGGCAACGTGATTCCGCAGAGCATGCTCGATTCGACGGCGCTGAAGTCGGAGCAATACATCGCGCAGGCCGGGCCGTATTTCCTGAACAGCAATGGCCTGATCTCAAATATTTCCGCGCCGCGCCTGCTCAGCCAGGATGAAAAGCGCTACACCTTCCGGATCGACGAAAACATCAGCGAGCGCAATCATCTCTACGGCCGCTATACGACCACGCCGATCGTCAAGGTCCAAGGGACTCCGGTAAGCCCGACCAACAATGGCGCGCTCTACAGTTGGGGCAAGCAGGCGATGCTTTCGGACACGCATACGTTCACGCCAACTCTAATCAACGATATCCGCTTGAACTACACGCGCGGCCGGTTCAGCAACACGGTGGACCCGTTATACGACCCCGCGACCGGCCAGAATCTGAACACGCTGCTTGGGCTGCCGAGCATCACCAAAGGCGGATTGCCTTCGTTCAACAGCCTGTTTCCCGGCTCCGCGCTGGGCGGCGGCGGCAGCACGGCCACCGGATTCGGAGGAGCCGGATCGACGAACGTGGACGATCGCGAAGAGCGCTATGCGATTACGGAAATCGTCTATAAGCAGCTTGGATCGATGAGCATCAAGTTCGGCGGCGACGTCTCGCATGCGCTGCAGAATGTGATCCCGTTGTATGGCGCGTTCGGCGGCGTGTATACGTTCGCGGCGACGCAGACCAATTCCACCGGAACTACGGCCGGCACGGGCGGCGCTACTTGGGCCAGCTTCCTGCTGGGCGTACCGAGCACCAGCGTAGTAATGCGCAATGTGGAGGTTCCGTATTACTACCGCTGGAACTCGGGAAATCTTTTCATCCAGGACGATTGGCATGTGAAGCGGAATTTGACCGTGAACCTGGGCCTGCGCTGGTCGCTGCAGATGCCGCGCACGGAGAAGTACAACCACCAGGGCGTGTTCCGCCCCGATCTTGCGACCACGCAACAGCTCTCGAGCCCGTTGACGCTGGCCGATGGCGAGGTTTTGAACTCAGCCACCACGGTTCCATTTCAGTTCTCCGGCACGGGCGGAACATCGGCCTACCTGACGCCGCCGCAATATACCAACTTCGAACCGCGCTTCGGATTCGCGTGGCAGCCGAGCGGGTTCCTGGGCGCGCACAACGTCGTGATCGGCGGCGGATGGGGTATGTCGCATGCGCCCATCAGCGGCTTCACGCAGCTTCCGCAACCGGATTTCGGCGCGACTTCGAACTTCAGCCCCACGACGCCTTCGTCGACGGCCAATCCCAACGACGTGATGCGGCTGGGCGAGAATCCGCCGGTGCTGACGCCGACCAGCGTGCAAGGCCAGATTTATGGACCGCAGGGTCCGCCCTCGAATGGCATCAGCCTGGCGAATTCGCTGTACTACCAGCAGTCGTTCGGCGGTTATGCTGTTTCGCAGAACTATCACACGCCGTATGTGAACAACTGGAACCTGCACATGCAGTGGCAGGCGAACCGCAACACCACGGTGGAGATTGCGTATAACGGCGCGATGGGCGTTCACCTCTTCATGGGCCAGGAAGATCTGAACCCCAAGGATTCGACCAACCTTTCGGCCGAACTGGCCCAGAACGTCAACACGACGGGTACGATTAACGACCCGCTGGGGCGCATCAATCCGCTGACGGGCAAGGTGTTGACGATTCAGAACGGAACTTTGGGGAGCCCGTATCTGGGTTACTCGAGCCTGTATCTCTGGTATGACGCCGCGGGTAATAGCATCCGGCACGCCGGTTACATCAACGTGGTGCACCGGGTGGCGCGCGGGCTGACGTTCAATGCGAACTACACTTACAGCAAGTCGATCGACGACGCGTCGAGCGCCGGCGGCGACAAGAACGTGCTCACACCGGTGGGCGGCCAGGTGGGCGGGCAAGTGGTGTTTGGCGGAAGCAGGCAGGAAGACCGGTCGGTTTCGACGTACGATCAGCGTCACGTCATTCACGGGTCGGCGCTTTACGATCTGCCGTTCGGCCGGGGACGGAAGTTCGGTAACAACATCTGGAAGCCGCTGGATTATGTTGTGGGCGGCTGGACAACCACGGGCCTGGTGCGCATGAATAGCGGCTTTCCGTACATGGTGTATCTCTCGGATACCAACCAGCTCGGCGACCTGACGCACAGCGCGCGGCCGGACCTCGTGGCCGGAGTGCCGCTGGTGAACCCGCTGTTCAATATGAACTGCCCCACCGGCGGAAACTGCCAGCCGTATCTGAACCCTTCGGCGTTCATGCGCCCGCCGCTGGGTCAATTGGGCAATGCGCCGCGGACTTTGGATAATGTGCGCGGACCGTGGGCGCAGTATTTCGATATGTCGGTGCAGAAGAGCTTCAATCTGGGCGAGAGCGGCAAGCGGCGGTTGCAATTCCGCGTGGATGCGCTGAACGTGCTCAACCATCCGACGTTCGCGGTATTTCCGAATAATGCCGGCGGCGCGGATTTCATGGGCGCCCCGAGTACGGCGACGCTGACCACTGCGGCCTATAACACCTGGGCGGCGGCCAACGGCCAACCGTTGCAAAGTACGACTGCAGGGGCGGCAGTTTACAACGGTATCGTGAACATGGTGAATGCGCAGAAAACCACGCAGGGCGCGTTGCCGGCCAACTTCTACACGCTTCCGCTGCCGGCGAACTTCTACGGCAAGGCGGCGAATTCGTACGATATCACCACGCTGCAAGGTTACAAGTATTACCAGTTGCGGACGGCTTACAGCACGAACTTCGGCACGCTGTATAACAACAATACGCCGCGTTATGTACAGTTCGGGTTGAAATTGTATTGGTAGGCTAAGCGCGAATCGGAGGCGGGCGCAAGCACCGCCTCACGCTTCGTGGGAGAGAACGGTTAACAAGTCCGTAACCGACCTATTCGTCCGGGGGCTGCTTTCCGTAGAAAACCAGGTTCGTAAATATCGCCAGGACTCGCATGTATTCCCGAAGGGAAGCGACCTGCGATGCGACGGCCTCTTCGAAGTCGTCGGTTGGGTCGCGCACCGAGCGCTTGATGGCCACTTTGGCCGCTTCGGCGTCAGACTGGTAGCGATTCCGCGCAGCTTCCAGCCGCTTGCGCCAAAGTGTTTCCTGTACAGTTTGTCGATCAAGGCTGGGGGTCAAGACTTCACTATAATAAGCCGGAATCACCGGAAGAAGATCCGGAACTTACCGACCATTGTATGTACGGTATATGTAATAAGCGATCAAACGTACTAAATCACGCTGCACAGAGTCAGTTACTCACGGCGCGCCGGCATGCGAAGTGACCGAACGGTCAGTGTAACTCGGGGTGAAATCAAGAGAGGGCTTACTATGATCGTAGTGCGAAACGGTTCTATCGCGAAGCCGGGCCAAGCGGGCAAGCTTGCCGAATTACAGAGTCATGACGGATTTGACAGGCGACTTTAATCAGGTTGTGTGGTGTAGCGGCTGGTTAGTTGGCGCCGGGCCGTTCGGCTCGATTGATGACGATCACTTCGACCGGCTGTTTGCGCGCTTCGAGCTTTAATCCCAGTTGCTCTTCGAGCGCCTTGAAAACCGATGGTCCGGCTCGATCGGGCAATGCGGCGGTGGCTGAAGCGAATCGCAGAAGGAGGTTATAGGAGCCGGGCAGATTCGTTTGGTCAATCACGAGGCGCCCCATTTCGGCTGTCAGCGCGCCCGCGAGGCCGTGCATGCTACCGGCGCGAATCACGCTTTGCGCGCGTGGTCCGGGGGGGCGGCTACGCCGCCCGCTGATACCGGCTTCAGTTTGACGCCGTTGTGGCCGACCACGAGCGCGTACACTGACAGCTCTTTTGAGTCCTTGTGGGCGCCAAGCTGGAAGCGATCGGTCAGCAAGGCTTGCAGCATTGCCTGGAGCTGATCGTCGGGGATAGCGCCGGAGATTCCTTCGGCGTCGGCGAGGACGTCGAAGCGGTCTGAGACCATCCACCCGCGAGCGCCGGCGACTTGAATATCATCGACGCCGTAGGCGAATCGGACGAGCGATTGAAGAGTGATGGCGGTAGCGGTGAAGTGGCCGCCCGGGCGAGCGGCGACTCGCGTGCGGTCGGTTGAGTTCAAATGCGGCTTGACGGAGACGACGTCGAATCGCAAGCCGGTGGCGCCGGGGGCGATTGCCAGAGCGCTAAGAACGGGGAACGCGAGGATGACAGAACCCAACATTACTAAGCAAATAGTACTAATTGAATGGGATGTCAAGTCAAGCCCGGCGTGTGGCTCAACCAGACAATCAATGCGTTGGTATACTACGGCAACTGCTGGATGGTAGGCTCGGGGAGTTACGCCGTCCGTTGCATTCCAATGCTTGGAAAGCTTGCTTGAGGTCATAAGATGAAGGGCAACGCTGGTTGGCTGGCGGGGGTGCTCGTGGTGCTCGGTCTGGTTGGCGTGTCCAATCTGCCCAAGAGCTCTGACACCCCGGCGGCGGGCGAGTCGAAGAAGGGTTCGTCGTCTCAATCGGGCGCGCGGAGATCGGCGCCGCAGCCATATTCGCCGTGTGCGGAGATCGTGGACCGTCTGCGACGCTTCGCGATCAAAGCGAGCGCAGAGCCGAACAAGTGGAAGCTGCCGGAATCATGCTATGAGCCCGGTACTTCTCAAGACAAACTGGCCCCGGCGAAGCTGTCGCCCGCGATCGGGTTTGCGATCGCGATCGTTCCGAATCCGGTATCGACTCACCTGCCGCTGTTTTTCGATCGGATGGTGGAGACCATTCAACAGGCGGCGCAAGACGAGGGTTTCTCGTACGACGATTCCTGGTTTCCCTGGGAGATCGCCAGCAAGGAATACTCGTCTCTTGCCGACCAGCAGGCGGCGGATGCGCTGCAAAAGATCGAACTGGAACAGCCGGGCGTGGTGGTGTTCCGGCAGGGTCTCGGCGAGACCACAGCGCCGTCCTACCAGGGCGGTCTGGTCGTTTTCCTGGTGAGTGAGAAGCCCACGGGAGGCGTGGACGACGATCAATTCAAAAATGCGGTGGCCTGGATTCATGGGCTGGAAGACAGTTCGGGCCAGGGGCATTTGCGCATTCTCGGTCCAACATTTTCCGGATCGCTTCCTTCCCTGCAGCGCGCTCTCGACGTGGACTTGCCGGCAAAAGGGGACCCGGCGCGACCGGAGGTTCACGTGTGGAGCGGGACGGTGTCGTCAGGGCGTGACTACCAATGGTTTTCCGACTGGATCGGAACCTGGGGCGGGAAATCGTTCTTTCGAACCGCGAACGAGAACGACTCGCTGGCGATGGACCGGTTCTGCCAATACCTGCAAGACCAACAATACGACACGCGATATATCGCGTTCCTTTCCGAAGATGAAACGGCTTTTGGCGGCGCGACGCCGAATCCCAAAGCGGCAGCGCCGGCGCCAACCGACCAGTCAGCGCCGCAGCCTTGCGGCAACGCCATCAAGTTGTATTACCCGCGCGACATAGCCACGTTACGTTCGGCCTATCAGCGGCAAGCGATTCTCGGCGAGTCGAAGCAGAATAGCGCCAGCGCGCCGTCTACCGCCCTGCGTGGGGATCTGAGCGAACCTTCCGGCGGCGATCACGACACAGTGCGCAGCTATGGCGGCCAACTTACGCCGCTGGCGCAGGAAGCCGTGCTGTTCGACATCGCGAGCCGGTTGAGCGACAAGCAAATCGAGTTCATCATCCTGCGCAGCACGAGCTCGCTGGACCAGATCTTCCTGAGCGAATTTCTGCGGCGCGCGTATCCGGAAGGCCGCGTGGTGATCGATGGCGCCGACTTACTGTTTACGCGCGGCGCGGAAGGAAGATCGTTGCGCGGCGTCATGCTGCTCTCGACTTATCCACTACTTACAGAGGAACAGGAGTGGACCCGTTCCACCGTGGATCGGGAAACGGGTAAGTACAGAACGTTTGGCGCGGACACCGCCGAGGGGGTATATATTGCGGCTCGCCGGTTGCTTCGGAATGGGATCACCGACGTTCCCATCGGCGACAATCGGGCGCCGTCATGGGCGGTGGATTCGAAGGATCGGTTATTGGAAGACAGCCGGCCCTCCACCTGGCTGACGGTGATTGGTCACCGGCAGTTTTGGCCGCTGGCGGTGCTCAATTCCAACACGCTGCCTTCGCTGAATACGACCGCTAAATCGATCACGGAGTTGCTGGCGGAGCCCGGCCTGGATGCCCGACCGGGGCCGTTGACGCTGCCGACCATGACGTGGTTCCTGATCATCGCCTTCGTGGCTTGGAGCGTAATCCATGCGTATTACTGCGCGAACGGCTGCATTAAGGGCCTGCCGCGCGGGCTGGCCTATTTCGCGCCGATCCCCAACTGGCAGCATCCGGCTCTGATCGCGCTGGGCAGCGCGCTGATTGCGCTGCTCGCGATCACGCTGGCGTCGGCATCCGGGCTGTTGTCGTGGTTGGTGGGAAAGGGTCTGTACCAACTGGGTACCGGAGCGCCCTTGGCGGCCTTGCTTCTCATGAGCCTTGTGCTTGCGGCGCTTGCCGTTACCAGGAATTATGACTTGACGAAGGCGTGGGAGTTCGGTTCGCGGGCCAGCGCCAAGGAATGGCAGCGACGCGCTTGGCGGACTGCACTTGTCTGCCTGGCGGTGTGCGCGCTGGGCCACGTTGTTCTGGTCATCGGACTAACTCGGGCCAATCGGTTCCCAGCCTATTGGAGGTCGATTAACTTACTGAGCGGTGTTTCTCCTCTGCTGCCGCAATTGTTTTTCATCGCCGGTGGATATCTTTGGTTTTGGTGCACACTGCGAGGCCTGGCGCATTTCGGCGAGGACCGGCCTGTTCTGCCGAGCAGGGGCGATCTGCCGCCACTATTGGCTATGTTCAGCCGCGAGGAGACCGGCCACAGGATCGAAGCCGCGTCGCAGCCGTTGACTAGCCGCTATTTGAAGTTACTCGCGGCTGTTTTTGGGTTGGTCACGTTTATCAGTTGTCTGGCGTTAGGCGGCCCGTGGGTTCGGACCTTGGGAGAGCGCGCGTTCGGCATATTGATCTTCGTGTTCGTGGTGATTTGCATTGCGGTGATCGTCGCGGATGGTATTGAAATGTGGCGGGCCTGGTGTCAACTGCGCGGGTTGTTAATCTACCTCGACAGGCTACCGTTGCGCCGAACTTTGCGCGCGCTGAAAGGGCTCGAATGGGGCTCCGTCTGGAAATTGAGCGGCAACGTGCTGGAAGAACGATACAAGGTGATTTCGTTTCAATTCGAAAGCCTGCGGCATCTGCGAAATACGACGGAGGAGTGGACGCCGGGCAATCCGTTTGAAGTAACCGCTCGCAACGAGATCCTGGAAAAGCTGGCCGTTTGCCGCGCGACGGGCAATGCGTTTGTTCAGTGGTACACCAATCTACCGGCGGCGATCGAGAATCTGGCGGCGTTGAGAGAATTTCAAGCCGAGCTGGCAGCGACGGCTGCGCATGCGCTGACGCGCATTCTTCTGCCGGCATGGCAGAAGGAAAAAGAGTCGCTCATCTTCGACCGTACGAGACTCAAAGAGGAGCCCAACGGCGAGCACGACACGCCCATCCCGACTGACCAACTGAAGCCGCATGTACTGGCCGCGGAGGAGTTTTTCGTGCTGCCTTATCTGGCTTTCATCCAGAATACTCTCGGGCGTCTGCGCACGATCACGTTGGGCGGTCTCTGGCTATTCGTGGGCGCCACCTTTGCCGTTTCGAGCTATCCATTTGACCCGCTCAGCGTGCTGGGCGCGATCTTTCTGGGAGCGTTTCTGATTGTGGGCGGGTTGACGGTGCTGGCGTATTCGCAGATGTCGCGCGATGCCACGCTGAGTCACATTACCAATACACGGCCGGGAGAATTAGGGTCGGAGTTCTGGATTCGGTTGATCACGTTCGGAGTGGGGCCGTTGTTCGGACTGCTGACCACGCTGTTCCCTTCGATTACGGACTTTGTGTTTTCGTGGCTGCAGCCGAGCGTGCAGGCATTGAAGTAGCGGGCTCGCCCTTAAATGGCCGGAATATCGACCCAGGCGCGCTTCTTCCACGATTCGATGCCTTTTTCGGCGAGCTGAACGCCTTTGGCGCCCTCTTTCAAATCCCAGGGGAATGCGCCGCCTTTGACTAAGTAGGTGAGGAACAACTCCCACTGGCGCTTGAAGGCGTTGTCCATGGGCATCTGCTCCGGCATCTTCTGCCATTGGTCGAAGAAATGGAACGGGCTTTCGATATCGGGATTCCAGGTGGGGCGCGGCGTTCCGCCGTAGGGTTGCATCCAGCAGTGGCGCAGTCCGGCGACGGCTGATCCCTTCGTGCCATCGACCTGGATGGTCAGCAGGTCGTCGCGGCGCACGCGGACGCACCACGACGAATTGAAGTGCGCCACGATGCCGCCTTCGAGCTCGAAGGTGGCGTAGGCGGAATCGTCGGCGGTGCATTGGTATGGCTTGCCGGCTTCGTCCCAACGTTCGGGAATGTGAGTGGCGCCCAGGCAAGACACGGCTTTTACGGCGCCGAACACATTGTCGAGCACATAGCGCCAGTGGCAGAGCATGTCGATGATGATGCCGCCGCCATCTTCCTTGCGATAGTTCCAGGAGGGGCGCTGTCCCGGAATGATGTCGCCCTCGAAGACCCAGTAGCCGAATTCGCCGCGCACGGAAATGATTTTGCCGAAGAAGCCTTGATCGCGCAACGATTTCAACTTGAGCAGGCCGGGGAGCCAAAGCTTGTCTTGCACCACGCCGTGCTTGACTCCGGCCTTCACAGCGGCGTCGTAGAGTTTCATGGCGACGGCGACAGTATCGGCAGTGGGTTTCTCGCAATAGATATGTTTGCCGGCGGCGATGGCGGCGAGCACGGCATCGGCGCGGCGGTCGGTAGTTTGAGCGTCGAAGTAGACCGAATAGGCGGGGGCTTTGAGCGCGGCCGCGAGATCGGTGGTGAACGGAATTCCGCCGCACTCTTTCGAGATGGCTTCGAGCTTTTCGCGATTGCGGCCCGTGAGCAGAGGCCTGGGCATGATCGTGTCGCCATCGGCGGTGCGCACGCCGCCTTGCTGCATGATGGCGTAGATGGAGCGGCGCAGGTGCTGGTTAAGCCCCATGCGTCCGGTGACGCCATTCATGACGATGCCGATTTCGTGGACGCTCATCGCGGTTTCTCCGTAGGCTTCGCAGTGCATTGGGGGCGCGCGCCGTCGGGCAAGGCGGGGACGTCGATGCCGGCTTTGGGCAGCGTGCCATCGAGCTCCTGGCGCCAATGCGCGACGTCGCCGGCGGGTCCGTAACAATAGACCATGCGGCAGGGCGTCTCGCCGACGTTCGTCAACTGGTGGAAGACGCGCGGCGGAATGTAAACGGCCTGGCCGCCGCGGACGATGGAGCGCTCCTCGCCGAGACACATTTCGGCGGTTCCTTCGACGATGAAGTAGATCTCTTCCTGTTCCTGGTTATGCCACGGCACCTGGCCGCCGTTGGGTTCGAGCGTGACGTTGCCCATGGCGAAATTGGAGGCTTGAATGGGGCTCGCGCCGCCCACCAGGTTCTGCGTGCGCCGGCGCGCGGGGTAAGTGCGGCCCGCGATCTGCGACAGATCCGCGATGATCATTAGGCCAGGATAGCAACTGTATGATTGAAATATGTTCCGGGCGTGCGTGATTTTGGGGGTGTTCGCGGCATGCGCGCCGGCAGCCCAGGATCCCGTGTTTCGAACGGAAGTGGCACTGGTCAAGGTGGATGCGGAGGTGGCATCGAAGACCGGGGTGATCGATGGGCTGCGGCAGCAGGATTTTGTCGTGCTCGATAACGGGCAACGGCAAACCATCCGCTATTTTTCGCAGGAAGAGGAGCCGCTCGATATCGTGCTGCTGTTCGATATCAGCGAGAGCATGGGGCCGAGCATCCAGAAAGTGGCCTCGTCGGCGCGTCTGGCGCTATCGGAATTGCGCAAGGGCGACCGCGTGGCGGTGATGTCGTTCAACGACCGCGTGGTCATGGAAGCGCCGTTCAGCGCGGATCTCGACGCGGTAGCGGCTGGGATTGTGGACCGGATTCGCAGGACGCGCTTTCGCGGGAGCACTTACATTCTGACCGCCGTGGATGAAGCGGCGAGATACCTGCAATTGCAGCCTTCCACGCACCGGCGGCGGGCGGTGCTGATTTTTACCGACGATCAGGGACATGGATCGACGAGCCCGAAAACTCCGACGCGCACGCTGTGGGACGCGGACGCATTGTTGTGCGGGTTGATCATTCCGGGCGAGGAATCGCCGCGATTTCTCTCGGTGAGCGGGGACGATTACATCGAGAAAGTGGTGGAGCAGACGGGCGGCGACGTGGTGAGAGCCGACCCGCCCGGCGCGGCTTTTCGCGATCTGCTGATGCGCATGCGCAAGCGGTATTCGCTGTATTACCAGATGCCGCAGGGCAAGCCGGGCGAGGCGCGGCGGGTTTCGGTGGATCTGGCTCCGGCGGCGCGGAAGCAATATCCGGATGCGATGGTGCTGGCGCGGAAGGGGTATGTGACGGGGAAGGGAAAGTGAGGCTTTACTCCAGGTAGAAGACCTCTTTCATCATGGCGAAGCGTTCGCCGGCGAGTTTGCCGGGCACGGGTTCGAACAGGGTGGCCATGAGTTCCTGCCATTTGTGGTTCACGGGGTCGCGGTCGAGCTTGTCCCATGCTTGTTCGAAATCGTCGACGCGGAGGCAGAGGAACAATTCCTGGCCGCGGCGGAAGATGGAATACTCGGAGATGCCGACTTCCTTCAGCTTGGCCAGCATTTCCGGCCAGACGCGCTGGTGCTCGCGCTCGTATTCTTCGACGGCGTCTGGCTTGATACGCAATTGGAAGGCGTAGCGGGGCATGGGTCTAGGCGTAGCTGGAAACGGTGGCGGAGTTTTTCGCGCTGCGCTCGGCGGTGATGCGCTCCAGATAGCCGCTTTGGCGGAAGGCGTCCATGGGGTCTTCGGCGAGGCCCTTGGCGCGCGCCCATTCGCGAATGGCGGGGCGCACGTCGGTGGAGAATGCGTCCTTGAGACAGGTCTCGGCGTCGACCAGCGCGCATTCATCCTGCAGGCGCGCGAGCTTCTTGTGATCGACTAAGGCGGCCTTCGCGAAAAGCTCCATGATCGAAGTCACGGTTTGGATCATGGCTTCGATCTTGCCCTTCAGGTTGTGGCTTTGATCGATCATGTAGGCGATATCGGCGCGCTCTCCGGCCTCCCATTCGTAATGCAGAATTTCATGGAAGATGCGGAAGACCTGATAGGGGTCGATGGAGCCGGTGGTGAGATCGTCATCAGCATAGCGGCGGTCGTTGAAGTGGAAGCCGCCCAGCATGCCGAGATCGAGCAGCCACGCTACGATCTGTTCAATATTTTGCGCCTGATAATGATGGCCGGTATCGACCAGAACCTTGGCGCGGGGTCCGGCTTCGCGCGCGAATTCCAGAGCCATGCCCCAGTCGGCGATATCGGTGTGATAGAACGCCGGTTCGAAGGGCTTGTATTCCACTAGCATGCGCTGATCGTTCGAGAGTCTCGTATGCGCGGCCTGCAGGCCTTCTCGGAACCAACGGCGTCGCCGGCGCATGTTCTGCGTGCCGGGATAATTCGAGCCATCGGCAAACCAGAGGGAAAGATCGCGGCTGCCGAGCGCGGTGGCGATTTCAATGCTGCGCTCGAGGTGAGCCAGAGCGTCCTGGCGTACGGCGGCATCGGGATTGCCGAGCGAGCCGTATTTATAGACCTGATCCTGGAAGAGATTGGGATTGATGGAGCCGGGCCGCACCCCGTGTGCGTTGGCGAGTTGGTGAATAGCCTCGGAATCGGCGGCGCCGTTGGGCAAATCCCAAAGAACGTGCAGGGCGATGGTGGGGCAGACGCCGGTCCACCGGTGCACTTGGGCGGCGTCGCTGAATTTTTCTTCGATAGTGGACGCCGCTGCGGGTTGGAGAAACTTGCCGAAGCGGGTGCCGGTGTTGGCAAAGCCCCAGGAGGGCAATTCGACGTGGAACCGGTCGAGCGTGCCGGCGATCAACTCGGTTTTCTGGTTATCGATCACGGTAATCTGCCGCCAATCAATGATGATCGAGCCCGCTGCGCGGACCCGTCAAATTAATTATGACGCGCTCCTTGGCGTTTTATGCGGCAAAACAACTGGGCGCCCGGATTGAGGATGGAAGTAGCGCATTTTGCGGTGTTTGTTTGCCGGAAAACGATGAAATCAAGCCAGATTCCGCAACTGGCGGCGGCCTCGGGCGTTTTTGCTTCCAAAACAAGCCGCGCGCCGGACATTTGCTCCGCCCACGCCGCGCGCGGGGCGCATAGGATAGTAGCAATGCGCGCCAAGACGTTCTGGCTCTGTTCGCCGGTTTTGCTGGCGGCGTTGGCCTGGTTGCCGCCGGTTTTTTCGGCCGCGCCGACCGACCTCGCGGCGCTCAAGGCGAGTTTTCTTCATCCGCCCGACGATGCGCGCATCATGATGCGTTGGTGGTGGTTCGGGACGGCCGTGGAAAAGCCTGAGCTGGAGCGCGAAATGCGCGCGATGAAAGAGGGCGGCATCGGCGGGTTCGAAGTGCAGCCGGTGTACCCGCTGACGCTCGACGACCCGGCGCAGAATTTGACGAACTATCCGTATCTTTCACCGGAGTTTCTAGACCGCCTGACGTTCGTGGGAGAAAAAGCGCGCGAGCTGGGCCTGCGGATGGATCTGACTTTGTGCAGCGGATGGCCGTACGGCGGCCCACACGTTCCCATCACGCAAGCGGCGGGGCGATTGCGCATCGACCGCGTGCCGCTTGCGGCGAACGCCGCTGAGGTGAAGGCCCCGCGATTGGCTGAAGGCGAGAATTTATTCGCGGCGTTTGTGGGGGCGGGCGAGGCTTACCAGCAGATTGCTGACATATCGGGCGACCCCGTCCGCGTGCCAGCGGCGGCGGGCGAGCGCACGGTGCTCCTTTTCATTTCGAGTCATACGCGCATGATGGTGAAGCGCGCGGCCGTAGGCGCTGAAGGCCTGGTGCTCGATCATTACGACCGCGCGGCGATTGACAAACATCTCAGCGTGGTTGGCGAAAAGTTGCTGCGCGCGCTCAAGGATACGCCGCCTTACGCAGTGTTCAGCGACAGCCTGGAGGTGGAGCGCTCCGATTGGTCGCCCAATTTTCTTGCCGAATTCCGGAAGCGGCGCGGTTACGATTTAACCCCGTATCTACCCGCGCTGGCCGTGAATATCGGGCCGAAAACCGGAGACATCCGCCACGATTGGGGCCAGACGCTGACCGAATTGGTGAACGAAAATTACCTGACGCCGATCGAGCAATTTGCGAAGGCGCATGGCACGCGGTTCCGCTCGCAGACTTACGGCACGCCGCCGGTGAGTCTCTCGAGCAACGCGCTGGTGGATCTGCCTGAGGGCGAAGGTTCGCAGTGGCGGCAGGCGTCGAGTACGCGGTGGGCGTCTTCGGCGAGTCATTTGTATGGGCGGCCGGTGACTTCATCGGAGACGTGGACGTGGCTGCATTCGCCGGTCTTCCGCGCCACGCCGCTCGATATGAAAGCCGAGGCGGACATCCATTTCCTCGAAGGGATCAATCAGTTGATCGGCCACGGATGGCCGTATTCGCCGCCGCAGGCTGGCGAGCCGGGATGGCGCTTCTATGCGGCGGCGGTGTTCAACGATCACAATCCGTGGTGGATGGTGATGCCGGATATCGCGCTCTACCTGCAGCGTGTGAGTTTTCTGCTGCGGCAGGGCGAGCCGGAGAACGACGTCGCAGTTTATATTCCTACGGACGATATTTACGCCGGGTTCACGCCGGGGAATGACTCGATCAATAAGGCGCTAGATGCGCGGCTGGGTCCGAACCTGATTCCTCAGATTCTGGATGCGGGCTATAACTTCGATTTCATCGACGATGCGGCGATCGCAAAGACGGATATCCGGTACAAGATTCTGGTTCTGCCCGCGCCGGAGCGGATGCCGGAGGAAACGAAGAAGAAAATCGAAGCATACAAGCGCTATGGCGGCATTGTGATCGATACGCGCGCTGCGCCGCAGTTGGGTGAGGCGTTGAAGAAAGCGGTGACGCCGGATATGGAGCGCGCGCCGGAGATCGGGTTCGTGCACCGGCATTTGCCGTACGCGGAAGTTTATTTTTTGGCGAATACGAGCAACCATCGGGTGCAATCGGGGGCGAAGTTCCGAACGGGTGAGTTGAAGGCGGCGTGGTGGAATGCGATGGATGGGCGGATTTCGGGAGCGGCGAAGAGCAACTCGGTTGCTCTAGACCTTGCGCCTTACGAATCGCGCGTGGTGGTGTTCTCGAGACAAGCGGAAATCGCGGGGCCGGTGTTTGTGCCGATTCTGCAGCCTAAGGTTGAGGTGCGCGATTGGAAGGTCACCTTCGAGGCCCCTGCGATCACGGAGACGTTGAATCCTCTGAAATCGTGGACCGAGGACGAGCGCACGAAGTATTTCTCCGGCAAGGCGACGTATGAAGCCAGCTTTCGAACGTCCCGCGGAGAACCTCCCCTATTATTTGAACCTCGGGGAGGGCACGCCGGTGACGGCGGGGGAAAGGCGCTCGGGCAATGGCATGCGCGCGATGTTCGAAAGCCCGGTGCGGGAGGCCGCGCAGGTCTATGTAAACGGCGCACTGGCGGGCTCCGTCTGGTGTCCGCCGTATGAACTTGACTTGTCGCGATTGCTTCACGCGGGTAGGAACACGATTCGTATTGTGGTTGCGAACCTGGCGATCAATGAAATGGCGAAGGGTCCATTGCCGGACTATAAAGCGCTAAACGCGAAATATGGCGAGCGGTTCCAGCCGCAGGATCTTCAGAATCTTCAGCCAGTACCTGCAGGCCTGCTCGAACCGGTGTGGATCATTGGAAAGAGAGCGCTAATTCAATGACGCGACGCGATCTGTTTCAGCGGGTTACGGCATCGGGCGTGGCGCTTGCGCTCGAAGCGCAGGAAGCTTCACCACCGTCCGGGTCCGCCGCCATTCGATGGCTGGGGAACGCCGCTCCGGGCATCGATTCGGGCATTAGCTTTGGCGTGCCATGGCAGCGCGGGGCGGTGTCGCGGACGCAGACGTTTTCCCTCACCGCGACCGACGGCGCTGCGGCGCCGCTGCAATCGTGGCCGCTGGCTCATTGGCCGGATGGCTCGATCAAATGGAGCGGCTTTGCGACGGTGGCGCATGCAGCGGGTGACTATCGGCTGGCGCCGGGCCCGGCGGCGGTTCCGGCGTCACCAGTGAAGGTTACCGAATCGGCGGACGCGGTTGAGATCGACACCGGCCGCATTCGCGCGCGCATCCCGAAAAGCGGCGCGGCGATTTTGGATTCGGTGGCGATGGATGGACGGACGGTAGCCGGTCCCGCGCGGCTGGTGTGTACGCTGGAAGGCGGCGCGGCGTTTACGGGCAGCATCCGCAAGGTCACGGTGGAGCAGCGTGGGCCGGTGCGGGCGAACGTCAAGATCGAGGGCGTCCATAAAGCGGATTCGGTCGCGCGCGAATGGCTGCCGTTTGTTGTGCGGCTGTATTTCTACGCGGGTATCGAGCCCATCCGCCTGCTTCACACGATTATTTTCGATGGCGATGAGAAGAAGGATTTCATCCGTGGGCTCGGCTTGGCATTCGCGGTTCCGATGCGCGAGCAGGTTCACAACCGGCACGTGCGTTTTTCGGGGGCGGATGACGGGCTATGGGCCGAGCCGGTACAGCCTGCCACGGGGCGGCGCGTCCTGACAGTTCCCGGTAGCGCGAATGCTTACGTGGATCAACTGGCAGGCAAGCGGCTACCGAATCGCGAGTCGTTGAACGCCGCGGGGCAGAAGCTGCTGCACGATTGGGCAGTGTGGAACGATTACCGGCTGATCCAGGCGTCGGCGGACGGTTTTTCGATTCAAAAGCGCACCAACGAAGAGAGTTGCTGGCTGGACGCGGCGGCGGGCCATCGCGCTTCCGGCCTGGTGTTTGCGGGCGATGTTTCAGGCGGCCTGGCGGTGGGGCTGCGGAATTTCTGGCAATCGCATCCGGCGTCGCTCGAAGTGCGCGGAGCGGCGTCGCAGCAAGCGGAATTGCGCGCGTGGTTGTGGTCGCCGGATGCGCCGGCGATGGATCTTCGCCACTACGATCTGGTGAATGGCGTAGAGCGCGCGCACGACCTCGATTCCAGCTATGAAGACGTGCAGACTGGCTTCAGCACGCCGCATGGCGTGGCGCGCACGAGTGAGTTGATGCTGTATCCAAGCGCCGCCGTTCCAGCTCGGAACGAGACCGCGCGGCAGGCGCATCTGGCGCAGGAGCCGCCGGTGCTGGCGGCCACGCCGGAGCACGTGCATTCGGCGCGCGTCTTCGGCATCTGGAGTTTGCCGGATCGCTCGACGCCTGCGAAACGCACGATTGAAGACAAGCTGGATGCGGCGTTCACGCTGTATCACAAGGAAGTCGAGCAGCGGCACTGGTACGGCTTCTGGAACTACGGCGACGTGATGCACCAGCACGATGGGCCGCGCCACATGTGGCGCTACGACGTCGGCGGCTTCGCGTGGGACAACAGCGAGCTGGGGACCGACATGTGGCTCTGGTACAGCTATCTGCGCACGGGCCGTGCCGATATGTTCCGCATGGCGGAGGCCATGACGCGGCACACGGGCGAAGTCGATGTGTATCACCTGGGCCGCTTCGCGGGTCTCGGTTCGCGGCACAACGTGCGCCATTGGGGCTGCGGCGCCAAGGAAGCGCGCATAAGCCAGGCGGCTTATCGGCGTTTCCTGTATTACCTAACCACCGATGAGCGTGTGGGCGATTTGATGCACGAAGTGGCCGATGCCGATTTTCGAACGGTGGATGTGGACCCGATGCGCGAGGCGTCGCCGCTCACCGGGCCCAATCCGTATCCGACGCGCGTGCGCGGCGGCCCGGACTGGCTGGCGTTCCTGGGCAATTGGATGACGGAATGGGAGCGCACGGGGAACGCGAAATACCGCGACAAGATCGTCGCCGGCATGGATTCGATCGCGGCGATGCCGTACGGCTTCCTGACGGGTCCGAACCAGCTTTACGGCTACGATCCGGCAACGAGCAAGTTGTATCCGATGGTTAAGGATGGGTTCGGCGGCTACAACCTCACTGTGATCATGGGCGGCGCGGAGGTGGTGTTCGAGCTGAACGAACTGATCGATCACCCCGGATGGAAAAAAGCGTGGCTGCAATATTGCCGTCTGACCACGGCGCCGAAGGAAGTTGTGGCGCGCGATATGTCGAGTGGCGTGGAAGGGCCGGATGGCCGCTTCGCAAGCCAGGGGCGCCTGGCAGCTTACGCATTTGTGCAGACGAATAACGCGGCATTCGCGCAGCGCGCTTGGGCAGGCGGAGCGTATGCTCTCCGCGGCGTTACCACGACGCCGATCCAGGGGCCGAGCGTGCTGGAACCGATCGAAGAAGCGACGGGCGTCTCGACCAACAGCGTGGCGCAGAGTTGCCTACAGGCGATCGAAGTACTGGCGATGTGCGGCGACCAGATACCGGGGTAGATCACTCGTAGCGCAGCGCGATAATCGGATCGATCTTCATAGCGCGGCGCGCGGGGATATAGATGGCCAGCGCCGCTGAGGCGACGAGCGCGAGCGGGATGATGATGAACGTCGCCGGATCGGTCTCGCTGACTCCGTAGACCATCGACGCCAACAAGCGAGCGAAGCCGAAGGCGAGAACGATTCCGATGGCCAGCCCCGCGAGCGTGGTGAACATGCCGCGGCGGAAAACCATGGCGAGCACGCTGGAACGCGCCGCTCCGAGCGCCATGCGGATGCCGATTTCAGGCGTCTGCTCCGAGACGACGTACGCCATCACGCCGTAGACGCCGACGGACGATAGGACGAGCGCGAGGGCACCGAAGACACCCATGAGCACGGCCATGTAGTTCATGCCCACAGCTTGTTCGTGCATCCAGGTCTCGAGTGTGGCCATGTTGGCGATGGGCTGTTCGCGGTCCACGGCGCGGATGGCAGCAGTGACCGCGGGCGCGAGACGCAGCGGGTCGCCGGCGGTGCGCACGGCGACATCCATCCAAAGGCGAGGGTATTGCGCCATGGGCACGTACAGAGTGGCACGCGGATTACGGTCGAAGACATCGTGAGTGACGTCGCCGACTACGCCGACGATGGTGATCCAGGCTTGCTTGGAATCGGCCGCGCCAAACTTGACTCGTTTGCCAATGGGCGATTCGTGGGGCCACCAGCGGCGCGCCATGCGCTCGCTGATCACGCCGGTTTTGACGGTGTCGGAGCCATCGATCGCGCCCAGCAGACGCCCGGTGCGCAACGGTACGCGCAGGGTCTCGAAGTATTTCGGCGATACGGTCTGTACCTGGCACGCGAGTTGGTCGCCGCGCTCCACAGGGCGGCCTTCGATGGTGAATCCGCGTCCGGAGGAGTGGCCGCTGTACGGCAGCGCGGTCACCGCGACCGCAGATTTCACGCCGGGCAGGGCATTGATGCGGCCCAGGGCGTCATTGTAGAAGCTCAATATCTGATTGTTCTCGTGATATTTGGTGTCGGTAAGCGCCAGACGCAGGCTGAGCAGCGTGGCTGGTTCGAGCGTGGCCGCGCCGTTGACTAAAGCTTGGAATCCGCGCACCATCAGGCTGGCGCCGACCAGCAGCACGACGGCCAGGGCGATCTCCGCGCCCACCAGGAAGCCGCGCAGCCGGCGGCGCGCGCGTCCGGACGAAGAACCGCGGCCGCCATCGCGCAGATTTTCGGTGAGGCTGGGACGCGAGCACTGCCATGCGGGCGCGAGACCGGCGACAATGCCGGCGATCACCGCGGCGGCCAGCATGAACCCGAGCGTGCGCATGTCGAGATGGATCTGCTGCCAGCCGACGATGTATTTGCCGATGCGCGGGGGCATGCCGGCGCGGATCATATCGATGCCCCAGTAGGCCACGGCAATTCCGGCGAGCGCGCCTGCCAGCGAGAGGGCCACGCATTCGAGCACCACCTGGGTCATGAGTTGCCAACGCGAAGCGCCGAGCGCTGTGCGGAGCGCAATCTCGCGCGCACGCCCGGTGGAGCGGGCGTATTGCAGGTTGGCGACATTGGAGCAGGCTATTAGCAACACGAAAATCACCGACCAAAACAGCAGGAGGGCGTACTGCTTATTCTCTTTGCCGATGAGGAATTCCTGCGCCGAGCGCGCGACGAAGCGGCGATTCTTGTTGGTATCGGGATATTCGGTAGCGAGGCGCCGCGCGATGCCATTGAGTTCGGCTGCCGCCTGTTCGGGCGTGCGCCCGGGCTTGAGGCGCGCGACGGAAGTGAACAATTGGGTGATGCGCGAATGCCGCTGCTCCACGGTGAGCTCAAGCGGCGTCCAGACTTCCGTGGGCAGCGGAAAGTTGACGCTGGCTGCCATGACGCCAATTACCGTGGCGTCGCGATCGTCCAGGCGAACGGTGCGGCCGACGATGGCCGGGTCCGCGCCGAAACGCCGGCGCCAATATCCTTCACTTAAGATCACCACCTTGGGCGCGCCGGAGTCGTCATCGCCTGGAACAAACGCGCGCCCGAGTTTGGGCTTGACGCTGAGGACATCGAAAAGATTGGCGGTGGCCAGGGATTGATCGGCGCGTTCCGGCTCGCCGCCAGGTATGACGATGTTGGCGGCGCCTTGCTCGTAGCTGGCGAGCCCGGAGAAGGACTGGCTTTGCGCGCGGATATCGGCGATATCGGCGGGCGTGGCGTCGGCGAAATCGTTGGGATCGCCGGGTACGCCTTGTTCAATGATGATGAGCGATTGGATGTCCGGAAGTGGGATTGGCTTCCACAGCATGGCGTCGCAGACGCTGAAAATAGCAGTGGTGGCGCCGATTCCGAGAGCTAGGGTGATGACCGCGGTAGCCGCAAATCCGGGCGACCGCAGGACGGACCGAAAGGCGTAACGGACGTCGCGCGCGAATGACATGCGTGGATCCTCGTGGAAAGAACTACGCGCGCAAGGGCCTGGGAGTTCGCAAAATGTTTTGGGAGAAGCGGCGGGCCGCGCATGTGCGCGACCCGCCGGGATTACTGAGCGGCTATTTCTGGGTCAGCCGCATCGAAATGCGACGGTTCTGAGCCCGCCCTTGGTCGGTTGAGTTATCGGCGACCGGGTGAGTCTCGCCGTAGCCTTGCGCTTCGAGGCGGTCGGACGAAATGCCGAGTTTGGTCAATTCGCCCACCACGCTTTCGGCGCGCTGCTGGGAGAGCGTCAGGTTATGCGCAGCGTCTCCGGTGTTATCGGTGTAGCCGCCAATCTTCATGTGAATGTTGGGATAGGCCTTCAGGATGGCGGCGACGTTGCGTAACTGTTCCTGCGATTCAGGGCGCAGGGTAGCGGAATCGGTATCGAAGAGCAGACGATCGAAATCGAACCAGGTGTTGCGGTCAACGGTCTTGGTTGGATCTTGAACGTAATCGAGAAGGCGCACTTCGACGCCATTGCGTGGGATGTTCAATGAAACGCCGTCGGGCAACGTGCGGCCATAGAACTCGCCCAGGTAGGCGGTTCTGGCCGCCTGGCCGATCTGCGGCATTTCAGGCGTGCGCGCGCGGTTGACCAGCCAGAACAGCAGCGGGATCAAGAGAAGCGCTGGAACCAGCCACATCCACGGAGAAGAACGTTTGGGCTCGGCAACGACGCCCACGGCCAGCGGGCGTGAAGTATCGGGCGCGACGGTCCTTCCTTCAAACAGGTCGCTTACGCCAGCGGGTACAAGATTGCGAACGCCGGCGCTTTCATCGGCGAAGAGTTTGCCGACTTGGCCGGGCGTCGCCTTGTTTTCGCGAATCCAGCGGCCGACGGAAGTCATCAGCAGCGGCGCGGCCATGCTCATCAAGATCGAAGTAGACGCCGAGCGGAGACCGCTGGATCTGGCGACGGCTTCGGTAACGAACGATTGATTGCCGCCGAACACGCCCGACAAAAGACGCTTGCCGGAGTCGAGCAAGGAAGCGGTCGCGCCGGATGCCATCCCCGGATTCGTCGCCGCCACGGCCAGGTTAGATACGTTGAGGTCGGGAGGCGCCTGCGAAAACAGGTTGTGCATCTGGCCCATCCAGTTGGCATCGCCGGAGCGATGCGCCACGCCGTCCATTAATGTTGCGGTCGAAGTTTCGATTCCGCGCGAGACGGACTGCCTCGATTCGCCGAGGCGCGAAGCGATGTCATCGATACTGCCGGAATCCATCAGGCCACGGACTGTAGAGAAAATGGAATTCGCCATTATTATCCCCCTTGTCGTTACGTCTGCAGGGGTCCCGACTCGGGCGGAATCTCTGCTGTGACTAGGACAAAGCGGCAATTCCAAAGTCTTAAAATTCTTTGCCGGAATGTCGCAGGCAGCACAGTGGCTCAAAGGCGCGGCGCCGAAGTTTTACGGCATGGTTCCCTAGAGAGCATCTTCTAACAGTGAGATGGCACGCCTTTCCGCGAGCTAGCTGAGAAGCCAAGCCCGAGAGTTTGCACACGCGGGCTGGCCGCCTACGCGGTTGAAATATGAACTCCCAAGAAGATGCGAAGAAAACGGTGTTGAACGGTGACGCCAAAGCCCGCGAGATCGTTGTCCCACTTTTCACGGAAGAACTTTCGGTATCGAAACGCGTGGTTCCGAAAGAGCGCGTGCGGGTATCCCGAGTCACTCACAAGAAAGAGCAACTCGTAGACGAATTGCTTGCTCATGAATACGTGGAGATCGACCGGCTGCAACTCGATCAACCGATTGACGCGATGCCGGCGGTCCGCGAGGAAGACGGCGTGATTATCGTCCCGGTAGTTGAGGAAGTCTTGACGATAGAACGGCGCCTGATTCTGAAGGAGGAGGTAAGAATTCGAAAGATACGGGATAAGGAACGGCGCCACGAACGCGTATTGACGCGCTACCAGGAAGTGAACGTAACGCGTTTGCCAGTGAAAGAGAGTACAGCCCCAAAAGAGGCTGGTTTTGGACTAATCGGACAGATGGAGGAGAAGCGATGAATTACGAAAAGATCGTAACTTTGTTCGACACGACGGATCACGCCGAGGCCGCCAGGCGGAATCTGGAAGCCGCGGGCTTCGCCGGCAGCGACATCAGCATGGTTGGAAACAAGACGTTGGCCGCATCCGGTCAAGCGCTTCGGGAGCCCGGCCTTTGGCATCGGCTTTTCGGACGCGAGATCGAGCAGCACGAGGCGATCGTTTACGGCCGCGCGGTGGAATCGGGAGGCGTGGTTCTGACGCTTCGCGTGGCGGAAAACGATATTCCGCGCGCCATGGGCATTCTCAACGCGCACCAAGCGGTGGACGTACAAGAGCGCGCGGTGAAGCAAGGCCTGATCCCGGCGGCCGTTGCCGCGGCAGTAACTCGTCCGGTCGCGGCGCCGGCGCCGATTACGACCCCGATCTCGAAGGACCAGGTGTTGCGCCTGGCCGAAGAACAGTTGGACGTCGGCAAGCGTTTGGTGCAAGACGGGACTACGCGCATTCGCCGCTTCGTGACGGTAAAGCCTGTGGAAGCGCAGGTGACGCTGCATGAAGAGCACGCGCAAGTGGTTCGCCGCGCGGTATCCGACCCGAAGTTTCTGAAGGATATCGACTGGTCGGATCAGACCATTGAAGTGATGGAAACGGCGGAAGAAGCGGTGGTCAGCAAATCGGCGCGCGTGGCCGAAGAAGTGGTGATCTCGAAGGAAGGGACCGACCGCGTGCAGACGGTGAAGGACACGGTACGCCGCCAACAGGTGGAAGTGGAGCGGGTGCCGAGCACCGACAAAATCAAGAAGGCTGGCGGATAGATGAACTTTCGCGCCGGGGCGCATAGCGCTCCGGCGCGCTTCTCATGGACTGCGCGTAAGCTAGGGGCTAGTCTCCCGAAGGAGTTTCCTTGGCAGCACGGGTAGGCGATTTTTGGGAAACTCCGGGTACCGGGGCGGAATGTCTCCATGCTGAGTTGCGGTCGGCGTGGTCGGCCGTCGACGGCATTCTGGCGCGCTTATCCGAAGCGTCGTTGACGCTGCGCAGCGAGCCCAAGCCCGCAAATTCCCTGGGTGCGGCGCGCGAACACTACGAAAACAGCGCACAGGTTTTATTGGTCGATCCTGCTGAGCAATTCCTGCATTTCCAGCCCATCAAACGAACCATCGAAGCGATACGGAAATATGACCCGGGAATCGCACCGGGCGCATCGCGAAGCCGCGCCGGAATCGATGCGCGATTGCAAAGCGCCTTGGCGCGCGCGGCCGCCGATTTGTGCGAGCCGTGGCGTATCTGGCGGCGCGGCAATCACGAGGACGAGTGGCGCGCATGGGATAAACGGCGCGCCGCGCATGCCAAAGAATCCGCGAAGCTGCTGGCGCGTTACGACGCGTGGGTGCGCCGTGCGGCGGGCGCCGGTGGCGCTGCCGGCAAACCTGTCGAGAGACCATATGACGTGTGGGCGCGGCAGGACCGCGCGGTAGCGGCGCTGCTGCAGATGGAAATTTCGCTGCGAGATTTGGGCGTGGTCTGGCTCACCGCCGCGGAAGGCTTTGTGGAAGCCGCTCGCAGCGAGCGCGAAGCGGTTCTTACGGGCGCGAGACAAACGCTGGATTGGTTGCATGCGGGAGCGGAAGGACCGGCGCCCGAGGCCAGGCTTGATGTTGTTTCGCCCGACGAGCGTCTGCGCGCCTGGTCGCGTGCGATGGAGACGGAAGCCGCGAAGCGCCTTCCCGAGCGCATCGAGCTGACACCGCCCGGCAGACGTCCGCATTGGCGCCAGGCTGCGGCGCGGCGAGCGTTTCTTTCCGCATTTAAGGATTTTCAACCGCGGATTCACGAGACGATGGAGCGCTATTGGAAGCCGACCGCTGAAATGGCGAGTGAGGCTTTGCGAGCGCGCGAGATTGTGGAATACTGGCGAGAATCGCCACCCGAAGGTTCCGCCGGCGAAAACGGCCTTTTGAGCGATGCGCGTCACAACGCCCAGGTGATGCTCGAAGAGCAAACGCAGGCGCCGGCGCCAACGGGAGAATTGGAAGCGGATCTGGCCGCAGCGTTCTGGGTATGGAACGAGGAGGGCTCCGCGCCGATGGAGGCGGCGGAGTTCGGGTGGGCCGAAGTGGTGCTGCAACCCGGCGGCTGGAGAATACTTCGCCGCGTGGTGCGTGACAGCGAGCACCGGGGTGAAGCACAAACCAGACGTGCGGGACGATGGGTTGCGCGCCGCTGGGACCGGGTGCTCGAAGTGTTGGGCGGCAAGGTTCCCCCGCAGCCTTCGCTCGAACCGGTCATCCGCCGGACCACGTTGCGAGACACGCTCTCCTTGCCGGCGTCGAAGAGCGATTTGCCCGGACTCTACCGGCTGCTCTTTCGCATCGCGCCGGTGGAGGACCGGCGCTTCCTGGTGGGCCGCGAGCGCGAACTGGCCGGCATCCAGCAGGCCGTCGCCGATTGGGAAACAGGGCGATTTGCGGCGTGCCTGGTAGTGGGCGACCGCGGCAGCGGTAAGACCAGCCTTCTGAATTGCGCCGAAAAAGAGGCGTTCGCAGGCCGCAATTTGATACGCGGGCAGTTTCGGGAACGCGCGTTGGGCCAGGAGCAGGTGGATGGTTTCTTGCGCCAGCTCTTGCAACTCGACGACGGCGCCGATCTCGAGGCGGCATTCGCGGCCGAACGCCGCATCGTGGTGATCGAAGAGTGCGAGCGGATGTATTTGCGCAAGGTCGGCGGCTTCGCGGGGACGCATTACATGATTCACTTGATGCACCGCACGGCGCCGACCACGCTCTGGATTATCGTGATGAACGACAAATCGGCGCGGGTGCTCGACGCCGGGACGCATTTGCGCCGTGTGTTCTCGCATCGTATTAACGCGATGAACGTCTCGCGCGACGATCTGGAGAACGCAATTTTGGAGCGGCATCGGCTATCGGGTTTGAAATTGCAATTCGCGCCGCCGCCGGCGGGCGATCCGCGGGTGGGCCGCGTGAAGCGATGGCTGGGACTTCACGATTCCGCGCAAAAGCTGTTCTTCGATTCGCTATATCAGCAGTCGGAGGGCGTCTTCCGTTCGGCGTTTGAGCTGTGGCTAAGCTCGATCGAGCGGGTGGAGGGAGAGAGCGTGCGCATCCGGCAGCCGCTCGACCCGGCGTTCGGACAGTTTCGCAGCGAACTTGAGCAGGAAGACCACTTCACACTGCTGGCGATTCAGGAACACGGTTCGCTGACACGGGAAGAGTTGGCCGAGGCGCTCTGCGAAGGGCTGGATCAAAGCCGAAGCCGGCTGGACCGGCTGTTCGCGTTGGGATTAATCGAGGACGACCCGGAGCATCCGGGAATGCGCGTGCGCCCCGAAGCGCAGCGATTCACGAATGATTTGCTGCGGCGGGCAAATCTGACTTGAGGAGCGGGCCATGGACAAGGAATCGAAGCTGCTTTCGCAACTGACCTTCGGCAAGATTCTTTTCGTCGTCGTCCTGATTGTGCTCACGTGGACGCTGCTCAAATGGCTGCGCCGGTTCCTCGCCGGGCTCGACCGCCACAATCCAAGGCTGCGTTTTCTGATCCGGCAGGTAGAACCGCCGCTGCGCATCGTCATCTGGTTCGGCGCGCTGTTCTTCGCAGCCGACGTGGTTGCGCCATCGAGGGAAGCGTTTCTGGCGGCACTGACTTCGGCAGCGTTGGCGATCGGCTTAGGCCTGCAGGATCTGATTAAAAACCTGATCGGAGGATTGGTGATCGTGACAGACCGGCCATATCAGACCGGCGACCGCGTGAGGATCGGCGAGGCGTACGGCGAAGTGGTGCAGATCGGCCTGCGCAGCACCAAAATCCTCAACCCCGACGGCGTTCTGGTGACGGTTCCGAATGCTGACGCCCTCACGAAGATCACTTTCAATGTGAACGCGGGCGTGGCGGAGTGCGTAGTGACGGCGGATCTGGCGTTGCCGCGCGCGGCCGACCCGGACCTTTTGCTGAAGATCGGCCATGAGGTAGCGATTTCGTGCCCGTTTACGCACCTGGGACGGGAAGTGGGCGTCGACCTCGACGACAAGGGCCTTGGGCCTTACTTCATGAAATTGAGCATCCATGCCCACGTTTACGACCATCGTTACGAATCGGCCATGCAGACCGATTTGCTGCGCCGCGCGAAGCGGGAATTCCTGGCGTGCGGAGTGGTGAAGAGCGGTGAGGGCGCGAAGACGGAGCGGCAGCAATGACGGCATCGCGCGAGGCGCAAAAGTTGGCGCAGGGGGCGCCCATGTGTTAGCATTTTATTGCCTCACCTGACAATGCGGGGACGTAGTTCAGTTGGTTAGAACGCCGGCCTGTCACGTCGGAGGTCGCGGGTTCGAGCCCCGTCGTCCCCGCCATTCATTTTCAGCACTTACAAGCCGCCACAATCGACGAATCAGCGTAAATAAGATGGTGGAGAAAGTCGTCCGCGTTTTCGACACCTTTGAGGAAGCCGACGCCGCCGATAGCCTTTCCCGCGCGCAAACGACCCCGCAGCAGCGGGCCGGCATATTCTTCGAACTGCGAGAGCGAGCCCACCCCGATGCCTTTAAGCAGGGACTTGCGCGAGTTTATCGAGTGCTTGAACTCGAGCGAAGTTGAGTATCTGCGAAAGCAGAAACCGTCGCGCTAGCCTGCGCTAGTAGGTTCTTGGCCTACCCTTCAGTCGGTCATCACGCGACGCGGAGTCTGGCTGCCGACCTCGAGGCGCCTCTTCCCTTGACGGTGATCTCAACGTCATGCCCGAGCCTCAACAAGAGCCGCATCAGACGTTCGATCGAAAATCCTGACAGTTTGCCCTGCTTGAGCGCCGAGACCTTGGGCTGATCGATCCTGAGGATCGCGGCTGCTTGGCTCTGCGTGAGCCGTCGCCGCTGGATCTCCGCGATGATCTTGGCGGCCAACTCCGCTTTCGCCAACAGGTCATCAGCATGTTGAAGGCCCAGGTCAGCGAATACGTTCCCGGAGCTCGGTGTAAATTCTCGATTTGGCATTTCCCTATCCTCACTTCCCGGCCAGCTTGCGAGCAAGGTGAAGCCGTTGCCGGATCAGATCCAATTCCCGTCGAGGAGTTGCGATTCCGGATGTCGCTTTCTTTTGGAAAGCGTGAAGAACGTAAATCGCTTCCCCGAGTTGCGCCACATACACCGCACGATACGTCCCGCCTGGGTCGTCTGCGCGCACCTGCCAGACAGTCTCCTCAAAGCCGCGCAGCATCTTCGCACTCTCATGCTTCTGACCGATCTGCGCCTGATACAGAGCGAAACCGAGCTTGTGCCGAACCGCAGGCGGAAAGCCCACCAGCCGAACGCGCGAGTCCACAAGCCAAATCAGCTGGCGCGATGGTTCCGGCTTTTCGGGCACAGCCCCATTATATGCCAAAACTGGCATAAACCGGACGTCGAAAACTGGAAGCCTTCGGCCGGTCCTGCTGCCCTGGCATCCCGAATCCCGCATGGAGCGATCCTTGCGGCGAATCGGTCATGTGGTGACGTTTGCCGGCTACCGCAAGTTTGTGGCGGAATCGACCATCGACTTCAAAGAATAGGGAATCGCTCTGCCGCCCAAGCGCATCGAGGTAACGGTAGAGGAGTGCCTATGGGCCGGGGACGAAGGGGTAGCGCGATGTGGATCGATGGGAGTCTACATGCGGTCTTCCTGATCGTAGTGGTAATCGCGCTCTTGCGATCTTAATCGCGCCGAAACTTGTATTCGCGGCCACGTTCGCGCTGTGATCCGGAGACTTCAAACGTATGCGGAAGTTCCTATACAGCAAGTGGTTCTTCGGTTTCTTGGCCTTCGTTTGCACCCTCGATCTAATCTCAGATGCTGCCGCGGATTTCTTGGGGTGGGCAAGCCTTCGCGAGGTCACGATTGGATTGGAGTTGATTGCGGTCTATCTCGCGGTCGCGATGTTTATCGACCTGAACCGCAAAATAAAAGTCAATGGCCGTAATCCTCGTGGTTGACGACGACGAGGGTATCAGAGGCCTCGTATCGATGTGGCTGGAATCGGCCGGCCACCAGGTTATTGCCGCGGCTAATGGCGCGGAAGCCGTCGCCGTTTATCGCAGCGCCCCCGGCCAAATCGATCTCGTGATCACGGACTTCCACATGCCGGTGATGGACGGCGTGCAGGCGATTCTCCGCGTCCGCATGACGAAACCCGATGCCAAGTGCATCTGCATGACCAGCGATCCGGAGGTTGACCGCCTCGAGGGAGTCATCCTCCTCATCAAGCCGTTCTCGGCCGACAGCCTCTATATGTGCGTCGACCGGCTACTCCGGACGAGCATCGGCACCCCGTGAACAGTGGCCCAAACGTCTCGATCGTAGGGTTGCTTTGCCGCCGCCACTAGGAGCGCATCGATTGGGCCGCGTCTATCAAATTCACCGGCTGGACGTGAATCATCCCATTTCGTGGAGAATCGATGTCGGCAATCAAAAAGAACGAAACAGACACAATTGCAGGCAGCACCGCGAGCAAAATGCCGGATGCGCGAACCCGGTGCAGATAAAGACCGATCATCAGGTTGGCGCAGGTAGCGATCATTCCCATCAGGACCCACGCCTCCACGGGAATCCGATTCCGCCAGGCGGCGAGCGTGTAACCTTGCGAATTCAGCACGTCGTTCATCCCGGAAGCGGCCAGCGCCGTTATCGGTGTTGGCTGCGCCACGGACGAAGGTTTCACACCCTCCCAGAGCTTAGTCTGCAGTTGGGCGGTCGCGGCATCGATACCCCGAAGTTCATCCTTGTTCCGCGCCCGATAGAATGAGATACGCTGATCGACATACTCGCGAAGTAGCTTCTGTAAGTTAGAGCGGTCCGAATCCGGCAGAAGTTCCGTTCGAAGGTACTCGGTACCGATCGCGTTTGCCTCCTCCTCCTCATACAGCTTTCTCTGGTCGTAGCGATTGACCGCCATGGAAAATGTGAATCCCACAATCAGGCCGAGTAATGTGAGAGACGCCGTCATGATAACGCCGAGATCTTCGCGCGCGTTGTCGATAATTCCGCTGAACCGCCGACCCGCCCGGGCCGCCATCCACAACACCAGAAATGAGACGGCGAAAACGAAGAGCGGATGCTGCGTCAGGTCGTTCATGATATGGCGAACGGATCGAAGTTCCCCCGCCGTTTCTGATGCGCGGGGAACAAGTACGGCGCCTTTATTTGGACTGGGGCTGGTTGTTTGCCGTTGGATGTTCTCGAACGCGCCAATTTCGGGCGTCCCGAGATTTTAGAGCCAGGCGCGCATTTCGCCGCATCCGGTACCCAGGCGGCCCTCGGCTCATCGAGGCGCATCGGCACAATATCTGGCGCGGCGTGACGATCGGAAATGCGCGCGCACTGATGGCGCCGCAATAGGTGCGGATTCGGACGCCGCGATACGGAATCGGAAAAGGAAGTTGCAGTATGCAGACTTGGTTTAAGCTGGCACCGCTGCTTTTGCAGATCAGCATTATAGTGCAGGTATTTGCTATCGGCCTGGGAACCAGATGGGCGGATGCAACTTATCTGTTCCGGCGTCCGAAGATGCTGTTGAACTCGATTTTGGCAAGGAACGTGGCCGTTCCGATCATCGCTATCGTGCTGATCAAGGTCTTTTCATTTCATGTGGCAATTGCGATCACGCTCGGCGTGCTGGCGGTGACGCCGGTTCCGCCGCTGTTGCCGAAATCGCAACTCAAGGCAGGCGGCCGTTCCGAGTACGTGCTGGGGCTGCTGGTTTCCCAAGCTGTGTTGGCGATTGTGCTGGTCCCGCTCGCGATTGAGTTTATGAACTGGGCGCTCGGGTCTCAGGCTCACTTCAGCCCCGGCCAGGTGGCGCAGTTAGTAATCAAGACGATTCTGGCGCCTCTCGCCGTGGGGATGCTCGCCTTGGGGCTTCTGCCCAGGCTGAAGCATCTTGCCCCACACTTCGTGGCGGCGGGGACGGTATTGCTGATCGCCGGCGCGATTCCACTATTACTCATTGCCTGGAAGACATTCGGCGAACTCTCCGGGAATGGAGCGATACTAGCGCTCGCCTTATTCATGGTAGCGGCCACTGCGGCGGGCCACTTACTGGGCGGACCGGTGGCGGAAGATCGCACCGTGCTCGCGATCGCAAGTTCATCACGCCACCCAGGCCTGGCTCTTGCGATTGCCAAAGCCAACTTTCCGGAGCAGATCAAACTGGTCGCGGGAGCAGTGGTGATTTATCTCATTCTGCGTGCGATTCTGTCTATTCCTTATGCCCGTTGGCGGCACGCCTCGCCGCGCGCGCCCAGACCGCAAACTCCGCCGCATTTCCCTCCGGGATTCGCGGGAAGACCGCGATAAGAGCTAATTGTTTGCCTTTGGTCGCCCAGGCGGCGCGGTTTTCTCTCGCGCGACGCTGATCTCAACGTGACCTGCACCGAGAGGGGCGCCAGGCAACACTTGCCGGGGACGTAAAAGAAAAGGCAGACTTGGCCGCATTCGGCGCAAGTCTGCCTGCAATTTCACTTCTCTTGCCACGCCCCGGCGACCCGTTAGCCGCGGGTCGCGCGAGGCAGGGTTAGGTTCACTCGCGCGAAAGCATGGCGAGCGCTTCCGTCTCCAGATCGCGGTAGCGAGCGCCCGACACATTGATGGTTACGCTCTTGAGCGCGCCTCCGGTGAAGGGGAATGGTGCTTTGTACTCCTTAGTCACCGAATCGGCGCCCATTCGGCCGATGCACAGCCCTTCGCCAGCCAAGGCGAATTTCCCCGGTTGCGTGCGAATGGTGGCCTTGCCCACCGGCTTATCGTTCACATAGAGCGTGGCGGTCCCGTTCGCGCAACCTTTGGGTTCTTCTTTTTCGCGGCTGAACTTCACGCCCAAAATGACGTCGCCTTTCGGCACAACGTCACTCGAGACAACCGCCTGCTCGTTCATGCCGAGGAAGTTGTAAACGTAGTGCAGCTTCCCGTCTTTGAGGAAGAGCGTGTGTCCCCCGGCGAAGCCGCCCTGTGTGATGAGGACGCCCTGAGCTGTCTTGGGGTCGGTAATGTTGCACTTCGCGAGAATGCTGAAGGAGCGATTGCGGATATTCGGCGCGACGCCCTCGGGAATCTCGGACGTGTTCGGGAAGTAAGTATAGCTGTCCCGAGCTTTTGCAGGCTCCGGGCGCTCCACGCCAAGCTGTTCCATCGCAGTCCGGTCGTCCAGCGGAAAGACCTGATTGGCGCCCGCGACCGCAAACCAGGTTGCGATCATCTCCAACTTCTTCTCAGGAAATTGGGCGCTGACATCAGTACTTTCCGAGCGGTCGGTATCGATGTGATACAGCTCCCACTTGTCTTCCATGAACTTGCCCTTGCCGGAAATCGCGCCGTGACGGGCCACAGCCTTCCATCCCTTGTGATAGATGGCGCGCGTGCCGAGCATGGCATAGTATTGCGTCTCGCGCGTGGATTCGGCCTTCGGATCGTCGAACGAATAGCGCATGGAGACGCCTTGGATGGGGGTCTGCGCGTGGCCTTTGATCGCCGCGGGGGCCTTCACGCCGCAGCAATCGAGGATGGTGGGGACGAGGTCGATGCAGTGATGATACTGGTCCCGTACGCCGCCCGCCACTTTCTTCATCTCTTTCGGCCAACTGATGATGAGCGGATCCGCCACGCCGCCTTCGAGCGTGTAACGCTTGAACATTTTGTAGGGAGTGTTAAACGCCTGCGCCCAACCAGTAGGATAGTGCGGGTAGGTTTGCGGGCCGCCGAGCAGGTCGATCTTCGCCAGGTTTTCCTTGAGATCGTCGGGCCAGCCGTTGAAAAACTTGTTCTCATTCACGGAGCCGTTCGGTCCGCCTTCGCCGCTGGCGCCGTTGTCGGACATGACCAGGATGATGGTGTTGTCCAATTGGCCGCTTTCTTCCAGATAATCGAGCAGGCGGCCCAGCTCATAATCGGTGTAGCTGGAAAAGCCGGCGTAGTTTTCCGCCATGCGGGCGAATAGCCTCTTTTGGTCGGCGGACAGCGTGTCCCACGGGAGTACCTGATCCGCTTCGGTGATTACTTCGCCCACAGGCCATGGGTTGATCGGCGGAAGGGCGGTGCCTTTCGGAACGATTCCCAGTTTTTGCATTTGGGGCAGTACCATTTCGCGGTATTTTTCGTAACCCATGTCGAACTTGCCCTTGTACTTGTCAGCCCATTCCTTGGGAGCATGGTGCGGGGCATGGTTGGCGCCGAAGGCGAGATACATCAGCCATGGTTTTTCCGGGTCCACCTGTTTCGAATCACAGATGAACGAGATGCTCTTGTCAACCAGATCCTTGGAAAGGTGATAGCCCTGCTCCGGAGAGTACGGCGCATGACCGAAATGGTTGTCTTCGACAATGTCGGGATACCATTGATTGGTTTCGCCGCCAAGGAATCCGTAATAGCGCTCAAAGCCGCGACTTGTGGGCCAGGTGCGGCGGCTGGCGGCCATGTGCTGCTCGGTTTCTGGCGTGAGATGCCATTTACCAACGCAGAACGTGCTGTATCCGTTTTCCACTAGCATTTCGGCGATGGTGCCATTCTCCGGCGGAACGACGGCGTTTGAATTCGGAAAACCATTGGCGCCTTCCGTAATGCAGGCCATCCCGTTCATGTGGGCGTTGCGGCCCGTCAAGAAACAGGAACGCGTCGGCGAGCAAAGGGCCGTGGTGTGCCAGTTCGAAAACTTCAAGCCAAGCTTGGCGATTCGATTGAGGTTGGGCATCTCGATCAGGCCGCCAAAGGTGTCCCAGGCGCCGATGCCGGTGTCATCGAGGATGACGTAAAGAACGTTAGGGGCGCCAGCTGGCGCGGTTGGGGGCAAATACGGCGTCCAATCCGGTGTGGAGTCTCGAACGTCCAGATTGATGACACCCTTGAATTGCTCTGACATGAATCATGCTCCTTCGATAGTTAGCGTGCTAAGCCGCCGACGAATAGATTGCCGGGCGGTACAGAGCGGCTTAATCTTTTGCTCACCTCGGAGTGGGGGTGCACCGTTTGGCATCCGTGTTACGCAAGCCGAGCGAGAAAAAGAATCGTCTGGATCGGCGGTCGCGTCTTTGCTGGCATGGCCGGCAATCCCAAACATAGACCGCTTCACAAAAACGGCGGACCGAGCAGTGATTCTCAGCGCGATCTGCGGTCGGACATACTGCCTTTGCCCGAGGCGCGCTTTCAAGGTCAGATTGGAACGACGTACAAGGACTCCAAGCCAGAAACCCCCGGCATGCCCTCGGCGCCTGCCGGCGCTCCCAACGTGCTGTTGATCCTATTGGATGACATCGGCTTTGGCCATGCCAAGACATTCGGCGGCCCGGTGAACACGCCTACTCTGCAGAGGCTTGCCGACGAGGGTGTGCGATACAACCGTTTTCACACTACCGCGCTGTGCTCGCCAAGCAGGGCGGCCTTGTTGACCGGACGCAATCACCATTCCGCGCACACGGGCACCATCATGGAACTGGCCACGGGGTTTCCGGGCTATGACGGCAGAATCCCGAGGGAAGCGGCGTGCGTCGCGGAGACTCTCAAGCAGAATGGCTATAATACGGCCGCATTCGGCAAGTGGCACAACACGCCGGATTATGAGGTGAGCGCCGCAGGCCCGTTCGACCGCTGGCCCACGGGGTTGGGGTTCGAACATTGGTGGGGTTTCCAAGGCGGCGAGGCGAGCCAATGGCACACGCCTCTTTACGAGAACACAACGCCTGTGGAACCGCCGGACGAACCAAACTGGCACCTCTCCGAGGCCATGGCGGACAAGGCCATCGCCTGGATCGGCCAGCAAAAGGCCGCCGCTCCGGACAAGCCTTTCTTCATCTATTGGGCGGCCGGCGCTGGCCACGCTCCGCACCATATCCACAAAGAGTGGGCGGACCGCTACAAGGGAAAGTTCGATGGCGGCTGGGACAAGCAACGTGAGACCACGTTCGAGAGCCAGAAAAAGCGCGGCGTCATTCCGAAGGACACACAGCTGACTCCGCGGCCCGACTCCATCCCGGCCTGGGACGACTGTTCCGCCGACGAAAAGCGGCTGTATGCGCGCATGCAGGAAGTATTTGCTGGATTCCTGGAGCATGCCGACGCGCAGGTCGGCCGGATGGTGGATGCGCTCGAGACCATGAACCTGCGCGATGACACGCTGATCCTCTACATTGTGGGCGATAACGGTCCCAGTGCGGAGGGGTCGCTGACCGGGACACTCAACAATATGAAGACCCAACAGGGGTTCCCGGACGACGTCAAAACCATGTTGAAGTACATCGACGAAATCGGCGGGCCGAACTTCGAAAATCACTACCCCGTGCCATGGTGTTGGGCCGGATCTTCTCCGTTCCAGTGGATGAAGCAGGTGGCCTCGCACTTCGGTGGTACGCGGAATCCGGTCGTCATGTCGTGGCCCAAGCGGATCACGGACAAGGGTGGGCTACGGTCGCAATTCCATCACCTGATCGATATCGTTCCGACGATTCTGGACGTCGCAAGCATTCCCGAACCGCGCATGATCAATGGCGTGCCGCAGAAGCCGATCGAAGGCGTCAGCATGGCTTACACATGGGATAACGCCGAGGCGGAGAGCCGCCGGACCACGCAGTATTTCGAGATGATGGGTAACCGCGCGCTTTATCACAATGGGTGGGTGGCGGGTTGCCGTCATGGCAAGCTGCCATGGCAAACTACCGGTTCCGCATCGTTCGACAACGATACATGGGAACTCTATAACATCGAGGAAGATTTCTCACAGGCGAACGACCTTGCCAAAAAGGAGCCGAAGAAACTGCGCGAACTGCAGGATCTCTTCATGGCGGAGGCTGCCAAGTACGACGTTTTGCCTCTGGACGATCGCTTTGCCGAGTGCGCCGACGTCAATCTTCGGCCGAGTTACATCCGGGGCAAGAAGCGCTTTGTGTACTTGCCCGGAACCATGCGGGTTCCCGAGAGCTCGGCGCCGAATACCAAGAACGTGAATCACACCCTGGCGGCGGAAGTCGACATACCAAAGGGCGGCGCCGAAGGGGTGTTGGTGTGTTGCAGCGGAAGGAGCTCCGGCTACACGCTGTACCTGAAAGACGGCAAGCTCCACTGGGAGCACAACTGGTTTGACGAGGAACGCTTCAGGGTGTCTTCGACCGAACGTATTCCAGAGGGCCACCGGGTGGTGTCCGCGGAGATCCAGTGCGACAAGGAAGGGCAGATGGGAACCGGCGGCACGGTTACGCTCCGGCTAGGAGAGAAAGTCATCGGCGAGGGACACTTCAAGAAACAGGTGCCATTCCGGTTCACCGTCAACGAGACCTTCGACGTGGGATGTGACACCATCACCCCCGTCTCGGATCGCTACGAATCGCCCTTCCCATTCACTGGCAAAATCAAGCGGGTGCTGGTCGATATCAGCGATACCGATTTCAAGGATCTGGCGGCTATGGCCAAACTCGCAATGGCTATCCAGTAATTATGCATGGGTGACGCCGCTCCGGATCTGAATGCCAATACCCGCCTGGCGATGCAGCGGAACGTCATGGCCGCGGACCGCACCCTTATGGCGTGGATCCGGACGTCGCTCTCCCTGATCGGTTTCGGATTCACGCTGTCCAAAGTCTTTCAGTCGCTGGCGGAAAGGAATGTTTTCGTCAAAGGCCCGGCGGGTAAGGTATGGAGTCCGGAAGCCGTGGGCATGGCGTTGCTGTCACTGGGAGTCGTCGCTCTCATCGCGGCGGTGTTCAACCATCACCACGACATGAAGGAATTGCGCGCCGCGGGCTTGAAAAAACGGTTGAGCCTGACGACGGCCGTAGCGTCCGCCCTTGCAGTTGTCGGGTGCTGGGGCCTACTCTCGGTAACCACACGTCATTGACGTTATGACGGGGGTAGCGTCCTTTGGCGGAATCCTGGCGCTCTGCGGCGTCTTCGTAGGGGCTCACTTTTGTCACCGATTCACGATCCAGATCCAGCGGCGGTGGAAGGCTCTTTCGGCGGGCGTGGCAATTGCGTACGTTTTTGTTAATGTCTTCCCGGAACTCGAAGAGCACCGGTCCATCGTCGCCAGCACGGCGGCGGGGACGCTGCTCGATGCCGAAAAGAGAATCTACTTGTGGGCCCTCATGGGGTTTATCGCGTTTGCGGGACTGAGCCGGCTGCAGTACATCAAGCCCGGGAATGGCGCGCGTCAGGATGACACAGGGATCGTGTATTGGGGAACGATGGCAGGCTGGGCGATCTACCTGCTGCTCATCGGCTACCTGCTGCTCCATCGCGATGACTCTTCGATGGTCTCCCTCTGGCTGTTTGTATCTGCCATGGGATTGCACATCTTCATGGTGGATAACCAACTGTCGGAACGGTTCGAGGGCCTCTATGAACCCTGGGGTAGACTACTGCTCATGTTCTGTCTGCTGGTGGGATGGGGCATGGGGGCTGCGGATGCACTGCCGGAGTCCCTTACTTCGCGTCTATTCGCCTTCGTCGTCGGCGGCGTAGTCATTACGAGCGCCCACGAGGAAGAATCGTTCGAGAGGAGCGGACGGTTCTGGTGGTTCGCCGGCGGAGCGTCGGCTTACGCCGTGCTGCTCCTGCTCATTTGAGAAGAAAGGCCCGCCGGGCCAATTTTCTTAAATCGTACATTCCATTCCAAGCATCCAGGGTACGGTCGAGCGCCTATGACCGCCACCCCCGAAGCCCCCAAAGTATGGCCGCGTAATGCTCCTTCGTCGGTGCATGTGTTGGCAAAACCGACCGGCGCAATCTGCAATCTCGATTGCAAGTATTGCTTCTTCCTCTCCAAGGAAACGCTCTACCCAGGCAGCAAATTCCGCATGGCGGACGACACGCTGGAAGCATACGTCAAACAGGTGATCGAGTCGCAGGCATCCCCGCAGGTGACGATCGCCTGGCAGGGGGGCGAGCCGACGCTCATGGGGCTGGAATTTTTCCGGCGAGCCAATACGCTGGCGCGCAAATATCTCCGGCGCGGAGCGGCCCTCGAACACACCATCCAGACCAACGGCGTTTTGCTCGACGAGGAGTGGTGCGAGTTTCTGCGCGAGAACGGGTTCCTGGTGGGTCTTTCGATCGACGGCCCGGAAGCGATGCACGATGCCTATCGCGTGGACAAATCCGGCGCGCCGACATTTTCCCGGGTGATGCAGGCGGCGCGCCTGATGCAGAGGCACAAGGTGGAGTTCAACGTTCTGTGCACAGTTCATGACGCCAACGTGAACCATGCGCTGGAGGTCTACCGATTCTTCCGCGATGAGGTCAAGACGCAGTTCGTTCAGTTCATCCCCATCGTGGAGCGTTCGACAAAAGAGTTGCTGAACATCGCCAACGCCGGATGGGGCGACCACAACCGGAGGCGGCCTCTCTACACGCAAGACGGCGGATTGGTAACTGAGCGCACGGTCAAACCGGACGAGTGGGGCGCTTTCCTGATCGGCGTCTTCGACGAGTGGGTGACTCACGACGTGGGCAACGTGTTTATCCAGTTGTTCGAATCGGCGCTGGCGTCGTGGCTTGGATTGCCGGCCTCGTTGTGCATCTTTGGCGAAACCTGCGGGGATGCGCTGGCTCTGGAACACAACGGCGATCTCTACTCTTGCGATCACTTCGTCGAGCCGCGATACCGGCTGGGGAATATCAAGCAGGACCACCTGCTGCAACTGGTGGCGTCAGACGCGCAGCGCGCCTTTGGGAACGCCAAACGCGACACGCTGCCGCGCTATTGCCGCGAGTGCGAAGTGCGATTCGCCTGCAATGGGGAGTGCCCGCGCAACCGCTTCATTCACACGCCGGATGGCGAAGCGGGACTGAACTATCTCTGCGCCGGGTACAAGGCCTTCTTCCAGCACATCGATCGCCCGATGAAAGAGATGGGGAAGTTGCTGCGCGCCGGCAAAGACGCTGCGGATGTGATGCTGGCTACGGCTGTCCCAGCAAAATAACCGGCGGCGGCTAGAAGTGGCGCGCCGCCGGCTTGGTTTAGAACGTGAGCTTCAGGCTCATCTGAATCTGGCGCGGAGGATAAGCGCTCGAGAGAGTACCGAAGCCGCCGGAGGTAACCGTGGTGCCGA
Organism: Bryobacterales bacterium; assembly: GCA_963743705.1. Classification (GTDB taxonomy): domain Bacteria; phylum Acidobacteriota; class Terriglobia; order Bryobacterales; family Bryobacteraceae; genus PALSA-243. The sequence continues at coordinate 363,762 of CAVUQS010000019.1, read as the reverse complement.
GGCCGGAGAAGTTCGCGACGTTGATCGCGTTGAAGAAATCGGCTTGATACTTCAGGTTGATCCGCTCTGTGAAGTGGAAGTTCTTGGCGAGGGACAGGTTCAGGACGCGCAGCGGGGGACCTTCCACCATGCCCGTGCCGGCATCGCCGAGACGGCTGACCGGAGCGGCCACGAAATCCGCCGCGTTGAACCAGTTGTTGGGGCCCTGATTCGACGGGTAAAGCGCGCCGCCGACGTAATCGGCGCGGCGCGTGCCTTCCGCCGTGCTTGCGGTGATGGAGTAATACTGGCCGGTTTGCAAACGGACAATTCCGTTCAGCATCCACGACCCGAACGCCTGGCGTAGCGCCGGATTCCAATTTTGTAACTTGGGCAGGCTCCACACATAAGTCATGATGAAGACCTGACGGCGGTCGAAGCTGGTGGGTCCGTAGTTGAAGTGACGATTGAGATACTGCTCGGGGTTATCGCCTTCCGCATTACTGTCGCCCAACGCTTTGGAAAACGTATAGCTCGCGGTCATGAACAAGTTGCCCGCGCGCTTGGAGACATAAGCCTGCAAGGCGTGGTAGTTCATGGTTGAGTCGCTGTTGTATTGGAAGATTGACGAGTAACCCAGGTACGGCCGCAGAGCGGCTTGCGGCGCCTGCTGTGCGGTGGGCAACTGGGCGTTGGCGGCGAAAGTAGCGAACGGAATCTGGTTGATATCCGGGGCGCGCAAGAGGTCGCGCCCGAGGTTGCCGACATACGCAACCTCGGCCACTACGCCGTGCGACACCTGGCGTTGGATGCTGAGGCTGAATTGTTCCGCATACCCGTTGACCAATTTTGGATTGAGCGCGTTGATGTTGGCCAGAGGAGAAGCCAACGTCGATCCGCCGGCGGGATTGCCCAGATTGGCGTTGTAAAGCTGGGTGATCTGCGTGATGGGCGGAATGTTCAACTGCGAGAAGATGATGTTGCCTTCCGCGCGCGTGTAGTAAGTGCCGAATCCGCCGCGAATCACGGTCTTAGGCGTTAGCGCGTAAGCGAAGCCGAAGCGCGGCATGAAGGCATTCTGGTTGTTGTAGAACCCGCGCGGAGCGCCGTTGGGGAACGATTGGAAGAACGGCGTTGTGCTGCCCGGCACGCGGCCCTGTTGATCCTGGGGCACGCCGCTTCCGGCCATAATCAGTCCGTTGTAGGGGTTGCCAACGCCCGGCACAAGAGTTCCGGCGGAGTTGATCTGCACCGACTTGCTTGGAATGAACAGCGCGGGGACGAAGTTCATCATGTTGTTGGCCTGGGTGTAGATGGGGCCCATGTTTTCCCAGCGCAAGCCGATTTCGAAGCTCAGGCGGCGGGTGGCTTTCCAGCTATCCTGCACGAACGCACCCGGCTGAGAGAAGCGGAAGAAGCCGACGGGATCGGAACTGGCTTCGTTGAAGTTATAGAAGTTGCCGAGCAGCATGTCCGCCACGGCGTTGCCGGTGGTGTTGGTGCTTCCGGAAGTCTGGAAGGTCACGTTGCCGGTGGCGGCGGAGCGTCCGTTCTGATCGACGCGGTCGCGAATGAACGCGAAGCCGGCTTTGAAGATGTGCTGGCCGTGGACGTAAGTGGCGGTGTCGGCAATCTGGGTATCGGTCGATGGCGAGAACAGCGAAAAGCTCGGGCCCTTGAAGTTGGCGAATCCGTTGACCGCGACATCGGGGATGCCGTTGGCGTCCCAGGGATCGTTGCCCTGGTAAAGCGGCTTGAACTGGAAGCCGTAGGTGGAACGCTCCCAGGTATCGCCGTAGGGCGGGATGTGCTGCGATGCCCAGCTGGCGTTAATGCGGAATTCATTGACCAACGTGGGCGTCGGCAACCAGGTTTCGCCGATCAGGTAGCTCTGGCCGGGACGATTGCGCAACGTCGGCGTGGTGGGGAGACCGGAACTGGAGAACGTGCCGAAGGGATCGACCAGACTGTTGCCGTCGCCGATCCAGCGCCCGTAAAGCGTGTGCTTCGAGGTGATGTGATAGTCCATGCGGAACAGGGTCTCGCGGAAATTGAGCGGATTCGAGGGCTGCAGAATCACATTATTCGAGACTTCCGCGTTGTTGAAAAAGGACGCCTGCTGCGACATCAACTTATATACGTTGGCAATGGCTTTTCCATCCGGCGTAATCAGGTTGGAGGGCAGAATGTTGTTGGGGTAAGGATTCGTCCCTCCCGGTTCGTGGATGGCGGTGGCGAAGATGCCGTTCAAATAATTGGTGTCGGGCACGGTGACGCGCGTCGGGCTTTGGGTCTGGCGGAGGCGCTTCACTTCCTGGCCGAAGAAGAAGAACAGTTTGTCCTTCTTGATGGGCCCGCCGACGCTGCCGCCGAAATCGTTGTAGCGCAATTGCGTCTTGTTGACCGAGAAGAAATTGCGGGCGTCCATCTTATCGTTGCGGAAAATCTCGAAGAGGCCGCCGTGAAATTGGTCGGTACCGCTCTTGGTCATGATGTTGAAGGCCACGCCCGAATTACGGCCGTATTCCGCCGAAAAATTCGAGGTCTGAACCTTCACTTCCTGAATGAACGTCGAATTCACGTTGTTCATCAGGCTGCCGTTGCTACCGGCGACCAGATTGAAAGCGCCGTCGACGGTGAGGTTCTGGGTGTCGCTGCGGTTGCCGTTGATGTTCTGGTTGGTGGCCGTGAGGCTGGTGGTCACGCTGAACTGGTCGGGGTTGGTCACGACCGTGCCGGGAACCAGCGTCAGCAATTCAATATAGTTGCCGCCGTTCAAGCCCGAGGTTGGCGACTTCCTTCTGGTCGATGGTCTTGGACATTTCGCCCGAGTCGGTGCTGATCTGCTCGGAGGCCGCGGCAACCACCTCCACGGATTGCGTCACGTCGCCGACTTGAAGCTTGAAATCGGCCGTGATGTGACCGTCGGCCACAACGTTGAGATCCTTCTGCTCCTGCTTTTGGAAACCGGCCGAGCTGACCGATGCGGTGTAATGGCCAATCGCGAGATTCGTAACGGCATAGAAGCCGCTGGAATCGCTGGCCGCGGTACGGGCGCTTTGGGTCTCGGTGCTGATGATGGTCACCTTGGCGCCGACTACGGCAGCCCCGCTTTGGTCGGTGACGGAACCCGAGATGCGTCCAACACTGGTTTGGGCGTAGATGGCTGGGACGGCGAGCGCGAGCCCAGCGAACACAGCCAGAGTCCTGAATTGTTGCTTGCGAAACATGAATTAACCTCCAACGTTGAGTTGAGCCGGTTACCCCACCGGCGCAGGCTTGAAAGCGATGGGTCCAATTATGCGGTCTGCGCGGAACTTGCGGAAGTGATAATAGGGTATGATGTTGAATTGCAACGTGACAACCATGTTGCATAACGTTGTGTAAGTGTTTCATTTGTAAAGCTTTTGCCATGCAAGATACCCACCGGAGCGCTACCCTTCCAGAACCTGTGAAGGACCTTCCTTCCGGGTCCACGCCGCTGACGGAAACGCTCGACCAATTGCTTTCCAGCAAGACCTTCAGCCGAAGCGGACAACTCAAACGTCTGCTGGTCTACCTGCGCGAAGCCACGACCAGTACAGATCCGTCCGTCTGGTCGGAAATTTCCATCGGCGCCAACGCCTTCGGGCGGAAGGATTTCAATCCCAAGCTGGACACCATCGTGCGCGTGGAGATGCGCCGGCTGCGGCAGAAGCTGGACGAATATTACGCGTCGGAGGGCGCCGAGTTCCCGCTGCGGCTTCGTTTCGAGAAGAATACCTATCGGCCTTACGTCGAGCCCTATGTTCCGCCCGTGGTGGAACCGGTGGCTCCGCTACCTGCTGCTCCCGAACCGTCCGACCGTTTCTGGATCGGCGTGGCGTGGGGGGCCGGATCGCTGGTGTTGGTCCTGATTGCCGCGGCTTTGCTCTGGTGGATGCTGGGCGCATCGCGCAATCGGGCGCCGCGCGAACTTGCCGAAAGCCCAATCTGGTCCGGATTCCGTTCCAGTAATGTCGTGGTGGCCATCGGCACGCCGCTATTTTTTCGATCCACGGATGGTTTTGAGCGGAATTTCGGCGCGAATTTCCCGGAAGATCTCTTGAAGGCCGACCAGTTGTTGCTGCACCGCCCGGCGTATCCGGTCTGGAACCTGTGGGCGCCTTTTGAGGATGTAGGCGCCTCGGTCAATCTGGACCGATTTCTCCGCAGCTTGAATTCCACCGCCACCGTCGTATCGGCGCGGCAGATCTCGACCGGCGAGCTGGCCGGGAAACGCACCATCGTGATTGGGCAGCCGCGCTTCGCTCCGCTGCTTCTCGAGTTGCTTGCTGACCAGAATTTCAGACCCGCGCCGCACACGGCCGGAAAACATTTCGCCGGATTCATGAATGCCGAGCCCAAACCGGGCGAGGTCGGCCCAATACCCGAACTTCGCCAACACGCTGATGATGCAAAGCGATGAAAGTAACCCGGATTACGCGCTGGTGACGAGCATTCGGACGGGCAATGGCGGCGAAGTACTCAATGTTTTTGGTGACCGCGCGCAAACCGGCGCGTACCTGATCCGCAAACTCACCGATCCGACCTTCGTCGCTGAATTAGACGGCCGCATTTTTGATCGCGCGAAGCGGCACCAGAGTGCGCAAATCGTTTTCCGCGTCGACTACAACCGTAGCGTGCCCACCGGCTTGGTCTATGTGACCCATCGCGTCAAGTTCGCGGACAAGAAGTAGGCCGTTAACAATCGGGCTGGAATCGCCGTCCGTATGCAGATGCGGAATCTCGTTCAGGACGTCCGATTTGCGTTGCGCGGTTGGCGCAAGTCGCCGGGCTTCGCGGTGGCTGCCATTGCGACGCTCGCGCTCGGAATCGGCGCGAATACCGCGATTTTCAGCGTGGTGAGCGGTGTACTGCTGCGGCCATTGCCTTTCGCGCATCCGGAGCGGCTCGTTCAGATCGATGAGAGGCAACCGCGCGACCGGCGTTAACGGTGGCTTCGATAGCAGCGTGATCTACGGCGACTTCGAAGAATGGCGAACCCAAAGCCGTCTGATCGCACGGATCGCCACGTACGTCAGGTCCAGCATGAATCTGCAAGGGACAGGCGAAACGGAACGCGTGGCGATCACCGGCGCCGAGCCCGCACTATTCCCGGTGCTAGGAGTCGCGCCGCTGATGGGGCGGACATTTGGCGAGGGCGATCCTTCCAACGTGGCGGTGGCATCGTACCGGTTTTGGAAAACGCATTTCGGCGGCGACGCCTCCGCCATCGGGCGCAACATCACGCTCGATGGACAACCGTTCATGCTGATCGGAGTAATGCCGGAGGGCTTTCAGTTTCCGTATCCATCTGCCTCCACCGATTTATACGCCGCTTCATCGAGCGACCTGTGGCTTCCGAGACGGCCGCCCGCGGACCTTCGAAACCACGCCAGCAGCCGTCTGGACGCAGTGGTGGCGCGGCTGAAGGAGGGCATTGCTCCGGAGGCTGCGCGGCAGGAACTCAACGCCATGAGTGGGCCGTCGCAAGCGCGCCGCGTGGTGCGCATTCAGAGGCTGCAGGATGTCGTGAGCGGCCAGGCGCGCGAATCCCTGCTGGTGCTGCTGGGCGCCGTCGGCATGGTGTTGCTGGTGGCGTGCGTGAACGTGGCGAATCTGCTGCTGGCGCGTACGGCCTCGCGCAGCCGTGAGATCGCTGTGCGAGCTGCGCTGGGCGCGAGCCGTTTTCGGCTGATCCGGCAGTTTCTGACGGAGAGTCTTTTGCTTGCGGCCTGCGGAGGCGTGGCTGGGCTCGGGATCGGCGTATGGGGAAGCGGCGTTCTGAAAAAGATCGCGGCAGCGCAGATTCCGCGGGCGAGTGAGATCCAACTCGATTGGCGCGTCTTTGCCTTTCTGTTGGCTGTCTGCGCGGCTACAGGAATTGGATTCGGTCTTGCGCCCGCAATCGCGGCGGCGCGAGGCGGTTCGGCCGCGCTGAAGCGCGGCGTGGCGCGGGCGATGCATCGCGACGGCTTAGTGGTGGTCGAAGTGGCTCTGGCATTTGTCCTGCTGGCCGGCGCGGGCTTGCTACTGCGAACGTTTGTGAATTTGCAGCGGGCGGACCTGGGTCTGAATGCGGAAAACGTGGTGACGGCGCATATCTTCGTCTCCGGGCCTTCGGAATCGGCGGCGATCGAGGAGCGAGTGGCGCGGATTCCTGGGGTGCGCGCCGCCGGGTTGATTTCGCTCTTACCGTTGCAGAATTCCGGTTGGTCCGGTTTCTTCACAGTGGCCGGACGGCCGGAGCTTCACAAGACGGAATTGCGCTATGTGACGCCCGGATATTTTCGCGCCATGGGCATTCCGCTGCGGAAGGGCAGGGAATTCTCACCGCGCGATTTGCCGGACGCCGAGAGAGTCATTCTGGTCAACGAAGCATTGGCGCGCGAGGTTTTTCCGAACGAGGATCCGATCGGTCGCAAGACGAATCGGGGCACGATCGTCGGCGTCGTGGGCGATGTGCGGCAGGAGACGCTTCGGTCGCCGGCGGTTCCAGAGATCTACAACGCGGTGGCGCAAAACTTTGCGCAGATGCGCAACAACGGGTCGACTCTGGTGCTGCGCGGCACAAGATCGGCCGACGGCCTGGTGAGTGCGATTCGCGCCGCGGTCCGCGAAGTAAACCCCGGTCAGGCGCTGTTCCGCGCGGCGACTATGCAGGAGGTCGTTGAGCAATCGTTGGCCAATCCGCGTTTGTACGCGTGGCTGCTGGCGTTGTTTGCGGGCATGGCCACGCTGCTGGCGGCCGCCGGGATTTACGCGGTAATCGCCTATCTGGTAGCGCTGCGAACGCGCGAGTTCGGCATCCGCATGGCGCTCGGCGCGGATTCCGGCACCGTGCTGCGCCTGGTGATGAACCGTGGCGCGGTGTTGACGGTGCTTGGTCTCGCGCTAGGCACCGGCGGGGCCGCGATCCTCACGAGAATGATGCGGGGCATGTTGTATGGCATCGAGGCCACCGATCCGGCGACGTTCGCCGCAATGGCCGCCGTGCTGGCCGCGGCCGCGTTCGCGGCGTGTCTGGTCCCGGCGCGGCGTGCGGCGCTGGTAGATCCGGCAGTCGCGCTGCGCGCAGAGTAACGGCGCCGCTACCGTGGCACAATCTCGTGCTTGATAGTCGCGACCCAATGGTTCTGTTCGTCGGTCAGTTTGGACGCTTCGTTCGAGGCAAGTTGTTTGGCCTCTTTCGAGCCTTGTTCAGCGGCAAGCTGGAACAGCGCAATGGCCTCCAGATAGTCTCGCTCCTGGCGCTCTCGCGCCTCGTAGAGCAGACGGCCTAACCGATATTGGCAGTCGGCCATTCCCTGGGCTGCGCAGAGGCGGTAATAGGTGCGTGCGCGATCGGGTTCCCGCGGGACGCCGTCGCCGGCCTCATAACGGTTGCCGAGATAAAATTGCGCCTGACGGCTGCCCAGGGTGGCGGCCTGCCGCATTTCCTCCATCCCCTGGACGGGGTCGCGCGGCAAGCGGCGGCCGTCGATGCGGCGCAGGGCCACCTGGTAAAGCGCCGGTCCGTAGTTCTTGCCCGCAGACTGCTGGATCCAATCGAATCCTGCGTCCATATCCTGGGGAACATGCTCGCCATTCATCATCCAGGCGCCGGCGATATACATGGCGGGCCCGAACTTCTGGCGGCAAAGCTCGACGATGGCTCGAACCGCGCGATCGATCTCATCGCGGCCTGTGTTGGGCCGCTCCATCGTCTTGAGCGCGATGTTGAACAAGCTTCGCTGATGTTCCGCTTTCTCGTCAAACGGGATTGCCGGGAGGCGGAAGGGCACTTCCACGGTGGTTACGCTCCTCATGGGCACGCCGGCTTTGGTTCCGGGCGCAAATTCCCATTGCGCGACTGCCTTGCGGGCCTCCTGATCGAGCTCGAAGCCGAGCGGGCTGATCAGCGAGATATCTGCCGGGTGACCCTTTTCATCGACGATGACTCGTAGCACCACCGTCCCCTGGATGTGTTCGGCGCGCGCTTCGGGGGAGTATTGCGGATCGATCCGGCGAACCACCCGCGGCGGCGTCACGCCGGAGACATCCGGCGTCTGCGCGCCGAGTGGAATCGCTGCGAGCACTATCGTAAGGACACGAAGATTGAAGTATTGGGTCGGGGGCAACGATCTAGAATGAGCCAGTACACACAAAACGTCAATTATCTTGGGGCTGCATTTACTAGGAAAATAACCGAAGTTATGATCTGGTGACAAAAATTAGAATTGAGTGACTATTTGTCGACTTAGCCGCCCGGCCGAAAATGCGGTCGCGCGAGGCGTTGGCGAAACGGATCGGCTTCGCGCGGTTCGTATTCCCGCACGCATTATCCGGCCCATCGGGCAAAACTTCTATCGCGGAACGCACGGCCCGCGCATCAGGATAATTGGCCAATCTGCCATCCCTCATGCTGCCGTTTATCGTTCTTCTTCTGGCCGTCGCCGCGGAGGCCCAGGTCAGCGTCACTACCTATCGCAACAATCTCGCCCGCTCCGGAACAAACCAGGCGGAGACGATTCTTACGCCGGCGAATGTGAATGCCGACGCGTTTGGTCAGCTTTTCTCTCTCCCGGTAGACGGGCAGGTTTATGCGCAGCCGCTCTATCTTCCACTAGTGAATGTTCCGGGCAAGGGCATCCACAATGTGGTTTTCGTGGCCACCGAGCACGACAGCGTCTACGCGTTCGACGCCGATTCCAACACTGGATCGAACGCGGTGCCACTCTGGCACGTCAACTTCGCCGATCCAGCGTCCGGTGAGCGCACGCTGAGCGTGGCCGATGTTCTCGGCTGCCTCTCGATCCAGCCGGAGATCGGCATCACCGGCACTCCCGTGATCGATCCCGCCACCGGAACGCTCTATGTGGTGGCCAGCACCATCCGCAACGGCACGTTCATTCATCGACTGCATGCCCTCGATGTCGCCACTGGCGCCGACAGGCCGGGAAGTCCGGCGGAAATCAACGCCGCGGTGCCCGGTGTGGGCGATGGCTTTTCGCAGACTACCGTCCAGTTTCATCCTTACCTGTACAAGAATCGCGCCGGACTGCTCTTGCTGAATGGCATAGTCTACACAGCCTGGACCTCTCATTGCGACGCTGGCTCTTATCATGGCTGGCTAATTGGCTACGACGCCGCAAATCTTCAGCAGACGACGATCTTTAACGATTCGCCGAACGCGTTTCAGGGCTCTTTGTGGATGGGCGGCGCAGCGCCCGCCGCCGACTCGCAGGGCAACATCTATGTGATCTCGGGCAACGGGCCGTTCGATGGCAACGCCAGCGGCTCCGACCTCGGAGACAGCTTCATCAAGCTGTCGTCCGGCGGCGGACTCGCCATCGCCGACTACTTCACTCCGTTTAACCAATTGAACTTGAACCGGCAGGATGTCGATCTCGGGTCGAGCGGCGCGGTGGTGCTGCCCGACGAGGCCGGAAGCGCGGCGCATCCGCATCTGATCGCCGGCGCGGGCAAGGAGGGCCGCCTCTATCTGCTCGACCGGGATCAGATGGGCCATTTCAACGCTGTCGACGACAGCCAGACCGTGCAATCCATCGCAGGAGCGATCGGGCCGGTCTATGGGGGCGCGGCATACTTCAACGGAAACCTATATTTCGCGGGGGCTCAAGATATGGTCAAGGCGTTTGCGGTTTCCGGGGCGCATGTGACGGCGCCGCCGGCGTCGCAATCGTCAGGCGTGTTTGGCGAGTTGGGCGCGGCGCCGGTGGTGAGCGCCAACGGCTCAGCCGACGGAATCGTGTGGCTGGTTGAACCCGGTTTGGGCGGCACGCTGCACGCTTATGACGCTTCGAACCTCGCCAATGAACTCTATAACAGCCAAATGAACGCGGCGCGCGATGCGCTGGGTTCGTTCGTGAAATTCTCCCTGCCCACGGTGGCGAGCGGCAAGGTCTATGTCGGGACGGGCTACTCACTCGTGGCGTTTGGCCTGCTCAAACAACCCGGCCAGCCTGCGCTTTCGGGATTGTGGAATGCCGCCACCCTGCAACCGGGACCGGTGGCGCCGGGCTCGCTGATCTCGGTCTTCGGTTCCAACCTGGCGCCGCCCGCGCAAAGCACGGGTGTAGTGACGCTTTCCATCAACGGCATCGCGTGCCCGCTGCTGGCAGTCTCTCCGAGTCAGATCAATGCGCAAGTACCTTCAGGCGTGGCGTTTGGCGGAGCGACCGCGGTGCTCCAGCTGCCGCAGATGCCGCCGGCGGCGGCCGCGTTGACCGTGGTGCCCGTGGCGCCGGGAATCTTCGCCAACGTGCGGAACGTAGACGGATCGCTCAACGCTGCGGCGAATCCGGCGGCGGTGGGATCGGTGATATCGGTGGACCTTACCGGGCAGGGATTCACTGAGCCAGTCCCAGCGGCCGGCGCGCCGGGAATTGCGGGTTCCGCGGCGCGCGCCGCGTTTCCGATCTCGGCCGCCATGGAAGGAGCGCGAGTAGAAATTACATCCGCTGGCCCCGGCTCGCCCGGCGTATTTCAATTGGGTATTCGCGTGCCTGAGATGCGCGCGGGATCATACCAGCTAGCGGTTAGAGTCAACGGAGTATTAAGTAACACAACAGTGATCTATGTTACAGGGAATCTACCTGAAACGAGTCACGCTTCCAAAAGAGAATAAGTCACTGGCAGGGAGATAGCATCGATCTTACATTCCCGGAAGGTATACTAAATCATCCGGGCCGGTGGCCGAATCTGAGGCGTCCATGCAGGAAGTGACCGGCATTTTCGCGGGCGTGTTCCTGTTCGGGTCTGCGTGTCTTTGCGTTGGATTGCTCCTATTCCAACGCCTCGCGATCCGGTTGGAGCGTACCGAGTATTTTGCGCTGGCGTTTGTGGCCGGTGCGGCGTGCTTCAGCCAGATCATTTTCCTTTTGGCATCGATTCATCTGGCGCGGAAGGGCGTATTCATCGCGCTTGGCGTGCTGGCAATTGCCGGCGCGTTTGCCGCCAGGCGGAGCATCCCAAGAGGCGCGGCGTTTGCGCCGATCCCTCGCCGATGGAAATGGTTTTGCGGGGCTCTATTCGCGGCGTTCGGCGTGGTTTATTTGATCCATGCCATGGCGCCGGAGATGAGCCCGGACGGCGTGGCGTATCATCTGCCATTTGTCGACCGCTACCTGCGCGCCCACGGCTTTGAGAGTACTCCCGGCGATTTCTACGGCAGCCTTTCCCAGGGAATCGAACTGCTTTTCATGCCGGCGGTTTCGCTGGGCGGCCACTCAAGCGCCGCGCTCTTCCACTTTCTGTTTCTCGTCGACTTGCCGTTGCTAATGATTTGTTACGGACGCCGTTTCGGGTTTCCCGTGCCCGCGGCGGCCGCGGCATTTCTGGTTTTTGCGTCGCCGATCGTGGGGTGGGACGGTAGCTCGGCATACGTGGATGTCGCGGCGGCGGCCGTGGTGTTCGCTGCGTTCTATTTGTTACAAATCTGGGACGCGGAACGCGAACCCAATCTGCTCATCGTCATCGGCGCCCTCGCTGGATTCGCTTACGCCACCAAATACACGGCGGCGATAGCCATTCCGTATGCGTTAGGATTTGTAACTTGGAAGCTGTTGCGAGGCAGGAAGAAGTTACTTCGGCCGTTAGTTATGGTTTCGGCCGCGACCGCCGCATTTGTTCTGCCGTGGGTGATCAAGAATGCTGTGCAGATTGGCAATCCCTTAGCGCCCTTTGCGAACCAACTCTTTCCCAACCCCTATGTTCATGTTTCATTTGAACTGCAATATCTCACTTATCTGCGCCATTATCATCTGACAAGCTGGTTCGGCGCCCCGTGGGAGTTAGCGGTCAAAGGCGAGCGGCTGCAGGGATTTTTCGGTCCAGTTTTCCTGCTGTTGCCGCTGGCCCTGCTTGCGTTGCGGCGTCCGGCTGGCCGCCGGCTACTGTTCGCGGGAGCTGTCTTCGCGCTGCCGTGGTTCCTCAACATCGGTTCCCGGTTTCTGATCCCGGCAGCGCCGCTTCTGGCTCTGGCATTCGTGCTCGCGTTGCAACGGCTGCCCGCGCTCCTGCCTGCCCTGATGGTGCTCCACGGATTTTTGTCCTGGTATGCATCCCCGGTGCCCTATTTTGACCGCTACGCGCCGCGCATCGCGGCATTGCCCGTTCGCGCCGCGCTTCGCTTGGAACCCGAGCAGGCTTACCTCGCGAGCGCGAATTCGGGCTACCGAGTCGACCGGATGATCGAGCATCAGGTGCCGCCTCAGGACAAGGTGTTTTCGTTTGAGCCCATCCCCGAGGCCTGGACCACGCGCGAGATTGTGGCGGGACAGAACGGGGCAGGGAATGAGGCTCTGGTGGACGTATTCCGGACGGCGCTATTGCTGGGCTCGAGTCCAACGCAAGCTCTTGAATTCCGCTTTCCGTCGGCCCGGGTGCGGCGCGTGCAGGCCGTCCAAACGGCGCGCGCGCCGGGTGAGATGTGGAGCATTTCGGAGTTTCAAATCATGGAGGGCGGAAGCCCGCTCGCCCAGGATGGAAAATGGCGCGTGAACGGAAAACCGAATCCGTGGGACGCTCACTTAGCGTTTGACGGCAGTCTGGTGACGCGTTGGCGTTCCTGGCAGGACGCCGCGCCCGGAATGTTTCTCGAGGCTGATTTTGGCGAGCCGAAGTTCGTCGACGAGGTTCGGCTGCTCACTTCCTCCGATGCGCTGCGGACCCACATTTATCTGCGCGGCATGGATCAAGGCGGGCAATGGCGCGACTTGGCCGCGACCCCGACGATCACGGCGGCGCAGTGGAATTGCAATCGACGTGTGGAGGCGGTGCGGGCGTTGCTGGCGCACGGCATCCGGTATCTGCTGGTCACGATGACGGCGTTTGGCGCGAACGATTTCGTGGAAAACGCCGCCGAATGGGGAATCCGGCTGGTCGGCGAATCGGAAGGCGCACGGCTATATCGGCTGGACCCCGATCACGCAGCTACGGCGCCTGCGGTGACGGCTGCAGCCGCCCGCGACGCGGCCCCGCCGGGAGAGTATGACGACACCGACCCACGTCTGTGCCTGAGAGAGCCCTGGACCCGCGACCCTCAGTTCCAGGAAGCTTTCGGCCACACACTGAGCTACTCCAACGTTGCCGGCGCTTCGGCGTCACTCGCCTTCGATGGCGACGCGATCACTTACGTGTACACGCGCGCATGCAACCGCGGCATCGCGGAGGTTTGGGTGGATGGGCAGCTCCGCGGCCGGCTCGACCTCTACGCTGGCGAAACGGCATGGAAGAGCCGCACGAAATACTCGGGCCTCGGTTCGGGCAGACACGTGATCGACATCCGCGTTACGGGGGAAAAGAACCCGCGGGCCAATGGTGGCTTCGTAGACCTGGACGCGCTGATTGTCGAATAGTCAATGAAATCAATCGGTTAAAAGCTATCGCCAAATTCTCTCTTGACGCCTCGCCTTTAATCATAGTAATGTCTATCTAGATAGACTAGTATGCTGAGGCCCTCACAGATAGATCGCACCCGCCTCCTTCCTCCCTCGGGCTGTCGCCCCTGTTGTTGTCGCGCCAGCTAAATCATCCGTTCCCTCGAAATTGAAAACCAAACTAGAGGAGTTCTGAATGTCAGCGATAGCTATTAGTCCCATCAAACGGCAGCACGAGACTTTGACTGCGCCTCTTCCAAAGAGCGAGGGCGGCGCCATCCAATCGCTTCTCGACATGGCGATTCTTCAGACCAATGCTCAGGGCGCCTACGTCTATCGGTTCGACCGCGAGCGCGTCACCGCGACGCTGGCCGCGTCTGGCGGCGCCGCGGCGGAAAGCCTGGGACGAAGCCTTGCGGCCGAAGTCGGATCCAACGCCGTTCTGCTGCATTGGAACCGCAAGACGCCGCTGGTGCTGCAATCCGGCGCCGCCGCCGATTGGCGCTTTGGCGGCTTTCCGGAATTTAAGAGCGCCCGGTTCGACGCGGTCGTATCGATACCCTTGCTCGAGTTGGGCGAGGTGACCGGGATTGCCAATTTCTGCCGGGCGACCGATTCCCCGCTAAGCGCCAGCGCATTGGCATTTCTGATGAGCTTGAGCCTGCCGCTGGGCGCGTTGCTGGTGGCTTCCACTTTGCGCGGCCAATTGGCAAAGGCGCAGCAGGATCTCATGGAACGGAAGCTAGTCGAGCGCGCCAAGGCACTTTTGCAATCCCGTTTCCACTGGACTGAAGAGGAAGCCTACCTGGGCCTGCGGCGATTGAGCCGGCAGAACCGGACACCCATGCCGGAGATTGCGCGTACGGTGATCGCGTCCGATAAGCGGGGACTGGCCGAGGCATTGGATCAGCATGAGTGAAAGCCTGCTTCCGTCCCGCAAGGATTTTCTGTGCGCCATCGCCGGGAGCGCGCTAATTCCTGGAGTGGCCGCGGCGCAACCGTCGAAGGGAAAGCTCTTGATCGTCGCCGCGCATCCCGACGACGAATACGCGTTTGCGGCGTCTACCTATCGCCTGGCCCGGGAGTGCGGGTGGATTGTCGATCAGGCGGTAGTGACGAACGGCGAATCCGGTTACCGCTATTCCTCGCTGGCCGAAACTTACTACGGCGTCTCGCTGGCGCCGAGCAACGAAGGCCGCGCGCGTTTGGCGGAGATCCGAAAGCAGGAAGCGCGCAACGCGGGGAAGGTGTTGGGAATCCGCCGCCACTATTTTCTCGATCAGAGAGACCTCGGTTTCACTACCGACGCGTCGGTTGCCGACACCAGCAACTGGAATCGTGCCTATCTGCGCACGTTCTTGTCGGATCTGCTCAGCCGCGAGAAATACGACGCGGTGTTCACGCTGCTGCCCACCGCGGAAACGCATGGACATCATCGCGCCGCCACGCTGTTAGCGCTTGAGGCTCTCGCCAAGGTTGCAGGCGTCCGGCCTTTGATTTTCGGAGCGGAACCGCGGTCTGTGGAAGGCGCTCCGCTTGTCTTTTCCGGCTTAGCTGGAGAACCGCTTACCCGCACGGTCAGCGCGGGAGCCCGCGTTAGTCTTCGACCGCGATGCTTCGTTCGGCTATCGCGAGTCGCTGAATTATCGGATCGTGGTGAATTGGCTCATCGCCGAGCACAAATCACAGGGCCTTTTTCAGAACGACTACAGCAAACACCGTTTCGAGCAGTTTTGGCTGTTCGAGGCGAGTGGGGAAGACGCGTTGCAACGTCTTCCCAATTTTCAGGCGATCTTTCGAACGTCCAGCGTGCTGACGGCGGCTCAATAATCCGCCGCCCGTTTCGAGCACGGTTAGAACGCCAGCTTTAGCGCGAAGCGCAACTGCCGCTCGTTGCTTGCCGAGGTGATCTGCGTGTAGCCGTTGAGCGACTTCACGCTGCCGTCGGCATTGAATGTCGCGGAGGACACCGTCGCGCCGGGATTGCCGAATTGCGGCGTGTTCGTCAGGTTGAACGTCTCCATGCGGAACTGCAGGCGGAAGCGTTCGGTGATGTTGAAGTTGCGGAACAGGCTAGCGTTCATGTTGAACACACCGGGACCGCGCAGCGTGTCGCGGCCGGCATTGCCGAAGGCCACGGCCGTGACCGGAGCGAACGCCAGTGGGTTGAAGTAAGACGCGCCATTGGCGCCGATGCCGTGTCCGCCAATGATCGCGACGTTAGTTATCACCTGATTCGCCGTTTGCGTGTTGCCGGGCGCGTTGACCGATGTGCCGGCGGAAGCGATCGTAAAGGGCGTTCCGCTCTCGCGGCTCAGGATACCGTTCAGCTGCCAGCCCCCGGTGATCTTCGCAGCAATACCGTGCGACATCATCGATTTGCCCGCGCCGAACGGCAGCTCATAATTTCCGTAGGTCTGGAAGTTATGCGTGCGATCGAAACCGGCCAGCGCGTAATTGCGGCGGTACATGGGAATCCAGGCCCAGGTGAGGCCGGAATCGTCGTTGTCACCGTAGTCCAGCGCTCTGGAGTATGTGTAGACTGCGCCGAACGTTCCAGCGCCGACCCGCTTGTTCATCTGCATCTGCAGTGAGTTGTACGAAGCTGTGTTGAACGGCGTGCTCTCGGTGATGTCGGTGGTTTGTCCGGTGATGGGGAAGTAGGCGCGCCCCGCATTTCCGCCGCCCGGTCCGGCCGCGTTGATGTTGATGTCCTGCGTATGACGGATGGCGCGGCTACCCACATATGCCGCCTGCACCGTGAAGTTCTTCGCGAGCTCGCGCTCCAAGGTCAGGTTGAACGATTCGATATACCCGCGGTGGTAGTTCAGCGGGAAAGTTGTGGTGGTGATGTTCGTCGGCAGAAGGATCGGCCCCGTGTTCAACGACGGGCCGACGATCGCCGGAATCCCCGTCGCCAGCGATCCTGCCGCCTGGTACGAAGTGGCGCCGCTGATGGAGAGCGCAATCGTTGCGGGATAGGCGTCGCGCATGGCGCGGTAGCTGTTGGGGTCGATGCTGATGCCGTAGCCGGCGCGCAGCACTGTCTTTTCGCTGATGCGGTAGGCGATGCCGAGACGCGGCGCAGCCTGAATTCCGCTAACGTTCACGCCGCAATCGCGCGGCTGATTGTTCACGCCGCCCAGACAGACCTGGCCAGTCTGCGGGTTGTAGATGTCGGCGCCGTAGTGATCGCGCGCGGCCAGCGGATAGCCTTCCAGGCGCAGGCCGTAGTTAAGCGTTAGCTTGCGGCTCACCTGCCATTGGTCGCGCGCGTAGAAAGCGTAGTTACCCTCGCGCACGGTAGCCGGGTTGATGTATTCGGTGGAGATGCCCATGGTCTGCGGCATGCCGAGAAGAAAGTCCGCCCAGGAGTTGTAGAGGTTGGTGGCTGCGCCGCCGCTCAGCGAAGTGATGCCGCCGGAGAACGTGAAGCCGCCGCGCGGTCCGAACGAGGTCTGCGGTTGGAAATGATTGATCGCGAAGTGCTGGTATTCGGCGCCGAAACGGATCGAGTGCGAGCCCTTGGTCCAGCTCAGATTGAGCGCGCCCACATACTCGTTGTCGCGGAACAGGAATGGATTCGAAACATTCGGATTGCCGAACGACGAGAAGCCGGTGACGCCAAAATTCGGATAGCCGCCATCGAGGAAGTAGGGACCGTTGGTTCCGGGGATCCCCAAAACGTCGGAGCCATAATTCTTGCCGATATCGACGTTCTCGGCGCCGAGACGCACGCGCGTGTAGCCCACGTTGCCGTCCACCAGGAGATTGGGCGCGATGGAGTAGGTGCCTCCCAAACCCGTGCTTTGGACGCGTCCGGTCGCCGTGCCAGGCTGGCCGCCATCGAGCGTGTTGCCGCCGGCCGCGCCAAGACCAGGCGGGTCGAAGATATTGCTCGGCGAAATGCTATAGCGGCCGAAGATCGTGGTTTTGTCATTCGGGTTGAAGTTGATCTTGGTGTCGATGTTGTGATGCGTGGAGGAGTAGTCCGCACTGGCGAAGTAGTCGTTGGTGGGCGTCAGCGAGGCCGACGGCTGATTGGGCGCAGGCATGAGCGCGATCATCTTTTGTGACGCCGAAGCGAACAGGTTCGACGGAATCTGGTTGCCCGGAAATACGGTGCGGCCGACGCCGTTGGCGGCGCCGCTGCGCGGATCGTAGATGTTGGTTCCGGTCGCGCTGAAATCGCCATTATTCAAGGCGCTGGTCGGCACCGTCTGATAGGCCGAAACGTTGGCGCGCTTGTCGGTCTCTTCCCAGTTGGTGAAGAAGAATAGCTTATTGCGCTTGATCGGTCCGCCCAGATTTCCGCCGAATTGGTTGAGGATGTTCTTGGGATTGGCAGCGCCATAGTAGAAATAATTTCGGGCTTTCAGGGCGCTGATCTGGTTGAACTCCCAGGCCGAGCCGTGGAATGAGTTGGTGCCCGATTTGATCATGACGTTTACGGCCGAGCCTCCGGCCATGCCCTGTTCGGCGTCGAAGCTGGCGGTCACCACGCTCACCGTCTGGATGGCCTCGGCGGCGGGCACATAGGCTACGATTTCCGGTAGCCAGGGGTATAAGTCGAGCGCGCCATCGATGCGCGTGGCGTTGTTGTTGTAGGAAGCGCCGTTGACGTTCGTGGCCAGCGCGCCTTGCGGATTACCGGCTTCGGAGTGCGAGCCGGCCGGCGGGGTGAAGCCTGGCACAATCAGGAAAATACTTTGAAAATTGCGCGTCGCCGGCTCCGGCAACTGCGCGATCTGCGAAGCTTGAATCTGCTGGTTGACGTCGGCGCGGTCGGCTTGCAAAGCCACCACGGAAGCTTCCACGGTAACGGTCTGTTGCACCGCCGCCGGCTGCAACTGCGCATCCACGCGCTTTTCGGCGTTGGCTTCGATTTGCAATCCTTGTTGGACGAAGGAACCGAAAGAGGCTGCGGTTACCGTGACCTTGTAAGTTCCGGGCTGGAGGTTGGTGAAGATGTAGCCTCCATGATCGTCGCTGACGGCGTCCTTCGTGGTGCCGGTATTAACATTTGCAATTTCTATTTTGGCGCCGCTGATTGCCGCGGACGAGGCGTCCGTCACGGTTCCCGTCAAGGATCCATACAGGACCTGCGCCCGGCCGGTATGAGCAACCAGCAGAAGCGGAAGAACGGAAAGCCAACTTAGTCTAGGTACTGGACACCATTGTCCGATGAGCGTCGCGGCTCGTTTGGAACTCATGAAAATCCCCTTTTGTCTGAACGTGGAATGATTTTGGTAGGTTACGCGGCGGGAGTCAAGGGATAGGCGGCGCCTTGAGCAGGAAATCCGCCGGCCGCAATTCCGGCTTCGAACAAATGTTGGATAATTAATTCGTGACCCGAACCAATTCCCTTCTAGGTCTGTTTTTCTTCTCTTTGGGAGCGTTCGCTCAGAATCTTCCGGTAATCCTGGCAACCAAGGGCCCCGTGCGCACCATGTCGGCGCCGCTCACAGGTGTGGCCCCCGGCAATCAGTACAGCCTGCTTTATTCGCTCGATTCGCTGGCCGATCTCAAGCCGGAAACGCGTGTCACAGTCTCGGTGCAACAGGGCGCCACCACGCTGCTCTCCAAAACTCTGCACGCAGGGGACGCGGACTTCTACTCGCAGTTCCGGCTCACGGTCCCCGGGCCGGTGACGCTGCATGTCGACGCCACGGCGGCGTCCGGCGCGTATCATCTGCAGGTCAATCGCTGGCCGCTGAGCGATCGCGTGAAGAGTTCGCCGTCGCATACCTGGCAGAGCGCCATGCGGATTCCGCTGAACCAGACCATCTTTGCGCACGGCGACGATGCCGAATACGTTCCGCTGCCCGGTTCGACGCGTGCGAGCCTGGTGGACGAACCGGATCGCACCGACTGGTATCAGTTCGATTTCGCCGGCGGCGCGCCCAAGCTGGTCTATTTCCAGATCGAGTTGATGGAGCGCGATCAGATCCCCGTCAATGTGTCGGTCTACCGGATTGTGGACGCCAAGCCAGTGCAATTCCACGACGGCGAAGATCCGGCGGCCACGCCGCATGAAGTGCAGGCGCTCAACGCCAACAAATTCGCGCCACGGCTGCTGAAAGAGGCGGGGAAGTATTATCTCGCTGTCCGCTCCAGCCATCCCGAATACAAGCTGGTGACGCGCGTATACGATCCGCCGCCTTATCCGGATCCGCACCAGGCTGTGCGTACGGCGGTCGACTACATTTTGGCTGCGGGAGATTCGTGGCACGCTAATACGCCGCGCCGCGGGGGAGTTTTCGACCGGGTTTCGAGCGTGCATCAGGAGACATCGCTTTGCGTCGGCTGCCATACCACGCATTTTCCGCTGCGCGCCGCGCTCTACGCGCTGCGCGATGGCTATCCCACCGTGCAACGGGAAGAGCTTCAGTTTCTGACGGAGCGGATTTACAACAATCCGCGGCCGCTTTACGGCTTTGAAGAGCAGGGCGCCGTATGGTCGCGCGTGATCTCCGCGCCAGCCAATGTGCTGGGCCGCATGTCTCATCTGCTGAGCATCTATGAGGACCAAGTCACTGGCTCCCCACGGGCCGGCTACCGCGACGGCGTGCAGAAGTATCTGCGGCTTTACTACACAGGCCGCGACAAGCTGCCCGCGGATGAGAGCAACGGCAACATTCCACTGGTGAGCGCGCACGAAGTTGCATGGTATGCGTGGACTGAGACCAAGGATCCGAAGCTGCCGGAGTTGGTGGCGGCCGGTCCGGTGCAGAACGTTACTGACCTTTGCTATCAGACCCTGGCGCTGGCGGATATGGATCGCGCCAAGTACAGCGCCAAAATCGCGGCTAACGTGGAGCGGTTGTTCTCGCTACAAAGGCCGGACGGGCAGTGGTCATACAAATTCGAAGGCGATCAGCCGGAAGTGGAATTCCAAACTGGCCATGTTCTATGGACGCTGCATGAAGCGGGCGTCGCGATTTCCGATCCGCATGTCGACAAGGCGCTGAAATATCTGCTGGGCCGGCAACAGAGTTTTGGGGGCTGGTTCGATCCGCTGCAATCGTTCGAGAACTTCCGCACTCCGTTCCGCGAGACGCAATTCGCCATCCTGGCGCTCGCCGCCTACTACCCCATGGACAAGCGCGCGAACGGCTGGAACTCGACCAGCGTCAATCTGCCGGAGGGTCCTGTGGGCCGCCTGGAAGAACTCGATAAAGTTTGGGACGCCCCTTCCGCCAAGGTTCGCGAGCAGATTCGCGCCGCCACGAAATCCAACGACGCGCTGATCCGCCAGGCCGCGGCGCAGGCGCTTGGCCGGCTTGGAGATCGCGACGCCGCGCTTCTGCCGCTTCTTGCCGACCCAAGCAAGATGGTGCAGCGCACCGCCGCCTGGGCCATTCGCCAAGCCTACAGCCGGCATTCGGACACGCCGTCATCAGACTTGCTGACCGCGATGAAATCGTCCGACGATCGCGCGCGCTGGGGCGCGGCTCGCGTGTTCGCGCAGCATTTCTCGGAGCTCGCCAGGCGCGCCGATTTGGAACCAGCGCTGGCCGATCTGACGAGCGACCTGGCGCTTTCCGTGCAAATGATGGGCATCAAAGGTCTCTGGCAATACTGGTTCTGGACCCCTGATTCCACGGTCAAAGGACGCATCGAGGACACGTTGCTCGGAAAGATGGCGACGCCGCAGCCGCCGTGGATCGAAAGCAATTTGCACGACGCCGTCTATAATCTGGCCGACGAAAACATCCGCTACCTCTACAACAACTGGACGACTCTCATGGGCCAGCCGGAAGATCGCACGCGCGCTATTCAGGGCCGGCTGTCTATCGAGGCGCGGCTCGCTACCAAGTTTGCAGCCGTGCTCGATCGCGCTCCGGACGCCGAGAAGAAAGAGCTGCTGCGCTTCCTCACGGAGCTTCCTCTGCGACGCGGCGACGTGTACAACCTGGCGGCCGACTTGGATAATCCTGCGCCGCCGGTCTACAACCGCATCGGCAACGACGTCGAACAGATCGTGTTTTTTGGATCGAGCGCCGAACGGCTGGCGCACTCGCTGGCGCCGCTGCTCGATTCCAAGGATCCGGAAATGGCGCATCTTGCTGCACAGGCCGTGCTGCTGGTGCGGGATTCGCGCTTCCCGGAGGTCAACAAGATTGCGGGCCCCATGGGCGCAGAGGTGAAGCTGGTGAAATTAAAGGTGGAAGCAATGCCCGCCGAAGCCGAGGTGCAGAAGGCTTTGAATCCACCCCCGCCTCCGGGACGCGCCGGCGCGGCTTCGGCCGCGGCGCGGCTGCCTGCCGTAAACCTCGATGAGGCCTATTTCACGGCTAACGTGCGCCCCATTCTGGAACATAAGGGGAAAGACGGCTATGCATGCGTGGAATGTCATGCCACGCATGTGATCTTTAACGGCGATTACCGCACAGCGCTCAAGGTTGCCGACCCGGCGCACCCGGAAGACAGCCTGATTCTGCGCAAGCCGACGTCGAGTTCAGAAGCCGAGGGCATCGCGGGCGCCATGGCGCACGGCGGGGGCGTTCGCTTCGCGAAGGATTCGCCGGAATACAAGACAATCCTGGATTGGATTCGTGGGGCGAAGAAGTAGCTGCCGGTCTTGTCAGGCAGAACAATACTTGCGGCGGCGTATTAATCCCAGGCCGAGCAGGCCAATGCCGATCAATACAAATGTGCCCGGTTCGGGAGCGCCTATACTTTCGCCCACGAACGTGTAGCTGATCGAATCGATCTGAGTGTACGTCTGGCCCATCGGAGCGCCCATGCCTTTCGCTTCGATTTGCACGGCGTAGATGTCGTTCGAAGTACCGCCGCCTAGAGTGACGGAATTTGGCTGCGGAACCAAAGCCGATTGATAAATGATTCCACCTGCCCCAAGCCCTTGCACAGAACTGGGCGTACCGCCGGCCGCGCCGCTGTTGTAGGCAATCACCCACGCGTCATAGGCCGGATCGTTAATCGTGGTGCCAGGGTAATTGATGGTCACACTGGCGACCGGACTGGTAAAGAGCAACAGGAAATCGGCGCCGCTGCCATCCGTGGTGACGGTGAGTTTGCCGCCATTGGCATCGCTTCCAGTGATGGCCACGTTAGTGGCATCTTGCGATTGAAAGTTGACTTCCGGCGTGCCGAGCGACGTCAGCAACGCCTGGCCACTAAAACTGGGGTTGCTCGGAAACACGATGGTGGTAGCGCCGGCGGAAGCGCAAAACAAAGCCAACGCACCAATCGACACTCCAAAGCGCATAAAGACTTTCACGTCTCTCCTTGACACCTGTATCCGCGAATCTCGCTAACAAGACTCTGAATAATGCTATCCAGATTGGCAGCCCCGGCGCAAGCAAAATGTGTTTCAATTCGCGGAATTCAGGTACTAGAAGTCCCTTAGTATAAATCAATATTGCCAATCACTTACCGCTTCGCAGTAGTGGCGTGTCCACGAAAGATATCGATGCTGTCTAAAAGCATTAGTCATAAGGAAACCCCCGGAAAACGGAACGCGATGGTGGGTCGAATTTTCTAGGTGCAGGCAGGCATGGGATACTGTGTTCGATGCGGCTCACCCTGACGATTGCAGTTTTTTCTTCTGTTCTGTTTATTTCTAGTTGCTCCTCGTCGACTGAGAAAAAGGCTGAGGAAACCTCGGCCGCTCCACCTCCAGTTTATAAGGTCAATTTCGACACTTCCAAGGGTCCGATAGTCGTGGAAGTCCACAACGACTGGGCGCCTTATGGCAGCGCGCGGCTATACGAACTGGTGGGGAAGGGATTCTACGATGGCGACCGGTTTTTCCGCGTGGTGCGCGGTTTCGTGGTTCAATTCGGCATTAACGGCGACCCCAAGGTGAATCGCGAATGGGCTGGAATGTCGATTCCGGACGATCCGCGGACGCACCACAACGTGCGCGGGACGTTGACCTACGCCGCAACGCGCCAGATCAATTCGCGCTCCACACAACTCTTCATCAATTTGCGCGACAACAGCGCGAGCTTGGATTCGCAAAACTTCACGCCCGTGGGTCAGGTGGTTTCCGGAATGGAAGTGGTGGACGATCTCTGGGCGGGCTACGGAGAGATGGCGCCGATGGGCTCAGGGCCGGACGCCAGCCAGATCCAAATGCAGGGCAACGACTACCTGCAACGGCTGTTCCCGCATCTGGACTACATCAAGAAGGCCACCATCGAGAAGTGATATCGGTCAGCCCAGGGTCCGCTCAACTCCGGCAGGGCCCGTCATTCAGGCCTTGGGCTTTCGGGCAGCCCTTCTATCGCACCATCGGACGGCAAGCCCGGCAAGTACGGTCACGATGACGTAGAAGACAATCGTCCCGAGGAAGTCGTCATCGCCACGTACGGAATCGTCGGTTGCGTAAACGATGGTCGCTATTAGGCAAAAAGCGCCGCAAATCCAGAAGATAATTCTGAATAGCCAGCCGAAAATCTTCCAACTCAACGCGCCGTGCGGGCGATAGAAGAGAAGCCATTTGCGCCAGCGTGGAACGTTCCACACTGGTGCGGCTTTGATTTCGGTGGGCGGCGGGATCGCCGCTGGATGCAATGACTTCTTCTCTCCAGTTACCGTCTCCAATGGCGCAGCTTTGGGTACTATTCGATCCAACGCTTGAATCAGGCGGTTGACCCCCTCATGAAAGGCGAGGTCAGAAATCTCCAGAGCATTGCGCCGGGAAAAGGATCTGATCGCGTCTGGAAGTTCCTGGGCGCGCGGCATCGAAGCGCCTCCCACGATTATCGGAATAACTGGAATCTCGCGACGCAACGCCGCGCCGATTTCTACGACGAGAAGATCTTCCGCGTCGTCCAGCCGCCGCCGTCCGCGATCGTCGGCTATCGAAAGCCATCGCTTGCCGACGATAACCAGCAGTACGTCGCACGAGCTTACTTTCTGCTGAAGAACATCGACGAAGTCCAAGCCAGGCGGTATGTTATCCACATCCATGAAAACATTTGCTTCGCCGAAATGGGTGGCAAGATGGTCGTAGATGCGTCCAGCGTAGGCAAAACTGTCGTCGCGCCGGTAGCTGATGAAAATTCCGGGCATGCCGCCTCGGAAGACATTTTACATTGCTGGGGCGGCCTACTGATATATTAGTAACTGCCCCGAAGCGAAGGGGACCAAGAAGCTACAGATACAGGGTCAAATATGACCGACGCGGCCCGGCGGAACACCAGTTTCGCCGGGCTTCTTCTTTTTGGCGCCCTGTTTTTTGGCAACAGACGCCGCGCTCTTTTCCACTCGCAGCCGCCAAGCCGCCCGCAAGGCGCCGGCCAGCACATCTTCACTGGCGGCCGCCAGTCGGACGTGCGTCGCGCCATTTTTGCCCCATCCGCCGGCGACCGGCAGGAAGATCTCCGGCTGCTCGGCCACGAACTCGGCTTGCTGTTCTGGCGTGAGCATCAGGTTCCCGTAGCCTTGTTTGACGGATGCCAGGGTGGCGAAGATGCGGCCTCCCACACGGAAATCGACCGCACCCATGTGCGACCCTTCTTCGGCGCCGTCCAGGCTGAGCGCGATGCGGCGAAAATCTTTGGCAGTCATTGGATCTGGCCTAGTCCTTGAACTTACGGATCGTCAGCGAGATCGACGGCCCCACGACGATCATGTGAATCGCCAGGATGGGGTAGAACGTGCGCGCGTTGAACGGCCGCGGTCCGATCGCCGAGAGCGGAATGACGACGTAGCTCATGAAGAGATGAACCAGAACGCCGAAGAGCACGCCGCACGCGAGGGCGCGCCGGATGAGGAGCGGCCAGATACGGCTCGCGGCATAGTACACGGCCGCGGCGCCGAATGCGATGACGAAGTGCAGCGCCAGGCCCAACAGCGCAGCCGATGCGCCACCGCGAGACGCCGCTTGCGCGCCCACCACGCCGGCCGCGATCCCTTGAAACATGCGCTCAATCTTGCCGCCGAGCGCCAGAGTCAGCCCTATCGCGCTGAGGCCGTCAAGCGCGCCGCAGACCAGACCGGCGTAGAGGATCGCCCGTTTCATCGATTTTTCATCATCCCACCAAAAACCGCCCGAACAAATCGCCAACCCGTTGTTTTATTCACAAGCCTTCCACGGGTTTCCCCTGTAACCCGCTCGAAATACGCGTGAAAGAAGTTGTTGAAAAGACGATGAACGTACAAAAAATCGATTGACCAAAAAGCGCGGAAAGATCATATTGAGGAAGGTTCCAAGAGGTTTGAGGAACAGCAAGCCTCCGGAAACGTAGCGGATCGGGAACGGAGATCCGCAGCCAACACTAGAGATAGCTGGGCTGCGGGGAGCGAACGAAGATCGGGCGGATCTGGAAGGCGGGCCGGACGGCCGGGTAGCTAGTTGAACGCTTTGATCCGGAGGGAGCGAAAACTCCTGAAGGGGAGCGGGGATTAGCAGCGCGGCCGGAATAGCGGACTGGCAAGAGTGCAACGGGTCTGAGGCATGGATGCCTCCAGCAGTTGGGGCAAACCAACGGTTGGTAGCGGAGCCGAAAGGCCGAACGAGTAAAAGAGCCGGTTCGTAAAGTGAGCGAAGCGTAAGGCGGGTACCGTCGACTCCGTAATGGAATTCGCGCAAGCGGAAACTGTTGCGGACTAGGAAAACGCCGACGCGAGCGAACGGTCCCATTGCGGAACAGCAAGCGGCGCGTCTTGAAGCGTTGAATCGGCAGCCGGCGAAAACGGTTACCGGGGAGCAGAGAGGCGAAGCGTCCAGCGTCCCGTGGTGCGATGCTCAGTGCCGTGCATGCCGGCGATGAGCGAAGCTGAATCTCGGATCGTTTGGAACCATTTTCTTTTTGGGGCGGCCGTTCTTAGCGAACGGCCGTCATCCCCATCTTGGCGTACCACGGCTTCGCGCCCTGAATGGCTGCGTTCACCGCGTTGATGTTCTTGACGCCTTCCTTGCCCAGCCAATCCTCGAGAGCGCTCGCGCCCTGCTTGGCATAGACCGGAATGCCGTCTTTCCACGTGGCGCGGCCGCATAGCACGCCGGAATAGTCCGTGCCGGCTTCCGCCGCCATGTGCAGGGATTCCGTAAACTGCGCGTTGCTTACGCCCGCGCTGAGGTAGATGAAGGGCTTGGTGGCCACGGCTGCGCAATCGCGGAAGTGCTTCAGGGCTTCGTCGCGGGAGTATGCTTTCTGGCCCTTGTAGACGCTCGAACCTTCGACATAATCGGCGTTGATCGGGATTTCGACCTTGAGCACGTCCACGTTGTATTGCGGCTTGGTGAACTCTTCCATGCTCTTCTTCACGATCTCGGGCTTGGCCTTGGCGTACTCGAGGCCTTTTTCATCGCCGCCCTTGGGGTCGTAGCCCACAAATTCGAGGAAGAACGGGATCTCGTTCGTCTCGCACTCGGCGCCAATGCGCTCGATGAACGCGTGTTTGATGTCTTTCACGCCGGCGTCGTCGTAGGGCGTGTAATAAATCAGGATCTTCACCGCGTCTGCATCCCAATCGACAATGCGTTTCGCGGAAACGTGCGGCAGCAGATCGGGGAGGCGGCCAGGCTGCGTGTTGTCATAGCCGCTCAGCTCGTAGGCGAGCAGCAGGCCGGCGTTGCTGGAGCGCGCTTTGGCGGCTTCCAGACCAAATTCGGGGTCGAGCAGAATCGCGCTGGCATGGGGCGTTAGCACCTTGGTGACGATCACCTTGAACTCGCTCATCATCTCGGGCGTGATGTCTTTTACATCGACGCCGCGGGCCTGCGCCAGCGATTTTTGCAGGCTACCGCGCTGATCCATGGCGGCGGCGGCGATGATGCCGTGTTCGTTGGACAGCGCCTTCATGCGCTTCATTTTGCCTTCGGAAAGTTTCATCACTAGGATTATCTCATGTGGCGCCGAATCATTCGATCTTGACTGGGCTTGAGTAACCCGTCAACTCCATGTAGCCGACGCCCGCGCTCGATCCCGAGTAACGGACGGCGCCCTCCCAATAGATGGGGCCGGAATGCATGACTAGTTCCTGATTCCGGACGGCCGCTGTGCATTCCAGTGCAATCCCGCGCGAGGGAACGGCGAGACGCCAGCGGATGGGATAGCGCGCGCCGGTTCGCGGACTGGTCCACGAATCGAGCGGAGTCATGGAGATGTCGGCGCGATGCAGCGGGGTCGCGCGGCCTGCCGCATCGACGAATGTGCCTGCCATGAAGGGGGCGTCCCCACCGCGGTGGCGCATCTGGAAGAGCATGAGCTCGGTGTGATTCTCGAGTTGTACGCTAAACCAATCCCAGCCTTGCGCGGATTCTTCCAGTACGTTGGTGAACCATTCATGATCCATCCACGCTGTGCCGGTGACCGCGGCGCCGTTCAGCGAACCCTCCACCGCGAGCAGCGGGAACGATACATAATGCGACGCGTGGCCCGGCGTCTCCGACTTCAAACTGATGCCGTTCTCCCCGTGGATGATGGGCGAGGTTCGCGGCGCCAGGCGCAACGTGAATCGCAGGCCTTTTTCGACGGCTGAGAGGGTCTGCACCCCAGTCGAGACATCCCACTTCGACTGCCAGTTTCCGTTCCAGATGCGGGCTTCATCCAGGCTTGCGCCGGCGATCCCGGGGCCCGCGCGATTCGTGCGCTCGAAATATTGGAATTTGCCGCTTTCGATATCGGTAAGCGCCAGATGCGCGAGATAGATGTCATCGACGCGCCATGCGGATTGCGTTTCCTCGCGCTGCGCCTGCCCTTGGCGGAAAAACACCAGTTCAAAGCCGTAGCGATGGCCGCCGCCGTTACGCACGTTACCGGTGTAATACCACCACTCGGTTTTGAAGTCTGGATGCGAGAAATGATCGCGCGGAAATTGGTAGCGGTAGCCGGGTTCGGCCTGCCGGTAGACCGGCGCAATCAGTAGGAGCAGCGTGGCCAACAAGGAAGACAAGGGATGCGCCTGCCTCTATCTTAATCTGCTACACTTCCGATGAAATTCGTATGCGACGTCAACTCTTGCCGGTGGCTGCGTTGGCCACGATGCTCGGCGCACAGGAGCGCCCCGATTCCAAAGAGATTCCGCTTCCGCCCATCGCAACTTCGATGCCGTCCATGCCGGGCGTGGCCAAGCTGCCCGATCATCCAGCGATGCCGGACGTCCTCACCATGAACGACGGCACGAAGGTGAAGACGCCCGAGCAGTGGAAGCGCCGCCGCGAGGAGATGAAGCGCATCCTCGAGTATTATGCTGTCGGTCAGGCTCCGCCGCCGCCCGGGAATGTCAGAGGGCGTGAAGTCAGCTCGCAGACGATTCTGAACGGCAAGGCGCGCTACCGCCTGGTGCATCTGACTTTCGGGCCAAAGGAGAGCCTTAGTCTCGACATCGGCATCTTCACGCCGTCCGAAGGCGGCCCGTTTCCGGCGCTCATCTCGCCTTCCGGATCGCCACCGGGCTCCGATCCGCTGCCGCGTCTGCCTCAAGGCGCCAATCAGGGCAAGGGTCAGGATGTTCTGCTGGTCACGGGACCGGCGGCGGCGCCTTCGCCAGGGTTCGGCGGACCGCGGTCCGCCGAAAGCATTGCCGCGTCGAATCCTGCGCTGGCCCATGGTTTCGCGTTCGTTACCTTCAACAACAACGATTGCGGCGAAGACACAACGCTTCGCAACGCCGATGGAAGCTGGGCCTTCCGCACCACACGGTTCTATCCCGCGTATCCGAAATACGACTGGGGGCTGCTGCAAAGCTGGGCATGGGGCGTGTCGCGCATCGTGGACTATCTCGAAACCGACGCTTCGATCGACAAGTCCAAGCTCATCGTCACCGGCGTTTCGCGCACCGGAAAATCGGCGCTGGTTGCCGGTGCGTTCGACGAACGCATCGCTATGGTCGCGCCAGTAGCCAGTTCCGGCGGCGGCACGCCCGCCTATCGCTTCAGCGGCGCAGAGCGCGGTGGCAAGGAAGGACTCAGTGAGATGATGCGCAAGTATCCCAACTGGTTCTCGCCGCATCTGCACGAATTCTGGGGGCAGCCCGATAAGCTGCCCTTCGACGAGCACTGGTTCATTGCGCTCGCCGCGCCGCGGCCGTTCATCGCGCTCGAAGGCGATCACGATCAGAACGTGAATCAGAACGGTGTGCGGCAATCGTTCCTGGCCGCCATGCCAGCGTTCGAGTTTTTGCACGTGCCCGATCGCCTGGGCGTCAATTGGGCCGATCGGCCGCATGGCATGGTGCAAGGCGATTGGGACGCGCTGCTTGCCTTCGCCGACAAATTCCTGCTCGGTAAACCTGTCTCGCGCACCTTCGACCATTTCCCGGAACAATAGCCATGACCAATCGCCGCCGTTTTCTGCAAGCCGCGTCCGCGCTGCCTCTCGGATTCGCCGCCAGCGCCCAGCAACACGAGGCCGCGCCGCCTCCGGCGAAGCCAAAAGTTTCGCTGAGCGTGCGCGACTACGGCGCCAAGGGCGACGGCACGACGAAAGACACGGCCGCGCTGCAAGCGACTGTCGACCGCGTGGCGGCGTTCGGCGGCGGCGACGTCATCGTTCCTGCAGGCGACTACTTGACGGGCGCCATTCAGTTACGCTCGAACACGTATCTGCGGCTCGACAAAGACGCCAACATCGCAGGCACTCCCGATTTTGACGACTATCCGATCAGCCAGGTGCGCTGGGAAGGCAAGTGGATTCCCGGCCGCACAGCTCTGATCTACGCCATCGGCGCCAACCATATTGGCATTCTTGGACCGGGCAAAATCACCGGCAACCCCGCGCTCGGCGGCAGGCCGAATGCCCAGAATCCGCTGCGCCATCCGGCGCTGATTGAGCCCATTGGCTGCAGCGACATTGTGCTCGACGGATTCTCTAGCAGCCACCGGCTGATGTGGTCCATCCATCCGACGAACTCCGAGAACATTTCGATTCGCAACCTGACCATCCGCAGCACCGGCGGCAACGGCGACGGCATCGATATCGATTCGTGCAACCATGTGCACATCGATCGCTGCGACATCTCAACCGGCGACGATTGCATCTCGATCAAATCGGGGCGCGGGAAGCGAAGGGTTCGCGCTGCTGCAGACCAGCGAGGACATTCTGATTTCGAACTGCACCATGGCCGATTCCATCTTCGCGTGCATCGGCATCGGCAGCGAAACCTCGGGCGGCATCCGCAATGTGCGCATCGAACATTGCAAATTCACTGGTGCCCGGACCTTCGCGCTTTACATCAAGAGCCGCCCCGGCCGCGGCGCGTTCATCGAAGACATCATCGCCGACGATCTGGATGTTTCGGGAACCACCGGCGGATTTCTGCGCTTCAACATTTTGAACAGCGGCATTCAGGACGAGTTTCCGGTGCCCGGCGACTTAGGCATCCCGACGATCAAGAATTTTCGATTCTCCAATGTCCGCGTGACCGATTGTCCCCTACTGGTGGACGGCGTAGGCATACACCCGCACAAGCCGCTCGACGGGTTTTCGCTGGTCAACGTGAAGGGCTCGTGCGCCAAGGGAATTCAGTTGGCGAACGTGAAGAACGCGCAGATCCGCGATGTGCAGTTGACCGGTCTGACCGGGCCGCTACTAGGAATCAACAACGTGACGGGAAAAGGTCTCGAAGGTGCGACGACGATTGAGGCGCCGAAAGTTCCGGAGCCCGTAGTGGCGCCAAACCCGCCATACAAGCTACATGAAGTGCCATAATGTCGCGATGACCCGGTTCTTCCTCGCAATTTTCGCCGTCAGCGCCCTTTCGGCTCAGACCACGCCGCCCGAACCCGACCGCCAGCTTGCGCGCGATATCTACAAGCAGTTCGTCGAGATCAAATCCGGCTACACCACCGGCTCGACTACTCCAGTGGCCGAAGCGGCCGCAGCGAGACTGCGCGCCGCCGGCTTTCCGGCGTCCGATATTTTCGTCGGCGGGCCCATTCCCACCAAATACAATCTGGTGGCGCGCTATCACGGGTCGGGCGCGCGCAAGCCGCTGCTGTTGCTCGCGCATACGGATGTCGTCGAAGCCAAGCGTGAAGACTGGAGCATGGATCCCTTCCAATTCATCGAAAAAGACGGCTTCTTCTACGGTCGCGGGACGGGCGACGACAAAGCTCAGGCTGCGGTTTGGATCGCAACTTTGATTCGTTTTCAGCGAGAAAAGTTCCGGCCGGATCGCGACATCATCGTCGCGCTTACGGCCGACGAAGAAGGCGGCGGCCCATATAACGGCGTCGCCTGGCTGCTCAAGAACAAGCGCCAGTTGATCGACGCCGAGTTTTGCCTCAATGAGGGCGGATGGGGCGAGATGGTCAAGGGAAAACGAGTCAGCAACGACGTGCAGGTGAGCGAAAAATACGTCATGAACTTCCGCTTCGAAGTGCGCAACAAGGGCGGCCACAGCTCGCTGCCGGTTGCGGATAACGCCATCTACCATCTTGCCGGCGCGCTCGACCGCCTCTCGAAATTCGGCTTTCCGCTCAAGACCAACGAAGTGACCAAGGCATTTTTCCAGGCGATGGCGAAGACTGAAAGCGGCCCAATGCACAACGTGCTGGCGCAAGCCGCGGCGGGATCGGCCGACGCGATGCAACGCGCCGCGGCAGCGTCCACTTCCTGGAACGCCACGCTGCGGACCACCTGCGTCGCCACGCAGCTCGAAGGCGGCCACGCGCGCAACGCGCTGCCGCAATTGGCGGCCGCTAACGTGAATTGCCGCGTGCTGCCTGAGGATTCGCCCGAATACGTCGAGAAAACCCTGCGCGGCGTAGTCGCGGACGACCAGGTGAAGGTCAGTGTCGATGGCGAAGTGAGCCGCGGCCCGGCGTCTCCGTTGCGCGAGGATCTATTCCGCGCCGCGAGCCGGTTTACCGACACCATGTGGCCAGGCACGATCACCATCCCCATCATGGTAATGGGCGCCACCGACGGCCGCTACCTGCGCATGGAGGGCATCCCGACCTACGGCATCCAGGGCTTCTTCATGGACCGCGATGACATTCGTTTTCACGGCCGCGACGAACGCATGGGCGTGCAAGCATTTTACGAAGGGCAGCAGTTTCTCTTCCAGTTGGTGAAGTCGCTCGCCAAACAGGGCAACTGAGTTATTTTCCGTTTGCGCGCAGCAGCAGCATCCAGGGCCCGGCGTTCGGTTTTGTGATCGCGTCTCCCGCTTGCGTCGGAACTACGCCGTCAAGCGCGCGAGTTTTCCCCGACGCCGGATCGAACCACAGCCCGGCATAACGCGCCTGCGCCAACGTGGCGCGCAGCTTGATGCCATCGCCAGACAGAGAATAGAACAACAAAGCCGTGTCGCCTTTATCGGCCATGCACCAGATGTGCTCGGCGTCATCGGTCACGCCATCGCGCGGCTGCAGGGTCATGAGCACATCCGCCAGATGTTCGCGTACGAATGGATCGAGCGTGGTTCGGTCCAACTGCCGCCCTTGGCCATGTCCGCCCGATGGGTTGCGCATGATGGCCTGAGCGCCGCCCGCCATCAACACGGGGATCGGCCCCGCGCCGCCGTTCCACGCCACGATGGCTTTGTCGGGATAGCGGTCATGATATTCGCGCACCATGCGGTAGACCTGCTGCGGCGTGGTGTCGGCGGGCGTGTCGCCGCCGCTCTTCGGGAATGCCGCGCGAATCAATTCGCGGAACGCAAGGTTTTGGCCGCCCTTGGGCGCGAACAGCGAACCGTCGGGCATGTATTGCCAGTAGCGCATGTCGATCACCGCCACCTGCTTCGCGCGGGCGGGCGCGGCAAGGATGGCGTCCGTGATGTCTTTGCTCGTTGCGAGTTGCAAGCGCACATTCTTGCCAGTGCGCTTTTCCCAATCGGCCACGGTGTCTTGAAAGAACTCCTGGAAAGCCAGCGGCCCCGCGAATTGAAAGCCCGCGTTGAAGAAGAGATTCCGCAAGTCGCCCAGTTGATCGAGCGCGTGCAAGATCAGCGCGCGATGCAGTTCGCGCCGCACCGGCTGAGTGATGTCGTATACCTGATTCCCCACATGCAGTTGGTTGCCGTTCTCGATCGGCGGCGGCTCGGGCAACTCCGTGCCGTTGATGTTGTTCGCCGGCCGCCACGGGTAATCGGCCCAGTGCGGCGGAATCTCCAGCACGTTGTGCATGTTGTAGAGGTTGTAAAAGAGCACCAGGCCATTGCGATCGCTCAGCTCGCCGAACTCGTGGATGCGCTCGAAGTACCACGGATTGAAGCGCGTCAGATCGAACTTGCTGAGGCCATCCCACGCCGTCCCAGAGCCGCTGCGCGCCCACGGCATCTCGTAGAAAGGCGCCCAAACATTGCCGTCGGGACGCGCGGTGATGGAGTGCTCGTCGCGCCGCCGGTCGTACCAGAGGCCGGGAATGGCTTGATAGAACGGCGTGCTGTCTGCCACCATTTTCGCCGCCAGCGCGGGCAAATCTTCCGTGAGCCCCGGACCCGTGCGGCCGGGAACGAAACGCGTCAACGCGACGCCGCCCACATCGAGCGCGGAAGCAGGGACTTCCTGACCGCGCCACCATCCGTCGTTCACCATGCCGCCCCAGAGCGCCTTGCCATCCACCACGAAGCGGCCGTTGACGATCTCGACCGCACGTGGGTGTTCCGCTGTCACAGCGGGAGCGCTCTTGGGATGAAATTCGAGGACTCTCGCGGCGATCTTGGGCAATGCAACCGGCTTTGCAGGCTGTGCGCCGAGGCGCTTCGCCACTTGCGCATCGTAGAGCGATTCCGCCGATTGCTTGATGACATTCTCCGCGCCTTCCGGCCCGTGCGCTTCGAGAGGATCGCCCTCGCAGTTCCAAATCACAGAGTTGGCTGCGGTCCAGCCTGCGCCTTCGGCGCGTGAGCTGTCTTGAGTGAGCTTGATTCCCGAGCCTCGCACTTTCACGCGCTCGTAGAGAACGCCCGAGGCCCAACTTTCGAACGATCCGCTAGACCCTAGGGAGGCGGTCGCGCTGGAATCGAGAAATACGTTGGGACCGGCCGCAAGCAATCCTGTGGCGAAATCGTTCATGCCGGCTTCGCTGACGCAATCGCGCACCAGCACCTGCTGCCCTTCCACCAGGAAGCTCTGCCGGCGGTATCCGGCCGCCTCGGAAACCGGCATCTCGCTGTGGCAGGCCTCCACGGTAATGCGCCTGCCGTGCGGCCCGACGCGCACGGCCGAGGACACGAAATGCCGCGCCGAAACCCGGCGGACCCAGGAGTCTTTGACGCGGTCGAGCGCCACGGCGTACCATGCATGTTCCTCGTCGTGGACGGACGCGAATTCGCTATCGAGGGTCAGCCCTTCGAGGCCGATATGCGTCACGGGAGCCCCCGATGCCACGCGCGCGATGGTCCCGCCGCCGTAGCGCTGTTCGAGCGCGGTGGTGATGGGGGCATCGACGGTTACCGTTCGACCGTCTACTCGCTCGACGATGCGATCCCAAATCAGATTGCGCGATCCGGGCGCCCAATCGAGCCGCTGATTGGCGTAGGTTCCCGGCAGGCCGCGCATATGGAGCGCCGTGATCCATTCCACCGTGCTGGGCCGCGTAATCTGAACCCGATCGCCAACATGAAACTCGTTTCCACTGGCGATCGAAAACATACGGCTGCCCGCCGCGGCGTCAGCGGTGATCGGAATGGCGGTCCCCGCGACAGCCTCGGCGTGACTTCCAACCTCGATCAGGGCACGCCGGCTCTGGCCGGTCGCGACAATGACCACGTCCCCGACGCCGCGCAGCACTACGCCGCTGGTGCGCATTTCCAAATGCCCACCGACCTTGTAGTGGCCGGGCAGCAATTGAATCGCGCCACGGAAGCCATCCTTGCCAAGGGGAAGCGCCGCCACGTGATCCAGCGCGCCTTGCAGGAGCGTCGTGTCGTCGCCGCCGCTTGGCCGCACCGAAATCACCGCAGCGACTACCGGCGGAGCGACGCCCCCGCCCGCGTAACCGGCGTAAGAAAAATCAATCGCCGTCTGCGCGAACGCAACGGGGCAGAGAAGCGCTATCAGCGCAAAAACGCGTTTCATTCGGTAAGCTACTTGGCCGCGCGGCCCAACTCGGCCGCCGCGCCCTGGATCGCCTCACCCGCATTCTCCAGTGTCTTGCCGACGTGCGCGATCTCCTCTTCGGCCAGCTTCCAGTCTTTCTGTTCGATGCTCTCGCGGACGCCCGGCAACGTCTTCACGCCGTAACCGGTGTAGAAGCCCGGCGCATAGACCTCGTGCTTGTACCAGGGGCGGTTGGGCAGTCCCTGATTCGAAGTCAACGCGCGCTCCACCGCGATCAACTTGGCGTTGGCTTCGCGCAGTTGCGCGCGTGCTAGCGCCGTCGCGCCATTTTCCGAGGCATGCGCCAGCGCCTGGTCGTACGCCTGCGCCGTACGGTCGAGCGCCGCAACCGCATTTTCCAGCGGCGCGAAATTCAGGAACGGCGGCACGGTCTCTTTGGCAGGCGGCAGCATGGGCGAGCGCGGGTCTGACGTGGCTGCGAACGCGCCTTCATCGATTTCCCGGTTGCGCTCGATGATCCGGCTGCGCGTTTCCGAGGCGAGCCTCTGCACTTCGGTGACATAGCGCCTGATGGTCGCCGCGAAGTTATCGAAGTCGAAAGGCAGCAATTCCGCGTCGGCCAAACGCATCACGGTGGTGCCGCCGACTTGCGACAGCGCTTTGCCGTAGACGAAGTCGCTGTCCGAAAAATGCGTGTACCAGTAAAAATCGTCGTAGATGGAGTGGTAAATGCCCTCGCGATCTTCGCCGCCGAAGCCCACATTGAGCGAAGCGATGCCCAAGTGGTCGAGGAACACCGAATAGTCGGAACCGGAGCCTAACGCGCCAATGGGGAACTCGCCGCGCGGTCCGGCGCCGGGGTTCGGCTCGGCGCTTTCGCCGCGGCCGCCGCCGAGCATGCGCCGCAGTTGCAGGCGCTGCGAGACAGGCATATGCTTCTCGGGGTCTTCGACATCGCGCGCCACCGTGTTGACGAATTTCTCAAGCGTGTGCGAACCCTCCACCGCCAGATATCCGCGGCCGTTGCCATCGGAGTTGATGTAAACGGCGGCTTTCTGTTGTAACTCGTCGGCGTGGGTTTCTGCCCATTCAGTGGAACCGAGCAGGCCCGGTTCTTCGCCATCCCAAGCGCAGAAGATAATCGTGCGCTTCGGCTTCCAACCCTGCTTGACCAGCGCCGCCATGGCGCGCGCTTCTTCCATCATGGAAACCAGGCCGGAAAGCGGGTCCTGCGCGCCGTTCACCCATCCATCGTGATGGTTGCCGCGGATGATCCATTCGTCCGGATATACGCTGCCCGGAATACGCGCGATCACGTCGTTGATCGTCTTGGTATCCCAGTTGAACTTCAGCTTCAGGTGAACCTTCGCGGGCCCCGGGCCCACGTGATAAGTCATCGGCAGCGAGCCGCGCCAGGCTACAGGTGCGATTGGCCCATGCAAAGCCGCAAGCAGCGGCTGCGCATCGCCGTAAGAGATCGGCATCACTGGAATCTTGGTCAGCGTGGTGACTTCGTTCAATGCCAGGCGCTTCGCTCCCGCCACCGCGCCGATACCCGGCGTCAGCGGGTCGCCGGGATATACGGGCATATCCATCACGCTGCCGCGCTGTACGCCATTGCTCGAGCGCATCGGACCATCCGGAAACACTTCGCCCTGGAAGTAGCCATCTTCGTGCGGGTCGGAATAAATCAGGCAGCCGACCGCGCCGTGCTCGGCCGCCACTTTCGGCTTGATGCCGCGCCAGGAATTGCCGTAGCGAGCGATCACGATCGCGCCCTTCACCGAAATGCCGAGGCGTTCGAGCTGATCGTAATCCTCGGGGATGCCGAAGTTCACGTAGACCAGCGGCGCGGTGACGTCGCCGTCGATCGAGTACGCGTTATAAGACGGCAGCTCTTCGGCGGTTTGATTCGACGTCGGGTCGGTCGAGACTACCGGCTCTTGAATCTTTGCCGTGAATTTCGTGGGCTCCACCATTTCGAGCGAACGCTCTTTCGGGGTAGGGAAGAGCACGTCGAAGGATTCGATCTTGGCGTCCAGCCCCCACTGCTTGAATTGCGCGAGAATCCACTCGGCATTCTCTTTGTCGTAGGGCGAGCCGACGTGATGCGGGCGCGCCGCCAGCCGCTGCATGTTCGAGCGCATGGTTGCCGGGTCGGGCATCGCGCGGAACTTGTTCTCCCAGTCGTGCTCGGCTTTGGACGATTCGGCCGAATAGCCGCGCAGGGCCGGCAAGTCGGCGGGCATCGCCACGCACGCGCACAAAACGAAGCAGAGAAGATAGCGTTTCATTTTTGTCTATTCTATCGCCGCTGCAAGCGTTTCGATGCGCCGCTTCACTGATTTAGCGTATGAACCACAGCCACGTGGGGGATTCACTTTAGTTCGTGGCCTGAACTTAAATGACCTGCATAGAAAATTTGGATTGGACTGCTCGGCTCCAGAGGCATAGTTTGGATATATGGCGGTGAGAAACACGATGGATGCCTCGACTTCCCAGTTGACCATGCTGCATCGCATCAGCAGCATCGTCAGCTCAAACCTTTCCCTGGATGAGAAATTGGGCGAAGTAATCGGCCTTGCAGTACAGGCCTCAGTTTGCGACGCCTGCCTTGTTTATCTCATCGACCCGGTCTCGCATGAGATTGTCTTGCGCGCCTCGCAGGCGCCGCACGTGGACGATATCGGCATGTTGCGTGTGAAGGCCGGCGAAGGAATTACGGGATGGGTAGCGGAACATAAATCAGTGGTGGCGTTACAAGAGAACGCTTTCCGCGATCCGCGCTTCAAGAAATTCCCGCAGCTTTTTGAAGATACGTATGAAGCCCTGCTTTCGGTGCCGCTGGTGGGCGGCGGCGAAACCATTGGCGTGGTAAATGTGCACCATCGCGAGCCCTATCGCCATTCGAGCGAAGAAATCTCGATGATGGTGTTCATTGGCGAGCAACTCGGCGGCGCTATCCGCAACTCTTTGCTGGAAGAAGAGCGTGCCCGGTTGTTCGAAGAGACGCAGGAAATGAAGCGCGCGCTGGAAACCCGCAAGGTGATGGAACGCGCCAAAGGCATCCTGCAACAGCGTCACCAGATCAGCGAGGAAGAAGCCTATCTCCGCCTTCGCAATCAGAGCCGCCGCTTGCGGCGTCCTATGAAGGAATTGGCGGAGGCCATTATTCTCGCCGAGGATCTGGGCCGCAATAGCGTCGAATACCAAAACGAGTGACCCGTAACGCCAAATTCAATTGGCGATCACTCCGCTGAAATCTTCGTTTGAGAGCATAAGGGCAGCCGGAAGTCCAGGCTGCCCGCCCACGTAAGCCTGGCCGCAAGTTCTTCCCGGCGCGAAATCCAAAAAAACATTACGGAGGATTATTGTGCGCACACGCGCTCTCATACTATCCGCCGCGCTGTGGATTTCCACGGCGCAGGCATATTCGCAGGGCGATTCCACGGTCCGGGGGGAAGTCGAAGGCGGCGGCTTGCTGGAAGGGTTCACCGTCAGCCTCTACGATCTGGAACGTCACACATCCGTCTACACCGCCGAATTACGCGGCGGCGCCTTCGAGATGCACTTCACGCCGCCCGGCTCTTACATGGTCACGGTCAACAACCCACACGGCGAAGAGATCTATCGCGACTCCGTCACAGTTCTCGGGGGTATGGTTCCCATCAGTATTCGCTTGCCGAAAGTGGAACGCTCCAGCCCCATTTCCGGTACGATCTCGTTGCGCCAGTTGGAGCATACGCCTACGCCCAAGGCATTGCGGGCGGCGGTTGAGGCGGAGAAATTCTCCGCGAAAGGCGATTACGCCAAAGCCGCGGCCACGCTCGAAAAAGCCATCGCCCTTTCGCCCGATTTCGCCGACGCCCACACCAACCTGGGCGCGCATTACATTCATCTGGGGCGATTTGCCGAGGCCGAATCGGAGACACGCACCGCCATCACTCTTGGTGGGCCGACGGCGTTGCTGCTCTGTAATCTCGCATTCGCGCAAATCAGCATGCATCATCTGACGGATGCTTTGGGCGCCACGCGCGCGGCTCTGCGCCTCCAGCCGGACGATCCTCACGCGAATTACCTGTACGGCGCGCTGTTGATCATCGGCAACGGATCGCGCGACGAAATTGCGCGGCATCTCGAAGTCGCCGCCAAGACCATTCCGGCGGCGCAAGAAGCGCTCGTGAAATACGCTTCCCCGCGCTGACGGCTTCCGGGTGAGCTATCTAGGAGTAACTCGGCGCTTAGAAGGGGAAAATCTCTTTGGTGACGGATTGCTGAAGCACCGGCGAGTTCGCCAGGTAGCGATACGGGTTCACCGGCGCATGGCCCAGGCGAACTTCGTAGTGCAGATGCGGCGCCGTGACGCGACCCGACGTGCCGACCGCGCCGATTGTTTCTCCGCGGCGGACATCCTGACCCGCCTGTACGTAGAACTGCGAAAGGTGGGCGTAGTAGGTCTCGATGCCGTTGCCGTGGTCGATCTTGATCAAGCGGCCGTAGCCGTTCTCCATCTGCGCGAACGTGACGATGCCGTCGGCCGCCGCGTGTACTGGAGTGCCATAGGCGCTGCTGATATCCACGCCGGTATGGAACGCGCCTTCACCCGAGAATGGGTCGGTGCGTCCGCCAAACGGTGACATCAGGCGCCCATCCACCGGCCACATGGCTGGGGTCGAATTGGCGCTCGCGAAATGCCGGAATCCGCGCGATCCGACTGAAAGCGTATTCACAGTGCGCAGATAGTTGTAATCGGCGACGCTATCGGCGAACGAAGGCGCAAGCTTGCCCTCGGAAGCGATGTCGCTTGGCCCCTCCAGCTTCTGCTTGATGCCGTAAGCCACTTGCACTTCCTTGGCGAAGACTTCCAGGCTGGCGAGTTGCTGATTGGTCTGGCCCACCACCTTTTGCAGATTGCGGTAGCGGGCGCGAAGTTGATCGGCCTCACGGCGGAGGTTGTTATAGTTGGCGACCTTCAAAGCCATCCGGGCGTAGCTCGCGGCAATGCCGATGAGCGAAATGCAACCAACCAGGGCGAGGGCTAACGTTATATAAACAGCCTGGTGCGGAATGTGTACGCGACGGAGCCGGCCTCGTAGGGAGTGCGCCAAAACAACGACGAAATATTCCTGTTTCATAGTCTTCTTTTGCCGGAGTATTCCATGGATAGTACTATCTCCGGTGGGACTACGGGAACTGCCTGAAATGGAACGAAAGAGAAGTTTACCTGCCGCCACAGGTCCGTGTCAAGCCTTGCAAGTTGT
Source organism: Bryobacterales bacterium (assembly GCA_963743705.1). Taxonomy (GTDB): domain Bacteria; phylum Acidobacteriota; class Terriglobia; order Bryobacterales; family Bryobacteraceae; genus PALSA-243. Next base: position 323,188 of record CAVUQS010000019.1, on the reverse strand, counting down.
TGAAAAAATTGATACTATTCAAGCCTGCGTATGCCGCGCCGCATCCCGGGAAAGCATTTTCTACGTAATTTGGTTGAACGGCGTACGCTTCTGTTCCAGCTCGTCAGGCGCGATTTTGAGCAACGTTTCGTCGGTTCGGCTATTGGCTGGATTTGGGGAATTATTCATCCGCTGGTCTTGTTGGTGAGTTGGATCTACATATTTCAGATTCTGTTTCACCAGAGTCTGGAGCCGGACGACGTCACTCAAAATTACCCTTTATTCATCTTTTCCGGCATGCTGCCGTGGATGCTTTTCAGCGAAACGGTGCAGCGTTCCGCTTCCAGTTTGCTGGAGCACGCCAACCTGATTACCAAGTCGATGTTCCCCTCGGAGATCGTTCCCGTCTCGGTATTTTTATCGACTCTCGCGAGCCACCTTCTGGCGCTTGCCCTGATGATCGTAGCCACGCTCGCCTGGTTGCACCAGCTTTCGCCCGCGCTCCTGCTCCTGCCGGTATATATGCTGTTCGTGGGCCTGTTCGCCATCGGCGCCGGGTGGATCGCTTCCAGCCTGCACGTGTTTCTGCGCGACACCGCGCAGTTCGTAACCGTCATCCTGACATTCTGGTTTTGGCTCACCCCGATCATGGTGCCGGCGCGCGTAATCCCCGAGAGATATCGCTTCTTGTTGAAGCTGAATCCGATGTATTACGCCGTCGACCTCTACCGCCAGGCGATTTTCACCTGGCAGCTGCCGGCATGGAAGGAAGTGGCGGCGCTGGCGCTTTCGGCAACGCTCGTCTTCGTGCTGGGCGGCCTGTTCTTCCGCTACGTCAAGCGCGGTTTCGCCGACGTGCTGTAAGGCGGATTACGACCCCGCCAGCGCCAACACGGCCCAGGCCGTGGCGGCCGCCGAGATCCATTGATCGTGCTCGAACGGAAAGCCGCTTTGGAAGTAAGGCTGGAACTTAGGCGCACGGCTGCGCACGTACCAGGAACCGTCCGGCCACTGCGTGTCCAGCAGGTAGCGCACGCCGCGCCGATAGGCCGCATCGCTAGCTTTCAGGGCGCCGCTTTCACGCAGCGCCCAGAGCGCTTCGCCGGTAGCGAACGCGTCGCTCGCGAGGTGCGCATTCTGCGCCCAACCACCATCGGCGCGCTGTTGCGCCGCCAGCGCTTTAGCTTGCGCCGCCGTGTTCACGCCCGCCCAGTGCAATCCCATGATCCGCATGGCCGCATCGTCGGTCGTCTTGGGCGGCGATTTCGCCAGCCAGTCGCGCGCCCGCTCGATGCGGCGCTCGAATTCGGCTTTCCGCGCCGGCGGTCCGTAGAGCTGCAGAAGGCGCAACAAGCGCGCCGTGCGTGCGAAATCGCCTTCCTGGACCGGCGAGCGCGAAACGTCGCCCACGTGCCAGTTGCCGGCCTGCTTTTGTTGCGAAGCCACGCGCACGGCAACCGTATCGGTGATGACCGTTGGCGCGCGGCCGCCCGATTCCCAGGCCCAGGCGAAGTAAGCGTCGTCATCCGGCGATCCGCCGCCCGCCACGCCCTCCATATTCTGTTCCTGCTCGCCGGTCCATTCCGATTCGATCATTTGCAGCAACCCGCGCGCCGCCTCAGTCTGATGGCCTGCGTTCAGCGCTGCCGCGGCCAACGCTTGGTGGTGGCAACCTACGCATCCGCTCTGCGCAAAGAATTCGTTGGCGGAACGGCCCAGCAACGCCAACGCAGGTTCCAGCGCAGCCTTCGCGGAATCGCGCGGCGCTGCCGGTCGCTGCGGCGCGCGGTACGGTGTTCCTTCGTTAGCGCCGGCGCCACGAAGGATCGAGACGATCTCCGGATCGCCGAATTTCAGCGCCCAATCGAGCGCCGTCTCGCCAGTCTTGGTCTTCGAGTTGACCTCCGCGCCCGCCTTCAGCAATATGCGAATACGCTCTGGGTTCGAATCCTCCGACGAGACCGCCAGCATGAGTGGCGTCATGCCGCGAATGTCGGCGGCGTTTACCTTGGCGCCGGCTTCGATCAGCGTGCGTGCCACATCGGCGCCGCAGTAGGGGGCAGCGATCATGAGGGGCGTCAGCCCAACCAGTTGAATCGGTCCGAATTTCACTTTGCCGGCGTTGACGATGCCGGCGTTTACATCCGCGCCCTTTTCGATCAGCGCACGAGCGATGGCGATGTTGCAGTTTTCCATCGCTTCGATCAACACAGACCCGCCCCGGCCGATCACCTTGGCGTCCGCCCCCGCTGCGATCAGCAGTTCAACGGATTCGGCGTCCCCAGCTAGGGCCGCAAGGTTGAGCGCCGTCGCCCCGGATTCATCCTTGGCCTTCGGATCCGCCTTTTTGGCCAACAGGTACCGGACAATTTCCGAGCATCCGTCGCATGTCGAGGCCACCAGCAGCGGGGTGCGGCCTATCTTGCTGCGGGCATTCACGTCCGCGCCGTGGTCCACCAGCAGCCGCACTTTCGCGATGTCGGTCGCGCCCCATAACAGCGCGGTCGCTTCAAATGAATTGCGCGCGTTGGCATCGGCGCCCGCGTCCAGCAGAACTTTGACCGTCTCCACGTTGCCGAATGCCGCGGCCTGCATCAGTAGCGTCGAGCCACGGCGGTCGCGCGCATTCTTGTCCGCGCCATGCGAAAGTTGAGTACGAAGCGCGGCGAGGTCGCCTGCGCGGATGGCTTGAAAAAGGGCGGAATCGCTTTGGGCGTAACTTTTTACCGCGAGCACAGTAATAATTAGCGTGCCGAAAGCTCGGTTCATTCGTAACATTCTTACACGCGGAGAAATATGACACGAGATCTACGCTACGCATTCCGGTCGTTATCGAAAGATCGAGGGTTCGCCGCCATGGCGCTGCTGAGCCTGGCGGTGGGAATCGGCGCGAATACCGCAATTTTCTCGCTGGTAGATGGCGTGCTGCTGCGGCCATTAGCTTTCCGCGATCCGGACCGGCTCGTCGCAATCACGCTCTCTTCGCCGCAGCTTCGCCGAGCGTCTTCGCTGCCCATCAACATTGGACAGCTTGTGGAATGGCGTAAACGCGCCACGGCCTTCGAGAGCATCGGCGCGTATCAGAACATCACCATGAGCCTCACCGGCGACGGGCGTCCGGAGCTAATTTCGGGCGCGGCGGTCTCGGCCAATCTTTTTCGCACCTTGGGAATTTCGCCGCGCATAGGTCGCTCATTCTTCGACCAGGAGGATATGCGCGGGCAGCATCAAGTCGTGCTGCTCGCCGATTCGTTGTGGCGCCGCCGCTTCGGCGCCAATCCTTCCGTCGTGGGCCGCAAAGTTACCTTGAACGGCGCAAGCTACCAGATCATCGGCGTTCTGCCGCCAAGCTTCGACTTTCCCCGCCAATCGGATGGCGGCCGGCACATCACCGGCCGCATGGAAATCTTCCGGCCGCTGGGCTATACGCCCGACGATGCCGTGTTCCATGTGGGCGATCTCAACTATGCTGCCATTGCGCGATTGAAACCCGGCGTCTCGGTAGATGCAGCGCGGTCGAATTTGACGGCCGTGGAATCCGCAATGGATCGCGAGATTAAGGGATGGCAGATGACTCCCGCGATCGAACCGTTGCAGGCAAGCCTCACGGGTGATGTGCGGCAGAGCCTGATCGTGCTGATGGCTGCGGTGGGCGCGGTGTTGTTGGTGCTGTGCGTGAATCTGGCCAATCTTTCGCTTTCGCGCGCCGCCGGACGGGCTCGCGATGCCGCGATTCGTACCGCGCTGGGCGCGAGCCGTGGCCAATTGGTGCGGCAATCTCTCGCAGAGAGCGGAGTGCTCGCTATCCTCGGCGGTGGCCTGGGAATACTGGTGGCGGCTTTCGGTTTGAAATGGCTGATCGCGTCCGCGCCGGTGGATCTGCCTCGCCTCGCCGGGGCCGCGCTGGATTCACGCGTGTTGCTCTTTGCCGTGGCGATTTCGCTGGCGACGGGTTTGTTCTTCGGCATCCTTCCGGCGCTGCGTAGCGCGGCCGCCAGCAACCCATACGAGACGTTGAAATCCGGCAGCCGCTCCAATACCGAGGCCCGCGGCGGCGCGCGCGTGCGCAATCTGCTGGTGGGCTTCGAGGTCGGTCTGTGCGCCGCTCTGCTCGTGACTGCTGGCCTTTTCATATCGAGCTTCCTGCGCCTCACCACAATCGACAAGGGCTTCGACGTTGAGCGCGTAGTGGCCGTGAATGTGGGGTTGCCGTACGCCAAATACCCCGATCCGGAGCCTCGTGCGCGCTTCTTCGAGCGAATCTTGGAGCAGGCGAAGGCGCTACCCGGCGTGGAATCGGCTGCGACCTCGTCTTACCTGCCACTCCAGGGTGAAAGCTGGATCGACATCCTCCGGATCGAAAACGATTCACGGCCGGATGCGCAATTGCCCTCGAGCAATCTTCGCTGGGTGAGCCCCGGCCTCTTCCGCACGTTGCGCATTCCATTTCGCGCCGGGCGCGATTTCGAAGAGCGTGATCGCAACCGTATGGTCGCCATCGTCTCCGAGGGACTGGGCCGCAAGTTATGGCCGAAGGATGGCCCGGTTGGCCGGAAATTGGTGGATAACCGTAAGGTCTACGAGGTCGTCGGCGTAGTCGGCGATGCGCGCAGCACCAGCCTCGAAGATGCCCCCGTGGACATGTTGTATCTTCCGGTGTGGCATAGAACGCCATTCTCCGCTTCAATTCTGGTGCGGACCTCGATGGATCCGAAAGGCATCGCCTCGGCATTGCGCGCGGCTGTGTGGAGCGCGGATGGCGATATCCCGGTACCCGAGGAGCGCACGCTGGTTCAGGTGATGTCGGAATCGGTGGCGCGGCGTCGATTCCAAACCACGCTGGTGATGCTCTTCGCGCTCGCCGCATTGGCGCTCGCCGCTTTCGGTACGTACGGCGTAGTGTCGTTTTCCGTGGCGCGCCGCCGTTCCGAGATCGGCATCCGCATGGCGCTCGGCGCGGGCCAGGGGAACGTGATGAGCCTTGTGATGCGCCAGGGCATGCTGCCTGTCTTCGCCGGGCTGGCGGCCGGCGCACTGGCCGCGCTGTGGATCGGGCAATACGTTTCGAGTCTGCTTTTCCAGGTCAGCCCGCGCGATCCGCTCGCGTTCGCGCTCGCCAGCGGGGTGCTCGTCGCCGTTTCCGCGGCCGCGTGCTGGATTCCCGCGCGCCGCGCGACGCGTGTGAATCCGATCGAAGCTCTGCATTTCGATTGAACGCGGGCGGATCGGCCGTGAGATTTAGTAACCTGGAAGTCTCACTAAATTATGGCCGAATCTCCGATCACGCCGCGCAGCCAGGACTTTGCCTCTTGGTATCAGGATGTCGTCCTTCAGGGCGATATGGCGGAACCCGCCGAAATCGTCAAGGGTTGCATGGTCATCAAAGCCAACGGCTATGCCGTTTGGGAATTGATGCAGCGCGAATTTGACGACCGCTTCAAAGCGACCAACCACCAGAACGTTTATTTTCCGCTGCTGATCCCGCAGAGCTTTTTGCGTAAAGAAGCCGAGCACGTGGAAGGCTTCTCGCCCGAACTGGCGGTGGTGACGATCGCCGGCGGCAAGGAATTGGAAGAGCCTTACGTCATTCGGCCGACGTCCGAAACCATCATCGGCCACTTCTTCTCGAAATGGATCCAGAGCTGGCGCGATCTGCCCGTGCTCGTCAATCAATGGGCCAACGTGGTGCGGTGGGAACTGCGTACGCGCATGTTCCTGCGCACCACCGAATTCCTCTGGCAGGAAGGCCACACCGCCCACGCAAATCACGAGGAAGCTATCGAAGAAGTACTGCGCATTCTCGATATCTACGCCGAAGTCGCCGAGAACATCATGGCGATGCCTGTGATCAAGGGCGCAAAAACTCGCGCCGAGAAGTTCGCCGGCGCGCTGCGCAGTTACTCCATCGAGGCCATGATGCAGAACGGCCTGGCGCTGCAGGCCGGGACCAGCCACGACCTCGGACAGAATTTCGGCAAAGCTTTCAACGTGCAGTTCCAAAGCAAGGAAGGCCAGCTCGACTACGTCTGGCAGACCAGTTGGGGCGTCAGCACGCGCCTGATCGGCGGGTTGATCATGACGCACTCCGACGACAAGGGTTTGGTGCTGCCGCCCAAACTCGCGCCCGTGAAAGCCGTGCTCGCGCCGATTTACCGCAAGGACCAAGAGAAGGACGCCGTTCTTGAAGCCGCTCATCGCATCGGCAAGGAAGTGGGAGCGAAGGTCGATGTGCGCGAAGGCCTCTCGCCCGGCGCGAAATTCTACCATTGGGAGCGCCGCGGCGTGCCGGTGGTGCTCGAGCTTGGACCGCGCGATCTCGCCGCCGGAAACGTGGTGCTGAAACGCCGCGACACCGGCGTCAAGGAAATCGTGCCCCAGGCACAGCTTGCCGCGCGCTTGCCCGAAGTGCTCGACCAGATGCAGAAAGACCTTTACGCCGCCGCCAAACAACGCCTGAAGGACAACACGGTGCTGGCGAACTCGGTGGACGAAGTCGAAGCAATCCTGACCGAGGTCAGCGCGGAAAAAGGCGGCGGCAAATTCGTCATGGCGCACCTGAAAGACGATCCCGCGGTCGACGCCCGTCTCAAGGAATTCAAGGCGACCGTCCGCTGCATCCCTTTGGTCGACGAGTACGACGGCCCCGGGAAGTGCATCGTCACCGGAGAGACCGTGGACCGGCGCGCGGTGATCGCCAAGGCCTACTAATCGGTCTCTATTAGTCACCAAACCGGCAGCCCGGCGTCTAACCTGCATGCTGGCCGGCAACATCCGCTATACCCTTCGCTCGTTCCGCAAGAACCCCGGATTCACCGCCATCGCGGTGGCGTCCCTGGCGCTTGGAATCGGCGCCAATACGGCTATTTTCAGTCTGCTCGATCAGGTGATTCTGCGCTCGCTTCCCGTGCGCCATCCGGAGCAATTGGCGATCTTCCAGGCCAAAGGGCCCCGGCAAGGCAGCGTCAACACCGAATACGACGACACCTACACCTTCTCGTATCCGATGTACATCGATTTCCGCGATCGCGCGCCCGATCTGTCCGGCGTCATCGCGTGGTTTCCGATTTCCGCCAGTTTCTCGCTGAGGGGCCAGACCGAACGCGCCGCGGCCAACGTCGTCTCGGGCAACTTCTTCGAGATGCTGGGCGCCGGGATGGCGCTAGGCAGACCGATCATCCCCGATGACGCGCGCACGCTCGGCGCCAACGCGGTGGCCGTTTTGAGCTACGGCTTTTGGCAACAGCGTTTCGGCGGCGACCCGGGCATTCTGAACCAGCAACTCTCCGTCAACGGGCATCCATTCACTGTGGTCGGCGTGGCGGCGCGCGGGTTCAACGGCGTGGCGATGGGCGAAGCGCCGGCCATGTTCTTCCCGGTCACCATGAGCCCGCAATTGATGCCGGGTGCATCCGCCATGGTTTCGCGGCGCTACATGTGGCTGAACGTGATGGCGCGGCTCAAGCCCGGCATTGCGCGCGCCAGCGCCGAAGCCGCCCTGAACGTGTTCTGGAAGCCGATCCTCGAGGACGAAGCTAACCAGACGAGCGGCAGTTCGGCCACGCGCCGGCAACGCTTCATCAGCCGCCATCTCGATCTGCGCGATGGGTCGAGCGGCATTTCGCTCTTGCGCATGATGTTTCGCCAGCCGCTCACGCTGTTGATGGGCCTGGTCGGGCTGGTGCTGTTGATCGCTTGCGCCAATGTAGCGAACCTGATGATCGCGCGCGCTGCCGGGCGGCAGAAGGAAATCGCGATTCGCCTGGCGATTGGCGCGACGCGCGGCGATATCGTGCGCCAGATTCTCAGCGAAGGGCTGATCCTTGCCGTCGCGGGCGGCGCACTCGGCATACTCCTTGCAATCTGGGGAGGGCAGGCTCTACTGGGGCTGCTTCCATTCGGAGGCATCACGGCTTCGATTTCATCCGGCCCGGACTGGCGCATTCTGGCGTTCACCGCGGCCGTCTCGGTAGCCTGCGGGCTGCTGTTCGCCCTTACGCCGGCCTTGCAAACCACACGCCCCAATCTTGCCTTCACCATGAAAGAACAGGCGGGGACGGTGATCTCGGGCGGATCGCACGTCATGGTGCGCCAGGGACTGGTGATCGCGCAGGTTGTGCTTTCGTTGTTGCTGCTGATGGGCGCGGGCTTGTTCCTTCGCAGCCTGGGCAACCTGAAGAGCATCGATTTAGGGTTCCGCACCGACCATCTGATCTCCTTCAACCTGGCGCCGGCGCAAAACGGCTACGATGCCGGACGCGCTATCCGCTTGTTCGACGAGATCGGACGGCGGGTGAAGGCTATTCCCGGCGTGAATGCGGTGGCATTGACGCAAACGCCGCTGTTGGCGAATGAAAACTGGGATGTCGGCATCGCCGTTCCGGGCTATCAACCTCGCGAACGGGAAAATGCGCCCAACGTTACGAATGTAGGCGCCGGGTACTTCGCCGCGTTGGGAATGAAGATGGCCGCGGGCCGGGAATTTCGCTCTTCCGACGACATGGACGCTCCCAAAGTCGCCATTGTGAACCAGACGTTCGCGCAGGCCTATTTCGGCAGCGCGAATCCGATCGGGCGCGTGTTCACCTTCAGCTCCGACGCCACGAAAACGCCGGTCGAAATCGTTGGCGTGGCAGCCGACTCCAAATACGCCGACGTCCGCGAAGAAAAACAGCGCTTCGTCTTTTGCCCTTACGCACAGCAATACAAGCCGCGGCCGATGACCGTCTACGCGCGCACCGGGCAGGATCCGGAATCGGTCGGCGCCCGCGCTGCGTCAGATCATGCGCGAGACCGACCCCAACGTACCCATTTTCGACGTAAAGACCATGCAGCGGCAGATTGAAGAAGACATTTTCGCCGACCGCATCGTGTCGCTGCTCTCGGCCTTCTTCGGAGTGGTGGCGACGCTGCTGGCTGCGATCGGCCTATACGGAGTCATGTCGTACGCCGTAGCGCGCCGCACGCGCGAGATCGGCATCCGCATGGCGTTGGGGGCGAAGCAGGGAAGCGTTCTGGGGATGATTCTGCGAGAGGTGGCCATTCTCGCAGCGATAGGAATCGTCATTGCCGCTCCGCTCGCGTTCCCGCTGGCGAATCTCGCCAAGTCGATGCTCTTTGGCGTGGCGCCGCACGATATCGGAGTTCTGATTGGCGCGGCGGCCGTTTTGGGTTTGACGGCGCTCGCTGCTGGCTACATCCCGGCGGCGCGAGCGGCGCGCGTGGATCCCTTGGTCGCGCTGCGCAACGAGTAGCGCGGTTACAGCCAGTTCAAATCGGCGTATTTCTCGCCCGTCAGGTGCAGGAAGAGCGATTCGAGCGCATCGAATCTTTGGCCGTCGAACTCGACGGTGCCATCGTGCGCCAGCGCTGTGATGTCGCCGCCCCAAACCAATTTCCCGGGCTTGGTAACGATCGCCACCTGGTCGCAGAGCCGTTCCACGGTATCGAGCACGTGCGACGTGATGAATACCGTACGCCCCTGTTCCGTGAAACGGCGCAGCCATTGCTTCATCAACGCCACGCCGGCCGGGTCGATGCTTTCGAATGGCTCGTCGAGAAACAACACTTGCGGCGAATGGATTACCGCCGCCGCGAACGCGACGCGCTTGCGCATTCCGGTGCTGTATGCGGATAGCGGCTTACCGGAATCCGTCAGTTCGAGCGCTGAAAGCAATTCCGCGACGCGCTTCCGCGTGGTCGCTTCATCGAGCCCGAACATGCGCCCCACGAACGCCAGAAATTCGTGGGCATAGAGCGGCTCGAACAGGCCGAGCGTTTCCGGCATCACGCCAATGCGGCGTTTGACGTCGACATTTTCCGGGGTGAAGCGTTGGCCGAGGATTTCGATGGTGCCGGCAGTGGGGTCCAGCAATCCCGTCAGGCAGCCGATGGTGGTGCTCTTGCCGGACCCATTGGGCCCAAGGAAGCCGAACATGCTGCCGGATGGCACGGTGAGCGAGAGGTTCTCCACGGCGGTCACGGCGCCGTAGCGCTTCACCAGGTTTTCGATGCGGATCGCGTCCGCGTGCGGATGCATTAAGATTTTCCTTCCACCACAGCCATCAACTCTTCACGGCGCTGAAATACCCGCGGCGCTGCGATGGAGAGCGAGATCTTATATAAGGCGTACGATAGCCCCAAGGGGACAACTCCAATCGGCCAGTTCTCCGGGGCGATCAATGCGGGCGCGACGCTTTTCAGAACGATCGGCAGGAAAAGGCCCCCCAGGATGCTGGTGAAAACCACGATATTTCCGGCCGCCGAAAGATCGTTGCCCACGGCGCTCGAATAATTGCCCTTACGCGGGCCATACAACGTCGACCACAGGCCCATGGCATTGAAGAGCAAGAGGCCGGTAACGCCGGAGCACAGCAGCAGAAACGTCTTGCGCGGGTCGTGGCCGCCCGGGGCGAATGCGATCCAGGCGAGCAGGCCCAGCGGGATCATGCCCACGCCCATTATCACGGAAGCGTAGCTGGCCGCGCGCAACGTGGCGCCGGGGTCGGTGGGCAGCAGGAAGAAGCGGCGGAATCCGCCGCCTGTGTATCCGAATTGATTGACTGCGATGCGCGATGTGCCCATGTAGCCGAGCACCGGCATCGCCCCGAGCGCGCCCGTGAACCAATCGCCCAGGCCGCCCTTGCGCGCCATGCTAAACGTCAGAAACGCCGCCAGCGGCAGACCGGCGAAATACAGCGTGCGGACGCGGCTGTTGCGCGAGTAGAAGCGCAGCCAGAAACCCACCAGCGACGCGTTGGCGGCGCCGAAGAGCCCGCCGATCTGTTCGTAGCGGCTATCCCAACCCACCGCTTTATTCTGCGTTGCGTGACTGCGGAACGGGTGCTTCTCCACCCAGACCAATGCCGCGCCGAACACGGCCAACCAGAAGATCACCAGCAGCAATCCGGAGAATGCCCGCGTGCCCGATGCCGTGATGGCGTCGGCGGCGGCGAAGGTCGGCGAAAAGCGCATGAAGACCGCGACGCGCTCCAGCATCTCGGGATTACGCTGCAGCGCCGGCGCCAGCAGATTGGGCAGCATGCTAAACGACATCACCAGCACAAGCATTATGGCCGAGCCGGAATTGGTTTCCGCCAGACGGTCGATCACCATCGCCAACGTGCGCGCCAGGGCATAGTTCGAAGCCAGCAACAGCAGCACGGCGACCATCCCCAAGACCAATGAAGTATTGCCCACCAGGTACAAACCCACGACCATCCCGGCGTCGGTGAGCAGGATGAGAAACCAGAACGGGTCGACAATCCCGATAAAGAACTTCACCACCCGCCGCTCCAATGCCGTCAGGGGATAGCGGCGCAGCTCGGTTTCGGAAAAAACCGCGTTCAGGCCGAAGCCGAGCAGCAGCGTCCACATCAACGCGCCGCAATATATGCCGGTTAGCGCGAACTTCGCGACTAGCCCGGCATGGCCCGCCTTGACCGAGACAATACCCGCGCCGATGCCGCCCACGCCCGCGATTAATCCGGCGACGATCAGCAGCAGATAGCCGACAAAGAAGAGCGCGATGCGGCCGTTGCGCGAACGCGTCTTGGCCCACATCAACTTGTAGCGCAGCGCGATCAGTTGGCCGACGAGTTCACGATTCATGGAGTCACTTTCGCGGCCGGATGATCTCGGCATTCATGTAGGGCCGAAGAACTTCGGGGATAACCACCGAGCCATCCTTTTGCTGATAATTCTCGACGATCGCCACCCAGGTGCGCCCCACGGCAAGCCCGCTGCCGTTCAAAGTATACGCGTATTCTGACTTCTTCGCTCCTTTGAACCGGATTCCGGCGCGCCGCGCCTGGAAGGCCTCGAAGTTGGAACAGGACGAGATTTCCTTGTAGCCGTTTTGCCCGGGGAGCCAGACCTCGATGTCGTAAGTCTTGGCGGAGCTGAAGCCCATATCGCCGGTGCAGAGTACGATGGTGCGGAAAGGTAGTCCCAGCCGCCGCAGGATGTCCTCGGCGTCCGCGGTGAGCTTTTCCAGCTCCTCGTAGCCCTGGTCCGGGCGCGTGAACTTTACCAGTTCCACCTTCTGGAATTGGTGCACGCGAATGATGCCACGGACATCGCGGCCATAGGATCCGGCTTCGCTGCGAAAACAGGGCGTATAGGCGCAGAGTTTGATGGGCAGATCCGCGCCTTCCAGCGTTTCATCGCGGTAAATGTTCGTTACCGGCACCTCGGCTGTTGGAATCAACCAGAGGTCGTGGCCATCGCACTTGAAAAGGTCTTCCTTGAACTTGGGCAACTGGCCGGTGCCGAAAAGGCTGGCGGAATTGGCTAGAAACGGCGGCAAAACCTCGGTGTACCCATGCTCGTTCGTGTGCACATCCAGCATGAAATTGATCAGCGCACGTTCCAGCTTCGCGCCCATGTCCCAATAGAGGGCAAAACGCGCGCCTGTGATCTTGGCGGCGCGCTCGAGGTCGAGGATGCCGAGTTCGGGTCCCAGATCCCAGTGCGCCTTAGGGTCGAAATCGAAAGTGCGAGGCTCTCCCACCCGGCGCACTTCCACGTTGTCCTCCGCGCCTTTCCCCACGGGCACGGATTCGTGCGGCACGTTGGGGATGCCAGTGAGCAGTTCCTGGAATTCGGTGTCCAGCGCTTTGACCTGCTCGTCGAGCGCCGCGATGGCGCTTTTCATCGCGCGCATGCTCTCCTGGCGCCCAGTGGTATCGGCGCCTTCGCGCCTCAATTTGCCGATTTCGACGGATTCGGCGTTAGCGCGCGATTTCAATTGCTCGGCTTCGGTCAGAGCGGCGCGGCGCCGGCGGTCAAGCTCGCGGAAATCTTCGAGGCCGGCGATCGGACCCCGCGTGGCAAGACGTTGCGCAATTTGGTCGAAATTCGCGCGAAAGAGGGAGAGATCGTGCATGTCTCTCCATGCTATCGCAAGGTTGCGCGGCTACTCTTCGTCGTCTTCCACTTTGACGGGTTCGAGATCCTCAGCTTCGAAAATCTGCCGGCAGTCGAGACATTCCACGTAATCGACGCCATCGCGCCGGGCAATAATCAGGGTTCGATTGTGTTCGCAGGCCATCTGCATACGGAACGGTTTATTGGAATTATTCTATCCGGGCGATTTGTGTTGTCAAGCCCCCTGGCTGGTTTACAACCACCAGGACCGCGGGGGAGAAACCCGGACTTTCGAGTACAGGCCGCCGAATGTTACGAACTGCTCACCCGGGTACTGCCGTACTCTTGACGCGGTTTTGTATTGGGTGCAGACTTAAACTGGAATCGGATTTGAATTTCCGATTTCGCGTCAAAGCCAGTTCCGTCCGGGATTGGCGGGAGGTGACATATAGATCCGGATCAGTGTGAGGGCGGTCTCACCCGTGGTTAGCGGACAGGCAGTACGGAAGGCCCAGCCGGCCGGATGATCTCAGGCGCCTCGCAATTGCGACGCACTGCGCCTAAAGCGCATCAGATGGCACGGAGTGAGCGGCGTTCCTAGCCCGCGGACACACGGGGGACCGCCCTTAACCGTTTGATTCCCGCGTTTGTTTTTTCGTAGCCTCATAATCGGCGGTCTCGCGAAAGTTGTGGTGTAAACTGAAAGACTGCCCCACATTATGAATTCGGCTTCCCCCCAGGAAATTGTAAGTGCGCACAGCCCCGATTCGGACGATGCCTTTATGTTTTATGGGCTCGCCACGAAGAAGGTGCGCTCCTCGAAGGTGACGTTCAAACACGTGCTGTCGGATATCGAGACGCTCAATCGCAAAGCTATGGAAGGCGTCTACGATCTGAGCGCGATTTCGTATCACGCCTACCCCTACGTCGCCGATAAATACGTTCTGATGGCCAGCGGTTCGAGCATTGGCGATGGCTACGGGCCGATGATCATTGCCAATCGCCCCATGGAGCCGGAAGAGCTCAAAGGGAAGCGCATCGCGGTCCCGGGCAAAATGACCACGGCCTTCCTGGCTTGTAAGCTCTTTCAGCCGGATTTCGAGCCCGTAGTGACGCCCTTCGACAAAATCATGGACGCCGTGCGCGAGCGCGCCGTGGATTGCGGGCTGATCATTCATGAGGGGCAGCTCTCGTTCGAGCGTGAGGGCTTCCACCGCGTTGTCGATTTGGGTCGCTGGTTCAAGAGCACCTACGAGCTGCCGCTGCCGCTAGGCGGAAACGTCCTGCTGCGCTCGCTCGACGCCGAAATCAAAAGCGAATGCTGCCGCATGATGCGCGAGAGCATTCAATACGCGCTGGATAATCACGCCGAGGCGCTGGAATACGCCATGCAGTTCGCCCGCGATCTGGAGCCGCGCCTAGCGGACAAGTTCGTGGGCATGTACGTTAACCACTACACAGTGGACGCGGGCGAAATCGTGCCGCAGGCGGTGCAGAAGTTGCTCGATTTAGGCTTTGACGCGGGGCTGATCCCGAAAAAGGTCGAAGTCGAGTTCGTCCGTTAGCTCGCGCCCGGACCTTTACGCCGCGAACGCCGAGCGGCGCAGCGCCTCTTCCACCCCACGCAAAAGTCCTTCTGTCGTGAAGGGTTTGGGCAGCAGTGTGAAGCCCTTTTGGGTCACGAAACGCTGCAGCAAATCCGCGTCGTGATACCCGGAAATGAAGAGGACTTGTAAATCGGGCTGGCGCTGGCGCAGTCGTTCGGCCACCACCGGCCCGGTGAGATCGGGCATAATGACGTCCGTGAGCAGAAGGTGCACGGTCAGGCCACAAGTCTCGTAGGTTTGAATGGCGCTGCGTCCGTTATCCGCCGCCAGGACGCGATAACCCGACGTTCGCAGGACCTCGCACACGAAGTCTAGCAAGGCGTGGTTATCATCCACTACAAGGATGGTTGTCTCTTGAGTAAGCGCTGTGGACATGCCCGATTCCTTGCGGGGAAGGGGACCGCCCGCGCTTCCAGTTCCTATTATAAAACGCGAATAGCAAAACGCGTATTGACTATTGCGAGCTAGTACACAAGTACAGCTAGCTTGTAAGTTGCGCTTTGCGTTCCTGGTGATAGGCGAACAGCGTCTGGTTGGCGGATTCGATGGTCGCTAACTCCTCCGCCACGCGTTCGATAGTGGATCCGCGGAGCGCAATGTACAGCTCGTCGTCGCCGATTTCGGTGTAAACTCGATTGCCCACGCACCCGGTACTGGCGACACCGCCATTTCTTATTGCGGCGGGGATCGCCATGCAGGTCGGGCGGCCCAGCAGCGGCAGGGTCGACATCTCGCCCGCACGGTTGGCGGCCTCCGCGATCAGCATGACGCGTGAGGCTTTGCCGCTCACGATCACCGCCGAAGGTTCCACCGGCGTATCCCCCAGCGGCGCGTAGAGAATCGCGGCCTTCGAGCCTTCCACCGTAAATACCTTGCCGACTTCCTCCAGGCGGATGTAGCCTATGTTGCTCATGAGTTCCAGGGTTTCGTGAAGCTGGACGATTTTGTCCATCGCGTTCACCTGATGGGTGTAAGCGCCGATGGGGCAGCCCTGATGATCGGCGCGCACGGTGTAGAAAGTGCGCCCGTCCGCCGCCAGCCGCCAGAAGCTGCAGGAGGAAGGCTGCGAGCCTTGGAATTGTTCGACGCCTTCGGGTTCGGCATCGAGAAAGGCGATGGCGATGGGACGGCGTGAGCCGCCCAGAGCTTGCATGAGTTTAGATTCGATTGCTTTGTAATCGGGCATGAACTCTCAGTGTAGTCAGATTTCGCCGGCTTTGGCCATTTTGCCGATGCGTTCCGCCGCGCGAAAGGCGAGAGCTTGAATGGTGGCCGTGGGCTGCTGCCGCCCACACGTGACCAGGCTGCTGCCATCCACCAGGAAGAGATTGGGCACGTCGTGCGTGCGATGGTCGGCGTTGATTACCGACTTCGCGGGGTCGTTGCCCATGCGGCAGGTGCCCATCAGATGTACCGAAGGCAAGACCTCTCCGTAGGGTATGCTCCACGTGCGCCGCGCGCCCGCCGTATCCATGATTTCCAACATGCGCGCGGTTGAGAAGTGCGTCGTCTTCACGTCATCCGGATGCGATTCGTAAGTGACGCGAACGGCGGGCAGGCCCCAGGCGTCTTTGATCTCGGGGTCGAGCGAAATGCTGTTGGTATCGACGGGCAGGCAGCTGCAATGCGCTTCCATGGTCATGGTGCGGGTGAAGTATTCGGCCAGCATCTTTTTGAATTGCGGCCCCCACTTGGGCGCATCGGGCGGCATGGCGTCGAGCGCAAACGAAATGGGGTAATAGTCGAAGCGCGCATCGATGCCCGCGCCGCCGTAGAAACCGCGTTTGGGGTCAGAGGCGTAATAGTCGTGGATGACGCGCGTTACCTGGATGCTCTTGTATTCGTTGAGCGGATGTTCGAAAAGGCCGAACGCGAAGGCCCACGTATCCACCATTAGGTTGCGCCCCACCATTCCGCTCGAATTCGCCAGGCCCAGCGGCGCGCGATTGGATTTCGAAAGCAGCAACAGGCGCGGCGTCTCGGCGCCGTTAGCGCAGACGATGATGGATTTCGCGCGCTGGACCACTTCGCGGCGCGTGCGGTCGAAATAAATAACGCCCGTGGCGCGGCCGTGAGCATCGGTCTCGATTTTTCGGACGTAAGCATCGGCTCTGATCTCGCAGTTGCCGGTGCGTTCGGCGGCGGGGATCATGGTGACGAGCGTGCTTGACTTGGCGCGCATCTCGCAACCGAAGCTTTCGCAAAATCCGCAATGCGTGCAGGCGCCGCGTCCGCGGTAGGGCTGCGAAAGAATGGCCATCGGGGCAGGGAAGGGATGCAGGCCCAGTTTTTTCGCGGCGCCTTCGAACAATGCGCCCGACGATTTGATGGGCATGGGCGGCAGCGGATAGGGCTTCGAGCGTGGAGCGTCAAAGGGATTGGAGCCCGCCAGACCCGAAATGCCAAGTTCGTAGTCGGCTTTCGTGTAGTAGGGTTCGAGATCGGCATAGCGCAGAGGCCAATCTTCGAGCGTCGAACCAGGCACCCCGCCGAGCAGGCTGCGCTCCTGAAAATCGGATTCGTGGAAGCGCCAATAGTTGCCGGTGAAGTGAACGCTGCCGCCTCCCACCTGCCGTCCGTAGCCGACCGCAGGCATGGGCTTCGCGGTCTCCGACTCGTTCTTGCGCGCCGTGTTCGGCTGGCGCGCGTAGTCGTTCACCAGCGCGGAATTGTAGATCACGCCGAATTCATCGTGCTGGAAATCTTTTTCGCGCAGATAGGGGCCCTGCTCCAGCACCACCACGCTGAAGCCAGCTGTCGAGAGTTCTTTCGCCATGACGCCGCCGGCCGCGCCGGAGCCGACGATGACGAAATCCACCTGTTGCGAAGGCTTGAAGGGCGCGCGGCTCACGGCAGATGCTCCGGCATATCGTAATAGCCGAAAGGCGGCTGAAATACGCCCTTATCGTCGAAGCCGATCGTTTTCCAGCCGATCTTGTCGCGGTTGCCGCCCCACGCCGGACTCGCGAGGAAGCCCATGATCGTGTGCCGGCGCAGAATCTCGAAGAATTTCGTGTGCTCGATCTCCGCCACCGATTTTATGGAGCGGGCGGCGGCGAGGCCTTCGCGGTAAAGCGCGCGCTGCTCTTCGTTTGCCGTGGCAAGCGCGTGATCGATGAAGTAGATCACGCCGGCTTCTTCGCCGCCCGGCCCGGTCTCATCGGAGGGAATGATTTGCGCGGCCAGCGCTTCGATTTCGGCGGCCGTGGCGGCATCGAGATACCGTAGTTTAGGCTCGCCGGCCAGGGCGGTGGCATGCGTGTGCTGATCGAGAGCGGCGAGGTCTTCGGGAGACAGCGCCGCCAGAAGCGATGCGCCGAAAAGCATGGATCGGCGTGAGAACTTGGGGTGCATTGCCACCGTATTATAAGCGCTGCGGCCGGGCCGCCGTGGGTTATCCTGAAAGCACCCTTTCCGTTCGATGGCCCTCCTAGGTAGCTGCACCAACATCTCGAAGAGCTTCAGCTCGCGCACGCTCTTCAGCGGCATTTCGCTGAGCATTTCCGAGGGCGACCGCATTGGTTTGATCGGCGCCAACGGCTCCGGCAAGTCGACTCTTTTGAAGATTCTGGCCGGGCGCATCGACCCCGATGGCGGCGAGATCCACCTGCGCCGCAATCTGCGCATCGGCTACATGGAGCAGGAGGCCGAATTACCCGAAGACCAGACGGCGCAGCAGATCGTGGCCGCCGCGATCGCCGGCGAGCGCCTCGACGACGCCGAGCGCGCCGCGCGTATCAGCCAGGCGCTGGGCCGCGCGGGATTCGCCAACGGTTCGGTCGTGGCCGGGGCGCTTTCCGGCGGTTGGAAGCGGCGGCTGACGCTAGCGCGCGAACTGGCGATGGAACCGGATGTCCTGTTCCTCGACGAGCCCACCAATCACCTGGACCTCGAAAGCATCGTATGGCTGGAAAAGCTGCTGGCAAACGCCGCGTTCGCGACCGTCGTCGTGAGCCACGACCGTTATTTTCTGGATAACGTCGCCAGCGCCATCGTGGAAATTGACCGCCTCTATTCTGGCGGTACCTTTCGCGGTGAGGGCGGATACAGCGACTTTTTGGAAAAGAAGGGAGAATTTCTGGTGGCGCAGCAAAGCCGCCAGGAATCGCTGGCAAATAAAGTTCGCCGCGAGGTGGAGTGGCTGCGCCGCGGCCCGAAAGCCAGAACCGGCAAGTCGCGCGCGCGCATCGACGAAGCGGGCCGGCTCATCAATGAGCTGACAGATCTCGAAGTACGTTCGGCCAAGGGTGTGACGCGCATCGATTTCACGGCTACCGGGCGGCGCACCAAACGCCTGGTGAGCGTGGAAGTCATCGCAAAGGAACTGGGCGGGCGGACGTTATTCCGCGACGTAAGCTTCACGCTTCCGCCGGGCGTGCGCCTTGGCTTGCTGGGACGGAACGGAACCGGAAAGACGACGCTGCTCAAGATTCTGCGCGGCGAGATGGCGCAGGATACGGGCACGGTCGAGCGGGCCGACGGTTTGCGCATCGTCTATTTCGATCAGGCGCGCGAGCAACTGGATCTTTCGCAAACGCTGCGCGAGGGCCTGGGCGCGCACGGCGATACCGTGATCTTCCAGGATCGTCCCATCCATGTCGCTGGATGGGCCAGGCGCTTCCTGTTCGATGCGGACCAACTCCCCCGGCCGCTCGCCAGCTTTTCCGGCGGAGAGCGCGCCCGCGTGCTGATCGCGCGCCTGATGCTGCAACCCGCCGACCTGCTTTTGCTCGACGAACCGGCCAACGATCTGGATATCCCAACGCTCGAAGTGCTGGAAGAGAGCCTGCTCGACTTTCCCGGCGCGATGGTGATGGTGACGCACGACCGCTATTTGCTCGATCGCGTCTCGACCGCCGTGCTCGGGCTCGATGGCGAAGGCGGCGCCGAGATCTACGCCGATTATTGGCAGTGGCAGCAGGCGCAGACAGCTTCGAAACCAACTAAGACGGCGAAGGCAGAGACCTCGCCCGCCAACGCAGCGGCGCCGTTGAAAAAGAAGCTCTCCTATTTGGAAGCGCGCGAATGGGAAGGCATGGAGGCCGCCATTCTGGAAGCAGAATCCGACCTGGAAGCCGCCCGCGCCCAGATGCAATCACCCGACGTGGTGGCCGATGGCGAGCGCCTTCGCAGCACCTACGCCAAGCTGCAAGAATCCGAGGCGCGTGTTGAGACTCTCTACGCGCGCTGGGCGGAGTTGGAAGGGAAACGGTAGGCGGCCATTACTTCGGAGGCCCTAACAGCTTATCCAGCTCGCCTTTCCTTTGGTCCAATTCCTTGCGCAATTCCTGATACCGCTCAGTCGCGTCGCGGCCGGGCTTTTCGTCCGCGCCGTTGGTCATCTGGTAAAGATATGTGATGTGCGTCTGTAGTTCCGGCTTGCTATAGCGAATCGATGGCGTGATCAGGTGCGCGCCCAGGCTGTCCACGCTGTCGAGCTTCGCGGCGTCGGCGGGCTTGCCCTTCAGGCTCTGCTTCGCGGCGCGGACGCGCGCCACGAGCTGGTTAACCTCGCTCACTAAGTCGCGCACGCGCATGTTGTGGTCGAACTGCTCGCGCAGGTCCGCTGTGCTCACTCCTGCCGCGGTCACCCGCGGGTCTTCAATCAGGGTGAAGGATTGCGTGCTGGTCCACGACCCGTTCGTCAACCGCACGGAATATTTGCCGGGAAACGCCTCCGGTCCGTTGGGGCCCTCCGGACGCGCCGCGCTTTGCCAGGGGCCGGGGTAACGCAAGTCCCAGGTCACTCGATGCATGCCGGGCGCTTTGTCGACCCGGATGGTCGCGCCGCGTCCACCGCGGCCTCCGCCACCCCCGCCTTCTTCATCGTCGCTGGGCGGCGCGATGTCCACCGGCTCTTCGGCAGGGGCTGCCGCGCCGGCGCCGGCGAAGCTGCGGATCACCTTCCCGTTCGCGTCCAGGATTTCGAGTTTGAGATCGCCCGCGGCTTCTTTGCCGACATAGTAGTCAATCTGCGCGCCTGGCTGGGGATATTGAATGCCGCCGCCGCGGCCACCGCGTCCGCCGGTGCGGATCGCTTCGCGCGGGGCGAAGAGCAGCGTGGGCTCAGCGGCGCTGGTTTCCTTGATCTGATGCAGCGGCGAAAGATTGTCAAGAATCCAAAACGACCGGCCTTGCGTCGAGAGAATCAGATCGTTGTGCGCCAGCTTGATATCGGTGATGGGCGTCGCCGGAAGATTGAGCTGAAACGGCTGCCAGCGCGCGCCATTGTCGAAGGAAATGTACATGCCGAATTCGGTTCCGGCGTAAAGCAATCCGGCGCGGGCCGGATCTTCGCGCACCACGCGCGTCGGCTCATCGGCCGCAATGCCATTCTTGCCATCGGTGAGCCGCGTCCAGGTTTTGCCGAAATCGTCGGTGCGGTAGATGTAAGGCGCGAAATCTCCGAGTAAATACCGGTAGGCCGCAATGTAGGCTGTTCCGGCGCGATGCGGGCTGGCCTCGATGTTCTGGATGCGTCCGCCGGGCTGCATGTCCTTCGGAGTGACGTTGGTCCAGGTCTTGCCGTCGTCGCGGGTGACATAGACAGGGCCGTCATTCGCGCCGGTCCAGATGACGCCGCGCTGCACGGTCGATTCGCGAATCGCATAGAGCGTGCTGTAGACCTCTTCGCCTGTGGCATCGCGCGTGATGGGCTCGCCGCTAGCGCCCTGCGTGCCTGGCGGATGCGCGGTCATATCGGGACTGATCTTCTCCCAGTTGACGCCGCCATCGCGCGAGCGATGAAGATATTGCGAGCCGTAATAGATGGTGTTCTGGTCGAAGGGTGAAACCTCCATCGGTGACACGCGCTGAAAACGATAAGTCAGTTCGCTGCCGGCGTTGCCATAGAGCGATTGCGCGCCCACCCAATATTGCTGCTCGTCGGTCGTAGTCAGATTGAGGCGGCTGAACTGACCTTTGCAACTTCCGTAGACAAGCTCGGGGTGCGTAAGGTTCGGAATAATCGGTCCAGTCTCGCAGCCTGGGCCAGTGCGGAAACCCTGCCCATCGCCCAGCGGCAGACTCGGAACGATCACCGTCGTGCTGTCCTGCTGCGCGCCGTAGACGCGGTACGGATATTGGTTGTCTACGGCAACCTGATAGATCTCCGCCGTGGGCTGGTTGTCCTGCGCGCTCCAGGTCCGGCCGCCATCCAGCGAGACATTGGCGCCGCCGTCGTTCGATTGCACCATGAACTGCGAATTCTTCGGGTTGATCCAGAGATCGTGATGATCGCCGTGCGGCGCCACGGCGCGGCGGAATGTCTTGCCGCCGTCGGAGGAACGGAACCAATTCTCATCGCCAATGAACACCACGTCGGAATCGTTAGGATCGACGCCCAGCGTGTCATAGTAGAACGGCCGCGTGATGATGTTGGCCTGGCCGTTGATCAACGACCACGTGGCCCCCGCGTCTTCCGAGCGGTAAAGCCCCGCGCCCGGTTTGGCTTCGATCAGCGCGTAAATGCGGTTGGGCTTGGAAGCGGAAATCGCGACATTAGCGCGCCCGAATAAATCGTTGGGCAGCCCGCCCGCAAGCTTATTCCAGGTGTCGCCGCCGTCGGTGCTCTTGTAGATGCCGCCTTCGCGCGCGCCGCTGATGATGGTCCACGGCTTGCGCTCGCCATGCCACATGCAGGCGAATAGCACGTTCGGGTTGCCGGGCTGAATCTCGAGATCGGCCGCGCCCAGCGCGTCGGAGAGATACAACACCTTGGTCCAGTTTTTGCCGCCATCCTTGCTGCGATACACGCCGCGATCGGCGTTGGGCACGAACGGATCGCCCAGCGTGGCCGCGTAGACGATATCGGGATTGGTCGGGTGTATGCGCACGGTCGCGATCTGTCCGGTATCGCGCAGGCCGCTCCAGGTCCATGTCTTGCCCGCATCGGTCGACTTATACATGCCGCGGCCGATCGAGACGTTGCTGCGAATCTTGGACGAGCCCGTGCCCACGTAAACGATGTTGGGATCGGAAAGCGAAACGTCGACTGCGCCGATGGATGCCACCTTGAAATACGGATCCGAGATGTTCTGCCAGGAGTGCCCGGCGTCGGTAGTCTTCCAAACGCCGCCGCCGGTCGAGCCCATATAGAAGGTGTAAGGCTCCGACGGAACGCCGGTTACCGCGGTGACGCGTCCGCCGCGGTTGGGGCCGATCATGCGGTATTTCATCGCCGACCAAAGCGCCGGGTTATAGGCGCCGCCTTCGGCCGCGAAAAGAGAAAACGCGATAGCCGCGCAAGCGGCCGCGGCCAGCGCGATGAGGGCGGATTTGCGCATCGAACTACCTCCGATAGTAATCGTCCATCATAACCCGGAGGGTCGTTCTGAGCCGCCTACATCACGGGTCCGATGCGCCACGGTACGAATTCCTGATGCCCCAATCGTTCCGCGCAGGTGCGGCGGCCGGATGCGACTTCCAGCATCAAGTCGAAGACCTCGCGGCCCACGTCCTGAATGCTGCGCTCTCCATCCGCGATGGCGCCGGCGTTGACATCCATGTTGTCCTGCATGCGGCGATAAGTGTTGCTGTTGGTGGCGATCTTGATTACCGGAATTGTCGGGAAGCCGATGGCGCTTCCGCGCCCGGTGGTGAACGCGATCAAATTGCAACCGCCGGCGGCAAGCCCGGTAAGCGATACCGGATCGTAGCCGGGCGTATTCATGAAGCAGAAGCCCGGAGCCGAAATGCGCTCGGCGTATTCGTAGACGTCGATCAGCCGGGAGGCGCCGCCTTTGGCCACAGCGCCCAGGGACTTCTCCAGAATGTTCGTCAGGCCGCCGGCCTTGTTGCCTGGCGACGGGTTGTCGTCGAAGCTGCCTTCAAAGCGGTTCAGGTAGCGCTTATACTCGCGAATCTTCGTGATCAGCTTTTCGCCGATTTCCCGGTTGCGCGCACGGCGAATCAGCAGATGCTCCGCGCCGATGATCTCGGGTGTTTCGGCAAGCACGGGCGTGCCACCCAGTTCAGCTAACAGATCGGAACAGTAGCCCAGCGCCGGGTTGGCGGTGACTCCTGAGAACGAATCCGAGCCGCCGCAGTTGAGGCCCAGCGTGATCTTCCATGCCGGGGTCTCAGTGCGTGTTTCCGCGGCCGCACGTTCGATGAATCGGCCAATCTGTTTGCGCGCGGCTTCCATCGCGCCGCGCGTGCCGCCGCTGTCTTGCAGGGTCATCCCCGCCAGGCGATCGGTAGCAAAACCATGGTCCGCGCCCAGGTAATGGTCGATCTGATTGACTTCGCATCCAAGGCCGAGAATGATGGCAGCCGAGACATTAGGATGCGCCAGCACGCCACCCAGCGTGCGGCGAAGCTGATCGACATCCGGTCCCATGGCATGCGCGCAACCTTCGCCGTGCGGGAATGCCACCACGCCATCCACGTTGGCGGGCAGCTTTTCATGCTCATAGCTGCGCGCGATCAATTCGGCGGTATGCGCGGCGCAATTGCTGGCCGCCACCACGGCGATATAGTTGCGCGTGCCGACGCGGCCATCTTCGCGCGCGTATCCCAGGAACGTCGGCGCGTTGGCGCTGTACGCGGGCGGCGCGATATCCGAGGCCGGAAATTCGTAATCGAGATCCAGTTCCTCGAAAGCCAGGTTATGCGTGTGAATGTGTTCGCCCGGGTGGATCGCGTGCTTGGCGCGTCCGATGGCGTGGCTGTAGCGATGGACCATCTCGCCGGACGCGATCTCGCGCAGCGCGATCTTGTGGCCCATCGGGATATCCTGGCGCGCGGTGACATGGGCATCGCCGATTTCCAGTTGAGTCCCGGCGGGAATCGTGACGCGGGCGATGGCGACATCGTCGCTGGGGTGCAATCGAATCGCGGAGTTCGCGGCGGTGGGAAGTTTTTGAATGTCGAGGAGCATGGTGTTCTCTGAGAAGCTCTAACTCACCATTTTGGCATCTATAATGAGAAAAATGCCATGGAAACTGCCGCGCCTGCCGTGGCTGGCGCTGCCGCTGGCATATTTCCTTTACTTTTTTGGACTAACCGCCGCCGGCGTCATCGGCCCGGATGAGCCGCGCTACGCTTCCATTGGCCGCGCCATGGCGCAAACCGGCGATTGGATCACGCCGCGGCTATGGGGTGCGCCCTGGTTCGAAAAGCCGGCGCTGCTTTATTGGATGACCGGCGCCGCGTTCCGCGCGGGCCTCGGCCCGGACCTCGCTCCGCGCCTGCCCGTCGTGCTGCTGTCGGTGGCATTCCTGGCATTTTTCTGGTGGATCCTCTGGCGTGAGTTCGGCTGTCTCACCGCCTGGATGGCGGCGCTCATCCTCGCCACGTCCGCGGGTTGGTGCCTCTACAGCCAAAGCGGCGTCACCGATATTCCACTCTCGGTTACGTTCTCGGCCGCGATGCTGCTCGGCGTGGGCTGGGTTGCGCAGCGCGAGACGCGCTGGCTGCCGCTCGCAGGCGCGTTGTTCGGTCTGGCCGTTTTGGCGAAGGGACCGGTGGCGCTGGTGTTGGCCGCCCCGCTGGCGCTACGATGGCGCGATCTCGCCGATTGGTTCCACCCGCGCGTGCTCCTTCCGTTTCTGGTGGTCGCCGCGCCCTGGTATGTGATGTGTTACCTGCGCAATGGGGCACAATTCTTCGACGAATTCATCTGGAAGCATAATGTCGGCCGCTTCACCAGCCCGGAGCTGCAGCATGTCCAATCGTGGTGGTTCTACATCCCCGCGATCGCCGTACTCTTTCTGCCATGGAGTGGCTTGTTGCCGCTAGCATTTCGAAACGGCCGCTCCACAGATGCGCGCCGGCGATTTCTGCAACTCTGGGCCGCGTGGACCTTCCTCTTCTTTTCGATTGCCGTGAACAAGCTGGCAGGCTATGTGCTGCCCGCCTTTCCGGCCATCGCAGCGTTGGTGGCCCTTTGGCTTGCTGAAGTGCGCCAGGCGAAGGTCTGGCTGGCCGCGACCGCGCTGCTCTTGGTCGCGTTTCCGCTGGTCGCCCCGTGGGTTGAAATCAGCGGGCTCTCACGAGCCATTAAACCCGCGTTCACGCCGCTATGGCTCGTGCCGCTGGTGTTCGCCGCCGCCGCCTGGATTCTCGACGCACAAGCGCGGCGTCTGGCTGCTGTCGCGTGCATCGCGTGCGGAGCGGCGGCGGGCATCGTCTATTTGAAGGTGGAGATCGGCCGCAAGACCTTCGCGCGCGGATTGTGGAACGACATCGCCCCGCGTGCCGCGGAAACTTGCATCGCTAATCTCGATCGCAATTGGCGCTACGGCCTGAATTATTATTCCGTTACGCCGCTGCCCGATTGCGCCGCGCAACCACGGCCGTTCGAAATCCACCAGGATGCCGGCGGCGCGATTCATGTTGACCGGCGCTGACGCCGCATTGTACAGTCACTAAACAGATAACCGATGATCCTGCCCCAAACCTACCTCGCGGCGCTTTGCCTGATGATTCTGAGCATGGTGTGTTGGGGTTCCTGGGCCAACACCTACAAAATTTCCAAGTGGCGCTTCGAACTGTACTACTTCGATTTCGCATTCGGCCTGCTGCTGGCCGCCATCATTCTGGCCTTCACCGCCGGAAGCATGGGCTTCGACGGCTTCACGTTTCTCGACGATTTGATGCACGCGGGTAAGCGGCAATGGTTTTACGGCTTCATGGGCGGCGTAGTCTTCAACCTCGCCAACATGCTGCTGATGGCCGCCATTTCCGTGGCCGGAATGGCGGTGGCATTTCCCATCGGCATTGGTCTGGCGCTCCTGATCGGCGTGATCATGAACCAGATCATCAAGCCGGAAGGCAATGCGCTGATGCTGTTCTGCGGATGCGGGCTCATCATCGGCGCCATTCTCCTGTGCGCCACTGCGTATCGCTTCATTGCGAATGTCCGGCACGAGGAAGATGCCAAATCCGGGCGCGCCAAAAGCACGCGGCGGCCCGCAACCACCAAAGGCGTCGTACTTTCGCTCATCTGCGGCGTGCTGATGGGGCTGTTCTTCCCGCTGGTGGAAAAGGCCAAGGAAGGCGAGTTGGGCCTCGGGCCTTACTCCGTGGCCCTGATCTTCGCGTTTGGCGTTTTCCTGTCTACGTTCGTCTTCAACCTCTTCTTCATGAATCTCCCGATTGTCGGGCAGCCGGTCGAGCTCATGGATTATTTCGGCGCCAAGCCAGTGACTCACTTGATGGGTTGGCTCGGCGGCGCTATTTGGATGGTCGGGGCCGTCGCCTCGTTCGTCGCGGCCAGCGCCGAGACCGTTCACGTGGGGCCAGCCATCAGTTACGCGATGGGGCAGGGGTCCACCTTGATCAGCGCGTTGTGGGGCATCTTTGTGTGGAAGGAATTCCGCGGCGCTGACGCCAAGACCAAAGCGCTGCTGGGCTTCATGCTGCTGCTATTCGCGCTCGGGCTCGGACTGGTCTCGATCGCGCCCCTGTTCACGCACCCCGCGTAAGAACTGAAAGCCTCAGTTTTCTGTGGGCGTCTTCTCGGCGTGATCCACTACGACGATATCCACGGGTAGCTTCTTCGGCTCCAGTTTCAAACCAAGCTGATCCTGCACCGCGCCGATCAACGTCGGCGCGGGATCTCCCGCCCCTGCCGGACTCGCGCCCGCCGGAGCCCCACCGGCCATCCCAGCCGACGCGCCGGGCGGTGGCGGAGGAGGCGGTGGCATCGGTGCGCCACCTGGTCCCATCAGCGGACCATCCTGTGCGAACTCCATGTTGAAGTCGTAGATTCCGGTCAGGCCGGTTTGATCCACCACCGGCTTCGAGAGTTGGCCGCTCAGAAAGTCGCAAATGTTGGCCATGCTGCGCCGCGTCGCCGTCATACGCATCTGGCTGCCGGTGAACATCATCAAGGTTGCCCCGTTGCCGCCTGGAGGCAGCACGGGGAAGCCATTACGATCCATTTTCGGGGGGCCGGGCAGGCCGGCAGGCACGGCCGCTGGATCCGCGGGCGGCGCGTCCGGCGATGGCTTCATCTTCACGCCGCCTTTGCCCACCACCAGCGCGTAGGCTTGCATCTCTTTCTTCTCGAGATGCACTTTCATTTGGAAGCGCTCCGCCAGCAGGTTCTGCAGCATGACGCGCACATCGTCTTTGGTGGCTCCGGGCGGCACTTTTGCCACGATGTCGAACTGGGCGGCATTCATCCAATCCGGCCCTGTGATCTGGAAGCGCTTCACGTTGTAAGCCTGCATTAGGAGGATCGCTAACGTGGCGCCATTGAACTTGACCTGGCTCGGATCCGCAGTGCCTGGACCGCCACTCAGTCCGCCCATTCGGAACATTCCGCCGGACGGCGGCGGCGATGGCTTAATCGACGCGACCTCAAACTCGAGTTTGCCGCCCGACGTCTGAGCTAGTGTCGTCGCCACGGCGAGCGCAAACACAGCCATACCCCGTAGCATGGATGCAATCTTCATATCTTTATTTTCGACGCTTTTCGCGCCGATTTGTTTCCGTGGGGAGGGCTGCTTGGCTCAGTTTGCCGTTGGGGTCTTTTCCGCGTGATCGACGATCACAATATCTACGGCCTGCTTCTTCGATTCCAACTTCAAGCCAAGCTGCTCTTGGAGCGCGATGAACAAACCAGGCGCGGTTGCGTCGGTGGCGCCCTCGCGCGCGAATTCCAGGTCGAAATCGTAGCCGCCTGCCAACCCGGTTTGATCGATCACCGGTTCTGAGACCTGGCGGCTCAGCATGGCGCAGATGGCCGCCATGGTTACGCGCGGCATGACCATGTGCATCGATTTGGCGCCCATCCGCATGCTAGCCGATGGCCCCGCGGCGCCATCCCCGTCGGACGCCGGCTTCATCTTTAAACCGCCCTTGGCGACTACCAGCGCATAGGCCTGCATTTCTTTCTTGTCGAAATGCACTTTCATGCGGAAGCGCTCAGCCAGCAGGTTCTGCAGCATCGCGCGCACATCGTCCGCGGTCGCGCCAGTGGGCACTTTGGCCGCGATGTCAAAGTGGGCGTCGTTCATCCAATCCGGCGCTGTAAGTTGGTAGGGCCTCAGGTTGTAAGCGGTCGTTACCACGTTGGTGAGCGAAGTGTTGACGAAGCGGATCTGGCCGGGGTCAGACGTTCCCGGTCCGCCTCGCATCAAACCGGTACTCTTGAAGTTCCCGGTTTCCGGGGCCGGCGGCCGGATGGAGGCGACTTCGAACTCGAGTTTGACGGTTGACGGCTGAGCCAGAGCGGATACCGCAAAGACCGTAAACGTACAGACCACAGAGAGCGCAGACGCGGTCTTCATATGCTCACTTTCGACGCTTTCCGCGCGGTCCGGGTTCCCGGACGGCTATTTCTTGATAAACAGCGACAGCGCCATCCCAAATCCGATGGCTATGACGATCTTACGCACCGTGGGTCCGCCGATTCGCCGCGCCACGTCGGCCCCGCCATAGCCGCCCGCCAGCGCTCCCGCCACCATGATCAGCACGTAGGGCCAATAAACCATGCGCCCGAAGACAAAGTAAATCGCCGCGATACCGTTCACGCAGCCGCCCAGCACCACCTTGAGCGCGTTCATCTCGTGCATGTCTTTCAGGCCGAGGATACTCAGCGCGGCCAGCATCAGGATGCCGATTCCAGCGCCGAAATATCCACCGTAAAGACCGACGCAGAGTTGAAAAACCATGGCGCCGGCGAACCAGCGATTAGAACGATGGCCCTCGCCTCCCGTGCCAATCATCTTCTGCACGCGGCCCTGCGCCATGAACAACAACGTCGCGAACAGGATCAGAAACGGTACCAGATGATCGAAAGTCGAAGTTGGCGTGCGCCGCAGCAAAATCGCGCCCGCGATGCCGCCGACCAGACTCGGCGCGATCAGCGCCAGAAAGCGCGGCTCGGCGGCACGGATCTCGCGGCGGTAGCCGAAGAAGCTGCCCAGCGTTCCTGGCCAAATGGCCACCGTGCTGGTGGCGTTGGCGGTGATGGAATCGAGCCCGAGCCAGATCAGGGTAGGGAAGGAGACCAGCGTGCCCCCGCCCGCCACCGAATTAATCGCGCCGGCGAGAAAAGCGGATCCGAATGCCGCGGCGCCGTGGGGAAGATCGAGCGGGGCGGCCAACTAAATCGACCTCACCGGCATCGACACGATGTCGTCGATCTGCATCTGTTCTTTCACCACGAAGGGCTCGCCGTATTTGACGCCGATCAGGTTGCCGTAAAAGCGCGCAATTGCGCCCAGGCGCTCGCGAATTTCCTGCTGCGTCGGAAACAAACCGCCGCCATCGATTACATCGCCGTATTGCGACTCATAGCAGAACAGCGCCTCCATGCGGCGCTCGAATTCAGAGCTGATATCCACCACGAACGAAGGCTTCACGTCGGCGTAGAGGCTTGAATACAGAATCTTGAACGGACGATGCGGTTCCGAGTAAGGGTCGAGCTTCTTCAATCCCGCCAGAAAGCAGGCTTCAAAGCCCAGCTCGCAGCACCGGTAATGATCCGGGTGGCGCGCCTCCCAGTAGGGCAGAATCACGGTTTGCGGCTGCAATTCGCGAATCTTGACCGCCAGCGTCATGCGCGCGCTGATGTTGTTTTCGAGACGCGCATCGGGAAAGCGCAGGTTGCCCCGCCACGCGAGGCCCATCACCTTGCCCGCGGCCTCGGATTCTTCCACGCGCTTTTCCGGCGTGCCGCGCGTGCCCATGTCGCCGGCCGTGAGATCGAGCGCGCCCGTGCGGTATCCGCGTCCCGCCATCCGCAGCAGCGTGCCGCCGCAGGTTTGTTCGATATCGTCGGGATGCGCCGCAATCGCCAGGACGTCGAGGCTCATCGGTACGTGTCCCAACTACGCACATAGCGCTGGCGCGTGCCGAGAAGGTTGATCAGAATCATGCCGGTCACAAAGCCTCCAATGTGCGCGAAGAACGCCGTGCCGCCTTGCGAGACCGTGTAATCGCCGAGGCTTCCCACGCCGCTGAAAAACTGCACGCCAAACCAATAGATGAGCATCAGCCACGCAGGGACATCCGTGAACCAGATGAAGAGGAAGAAGATCAGCGTCACGATGCGCGCTTGCGGAAACTTAATCATGTAGGCGCCCATCACGCCCGCGATGGCGCCGCTCGCGCCCACCATGGGAACGCGCGAATCCACATTGAAAAAGACTTGCGTGATGGCCGCCGCCACCCCGCACATCAAGTAAAAGATGAGATATTTTTCGTGCCCCAGAATGTCTTCAATGTTGTCGCCGAAGATCCACAGGAACCACATGTTGCCGATCACGTGCAGCCATCCACCGTGCAGAAACATCGACGTAAAGATGTTCAGGAAATGGAATTGCGACGGAACCAGTCCGTAATGCGCGATAAATGCGTTCTGGGTGTAAGGATCGAGCGAGGCTTCGAACAAAAACACCAGCAGGTTCACCACGATGATGAACATGGTGACCACTGGCTTCGACGAGCTGCGCTGGGTATCGCGGATGGGGAACATGGATTCGGTCTAGTCGCGCGTCTCAAACGCGGCGTCGGACCGGCGTTCGGCGCGGGACATGAGCGCGCGAACGTCTTCCAGGCCACAGATGCCGCCGCGCGCGCCCAACGCAGTGCAATTGAGCGCGGCCATGGCGTTAGAGAATTCGAGAGCGTCGCGCATGGGCATTCCCTGCAAGACAGCATAACAGAACGCCCCGTGAAACACGTCTCCAGCGCCGGTAGTATCGATACAGTTGACTACGTAGGCGGGCGAGTAGACGAACCTGCCATCCACGCACGCCAGCGAGCCGTGCGCGCCCAAAGTCATTGCCGCCACGCGCATGCCGTATTCCCGCTGCAGCGTTTCGAGCGCGCGGAACGGATCTGTCTCGCCAGTCCATCGCGCCGGAAATTCAGAGCTCGCCACCAGGTAATCGACGTTCGGCAGCACTTTGTCGAAGCCGGCGTAGATGGTGTCGACATCCACCGTGACCGGAATCCCATGTGCCCGCGCAATCCGCGCCGCGTGCGCCACTGCCGGCGTATCGTGCCCATCGATATGCAACAGGCGCGCATTCGTGATTTGTTCAGGCGCGATTTGTTCCGGATCGATGCGCAGGCAATCGTCGCGCCGCCAGAGCACGGTGCGCTCACCGGTAGATTGATCCACCACAATGTACGCCGATTGGTTGGCGCAATTCCGCCGCAGCTGCACGTGCTCCAGATCGATCCCCGTACCGCGCAGGCTTTCGATCTGAATGCGCCCGCGCTCGTCGTCGCCCACCGCGCCGATGTATTTCACGCGCAGCCCGAGCCGCGCGCAAGCGGCCATGGCGCTCGCCACCTGCCCGCCGGGGCTGAGAATCTCGCGCGTGTAGGGCGCCTTGCCGGCGTATGCCGGGAAATGCGGGACGAGCAAGAGCGTATCGGTGGCGTTGAGTCCGACGCCAACTACGTCGAATGTGGACATGACGGTTGTACTAGCTAAGGTACCGCGCCTTACGGCAACGCCCCGCTGGCCGCGGCCACTGCCCGCAATTGAGGCGCGAGAGGCCCGTCGATTCCATCGTCGAGCGGCTTGCCCTCGATCGCATTGGCGGCCTGAATTCCAGACATCGCCGCCGCTTCCACGCATCCCGCGTTGAAGCCGTTGTGCGTCCAATCGCCGGCCAGAACGACGTTGCCCAAGCCGGATTCGTTCGCGCGCAGCCGGTACTTTGTGCTGCCCGCGACGGAGAGTACATACCGCTCCGTTGGGTCGATGTTGGCGCGCAGGAACTTCGAAACGACTTTCATGCCGGATTCCTTCATCTTTGGCCAGAGGAATGGCAGATACTTCTCGATGAATTCCTCGTAAGTCGCCTCGACTTCAGCCAGCGCTTTCTTCGGCGCATCCACGTCGTTCTGCGGCGGTATGCCGCCCGCCATCTGGCCGCAAAAGTAATGCGTACCCTTCACGAGTCCCGGAGGCCAACTTTCGCGCGGCATCAATTGCTCCATAATCGCCCACGTGTTGATGGGCGTGGAGTACGCGTCGAGCACCACGCTGCCTTTGTCCCATCCGAGTTCTTCGGGCGTTTGATCGACCCAAAGTTGAATGGCCTGCGTACGCACGGTCTCGACATTCTGCAGCATCAATTGGAAGCATTCGGGCAGCTTCGCGTCATCCGCGAATAAATAAGGCAGCGCGCCCAATGAAATGCCGAGCACCACGCGGTCATAATCCTGGCCGGCCTTCAGGATCTTCGTCGAGGGGTTCTGCCACGTGGACCAGAAGGATTCCAGATTCACTCCTTCCGCTTTCAGTTTTTCGCCTTCCTTCAACTGGTCATAGCGCGGATCCGCGGGCCAGGAAGGCAATCCTTCGCAAACCACCAGCGGGTCGTAACCCTTGACCGGATTGCGCAACGTGGCCTGCACGCCGATGCGAATGCTATCGACGTTCGTGCCGTCGGGATTCAACGTCAGCTCCTCCACCTTGTGGAAGAATTCGAACTTCACGCCGCGGTCTTTGAGTACCTGGTACATCGGGCCGAAAACCACGTCGCCCATGCCCGCCTGCATTTTCCAAAAGACGGAGCCTTTATATGCGCCCGCGATCAGCAGAATGGCGCGAATCGCCGGGCCGGCTTCAAACGAAGGCTGCGAGACGTCGCCGTTGCGGTAGGCAAACACCAGGTCGTAGATGCCGCGAATCACGGCGGATTGATCGATGTCACAAGACACCGGGTCCGCGCCCTGCTTCGCGAGCCACGTTTGGAATTCGTCTTCGAGCGTATCGAGGTTTGCCGGGTTCAGGAAGTATCCGTCGCGCAGCAGACCGATTCCGACGGAGACGGCGAGGTCGATGATCTCGAACAGACGGCGGATCTCCAAATCGTTGGCGTCGAGATCCACCTGGATTTTGGCGCGAACCGATTTGCGGAAATGCTCAATCAGCTTCGCCAGGCCTTCATGCGCCCCGAACGGATGCTTGCGCGGGTCTTTGTCGAGAAGACGCGCGACCTTTCGCGCGAGTTCCAACTGCCCGATCAGCGCTACTTCGCCGAGTTCCGCCAGATTGGGAACAAGATGACCGAATACGCCCTTCAGGTCCGAAAGGAAGCCGTGATTCGCCTCAGTCTGCGCGTTGTGGCTGTGGAAGGCCGAATCGCGGTAGAGTTCCTCGACCCAGCCCAGGATCCGAAGGAACGAATCCCACAGCGTGAGCGGCTTTCCGTCGCCAGGAGTTCCGGGCACCTCCGGAAAATGAACCGACCATAGCGCCCAATCTTTACAAGCCTCAGCCGAAGGGCAATCGGTCACCGCGACGAAATTATGTTGCTTGAACGCCTCGTCCCACTCCCGCAAAGGCGTTCCCGGCGGACGGTTCACCTTATTCTCTTCGTACACCTGGCGCATGATGCGGAACGCGTTCTCGTAAAAACCGAGCCAGATGTGCAGCCCATGCTCTTCGATGCGATCACACTCGCCGCGCCCGCTCGCACCCTTGCCGCCCAGCCGCCAGCCCATCTGATAAACCGTGATGTCGTAGCGGTCCTTCCAATCCTTCGCGCCGGTCAGCTCGAGCGCCGTTGTCATTGCGCCCACGCCACCGCCCAGAATCGCGATCTTTTCGCGCCGTCCCGAGGTATCCGCCGTCCACACGTTCTCGCCCAGACCGACGATCATGTCGAAGCTCACCCAGAATTGCAGCGCCGATTGCACCGTGTTTCCGGCTAACCCCAGGTCTGTCGCAATCGGATGGCTCGCCGCCTGCATGATGTCGATCTGCCACTGGCCACGCACAAGACACACCCCATGCAGCGCGGTTGCTGTGGCGGTCATCTCGTCGATCCCCTGGTAGCACGCCACGCCTGGAGTATCCGAGGCGGGGAACTGCTTCAGGAATACCATCGGTTCCTTGCGTTCGAACAGATCCACCACCGACTCGCGGATCAATTCGAGCGCGCCCAGGCCGTCGTTTTCAGCCAGCATGCCCAACATCTCCGCGCCGAACTCGGCCGCGGTCGTGACAATCTTCAACGGGTCGTCTGAAGGCGTGATCTGCGTCGCCTCGATCAGTTTCATCCGCACGCCCGCCGTGTTGGGGCTGAACACGGGCAGCGCGAGCGTCTCCATCGAAAGCTTGGTGGCCGTTTTCGGATCGGCCGGAATATCGAACCAGCCCAGCGCCTTGGGAAATCCGTAAACCTCGCGGCCCAGCGCCATGGCGTATGAATTGTCGACAAACATGTAGGGGTGGAACCACATGCTGCGTTCGCGCTTCACGTCGACGACGCGCACCCAGACCGCGCATTCCTGCTCGGAAAACCAGCCTTTGTCGCGGTCCGGCGGGTTCACGCTGAACATCTTCCCCAGCGTGTTGTAAACGAAGATGACGAACGGTCCGGCGGGCTCAAAATGCTCCTTGCCGCCGCTCGGCAGGTTCAGCCGGGCGTCGAGCAGCTTTTGCAAAGCGCCCATGTCCGCCTTCACCACGAACCCATACAAGCCCACGTCCTGTGCCACATACGGCGGCTGCAGCATCTGCGTCCCGCCGTACTCCACGTATTGAACCGGCATCGTGAATCCTCTCTACTTCCTCAGCAATTCGCGCGCGCGGCGCAAGACCGGCGGCTCGCCCGTCTCACCGCGGAACGCCTCGCAGACTTCCGTCAGCGCGCTTCTGTCTCCGAAAATCTCCGTCAAACCGCACGCCGCAAGCAATTCGATGTGGCGGCATCCGATGGCCCGCGATTCCGCCAGCGATTGGCGCAGGCTCTCCTCGGCGTCTGAACTGCGCCCAGCCGCCGCCAACGCCAAGCCGCGGATACGCAACAGGTCGAGCCGTGAGATTCCCACACGCTGTTCCTTGGCCTGCACGATCGCGCCTTCCACCTCGGCCAGCGCGTCATCGGCGTGGCCGGCGCGCAGCATCGCCTCCGCCAATTGTCCGCGATACAAAGGCTCGATTACGCGTGAACCAATCGCGCGCGTCATAGCGATGCCATCGCGCAAGCGGGCGCTGCCGCGTTCCACGTCGCCCATCTCGGCCAGCGATTTTCCCCAGGCCGAAAGCCCCGCCGAAATCCAGAACGGGTAAGCCTGCTCCTCGCAATACCGCACCGCCTGCGCGCCCCAATCGCGCGCTCCGGCGAAATTGCCGAGGAAGCATTCGAGCGTGGCGCGGAAGGTCAGCGACCAGCCAATGCTAAAGGGATGCTTGAGGCTCCGCGCGAATTCCACCGAGCGGTCGCTTACCGCGATCGCGCGCGCGAACTGTCCCTGAAAGCAATACGTGAAGCTCTGGTAGCACAAGGTGCCAATCAATGAATCCTGCCCGAAGCGATAAGCCTGATCGTCCGACCGAGCCGGGTCGTAGAGCGCCTCCGCCGTCTCCAGATGCTGCTGCGAATCCGTCAGGTTGCCCAGCCAATACAGCGTATTTCCGGCGGTCCAATGACCTTCTAGCTGCATATCGGTCAGGCCGAGCCGCTCGCCCATTTCGACGATTCGCAGGCTCGTCGCCAGAGCGTGATCCAGATCGCTGCGTACCAGGTTGTAGACCCAGACGCCCCATAGCGTGGGAAGCGTCAGCGGCGAAGCCGTATCGGTCGGTAAAAGTTCTTCCGCGCGCTGGTAGGCGACGCCCACGTCTTTCGCGCCGAAGCCTTGCGTCGCAATCAGCGCCGGCCCCTGCCCCGCCAGCAATAGCAGTTCGAGCGACGGCTCGCGCTGCTCCGCCGGCAACGTTTCAAACGCATCGAAACCGCTGCGGAAATGCGAAAGCGCTTCGCGATGCGCCGAGCGCTGCAACGCCGCCACGCCCGCGCGATGCCAATAGGGAACCGCTCGCCCGCCGAGGCCGGCATCCGTGAAGTGCCGCGCCACCACTTCCGGCTGCCGCTCCGCCATCTCCGGGAACCGCTCGAGCATCAACTCCGCCACCTGTTGATGCAGCGTCAAGCGCGTCTTCCGTAGCAGGGAATCGCGCGCCGCCTCCTGCAGCAGCGCGTGCTTAAAGAGGTAGGTACGCCGCGATCCCGCGCCGCGCACATGCAGGATCTCCGCGCCCATCAACTGGTCGAGATTCTCTTTCAATTCCTCCGGCGGCAGTTCCGAAACCGCTTCCAACAGCGTCAGCGGAAATTCGCGCCCTAGAATAGACGCCATGCGCGCCACATTGCGCGCCGGTCCCAGTTGATCCAGGCGCGCGATGAACGAATCGCGCAAGCTGGCCGGCACCGCCAGCCGCCCGGCCTTCATCCCGGCGCCGCCAGTCTCCACCACGGTGCGCGTTACTTCCTCCAGAAACAGCGGCACGCCGTCCGAGTTATTGACAATCTGATCGAGAGTCGTCGAATCCAGGTCCGTGCCGCGCGCCGCGGCAGTGCTGATGGCGATCGCGTCCTCGCGCGACAGCCGGTCGAGCGAAATTTCCGAAACATAACTGCGCCTGGGCCACGTCGGCGTGAATTCCGGGCGATGCGTATAGAGCGCCAGCAACTGCAGCGCCGGGATCTGGTCGAGCAGCAGACCCAGCATGTCGAGCGTGGTCGGGTCAGCCCAGTGCAGATCTTCCAGGATGAAGAGCAGCGGCTGGCGCGACGCCCGCTCCACAATCACGTTGACCAGCGCTTCGAGAGTTAAAGCGCGCTGTTTCTCGGGCGTGATTTCGAGCGGCGCGTAACCCGGCGCGGGAATGTTCAACAACTGCGAAAACAGCGGCACCGCTTCCACCAGCGGGAAGCCAAGTTGCGCCAGCCAACCTTCCAGGGTGCGCAGCTTTTCGCCAGGCTCCATAGTGCGGGTGTCGCTTTCAAACACCAGCCGCTCCATGGCGTCGATCAACGGATACAGCATCGTATTGGCGAATTGCGGCGCGCAATAGCATTCAATCAGCGCCGCCGAAGGGTCGCTTGCCACGCGCCGCGTTACTTCGTGCACCATGCGGCTTTTTCCGAGCCCCGGCGCGCCGCCCACCAGCGTTGCGTGCCCGTGTCCATCTACCGCGCCTTGCCATTGGCGCATCAGCAAATTGAGTTCCTGATCGCGCCCGGCCATGGGCGCAAGTTCATTCACCCGGATTCCCTGGAAGCGTTCGCGCGCCGTGCTCGCATGCAATGCTTGCGCAAACCGCAGACGCCGCCCGCCGGGCAGCGTCATTTCCGCTTCCGGACCGAACGCGAAGCGTCCTTCCACCAGCCGGCGCGTTTCCGGACCGACGAGCACCTGATTGGCCGACGCGCGTTGGCCAAGGCTGCGAGCCGCCTCGATTCCTTCCGCGCTGATCGGCCGCACGCCCGAAACGTCCGCCACCGCGAGCGACGTATCCACTCCCACCCGCACGCAAAACTTCGACTTGGGGCGGCCAAACGCCTCCGCCAGACCCAGCCCGGCATCCACCGCCAGCGCCGGGGCGTCCTCGCGCGCTTTGGGGTAGCCGAAGCACGCCGTTGCCGAGTTGCCGCTCCATTCCTGCAGGTAGCCGTTGTATCGCGCCACCACTTTTGACGCCAGGTCGCAGCTTTCCTCCAGCGCCGCCGCGAAATCCTCCGGATCTTCGCTCGGCGCGGACGCCGCCAACTCGATGCTCAAAAACGTGATCGGACGCCGCTCCGACGCGCCCAGCCGCGAATCCATCCCCACGCGCGCCGCCGAAGACCGCATCGCCGAGGACGTCATGCCCGCACCGTGCGAGCCCGGGAACGCCAACGGCCGAAGATCCTCAATCAGCGCCGCGGCCGTGGCGTAACGTTGGTCGCGTTTTTTCGTCAGCAGCCGGTGGACAATCCGCGCCATGGCTTGTGGAACGTCCGGCCGCAGCCACGCCACTGGTTTCGGTTCCACGTTCAGCACCTGATAAGTCAGCGCCGCCACATTCTCCGCCGCAAACGGTAGGCGCCCGGTGAGAATCTCGTAAAACACGATGCCCAGTGACCACAAATCCGACCGCGAATCCGCCGGCTCGCCCGAAATCTGTTCCGGCGATGAGTAAGCCGGCGTGCCGACTACAAAACCGTCATGCGTCACCAGGCCCGATTCGTGAACTTTCGCCAGGCCGAAATCCAGAACCTTCACGCGCCCATTGAGCGTGAGCATCAGGTTCGCGGACTTGATATCGCGGTGAATGATTCCTGCCGAGTGCGCCGCCCGCAGCGCATCCGCAATCTGCAAAATGTAATCCGCCGCCGTCGTCGGCGTGAGCGGCCAGCCTTCCGTTTCCAGATCCAGCAATTGGCGGAAGCTGTTGCCGGCGATATGCTCCAAGACCAGGAACAGAACTTCGCCATCGCGCTCGATCGAATGGATGGTGCAAATGCCCGGATGGTTCAGCGCGGCGATCGCCTGCGCTTCATTGACAAATCTTTCGCGCGCCTCGGACTTCCTGCCCGTCACTTCCGGCAGAATCTTGATCGCCACCTGCCGGTTCAGCCGCGGATCGAATCCAAGATAGACCGCGCCCATGCCGCCGCGTCCCAGCAGCGAAATGAGCTTGTAGTGGCCGATCTTCTCCGGGACCGTGGGGTCCGTTTCGCGAGGTCCGGGACGGCCAGTACCTGGAAAGGAAAGCGTACGATCGTCGTTGCTCTTGTCGGGGACCGGTCCTATCGGATTGTCATTCATTCATGCGTCTCGAACCTGCATGCTCCTATGCGTTCAGGCTAATTCTATTGCGCTCCATGGACCGGGTCAACCGGCGAACCGTTGCTCGCAAATATCGATAGATAGGTTCATGTTAGTTCACTCTGCGCCTCAGATTACCGCGAATTTACCGCTCGATAGTATCATTTATAATCTATGATCCGTGTTACAAAACTCCATCGTCTATCTCTGTTGATGGTGGCCCCCATCCTCGCATCTGGCCAGCCTTCCACTAACATGCAGAAAGCCATCGCCGGGATCTTCGGCGGCCAGGGCGGACGCGCTGGAGCTGGCGGCCGCGCCGGCCGCGGCGCGGCGTTTCCGTGGACCGAAAACGGCAAAGCCTATCTCGCCATCGAGCGCGGCGAGATCGTACGCTACGATATCGCCACCGGCGGCAAGACGACCTTGGTTTCGACGGCGCAACTTACGCCCAAGCAAACCGGCAAACCTCTCGAATTCACCGAATACGCCTGGTCGCAGGACGGCTCCAAGCTCATGGTGATGACCAAGCCGCAACGCGTGCTGGTGAGAAAGACCGCGGGCGAATATTGGGTGCTCGATCGCAAGTCCGGCGCCTGGCGCAAAATCGGCGGCGATCATTCCGATCTGCTCTTCGCCAAGCTCTCACCCGACGGATCGCACGCCGGCTACCTGCGCGGCCAAAACATCTACGTGGAAGACCTCGCCACCGGCGCGGTGAAGCAATTGACTTCCGATGGATCGGACATGATCCTCAACGGCGTCTCCGACTGGGTCTACGACGAAGAGTTCCGGCTCAACGACGCCTGGCGCTGGAGCCCCGACGGTTCGCGCATCGCTTTCTGGCAGTTCGACCAGAGCAAAGTCCCTGTCTACACGCTGATCAATTACACCGACGGTCTGTATCCCAAGTTGTTCCAGTATCCGTATCCGAAACCCGGACAGACCAACTCGGCTGTGCGTCTCGGCGTCGTGAAGGTCTCGGGCGGCGCGCCCACCTGGGTCAAGACGCCCGGCGACCCGCGCAACATCTATATCACGCGCATGGAATGGGCCGGCCCCAACGAGATCGTCTACGAGCTGCTCAACCGTCTGCAGAACGTCGACGACGTCATGATCGCCACCGCCGATACCGGCGCCGTGCGCCGCATGCTGCACGAAGAAGACAAAGCGTGGGTTGAAGACGTGGCCACGTTGCAGTGGATCGATCATGGCCGCCGTCTGCTCTGGAGCAGTGAGCGCGATGGCTGGCGTCACTCTTACTCCGCCGGGCGCGACGGCGATCTGCGTCTCATCACCAATTTCGCGGGCGACGTCATTAGCGTTGCCGAAGTCGACGAAGCCAACGGCTGGCTCTACTTCATCGCCTCTCCCAAGAGCCCCACCGAGCGCTTCCTCTATCGCGCCCGGCTCGATGGCAGCGCCGCCCCTGAGCGCGTAACGCCCGCCGCCATCCACGGCTCCAACGCCTACACCGTTTCGCCCGACGGCCAATACGCCGTCCACACCCAATCGCGCTTCGATGAGCCGCCCATGCAGGAGCTCGTCAAGCTGCCCTCGCACCAGACCGTGCGCGTCATCGATGCCGCCGAGGAAGCGCGCAAACGCGCGCATGAGACGCTTGCCGGACGCACTGAGTTCGTCAACGTCGATATCGGTGGCGGCGTCCACATCGATGGCTGGCTGATGAAGCCGCACAATTTTGACGCCTCCAAAAAGTACCCCATCATCGTCTATGTCTACGGCGAGCCCGCCGGCGCCAACGCTGTCGACAATTGGTCCGGCGCCCGCCAGCAATTCCACGCCGCGCTCTCCGACGACGGCTACCTGATCGCCACCTTCGACAACAGCGGCACGCCGTCTCCCAAAGGCCGCGCCTGGCGCAAAGTGATCTATGGTTCGGTGGGCGTGCAAGCCTCCGCCGAACAGGCCGCTGCCCTGCGTGCATTGGCCAAGCAGCGCCCGTTCATCGATCTCGACCGCGTCGGCGTCTGGGGCTGGAGCGGCGGCGGCTCCATGACCGACAACCTGATGTTCCGCCATCCCGAGTTATATAAGGTGGGCGTCGCCGTAGCCGGCGTGCCCGATCAACGGCTCTACGATTCCATCTATCAGGAGCGTTACATGGGCCTGCCCGATCAGAATGACAAGGGCTATCGCGATGGCTCGCCCATCACCTTCGCCGAAGGACTGCGTGGCAAGCTGCTCATCATGCACGGCACCGGCGACGACAACGTCCATTTTCAGGGCGATCAGAAACTGATCAACCGGCTGGTGGAACTCGGCAAGCAATTCGACTTCATGGAGTATCCCAACCGCACCCACGGCATCTCCGAAGGGCAGGGAACCCAGGTGCACGTCTACACCAAGATCGCCGGTTACTTCGAGCAATACCTTAAGCCTGGAGCGCGCTGAGCGCGGCCGCCTAGCCATTTCGGGCTGGCTGTTATCTTGCGGCAGTGGTGGTTTTCAACCAGTTGCGGCATAATCTTGCCTTGGCTAACTGATGGCAAACAAACCAATTACTTTTTGGCCCGGTGCGTGCTTTAAAGCTGGCGAGGTCCCAATGTCCCGAAATCGAATCCAAATCGCAGCCGTGGCCAGCGCGATCGCCTTAGCGATGAGCGTCGCCATTCCGGCTCGCGCGCAGGATGCCGACGACACCCAACGCGGCGTGGCGCGCATCAGCATCATGGACGGCCAGGTTTCGGTGAAGCGCGGCGACGCGGGCGAGTGGGTGGCCGGCGTAATCAACGCGCCTCTGATGTCCGACGACAGCATTTCCACCGCGCCCAATTCGCGCGCCGAAGTGCAATTCGATTCCAGCAATATTCTGCGCATCGGTGGCAACGCGCAAGTGCACCTCACCACGCTCGAAGCCGCCCGGTTTCAGATGGAGCTTGGGAAGGGAACTGTAACTTACCGCGTTTTAAGGCCTTCCAACGCCAATGCGGAAGTAGATACTCCGAGTATCTCCATAAGGCCTTCCAAGGTAGGCATTTATCGCATTTCCGTTAACGACGGCGGTGAGACGCAACTGACCGTCCGCCTAGGCGACGTCGAAGTTTTTACTCCCAAGGGATCGCAGTGGGTCAACGCGGGCCAAACCATGGTGGCGCGCGGTTCGAACGCCGATCCGGAGTTCCAAATCACTGGCGCCATCGGCTCTGACGATTGGGACAAGTGGTCCGACTCGCGCGATCAGGCGCTGACGCAAGCTTCGTCGGAGTATCAATATGTTCCCCAAGGCGTCTATGGCGCCGAAGATTTGCAGGGCAACGGAAACTGGGTCAACACGCCGGATTACGGCAATGTCTGGCAGCCAACGACGGTCGCGGCCGGCTGGTCGCCGTATAGCTGCGGCCGCTGGGTTTGGGCCGACTGGTATGGATGGACCTGGGTCGACTGCGCCTCCTGGGGCTGGGCCCCGTTTCATTACGGGCGCTGGTTCTTTCGCGCCAATTACGGATGGCTTTGGTATCCCGGCGTGCTGGGCATCCGGCACTCTTGGTCGCCCGGCTTGGTGGCATTCTTCGGCTGGGGCGGCGGCGGGGGATTCGGATTTGGATTCGGCAATGTGGGCTGGGTACCGCTCGCGCCCTATGAATTGTTCCACCCGTGGTGGGGCCGCGGCTTCTATGGAGCAGGCTTCGCCGGCCGCGTCAACATCACGAATGTCAACATCTACAACAACTATCGCAACGCTCGCGCTCTGAACGGCGTGTCGGGCGTCACCGCGGCGGGCTTCCGCGGCGGCCAGTTCGGCTCGATCTCGCACGTCAACGCCGGCCAGATTTCTTCCGCCGGCCTGGTGCGCGGCCAGATGCCCATCGGACCCGGAGCCGCCAACCTGCGCTTCTCGGGCCGTGAAGGCGCGGCGTTTACTCCGCGCTCCGAAGGCGCATCGCGCTTCTTCCAGCATCAGCAGCCCGCGACCACGCAGCACATGGCGGCGACGCAATCGTTCCGCAGCGCAGCCACGGAGCGGGGAACCGCCGCGACCCCTGGCCGCAGCTTCGGTTCTTCGCCGCAAGCCGCGCGCTCCGAACAAAACGGCGCCAGCGGCGGCCGCAGATTCGGCGAGACCGGCGCACAGTCGGCCGCGCCCCGCAATGAGGGCGGCAGCGCATGGGGTGGACGGCAGAATCCGTCTCTGCAAAACACGCGTCCATCTGAGTCTCAGTCATCGCGCGGTCAAAGCCAAGGCGGCGGTGGGTGGCACAGCTTCGGCGAACCCAACACCGGCGGACGTTCTACGGGTGGAGGCGCAAACGAAGGCGGCCAGCGTTTCGGTTCGCCGCGCCAGCAGTCGGCGCCGAGCTACAACCAGTCGCGCCAATCCGCGCCGAGTTATAGCCAGCCACGGCAGTCCG
Organism: Bryobacterales bacterium; assembly: GCA_963743705.1. Taxonomy (GTDB): domain Bacteria; phylum Acidobacteriota; class Terriglobia; order Bryobacterales; family Bryobacteraceae; genus PALSA-243. The sequence goes on along the minus strand of CAVUQS010000019.1, from coordinate 279,843 downwards.
CGCCCAGTTACAACCAGCCGCGGCAGTCGGCGCCCAGTTATAGCGCCCCGCGCCAATCGGCCCCGAGCCCCAGCTACAGCGCGCCGAGGTCCAACGGCGGCGGCGGTGGTGGCGGCAATAGCGGTGGACGCCCATCCGGCGGCGGAGGCGGCGCACGCTCCAGCGGCGGCGGTGGCCACTCCAACGGTGGTGGCGGCGGACATCGCCGTTAGATTTCCAAGCAGTCAGTTTCTTCCCTAGGCCCGATCTCATTCAGCGGAGATCGGGCCATTTTTTTAGGGAGCCGAGGCACCGGAGGCTGGGCCATCTGCGGCGAGCGTCGTTAGGAAGTTGACATAATATACCTTATCGGAAGTTGAATTACCTGGCTGCCGAGCTACCCCCGCAGCGCCTCCCGCAACGCCCCCTCCGCCGGACCATACAACGGCGCGATACACCGCACCCCCTCGTCCAGCTCAATGAGCATCCGGAACCTCTCCCGCAAGCGCCGGCTCTCAAACACGCCGCCGACGTGCGCCACATCCACCGCCGATCCCGCATCCCACAGCTGGCCCCGGACCGCGCCCGCCAACAGCGCAAGCTGCGTCCCAGCGTTGTGGATGATCTCGGTCGCCACCGCATCTCCGTTTTGCGCCGCCTCATCCACCAGCGGCGCCAGCGCGGCGGCGCGCGAGCGCGGCCATTCCACCGTATACAACCGGTGCACGAGGGCGTTGGCGCTGGGCGAATCGAGCGCTTCGAGCACCACGCCACGCAGCGACGTTGCCGGGCCCCAGCCTTCTTCCATCCGCAGCGCCGCCCGCACGGCCTGGCGCACGATATCGAACGCGCCGCCCTCGTCGCCGAACACGTAGCCCCAGCCACCGGCGCGCGCGCTTCGGCCTTCTGCATTGCGGCCGTAAGCGATCGAGCCAGTGCCCGCGATCACGATGATCCCCTGCCCATTTTGGGTTGCGCCAGCCAAGGCGATGGCCGCGTCGGTGGTCACGATCAGCCGCTTTGCTCGCAGAATGCCCGTCAGGATCTCACGCTTATCGTCCGGGCCGCCGCTCATGCCGAAACACGCGGCTTCGAATTCGATCGTGCCCGCATCCAGTCCCGCCGCCGCGCACGCCGCGGCCACGCTCGCCGTCACCGCGCGTTCCAGCTTGGCGCGGCCTTCCTGCGCGCCCGCGTGATTGCACGGGCCGGCCTCGCCAGTCCCCAGCACGCGCCCGGTTTCGTCGCCGATCATCGCCGTCGTGCCGGATTGTCCGCCATCCACTCCCAGAAAATATGTCATTGCAATCGATACAGCCTCGCGCCGTCGGATTGTCCCAACTCCACCATACCCGCCGCCGCGCCGCTCTCGCGGACGGCCTTCGCCACATCGTCGTTCTCGAACAACAGCACGTAGCCTACGCCCCGCCGCTTGAGCGCCTCCACGGCCGCGCGGCGCAGGTCCGGCGAGCTGGCATTGAAGATCTGTGGATGCGATGCCAGCCGTTTCCATTGGCCCGCGGCTGTCTCGCCATAAAGCTCAAGTTCCAGCTCAGGTTGGTTCGGCGAAGTCTCGATCAACACAGCATCAAGCGACTGCGGCGCAGCGAATTCCACGTCCACATACGCCCCGGGTTGCAAGGCGTCGCCCGACGCCCAGAACGTCACCGGGTTGCCGTCCACTGCATAGTTCATACCCCACGGAAACGGCTTCGCGGTGGCGCGCCATCCGCCCCGCGAAATTTCGGTCGCGCCGTCGAACGCGCGCAGCTCGTGGATGCGCCATTGCGTGTGTCCTTCCGTTTTTTGCACGATGCGGAAGCCGCGCAGCGTCTGGCGGTCGAACGAAAATCCCGCGCGCCAATTGGGCTGCCAGTCGCGCAGAAACCCGGTCCATAGCATGACGCCGTCCACGTGGTTGTCCGCCGATTCGTAATCCACTAACACGCGCCGCGAGGTGTAAGCCTCGGCGATCGCCTGATACGCGAACACCGTCGCGCCGGGCTCGGTGACCTGGTCCAGTAGCACGTCGACTCCATACTGCGGCAGATGCGACCTCAAGTAATCCGCCGGCGGCTTAAATCGCATGGCTTCGCGGAAAGGCAAGTTACGCAGCGACCATGTGCCGCGCGCATATTTCGGCATGACGCTCGGCCACGAAAGCACGGCGTGGATCATGACCACGGCCAGTGCTAGCGCCTGATTGCCGATCCCCAGCATCATTGCCAGCGCCACAAACGGTAGCGGCGGAATCAGAAACCGCGCGCCGATGTTGCTGAAATAGGTTGAGCCGAACACTGCCGCCGCCAGCAGCAATTGACGCCCTTCGCGGCGGCGCAACGCCAAGAGCGCGACCGGCGCCAGCAGAAATACCGGGCCGATGATGCCCACCAGCCGGCCCGATACCGTCACCGCCCACGGAATCTGCCAGCGGCTCGTCAACTCATAAATGGTGAAATACTGCCGGTAATCTTTTTCAAACCAGGTCGTTACGTAGGGATTCGGAAACAGGCCATTGAAGAATGGCGACACAGGATTCTGCACCCAAAGCCAGTTCTTCACCATCCACGGAACCGCCACCAGAGCCGCGAAAAGAGCTACCGTCAGGGCGGGGCGCAGTTCCCTGCTCCGCCAGCTCTTCCAGGCCACGAACCCCACCGCATAGATGATCGCCACTCCGCCGGTATATTTGATCGCGTAAGCGAAGCCAGCCACCAAGCCAATTGGAATCAGCAGGCTCGGTGTTCGTTCTTCATTCCATGCTTGAAGCAGGATAAATAAGGTAAAGGCCGTCGCGGCCAGCGCTGCATCGTTATACGCGCTGGTAGCGTCCTTCCCCACCACAGGCGCGGCGAAGACCAGCAGCGCCGCGCACAGACCCAATCGCGGAAATCCGGCGCGCCGAGAGTATTGCGCCATCTGCCAGACCAGCGCCACCAGAAACGCGAAGTGCACCATCGACGCGGCCGAGTGTTTGCCGAAGGCGAATGCGAACAGGAACAGCATCTCGGCGCCTTCCGAAAGGCTGGCGTACATGTTCCAGGTGATGGGATGGAAGCCGTGTTCGCGCAGGTAGCGCGCGACCAGACTCAGATGGTAGGCAGCCCCATCGGGACTCGCTTCCGGGGCCATCGCGTTAAAGAAGTACAGCAGACCATAGCCCGCAAATAGCGCTGCCAAAAGGTAATTCGATATGTGCAGCTTGCGACGCCTCGGCCGCTCCCACTTCAACCAAAGGTAGAGGATTATCGCGCCGGCTGCGGCGAAAACCGCCGGATAGGCGAGCCCGCAGCAACACAAAGCGAAGATCGCCAGATTGAGGACGGCCGCGCCGGTGACGAAACGCTCCGGCCATTGCTTCAGCGTTCTACCGAAGCAAACCGCGCCCAGCCCGATCGAGACGGCCACCGTGAACGCCGCCCCGAACCAGATAGAGAGCGCTTCCACTGCCCCGCCGTTTGCGATCCATCGCCACACGAATGGCGATTGTATCAGCCGCGCTCGGTCACCACGTGCTGGAAGATTCTTTCCTGCGGCTGCATGAGAAACGCACCCGAGGCGCACATCTTGTATCGCTCCGGCTCAATCTCAATTGTGAAAACGCCGCTCGGAAACGCGGGCAACTTCAGTTCGACTGCGCCGCCCGAAAAATCGAGTGTCAACGGATCTCCCATTGGTGTGCCGTCGCGCTTCACGATCACTCTGGTCTGCGTCTCATCGATATAGGCGCCCGAGCCGTCGGTCACCCACAGGTCGACCACGCCGTGGTTTTCGCCCGGTGGTTCCAGCGCCGGAGGCGCGTCAGCCGTAGCGCCCTGAGTCATCTGCCGGACATGATCGCGAATCGCCGGCGCCTCATCAGCCGAATAGAACGTGAAGTGGTCATAATCCGGATAGAGGGTTCCGGAATCGTCGCGCGATGCGATCATCCATGCCAGGTCGCCCGCGCCCTTTTGCGATAAGACCGCGTTCAGCCAATAGCGATACACGAAGTTCCGCGTCAGGGCCGACGGCAAGGCATCCGGCTTGATCGTCATTCCATACTCTTCGATTAGCACCGGCTTGCCTGCCGCCCTCCCGGCCGCGAGATGCTGTTCGATCCATTGGATGCCGAACAGAATCGGGTCCGGTTGGTTCCAACCCTGCGGATAAAGATGCACGGTTCCGAAATCGATTTCGGGGATGCTCAGAAAGGCCTCCGTGTCGACTCCGCGGCTCCCGTTATACAGAGAGCCCGAGCCCCCCGCGAAGTACCCTTGATCTCCCACCGCGAGCAAATGATTTGGATCATGCCGCTTCACCCACTGGCTCATGTCGCGGACCCAGCCGAGCAAAACGTCGCGCCCGTCCCGTGTATCGCACTCCGGCTCGTTGGCCAACTCCCACGCAAGAATGGCGGGTTCGTCCTGATACAGCCTGCCTGTCACTGTATTTCTGCGCGTGAGCACTTGCGCTACGTACGATTGGTAAGCCGCGCGCAACCTTGCATCGCGGTAGAACTGGTCCCGTGAGGCAGCGCCGAACCATTTCACGTAACGATCCATGCCCCCGAAATCGGGCCACTGATTCACCAGCGGCAGAATCAGCCGTATGTCCGCCTGTTCCGCGTCCGCGATCAAGCGATCGAGGCGGATCAATCCGGTTTCGCCTTCATTTACCCGCGGAGCGCGTGTCTCGAGATCCCAGCACTGAAACCAGACATCTCCCCAACCGCCCTTCGGAACCTCGCCCGGATTCGCCGCTTCGCAATCGAGGAACGCCCAGGCGCGCAGGACGTTCAAGCCCAATTGCGCCGCCGCCGCGATGACATTGCCACGCATCGCGTCCGACGCGTAAGCCAAATAGTAATTATTCGCGCCCACCACGGGAAACGCCGACCCACCCACGGAAAAGCAACCGTCGCGGATCTGCACCAACTCGGGACCTAGCGCCATAGCTTCGAGTCAGCTTGACATGAGCGGGGCAAACAGGCAATGAAATTCGGCGACGTGCCAAAAAGAAAGGCGGCCGGTTGTCAAGCCGGCCGCCCGGAGTGGCGGGAATTCGGGGCTTCCCGAACGCCTGAGGATCAGCTCTTCGAGGGAACTGCTATTTGCAGGTTGTTGACGATGGAACCAAAACTCATACCAGCCAGCGACGCGCGAATGCCGGCAAGATTCTTATCGCCTTGCGAGTCGACAATTCCAGTCAGGGTCACGTGCCCGTTGTCCACGATGATGTGAATCGAGGGGTGAGTGCCCATTCCGTAGCGCGAAAGCGTCGGGAACCGGTAAATAGAGGCCGCAATCTGACGGCGCAGCAGGTCGTCATTGCTCGAAAGCGGCAGCACCTCGATGTTGTCGTTTACGCTCTCCACGCCCGGGAGCTTGGCGACGATATTCTGAATGTCCGATTTCTTGATCGGCTGCGTTACCGCGCCGTAGAGAGACACCTGGCCGTTCGAGACCTTGTAGGTGATGTCGTCCCAGATCGAGTAATACGGGTAGGTCAGAAGGTTGTGTTGTACGTTCTTCGCGATATCCGCGTCGGTTTGTGGCCCAACCACTGTGGGTTTGTGGGCGGCCAGCGCCGAGGCCGCGAGCAACCCGCCCGCCAAAACCGCTTGTAGAAGTCTGGCTTTCATCTCTTGCCTCCGCCTATTTAGATGCCGCCCGCCTGCTTGGGAATTAAAGGTTTGTAAAGACGCGGTTTAGGCGGTTCTATCTTTCGAATAGCAGTGCTCAAAAGAGCCATACCCGCCGTTCTTTAGAATTCTTGATGGTTCTTCAGACACTGCTGAAGGCAAACTACGCCAGAGTTATGAAGGACATTCAGGTTCCCCAAACCCACACCCCTATGCGCACCCTCATTTCAACCGTCGTACTCTTCGCCGCGTGGAGCGGCGTCACAGGAAGTCTCTACGCTCAATCGATCGTCACCACCCTGGCCGGCACCGGGACCATGGGATTCAGCGGCGATGGCGGTCCTGCCGTCAAAGCGTCACTTGGCGCAGGCTTTGGAACGACTCTCGTCGTAGCTGTGGACAATGCCGGAAACACGCTAATCGTGGACGGCGGCAACAACCGCGTCCGCAAAGTAAATTCCGCAGGAATCATCACCACCGTTGCCGGCGGAGGCAGCGCTTTCGGCGATGGCGGCCCGGCCACCGGAGCTATGGTCTTCCCCGGGAGTGTCACCACGGACGCTGCCGGGAATATGTACATCTCTCAGGGCGGAAGCATTCGCAAAGTAAATACCGCCGGCATCATCTCCACCATCGCCGGCAACGGCCTGCCCGGTTTTTCCGGCGACGGAGGCCCCGCGCTCAGCGCCACCTTCTTTTGCACCAACGTCGCGTCCGACGCCGCCGGCAACCTGTACCTGGCCGACACCACCAATCAGCGCATCCGCAAAATCGATACTGCGGGAATCATCACGACTTTCGCCGGCAACGGCAAGCAGGGCTTTTCGGGCGATGGCGGCCCCGCCGCCAACGCCATGCTCGCGCTGCCGCAAGGCGTCACCGTCGATAGCGCCGGGAATGTCTACTTCGCCGATAACGCCACGCGCGTCCGCAAGGTCGATACCACCGGAACCATCACCACCGTCGCCGGTAGCGGCAGCCCGCTGTCTCTCGGCGATGGCGGCCCCGCCACTTCGGCCGGCATGACGCCAGTCTGGGTGGCCGTGGATTCCTCCGGTAACCTCTATATTGCCGATACCGGCGGCAAGAAGGTTCGCAAGGTGAACACCGCCGGCGTTATCAGCACGTTCGCGGGTGGGGCGCTCCCGACCGGCACAGGAAACGGCGATGGCGGCCCGCCAACCGGCGCCGTTTTCACCATGATCAGCTCCGTGGCCGTCGATTCGGCCGGCAACGTCTATGTGTCCGATCCGGGCGGCGGCCGCATTCGCGAAGTTACCTCGGGCGCTTCCGCTTCGCCGGTTGCCGTGACACCTACGTCGCTCTCGTTCTCGTCGAGCCCGGGCGCGGCCGCGCCTGCCAGCCAGACCGTGGTCATCACCAGTCCCGGCGCCACCCTGACCTTCACCGCCGCCGCCTCCACCACCTCCGGCGGCAATTGGCTGTCGGTCACTCCCACCAGCGGAATCGTAAACGCCACCCTCACCATTTCCGTGAACACCGCCGGTCTCACGCCAGCGACCTACAACGGCGCCATTACCATCACGCCCAGCGGGACCGGCAACACGCCCCAGACCATTCCCGTCAAGCTCACCATCAGCGCGCCCGCATCGCAAGGAATCATCTCCACCGTCGCTGGGAACGGCAACGTCCCGTTCTCGGTTGAAGGCGGCGCGGCGACCGGCACGGCCATGGGCGTCAACGCCGTCGCCGTGGATGGGTCGGGCAATCTCTACATCGCCGATATCGTTAGCAGCCGCGTCCTCAAAGTGAGTAGCTCCGGTATTGTCAACACGCTGGCGGGCAACGGCGCCTTCACCTTCGCCGGCGATGGCGGCCCTGCCAAGAATGCGTCGTTCTTCAACCCCAGCGGCATCGCGGCCGACAGTTTCGGCAACGTCTATATCGCCGACAGCAGCAACAACCGTGTTCGCAAAGTGAACGCCGCGGGAACCATCACGACGTACGCTGGAACCGGATCGCCTACTTTTTCCGGTGACGGCGGTCCCGCCCCCAGCGCCGCGCTTTCCACGCCGACGGCCGTCGCCGTGGATTCTACCGGCAACCTGTACATCGCCGATGGCGTCAACGGCCGCATTCGCAAAGTGACCACCGGCGGCGTCATCAGCACAGTGGCTGGTGGAGCGCTGCTCCCGGGCTTTTCGGGCGATGGCGGCTCGGCCGTCGGCGCGGGTCTCTTCCTTCCCGGCGGCGTGGCCGTCGATTCAACGGGCAACATCTACATCGCGGACATCGGCAACAACCGCATCCGCAAAATGAACACCGCCGGTATCATTTCCACTGTCGCAGGCAACGGCATAAAAGGCTTCTCGGGGGATGGCGGCCCAGCCACGGGCGCTTCGCTGAATCTGTTCGGCGCGCACTGTGGCTTGGCCGTCGATGGCGCCGGCAACCTCTATATTCCGGACATCGCCAACCACCGCATCCGCAAAGTCGATCCTAGCGGCATCATCACCACCGTGGCCGGCGACGGAATCGCGGGCTTCTCGGGCGACGGCAGCCCCGCCATCAGCGCCGGTCTCAACAACCCCGGCGACGTCGCATTCGATAGCGCCGGCAATTTCTATATCGCCGATACTTCCAACAACCGCGTCCGCAAAGTCACCACCGGCAGTGGCGCGGCTACGCCCAGCATTTCCGCCAACGGAATTGTGAACGGCGCCAGCTTTCAACCAGGCATTGTGGCGAATTCCTGGATGACCATCGAAGGCGCTAACCTCGCGGCTGTCACTGATACCTGGGTTAAAGCCATCGTGAACGGCGCGCTTCCCACGTCGCTCGACGGCGTTACCGCGAGCGTGGGAGGCAAGCCGGCATACGTTTATTACGTCAGCCCGACTCAGCTAAACCTTCTTGCGCCCGATATTCCCGCGGGCCCGGCGCAAGTTACCGTCACCGCGCCTTCCGGCACAAGTTCAACCTTTACTGTAACTGCGAGCCAATACGGACCGGCATTTTTCTCCTGGCCCAATAACCAGCCTGTGGCCACGCGCCAGGACTTCAGCTACGCCGCGGCCGATGGCACTTTCGCCGGCGCCACTACAGTTCCTGCCAAGCCGGGCGATGTGATTATCTTGTGGGGCACAGGCTTCGGCCCGACGTTGCCGGCCGCGCCCGTGGGCGTGCAGGTTCCGTCGGATCGCACGTACTCTACCGCCACGCCGCCGAGTATTCAGATCAACAACGTCGCGGCCACCGTCTATGGCGCCGCGCTGGCGCCGGGTTTCGCCGGGCTCTATCAGGTCGCGATCCAGGTGCCCACGTCGTTGCCCGATGGCAATTGGCCGCTCACCGCAATCATCGGCGGCGTGACATCGCCCAGCGGCGTGTCACTGACCGTGCACCATTAGATCGTCTTGTCTTTCGCGTAGCAGAGATTATTTAGATCGCACGCTGCGCATTTCGGCTTCCGCGCAATACACAACGCGCGCCCATGCAAAATCAGTTCGTGTGAGAAGCGAATCCAGCGATCCTGCGGGATGATCTTCATCAAGTCGCGCTCGATCTTGACCGGTTCGGTCTCCTTCGTCAGATCGAGCCGCGCCGAGAGCCGCTGTACGTGCGTATCCACCACCACGCCCGAGGCGATGCCGTACGCCGTCCCCAGCACCACATTCGCAGTCTTGCGCGCCGCGCCGGGAATGGTCAGCATTTCTTCGATGGTCTTCGGCACTTTGCCGCCGAAATCGTTCACCACACGCCTGGCCGCGCCCACCACCGATTTGGCCTTGTTGTTGAAGAAGCCGGTGCTGCGGATATCCTGCGCCAAAACCTCGGGCGCGACCGCTGCGAAATCGCGCGGCGTCGGATACTTCTTGAAAAGCCCGGGCGTCACCTCATTTACGCGCTTATCCGTGCATTGCGCGGAAAGGATCGTCGCCACCAGCAGCTCCCAAGGGTTGCGATGCAGCAGCGCGCACGTCGCCGCCGGATACATCTTTTCCAGCCGATCGAGAATTTCGCCGATCCGCGCTGTGCGTTCGGCTGCGGTTTTGGGGCGTTTCACGTAAGCTCGTAAAGGATCATGCGGACCCTGCCGCTCAACAGATTTCTGCTTCTTGCCGCGGCCTTCGTTCCCTTTTGCGGCTCGCTTGCTTCGGGCTTCCATTTTGACGATTATGCCATCTTCCAGGATCCGGCCATCCAATCTCCCCACGGTTGGCTCTCCATCTGGACTCTGAGGCAGACGCGCCCGCTCACATATCTCACGTTTTGGTTGAACTTTCGTCTGGGCGGCGAAAACCCGGCGGGATACCATGCGTTGAACCTCGCGCTGCATCTCGGCGCCGTCTGGCTGCTCTACTCATGCCTGAAACTCGGCGCCCATCGCGACGCGTTCTTCGCCGCGCTGCTCTTCGCCGTGCATCCCATTCAAGCCGAGGCCGTGGATTACGTCTGGGGCCGCAGCATCGTGCTGGCTGCCCTCTTCACCTTCGCCGCATGGCGCGATTGGCAAGCTTCGCACGAATGGCGCGCCGTTGCGTGGTTTGGTTGCGCGTTGCTCGCGAAGGAAGAATGCGCCGCGTTTCCGCTCGCGCTCCTGGTTTGCGAATGGAGCCGCCCCAAGCGCCGATGGGCCCCGCTGGCCGCCATGTGCGCTCTTTCCCTCGCAGCGGCCGCGCGCGTAGCCTATGCCATCGCAATGACGCCAGGCGCGGCCGCTGGATCGCAAGCCGGCGTCACGCCCTGGAATTACTTTCTCGCCCAGGGCCCGGTCATCTGGCGATATCTCCGGCTCCTCCTGCTTCCTTTCGGCTTCACCGTCGACCCACAGATCGCCATGCCATCCGTCTGGCTCGGCGTGCTAGCGTGGATCGCGCTGGTGGCCATTGCCGTCTATGCCTGGCGATACTCACGCTGGTTCGCGATCGGCCTGATTCTGCTGCTGCCCAGTTCGTCTATATTCCCCGCAGAAGACTTGGCCGCCGACCGCCGCCTGTATCTCGCGCTCGCGGCGTTCGCCATCCTCGCATCTCAATTCATCCGCCGCACATGGATCATCGCCGCGCTCGCCGCGCTATTTGCGTTGTTGAGCGTGGGCCGCACATATGTCTGGATGTCTGACGAACGCTTGTGGCGCGAGGCCGTCGAACTTGCGCCTATGAAAGTTCGCCCCAAGATTCAACTGGCGCGCAACGTGGCTCCCGCCGAAGCGCTGTCGCTACTCGCCGACGCCCAACGCCTCGCGCCCGCCGACGCCAACGTCCACTCCGAGATAGGCAAGGTTTATCTCACGCAAGGCAACGCCGCCGCCGCACTCGGTGAATTCGGCCGCGCCCTCGCACTCGATCCGCGCGACGCCCGCAATTACAACAATCGCGGCGCGGCGCTACTGGCTCTCGGCCAGCGCGATGCCGCGCGGCAGGATTTCGAGCGTGCCCTCGCGCTTGACCCTACGCTCGCCGAAGCGCGCCTTAATCTCCGGATGGAGAAGTGATCTGCAGGTCGGTGGTCATGTTTTGCCAATCGGGCAGCTCGTAGATCCTCAACTTGGTGTTGAGCGGCGCCGTCACTTCCTTCGATTCGTACGGCGGCACGCTCGTGCTAAAGGCGAACGAACCCTGTGCGTCTTCTTCAGACCGCTTGGTGCTGGCCCAGATTGTGACGTTCCCCGCGATGCTGTTGAGTTCGACCGACGAGTGATTCGTGATCATGAACCTCGCCAGGACCTTTCCCTTGTGTTTCGGGTCTTCCACGAAGCGCAGACCCGATACCTCGACATATTTCTGCCACGGGTTCGCCGCCGCCCCGGGTTTGGCAGCCGGGCTCTCTACTGTCGCCGAGGGCGTCGTGGCGCTGTGATGCGAACCGAAGACAGAGTAAGCGCCGACAATCAGTAGCGCAAAGCCAGCCGTGCACAGCACGGTGAGCAGCCACGTCGGCAGGCCGGCCCTCGGCTCCGGCGCGGGAGGCGCTGCAAAGAGAGATGACGCTGCCGGCGTGGCCATCGGCTCCATCGGAACCGGAGCGGCTTGGTATGGCGCCGGGGGAGGAGGCGGCGGAGGGGCATACGCCGGCGGCGGTGGATATGGCGGTTGCTGATACTGCGGAGGATATTGTTGCGGAGGGTAAGGCTGCTGATACTGCTGCGGCGGATACGGTGGCGCCGGATAACCCGGCTGCTGGTATTGCTGCGGCGGTGGTTGGTATGGCGGCTGCTGATACACCGGCTGCTGATACGGGGGCGGCGGCGGAGTTGGCGCCTGTCCGGGCGGCGTGGGCCCAGCGGCGGCCTTCGCGGCGCAATCGGGACACTCCGTATAAGCAGGAGGAACTTCGCGCCCGCATTGCGGGCAAATCCACGTGAACATTTTGTCCCCTCAGTCCTTACTGTAACTCTGGCAGGGCGCGTCTTTTACAGCAAGCCTGCGAACGAATACATTCGCCCGGCCGCTTCGCGATCGCGCCGGAAGGAATGAAACTCCCCCGCCCCACACATGGTGCACAAGTTCGACGCATAGATTCGCCCGGGCGTTACCCCGGCTTCCGTCAATTGCTTGCGATTCTCTTCCGCCAGATCGATGTGTACGCGCCCTTCGCGTCCGAACTGCGCCGCCACTTCAGGCCCCACTTCGAAACAACAGTTACCAATTCCCGGTCCGATTGCAGCCATTAGCGCCTCCGGTTTTGTGCCGAAACGCGCACCCATGGCTTCCACCGCGCGCTGCGCGATCCCCGCGGCCGTCCCGCGCCATCCCGCATGCACCGCGGCGACGGCGCGATGTTCATCATCCACCAGCAGTAACGGAATACAATCGGCGGTCTTCACTGCCACCACCGACCCCGGCGTATTCTCGAGCAGCGCATCACCCTGCTCCAACACTCCGCTGCGCCCTTCCGCGAAGACGCATTCGGCGGAATGTATCTGCTTCAACGTTCCCAGCCGCGCAAACATCCCGGGGATATCCGAATCGCGCGTGCCAAACCCGTGCATGAGCCATGGGAGACTGTCCAACTCGGAGACTCGATAGACATTCCCGCTGTCTTTGTAGAAAGGCATCCATTGCCAGCGTAGCGTCACTTGCCGCGGCTTGACACATCGCTCGGAATCCGATATAACGATATCCGAGCATGATCGACGAAGTCCAGGGATTCCTGCCGCTCTCGCCGGCGAATCTTTATATCCTACTCTCGCTGGCCGCCGAAGACCGCCACGGCTACGGCATCATGCAGGAAGTCACCCGCCAGTCCGACGGCCAATATAAGCTCGGCCCCGGCACGCTCTACGACAACCTGCAGAAGCTGATGAACCAGGGTATTGTCGAGGACGCCCCGCGCCGTTCGGCGGATGACGATCCCCGCCGCCGCTATTACCGCCTGACCTCGTTCGGCCGCCGCGTGTTGGCCGCCGACGTGGAACGCCTGGAAGAACTGGTCCGCGCCGCCAAAGGCAGGTTGCGGCCCCGGAGGGCCTTGTGACCCGCGCGCTCTATTCCGGCTTGGTGCGCCTGCATCCGCCCACCTTCCGCGCCGAGTTCGGCGACGAAATGCTCTGGATCTTCGACGAATCCCCGCCCCGTTGCTCATGGGGCTTGTTCGCCGATGCCTTCTTCTCCGTATTTCGCCAGTGGGTGATCGGCCGCGGCACCTGGAAAATCGCGGCTGCCTTCGTCGGCGGAGTCATTCACCTGTGGCTCGTCTTCGCGCTGCTGATGCTGCGTCCGCCTTTTTTCAAAACGTCGCCCGACGACCCCATCATCTTTCATCACGAGGAGAATTCCGCATGCTTGAACTGCGCGGCGTCAGCAAGCTCTATTCCGGCATCCCTGCCGTCACGGGCGTCAGTTTCATCGCGCGCCCCGGCGAAGTCACCGGCTACCTCGGCCCGAACGGCTCCGGCAAATCGACGACGCTGAAAATGATCACCGGGCTCATCGAGCCCAGCAGCGGCGAGATCTTCTTCGACGGCCAGCCCATCCATCGCGACCCCATCCATTACCGGCAGCGCTTCGGTTACGTCCCCGAGGAACCGCACCTCTATCCGCACCTCACGGGCGCGGAATATCTGGTAATGGTCGGAGAGTTGCGTGGCCTGCCGGGCAAAGTGATCGCCGAAAAAGTGGAGGGCTTCCTGCGCCTGCTCTCACTCTATGGCGATCGTTACGTACCCATTTCGTCTTACTCGAAAGGCATGCGGCAAAAGATCCTGCTGGCCGCCGCCCTGCTCCACAATCCCGATCTCGTCCTGCTAGACGAACCGTTCTCCGGGCTGGACGTCAACTCGGCCCTCATTCTCCGAGGCTTGATTCAACAGCTGGCCGCGCGCGGCAAGACGGTGCTCTTCAGCTCCCACGAGCTCGACACCGTCGAGCGCGTCTCTTCGCACATCGTGATTCTGCACAAAGGGAAAGTGGTAGCTAACGACTCCATCGAGAGCCTGCGCGCCCTCATGTCGCTACCCACGCTCGAAGGCATCTTCTCTCAACTCGCCATCGAACAAAACCCCGACGCCGTCACCAAGCAAATCGTCGATCTCATCGAAGCGTAGTGACACTGGTTTCAGCCTGTAGCAAGCTTTAGCCCGTCGTCCGTGATAGACTCGACCCCACATGAGACACGCGCCGAACTCTTATACGCGCAGGGCTCTCATGCATTTCGGCCTGAGCGCCGCGTCCGGGGTCGCCGGAATGCGCACCCTCGGGGCATCCCCCGCTCCGGCTACCGCGCCTCTTTTTGACGGCCGCACGCTGAATGGTTGGATTCAGATAGAGAACAACCCAACCGCTTCCACCGGTTGGGTAGTCAAAGACGGCGCCATGGCCAGCACCGGTGCCGGACGCGGCGTGATCTACACCATGAATGACTATACGCGCTTCCGGCTGATGTTCACGCTGCGCCACGTTTCCGGCAATCCTGACCACCAGCCCTGCGTCCTGATTTTCTGCACCCGCCCGCGGCCCGGCGAAAAGCCGCTGGATGCTCTCGGCGGCATTCAGTTCCAGGCCCCAAACGGCGGGCACTGGGATTATCGTCCGGGCATGAATAACGCCGGAAATCCGTTATTCACGTCGCTCACCAAGACACGCTTCGATAACCATGAGTGGAGCCGGGTCGAGATCGTCGCCGACGCCACGGCGGGCACGGCCCGCATGGCCGTCGCTCAACCGGTTGGCGGCAAGGCAATTGAGATGGTGGCGTTCCGCGATCCCACCGCGGGAAAAGCCGGCCCCATCGCCTTGCAGATGCACAACGCGGGCCTGTTCGACGAGTACAAAGACCTGACCATTGAGCCGGAACCAGCGGACGGCGGATTGATTTCCGTCCGCTAGCCTTGTCTTACGCCGCCGCTGGCTGATGCGCCGCCGTCATCTGGATAATCGAAAACGCCGCTCCCTGTGGATCGAGCATCAGTGAGAACCGTCCCGTATTCGGAATATCCCTTGGCGGCACGATCACCTTCGCGCCCAACGCAGTGGCGCGCGCCACGCGCTCGTCGCAATCCGCCACTGTGACGTAGATCTGCCAGTGTGGAGGCACGCCCGTCCACTGATCCCCGCGCATCGGCAGCAGCCCGCCAATACTTTTGCCGTCATTGACCCATTCCACATACTGCGCCGCGTCCAAGCCCGTCTCCGGCTTCGTCTTCCAACCGAACAAGCCGGTATAGAACGCCACCGCCGCCGACTCAGCGGGCGTCATTAGTTCCGGCCACACGACGCAGTTCAGCGGGCCGCCGTGCGTCGCGCCGATATGCTGTTTCCCCTTCCAAAGCGCGAAGTGCACGCCCTGCGGATCTTTCGCCAGAGTCATACTGCCGGGGTCGCCGATGTCCATCGGTCCCATCGCTACCTCGCCGCCCAGTTCCTTCACCTTGCCGGTCGACGCGTCCAGGTCGCTCACGGAGAAGTACACGCCCCAGTTCGGCGGCATGCCCGGCATCGCCGGCGCTGCGGCCGCGGCATCGTTTCCGTCCGACTGAAAAATCGTATATACGCCGTTCGGCATCGGGAAATCGATAGAAGTCCACCCGAACATATCGCCATAGAAACTCTTCGCTGCCGCGACGTCGGTGGTATGTAGTTCCGCCCAGACAAACGAGCCAGGCTTATAACTTTCGATTTTGGCCATCGGTTATCTCCTTCGCCGCCCGATTATAGCCGAACCATGCGAAAACCTGATTAATATTTCGTACAATTGAGGACCGGCTTGCCATGTCCGCTACGCCGATTTTGGATCTCGAGCAGGATCCGCCCGCGCCCATGCGCCGCAATCGTTGGATTTCTCTGTTCGCTGGCGGCTGTCTCGGCGCCTTCATCGGCGTTGCTTCCAATCTGCATATCAACTTACCCGCGTTCAACGTCCTGTATTTCTTAGCCATCCTCTATGTTTCGATTGCGTTTCACGAAGCCGGCCACTTGGTTGTAGGTCGCATCGCCGGCATGAAACCCGGCGCCATTGTCGCCGGAGGCTTCATCTTACGTAAGTCGGGCGCGCAATGGACCTTTCGTTTCGACTACCGGCTTCTTCTCGGCGGAGGCGCCGCGCAGCCATTGCCTCCTAAGGGGAATTTCCGCGTCGCTCCGTTCGCCTGGATGGTCGCCGGCGGTCCGTTCGCCAGCCTCATGCTTGCCCTGATCGGCGCCGCCGCCTGGTATCTCGATGGCGCCGATTCCGAATGGTGGGGCGCCGTGTTCTGGAGCGGCGTCATCACCAGCCTGATCTCCATCACGCCATACTCCGTGGACGCCATGCAGTCCGACGGCGCGCGCCTCCTTCTGCTCTGGCGACGCCCAGCCGAAGCCCGCGCCTGGATCGCGCTCGTGATGCTGATCGCCGAAGAAACCAACGGCGTTCTTCCGCGCGATTGGGATCCCGACCTCTTCGCCCTCGCGCTCACTTCCGCGCCGGAGCTGTCTTACGTCCAGCTACTCGCCTACAACCGCAGCCTCGATGTGGGCGACCAGGCCGCCGCCCCCATCTATTTGGAGGCGGCTCTAGCCAGCTGCGCCAGCTGCGGCCGCCTCATCCGCCACGCTCTCTTCCTCAACGCCGCCTGCGCCAGCGTCGAACATCGCGGCAACGTGTCGCAGGCCCGGACCTGGATCGCCCGCGCCGCCAGGCTACGCAAGCCCGAAACCACCGCCAGCCTCGAAGCCGATATCGCCCAGTGCGAAGGACGCTACGCCGACGCCCTGCGCCACATCGCCGAATCCCGCGCCTTTCTCGACCGCCGCAAGCTCGATTCCGGGCTCGCGCGTTTTTCGCGTGAACGTCTGGCGCGGGTCGAAAGTGAGTGCCGTAACGCCCTCGCCGCGGGCGCTTAGGCGCCGCGCGTTATGATGAGGGCGACGAATCCGTGAACCGCTACCCCTTCCTCGACTGGATGCGTGGCCTGGCCGTGGTCATCATGATCCAGTGCCACACGTTCAACTCCTTCGCCCGTCTCGATGTCCGCAACGGCGGTCCGTACGTTCTTTCGCAATTCATCGGCGGTATGGCGGCGCCGCTGTTTCTTTTCATGGCCGGCATGACGTTCGGGTTTCAGATGGAGAGCCTGGAACGCCGCGAACCTTCGCCCTTGCGCCGCTGGCTCTTCGCGCTCAAGCGCGCCAGATACATCTTGGTGATTGCCTTCGCGTTCCGCCTCAGTAACTGGATCGCCAGTCTTCCCCGCCCCGAGCTGCAGGAAATTTTCAAGGTCGATATTCTCAATTCCATGGCGCTGGGCATGTTCGCCTTCGCCGCCATCGCCATGCTGGGCGCGCGGGACCGCGTCCGCTACGCCATTGCCGGCGGCCTGCTTGCGGCCGCGCTCGCGCCCATCGTCGCCAATCTCAATTGGACAGGCGTCCCGCAAATCGTGCAGGAGTATCTCGCGGCCGGCGAAACCCGCGGACGCTTCCCGTTCTTCCCGTACGCCGCCTACATCGGCTTCGGTCTCGCCGCCGGCGCCATCGTCAAACGCACCGAACCACCCGCGCTCGATCGTCTTATGCAGTGGTGCGCCGTCATCGGCTTCGCGGTCATCTTCACCGCCCAATATTTTTCGAACATTCCGTTCTCGGTCTACTCCAAGGTCGATTTTTGGCGCGACAGCCCCGCGTTGGTCTTCATCCGCACCGGCGTTTCTCTCGCTATGCTCGCCGGCGCCTATCTTTGGACCACATACTCCGCCGCGCCACGTTGGAGCTGGATGCAAGCGCTCGGTAAGACCTCGCTGCTGGTGTATTGGGTCCACATCATGCTGGTCTACGGCAACATCGTGAAGCATTTGAAGCGTACGATGCCTATACCCGAAACCGTTCTCGCCGTATGCATCGTGATCGCGTTGATGGTGGCGCTTGCCGCCGCGCGTCTGGCCTGGAAAGATCGCCGAAAGGAGAAATTGACCTTTGGCTCTACCCGAACCGCCCCCCGAGAACCTGCCGGAAGTATGGCTCCGAGGACCAATTGAAGGCGTCCACTCGCTCACCGCGCCGATCCTCTACGCCTTCCAGCAAGCCCGCGAAGACTTGGCGCACTACACCGCTGATCTGACTCACGAACAGCTTTGGGCGCGCCCGCACGGCTTCGGATCGGCCGGCTTCCACATCCGCCACATCGCCGGCAGCACCGGGCGCCTGATGTCCTATCTGCAGGGGAAGGCGCTCACTCGCCCGCAACTCGCCGCGTTGAAGCACGAACACGACCCCATGGACCGCGCCGCACTATTCGCCGCACTCGAAGGCGCCCTTCGCGACGCCGAAGCGGTAGTCCGCGCGATCAGACCCTGCGTCTCTCTCCGAACCGCGCTACGTTGGCCGCAAACGTCTGCCAACAACTGTCATCGGATTGCTCACTCATATCGCCGAACACACGCAACGTCACATCGGGCAAGCCATCAGCGCCGCCAAATGGACTGCGCTTCAGTCAGCGCCTACTGAGCCGTAATTGTTACTGTCTTCTTGGTGCGGCCGTACTGATTCGTGGATTCCAGAGCGTAAGTCGTCTTACCCGACGGTGGAAGGATGACGATGCTATTCCCACGCACCGCGCCCACCTGCGGAGTCACAATGTTGTACTCCGCGTTCGCGGCTGTCCAGCTCAGCGTGACAGCCTGCCCCGCCATTGGCGCCGCGGGATTCGCCGTGAAACTCGAGATCGTAGGCGACGCCCCCACCGGCACGTTCGACGGCGTGTAGATCTGATTCATCAGCACTACCTCGAAGTCGTTCGCTGTCAGGCTGCCCAGGTGATGCAGATCGTCATTGTTCCAGCGGTCGTCAGGCGCGCCGCTGATATACACCGCGCTGCCGTTATCGGCCAATATCATCCCGTACTTTTTCAACGCTGTCAGAATCACCTGATTCGCGGCCGAGAAGCCCGAGATGCTAACGCTGGCCTTCAGGCGCAGCCGCATTCCCATGGGCGGCGCATTCGGTATTAGTGGATGACGACGCCCAGTGCGACGCCGGCGGAGTGAACGCCTCCCTCGTCTGCGGCACCGTGAAGCGCAACGCATGGTGAATAGCGCCCGACGCCACCTCGTCATACCGCGCAAGGCCCGCGAAGATCGAAAGGCCAGCGGCATCGGACGATGTCCAGGTGTAAGGGCGTTGTTCGTTGATCGTCATGTCGAACACCGACGCCGCATCCGCGCTCCACGCGCCGCTTTTCAGCTTGGCCGCGCCCAGCTCGTACAGCCAGCACCCGTCCTTTTCCAACACGAGCACATGCCGGTCGCCGTCGCCCGGCTTCGGATAACCCTCGATCAGCGCGTTCGACGGAATCGGCATGGGTCCCGGATCGTCTTCGCTCGCGTATGCGCCGAGCTTCACCGCCACCTTCGCTTGGGTTCCGCTCACCACCTGATACGGGATTCCCATGCTCTGCCCCGCATACAAGCCCGAACCGAAATCCGCGTGCACCGTTTTGCTCGCGCCGATGAAGTTAATCAGGTTCGCCGAATTCGGATCCACTGGCGCCGTGGAAATATCTGTGTTCCACAGATTGCTCGAAGGAAACGGGACGAATCCGTTCAGGCTGGTAAGCTGGCCCGGAGTCATGCCTGCGCACGCCCCCGCTTGCGCGTGAGCCGAGACCGCGCCCACGGTCACCGTCGCCACAACTGCCAGAAGCTTCCGCATCCTCACCCCCTTGTCGCTCTGCCGCGAAGATTCACGTTAAGCAAGCCCGAATGCTCAAACAAGGTTACCTTTCGTTGCTAGCGGTCGTAGTCCGGCAAATCACCGGGTTATGTGCTCCGCATTACAATAGACCTCCATGCGCCGGCGTCTGGAAATCTACTTCGAATTCGAAGCACTCGACGCCACCTGGAAAACGGAAATCCTCGCTGGATTCACCACCTTCATGACGATGGCCTACATCGTCTTCGTGAATCCCTCCATCCTGCACGAAACCGGCATGCCGCTCGCAGGCGTCACCGCCGCCACGTGTCTCTCCGCCGCGCTCGGCAGCTTCCTCATGGGCGCGTTCGCCCGCTATCCCATCGCTCTCGCCCCGGGCATGGGCCTCAACGCCTACTTCACCTATGCCGTCGTCAAAGGACTCGGCGTTCCCTGGCAAACCGCGCTCGGTGCCGTGTTCCTCTCGGGCGTCGCATTTCTCGTGCTCACCGCCATCGGGTTGCGCCAACTCATTCTCAACGCCATCCCCCACGAACTCTACGCTGCCGTAGCCGCGGGCGTCGGCCTGTTCATCGCCTTCATCGGATTCCGTAACTCCGGCATCATCGTCCCCAGCCCCGCCACCGTCGTCACGCTCGGCAATCTGCGCGCGCCCGCCACCGCGCTCGCCATCTTCGGGCTCATACTCACCGCCGCGTTGCTCGCCTGGCGTGTGCGTGCAGCCATGTTGATCGGCATTCTCGGCGCCACCGTCATCGCCTTCGCGACCGGCATCGCCAAGTGGACGCCGCAAACTTACGGCTTCGGTGAGATGACTTCCACCTTTGGCAAACTCGATGTGGCCGCGGCCTTGCGCATCGGCCTGCTCGAGATCGTCTTCGTCTTCCTCTTCATCGATCTCTTCGACAACCTCGGCACGCTGGTCGCCGTCGGGAAGAAAGCCAATCTGTTCGACCAGGCCAACCGCATTCCGCGCATCAACCGCATCCTGCTCTCCGATGCCTCGGCTACCGTCTTCGGCTCGCTGACCGGCACTTCCACGGTCGTCAGCTACATCGAAAGCGCCGCCGGAGTCGCCGCGGGTGGACGCACCGGTATCCCCGCCATCGTCGCCGGAGCGCTCTTTTTCGTCGCACTGTTCGCCGCCCCGTTCGTTGGCGCGATCCCGGCCGCCGCTACCGCTCCCGCCCTCATCCTGGTAGGCAGCATGATGGCCAGCACTGTGGCAGAAATCGATTGGCAAGATCCCGAAATCGCCATCCCCGCTTTCCTCACCATCATGGCCATCCCGCTCTCCTTCAGCATCGCCAACGGATTGGCCTTCGGCTTCACCGCTTACGCCGTCATCAAGCTGCTCCGCGGAAAATTTCGCGAGGTCAACTGGTTTGTTTACCTGCTCGCCGCGCTGTTCGTCGTCCGCTTTCTCTATTTGTCCGAATAATTTGGTGATTTTAATGTAACCGGCTGGGCCGTCAAGCACATCCATCGTGTTAGAAGGTAGTGGAGGAGTAGCCTCACCATGCGTAGACTGCAATTTTTCGCCGGTTTTCTAATGATTTCAGCGGCCGCTTTCGGGCAGGCCGATCCCCCTTCGCGCGTGGCGCGGCTCAACTTCCTTCAGGGCCCCGTTTCTTTCCGCCCGGCGACGGTTGACGATTGGACGGCAGCCACCGTTAACTATCCGCTGACCACTGGCGATCACCTTTGGAGCGATCAAGCCGCGCAGGCCGAAATGCACATCGGTTCCACCGCCATCCGCCTGGGCCAGATGACCGCGCTTTCAGTTCTCAATCTCAACGATCAGATTGTGCAGCTCAGTCTCACGCAGGGCTCCGTCAACATTCACGTCCGTTACCTCGCCGAGGGTGAGAATTACGAAATCGATACCCCCAACGTCGCCATCAATCTCCGTCCCGGCGATTACCGCATCGACGCCGACGGCGATAACAACGTCACCGGCATCATCGTCCATTCCGGCGGCGCCGACGTCACCGCTGGACAATCCGGCACGTTCAGCGTGCGTAACGGCGAGATGGCCCGCCTAACCGGCGTCGATTCCGTGCAGCAGGAAATTTCCGGCGCCCCGGCGCTCGACGGCTTCGACAATTGGTGCGCCGGCCGCGACGCGCGCGAAGACCGCGCCACCGTTTCCGCGCGCTATGTTCCCCGCGAAACCATCGGCTATGAAGATCTGGACTCCAACGGCCGCTGGGTCAACATCCCGCCCTATGGAATGGTCTGGCAGCCGAATGTTGCCGCCGCCGGCTGGGCGCCTTACCGCCAGGGCCACTGGGCCTGGGTCGAGCCGTGGGGTTGGACTTGGATCGACGACATGCCATGGGGCTTCGCGCCCTTCCATTACGGCCGTTGGGCGTATACCGGCGGCGGATGGTATTGGGTTCCCGGGGTCGTGACCGTGCGGCCCGTGTATTCGCCCGCGCTCGTCGCCTTCGTTGGGGGCGGTGGGATCGGCGTAGGAGTTGCCGCCTGGTTCCCGCTCGGCCCGGGTGAGGTCTTCCGCCCCGGATATCACGTCACCGATGTCTACGTTCGCAACGTGAACGTCGCTTATGTTCGCGATGTCACCGTGATCAATCGCGTCGAAGTCGGCAATGCGGTTTACGTCAACCAGCGCGTAGTCGGCGCGGTGACTGTGGTTCCGCACGAAGTGTTCGTAGGCGCGCGCCCTGTCGCCGCTGCTGCCGTCGTGGTTGCGCCCGGCGTGATCGTCTCTGCACGCGTGGTCGGCTACACCGCGCCGCTTGCGCCCGAGCGCGTCAGCGTGCTCGCCCGGCCCGCGGGCGTCGCGGTTGTGGTGCGCACGCCGCCCACCGTGGTCGTCCAGCGAACGGTTGTGGTACGCGCCGCCGCGCCCCCACCGCCCGTGAGTTTTGCAGCGCGTCAGGAAGCCTTGCGCGCCAACCCGGGCCATCCGCTCGATCAAGCCCAGTTGAACACCCTTCGCGCCACGCAGCCGCAGCGTCCACAATATGTGCGCTCGGTCAATACGCCCGCCGGCGGCAGCCAGCCCATGGGCTTCGGCCGCAACCGCCCGTCCAACACCACGACGCCAACGGCCCCTGCGACCAACGCCGCGCCCCCGCGCAACGACCGGCCCACCACCGCCACGCCAACGCGGACTTACGACCGCCCGGCCAACGCCAATCCGCCTGCGGGTGAATCTCGCCCGAATAACAACGCGCAGCAGCCGCGCACGACCGAACAACGCCCGGCCGAAACCGAGCGCAAGACCAACGAGCGCGGTGAGACCCGGAACGAGAACACCCGCAACAACGACCGCAAGAAGGGTGAAAAGCGCGGCGATCGAAACGATAAAACGGACAAGAAATAGCCGTCCGAATCCCCTCTGACTACGCGGGCTGGCGCAACACCAGCCCGCGTAAACTAAATTTTTCTCAGTAACCCCGTTCCCGCCGGCGCGTCTGACTCACCAATGCGCCGCCTGTTTCCGCGCCTCGCCTCGTTTGTCCTAACTCTCGTCGCGTGCCCGGTGTTACTCCAGGCACAGTCTACCGACCAGCAACGGATCGCCGACATTCAATACGTCGCCACCCAGTTACCCGCGCTGCATCCCAACTTCTTCTTCCAACTCAAACCATCCGACTTTAACGCCGCTGTTCAATCGCTCACCAACCAGGAATCCTCGCTCACCGCCGCCGAATTCGCCGTGCGCCTCGCTCAACTCGTCGCCATGGTCGGCGACCCGCACACGATCCTCTATCTCAACACCGGCCCCACGTTCCCTCTTTCCTTCCGCTGGCTGGATGACGGCGTCTTTGTCACCGGCGCTTCGGCGCAATATTCCCAAGCCCTCGCAACGCGCCTGGTGGCCGTCGGAACCACAACCATCGATGACGTTCTCGCCAAGATCGGCACTGTCATTCCGCACACCAATACGCAGTGGGTTCAGTACGAGGCGCAGAACTATATGCGCGTCCAGACGGTTCTGCAAGGCCTCGATCTCGCGCCCGCCAGCGGTCCAACACCGCTAACCTTTGCCGACGCTTCCGGAAACCAGTTCACGCTGAACGTCACTCCCTCCACCGACGCCATCGCCGGCGCTCTGTCTGCCCAAGGCCCGCTACCCGATTTCGTCCGCAACAGCAGCATGAATTACTGGTACGCCTATCTCGCGCCGCAGCGCCTGCTTTACTTCAAGTACAACGTCTGCGAGAACGACTCATCCAACCCGTTCACGATCTTCGCATCACAGGTGCTCAACACATTCGACTCCAATCCCGCAGACACATTTGTCTTTGACCTTCGCGGCAACACCGGGGGCGATTCTTCGATCATCAATCCCATCCTGCAGGGCTTGCAGCAACGCATTCCTGTGATCCTTGCCAACCCGAACTTCCGCGTCTATGTCGCAATCGACGGCGGCACGTTCTCCTCCGGGCTGGATGACGCCATGGAGGTCAAATCGAATGCCGTCGCTGCCGCCGCGCAATTCCCCGCCTTCGCCAACAGCACCATCGTTATCGGCGAACCCAGCGGCGGCCCACCCGCCGGCTACGGCGAGGTCCTTACCTTCTCGCTGCCGTATCTCAGCCTCAGCGGCCAATACTCCACCGAGTACTTTTCCCTGCCGCCGTTCATTCCCGCCGGAAACGCTTTCAATCCCGACGTCACCGTTTCCAATCGCTCCACCGATTACTTCGCCCGCCATGACCCCGTGCTCGCCGCCATCATCGCCCGTGCGTCGGCGCCTCCGGCCGCGCCCTCCGGCGCCGCCATCGTGGTCAACGCCGCCAGTTTTCGCACCGATCAAGGCATCGCGCCCGGCTCCTACGCCGCCGCGTTCGGCGCATTTCCCGCAAACGTCGATGGCGTGTTCGTCAACGGAACCGCCGGCCAAATCGTCGTCGCCACCCCCTCGCAGATCAACTTCATCGTGCCGCCGTCCGTGGCATCCGGCGCCGCCACCGTCTCCGTGCGAACCGGCGCCACCGAAGCCGCTACCGGCGAATTCACCGTGACCTCGCCGGGCATCGGCCTGTTCTCGCTCTCCGCCGATCCCTCACAACCCGGCGCCATCCTCAATCAGGATTCATCCGTGAACACCGCCGCGTCGCCCGCCGCGCAAGGCTCCGTCGTGCAAATCTTCGGTACCGGCTTCGCGCAAGCAACGCAAGTGATGTTCAACGATACACCCGCCCAGGCTCAATACAGCGGCCCCGTCGCCGGCGTCCCCGGACTTTGGCAGATCAACGCCACCCTGCCCACTGGGATGACCGGACAAATCCCCATCTACGCCATTGCCGGCAACTCAGTCAGCAATGCAGTCACTCTTTGGGTGCAGTAGAATACCCGGGAAGGAGAAGCCCCATGGAAATCGATCGCAGGCTCTTCATCGCCAGTCTCGGCGGCGCCGCGGCGATAGCCGGCATGGACCCCGAGGCTCGCGCCGAATCGCTCGAGCACTACATGTCGGACCTGCTCGACGAGCCCCAGGAACCCCAGAAGTTCCCCACCGTCGCCGAACTCGACGCGCAGATCGAAACGCGCGGCTTCCGCCGTGGCGCAGGCGGCGTGTTCATCGCCGGAACGGGTCATGTCAAGAAGCTGCCGCCGCTGCCCGCCAAGCCAACGCTACTGGATTACTTCAATCTGCGATTCTCGACGGTCAACCACGTCCTGCAAAGCGCCACCGACGCCATGAAAAAGGGACAGTCTGAAGAGGTCGTCTTCGCCTGCCTGATCCACGACGTCGTGCAGACGCTCATGAAGACCGATCACGGATGGTGGGGCGCGCAGATGTTCGAGCCCTATGTATCTCCCAAGGTCGCCTTCGCCCTACGCTATCATCAGGCGCTCCGCTTCTACCCCGATCACACCGTAGGCTACGAATACCCCGACTTATACAAGCGCATGTTCGGTGAAGACTACACTCCGCCCGCGCACATCGAAGCCGCCTACAAATTCGTCAAGGCTCATAAGTGGTACATGGAACCGCGCCTGGTCACCGTCCACGATCTTTACGCCTTCGATCCCAACTCCAAGGTATCCATGGACCCGTTCCTCGATATCATCGGCCGCCAATTCAAGCAGCCGAAAGAAGGTCTTGGCAACGACAACAGCCCCGTCGCGCATATGTGGCGGACCATGGCGATTCCGGATACGCCGCTGTAAGATCACCCCTGTAATTCCGCTCGTTCGCCAAAGCCGGCACATCGCCAGCGGGTCGTCCGAAGGTGGCAGACACACAGGATCTTTCTCTAAATACTAAGTTTTGGGACATTGAACTATTTAGCACAACCGTCTGAACGCTAAATTATTTAACCGAACTTAGTGAAGTGTTTAGGTGTATACTCCCAGCCCAGGAAGCTAGAACGGGGAAGTTAGTTAGGAGAGCTACACGTATGGGTGAAATTACAGCTAAGAGTTTGTCTTTGCGGCTCGCTTCATCGGCCGCGCTGGTCTGTCACCTTTCTTTTTACGCTGGATCAGGCCGCTCCAGGCCCAGCCCAGGCCAACATAATCGTGAGCGACTACAACGGGGTAACGGCTATATAAGCTTCTTTCGAGGCAATGGTTACGCAGATCGGCACACCTTCCGGGCTCGGGGAGGCGGCGAGGGAGTAGCTTGTCTTGCCGGAGCAACAACTGAGATCATCGCCGCCAACAACTGCCGCTACCATAAGCAGCCTACAGCGCGAACCTTACAACTGGAACGCTCACGACGCTGTCCAGCCGTTCAATACTCCCGAACAGGCGGCTTCGCGGGCCTTAGCCTCAATGGCTCGACGCTCTACGGAGCTGGCGGGTCGGAGGGTTTGATCTATACATTTGACATCACGAACCCAACCGAACTCCGGCAATGTCGCTCACCCCAGCTGCGTTAACTGACGATTTCCATGACGTTGTCTACGATCCCTATAATCAAACTCGTCTACGCGACCTTTAACGGTACCAGGCAGCGGCACACTTTTCGCGTTCGATGCGACGCTAACCTCGAACCGGCTGTCCTTCAAACGACATCGCGCTCCCATTCGGCGTGACAACTGGATATAAAGGGCTGGCTGTTGATCGGATGTGGCAACCTTTTCGTGTCGGACTTCGGTGTGGTCGGCTCTTCGCAACCGGGAGTCTATGAGTTCTCCCCTAGCAGCACATCAACCGCCTCATGCGTTTCTGGTACAACTCCTGCGGTTACGCCTAGCGCACTCTTTCTCCAGCCCGCTATTTGACAATCCCTTAGGGATGGCTATCGGTCCGGACGGAAACCTCTATGTCGCCAACTTCGGCTCTAGGACCGGCGCACAACGGAGCAACTATGCCAGGCATCTTACAAATAAACCTCATAGGCCCTCCGCCAAGTACCGTTGACATCAACACTACATCGGGATTTGGCGCGGTGCTCACGTACATTCAAGATGCCGGTGAAAACCCAAAGTACGTGCAGTTCATTCAGAACTGTACCGCTCCCGGTTTCATTGAGCTTTGTAAGATGTCTGCCACGACAAACCCAGTCCCGGCCAATGGGATCTACAGTTTTACCGTTACGGGCAGTGCTTTTAGTACGAGTACGAATCCTGCTTAAGGTTCCCGTCGGCCAATGCTCAGGCCCTATTCCGGTAAGTACCCCAACGTCCACGATTACCGAACTTCCGATGCCAGGCGTCGGCGTCAGCAAGATCACGGCGGTCGGCTACAGTCCACCGCCGCTCTCCGTCGAAGGGCCTCTACTGGTCGGATCCCCCGACACGCAAGCAAGAACCGCGATGGTAATTGTCCAGCCGGCGCCATCCCCGGGCGACACCTCGCTCGAAACCATCGTGACCTTCTATGATTACGACGCGCCGCCCGCTCAGTTGAAGGTCTGCAAGGTTGCCGGTAACGGTGTTACTCCCGGCACACTGTTTCCCTTCACGACGGTGAACATCACCAACGCCGGCAGCGGCTATACCGCGGCTCCAGCCGGTGACATTTACCGGCGGCGGCTGTACTACGGCGCCAACAGCCACCGCCAGCATCTCCAACGGTTCGGTCAGCGCGATCACACTGACTTCCTCCGGAACCAAATGCACCTCGGCCCCGCTGGTCGCGATCGGGCCCCCGCCTTCTGGGCCAAGGCAACATGGCGGCGACGGCGGCAGCCGCAGTCTTTACCGTGCAAGCCGGTCCTGCCCCGGAAGGCGGCTATTGCGAAGTCATAAGTGGCACGTTCGAGGTGGGAACGTCGGGTACTGTCACGGAAATGGTGCCGGCCGGCGACGGAGTGCCTACCATCACGGTGAACGGCGTAAGCACGCCACCGAGCTCCTGCGTGCTTAGCTCGGCCGGCTTTCCATGCAGCGTTGTCACTGCGATCGGCACTGGCGTCAATGAGGTGTCTTTTACCAATAACTGTGTCGGGACAGCGGCTCAGGGCTGCGCGGTTCAGGGCCCACCCGGGCAGGGTAGTCTGGCCCATCTCGACGTTGTCAATTATTCTCTCGTGAGCGAAGTCGCCTCGACCGGCGGCCGGTCGTACATAACTTACCGGGCGGATCTCGTAAACGCCGGGGCGACAATCAGGAGCCCGCTCATTGCCAGGCTCACGAGCCTCGATCCGTTCAACGTTCAGGTGATGGGGCAAGGCGAGCTGAACTTCCCCTCAGCCCCGGCCAACAGTCAGGTCGTCAGCAGCAACACGTTCACGATCCTGGCCGACCCCGCCGCTCCGCTCGATTTCTCGAAGCTGAGCTGGGCATACTACTCCCGGCGCAGCGTCCCGCCGCGGCGCTGAGGCAACGGTCGTTCCTGGCCGGCGCTCCGATTCTGTTCTAAACTTGTCACCATGCTGAATCGCCGCCGGTTCCTTCATACGTCTCTTTCGGCCGCCGCCGCGTCGTCGCTAGCGGCTTGGGCAGAGCGTACGCCCGTCAAGATCGCCCATCGGGAAGGCAACATGCCCAAAAAGCCCGGCGTTTCCTGCTACGAAATGGGGGCGAGCATTCCCGGTCTCTCGGGTATTGAGGTCCAAACCATGGGCTCCAAGCTTTGGGACCGTCAGAACGCCCTCGCGTACAAAAAAGAAGCCGATCGCTGGCGGATGCGAACCGTCTCCATGGGCAACACCTTCGCGCAAAGCGTCACGCTGCTCACTCCCGGTCCCGCCGAGGATGCCATTCGCAAAGCGATTCAGTCTGGGGAAATACTCGGTGCAACCGTAGTCCTGGTCGGCGGCTTCTTCGGGACGTGTCCCAAGATGGACGATGAATCCTCCTACGGGCCCACCGTGCAGCTCTTGCAGAAGATGGGGCCTGTTGCTCAGGACGCGGGGATCACCGTGGGCCTGGAGCTATCGCTCGATACGGCCGAGTATCAGAAGCTCATTGGCCTGGTAGGGCATCCCGCGATTCGCCCGTATTGGGACGCCACCGGCACCGATCACATGGGCCATCCCGGCGACGGCATCAAGGGTCTGGAAGTCCTCGGCGCCAGCATCTGTCAGATGCATCTCAAGAATGGCCGCGCCGGATTTCTCATCAATGACGAGCGCCATTTGCTGGAGAAGCATCCCCAGAGCCCGCTGCCCGATCGTGTGATGTCCATCGACTGGCCGAAGGCTTTCTCGCTCATCAAGGCCAGCGGATTCGATGGCTGGTTCGCGTTTGAAACCGCGCATGCCAGCCCGGAAGCCTGCATCGAAGACACCACCAAGAACATCCAGTACGTGATGAAGAGCCTTGCCTAGGCCTTCCGCACCCAAGGCGTCAATACTGTATATGCTGGGGCCGCCGTCGGCCGCGGCTTTCGTCTTCGGATCAGCCGCCGCTCGATCAAATGCGCCAGCGCCGTCTGGATAGAGCGCTTCGAGAGGCCCGTCCATTCGGCCAGCACTTGGTGACTCATCACCACCGATTCCCGCCCGGCGCCGTGCGTCTGCCGGTAAAGCTGCAAGTAAGTCAGGAACGCCGCGCTCGACCGGCTATGCGCCACCAGATCGCGCATCAGGGTGTCGATAATATACGGATCTAGCTTCATTGCTGTAGCAATTATAGCTATAGCATCCGTTGCCGCCATTTCAGCGCGGGGCCATTGATTTCGCCGCGATCCGCTGGCATTCTTACCTTGTATGATCAAGCGCATCAAGTTCCTCGGCATCCCGGTGAAAGATCAGGACCGCGCGCTGCGGTTCTACACCGAGAAGCTCGGATTTCGCATTCTCACCGATCAGGAGTTCTCCGAGACCCAGCGTTGGATCGAGCTCTCCATCCCCGGCGCCGACACCGGGATCTCGCTGTTCACTCCGGAAGGCCATCAGGACAGGGTCGGAACATTTCTAAACTCCTCCTGGGAGGTCGACGACCTCGAGAAGACCTACAGCGAGTTGCTGGCGCGCGGCGTCGAATTCGCCGGACCTCCACAGAAGCAGCCGTGGGGAACCTTCGTCGTTATGAAGGATTCCGAAGGCAACCAAATCGTTCTCGGATCCCGCTAGCCCGAGCAATCTCCCTGGCTCAAGATAATAGAACGGAAGACCGCGCCGCCGCATCGATCAGTCCAGAGTTATACTGCTTCGAACGGTTCCCATATGCGGCGGCAATTGATCTTTCTCGCGTTGTTAGCCGCGCTTCTTCTGCCCTTCGCTTGGCAAGTTGCCGAACCCTTTCTAAAGGCTCTGATCCTCGCAATCATCGTGGCAGTCCTGCTCGAACCGCTGTATGCGCGACTGGCGCACAAACTGGCGCGCCCTCGTCTGGCATCTCTGCTCATCACCTTCGCCACCGGCCTCCTGATTCTGGGCGCGGCTTGGACAGTCGGTTCAGCCCTGGTGCACGAAGTCTCATCCGCATATCAGTCCATTGCCCAGCCGTCGGAAGACGCCTCTTGGGCAACCACCGGCCTCCCCACGGTCGCCGATCGCATCGCAGCCGCCCTGGCTTCCCACCTACCCGTGGACTCGGCAGTCGTACGTGAGCAAATCGTCAAGAACGCAAATGGGGTCGCGGCCTGGATTCTGGGCGCCATCCGATCGGTCCTCGGCCATACCACCTCCGCACTAGTAACGCTGCTCCTGTTGCTCCTCTTCTTGTATGAGCTGCTGTGGCACGGACGCGCGTTGGTCGAAAGAGCGTTGCCTGCCCTTCCACTCGATCTCGAAACCGGCCAGCGCTTAGTTCGCAACATTCACAGCACCATCGTAGGGGTGGTAGGCGGCACGCTGGTCGCCGCTCTCGGCGAAGCGGTTTTGACCGGCGCTGCCTTTGCAGTCGCCGGCATCCGCTCCGCCGCGCTCTTGGGACTCTGTTGCGGCCTCGCCTCCATCGTTCCCTTGGTGGGATGCGCCATCGTCTGGGCGCCAGTCGCGCTCTTTGAGATTGTCAGCGGCGATTACGTGAAAGGCATAATTCTTGCCATCTGGTGCGGCCTCGCAACCATCGTCATCGACGATATAGTCCGCCCAGCCGTGGCGCGCGGCCACGTCCAACTCCACCCGCTAGCGATCGCACTATCGATCATCGGAGGCACGCGCGCCTTCGGCATAGTCGGCGTTGTCCTCGGACCGCTCATCATTTCCCTCCTGCTGGCCATCCTGCAGGAATTCCGGGCAACCGTGGCTCTTGATCGCGCCATTCGCTCCGAACAGCCTTCCCCGCTCTGAGAAACCGCATTCACAGCCGAAATCCCAAAATCTCCCCCCCACAACCACTTACCAGCCCGTGCCCTTTGGTTAGGTTGGGTTTTTCGAATAAGCTATCCTCATAGCTTTGATGCTTCTCGAAGCCAACGGCATCTCCAAATCCTACTCGGGCGTGCGCGCCTTGAAGAACGTCTCGTTCGATCTTCAGCCGGGCGAAGTCCATGCCCTCGTGGGCGAGAATGGCGCGGGGAAATCCACGCTCATCAAGGTAGTCACCGGCGCCGTGGCGCACGATTCCGGCACGCTCCGCATCCAGGGAACCGCCGTGCAGCGCCACAACCCCGTGCAGGCGCATCATCTCGGCATCGCCGTGGTCTACCAGCAGCCTGCGCTTTTCCCGGACCTCACCGTCGCCGAAAACATCGCCTTAGGCCTCGAAACCGGCGGCGTCTGGCGGCGCATCGATTGGAAGGCGCGCGAGCGCCAGGCCCGCGAAGTCCTCGAACGCGCCGGGGCATCCATCGATCCCCACGCGCGCGTCTCCACCCTCAGCATGCCCGAGCAGCAGATCGTTGAGATCGCTAAAGCCATCGGCGCCAAGGCGAAGATTCTGATTCTCGACGAACCCACCGCCTCCCTCACCGAACGCGAAGTCGAGCGCCTCTTCCAGGTGATCGCCGCGTTGCGCTCCCAAGGCGCCGGCATCGTCTATATCTCGCACCGCCTCGAAGAAATAGCCGCCATCGCCGACCGCGTCACCGTGCTGCGCGACGGCGAAACCATCGCCACCCGCCACGCCAAAGGACTGTCGCACGCCGAATTAATCCGCCTCATGGTGGGCCGCGAGATTTCGGCCATCTTTCCCAAGCGCTCCGTGCCCATTGGCGAGATCGCTCTCGAAATCCGCAATCTCCATTCCCGCGCCGCCGGCATTCGCGGCGTCTCGCTGCAGGTGCGCGCCGGCGAAATCCTCGGCATTTCCGGCCTCGTGGGCTCCGGCCGCACCCAACTCGCCGAAACCATTTTCGGGCTCACTCCCGCCGAGAGCGGCGAGATCCTGCTGCGAGGCCAATCTGTCGCAATAGCCTGCCCCGCCGACGCCATACGACACGGCATCGCCTATCTGCCCGAGGATCGCCGCCAGCACGGCGTCGTCCTGTCGATGCCCATCAGCGCCAACATCAGCCTCGCCAACCTTTCGGGCATTTGCCGCAAAGGACTCATCGATGGCGCCGCCGAGAACGCCCTGGCCAGCGCGTACGTCAAACAATTGCAGGTGAAGTCGCGCTCCATTCACGCCGAAGCCGGGTCACTCTCTGGCGGCAATCAACAGAAGGTCGCGCTGGCCCGCTGGCTCGCCACCCAGCCCAAAATTCTCATTCTCGATGAACCCACGCAGGGCGTCGACGTCGGCTCGAAATCCGAAATTCACCAGCTCATCGTCGATCTCGCCGAGCGCGGCCTCGCCATCGTCATGATTTCTTCCGAGTTGCCCGAAATTCTCGGTATGAGCGACCGCATCGCCGTGATGCGCGGCGGCAAAATCGCCGGAATCGTCGCGCGCGAAGACGCCACGCAGGAAAATCTACTCGCGCTCGCGCTGGGTCACACGGGGGCGAATGCTGCGTAACCGCCAACGCGAACTTTCGATCGCGGTAGCCATCCTCGCCATCGCCGCCGTGCTCGCATTCGCCGCCCCGGATTTCTTCACCTTCGCCAACCTGCGCGATTTGCTGCTCGCCAATGTCCCGGTGCTGATCGTCGCCGTCGGGATGACGCTGATCATCCTTACCGCGCAAATCGATATCTCGGTCGGCTCGCAATTCGCCATCTGCAGCGTCGCCGCCGGCGTTTTCGCGGTTGCGGGACTGCCGACAGTTGCCGCCCTGGTCGGCGCCGTACTCGCCGGAGCCCTGCTTGGCGCGCTCAACGGCGCCCTGGTCGCTTGGGTCCGCATTCCGTCCATCGTCGTCACGCTGGCCACCATGGTGGCGTTGCGCGATGGCCTGCGATGGGTTACCCAAGGCGCCTGGGTCGAAAACCTGCCGGCCGGTTTCCACTGGTTCGGCCTTTCGCAATCGGCCAGTGAATCGATCATCATCGCCGCGGCGGCCATCATCACCATCAAAATGGCATGGGCGCTGCGACACCTCGCCGCCGGGCGCGCGGTCTATGCCACGGGGTCGGACGCCAACGCCGCGCGCCTCGCCGGCATCCATCCGCAGCTTGTCGTTTTCAGCGTTTTCAGCATCACCGGCGCGCTCACAGGCTTCGCCGCCGCGCTCAACGCCGTCCGCTTCGAGCAGATCCCGAGCAATGCCGGTCTCGGGCTCGAACTCAAGGTCATCGCCGCGGTGGTGGTCGGCGGCGTGGCCATCACCGGCGGCCGCGGCACGCTGCTTGGCGCGGTGCTCGGCGTCATTCTGCTCGGCATGATCGGCCCCGCTCTGACTTTTCTCGGATTCAGCGCTTACTGGGAGCGCGCCATCGAAGGCGGCATCATTCTTGCCGCCGTTTCCATGGACGCCCTAAGCGCACGCTGGAGGCGCAATGCAGATCTCGCTGCCGCTCAGCGAGCATAAGCCGTGGCGCGAGCGCTACTCGCCCAACGGCGAATGGGCGCTGGCGCTGGTGCTGCTGTTCGAGATCGCCATCTTCTCCGCCATCGGC
Organism: Bryobacterales bacterium; assembly: GCA_963743705.1. Taxonomy (GTDB): domain Bacteria; phylum Acidobacteriota; class Terriglobia; order Bryobacterales; family Bryobacteraceae; genus PALSA-243. Next base: position 245,891 of record CAVUQS010000019.1, on the reverse strand, counting down.
GAAAACTTCTTCACTGCCGGAAATTTCTTCGAAGTCATCCGCCTCAGCGTCGAGCTCGGCTTGCTCGCGCTCGCCATGACGCCCATCATCATCACTGGGGGCATCGACCTCTCCGTGGGCTCCATGATGGCGCTTTCCGCCGTCGTCTTCGGCGCCGCTTGGCATGATGCCGGCCTGCCCATTCCTATTGCCGCGCTGCTCGCGCTACTCACCGGATGCGCCGGCGGCGCGCTCAACGCCGCGCTCATCACGCGCCTGAATATTCCGCCGCTCATCGTGACCCTCGGCTCGTTTTCGCTCTTCCGCGGCATCGCGGAAGGCATCACTCACGCTTCGGTGAACTATTCCGGTTTCCCGCCCGCGTTCCTTTGGCTCGGTCAGGGATATCTCGGCGGCATCGTGCCCGTGCAATTCCCGATTTTTCTCGTCGCGCTCGCGGCCTACGCTATTTTGCTGCACCGCTCCGCCATCGGCCGCACGCTCTATGTCATCGGATTCAGCGCCAGCGGCGCGCGTTATGCCGGCGTGCCCGTGCGCCGCCGTCTGGCGATGTTATATTTTCTTTCCGGCCTTGTTTCGAGCGTCGCCGCCATCATCTATGTCGCGCACCTGGGCCAGGCCAAATCCGACGCCGGCTCCGGCTATGAGCTGGCCGCCATCACCGCTGTGGTCTTGGGCGGCACGTCCGTCTTCGGCGGCCGCGGCACCATTTGGGGCACGCTTTTCGGCCTCTTTTCTATCTCGATTTTGCAAAATGGATTGCGCCTTGCCGCGCTGCCTTCGGAGATGACCGGCGTGCTGACCGGAGCCGTCCTCATCGCGACCATCGCCTTGGGGCGTTTGCGCGCCGGCGCAAAAACCGAAGTTTCGATACCCGATGAAGCCGACACTATGAAGAACTCTCAACTGGCTGTCCTCTGCGCCGCGGTGATCGCAGGATCTTTGATCGTCGCCGCCACCAACGTCTGGCTGGTGCATTCCTTGACTCCGGCCGCGGCCTCCTCGTCGCCGGGCGCGCCAGCGACACACCGCCCCGTGATTGCAGTCATGCCCAAAGCCAAAGGTGACCCCTACTTCGTCAGTTGCCGCGCCGGCGCCGAAGAGGCCGCCAAGGAACTCGGTGTGGATCTGATCTGGGATGGCCCCACCGGTCTCGATGCCGCCAAGCAGAACGAAGTCATCGAAAGCTGGATTACCCGTCACGTCGATGCCATCGCCGTCAGCGTCGAAAACGCCGCCGGAATCTCCACGGTCTTGCGCAAAGCCCGACAACGCGGCATCCGCGTGGTGACTTGGGACGCCGATGCCGAACCCGACGCCCGCGACTATTTCATCAACCAGGCCACACCCGAAGGCATCGGCAACACGCTCACCGACGAAGCCGCGCGCCTCATGAACGCGAAAGGCGATTTCGCCATCGTCACCGGCGCCCTCAGCGCGGCCAATCAGAATCTGTGGATCGACGCCATCAAGAAGCGCATGGCCCAGAAGTATCCCGGCCTGAAACTGCTGACCATCCGCCCCAGCGATGACGACCGGGACAAGGCCTTCTCCGAGACACAAGTCATCCTCAAAGCATTTCCCACCGCGAAACTCATCATGGATATTGCCGCGCCCGCCGTCCCCGGCTCGGCCGAAGCCGTGCAGCAATCCGGCCGCAAAGACGTCGACGTCATCGGTCTCTCGCTGCCCAACCTTTGCAAGAAGTATGTGCACGATGGCGTCGTGCAGGCCGTCGTCCTCTGGAACACAAAAGATCTCGGCTATCTCACGGTCTACACCGCGACCATGCTCGCGCAGGGCAAGAGCCTGGCATCCTATCAGGCTGGGCGTTTAGGCCCCATCGAAGTGCGCGGCAGCGAAGTCATCCTGGGTAAGCCTGTGATCTTCAACAAAGCCAACATCGATCAGTTCGACTTCTAACCACATGAACCGCGCCTACCTTGCCTTCGATCTCGGCGCCGAAAGCGGACGCGCCATTCTCGGACAATTGCGCTCAGGCGTGCTCGATATCCACGAAGCGCATCGCTTCCCCAACCAGCCAGTTCTCACGGCAGATTCAGTCCATTGGGATGTCCTTAACCTATGGCACGAGATGCAGCGCGGTTTCGCCGAAGTGCCACGCACCATCAAGCTGGATAGCGTTGCCGTCGACGCTTGGGGCGTCGACTATGCCTTGATCGGCGAAGGTGGCGAACTGCTCGCCAATCCCTTTCACTATCGCGACCACCGTAACGACGGCATGGTGGAAGCCGTCTGCCGCCGCGTGCCCCGCAAGCAAATCTACTCCATCACGGGAATCCAGTTCATGCAGATCAACACGCTGTACCAGGTATACGCAGCGTGCCAACTCACTCCCAAGTTGATCGCGTCCGCGGCATCGCTCGTTACTATCCCCGATCTCTTCAACTATTGGCTGAGCGGCGCTCTCGGCGTCGAGTATACCAACGCCACCACCACGCAATTCGTCGATGCCAACACGCGCCGCTGGGCTACCGGTCTGCTCAATGAGCTCGATATTCCCGATCGCCTGATGCCGCAAATCTTTCAGCCCGGCAGCGTCATTGGGCGGCTCAAAAGCCAGGTTTCTTTCAAATTCGCCGGGACGCCCGTAGTCGCGCCCGCCTGCCATGATACCGGTTCCGCCGTCGCCGCCATCGAAACCGCCGGCCGCGCGGCCTTTCTGAGCTCCGGCACGTGGTCGCTACTCGGCGCTGAAATCCCCGCCCCCATCGTCACCGACCGCGCCTGCCAGTTGAATTTCACCAACGAAGGCGGCGTCTGCGGAACCATCCGCCTGCTGAAAAACATTGGCGGATTATGGCTGCTGCAGTCTTGCCGCCGCGCGTGGTCTAAAGCGGGCCAAGAGTACTCCTACGAAGAACTACTCACCGCCGCCGCCGGGCTTCCCAATTCGTTCGCCTCGCTGGTCGATCCCGACGATCCTTCGTTCCTCAGTCCCGAAAACATGCCCGACGCCATCGCCGCCTATTGCGCACGCACCGGACAACCGGCACCGCAATCGCCATCCGAATACACGCAGTGCATTCTCGAAAGCCTGGCGTTCAAATACCGCGCTGTCCTGGAGTCACTCGAAGAGCTTACCGGCTCGCGCTTCTCGGAGATCCGCATCATCGGCGGCGGCTCCAAGAATCGCCTGCTCAATCAATTCACTGCCAACGCATCCGGCCGCACCGTCGTCGCGGGACCGGTGGAAGCGACAGCCCTCGGCAACATCGCGATGCAGATGCTGGCCACCGGCGCCGTAGCGTCGCTCCAGGAGGCTCGCGCTGTAATCGAGCGCTCGTTCCCCTCCGAACGCTACGAGCCCAAGGACTCGGACCGCTGGGATCGCGCCTACGCCCGCTTCGTGCAGATGACTACAGCTTTTTGATCCGGATGTTCTTGACTTCGATCTTCATCGGCGGCCCTTTATGGACTTGAATGCCGATCAGCCCCTCCATCTTCCGGTTCACCGTGTCGTCGTCGATCAGCATGCTCATCAGGCGCCCGTTCAGCGTCTGCGCCAGCGTGTTGCCGCGGGCCATGATGTCGAGCGTATTCCATCCGTCGCCGTGGATCAGCGCCTTCAGTTCGTTCGAATCGCCCAGCGACCCCACCATCCCCGGCTTCTTGCCATCGCTGATGTAGGCGTACTGCCCGCGTAGCGCCAGGAAGGCGCGGCCGCGCTCCTCGTAGATCTGGCCGGTGTATTGCTGCTCGCCGTCCATGTCGGCCTGGTAGCCTTTCATCGCCCATTTGATGTCGGGCAGCTCGATGCTGCGATATTGGATGCCGCTATTGAAGCCGGTGAGCTTGAAGTCCAACTTCAGCTCGAAATCGCCGGGCTTTCCGCCGCGCCAGATCAGAAACGTGTTCTGCGCTGGCTGTTTGTCGGTGGTCGTTTGTCCCACCAGCGAGCCGTTTTCGACGCGCCAGAAGATGGGATCGCCATCCCACCCGGCCATCGACTTGCCGTCGAAGATCGGTCGGAATCCCGTTTCTTCGAGCGGCCCGACGATCGGTCCGCGCTGCTGAGCGCAAAGCGATATCGCGATCGCCAGATAGCACCAACGTTGCTTAAACATGTTTCGTGGCCCCCTCTTTCACTGGCACGGTAACCCACTGACGGCTTCGGCCCGATTCCAACACCGCATCCGTTACATAGTCGGTCATCAACCCGTCGCGGAACGTGGGCGCCGCGCTCACGCCTTCTGCGGCAGCGTTCAGGAAATCCGCTGCCTGATGAATAAACGTGTGTTCGTATCCGATTTGCAGGCCCGGCACCCACCACCGCGACATGTAAGGATGCTCGCGGTCCGTGATGTGAATGTCGCGCCATCCTCGCAGATGACCCTCATCCGCATGACTGAAATATTGCAGCCTGTGCAGGTCGTGCAGGTCCCACATCAGCGATCCCTGCTCTCCGTTGATCTCGAACGTGTAGAGCGCCTTGTGCCCGCGCGCGTATCGCGTTGCCTCGAATGTCGCCAGCGATCCGTTTTCGAAGCGCGCCAGGAACAAACTGGCGTCGTCGATGCCCACCGGCTCCACTTTTCCGCTGATGCTGTGCTTGCGTTCCTTGATGAACGTCTCGGTGAGCGCGGTGACTTCGCGGATCGGCCCGTTCAACCACATGGCAGTGTCGATCGTATGCGCCAGCAGATCGCCCGTCACGCCGCTGCCCGCCACGTTGACATCCAGCCGCCACAGTCCTTCGCCGCCCTGCGGAAGGTCGGCCGAGATAGTCCAATCCTGCAGGAATTTAGCGCGGTAGTGGAAGATGCGCCCCAGCCGGCCTTCGGTCATCATGGCTCGCGCCAGCGTCACCGCCGGAACGCGCCGGTAGTTGTACCAAACCATGTTCGGCACGCCCGCTCGCTCCACTGCTTGCACCATCCGCTCGGCTTCGGCCGCGTTCCGCCCCAAGGGCTTCTCGCACATCACCATCTTGCCGGCGTCGGCCGCGGCGATCGCAATCGCCGCATGCGTGTCGTTGGGGCTCGCGATATCGACCAAGTCGATCTCCGGCGACTCCACCACCTTGCGCCAATCCGTCTCCGCCGATTCGAATCCCCAATTCGTCGCGAAAGCTCCTATGCGCTCGGCGTTTCGCGCACACGCCACCTTCAGCACCGGTTCGTACGGAAGATCGAAGAACCGCGTCGCCTGCCGGAATGCGTTCGAGTGCGTGCGGCCCATGAAGCCGTAACCGATCATCCCGATGTTGAGCTTCTTCATCTCAGTCCCACCCGTGCGCATTGCGCACTGCCACCATCGTGCGCAGCACCGCGTTCCATGTGTTCTGATCGAGCATCGTCGCGTTCGGGAACATGCAGCCGTCCCAGCAGATGTGCCGGAATGCGCGCGTAATCTCGCCCGAGCCGTCGCGCATCCACGCCCCCGCATCCTCCACGATGTTGAGCTTGCCGTTCGGGTCGCCCGGCGGGCAGTGCCGCCCGGTCTTATCATGCGAGCCCGCCCCCTTCACCGTGCCGTCGTTCTGCGCCACATGAAAGTCGATGGTCCATGGCCGCAGCGCGTCGGCCATCGTCCGGTAGGCCGTCGCGAGTTCGTCGCGGCGCTGCCAATCGAAGTCGGAAGGCAGCAGGCTATCCTCCGGCGCGTTGTAGCCCATCGTGAAGAGCATGGTGTGCGCCATATCGGCCTGGAATCCAAGCGTCTCCGGACGCCCCACCATCTCCAGCAGTTCCACGTTGCGCCGCCAACTGTGCATCCCCGCCCAACAAATCTCGCCCTCCGCGGCCAGCCGTTCGCCGGCGTCCTGCGCGATGGTGCAAGCCTCGCGAAAAGTTTCGGCGATGCGCTTGGTATTCGCCACCGGATCCTTCGTCCATTCCGCCGGGCTCGCTGCGGAATCGATGCGCACGATTCCATAAGAACGCGCGCCCAGGTCGCGCAATTTTCCGCCGATGCGGCACGCCTTCTTCACTTGCGTCAGAAACCGTCCGCGCTCCTCGGCGTCGCCCATCGCCGAACCGCCGCCCGTCGCGCCCCACACCGGGGCCACCAGCGACCCCGCGCGCAGGTTGCGCTTCGCCAGCTTATCGGCGAGTGTCTTGAGGTCGTCGTCGCTCGAATCGATATCGGTATGCGGTAGCGAGAGGAACAAATCGGCGCCATCGAAGCGAGCGCCGCCGGCCGTTGCGGCCGCGGTGAGGTCGAGCATGGTATCGAGGCCGATCGGTGGTTCGGAATCGGGTCCCTTGCCCACGAGGCCCGGCCACATCGCGTTATGTACAGCGGGGTACTTGTGAGTTTTGGTCATCTTGGCATGGCCAATTTATAACAGCCAAAAATGCCTGTCAATGTACAATAGCAGCGTGAGCGCGAACGTATGCGAAGCCCTTTCCACTGGCGAAGGTATTGTACGGCTGGCGCCGTGTTGGGTGCCACGATCTTTTTTGATGCCGGGCGGAAGGCTGAAGCTCGATCCGCGCGATATTTACATCCTCGGCGCGCATCGCGGCGGCATCGATGAGCGCTGGTTCGCATCCACCACCAAAGCCGCGAACGGCCCTTTGACCGCCGACGATGAAGGCCTCAGCTACATCGAATTTCAAGGCCGCAAGACGCTCCTCAAAGACGCCATCGAGACGGTTGGCGACCGCTTCCTCGGCGCCGACGTAATGCGTGAGCGCGGCGGCTGGAATCTGCTTTGCAAATTCTTCGACAACCTCGGCCCTATTCCGCACCATCTGCATCAGAACGACGCGTTCGCCGCCCGCGTCGGTCAGAAGGGCAAGCCCGAAGCGTATTACTTCCCGCCGCAGTACAACTTCAAGGACAACAATTTTCCCTATACCTTCATGGGTCTGGAGCCCGGCACGTCGCGCGACGACGTTCGCCGATGCCTCGAGCGTTGGAACGAAGGCGACAACGGCATTCTGTATCACTCGAAAGCCTACAAGCTGAAGCCCGGCACCGGTTGGCAAGTGGACCCCGGCATCCTGCACGCGCCCGGGTCGCTCGTCACCTACGAACCGCAAGTCAACTCCGACGTCTTCGCCATGTATCAATCGCTCGTGGAAGGCCGCGCTGTGCCGTGGGACCTCTTAGTCAAAGACGTCCCCTCTGAACACCACCACGATCTCGACTATCTCCTCGACATGCTCGATTGGGAAGCCAACACCGATCCGGAATACGCCAAACATCGCCTGTTCGAGCCCATGCCCGTGCGTCCGGTTGACGAAATGGCCGATGGCGGCTATTCCGAAAAGTGGGTGGTCTATTCGACGCCGCATTACTCCGCCAAGGAATTGACGATTCTCCCGGGCCGCTCCACGGTGATTCGCGATGCCGCTGCTTACGGCCTGATTGTGACGCAAGGCTACGGCTCGATCGGCAGGCACGAAGTCGAAACCCCGACCATGATTCGCTACGGCGAGATGACCAAGGATGAACTGTTCGTTTCCGCCGATGCCGCCCAGCGCGGCGTAGCGGTCGCCAATCGTAGTTCGAGTGAACCTCTAGTTATGTTGAAACATTTCGGTCCAGGTAACCCGGAGGCCCCCCTGCAATGAAGGCCCTTGTTTTATTTGCATTCTGCACCGCCGCATTCGCGCAGCAAAAGATCGATGACGCCGAGTCCAAGAAACTCTTCGAAATGGTCTGCGGCCAGTGTCACGAATTATCGCTGACCACCGGCCGCCGCAGCACGCACGATGAATGGATGGATCTCGTCCAACGCATGGCGCAAAAGGGCGCGAACGCCACCGATGACCAATTCTTCGCCATCGTGGATTACCTCACCAAGAACTACGGCCCGTCCAAGCTCCGCATCAACGAAGCGCTGGCCCCCGATGTCGCCGCCTTCTTCGCGATCTCACAAGCCGACGCCGAAGCTATCGTGAAATACCGCAAAACCAACGGCAACTTCAAAACGCTGGATGATCTGTTCAAGAGCGGCGCCGATCGCAAAAAGATCGAAGCCAAGAAAGACTCAATCGAATTTTAGTGCTCTATCGAAAACCCAAACGCATACAGCATCCCGTCGTTCGCAACCGCAAACACCTGGCTTCCCCCCGCCGAGATGCCACCGCGCACGCCTGACGCAATCGCCTTTCCGCTATTCCACATATCCTTGCCCGTGAGCGCATCGAACGCATAGAGCGTCGAGCCCGACGCCGTGAACACCACGTCGTTGACCACAATCGGTGGCCGCGGCGCCGTCATCTCTCGCGAGGCCCACACAGGTTCCAGCGCCGGCTTGCCGTCTTTCTCCACAACTCGCAACGCCGAAAGCTTGTTCGCTCCGGCGGAGACGACATAGCGCGAGCCATCCGGTTGATCGAATGTCGCCAATGCCATCGCCTGCCCCGCCGCGTGATCCAGTGGCGCACTCAACGACCCATCGAACAAATACACGCCATCGCGAGACGCCGCCGCAATCATGTCTTTCCCCTTGTACGGGAAAACCGTCGCTGCTGCCGCCGCCATCGCGAATTGCGATTTCATCTGCAGCGTTTTCCCATCCAGCGCCGAAATCGCGTTGCCCGCAGCCACATACACCGTTCCATCGGACCCGAACGCCAATTCCGGATCGCCCCATTCCCCGCCCTGCGGTTTCCACTGGCTCACCTTCTTGTCCGCGCTCGCCAGATCGATCGACCACACCGCATCCGGTGCGCCGCCGCATCCATGAGCCGTCGCCGCATACGCAATCAGATTGATCACCGTGAACCCGTACGCTCGCGCGCCCCGCGGCAGAAACGGAACCGGCGGCTCGAAATCTTCGCCAGTCTGCACGTTCAGCGCGTGCAGGACGCCGTCGCTCGAGATCGCATACACCGCGCTCGAAGCGCCGAACTGCATTTGCGCCGCGCCCGGACGCGGCGGTGTAGGAGGCGGGGGCGGAGGTGGAGGGGTCGCCAGCTTCGCCAGAATCTCGTCCAGCCCCTGCATCCCTTCGCCCGGCGCGCCTACCGCTGGACCCAAAGGCCGCCCAGGCCGTGCCGCCGCCGCAGCGGCCGCAAATGCGCCCGGACGCATCGCCGGTGCTATCGGCGTCAACCGGGACGGAATCGCTGTCATGCCGCCGGGGCACTGCGCGGTCGCCGCCTCGCGCGGCTGATCGAAGCGCGCCTTCCAATACATCTTCCCCAGGTCGTAATCCACCGCGAAGATATCGCCTGCGCCACTCCCGGTCATCGCCAGCGCTTTGAAGCCGCGATAGCCAATGATGTTGTTGATCAGCACCGGCTCCAGCAGCGAGTCGCCCAGCTTCATTTTCCAAAGCAGCTCGAAGCCTGGCTTATCGAACGCGGCCTTCGAAATCTTGCGATCCGTCCGCACCCAAGCGCTGCGCTGCGCATCGCCGCGAGCCGTGGTCCATTCACCTTGCGCGTGCGCTGCCGCCGCGAGTCCTAGAGCCAAAAGCGCGCGCTTCATTTCCCTGCTCCCAACCCGAAGCAATATAGAGTGCTGTCGAACGTCGCGAGATACACGCGCCCGTTGGCGATCGACAGGCCGCCGAAATGCACGAACGACGTAATCTGGTCGCCGCTCGAGTAAAGCTCCTTGCCGGTCTCGGCGTCCAGCGCATACAGCGTCGCATGCGTCGAATTTTTGATGCGCAGCGCCGAAGTATTCGCCCGCAGTCCCTGGCCGGGCGTCGATTGCACCGTGTTCTCGCCGCTGCCATACGCATAAACCACGCCATTCGCGATAATGGGCGGCTCGGCGTAATTCATGTCACGCGAAATCCACGCCGGCACAAGCGTAATCGCGCTGCCCTTCTGTTCCACCTTGTACGCCACAATCGCGCCGTGCTCCACCGGCCCGTGCTCACTCGGCGCATGGAAATTCGGATGCATCGGTCCCCAGAACGGCGTCAGCACCCAGCGCGTGCCCTTCGCGTCTTCCCAACTTGCCATCGCGCCCCAAATACCGGCGGAGGCGAAGTTCACCTCTTCGTTGCACATCAGCGGGCTGCGATACAGCGCGGTCCGATGATCGGCGCCGCCGATATCGCTCGTATCCACCAGATAAACGCGGCACTCTTTGCTGCCCGTCACCAGCAGTTCCTTGCCATGAAACGGAAAAATCGCCGGCGAGACCTGCATATCCAGATCGCGTTTCTGCATCCACTCGGCGTTGGACGGCCCGTAAAAGCCTTTCAACTCCAGCGCCTTGGTTTCCGGATTCAGCTTCGCGCCGATCAATCCATTCCCGTAGATGTGCTTTTCCGGCGCCCAGTTGCCATCGCCCGTACCGGTATACGCCGCGCCATCCGCGCCGATTGCCGGTCCCGTCCGTCCCCACATGCCGCCCGAGCCCGGATTGAACGTTCCTGTCCTCTGCGTCGCCAGATCGTAGGAATACATCAGGTTCGGATTGCCGCCGCAACCTTGCGCGGTGGTCGAGTACAGCACGTCATGCCATAGGTTCAGCGCGTAAGGCTTGCCGTTCGGCGGCATGAACTTCGCTGGCGGCTTGAGATCCTCGCCATCCGCCGCATTGATCTCACGCAAACGGCCGTCCCACGAAACCGCGTAGACGGTTCGCTTTCCCTGCGCATCCTCGGGCCCGATCACCGGCGTCGCCGTCTGGCCCCCCGGACAGAGCGGACCGCCCGGCCGGGCATTCGGGGGCGGCGTATACGTGCTCGTGAAATGCTTCTGCCAAAGGATCGTGCCCTTTTCGACATCGATCGCGAAAAGATTGTCCGAAATCCCGGCCTCAATCGCCACCTGCTTTGTCCCGCCCGGGGTTTTCAGGCTGCCGACGATCAACGGCGGAAATAGCGAATGCATCTCCCGCGGCTCATTATCGAGCTTCAGCTTCCAAAGAATCTTCAGGTTCTTGGCGTTTTCGCGGTTCAGTATCTTTTCATCGCGCTGCCACGCGGTTCGTTGAGGATTGCCGCCATCGGTGAGCCAATCCGCGGCCGATCCCGCGGCTACCGCGGCCAGAAGTATGGTGAAAAACGAGCGTCCCTGCATTCTGCCATATCTTACATCCATGACCGGTTTGGTAGTCTGAGAGTTTGGGGCGGTTCGTTCTCATCGTCGCTATCGCGTTGCTGGCTTCCTCCTGCAACGGCCGTAAACCGGAGGCCGCGGCGCATCCCATCGGAACGCCTGTCGCCATCCATGCGCCGTTGGGTCTGCCGCAGGTCCCGATCCCCGCCGATAATCCGCCCACCGCCGAAACCATCGCGCTCGGCCGCCGCCTCTTCTATGACGCCAAGCTCTCGGTAGACAACACGCTCTCCTGCTCCAACTGCCACAACCCCGCGTTCGATTTCACCGATGGCCAGCGCGTCTCGGTCGGCGTCCACGGCCAACGCGGATCGCGCAACGCGCCCACCATCCTCAACGCCGCTTTCAACCTCACCCAGTTCTGGGACGGCCGCGCGGCCGATCTGGAAAACCAGGCCGCTGGCCCCATCGCCAACCCCCTTGAGATGAACCAAACCCACGATGCCTGCGTCGCCAAGCTCAATACCGAGGCCGCATACCGCCGTGATTTCGACGCTGCCTTCGGGCCGGGACCGGTTACGCTTCGAAAAGTCGAAATGGCCGTCGCCAGCTTCGAACGCACACTGATCAGCGGCAATTCACCCTTCGACCGCTATCAATTCGGTGGCGATAAGTCCGCCCTGAGCGCCTCCGCCATTCGCGGCTTGGCCATCTTCCAAGACAAACAGCGCGGCAACTGCGCCACCTGCCACATCATCGAAGAACACTACGCCCTCTTCACCGACGGCAAATTTCACAACCTCGGCGCGGGCATGAACGCCGAAGGCGAGTTGACCGATCTCGGCCGCTACGAGCAGACCAAAGTCGAATCCGACCGCGGCGCCTTCCGCACGCCCACCCTGCGCAACATCGCCAAGACCGGCCCCTACATGCACGATGGCAGCAAGAAGACGCTCGCGGAAGTGGTAGATTTCTACAAAGGCGGCGGCAGCTCGAATCCGCAGCTCGACAAGGAGATCAAGGAGCTGAAGCTGACCGGGCAGGAAAAGGCCGATCTGGTGGCGTTCCTCGAAGCGCTAACCTGCGAGCCTCCTTCCAACGCCGGTCCTCCGGCACACAACTGATATGGGCCTCCGATATTCGCTCGTTGCCGTCGCGGCCGTGATGCTTTCGGCCTGCTCCACTGCGCCTCCCGCCAAGAAAGAAGCCGCCGCCGTGCCACCGCCCGCCTACTTCAAAGTCGATCCCGCCACGGCCGGCGCCATCACGGGCAAAGTCACCTTCCATGGCAAAGTGCCGCCCGCCAGAAAAATCGATATGGATGAAGACCGCCAATGCGCCGCCATCCACAAAGGCCAGCCGGTGCTCGATCAATCCGTCGCCGCCTCCCGCGACGGCTCGCTAGCCAACGTCTTCATTTACGTCAAGCAGGGCCTCGAGGGCAAGAAGTTCGAGCCGCCCGCGCAGGCCGCCACAATCGATCAGAAAGGCTGCTGGTTTATTCCGCGGGTCCTCGGCATCGAAACCGGCCAGACGCTCGACGTCACCAATTCCGACCCCGTCACGCACAACATCCATCCCCGCCCGCACCTCAATCGCGAATGGAATCAAAGCCAGGACCCGGGCTCCGAGCCTCTGGCCCGCCGCTTCGTGCGCCCCGAAATCATGATCCGCGTAAAATGCAATATCCATGCTTGGATGCACGCGTGGATCGGCGTCGTCGATAGTCCCTACTTCGCCGTGACCGGCAAAGATGGCTCTTTCGAGTTGAACAATCTGCCGCCCGGCAACTACACCATCGAGGCATGGCAGGAAGAATTAGGCACGCAAGACCAGCAAGTCACCGTACCGCCGCAAGGCAAGAGCGAAATCGCATTTGCATTCCAGGCAGAAGCAAAATGAACGAGGCGAAAATCGGCCCTTGCGCCTCGCCCCGCCCTCGCAGTGGTACGATCCATCTTTGGAGTTTGTAGGGCGGGCCTTCAGCCGTGAGCCCGCGCAGCAGATTCTTCGTTTTCGGCGGACCGCCAACGCCGCCCATTTGCGTAGCAGGAGGACCAAGATGACCTTCACCAGACGAGACTTTGCCAAACTGGCCGCCGCAGCCGTTCCCGCGGCCCGAGCCTATGCCGCCATCAACTCCGTTTTCGGCGGCGTCCAGATCGGCGCCATCACCTACAGCTTCAACAGCATCGCTCGCGATCCCGAAGCCATCATTCCCGCCATGGTCGATATCGGTCTCGGCGAAGTGGAGCTCATGTCCAACCACTGCGAATCGCTGGCCGGCGCGCCAGCCACGCCGAACTTCGGTCGTGGAGGCGGCGGCTTCGGTCGCGGCCCGGGAAATCAGGCGCCTCCCCAAGCCGCTGCGGCGGGCCAGACTCCGCCGGCGCAGGGCGGACCCCCTCCCGGAGGCCGCAAGGGCGGTGGTGGACGTGCGCCACTCACGCCGGAGCAGCAGGAACAGATGGCGCAGGCGCGCGAAGCGGCCGCCAAATGGCGCGAATCCGCCAATGCCTCCACCTGGGGCGCCGTGCGCAAGAAGTTCAACGACGCCGGCATCACCGTCGCCCTGCTCTGCTACAACATGAACGACAACATGAAAGACGAGGACATCGAGTACGGTTTCCGCATGGCCGAAGGCCTCGGCGTCAAGGCAATGTCCACCAGCACCACACTCACCATGGCCAAGCGCATCGCGCCCATCGCCGATAAGCACAAGATGCTCGTCGGCTATCACGGTCACGATCAGGTCGACGATCCCAACCAGACCGCGACCCTCGAGAGCTACGACACGCTGATGGCCTATGGCAAATATAACGGCGTGAATCTCGATATCGGCCACTTCACTTCGGCGAATTACGACGCCGTTGCGTTCATCAAACAACACCACGCCAAAATCACCAACCTGCACTTGAAAGACAAAAAGAAGGATCGCGGCAGTAACGTGCCCTGGGGCCAGGGCGACACGCCCATCAAAGACGTCCTGCTGCTTTTGAAGAAAGAAAAATACGGCTTCCCGGCCAATATTGAGCTCGAGTACCAGATACCGCAGGATTCCAATGCAGTTGCCGAGATGAAGAAGTGCCTGCAATACTGCAAAGAAGCACTCGCATGAAACGTACCCGGACCCTAATTGTATCCGCGGCTCTGTTCGCCGCAGCCAGCGTCGGCGCTCTCGCCGTAGCCGCGCAGAATCCTCCAGCGCAGACCCCTCCGAACCAAGCTCCGCCTGCAGGCGCGCAACCCGGCCGCGGACGCGGAGCCGCGGGAGGCGGCGGTGGCGGCGGCTTTGCCAACGCATTTCCTCAGCACGCGCCAGGCGATCCGGCTGCCATCGAACGCGGCAAAGCGCTCTACGGCGTCAATTGCACCTTCTGCCACGGCTCCGATGCGCGTGGCGGCGAAGGAGGCCCAAACCTGATCCGCTCGCAGCTGGTGCTCAACGACAAAGACGCCGAGCTCATCACGCCAATCGTCCAGAATGGCCGGCCCGATCAAGGCATGCCCAAAATCGATCTGACCGCCGCTCAGGTCAAGGACATCGCGCAGTTCCTCCACAGCTTCCGTACCTCCGGCTATGACGCTTCGCGCGACCGTCCGCCCAGCATCCTCGTGGGTAACGCCAAGGACGGCGAAGGGTATTTCAAGCAGAAGTGCGCCTCCTGTCACTCGACTACTGGCGATCTGCAAGGCATTGCTACCAAGATGACCGAGCCGCGCGCGCTGCAGCAGAACTGGCTCATGCCCGGCGGTGGCGGCCGTGGAGGCCGTGGGGGCGGCGGCGCCCCACCACCGTCACGGTCACGCTGGCTAACGGCCAAAAGATGGAAGGCCGCCTGGTGCGCATTGACGATTTCCTAGTCTCGTTCACCGATTCCACTGGCGCGGACCACACCGTTCGCCGCGAGGGCGCGGTTCCGAAGGTTGACATCCACGACCCCATCGAGCCCCATCGCGAGCTGTTGAAGGTTTATACAGACAAGAATATCCACGACGTAACTGCGTATCTGGTAACTCTGAAATGACCACATTTAAGAAACTAGCGATCCGTGCGGCATTTTGTTTCTTGCCGGCTTGCGTCGTGCCCGCCGTCGGCATGGCGCAGGGCCTCGATCCCAGCCAGATACTCAAGCCCTTGAAAGACGATTGGCCAACTTACAACGGAGACTACTCCGGGAAGCGTTACAGCGCGCTCACGCAGCTCAACCAGTCCAACGTCAAGAACCTGACGCTGGCGTGGGCCAGTCGTGTCACCCAGGGCTCAGGCGGCGGTGGTGGCCGCGGCGGCGGTGGCGTCCCCACCACAGTTGGCGGCGAAGGCCCTGCCGAAGCCGGCGGCAATGCCAACATTCGCGCCTCCATCCTGGAAGTCAATGGCATCCTCTACCTCTCCACGCCCGATAACGCCTGGGCCATGGATGCTCGCGACGGCCGCACCTTGTGGCACTACATTTGGAAGACCAGGGGCGGCACGCATATCGGCAACCGCGGCCTCGGCATGTGGCACAACTGGCTGTACATGGAAACGCCAGACGATTATCTGGTGTGCCTCGATGCCACTACCGGCAAGGAGCGTTGGCACGTCGAGATAGCCGATTTCAACCAGCAGTATTTCTCCACCATGGCGCCGATCGTCGTGGGCAATCACATCCTGGTCGGCACCGGCGATGATCTCGACTCCCCAGGCTTTCTGCAATCCTTCGATCCCGAAACCGGCAAGCTGCAGTGGAAGTGGTATTCCACGCCGCACGAAAAAGGCGACGCCGGCCTCGACACCTGGGCTAATCTCGACGCCGCGCGCCACGGCGGCGGCCAGATTTGGGTACCCGGGGCCTACGATCCGGAAACGCACCTCTACATCACCGGCACCGGTAATCCCACGCCCGCTTACACCTCACAATCGCGCGGCCCCGGCGACAATCTCTTCACCTGCGCCATCGTCGCCATCAACGTCGACACCGGCAAGATGGCGTGGTATTTCCAGACTTCTCCGCACGACACCCACGATTGGGATTCCACCGAGACGCCCATCATCATGGACGGCGAATTCAACGGCAAACAGCGCAAAATGGTGCTTCATGCCAGTCGCAATGGCTTTTACTTCACGCTCGACCGCCTTACCGGCGAACACTTAGTTACCAGTAAGTATTCCGATTCCGCAAACTGGGCCAAAGGCGTCGACAAGCGCGGCGAACCCGTGCGCGATCCCTCCAAGGATTTCGACATTGGCGGCGCTCTCGTGTCTCCGGCCAACGGCGGAGTTACCAACTGGCCTCCTCCCGCTTATAGCCCCGAGGCGGGCCTGTTCTTCGTTCCACAATCCGACAGCTACGCCATGTACTATCTCACCGAAACCGATCCCCGCGGCGCTATGGGCCTCGGCGGCAAGGAAGAAGTGGGCCTGGGAACTCTGGGTAACTATCTCACCGCCATCGACTATAAGACCGGCCAGATCGCCTGGCGCCACAAATATCCTGGTAACGGTGGCGGCGGCATGAACGGCATGCTGACCACTGCCGGCAAACTCCTATTCGCGGGAGACGTCGCCGGCAATCTCGTGGCTTACGATCCGCCCACCGGCAAGATCCTCTGGCATTCTCACTTAGGCTCGGTTTCCAACGCGCCCGAGACTTACATGCTGGATGGACGCCAATATGTGCTGGTCGCCGCCGGCGACACCCTCTACTCGTTCATGCTCTACTGACAACCGTATCTACGGGCTGCGTTACGCATGTTACGCAGCCTGTAGATAGCAGGCCCAGCAGTCCTATACATTAACCGTTTGGCTAACCCACTCTATAAGAGATAGTTATATAGATTCGTCCGGTTTCGCACTAGATCCTACCTCCCGTCCGCCAAAAGCTTCTCATAACTAAATACTTCATTATTGGCTCTCGACGTGCCTTGCCCGGCCAACAAATGCGGCGGCGAATCTCTCAAATCTAACGCTGCCGCGAAAGGCAGTAAATGATTCGACTAACCTATCTGTTCCCGGCCGCGCTGCTTACGATCTGTACCTGCGCTCAAGCGGATATATTCACGATGAATTCCAGCGCGGGAGTTTGGAGCAGTGTCGCGCCTCCCGCCAGCGCCTCTGGCGTCGGCACCAGCCAGATTCGGTGGGGCACGCCGGTGGGGACCCAACAAAGTGGTTACGACTATGATGCCGCCGCGCCTCCGCCGGTGAGCCTCAGCACCGAGACGACGTTCTTGATTGGAACCTTCGTTCACCACAACCAGCCCATCACCGGAGACACGATCACCGGCGCCACGCTCGATATCACGCTGAATCTGATGTTTGGCGCCACTTCGATCGTCAAGACCTTCGAGTATGATTTCCAGCATGTCGAGACTCCCAACACCACGCCATGCGAATTCAGTCTCGCGGATGGAGCTACTAACTCAGTCCCCTGCGACGACCGCGTCAGCGTGCTCAACAGCATTCCCGACCAGACATTCACGGTCGCCGGCGTGACTTATACTCTGGATCTGTTGGGCTTCTCTCAAAACGGCGGAAGCACCATCTCCGACGAATTCTTCACTACCGAAGGTCTGGATAACGTAGCGGGGCTGTACGGCAAAATCACTTCCGATTTCACCGCAACGCCGGAGCCCTCCAGTTTCATCCTCCTGCTATCGCTGACCGGGGGCGCGCTCCTCACCGCGAAGAGCCGATTTCGGAAAGTCTAAAACAGTCTCCCGGTGGCTCTAAGTCCAGGTGTCGCGGCTCGCAGCGCGAGCCGCGATCAGGCTTTCATGCCGTCGAAGACAGCCTTGTTCTCACGCAGAATCCGCTCCGTAATTGCCGGGTCGGGCTCCAGGTTCGATTCGCCACGCTGAAAACTCCCGCCTAGCAGGATTCCATCCCGCCGCGGGAACATATAGATGTTGCCCGGTCCCAGCGTCATATAATTCACTCCCGGCTGCGGCATCAATACCACTAACTGGCCGCGAATCGGAGTAAGTTCCGTGTCGCCGAAGAGCGCTTTGGCGCCGAGTCCCGTGCAGTTGAAGAGTAACGGTTCCGGTAAGGCCGCGAGTTCTTGCGCCGAACCGAACGAGCGAAGGACTATCTTCCCTCCCGCTAGTTCGAAGTCGCGAATCAGCGCGCTCAGATACGTCGCCGGCTCAATCAACATGCTGTGCCGCCGGTGGGTAAACGCCGCCGCGAACGGACTCTCGGCGGCCGGTAGTTGGCGCGAGCCTGGATAAGGAGGCTCGAAGGCGGCGGGTT
Organism: Bryobacterales bacterium; assembly: GCA_963743705.1. Taxonomy (GTDB): domain Bacteria; phylum Acidobacteriota; class Terriglobia; order Bryobacterales; family Bryobacteraceae; genus PALSA-243. The sequence goes on along the minus strand of CAVUQS010000019.1, from coordinate 227,711 downwards.
GCAACGCTGCATGCGTCGACAGCGTATAGAGCGGCAGCCATCGCACCGCGTAAGTGTCGCCCGCCAGAAACTGAAAGTAGCGCCAGGCGAATCGCGCCGCGGCCGCAAACTGATCGCGAAATTGTGGCGTCACGCGATCGTCGTCATACAGCGAAACCGGCTCCCACAATCCGCCCGCCATATTGGTTGTCGTGTTAGGCGGCATCGCTTGCGTGTAGATGGTCGTCCGGTAACCGCGAAGCTGCAGCAGCCGCGCCGTGGAAAGGCCAATCACGCCGCACCCGAGCACCGCGCAATCGCGCGCCTCCACGCCCGCCGCTAGATCCACGGCCTGCTGCGCCGTCCCCCACGAAAGAGTGATGCCGCTGCCGCCATGACCGTAGTTGTGGATGACTGTCTTCTCGCCCAGCCGCTCCGCGCGCACCACGAAGCCGGAAGGCCGAAACGGCCGCAGGCCGACGGTTACGCGAATCACCCGGTCCGCTGACACATCCACGCGCTCCAATCGCGGCGCAAGCGGCGAAACCACAGGAGCCGCCGTGCGGTGCGTCGCGCAACCGGCCGCTGCCAACGGCAAAGCCGCGAGCAGGCGCCGCCGTGAGAGAGACATCTCCCGATTATAAGTTGGCGTTAGTTTTCCGTCGGCGCCTTTTCGGCGTGATCGATCACCAGAAGATCGATCGGCATCTTGCGCGATTCCAGCTTGAGCCCCAGCTCTTCCTGCAGCGCTGTCGTGATGATCCCTACCGGGTCCACTGGACCGCCTTGCCCCAGGTTCATGTACTTCATCATGTTGATCTGCAGGTCGTACTTTCCCTTGAGGCCGGTTTCATCCACGATGGGCGTGCGCAGCACGTTGTACAGCAGATCGAGCAGCGGCGAGATGGGCGTGCGCAGGATGGAAATCGCCATGCGCTTCTCATCCGGCTGCACTTGGCTCTCGCCGTCCGTCTTCGATTCCGTCAGCTTGGGGCCATTCTTCCCCACCACCAGCACGTACGCCTGCATTTCCTTCGTCTGGCGATGCAGCGCCACCTTGAACCGGTCCGCCAGCAGCGTTTGCATCATCGCGCGGAGCTGATCTTCCGGCGCTGCCGCAGCCGCCTTCGCGGCGATGTCAAAGCGCTCCGTCCCCAGCCAATCCGGCCCGCTGACCTGGTAATCCAGCACGTGATAACCCCAGGCGATTGCCGTCTTGAGCGCGACTCTGCGCAGCGTTACGCCGTCCGGCGAGACTTGGATGTTGGCCCCGAGACGCGGCGCCATCCCGCGCCCTTCAGGCCCGCTATCGGCGCGAATGGAGGCGACATCGAACGCTGGAGTGGTTTGGGCGAATGCCGTAATGGCAGGAAAGGCAAGCAAACAGGCGGTGCGAATGAATAGCATGGTCCTTAAGCTAGTGACGCGCAGGCGCACTAAAGATTAACGCAGGCCTCGCTTGCCGCACGAGGCGTCGTTGCGAAGTTACAAGAATAGCGTTAGGCGTGGCAACGGCCGCACCTGCGGCCGCGCCATTCACCAATCTGTTGTACAACGCGAACCGTTGGAAGGGGCTACGCTACGGGCTGGGCCTTTTTGGCCCCACGCGTCGCTTTGTACTTCTTCTCAAACCGATCCACGCGTCCGGCCGTGTCGATCAACTTCTGTTTGCCCGTAAAGAACGGGTGGCAGCTCGAGCAAATTTCCACGCGGATATCTCCTTTGTGGGTCGAGCGCGTTTTGAAGATGTGGCCACAGGCGCAGATCACGTTGATCTCGTTGTAAGCGGGATGAATTCCGGCTTTCATGTTGTTACGGGGGATCCTTTCGAAACTCTAAGTATAGCAAAACACGAACCCCCGTGAGCCCAAACGGGTCCACGGGGGTTGGTAGCCTTGGATTAAACCTGAGGGCTGATGGTTGCTCGCGTGAGGCAGCCGGTCCGCAGGAACGTGACCCCGCCAACTGGCGGCGGGCGTCGGCTACATAACAGGCTCGACTCTAAAAGTCGGCCACCTCTCGCGGTTGTTGACTACTATCCATTTTTACTGGACCACCTCCTTTCCCAGTGATACTTTCAACTTGCCATAAAGGTGTCATTCTGTCAACAGAACCACTCCAGGAAGCGCCGGTCCCCTTCCACGAAGTCGAATCGCATCAGGCCCGTACGCGATTCCCACCGCATCTCGCGGTAGATCAGGTTCTGAATTTCACCTTCGAACGCAGCCACCCGCAGGAAAATCAGACCGATCGGATTCCTGCCCGAATACGCGAATTCGTACCGTAGGAGCTCCTCGCCGCGCGCCCCTCTGATGGCCAATTCCTCTTCGAGTTCGCGCGCCAGCGCCTGCGCCGGCGTCTCGCCCGGCTCCACCTTCCCGCCCGGAAATTCCCACTTCAAAGGATGCGATTGATCCGTCCGCCGCTGCCCAATCAGAACCTGCCCATCGCGTTCGATAATCGCAGCCACCACTTGGATCATGGCAATATTGGACCATAGCGACTGTGTATCCCGAAGCTCTGCTCGATCATTTTCGCAATCCGCGCAATGCCGGCGAGCTTCCGCCGCCCGCGCTTGTTGTGGAAGTCTCAAATCCGGCATGCGGCGACATCCTGCGCCTCTCGGCGCGCCTTGCAAACAGCGCCATAGCCGAAGCGCGCTTCAAAGTGCGCGGCTGCACCGCGTCCATCGCGGCAGGTTCGGCGCTCACCGAATGGCTGACCGGCAGAACGCTCGCGGAAGTAGCGGCATTCGAGCCCGGGGTCGTAGATCGCGCCGTCGGTGGATTACGCGCTGAATCGAAACACGCCGCGGCGCTCTGCGCAGACGGCGTCAAAGCGCTGGCGAAGGCGTGGAAAGACGCGGAAGCCTAGTTGCCCGCCGGCGTTTTCTCGCAGTGATCCACCACCACGAAATCCACCGGCCCTTTCTTCGCTTCCAGCCGCAGCCCCAACTGATCCTGCAACGCCTGTTGCAGCGTTGGGCCGTCCGGGTCTGACGCCGAATCCCCTGCCCTGAGATTCTCCGGCGACCAATGCATGCCGATGTCATACTTGGCCGTTAGCCCCGTCGCATCCGTAACCGGTTTCGCCATCTGAGCGGCGATCATGCTCGCGAATTGCGTCATGGTCCAATGCGAGTAGTAGAGAATCGCCCGCTTGCCGTTGATCGCCATCCCAGGGTGGCCCGGGCCGAGTTCCGGCAATCCGTCCTTAGCCATCGGCGCGGGCTTGGGCGGCGCGCCATCGGGCGGCCGTGGCGGTTCCTCCGCCGACTCTTTGATTTTCAGGCCGCCTTTCGCCACGACGAGATCGTATTTCGCAAGCTCCTTCGAGTCGTGATGGGCCACCAGCTTGAACTGGTCCTGAAGCATACTCAGGATCATCGCAGCGACTTGATCCTTGGTCGCGCCCTCGGGAACTTTCGCCTGAATCTCGAACATCTGCTGCTGCAGCCAATCCGGTCCCGTGAGCTGGTAATAAGCGATGCCGTAAGCGCGCGTGACGAGATTCGAGAGACTCATGTTCGTGCAGCGGAACATGCCCGGATCCTTCGTCCCCGGCCCGCCGTCGCAGCCCACGCGCCGCATCCCGTTCCCTGGCGCCTCCGAAGGCTTCACGCTCACCACTTCAAACTCAGCTTTCGCGTCGGTGGATTGCGCGCAGCACACGCCGCAGGCCTGGACCACAGCCAGGAGGCACACAAAAGCTCTGGCGGTCATTGCCAGCTCCTTCGCGTATTCGACGCCGGAAAGGCGTGACCGGTTTTCCCTGGGCTCTGGCGCCCAACCCTCGCGCGTTCATCGAACCGCCGCTTCGATAAACCCATCCCAACGCTCCGGCTGGCGAAAATACTTTTCGATCGAGCGATACAAACCCTCGTTGAACTCTCTTTTTCCATTCAACCACTGCAAGTGAAACCAATTCGCCAGCGACAGCGGTAGGAGCAACTCTAGCGCCGGGTCCTTCAAGCCGACAGCTTTGCAGTAGCGAGCAATCAGCGGCGGCATTTCACCCATCAGCCAGGAAGGCAAACGGTCCGCGCCATCCTCCTCCACACGCAGGACGGAAAAGCAGAAGGTGAGCAAATCGTATAGCGGCAGGTCGATAAAACCGAAGGTCTCCCAGTCCACGATTCGGGTAGCCCCTCGATGGCAAAGAATATTGCCCAGGAAGAGGTCGCCATGCTGCGGCACAATCGGCAATGACGCCAGCCATTCCCGTGAAATCGACGCCGCCAGCGCCGAGCAGTTTTCCTTCACCAGCGCCGAAGGCCCAAAGCGCGACACCGTATCCAGCGGTTCCACAACCATCCGTTGCCAGCGCGTCCCCTCCGCGCCATCGTCCGGCGTTCGCAGTCCGCAATGAATGGAGGTGATCGCCTCCACCACCGAGGAAAGCCCTCCGCGCGAATGCACGTCGCCAACCCTGAATTGATAACCGGGCACGCCCTCCATCCACAGCGCCCAGAAATCGCCCACCTGCCCCAGGTAGAGCGGTCTTGGCACATGGCGCGGCGAGGCCGCGAACGCGGTTTTCAGGCTGGCGAACTCGCGGTGCAGGATGTCCGGCTCGCGGTAGAGTTTGGCAACCACGCGAGGAAATTTCCCGCCATCGTAAAACCACAGCAGGTTAATCGATTTACTGTGCGGGTGGTAGTTGTTGTGGAAAAGGCAGGTCCATCCGTCGCCGGCGGGAAGATTCCAATCTGTGGCCTTTTCCTTAAGGAAGCTAAGCCATTCGGCGATCATTTGCGAGCCAGGATGATATAGGAATGCTCCAGGTGTTTGAGAAGCCCGGTGAGACGCAACGCCCCGCGCCCTGTGCGGCGCAGCCAACCCATCTGTCGCACTCCCGCGTTCACAGCGTAAAACGGAAACGAACCGCCCTTCAACGGAATCAGGTAGCGCGGGTGATTGTAACTGGGAGACGCGATGTAGAATTCCAGATCGCGAAAGCCCACGCGCTCTAAAAGCTTCCGGTAGCCGCGGCTCGAGTGGAGATAGTTCCGGTATCCTTGCTGACCGCGCTTGTTGGCATACCAGTTCGCGATCCGGCGCGGCAAAATCGTCACGAATGGGAGACCGCAGTGGGGGTCCGGGTCGCCGCTGAAATAACCTAATGCGAAGCGGTTCTCGATCCCCAGGCAAAGGTATCCGCCGGGACGCACCAGCCGGAACGCCTGTTCCAGCGCGGAGCGCTGAAGCTCGCCCGGGTCGCCTTCCTGGCCTTCGGCTACCCAACCCAAAACGCCGTTCAAGACCACCAGATCGAAACTTTCCGGCCCAAATGGCAACTTCCAAATCGAGCTGCGCACAATTGCCGCGTTGGAAAGTCCCTCTTCTCTGAAGCGCTGCTGCATGAAGCGGACGCCTTCCAGCACCGGCTCCACCGCAACCACTTCGCGATAATGTCTCGCCAGGGCATGCGCAGTGGTTCCCAATCCGGCCCCAATATCCAGAACGCGGCTATCCGCCGGCAATCGCACTAAGCGATGCCAGTTGGCGCGGTCGAGATTGAGGATCATCTCCGAAACACGCCGCACCGCCGGATGGTCGAAGTGCAGCAGCGCCGATTTCCACGATCCGTCGTTCGCCCGGCGGTTCACTTCCGCCATTTGCTCGCGCGGAATCTCGCCCCAGTAAGGAAATTCGTTGAGAAAATCGGGAACAACGCCGTCGATCAATGGCGTGGAGGTTTCGCAGGCGGCGCAGATGAGCCGTTGAGAATTTCCGCTCAGGTGATCGCCGCAAGTCGGACATACCAGCCGGTCAAGCCACTCCAGGTCCTTGTTCTCGTAGGTCGCCGGTAACGTATTTCTGGTTGCCATGGTGCAGGATCTGATTCACCCAACAGACGCCGCGCAAAAACGCACGGCTTTTTGCACTGTGTGTGAGTGTAACTCAATTCCCGCTAGAGTTAGTTCCCTGATGTACCAAGTTAACTGAGGCCCAAAATATCGAAAGATAATGGCGGCGAAATTTCGCTCTCAGCACCAAATTATCGCCTGGTAACAACATTCGAAGGTCAATATTTTCTGGAACCTCGCCTTTCTCGCCGCATCGTTCCAGATGTAGGGTGGCAAATTGCCCCAGTTTTTGGAACTCGTACGATTGCACGCATTGGCATTGCCGCTGCTAGCAAAGGCCGCTATCGCATTGGCGCTCATAGTGTATGTTCCGAGGCTATCGCGGCGCTTCGGGCTCCCAGCGGTGGTTGGCCTCTTGCTCAGCGGAATCGTGATTGGTCCGTACGCGCTCGATGTGGTCGGCAAAGACCGGCCGATTGCGGATTTCTTCGGCGAGCTCGGCAAGCTTCTGCTGATGTTCTGTGCGGGCCTGGAGATCGACCTGACGCTTTTTCGGCGTGCGAAAAATAGGGTGATCGACTTTGGCGTCCTGACCACCTTCATTCCTTTGTTCCTGGGGGCCGGCGTCGCCCTCCTGTTCGGCTACGATGCGATTGCGGCCATCGTGATAGGCTCGCTTCTCGCCTCACATACTCTCATCGCGGCGCCGATCGTCGCTAAGTTCGGCGCCACCCGCTGCGAGCCCATCGCGGTGACGTACGGCGCCACCGTCATGTCCGACACGTTGTCGCTGGTGGTGTTTGCGATCTGTGTTGCAACTTTTCAGAAGGGGTTTTCCGTCAGCCAACTGGTCATCCAGATCGTCGAGATCGCCATTTTCATACCGCTGATCCTGCTTGGCCTGAGCCGTTTGGGACGTTACTTCTTGAGGAAAGTGGAGGGTGATGAGGATGCGTGCTTCAGCCTGATGATCCTTATCATGGCGGTAGCCGCGGCGCTGGCTGCCGTCATTCAACTGCCCGGTATCGTGGGAGCATTCCTGGCCGGGCTGTCAGTGAACGCGGCGGTGCAAAACAATCCCGCAAAAGAGAAGGTGAAATTCTTCGGTGAAGCGGTATTCATTCCTTGTTTTTTCATTGTGACGGGATTCCTGATCAATCCGGTCGCGTTCTTCCACAGCATCGTCGGCAAGCTTGGTCTTGTGCTCGCGATCATCTTCGCCCTGCTCATCGGTAAGTGGCTTGCGGTTCAAATCGCAGGCGGGGCATTCCATTACTCCAAATTCGAGCGGCTGGCGATGTGGTCGCTTACCTTACCGCAAGTGGCCGCCACGCTCGCGGCGACCATCGTCGCCTACAACACATTCAATTCCGCCGGCCAACGTCTGATCGACAGTGAGTTGGTAAACGTGGTCCTGGTCCTGATGCTGGCAACGTCGATTCTCGGACCGCTGCTCACCGAACGATTCATTCCACGTATCCTGCCCAGTCTGAGGCCCGCCAACGCAGCTTAGATATGTGGCTGTCAATTATCCGTCGGCATCTTCTCGATGTGATCCACCACTACAATATCCACGGGACCCTTCTTCGCTTCCAGCCGCAACCCAAGCTGATCCTGAAGCGCTTGCTCTAACGTGGGACCGCCATCCCCATCTGGAGCCGCGAGCATTGGGACCGCGCCTCCGCCAGGCGGCCCAGCCGCAGGCGCGCTGGCGCGCATCGTATTAGCATTCCAATAGAGACTGATGTCGTACTTGCCAGTCAAACCCGTGGCGTCGGTGACCGGCGTGCTTAATTGACCCTGCAGGCGCGCCGCTAACATCGCCATAGTTGATTTCGGATAAAACAGACGGGCGCGTCCGTTCATCATCGCCATCCCCGCCCTATTCGGCGCCAACTCCGGATATCCGTCCTTCCCTATCGCCATTGGTTTTGGCGCGGGCGGAGGTCCGGTGGGAGCGTCGGTGGAAGCCACTGGGATATCGACGGATTCGTTCAGTTTCGGTCCGTTTTTCGCCACTACCAAATCATACTTGGCCGCCTCTTTCGTCTCGTGATGCACCGCCAGCTTAAAGCGTTCAACGAGCATGTTCTGCATCATGATATTGAACTGCTCTTTCGTCGCCCCTTCTGGAACCTTGGCGCTAATGTCGAAGCGCTGGTCTTGTAGCCAATCCGGGGCACCGAGTTGGAAGGAGTACAGACCGTAGGCGGAAGTGATCAAATTACGCAAACTGAGGTTTTCGCATCGCCAGATGCCTGGATCCTGAGATCCGGGGCCGCCGTTGCTAAACATCCTCAGCCCTATCACTCCATCCTTGCTTTCCGGCGGCGGAGCAGCCTTGATCGAGACCACCTCGAAGTCTACCTTGGCATCCGTTTGCGCGAAAACGCCGCACGCGGCGAAGACCAACAATAGCGGCGCCGCAAGTGATCGCGTCATCAAACCTCCAATCCTGACTCGGAGTTTAAGACGCCGCGCCGTGCGAAACCGTTTAGGCCAGAGACTCAATTGTCAGTCGGCGTCTTCTCGACATGGTCCACCACCAGAATATCCACCGGCCCCTTCTTCGCTTCCAGCCGCAGCCCGAGCTGATCTTGAATTGCCTGCAGCAGCGTGGGACCGGTAACGTCGGCCTCCGGCGCAGACACGCGCATCGAATCCTGTAGCCAATAAATGCCGACGTCGTATTTGCCCTTCAATCCCGTGGCGTCCGTCACCGGCTTGCTTAGCTGACCTGCAAGCTGCGTAGCCAACTGCGCCATTGTCCAGTTGGAGTAAAACAGGCGCCCGCGTCCGTTCATCATGATCATCCCGGTCCCGCCCAGCACCGGGAATCCGTCCTTGCCAAGTCCGGACGGCCCCGAGCGCGCGGGTGGCTTCGGTGGATCGCCCTCTTTGGGCGCCGGGACTTCCACCGTTTCTTTCAGCTTCGGCCCGCCCTTCGCCACCACCAGCTCGTATTTCGCCATCTCCTTCGATTCGCGGTGCGCCGCTAGCTTGAAGCGGTCGATCAGCATGTTCTGCAGCATCACCGCGACCTGCTCCTTGGTCGTCCCTTCCGGAACTTTCGCCGTGATGTCGTACATCACGGTCGGCGCCCATTCCGGCGCCGTGAGCGCATAACGCGGCATGCCATAAGCCCGCGTCAGGAAGTTCGTCATGCTAAAGTTCTGGCACTGGAGCATACCCGGATCTTTCGAGCCCGGTCCGCCCTTGCAGCCGACCGAGTAGCTGTCGCCGGGCGGCGGCGAAGGTTTAACCGACGCCACCTCGAACTCGAGCCTGGCGTCGGCGGCTTGCCCGTAACATGCCGAATAACTGAATCCCGCGAGCAGTAAGCCCGCAAAGGCCCCGGTGGTCATGCGTACCTCCATCTCATCGAGTATAAGACGGTGCTTTTCCGCAAAAGTCGCTATGGTTCGCGAAAGCGATACCCTATATTCGATGCGTACGCGCCTCGTCCTCCTGTTCGCCATTCGAATAAGACCAGGGCGTTAGATCGAGTACTGAGTGAAACCGCCTCTAATCGCCATTTCGGTTTGGCTCGTATCGGCCGTCATGCCGGCCGCCGGTCAGGGTGTTGGCTCCTCCGCAGCGATTCGTGGAACGGTGCGCGATCCCAGCGGCGCCGTCATAGCCAAGGCCGAGATCACCGCCGTCGACGACGCCAAAGGTACGCGCCGCAGCGCAGTCACCGAAAACTCAGGCCACTATTCCTTCACATCTCTACCGGCGTCGACCTATACCCTGACCGTGCAAGTCACTGGCTTCGACGCCGAGCTTCACAGAGGCATCGTCGCCCACGTCGGCTCGACCGTCGATGTGGATTTTCAATTGACCCTCGCGCGCACTCCTCAGCAAGTAGAAGTGACCGTACGCTCGCCGTTGGTCGATGTCGTGCGCGGCTCGCAGGCCAACTCGATCGAAGATCGCTACATCGCCGGGCTACCTATTGATCGCCGCGATTACCTCACCTTTGCCCTGCTGGCGCCCGGCGTCAGCGATTCCAACCGCATCGCGAGCAATACCGACTTCCGCGTCCAGCAGACGCCGCAGAGCGGCCTTTCGCTCTACGGAAGCAATGGTCGCGGAAACAACGTCACCGTGGATGGGGCCGAGGCTAACGACGATGCCGGTGGCGTGCGTCCCACCGTCAGCCAGGACGCCGTGCAGGAGTTTCAAATCAACCGCGGCAATTATGGCGCGGATTTTGGAGCCGCCAGCGGCGCTTCCATCAACATCGTCACCAAATCCGGATCGAACCAGATGCACGGCGGCGCATATGGCTTTTTCCGCAACGATGCCATGGACGCCCGCGATCATTTCGCCTTCAACCAAGCCTTGCAGCCCATCAAAGACTCGCTGAATCGCCAGCAATTCGGCGGAACCTTCGGCGGCCCGCTCCGCAAGAATCGCACCTTCGTCTTCCTCTCCTATGAAGGGCTTCGTTCCGATTCCCAGAACGCCGTCCCACTGCTCACCGACACCGGCATCTTCGCCCCCACCGCATCGCAGCGCCCGATTCTAAGTGGTCTGGCCGCTGAGGGCGCCACGCCCGTCCCCTGTCTCGGAGGCACGACCTCCCTGACTATCCTTCCCGCAGCGACTTGCGCCAGCGCCCTTTCGGCGCTTTTGACAATCAACCCCGCGGCCACACCGGTCCCCGGTCTTCTAAGCACGCAGCAGATCGCGCAGGATAGGTCGATCGTGAATCAGTTCGGAAAAGACGGCGGCCTGTTTCCCTTTCCCATTCGCCGCCATCAATTCTCCGCGCGCCTCGATCATTCCTTCGGATCGCACGATCAAGCCTTCCTCCGTTACAACTTTTCACATATCTCGGAAGCGGATCCGAATGTCCAGGCGCTCACCGCTTTTTCGCGCGGGACATCGGTGCTCAATTGGGATAGCGCCGCCCAAGCCTCGTGGTTCCATCTCTTCAGCCCCGCCACTCAGAACGAAGCGCGCGTGCAATGGAACCTCTATCAAGCCAACGTCGCCACCAACGATCCCGGAGGCCCCAGCCTCGACGCTCCAGGTTACGGGTTCTTCGGCCGCAACATCTTCCTCCCGAGCCAGGGCACGCTACGCCGCTACGAATTCGCCGACAACCTAACGATGGTGCGTGGCAAACACACGCTGAAAGCCGGATTCTACGAACTTCTGCGCGGCGAAAACACCACCTCCGACACCTTCTTCGCCGGCCGCTTCGAATTTCTCGATTTGCCCGGAATTCTGCTCAGCCCCTGCCTCCAGATTCCCGCGCTTTGCGGCCTCTCCGGCTCGCTCCCTGCAGCGAGCATCAACGGTCTGCAAGCGTGGGGTCTCGGAGAGCCGGCCTTCTATCAGCAGGGCTTCGGCAACCCGCGATACGCCTTCACGCGCCCTCTGACGGCCGCATACATTCAGGACGCTTGGCAACTCCGCCCCAATCTCACCTTGGGCTTCGGCCTGCGCTACGAGCTCGATACGCAGACCGGCGCGCTCACCACCGATAAAGACAACTTCGCGCCGCGCTTTTCCTTCGCCTGGGATCCGTTCCACGACCACAAAACCGTAATCCGCGGTGGTTATGGCATCTTCTATTCGCCCATCTATGCCCAGATCGACAATGTGGTTCAGACGCTCGGCAACGTCAACGGCAACCGCCAGATCGCCAACACTTTGGTGAGCATTCTCGGAGCGCCCGGCAACCCGGCGCTCAATTCTGCCGTCATCTACCAGACTTTGTTTGCCCAGGGAAAGATTCTCTGCGGCGCTCCGTCTCCGGGAGCAAGCGCCTGCATCACGCCCGCCGATCTTCAGCAGTTCGGCCTCGCCGTCAGTCACTCCGGCGCTTTGCCGCCTGGAACCGTACTCTTCTCCGCCCAGCCCGGTTATCAGAACCCTTCCTCGCAGCAAGCTTCCTTAGGCATCGAGCGTCAGATTGGTCGCGATCTCTCCATCGGCGCCAGTCTCATCTACGTGCACACGCTGCGCCTGCCGTGGGCCGTTGACTCGAACTTGCTTCCTGGCGCGCCCATCGTCACTGGAACCGGCGCCAACGGCTTGCCCACTAACGGCCTTCCCTTTCAGGACTGGGGAGCGCCCCAATGTACGGTGACGCCGCCCGCGCCCAATCCCTGTTTTGCCGATCCAACCCGAACCATCCTCCAAAACAACGTCTACACGTCGCAGGCCGCAGCGGTCTACCGCGGCTTGATCCTCGAGTTCCGCAAGCGTTTCTCCAACCATGTGACCTTAACTGCCAACTACACCTACAGCAAGGCCGAGGACGATGCCACCGATTTCAACAGCGATTATTCCGCCTTCAACGAAACCAATCTCGCCGCCGAGCGCGCTCTTTCCGATTTCGACCAGCGCCACAAGATGGTGATTGCCGGCGTCATCCAAAGCCCCTGGACTCATTCCCGCATCCTCTCCGGATTCGAGTTAGCGCCCATCTTCAACTATCACGGCGGCCACCCCTTCAATCTCCTCGCTGGCGCCGATGTCAACGGCGACAATCACTTCACCAACGACCGTCCGCCCGGCGCCCCGCGCAACGCCGGTCTTGGCCCTAACTTCGCCGAATTCGATCTTCGCCTGAGCCGTCAATTCAAACTCACCGAAAAGGTCAACGCGCAATTCCTCGCCGAAGGATTCAACCTGGCCAACCGCACCAACTACGCCAGCGTCAACAACGTCGTCGGCGCGGCTTTCGGTCCGCCGTTCGATGCGCGCGGAAGCGCCGCGCTCTCCCCCAGCCAGCCGCTGGCCTTCACATCGGACTTCCCCAAGCGCGAGATCCAACTCGGCGTCCGGCTGAGTTTCTAACCGCCCAGCCGGAACCGGTTCACCGAGTGAATCCATAGAGCCGCCGGAATCACACGCGTAATCGAACGCATCAGGAAACCGAAATGCCGCCGGTGCGTTTCGAAAACCGATCGCCGTTCCATCAGCTTGTACCCGCGCCCCCATCTCTCCATCTCCGCCGCGTGCCTGACTCCCCACTGGAACCGGGCGTCGAAACCGCGCCCCAGTTCCATCCGCGCGAAACGCACCATGGGCGGTGCAATCGAATCGAAGATAATCTGGGCGCCGGGAAACCGCACCGCCACGCGCGCAAAGAGTTCCCGCACCTCCTCCATGCGCAGATACATCAACACGCCCTCCGCCACGAAAACAACCGCGTCGAACCCGCTGCCGATCTCGTCCATCCACTCGTAGTTCAACGCGCTTCTCGCGATCGCGCGCCGCCGCCGCGTATCGGGAAAGAATCTCGCCCGCAGATCCACCACCTCCGGCAAATCTAGATCCACGCACGAAATCGCGCCGTTGTCGACTCGCCCAAATCGGTTGTCCAGGCCCTCGCCAAGATTCACCAGCATCAACCGCGGATCCATCCGGCAGCATTCCCGCACCATCTCGTCGATCAGCGCCGTTCGTGCGCACGCGCCGGCCACCGTGCTTCGCGGCAGATGTAGCCGTCCGAAATCGAAGTCCAGCGACCCCGCCGTGGTCACCGCGCTCCAATCGCTCAAGATCGGCGAAGCCCGTTTCGTCTCGATCGCGCGCGCCCAAAGGGGCGCCATCAACGTGCGCGGCACAGGCCCCAAACCTTGCGCGCCGCGTTCACTCATGGGAATAGGCGCATCTCTTCATAACCCCGCCTCACACCCATAGGCGCACCGGCGCCATCAACGGGGCCAAACAATGAAATGAACCGGAGATTATTCCAGGTCTTGCCAGTTTCCCGGGGAAAGCATCTCGACCAGCCGTTCCGGGTTCTGAGCCCTCTGCGAATCGAGCCAGATGGCCGCCTGCCGCTGCGCTTCCCGCCGCGTATCTCCCGCCGAAAGCTGCGCCTTGCGATATCGCGCCGCCGCGGCGAGATGCTGCATTCCGGCGCGCAATGAGCCTTCTTCGGACGATTCGAGCAACCGTTTTGCATCCGCGGTGCGGTGCTGCTCCGCGCGGATGCCGGCCTCCATCAGATCGGCAATCGCATTGCCCCAAACCGTCCGCTGCCTCCGGATGCGTCGCGCGTCGCCTAGCGCATCGGCCAGGAATCGGCGCCGTGCGTCTTCGCTTTTTGCGGAAGCCGCAGCCGCGCAGGCCACCCTGGCCCGCAAATAAAGCATGAGTATCCGCACGGGCTCAAGCCGCAAAGCCATCGCCGCTTCCAGTTGCTCCCATCCATCTGTCACCGCTTGTCTCGCCCGCTCCACGTCGCCTTCGTAGAGCGCGACCTCGGTAAACCCGTAGCAAATACCGAAGCGGTGCGGTATGAATCCGGGCTCGCTGAGTCGCGCCGCGGTCCTCTCCAGTTCCTCCGCGGCTTTTCCCGGTTTATCCGCAAGCAGCCACCGCACATACGCGAATGTCGAGACCGGCAGGTTGGTCATCTCCAACAAATCGCCGCGCGCCGGGCCGTCCGCTTCCAAGCCCGGCAAACGTTCGATGACTTCCCGCCAGCGCCCCAGGCAAGCTAGCGAGCAGATCCAGAAAATCGAGCTGGGATAGACTTCCCACGCCACACGGGTGAACTCCTCCGTGGCCATCCGATTCACTTCTTCTCCCGCTTTGGCCGATTCCTCCCAACGCCCCGCCAGCCACGCGACTTTGGTCCGTACCGATAACGCCAGCGTCCCGCCATTCGGATGATGCGATTGAACCGCCAGTTGCTCGATCTGCGCCAGCAATTCGTTCATCTTGGGATAGCTTCGCGCGCCGCGCCGCGCCGCCCGGTATCCCGCCTCCATCGCCAATGAGTTTGCGATCCGGTACGGTTCGCCCAGACGTAGCGAATGCAGCAGGTGCCGGCATTGCAACTCGGCCGCGCGAATGGGATCCTGCAACGCCATCGCTAGCGATGCCACACGGCAGATGTCGAGCCTCTCTTCCTCCTCCGCGCTGGCCGCTCGCACGGTCGAAGCGCTTCGAAGCCCGCGCAGTCCCAACACAACGCGCCACACCGGCCAAAGCAGCATCGCGTGCCAGCGCTGAGCCGGCAGATAAAAGCCGACCCTCTCCAGAAGACCGCAAAGCAGCGCCCGGCCTTTTTTAAAATCACCGCTGCGAATGTACTGCTCCCCGGCCTTTCGGCTCAACTCGCGGCTCTTGGACGGGTTCGCGCCTTGGGTCGCTGCCTCATACGTATGCGCAGCCTCCAATCCGCGACCCGCCAGGGCGAGCACTTCCGCCCAGCCGCTCCAGCAGCAGCGGACGCTCCGCCGCATCCATGGCGCGCATCTCAAGCTGCTTTTCGCGCAGCCTCACAGCCAGGTCGAAGGCCAGTGCGCGCGTCGCTCTCTCCGCCGCTGTCTCGATCCACCGTTCCGCTTTGGGAAGATTGCCGGCCTCGAGGAAATATTGATAAACAATTTCCGGGTCGGCGCTCCCCCGCTCTTCCATCGCCACGCCCAGTGCTTCAAAGCCGTTGCGCCTGGCCTCCGCCGTAAGTCCCGCTACCGCCGCTTCCCGAATCTTGTCGTGGTACGGTTCAACCTCATCCGCGCTCTTATGGCGGATCAGGTTTTGCGCCACCAGCACCTTTCGCGCCGCGCGTTCGCCGTCTTCCAAACCACCCGCTTGCCGCGCCACCTCCACATGGATCGGCCGTCCCGCTAGGCTGACCAATTCCATCATCCGTCGCGCCGCCGCCGGCAGCGCGCCGATGCGGTCCTGAATCATCTCCTGCAACGACAGTCCCGCCGCGCGCTGCGATCGCAGCCCCGAACGCGCATGCTGCGCCAATTCGTGAATGAATAACGGCATGCCGCCGGTTTCGCGGTCGATCGACTGTTGCGCCGGTGCGCTCTCTTCCCCAAGCAGCCTGCGCACCAGTTCGCACGATTCGGCGTCTTTCAGCGGCCCAACTTCCACCATCACCACTTGGGCCAAGGGCACGTCCTTCGGCAGCAGCCGTTCGATGTGCGGGCTCGACGCATTCTCCGATCGATAACTGAAGAGAAAGAGCACCGGCGGCGGATCCGGAGCCGCCAGGATGCTCGTGAGACAGTCCACGCTGTCCAAATCGCCCCATTGAAAATCGTCAATGTGGATCACGCAGGCCCGCTTTTCCGCAACGCGCGCCAGTATCTCCCGCAGCGCCGCAATCGCCCGCCTCTGCAGGTCGCGCGGATCGGCGTCTTGGAACGAAGGGGCAGCCGTCCGCCCGATCGCTTCCACCCGCCGGAGCGTCGGAAACAGATGCGCCAAAGCTTGAAGCGGCCGTTCACGCGGCAGAAACGCCGCCGCATCCGCGCGCAGAGACTTCAAGTAATCGCCCAATGCATCCACAATGGGGTCAATCGCTTTGAACGGAACTGACTCGCTCTCATAACAACGCCCGGAGAGCGTCACCGCGCCCTGCTTTCGCACATTCGCCAGGAACTGTCTACATAGCGCGCTCTTCCCCATTCCCGAGGGGCCCTTCACGTGAACGCAAACTGGCTCTCCGCCGCGAACCTCTTCGAAAGCGTCTTGCAGTTCCGCCAGGTCGGACGTCCTGCCGACGAAAAGCGGTTCCCGCTGCGCCGTGTCTATCGCCTCGGGAATCGCCGTCGCGCGCAGCATCGCCAACGCACCCGCCCCGTTCAAGCGCTCCCCCGAATCCAGTTCCAGTAGCCGCGTGCAAAGCTCGTTCAGGTCGTCGGGAATGCCAGTCGCCAGTTCTCGCGGGGGCCGCGCAGTCTCGCGGGTCATCAGCACCTCGAGAAAGCCACCTTGAAATGGCGGCCTGCCCGTCAATGCCTCATAAAGAACCGCCCCCACCGAATACCAATCGCTCGCCTCCCGTGGACTGCGGTCCGGCGCCATGTACGCTGCCGTACCCGCCACCGTCTCGGTTTGGCCACCTGATTCGAGCGGCTGCAAATACCGGACCAGCCCAAAATCGAGCAGTTTGAGCTCGCCTTCACTAGTCACTCGGATATTCGACGGCTTGATGTCCCGGTGCAGCATGCCTCGTTCGTGTAAGTAACGAACCGCTTCGATCAGTTGCCGTAGTACCGATCGCAGACGGTCATAACAACCCTCTCCTGTCCCCTCACTCGCGCCGCGAACATAGGAAACGAAGTCCGTCCCACGCACCAATTCCATCGTTAGGAACCAGTGGCGTCCATCGTCGATCAGCTCGTAAAGCTGCACCAGATTCGGATGCGCAAGCTCGGCCACCGCGCGGAATTCCTGCTTGAACATGCGCAGCCTGGCGGCATCGGCGCGCTTCAGCGTCTTGAGCGCCACCACCGCATGGTTCTCGCGATCAAAAGCCTCATAAACCGAGCCGAACCCGCCCGCGCCCAGTTGCTGGATCAACTGAAATCGCGAATCGCCGCGGAATTCCTCCGTGGCCGGTTGCATCTCGGAGACAGATTCCGCGCCTCTCCCAAGCGGCGCGCCCTTTTCAAAAAGATCCGGCAGATCATCGTGCTTCCGGATCATTTCCATCACCGCTTGGAACAGCAGTGAGTCGCCTTCGCATTCGCCGCTCACAAACTGTTCCCGGCTGTCCGGCGGAAGCTCGAGCGCCAGCCCGAAGATTTCCTTGCGGCGTTCCGGGTAGGGTGCGCTCATGGCTGTCCGGTGCGCAGCATCTCATCGTGCAGCCAGACTTTGGCTATCGCCCATTCGCGCTTGACCGTGCGTGTCGAGAGATCCAGCAGGTGCGCGATCTCTTCCACCGATAGCCCGCCGAAGAATTTCATCTCCACAATGCGAGCCTGGCGCTCATCGACCTCCGCCAGCAGCTTCAGCGCATCGTCCAGCGCCACAAACTCCTTGGCCTGCTCTACGCCGATGTCCGCGAGAGCTTCTTCGCCATCGGGCTTGACATGACCCTCCGCTCGCACTTGCCGCCGGCGCGCATAGTCGATCAGGATCTGCCGCATCAACGTGGCCGCCACCGCAATGAAATGGGCCCGGTTCTCCCAATTCATGCTGCGCATCCCAACAATGCGCAAATAAGCCTCGTTCACCAGCGCCGTCGGCTGCAGCGTGTGTCCGATGCGCTCTTTGCGGATATAGTAATTCGCCAACTTACGCAGGTCGTGATAAATCAGCGCTGCCAACCGGTTCGCCGCTTCGGGATCGCCCTTCGTCATTTTGCGAAGTTCGCGATTCACTTCGTCATGCGAATCATCGGACGTATGCGTCGGCATTATGGCCTATTCTACATGGCCGAAATCGCGAGCTCAGCGGCGCTGTAACCGCTCGCGCCGCAGGAAAGCATCCAAGCCCGCGCGTCGCAAATCTTCCGGCATCGGCGCCGTCGTCGCAACTTCCCCAGCCGTCAATCGCGCCGTCAACCGTTCCGCCGCCGCCAACACCGAATTCGGCGTGCGCAGCGCTTCCACAAACGGCGCCAGCAGTTCCACATACGAATAATACGGCGTATAGGGAAACTCCATCTCTCCCCAATATTGCCAACGGTCGGGAATGTGACTCATTACGGCATCGAATTCGCGCGTGGCCGTCTTACGCGCTTCGTCCAGCATTACCTTCTCGCTCCAGTCGACGCGCATCAACGCGGGATAAATCACGCGTGACTCGCCCTGGCCCGCGAACTGCGCCGCCTTCGCAATCCCCGCCGCACCTTCGATGTTCTGGTTATTGAGTCCGCAGCAGACCACCAGAACATCCGGCATCGTCATCACGCAGATACTCGAGATTTCGCTGGTCCCTGGCTGCGCGTCGATCAGCACGTAATCGTATTCGCCGCGCACGTGCTGCCGGACTGCTTCCAGAAATCGCGCCCCGCCCATTCGCTCATAAAATTGCGACCAGCTGAATGCGTTCACCGCCACCGAATAAGACGGTCCGCTTCGCCCCGCGCCCACCAGATCGATGCCGCCGTCGCCGGGAAACCGCCAGTCAACCGACACCGCGTAACGCAGAATATTCGCGTGTTTTTCCACCGCGACTTCTACCTCGCCGGCCGCGGCCACCTGAGCCGCGTAGTCGGAGGTAAACTCGATCACTCCGCGGGTTTCCGCCATCAAAGGGTCGCGCAAGAAAGGCGCGAAGTAACGATGCAGGCCCGGGGCGTCGAGATGCCAGTCGATCGCCAACACGCGCTTTCCGGCGCTTGCCAGGATCCACGCGACGTTCGCCAGCGTCATCGAGCGGCCAAGGCCGCCCTTGTACGAATAAAACGTAATGATGCGTCCAGTGTTCGTCATGCGCTAGGTAAGTAGGGCGTTTCTGCCGCGGAATCGCCGGTGTTGCTTCTGGCAATCATCGCATGCCGGATTTTGACGATAGCGTTTCGCAGCGCATCGCGCAACGCGGCTTCGGTCTGGATCATTCCCGAATAGTAACCAATGCGGCGCGGCGGCCTGGGCGCAAGGTTGACGGCGCCAGTCGTACTGACCACCAGCAGTGCGCAATGAGACTGCCCGGCTCAGTTTCTTGGAAAGTTCCGCGGTTTCGAATCCTTCCTGATCGGCCATGAAAACCAAGACGCTATTAGTCCCAGCCGTCCGCGCAATCAGCGCCGGGACGTCTTCCGATTGATCCTGGATCGCGCGCAGATCGAGCTCCGCGGTAATCTCCTGTGCAATGGCGAAAAGCGGCTTGCCGAAGGTAGATTCGGCGGCGATGACAAAAGTGACTCGTTCGGTCCCGGTTTCCGGCAATTCGCTGTCTCTGCCGCCGAACGCGTTGGGTAGTTCGTCCATCGGCGGCAGTTCCGCAAGCGCCTTTAGCGGGGTGCTGCGCGCCATCTTCACCAGCTCGCTCGCAAATTGGCGGACGAGCGTTTCGTAGGCAAGCCGGTGGCGCGAGAGCCGCATAGTGTAGGCCAGCCCTTCGTCGCGGTATACCGCAACGTCGGCGGGGCCCGATACGATAGCCGAGCATCGCCTCCGGCAAGTGATCCGCCGGAGTCCAGGCGTATGGGAAGTATTCCCTCGCCTTGCTCCGCCCGCATACGGAGAACGCTGAATTCCTTCCCGCAGCGGACGCTCTCGAAGTAAGACGGCGATATGATGCACACCGCAACGCGCGCCGACCGCAGCGGCGACGCAAACGCCTCGGAGAAGACATCGCCAGGCGCAGTGCCATAATCCCATCCGCTGATCGTCTCGCCCGCTTCACCCGATTCACGCCGCAATTCTTCTTCCAGGTCCTTCACGAACTGAGTCAAATACCCATCGCGGTCTGCATGGGTGTAGCTAAGATAAACCAACGGGCCTTCCGGACTCTTGCGAAAGCGGACTGGCGCCCCAACCACCAAGTCCCTTTGTAATGTTAGATCGATCTCAATGGCCGGCGGCGTCGCCTTGGCGATAGCCTCCTCGACATTCCACTCGATCACCGTCCCGTCGTCTGACGCGCTGACGACGCGCTGCCCGTCGGGCGCAAAAGCCACGGCGTTTACCGCTGCGGAATGCCCCGCCAGTTGTAAGAGTACGTTCCCAGTGGCGATATCCCAAATATTCACCGTCTTATCGGCGGAAGCGCTGGCGGCAATCCGCGCGTCGGGGCTGAAAGCAACTCCGTGCACGCTGCCGCTATGGCCCGTGAACGTGCGTACCAACGCGCCAGGTTGTAGGTCCCAAAGTTTTAGCGTGTTGTCATAAGCGCCGCTCAGGACAAATTTGTCGTCGCCGCTGATCGCTACACTGCTGACTTCCGCGGAGTGGCCGCTGTATGTCATCACCGACTGCTTGTTCGCAATACTCCAGCGGATCAGGATGCGATCAAACGAGCCGCTCACGGCAAATTTGCTGTCGCTGGTGGCCGCGACGGCCCATACCGGACCACTGTGGAACCCCAGTAAGTGCGCGCCGAGAGTATCGACCGCCCAGACGTCACCGGTCTGCGACCCACACACCATGGACTTCCCATCGGCTGTGGCGGCCAGCGTATGGATGGGAGACGCCATCGTTATGCCTGTCCTGTTCTCTCCCCCGTCTATCGGCCATGTGCCGATGCTTCGATCGTCGCTGGCCGTCAATACGCTGTGTCCGCCGCTGCTAAAGGCAACCGCTCGAATCCCGCCCGTATGGCCCTCAAGCGATCTTTTCTGCGCGCCCGTCTCCCGGTCCCAAATTAGAACGACTCCTCGATCATCCCCGCTCACCACCAGCGTTCCATCCGGACTGATCGCCACCGCCTGCACCAGCCCCGCATGCCCGCTCAGCGTGCGCACAATGTATGGCGATTCCACCCGCGTCTGTCGCAGATACCGTCCCAACAGGGCCTCGCGTTCCGAAGTGGTCGAAGCCGGCAGCCGCAGAGCCTCCTGGCGGTTCGTGATCCATCCCGCGAGCGACTCCATACTTGCCAGCATCGAGTTCGGCTTGCCGGGCGCGTCTCCAAAAACCGCCAGCACTTCCTCGAACGCATAGAACGGCTGATATTGCACCGAAACGCGCGCCCAGTAATCATCAATCGAGCCCTTGATATGCCACAGCAAGGGATCGAATCGCTGGCGCGCAGCCGCCATCCCGGCCTCGAGCTTAAGACGCTCCGTTGATTCCACCCGCGTCGGCGCCGGCAGGATGCGCAACGTCGGCTCGCCCGCTGCGTTACGGCGCTGCGCGTCCGCCGACTCCGCTACCGCCGCCGCGCCTTCGATACTCTGCGTGTTGAGCGTGAAGCAGACCACCAGCGTATTGGGCATCTGCACCGTGCAAACTCCACTGGTATCGCTCACCCCGGTGCGGCTATCGATCAGCACATAGTCGTAGTCCGCCATGCTCAGCTTGGCCGCTTCCAGCAGCAGCCCCCCGCTCAGCCGTTCATAAAAATGCTGCCAGTTGAAGGCGTTCACGCGCGTGGCGTAATCGGCCC
Organism: Bryobacterales bacterium; assembly: GCA_963743705.1. GTDB lineage: Bacteria > Acidobacteriota > Terriglobia > Bryobacterales > Bryobacteraceae > PALSA-243. The sequence continues at coordinate 206,143 of CAVUQS010000019.1, read as the reverse complement.
CCTGCCGGCCGGCTGGCACGAAGTCGATGCTCGCTTTGTTCGCAAACGGATGATCGAGCGACGTCGCATACCGCAGAATGTTCGCGTAGGGCTTGTACCAGTCGTTCGGGCGCTTTCCTTTCGTCACGGCCTGTTCGGCGTAGTGCATCACGAAATCGATCAGGCCGTCCGAGCGCACCAGTTCTTTATCCGCGAGGAACGGGTGAAAGTAGCGATGCAAGCCGGGCGCTTCGAGGTCCCAGTCGATCGCCAGCACCCGGTTGCCGTTAGCCGCCAGAATCCACGCCACATTCGCCAGCGCCATCGAACGGCCCGTGCCGCCCTTATACGAATAGAACGTGACGACCTGCGGCCCGCTCATCGCCCCGTATCTCCAGGACTGCCGACAATCGGCTGCTTGTCTGGGTCGATTCCCTGCAGCCGCGCTTGCCGATCGAGCGTCGGCTCGTCGATGCTCTGCTGCTCCTTGGAAGCTTGAATCAGGCTATTCCGCAATCTGGCGATCGTTTTGGCTACAGCGCTTCGAAAATCGCGCGCCGAGGAAATGGAATCGACATAGTAGATCGATTGCCTTCCGCCCACATAATGCCGGAATATTCTTCGAAAGCTGGTCGCGCAGAATTTTCCGCTCCGGGTCCCCACGATCCGGCGAATTCCAGGCCACCAAGACCGCGCTGTTATCGAAGTTGTGCTTGTCGTACGTGCGCATGTACTGCTCGTAGCCCTGCACCTGGACAGTCCATGGATCCACCAACAGGATGACTACTTCTCCCTTGTCTTCCGCCTCGCGTATGCGGTCCACAATCGAGCCATCCACCGGAAGATCTCTGTAGAAGAGTTTCTGTTTGGCGGCCACCTCCATCGCCATGATGCCCGCCGGGTCCGAACAATCGGGATGAAACGGCCGCCATTCCTTTCCCTCGACGCCGTAGCGATCCGCCAGCGCCGGGGGCAATTCCTCCTTCCGTCCCGCGACATACGCGAACAGAGCGTGTTTCGCGCCCGCGCCTGAAGTCTGCGGCGTCTTGGCGAAAGGGTTCTGAATTTGATCGAACGGCCGCAGCGCCGCGAGCTGGGCCAACGGACGGTTCTGGCCTGCTTCCACGATTTTCCGCGACAGCTTCATCACGAATTCTTCGTAATCGTCGTCGTGCTTTTTCAGGCCCATGATGTAGTACAGGCCTTCGCTAGCGTAGATGTCCGTCAGGTCCTTGTTAGTGAACTGATATTTCTCTAACGCCGGATGCCGGGAGGCTTCCGGCCGGTCCCACATCACCGGAATGATGGCCGTCGATTGGGCGCCGGCAGGCAGACGCTCCACACACACCTGCATCTCTTTTCCGCAATACTCGCGCGTGAAGTAGGTCGGCGAGCATATCGCGATCATCACGCGTGTCGTGCGCAGCGCCTCGCGCAACTTCGCGTCCCAAACGTCGCCGACTTCGATGCTGCGCTGATCGAAGAATCCAGCCTCGGGCTCGGAGAGCTGCTTGGCTTTGCCGACCTCCTTCGCCAGCCGCTTATAGAATTTCTCCAGCCGTTCATCCCAGTCCTGCCGGGCGTAGCTGAAAAAGAACCATGCGCTCATTTCCAGCTCAGCTTATCAAAGTCGGGCCGGATTGCAGTCTTTGTCTTATCCAGGCATGACTTAACAGACATTATTGCGATCCCGATAGGTTATCTGCGCGTGTTATTGTCAAGTGTTTTAAAACGCTCTATTTCAGTTGTTTACAGTGATTTTCTAGCACTCTACCAGGTTTTGTGCTAATATCACCAACGAAGCCCAGTACGTCTCATCATGGGCTTTGACTCGTTAACCTGAACACTCAATACATGGAATTTGGAGGTTGTTTTTATGAAAATTCGTCCGCTCTACGACCGGATCGTGGTTAAACGGATTGAAAATACGGAGCAGATGCAGGGCGGCCTGTACATTCCCGACTCGGCCAAAGAGAAGCCCCAGGAGGGCGAAGTGGTCGCGGTGGGTAAAGGCAAGCGCCTCGAGGACGGCAAGGTGGTTTCGCTCGACGTGCAAGTTGGCGATCGCATCCTGTTCGGCAAATACTCGGGCAGCGACATCAAGTTGGATGGCGATGAGTTTCTGATCATGCGCGAAGACGAGGTGCTCGGCATTCTCGACGCGCAACCCAAAGCGGCCAAGAAGGCCAGCTAAGCAGAAGGAGAAGACAGAACAATGGCGAAGCAGATTGTATATTCCGAAAATTCCCGTCAGGCGATTCTGCGCGGCGTCAACCAGCTTGCCGACGCAGTAAAGGTCACCCTCGGCCCCAAGGGCCGCAACGTGGTCCTCGAGAAGAAGTTCGGCGGACCGAACATCACCAAGGACGGCGTCACGGTCGCAAAAGAGATCGAGCTGAAAGATCCGCTCGAGAACATGGGCGCCCAGATGGTGCGCGAAGTGGCGTCGAAAACTTCCGACGTCGCCGGCGACGGCACCACAACGGCAACCATTCTGGCGCAGGCCATCTATCGCGAAGGCGTGAAGGCCGTTGCCGCCGGAGCCAACCCGATGGCGCTCAAGCGCGGCATCGAAAAGGCCGTTGAAGTGGCCACCGAAGAAGTGAAGAAGCTCTCCAAAACCGTTGCCGATGACGTCGAGAAGATCACCCAGGTCGCGACGATTTCCGCCAACGGCGATAAGACGATCGGCGGCATCATCGCCGACGCCATGAAGAAGGTCGGCAAGGATGGCGTGATCACGGTCGAAGAGTCGCGCACCATGCACACCGAGCTCGATACCGTGGACGGCATGCAGTTCGACCGCGGCTATCTCTCGCCCTACTTCGTGACCGATGCCGAGCGCATGGAAGCCGTTCTCGAGGATCCCTACATCCTGATCCACGAGAAGAAGATCAGCAACATGAAGGACCTGTTGCCGCTGCTCGAGCAGATCGCCCGCTCCAGCCGCCCGCTGCTGATCATCGCTGAGGAAGTGGAAGGCGAAGCCCTCGCCACCCTCGTCGTCAACACGCTGCGCCGCACGTTGAACGCCTGCGCCGTCAAGGCCCCGGGCTTCGGCGATCGCCGCAAGGCGATGCTCGAGGATATCGCAATCCTCACCGGCGGCAAATCCATCATGGAAGAAACCGGCATTAAGCTCGAAGGCGTCCGCCTCGAGGATCTGGGCCGGGCCAAGCGCGTCACGGTGGATAAGGACAACACCACCATCGTCGATGGCGCTGGCAAGGAATCCGACATCCAGGGCCGTATCAAGCAGTTGCGCGCCCAGATCGAAGAAACCACTTCCGATTATGACCGCGAGAAACTGCAAGAGCGGTTGGCGAAGCTCGCCGGCGGCGTTGCGGTGGTGAAGGTAGGCGCGGCCACCGAGACCGAAATGAAGGAAAAGAAGGCTCGTGTGGAAGACGCTCTGCATGCCACTCGCGCGGCTGTGGAAGAGGGAATCGTTCCCGGCGGCGGCGTGGCTCTCCTGCGCGCCTCCAGAGCCCTGCAAACCCTGAAGCTCGATGGCGATGAGCAGATCGGCGTGGATATCGTGAAGCGCGCCTGCGAAGAGCCGTTGCGCCAGATCGTGGCCAACTCCGGCACCGAAGGCGCCATCGTGGTGGGCAAGGTTCGTGAGAACAGCAACCCGAACTTCGGCTACAACGCGGCCACCGACACCTACGAAGACCTGGTGGCGGCCGGCGTCATCGACCCGACCAAGGTGACCCGCTCGGCTCTGCAGAACGCCTCGTCGATCGCCTCGCTGATGTTGACCACGGAAGCGATGATCGCCGAGATTCCGGAAAAGAAGGCTGCGCCGGCCCCCGGCGGCGGCCACGGTCCGGAGATGGACTACTAAGTAGCCGCAAACACTCCGTTCCAAACTTCAGCCGCGCTTCGGGAAACCGGAGCGCGGCTTTTTTATTGCTTCTTCGCTGGCTGCGCGTCCGCCGTGGGCGCCGCCGCCGGCGCCGTATACCCGGTCCGCGCCCGCACCTTGGCATCGGGAAACCGCTTCGCCGCTTGCGCCGTTAGTCCGACGCGCACCGTCCGCGAGCTTCCTGGCTTCGCCGCGGCCGGAAGCCCGTAATAGATGCTGTAGCGGCTGCGAATGCGGCGCATCGATTCCTGAAACGCCGAGCTGGGGGCGTCCGCCTGAATGAAATCCCCGCCCGTTTTCTCGGCGATTCCACGAACCCCCGCCTGCATCCCGTACATATACGGATGCGTGACCGTAAAGATGGTGTGTACCGTCTGCGCCGCCGCGCTGCGCACAATCAACCCCGTGAGCAACGCGTCCGCTTCCCACAGTTCGCGCACCACGCTGGTTTCCGACCGCGTCCGCTGTCCGAAATTGTCCGTAATCACAAGAATCGCGCGCCGCCGCCCGGTGGCCGGCTCCGCCCGAATCACCTTCGCCGCGTCTGAAACCGCGCTTTGAATAAACGTGCCTCCGCCAAAGCGCAACGCCAGCACGTCTTCCTGAATCGACCGCTGCACCGCCGCCAAGTCCTCGGTGAACGGCGCCACAATCCGCGACCGCGAGTTGAAGGCCATGATCGCCACCCGATCGCCCCGCCGCAACTCCTGAACGCCCTCCCGCGCCGCCGACGCCACCGCTTGCACCTTCGGCCGCATGCTGCCGCTGACATCGAAAAGAAGAATGAGATCCAACGCCTCCTCGCCCGCCGAAAAGTGCGTGATCGCCTGCTCCTTGCCTTCATCCAAGACCCGGAAATCTTCTTTGGCGAAGCCCGTCAGAATGCGCCCATCGCGCGACACCACTTCGGCGTCGGCATGAACCAGCGACACTCCAGTGCGGAACGTAGGCGCATCCTGCGAGACCGCCGGAAACGCCCCGAACAGCAGCAACATTGCGAGCCGCATCGTGGTTTCGGACGTGCCGCCCCACCCATTCGTTACGGAAAAGGCTAGACTGTGAGATAGAGCATGTCAACGCAGCCCGTTACGCACCTGACGCCTGAGGAATACCTCGAAATCGACCGTAAGAACGAGTTCCGCAGCGAATATGTTGGGGGCGAAATGTTTGCCATGTCGGGTGGCACGCGCAATCACTCGCGGCTTGTTCTGAATACCGCGCGCCAACTCGCCGAACAACTGGATCGCGGCCCATGCGAACTGGCGATGGGCGATTTGAGGTTGTACAGCGCCAAGCATCGCATATTCACCTATCCGGACATCCTGGTGACCTGTGGGCCTGATCAATATTTGGACACTCGCCGGGACACGATCACCGATGCCACCGCCATCGCCGAGGTGCTCTCACCTTCGACGAAGAACTACGACCGCTCGCAGAAATTCGATTTCTACCGTTCGCTGCCGTCGTTTTCCGAATATTTATTGTTAGCGCAGGATGAAGTGCGAGCTGAACATCACGTCCGATTGCCGGACGCTTCCTGGTTATTCCGCGAGTTCACCTCGCCCGGCGATATCATCGAACTCAAATCCATCGGCTGCCGCCTGGAATTGCAATCCCTCTACGACCGTGTCGAGTTCGGCGCCGAAGGCTAGCGCCTCGCTAATTCCCCGTCGGCGTCTTCTCCATGTGGTCCACCACCACAATTTCCACCGGTCCAGTCCCCTTCTCCAGCTTCAGCCCGAGTTGCTGCTGCACTGCGCCAAAGATATCCGGCCAATCCACCTGCGCGCGGTTCGGCTCATCCGGCACATAGCGCACCTCGATGTCGAAATCCCCCGGCAGTCCGGTCTGATCCCTCACCGGTCCCCTCAGTTCCGAGCCCAGCGATTGGCAAAGCTGCGCCATCGTCACACGCCGGCCAACCCACACAACCCCGCCCTCACGAAACGAAACGATCCTGCCCTCCGGAACGGTCGCGCTTGTAGCCTTGCCCTTCAGGAATTCCGGCAGCTCCGCCCGTTTTTCCTGGTTTCTCACTTCCTTGACCTTTGGGCCCGCCTTGCCAACCGTCAGCGTGTACAACGCATGCTGCTTGTTATCGCGATGCACCGCCAGCTTGAACCGCTCTATCAGCAGTGTCTGCAGCATCTGCCGCACTTGATCGTCGCTCGCCGCCGGATTCGTCTCCGCATCAATCGTGTAGAACAGATTGTCCGGCTCTATCCCGCTAAGCTGGAAGCCCTGCACGTGATACGCATAGAACAGAAACGTAATGCGGTTGGCGGTCCACATGATTCTCCCGCCCGAGCGTTTCAGCCCCGTCCATAGATTGAGATCCGTGCCCGCGAACTTCACCGACGCCACCTCGAACGCCGGCGCCTGCGCCTGCGCGAAGGCCGTAGAACACAACATCACCGCAAGCGCGCCCACCCATCTCATCGCTGCGAACCTCCTTCTACAAGAACGTCGGGAACGCACAAATCGTTGGCAAGCCGCTTACTTTTTCCGCTGATAACAAAACACCGCCGCTGGTTTGCGAACCGCCGCGTCCGCTTCGCTCCACACGATCTCCTCCGGTGGAATCCCGGCCCCCAGGCGCAGCGCTTCCTGCGCCGTGAGCGGCGGTTGCGAGAAGCAACGCACCCAGATTGGACCGCGCGTTTCGCGCCCCAGCCGGATGAGCAACTCCGTCGCCTGCGCGCGTTCCAGGAACTGCGCACGTTTGCGAATCCACAGGTAGCCCACGTTGTGCAGCAACGCGATCACCGCCAGCGCCGCCGCTGCCTTCCGCGCGAGGCCACCGCTCTCCGCCAGATTCGCCATCGCCAGGCCGAACAACGCCGCCAGCCCCGCGCTCGCTAAATAAGTCTGCCGGCTCGGAATCTGCGTCGAATAAGTCAGAAAGCTATAAGGCAACAGCGCCACGGCGGCCCACGCCAGCGCCGCCAGCGCCGCATGACGCGTTTCCACCTTGACGCGCCGCAGCGCCAGAATCGCCACCGAAATCCATCCCCAGAACCAGAACAACCTCGCGAAGCTGCGCGGCCACGTAATCCAGAACGGCGCGTGTAATGAGAAACTTCCATCGGAAAAGCGGAAGGAATAACTGCGCGTCACCGCAATCGAGACGACCGCCAACGCCGCCATCCCCATGTAAGGCAGCACAGCCCAAACCGGCCGCCGCTTGGCGAAAAACGGCAGCGCCAGAAGGAAAATCACCGCCGATTCTTTCGAAATCAGCGCTAGCGCGAAGCACGCCAGGCTGGCCGCAATCCACGCGCGCCCTCGCATCCACAACCAAAGCGCCAGCCCGCCGAAAAGGAACTGCAGCAGCTCATTGATCGCCGAAAACCACATGATCGCTTCCTGGTGGCCTTCGTACACCGCGAAGAATCCCGCCGCCCACAACGCCGCGCGCCGCGTCGCCGGCCACGCCATCAAGACCCAATACAGCAGCCACGTGTTCACGATGTGCAACAGCAGGCTTGCCGCGTGATACCCAAACGGCGCCAGATGGAACGTCTTGTAAAGCAGCAGCATCGCCCAATAGCTCGTCGTGCGCAGCCGGAAAACCGGGTTAGCCAGCGGAGCCACCGGCGAACCGAACGCCAGCGCCTGCGAAATGTTGGGGTAATCGTCCTCCATTAGCGGCAGGTTGAGCGCCGGAGCATAGGCGAGCACACATAACGCGGCGAGCAACAGCAGCTTCTTCACTGCCAACGATTTTGCCACGTCGCGGATAGCACCACCTATAAGAGGTTGTTATATTAACAGTCTTCTGGTATGGTGAAAACAGGAGGGCTTAATGCCGCAAACGCTCTCGAAAATGGGCCTCACCACCGGCCACGCTCCATTCGTGGAGGAGGCTCGCGAACGCGGCGACCTCTATATCACTCAGGCCTACGATCTTTATTCCGAAGAGAACCACGAAGCCTGGCGGCGTCTGTTTGCGCGCATGCAGCCCCGCTGGGAACGGTTCGCCAATGACCATTTCCTAGGCGGCGTCCACGCGCTGAACCTTCCCGCCGACCGCATCCCTCGCCTCGACGAAGTGAACCGCCGCCTCGAACCCTTGACCGGTTTCCAGGCCAAACCCGTCAGCGGCTACGTCCCCGGCTTTCTTTTCTTCGATTGCCTGCGCCGCCGCGAATTTCCCACCACGATCACCATCCGCGATAAAGACCGCATGGATTACCTGCCCGAGCCCGATATCTTCCACGATGTCGCCGGTCACGTTCCCATGCACACCGAAAAAGCCTTCGCCGACGTGCTCGTGCGCTTCGGCGATTGCGCCCACACCGCCGCGCAACTCACGTCCGGCATTGCCGATTACGGCGATCGTGTGCGCCGACTCACCAGCATCATGCGCGCCATGTCGCGTTTCTTCTGGTTCACCGTGGAATTCGGATTGATGCGTGGCAAGGGCGGCGTCTGCGCCTATGGCAGCGGCCTGCTCAGTTCCTACGGCGAACTGCAGCACGCCATCGAGTCCGATGAGGTCCAGCGCTATCCATTGCAAATGGAGTGGGTGATCAATCAAGGCGCCGAAATCGACCGCTACCAGCCCCTGCTCTTCATCGTCGATTCCTTCGATCATTTGTTCGATCTCGTGGGCCGTTTCGAACAATGGATGCGCGCCGGCAAGCTCGACAACGTCGCGCCCGGCCTTCCGGAGATCCAGGAAAGCGATCTGCGCAGCTTCATGGAAGCCGAAAATCTCGTAACTTCGTAACTTGATGAAAAAGTGCGTGCGCATCCCGCGTAACTCCGCGCAGTCTGCGACCATACGAGTTCATGCGGCTGCGCACCTTATTCCTGCTCTCGCTCTGCGCCTCCGCCTCTCTTCGCGCGCAGGATCCCGCTTCCACTCCCGATCCGCCACCCGAGAGGTGGAATCTGTTCTATCAGGCCACCTCCATAGGGCAATATCACGCGGTCTTCCCTTCCCTCTACGAAGGCGCCAATAGCCTTCCATCGCACCTTGAAGCCGACGCTTCGCTCACTACGTCGCTGTTTCTCGGCTTTCGCATAGCCTCGAACACTCTGTTCTACTTCGACCCTGAGGTCGCCGGCGGCCGCGGATTCGGCGGTACGCTCGGCATGGCGAATTTCCCCAACGGCGAAATCACGCGCGTCGCGACAGCCACTCCCAAGCCGTATATCGCGCGCCTCTTCGTCACCCAGGATTTCGGATTCGGCGATGAAAAAGAGACCGTCACCAGCGACGAAAATCAGCTGGGCGGAACACGCCCCGCGACGCGCTACTCCATCACCATCGGGCGTTTCAGCGCCACGGATTTCTTCGATGACAACCGTTACTCCCACGACCCCCGCATGCAGTTCACTGGATGGGCCGTCATGTTTAACGGCGCGTGGGATTATCCGGCCGATTCCCGCGGCTACACCTGGGGATGGGTGAACGAGTTCCACACCAAGCATTGGTCGCTGCGCTACGCCGCCATGGCCGAGCCTCGCACGGCGAACGGCTTGCGCTTCGACCGGCGCTTCCTTCGCGATCGCGGCGACGCCATCGAGGGCGAAATCGATGGCAAAATTCACGGTCGTGACGGCGCCATCCGCCTGCTCAGCTACTTCAACCACGCCGACGCCGGCAATTATGCAGAAGCCATCGCCCTCGCCGCGCAAACCAAGACCACGCCCGACATCACCGCAACCAGTAAGATCGGCACGCTCAAATATGGCTTCGGCATCAGCGCCGATCAGCAGCTCTCGCAAAACTTCGGCGCCTTCCTGCGCCTGGGATGGAACGACGGTAAGACCGAGACCTTCGCGTTCACGCCCGTCGATCGTCTTGCCAGCGCCGGCGTTTCTTGCAACGGCGAAAAATGGCGCCGCAAAGACGATACCGCCGGTAGCGCGCTCACCGTCGCCGGCATTTCCGGAGTGCACGCGCTCTACCTGCAACGCGGCGGCCTCGATTTCCTGATCGGCGACGGCAACTTGCGCTACGCCCCCGAAGTGGTCTGGGAGACTTACTACAACGCGCGCCTCTTCTCCGGATTTTTCGCCGGCCTGGACTTACAACACGTCAATAATCCCGCCTACAACCAGGACCGTGGCCCCCTCTGGATTTACTCGCTTCGCCTGCACATGGAACTCGCCGTGAAAAAATAGGAGCCTATGGCAACCCTTGGTTTGATCGAATACGCCGACGCCAGCCCTGAAGTCCGCGCCGTCTACGACGACATCATGCAGACGCGCAACACCGATTGGATCAACAATTTCTGGAAAGCGCTCGCGCACGATCCTGTCACTCTGCGCCGCACGTGGGAGAGCATCAAGCAGATCATGGCGCCCGGGGCTCTCGACGCGTTGACCAAGGAGTTGATCTACGTCGCCGTCAGCGCCAGCAACCAATGCGGCTACTGCATCGCATCCCATACCGCCGGCGCGCGCAAAGCCGGCATGACCGACGCTATGTTCGCCGAGCTGATGGCCGTAGTCGGCATGGCCAACGAAACCAATCGTCTCGCCAGCGGCTACCAGGTCGAAATCGACGAGCGCTTCCGCACCTAGGCGGATCACTCGCTACGCAAAGTCCGCGCCGGGCTGAGTCGCAGAATCCGCAGACACGGCACGAAACTCGCCGCCGCAGCCACCACTAGCAGCACCGCTGCCGTCGCCACGAACGTTAGCGGATCGCCCGGCTTCACGCCCCACAGCATCGATTCGAGCAACCGCACTGCCACACGCGCCAGCACCGCGCCCACGCCAATACCCGCCAAAGCGAGCAGAATCCCCGGCCGCACCGTTGCTGCAATCACCTGCGACGCCGTGGCCCCCAGCGCCATGCGTACCCCGAGTTCGTGCGTGCGCTGCGCGATAGAGTTCGAGATCAGCCCGTAAAGCCCGATCGCCGCTAGCGCCAGAGCCAACGTCGCCAGCATCGAGAACAAAGCCGTCGCGTAACGCTGTTCCTGCAGGTACGCGCCCGCTACTTCGTCCATGGTCCGGAAATGCGAAACCGCCAATTGCGCATCCACCGCGGCGACGGCAGCTTCTATCTTCGGTTCGATACGGGAAGGAAGGGCATCCGTGCGCACCACCCACTTTGGCGAAAACCAGCGGTGCACCGCATAGAAAAAACCCGGCCCCGTTTGCGCCGCCGGAATATACACAGTCGGCTCAACCGAGATAGGCCCCGCGCCGCCATTCAATCCGCTGTGTTGTTGTACATCGCCCACCACGCCCGCAATCTCGCAGGCAATCCCGTCGACAGCCAGATGATGCCCCAGCGCCCGGTCCACGCCATGGAACGCCCGCAGTGCGAACGATTCGCTGACAAGCGTCACCGGAGCGGCGCCCGTTTTATCTGACTCGCGCACCGCGCGCCCCGCCAACACCGGAATCCCCATCGTTTCGAAATAGCCGGGCGTCACGTAGATCGTTTCCGTCATCGCCCCCCGGGGCGGCTCGCCGCTGAAGCCGTCGAGCTGCTTGTATCCGTCGTTGAGCGGACGCTCATACGGCAGTGTCAGCGTCACCGCCGCCGATTTCACGCCCGGAATCGCGCGAATGCGCGCCAGAGCCTGATCGTAAAGCTGAAGAACGGCCTCGCGTTTCGCATAGCGCGCGTCCAGCAGCGAAGATTCCGCCACAACCAAATTGTGCGCGTCGAACCCCGCGCGCAATCCGTGAAAATAATCCAGGGTGCGCACCAGCAGCCCCGCCGAAACCAGCAGCACCAGGCTGAGAGCCACTTCGGCTGCTACCAGGGCATCGCGCAGCCGCCTTCCCCGCCCGCTCGCGATGCCGCGCCCCGATTCCACCAGCACCGAGCGAATATCCAGCCGGCTGCTCTGGATCGCCGGAATCAGGCCGAATAGCACGCTGGTCACGGCCGCGATCGCCACCATCGCCGCCATCACGCGCAGGTCGAGTTGAATCGGCTGCGCCACCTCGAAGTTCACCGCGCCCACCCGCTTCAGCCAATCGGCCGCGAAGCTGCCCAGCAGCAGGCCCGCGCCGCAGCCTCCCAACGCCAGAATCAGGCTCTCCATCAGCAATTGCCGCACGATCGCCACGCGGCTGCCGCCCACCGCCAGACGCGTCGCGATTTCACGCGCCCTAGCCGGAGCCCGCGCCATCAGCAATCCAGCCACGTTCACGCAACCGATCAGCAGCACCACCAGCACGGCCGCCCATGTGAGCAGCAATTCGCGCCGCACGTCGCTCGTCAGTCCGGCTTGCAGCGGAATCACGCGCTCTTCAAAAAATTTGACGTCGTGCGGAAAATTGGGCATCTGCATCAAGCCGCGGCTCAACGCCTGCAATTGTCCGGCGGCCTCAGGCCACGAAACCCCCGGCTTCAAGCGCGCAATCACGCGGTAATTCGCGCCGCCGCCTTCCCCGTTGACGGTGGGCCGCAAAGGCGTCCAGACATCGACAATCACTTTGTCCGGACTCGAAACCGAGGACTCCGCCGGGCAGCGGAAGCCTTGCGGCATGATGCCGATTACCCGATACGGTTCGCCGCGCAAGAAAATCTCGCGCCCTACGATCGCGCGATCCCCATGCAACGCGCGCCGCCAGAACTCGTAGCTCAGCACCGCCAGCGCCGGCCCCTTCGGAACGTCCTCCGCGCGTGTGAATTCGCGCCCGATCCACGGCGCCACGCCCAGAACGCGGAAGAATCCCGCCGAGACGCGCTGTTGCTGTATGTAGAGCGCTCGGTTGTTGGCGGAAAAATTAGCGCCGCCCGGTCCCGCATTCGCCGCTACATCCAGACCCGGCGTCGCGTCGCGCACGGCTTCGAAAAGTGAGCCTGTTTGACTGTCGTTGACGGCGCCGTTGTCGTTCGCCAGGTTCGCCGTCACCACCATCGCCAGCCGGTCAGGCTCCGGATATGGCAGCGGACGCAGGATAACTGCGTCGAGCACGCTGTAGATTGCTGTGTTCGCGCCGATGCATAATCCGAGCGTAGTAAGTACCACTATGGTGAAACCAGGGTACTTACGCAGTTGGCGTAGGGCGAACCGAAAATCGCTGCCGAGGGCCATCTAATCAGCAAACGCATCACCGGTGCCGGAAGCCTTCGATTGCGCGGATTCACTGGCTTTTTCGTCCTAATCAATGAGGAAACATGTGTTCGCTTGCGGGATCTTGCGCCCGGTTTTGGAACGCACATATGCAGTTTCGTTTGTATGCCGCCGCACCGCCTGCGGCATTAAAGGCTATTAAGCTGGAAGTGCAGGAAGAAACATCCTGCTCCAGAGAGTTTGGACCCTATAAATCGCACCCGGTAGTGCACAGAGGAAGGTAGTGTCTATGAACACGGAAGTAACAGTGTCGGCCTTACTGGTGGGCGAATACAAGGGCGACCGCCCATTGGTCAAAGAAGTATTCAGGCGTTTCGGCTGGAAACTCTTTGAAGCGCGCGACCGCCGTCGCGCGATGGAATGCCTCGACCAAAATTCGGTGCAGGTGGTAATCGCGGAAAGCGACGTTCCCAACTGGAATTGGCGTCGCATGCTCAGCGATCTCCGCGATCTCGCCAAGCCCCCGCAGTTGATCGTCACCTCGCGTCAGGCCGATGAATCGCTCTGGTCGGAAGTGCTGAATATCGGCGGCTACGACGTCATGACGCAACCGCTCGAGCGCAAAGAAGTCGAGCGCGTCATCGCCTCCGCCCGTCGCCATTTTGGATATCAACCCTTGGGCGCCGGGGCGTAAGCGCCTTTATCGTCCTGGAACGTCATCGCGACTGAAGACCACACCTTCGCCGCGGTAGAAATTTATGCTCAAGTCCAGACCCTGAAGCGCCAAGCTGTTGCGCGCGGGGTCACCTTGCGAGTTGAGAAACTTGACGTTACCGATGACGAGGGTGGATCTGTTCTGGACATCCCGGCGCTGAACATGCGAAGGGAGTTTGAGGTCAACGTCGTCGGCCCGCTCCTGTTGACTCAGGGAATTGCAAAACAGATGGTCAAGCGCGGCAAGGGGAGAATAGTGTGGGTCTCTTCTCGTGAGGGCCTCAACGTGAATCCATTCACAGGCATCTATTCTGCTTCGAAGCACGCGGTGGAAGCCATCGCGCAAACGATGAGTTTGGAACTTCAGGAGTTCGGGATAGAGGTCGCAACCGTTAATCCCGGCCCCTTCCTGACGGGCTTCAACGATCGCGGGTTCGAAACCTGGCGGAGCTGGGTGGATGAAGCGTCCGAGCGGCTGTATGACTACTCGAAACTTGCGTTCCCCAGAGCGCAGTTTGAACCCGAACCGGTTTACGCCTCCATGACAGCGGTTGCCGCCGGCGAGATAGACACTTTTCGCAACCTGGAGCCCAAATCGATGATTGCTGAAACCAAGAGCAATATGGAAGCTCCTTGGACTCGGAAAGTCGCCGACGGTCTCGGGTCTCGACCTGCCACTATTCAGAAGGCTTTCGAGATGAAACCCGAAACTCCCGTGTCTTAGCCGGCCAGATCCGTGTGCCGGTTTACAGCGTCATCAGCAACAGGGCCTTTTGCGCGTGCAGCCGGTTTTCGGCTTGGTCGAAAACCACCGACGCCGCGCTTTCCATCACCGAGTCGGTGACTTCCTGTCCCCGCTTTGCCGGAAGGCAATGCATGAAGATCGCGTCAGACTCCGCCTTCGCCATCAGCGCATCATCCACCTGAAACGCTGCGAATACCGCTTGCCGCTGCGCCGCTTCGTTTTCCTGCCCCATGCTCGCCCAGACGTCGGTATAAACCGCATGCGCGCCGCGCACCGCCGCCGCCGCATCGTGCGTGATCTCAATCGACCCGCCCGCAATAGCCGCCAGCCCTTCCGCCTGCGCCACTATTTCCGGATCCGGATCGAACCCGTTCGGACAGCCAAGCGCGTAATCCATCCCCAGCCGCGCGGCGCTCAGCATCAGCGATTGCGCCACGTTGTTGCCGTCGCCCACGAACGCCAATTTCCGCCCGCGCAATTCACCGAACTTCCCGCGCAGCGTGAGCACATCCGCCAGCGCCTGGCACGGATGATACGCGTCGCACAGCGCATTGATCACCGGAACCGACGACCACCGCGCCAATTCCTTCACGGTCGCGTGCGAGAAGACGCGCGCCACGATGCCATTCACCCACCGGTCGAGATTCCGCGCGACATCCTTCAACGGCTCGCGCACGCCCAGCGGCCCGTCCGACGACACCGAATCCCCGCCCAGTTGCTTGATCGCCAACTCGAACGTCAGCTTCGTCCGCAGCGACGGCTTCTCAAACAAAAGCGCGATCGATTTGCCCGCCAGCGCCTGCGAAAAGTCCCCCGGCGCCCGTTTCACCTCCGCCGCCAGATCCAGCAAATAGAGCAGCTCGTCGTCGGTTAAGTCGAGATCCGTCAATAAGTCCGGAGCGTTCGTCTTAAGGATTTGTGTAGGGTTGAGAAGGCTCGACATGGGCGTCTCTGGTGAATAGTTATTCACTCTAATGAATAATCACACATTCGAAAGGGCATTGTCAACACATGCGACAATGACCATTCCGCATGGCCTCCCGTTCGTCCAAGCGCCCTCCGGCGGCTGCGCCCCCTTCAGCCCCCGTCCCGGCCAAACCGCTCCCCATCCTCCCCTTCCTCGAACGTCACAGCCTGACGCTCGTCATCGCCCTCCTCCTCCTCGGCACGATCCGCATCGTTTCCACCTACTCCGTCTTCAGCTACACCTTCGACGAGCCCGCGCACCTCGCGTGCGGCATGGAATGGCTGGATAAGGGCGTCTACACCTGGGAACCCCAGCACCCCCCGCTAGCCCGCGTCGCCGCTGCGCTCGGCCCCTATTTGATGGGTATCCGCTCGCAAAACACGCCGCGCCAGGACATCTATTCCATGACCTTCGAAGGTCTCGGCATCCTCTTCAACGACGGCCGTTCCGACGAAGCCATGAGCCTCGCGCGCCTGGGGATCTTGCCGTTCTATTGGATCGCCTGCCTCGTCGTGTATGCGTGGGCGCGCCGCTACTCCACGCGCGCCACCGCCGTCATCGCGCTTTTCCTCTTCAGTTTCCTGCCGCCCATCCTCGCCCACGCCGGGCTCGCCACCACCGACATGGCCTGCACCGCGTTCCTAGGCGCTGCCTTCCTTGCCGGCGCCATTTGGATGGAAGAACCCAGCTTCCGCAACGGCGCCATCTTCGGCGTCTGCGGCGGCCTCGCCATAATCTCCAAATTCTCTGTGTTGCCGTATTTCGCCGCTGCCGCGGTCGTGGCCCTCGCCTGGTATTGGTTCGCCGAGCGCCCTCCACTCGCTATCGCCGCCGAAATCCGCCGCCGCATTCCGTCGCTTGCGCTCGCCGGCGTCATCGCATTCTTCATCGTCTGGGCCATTTACCGGTTTTCCTTCGGCAAAGTCTATTTCGCCAACATCAGCCTGCCAGCGCCCGAGCTTTTCGCCGGAATCCGCGATGTCCTGCAGCACAACGCCGAAGGACACCCCGGCTACCTGCTCGGCACGGCGTCCAAAACCGGCTTCTGGTATTTCTATTTCGTCGATCTCGCCGTCAAAACGCCGCTCGCTTTGCTGGCTCTCTTCTTCCTCGGCGCGACCTTCAAAGGCTCCGGCGCTCCACGACGCGCCTGGCTGCCGCTCGCGTTCGTCATCGGCATTTTCGGCGTCGCCCTGTTCAGCCACATCAACATCGGCATCCGCCACGTGATGCCGCTTTACGTTGGCATGGCTGTTACCGCCGCAGCCGGCGCCGTGCGCTTGCTCGAAGCCGCGCCGTCTTTCAGGTGGGCCTCGTGGGCGGCCCTCGCGCTTTTCGTTTGGTACGGCGGCGCGTCGCTGGTCAGCCATCCCGACTATCTGCCCTACTTCAACGAGCTCGCCGGCGCCCATCCCGAAAACATCGTCGTCGATTCCGACCTCGATTGGGGTCAGGATATGAAACGCCTCGCCGCCAAGCTCCACGAAGTGGGCGCGCGCCAGGTCTACCTGCTTCCCATGGCTCTCGGCGATTTGCAGCAGCAGTACGGTTTCCCGCCGGTGATTAACAATATCGACGCTCTCAACCCTTCACCCGGCTGGAACGCCGTGAGTCTCACCGTCCTCAAACAGCGCCGCCTCGGCATGCGCGATCGCTATCCTAATCTGCAGCCGTGGCCCGATCGAATGCAAGGCTACCAAATGATCGGCAAGTCTACCCGTCTGTATTATTTCCAGCCGCAGTAGCGCTTGACATGTAAGCTAGACTTGCGAATGGAGGCCCCCCATGTCCATTCGTCCGGTCCAGCGTGTGATCAAATCCAAGCCCACCATGGAAGGCGCCGGCGTGCACTTACGGCGCGCATTCGGCTTCGGCAACACCACCGATTTTGATCCCTTCCTGCTGCTCGACGATTTCCGCAACGACGTGCCCGAAGACTACCTCGCCGGATTCCCCTGGCACCCTCACCGCGGCATCGAGACCATCACTTACGTCCTCGCCGGAACGGTGGAACACGGCGACAGCATGGGCAATCATGGCGCGATCGCCGCCGGCGATGTGCAGTGGATGACCGCCGGTAGCGGCATCATTCATCAGGAAATGCCGAAAGGCGACGCCACCGGCCGCATGCACGGGTTTCAATTGTGGGCGAATTTGCCGGCCTCGCTGAAGATGACGGCCCCGCGTTATCAGGAAGTCAAAGCCCCTGACATTCCCGAAATCACGGACGATGACGGCACGCACGTGCGCGTGGTTTGCGGTAGCTTCTGGAATGCAAAAGGCCCGGTGGATGGTATCGCCGCCGAGCCCATTTATCTCGATGTTTCCGTGCCGCCCGGCCGCCGCAAGAAGCTTCCGGTCGAGACCACGCGCCACGCTTTTTCTTACGTCTTCGGTGGATCGGGGAAATTTTGCAATGCGTCGGGGCCGCTGGCCGTGCCCACGGAAAGCGTGGGTTGGCTCGATACGACCCCGCCAGTGGAAGCTGATAACCGTTCTCTGATCCTCTTCGATCGTGGCGACGAGGTGGAAGTTCAGGCGGGTGAGGATGGCATCCGGTTCCTGCTCGTTTCCGGAAAGCCCCTCGAAGAACCCGTTGCCTGGTACGGCCCCATTGTCATGAATACGCAGGAGCAGTTACGCCAGGCGTTCCGTGAACTTGATCAGGGAACGTTTCTCAACAAGGGCAAAACCTAAGCTTTCACTTTGGCTTCAGCCTTTTTCATGCGCCGGAACGCCAGCGTAAACATCCCGATCGCCACGCAACCCATCATCCAGGTGGCGGGCTCGGGGGCCTCGGGCGAATCCAGGGTGCCCAAAATCGTGAACGCCGTATAGCCGCTCTCCTGGAATTGGGCGGCTTGGTCGTCGCTTTCCTGTTCGTACTGATGGCTCGGGTCCGTGATGTTGTCCGTGAGAACCGCCACCGTGCCCGTGCCGCTGTCATCCATCACGTTCTGATATCCCAGCCAGTAGGTTCCTGGCGCGAGATCCACGGCCAGTCCGCTGATGCTGAAATCGGTTGCCGTATCCGACGCGCCCACGGCGATGGTGGAAAGCGACGCCACGGTGTTGCCGCTCGCGATGGGGCCCAAGAAGCTGAATACGCCCAGCGGGTCCTCATCCCAGATCGACCAGTTCGTGCTCACGTAGTCCGTTGCATCGCCGCCTCCGATAAATGACGAAGCGAACGTAATGCCGGAGACCGTGGACGAGTCGTTGACGTTGAACGTATCGAATACGCTCCACCCGCCGTGCCCGCTCGGGCAGACGTCCGGCGTCGAATCGCACGTCGTGCTGATCGTCAATGGGTTGCCGTTGTCCCAAATGATGTCGCCCTTCGCCATCTTTGGTCCCAAGGCGACCGTCGCTAGGGTCATAACTAATGGAACTATATTCTTCATTTCAGTCGATTTTTCCTTCCTACGGCACTCACAGTAAGCCTGGAACCCCTGCCCGGTAAAGTATCCGTCCTGGCTCGACGGTACTAGTACTAACCGATTCTCTAGGTCCCGGCAGCACACTTTATGCAACTGTGCTGCTCTGGGGCTCATCTAGAGGAGTGAAGTATCATAAGAATGTTGAAGCCTAGCTGCAAGTTAGCTTCCCTGCTGGTGGGCTCTGCCTGGCTCGTGCTGGCCGGAAGTCCTGAGCTTGATCGGGCGCGGAAGCTTTACAACACCACTGATTTCGACGGTTCGCTCAGAATTCTGCAGACTATTCACGTGAAAGATGTGGAAGTCTATGAGCTGATGGGCCGCGATTACTATATGCTCGGGGACTACAAAAAGGCCACCGACGTCCTGGAGAAGGCCGTCGCGGCGACGCCGCAGAGCTCGGATGCCGCCATGTGGCTGGGCCGCGCCTATGGACGCCGCGCCGAAACGTCGAGTCCTCTGACCGCGCCCGGATACGCCTCCAAAACGCACCGCTACTTCGAAAAGGCCCTCGAGCTCAATTCCAGGAACCTCGAGGCTGCCAACGATCTGTTCGAATATTATCTGGAAGCGCCCGGCTTCCTCGGTGGCGGCCTGGATAAGGCCCAAACGCTTGCTGGGCACATCGCCGAGCTCGACGCCGCCGAAGGCTATTGGGCGCAGGCGAAACTGGCCGAAAAGCGCAAGGAATTCGGCGCCGCCGAAACCGAACTGCGGCGCGCGGTCACGGCCGGCCCGCGTCAGATCGGCAAACTGATTGAGTTGGCCCGACTGTTGACCCGCCAGGGCCGCTATCAGGAAGCGGATAAAGCCATCGACGCCGCTGAAAAGATCTCGCCCGGCAGCCCACGCCTGCTCTATGCCAAGGCCGATCTCTACATCAAGAGCGGACGCAACCTCGACGTTGCCCGCAAGCTCCTCCAAACCTACCTTGCCAGTGAACTGACGCCCGACGATCCTCCTCGCGCCGATGCGCAGAAGTTGCTCCGCCAGGCAGGCGGCTAGCCGCGCATGTTCCTGGGCGAGGCGATCAGTTTTAGCTGGCAGGCGCTGCGCGCTAATCCCGTTCGCTCGCTGCTCACCGCGCTCGGCATGGTGATCGGCACCGCGTCCGTGATTCTGGTCGTCACCATTTCGCTAACCAGCCGCGATTTCATCCTCGAACAGATCGAAGGCATCGGCTCCAATATCATCTTTGGCTATTACGTCGTCGGCGGCCCCACCACGCCCGCGGCCGACGCCGACTACATCAAGATGGCCGACCTCGACGCCATCCGCACTGAGCTCAGCGCCGATATTGTCGCCGCCACCGGCGTCCTCACCAACTTCGATCAGATGCTGGTCGCCGGCAAGGCGCAGGACGTCAAGGTCATCGGCACCGATGAATATTATGCCGCCGTCCGCAACATCGTCGTCTCCAACGGCCGCTTCATGGATTCCGACGATCTCTCGCAACGCCAGAAAGTCGCCCTGCTCACGGAAAACCTCGCCCTGCGCATGTTCGGCAGCCGCGCAGCCGCCGTCAATCAGAACATCCGCCTCTACGGCCTCGAGTTCACGGTCATCGGAACTTTCCATGAAAAGGTCGAAACCTTCGGTCAATCGGAAGTCGAGCGCGACACCATTCTCGTTCCCATCACCGTGCTGCGTTACTTCACGCCCGTCGAGCGCATCGACCCTATGTACGTGCAAGTGCGCTTGCCTGGAGAAGTCGATCGCGTCGCCAGCCGCGTCCAACAGATAATCGAAGGGCGCCACCGGCCCGGCGCACGTTACCGTGTCGACACGCTCACCGCGATTCTCAACGCCGCCAAAAACATCGCCCTGATTCTCACCGCCGTTCTGGTGCTGGTTTCGACCATCACCCTCATCATTTCGGGCATCGGCATCATGAACATCATGCTCGTGACCGTCACCGAGCGCACCCGCGAGATCGGCATCCGCCTCGCCGTGGGCGCATCGGCGCGCGATATCCAGCTTCAGTTCCTCACCGAAGCCGTCATCGTGAGCCTCTCGGGCGGTCTGCTGGGAATCCTGGCCGGTGTAGCCCTTCCGGTCAGCGCCGGCTTCTTCGCTGGCGTCAGAATCCCCATCTCACCCATCTCTATCGTGGTCGCGTTCGGCGTTTCGTGCCTCGTCGGATTGATCTTCGGCATTCTGCCCGCCAATCGCGCCGCGCGCATGAACCCCACCGAAGCCCTGCGCTACGAATAATCGCTCGCTTATTGCTGCGCCGTAACCTGGAAGTCGCTCCACTGCGTGGCCATGCTTTTCGCAGCCTTATCGGTTACCACCACTTGCAGCACGTAGTCGCCCGGTTGCATCTTCGCGCCTAATTTCAGAACGCCGCCATTCACCAGGCGCTTGGGGTCGTCCTGCGTTTGCAGATTGACCGGCGTCGGAACACCAGCATGAATCTCCTGCCCATCGCGGAACACGCGCGTCGAAACCTCCAGCTCCGGCTTGTGCCCGGCGTCGGCCCGCGCATTGAGAATCTGGTAGCCGTAGAGAATATCCTCGCCCTGCTGGAAAACCCGCACCGCCGGATTGCCCGTCACCCTGCCCTCGTTGGCGGCGCCATCGGCCGCATTGCCTGGAGCCGGTTCCTTGGCGTACTTCCGCAGCAGCAGCGAGGAGAGTGTCAGCTTGCCCTTGCTGACATCCGGCACTTCGATGAACTCGCTCGCCGATCCGGCTCTTTCCGCATCGCTATCCAGCAACGCCACACGCATCTGGTAGGCGCCCGGCTTCTTCACCGGATGCTGCATGTTGTAGATCAAACCGGTCGCTAGCGCGGTCGCGTACGCCTCGTCCTTCAACTGCACGGTGTATGTCTTGCTGCTGCTATCCACGGGCTGGCCGCTGTCTCCGAAAGTGACCGCCGCCAGGTCGAAAACCGCCTTGTGCCAGCCGCCCGGCTGGTCGGTGAATTTCAAATCGCGGGCGTCAATGTACATCATCGCGTCCACGAACGGCCCTTTGGCCGCCGACTGCGCAAAGAACGTGCTCAGGCGCAAGTGGACGTCGTTCTGCCCGAACGGCGAAGAAAGCGCTGCCGCCATCTTCTGCTGCGGCGTCTGCGGCCTGGCGGCGCGCCGGTTGTCGGACCGCCCGAAAAATCCGCTGCGCGAGCGCACTTCGAGTCCCGCGCGCAACACCTTCACCTTGACGTTGTGAAATTTCGGCTGGCCCGTTTTCGCGTCGAAAGTACTTGCGTCCGGATGATAGCCCAGCAGGTAATAGCCTTCGGTATCCGCAACCGCTTCGCGCAACGCGCCTGCAATATCGTTGGTGTTCTGAAAAAAGCGGCCGCCGGTGTCCTTGGCCAGCATGGCCATGCCTTCTTGCGACTCCCACGTCTGCTGAGTGCGCTCTTGCGAAACCCTGGCGATGGCTCGCGGAGATTTGTGGCTGGTGTCGTCTGCGGCGTCGAGTTGCATGGTCTGCAAGCCGCGCGGATCGATGCTATAGATCACCACCGCCGAGCGATTCGCGGCGTCTTCCAGGCGCCGCATGCTCTCCATCACACGCGCGTTCTCCGTGTTCTTGCTAAAGAGCTTGAGGTTCTCCGTGAAGAGCACCACCGCCTTGCGCCCGGGAAGATCGTGCAGCCCATCCACTACTTGCCGGACGGCTCCCAACGACCCTGCCGCCACAATCCCTTCGCGTTCTGCATCCAGCGTTGGGTTATTCGGACTCCCCAGTGGCTCGAACGGGCTTACGCCCACGCGGCCCATCGAGTTGAAGCGCACATGATCGATGGCCGCATAGAGGATTCGTTTGTCGGTAGTGAATTGCTGCAGCGCGCCCATGCCTGCGCCGGTGCGGATAATAGCCACCAGGTCGCCGGGTTGGATTTGATTGTCGACAAACTTTTTCAGCGCGTAGCGTACGGACCCGACGCTTTGGAACGAAAGGCCCAGATCGTCGACAACCAACGCGATCAGCCGCCGGGCCTGCTCGGGACGCACAATCAGTGGCGGAGGCGGCGGCGCGCCCTTCACCGCGGGAGCGGTAGTCGGAGTTACCGCTGGCTTGAGGCTGATGAACGAAAAATTGGTGATCTGCTGCGGCTTGCCATCCTGCAGCACCTGAAAATCGCTCGCCTTGAGATCCGTAACCAGGTGGTGCTTGGAATCGGTAACTACCGCGTCCACTTGCACCAGGTTGACGTTGATGCGAATAACGTCTTCGCTAGCCGGCTGTTGCCCCGAAAGCCCCCAACCAAACAAAAAAAGCGCCGCTACAATCCGCACACCTCCAATTGTAGGGCAGGCCTTCAGCCTGCAGCGAGCTTTAGCTCGCCTTATAGCGCGTTCACCGCAATCTCCCGCAGTTCCTCCCCCGTCAACTCGATCGGGTTCCCCTTCATGCTGCTTGTCTGCGCCACCTTCGCGCACAGCTCGTCCACATCTCCCGGCGTGATCCCATACGCCCGCAGCGGCGGAATCGCCAGGCGGTCGCACAGCTCCGAGATCCACAGCACCGCGTCATCCGCGATCGCGTGCGGCTGCCGCGTCACAATGCGCGCGATTTCGTCATAGCGCCTTAGCGCCTGGCTCGTCGGCGCGCGCCGCCGCAGCGCTTCCACGTTCACCGCGACCGCGTGCGGCGCCACCGCCGCGCAAACCGCCCCGTGCGGCGCGTTCCATTGCCCGCCAATCGGCGCCGCGAACGCATGCACCACGCCGAGGCCCGCATTCGCCAGCGACAATCCGCCCAGTAAACTCGCCCAGGACATCGCGCATCGCGCCTGCCGATCTTCGCCGTGATGATACGCCCGCTCCAGGCATGCGCTCACCTTGCGCAACCCTTCGACGCAGTACAGGTCCGTGAAAGCGTTCGCCCGCAGCGAAACGTACGGCTCAATCAATTGCGTCAACGCATCCAGGCCCGTGGACGCCGTCACCGCCGGCGGCAGGCCTAGCGTCAGCTCGGGATCGACGATCGCTACCTTGGGCAGCAGCAGGGGGCTGCGCATGCTTGCCTTCACGCGATGCTCGGTCGAAGCCAGCACCGCGTTGCGCGTGACTTCCGCCCCCGATCCGGCGGTAGTCGGAATCGCCAGGAATGGCGCCGGCGGCTGTTCCAGTTGCCGCCCACCGCCGACCACCTCCAGGTAATCCATCGGATCGCCCGGATTCGTCAGCATCGCCGCAATCGCCTTGCCGGCGTCCATCGCGCTGCCGCCGCCGATCGCGATCACCATGCGGCAATCTTCGACGCGCGCCTGCAGCACCCCCGCGCGTACGGCCTCAACCGTCGGCTCGCCCGTCAGCGCTAAGACGGTGTGCGAGACATTAGCCGTCAGCCCTTCCACGCGCTGTGGCCGTGAACCCGTCACCACCAGCGCGCGGCCGCCCCACTGCGCCGCAATCGCTGTCGCCAGGCGGGATTCTCTCTCGCCAAAGACAATACGCGCGGAGGTAGCGAATTCAAAATGCATCGTCGTTGGGATGAACGTTGCGGTAAATCGCCCGCGTGCGCGATTCCGCCAGCATCGGAGTTACCTCGTGCGCCCAAATCTTGTAGTGCGCCGTTTCGCGATGCGCCGCATGCGTCGCCGCGTCGCGATAGACCTCCGAGAAAACAAAGCGGTTAGGGTCGTCCGTCTGTTGCAGTACTTCGAACCGGACGCAGCCCGGCTCCTGTACGCTGGCTCTGGCATTCTCCAGCGTGGCCGCCTGAAAGGCGTCGAGATACTCGGGTTTCACGTGAACTTGCACCAGCAGGATGTGCATATAGATATTGTAGGCGCCGTTAGTTTCGGCGGGCGCTCCTACAGCGTCAAAGCCAGGAACAACGCGCCTGGAACGGGGTTAAACACATACGGCTCGATCGCCTGGAAGCCCATCGCCCGGTAAAGCTGTTGCGCTGCCGCCATGGCCGGCATCGTATCCAGGCAGATGCGCGTATAACCCGCGGTGCGCCCTTCCTGGCAGATGCGTTCAGCCAGCCGGCGACCAAGCTGCTCGCCCCGCGCCTGCGGCCGCACATAGAGACGCTTCATTTCGCAGTCGCCGCCTGCAAGCTGGCGTAGCGCCACGCAGCCCACCGCCTCGCAGCCGCGCCAGGCCACCAGCAGCCGTCCTTGGGGCGGTTCGTACTTGCCCGGCAGCCCCACAAGTTCGGCTTCGAAATCCTGGAAGCCCAGATCGACATTCAAGCTCGCCGCGTACTCGCGAAACAGCCCGCGCACTTCATCCAGATCCCGCGGCAGTTCGGCAGGTCGTATCTCA
Organism: Bryobacterales bacterium; assembly: GCA_963743705.1. Lineage (GTDB taxonomy): Bacteria > Acidobacteriota > Terriglobia > Bryobacterales > Bryobacteraceae > PALSA-243. The sequence goes on along the minus strand of CAVUQS010000019.1, from coordinate 181,195 downwards.
ATCGTCACTTCAAACTCACTGGCGGAAAGTATATCCCGCGATCCTCGCGCGTCCACCATCCGGTCTGGCCGAAATGCGTGAAATGGTAGAGATACAACCGCGCACGGATATACTTCGGCGGCGACTCCGCGAATGGATTGTAGCGAAGCAGGTGCAGCACCGAAGGCTCGCCCTGCAACAGCCGCAGCATGAAACCGATAAACCAGCGATTCTGCTGATAAGTTCCGAGCGCCGCAAACCACATCTGCCAATCCAGCCTCGGCTGATGCGGCGCGACGATCGGCGGCGCGCGCCGCAAATCGCCCGGTTTGTAGGGGAACTCGTACGCCAGCCATTTCTCGCCGTCGTTCGAGCCTTCCACGACGATCTCCTGCCTCTCGGTCGTCATCACCGCAAATAGCCCGTACGGATTCACCACGCGCAGCGGCGCCGCCCACTGCAGCACCGCCTCCACGCCTGGCGCTTGGATGCTGAAAAGCTGCAGAATCAGGCACGCGCTCACTAGCCCGATAAACGCGATCAGCGCCCTGCTCACCGATTGATGCATCTTTCCCCGCGTCGCCCGCTTCGGTTCGATAAACAGGAACAGGGTCAGAATTACCGCCAGAATATTAAAGAACGTGTAGTTTCCGGTGAGAAAAATCAGAGTCTGCAGGCCGATCGTAATCCAGGCCCCGATATGCCGCAGGCGCCGCGGGCAGAAGAACAGGAATGGCGCCCCCAGTTCGCACACGAACATCATCGCGGTCGATGCCTTCTGGAACCACATCGGCGCCTGGTCCGCAAGCCACGCCACTGGATTCGGCAGCGGCTGCGTCTCGTAGTGGTAATGCAGCGCCGTGAGGTTGCGCCAGGTCGGGTCGCCGCTCGCCAATTTCACCACGCCGCTCGAAAACATCAGCCGGAATGCCAGCCACCGGAAGAGCCAGACGCGCGCCGGCGAATCGTCCGCGAACAGCGCCAGGAATCCCGCTTCGCTCAGCAGAATATCCCATTGGAACGAGAGGAAATCCTGCCCCGCCGCGCACAGCGAAAGCCACAAAATCAGGCACAAAGCCAGCGCTACCCGCGTCCGCCATTTGCCGCGCCCGAAGATCACCCCGACCGAGCAAACCGCTCCCACCCACCATCCCAGCAGTAACACGGCATCGCTCGCGTCCAGCCAAAAGATCGATGGCCACTCCCAGTACGCCCGAGTGCCATATTCCCGGTGAGCTTGTTGAAAGAATTGCGCGGCGGGCAGAATGCCGTGCGAACCGATCAGCCCTTGCGCCTGCACGCCCCAGGAAATGAAGGCGATCAGGTAGACCAATCCGATCAGGCGCACGCAGAGCGCGGCATTCAGTTCGGGCTTCCACGAGGCTAGCCGATGCATGCGCGTTCTTAACGTGATTCTACTGCGATTACTGCGAAACTACCGGTATCGCCACCGGGTTGCTCACAAACGATCCCTGCGCCACCGTCAGTGACGTGTTCGGATTGGATGACAACCCCGGGCTCAGGTGCAACACTACTTCGAATAGCCCAACTGCGCCAGGCAGTAGCGTCGCCTGGATTACATCCGCGGTGCTGCCGCCCGCCAGCGAGTTGGGGAACTGCTGCGGCTGCGTAATCGGCGCGCCGACCGGATATTGAGCGCCCGTGACGATGAACGGCTGGTTGCCGCTGTTCAGTACCGGCAACCCCATTCCGGTGGTGTAGACGGCAATCAGTTCTCCCGCTTTCGCCGGGTTCGCCTGCGTCAGCGGCGCGCCCGCGATATTAGCGCAACAGGTCGCGGAATCGAACGCAGACATCGTGATATCCGCGCCGGAACTCGCGCTCGCCGTAATCGGAATCCCGTCTCCGTCAGGACCTTGCACCACCGCGGTGATGATGATGCGATCGAAGAGGCCGGCCGCCGTGGCCGTCACTTCGGGGTCCTGATCGATCTGCGCAATCAGCGCGTCGCGCACCGTATCCAGCGTGTCCGTGCTCTGAACCGTATAGTTGTAGATCCGGTTGCGAATCATGACCGTGGCCACGTCGCCCGCGTTAATCGATCCGTCCACCGATACGATCGCCGTCGCGTTTTGTGAAAAGTGGTATCCCAGGCCCTGCTCCGGGTTCGACGTGCCTAATTGCCCGAAAATGCCAGGGTTCGCCGGGACGATGGTCACCCCCACCGGTGAAGTGAAGGTCGCTGCGCCACTCGCGTTGGAGAGCACATAGGCGTTGACGCTCGTGGTGCTGGTGAATTGCCACGGCATCTGCGCGTTGATCTGCGTCGGAGACACGTAGGTCAGCGGCGCTGGAATGCCATTGAAATACACCTGCGTGCCGCCCAGTGTGGTAGGCAATTGCGGCTGCGAGAGGTCGGCCGACGCGGTTTGCGATGACAGATTCTGGCCGGTGATCGTCACAATCGTGCCCGGCGCGCACCGATCCGGCGTTGCCGCCGCCGTCGAGTTGCGAGTCGGCTGCAGTGGCTACAATCAGCGCGTTGGTCGACGTGGTTACTGAATACGCTACGCCATCGCCTTGCGGCCCAGGCAGGCGGGCGCTCAATGCGACCGCCGAGTCGATGTCGTCCTCGACGGCAATTACATTGGGATCGCCGGCGCCGGCGTTGATTTCCGCTACCAGCGCGGCGATTACGGTTTGGATGGTATCGGTAGCTTTCACCGTGTATGCGTATTGCGTCGTATCGATTGTGATCGTGACAATATCGCCATTGTTAATCGTCCCGCTGATCGTCACGCTGCCCGAGGCGAAGATACTCGGATTTGCTGAATTCACCACCGCCTGATACGGCAGAACGTTCGGCGCGACAGTATAAACCGTCACGCGCCGGTTGTAAGGATCCGCCGCATAAAGATTCGTTCCATCGAACGCCAACGAACTCGGCGTGTTCATGGAATCGGCCGCATCCGTGGCTTGATCCGTCGCGCCCCCGATCTGACCGATAATCGTGTCCGCGTTGGCTCCGTTCGTCGTCGGAATAGTCAAAAATTCGAGGATGCGGTCGTTGCCGCCATCGGCGATAAACAGGCGCTTTCCATCCGACAGCGCAAAGCGCGGGAAGTTCAGCGTGGCATTGCAAATCGTCGGATATTGTGGATTGCCATTGGCATCGTTGCCGGTCGTCACCGGGCACAATACCGGGGTCTCGATGAAGTTCGGGGTTGAGTTGACCAGCGAATCGGGAAATGTCTCGGTGAAGGCGTTGTTGGGAACTCCGCTCACGAAGTCTGGCTGCCCCACCACCACGTCCGCCGGGGCGGCGTTCTTAGTCGGAATCGAATTCCAGATCAGCACGCGGTTGTAGCCGAGATCCGTGACATAGAGGCGAATGCCGTCCGACGTAACGCTCACCGGGTTGAGCATGGTCGACGCTGTGGCAGCCGTATTCTGTTGCGCGATATCGATCTGGACGAAAGTAGTGAAGTTCGGCTGGCCCAGCACCACGTCCGCGGCCGCCCCGTTCGAGGTCGGGATCTTGTTATAGATCAATACGCGATTGTTCTGCGTATCGGCGACATAGAGCTTGCCGTTCAGAATCCAGACGCCCTGCGGTCCGCTCATCGAAGTGGCGCTCGGCGTTCCGTTGGTCGGTACTGTGCTGGTGGTGAAATTGGGCTGGCCTACCACCACGTCCGCCGGAGCGTTATTGGTGGTCGGAATCGAATTCCAGATCATCACGCGATTGTGGTCAGTATCCGCCACGACCAGATGAACGCCATCCGAAGCCACCGCGGTGGCCGTGCGGATGTTGCTCGAGGTAGTCGTGAAATTTAAGGTGGTTGTGCTGAAATCTGGCTGTCCGAGAACCACCGAGGCCGTCCCCACGCAGATGGGGCAGGTCGTGTTGTACGTCAGCTGAGCGGTGGGAGCCGGGAGCATTCCCGAAAGGTTGGGAAAGATGAGGACGCGGTTGTTTACCGGTACGGCCCCCATACTGTTCGAATCGGCGATAAACAGAGTGTTGGCGGCATAGGCCACCCCGTTGGCGCCGCCAATCACGGCATTAGTGGAATTGGGGTCGGCCGCGGTGAAACCGTTGGGCTGTCCGATGACCAATCTTGCCGCTTGTCCGGTGGCAAAATCCTGGGCGAAAGAGACCGCCACGCTGAGAATGAGTACGCAGGTCCACTTCATTGGATCGATTTGAGGGCGATAGTCAATTGCCGGTTTAAGTGTCGATTATAGCAGGCGTTACGGTTGTTTTCGGGTACGTTTTCTGACGCCCTCCGGCCACAGCAGTGTGACGAAATGGCACGGCCACTGAGCCGGGACGAGCGTGAAAATGGGCGGAAGAAAGGGGATGCTGGAACGCCTGAATTCACGGCTGTAGGCAAGTGCACGGCGGGCGCCAATGGAAGGCGGGGGCGCCCGGCTTACTTGAAGGTCACCGGCTGTGACTGCCGAACGGCATACCCCGGCGGAACCTGCGTGTCGAACAGGGTGGGATTGGGAGCGCCAGGCACGATGTCGGTGAGTTCAAACGTGCTGGTTCCGAAGCGTGGATCGGAAATGACGCCTTTGACCAGGATCCGAAGGTCATTGGACATCCAGGTTTCTTTCGTCACGTGTATGTCGCGGTCGTTTCCGATCCCTCCGGCGGGGATGGTCAGGGCTGTCCGGGTTCCGTGCGCGGAGACGCCATTGATGGTGCGCGTCCCAAGGTCTAGCGTGGTTACCTGCGCCTGCGAACCCGGCCGCTGCGGCGGAACCATGGGATTGGGGGTCTTCTTGTGCTTAACCGCCGGCTCCGTCACAACGGCAGGCCCTGCTGCATGCGCGGGTGCGGGATCCGGCGCAACGTATGTCTCCGCTCGTTTTTGGGCCGTCATGGTTGCGGCGTTCAATCGGATGCCGGTGTGCGTTCCGGCCGGATCGGAGATATCGATGATGCCGTCGGTCTCAGTTCGCCGGCGTCCGGCGGCGTCGCGGTAGAAGAGCGACGTCGCGGTGGTATCGATACGCGTGCCGTCCTCGAGCGTATGCACCAGGCGCACCGTGGCCTTCGCGGAAAACGGCCTGCCTGCAAACGGCTGATTCAAAGTCTCCAGGACGCTTCCACGCCACGTGTTGCTCAGCACCTGGTTTGCGGCCCAATCTTCTAGCGACGTCTGCGCCGGCAAGACCGGCATCAACGCCAAGGCTACTAACGAAATTCGTACGATCATGCGCTTCCTCCTAGTTCTTGAAATCCGGGTTCACGAGCCGCACCGCGCGCGGCTGCCCATCCTCCGCCATTAGCACGTCGGCAGTCACCGTGGCCGTTGGATCGGCCGCCGGAAGCCGGAGGCCGGCCGACAATAACGCCGCCACCGGCAAGTTCATTCTCACCACCGACGCGCTTTCCCCTTCCGCCAGCGGCAGCGTGTAAGGGATCGGCAAGAACCCCGCGTCCTGCCGCACCGGCGCAGGCATCGCCGGCCTTCTCGAAATCGCAACCGCCGCGATCGCGATCGCCAGGCAAGCCGCCACCGGCAACCACACTCGCCACGGCCGCGCAGGCCGCCGTGCCGCCAACCGCATCGCGCTCAAGCGTTCCGGAGGCCCGGCGATCTTCCACTCGCCCAGCAGTTCATCCAACTCCGCATCTGCAAGCGGCTCGCGGTCATTCCATTTCATTGCGTTCTCCTACCCGCCGGTACGGCGCCAACGCGCTTCGCAGGCGCTCCCGCGCGCGATGCAACCGGCCCTTCACGGTCCCCACCTCAGCCCCCACCACTTGGGCAATTTCAACCAGCGTCAACCCCTCGTATTGAAAGAGGATCAGCGCCTCCTGCTCCAACAGCGGCAACGCCGCTACCGCCCGTTCCACCGCGGCGGAAGCCTCCAGGCCTGGCCGCGGATCGGCCGCCATCCACGGCATTTCCGTCGCTAATGGTTCCTCGCCGCCGCGATCCCGGTAATGCTTCAGCGCCAGGTTTCGCGCAATCGCGAACAGATACGGCCGCAGCGCGCCTTTCGTCGCGTCATATTTTTGAGGAGCGCGCACCAACGCCAGGAAACACTCCTGCGTGATGTCTTCCGCGGTTTGCGGGCTGCGCGTCAGACGGCAAGCGAAGCTGAACACCTGACGGTGATAGCGGTCAAACGCCTCTTGCGCTGTCATGCCCGATCCCACATTAACTATTACCGCCAGGGGGACGCCAGGATACCGGGAAATAGCGCAAATCGGCCAGAACACCCCAACCCACGGCGGGAAAAACGGACCAGGCGGCCGATTTTGTTATGCTATTTCCAAACCGAAGCCCAACGTGAATATCAGCGACGAGATGTATCGCAGGATTGTCGAGGCAGTACCCGAGGGCGTATGGGTGTGCGACCCTCAAGGCCGCACCATCTTCAGCAACACGCGTATGGCCGAGATTCTGGGCGCCGATTTCGAATCGATGTCCCAAATTTCCTGTTTCGACTGCCTGTTTCCTGAAGACTTTGAAGACGCCCAGAACCGTTTTAGCCACGCTCTGGGCGGCGGCGATTCTCCGGTGTTCGATTTTCGCCTCCGGCGCGCCGATGGTTCGGAAGTTTGGGTCGCCATCTCTTGCATGATTTTTCCCGATGATACCGGCGCTCCGGCCGGCCTCTTGGGTTTGTTCACCGATATCACCGAACGCAGGCTGGCTGAGGGCACGCTGCGCGAAAGCGAAGATCGCTTCCGCAAAATGGCCGATACCGCCCCCGTCATGATCTGGGTCACCGGTCCGGACAAGCGGGTCACCTTCGTCAATAAGACCTGGCTGAACTTTACCGGCCGCACCATGGAGCAGGAACTGGGGCTCGGCTGGGCGGACGGAATACATCCTGACGACCTCCCGCGTTGCTATGAAGTGTTCAACTCGGCGTTCGACACGCGGCGGGACTATCAGTTGGAGAAGCGGTTGCGCCGGGCGGACGGAATGTACCGCTCGGTTTTCTGTAGCGGTATCCCGCGTTTCGCCCCCGGCGGCGCCTTCGCGGGGTATATCGGTTCCACCATCGACATCACCGATCTGCAGAGCGAAGAACGCTTCCGCCAGTTGGCTGAAAACATCGATCAGGTTTTCTGGATGCTCGACATCGCCTCGAACGATGTGCTCTATGTGAGCCCCGCGTTCGAGAAGGTGTGGGGCTGCGGTTCCGCCGAGCTATACCGCGATCGTAGTTGGCTGCTCGAGACCGTGCACGTCGAGGATCGCGACCGTTTCGTCTCCTTCCTCGACAAGGTGAAAACGCAGACCACCGACGTGTCTTACCGCATCGTGCGTCCGGACGGTTCCGTGCGCAGCATCCACGACCGCGGCATTCTAGTTTGCGATTCGAACGGCAACCCGTTCCGCGTAGCGGGAATCGCCGAGGATGTCACCGCTCACCTTGAGCTCGAAGAGCAGCTCCGCCAGGCGCAAAAAATGGAGGCCATCGGAAGACTGGCCGGCGGCGTCGCCCACGACTTCAATAACTTGTTGACCATCATCGGCGGCCATTCGCAGATGCTGCTGGACGCCACGCCCGCCGGCGATGCTGCGCGGAAACGGCTGGAAGAGATCCTCGGCGCCGCCAATCGCGCCAGCGTCCTCACCAGCCAGTTGCTTGCCTTCAGCCGCCGCCAGGTCTTTAATCCCATCGTGGTCAACGTGAACCACTTGCTGGGTAACATGGGCGCGCTGCTGCGGCGCATCATCGGCGAGCACATCAGCATTGAAACCGCGCTCGACCCTGACCTGAGCTGCATCAAGGCCGATCCGCACCAACTCGAACACGTCGTGATCAACTTGGCCGCCAATGCCCGCGATGCCATGCCGAATACAGGCCGGTTTAGCATTGAGACAGCCATGGTTGACGCTCCGGACAAGCCCAGCGAAGAGTGCCCGTGCGGCCCGGGAAGATGTGTCCGGCTGAGGATCAGCGATACCGGATGCGGCATGGACGATCGTACTCGCGAGCGCGCCTTCGAGCCTTTCTTCACCACCAAAGGCCTTGGCAAAGGGACCGGTTTGGGTCTGAGCACGGTTTACGGCGCCGTCCGCCAGAATCAAGGCACCATTCAGGTGTCGAGCGAGCCTGGTCAAGGCGCTATTTTCGATCTCTATTTTCCGGCCGTACCGGAAAGCGAAGTTCTGATCGAAGCGCCGGCGCCCCGGCGTCGTCAGGCGGCCGCCACCGCGACGGTTCTCGTCGCCGAAGACGAGGCCGCTCTTCGCGGGCTGGTCCGGCAAACCCTCGAACAGCTCGGCTACACGATCATCGAGGCCACCGATGGCTATGAGGCCTTGCGCATCATCGAAGAGGGCAGCAGCGAGATCCACCTGTTGCTGACCGACGTGATCATGCCGTTAATGAACGGCTACGAGTTGGCCCTGCGGCTGAAGACCATCCGTCCCACAACCAAGGTTCTTTACATGTCCGGCTACACCGACGAGGTGCTGGCCTTCCACGGCGTCGCCCAGCCCGCGGTCGACTTTGTTCAGAAGCCCTTCACGCCCTCCGAACTCGCCCGCCGCGTGGAGACAGTTCTGTCCGCCGATCGACTCAACGGCCAGTGAGCCGCCGCATCGGCCTGATTTCCGACACGCACGGCCTCTTGCGTCAGGAAGCCCTCGACGCCCTGACCGGCTCCGATCTCATCATCCACGCCGGCGACGTCGGCGACCCTGAGATCCTCGACCGCCTCCGCACCCTCGCTCCCGTCGTGGCAGTGCGTGGCAACATCGACACGGCCGAGTGGGCCTCAGCGCTGCCCGAAACCGCCGTTGTGCAGGCCGGCGACGTCTCCATTTTCATCGTGCACGACGTGAAAGATCTTTTGTGAATTTGGAGAGCGCTCTTGGGAAGCGCTAACGTAGAAATACTGCAACGTGATCGAAATCGTAATAGACACAAACGTGATTATTACCGCGTTTCGCTCGAGCCTCGGCGCGTCATACCGTTTGCTTCAGACTATAGAAGGGCGCCTCTGGCGTCCGGTCATATCACCGGCCTTGGCGCTTGAATATGAGGCCGTACTGAAGAGGCACGCCTCGGACGTCGGCATCACTCAAACCGACGTCGATGATTTTGTTGAGTACATTTGCAGCCGGTCAAACATGGCGCAAATCTATTTCCGCTGGAGGCCCGAATTGCGCGATCCGAACGATGATTGTATTCTGGAACTGGCAGCTTCCCGTCAGGCGGCCATTGTTACCTACAATGGCAGAGACTTCGCAGGGGCTGAGCGATTTGGGGTCGATGTGATCACGCCGCTACAGTTTCTGCGTCGCATCGGAGTTCTTTAATGAACCTGACCATCCAAATTTCCGATGAACTTTTCCGGCGCGCCGGCGAGATCGCAGCCGCCGAGCACGTCTCCGTGGAAGAGCTCTTCGCGTCAGCGTTTGAGGAGCGCCTGCTTGAAATCGAGCGCCTCAACGAAAAAGCCTCCAGAGGTAGTTACGACAAATTTCGGCGCGTAATGGCCAAAATTCCGCCGGCAGAGCCGGCGGAATTTGATCGGCTATAACTTGCTGAGCACCTAGCTGCAGCCGCTAGTTCCGCCGCAGTTCCCGCACTTATAGCAGCTCCCATTGCGCGTCATCATCGACCCGCATTCCGCACACAGCGGCGCATCCGTCACCGCCGCCGGCGCGCCGAAAGGCAGCGCCTGTTGCGGATCCGGTTCCGTGGCGCGCAGCGCCGGAGTCTCGCCGGCTTCCGTCACCGCGTACTCCGGTCCCAGAAACTTCGCGCCCATCCAGCGGAAGATGTAATCCATGATCGATTTCGCATACGGCACCTGCGGGTTGCCCGTCCATCCGCTCGGCTCGAAGCGGACATGCGCAAACTTATCCACCAGGAACTTCAGCGGCACGCCATATTGCAGGTTGAAGCTGATCGCCGTCGCGAAAGCATCCATCAACCCGGAAATCGTCGAGCCTTCCTTCGACATCGTAATGAAGACTTCACCGGGCGCGCCATCGTCGTACATGCCGACCGTGATGTACCCTTCGTGCCCGCCGATCGAGAACTTGTGCGTCATCGACCGCCGCTCATCCGGCAGCTTGCGCCGCACCGGCCGGAAGACCACCTTCTCCACCGCCGCCCCCGCCGTTGCTCCAGTGGGCGCGGCAACCGTCGCCGCCTTCTTTTCGCCCTTCCCCGCCCCCGAACTCAGTGGCTGCACCTTCTTCGAGTTATCGCGGTAGATCGCCACCGCCTTCAAACCGAGCTTCCAACTCTCGGTATAGGCGCTCATGACCTCTTCGACCGTGCATTCCTCGGGCATGTTGATGGTCTTCGAGATCGCGCCCGAAATGAAGGGCTGCACCGCCGCCATCATGCGCACATGGCCCATATAGTGGATCGACCGCGTCCCGTTCTGCGGCCGGAAGCTGCAATCGAAAACAGCCAGGTGCTCGTTCTTCAGATGCGGCGCGCCTTCAATTGTCCCCGTCGAATCGATGTGGCTGACAATCTGCTCCACTTGCTCCGGCGAATAGCCCAGCTTGATCAGCGCCTGCGGCACCGTGTTGTTCACGATCTTGATTACGCCGCCGCCCACCAGTTTCTTGTACTTGATCAGCGCAAGATCGGGCTCGATGCCCGTGGTGTCGCAATCCATCATGAAGCCGATCGTCCCCGTCGGCGCGATCACCGTCACCTGGCCATTGCGATAGCCATTCCGGCGGCCCAGTTCGTAGGCATCGTCCCAGCATTGCTGCGCGCCCGTGGAAAGCGCCGTCGAAACATTGCGCCCGTTGATGCGGCTCACCGAATCGCGGTGCATGCGGATCACTTCCAGAAACGGCTGCTCGTTCTCCGCATAGCCGGCGAATGGCCCCGTGGTTCCGGCGATGCGCGCGCTCGTCAGATAGGCCTGCCCGCACATTACCGCCGTGATGGCGCCCGCCATGTCCCGGCCCTGATCGCTATCGTAGGGAACGCCCATCGACATCAGCAGCGCGCCCAGATTCGCAAAACCCAGCCCTAGCGGGCGGAAGTTGTGGGAGTTCTCGCCGATCTTCTGCGTCGGGTAGCTCGCATTATCCACGATAATCTCTTGCGCCACGATCATCGTATCCACCGCGTGCCGGAACGCCACGACGTCAAACTGCCCATCCGGGCCCAAAAACTTCATCAGGTTCAGCGACGAAAGGTTGCACGCCGAATCGTCCAGGAACATGTATTCCGAGCACGGGTTCGACGCGTTGATCCGCGCAGTGTTCCGGCACGGATGCCACTTGTTCACCGTCGTATCGAACTGCATGCCGGGGTCGCCGCACTGGTGCGTGGCTTCCGCGATCTGGCGCATCAGGTCGCGCGCCTTGAACCGCTTGAGCTTCTCGCCGCCGGCGACGGTCTTCGTCCACCACTCGTCGTCGTTCGCTACCGCTTCCATGAACTCATCGGTAGCGCGCACCGAATTGTTGGCGTTCTGGAAAAAGATCGAGCTATATGCGTCGCCATCGAGCGAAGCGTCGTAGCCCGCTTCCACCAGCGTGTAAGCCTTCTTCTCTTCCTTGGCTTTGCACCAAACGAACTTTTCTACGTCCGGATGGTCGGCGTTCAAGATCACCATCTTGGCCGCGCGCCGCGTCTTGCCGCCGGATTTGATCACGCCCGCGAACGCATCGAAGCCCTTCATGAACGAGAGCGGCCCGGAAGCGCGCCCACCGCCCGAAAGTACCGCGTCTTCCTCGCGGATCGCCGAAAGGTTCGTGCCCGTTCCCGAGCCCCACTTGAAGAGCATGCCCTCGGTCTTGGCCAGGTCGAGGATCGATTCCAGCGAATCCTTCACTGAAACGATGAAGCACGCCGAACACTGCGGCCTCAGTTCGCCCGATTCCAGCTTCTTCACCGCCGCCGCCGCTTTATCGTAGATCCAGCCGTAGCCGCGCGTTTCCTTCACGCCCACGTTGAACCACACCGGCGAATTGAAGCACGCCTTCTGCGTGAGCATCAGGTGCGCCAGCTCGAAGCGGAAGTTCTCCGCATCGGCGTCGCTCTTGAAATAGCCGTCCTTCTTGCCCCAGGCGGCGATCGTATCGACCACGCGCTCCACAAGCTGAGCCACGCTGGTTTCGCGCTCCGGGGACCCCAGTTTGCCGTAGAAATATTTGCTCGCCACAATATTGGTGGCCGTCTGCGACCAATCGGCCGGGGCCTCCATGTCGCGCTGCTCGAAGATTACCGAGCCTTTGTCGTTGCCGATGGATGCCGTGCGGGTCTCCCACTGCACCTCGTCATACGGGGTCTTGCCCTCTTCCAGCCGGGCTGTAAAATGACGCGGAAATGAGATCCCGTTCTCTAGTTTCGGTGTAGTTTTCGGTTCCAATACTTCCATTTTCGCAAGTCCCACGGCAAGCTGTCCCATCTGAAGTCGAATCCTTTCCAAGCAACGACTTCGTAATCTTCACCCAATATATAGTACCACGTCAAGAATTTTATCTATATGCAGTACGTTGAGGTTACGGGTGACGAGCGCCAAAACTCACTTTGGCATTCGAATTGGGGGAACCCCGCAGGGGCGAAATCGGTCGCCTCACCTACCGCGCCACAAACAAATCCAGATCCTGCTGCAAATCACGCCCTTCCTCGATTTTCACCGCGATAGCGTGCGCCGCGTCCATATCCGTTGACGTCGGCGATTGATACTCGAATGTCCCCAGCAGCCGGTACCTTCCCGGCGTCAACCCGGTGAACTGGTATCGCCCTTGCGTATCGGTCCGCACGGCCTGTACCTCGTTAATTCGCCGCACCGGGTCCAAATCGATCGGCTCCAGGAACACCATCGCGCCTGCTGCAATCTGCGACGACAGCGTCACCGCGCCATGCACCGCGCCCGGCGAAGACGTCAGGGTGAATTTCAGATTGATCGTTGCCCCGCCGCTCGCAACCATCGCCTCGTTCCAACCCTCCGCGCGTTCGCCCGTTGGCTGGCCCTGCGACAGAAACTCGCTCGGATACCACGCCGCATTCGGCGACAACGCGAACTCCCACCGCCCGGGCGGAAGCGCAACGATCGAGTTCGAAAGGTCGATCTTCTGCCTCGCTCCCGGCCCCGCCAACTCTTTGCGCCGCGCGATCACCTGCAGCGCCCGCCAGTCGACATTCGCGCCGCGGATATCCTGCAAAATCACGCGAACCTGAGGATACAGATTGCCCGAAATCCGCAAGTCGGTCTGGTCGCGGTCGAGATCGATCTGCAGATAGCCGCCGTACGGATCGCGCCCGTACGTACTCGCCAGGTTCAATTCGTATCGCCCCGGCGACTGCGGGTTGAATTGAAAGTGGCCGCGGTCGTCCGCGGTTACGTTCTCTTTTCCCATGTCGGAGACCAGTGTGAGCGTCACCGGCGCCTGCCCCGCTCCCATCCGCGGAACCACAGCCGTCCCCGCCAGCTTGAATAGCCGCCCCGGCGCCGGATGAATCGTGATGTCCGGCGTTTCCTCATCCAGACTGACATCCACTACGCGCGCCTGCTCTACCGGAAACACATCGCGGAAGAACGTCGGCACGTATCCGCCCTCTTCGAACGTGCGCGCCACCGTGCGCACCAGATACCGTCCCGGTTCGAGCGATGGAATGCGATACACCCCGCGCTCGTCGGAAGCCACTCGGTTCACCAGCGTCGGCGGCTTCGTATCGCGGTACGCCACCACCTCGTGGTCCGGCAAGCCCACGTCGTTCTCGTCCATGATGTGCCCCGTGATCGAGCCCATCCTGCGCATGCGAATCTCGATCTGCGCCGCCTGGCTTTCTTCCAGAATCACCGGCAGCCCCGCCGATTTCCATTGCTTCTGCCCATATTGCATGGGCGCGAAGCCCTTGCGCGCCGCCGAAACCACGAACACTCCGCCCGGCAGCCCTTCGAACACAAAGCCGCCCGAAAGATCCGTCCGCGCCGATTTCGCGCCGCCCGCGCCCCCGCCCACCGGGTCCGCCACCACCAGCGTGCGCGCCAGCGGCCGCCCTGTCAGGTGCTCCACCACGATGCCCCGTATGATCGCGGCGTCTGCCGCGCCGCACAGCATCCACAAAACCAGCGCTCTCAGCATGGATCTTGACCGGATGACGCACGGAGCCCGCCAAGAGTGCAGAAGAAATTATCCGGTCGTCTCGTAGACCGCCAGACGGCGGCGATACGGGCTCGGCTCCGCAGTCAGATCGAATCGCGTGGTAATCTCGGCGCGCTTGCGCAGAAAGCTCGCTTCCTCGAATACGTCCGCCAAAAGTGGATGGTAATAGAGCACCAGGAACGCCCGCGGATGCTCCCGGTACGATCGCTCCATGTTTCCCAAAACCCGCGCCATCACATCCCGCCCGAACGGATGGAAGAAATAGAAGACGCAGTTACCTGCTGGAATTTCGAAGCTCGCCGCGTCCATGCAGACAGAGCGAATATCTACGCAACGCTGCTCGCGGCCACCAAATGCGCGGAAATTTCGCTCGGCGATAGCGTGCAACTCCTGCGCAAACTCGACGCCGACGATGCGCCGGAAGGCGAAGCGCGAAGCGTAAAGCAGCGTGCGCCCCTTCCCCGACCCGAAGTCTACGAACGTGAAATCTCTGGGATCGCGTGGCAGCAACAGAGAGATTTGTGCCAGCGTGCGGATGGGAGTCGGCTCGTGCCAGATGCCGGCCGTTTTATCGCCACTGCAGGTGAGGCCGTCCAGCGGCACGATGCCCGTCGTATCCACATGGAATCGCCGGTCCCAACGCCGGTTGAAGTATTGACGCGCGGCCGCGCGCAGGTTTTTCCAAACCACAGTCCCTGTGTCACGCAGTCCGTGCGCTTTCCAGTGCCACAGGAACCGGCCAAAGTGAGGCGGGCGAGGAGTTACGAACAAAATCGTTCTAACCTCCCGCTGAATCCTACCAGCGAATCGCATCAAAGCAATGACTGGCGCGGCGGCCGCGTAAGGAACGGCACGCTAACCGTGAGTTTTCCTGATCGACATGAGGCACTTAACTAGGAATATCCCGCACTGTTGCCATGTACGTGATGGCAATCGGCTTTCGTGGATCGCTATCGCCTTACCCCTTGCAATGTTCGCAGTGTCGTTCCTTGCACTCCGCCAAGCGGCTCGGTCCATGCGCTCAAATCGCGTCCAATCAGTTCCGCCACTTTGCGGATCTCGTCCGCGTAGTATTCCACCAGGAACCGCCGCTCGTCCGCGCTCATGCTCAACCGTCCACGCGGGGCGAATGCCATGCGCCGCGCCATCGGCAGCAAGCGATCGGGCGTCAACCTCTTCGCCGCTTTCCAGACTCCGAGCCGTTGCAGCGCCTGCGTTAAACCCGGCCTGCGCGCCACCCGCGCTTCCAGATGCCGCCTGGAGGTATCTGGCGCGAACGCCGCATCCACGCCCAGAAATCGGAAGATCGATTCGAACACGCGCTCCGGCGCCGCGCGATAGTCCTCGTACAACCCTATCCAAACGTTTTCCCGGGGAAATAATGCGAGAAACCGCCGGACCTGCTCGTAGTACATCCCCATCTCGAGAAACGGGTAATCGATGCTGAATTTTTCCGACCGGTTCCGCAGATTGGCTTCGATGTGCTCTCGAAAACTGCGCCGCACCTTCCCCGACGCCAGCCCATGCATGTACTGCGAAAACGCCCGCTCCGCCGGATCGCGCAGCATGCACAAAATCTTCGCGTCCGGAATTCGCGCGTAAATATGCCGCGCCGCAGTCTTCGACCACAGATACCCCGGCGTCGCTTCTCCAATCGCAATCTCGCCGCGCGCATCCGCAAACAGCCGCAGATAATCGTCCCAATCGTCGATCATCCCGCCGAAACGGTATTCCAAAACCGGCCCTGCCAGATATCTCTTCAATTCACGCTGCCCGCGCTCCACATCCTCCCGCATTGATTCCGCGCAATTTTGTACGCGAAATTCCGCGCTGAAATAGCACGGCTCCTTCAGCGGGCTCATGTAGATCTGAGGATGTTGCGACAGGTAATGGTGGAGTGAAGTGGTGCCGGCTTTGGGCGCGCCGGCCAGAAAGAAGTTCGGTAGCACGGGGCTTTCTCTTACAAAAACGTAACGCGAAGCCCGGCCCCACAGAACGTAATCTTTAGCACTTTACAAGTAAGTTTACAGGTGATCTCCGCGTCTCGGCGCCTCTGCGTCGAAACCCAACCCCCGCTTTACAAGTGATACAGCATCAGATAAACGACAACGCCAGTCACGCTCACATAAAGCCAGATCGGCAAAGTCCACCGCGCAATCGCGCGATGCCTTCCGAACTTCCCGGCGCGCGCCCGCCGCAGCGTGATCACTGCCAGCACCGGCACCGTCGCCGCCAGCGTCGTGTGCGTCGTCAGAATCGTGAAATATAAGATGCGAATCCAGCCCGTCTTCGGAAAATGCACCGAGCCCACCTGCGCGTGATAAACGAGGTAGCAAATCAGAAACAGACAAGACGTCACAAACGCCGCTGTCATCACCTTGCGGTGTGTGTTGACCCGTTTGCGCCGGATCAGCGTATAGCCCCAGATAAGCAGCACCGCCGCCAGCGCGTTCAGCGAAGCATTGATAGTCGGAAGAATCGAGATCATGTCTTATCGGCCGCCAGCGCGCGGACGTCGTGAACCAGTTTCGCGATTACGCCCGGTTCGTCGCTCGAGTAATACCCGCGAATCTGCATTCGCCGGTCCACCAGCACAAAGCGCGTGCTGTGCACCGTGCTGCCATCCACCGGATTGAGCTTGAATCCGTCACGCCCAATCGCGTTTAGCTTCGCCTCGTCGCCTGTCAGGAAAAACCAGCGCGCCGGATCCGCCACGTACCGCTTGGCGTATTCCGTCAGCACCGCTGGCGTGTCGGTAGCCGGATCCACCGTGAACGACACGATCTTCACGTCCGGAAGATCCGCCGTTTGCCGCTGCACGTCGCCCAGTTTCTTGCTCATCAATGGACACGGCCCGGGACACGACGTAAAAAAGAAATCCGCCACCCACACGTGCCCTTCGAGCGCTTTGCTATCGAAGCCCTGCCCGCTCTGCGAGGTCAAGTCGAACGCCGGAACCTGTCCGAACACATCGAATCGCGCCGGCTGCGTGCATCCCGCAAGCAACAACGCGCCCAACACTGCGAGAGCCTTCACGCTTCGCTCCGCACACTCTTCCGCGCTGCCATCATGCCCGATGCCAAAAGCAAAACCACGCCAAACGCCGCCGTCACCGCCATGCTCGTCATCGCATCCGGATATGCGTCCACCGCGTGCAGCGCGTTATTCAGCAGCGAAACCGAATACATCATCGGATTGACCCACATCAGCGCCTTGATCCACCCGTGCGCGCCCGCCATCGGAAATACCGCGCCCGAAACGATCCACATCGGAAACAAAACCAGGTTCATAATCGCGTGAAAACCGGCCGTCGAATCCATCTTCCAGGCCATCATGAAGCCGAACGCCGTCAGCGTAAACGCAATCAGAAAAATGTCGATCGCCAGCGCCGCGATATCCGCTACTCCGAGCCGAAAGCCCGCCAGCGGCGCGAACAGCAGAAACAGCATGCCTTGAATCCACGCGAGTGTCGCCGATCCCAGAATCTTCCCCAGCACCAAACTCGTGCGCGGCGCCGGAGAAACCAGCATCGAAAGCAAAAATCCTTCGCGCCGGTCTTCGATGATCGAAATCGTCGAAAAAATCGCCGAAAACATCACCGTCAGCACCAGCGCGCCCGAATAAAATTTCGCCAGATCGTTCGACCCGTAGCCCAGAAACAGCCAGAACACCAGCGGCGAAGCCACCACGCCCATCACGCGGCTCTTCTGCCGCCAAAATCGCACCAGTTCGCGTTGCCAAAGTGTGGCTGCGGGCAAAACAAAGCTACTCAATCGCCGCCCCCGTTTCCTTCACGAACACGTCTTCGAGCGTTGGCTTGCGAAACTCCACCGATTCGATCGCTCCCGGAAAAGCTTCCACCACGTCCGCGATAAACCGGTGCCCGTTTGCAATCTCCACGCGCACCCGGCCGTCTTTCGCCGCCGCCGGCGCCCCGAAGCGCTGCGTAATTCCCGCCGCCAGCGCCGCCGCATCCGGCGATTCCAGCACCACCACGTCGCCACCGATGCGCGCGCGCAATTCCGCCGGCTTTCCGCTCGTCACCATACGTCCTTCGTGCAAGAGAATTAGACGATCGCAGCGATCCGCTTCTTCCAAAATATGCGTCGTCAGCAACACTGTCACGCCTTCGCCGTCGCGCAGGTTCTCGATGTTGCGCGACAGCTCGCGCCGCGCCGCCGGATCCAGCCCCGTCGACGCCTCGTCCATCAGCAGCACTGGCGGCCGGTGCAGCAGCGCCTTCGCGATCTCCGCTCGCCGCCGCAGTCCGCCCGAAAGCGCGCTCACCAGATCGCGGCGCCGGTCGCTCAGCGCCAGCCGTTCCATCGCCCACGCCATGCGCTCGTTCAGCGTCGCGCCGCTCAGCCCGTGCAGATGCCCCTGCGCGCGCAAATTCTCTTCCACCGTCAGCGCTTTATCCAGACTCTGCGTTTGAAACACTACGCCGATCGATCGCCGCACCGCCGCCGCTTCGCGCACCACGTCCCTGCCCGCGATCGACGCGCTCCCGCTGCTCGGCGCCATCATCGTGGTCAGAATGCGGAACAGCGTCGATTTCCCGCCGCCGTTCGGCCCCAGCAGCCCCAGGATCTCGCCCTTACGCACTTCGAAGCTCACGTTCGAAAGCGCCGTGCGGTCCCCGTATCGATGGGTTAGATTATGGACTTCAATCACAGCCCGGGCCTATCCAGCAGCATCAGGCCGTAAATCAGGGGAAGGTAGATCACCGAAGCCAGCAGCACGCCCCGTGCGCGCGCTCTTGTGCGATCGAACGCCACGCGAACCCCCGAATAGAGAAACGACAACCCCAATGCCAACGCTCCTGCCAGGTAAATCGCGCCCGACATTCCGAACGCCACCGGCACCAGGCTCACCGGAATTAGCGCAATCCCGAAGAGCACAATCTGCCGCGCAGTCGACCGGCAATCCGGCTCCACTACCGGCAGCATCTGTATGCCGGCGCGCGCATAGTCTTCTTTGTACATCCACGCGATGGCGTAGAAATGCGGAAACTGCCACACGAACAAAATCGCCGCCAGCGCCCACGCCTCGCGTGTCAGCGTACCCGCCGCCGCCGCGTATCCAATTACCGGCGGCATTGCCCCCGGAATCGCGCCAATCGTCGTCGCCCACCACGTCCGCCGCTTCAGCGGCGTATAGAGAAAGAGATAGCTCGCCAGTGTGAACACGCCCACCATGCCCGCCAGCAGGTTCACGCACAGCCACAATTCCAGAAATCCCGCCATCGCCAGCCCCACGCCGAATCCCAGCGCCGGCCCTTCTTCCAGGCGTCCCGCGGGCAGCGGACGGTCGGCCGTGCGCCGCATCTTGCCATCGCCGATGCGCTCGAACCATTGATTGAGCGCGGCCGTGCCCGATGCGATCAACCCCGTGCCGATAATCGTATTGATCAGTGAGAACAGCGAAATGCCACCCAGAAATGCGTGCCAACTCGTCGCCGACGGTAGTCCGAAAAAGTAACCGATCCCCGTGCTCATCAGGATGAGCCAGGTAACGCGCGGCTTGGTCAACGCAAAATAATCGCGCATCTAAGCGATCGCCACTCCTCCGTGCGCCAGTTCCGCATCTTCCGGCCGCACGCGCCGGTAGACCATCGCCGCCAGCGCAACCGCCGAACCCAGCGACGCGATGCCCAGAACGATGTGCCCGATGGGGAACCATTCGAGCGTCCCCGCCACCAGCAGGTTCATGTACGAGCCCACCCCCAACAGCATTTCCGAAAACGTGAGCGACAGCATCAGCATCGCCGCGCGCCGTACCTTGGGCGCATCCAGATTGCGCCGGACCGCCTGCACGCCGGCCCACAGGCACACAGCCGCCACCACCAGCGAAAACTGCAGATGAGTCCGGAACGCGAGTGCGCCGTAATGCACCGCAGCCCCCAATGCGGCGTCCGCTACGATCGCCAGTACCGCCAGCAATGGCGCGGGCCCGTGCTCTGCCAAACCGTACCGCACGCGGGCAGCCGGTGAAAGCCGCCGCGCCGAGGGGTTCCTCATAGTTGAATTTCTATTGTAGAAAGAAGCGGGCCCGCGGTGGGGCCCGCACCGTTATTGCTCTTCTTTCACCACGAGGACGGTCACTTCGGCCGTCACATCTTTATGCAGCCGCACCGGCACCTTGAACTCGCCCAGTTGCTTGATGGGGTCGTCCAACTGCACCTTGCGGCGGTCGATGGTGAAGTTCTTCGCCGCCAACGCATCGACCACGTCCTTCGACGTTACCGATCCGAATAGCTGGTCGTTTTCGCCGGCCTTCTGCGCGATCGTCACTGTCACGCCGCCGAGGAGCTTGCCGAGGTCTTCCGCTTCGCCCTTGAACTTCGCTTCCTTGCGCAGATGCGCCTGGCGCTCCTGCTCGACGATCTTCTTATTGGACTCGGTAGCAGCCACCGCCAGCTTTTTGGGCAGAAGGAAATTGCGCGCGTATCCGGGGGCGACCTTCACAACCTCGCCGCGACTCCCCAGTTTTTCGACGTCTTCTCTCAGAATAACTTCCATGTCGGTTTCCTCCGCCTCTTAGAACGACGATGCGAACGGCAGAAGGGCGATGTTGCGCGCCTTCTTGATCGCATCCGTCAACCGCCGTTGGTGCGGCGCGCAAACGCCCGAGATGCGCCGGGGAACGATCTTCCCGCGCTCCGCGACGAACGCGTGCAGCATCTTGGTGTCCTTGTAGTTGATGTCGTCGATCTTCTCGACGCAGAAACGGCACACCTTCTTGCGGCGGAAATACTGCTTCCGGCCGCTCATCACGGCCTTGTCGCCGCCCGTCGGACGTTGTCCGGCGCTGCCCGGTCTTCCTTTGGATTCAGCCATGGGTTATGCCTCCGCCTTCGGCAAGCCCGGCATCGCAACCGGCGCTTCCGTCATTTGCTTTTCCATCGAGGGCTGCGCTGGCGCGGGATTCGCCGGCGCTTGCGTGGCGCGCTTGGCCGCGCGCTTGTCGCGAACCTTCTTGCGCTTCTCGAGCCGCTTCAGCGTCTCGTCGATGCGCACCGTGATGAACTTCAGCACCGCGTCCTGCACGCGCAGGCGGCGCTCCAGCTCTTTCACCACTTCGGGTCCGCCGGTGAATTGGAACAGCACATAGGAGCCTTCGCGATACTTCTCCACGCGATAGGCGAGGCGGCGTTTGCCCCATTTTTCGACTTTGTCAACGGTTGCGCCCGCCGAGACCAGATGCGCCTGCAATGTCTCGACTAAGCGGTCCGCTTCTTCATCCGGAACGTCCGGCTTGATGATGAACAGCTCTTCGTAAATCCTCATTCGTCCTCTGTATTTAAGCCTTGGGCGCGACGATTGAATCTCGTCATGGCCTTTTCGACGCCTTCGGCAATTATGGATTCCATAGCATCGGCCGCTAAGCCGGTGAAGTCATCCAATTCCTTGCTCTGCTGCTTATGAAACGGCGACAGCAGATAATCCATGCCGCTCGCCAGCGGGCGGCCCGGATGTACTCCCATTCTCACGCGTACAATCTCGCTGGTCTTCAGGCTGCCGATCAACGACTTCATGCCGTTATGACCCGCCGCCGACCCCTTCGGCTTCACCTTCAAAGTCCCCCAGGGCAAATCCAATTCGTCGTAAACCACGATCAGATCCGCAATCCCGATCGCATGTTTTTCCATCAGCGGAGCGAGCGACGTTCCGCTCAGGTTCATGAAAGTTTGCGGTTGGGCCAGCATCACCTCGCGCCCACCGATTTCGCCCAAACCGATGCGCGCCTTGGAATCCTTGCGGGTGACG
Organism: Bryobacterales bacterium; assembly: GCA_963743705.1. Classification (GTDB taxonomy): domain Bacteria; phylum Acidobacteriota; class Terriglobia; order Bryobacterales; family Bryobacteraceae; genus PALSA-243. Next base: position 159,402 of record CAVUQS010000019.1, on the reverse strand, counting down.
CGGATGCCGTGCCGCCTTGCCAATTGGTCGATCGCCAGAAACCCGAGATTATGCGGCGTATGCGCATACTCTTCTCCCGGGTTCCCCAGACCGGCAACCAGGAACATGAAGAGCTACTTCTTCTTGCCCTTTTCCTCGGCGGGCGCTTCGTCTTCCTTCTTGCCCTTCTTGATCACTTCGGGCTCGGCCCCGGCAGCCGCTACTGGCGCTGCTTCGGCCGCGGCGGGCTCTTCTTCCGCCTTCAGCGTTACGATATGCGCAATCACCGTGTCCGGCGCGCTCGTCAGCTTCATGGAACCGGTTAGCGCCACATCGTTCGCGCGCTTGCTCTGTCCGATCATGAGCGGGCTCACGTCCACCACGAAATGCTCCGGAATATCGTCCGGCAGGCACTCGATTTCAATCGCGCGCGTAATGATCTCGAGCAATCCACCCTGCACCTTGACGCCCGCGGGCTCGCCTTCGGTGACTACCGGAACCGAGACGCGAATGCGCTTTGTGAGATCGATGCGTTTAAAATCCGCATGCAGCAGCGTGCCTTTGATGGGATCGAGCTGTTGATCGACCACCATCACCGGCGTAGTTTCGCCGTCCTGGATCGCCAGCGTGAAGATGGTGTTGAATCCGGTGTTGCTGCGGATGATCTTGACGATGTCCTTGGGGCTGACCGCCACCGCAACCGCATCTTGGAATGCCCCGTAAACCACCGCCGGAATCTTCCCGGCAGCGCGCGTACGATGCGCTTCGTTCTTACCGCGCGAGGAACGCACCTCGGCGGCGACAGTAATATCTTTTCGCACTACATTTCTCCTTGCGAAGTCCGTTGGGCCCTGAGGGCTTACCGTGGGTTCGCTCTATTTCTACGGCGCTGAGATGCAGAGAAACTCCGCGAAATCTCCGTCCCTCTGCGTCTCAGCGTCGAATAAACGTCTCAAACTTCAGATAAACAACCCGCTCACCGAAGTCTCCTCATGTATCGACCGTATGGCCTCCGCCAACAACTTCGCGATCGACAATGCCTTGATCCGGCTTGATCCCCCTGCCGCTCCCGACAACGGAATCGAATTCGTCACTACAACTTCCTTCAGCACCGATGCCTCGATCCGTTCCACTGCTCCGCCCGAAAGCACCGCATGCGTCGCGCAGGCCGTCACGCTGGCCGCGCCTTTCTCTATCAAAGCCTCTGCGCCCTTCACCAGCGTGCCTGCCGTATCGATGATGTCATCGACAATCATGCAGTGCCGGTCCTTCACCTCGCCGACCACGTTCATCACTTCGGCGACATTGGCCTCTTCGCGGCGCTTATCGATAATCGCCAGCGGGCAATTCAACCGCTTCGCGAAAGCGCGCGCACGCTCCACACCTCCCGCGTCCGGCGAAACCACCGTAACGTTTGAGGTCTGCAGCGACCGGAAATACTCAATCATCACCGGGGCCGAAAACAAATGGTCCACCGGGATATCGAAGAATCCCTGGATTTGCGCGGCGTGCAGATCGAGCGTCAAAACCCGATCGGCCCCGGCCGTTTCCAGCAAGGCCGCCACCAGCCGCGCCGAGATCGGAACGCGCGGTTTATCCTTCCGGTCTTGCCGCGCGTATCCATAATAGGGTAACACCGCCGTGATGCGCTTTGCAGACGACCGCTTGAGCGCGTCCAGGATCAGCAGCAGCTCCATCAAATTCGTATCCACCGGCGTCGAGGTCGGCTGGATCACGAACACGTCTTCGCCGCGCACGTTCTCTTGAATTTGTAGATGAATCTCGCCGTCGGAGAAGTGATGGATCATCAGTTCGCCGAGCGATTTGTCCAAGTGTTTACAAATTTCGCGCGCCAACGCCGGATGCGCGTTGCCCGCGAAGATCTTGAGGCGCTCGGGGCTCATTGAGAGTATCGGCTTCGGGGTGGCCATGTCCTTCCGGATATATGCTTTCCAAGGGCTCGCCACCACAACGACCGGTAGCGCGTTCGGCTTACCAATGCAATCTGGAAAAGGCCAGCCACATCAAGCCCATCCAGCAATTCTATGGCCCGCGCGGCTGCCACGCGGCTCGGAAACAGGCCGAAAATCGCCGACCCGCTCCCCGTCATCATGGCGGAAGACGCTCCCGCCCTCAGCAGTCCGGTCTTGACTGGCTTCAACTTGGGATGTGCGTCAAAAACCACGGATTCAAAATCGTTGACGCCCGTCCCGGCAGACCCCTGGCCCCACAACTGAGACTGGAAACTTCCGATTTTATTTTGATGTAATCCAATTGTCAAACCCTTGCCTAAAGCCTGGTACGCCTGGGCCGTCGAAACATGCACCCCTGGAGCCGCCAGTACGCCATATTGGGCCGGAAGATCCGGCAGCGGAAAGAGTTCCGAGCCGCGCCCGATTGCCGCCGCCCGCCCGCCAAACAGGAAAAATGGAACATCGCTGCCCAAATCCTGTCCGATCTCCAAAAGCCGCGGCAACGCGATCTCGCGTCCCGCCAACGCCGGCAAACCCAACAAAATCGCCGCCGCGTCCGACGACCCTCCGCCCAGCCCCGCCCCCATGGGGATACGCTTCGTGAGCCCGATCTCCACCTTCCCCGCCACCCGCATCTCCCGCAGCGCCAGTTGCGCCGCGCGCGCCGCCAGGTTGTCCGGAATCTGCAGCTCGTCGTCAACGGTGACCGAACTTCGCCGCGCCGGGGTGAACGAAAGCGTGATCGAATCCGCCAGCGAGATCGTCTGAAAAATGGTCCGCAGTTCGTGGTACCCATCCTCACGCTTGCCGATCACGCGCAAATCGAGATTGATTTTTGCGAGCGCGGGCAGGGTCGCCGTTTTCATTTGTCGTACTGCAGCAGCGAAAACACATCGAACCCGTCGAGCTTCCGCCGACCGTTGAGGAACGTCAACTCCACCATGAAGCCCAGTCCCGCCACGATGCCGCCCTGTTCGTTCACCATGCGCGTCACCGCCGCCGCCGTGCCGCCCGTGGCCAGCAGGTCGTCGACGATCAGTACGCGCATGCCCGGCGTCACCGCGTCTTTGTGCATTTCGAGCGCATCCGACCCGTATTCCAGATCGTAAACGACCCGTATGCATTCGCCCGGCAACTTGCCAGGTTTGCGCACCGGAACGAAGCCCGCACCCAGCGCATACGCCAGCGCTGGAGCAAAGATAAACCCGCGCGCCTCGATGCCGACTACCGCATCCACTTGGGCATCCCTGTAATGGTTCTTCAGCCCGTCGATCACCCCGCGCAACCCCACCGGGTCCTTCAGCAAAGTCGAGATGTCATAGAAGAGAATCCCCGGCTTGGGGAAGTCGGGAATCTCGCGAATCAGCGTTTTCAGCGTGTCCATTGAAAGACCCGTATTGTAACCCGGCGTCGCGTAGTAAACTGGCCACCATGCCCCGCAAGCTTCTAATATTGGCCTTATCGTTTTTCTCTCCGCTCTTCTCTCAAACCAACCCCCTCGTTGGCCGTTGGGACATCAACCTCACCCGCGGCGCCACATGGCTCGGCGTTACCGAGAAAAACGGCGCGCTCGAAGTCTGGTATCAGCCCACCGGCGGCAACGTCATTCAAGTGAAAGATGTCCATGCCGAAGGCAAACATCTGACGCTAACCATCTCCGCTGCCGCGGGCAATCGACCTGCAACCACGTGGGAACTCGACGCCGACGGCAACACCCTCACCGGCGTCCAAAAGCGCGGCGACGCCACCCAACCCCTGCACGCCGTCCGCTCCCCCGCCCTCAACCGCCCCGAACCCAAAGCCTGGACCGCCCCCGAGGCGCTCTTCAACGGCAAAGACCTCACCGGTTGGGAGCCCATCGGCGACACCGCCAACACTCACTGGACCGTCAAAGACGGCATGCTCTTCAACGCCGCTCACGGCGCCAATCTACGCACCACGCGCACGTTCCAAGACTTCAAAGTCCACTACGAAGTCAATTGCCCCGATGACGCCAACAGTGGTTTCTATCTCCGTGGCCGCTATGAAGTGCAGATCGAATCCGAACCCCTGAGCAAGAATCCGCCCGAGCGCCGTATCGGCTCCATCTACGGCCGCATCGCGCCCGTCCCCGAACTACCGCGCACCCCCGGCGCCTGGGAGACTTTCGACGTCATGCTGGTCGGCCGCACCGTCACCGTCATGCATAACGGGACCAAAACCATCGACCACAAGGAAATCGAAGGTATCACCGGCGGCGCGCTCGACGCCAACGAAGGCGAGCCCGGCCCCTTCTATATCCAGGGCGACCACACCGGCGGCCTGAACTTCCGCAACATCACCGTTTCGGTTCCGAAGAAGTAACTCGGGTCACCAGATCTCGAAGCTCGAACACCGCTCGACTGCGGCTTCCTGCTCTTCCACGCCCCGAACATCGGAGTAGCTCGGCCCCTGACGCAGCCGCGCCGCCAATTCCGAAAGCGCGTCCACTGGACCCACCGCGTAGACCTCCACGCGCCCATCGTCCAGATTCCGGGCATACCCGCGCAGCCCCAGCGCCGTCGCCGCCCGCTGCGCAAAGTAGCGATACCCCACGCCCTGCACCTGTCCCGCAACAAACCAGCGGCGCGCAACGGAAGCGGCGGATCGCATTACCGTGTAATCTTCCTCAAATGCTCGACGCTATATAACTGCGCCGCCAACTCCCGGTCCACCACCGCCCGCCCGACGCACGGCGGCACATACATCGTGAACCCCGCGTGGATCTCCTCCGCGTGTTGCCCCATATCTTCGATCGCGAACCGCAAGATCCGCCGCGGCATGATCGGATGCGGCGAACAATAAATTGCCGCCACTTGGTGCCCCGCCGGATAATATCGCAGCAAGTGTTCGATGAACCGCGCGAACCGCTCCGGCCGCGACGCCCGCTCCGAATGCAGCGCCGTCTCTAGCGGCCCGATCTGCCAGATCATCGCCGGCGTATCGTTTTGCAGGGGCCGCCGTCGCAGCAGCAAGTCCGTCGCCTCGTACATCTGAATGCCGTGCACCACCGGGTCAATTCGCAAGTCTGCAAACACCGTATCCAGCGCCGAAACCCCCGGCAGCACGTCGAAGCGTAACTTCAACGCGCGCGCCAGTTCCATCACCAGAAATGGCGGATGCGCTGCCACCAGCGGATGCCCGTGTATCGCAAACGTCACCGGCGGATGATCCATCGCCGCTTCAATCACTCGGATCGCCATGTGTTCGTATGCGCTCACTCGCGGCCGGTCCTCGCGATAGCTTTCGTCAAACAGCGAAGTCACGCGCGGACACAAACTCTCCAGATGCTGCCGCGTGGCCGCGCCCGTGTCGAGATACAACACCTCGTGCGAATCGCGGATCGCCTGCTCCACCTCGCGCGTCATCTGGCTCACGGTCTGTATGCCGAGCCCCGCGATCCACAAATCCGTCATCGTGCCTCACCGCCGCGCAACGCTCGCGTCAGCGCCACCAGCTTTTCGTAGCGTTCCAAGGGAGTCGCCGCCAGCGCCTCGGCCGCCGCAGCCTGCACTTCGGGTGAATCGACGCCCACATCTTGCGCTGGAACCGGCGCGAACACATTGGTCGCTTGCCGGAACGATGCCCACATGCTCACGCCTTCTTTGGATTGCAGAGCGGAAAGTTGTATCACCGCATGAAGCGGCGTCAGTGGATTCCCAGGTAGTGTCGCGCCCGCCGGCGCCGGCAAAGTCGCCGGATCCACGCCGTCCGCGATCGGCGATACCCACACCGCGAACGCGATTCGGTCCCCAACCGCGCACGGAACTACTGTCAACGCCAGCAACGAATCCGGCAGCAGCGTGCTGTCGCTCGCGATTTCGGGGGTTCGCGCCTCCGAAACCATCCGCTCCGGCTCCTCACGGCGCGCCAGCGCCGCGCCCAGCAGCGGCAGCAACCGTTCATCCGGGCGCCGCAGAATCTCGCGCTCTTCCGCCGTTAGCTCGTACCGCTCAAAAACCTCGTCCGGCGCTTCCGCGAGTTGCCGCCGCAACTCCGGCGCCAGCGCCGAATCGATCAGCAGGCGCGCGATATCGGGCTTCGCCACTTACTCGACGGTTAAGCGCGTGCCCTTGCTCTCTTCCCGCGAGAGGTGCGCGATGCGTTCATCGATCAGGCTGCGGATGCCCTTCAAGAATTCCACCCGCGAAGCGCGGAAATGGCTTACGGCCTGTTGCGGCCACAATTTCTCGATCATCGGCATCACCGTTTCACAAAGCAGGCACCCGGAGTGCGGAATGTTTTTTTCTTCCATGTTCAACTCTCCTTCATCTCCACAGTCAATACTCGATTCTCCAACTTTGCGCGGCGCGGCGAAAGCGCCGCCATCGAGGTCGGCAATCCAATGTGCCGCCGCAGCGTACCGATCTCCACCACCAGCTCATCGCCCTTCTTGAATAGACCGACATCGCCCTTGGCGGCGAACGGCAATCGCAGCTTCACTTCATAGTGCCCGTCCACCTTCGAAAACGTATAAGGCGCCTCGGTTCGCGTCACCGCCGCCGGATCTTCCTTATCGCTATACAACGCCCGGCTCAGGTTCTCCAGCCGGTCGCGCCCGAAAACCTCGTGCGTGAAAAGTGGGACCCGCCTCACCGGCACCGGCGCGAAATAAGCCTCCGTCTCTTCCAAAATCTTGGTCTGCGACGCCCGCCATTCCTGAAAGTACGCGTCCGTCACTTCCGCCGGAAGCACGCGGTTCACGATCACGCCATCCACCGCCAGCCCATGCAGCGTGAAATACACGAACGCGCGCTGCGTCTCGCGCAACACCATCCGCTCCGGATTCGTCACCAGCCGCACGCTCGTGATCTTGGCGTCTTCCATCAACTCGCCGATTCCATCCAGCCGCCGGAAAAGCTGCTGGATGTTCGCGAAGTAACTATCCGTCGGCAGTTCCACCGGCGAAACCCGGTTGGCCAGCGGCCGCACCGCCTTCAGCAGCCCGCGCTGGAACGGAAAGATGTGCTTCATGTACCATTCAAGCGTCGTCGGCATGCTCACGAAGCGCATCGATTCCGCCGTCGGCGCGCAATCGAGCACGATCACGTCGTACTTTTTCTCGCGCCGGAACTGATTCACGTACATCATCGCGCTCAGTTCTTCCATCCCCGGCAGAATCGCGAGTTCTTCCGCCTCCACATCGCTGATCCCGGTCGTCCGCAATACCGAAATCACATACGACGAAATCTCACGCCAATGCCGCTTGATTTCCTTCTGAATATTGACTTCATGAATCGCCAGATGCTCATCGATCGGGTACGGATCGCCCGTCTGCGTATGAAAAAGGCTGGTCTCGATATCGAACGAATCAGCCAGACTATGCGCCGGATCGACGCTCATGACCAGCGTCCGATACCCCAGCCGCGAGAGCTGAAGCCCCGTAGCCGCCGCCAGGCTGGTCTTCCCCACGCCCCCTTTGCCGCTAAAAAGAAGGATGCGCATACCTAATTGTAGTCCGCCGCTCTATGTTCTCCGCGTCTCTGCGCCTCCGCGTCGAAACACGGCCTCCCCTTACTCAATCCCGAACATCGAAAAATACTTCTCCGGCATCCGCGCCCTCCGCATCTCCCGATCCACGAACACATGCCGCGTCATACCCGTCGCCAGCAGCCTGTCGCCCTCCACCACCCTCATCTCGTAATTAAAAATCACAATGCGCGTATTCGCATCCTCGATCCACGTCTTCACGATCACGTCGTCATCGAACCGCGCGGGTGATCTATACCGGCAGTTCGCCTCCGCCACCGCCAGGTAAATTCCGTCCTCCCGTTCCATGTCACGGTAATTAAAACCGCACGCCCTGCACAGATCCACGCGCCCCACCTCCATCCATACGAAATGGTTGGCGTAATAAACCACCCCCATCTGGTCGGTTTCGGCGTAGCGCACTCGCAAGCGGGTCTCGGTTACAGGTCTCATCGGAAAGTTGATTGTAACTTGGCCCTTCACGCGCAACGAAAAGCCTTGATAAGGCGTCTGATATCCTGAACGATCACTATCCGATGCGCGCAAAAGTGCTATTTTTCGGCATTTTGAAGGATGTTGCCGGCCGCTCCGCCGAAGATGCCGAATTCCCCGATGGCGCCGATCTCCGCTCCGTTTTCGACGGTTACGCCGCCCGCTTTCCCCAATTTCGCCAGATGGCGCCCAGCATCGTGGTGGCTCACAACCAGGAATTCGCCCCTCTTTCCGCCAAGCTCGCTGACGGCGATGAAGTCGCCTTCCTGCCGCCCGTGAGCGGCGGCATCGCCCGGCATGCCGAGTTCGAAAGCGCCGAAGGCGGCCATTACTTCGCCCTTACGCGCCGCACCATCGATTCTCGCGCGCTCGTTGCCCGCCTGCAAACCGGAGCCGAAGGCGCCGTGGTCACCTTCGAGGGTACCGTTCGCAACAATACCAAGGGCCGTTCCACACTCTGCCTCGATTACGATTGCTATGAATCCATGGCCTTGAAGATGATGGCCCAAATCGGCCGCGAAATCGCCCAATCGTACGCTGTGGAACGCGTCGCTATCGTTCACCGCCTCGGACGGATTCTGGTGGGTGAAGCCAGCGTGGCCGTAATCGTCACCGCGCCCCATCGCAAGCCCGCCTTCGACGCCGCGCTCGAAGGCATTAATCGCATCAAAAAGCTGGTCCCCATCTGGAAGAAGGAACACTTCGCCGATGGCGAAGTCTGGGTCGAAGGAGAATGGGACGCCAATGTTCCGGTGGCCGGCTAGAATCGCAATCGTTGCCGCAGCTGCCATCGGCGTCGGCGCCTGGGCGCAGTTCCGCGCCGACGTGCGCTACGTCCACATCATCGCCACCGTGAAGGATCGCTCCGGCCAGCTTGTCGGCGGCCTGCAGAAATCCGATTTCGCCATCGCCGATAACGACGTGCCCCAGGAGATCGCCACCTTCGAGCGCCAGACCGGTCAGCCTCTCTCCATCGCGCTCATGATCGATGTCAGCGGCTCCACGGCCAAGGACCTCAAATTCGAAACTGAATCCGCCGCCAAATTCGTGCGCGCGCTTCTAGCCGAGAGCAACCCCAAAGACACCGTCTCGCTCTGGGGATTCGACTATGACGTTCACGTCGAAACCGGCTTTACCCACCGCCTCGATCTCATCGAAGCCAAGCTGAAAACCATCCACGGCGATGCCGGCACTTCCCTCTTCGACGCCATCTTCTATGCCGCCAAGGACCTCGAACCGCGCGATGGCCGTAAAGTCATGGTGATCGTCACCGACGGCGGCAACACCACCAGCTACCGCAATTCGCAACAGGCGCTCGAGGCCGCGCAACTCGCCGACTCCATCATTTATCCCGTCGTCATAATGCCCATCACCAACGACGTTGGCCGCAACATCGCGGGCGAAAACGTGCTCACGTTCATGGCGCAGGGCACCGGCGGCCGAACCTTCCTCCCTACCCTCGGCGCGCAGCTTGATAAGGCATTCCGCGACATCATCTCCGATCTACGCACCGAATACCTGCTCGGCTACTACCCGCGCCAGGTCCCTCCCACCAAGAACCGCTTTCACTCCTTGAAAGTCACCGTGACGCGGCCGGAATTGCAGGTTTTCGCACGCAACGGCTATTATGGAGATGCCGACGCGATGGCGGCGTCGAACCCCGAAGCGCCCGTCCCCTTGGATACGGCGAAGAAATCCAAACGGTAGGAGAGGCATACGTCACAACTGGTGGGTAAGGCGGCGCGCGCGCCCGAACAAACATTTGAAGAGGCGAAGTACCTCAAGAGCCTCATTGAGGAAGCCAAGTCGGTACGCGTGAAGATGATGGATGGCGAGGAAGTCACTGGCACCATTGAATACTACGATCAGTCCTTCATCCGCCTGACCCGCGACGGCGCCCCCAACCTCTTCATCTTCAAACACGACATCAAGTACATCGAGGAAGCGAGCTAGCCCGTGCTCGAAAAAGCCGTCGAAATCGCGCGCGAAGCCGGCGCGTTGTTGACGAACTTCTATGAGCGCCGCGTCGCCTTCGAAAGCAAAGGCGAATTCGACCTCGTGACCGAAGCCGACCGCGCTTCCGAAAAGTTGATCGTCGAGCGTCTCTCCGCCCACTTCCCGTCCCACGGCATCGTGGCGGAAGAAGGCGGCGGCCACAAATCCGCCTCCGAATACACCTGGTTCGTCGATCCACTCGACGGCACCACCAACTTCGCCCACAGCTTCCCCATCTTCAACGTCACTCTGGGTCTCGCCCGCAACGAAGAAATGGTCGCCGGCGTTGTTTTCGATCCCATCAAGAATGAACTCTTCACCGCGGAGCGGGGCGCTGGCGCATATCTGAACAACCACCGCATCCACGTCTCAAGCGCGAAGGGACTTGCCGACAGCCTCTCGTCGACCGGCTTCCCCAGCCGCAAGCGCCATCACAACGCGAACATCTATTTTTATTACCAGCTCGCCATGGCGTCTCACGGCGTGCGCCGCACCGGTTCGGCCGCCATCGATATCGCCTACGTCGCCTGCGGACGCCTCGATTTCTTCTGGGAATTCGGCCTCAAGCCCTGGGATGTCGCCGCCGGCAGCCTTCTAGTACAGGAAGCCGGAGGCCGCGTCTCGGACATGCACGGCGCCACGCACAGCGTCACCGCCTCCGAAAGCTTCCTCAGCGACAACGGCGCGCTCCACGCCGAGGTCCTTCAAGTCTTCGCCGAAGTCTTCAACGGAAACATGCGCCACCCCATGCCCGAAATGGTGCGCTGAATACGACCCTTGCGGCTCGTATACGCCTGCCTTAAACTAAAGTTGTGGACGTTAGCAGGCAATTCGACTTCAACGAAACTGCCTCGATTCTCGACGAAGAAGGTGAGGCGACTTTAGCCGCAATTGACCGCGGCATTGTATCCGCCGAGGAACACCAGCTCCTGTCGATAGAAGAAGTCCGTGAGCGAATGCGAGCGTGGATTTCAAGATCCTCTTTACACAAGCTTCGTTAGCCGATTTAGAAGAGATACTCGATTACGTCGCCGACGGAGATCCACGTGCCGCCGAAAACTTTGGGTCCGCGCTGCTTGATCACGTCGAGATCCTTCGCGCCTTTCCCCGTCTTGGATCTCCCGTTTTCAGTCGCTTCGGAATTCGAAAACTCCTGCACTCACCGGTGCGCGTCTATTATCGAGTCGATGAAGTTCGCGGTGTGATTGAAGTACTGCATTTTTGGCATAGTGCACGCCGATCGCCCGCATTTTAAGCGACGTCATCCCGTCGAGAGCTCGTACCCAACCCCCAACTGCCGCGCCATCACCGCCACCCGCACGTCCTCCGTCCAAAACTGCGCCCGGCTCACCAGAGCGGACGCGAGTAGATGCACATCGATCCACCCCGCGCCCCGCCCATGTAATCCGCGATCGCGAACGAACTCCGCGACCTCGCTATGCGGAACCATCGCCGCCTGGTGCATCTGCTCGTAATGAGCCAGAAGCGCCCTGCGCCCGCCGCGATCGCCGATAAGAAGTTCGCCGTAGACTAACTCGTGTCCGGCAACCTGATCGTGCTCTAAGAGAAAATCCAACTCGGCTGCAAAGGGCTCGCGCCCGGCCAGAAACCGGATCCACACCGACGTATCGACGAGAACCATTAACTCGCTCTACGTCGCGCAGCCGGCTTCTCCCGGCGTCGCGTCACATCCGCGGCATCCGCCTCAGTTCCGCGCAACGCACGCAGACGTTGGTATGCGGCGTGACGCACCAATGCCTGCAAACCTAACCGGATCGTCTCCGTGTCCGTCGCTGCGCTGCAAGCCGCCTTCGCCTCTTGAAACAACTGGTCATCGATCTGAAAGGTCTTCTTCACCATACATACCTACCATACAAGTATGGCACAAAATCCCATCCTTCACTACACCGGCACTCCCGCCCGCCACAACAAATACCCCACCGCCTGCTTCACGTAATTCCAGCGTTCCCGGATCGGATGCTGCTGCACGCTCTCGCGCCGGGGCGATCCATAAACCGTCATCCCAATCGATTCCAGCATGTGCTTCACGCGAAAAATGTGATACCCGTCGCTTACCACGATCACCGATCGCATGCCCATTCGTCGCATGATTTCGCCCGCCAAGGCGATCGATTCTACCGTGCTCTCGCCTTCGGTCTCCACCGAAATCGCTTCCGCCGGCACGCCGTGCGCGATCAGATACGACCTTCCCACGCCGCCCTCCGTAAACACCGCGTCGCCGCCCGCTCCGCCGGTAGTTAGAATCCGCGGAGCCATTTTCTTCTGGTAGAGTTCCAAAGCGTGGTCGAGCCTGGCGCGCAATACCGGCGATGGCCGCCCGTGATATTCCGCCGCGCCCAGCACCAAAATTACGCCAGCCGGCTGCGCCTCATCGCGCGTCGATTGCCGCTCGATGCGCACTGAGAGATAGGCAATGTAAAGCGCTATGGCCGCGAGCGCCGCCACCACAACATTCAAGACCGCGCGTTTCACCTATGCCACACTTATTGTAATTGTATGGCGAGAAGCGAATCCATTTCGAGTGCCGCCAATCCATTACTCAAAGACGTGCGCCGCGCCATCGCCCGCGGCGGTCTCACAACGCAGGGTTGGTGCGTCGCCGAAACGTTCCACCTGCTCGAAGAGGCCCTCCGCAGTGACTGCGAAGTGAAGATGGTGCTCGCCGCCGAATCCGTACGCTCCGCGGCCGAAGCCCACGTGCGGCGCCTCGCCAGCATCAAGATCGCCGTCCTGCCCGACGCCCTCTTTCAAAGCATCTCCGGCACCGAAGTCAGTCAGGGCGTGATGGCTCTGGTCAATCCCCCAGCCTGGCGTCTCGAACAGCTCTTTCGCGGCAATTCACTCGTCGCTGTGCTCGATGGCCTGCAGGATCCCGGCAACGCCGGCGCCATCGTTCGCGCGGCCGAGGCCTTCGGAGCCACGGGCGCAATCTTTCTCAAAGGCACCGTCAGTCCGCATAATCCGAAAGCCTTGCGCGCCTCCGCCGGCTCGCTCTTCCGCTTGCCCGTGCTGCACAACGTCGATCCCGATCTCGCCCTCGCCGCGCTCCGCCAGAACCAGACCCATCTCTTCGCCGCCGTTCCCGCTGGCCAGAACGGTCCGGCGCGTACGCTCGCCAATGTCGATCTCACCGTCAAATGCGGCCTCATCGTCGGCAATGAAGCGCGCGGCGTCAGCGCCTGCCTCCGCTCGGCCGCCTTGGACGTCTCGATCCCCACCGTCGGCGTGGAGTCCCTCAACGCCGCCGTAGCCGCCGGAATCTTGCTCTACGAAGCGCGCCGCCAAAGGACGCTCCGGCCGTGAGTCTCTTCGACAACTCGCCACCCGCCGAATCCGCCAGATCCATCGCCCAGCGTCCCCTCGCCGAGCGCATGCGCCCCGATCGCCTCGAAGACTACATCGGCCAGGAGCACATCCTCGGCCCCGGCAAGCCCCTCCGCCGCCAGATCGAACTCGATCAACTCACGTCCGTCATCCTCTGGGGACCCCCCGGCGTCGGCAAGACCACCCTCGCCAAGCTCATCGCCCGCGTCACCCGCTGCGAATTCATTCCCTTCAGCGCCGTGCTCAGCGGCATCAAGGAAATCAAGGCCGTCATGGTCGATGCCGAACGCTTGCGCCGCCTCGGCAAACGCACCATTCTCTTCATCGATGAGATTCACCGCTTCAATAAAGCCCAGCAGGATGCCTTCCTGCCCTACGTCGAGCGCGGCGACATCATCCTCATCGGCGCCACCACCGAGAATCCGTCGTTTGAAGTGATCTCGGCATTGCTCTCGCGCTCCCGCGTCTACGCCCTGCGCGGACTCACCGTGCCCGAGCTCGTCACGCTTCTCAAGCGCGCCCTGCCCGTGCTCGTCCTCCAAGCCTCGGAGGAATTGCTCGAGCAAATCGCGATCTATGTCAATGGCGACGGCCGCCAGGCCTACAATACGCTCGAAGCCGCCGCGGCCGCTTCACCCGGTGGCGTCCTCGCCGAAGCCGCCGTGCAGGATGCCATGCAGCGTAAGGTGCTGCTCTACGACAAAAGTGGCGAAGAGCACTTCAACCTGATTTCGGCGCTGCACAAGTCCGTGCGCTCGAGTGACGCCGATGCCGCGCTCTACTGGCTCACGCGTATGCTCGAAGCCGGCGAAGACCGCCTCTATATCGCCCGCCGTCTCATCCGCATGGCCAGCGAAGATATCGGCCTCGCCGATCCCCGCGCCCTCGAACAAACCATCGCCGCCATGCAGGCCGTCCACTTCCTCGGAATTCCCGAAGGCGACCTCGCCTTGGGGCAGGCCGCCATCTATCTCTGCGCCGCACCCAAATCCGACGCGGCCTACCGCGCCATGCAACGGGTTCAGGAAGATGTCGAAAAGACCAGCGCCGAACCCGTTCCTATGAACCTGCGCAACGCGCCCACCGCTTCCATGAAGCAATGGGGCTACGGCGAGGGCTACCAGCACGCGCACCAATTCCAGAATGCCGTGGTGGATATGGAATGCCTGCCGCCCTCGCTCGCGGGCCGCCAATATTATTTCCCGCTGGATCGCGGGGTGGAAAAGCGCATCGCGGAACGGCTCGAAGAGTTGCGCAAACTGCGCCGCCCTACTTCGGATTGATCTTCAAATCCAGCCGCACGTCCTTGCGCGAATCGTAGCTCGACACAGTTCGCGTGGAACTCCATACGCCGCTAACCTGCGCCTTCACTTCGTAGTCGGTGTTGGAATTCAGCCCGTGGAAAAAATATGTTCCGTCTTTTTGCGTCACATAGGAACGAACTTGCAGCGTCTTTGTATTCTTCAGCTGCACTTCCGCCCCGGTCGCCAGTGTGCCATCCGTCATCGTGACCGTGCCCTGCACCGTGCGGCTTTCGTCGTCACTGCCCTTTTTCTTGCTCTGCGCCATACCCAGCGAGGCGCATAGCAGCGCGGCGGTGAGACAAGCCACCAGTCTCAGGCTCGTCCGGATTGGAAACCGCGGGTTAATGCCAATCCTCCTCGGGTTCCTCTTCTTCCTCTTCGGTGAAGTCGTCATCCTCGTCGTCTTCTTCCTCTTCGGCTTCCTCAGCCGATTCGAGTTCCAGCGGCTCCGTGCTCAATACGCGCAAATCGGCGCCACACTCATCGCAGCTGATGGAATCGCCTTCGTCGATGTCGTCCTCGTCCACGTCGATTACCGCGTCACAAACTGGGCACTTGATCTGATCCTCGACTGCCATCTCAAAAACTCCTCCAAATTACTAGTTAGCCGAATCCCCGTCGTCATTGCAAGAGGATTCTGGTTCTCGCCGCGCCTTATTTTGCTGCCTGCCTCGCCAATCTCCGTCTGGTCGTCGCTGGGGTGATTCCCTTTAACCGAAGGTACATAAAAAGCTGCTGGCGGTGCGTCAATTCATGCTCTTTGATCCATTGCGCGAATTCGAGACGCGTCACCTTCACCCCGTCCATCCGTGTCACTAGATGCTCGAAGAACTCCGCGGGTTGCGCCTGCAGCCGCGCCGCGTGCTGATCTATCGATTCGCGCAGCGCCGCCGCCAATTCCGCCGGCGTACAGTCGGCGGCGAGCGGCCGGTGGTGCCCCTTGAATGTCGCCCGTACCTCAGGCAGATGGAAATCCTCCGCTCCAGCCAGTAGCGCCCCCGCCAGCGCATCGCCCGCATCTAAAGCGTGACGTGCGATCTGCCGGAACGTCGAAACATCAGGCGTGGGTCGAAAATCAAAATCGTCCGCCGGGAATTCTTCCACGGCCAGCGCAGTATCCTCGCGGACGCCCCGCCAACTGTCGAGCACATGTTCCACTCTTACCATGTCCACATTGTAGCCAAGGGCCGAAGAGCCGGACGCCTCGCGCGCTCGTTTATCATGTAGGAGGATTCCGTGACGACGTATCCCCACCGGCGATCGATTCTGGCGGCGAGTCTGGCAGCGGTTTCCAGTCTCGCGGCGCAACGCGGCGGCAATCCGCCCCTGACGCCGCCCACGCAGCAAAACCCGGATGACGTAAAGCTCCCGAGCGGCAAATCCCAGCGCGATGAGATCCTCAAAGCCGATCGCGAAAGGAATCTGAAGGACGCAGCCGATCTGCTCGAACTCGCGCAGCAACTGCAACAGGACATCGAAAAAAACGACGCCTTCGTATTCTCCCTCACCACTCTGAAGAAGACCGACGACATTGAAAAGCTGGCCAAGAAAATTCGCACGCGCATGCGCCGTAATTAGCTTCCTCTGCGGCGGCGTATTGTGGGCGCAGCCCAAGCCCGCCATTGCTCTGCCCGATCCCCGCGACGCCACGCAATGGCGCAAATGGGCCGCCGAAGTCGGCTGGCAGATCATCGCGCCCAATATCGACCAGCAGGCTAATGCCGACGCCCGCGCCACTGAACTCTCCGACGCCGTCCGCGCCGCCATCCACGATGCCACCGCCGACCCCGCGCACATTTACCTCGCCGGCCGCGGAGACGACGCCGCTCTCGTCTTCTACATTGTTTCGCGCGTCCCCGATCTTTGGGCTGGCGGCCTCGCCCTCGGCGGTTCGCCCAAGCCCGCGCTCGCTGCCGGGCGCATCTTCACCGCCAACTTCACCAACGTCCCCGTGCTTTGGATTAGCGATGCCCCCGGCGACGCCGAACTGGCTTCGCGCCTGAGATCTTCCGGCTTGAACATCGAGTGGCTTAGCGCCAAAGAGGTCACCATAGCCAAGTTCTTCCAGGAACTCAGCAAGCACACCCGCTCCGAATTCCCGCCCGTAGCCGATTGCGAAACCAACACACCGAAATTCGCCCAATGCTACTGGATCGAGATCACCAAATTCGATGGCGGCGAGCGCAACGATGTATTGCCCAATACGCGCATCATCGATGGTTCCGGCGCCTCGCTCGATCTCGGTGGCTTCGGGTATAAGCTCACCGACCCCGGCCCCGGCGTGCTCATCTCGTTTCTGCCCAAAGGCTACATCGGCCCGCTCGAAGTCGGCGACCGCCTCGTCGAGCTGGACGGCGTCCCCTTAACCGACGCCCGCGACTACGATACGCGCCTCAACAAAATCACCAAAGAGCGCACCGCCTCCGTCATCGTACAGCACGGCAAAGAACGCAACCGCCTCGATACCGTGGTCGTTCTGCCGCAGCCCGACGCTCTCGTCACCGCCCGCGTTCAGGGCAAATACGACCCCGAATTCAAAGTCATCCAGATCCTCAGCCGCTCCGTCACAGAAATGCGCATCACCATCCCGCAGGCGTGGGTTCCATCCGATCTCTATTGGGACGGCCTCTCCATCGAAGGCATCTCCAAACCGGGTTGCTACCTTCTCAGCGTCGATCAGGAATTACTCAATGCCGCGCCGTGTCCCGCCGCCCAATGACGCCCGTTTCCGCCGCCGTCTGTTGCGCGCTCCCAAGAGCGAGCAGCGCGACGCCTCCTTCCGCAAAGTCATCCGCCAGATTCCGCGCGGAAAAGTAGCCACTTACGCGCAGGTCGCCGCCGCCGCCGGTTATCCGCTCTATCATCGCCAGGTCGCGCGCCTCCTGCGTACCGCCCCGCTCGGTTCCCTGCCCTGGCAGCGCGTCGTCGGCGCCGGCGGCGAGATCAAGCTCAAGTTCGAAGCCGCTCTCGAACAACGCACACGCCTGGAAATGGAAGGCGTCCGCTTCCGCGGCAAGCGCATCGATATGACCGAACACCAGCATCGCTTCCGCACTTGGGAATTCGACTAATTCTTGCGTTCTCAGTTCAGAAAAAGGAGACTGGAAATGAACCCAGGAGGCAGCCATGGATACTAGCGAAGCCCGTCGTAACGACGCAACCAGAGACGCGCGCGCCGCGAGAGCCGACCTGAAGCTCGAGGTAGTCGTCATCCCCGTCGCGGATGTCGACCGCACGAAGGAGTTCTACGGGAACCTCGGCTGGAGGCTCGACGCCGATTTCGCCTTCGATAACGGGTTTCGGGTCGTCCAGTTCACGCCGCCGGGCTCCTCCTGCTCGGTCCAATTCGGAACGAAACTCACGTCGGCCGCTCCCGGTTCAGCCCGCGGCCTCTACCTGATCGTCTCCGATATTGAGTTGGCACGTGCCGAGCTCGCCGCCCGCGGGGCCGCGGTCAGCGTCGTGTTTCACGCCGGCTCGCCGGGCGCTCAGTTCCAACCCGAAGGCGCGAGTGGTCGCGTCGCCGGACCCGCGCCCGATCACGCCGCCTACAGCTCCTTCGCCACGTTCAGTGATCCCGACGGTAACAGTTGGCTGCTGCAGGAGATTACCACCCGGCTTCCCGGGCGCATCGACCCTGGCGCAACATCATTCGCCTCGGCGAGCGATCTGGCGGGCGCGTTCCGGCGTGCGGAGACCGCCCACGGCGAGCACGAAAAGCGCACCGGGCAGCGCGATGCGAACTGGGCCGATTGGTATGCCGAATACATGGTGGCGGAGCAGTCCGGGACTAAGCTGCCGGAGTAAGAACGTGTCCGCAGGAAATCCGCTCTATCAATCGCTTCCGCACCTGGGAATTCGACTAGCTGGAAATTGAAATCAGTTATTCATTTTGCGTTGATATCATCGGAGCCTCGACTCACGGTGAATCATGGATATACAAAATGAAAACGCAGAGCTCGACCAGTTGCAAGCTGCCTATAAGGCGGTTGTTGAGGAATGGAAAGCCGCTATCGGCGAAGAGGAAGCTCTTGCTTCGGTAAATCATTCCGTGGCGGATGTCGACCGGTGGGAGGCTGCTCACTTCCGTGAAGAGGAACTTCGTAACAAAGCTAAGGCGGCGAAAAGCGCCTATGAGGCCGGGTTACGATCGAAGTTCTTTGGCTTTCGCTAAAGCATTCGTTTCGGAAGTTCACCCTGCAACGGACCATTGACTCGAAAATCCGCCCGCTCATACCGACTCAGCCGCCCCGGTCCAGCCAAGCGTCTGAATAGCGGTCTCTCTGTCGGCGGATCACTACGACTGACGCATCGATGGCAGGGCTTTTGGTATGCTTGCGCTTGGCGTGTGGGTCGCCACCCAAGTCCGCGGGAAGGACCGCGTCCACCCCGAAATCGTTGGTCAAAGCAGTTCGTGAAATGAACTCTTTTCTGGCCCGGCACAGCGGACGGCGGGCAACAGGGGCGCGCCGGAAGGCGCGGTCAGGAAAGGAGCTCATATGAGTCAGAAACCGCCAACTCGCGCCATGCGCGAGAACCCCGACCTCGATCAGCTGAAACGCCAGGCCAAGGAATTGCTCGAAGCCTATCGTGCGTCGTTGCCGGAAGCCGTCGCCGAGGTCACGGCCTATCACCGCGCCGCCACGCCCAAGACCTTTGCGCTGCATGACGCCCAATTCGTGCTGGCGCGTTCCTATGGGTTCGAAAGCTGGCCGAAACTGAAGGCCGCCGTCGACGGAGTCACCGCTGCCAGATTACACGAGGCCGTCGAGAGCGGCGATCTCAGGGCCGCCCGCGAGTTGCTCACGCGCCGTCCGGAGATTGTGGACCTGGGCCGCGGCGAAATGCGGGCGGTGCACATGGCCGTCCTGAGGCGCGATCTCGAGATGACCAGGCTGCTGCTCGAATTTGGAGCCGATCCGGATGGCGGCATCTGGCCCAAGCGGGACGCCACCAGCCCGTACATCCTCGCACGAGAGCGCGGCTACGACGAGATCGCTGGCGTGCTCCACGCCGCTCGTGAGAAGCGCGGAGCGCGCAGCCCCAACGGTCCCACGGAGGCCGTTCGCAAATGCGAGCAGGCGTTTCAGTCCGGCAGCGAAGAGGCGATCCTGGCGGTATTCGATCGGCACCCCGAGTTGGCGAAGATGTGCCCGGCCGACGGCCGGACAATGCTTCATCAGGCTGCGGGACTGGGCGCGCTGCGATGGATGAAATGGTTGCTTGATCGAGGCGCGGACGTCAACCGCAACTCCCACCAAGGCTGGACTCCGCTCGACTATGCCGCTACCGGCCGCGGCGGAGATTGGGTCTTCGACAACCAGAAGTTCGAACGTACCGCATCACTTCTCCTGCAGCATGGCGCTCAACTCAGTCCGATCTCCGCCGCGGCCCTGGGCCGCTGGGATTATTTGGAAAAACGCTCCAAGCAAGACCTGGAAGGTAAGAGCGTGCTCGAAGCGGCCGTCAAGGGCAATCGCTCGGAGGTCCTGCGCCGCCTGCTCGACCTCGGTCTCGATCCTGACGAGCGCACTCAAGTCGGCCACATCGCCGAGCAGAACTGGTCGGCTGGCGGCCCGCTGTTTCAAGCCGTGGTCCTGAACCGCATCGAAATGGCCCGTTTGCTGCTGGAGCGCGCCGCTGATCCGAATGCGAGCGTGTGGACATCGGGCTCACCAACTTACCGCGCCTACGAGAGCCGCAATCCCGAGATGATCGCGTTGCTCGAACAATATGGCGGCTGGATCGACCCCGGCTCGGCGGGTTATGCGCGCCAGACGGAAATCGCCCGCAAGATGCTCGCAGGGGAAATGGATCCGCACCTCGAGCCGAACGATTTCTCGGGCCGCACCGTGGCAGAACAACTGCTATGGGGCGGCGCCAGCTCCCTTTGCGCCCAGATCGTCCGCATGGCGCTCGAACACGTTGACTGGCCGCCGGATGATCCGCGTTGGTTCTGGATGCTATGGCGACCTGTGCCTGGCCACGAGGACTACAACGCTCAGCAGCAGGCCGAGTGTTGCGAGTGCTTCAAGTTGATCCTGGCCCGTTGCGGACCGCATCACCGCGCCACCGACTATGGCCAGACAATGCTACATGAAACCGTTTCCCGCGATCACGGCGTGGGTGTCCAACTCGCCACCATTTTGCTCGATGCCGGAGCTCGCCTCGACGTTCGCGACGACCTTCTGAAGAGTACCCCGCTCGGATGGGCATGCCGGTGGGGACGCGTCGAGATGGTGAAGCTGTTCCTCGCGCGCGGCGCCGATCCCGTCGAGGCGGACGCGGAGCCGTGGGCGACACCCCGCGCCTGGGCGGAAAAAATGCACCTGCCCGAAATTATGGAGTTGCTTAGTTCCGCCAGATCGGACCCGTCAGCGTAGCCGGCCTACTGGCAGGCCACGCCACGTCTTTGATCTGGCAATCTTAGCTGATTCAATTTAGCAATTGCAGGTCTTGCCATCGCTGCTCTTCTGAGTATCCCGTTTTGAAGATTGCCACTTTTAACATCAATAACATCAACAAGCGTCTGCATCTGACAAGTCAACATCGCTACCATTCCGTCGCGATCCCCACCGACGGCAGAATCGGAAACGTCTGGTCCAGCGTCACGGAGATCTGTCCCGTCTTGGTATTAAACCCATTCAAACTCTCGAAGATGTAATTCGTCTTATTAGTCAAATTCACCAGCTCGCCGTAAAGCGTCAACTTCCACTTGGCATGCATCCACGACTTATTGACTCGAAAATCCGTCCGCTCATACGGACTCAGCCGCACCTGATTGCGCGCCGCCGCCAGATAGTACGTGCCGTTAATCATCGTGAGATATCCCGGAATCGGGAACCCGCTTCCGTAGGTCGAGTGCATGCTCAGATTCACCGTCGGCCGCAGGCGGTACCCGCCATAAATGTTCACCGTGTGGCGTTGGTCGAAATCCGAGGGAAACCGCTGATCGCTCACCCCGTCCCGCATCATGGCGTGCCCGTAGGAATACGAAATCCATCCTGTAAAGCGATTGGCGCTACTGCGCTGCAGGAAGATCTCCGCGCCTCGCGAGTAACCGCGCAGCGAGTTGTAATACAGCGGATTGATCGGCGGGGAGAACACCTTCCCATTCAGGATCCGCGGCTCGAAATAGGGCTGAGACATCAGATCGCGGTCGGTCCGGTCATAAAACTCCGCTCGCAGACGCGTTCGTTGCCCCAGTTTCTGTTCCACCGTGGCCACCGCATGAATCGACCGTGCCGGTAGCAGCCGCTCGTTTCCCAACGGAGAATACAGCACCGCAAGCTCGGGATACTGCGCATATTCGCCCCACCCTAGCTGAATTCGCGTGGTCTTGGTCACTCCGATCGAGGCCGAAGCCTGCGGCAACAGCGTGCTCACGCGGTCCGTTGAAAGCTCGTCCCACCGCGCCCCGCCCGTCAACCGCAGCCGGCCTTCCCACCCCGACCAGGATTGCTGCGCATACCCGCCCAGTCTCAGCCCGTTGCCGTTCGCGTGGTCGAGCACGCGCGGCGCGCCCGCCGCGGTGTTGTATTGATCGGAATAATCCTCATCGCGCAGCCGCCGTACGCTCGTTCCGGCCTCGAACGGCGTCGCTGAGCTCCACAGCCATGTCACCGCTGTGTTCCACACCCACTCGCCATAGAGCCCGCCGCTGAGCGGAAGCGCCGAAGGCGTGGTGTCGTTGTATTTCTCGCGCATCCATGCGAAATGATTCACCACCGAAAGCTTCGCGTTGGGCGAATACCGCCAACCTAAGTTGGCCAGCTCATAGTGATACCCCGCCAACATCGCCGAATTGATGCCCAGCGTATCCTGACTGGCAGTCCGATTCAAATTCGAGTAACTCTCCAGCACCGAAAACGTAATCGTGTTAGTCGCGGATAAGTCGTAATGAAACCGCGCCTGCAGGTCTTCCAGGCCAAATACCAGGGAGTTATCCGGAAACACCCGATCGATCACGTATTGCAGATAGCTCTTGCGCAGCGCCACTAGCCAGGATCCGTGCTTCTTCTTCCCGATGGGCCCTTCCGCCAGAAATCCCGCGTTCGACATGCTCGCGGTGGCGCGAAACGTCATCCCGTCGGTGCTCCCGTCCCGCGTGCCGATGTCTAATATCCCCGCCGTCCGGTCGCCGAAGCGCGACGGAAACGCGCCTTCGTGCAATTCCATCTCGTCCACCATATCGCCGTTGAACGCCGACGCCGACCCAGGCGCATTCTGCCCCTGCAACATATGAAACGGCGCATGCAACAGCACATCGTCGACATATAGCCCGATCCGGCTGTAATCCGCGCCCCGTAGCGAGAACCGCGCTTCGTAATCGTTGTCCGACGTCACGCCAGGCAAGCTCTGCACCGCTCGCAGCGGATCGTCGGCGAGCACGCTGCCCAGATTCTTGGCGTCGTTTCCCGCCAGCGTCAAAGCGTCGGGACTGTCAGACTGTTTCGTTTCGAACGGATCTTCCTTCGCCCGCACCGTTTCCGTCTGGCGCAGCGTATCCGGCGCCAGGCTTATCTGAAATTCCTTCGATTCGCCCGCATCCAGATGAAACGCGTGTTTGGCGAGGTGATACCCCACCGTCGAAACGTTCAGTGTGTAATCGCCCGGCGCGATCCCGTCGATGGCGAATCGCCCCTTCGCCCCGGAAATCGCCCGATAGGTCGTCCCGGCGAGTTGCACCTGCACATTAGCCAGCGGCTCTCCGCCGCGAGCGTCGGCGATTGCGCCGTGAATCTCTCCGGCCGTCTGCGCGGCCCCCGGCAAGGACGCGAGTGCAAGCCCCGCGACCGCTCCCCAAAGTTGTGGCACCTACCTAGAACGATAGCTCAAGTGAGTTATACGCCTACGTGTATTTGCACACCGCGGCGTTCGGGACGTCTATCTTTAGAGGATCAATATCGCCACAGCCAGCGCGCCTTCTCCACCACTTTGGCGGCATTCGGCAGAAACGCTTCTTCGAGCGGCGGGCTGTATGGCACAGGCGTATCCGGTGCCGTCACACGCACCACCGGCCCGTCGAGATACTCGAACACGCTTTCGCTAATCGTCGCCGTCAGCTCGCCGGCCATGCCGCCCGTGCGCGTGTCCTCGTGCAATAGCAGCACCTTCGACGTCTTCTTCGCGCTCGCGCACACCGCCTCGCGATCCAGCGGAACCAGCGTCCTCAAGTCCACCACTTCCACCGAAGCGCCCTCTTGCGCCAGTTGCTCCGCCGCCTCCAGCGCCGTCCACACCATCGCGCCGTAAGTGATGATACTCAGGTCTTTCCCTTCGCGCGCGATTCTTGCCTTCCCGATCGGCGTCGTGTAATCGCCCTCGGGCAAATCTTCCTTAATTCGCCGGTAAAGCCCCTTGTGTTCAAAGAAAATCACCGGATCGTTGTCGCGAATCGCCGCCTTGATCAGTCCCTTCGCGTCGCGCGCCGTCGCCGGCGCCACCACCTTCAACCCCGGCGTGCGCACGAACCACATTTCCGGATTCTGCGAATGGAACGGACCGCCGTGAATCCCGCCGCCTGAAGGCGCGCGCACCACGATCGGTACCGGCGCATTCCACCGGTACCGGCACTTCGCCGCAAAATTCACGATCTGGTCGAACCCGCACGTAATGAAATCGGCGAACTGCATCTCCGCCACCGGACGCAATCCCGCGAAACTCGCGCCAATCGCCGCGCCCGCAATCGCACCCTCGGAAATCGGCGTATCCACCACGCGTTTCGCGCCGAAATGGTCGAAGAAGCCGGCCGTCACCTTGAACGCGCCGCCGTAGACGCCAATGTCTTCGCCTAGCAGGAACACGTTCGGGTCGCGTTCCATTTCCTCCCACAACCCTTCGCGGATCGCTTCCAGGTAAGTCGTCGCCATGGCTTATTGGCTCTCGTAAACGCCGTCGAGCAGCGTCGCCGGGTCGGGCAGCGGACTCCGCTCCGCCCACTCCACCGCCTCATCGACTTCCTCGCGCACCTGCGCGTGAATGCCATCGATTTCGCCCTGCTCGGCCCATCCGCGCTCGATCATCTTTCGTTCCAGCCGCACGATCGGGTCGAGCTTGCCCCATTCCTCGAACAATTCCGGCAGGCACGTAATGCGCCGCATCGTGCGCCGAATGCCCCGTCATGCGAAATGTCTTGCACTCGAGCAAATACGGCCCGCCGCCCGATCGCACGTGCTCCAGCGCTCGCGCTGTCGCCGTATGCACCGCCAGCACATCGTTGCCGTCTACAATCTCCGCCGGAATCCCGTATGCCGGCCCGCGGTCCGCCACGTTCGCGCACGCCATCTGCAAATGCAGCGGCGTCGAGTAGGCGTATTGATTGTTGTTGCACACGAACAGCACCGGAGCCTTCTGCACCGCCGCCAGGTTCACGCCTTCATGCCAATCCCCACGGCTCGTTGCCCCGTCACCGAAATAGCTGAACGCCGCCGCGCCCTCAATCCCGCGATACTTCAGCGCCATCGCCGCGCCCGCGGCCACCGGCACAGTAGCAGCCAGCGCGCTGATAATCGCCACGATATTGCGGTTCAAATCGCCCATGTGCATGTTGCCGTCGCGCCCGCGCGTCAGCCCGCCTTCGCGCCCCATATACTGCGCGAAGATCTCGCCCGCCGTCACGCCGCGAATCAGAAACACCGCCATGTCTCGATGCGAAGGGAAGAGGATATCCTCCGGCCGCGCATGCAATCCCGTACCCACCGGAATCGCTTCCTGCCCGCGGCCCACATACACGCCGCCTACGACCTTGCCCTGCCGGTAAAGCTTACGCTCGATGCGGTCTTCCATCTCCCGCATCATCGTCATGTAATAAAGACACTTCCGCGCCAGTTCCGCCTGCTCCCTAAGCGCGGGTTCTTCCGTGGGGACCGCCTGCAGCGTGCTCATTCGCGTAAGCGTCAAGTATAACGCCAACCAAGTGGCGTAGGCCTCCTGGCCTGCGCAAGCGGCCCACCGGACCGCAGTATCCTCTGCCGGGAAGCTCCTAGTACACTCAAATCAATGTCCCTGGCCATCCAACCATCCGACGTCCACGCCGCCGCCGAACGCATCCGCCCACTCGCTCACCGCACGCCAGTCATGATCTCGCCCGATTTCGACTCCACCGTCGGCAAGAGCGTCTTCTTCAAGTGCGAAAATCTCCAGCGCGGAGGAGCCTTCAAGATCCGCGGCGCCTCCAACCTCATCCTCTCGCTCCCGGCCGCCTCCCTCTCTCGCGGCATCGTCACCTATTCCTCCGGCAACCACGCCCAAGCCGTCGCAATTGCGTCGAAACACGTCGGCGCGCAAGCCACCATCGTCATGCCCGAGGATGCCCCCAAAGCCAAGCTCGAATCCACGCGCGCACACGGCGCCAAAATCGTCACTTACAACCGCCAGACCGAAGTGCGCGAAACCATCGCCGCCAAGATCCTCGAAGAGACCGGCGGAACCCTCGTCCCGCCCTTCGATCACCCCATGATCATGGCTGGACAAGGCACCGCCGCGCTCGAATTGTTCGCCGATGCCGGCCAGCTCGACGCCATCATCACGCCCGTCGGCGGCGGCGGACTCATCTCCGGCTGCTCCGTCATCGCCAGGGAAATCAACCCCGCCATCCGCATCTTCGGCGTCGAACCCCAAGGCGCCAACGACACATTCCTCTCCATCGCCGCCGCTGAGCGCGTCACCATCCCGCACCCCGATACCATCGCCGATGGTCTCCGTTCGCCGCGCCCCGGCTCGCTCACTTTCCCCGTGGTCCAGCAACTCGTCGAGCGCATCATCTTAGTCAGCGACGACGAAATTCGCGCCGCCGTCAAGTATCTCCTCACGCGCATGAAAATTCTGGTCGAACCCAGCGGCGCCGTCGCCGCCGCCGCGCTCCTGTTCGGCAAAGTCCAACCGGAAATCCGCCGCATCGGCGTCGTCCTCTCCGGCGGTAATATCGATTTCGAAGATCTGGCTAAATATTAGGCGGAATGCGGCGTAGCGTTTTTCCGGCGCGCTTCCCGCCGGGCAAAAACGGCGAGCCCGCCAGCCCCCGGATCACCAAGCCAGCCAAGGCTTCGGCATATTTCTGGGAAGGCGGCTCATTTTTAACCAGAAACCGGTAATAGAGAGGCCCATATAAGGAATCCAAAGCCAAGTCGAGATCCGCGTCCTGCCGCAGTTGCCCGCTTGCCTGTTTCCGGCGCAGCATCGCCTTGGCTTCCTTCCGCCGCGGATCGCTCCAGATGGAACGAAACGCCGCCGCCACTTCAGGGTCGCTCCGCGCCGCCACAATAAAGGAACGGAGCATTCGTCCCCCTTTTCCGGATAGCACCCGCGCGAAGTTCCGGGCTTGGATCGTCAAGTCTTCGACCAGAGATCCTGCGTCTGTCAGCGGCAGTTCGGGCCCCACCGTTTCCCGGAACGCCTCAATCACCACGGCCGCCTTATTCGGCCACCAGCGGTACAGCGTGGTCTTGCTCGCGCCCGCACGTTCGGCGATCGCTTCAGCCGTTACCTGTGTGAACGCGGTCTCGTCCATCAGGTCGAGCGCCGCCGCGAGCATCCTCTGCCGCGTACCCTGATCCCGCGGCCTGCCCCTTCCACGCGCGTGCTTTGGCTTGGCGGGCATCTCGTGCGACAATCTTGAATATACGAATTTCGAAACGTCCGCGTCCACTAATTGTGATCCGGCGATGCGCGGTTGAGGGCTACTGGTAATGTGGATTGTCCGGCTGGCGCTGGCGCGGCCTTATACATTCGTTGTGCTGGCGTTGCTGATCTTGATTCTGGCGCCGGTCGTCATCTCACGCACTCCCACCGATATTTTTCCCGATATCGATATCCCCGTAATCGCCGCCGCGTTTAACTATACCGGTCTCAGCGCCGAGGAGATGGAAGAACGCATCACGTCGATCTACGAACGGTCCCTCACCACCACCGTCAACGATATCGAGCACATCGAATCGCAATCCATCGATGGACGCGCCATCGTCAAAATATTCTTTCAGCCTGGCGCGGATATCAACGGCGCCGTAGCCCAGGTCAGCGCGATTTCCCTGCCGATTCTGCGCCAGTTGCCGCCCGGCACGGTGCCGCCTTTCCTGCTCACCTACAACGCCTCCAGCGTTCCAATCGTGCAACTGGGGCTCGGCGGGCGCGGGCTCAGCGAGCAGGCGCTTTTCGACTACGGCGTCAACTTCATCCGCACCCGCCTGGTGACCATTCCCGGTTGCGCCATTCCCTATCCCTATGGAGGTAAGCAGCGCCAGGTGATGGTCGATATCGACCCGGTGGCGATGCAGTCCAAAGGTCTTTCGCCCGCCGACATCACCGCGGCCATTGCCAACCAGAACCTGATCATCCCGGCGGGCACCTCGAAAATAGGCCAATTCGAATATGACGTGGACCTGAATTCCAGCCCCACCACGGTGGAGGCGTTCAACGACTTTCCCATCAAGGTGGTCAACGGCTCTCCTGTCTATATTCGCGATATCGGCCACGTGCGCGATGGCTTCGCGCCGCAGACCAATATCGTCCGGCAGGATGGCAACCGCGCCGTGCTCCTCACCGTGATGAAGGCGGGCAACGCTTCCACGCTGGCGGTTGTCGATGGCGTCCGCAAGCTATTGCCTGTGGTGGCTGCTACGCTGCCGCCGGAATTGAAAGTGCAGCCGCTCGCCGACCAATCCATCTTCGTGCGCGCTTCCATTCAGGGCGTCATTCGTGAAGCGGTTATCGCCGCCTGTCTCACCGGTCTGATGATCCTTCTGTTTCTCGGCAGTTGGCGCAGCACCTTGATCATCGCCATCTCGATTCCGCTCTCCATTCTGACCTCGATCATCGTGCTCAGCTTGCTGCATGAAACCATCAACATCATGACTTTGGGAGGGCTGGCGTTAGCCGTCGGAATTTTGGTGGACGATGCCACGGTGGAAATCGAAAACGTCAACCGCAATCTCGATGAAGGTAAAGAAATCGAGCGCGCAATCCTCGATGGCGCCTCGCAGATCGCTATTCCAGCCCTGGTGTCCACGCTTTGCATTTGCATTGTTTTCCTGCCGATGTTCTTCCTCAGCGGCGTAGCCCGCTACCTGTTCGTGCCATTGGCCGAAGCCGTCGTATTCGCCATGCTGGCGTCGTATGGCCTGTCGCGCACGCTCGTCCCGACGCTTGCCAAGTATCTGCTGAGGTTGCAGCATCATGGTCCCAGCCGCAATCCCTTCGTTCTGCTCCAAAGAGCCTTCGAGCGCGCCTTCGATCGCCTGCGCGATGGCTACCATGTCATCCTGTCTGTCCTGATTCGCGCCCGCATCGTCTTCGTGCCGCTCTTCCTGCTGGCGTGCCTCGCCGTCTTCGCGCTCTATCCCTGGCTCGGCCAGGACTTTTTCCCCGCCTCCGACACCGGCCAGTTCAAGCTGCATCTGCGCGCCAAAACCGGCACGCGCATCGAAGAGACCGCGCGCATCTGCGATATGGTGGAACGGTCCATCCGCCGCCAGATTCCACGGGATCAGTTGGTCACTATCCTCGACGAGATCGGCCTGCCCTATAGCAGCATCAACACCATCTACAGCAATTCGGCGCCGGTGGGCGCCGCCGACGCCGATGTCATGGTCTCCCTCGCCAAGGAACACCGACCCACTGCGGAATTCGTCCGCCTCCTCCGCGCCAGCCTGCCGCGCGAATTTCCTGGGACGGATTTCTATTTCCTGCCGGATGACATCGTCAGTCAGATTCTCAACTTCGGGCTCCCCGCCCCCATCGACGTTCAGATCGTCGGACGCAACGTGGAAGCCAACCGCCAGATAGCCGACAGCATTCTGCGGCGGATGCGCCGCGTTCCAGGCATCGCCGACCTGCGTATCCAGCAAACGTTCGATCAGCCCAAGCTGCACATTGCCACCGACCGCACAAAAGCCGCCGAGAGCGGCTACACTCAAAGCGACGTGGCCCAGAGCCTCTTGATTGCTCTCAGCGGCAGTTTTCAGACGCAACCCACCTTCTGGCTTAACCCCCAAAACGGCGTGAGTTACAGCGTGGTTACGCAGACCCCGCAATACGACATGCAATCATTGCAGGCGTTGCGCAATCTTCCGCTCACGGCCGTCAAAACCGGGACGCCGGAAATCCTCAACGACTTCACGTCCATCAGCCGCGGGGACGGCATGGCCGTGGTGAATCATTACGACATCCAACGCACCATCGACATTTACGGATCGGTGGATGGCCGCGATCTGGCCAGCGTCGGCGCCGAAGTGCAGTCTATCGTCGACGCCAATCGCCGCAACTTGGTCCGTGGCTCGGAGATTCTCCTCCGCGGGCAAGTGGAGACGATGCGGACCTCGTTTGCCGGTCTTCTCGCCGGCCTGATCTTTTCAATTCTTCTCGTGTACCTTCTGATTGTTGTGAATTTTCAATCCTGGCTCGATCCCTTCATCATCATTACCGCGTTGCCGGCCGCACTTGCCGGCATCGTCCTGATCCTCTTTCTGACTCACACGACGCTCAGCGTACCTTCCATGATGGGCGCCATCATGTGCATGGGCGTCGCCACCGCCAACAGCATCCTGGTAATCAGCTTCGCCAAGGAATCCTTCCTCGAATCCCATGACCCCGTCAACGCCGCCATGGCCGCCGGATTTACGCGCTTCCGTCCGGTTATCATGACCGCTCTCGCTATGATGATCGGCATGGTTCCGATGGCGTTGGGGATGGGTGAGGGCGGCGAGCAGAACGCGCCGCTCGGCCGCGCGGTCATTGGCGGCCTGCTTTTCGCGACCGTCGCCACCTTGACGTTCGTTCCGGCCGTGTTCGCGCTCCTGCACGCCCGCCGCAGGCAGCCGGCATCGGAGGGCCCCCTGCATGACTGACCGAATCGCCGCCCTGCCCGATAAACCCTCGCCTCGCCGGCTCTCCCTCGTTTTCTGGATTGCCCTCGCCCTGGCGGTCTGCGTGGCGGCCGGGGCAGTCGCGTATGGCGTCTCCACCGGCCTCGAGTCTCGCACCCATGCTGCGGCCGTTTTGAAACAACAGACGTTGGAGATGGCGATTCAGGATGTGACCGTGATCCATCCCAAAGTGGGCGCAAAGGCGGAGGAATTAGTGCTTCCCGGCAATGTCCAGGCATACGTCGCGACGCCGATTTACGCCCGCATCGACGGCTATCTCAAAACCTGGTATTTCGATATTGGCGCCCACATAAAAGCGGGCCAACTCCTGGCCGAGATCGAAACTCCCGAAGTCGATCGCCAGCTCGATCAGGCGCGCGCCGACCTCGCCACCGCGCAGGCGAACTACGAGCTCTCCCAGACCACCGCCGATCGGTATCAGGCCCTGTTCAAAACCGATTCGGTGGCCAAGCAGGATCTCGAAGATAGAGTCGGGGATCTGCACGCCAAGAAAGCCATGTTGGATTCCGCCACCTTCAACGTCCGCCGTTTGGAGGAAACACAACGCTTCCAGAAGGTCTACGCTCCGTTTGACGGCGTCATCACCGCCCGCAACATCGACGTCGGCGCGTTGATCGACGCTGGAAGCAACGCCCCGGGCAAAGAGCTGTTCGATCTCGCCGCCACCGGCCGGCTGCGCGTCTACGTCAACGTGCCCCAGACCTACTCCCGCGACATCAGTCCCGGCGGCCGCGCGCAGCTGACCTTGGCGGAGTTTCCCGGCCGGCGGTTCGCCGGATCGATCGTCCGTAATTCCGATTCCATAGATCCGGCGTCGCGCACGCTGCTGACCGAAGTCGATGTCGACAATCCATCGGGCGAATTGCTGCCCGGCGCGTTTCTATCGGTGCACTTCACGCTGGCTTCGAGAATGGGTACGGTTGTGGTTCCCGTCAATACGTTGATTTTTCGCTCAGAAGGCATGCAAGTCGCCGTGGTGAGAGACGATAAGGCGGAATTACTGCCTGTTACTCTCGGGCGCGATTACGGTACGGAAGTCGAGGTACTCTCCGGCCTGAAGCCGCAAGACCAAATCATCGAAAATCCATCGGATTCGCTCACCTCCGGCGTAGAGGTCCGCCCGGCGAAGGCGGTGGAGAAATGATGCGAAGAATCGCATGCGCCGGAATCTGTGCGTTGCTGGCCGGGTGCATGGTGGGGCCGAAATACACCAAGCCCTCCGTCCCCGCGGCCCCCGCGTACAGCGAACAGGCTCCCCAGTCGTTCCTGGAATCCCCCGGCTGGAAGCAGGCCCAACCGGCCGATACAACATTGCGTGCAGACTGGTGGGCGCTTTTCAGCAACCCGGAACTCAATGGTCTCGAAGCGCAGATCAACCCTTCCAACCAGACCATCAAGGCGGCCGAAGCGCGCTTCCGCGAGGCGCGCGCCCTCGTTCAGCTCAATCGTTCCAATCTCTACCCTACGATCTCCACCAGCCCATCCATCAGTACCAACCGTCTCTCCACCAATTCCCCAACTGGCGCCGGTCACGGAACATTTGGCGAATACACTCTCCCCGTCGACGTGAATTATGAATTGGACGCCTGGGGCCGCGTTCGCCGCTCCATCGCCGCCGCACGCGAAGAGGTGCAGGCTTCCGCGGGCGATCTCGAAACCATTCGCCTCAGCCTGCATGCCGAGCTCGCCATCGATTACTTCGAACTCCGCAGCATCGATGCCCAGAAAAAGCTTCTCGATGAAACTCTGGTGGCTTACCAGAAAGCCCTCGAACTGACCGAAAACCGCTACGATGGCGGCCTGAGCACGCGGGCCGAAGTCGCGCAGGCGCGGACTCAACTCGAAACCACCCGCGCTCAGGATATCGGCGAAGAAGTGTCGCGCGCCAGTTTTCAACATGCCATCGCCGTCTTGATGGGGCGCACACCGGAAAGCTTGATTCTGCCGCCCGCGCCTGCGATCATGACTCCCCCGGTCATTCCGGTGGGCGTGCCGTCTCAACTGCTAGAGCGCCGCCCCGATATAGCCGCCGCCGAGCGCCGCATGGCCGAGGCCAACGAACAAATTGGCATCGCGCGCGCCGCCTTTTTCCCAACCTTGCTTCTCACCGC
Source organism: Bryobacterales bacterium (assembly GCA_963743705.1). Classification (GTDB taxonomy): domain Bacteria; phylum Acidobacteriota; class Terriglobia; order Bryobacterales; family Bryobacteraceae; genus PALSA-243. The sequence continues at coordinate 126,835 of CAVUQS010000019.1, read as the reverse complement.
GATAGGCGGCTTCGAAGGCAGTACTCCCGTCAATTGGTTGACTTGGCCGAGCCGCGTTTGGGCCGTAGGTCCGTCCATGGTGCAAACTCTCTTCGACGCCGGCCGCCGCCGCGCTGTTTCCGATTCCGCCATCGCTTCCTATGACGAGTCCGTCGCCAATTACCGGCAGGGGGCGCTCACCGCTTTTCAGGACGTCGAAGACAATCTGGCGACCTTACGCGTTTTGGAAGACCAATCGAAAGCTCAGCGCGTCGCCGTCGATGCGGCGAATCAATCGTTAGACCTCTCGCTCAATCGCTACAAAGGCGGACTGGTGATCTATCTGGAGGTCACCAACGCGCAAGGCATAGCCTTGCAGAATCAGTCCACCGAGGTAGATATCCTCCGCCGCCGCATGGATGCCAGCGTGCTCCTGATCAAAGCCCTGGGCGGGGGCTGGGATATTTCAAAACTGCCGCCAACCTAAATGCACATGCCCACCGCTTTCCTGGCCGACCCCATCTATCGCGAGCATCTCGCCGGAGTCATGGGACATCCCGAGCGTCCCGAACGCTTCGACGCCGTGCTCCACGCGGTCGAACAGTCCCCCGTCGCGCCGAGCCTCATTCGCATTCCTTCGCGCGCCGCCACCGCAGACGAACTCCTGCTCTGCCACACGCCCGAGTATCTCGCCATCGCCCGCCGCGACGTCGAATCCGGCCGTCCGATTCTGAGCACCGGCGACACCGACATCGGCCGCAATTCCTGGGACGTCGCCTCTCGCGCCGCCGGCGGCGTCTTGAACGCCGTCGACGCCGTCATGTCCGGCAGCGCCCGCAACGCGTTCTGCGCCGTCCGCCCGCCCGGACATCACGCCAACGCCGTTCGCGGCATGGGCTTCTGCCTCCTCAACAACATCGCCATCGCGGCCCGCTACGCCCAGCGCAAATATGGAATCGCCCGCGCCTTGATCGTCGATTGGGACGTCCACCACGGCAACGGCACGCAGGATATTTTCTATTCCGACCCCTCGCTCTTTTTCTTCAGCAGCCATCAATGGCCGCTCTATCCCGGCACCGGTCGCGCCAATGAAACCGGCGAAGGCTCCGCGCAAGGAACCACCATGAATTTCCCGTTCCCCGCCGGATCGGGCCGCGCCGAAATCCTCGGCGCCATCCAAAACTCGCTGATGCCCGCCGCCCGCGCCTTCCAGCCCGAGTTAGTCCTCATCTCCGCCGGTTTTGACTCACGCATCGGTGACTTACTCGGTCAATTTACTCTCACCGATGACGATTTTGCCGATCTGACTCTCGCCATCAGGGAGATCGCCGATCACAGCGCCAACAGTCGCGTGGTCTCCGTACTCGAAGGCGGCTACAACCTGAGCGGATTAGCCTCCGCCGCCGCCCGCCACGTCGAAACCCTGGCCTCGTAAAGTGGGTCAGCTCTTCTGGGCTGCCGCCGGGCTTTTGCCCGGCGCCGCTGCGCTCACCGCCGGCCGCGAACTCCCGAAATCCGCCGTGATCGCCGGCCTGCCAGCCAGACTCCACGTCGTCAAAATCATCCAAGGCTCGCTATACCCCAAATTAGCGTCCTCGACAATCTCCTTCCCCACCGCCGCCAGCGACTTCCGCCCCACCAACGCCGTCGCGAAATCCGCCATCGCCTCCGACCACCAGATCGCTGTGAAAGCATCCGTCGCCGCCAGTTGCACTTCCGCCTCAGACATACCCAGATCCCGCAAAATCGGAGTCATATTGCCAACGTCGCCCGCATCCGCCAGACCTTTCCAGTCCTCCTCATCGGCGCCGGCGAAAAGCTTCAAATGGTACGCATTCTCCGGATCGTCTTCCAGTCCGGCATAAATAACTTTCTCCGCCGCGCACATGGCATTGAGATAGCGCATCCAGTCATACGCCTTGCCGTTGCCATCCACAAAAAGTGAGCGGCATTGCGGCGGCGTCAGATTCAACCCCAGAAACAGCGAACACGTCCCGTAGTCTTTCAGCTTTTGCGCCACCAGCGCCTCCGCAGCCGCCGTGCTGGACGCGCCCACGGCCTGCAACGCGTTCGCAAACTGCCGCAGCTTCGCCGGACTGGTTTTTCCCTCGCGGTCGACATAGGCAAGCGTAATCGGGTTAGCCGCCTCCGGCGTATTCGCCGATGCCGGCAGAGTCAGAGTAATATCTTTCAGCACCAGCTTCCGCAGCTTCTCCGCATCCAGGTTGTTGTCCACCACCTGCAACGTCTCGTCCGACAAAACCAGTTCGTGCGTATCGCTCGTGACGTCGACTTTCGATTTCGCTATGAACTGGTGAATGCTGACCGCATTGAAGATCCCCAGGAAATGCACCGTGAAGGTTTGCGTGTCCGTCACCTTCGTGGTCAGCGATTCATCCAGACGGCGGATCCCATTCAGTTGCGCCCCATCCTTCGTGAGCGCCGTGAAATCGCCCGTCAGCGCCGCCTGCAGCGCCGGTTTGCTCACCCCGTCCAACGCCGCGGGATCGATCTCAAAGACGAACGCGTGGTTTCGCGCGTCGCTCGTCTCCAAAGCGCCTTTCAACGACACCGCCAACGCCGCCGACAACGACTTATCGATCGCCGCCTTGATATCCGCCTTGAACTGCGCCGCGTCCGGCATCTCCGCCGCAATCGCCTCCGCCTCCGCCGCCGAATTCGGGTTGATCCTGTCCAGCAAAAACGCCAGCGCGTCCGTGCTTCCGATGTCCGCCGCCACTCCCGACGACACCGTCAGGCTGGTTTCCAAATCGTCGGTCTTAGTCAGGCTGACCGCCAAGTGCAGTATCCCGTTCGGCAGTTTGGCGATCGTGAGCGTGTGGTCCGACGTATGCGTGGCCGTGCCCTCAATCGTCGCCGCTGCGGTCGCATTGATGCCGAGCGAAGGCAGATTTTCGATGGCCACCGCCGCCAACGGATCGTTCAAAAAACTATAAGTAAAACTGGCCGAAAACTTCAGCGTGCTGGCCGCATCCAGCCGGCAAATAGCGCCCTCCGGAATGCTCTGCAGATCGTCCAGATCGTGCGGAATCGTCAGCGCCGCCACGGCCCGCTGCACCGCATCGACCAGCTTATCCCCGGCGGCCGCCTCGTAGTAACTGGTTAAAGTAACTGTCGTGTTATTCGTAATTCCAAAAGTGAAGTCGCCCACCGTCGCGCCAGGCCCCGCGATCAGCGTTCCCGCCACAGCAAACGAAACCAGCCCCGAGCTCGAGGGTTCGGACGCCAGGCTCACACCCGAAAGGAAATCTGCTTCGCCCCTGCCCTGCAGCAGCCCGATGGATGCCGACGCCCCCACCTGAACATCGACCGTCGTATGTTCCAGCGCGAACTTCCCTTCGCCGGTGGCCGAAACCACGATCGGAAAGCCCAGCGGGCTCTGGCTCCCCACCAACAGGCCGAGGAGCGGCTCCAGGCTCGGCGCCGCCTGCAAGCTGAACGGACTCGTCAAGTATCGGTTAAGCGTCGCATTGTCGTCCGCCGACGACGCGACAAGCTGGACGTCCGTATTGTTAGTGAGATTGATGGTGGCCATGGATCACCCCTCCTGGGTACTTAACAATACCGCTATCTGGTGAACACGGCGTCACAAATCACCCCCATGTAGGGCGGGCTTCAGCCTGCAGAGGGCTTTAGCCCTCACCCCGCCCGCCCTTTGCCGCCCCCTACCGCACCGGAATCCACACCGCCGGTTCGAACACGCCCTTCGGCCCCTTCGCCGCTCCCGCGATGATCCCGGTCACCGCATCAATCGCGTCCACCTGCGCGTCCGTATACCCCGCCGGCAGAAACTGGTTGAGATCGATCGCCGTCGCCGCCGAGCCAAACCACAGCAATCCGTGATACGTCCCCGGCGCAATCGGATCGTTCCCGTTGACCGCATACCCCACTTGCATATTTCCCGCCGCGCCTAGCGCCTGGGAATTCTGAAAGCCGGCCGGATGAATATCCGTCAGCGTATTCGGCGCGCCGTGCCACAACAGCGCGTGCAGAAATTCCTGCTTGTTCCGGTCGAGAATCGCGCCCCAGCCCACTTGCGTGTTGCCGCTGACCGCCGTCGCCGCATCCGATTGATACGGCCCGCTATGCAGATCGATTTCCGACGTCCGCGCGCCCGTCCACATCACCGCATGTTGCGTATTGCTGCGGCTCGCCGCGAATCCCACCTGCACGTTCCCGTCGCAACCCAGCACTTGCGAAACATCCATTTCATTGTGCAAGTCCACCCAGGAATCCGCCGTTCCCGACCACAACATCGCGTGCCAGATCACGCCGCCCGCGCCGCCGCCCGAACTGGTAACCGGCGTCGTCTGCGCATAGCCCGCTTGATATCCCGGACAGACCGCCAGAACCTTCGAGCCGAAGAAAATCCAGTTGAGATCGATCTTGCCCGATAAGGTTGGCTCCAGCAGCATCGCATGCGTCCCTCCCGATTGGGTGTCCCAGCCGCCCAGCGCCGTAGGCAGCACCGCCTGAATCTGCGACGAGAGATCGATCCCACGGCTGCCCGTAGTCAAATCGACCACCGTCGCAAGGTCGGGCCACAGCATCGGGACCTCCATGGTCGAGCAGCCCGGCTTGCCGGCGCAATTCGTGTAAGCCCATCCGCCCGCCACGCCATTGTTAATCGAACTGACATTTCCGCCCAGATACACCCCTGGAACGGGAAGAAGGGTCACCGTATATTGAGTTTGAGCATCCGCCTGCGCCGCCGCCATCGCGATCACGACGCACGCCCACATGTAGTATCCGCGTTTCATATCCCCTCTCTTTTCTGGCCGTCCACCCACGGTGGACCGCTGTCAAACTGAGACAGGGATTTCGATACCGCGGAACAGGAATTCCGCGGAATTGGTGAGGAGGCGCGAATCAGGATAATCGGGGAGCCGTCATGTCGCGGCCGCCTTTGTGAAGAATAAGGCTCGTGGCTCGGCCCACGGGCCCAGTTTCAAAGGTGATTTGGTTATCAGCCACCTTAGCGAAGAAGGTCTTCTCGCCTTCGGCAAACAATTCAAACTTAGGCAAGCCGGTCAGATCGCCAGGCGGATTGTAAGGAAGCTGTACGAAGCCCTGTGCGAAGAGGCGGTCGCCCTCGCGGCTGATTTCGAAAATCAAGTTCGGCGTCACCTGATATCGGCCGCTGTAGTTATCAAGGAGCCCGGGATCAATACGAATCTCGGTGTGCCGCTTTGGAGGCTCGGGATTGGCAAGCGGCCACTTCGGGTTCAGGAGATGAAGACCGATGTCATCGACACCGCCCGGAGTAGAAGCATTGGACAGCACAACCACCCCGATACGCTCCTTAGGATCGTATCCAACGAATGAGCGGAAGCCTCCGGTGCCTCCGTTGTGCCAAACGATCTCCCACCCATCACTTGAGAGAATAATCCACCCTAAACCGATCTCTGTTTGGCCCGCAGGACGGCGAACTTCGAGCATCGCCTTCATCGCGGGTGCGAGAGGCGATTCCTGGTAACCGAGGAATGCTTCCAGGAACGTCAACATATCGTTGGCGGAGGAGCGCAGTGCGCCGGCGCCGGCAAGCGTGGGGAGGTCCCAGTTGGCGACGGGCGTGAGCATCGCGTTGTGACCGGTAGTCATGCGCTGCTTCATGGACGAAGAAAGCGTGATACCCGTGTCCGGCATGTTGAGAGGTCGCGTGATGCGGGTTCGGATCAAGCTCTCATAATCCGTTCCGGCGCGAGACGCGAGAAGGTGGCCGAGCAGCCCCCCGCCCAGGTTTGAATATTCGAATTCGGAACCGGGGTCGCGAGGCAGCGTGTAGCCGGAAAGGAACTGATACAAATCGTCCACGCGGTAGTCGGCGTAAGGATTGCCTGGGTCCTTTAGCTTCATGTTGCTGGGGAGGCGTGGAAGCCCGGAGCTATGGGTCGAAAGATCGAGCAGCGTGATGGATTTGCCGTTTCGCTCCGGCATCCGGACAGTTTCGGGAAGATACTTGGCCGCTGGATCGTCGAGGGTGACCTCTTTGCGGTTCACCATGTCCGCCAGTACCAGCGAAGTGAAGATCTTGGTGACAGATCCGATTTCGAAGATCGTATCTCCATCGACCGCGCGTGGATCGCCCTTGGCGAGGTTGCCATAAGCGACGACTCGGTGGCCATTCGGTTCGATGACACCCACGGCAATGCCGGCCGCTTGCTTCTGATGATCGATGCGTCTTACGAGGATCTCGCGGATTTCGTCGGTGCTAGGAACTGGAAATTGCTGGAAGATATTGGGATTCATCCTAGCTGAAATTTCAAACCGCGTGTGGGAAGTTAATCACCCCCGCGCCAGCGCAATGCGCAATCGGGCCCTGAGGATCTCCACTTCCATGAGGGCTTTCTCGATATCGCTTTCGCTCAGTTCCCAATCCGTAGTGAATCGGCGGATCGTGAGCGCTGCGAATTCATGCTGCAGGTCTGCGGCGCGGCCTTCGTCACCCAGGTAATCCTTCAGAAGATTCAGAGCCCATTCGCCTTTGCGCTCGGGCAAGTCGAGCAGGCGCAATGGTCGGCCGGGCCTCTTCACGACTACTTCCCAGCCCTCGCCGGCCCTGTAGCCTTCATACGTAACCCCTGGTCGCATTGTGATGTTTTACATAATCCCATAAACCAGCGTGCGCCAGCGTTCACCCCACGCGCTCGGTCTAAAAGAATTTGGATCAGCCGTTTTGAGCGCTCATCCCTTGTAGGGAAACCTATGGGCTCTCAAGACGATATTCAACGCAACGTTCTTCCCATCCCGGATGGACCGCGCAAAGGCCTCATCACCTACGACGCGAAGGACCCGGACACCAAGTATCCACCGATTTCACAATTGCGCCCGCCCAAGGGTGCGCCAAACGTCCTCATCGTCCTGATTGACGACGCGGGCTTCGGCTCCGCCAGCGCCTTTGGTGGTCCGTGTAACACGCCGGTAGCGGAACGCCTTGCGGCAGGCGGCCTGAAATACACACGCTTTCATACCACGGCGCTTTGCTCGCCCACGCGACAGGCTTTGCTCACCGGACGCAACCACCACACAGTTGGCATGGGTGGGATTACCGAAATCGCTAGCGGGTCGCCCGGCTATAGCTCCGTCCTGCCGAACACCTGTGCGCCACTCGCCAGGACTCTCAAGCTCAATGGCTACGCAACCGCGCAGTTCGGCAAGTGTCATGAGGTCCCGGTTTGGGAAACCAGTCCAGTCGGTCCTTTTGATGCCTGGCCCACCGGCGGAGGCGGCTTCGAATATTTCTACGGCTTCATCGGCGGCGAGGCCAACCAATGGTATCCGTCGCTCTATGAAGGCGCCACGGCGGTCGATCCCAAAAAGACGCCCGAAGAGGGCTATCACTTTATGGAGGACATGACCGACAAGGCCATCGGTTGGATCGGTCAACAGAAGGCTCTTACTCCCGGATAAGCCATTCTTCGTCTACTTCGCCCCGGGCGCCACTCACGCTCCGCACCACGTCCCTCAGGGATGGGCGGATAAGTATAAAGGCAAGTTCGACCAGGGTTGGGATAAACTCCGCGAGGAGACCTTCGCCCGCCAGAAGAAATTAGGCGTCATTCCGCAAGATTGCCAACTCACGCAACGCCACAAAGAAATCCCCGCATGGGATGACATGCCCGCCGCGCTCAAGCCCGTACTCATCCGCCAGATGGAAGTTTACGCCGGGTTCCTGGAGTATACCGACCATCATATTGGCCGGTTGCTGGATTCACTGAAAAAGCTCAATCTGCTCGATGACACCGTGATCTATTACATCATCGGTGACAACGGCGCATCGGCTGAAGGCACGCTGAACGGAACCTTCAATGAGATGATCAATTTCAACGGCGCGGCCGCGCTCGAAACTCCCGAGTTCTTGATGGCGCGGCTGGATAAACTCGGTGGCCCGGAATCTTACAACCATTACGCGGTAGGCTGGGCGCACGCAATGAATACGCCCTATCAATGGACCAAGCAAGTGGCTTCGCACTGGGGCGGCACGCGCAACGGAACCATCGTGCACTGGCCCAAGGGCATCAAGGGGAAAGGCGAAACCCGCAGCCAATTCCACCATGTGATCGACGTCGCGCCGACTATCCTGGAACTCGCCGGCCTGCCTCAGCCCCTCTCCGTCAACGGCGTCCAACAGCACCCCATCGAAGGCGTCAGCATGGCGTATTCATTCAACGACGTCAAGGCGGCTGAGCGTCACGAGACGCAGTATTTCGAGATGTTCGGCAACCGCGGCATCTACCATAAAGGCTGGACCGCGGTGACCCGCCATAAAACACCATGGATTCTGATGGGCGAGGTCACTCCGGCATTCGATGACGACAATTGGGAACTGTACGACACCGGTAAAGACTGGACCCAGGCGAATAATCTGGCCGCGAAGATGCCGGAAAAGCTTCACGAGCTCCAGCGCCTGTGGCTGATTGAGGCGGTACGCTACAACGTACTGCCCCTCGACGACAACCTCGCGGCGCGGCTTCAACGCGGATACTGCGGGCCGGCCGGTGCTGATCAAGGGCAACTCGCAAATTCTTTTTGGCGACATGGGTCGGCTTTCTGAAAACTGCGTCATCAATATAAAGAACAAGTCGCATTCCGTGACCGCTGAGATCACCGTGCCCGCAACTGGCGCTCAAGGCGTCATCGTCGCTCAAGGTGGCAACATCGGCGGCTGGAGCCTCTATGTGAAGGGCGGCAAGCTCAAATACTGTTACAACCTGCTGGGCATCCGGTATTTCTACGCCGAATCGAGCAGTGCGCTGACTCCGGGTGACCATCAGGTGCGCATGGAGTTTGCCTACGCCGGCGGTGGCCTTGGCAAGGGTGGCACGGCGTCACTATTCGTGGATGGCAAAAAGGTCGGCGAAGGCAAGGTCGATGCCACGGCGGCCATCATCTTCTCCGCCGACGATGGCTGCGACGTAGGGGTCGACACAGGCTCTCCGGTCTCTCCCGATTACGGCGCGCACGGCAACGAGTTCACAGGTACTGTCAAGGGCGTTCAGCTAGCCATCGCCGGGGACGCGGAACACGCCGATCACCTCGTCTCGCCGGAGGAAGCCGTCCGCATCGCCATGGCGCGCCAGTAAACGCACTCCAGCCCGGCCGAATCAATGGAATGCGAGTCCAAGCATGAATTCCACATAGTGGACGGTCGAGCCGCCTCCGGGATGCACGTGATCGCGTAACTCGAGCTTCGCCCCGACGTGACGCGAGAACCATAGGTTTGTGCCGCCGCCAAAGTTGAACAGGCTCAGGTTCTCCTGGTGCGTTTCGGTGCCGAAGACAAAGGAGGTCGCGGTCCGGTCAAAGAACAAGGAATACCCGGCGGTCACGAACGGATCCACCAGGCGCTCGCGCCGGAAATGGTAGGAACCGTTTAGGGAAAGCGTACCTGTCGTCCCGGTGAACAGCAATCCGATCACGCCGGCATCCGCGCCCACGCCGATGCCGTTCTTCATGACGTACTCGCCGCCGCCCCCCAAATGCAAAAAAGCATCCCCTGCGAATACCCGTGTCAGCGCGCCTCCCGGCGCTACATAAACAAAGCCTTGGGATTGTCCCATGGCTGGCATCCCCGCCGCCACGAAGATGACGGCGGTTCTAATTAACATGCCGCAACTCTAACAGACCCGGGCGCCCTCCGCCCCCTCATTCATCCCGCAACGCCGTCCACGGATCCACCCCCGCCGCCCGCCGCGCCGGCCCGTAACCCGCCAGCAGCGCCGCCGCCAACAGCGCCAACCCCGGCAGCGCCAGTACGAACACGCCGTTCGGTTTCACCTGAAACATCAGGCTCTCCAAAGCCCGCGACGCCGCAACCGCCGCCGCCAGTCCGATGCACAGCCCAACCGCCGCCATCGCCAGCACCTCTCGCAACACCAGCCACACCACGCCCCGGCGCCGCGCACCCAAAGCCATGCGGACCCCAATCTCGTTCGTCCGCCGCGCCACGCTGTATGACATCGTGCCGTACAGCCCCACGCAAGCAATCAGCACTGCCAGCGCCGCGAAGCACCCGCACAGCGTCGCGAATGTCCGCTCCTGGCTGATCGTCTGCTCGATCTGGTTCGACTGCGTCACGATATTATGCGCCGGAACGCGTGCATCCACCTGTTGCACCGCCTGCGCAAAGACTGGGCCAGAGAGAGAGGATCCCCCGCCGCCCGCACTTCGTAGACCATCTGGCCGAGCGACATCAGGTTCTGCGAATACGGCAGGTAAACCACCGGAGGGATGTCGCGCTTCAGCGTGTCATAGCGCGCGCTCCTCGAGACGCCGACGATCTCGACCTCCGGCGGCGCGCCCCGCGCGCCTAACCCGAAGCGCCGGCCGATCGGATTCTCGTTGCCGAAGTAAGTCTTCACGAACACTTCATTGACCACCGCCACCGTCGCGCCCTGGCGCACGTCGCGTTCGTCGATCTCTCGTCCAACAAGTATCGAAATCTGCATCGTCGCTGAAGAAACCAGGTCCAACGTTCAGAAACGATGCCCCTGGATTCTTACCCGTGAAAGCCTGGAAGCCTGACGCTCGTCGAACTCTGCGAGCCGGATACCAGCGCCCACTCCGACGAGCTGACATCGCGGACGCCGGGGATAGCGCTCAGCCGCGCCTGCAGACCGTCGTAGAAACGAACCAGCCCCTCATTTCTATATCCAGCCTGCCGCGCATTCACGGTAAACAGCATCACCCGCTCGCCGTTGAATCCCAGCGCGATCGAGTTCAGATTCGCGAGCGTGCGAACGAAAAGCGTCGCGCCCACCAAGAGCAGCAGCGAGATCGCGATCTGCAAGACCACTAGCGCGTGACTCGCGGTGATGCGAAGCCACGGAACCAATCGCCGGTGACTCGCGCTCGCGCGCGTCTGTCTCAGCGCCCCAATAATGTCCACGCTGACTGACTGAATCGCGGGCGACAGCCCAAATAGCGTCCCGGTCAGGAGTGACAGAGCGCTCGTGACCGCAAGCACGCGCCAGTTCAGGTGGGCATTGAGGGTGAAGTGCTCGCGGCCGTTCCCAATCAGAGCTGTAAGCGCTCGAATCCCCCACGCTGCGAACGCCAGCCCCAACAGGCCGCCGAGCGCGGCCAGCAGCACGGCTTCAGTCAAAAGCTGGCGCACCACGCGCAGCCAGCCCGCGCCCAGACTGAGTCGCAGCGCCATCTCTCGCCGTCGCGCCGCGGCTCGCGCCATGAGCAGATTCGCGATATTGGCGCAAGCAATCGCCAGAATCAACGCCACCATAGTCATCAGCACGTAGAGCGGCTTCGAGTATTGACGGCGCAGCAAGTCGAGACCGCCTGCGCCATCCTGCAGGGAGAGAGCCGGCAGATCGGCCCGTTCCTTTGCTGTCACCGCCGCGGCTTCCACCAAATGCTGGAACAGCGGTGCGGCTGCGGCTTGCGCCCGCTCCTTCGTAACGCCGGGCCGCAGCCGCGCCATCAGTTGGATCCAGTAAAAATGGTTGTCCACGTAAAGCCGGTTCGGGTTGTCGGAAGCCGGCAGCGGCTGCACCATCACGCTCGTGTGCATGGGAATATAAATGTCCTGCGGCCCGGCTGGATCGACGCCGAAAAACTCCGGTGCGGCCACGCCCACCACCGTGAACGGCACATCGTTGATCCGGATCGATTGGCCAAGCGCGGCCGGGATCTCGATGAAACGCCGCTGAGCGTACGCATAACCCAGCACCACCACCGGCGCCGCGCCCAAACGGTCGTCGGCCGCATCGATCAAGCGCCCCGCGGCCGGCGGAATGCCCAGTCCCGCAAAATACTCGCCCGAGACATATTGGCCATTAGCGAGATCCGCCTGCCCGCGAATCAGCAGACTGAGTTGCCCCGCGTCGAAGAAGGCAAACACCGAAGAAAACACCGGGCTGTTCGCATGCAGTAGCTCGTAGGCCGAATAAGGAAAATTCCCGCTGCTGTATCCGAGCTTCCGATCCTTCCATGGCCTCCCGTTCATGCTGCGCACAATCGTCGGATGATCCTTACTGTGCCAGTTGAGCGCCACCAGCGATTCCGGGTTCGCCACCGGCAGCGCCCGCATCAGAATCGCGTCCATGAAACTGTAGATTGCGGTGTTCGCCCCAATGCTAAGCGCCAGCGAGAGCGCCGCCATGCTCATGAAAAGGGGCTGGGCCGCCATCATGCGCCAGGCGTATCGGACGTCCTGCAGCAATTGCTCCCAGAGCGTCAACACTTTCATGGCGCAATCATCCTCTCGTCGTCTACTCCCGAGACCGCGAAAGGTTACGCGGCCATCACAAATTATAAGAATGCGGTTGCAGCCGTCAACGGCCCTCGCATAGAATTGGCACGATAGGAGAGAAAGATCCGTATGAGCCGCGTGCTCCACGTCTCTGTTATTTTTCTGGCTTTGGCAGGCAGCGCCATTGCGCAAGGTCCGCCCGCGAACGCTCCCGGCGCACCCCAAGGTCCGGGTCGAGGGCCTGTTGCGCCCGTCGTGATCGGCCAGCCCGCTCCTGTCCCGCCGGAAGTCGCAATCCCGCGTCCAACCTCGGCCGACGCGGCGCAGGTCAACCAGGCGGTAAAGAAGTGGATCGATTCCGGCGATTCGCCGTCCAAGCCCCTCCTGAAGGAGTATGAATCGCTGCTCATGCTGCATCCCGCACGGCTGAATGTTGCCGCTACTTACACGCAGACCCAGCAACGCATGGGCCCGCGCCACGAAGGTTTCGTCGAAACCGCCAAGCGAGGCAACATCGATCTGCTGCTGCACGGAGACTCCATCACCGATTGGTGGGTTCAAGGCGACGCTAACAAGGCGATGTTCGACAAATATTTTGGCGATATCAAGACCGCCAACTTCGCCGTCGCCGGCGACACCACGCAAGGCGTTCTGTGGGGCCTCAAGAACGGCGAAGGCCAGGGATTCCAACCCAAGGCGATCATGCTGATGATCGGCACCAATAACAGTGGCGGCACCAACAATGCTGGCACTGCCACCTCCGCCGAAATTGCTGAGGGAGTCGGCGCGGTAGTGCTCGAAATGCGCAACGACTTTCCCAACGCGAAGATTCTCCTGCTCGCGATCTTCCCGCGTGGCTTGCCCGGCGATTCCGTGCGCGACAAGATTGCCGACACTAACAGCATCATTGCCAAGCTCGACGACCAGCGCCACGTCTTCTATCTCGACATCGGCGCCAAGTTCCTGGACGACCGAGGATTCTTCCTTCAGGACGCCTTCCGCCCCGACCACCTGCACCCGCTGGCCAAGGGCTACGACATTTGGGGCGCAGCGGTGAAAGACAAACTCGCAGAGCTGATGAAGTAAGCGCGCCCCGGCGTCACCGCCCGAACTCGACGAAACCTTCGCGGTTCGACACGAACACTGACGCGAACGCCGCTGCGGGAAGCAATCCAGGGCCAAGCCCGTTCACGTCCACCCGCACCGCTTCCACCGCGCGGCCCGGCTCGTCGGCCAACGATAGGCGCACCGTGCCGCGTAGCGCCCGCGTCCGGCCGCCATTGGCGAAAAGTTCCGTCGCAACTCCACCGCCCGCTCCCGGTTTTTCGTAAAGCACCACCGCCGGCGCGCCCGAATCCACCACCATCTCCTGCAGACGGCCGTCGATCGCCGCCACCACTACCGGGCGCCCGTCAGCCGATCGCAACGGAACCCGAATTCCCGTCGCCGATGCCGCACCGTCCAGCATCAAACGGCGGTTGCGGTAATCCAGCAGATAATCGTGGCGAACCAGCCAGCTTTGGCCCAGCACGCCGTCCACCCCGCGCTGGCATACATCCCCGATGATCGCTTCCACCCACCGGTCCGTCGCCCCTCCGGCGCGCACTTCATCCAGAATCGCCGCCGGCGCGCGTCGCGTCCCGGCCACCGAATCCTGTTCCACGAGGTAGCGCGGCTTGAGGCCCAGCCGCCGTGCGACTTCCGGCCGCACGATGCTCGTGGCGTTGCCGGTGTCCACCAGCATGCGAAAAGGCCCAGTGCCGTTCAGGTAGACGCCATCGACGATGAGCCCATCGCCTGCCGTGGAAGTTGCCAGGGGAATTCCGGCGCCGCCGGTCGCGTCCGCCGCGGCCAGGAAAAGCAGAAGCGCAAATCGCATGCGTCGAGCTTGCGGTGCGACGCCCCTGACTGTCTTGACGCGAAGCTGATTTGTTTATGTGATGGCCACCAGGCCCATGCGGAAAGCGTGATAGAAGATGACGGAATTACCGCGCGCTTATTTTAGAAGGACCTACGATATCGCCACAGAGAGCTCGACCAGCGCACGGCGCCGGCCGCCATGTCGCCCTCAGGAGTCCAGCCGGCGCCGCCCACCACCACCCGGGGCGGCATGGCGATCAGTTTCATCCCGCCGGTAGCCGTGTCGAAGAGCCCGGCGCGAAAGAAAAAGACGTCGGGGACGTTAACCGGAAGCAGCACCCGGCCCTTCCGGTCGACCGCGGAGGGCGAAAGCGCCATCGGGGTGAGGTTAAACCCCGCCGGCAAAATAACGCGCGTAGCCTCGCCGCCGTCAGCGGACATCCGGAAGAGTTGATTCCCCTCCGGGCTGGTGCGGATCACATAAAGAACCTTGCCGGCCGGGTCGATCGCCACGTCGTGCCCTGCCCCGATCTTCCGCGGTTCGCCGCCGGAAACGGGCTGCGCCCAAATCGTTCCGTTTGCGGCGTAGTAAATGGTTTGGCCGTCGGCGGGCGCGGTCATGGAAGTTACCAGGCGCCCGTCGCCGGGGTAACGCCGAATCACCGTGCCGTCGTGCAGCGATGCCAGCGCAATATGCGGGTCGCTCCACGGGCCAAGAATAAACGCCAGGCTCTCGGCGCCCACCAACGCTCCTGGCAAGTAGGCCGACTCCGGCGTATTGAGCAGGAGTTGAGGCTCGCCGCCGTTGCGAACGATATATACTTCCCAGCTCCCGCGCCGGCGCACATTGATAGCCACCGCGCCGCCGGGAAGCGCAATCAGGGCCGAGGGCACTCCGCCGCCTTCCGCCAGTTCCGGAATCGGAACCTCGTTCACGGTTCCCGATGATCCAATGTTGAGGATCGACCGTTCGAATTGCGAGTGGTCCATGTAGATCGAGCCATCCGGCGCGGCGTCCATCGAAATCGGCGAGGCGACGCCGGGAAGAGAGATCAGCGTCTGAGCGGCCGCGTAGCCAGATCGCGGAAGTTGTATCGTGTCGAGGGTGTCATCATGCTGGCGCTGCACCAGCACCGAGCGGTCGTCAGCCGAGATCGCCAGCGGCACGCGCAGCATGTCCTCAGGTTTCAGATCCGATTGCAGATCGCGTGTTTGGAGCGTTTGCAGGTTCAGAATGAAAGGCCGCGGCTCGCCGGCGCCGCTGGCCGGAAGCCCGAAAACAGCGATCTCGCGTCCATCGGCGAAAACCCGGACGTTAGGCGAATCGTCGAATCGCGTGGTCGCGGGAAGAATTTGCGTGCGCCCGGAATCGGGCCAGAAGCGAATCAATTGATAGCGGCCGCCCGAAGACGGACGCTGAGCGACAATCGACCCGTCGGGCAGCGGCTCCGGCATCCACGCATTCTCCAGAACCAGGCGGGCCTCGCCGCCCAGCGGGCCGATGGAATAAACCCGGCCCGGTCCCCATTCGCGGTCGAAGTAAATCTTGGAGCCATCGCGCGACCACGCCAGGCTGGCCACGGCGCCGTTGGTCCGATCATGGGTAAGCGCCGTCCAACTGGAAGAGTCGGGCTTCATGATCGCAACCTGCGACAGACCGTCGATAATCGCGCGGAACGCCAGCAAATTCCCGTCTGGCGAAATGCGCGGATGGGAAGCGATGATCGAGCCTCCCAACAGCGTGCCCGACCATCGTGTCGGCCCGGCGCGCGCTCGTTTCCACAAAACGGAGGCAGTCACGATGCCGATGAGCGCCACTGCCAATGCCGCGGCCATCGGCCAGCGAGCTCTATGCTGCGCGGGGCGAGCCGCCGCCGGCGGAATCGGAGCAGCCGCTGGAGCTGCAATCTCCGTCACCTCGGCGATGAAACGATACCCGATGGTGGGGACGGTTTCGATGTAGCGCGCCACCTTGACGTCGTCACCGAGCGCTTTGCGTAGTTGCGCCACCACGCGCGCAAGGGCATTATCGGTAACCGCCACGTCCTCCCAAATCTTGCCGATGAGTTCGTCTTTGCCGATGGCGCGGGTGCGGTTCTGGATTAGATACAGAAGCAGGCGAATCGACTTCGGCTCGAGCGCGAGAGCCCGCCCGGATTTCTCCACCGTGAAGGCTTCGGGATTGAGAATGACATCCTCAAATTGATACGAAACCCCGGGGCGATGCACTGCAAGGAATTGTAGCAAAGGCCCCGAAAAGCCCCGTTACGGCGTGCCTTCGAACCGTTTACTTCCCCGGCCCGTCGCCGATCTGCAGCAGCTCAATTTCGAAGACAAGCGTCGCGCCACCAGGTATTCCCGGCCTTCCGTCGTCGCCGTACGCAAGATTCGCCGGACAAACCAACTGCGATTTGCCTCCGGTCTTCATCTTCTGCACGCCTTCCGTCCAGCACTTGATCACGCCATTCAACGGAAACTGCGCGGCCTCGCCGTGCTTGTAGGAACTGTCGAACTCCGTGCCGTCCACCAGCGTGCCGCGATAATTCACCTTCACTGTATCGGTCGCTTTCGGCGAGTCGCCCGTGCCGGGATGGAGTTCGCGATACACAAGACCGGACTCCGTCTTTTCAGCGCCGGCTTCGCCCGCCGCCTTCGCCAGAAACGCAGCCGACAACACCTTTTGTTTCTCGGCGGCGCGTGCGGCGCGTGTACCGGCCAACCCCTGGATTTTGGGTCCCCAAATCTCGATGTCTTCCGCCGGTTTGCCAGCGGCCGCATCCGTGAGGGCCTTCTTCAATATGTCCACTTCCGCCGGCGATAGGTCGAACTGACCGAGCGAGCGATACATGGAGAGTCCGAGCGCATAGATAGTCTTTTCTTCGTCCGTCATAGGTTTAGGAGCCGGCGCGGGCTTTCTAACGGCAGTGGGCGCCGTCTTCGCTGCCCCGGGTTTCGCCGTCGTGGAAGCGGCCGCCGCTGGTTTGGGCGCTGCCGGCCGGGCAGGCGTAGTCTGGGGCGGAGGCGTTTGTGCCCAAAGAACCGCAGGCAGAAAAATCAGGGCTCGGCGCATCGCCTCAGCCTAACACGACAGGGCGCGTCGGCTTCGGCAATCCCGATTTCCTCGGCTGAGCAAGTAAGCGCAGCCCCGCGGCGGCACGATTCGGCATCGATCCCGCGGCCGCGGGGCTTAGCGGTCTTACTTCTTGGTTGCTTTCTGTGCCTTCGAAGACGCATTCACGGCCTTTACGGCCGGGTGGTGCTTATTGTGACGCGCTACCGCCTTTGCGATCTCTTCCGACGAGAGCTTACTGTGGTTTTCGGAATGCAAAACCTCTGTTTCCGGAATCATAGTCGTCATATTCGTTGCCATAGCTAGGCTACCTCCTCGTTCTGACATGGACAGGCATACCAGAGCGGCTGGAATAGGAGTCGCCGGTCCCGGCTGTTCCGTGGCTGTTTGGTACCCAGCCGCGTTGATCGGAACCCGGCCCTCGGGCCGCGTGGCGGAATGAAGCCGTCGCAAGTCCGAACGAACCAAAGTATCGAACTGCAAACCTATCTTCATTATACTTCCGCTCAGAACTTGCTGAGAATCCGGGCTGGCCGGCTACGATATAATCTCTCCGATATGTCAAACCTGCGAACCCGCCGCAACATGCTGCTCGCCTTGGGAGCCTCGGCTGCCGGCGCATCCTTCACCTCATCCACCTCATCTCTGCTTGCGCAGGGCAGCTGCCAAAATGGCTACAACACGGCGCGCTGCCCGATGAGCAAGGAGGTGGCAACCGCTCCCATCAAGCCGCTCTTCGCGCCCACCGGCTGGAAGACGGCCGGCCTCGAATACATCTCGTGGCAGGTTCCGGACTACCGCAAGGAAGCGGCGTTTTACGTCGCCCTGATGGGTTGGAAGCTGCGCAGCGACGACGGCAAGCAGGCCGTTCTCGATATCGGCGATTGGGGCTCGGCCATCTTCAAGGCCGCGCCGCCGGAACAGACAAGGGCAATGGTGGACGGCTTCGGCTTCGTCATCGAGCCTTGGAACGCCAAGACGGTCGAGGCGGAACTCCGCAAGCGCGATCTCAATCCGGTAGCCGACAACAAGGCCGAATTCGAGAGCTTCCATGTCAAAGATCCGGACGGGTTCAACGTGCAGATCTGCAACAGCCGCGGCCTCATGAATGCGCGCAAGAGTCCGGCGACCGCCAAGCTCGAAGCGGAGCTACCGTTCGAAGCCACGAACTGGCGGACGGTGTGGCTCGATCACTTCTCTTTCGGCGCGGGCAACTACAAGGCTAAGGTGTCCTACTACATGAACCTGCTCGGCTGGAAGGGCACCTACGACGAAGGCAGCCAGCAAGAGGTGCTGATGGGCGACGTCGGCGACGCCCTCGTCCGCGGCCCCAATCCCAACGATCCGAATTTCGGCAAGGCGCCGGCCAACGGCAAGGGGCGAACGCGGACCCCTGGCATCGATCACATCTCATTCGGCATTCAGCCGTTTGATCCCGACGCCGTGAAGGAAGCTCTGGAGAAGCGCAGCCTGCGCGCCCAGATTGATACCGGCAACACCGGCGATATCCATGTGACGGCCTACAAGAGCTTTCACACCCAGACGCCCAACGGATATAACCTGCAGATGAGCTGCGTCACCAAGGACACACGGCTGATCGGATCCATCTCGATGAGTCCGAAGCAGTAGGCCGCCGGAAACAGGAAAGCTTTACCGCGGATTCGTCGTCATGGTCGACCTTCCGCCCGTGGTGCGCCACCAATAATCCATCCATTGCTGGCGGATGCCATTCGCGCGCTCGATCAATTCTTTACTGGGCTTCTTCCCGTGTTCCACCATCACCACCATCCCGGTATTGAATGCCCGCTGCGAATGATAGACGTCCGGCAGGCGCGGTCCTTCCGCCGCAATCACATCCTGAATGGTGATTTTCGTCCGGTTCGCCTTATACATCGGACGTCCCTGCGCATCTCGCCCTGCTGGAACCAGGTTTCGAAGGATGAAGAAGTCCGGCACTTCCTGCGCGCTGATCAATCCCATCAGATAGAGGTCCAGGTAAGACCAACCGGTCGCCGGAACGTAGTAGTTATCGTCCAACTGCGTGAATGTACCGTCGAAGTTGTCCTGCCAAACGCCCCCGCCCATCGCCGAGGCCTCGGTCGGCCGTTGATACGGAAACGCCACCTGAGCTTGTAGACCTTGCACCCAGTGCGCCCCATCGCCCAGCCGGATGGTTTCGTTCCCCACTTTCGCCGATACGAATGCCGACCAGCGATGCCCCATCTCGTGGCCCACTTGCGACATCCCGTAGTTGTAATTCAACATCTTGCCATCCGTCGATCGTTCGCCTAGTTGCTTCGCGTAAGCCGTGACATTGTGCGTGTTGTTATCCGTGATGCCCGCCGGCGGCTGCTCTTGCGCCTGGATCGCGCCGGCATACACCGGTTGAATAAATTCCCACTGGAAGCGTCCCGCGGTGCAATAGGTATCGAGACCCGTTTCCACCTGTCCGATGCCGGTCACCTTGCCGCCCAAAGGACCGTCGCTCGGCGTTCCGGCTTCCTGGTTGTCGATTCGGAAATCCGAATAGTACGTAAGCATGTCGAACTTGTCGCCCAGGCTCTTGATAACCGTGCACGCCAAGTCGCGCATCTTCGGCGTGACCAGGTAGTGAAAAGATTCGAAGGCGATTTCGTACGGTCCATCCTCGTGCTTCGCTGCCGAAAAGTCGATCTCCGGGTTGCGAATGCCCGCCAGCGCAATCGATTTCGCTGCCAGCCGCACAGCCGGGCTGCTTGGCTTTCCGGGCGCTTCCGTCTCCGCGTACACCGAGATCTTCGTCCCCGGCTTCAATCCCGCCGGCAGAATTCCTTGCGCCACGATTGTGTTCTTGTCCACCTTCACCGCCTGCGCCACTCCCGGCCCGGCCGCCATATAGCGCGAACGCGGTCCCGCCTCATCCGATGGAGCCACGCCGCGCACCGTCCACGAAACGTCAGGCTGCCCGAAAACGATGCGGTAGATCACACCCACCAGCTCCGTCCCACCTTCCGGCAAAACCGGGCCCCGCGTTTCCAGCGTCGCTTTCAGCAGCGCTCCGCCGGTCACCGTCAGCTTCACGCTCTTCAGGTCTAGATGCGCGGGGACATTCGGATGCTCTTCACCGGACAGCGTGCCGAGTTCCTGTTGCGGCCTGCCGCCAACCTTCGGATACAACCCCACGATGGCGTCCTTCGCCGCCACATCGTCATAGGAAAGATCGACCGACCCGTCTTTGCGCAGAACCGCCTGGAAGCGGTTCACCGTGGGCGTCCAGGTGAAGTCCTGGACGTTGCCGGCGGGTTCGCTCAAGCTCCACGTGATCGTGACGCGGTCCGCCGACTCCTTCACATAGCGTTTGCCATTCATTCGCGGCTTGAAGAAAACGCAGATCGCCGGCACGGTGTCGATCAAATTCCGCGCGGCGTACTGCAAGCGGTCAAATCGTGCGATGGAAACTCCTCCACCCCCGCCGCGTCCGCCCCGGCCGCCGGTCGCCTCCCCGAAACGGATCGACCCGGTGGCGCCCACCGAGAACGTATCCCAGTTCTTGTCCGAAAAAGGAAACTGGAAATTATGCAGCGTGACTTGCGCCCCCGGCATCTCCGGCCCGAACTCTGAGTCCCAAGCTACCGGCAGATTAGCGATGCGATACCCCGCGCCGTCGGGCGTGAACCTCAGCGTACGATGAGTCAGGTCGAACAGATTCGCCTTTCCCAGAACGTTCTCGTCCAGCGTCATCACGATCAGTGGTCCCTGGGTGGTCACCGTGCCGATCGATTTCCCTGGCTCCTGCAAATCCTGCGCGTATGCTGCCGGGTAACGAAGAAGGGCGCCGCACGCCAGCGCCGCGGTGATCCATTTCACAATTCTCATTGACAGTAAGATTAGCGGAAATCGGCGCTCTAGCCAATTCTGAAGAATCGCGCCCGTAATCCGTCTCGGCCGAACCGCCGCCTCGTGATATCCTCCTGGCGAAGTGCCGAATCGTTACCGTAAGACAAAGTTCGATACCCGGAGGTCGCCTTTGCGCGAGCTTGCCTGGGGAATGCTGCTCTTGATTCCGATCTGGAGCGCCCTGAGCCAGTCGCCGCCGGCGTTGGACGCAATTCCCGCGCCGCCCGATCGTGGCGCCGCCGGGATGATTCGCTGCCTGCGCGCGTTGCAGACCCGCGCCAGCCTGATGATGTTCACCGCGCATCCGGATGACGAAGATGGCGGCATGCTCGCCTACGAATCTCGCGGCCAGGGCGCGCGCGTCGCGCTCATGACGTTGAACCGCGGCGAAGGCGGACAGAATGTCATGTCGCAGGATTTATACGACGCGCTCGGCCTCGCGCGGACTCAAGAGCTGCTCATCGCCGATCGCTACATGGGCGTAGATCAGTATTTTTCCCGCGTCGTGGATTACGGCTTCTCGAAGACGCGCGAAGAGGCGCTCGACAAATGGAGCCATGACCGCGTGCTTTCCGATTCCGTACGCGTCGTGCGCATGATGCGTCCGCTGGTGGTGACGTCCGTGTTCATGGGCGCGGCGACCGATGGTCACGGCCATCATCAGGTGGCCGGACAAATGGCGCAGGAGGTTTTCAATGCCGCCGGCGATCCGTCCAAATTCCCGGAGCAGATCCGCGAGGGATTGCGGCCTTGGTCGCCGCTCAAAGTTTATGCGCGTCTGCCTTTTTTCCAACCCACGGCTGAGGGCATGTACGATTACGCCATCGATAAGTTCGTACCCGTGCGGTTTTTCGATTACGTGAATCAGAAGGCCTTCACGCGCGCCCCGGACGCCACCTTGGAAATTGCCGAAGGCATCGCCGCGCCCGCGGCCGGCCTGACCTACTTGCAGATTGCGCGCGAGGGGCTCGGCTACCAGAAGACGCAAAACGGTGGTGGCCTCATCCCGCCGGCCGCTCCCTACAATAGCCCCTATCATCGTTTCGGATCGCGCGTGCCTGCGGCCGACCATGAGACGTCGTTTTTCGACGGCATCGACGTTTCTATCGAAGGCATCGCCACCTTGGCCGCAGGCGCTCCGGCATTTCTGAAGGACGGCCTCGCCGCCATCGCAAAAAACGCCGCCAATGCGTTGCACGGTTATCAAGTGGAGCGCCCCTCCGCCATTGCTCCCACCCTGGCGGAGGGCTTGAAGCAGACCCGCGCGCTGATGTCCCAAGTACAGTCCAGCGCCATCGCCGAGCCGGGAAAAAGCGACGTGTCGTTCGAACTGAGCTTGAAGGAACAGCAGTTTGAAAAGGCGCTCACGGCAGCGCTGGAGATTTCGTTCCAGACCGTAGTGGCGCCGCCAAGTCCGGAACGCCGGCCTGGAGCGCCGGCGCCAACCGCGGCTGACGCGGCCTTCGCCGCCGCACTCGCCGGACGCGGCGGCGTGCCAACGTTTACCATCGCCATTCCGCAACAATCCTTCGCTGTGGAAACCCAGCTGTTTAATCAAAGCCCGGAGCCGCTCGGCGTGGATCAGGTCAAACTCGAGCCGTCCGACGGCAAAAACTGGCAGATCCGCGAGGAGGGCGCCCCCGTCCGCGAGATTTCGGCGGGGAAAGAAGCCGCGTGGCGATTCTCCGTTACCGTTCCGGCCGATGCCGCGCTGACACGGCCGTATTTCAGCCGGCCGGATTACGAGCAGCCGTACTACGATCTGACCGACCCGCGCTATCGCAATCTTCCAACTAGTCCCTATCCGCTCGCTGCCCGCGCGCGCGTGGTTTATCGTGGGGTAGCGTTCGACGCCGCCGAGGTGGTGCAAACCAACGAGCGCGTTCCCGGCTTCGGCACAATCCAAAACCCGCTCATCGTAGGGCCCGCCATCTCCGTCTGGGTTTCGCCATCGGCGGGGGCCGTCCCCATCGCGTCGAAATCGTTCGCCTTCACCGCCACGGTTCACACCAACGTAATCGGTCCAGCCCAAGGCACGCTGCGCTTGCGACTACCCAACGGATGGAGCTCCGAGCCCCCGCAATTTCCGTTTTCCTTCGCGCGTGCAGGGGAAGACCAGACAGTCACATTCTCTGTCTCGCCCGGCAACGTGAAGGCAGCGGAGTACACAATCACCGCCGTCGCGGAATACCAGGGGCGCGACTACGCGGAGGGGTATCGCCTCACCGGATATCCTGGATTGCGCCCGTATCCTTTTTATCGTCCCTCGACTTACAAAGCAGTCGGCGTCGACGTGGCCACGGCGCCGGGCCTGACCATCGGCTTTCTGCCCGGCACCGGCGACGATGTTCCGAAGGCGCTCGATAATCTCGGTCAAAAGGTCCGGATTCTCTCCACCGCCGACCTCGCGGCCGGAGACTTACGCGAGTACGATGCCATCATTTTGGGTGTGCGCGCCTACGCCGTTCGTGACGATCTGAAGGCGGCCAACAGCCGGCTGATGGACTACGTAAAGAACGGCGGCGTGTTGATCGTGCAATACAATCTGCAGGATTTCGACCATGACTACGGCCCGTATCCGTTCACCCTGGGAAACAATCCGCAAAAAGTGGTGGACGAGAACTCGCCCGTCACCCTGCTCGATCCGGCGAATCCTGCATTCGCTTGGCCCAACAAGATCACCGCGGCCGATTTCAACGGTTGGATGGAGGAGCGCGGTCATGGATTCATGCGCAGTTGGGATCCACACTACACGCCCCTGGTAGAGACTCACGATCCCGACCAGGATCCACAGAAAGGCGGCCTCTTGCTGGCGCGCTACGGAAAAGGCTTCTATGTTTACGACGCGCTGGCGTTATATCGCCAGTTGCCGTCCGGCGTGCCAGGCGCATACCGGCTGCTCGAGAACATCGTGAGTCTGGGAAAGAATCCTCAGTGGAAATAGCCCCGCGGGCATTCGCGGCCGCAGACCTCAGGCAATGGACAAGGAGATCAACCCGCATGCATCGTTTTAAGCCAGCATTACTGCTGCTTTGCGCCGGCACTCTGCTGGCTCAGGGGCGCCTGAGCCGGCAACGAACTCTCATCCTTACACGATGCTTTACGTATTCGGCGACAGCTATTCCGATTCCGGCGCAGGCTATGTGGATGCCGACGGCCCCACTGCTGTTGTGTATCTCGCGCAGCGCCTGGGCATTCCGTTCACTTATGACGGCGATCCGGGCAGCGCCGGCAAGGGGCTGAACTTTGCAGTTAGCGCAGCCTCAGCCGGTGAGGGCGCGGGGCGCGTCCTTCCAACCGGTGGAACGCTCGGCTTCGGCATGAAGAATCAGATCGAAAATTTTGTCCGGTACTCGAAGAGCGGAGCCATCCCGAAGATCGATGCAGCGAATACGATGTTCTATTTCGCTGGCGGCCTCAACGATGGCCGTCGGCCTGATGGGTTCGTCCGCACCAACATCGAATCCGAGATCGACACGCTCTACGACCTTGGCGCACGCCGCTTCATGGTCGCAATTCTCCCCGTCAAGATCCCTTCGTTCGCCGCCGCCGGCAAGCGAGTGAATCCGGAGCTGGAAGAGATTCCCGGCGAGGAGCGAGCGAAGCATCCGGACATCCGCATCGCCAATTCGCAGTGGGGGTCCTTCTTCGACGAGGTCATCGCGAATCCTGCGAAATACGGTCTAACGGACGCCGTAACGCCGTGCTCCGATCGCCCGTTTGGGCCACAGAAGATTACCACCTGCACCAACCCCGACGCTCACTTCTACTACCACGAGGGGCATCCGTCCACTGCCGCTCACCGCGCAGTCGGGGAGATGCTCTTTCGCGAAGCGATTACAAAAGCTCCGTAGCCGCTGGCCCGGCGCCCCGCTCGCCGCCTTTGGTTTCGAGTGCTGTAAAGTGTTAGAAACCAGATGAACAACCAGTCAGCAATTCGGATTGCCGTGCTCGTTTTCGCCTTGACCGTGAGCGCCTCTTTCGCGGCCGATGGCCCACCAGCCTGGGCGTACGGCTTTCCGCAACCGGGCGCGCCGGCGGCCCCGGCGGGTGGAGCTGGACGCGGCGGACAGCCGGCTGTCGACAACAGCCCGAAACGTCTCTCAGGCAGCAGCCTGGAGTTCACCTCGGCGCAGATCCGCGATGGCTTCGGTCCTGCCGACTGGTTTCCGGGGGACCACCCGGCGATGCCGGAAATCGTGGCCCACGGCCGCCGGCCCGAGGTACGCGCCTGCGCCTTATGCCACTATCCGAACGGCAAGGGCCGTGCCGAAAACGCGCCCATCGCCGGTTATCCCGTGACGTACTTTATTCAGCAGATCAGTGATTTCAAGAACGGCAAACGTAAGAGCGCGGAGCCGCGGAAGGCAAACACGAACGCCATGATTGCGCTTGCCAAGGCCATGACGGATGAAGAAATTAAGGCGGCCGCCGAGTACTTCGGCTCGATGCCATGGACGCCGTGGATCAGAGTGGTGGAAACCAGTATGGCGCCCAGGACTCGCATCTCCGGGGGCCTTTTTCTCGCGCTGGAAGGCGATGAGAAAGAACCCATTGGCGATCGGATTATTGAAGTGCCGGAAAGCGTCGAAGCGTCTGAGACCTACCGGAATCCGCGCTCAGGTTTTATTGCCTACGTGCCACCCGGCAGCGTGAAGAGAGGCGAGACTCTGGTGACTTCGGGTGGCGGAAAAACTCTCGCCTGCGCCGGCTGCCACGGGCCGGATTTGAAAGGCTTGGGTCCGGTTCCGGGAATTGCGGGCCGGTCTCCCAGCTATCTCGTGCGGCAGATGTATGACATACAGGCAGGCGCCCGCAGTGGTCTATGGACGCCCCTCATGACGAAGGTGGTGAATCAACTCAGCAGCGACGACATGCTGGCAATCGCCGCTTATACCGCCTCGCTTAAGCCCTGACGCGATTCCCGGGTGTACAATGACTGCGAACCCACTGTCAAAGAGCGATTCCGTACAATAGGAGCGCTTTTGCGCAAATTCTGGATCGAGGAAACACACATGACCCCGCGTTTGGCTTACACGCTTGCGGCCGGCTGCCTGGCGATTCTCCCGGCTCTGGCACAGGCCCCCGGCTTGGCAAATATCAATACCCAGTTACGGGCGCAGGAAACCAAGGACTCGCAGCTGATGTGGTGGCTGCACGAGGTGACCGATGTTTACGGTCCGCGTCTCACCGGCTCCCCCGGCCTGCGCACCGCGCAGGATTTCGCCGTGGGTCAGATGGTGAAATGGGGCTTCTCCAATGTCCACCTCGAAGCCTGGAACTTCAACCATCCCGGCTGGCAGAACTGGGATCTGGAAGCCAACACGGTTTCGCCATTCCAGCAACCGCTGAACGTGCGGGCAGTCTCGTGGACACCGGGCACCAATGGCCCGGTGCAGGGTCCGGTATTGGTAGTCGAACCTCCCCAACCCCCGGCAGGTGCCGGGCGCGGAGGGCGGGCCGGCGGTGGCGGGCGCGGTGGCGCCGGCGGAGGCATGACGCCCGAGGAGTTGGCTGCGATCCAGAACCCCGGCTCCGCTCCGCCGCCCATGCCGGTGGCGACGCCGAGCGAGAGGAAGCCCGTGACCCAGGCCGAACTCGATGCCTACCTGGCTTCGATCAAAGATAAGGTTCGCGGCGCCATGATCTTCTACGGCCCGCACGTGCAGGTGGCAGAGAATTTCGTGCCGGCGCCCTTGCGCCGCCCCGAAGATTCCTGGTCGCAGCCCGGCGGCCGTGGCGGCCGTGGCGGTCCGGCTGCAGCCGCGGCCCGCGGTGCTCGCGGCGGTGCGGCCGCGGCGGGCGGCGCCGCCCCCGAGGGTCTCACCGCGGTCGAGATTGGCCAGCAGGTGAATAAATTCCTGATCGAGAATGGCGCCCTGGTCAAGGTGACGGATGCCGGCCGCGCCTACGGCGTGATCGCGCAGCAATCCTCCGCCGGTTACAACGAGAACCCCAACAACCCCAACCTTCCCTCGCTGCTCATGGGCAACGAGGACTACGGACGCATCTACCGCACCGCGACTATCGACCACATCCCGGTTGTTTTGCGGATCAACATCCACAACGAGTTCTATCCCACTGGGCGCACCGTCTACAACGTCGTGGGTGAGCTGCCCGGCACCGACAAGGCCGACGAAGTGGTGATGAACGGCGGTCACTTCGACTCCTGGAACCCGGCCACCGGCGCGACCGACAACGCGGCCGGCGGCGCCGTGGCGGTCGAAGCCTTGCGGCTGATTCACACGCTCAACCTGCCCCACCGTCGCACCCTCCGCGTCGCGCTGTGGAGCGGCGAGGAGGAAGGCCTGTACGGTTCGATAGCTTATGTGGCGCAGCATTTCGGCAGCGCCGAGGACCCCAAGCCGGAATGGTTCAAGCTCGACGCCTACCTGAACCTCGACGACGGCACCGGCAAGCCGCGGGCCGCCAGCGTGTTCGGACCGCCCGAGGCCGCCGCTATGGTGCAGACCGCGATGGATAACTTCAAGGACTGGGGCTTCCATCGCGTCAACCCCACCCTCGGCCGCAATACAGGCGGCACCGACAGCACCTCGTTCAACAACGCTGGGCTGCCGGGTGTGGGCTACAGCCAGGATCCGTTCGACTACAACACCTACACGCACCACACCAACTTCGACACCTACGAGCGGATCTACGAACCGGACATGCGCGAGGCCGCGGTGGAAGAGGCGCTGACCCTCTATGCCCTCGCCAACACCGACCAGATGGCGCCACGCTGCTCGGCTGCCACCATGCCCGCGCCTCCAGCAGGCCGGGGCGGCGCAGGCCGCGGCGGCGGCAACGCGCCGGTTACGCCCGTGGCGCCGTTCGCATTGCCGTCCGGGGTGACCGCGCCCGAGCGTCCCAGCCCCTGCACTGCGGCGCCGCCGGCCAAGGCAGCGCCGGTTTCCTGGCTGGCGAACAAGCCCGGGCAGCAGCCGTAAACAACGTTGGTAAACACGGTGCCGGCGGTGCGATCTGGATCCACCGCCGGCCGGTAGAGGGGACCGGATGAAGCGCACTTGGACGATCATCGGCGTAAGCGACGTGCCGGGCAGCTTCAAATGGTACCAGGCGCTTTTCGGTCAGCCTGCTACCCCACCTGCCCATGACTACTTTGGGCAAATCCTCGATTCCGATGGAACTGTCTTGCTCTGCCTCCACAAGTGGGGCGCTCACGACCATCCCTCATTGAAGAGCCCCGAACGCGGCACGCCCGGCAATGGCCTCCTGTTGTTCTTCCGAGTCGATGACTTCGACTTAGCGCTTCAAAGGGCACGCCCACTCGTCACTCGGCTCGAAGAAGAACCGCACCTGAATCCGAACACTCAAACCCAGGAGTTCTCGCTCAGGGATCCGGACGGATATTACGTTACCGTCAGTGCGCTCTCTGCGGCCTGATCCTCGTGACATGCGCCTCGCCGGGCGTGCCCGGCCCTCAGGCAGATCTTCCACTATTGCGGACGTATTCCAAATGCGTTAGCATCTTCCGTTCAGCGAGGCGCCACAGCAGGGTCACGGCCCGTGCCGGACGAAGCCTGAGTTTGAGAGGGAGAAGCATGAAAGCGAAATGGGCGGTTCTGACCCGGATATTCTTTTTGGCATGCGCTGCCGGAATCCTGATCGGACAAGAGAAAGAAGACCGGACGCTGTTATCGCAGCAACAGATGACGGCCATTATTAACGAGGTTTCAGGCGAGCGCGCCATGCATCATGTGCTCGAACTGGTCCCCTATCAGTTTGTCCGCCCGCCCTCCGAGTATCAAGGCCACTTCCGCGAGTCGGAGGTCATGGCGAAGTTTGCCAAGGAATACGGCTTCAGCAACGTTGCTATCGAAGACTATCCTACCGGCCAAACATATCAGCCCATCGTTGGCGAACTGTGGGCCACCACGCCCAAGAGCGTGAAACTTTACGACATTCACGACATACCGGAATCGCTGGCCTCAACGAATGCGAACGGCGATATCAGCGGCCAGCTCGTCAGCGTAGGGCAAGGGACGGCCAAGGATTTCGAAGGCAAAGACCTCAAGGGCAAATTCGTGCTGTCGCTCGCGCCAAATGGTCTTAGCGCCGTTTATAATCGGGCGGTGGCAGCCGGCGCGATCGGCATCGTCGGCATCAGCGCGATCGGGGCCGGCGACCGCGCGACAGACTACCATGACGCAATCGTGTGGACCACCGTGAACGCCCAGCCGAATACCGCTGCATGGGCAGTCTCTCCCAGAGTAGCGCGCGAACTCGAAACGATGGTCAATCGCGGAACGGAAGTCACCATTCGATCCGTCACCAAGAGCGAACAGGTACCCAACAAACAGGAGATCGTTCATGCCGAAATTCCGGGCGATGGCAGCACCACGCAGGAAGTAGCCATCGGTGGCCACCTCTTCGAGTCGTACATCAAGCAAGGCGCCAACGACGATAATTCGGGTTGCGCTTTGACCCTCGAAATCGGCCGCGCCTACCTCAAGCTCATCAATGAGGGGAAGCTGCCGCGCCCCAAACGGACGATCAATTTTCAGTGGGTCCAGGAGATCAGCGGCACCAACGCCTGGTTCAATGCGCACCCGGACAAGCAGAAGGTCATCATCGGCGATTTGAATTTCGACATGGAAGGAATTCGCCTGACCCAGAGCCGCAGCTATTGGATACTCCAGCGCACCCCGGATAGTTTCCCGTCGTATATCAACGACATTGCCCAGAGCATGATGGAATATATCGCCGACATTACGCGTGAACGGGTTCGCTACCGCGGAGCCGGTTACGCTGCATCGCAGCCGGTGGAATCGCCCAACGGAAGCACGGACGCCTTTTACATCAAAATCGACAAGCACTACGGCTCGAGCGATCACGTGACTTACATGCAGCACGGCATTCCCGCCGTCATGTTCATCACCTGGCCGGACATGTGGTACCACTCCTCGCAAGACACGCCGGACAAGCAGGATCCCACCCAGTACAAACGTGCAGCGGCTGTCGGGACGGGGGCATTGGCCGCTCTGGCATCCGGTACGGACGAAATGGCCGCCCGGATTCTCAGCGAAAACATCGGCCGCGGTCTGGCGCGAATGGGCGAGTCGGACACTAAGGGGCTGGGCTATATGGCCGATGCGACGAGCGCGGCCGCATTGACGGATGGCTACAAAGAGGCGAGAGTCGCCATCCTCCATCAGGCGGAAGTCGAGAAGGGCGTCGTGAACTCCGCAAGCATTTTGTGGACGAACGTCAACAGCGGTAAACAAAAGACGGCCGCGTTTGCGCCGCTGGTTGACCAGCGCGCCTCGGCGCTATTGAACGAAGTGAAGGCGGCCTATCAACTCCAGGCCACGCAGCGCGGCGTGCCGGCTCCAGAACCGGTCATGACAGCGGAGGAACGGGAAGCGGCCAATCTCGTGGTCGAATCCGTACCCGGCGCCGGGCGCGGCGGTGGTGGCGGGCGTGGCGGCGCCCCTGGACGCGGTGGCGCCGGCGGCCGTGGCGGCGGCAATGCTGGTCCCGCGGTTCCGCAGGAAATGAATGCTGAATTGACGATCCTGCTCGGTCAACATAGAACCGCTCTGGAAATTCGCGACTTCTTATCCGGCGAGTTCACGCCGCTGCCGCTCGCCGATTTGATGGCGGTCCTGCATGCGCGAGAAACTGCCGGCTCGCTCAAACTGGTGCCGAAAACGGCTAAATAGGAAACCCCTCGGCGAACTGAGCGGCAGCGTCAGTAGCGCCAGCTCGTCAGATCCGCTCCGGGTGGGGCTGCGGCTTGAATCCGCGCCATGATCTGCGGCAGGTACATCTGGTTGTAGTGCAGCCGCGAGTACCAATTGGGATGGTCCGGGTCGCCGTTCCAGCAGTGTTCCGCGCGCGGTCCGTATCGAACTTCGCCTTCGTAGGGAACTCCGTGTCCCGGCGTCCCCGTTTGCCGCAGAAAATCCTCCATCAGGTACACCGCATCGTTGAGGAAATACGTGTCGTCCGAGCCGACGTACAAGTGAAGCTTGCCGCGCAGCTTCGGCCCGAGCGATAGCCAGTCCCGCTGCAGAATCGCGTTCAGATCGTAGTGTTCACGCCAATACTCGGCAGTACGATGGTCGATCGCTCCGGTGATCTTGTCGAAGATCGGCTGCGGATATCCGTCCGCCCCGGCCGGCGAATAGACCGCTTGCCAGATATCGAATTGCTCCCCCGAGCGTCCGTGATCGCCGAGCGCGGCCTCGTATGCGATATTGTCCCGCATGGAAATTAGCGTATGGCCGAGATAGTCCCGCATGGCCGCCTGCTCTACGTTCTTGTTCGAGCCCGGTAGATAAAACATGTTGTCTTGCTTGTATAGATCGGCGGTCATGTAAGCGTGAAAGTCTACCGGATCCGGACAGGCGACGAACGCGCCATTGTAGTGATCGGGATAAAATATCTGCGCCGCGAGCGATTCCCAGCCGCCGGTCGACCCTCCATAGACGAAACGAGCCCAGCCTTGGCCGATGCCGCGAAACTGTTTCTCAATCGCCGGAATCAGTTCGGTCTCGATAGCGTCGCCGTACGGACCCAGGTTCGCGGAGTTCACGGCGTAGGAGTCGTCATAATACGGATTCGCGTGCTGAACCTTCACAATCAGCACGCGCGGCGTCCCCGGCGCAATCCAGGTCTGGTAATTCTTGTAGCCTTCCTCCTGTTGGATGCGGTTGTAGCCCGCCAGGTGAAACCGCTCCGAATAATCCGGTTTCAGGTTGGGGTCCGGAGGAGTCTCGCGGAAATCGTTGAGACCGGTCACGAAGTGATCGTGAAAAACGATCAACGGATAGTGCGCATCCGGATGGCTATCGAAGCCCTCGGGCGTCATGACAATTGCCGAAAGGAAAACCGGCCGTCCCCAGAATTTGGTCAGCAGCGCCGACTGGATCCGCATGTTCCGCGCATACTTGGTATCCGGAACGGGCTGGATCGGCGGGATCACCCCATCGAGTTGGATGTCGATCGCCGGCGCGCCCGCTCCCACACGCACCAGGCGCGGCTTCGAAAGGAAATTGCCCGGCGCGAGGTTCCAGTGCTGGCCCTCGCCGCGGTCGGGGGCAAGCTTCACCGTTTTGCCGTCCGAACGGTGAAAGGTTTCATAGACGTTGAGCACTGCCTGGGCCGTGTACTCTCCTGGGGGTACGTCTTTCAATCGATGACGCGGATATCCCTGAGCGTTATCGCCAATGGTGATCGGCTGACCCGGCTTCCATCCGTCCACCGTCACCCCGAAAACCATCTGTGACCGCGGCGAATCGTCGATCTGCATACGAGGCTCGTCGCTCGGATCGTTGGAGAGCAACAGCAGCAGACGCCCATCCACCGGGCTCGTGGAACGCGAGGCCGGGAACCGGACCGTGACGGTCTGGGCGGCCGCCGCCGCAATCGATGCTATGGCGGCCGCCGCCGCGAAGCACAAGCTACGAAATCGCATACCGAAGTATAGACCGGTCTCGTTAGTGCTCCCCGAGACGAAGATCGGTAAACGTTGCGCGGCTTGATCCAATTGTGTTGCCTGTCCTCGTCAGGCCTCATCCGGCAGCAGATATAATTACGAAAGAATCAGCGGAAGAGCGCTGTTTACCGGAATTGGAGTCGTCAATGAGCGGCGTACAAATCGACCAGAAGAACTATGAGATGCCCCCGCGAGAGGGGATCAGCATCGCTCATTTTCTCACTGTAGCCGACGTCGAGCGATCGGCTCGCTACTACGAAAAGGTCTTCGGCGCTCGCATTCTGAGCCTGGGTGACGGCAACGCGCCTGCGTACCTTCAGCTTGCGAATATCTGGATGATTCTGAACGTTGGGGGCGGCCCGACCCCGGATAAGCCGACGGTAACCCTCAGCGTCCCCGACCCGAATCACATCAACAGCTTTATGAATTTCCGCGTTGCGGATATTCAAGCGTGCTATCAGTTATGGAAAAGTCGAGGAGCGAAGTTCATCACCGAGCCGATCCCCAAGTACGGCGAGACGCGCTGCTACATCCGCGATCCTGACGGATATATTATCGAGGTCGGACAGAGCACCGACCTCACCTACGGTTGACGCTCAGCCCGGAAAAAGTAGTGAATGATAAGGCGTGATATCAGCCGCTTCCCAGCGGCGCTTTGTACGAGTGGCGCGTAAAACCAGCCACATCGCGCGTTTTCTATCGCTACCAGGGACAGTAGTCGGAGTTGGGCATACTGTGAATCTCAATGCCGGGTATATTCCCCCGTGAGCTTGACTTGTCCAGTGTCTATACTGGTGTGTCTCGTTCCGGAGGTTCGAAGTGCAAGTCCTCTTCGGCAAAGGTAGCGCAAAAATTTGGTTCGCCTACTACGGCCTCGATCCCACAAATAACAACAAGCCGGCGCATGCGGACACTGCGGGTAAGATCGTCGCGAACGTGCCGTCCGCGAAGCCCAGTGCGGCTCTTGCTAACCCGGCGCCGTCCGGGCCCATCGCGTTTCCAATGCTCAGCGCGGCACGACTATATGTTTCGATTGGCGAGCCTGTGCTGTTTGCCGTTGATGCTAACGGGAACCCAATCCCGCCGACAGCAGCCGATCCGACCGACCCCAACTACCAAACGCGGTGGGACTTCTTTGAGGTGACGTATATTCCGCTGGCCGACACTGACGGGCTGTTCAACTTCAACCTGTCTAATGTCCAGAGCGCCAACTTGCCGCTGTCGTTCAGCGTGGGCGGTGCGGACCCAAGCACGAAGAAGCCTGTCGAGTATTCCCGCGGTTGGCTCTCAGCAGGCTACAACCGGTTCCTTTCCTATCTCGGTGCGAATTCCGACTTCCGGCAACTGGTTCTGTCCGGTACTCAGCGAGTTCTCGCGCCCGGGACCGCCATCACGGCCTTTGAGCAGAAGGTCATTCCGGCGCCTTTGATCGATGGGGAATACTGGAAGCCATACATCGAACAGGTCTGGGCGAAGTTCGCCGGCGTGGATCTGACATTCGTGGGCGATCCCCCTCCGGACTCCAACACTTTTGTCACCTGGACGGGCCGGGTACGGAACGGTCAATTCACTTTCACGACAAGCGATCTCCCCAACCTCGTGCCGATCGTCCTGAACTCCCCCTCGACCTCCGATTTATTCGAGAACAACTTCTTGTTCTGCGCATCCGGGTGCGGCACGCCTGGATCGCTCCAGCAGAACTATGCCCTGCAGTTATTCGGCACGCTCTGCGCCGCCTTTAACCGCTCGGTGATGCTGACGACAACGACGCTGGCCAATGCGCCAAATTGCGAGTGGTGCGAAGCCAAGCAGAACTTCTACCAGGATCCGATCACAAATCACTATTCAAAGGCCATTCACGCGAACGCAATCGACGGGCTCGCATACGCTTTTCAGAGCGATGATCACTGCGACGTGAGTAGTTACGTCTCCCTGATCAATCCCTCCGTCCTCACCATCGCCTTGAAGGACTAACGACGAGCCACACCGATTCCACGCGAGGTCGTTTGTCGGCAGTACAGAAGCAATCCACGAAGAAACTGGCGAGGATCAAGCATAGGCAATCATAGCCGATTTATGCGCCGGTCACGGCCGCCCGCAGGCGTCCGATCGGGAAGCTGGACGAACCTGCGTAAATGAAGTCCGCTTGGTTGAATAGTCGGCAAATCATACGGAGGTGAGACGCAACTGGTCGAGCCAGACCTTTCTCCGTATAGCGCGTCACCCGCCAAAGGCTTGTCAGGCTCACAGGTCCGGACTTCCGCCTGGTTCCGGCCAGCAGCACAAGCCCGCCGGAGAGCACACGTCTCACCTCGATGCGCTAAGATCAACCCGCAACCTCTGTTTCAGACGGACATGGTGGACACGGGAATCCGCACCGGCCCGATGAGCTGGGACCTCGCGCCCGACGGCAACCGCTTCCTCATTATTACCGCGAACACCACGGACGGATCGTCGCTCCGTGTGACTCGCCCTTCGTCTGAATTAAAGTTGCGCTCTACTCGTGGCCCTTCGCATTGGGGTCAGGGGCCGGGGTTGGGATACGTGGAAGCATCTCTCCCCGGGTGGCTGCGTTGTACGTAAACCAGGCTTCGATCATGGAACTCTGCATCACATCGTCCTTCTGCACGCGGTCATAGGTGTCCGCGTTGGAGTGGTGGGTACGTGTACCGTACTCCAATCCATCCTGCTGGAAACCGATGCCGTTCAGGCCGATCCACGAAAAGGCGGTCGAGTCCGTGCCACCGGGGCTCGCGGTGGGTCTGAACTGATCCCCGCCGGAAACAGCAACAATATGCTGATCCTTGATGGGCTCAATCCAGGACTTGAAGATGGCCGCCATCTGCGGACTTCCCCCCGCCGAGACTCCGCGGAAGCGGCCGGAGCCGCCGTCGTCGTTGAAATACACATCCAGCTTGTCGTACTCGGGGGTCTTCACCATGGTGGCGCGTTGAGCGAAGTGCTGCTGCACGTAGGCGGTTGAGCCGTAGACGCCCTCCTCTTCGCCGCCCCACAGAGCAACGCGAACCGTACGCGCCATGGGCTTGTGCAGCGTAGCCAAAATGCGCACCGCCTCCATCGCCACGGAAGATCCCGTGCCGTTATCCGTGGCGCCTGTGCCGCCCTGCCAGCTGTCAAAGTGACCGCCGAGCATGACAACTTCGTCCGGTTTGGTGGCGCCCGGAATCTCGCCGATGACATTAAATGCGTTCTGGTCTTCCTTCTGATAGTCGACAGCGATATCGAAGTTCAGCTTCGGCGTGAGACCGTGCTGCACCAGGCGGACGAGGCGGTTATACTGCTCTGCCCCAATGGCGACGATCGGAGGCGGAATTGGATCCTTGGGATTCTCCGACCCGCCATACGTCGCAAAGATCGTCCCGCCGTCTCCGTTGTAGCCCGGCGTGATGGAAATGGCCACGCCCTCTTCCTTCAGGAAGGCGTTGACCTCGTTGCGCAGCACCCCGTTCTTCTCATTGGCCAGGGCAAGCGACGTCGGCGTGTACTCCCATTCGCCTTCGCCGGGGCGTCCCCGGTTGCTAGGGTCGCGATTGGCTGAAGCGCCGGCTGCTGCCCCGCGCCCGCCGCCACGCCCGCCGCGCGCACCTCCGCGTGCCAGAATTTCCTCATCCGTTGGGGAAGGTTGCGCGTCCGCCCGCGTGTGGAGCGTGAGTGGAGCCGGGTCAAACATCAGCAGCGCCTTGCCCTTCAGCTTGCCATGGTATTTCGCGAAATCTGCTTTCGAGTGGATGGGCGCCCACACCGGCTCGACCGTGATCGGGCCGTTCGTCCCAGGCGTCCATGCCAGCGGGAACCCGGTAAACGCGATATAGACCGGAGTCTCCATCGCCGCGTAGAAATGCTTGATCTGCCACCCATAGCCGAACGGCCACTTTTCCAGGTGGACGTTCTTAAGTCCCCACTCTTTCAGCTGCTTCATAGCCCACTCGGCGGCGAGCTTGTGATTGCGGCTGTTGGTGACGCGCGGGCCATAAACCTCGGACATCCAGAAGAGGTTTTCCATCACTTGCGAGTGCTGGAAGGCCTCGGTCTTGATCTGGGCCAAGGCGTCCAGATCGACTTTGTCGCCTCCTGGCGCCTGCGCGAAGGAAGCCGGGATGAGGAAGAGGGCCGTGACCATCGCGGCAGCCTGCCTGAAGCGGAGTAGATTCATGGAGATTCTCGCTTTCTCCGGTACTTGACGTCCGCCACGCGGCGTTCGAGCCTGCCCGGACTGGGAATAAGAGAATCATTCTCGCACACTAATTGTCCAGAAGGTTATTGGGAGATTGCGGGTGGCAAGTTGCCGATCGCTACCGGGTGGATCGTCGGCCATTCGTATCGAGGTCTGACGCCAGCGGAACGTGGCGAACTCAAGCGGCCAATGCATTGACGACGATAAGAAGGGCTAATATCAGCAACAGAATGCGGACGCGGTGGAGAGCATCCCATTTTCTGTGATCGCGCTCCCAGCCCGGCGCAGGCGCTCCTGTGTTCAAGGAAGCAATGCGATTGTTGATGGGCACCAGCGCACTAATGCTAAGCACGATCGCACCCGCCCAGAGCGCTGCCGCGATCAGTAAAGGGGCGAGCGTAGTCTGATGGAGATGCAGGAACGACTCCAGCGCGAGAAGCGCCAGACATAAACCGTACCAGACAGGCATCGCCCGGCCGAGGGAACGGGCGAGAACGGACAACGCCTGCGCTTGCGGACCGCTCTCCAGCCGGCGGAGAGCAGGGTTCACGAAGGCCGAAACGCATAGCTCATTGCCTGCCATCAAGCCCGCGGAAGTAATCGTGATGATGTTCAGAAGGTGCATCTTTTTTCCCCTGGCTTATAGACGCGTTGGACTGGCGTAGCGACGCAGGAGGTTGTACTGACTAATTTGTCAGTTCAAGTGCGAAAATGGAAAGCAGATGCCAGTTTCGAAAAAAGAGGTTTCGCCTTGTCCAATCGACTCGATGCTGTCGGTCATCGACGGCCGCTGGAAAGGCACGATCTTATGGAGACTGCTTAGCGGCCCGATGCGAACCAGCGAATTGAGGCGAAGCATACCGGAGATCACCGAGCGGATGCTGATCCGCCATCTGCATGAAATGGTGGCAAACGGAATCCTTTTAAGGCATGACAAAAAAACCGTACCGCCGCACGTCAGGTATTCGATCTCACCATATGGCATGACGCTCGCGCCGGTGCTGGAGAAGATCTGTGAGTGGGGGCGGAAACATCAAGCCCGGGTCAAAACGAAGGCGAAAAGCACGCCCTGAACTGTACGAAATCTTCGCGCGGGTGGTGAGTTGATGGAAAACGCGCAAGCCGTTGAAATCGCTCGATTCGATGTCCGGGCGGATTGTCGGCCACTCGTATGGCGGTCTGACGCCAGCGGTTCGGTTGACCATTCTGCCAATGGCGCGTCATCTGGCGGAAGCTGCCAAAACGCACTTCGACGACATAGCCACAATAGGTCCAAGTGGGTCGCTTCCGGGTTCCCGACCATCCGCTCCGGGCCTGGCGCAGGCACTGCGAACGATACGCTATGGGGGGCGCCGTCAGTGTCGCGGCAAACGCTGACGGAGGGGCTGACGCTTTCGTGCTGCGGGGCGGCGGTCCCCGCGCGACACGCTGCCCCTAAAGAAACGGAGCTGCCTTTTCCATCTGCAAACAGCGAAAGCGGGTCGAGGTCTGAAACCACCTCGACCCGCTTTCAAGCTTTCGGATGGATCGTCTCCACACGATCGAGAGGAAGGTGAAGTTACTTCTTTGCCGTCTTGGCTGGTCAGGGCATAAGGCTGCATGCCGAAGCGGTGAGCTTAGCGGGGGCAACCTTCATCTCCTGCAGGTTGTTTTTGACCAGCATCGCATTGAAGTCGGTGATCTGTTTCCGGGCGTCCTCCCAGGCAGTTTTGGTACGGTTCAGGTCGGTGCAGTCTTTCTGCCAGGTGGCGACCTGGGCGGGGGTGGGCGCCATGTCGAGGCCGACCTGCATCATGCTGACCATAGTGTTGAATGCGTTGTTCAGTTCGAAGAACGATTGCAGCGCCTTGGGATCGGGAGGCCCACGCCGGGCAGGCCGGCCGCCTTCCAAACCGCCCGCCATGCCGCCGCCAATTTTGGTCAGACTAGCCTCAAGCGTTTTGGCCTGCGCGGCCACATCGGCGGGCAGGTTGCCCTTCGTCAGAGTTGCAAGCTGGTCCTTCACCGCATTCACTTCCTCATGGCCTTCGAAGCTATGCTCCATCCCTTGCACGGAAAGAAGAGTGAGCTTGTTCTGGCTGCGCAGGGTGGCCATGAGCGCGGGACTCTCGCCGGCGCGCGGATCGTTTATGACGGTGACATCGCGCGTAAAGACCTGGCCGTCTACGCTCAACTTGAGCGTATAGACGCCGGGTATCACCTGCGGCCCATGCGGACCGGGGGTGGTGGAACCCTCCACCATGTTCATCTGATTCTCGAGGTCGTGCCGCAGAGCGGGCGGGTCGTCATACTGCAGGTTCCAGTTGACGCGGTTGAGACCAACATGCGTCGACAGGACGCGAGTCTCAGGAGCGGCCAGCCAGTAGTGGGGATACGCGGCGCCCTCGATGGGCGGCGGCGGGGTGCTGGACATGGTGCGGACCAGATTGCCCGTCGAATCGAAGACCTGCAGTTGGATGGGCCCGCTCGGTTCGTGGCTGAGGTAGTAATCCACAATCGCGCCGTAAGGCACGTTGGGCGCGTGGGGCATTTCGATGGAAAACGGCTGGTCCCAGTTGCCGTTGATGCGTGCGCGAATGGCCTCCTCGGGCTTGAAAAGATACGTGGACGATGCGCTGATGGCCTGGGCGTTGGCCGCGATCTGGCGCAGTGGCGTGATGTCGTCGAGGACCCAGAAGCCGCGGCCGTAGGTGCAGATTACCAGGTCGTTCTCGTGGTGATCGGTGTGGACCTCGAGGCCGCGGATGGAGGTGCTGGGCAGGTTCTGGCGCAGCGACTGCCAGTGATCGCCGTTATCGAAGCTGACATACACCGTGGTCTCGGACCCGGCGAAGAGCAAGCCCGGCTGCTCGGGATCGGCCCGCAGACTGTTGATCCAGCTTCCTGTGCGCTCGTCGCGCGGCAGGCCGTTGACGATGCTGGTCCAGGTCTTGCCCGCGTCGGTGGTGCGCCAGATGAGCGGCACGTTGGAGGTCTGGTTCTCGTCGACAGGCGAAGAAGCTGCGCCGCGCTCGGGGCCAATGCGAGCGGCGGCGAAGGCGGTATTGACGTCGTCGCCTGCCTCGATGCTGTTGAAGGTGGTGCGGGGCGGAACGTTGGCGATGTTGGTGACGTTCGTCCAGGCTTTGCCGCCATCCATGGTGTTGTAGATCTGCCCGTTGCTGCTGACTGTCCAGATGACGCCGCGTTTGACCCTGGATATCGAGAACTCGCTGATTGAGGGTGCGGCCGCCGCGCCGCGCCCGCCGCCGGCTGCTTGCGCCTCCGGTTGTGCCTGCGCTCCCGGCGGCGTCGGGTTCGGCTGCGGAGGCTGTGGGGGCGGTGGTGGTTCGGCGGGCGCTGTGCCGCAAGCCACCTGTGGCTTGTCCTTGGCTGTGGTCAGATCGGGGCTTGCGGCGGTAAAGGAATGGGCGCCATCGCGCGAGACCAAAAGGCACTGGTAGGCAACGTAGAGAGCGCTGGGATCGAACGCGCGGTCGAATTTTTTCTCGAAATCGCGCCCCGCATGGTATTTCTCAGCGTCGGCGCCGAAGTTGGGCGCGACGTTCTGCCACTGCCCCGTGCTCATATCGATCTTGATGAGGCCGCTCCCACCGCCTCCCGGACCATATCCAACGCCATAGATGATGTTTGGATTTTTAGGATCGGGCGTATCGACGCCGAATTCAGATGATGGCAGCGGGCTCCAGTCCGTGAAGTTCACCTGTCCCCAGTTGCCGCGGCTTGCGATCATGACGGAGCCGGTGTCCTGTTGGGCGCCCATGATGTGGTAGGGATATGCGCTGTCGGTGGCTACATGGTAGATCTGCGAAATGACCTCGGTATACCAGAGGCTCCAGGTGCGGCCTTCGTCCAGGGTGACGCTCGCGCCCTGGTCGGAGCCGACCAGCATGCGGTGGCCATTCGTGGGGTCAATCCAGAGCTTGTGGTAGTCCTCGCCGCCGGGCGCGCCCTTGAAGGGCTGAAAGGTGGCGCCCCCATCGGTGGAGCGGTACATCGCGGTGCTCATGGTGTACAAGATGTCCGGATTCTGCGAGTCCACGAACACGCCGCTGCTATAAGCGCCCTGGCCGTTGCTGATCCGCGTGTCCTTCCCAGCCATGTGCTGCCACGTGGCGCCGCCATCGTCCGAGCGGTAAAGTCCCGAGCCCTGTTCAATGCTATTGCCGACGATGTACATGCGCTGCCCCTTGGTGTGCATCGCGATGGCGACCGAAACGCGGCCCGGGAAGGGCGGAATCTTGATTTCGGTCCAGGTCTTGCCCTCGTCCGTGGACTTGTATACCAGGGGCGGTTTGCTTCTCGCCGCTCCCCCGCGACCGCCGCCTCCTCCTGGGCCTGCTCCTCCAGTTCCCTGCGTGGCGGCCAGCATCACGCTGGGGGCGTCGTATGCGGACTCGAGATCGCGCGCTCCGTCGTAGCCGTCGGCCTTGAGAACATTGGTCCAGGTTTGCCCGCCATCGGTGGAGCGGTAGATACCGCCACCCTTGCGCGTGGTATCGCCGAGCGCGGAAGCAAGCACCAGGTTAGGATCGGCAGGATCGACGACGATGCTGGTGATCTTCACCGTGTCTTCGAGGCCAATGTGCTGCCAGGTCTTGCCGGCATCGGTCGACTTCCACATGCCGTTGCCGAGGCTGCCCTGAATGGGATCGCCGGCGCCGGCATATACGATATCGGGATTGGAGGGAGCGACCTGGACGGCTCCGATGCTATCCGCGCTCTTCTCCTGGTCGAAGACAGGGAACCAGGTGACGCCGCCGCTGGTAGTTTTCCAGATGCCACCCATCGGCGTGCCAGCATAGAAAACTCCCGGTTGGCCTATGGCGCCGGTGACGGCGGCAATTCGTCCGCCATGGAAAGGCCCCACGTTTCGCCAATTGAGGCCCGCATAGAGGTTGGGATTGATCTGCGCCGTTGCAGTGAAAGTTGATGCCAGTATGCTCGAAACCGCAAGCGCCCAATATGCCGTCCGCGACATTCGCGTCATGATGTAGAAAGCCCTCGTGAGAAACCTCGTCGCCATTGAGGCAGTATACAACGGCGTGGATAGTACTCTCGCTGTCGTCGACGGCGAGGTCTATACGCGCGACGTCACCGTCATGAACGATCCGCGCGACGGCCGGAGTCCCTCGCTCATGGTCCGCCCTGCGCATCCAGGCAAGCAGACGCGAACCCTGAAAGCAATTTACCGATGCCTATGTCTCGCCTGAGAACTCGACCAGATTCAATTCCTACGGGGTCACGTCTCCGTCCAAACGACTGAGAAGTATCTGGGATGTAAGCAACGGCTGCGGAATGGTGCCGAGCCCTCCGTTCGCGTGACGCCGCCGATGGGAAACCTGGCAAGCTCGGACCGCCCGACGGGAACTATATGGGCCACGATCTGACGTGGTACGAGGGCGGCGTTATCGAGTGGACGGTGGACCGCTAAGTTTGAGTGTCCCGAACTTCTCAGGGTGGTGTGGACTCCACACCATCGGTGGCTGCCATGCCATGAACGTGCGATTTGGCGGTGCGCCATCCTGGCGGAAGAAGTTCACCCTCATTTCGTTGCCGATCTGCGCCGGCCGCTTATCGACCGCCGTGATCGGGATCTTCATCTCGCCGTACCAGAACTTGCGCGCCTGGTCCACGCGAGCCTTCACCACCATGCCGGAGTTCCATAGGTTCTCGCCATTGTAGCCAGGGCGCTGGCGCGTGGAATCGATATCGAGGTCCAGAAACTCGCCCGCGGGCGACATCTGAAGCTCGCGATACCGGTTGGTGTGCTCGAAATCCGCGCCCAGGTAGACTTCGAAACAGTCGCGCTCCCACAGGCGGTACGTTTCCTTCTCCAGGTCCGGGTCGGGCTTGAGCGTCAGCTTCTCGTACGGGCCGGAGAACAGAAAATAGACGTAATCTTTGGTCCAGCGTGAACGCACTTCTGCGCGGAAAGCCGCCATCTCCGGCCCCAGGACGCTCTTCTCGATGAAGACCCCGTCGATGTTCTTCCAGAACGGCGACTCGGGATCGGCCGAAGGTTCGATGTCCCGCGCTGTTTCATAAGAGACAAGCACCGCCTTTTCCTGCGCGGGCAGTATTGCGGCGCTGCAAAGCAGCACCCATGCGAGTTTATTCATAACGTAAGATCACCGTACTGTTCGCTTCCATATGTAATGGCAACTCGCTCGCCCGTGCGGCGGCTTCGTGCCCGTCCAACGCGTCCGTGACGCGTAAATCGCTACCAAACGGCGATTCGCAAACACCAGGTCGCCGGCATCGCTGCAGATGTCGCAGCCGGCTGCGCGCGCGATGTTTCGGAGGATTCATCATTATCTTCGATTATCGAATTTTAGCCCCTTGCGACGCTCACATCTTCGCAGGCTTCCATTATCCTGCGCATCGCGTTTTTTGCTGATCTTTTGTCGTCTCCTCCCGATTCGCAGTGGGAACTGCCCTCCTGGGAATCGCACCTTACGTTCGGGGTGGATCGTCAGCGACTGGGAGAAGGCGGCGCCAGAGCGTTGCGCCGGCTCATTCCTCTCGTTCGCTATAGCGCGTGCTCTGGGGCCGCAATCACCGGGTTGTTTACTTGCTTCCGCCGGATCCTTGTTCCGGAGCCGGGAAGAAAAGAAGCTCGCGCACCTCGCCCGCCGCATCGCAGAAGATGGCGCCCTTGCGCGCCCACGCCAGCGCCTCTTCCAGGTCTGCGCATTCCAGTATCCAGAAACCGCCCATGTGCTCCTTGGTCTCGGTGTACGGTCCGTCGGTCACGACCACCTTGCCGTCCGGCTGCTTCCGCAACGTCTTCGCGTTGGCGGCCGGGGAAATTCCGCAGGCGAACTTCCTCACGCCAGCGGCAATCAATTCGCGGTTGAGCGCATGGATCTCCTCGATCATCGCTTCGGTT
The DNA here is from genome assembly GCA_963743705.1 of Bryobacterales bacterium. Lineage (GTDB taxonomy): Bacteria > Acidobacteriota > Terriglobia > Bryobacterales > Bryobacteraceae > PALSA-243. Next base: position 83,273 of record CAVUQS010000019.1, on the reverse strand, counting down.
ACGGTGGACGGGTCAAAGTCGTCGGGGAGGTAGTTAGCGACCAGATATTGTGGCATGACGTTTTCTCCTTGTTTTCAGTGGTTTGTTCCCGATGACTCGTTTCCTGTTCACTCAGGAACCGTAGCTCATCGTTCTTTCGTCCAATAGTCGTTGGGGAAACCGGAAATCGACAGCCACTCCAATTTTTATTTCAACTGCCGAATCCGTTCCTGCAGGAATTGCCGCTCCGGTTCCTGTTGGGTCAGCGCCAGCGCCCTCTCATAAGAAGCCCGAGCCTCAGCGGTCCTGCCGAGCCTGCGGTACAACTCCGCGCGCGCTGAATGCGCCAGGTAGTAATTTGCCAATTCGCCATGTTCCAACACCGCGTCGATCTGCTTCAGACCGGCCTCTGGACCATCGCACATGGCAATGGCCACGGCGCGATTTAGATAGGCGACCGCCGAAGGCTGAATTCGTACCAATTGGTTATAAAGCGCAACAATCCGCCGCCAGTCGGTCGCAGCGGTCGATTCCGCCTCCGCATGAACGGCCGCAATCGCAGCCTGCAGTGTGTAAGGGCCGAAGCGGCGCGAGTTCAGGGCTTTCTCCACCAATCCCACTCCCTCCGCAATCTGTTCGCGGTTCCAGAGCGCGCGGTCTTGATGCTCCAGCAAAATCAGCTCTCCGGCCGGCGACGTCCTCGCCGCCCGCCGGGATTCCTGCAGCAACATCAGAGCAAGCAGCCCATTGACTTCCGGCTCCGGCTGCAGCCTGGCCAGCAACCGTCCAAGTCGGATCGCCTCGCCGGTGATCTCGGCTCGCGTTACTTCCTCTCCCGCCGCAGCCGAATAGCCCTCGTTAAAGACGAGATAGACGACCTGAAGCGCCGCGTCCAGCCGCTCCGGCAATTCCTGCGGCGTCGGAACCTCGTATGGAATCGGCGTCTCTCGAATCTTTGCCTTGGCGCGTACGATGCGTTGGGCGAGCGTCGCTGGCGTCACCAGAAATGCGCGGGCGATCTCTTCCGTGGTCAGGCCGCAGATTTCGCGAAGCGTGAGCGCAACCTGTCCCTCCGGAGGCAGAGCGGGATGGCAGCAGGTGAAGATCAGACGGAGGCGATCGTCCTCGATCTCATCATCTCCGGGAGCGTCGTTGACGCGCGATTCCATATGGGCGGCAAGATCTCTCTGTGCCCCGTCGAAGCGCGCGCGCCGGCGGATCACGTCGATGGCCTTGAAGCGAGCCGTTGAAATCAGCCACGGGCGTGGCTTGTCCGGAATACCAGTCTGAGACCAGAATTCCAGAGCGGCGGCGAATGCCTCATGCATGGCCTCTTCAGCGAGATCCAGATCTCCGAGGAGGCGCACCAGCGTCGCCAGAACCCGGCCCGATTCCGACCGGTAAAGGGTCTCAATGGTCTTGCTGAGTTGCTCGGGCACAGACGCCGGCATCTACGCCAAGCTAGCAAACGGAATAGCTCGATACAACTCGAGGATCGGCCCCGATAAACGCTGCTCGCGGAATCCGTCTTGACGGTTTGCCGCCATCTCGTTGATCTGAGCGTCTGGCGCCTGTTGGCTGCCATTCAACACAGGCGGCGTTCAGACGTTCTCAACGAAGCCGCCGGACGAAGTGGAGTTCGAGGCCGGATAGTGGAGCGCCGACCTCATGCATTGCGCCACCCGTTATGAGGGACCCGAGGTCGATGGCGGCAAATCCGGCGCTGTTGATCAACTTGATCACAAGCTGTTTTGCTTCGCTGTCGTCGCCCGATGTAAAGATAACGGTGCGGGGTTTGTTGGGAGAGAAGTCCTGTATCCAGGCCATCGGCATGTTGCTGATCGATTTAACAAGCCGCGCGCCAACCGCCATCTCAGCGACTATCTCGCTGGATGTGCGCCCCTTCAATGCGGCGCGCGATCTGGTCACGCCGGCTAGACTGATGTCCGGGGGCTCCAGATGTGCGTTCGTCGCATCGATTAGGATGCGTCCTCGCCAATCAATCCCCTTCAGAGCGTCACTTACACTGACCCAATGCGTGGCAAGAATGACTACGTCGCAATCGGCTGCCTGCTGCTTCGTCCCGGTACTCGCGCCCGGACCGAGATCAGCGGCAAAATCAGCCAACGTCTCCGGTCCTCTTGAGTTTGATACGACTATGGTATGACCAGCGGATAACAAATGACGGCCGAACGTACGCGTCACGGTACCTGCGCCTATAAACCCAACTTTCATAACCAATCTCCTTTAACCATCGCTAGTCCGGTTATTGTTACTGATGTGGCGTGGGCGCATCCGATTCACCACTTGGCACTCTAATCGGAACGTGGCGGACAAATGGACGAAAGCCTGAAACAGCATCCAATCGAATCAACCGCTTGCCGCCCCCCGGCCGAAGCAACCTTTTTCAGTGACAAGCGCAGCGAATTTATTTTGCCCGAGTTCCCAGTCGCTTAGCGTCAGCGCCACCCTGCAGCCGCAAACTCAACATGTAGAGTGATGGCGTAGAGGCTAATTTCACATGCTAGACCAAACCGAAACCCACAAACCGCGCGACCGCCGCACCTTCAACGCCTATCGTCACGGACTCACCGGCCAGATCCACATCCTCACTGAAAAAGATCGGCTCGCCTACGATCGCCACTGCCAGGGCATTCGCGAGTCACTCGCCCCGCAGACCGCGCTCGAAGCCTCCATCGTCCAATCCATCGCCGATGACCGCTGGCGCCTGCATCGCGCCGCCTCCTTCGAAGACACCCTCTTCGCCGTCGAGATGTCCGGCCCCGATGAACTCGCTACCGGCAACGAAGAAGTCGATGCCGCCTTCGCCATGGCGCGCGCCTGGTTGGCCAAGGGCAAGAGCATCGAGCTGATCAGCCTTTACGAAACCCGCATCCACCGCAACCTGGAAAAGAACATGGCCGAGCTGCGCCGCCTCAAGGCCGAGCGCGAGTCCGCGCTCCAGCAAGCCCTGGAAGACGCCGCGCTGGACGCCGAAATCGCTGCCTACAAAGAAGAACCCTACGAAGTAACCCAAGACATCACGCGCCGCGATTTTGTTTTTTCAAAGCAGGAAATCGCTTCCAAAATCGCCCACGTCCAACGCCGCAAACAGGCCCGCAGCGAGCACAGCGCGCTGCAATCCGCCGCCTTCGACGCCGCCCGCGCCGCGTAGCAGTCACCCCAAACAGCTCTTTGAAAACCGAATATTCCCTGTTCGACAGCAGGGAACCCGATGTGTGTTCTCGTGGCGCAGGGCTCCCGCCCTGCGCAAGCGATGAGTGTAGAATCTCTTACATGCTCCAAAACATCGCCCTCGCGGAACTCCTCGTCTGCTGGCCCGCCTGGGCGCTTGCTTTTGTGCACGCGCGAAAAAAAGCGGCCGGACAGAAGAAAGCCGTCCGCGCGCCCGCCTCCATATGGGGCATCGCGCTACAGGCCGTCGGTTTCGCTCTCGTTTCGGTGCCTGTCCGCCCCGAGGGTTTCGAAAAATCCGCTCCCGCCCTCATCGCTTCCATGATCTTCGGCCCGCCATCCGTCGCTCTCGCGTGGGCGGCCACCCGCCATCTCGGCAAACAGTGGCGCTACGAGGCGGCCCTGAGTGAAGATCACGACTTGATCCAAACAGGCCCCTATAGCCACCTTCGCCATCCGATTTATGCGTCTATGTTGGGTATGCTGCTGGCCACCGGCGCCGCGGTCACCTGGTGGCCCATGCTTGCAGCCGCGCTAGTCTTCTTCTTAGCCGGCATCGAAATCCGCGTCCACGCCGAGGAGCGCCTCCTCGCCGGCCGCTTCCACGAATCCTTCACCGCCTACCGCCAGCGCGTGCCCGCCTACATCCCATTCATTCGCTAAGCAGCGTATTCAGAGAAGTGTTTTTCTCCGCGTCTCTGCGCCTCTGCGTCGAATCCTCGGCCTCTCTCTTACTCATATCTCAACGCTTCCACCGGATCCAATCGCGCCGCCCGGTTCGCCGGCCAGATCCCGAAGAATAGCCCGACGCCCACCGAGACGCCCACTCCCGAAGCCGCCGCCCACAGCGGCACCGCCGTCGGCAGCGACGGGAAAATCATCGCCGCAATGCGTGAAATCAGCCACCCGATGGTCAGCCCCAGAATTCCGCCCAGCCCTGTCAGCACCACCGCTTCCGTCAGGAACTGCACCACGATGTCGCTCTTGCGCGCGCCCACTGCCTTGCGGATTCCGATCTCGCGCGTCCGCTCCGTCACGCTCACCAGCATGATGTTCATCACGCCGATCCCGCCCACCAGCAGTCCGATCGAGCTCAGCACCACCATCACGATCGCCACCATCGCCGTCACGCTGTGGAATTGATCGATCATCTGTTGCGCCGTCGTGATCGAAAACGTGTCGCCCGCGTTGAACGGTACATGCCGCGAAATCCGCAGCGCCGCGCGCGTATCGTCCTGCGCCTTATCCACCTCGCCCGCGTACGCGATCACGATCAGCATGTTCTCGCGCGCCGTCGGAAAGATCTTGTGCATCGTGAAATACGGCAGCAGCACCCGCGTATCGTCCTGCCCCGGCAGCGAGGCCGCCGGGCGGTCCATCACGCCGATAATCTGCACCTCGTGATCGTCCACGTCGATCCATTGCCCCACCGGGTCGACGTTCGGGAAAAGCTGCTTGGCCACGTCTTCGCCCACCGCCACCACCGGCATGTGATGCAGATTCTCTTGGTCGGTGAAGAAGCGGCCGTACTTCATCGTCGTGCCGCCAAAAGCGTAGGCTTCCTCGGTCCCGGCGAGCTGAATGTTGTAAACGTCGTTGCCTTTGTATCTCGCGCTATGAATCCCGTTCGGCGGAAACAGATAGGCGCTCACGTGTTCCACCGACGGGCATCGTTCCTCCACGGATTTGGCATCGTCGAGCGTGATCGGCTGGCGCTTCCGTTCCTCGCGAGTCGCCCCGCCCAGCGCCGTCGTCTTCGTCACGATCACCGTGTTCGGCCCGAAGCTCCGCAGCAGTCCCGTAATCGCGCCGTCCAGACCGGCAATTATCGATCCGACTCCAATCACCGCCCCCGTTCCGATAATCACGCCCAGCACCGTCAGGAACGAGCGCATCTTGTGTTCCACCGTGGTGGCAAGCGCCAGTTTGATGCCGGAGCCAAAGGATGCGATTTTCATTTTTCCACCCGTAGTGCGTCGATCGGGTCCAGCCTCGCCGCGCGCTGCGCCGGATATATGCCGAAGAAAAGCCCCACCGCCGCCGAAAGGCTTACGCCCAGAATCACCGCTGTGAGCGGCACCGACATAGGAATCGCCGTGAAACTGCGCACCGCCACCGCCACTACCCACGCGGTCATCACGCCGATTAACCCGCCTATGCCCGCTAGCATCGCCGATTCCACCAGGAACTGGTTGAGGATGTCCTTGCTGCGCGCGCCCACCGATTTGCGGATGCCGATCTCATGCGTCCGCTCCGTCACCACCGCCAGCATGATGTTCATGATCACGACGCCGCCCACCACCATGAACACCGAAACCACGCCCACCGCCGTCGCGGCGATCGCGCCGGTCAATTGGTTCCAGAAACTCACCAGCGCGTCCGACGTGAGCATCGAAAACGTATCGTCGTCTTTCGGGCCCAGATGCCGGTACGATCGCAGCAGCATCCGCGCCTCGTCCTGCGCCTGCACCAGGAACGAATGATCGATCGCGGTGCCGCAGTAATCCATGCCGTTGTGCGTGCCCCAGATCTTCGCCAGCGTCTGCACCGGGATGATGACGAAATTGTCCTGCGAGTTGCCGAATACCGATCCCTTGGCTTTCGCCACGCCCACCACTTCAAACGGCAGTCCTTCCAGCGAAATCGTCCGGCCGATCGGATTCCCCTCCGGAAAGAATTTGGTCTTGATGTCGTTCCCGATGAACGCCACGTTCATGCGCCGCGTGTCCTCGATCTCAGTCAGGAACCGCCCTTCCACCGGTTCGAAATCCAGAATGATGCCGATGTTTGGCGTCGTGCCCATCAGGGTCACGCCCTCGGCCACTTCTTTGCCCTCGTGCACGTTCACCGAGCGGTTCGACACAATGCCCAGGTCCTTGGTCAGCGTGGCGTGCGCTTTCAGAAACTCATACTCTTCCGCCTTCAGCTGCGGGTTGCGCCGCTGCATCTCGAGATATTTCTTGGGGTCCCACTGCATCATCACGATGCGCGTTATCCGGTATCCGTCCGCGCCCATGTTGGAGACGTTCTGCGCAATGTAGACGTCCATCCCCGAAATCACCGACATCACGGCGATCAGCGTGGTCGTGGCCAGAATGATCCCTAGCAGCGTCAGGAAGCTACGCAGCTTGCTGCCTCGCAGCGATTGGATCGCCCCCGAGATCGCTTCCCAAAATGATGCGTGTGTCCCCATTCTTATCTATGACGGGCCTTGATCCACTTTATTACTGTTTCGTCCAGCCAAAGATAGGGGGCCCGCCGCGCCACGAAGCCGACGTGCCCCCCGTGCTCCGTCGCCAGGAGCTCGATCCACGGGTTGCTCCGAACCGCGTCCGATTCGAACGGCGCGAATGGCACGAACGTATCGTCCTTCGATTGGATCAGCAGCGTCGGCACGCGGATCGCATCGAGGAACCGCAGCGCCGATTGCGTCCGGTAGTAATTCTCCGCGTTCCCGAATCCGAACGAAGGCGCAGTGATGCGGTCGTCGATCCCGATTACCGAGTTCAAACCGGCCAGATCGCTCTTCGAATACCGCCCCGTCGCCCGCAGGCGGCGCCGCATGTTGCGGACGAACCTCTGCTCATAGAGAAAGTTCCGGGGCTCATGAATCCGTCTGGCGCAGCCCGCCAGGTCGAGCGGCGTCGAAATCGCGCACACGCCCCGGATCATCACTGCCGCCGATTCGCCCAGTTCGCCTGCCAGCTTCAACGCCACGTTCCCGCCCAGCGAGAACCCAACCAGAAACGCCGGCGCCCCAAGATGCTTCAGAAACGCCAGCAGGTCGCTCGTCAGCCCGGCATGATACAGAGTGTTGCAGCGGTCTTCCGTGCCCGCACAGCTTCGCATGTTGAAGCGGTGCGCTGCGTATCCGGCGCGCAACGCGGCCGCAGCCAGGCTCCGCATGTAGCCCGCCTGTCCCGAGCCTTCGAGGCCATGCAGAATGACAATCTCGCCCTTCGCATCGGCCGGCCGTTGCGATTCCACCAGCACTTCGACGCCCGGCTCGGTCTGCACGAATTGCCGCTCCACCGGAGCCAACGCATCGCAATCCGGCCGTGGCCAATAATGCGCCGCAATCGTCTCGAGATGCGGGTTCCGGAACAGCGGCTCGAACTCGGCCATGCTCTATGGCAACGCCACGGGCCACCGGTGTTCGGCGCTGCCGCCCACCCATCGCCGGTCGCGCGCGCCGTGCGTCTCCATCGAGGTTAGGATCAGCTCGGCTTCGAGCCCGCGCTCGCTTAGAAATGTCGCGATGTTCCGGCGCGTCTCCTCGGCATTGCTCTCCGGATCGAGAAGCACCAGCACCGAAGGCCCGCTCCCGCTCAGCGCCGCTCCGAGCACTCCTTGCTCTCGCGAGAGCGATCGCAGCGGTTGCAACAGCGGACACATCGGTCCGCGATACGGCTCGTGCAAACGGTCTTCCAACGCATCGCGGATCCACTCGGCATTGCCTTCCAGGAACGCCGCCGTCAACAGCATCGAACGTTGCAGGTTCGCCACCGCGTCGGCGCGCGTATAGCTCTCCGGCAGCACGGAGCGCGCGTGTTCAGTGGAAAGCGGCGCTTCCGTCACCGCCACCAGCAGCGGCCACTCCGCGCGCACGCGCAGCTTCACCGCCCCGCCGGCATGCACCAGCGTCACGCCGCCCAGCCAGCATGCCGCCGCGTTATCGCCGTGCCGTTCGCGCGCCACTGCTTCCTGCAGGATCCGCTCGTCGCTCCAGCCCAGTCCGCCGAAGTGCGCCGCCAGCGCGATCCCCGCCAGCCGCGCTGCCGCCGACGAGCCCAAGCCCTTGCCGATCGGGATCTCGTTATCCACTTCGATTGCCAGCGGCGTGCACGGCTTGCAGTTATCCGCCAGCGTTTCGGCATAGGTTTCGAGCACCAGATTGCGATCCACGCACCCGCAGATCTCTGGGTCGCGCCCACGCGCTTCAATGGTGAACTCGGTCGATTCCTTAGCCCGCACGCGATAGTGCAGGCGCATCGCGATCGCAGCCGCGTCGAAAGCCGGTCCCAGGTTCGCCGATGTGGCGGGCAACACGATCTCGATCGGACTCGCCATGCGCTCGGCTATGCCTCGCTCTCCAACATTCGAATCACCGCCGCCGCGTCGGCATCCATCGCCAGCTCCGGTTTGCGCTGCTCGAGCGTGAATTCAGGGTCCTTCAGCGTATGACCGGTCAGGATCAGAACTACCGAATCGCCGCGGCGCACGAAGCCCGATCGTGTCAGCTTCTTGAGGCCTGCCAGCGTAGCAGCCGATGCCGGCTCGCACCCGATGCCTTCCGCTCCGATCTCCATCTTCGCTTCGGCGATCTCCTGCTCGCTGACCTCTTCGCACGCGCCGCCGCTCTCGCGCAGCACGCCCACCGCCTTCTTCCACGAAGCCGGGTTGCCGATGCGGATGGCCGTCGCGCGCGTCTCGGCCTTCACCGGTTCGATGCGTTCGCCGCCAAATTCGCGCACGCTGCGCACCAGCGGATTCGCCCCCGCTGCCTGGATAATCGAAACCCGCGGCAGCTTGCCGATCAGACCGGCTTCGCGCATTTCATGAAAGCCCTTGCCCAGCGCCGAAGAATTCGCCAGGTTGCCTCCCGGCACAATGACGTGATCGGGAACCTGCCAATCCAGTTGCTCCATCAGCTCGAAGGCCGCGGTCTTCTGCCCTTCCAGACGGTAAGGGTTCATCGAATTCAGCAGGTAGAGCGGATAGCGCCGCACTACCTCCAGCAGCACTTCCACGCAGCCATCGAAATCGGTCTTCAATTGCACCGTGTGCGCGCCGTAGTCCACCGATTGCGCCAGCTTGCCCCACGAGATCTTGCCGTCGGGAAGCAGCACCAGTGCGCGCATCCCGGCCCGCGCCGCATAGGCCGCCATCGATGCCGACGTGTTGCCCGTCGAAGCGCAGCCGACGGCCTGAAACCCAAGCCGTTTCGCCATCGAAAGCGCCGCCGTCATGCCCGTATCTTTGAACGACCCGGTGGGGTTCATGCCCTGATGTTTGGCCAGCAGATGATCGACGCCCGCACTCTTCGCGCAGCGTGGCAGCGTGTAAATCGGCGTGTTGCCCTCGCGCAGCGTCACCGCGTCACTCGCGGCCCCCAAGATCGGCAGCATCTCGCGGAACCGCCACACGCCGCTCTGGTCGGCCGCGTCCCGCGATGTCTTCCGGCTTCGCCACAGCGCCTTGAGCGCGTCCGCGCCGGACGTTCCCGCCGGATTCGCGTACGCCACCTCAAGCAGATCGCCGCACGTGGTGCAGCGAAAATCGCGCGCCGCTTCGACGTATGTGGCGCCGCAACCGATACATCGCAGCTCCGGCGTGGCCAGCCCGGCCGGCGTCGTCGTCAAGTGTTCCAATCCGCAAGGTCCGTTCATGAATCGTTAGCCCAAAAAAGAAAAAAGCCCGCCCGCCGATACCATCCGGCGAGCGGGCTCTTTCGAACCCCAGCTTCGGGAGCTACTCTACTTTGAGCCCCCCGACTCGCCGGAACGCACTGTGCATGTTCCTGTAAGTGCGCACTGGCGAGTAGCCGTTATCACAAGAGCTACTGTACAACCCCTCATCGGAGCAAGTCAAACTCCGCGCACCGGCACGGTACACTGTCACAGAGGTTCACATGAAGTCACGGAGTACATTGGCCAAAATCGGCGTTTCGGCGCTGGCGCTCACCGGCGTAATCGGCATCGTCATTCGCAACGCCCCGGCGCAAGGCCGCGGTGGCGCCATGACCGCCGACGCCAAGAAGCAGCGCGTCGATCTCGAGAACGAGCTCGAATCCATCGCCATTGTCGACCGTAAGGTTATGGTCGCCATGCGCGACGGCAAGCGCATGGCGACCGATATTTACCGGCCGAAAGACACGTCGAAGAAGTATCCGATCATCTTCGTGCGCACGCCCTACAACTTCAACTTCTGGGATGTCCGTAACGGCATCTGGCGCGCGATGGGCTCGGAACTCGAGGCCGTAAAGCGCGGCTACGCCTACGTCGAAATGAATGAGCGCGGCCACTTTTTCTCCGAGGGCATCTACGACATCCTGGGCGCGCCGCTGACCGATGGCGTCGATGCCATCAATTGGATGAGCGCGCAACCGTGGTCCAACGGCAAAGTCGGGACCATCGGCTGCTCCTCCACCGCCGAGTGGCAGTTGGGCGTCGCGTCGCAGGGCGCCAAGGGATTCACAACGATGATCCCGCAAGGCTTCGGCGCTGGCGTCGGGCGCGTCGCTCCCTATTACGAGCAGGGCAATTGGTATCGCGGCGGCGCGGTGCAGATGTTGTTCGCAGCGTGGATTTATGGCGAGCAGAACCAGGTTCGGCCAATGGTCCCAGCCAGCGCATCGCAGGAAGACCTAATTCGCACTTCAAAAATGTTCGACCTCGCACCGCAAATGCCGCCCGTCGATTGGGCCCAGGCGCTGCGCCATCTTCCCGAACAGGACATCATCGAAGCCGTCGGCGGCCCTCACGGCATCTTCGCCGATCGCGCCGAAGTCTCGACCGGCGGCGCAATGATCAAGCGCGCCCCGAACGACGCGGCCTGGTATCGCGGCGGCCTCTGGCACGACGACATGAAGATCAACATCCCCGGATTCTGGTTCATGTCCTGGTATGACGTATCGATCGGACCAAATCTGGCCGCGTACAACTTCGTGCGCAAGACGGCGAGCCCGGATGTGGCCGCGCAGCAATACGCGGTGATCGCGCCCACGCTGCATTGCTCGTATACCCGCGCCACCGAAGACACCGTGATCGGCGAGCGGCACGTGGGCGACGCGCGCCTCAACTACAGTGACCTGACTTATGGCTGGTTCGATCACTTCCTCAAGGGCGAAGACAACCACCTGCTCGAAACCATGCCACGAGTCCGCTATTACACGATGGGGTTGAATAAGTGGCAGACGGCCGACACTTGGCCGCCCGCCGGCGCGAAGCCCATGACCTTCTATCTCACAAGCGGCGGCAAGGCAAATACGCTAAGCGGCGATGGAAAACTGGGGATGGCGGCGCCGGGCTCCGATAGCCCGGACGCGTTCTCTTACGATCCCATGGATCCGGTCCCTTCCTACGGCGGCAACGTCTGCTGCACCGGTAACGCGGTGAACGGCGGCGCGTACGATCAGCGCAAGATGGAAGCGCGCCCCGACATCCTCGTGTACACTTCCGAGCCGCTCACGCAGAACATCGAAGCCAGCGGACCGATCGACGTGACGCTCTATGTTGGGTCAGATGCCAAAGACACCGATTTCACAGTAAAGCTGATCGACGTTTATCCCGACGGCACGGCATATAACCTCGATGAGACGATTCAGCGTGCGCGCTATCGCGATGGCTATGACCATCCGCCGGCGTGGATGGAAAAGGGTAAGGTCTACAAGGTCGCGCTACAGCCGATGACCACGAGTAACTACTTCCCAGCCGGACACCGCGTGCGCATCGAAGTGACCAGCAGTAACTTCCCGCGCTTCGACCGCAATCTTAATACGGGCGGCAACAATTACGACGAAACCAAAGGCGTGGTGGCGCATAACTCCGTGCATCACTCGACACAGTATGCATCGAAGGTAACTTTGACAGTGCTCCAGCGCTAACGCGCCAGCGCAACGGCCAGCAGCAATGCTCGCTGCGTGCCTTGCCACGAATTAGTCGTATTGAAAGTCTCGTCGAGCGAGTGCGCGCCAGATCCGCCGCCACCGCCGCCGATGGTGATGGCGGGAATGCCGAGATTCATGGGCACGTTGGCGTCCGTCGACCCCTCGTGGAGCGCCGGGCTGAAGCCCATCGCGTGCGATACGGCAAGCGCGGTTTGAACAATCGGGTTGCTGTCGTCAGTGTGGCCGCCGGGCCGCAGGCCGACGAGTTCGGCTGAAACGGAGACCGGACCGCGATTGTTCCAGCGCTTGTTTTCCTCGTCGACCGACAGCTGCAGCGCTGCTTTGAACTTGTCGTCGACTGCCTTGAGCGAGGCAGCATCGGCGGAGCGCATGTCGACTTCCATCCAGCATTCGAAGGGGATCGCATTCACCGAAGTGCCGCCGCCTACGCGGCCTACATTGAAGGTGGTTTTGGGGTGCGTAGGCACCTCGATGGCGTCGATTTTGGCGATGGCGCGGCCCATGGCCTGAATCGGGTTCGCCATGCCGAACGCGCCGTAGCTGTGGCCGCCGGGACCTTTAAAGGTAACGCGATAGCGGTTGCTGCCGACGCCGATATTGTCGATGGAGAGGCCGAGCCCGTCCACGGAAACGAACTTATCGATCTGACCCTTGAGCGTCGCACCGAAGAGTTCCTTCATGCCGCGCAGATCGCCGAGCCCTTCCTCACCAACGTCGGCGACGAACGTGATGGTTCCCGGCGTCTCGACGTGAGCTTCGTTGAGGGCGCGGATGACGCCGAGCATGAGCGAAAGACCGCGGCAATCGTCGCCGATTCCCGGTCCTTTAAGAGTGTTGCCATCCACTTTGACCTTCACGTCGGTGCCCTCGGGGAATACGGTATCGAGGTGCGCTGCGAAGACCAGGTTGGGGTGCGCTGACTTGCCGGGACGCACCCCGATGACGTTGCCGGCGTCGATCGGTGCGGACATCGCGCAAGCCGAGGCCTTCGAACAGCCGCTGCAGCTCGCGCCCGCGTACTTCCTCCTTAAACGGCGGCGCGGGGATCTCGCAAATCTTGATCTGCTGCTCGATCACCGACGGCTCGTTGCGCTTGATGGCTTCGAACGCGGCGCGGATGGCCGGCTCGTTCATCAACTCGGCCGGCGACTGCGCGAAGGCTGAGGCGCCAAGGCCAGCGAGCAGAAGCGCCAAAATCCGAGAGGCAAAGTTCATCGAGCTATTCTACCGCCGCGCCGCTGTTATGATCGGGATGCACCCCGCCATCATGCACACGAACCGCCTTGCCAACGAAAAGAGTCCGTACCTGCTCCAGCACGCGCACAATCCCGTGGATTGGTACGCCTGGGGGCCTGAGGCGTTCGAAAAAGCGCGCGCGGAGGATAAACCGATCTTCCTTTCGATCGGCTATTCGACCTGCCATTGGTGCCACGTGATGGAGCGCGAGTCGTTCGAGAACGAGCGTATTGCGGAGCTACTGAATCACGACTACGTGGCCATCAAAGTCGACCGCGAAGAACGGCCCGACGTGGATCGCATCTACATGACGTTCGTGCAAGCCACGACCGGCAGTGGAGGCTGGCCGATGTCGGTGTGGCTGATGCCGGATTTGAAACCGTTCTTCGGCGGGACGTATTTTCCGCCCGAGAATCGTTGGGGAAGCCCGGGATTTGCCTCGGTGCTGACGCAGATCTCCACGGCCTGGCGCAGCGACCGCGACAAGATCGCCGATTCGGCGCGCGAAGTGATCGAGCAGTTGAAGAAATCGTCCGCAGTCGAGGGGCGCGTGGGCGGACGCATCGACGCCAGCATTCTCGAAACCGGATTTTCCGTGTTTCGCCGAACCTTCGATTCGCGGCTGGGTGGATTCGGTACCGCACCCAAGTTCCCGCGGCCTTCCGTGCACAACTTCTTGCTGCGCTATTACGCGCGCACCAAGAATCAGGAAGCGCTCGACATGGTGCTGCTGACGCTGCGCGAGATGGCGAAAGGCGGCATGAACGATCAGCTCGGCGGCGGTTTTCATCGCTATTCGGTGGATGAGCGGTGGTTCGTGCCGCACTTTGAAAAGATGCTCTACGACCAGGGCCAGCTTGTGACGTCGTATATAGAAGCGTTTCAGATCACGGGCGATGCGCGGTATGCGGATACAGCGCGGCGCACCTTGGATTACGTGCTGCGCGATATGACGGACGCGGGCGGAGCGTTCTATTCGGCGGAGGATGCGGACAGCGTGATCGATCCGGTGAAGCCGGAGGAGAAGGGCGAGGGAGCGTTCTACGTTTGGGGGGCTGACGAGATTCGGGAGTTGCTGGGGGATGGCGCAGAGGCGTTCATGCGGGCTTATGGCGCGCATGAAGGCGGGAACGTGGAGCATGATCCGCATGCGGAGTTTACTGGGAAGAATATTTTGTATCTGGTGGATGAGGGCTTCGCTAGCGGGAGCGCAGGCCGGGAGGCCTGCGCCACTTTGCTCAAAGCACGCGAGAAGAGAGTCCGGCCGCATTTGGATGACAAGGTTTTGACGTCTTGGAATGGGCTGATGATCTCGGCGCTGGCGCGCGCGGGGGCAGTGCTGAACGATGCGTGTTATGTAACGGCGGCGCGGCGGGCGGCGGAGTTCATTCTGGAGCGCATGTATGCGGGCGGGACGCTATTGCGGCGATATCGCGCCGGTGACGCTGCGATTCCTGGATTTCTCGACGACTATGCGCTCTTCGTGCAGGCGCTGCTTGACCTTTACGAGACGCAGTTCGATCCGCGCCACTTGGACCTGGCGATTGAACTGACACAGAAGATGCGCGAGCGCTTCGAAGACGCCGAACAGGGCGGATTCTTCAGCTCGGCTGAGGGCGACGACAGCCTGGTGATGCGCGTCAAGGAAGATTACGACGGCGCCGAGCCTTCCGGGAACTCGGTTGCGATCTCGAATCTGCTGCGGCTGGCGCAGATGACCAACCGCGATGAGTTTCGCGCATCGGCCGCGCGCGCCCTGGCGGCGTTTCAAAGCCGGCTTTCGCTGGCGCCGTCTGCACTGCCCCAGATGCTGGCGGCGTGCGAGTTTGCCTTGGGCAATCCGCGGCAGATCGTGGTGGTGGGCGATCGAAGCGCGGAAGATATGCGGGCGCTGCTGCGCGAGATCCACTCGCGCTTTCTGCCGGGCAGCATCGTTCTGCTGATCGATTCGGAGCGGGCGCGGGCGCAGTTCGCGGACGGCATTCCGTCCGTCGCCGCAATGCAAACGCTGGATGGACGGGCGGCGGCGTATGTTTGCCGCGATTACACCTGTCAATTGCCCGTTTCCGGCGCGGCCGAGTTGGCTACATTGCTACAATGAGAGCTCACCCACAACAGGAGGAGTAATGGAAAGAGCAGGAGCAACTACTCTGAAGGGCAATCCCTTCACGCTGGTCGGCCCGGAATTAAAAGCGGGCGACACGGCCCCCGACTTCACGACGATCGACAATACCTTGAAGGCAGTTACGCTGCAGGACACGGGCGGAAACGTACGCATCATCAGCGTGATTCCATCGCTCGATACGCCGGTGTGCGACGCGCAGACCAAGCGGTTCAACGAAGAGGCATCCAAGCTTCCGGACGTCGACATTATCACGGTGAGCATGGATCTTCCCTTCGCGCAGAAGCGCTGGTGCAACGATTTTCAGGTCGACAAAGTGAAGATGCTTTCCGACCATAAGGATGCATCGTTCGGGGCCAACTACGGGACGCTGATCAAGGAATTGCGCATCGAAAGCCGCGCGATTTTTGTAATCGACCGCCATAATAAGGTCCGCCACGCGGAGTATGTAAAAGAAGTGGCCGATCATCCCAACTACGAAGCCGCCCTTTCCGCCGCACGTAACGCGGCGGCTGCTACCGCTTAAGAGAAGGCTTACGAACTCAGGTTCTCCATCGCCAGCCTGGAACGCGGAGCGCGTTCTTTCCCTTGCGGTGGAGAACCCTTTGGTACGCGGCGGCCTTACTCTGGGCGTGGGCGTGGCGACCGGCAGCGCCATTGGCGTGCTGCGGGTCGCTTTGACCGCTTATCTGCTCGGGACACACAGCCAGGCCGATTCTTTGGCGGTGGCGCTCGGCCCCGTCGACACCTTCAATTCCATCCTCATCAACAGCATGATTTTCGCGTTCGTGCCGATGCTGACGGCGCGCACGGGCGCGGATCGCGTCGCACTTTTCGGCAAGCTGACGCGCGGGTTCGCCATCGTATTCTCCTGCATCACGCTAGTCACGCTACTTGCGGCGCCGTGGCTGATGCATGCGCTCGCGCCGGGATTGGCGCATCCGTATTTCGATCACGCCGTCATCATTCTGCGCATCCTTTCGCTTTCGACTCTGCTGGCGGGAGTCGCCGCGGCTTATTCGGCGCTGCTTTTTACGGATCGCCGCTTCGCGCCCGCCGCCTTCTATCAGGCGGCTTTGAACGTTTGCACTATTGCCTGCGCTCTGGCTCTTTGGAAAGCGATGGGCGTGTACGCGTTCGCGGTTGGGTATACCACCGGGGCTGCGGCGCAGCTTGCCATTCTTTTCTTTGCTACGAGGCAGCAGCGCATGCAGAAGACGCGGGTGGAATGCGAATTGGGGTTTGGCGAAATCCTGGCGCGGCCTGCGTTCTTCATGGTCTACGCTGCGGGGCTGGCGCTCAATCTGATGTTCACGCGCGCGTGGGCGACGCACTCGGGGGCCGGCATGGCTGCGGCGCTCGACTACTGCATGCGCGGCGTGGGAGTACCAATGGCGCTGCTGGTGAATCCGATTTCGAATTCCCTGCTGCCGGAAATCGCGCGGCTACGCAGCCTGCAACGGATGCGCGACGCGCTGCGATTGATCGACAGGACACTGGCGCTGACGGCGTTGGTGGTGATCGCGGGATGCGGCTTCGCGCTGTTGTTCCGCAAGCCGGCGATCGCGTTATTTTTTCAACGTGGAAGTTTCACGGCCGAATCTACACGGCTGGTGGCGGCGGTCTTTCTTGGCATGGGGCCGAGCCTGGCGGGATGGACGCTGCTCGAAATCACCGCCCGCTCGCTGTTCGGACTGAACCGCCCGTGGCCGCCGGTGATTGCGGCGGCGATCCCTGTGATCTTGAATGTGGCCATTACGCTGCGTTTGCCCGCCGGTCGGCCGGAATTTCTGGGTATCGGCGCGACCGTTGGCGTAACGGCGGGATTTCTCGCGTTATTCGCGATGATGCATCTCGACCGGCGGCGCTGGCTGCAGCACCGCTGACGTCTAGCGGCGGTGCAGGAGGTCGGGCAGGAATTCGCGAAAAACGTCGAAGCCCGCCTGGCCGACGAACGAGAGGCCGATATTCTCGAATACGACGCCCGCTCCACGGCGGCTAGGCGGCGCCCAGGCGCGCGAGATGGCGATCGAGCTGGCTACACCTACGATATTGGAATACGAAGGGCCGACTGAGCCATCGCCGCGGTGGGCTTCGAGCGGGCTCAGCACCGCGTGTAACACGCGCTGCCACTTGCCGGATTTGCCGGAAGCAAAGTAGCGATTGTCTTCATGAAGCGCGCTAGCGAGCCCGTAGGTGACGGTGTTGTGAACGGCATTGATTGCCAGGCCATTGCCTAAGCGCCTGGCGAACCCTTCCGTGCCGCCGCCCCACTCCTTCGGATCGCCGCGCGCCTGATCGATGCCGGCAGCCGCAGTTTCGCGAAAGATCGGGTAGATGCCAACGGTGCTCTTTAGATAGAGATGGAACCGCAAGTTGGCAGTGAGCGGTTGCTTTTGATTTTCGGGCTTAAATGGGTTGAGCAGCTTTCCGAAAAAGGGGTACGGTTGTTGGGCGGCCACAGTGGTTTCGGCACGGTTGGCAGAATTTTCCTGTGCGCTCACAATGGCGCAACCGGCCAGAACCAGGCAAACGATTTTCACGTCATTACCGAGGCACGCGATATTCCTCGGTGCGATTCCTGACGGCGATTTAGTAGTACTGGTTTTTCGGCGTGAACGTTGGCCGCGATCCTCGCCGGTGATACTGTAATCAAAGGAGGTCCGGTGAGGGGCCGGAATACGCGAATGCCAGTCCGCCGAATGGGTCAACTGCTTTGTTTTGCGTCGCTAGCGTTGACAGTGGCCGCACAGAATGCCAAGCCGCCAGAGATGACGGCGCGCGAACTCTTTTATAACGGCACCGGCGCGCCGGCGCCGCCCAAACCTCAAGCGCAGAAGCAGCCACCGAAACAGGTAGTGGCCAAAAGATCCGCGCCCACGTCGCCGCAACCGGCGATGCCGTCGCAACCGATGGCGCCGGTGATCAACGCATCGGACACGATTCCCGCGCGAACCACGGCTCCGCCGCCCGCAAACGGGTTGGCGTTGGGGTTGAAGTATACGGTCCTGAAGCTTTCGGGCGATGCGATGCAACCGGCAGCGCCCAGTTCGGTGTTTCATGCCGGAGACAAGATCCAGTTCAGCATCCAGACCAATGGACCGGGTTATCTTTACATCGTGAGCCAGGGGTCGAGCGGCACCTGGAAGCCGATGTTCCCCGCCCCGGAGATTGAGGGCGGCGACAATCGCGTCGAGGGATTCCACGTTTACACTTTCCCGTCCGGGTATCGCTTCGGATTCGATCAGCAGGCGGGCGACGAAAAGCTCTTCATCATTTTCTCGCGCGATCAGAAGGCGGATTTCGAACAGCTGGTTTACTCGCTGCAATCTAAAAAACAGACCACGACCGTGGATCAGCCGAGCGCGCCGAGGCCCCAGGGGCAAGTGCTGCGCGCGTCGATTGACGACACGACGGTGGGGAACCTACACAAGACCTATGCGCGGGATCTGGTGATCGAGAAGGTGGGCGACGATGCTCACGCGGATAGCGGAGAAAAGGCGGTCTACGTGGTGAACGCGACGGGCAGCGCCGATTCGTGCGTGGTAGCGGATCTGACCCTGGTGCATCGATGAAATGGCGCGCGCTGGCAATTGCCGCAGCGTGCACGGCGCTGGCGCTTTCGCAATCGCGCACCATGACCGAAGGCGCGCACCGCATAGAGCTGACGCTCGAACGATTGGACGGCGCCGAGTGGCATAGCGTGGATCCGGCGCTGGTGCTAGCGCAGGGCGACCGCGTGCGCTTTCGTTTCCGTACCAACTTCGACGGCTACCTCTATGTGATGAACCAGAACACGTCGGGGAAGTACGAGCAGCTCTTCCCGCGCGAGGAAACGGGACAGGATAACCAGGTCGCGGGTAACAAGGAATATCAGGTGCCGGCGACCTCCACCGCGTTTAAGATTGCGGGCCCGGCGGGATATGAAGTGGTGTATTGGCTGGTGACGCCGGCGCGGCTTACGGATGGGCCGCCGCGGTTGAGCGCGCCTCCCGCAGGCGCGCCGGTGAAGCCGCCGACACTGATTCCAAGATGCGACGATTCCGTGCTGCAGGCGCGCGGCAATTGCATCGATCACGCGGCCGGGTTGAAACTGGTGCCGCGCGGCGAACTGGTACCGCAGAATCTGGCGGGGCCTGCCGATACCGCACAGCGCGATCTTCTCTTCATGCAACAAAAGGACACCGCGGTTATCGCGAGTACGGCGCCGCTCACGGGCCCGGTGATCTACGAATTCCGTTTGGCGCACCGGTGACGCTTATGTTTCGTATAGGACTCGCTTCGATCTTCGCCGCCGCCCTTTGTTGCGCGCAGGCGCCGCAAACGCCACCCAAACAGCAGCAGCGCGATCTCAAGATCGAAAAGATCGAGGATGCGGGCGCGCCGCCGAAGACGCAAACGATTCCACGCAGTTACGCCGTGATCGTGGGCATTTCGCGCTATCAGAAATTGCCGGAGAACTGGCAGCTTCAGTTTCCGGAGCGGGATGCGCAATCGATCTATACGATCGCGATCAGCCCGGAAGGCGGCAATTTCAAACAGGAAAACGTTCATGTGCTGACGGGCGCGAAGGCGACGCTGGCCAATGTGCGTCATGAAATCGGCGAATGGCTGCCATCGGTGGCGAAGGACGGCGACCGCGTGTTGATTTATTTTGCCGGCCACGGCTTGGTCTACCAAGGGAAGGGCTACCTGGCGCCGTACGATATCGATCTGACGAAGATCACGTCCACCGCGTATCCGATGGATGAATTAGGCGCAGTAATCGGTTCGAAGATACACGCGACCTCGAAAATCCTGCTGACGGACGCCTGCCATAGCGGCGCGATCAGCCCGGAAGACACGGAAAGCCTCAACGGGACGCTGGCGGACCTGAATAAGTCGCTGTTTTCGTTTACGGCGAGCCGCGCGCGGGAGCGATCGTTCGAGAGCCCGGATTTGGAAGGCGGCCACGGAGTCTTCACTTATTACGTCGTAAAGGGCATGGGTGGCGCGGCGGATGTTTCGCGCGATGGAGTGGTGACGGCGGACGAACTTTCCGAGTATGTCCGCGAGGAAGTACGCAAGGCGACTAACGGCCAGCAGACGCCAACTTCTGACCGCGCGAACTTCGACCCCAACATGCTGCTGGCCTATGTGCCGTCGAACGCCGCGCCGGCTACGGCGCCCGCGCCAAAGACCGGAGCCCTGGTATTCGAATCGAACATGGACGAAGTCGAGGTGTTCGTCGACGGCAAATCCATCGGCACGGTTTCGAAGGGTAAGACGCTGAACGTGCCGGGACTGCAGCCGGGCGAGCATTCGGTGAAGGGCGTTCGCATGGGCTATGAGCCCGATGGGCCGCGGCAGGAGACTGTGTATCCAGGGCAGGAATCGACGGTTTCATTCAAGATTCTGATTGCCCGGCGACGCAATAAGGCGGCGACGGATTTGTTGGATAAGGGGATCGACGCCTATCAGAAGGGTGGCCAGGACAATTACAAGAAAGCAGCCGGGCTGCTGGAACAGGCATTTCAGCTTGACCAGACTTACAGCCAGGCGGCGTTGTATTTAGGACTGACTTACAACGCGCTCTTCGACGAAGATAAGGCCGCGATGTGGTACAAGAAGGCGATCGACATCGATCCGGACTATCTCGAAGCGCGCGCCGATTACGCCGGCATGCTGTTCGACACCGGCGCAGTGGACGAAGCGATCCGCCAGATCAACGCCGTGCTGACGCGCAACCCGAACCATGGAGTGGCGCTCACGATGCTGGCGCAGGCCGACCGCCTCAAGGAGTTGTATCCGCAATCGATTGAATCCGCGCAAAAAGCCATCCGGATTATGCCGAAGAACGCGGACCCGCATATCTGGATGGCGGATAGTTTGCGCCTGAGCGGAAAATACGCGGATGCGAAGGGCGAGTATAACCAATATCTGCAGCTCAGCGATTTCGACAGCAAGCTGGCGGGAAAGCTGAATTATTACGTGCTGGGGTCGTTGTTTGGCATGGGTAAGAAGAGCCGCGCGTCGCAGCACGATATCTGGCAGGATCTGCGCAGTCTGGCGTATTTTGGCATCTGCGATTGCGAGCGTAAGTTGAATAACTTCGATTCGGCGATCGCTTATTGCCAGAAGGCGCTGACTTATGACAATAGCGACCCGTATGCGCATTATGCGCTGGGATTGTCGTATCTCCACAAGGCGGTCGCGGCGAACCAGACGGCCGATCTGGATCCGGCGCTGAAGCATCTGAAGGAAGTGGTGGCGCTGAATCCGGACCTGGACGAAGCGAAGATCGCCAAGCAGAATATCGCGAATATTGAGAAAGCGATGCGGTAAGGCGGCGGTTACTTCCAATCGCTCAGGCGAATGTCGGGAATCACCAAAGTCGTGGTGAAGTGCGCCACCGGGTGGTAGGACAGTACGCCTATCTGCTGGCCAGGTGGGACGAAAAAGCTGCTCCGCTTCAGCAAATCGCCCGGCCATGTGGCAAATGGCGCATAGTCGGTGAGGCATGGGTTAGCGCCGGTAGACGTCTTTTGGGTGGGGCGCCCATCTATTTCCCAGCCCGTGCATACACCTTGCCAAGGCGCCACGCAGTCCAAGGCAGGCACACCGGTTCTGCCGGTAGCCATCCGGCAGTTCCCCAGCCCATCCATCCAGCCAGTTGAACCCGAGGCCGGCAGCGCCTGCGGCGCGGCTGCTTCCAGCAGCGTCAACGAGTAGTCGATCTGCAAACGGATGCGTTGATCCTTGATTCGGCCATACACGGCCGCAGGTGCTTCGATCAAGTCGTACCCTTCCGGGGCGCGCAACCGGGGGATGATTTCAAATTCAGAGGTTGGGCCGTCTGGCGGAATAAAATGCGTGACGTAGTTATCCACTTCTAGCCTTCCTCTCTCCCCCAATCCATCGATGCGGACCGGTAAGGCGACCGATTCGCCAGGCTCCGCGCCGCGCCAGGAAAGAATAATACCCGGCCGATCTTGCATTACCAGCCGCTTCGGGCGCGAGGAGTCGAATACCAACTGGACGGCACTGGCATTGCCCCGCTGGCGCGAAAACTGTTTCTGCATGGCGAAGACGTTCTTCCACGGCACAAATTGCAGGAAAGGCCAAACCAACACGCAGGCCCCGAACGCCCAACGCGCGGTTGTCGTTTTTCGCCGACGGTACATGAGGGCCAGCACGACTGCGGCGGCCGCGAACCCCCAGATCGTCTGAAAAAGATCGAATATCCAAGCCACGCCCGTGTATTCATATGGGAAGGGATTGCCGAACAGGAGAACGGCCAGGCCTACGAAGCCAAGGACAGCCGCAAGAGCGGCCGCCACCGTTTGCACCAGGTTGCGCGTAATGGCGGCCAACGCCATCAACGGCAAGTCGAAGGCGAGCAGCATCCAGAAACTACGCCAAAAAGCGGCGGAAAACGAAATCCCCAGGGGCAGTTCCGCGGCCAATGCCACAACGAACTCGACGACGAAAATGGGGACTTGCGCCAATAGCGCGACAAACAGCAACTTGCTCAACGCGAGATCGCGGCGGCGGATCGGACGCGTGAGCCAATCCTGCCGTAATCCCGGCAGGTTATCCTGGTGCACCACGAGCGCGATGAGAAACGCGGTGGCTAGGAAGCTTAAGAATTGGAGAATAGACGACAACCCTTCCAGTTGCGCCTGACCTTCGGGATAGACCAGCGCGCGCAGCCGCACGTATCCGGCCGCCACGTTCATAGCAGCAGCGCCCGCCACCATCGGCCACAACAGCTTCCAGTCTTTGCGAAATATGTGCCAGATCATTTCAGCTTCTCCCCTCCGCCGCGTTTCTTGCGGCGAGCGCCATCGCGGTGAAAATCGAACGCAGCGCCATCGGCTGCGCATCGACGTTGCGAACCGCGCCGTTCAGGGCCGCGAGTTCCGCGCGCAGCCGGTCTTCGGAAAACCGGCTATCCACGAACATTACGGTGTTGCCTGCGGCCCGCAGGTTCAGCCATTCCCTTGGGGCGCGTGAAGGTACGGAAGCTTCGCGGTCCAGAGTGATCTGCACTTCGCGGAAGCGGGCGGTGAGATCGGTCATGGATTCCTCGAACAGCAGCGCGCCTTGGTCGACAAACCCGATATGCGTGGCGAGACCTTCGATCTCTACGAGTTCGTGCGAAGAGATGAGCACGGTCATTTCGCCGGCTTGTTGCAACAGGCTTTCCATGAGCTCGTCCCGAACGAGCGGGTCCAGCCCACTTAGCGGTTCGTCGAGTATGAGTAACTTCGGACGGAACGCCAAGGCGCAAGCGAGCGCCATTTTCATCCGCATGCCGTGAGAAAGGTGGCCGATCTTATGCGCCAACGGCAAGCGCAGACGCGCCAAAAGCTCCGATTCGAGGCTCTTGTCCCAAGCCGAATAGAATGGCCGTAGATACGCGAGATAGTCGCCGACGGTGAGTGCTTTGGGGAACACCTGATTTTCGGAGACATACCCAATCTGCGCCAGTTCGCGCGGGGAAAGCCGCCTCGAGTCGGCGCCCAATACGCTGGCGACGCCGCGTTCCGCTTGCAGGATGTTCATGAGGATGCGGATGGTGGTCGTCTTACCGGCGCCGTTTGGCCCGACCAATGCATACGCGCTTCCTTCGGGAACCGACAAGGTCAGGCCGCGTACGGCTTCGTGGCGGCCGAACTTTTTCCATAGCCCGCTGGCTTCGATCATTTTCGGGTCACCTCCTGGGGGCGATTCAAGACTGCCCACTGCGTTTCGATAGCCTGGACGACGTCCGATAACTCCACACCGACGCGTTTGGCTTCTACGACGAGATGCTCGACTTCCTGTTGCAGAAGGCGTTTGCGTTCGCCGGCGCGCGCCGCAGGGAGATCGGCGACCACGGTTCCAATACCTGGCCGAGCCTCCAGGAAGCCTTCCTGGATTAAGTGCTGTACGACTTTGTGGGCGGTGTTGGGATGGATCTTCAGATCGGCCGCGAGCGTCCGCACGGATGGGAACGCCTGTCCCGCCTGAAACTGACCGCTGACGAACGCTTTCTTGGCGGCGTAAACGACCTGATCGAAGATAGGCTTTCCGGGGCGAAGTTCAAACCGGAACGGTGTCACATCGATAATGTGACACAGGTTCGCAGGCCTGTCAAGAGCGGCTTGGCGGGCGCTAACCTGAGCACATGCCCACTGCTTTGGTACTTTCCGCCGGCGGGATGTTTGCCGCTTGGGAGATTGGAGTTTGGAAAGCGCTGGCGCCGCACTTCCGGCCCGATTTCATTGTGGGCGCATCAGCGGGAGCATTGAACGGATGGGCGATCGCGGGCGGCGCTACGGCGGATGAACTGGCGCGCGAGTGGCTTGACCCAGCGACCGGCCGAGTGATGCGGCGCGACGCGCTTCGCCGCAAAGCGCGGCACTTGTTTGAACGCTACCAGCCGCGAACGCCGTTCGCTCTGACGGTGGTGGAGGTTCCGCATTTCCGGCCGCGCGTGATCAGGGGAGCGGAGATGCGATGGGAGCATCTGGCGGCGACCTGTTCTATTCCCCTAGTGTTTCCACCGGTGCGCATCGGCGGGCGGCGCTTTGTGGACGGAGGGTTGCTGGGGGCGCTGCCGCTTTGGGCGGCGGAGGAGTTGGGCGCGACGCGGGCGATCGCGCTCAATTGCCTGAACACGCGCGCGTTCCGAATGCTGCATCGTTCGATGCGGTGGCGGATTCCGCGAGCGACGGCGCTGGAAGTTGTGCGCATCGAACCGTCCGTTCCGTTGGGATCGATGCGGGAATCGGTGATGTGGTCGGCGGCGCGTATCGAGCGCTACATCGCGCTTGGAGAACAAGATGGGAAGAGCGCGCTGACATCGATTACAATATGAGCCATGCCGCTTTTCCGGATCTATCGCATGAAAGATTCGCCACGGCAGCAGTTCCGCTGGGCGCCTCACGTTTCAGGCTGCGCTTCGGTCAAACCGAAGGATTACGATCAGCGCGGCGAGATTGAAGCAGTACACGAGTATGACGCCTGGAAGTCTCTGCGCGAGGCAGGCGATGCACTGGCGGTAGGGGATTTACTCGAAGCCGACGGCGGCAGATTGAGTATCTGCAAGTACGTTGGATTCGAACCGGCGCAATGGGTGCTGCCGGAAGTGAAGGCGCCGAACGCTCCCGGCGATGGGCAGCCGGTGGCGGAAACGGTTTCCAACTAGGAGATTGCCATGCGTGACGTTCGTCTCGGCGACGATATCGACGATTATTGCGTACGATGCAAGCGGGTGATGAACCACGCGGTGGTATCGGTGATCAACGGCGTAGCCGCGAAAGTGCGTTGCCGCACTTGCCACAGCGACCACGATTTCCGCCACGAGCAGCAGCCGCCACCGAAAGTAGATGCGCGTAAGGCGGCGTTGTTCCAGGAAGTGTTGAAGACGGTGGATCCGGAAGCGGCGGCGCTGGCAGACGGCGCGGAGCCAGAAGTGGCGCCAGAAGCGGCTCCGGAAGTGGAATTGGAAACGGAAGCGGAAGCGGCATCCGAGGCCACGGCAGGCGCTGACGCAGACGCGGAAAAGCCGGCCGCAAAAACTGTGACGAAACCCGCGGCTAAGGGCAAAGCGAAAGCAAAGAAGTAAGCTGCCGTGACACGCCGCGATCTTCTGATTTCGTCGGGTTTGCTCTCAGGCGCGGCGATGCTCCGAGCGGCCGCGGATCAGCCGGCCCCTTACGGGGCCATTCCTTCGACGCGCCAATTGCGGTGGCACGAACTAGAGACCACGGCATTCCTTCATTTCACGGTCAACACGTTCACCAACAAAGAGTGGGGATACGGGGACGAAGACCCGAACGTGTTTAATCCGGCGGCGTTCGACGCCGATGCGATTGTGAGCGCGCTGGCCGTGGCGGGAATGCGCGGAGTTATTCTCACGGCAAAACATCACGACGGGTTCTGTTTGTGGCCGACGGCGACGACCGACCATTGCGTGCGCAAAAGCGCATGGCGCGATGGGAAGGGCGACGTGGTGCGCGACATCGCGGCGGCGGCAAAGCGGGCGGGGCTGGCGTTCGGCGTTTATCTTTCGCCGTGGGACCGGAATAATGCCGCGTACGGATCGCCGGGTTATATCGACATTTATCGCCGGCAGCTCACGGAGCTGCTGACGAATTACGGCGAGATTTTCGAGGTATGGCACGACGGCGCGAACGGCGGCGACGGCTTCTATGGCGGCGCGAAAGAGAAGCGCACCATTGACAAGCGCACGTACTACGATTGGCCGAAGACGTGGGATCTGATCCGTAAGCTGCAACCGGGCGCGGTAATTTTCAGCGACGTTGGGCCGGACGTGCGGTGGGTAGGCAACGAGCGCGGCATCGCCGGCGACCCGTGCTGGGCGACTTACGATCCGGTGGGCGCCAATGGCGGGCCGGCATCGCCCGGAGACGTGCGGGAGCGCGAATCGCCGGTTGGACATCGGCACGGGTCGCGCTGGCTGCCGGCGGAATGCGATGTTTCGATCCGGCCAGGATGGTTCTGGCACGAATCGGAAAACGCGGAAGTGAAGCAGGCGGGGGCGCTGATCCGGCTGTTCTACAATTCGGCGGGGCGCGGGGCGAATCTGTTGTTGAACGTACCGCCGAATCGCGACGGATTGCTTTCCAAGGAAGATATCGCATCGCTGGCGGAATTCGGGAAATACCGGAGGGCGACGTTCGCGCGCAACCTTGCGGCGGACGCGAAAGCGACCGCGTCGAGCGTGCGCGGAACGTTCGCTGCGACGAACCTGGTGGATGGGCGGACGGAGAGTTTTTGGGCGGCGGACGACGCCGCGCGAGAAGCGGAAGTAGCGTTCGACCTGCCGCGCGAAACATCGTTCAGCGTAATTCGCGTGGCGGAAGCGATTCAGTTTGGGCAACGGGTGGACGCCGTCGCTGTGGACCGGTGGCGCAACGGCGCATGGGAACAGATCGCGACGGCGACAAGCGTAGGGCCACGGAGACTGATCCGGCTGGCGGCGCCCGTGGAAGCACAACGCGTGCGGTTGCGTATCACGCAAGCAAGTGCGAGCCCGGTATTTACCGAGTTCGCTTTGTTCACCGAGCCGTAGCGCACGTTAATCCGGCCGATTGTAAGCGAATTTTGACCAATCCGAAGCACGGGTGAAACAGCAGGCCCCTATACTGAGGCTTCACACCACAAAGGGGACCAAAACATGCAATTTGTCCGCGCTCTAGCGCTGTCGCTGTGTGCCTTGGCGCCAGCATTCGCCCAATTTGAATCGGGAACGGTGCTCGGCTCCGTTCACGATCCGAGTCACGCCGTTGTCTCGGGCGCTCTGGTGACGCTGATTAACGTGCGAACCGGCGTGGAAACCTCTTCCAAGACGGATGGCAACGGCGACTACGAATTCGTCAATCAACGGCTCGGGCAATACCGAGTGCGGGTGGCGATGAACGGGTTTCAGACGGCGCAGACCGACGCGTTCGATTTGACGGTGAACGCACGCCAGCGCGTGGATCTGAATCTGGTGGTGGGACAGGCGACGGAATCGGTAGTGGTAAGCGGGGCAGCGGCGCTGATTGAGACAGATAGCAGCTCACGCGGGCAGGTGATCAACCCGCAGGAGATTGCGGAGCTGCCGCTGAATGGGCGCGCCTATGCGGATTTGACGCTGCTAACGCCGGGTGTGGCGAAATCGCCGCTGGAGAACGGCACGGATAGTAACCGCGACGGATCTTACAACGTGAACGGCGGGCGCAGCGAACTGAATAACTTCATGTTGGACGGCGTGGATAACAACGCTTACGGCACGAGTAACCAGGGCTTTTCGAACCAGGTGATTCAGCCAAACCCGGACGCGCTGCAAGAATTCAAGGTAGAGACCAATAACTACAGCGCCGAGTTCGGACGTGCTTCGGGCGCGGTGATTAATGCGACGCTGAAGAGCGGAACTAACCAGCTGCACGGCGAGTTATGGGAATTCCTGCGCAACACCGATCTGAATGCGGTGGGATTCTTTAAGCCGGTGGGCGGCGGGACGCTGCCGTTCAACCAGAATCAGTTCGGCGCGGCAGGCGGCGGGCCCATCCGCAAGGACAAGATGTTCGTATTCGCGGATTATGAGGGTTTCCGCCGTGTTTATCACCCGCTGCAGATTGCCAGCGTTCCCACGCCGGCGATGGATCAGGGCGATTTCAGCGCGTTCGGCGCACCGATTACGAATCCGCTGAACGGCCACACTTTTACGAACGGAATTATTCCGCAATCGGAATTCACGCCGGTCGCGGGGCCAGTGCTATCTTCCCTACCCGCGCCGAATCTGCCGGGCATCACGAATAACTACGAATCTGCGCCCGCGGACACGATTTACAACGACAAAGGCGACTTCCGCTACGACTATTTCGTTGGCCCGCGGCTGAACTTATTCGCGCGTTACAGCCAGTTCGATACGCGTATTTTCAGCCCACCGTCGATTCCGGGTCCGGCCGGTGGAAATGCTAACGGCAATGTCTATGTCAAGACCAAGCAGGGAGTAATCGGAGGCACTTGGACGATCAGCCCGACGTCGATTTTGGAGGCGCGTCTAGGAATCGACTACACACTGGGCGGCAAGACGCCGAGCACGCTCGGGTTGAGTACGCCGAACTTCAGCATTCCGGGCGAGCCGACGGACGCGTCGCTGGCCGGCGGGCTGTTTTCGGTTGGTTTAAGCGGCTTTTCGGCGCTTGGGCGGCAGACCAGCAATCCGCAGTATCAGGATCCATTCGTCGCGGATCCGAAAGTCAATTTCACGAAGATCGTGGGACGGCACAGCATCAAGATGGGCGTGGAGTTTCAGATGATCGATACCGCGGTGAGCGACTTCCACCCGCAGTATGGGACGGAAAACTTCACCGGATTCTTCAGCGACCCGACGTATCTGAGTAATCCGAGCTCGGTGAACAGCATTTCGGCCACATTGAAGCAGGTATACAGTCTGGCGGATTTCATCTTCGGCGCGCCCAGCCATTATGAGCTGGATAACAACCCGATCGCGCATTACCGCCAGCGCATGTATTTCGGCTATATACAGGACGATTTCAAAGCAACTTCCAAGCTGACGTTGAACCTGGGCATGCGTTACGAGTTCGCCACGCCGCAGTATGAGCGCGATAACCGGCTGGCGAATTTTAGCTTGCAGGCCGACTCTTTGATTTATGCGAAGGACGGCGACTTATACAACCGCGCGCTGGTTCATCCCGATCACAATAACTGGGCCCCGCGAGTTGGGTTGGCATACCAGGTGGCGCCGAAGACTGTGATCCGCGCCGGCTACGGTATCAGTTGGGTGCAGTTCAACCGTATGGGCGGCGAGAATTTGCTCGCATATAACGGGCCGTTCATCGTGGATGCAGCGATCGATCAAATTACGACGCAGGGGGTCTGCGGTTCAGCATCGACCGCGCCTGGCTCGTGCTTCCGCTCTACGGCGCAGGGCTTCCCCGATAATTTCGCGTCACCGCAGGCATTCAGCACGCTAGTTTCGCAGGTGCGCTATATCCCGGAGGACAATCGCACCGGATATGTGCAGAGCTGGCACTTCACGGTACAGCGGGAACTGGCGAAGAACCTGCTTCTCGATGTGGCGTATGTGGGCAATCATGATGTGGGCCTGACGATTCTTTCGGATGCAAATCAAGCGCTGCCGAACGCGTTGGGCCAGAACCTGACGCTGCAGCAACGGCGGCCAATTCCGAACTTCGCGGGTATCGAGGTGGCCTTCGACGGAGGCTTCGGAAGCTACACCGCGTTGCAAGTGAAACTGGAAAAGCGTTATTCGCACGGGCTGTATCTCTTGAATTCGTTCTCGTGGTCGAAGGCGATTGATGACGGGCCGGGCCACTTAGAGAACTATGACGGCGATAACTCGCGCATCAACTATTACAATCGCGGGCTCGAAAAGGGACTGTCGAGTTATAACCAGCCGCTGAACGATACGCTGGCGGTGATTTACGATCTGCCGTTCGGCAAAGGCCGAAAGTTCGATATCCAAAACAAGGGTCTCGATTTCGCGTTCGGCGGATGGGCATTGAATCTGATCAACACGGCGACATCGGGCCTGCCGCTCAACATCGGTTATTCGGCGACCTCGCAAGCGCAGGTGAGCGGCCTGGTTTCCGAGCGGCCCGACCTGACAGGACAGCCGATCTATCTCAATAGCTCAAACCCCATCAACTATCTGAATGCGGCCGCTTTCGGCGTACCGACCTACACCCAGCCGTTCGGCAACACGCCGCGTAACGTGGCCAAGATGCCGGGATTCTACGAGACTGATTTCGGCGTGCACAAGAACTTCAAGTTCGCCGAATCGCGCTACGTGCAGTTCCGCGCCGAGGCGTTCAATCTCTTGAATTACACTAACTTCTCGCCTCCGGGCGGCCTGAATTCGAATAGCGGCGGCTTTGGCGTGTTCTCATCGACGTGGCCGGCGCGGCAGATTCAACTGGCGCTGAAGCTGGTGTTCTGATGCGCTTCCGCCTTACAGCGTGCGTCGCGGTTGCCGCTATTGCGGCAGCCGCGCAATCCGCGGACGAGATCCGCATGAACCAGATTCAGGTGTTGGGCAGCCACAACAGCTACAAGCAGGCGATTGACGATTCGTTGTGGAAGCTCCTCACAAAAGATGGCGACGAGAGGCTGCAAGGGCTGGAATATTGGCACGCGCCGGTGGAAAAGCAGCTGGATATGGGGCTGCGCGGGCTCGAAATCGACGTGGTGTATGACCCGAAGGGCGGGCTCTACGCGCATCCCAAGGGGCTCGATCTGGTGAAGGATGCGGGCATGCCGGCGGGGCCGAAGTACGATGCGGAACGGGTGATGCAGCGGCCGGGCTTCAAGGTGATGCACGTGCCGGATATCGATTTCCGCGCCAACGTCTACACGTTCCAGCAGGAGCTGGCACTGTTGAGGGCCTGGTCGGACGCGCATCCGCGGCATTTGCCCATCACCATCACGATGAATGCCAAGGATACGGGTCTGGACCGGCCGGGTTTCGCGAAAGTGCTGAAGTTCGATAAGGCTGCGTTCGATGCGTGGGACGCCGAGTTAGTCGAAGGCCTGGGGCGCAAGAAACTGCTGACGCCGGACGACGTGCGCGGCAGCTATCCGTCGCTGGAGGCGGCGGTGAAGGCGCAGGCATGGCCGACGCTGGCGAAATCGCGCGGCAAGTTTCTGTTCCTGCTGGATGAGACCGGCGAAAAAATGGAGACCTACATCGACGGGCATCCCTCGCTGAAGGGGCGGATCATGTTCGTCAACGCGAAGGAAGGCCGGCCAGAAGCGGCGCTTCGCATCGTCAATGAGCCGCAGCGAGATTGGGCTTACATTCAATACCTGGTGCGGTCAGGCTACTTCGTGCGGACGCGCGCGGACGCGGATACGGTGGAAGCGCGCAAGGGCGATTACAGCAGGCTGCGCATGGCGCTGATCAGCGGCGCTCAGATCATCAGCACCGACTATTATTTGCCGGAGACGCGGTTCCAGACGGGCTATGTGGTGAAACTGCAGCCCACGTGGAATCCCCTGCTTTTGCCGGAACTGCGGCCGCTGCCATCGCTGGAGTAGGCTCGCGCGGTGAAAGGCGGCGTGCGAAGATAATTCGCATGAACGTCTCACGGCGCGACTTGGGAATTCTGCTTCCGGCTTTGGCGGCCCGGGCGGCGGCGCAACAGGCGCCGGCCCAGCTTCTGCCCGCGAAGGTTTATCACAACAACCAAATCCATTACGAAGGCGACGCCCATAAGAAGGGGCGGCGCTTCTTCTACGGCGCGACTCACACGCGCTACAACCTGGAGATGCACGAGACCATCCTGGGGCCGGGCATTCAGACTCACGACCCGCACAAGCATGAACACGAGGAGATCGTGATTGTGCTGGAAGGCGCGGTGGAGGCGTGGATGGAAGGCAAGACGGAAAAGGCCGAAGCGGGGTCGGTAATATACTTCGCGTCCAACCAGATGCATAGCGCGCGGAATGCGGGCGACGGACCGTGCCGGTATTACGTGCTGGAACTGCGCGCTAATCAGGCGTGAGCCGGCGCGCGGCGTTCGAGTTCGCCGGCGAGTTTCCGGAGCCAGCGGAGTTCCACACGAAACTGGGCGATTACCAGTGTGACCATCCAGACGGCCTCGTGATAATCATGGCCAACTTCCTCGCGGATGGAGCGGAGGGTGGCCTGTTCACGAGCCAATTCCTTTTCCAGAAACTCCCGGCGACGCACTACCTGAGCCCGGACCGTTGCCGGCTTCGCCTGCCACGAGAGCGCCAGCCATGTGAGAAACGGCGGACGGTCGCGGGCTGTGGCCCAATCTTCACGTTCGAGGGCGGCGGCGAGGGCGGCGCGGCCTTTGGCAGTAGTCTTGTAGACCGACCTGTCGGGTCCGGCGGCCGGGGAGTCATCCGCCCCGGCGCCGACCAAACCGGCGCGCGCCAACTTCTCCAGCGAATAGTAGACTTGGGGGCGGGAGACGCCCGCCCAATCCCGGACCTGGCGGCGCTCGAGCTCGAGGTTTGCCTGGTAGCCGTGCATGGGCCGCTCGGCCAGCAGGCTTAAGAGCACGAGATCGGGCGTCGTAAGCGCGCGGGTGGCTTTCAATTCGTTTGCATTCTCCGGACGCCTCGACTTTCAGCCGCAGGTCCGACCTTCCCGCTTTCCGCCGCCGATCGTTTGGCAGCCTCCGCCTTTCGCTTACGGCTCCAATACCACCATTGGCCTTGCTCGGCAGGCAGGCGCGGATCACGCGCCTGAGCGACGGCGGCGCAGAACGTGTCGAGCACGCATGGATCCTGCCGCCGGCCTGTGATGCTGCAGAGGTTCTCGTACATCCGGCCGGGGTCTTGCCGCGCAAGTTGCGGGACGGACTGGATCCCGAGCATTTCGAAGTCACTCGCGATCCTAGGGCCGACCGATACCAGGTCGCGAAATCGCCGTTTTTCAGGAAGCATCGCAGATTCTCCTTGGTTTCTCCTATAGACTAGTCTCATTTAGACTACCATGAACATTCCACGTGTGGGATCGAAGGTTTCCAGTGCGGCGCGAAAATGAAAGCGCTATCATTAGTCCCTTAGGAGACCGAATGGACCGCCGCCAGTTTCTACAGAATATCGCCGTCACCGCAGTCGCCGCGGAGGCTCTTGAAGCCTTCGAGCCGCCACAGAACACGCCGGCGCCAAGCACCGAGGGGTACACGCTGCTGGCTGAATTCGAGGGGTGGAAGGCTTACGAAGATCTGCGCACGCGCGACGGATCGCTGGTGTTTACGGGTCCGCGCGGAACGCATCGGGTGCTGGCGAAATCGGCCGAAGCCTGCTTTGCGACAGCGGAGCCGCCATACCTCGGGCTGAAGATGGAAGACATCGGCATGTCGGGGCGCGATCTGCTGGCGGAGAAACTGCTGGAGCACGGCGATCCGGATGCGGAACAGGTGCGCAGCGCGGCGCCGCCCCTGGGCTCGCGCCAATCGACGCAGCCGGGCGCGCGTCTGGCATGGACGGCATTCGTGGGCACGAAGGAATGTGACGACACCATGCCGGTGTTTCCTGGCGGCAACACGCGCACCTATCACCCGAACCAATACTTTCCGGAACTGACGGGACAGGTAATCGCGAAGCGGTTCGAGGGCATGCTGGGCGGATGGATGCCCGCGGTGCGCAAGGTTTTTCCGCTGGCGGATGGCGCATACATCGAAGCCATCATTTTCGGCGACGTAGAAGCCCACGATAAGTTCATCGTGCAGACCTGGCATCGAACCGCGCGTATCGAGAACGGCAAAATCACGAAGGTGGCGTACGGCTACAGCTACCCGGCCTATCCGCCGCGGCGAATGGACCCGAAGCCGGAGGAGTTTTACCGCGCGTTGATCAAGTTCGCAGATTATTGGGACAAACAGATGGCGTCGTTCGTGCCGATCGCGAGTCCGCATACGGCGTGGATCGACATGGCGAAGCACGCGTTCGCGAAGGAACTGATGGTGCGGCCGGGCGGCGTATATCCGAAATATGGCGCGGTGGATCGCGACTACTACGGGTCGGAATACGACGGCTTCCAGGATATTTTCACGATGTCGGTTTACGCGAACCTGGAATGCGGGCGGTTCGAGGAAGCGCGGGCGATCATCGACAACTACTACACCGATTTCGTCGATGCCAAGGGCATGATCAACATGCGCGGCCCGGAGACGGCGCAATTCGGGCTGACGCTCTCGCTGCTGGCAAAATATCAGACCTACACCGGCGACCGCGCGCTGCTGGCGAAGCATCGCGCAAAGGTGGAAGCGACGGCGGGCGTGCTGCTCGACATGCACGACGAGAGTTTGAAGCTATCGAAGGAGGATCCGGGATACGGGCTGATCCACGGATGGAGCGAATCGGATGCGTGCCTGGCGGCGATGCCGATGACGTGGTGGCAGCCCTATTACGCCAACAGCGCGTTCGCGGCGCGGGGGCTGAAGGATATGGCCTCGGTGTGGATGAGCGTCGACAAGGCCAAGGCGGCGGAGTGGCAGAAGCGCTCCAAAACCCTGGAGGATGCGACGGTGGAGAGCATCCGCAAGAATTTGCGGCGCGATATGACTCCGCCATATGTGCCGCTGCTGCCGGGGTCGAAATTGACGTTCCGTGAATCGATGTCTACGGAGCGGCCAAGCCCGCAACAGTGGCCTCACCGGCCTTATACAGAGCTGGTGCATGCGGACATGCTGCCGGCGGACCTGGCAAACATGACCATCGACACGATGCGCGCGTATGGCGCGACAACGATGGGCGTGGTGGCGAACGTGGGCCGCGCAAACCCGCAAGGGCGCGCGATTCTGGGCTTCATCTCATACGGGTATGCGCTCGAACTGCTGCGGCTGGATCGGGTGGAGGAGTTTTTGCTGTTCCTCTACTCGCACCGCTTCCACGATCACACGCCGGGCAGTTGGACGGCGGGCGAGGTATCGGGCATCGGCGGCGGCACGGCGATCTTCTGCATCCCGGCGCAGCAAACGATTCCGCTGTTGGTGCGATGGATGTACGCTCTGGAGGATTCCGACGCCGACCGGTTGTATCTGGGCAAGGGGCTGCCGCGCGAGTGGGTGGGTTCGGGGAATACGCTTTCCGTCGACCGCGCGCCCACGCGCTGGGGCCGCGTGTCATTCCAGATGAAGGCGGATACGGCGGCGAAGCGAGTTACGGCGCAAGTTACTCTGGCGCGGGCGGGGGCTCCCAAGGAGTTACATGTGAAGTTACGCCTGCCGGATCAGTACAAGTTGGGAACGGTGACGGTAAACGGGAGGCCCGCACAGCTTGGCGGCGCCCACGGCGATACAGTGACCATCACGACGGGCAATGAAGCGAAGTTCGAGGTAGCGGGCACAATCGCTTAAGCGGCGGGCGAACGCGCGCCGCGTTAGAATGTCGGGCGATGGGGCGGTTTGGTTCCCGCGCTTTGGCCGCGGTTCTCGCTGTGATGGCCGTGTTACTCGGTGCGCTCGCCGTGGTGCAATACCGATGGTCCGCGCGCGTGGCGGCGGCGGATGCGCAACGCGAACGCGAGCATCTGGATACGGCAGCGGCGCTGTTTGCCAGCGAGTTCAATCGAGAGGCTGGCCAGGCGTCGGCGTTTCTGCAGAATGAGGCGTGGACGGCGCTGCAGGCCGGCAGGCCGATCGGAACGTTGCCCAAGCTGATTGCGGAAGTCTACTATCTGGATCTTTCGGCCGAGGGCGATCGGAAAGCGCGCCGCCTGGGCGACGATGGTTTGTTCATGCAAGCGCCCCTCCCCGCGTGGGCTCAGATTCCGCATTGCGTGTCGATGGTGATCGAGGCTCCGCCGGCGATGGCGATACCCGTTTTCGACGTGGCAAGCGAGGAACGAACACAGAAGGGCGACGTTCAGGTGGTGAGGACGCTGGGGCGCCAGCCGAACCGTTGCTTCCTCGCGCGCTTCGACGAGGCCTACTTGCGCGGCTCGCTCTTTCCACAACTGATCCGACAGAGCTTCGGAGAGACAGCATCCGCGGACTACGATTTCGCCGTGGCAACCAGCAATCAGCCACAGCAGGCGATTTTTGGCGAGCGGCTGCGGCCCGATGTGCGGCGGCTGTTCTTTTCGATTATGCCGGGCGACCTTGCGTTTTCCGGTGCCCGCGCCGGCGCGCCGCCACTTTCGCCGGGGCACACGGCGATCATCGTGCAGCGCGTCGAATCCAGCGTGATTACGAACGGGCCTGCGCACTTGGCCAACTTATTTGGGCCGGGCGCGTGGGAACTCGACATTGCGCACAAAGGCGTTCCATTGGCGGAGGCTTTCGAGCGGACGCGCCGACGGAACCTGGTGGCAAGTCTGGCGATAGAGGCGCTGCTGCTGGGGGCGATCGTGTTTCTGGTGATCGCCGCGCGGCGCACCCAGCGGCTGGCGGAGCAAAAGATGCAATTTGTGGCAGGCGTTTCGCACGAGCTGCGCACGCCGGTTTCGGCCATCGCGATGTTATCCCGCAATCAGGCCGATGGGCTGGTGAGCGGCGATCGCGTGAAGCAGTATGGCGAACTGATCCACCAACAGAGCCGCCGGCTCAATGAAATGGTGGAGCAGACACTGCAATACGCAGGCATGCATTCCGGTTTGAAGCGGCCGGAAAGGAACGAAATCGATTTGTGCCGCCTCATCGAAGAGACCGTGACCGAGCGGCGAGAAGAACTGGCTCGTGAGGGCTTCGCGGTGGAGATGGCGCTCGATCCAGAGCTTCCCAAGACGCTGGGCGATGTGCAGGCGCTGCGTACGGCGATCGAGAACCTGCTGAGCAACGCGCAGAAATATGGCGGCGCGGGGCATTGGATTCGGATTACCGCGAGTTATTCGGCGAAGGAACGGGAAACTTTGATCAGTGTGGAAGATCGCGGCGATGGCATCGACCCCGCCGATCAGAGCGAGATCTTCGAGCCCTTCTGCCGCGGACGCGCGGCGGCGGACGCGCAGATTCCCGGCTCAGGGCTCGGGTTGAGCCTGGTGCGCAGCGCGGCTGAGGCGCATCGCGGCAGCGTCACGCTGGTGAGCGCTCCGGGCCGCGGCAGCACGTTTACCTTGCATCTGCCCGCATGAAGCGACGCATCCTGTTTGTGGAAGACGAGACCGCGTTCGCGGTGGGCGTGATCGACCGGCTGAGGTCGGAAGGCTACGAAGTCGAGTGGGCGCAGACCGGCGCCTCGGGATATGACGCAGCGCTGGCACGGCCGTTCGAACTGATCATGCTTGACGTGATGCTTCCGGGCAAGAACGGCTTCGATATTTGCCGCGATTTGCGCCGCGAGGGCGTGAACGCGCCGGTGCTGATGTTGACGGCGCGGGGCGAAGTGGTGGATCGTGTGGTGGGTTTGAAGCTGGGCGCGGACGATTACGTGCAGAAGAACTGCGAGCCGGTGGAGTTGATGGCGCGCATTGAGGCGCTGCTGCGGCGCTCGGGCGGCTCCGCGGTTGAGCCGGGCATCGTGGAGCTTGGCGATGTGCGGATCGATCTGGGCGGCAATCGCGTGACCCGCGCGGGCAAGGCCGTTGCGCTTTCGCGCGCGGAGTTGCGACTGCTGAAGTATCTGGTGGGGCGGCGGGGCGCGGTGGTGAGCCGCGAGGAGCTGCTCGAGAATGTCTGGGGGCTGGATGCGGGCACGCTGAGCCGGACGGTGGACGTCCACATGGCGGCGCTGCGGAAAAAGATCGAGCCCGATCCGCGCAATCCGCGCTTTATTTTGACGCTGAAGGGCGCGGGCTACAAGCTGGTGTAGGCGAGGCGGGAGTATTATGGACGGATGCGACATTGGTATAGACTCCTCACGCTCGGCTGCACCGCCGCGGCTTGTTTGTTTGCGCAGAGCCCCGCGCCGATCGATAACGATCAGGCGCACGTTATCAATGCGGTGGATAAGCCGCACACGAAATCGCAATTGCACGAGCACAAGCTGAATCGCGTGATGATCTATACGAGCGCGGGCAAGCAAGAGATTATCAGCGCCGACGGCAAGAAGACGACGCTCACGGTCAAAGCGGGCGATGTGCGCTGGAGCCCGGCGAATGGCATGCACACGTCCGAAGTGATCAGCGACGCGCCGCTGACCATCATCGAAGTGGAAGTCAAGAAGCCGGGCGATCCGTCGAAGAAGGCGACGACGGCGCTCGACCCGGTGAAGGTCGATTCGAAGGATTACAAGATCGCGTTCGAGAACGATCAGGTACGGGTGGTCCACGTGAAGTTTGCGGCGCATGCGGGAGCGCCGATGCATGAGCACCAACTCAATCGCGTGGTGGTTTATCTGACGGACCAGAACACCCGGCTGACCGCGCCAGACGGAAAGGCCGACGTGACGACTCACAAGGCCGGCGAGGCTAGCTGGGGCGGCCCAACGAAGCACAAGGAAGACAACCTGCTGGACGGGCCGTTCGAAGCGTACATGGTGGAGTTCAAGAACTAGTTGGATCGCGTTCCGTTTCAAGCCACGCACGCCGGCGCGGCTTATGAACGCGTGGCGACGCTGCCGGTCCTGATTCTGCTGGATAACGTCCGCAGCTTATACAACGTTGGCGCATTCTTCCGCACGGCGGACGCCGCGGCCATCGAGAAGCTTTATCTGTGCGGGATCACGGGGCGGCCACCAAAGAAAGCTCTTTCGAAAACGGCGCTGGGCGCGGAAGAGACTGTGCCGTGGGAATACGCGTGGGAACCCGTGCCGATGCTCGAATCGATGCGCGCGCGAGGGGTGGAGATCGCAGCGATCGAGACTTCGGTTCACGCGGTGGATCTATTCGACTGGACGCCGCGATTTCCGGTTTGTGTAGTGTTCGGACACGAAGTGGAGGGCATCCGGCCAGAGGTTGCGGCGCTGTGCGACACGCACGTGCGCATCCCGATGTTAGGAGCGAAACATTCGCTGAATGTCGCGACGGCCGGGGGCGTGGTCATGTATGAACTCTTACGCAAGTACCGCGCGCTGTCTGCGATACGATAGGGGCTTGTCTGACTTACTGCCACGTCTGCGGATGACGCTCGATTTCATGCCCTCGCCCGCGCCCGAGCATCCCGGGCTCTTCATTCGCGATCCCTACCGCTATTCCGATGCGATGCTGGTGATTCCGCCGCCGCTGATCGCGTGTCTCGATTGCTTCGACGGCGCGCATAGCCGGCTCGACTTACGGCAGGCGCTGGTGGAGATTACCGGCGACGTACAGGTGAGGGGGATCGAGCAGCAACTGGTGGAGGCGCTCGACCAGGCGGGGTTTCTCGAAAACGGGACTTTCGAGGCGCTGCGTGACGAACGGCATCGCGAATTTGTGGAGCGCGATGTCCGGGAGCCGGCGCACGCCGGCTCGAGTTATCCGGCCGAGATAGATGATCTGGCGATGACGATGCGGCGCTATGCAGACGGCGGAAAGGCGATGCCGGCGGCGAGGCCGGGAGTCATGGGGATTGCGGCGCCGCACGTGAGTCCGGAAGGCGGCTGGCAGTCTTATCGCGATGCTTACGCCGCGCTGGGGCCGGAGCATCGTGACCGCACGTTCGTGCTGCTGGCGACTTCGCATTACGGCGCTCCCGAGCGCTTCGGGCTCACACGCAAGCCGTTTCGCACGCCGATGGGCGATGCGCCCACGGATACGCGCATGGTGGATTGGCTGGCGGCGCGAGCGCCGGGTGCAATCGAGATGGAAGATTTCTGCCATTCGTTCGAGCACACGGTGGAACTGCAGTTAATCTTCCTGCAGCATGCGCTGGGAGCAAACGTGCGCATCCTGCCGATTCTGTGTGGGCCGTTCGCACGCAGTATCTATCAAGGCGGCAAACCGGAAGACGACGACAACGTGAAGGCGTTTTTCGATGCGCTAGGCGAATTGCGCGAGCGCGAGGGTGACCGGCTGTTCTGGATTCTGGGCGTCGATATGGCGCACATGGGCGCGCGTTATCAGGACCGATTCGCCGCGCGGGCTAACCAGGGCGAGATGGCGGCGGTGGATGTACGCGACCGCGAGCGCATCGCGCGCATCAACGCGGGCGACGCTTACGGCTTCTGGAATCTGGTGCAGG
Organism: Bryobacterales bacterium; assembly: GCA_963743705.1. GTDB lineage: Bacteria > Acidobacteriota > Terriglobia > Bryobacterales > Bryobacteraceae > PALSA-243. The sequence goes on along the minus strand of CAVUQS010000019.1, from coordinate 43,072 downwards.
AGAATCGCGACGACTTGAAATGGTGCGGCTCGTCGCCGTTCTATACGTTCTTGAAATCGGTTCCCGGCATGCGCGGCGAATTGATGCGCTACGAGCAGTGGAACATTGACGACAATAGCGTGGTGAGCTTCGCGGGAATGACGTTTTCGCCGTTACTCAATGGCGGCTAGCACCTCGCCGGCGGACACGGTGGCGCCGACTTTGGCGGAAATGCTGGCGATTTTCCCGGCGCGCGCGGCCTTCATTTCGTTCTGCATCTTCATCGCTTCCACGACCACAATTCCCTGCCCGGCCTCGACGGTATCGCCGACCTCGACCAGGATGCGGACGACTTTGCCGGGCATGGGCGCCGCCAGCTTCTGTACCCCGCTGTGCGCCGCGGCCGCCGATTGACGGCTCCAACGGCGCGGATCGCGGACTTCGATATCGAAGCGATGACCGCAAACGGTGACGGTTCCGTTGTCGATGCGCGCATCGTAACTGCGGCCGTCCATCAGCACGAGATACACGCCGGGCTCGGGAGTTTCGACGATGACCTCACGCTCGGACGCATCGCCGAGGCGGAACTTGCCGGGCGTGAGTTCGATGCGCTGCTCGCGGCCGTTGATAGTGAGATCGAGCTTCATCGCAGCATCCCTTCCCTTCCGGCATCGAGCCATCGGCTGCCGTTTCGCTCGGGTCGGGATGTCTCGCCGCGAGCCGTGGCGTGCAGCGCGGCGACGAAGGCGGCCACGGCTTCGACATCGGGAGGCGGCACATCGGGTTTTACGCGGGCGAAGAACTCGGCGATGAAACCGGTGTGGAGATTGCCGGCGCGGAATTCGGGATCTTCCAGTATCTGGCGGAAGAAACCGATGTTGGTGCGGATGCCGGCGACGTAATATTCGCTGAGGGCGCGGACGGCGCGGGCGGAGGCATCGTCGCGCGTGGAGGCCCAGACGGCGAGCTTGGCGAGCAGGGGGTCGTATTCCATAGGGACGGTCCAGCCTTCGTAGACGCCGCCATCCACGCGAACGCCTGGTCCGGCGGGCTCGGCGAGGCCAGTGATCTTGCCGGGGAACGGTAGAAAGTTGTTGGACGGATCTTCGGCGTAGATGCGGCACTCGATAGCGGAGCCGCGCAAGGCGATGTCGTCTTGCGCGAAAGGAAGCTTCGCGCCGGCGGCGATTTCGATTTGCAGCTTGACGAGGTCAAGGCCGGTGACTAGTTCCGTGACGGGATGCTCAACCTGAAGGCGCGTGTTCACCTCGAGGAAATAGAAGCGGCGCTGTTCATCGACGAGGAATTCGACAGTGCCGGCGTTGTAATATCCGGCCGCGCGGGCGGCGCGGATGGCGGCTTCGCCCATCGCGTCACGCATTTCCGGATAGCGCGCGATCAATGGCGAGGGACACTCTTCGATCACCTTTTGATGGCGGCGCTGGATGGAGCATTCGCGTTCGCCGAGGTGGACCATGTTGCCGTGGCGGTCGCCGAGCAGTTGGATCTCGATGTGGCGCGGACGCTCGATGAGCTTTTCGACGTAGACTTCGGCGTTGCGGAAGGCGCTCTCGGCTTCACTGGCAGCGTCGCGCAGCGCCGATTCCAATTCGCCCTCGCGATCGACGCGGCGCATGCCTTTGCCGCCGCCGCCGGCAACTGCCTTGAGCAACACCGGATATCCATGCTCGCGGCCGAAGGCGCGGGCTTCTTCGAAGGTGACGCCGTGATCGATGCCGGGGGCGGTGGGCGTTCCGGCCGCCTTGGCGATCTGGCGCGCGGAGGTTTTCGAGCCGAGGGCGCGGATGGAGGCGGCGGAGGGTCCGATGAAAACGAGGCCGGCGTCTTCGCACGCGGCGGCAAAATCGGCATTCTCACTAAGGAATCCGTAGCCGGGATGGATGGCTTCGGCCCCGTGCTTTTTCGCGGCGTCGATGATGCGCTCGATGCGCAGGTAGCTTTCGGATGAGGAGGCTGGGCCGACATGAGCGGCTTCATCGGCGCGGCGCACGTGGAGCGAAGCGCGGTCAGCGTCCGAATAGACGGCGACGCTGGCGATCCCCATCTCCCGTAGCGCGCGGATGACGCGCACGGCGATTTCGCCGCGATTGGCGATCAGTACCTTTCGAAACATGAAGGGACGATTTTAGCGCTTGACGCGGAAATCCGTTAGTGGTACAAGTTGTACCATGACGAAACGTACCGCACCAGGCGGCCGCGTCCGGGCGCCGCTGACAGAGCTCGAAAACGAAGTAATGCAGGCGGTATGGAAGGCGGAGCCGTGTTCCGTGGAGGCCGTGTACCTGGCAGTTTCGCGCAAGCGCAACCTCAAGGAGGCGACCATTCGCACACTCTTGCGGCGGCTGGAGCAGAAAGGCTACCTGCGGCATGAGGCGGAGGGGCGCGCATACATTTACCGGGCGGTGGAACCGGCGCGCAGTCTGGCGGCACGGGCGGTGCGGCAGATCATCGACCGTTTCTGCCAGGGTTCGGTGGAAGAACTGGTGGCGGGCATGGTAGACGCGGCGGCGTTGAGTAAGGGCGAATTGGATCGTTTGGAGGAATTCGTCCGCGGCGCTCGCCGCAAAGGAGGCGAGTGATGTATACCTTGCTGGCAGAATGCGCGATTCGCGCGGCGTTGATTGGCGCGGCTACGGCGCTGGTGTTGTTTGTGTTGCGCGTCAGGATGGCGGCCGCGCGGCATGCGGCTTGGGCGGCGGTGACGCTCACGATGCTGCTGCTTCCGGTTTGGACGGCGTGGGGGCCGAAGGCGCATTTGCGCGTGCTTCCGGCAGCACCGGTGGCGGCGGGAATCGATGTGGCACTGGCGCCTCTATCTTTAACCGCGCCGGTGGCGTCTTCGCACGGGACTACGCCGGGGCGTTCGTGGAGCTGGTGGGATGCCGCCGCGGGGATCTATCTGCTGGGCTTGTCCTTGCTGGTGGCGCGCATTGCGGTTGGCGTGGTCCGGGCGCGATGGCTCGTTCGCCACGCTGCGGTTCGCGACGGAATCCTGACGAGCTCCGCGTGCACGGCGCCGATCACGGTGGGCTGGCTGCGCCCCTGGGTAATTTTGCCGGACGGGTGGCATGCGTGGCCGCAGGCGCAGCTCGATGCCGTGCTGGCGCATGAGCGAACGCACGCGGCGCGGCGCGATCCGCTGGTACATGCATTGGCATTGGTGAATCGAGCGGTGTTCTGGTTCCATCCGCTGGCGTGGTGGCTGGAGCGACGGCTCTCGGCGCTGGCGGAGGAGGCTTGCGATGCGAACGTCCTCGCGCAGGGTCACGATGCGCGGGAGTATTGCGGCTACCTGCTCTCTTTTGCGCGCGCGGTGCAGGGGCGCGGACTGACGATTGACGCATTGGGTACGGCGATGCCGGGCGCGTTCCTGGGGACGCGGCTGCAGCGCATTCTGAGCGGGATGACGGCCACCAAGATTTCCCGATGGCGTGTCGTGGTGATGACGTTCGCGTGCGCAGGGGCGTCGGCATTGTTTGGAGCGGCGAGCGTGGATCGCCAGGCTCCGGTGAAGCCAGCGCCGAACGTGGCGGCGGTGCGTGTGGCTGAACCGATCGCCGTGCCGGAGCCGGCTCCAGCGGATAAGCCGGTGCGAAAGGCGCGCGTGCTGTTGGCGCAAGCGAAAACCACGGCGCCGGCTGCCGTTCCAGCGTCCCAACAGCTGATTGCGATGTACTTCGATCTCGATTCGATGACGGAGGTGGATCGTACCCGGGCGGCTGAATGGGCGGAGAAATATGTTCGCACGCAAGTCAACGCCAAGGCAGCGGTTGCGGTGCTTTCGGTCAGCAACGATGGAGTGAAGGTGCACCAGGACTTCACGGCTGACCGTGACTTAATGGTACAAGCGATTCATTCGCTTCCGGGAGCCTCGGGTGGCGTTAGTACCGCGCAGCGGCTCACCGCACTCGAGACAGCGATCAAGATGCTGGGAACCATCGGTGAGAAGAAGGCGCTGTTTTACCTTACGGCGGGGTCGCTGACCCGTGACGAGCATAACGACGCCGCGCTTCGCGGCGCAACCAACGCGGCCATTCGCGCCAAGGTGGCGATCTATACGATCGATGCGCGGGGGCTGTTCGCGCAGTAGGTGGCTTTCGTAAAACTAGCGCGCAGACCGGGAGGTCTGCGCCACTGAGGCGTCGGAAGCGTGATACGAACTGCGCACCAGCGGACCGGCTTCCACGTGGCCGAAGCCCATGGCGTAGCCTTCGCGGCGGAATTCGTCGAACTCGGCGGGCGGGACGTAGCGGACGATGGGCAGATGCTTGGGCGAGGGGCGGAGATATTGGCCAATGGTCAGGATATCGACGCCGTGCGCGCGAAGATCGCGCATCACTTGGAGAACTTCTTCTGCAGTTTCGCCGAGACCGAGCATGAGCCCGGATTTCACGGGCGTTTGCGGCGACAACTGCTTGGCGTGGGAGAGGACATCGAGCGAGCGTTCGTAGCGCGCGCCTAATCGGACCTGCCGGTAGAGGCGCGGCACGGTTTCGGTGTTGTGATTGAGCACGTCGGGCGCGGCGTCCATGACGATTTTCACGGCATCGCGATTGCCCTGAAAATCGGGGATCAGCACTTCGACGCCGCAGCCGGGGATGCGCTCGCGGATGGCGCGGATCACCATGGCGAACAGTTCGGCGCCGCCATCCTTACGGTCATCGCGGTTGACGCTCGTGATCACGGCGAACTTCAGGCCCATCACGGCCACGGCTTCGGCTACGCGCCGCGGCTCATCATAATCGACGGCCAGCGGAGCGCCTTTCTGCACGGCGCAGAAGCCGCAGCGGCGCGTACACACGTTGCCTAAGATCATGAACGTGGCGGTGCGCTGATTCCAGCACTCGCCTACATTGGGACACGCGGCGCTTTCGCAGACCGTGTGCAGCCGCAATTGCTGAATGAGACCCTTGAGCTCGCGATAGTTCGCACCGACGGGAGCGGGCGCACGCAGCCACTGGGGACGTTCTTGCTTGGGAGCAATGGAAACCAACACTGAACGCCATTTTAGCGTGCGGCGCGGGTTTGTTACGCTATGGCGGAATGCCCGCCAGTCCGTTTAGCCCCGCCGAGCGCGCTGTGTTCCGCCGGTTGAATGCGCCGCACAAGATCCAGCGCTTCCTCGACGACCTCACTTACAACAAAGAACCGAACGGCAACACGTGCCGCTCGCCGCGCCGCGTACTGCGCGACCGTACGGCGCATTGCATGGAAGGCGCGCTGTTCGCCGCGGCGGCGCTGCGCGAACTGGGGTTTCCGCCGCTGCTGTTCGACCTGGAGGCCGCGCCCAATCGCGACGACGACCATGTGCTCGCCATTTTCCGGGTGCGCGGATGTCTGGGCGCGATCGCGAAATCGAACTATTCGGGGTTGCGCTTTCGGGAGCCGGTTTATCGCGACTTGCGCGAGCTGGCGATGTCGTACTTCGAGCACTACTACAATCCGCAGGGCGAAAAAACGTTGCGAGGCTTTTCGCGGCCGGTGAATCTTCACCCGCTTCGACCGCATCGATTGGATGACCACCGAGGCCGATGTCTGGGCCATTCCGCAGCATCTCTGCGAAATCGCGCACTGGCCGGTGCTGACGGCGCCGCAAATCCGGGCGCTCGGCCGCATGGACCAGCGGCTCTACGACGCGGGCTTGCTGGGGTCGGTGGCAGGTTGAGGCTCATAGCCCCGGCACATGAGAACAGGCAGGCGCGGATATTTCGGAAACGTTGGATCGGTCAGCGCGCGCTCACACAAGTAGAACTCGCTGCCGCGGTCGGACCGGATGATGCGTGAGTGGCGGCAGGAAGCACAGAGCCCGACGCGGGCTAGAATGTGATCCCCAAGAGAAACTCCGCCTGGTTTTGATTGCTCTTCAGGAAAGAGGAAGGGTCGACGATCTGCGCGGAACTCCAGCGCGTGTACCGAATCTCGGGCATGATGTGAACCCCAAAGTGCAGATCGACGCCAGCGCCCATGACGAAACCGGCCGTCGAGTTCTTATTGACCACGGTGGGCGTCCCGTTGGAAATCGATTGCGCCACGCTCTGCGTGAGGCCGAAGAGATGGTCCCACGCGATGCCGGCGTCAATGAACGGGCGCACGACTTCGGCGTGGAAGCGGTATTTCACGAGCAGCGGGAATTCCCAATCGCCGCTGTTGACCTTCGAAGCCGCCGCGATGCCCTGCAGCACGCCGGAACCGGTGTAGCTCATGTGGCGGTAGAGAGCGTCGACCTCGAAGCCTATTCCGAATGGGAAATGGATCTCGGCGGTGGGACCAATAATATAGCGGCTGGTACTGGGGTTGAAAGAAAAGCTTTGGTTCTGCGCCGTGGTGAAGAAATCGGTAAGAGGGACGCCGCCCTTAATGCCCGCGGAAAACAACTGGCACCACGCCGGGGCCGCGATGACGAAAAAAGGAATGAGGAAGCGTTTCAACATGGCTCCATTGTACGGAAATCGCCAGTTGCAAAATTCACCGCTCAAACGCGAAGTGTGAAGGATTCCCCTAAATAAACCCGCTTCACTTCAGGGTCGCGCTCGAGCGCTTCCGGCGTGCCGCCGCGGAAAATACGGCCTTCGTTGATGATGTAGGCGCTATCGGTGACCACCAGGGTCTCGCGCACGTTGTGATCGGTGATGAGGATGCCGATGCCGCTCCGCTTGAGATCGAAGATAATCCGCTGAAGTTCGAGCACCTGGATGGGGTCGATGCCGGAAAAGGGCTCGTCGAGCAGCAGGAAGCGAGGATCGATCACCAGCGACCGCGCAATTTCGACGCGCCGCCGTTCGCCGCCGGAAAGCATGTAGCCGCGGCTGCGGCGGACCTTATCGAGGCCGAGCTGATCGATCAGCCGCTCCATCTTTTCGCGGCGCTCGCGGTTACGCAGCGGCAGCGTTTCGAGAATCGCCATGAGATTCTCTTCTACGGTGAGCTTGCGGAAGACCGAAGCTTCCTGCGGAAGATAGCTGATGCCGCGCTGGGCGCGCTTGTACATGGGGAGATGCGTGATGTCCTGATCGTCCACGAGGACATTGCCGGAATCGGGCGAAATCAGGCCCACGATGATATAGAACGAAGTGGTCTTGCCGGCGCCGTTCGGGCCCAGCAGGCCGACTACTTCGCCCTGCTTCACGCTGAGCGAAACGTCGTGCACCACGCGCCGCCCACGATAGGATTTCGATATCTCCCGCGTCTTGAGTTCGCTCATTTTTTCTTTTTGCGGATTAATCTGCTTTGCACCGGGTTGCCATCGGCGCCAGTCCCCTGAAGGCTACCATCGCTGGTGCGGTAGATCAATTCCGGCGCCTGGGTAGCGCCGCCGACGCTATCGACCAGCTTGGGCTGGCCACCGCGTAGAATCACTTTTTCGTCATCCGTATAGTATTCGCTGTGCTCGGCGGTGCCGGTGCGAGTGCGGCCGGGGGCGGTCTGGACAATCTGGACGGCGCCATCGGCAAAGGCCTTTTCGAGGCGGGAATCGGCCCCGGAATCGGCCATATAGGCGCGCAGCACCTGGCTCTTCACCAGCATATTGGGGCGCGTAAGCTGCACGCCGCCGCTGTAGACGGCAAGGCGATTGTCATCGGTGTAGACCAGACGCGGTGCGCGGACGACGGTCAGAACCGGCTTGGCGCCTTTTTTCTTGTCTTCTTCCTTCGGCTCTTCCCAGAGGCTGGAGATCACCGACCCATCGGCGGTCAGGACGCGCTTGCCGGGATCGCGATCGAGATCGATCTTCTCGGCTTGAATGCGATTGCCGCCCTGCCACATCATGGCGTTGCCCCGATAGCGGATGGTCTTATTGCGGTTAGTGGATTCCATGTGCGCGGCCTGCGCCTGCAAGGGGTCGTCACCGTTGAGGAGCTGCGAGTTTTTCTTGGAATCCTTTTCGGGCATGCGGCTCGATTTCACGTTGCCATCGGCAATGAAATCGCCGGACTTTTCGTCGAGGCGAATGCGATCGGCGGCGGTGGAGCCGGTGGAATCCCAGAGACGCGCACTGGAATCGAGCACCATCACATTGTTGGCGGAATCGAGCGAAGCGTGGGCGGCGCGCGCGTGACGATCGCCCTGATCGTAGACGAAGGCGCCCTGCTGATCCATGGTGGAAAGCTTGCTGCCATTGGTTTCGAACTTGGCGGACAGCTCACGGCTGGAGGTGTTGGAAGGCGCGGTGTGGCCTTCGGCGCGTTCCTTGGCGGTGGGATCGGTGACGGTCTTGGTATCGGTGGCGTGGAAAGTATCGATGTGGTTCTTGGCGCCGTAAGCGATCAGCATGTCGCTGCCGGAGAGCATACGGTGATGCTGCGTGGGCTGATTAGGCAGGAACTCGAGCGTGCCGGGCGCGTGGGTGATGACGCGATCGATATCACGCCCGCCGGAGTGCATCTTCATTTCGAGGTTTTCGCTGCGCAGGATGTGGGTTTCGCTGAGATCCTTGGGATCTTTGCCAGCCACGGGGAGCGGCTTGGCCTCAACGACGGCATTGCCGCTGGCGGCCACGCGATTGAGCTGGCTTTCCTTATCGACGACTTCGAAGTTGAGCTCGACATGGTTACCGGTGACGGTGGTCGCGGAGGATTCCGAAGTTTCAAACAGATGTCCGTTGCCTTCACCGGTAATTTTTTGCACTTCGCCCTTCTCGTCGAAATCCATGAGCAAGTCGTCGGCCGAATATTCCAGTTTGCGTTTGGGGTCTGTGTTGTCGGTGCCGCGGGCCTGGGTGGCATGCACCTGCTGGATGTATTCGCGGTTGCGCAGCTTGATGACCGGGTTCTGGCCTTCGACGACGGTGTTTTCGCGCGTGAACTTGCCCCACGGCGAAAGCGCAACTTCGCCGGTGGCCTCGTGATAGACCAGGCTGCCGCCCTCGATAGTCATGGGTTTGACGTCGGGCGGATGGCGATGCACGAGCACGTCTTTCTTGAGCTGCAGCTCGTGGCTGTCGGGATCGTAGGTGGCGCCGGTGGCCTGGCCATCGCCGTTCTCGAAGGTGAAAACGGCCCATTGATCGGTGTCGGCATGGCCGCTATTGGTGTCGAGCGTGACGCCGGCAGTTTTGATCGAGACAAGCTCGTGCTTGGGCTCGCCCTGAATGGGGACTTCGAGCGTGATCTGCACCTGTCCTTCGGAATAGAAGCGGTTTTCGTTGGCGAAGAACGAGGCTTCGGCGGTCTTGATCAGGTTATAGGATTTGCAGTCTTTGCTGTAGAGCTTGAGGGTGACGTCGCGCATATCGACGCGCGAGGAATCCTTCAATTGCCGATGGCTGCCGGCCTCGATGTAATACTTGTCGCAGTCCCGATTGGCGGGCTTCTGGCTCCAGTGCGTGTTGTCGCCGACGAAGTTGAGATCGTCGGGCAACGACGCCGGTTTCGCCAACGCCGCGGCGCGGATCATCGTCTTTTGTTCTTGATAGGTGACCAGCACGCCGCCGAAAATCGCGGCTATTGCCACCAGCAAGAGCCAGCGCGTGCCTCGCATGGTTTAACTACCAATATATCGCCCCGGAAGCCGTTGCCGGGCCGCGACGGAGTGAAGCCGCGGCACAGGGGGCTGCGGACGGGTGGCCGAAAGAGCTTTGACCGGCCAGAAGTCCCGGCGTACGCTGTTCGCAGAAGGGCATTTATGCCGAAGCCGAAACTTCCCGACTTTTTCGAGGCATGCAGCAAGGGCGACGTGGAAACGCTGCGCGGTCTGCTCAAGAGCGATCCGAGCCTGGCGCAGGGGACAAATCCTGTGGCCCCGCACGCGGGCTGGACCGGGCTGCACTCAGCGGCGCGGGGCGGGCACGCGGAGGCGGTGCGGTTGCTGTTGAAGCACGGCGCAGACCCGAACGCGCGTGAAGCCGGCGACAACACGTTTCCCCTGCACTGGGCCGTGGCCGGCGGGCAGCATGTGGAAGCGGCGCGCGCGCTGCTGGATGCGGGCGGCGACGTCCACGGTTTCGGCGATGTGCACGAAATGGACGTCATCGGCTGGGCAACGCTCTACGATGAGCCCGGCCGCGAGCCGAAACCCGAGATGGAGGCGCTGCTGGTCGAACACGGCGCACGGCACCACATCTTCTCGGCGATCGCGGTGGGCGATCCGGAGTTAATCCGGGAGGTGGTGGAGCATGATCCGGACGCGCTCGGGCGACGCATGTCGCGCTTTGAGCAAGGGCAGACGCCGCTACATTTCGCCATCAACCGGAAGCGTTACGACATTTTGGAGCTGCTGATCGAATTGGGCGCGGATCTTGAAGCCACCGATCAAAACGGCCATACCGCTTTCGCGACCGCGATGATGCGCGGAGATATGGAAGCGATCCGGCGCCTGCATGCGGCGGGCGCGAAGGGCAACCAGGGCTGGGCGGTAGAGGCGAGGGCACCGAAGCAGGGCGGCGCCGCGAGCGCAGGCCTTGCGGAACTGGCCGGTGCGACGAAGAAGATCGTGCCGATGATTACCGTGCCGGACGTTGGCAAGACGCTCGAGTGGTACACCTCGATCGGGTTTCGGGAAATCGGCCGATGGGAGCAGGACGGCGTGGCGCAATGGGGCATGCTGTCGTTCGGAAAGGGCGAGTTGATGCTGCGCGCTGGGGGAAAACAGGGCGAACACGACGTTGGCCTTTGGTTCTATACCAGCGAGATTGAGCGTCTGTACCAACTCTTCAAAGACCGGCAGATCGATGCCGCGCGGGCGGCGCTCGCCGGAGAATCCGCCGGGCCGGGCGGAGGCGAATTCGTCGAGGACATTTATAACCCGCCGTATGGCGCACGAGAGTTCGGCATTCGCGATTTGAACGGTTACAACTTGTATTTCCTCCAGGAGTAACTACCCAGCCTGATACGTTTTTTCCGCTTTTCGGGCGTATATAGATAACGCACCTCGCTTCCGATGTGGCACAGACCTCGCGTTTCCGTGGACGTTCAGGGATGGATGCCCCTGGCGGCTCGGTGGCATGGCACTCGGGGGTTAGCGGTTGGGGTCTTGTCCTTCTGCCCGCGCCGCGCTCCCGAGTTCCCTGCTCAACCAGGCGCGGGCCGAGGCCCAGCGGCGCTTGGCGGTGGGCACGGAGATATTGAGCGCTTCGGCGATTTCATCGAAATTCATGCCGCCGAAAAAGTGCATCTCGACCAGGCGCGCTTGCTCGGCGTCGAGTTCGGCGAGCCGGCCGAGGGCCTGATCGATCGCGAGCACCTCGTCGGCGCGCTGTTCCGTCACCGCCATGACGTCTTCCAAGGCGACCGGGCGAGGGCTGTTGCCCCGTTTCGCGGATTGGCGGCCACGGGCATGGTTCACCAGGATGCGGCGCATGAGGAAGGCGGCGACTCCCAGGAATTGCGCGCGGTCCTGGCAATCCGACAGACGCTGGTTGACCATGCGGAGATAGGCTTCATGGACGAGGGCGGTGGGTTGGAGCGTATGCTCGCGCCTTTCCCGCTGGAAGTATCGTTCGGCTATGCGATGCAATTCGGCATAGACCAAGGGGAGCAAGTCGTCAAATGCCGTTCTGTCGCCCTGGCGGATACGTCCGAGTAATACGTCGATTTCCGCGGATGAAGCCATTTTGTAAGTCATTCTAACCCCGGAGACTGAAGATAGGCGTAACTTTACGGCTTGAATTTACGGTTTTTGGTCTATACTTGGGCCTCGGAGGCTCTAACATGTACGGGAAGCTTCTCGTGACCTTCTTACTCGCGGCTGTGCCCGCGCTGGCAGATGCGTGCCCGACGCAAAGTCTGACCGACTATGAGGCGCTCGGGCCGGGCGGCTGTACGGTCAAGGGACTCCCGTTCAGCGGTTTCAATTTCACAACGCTTTCTCTAACCGGCGGCGCCAAGGCGGTGGATCCGATGAACATCACGGTTACACCGATCGACCCCGATATCTCGGCCGGCCTAAACTTTGCGTCTGACGGGTTTAGCGTGGATTCAGGGCAATCCGCCGACTATCAGCTTTCCTATTCCGTCGACGATCCGCCGATCATTCATGGATGGGACTTAGAGTTGGACGACCCGATTAACTTTCCGGCGTTTGTTGAGATCACCAGCGTGGAGTGTCTAGGAGCGGCGTTCATCGGCACCACATGTCCGACGGGTTTGACCATAACCGCCACGGTCTCCGATAACGGCATCATTTCCGTACCCAGCGATATCGTGTCTTTCGGGGCGGTCCGTACTGTCGGTGTGCTTACTACCATTACTTTGGACGCTACTGCCGGGGGCTCTGCCAGCTTCACGAGCTTCGGTGAAAACGCGATTGTGGCGCCGGAGCCCTGGTCGGTATTACTAACAGGATCAATTCTGCCTTTACTGCTTCTGAAGCGCCGGCGGCGTAGCTGACTTTTTCCGGAAGCGCGCTAGATTGGCTTCGATCTCCGCGTGCTTACTGCCCGGGCTTGCGGGCTGCGCGGCGGGATAGAGCGCGAGAGCCTGCTGTTCCGTGGCGACGGCTTGATCGAGATTGCCGTTCTCTTCCAGGGCGAGTGCGAGCACGTTGAGCACGCCGGGATCGGTATTGTGAGTCAAGGCGGCCGTCTTTTGAGCCAGGTCAAGAGTGTCATGCGGCCGATGAAGATCCTGAAACGGCGTAGTCAACAGATCCCAGCAATATTGATAAAGATCGTGCGACGACGCGTCAGATTTCGCGATCAAGGGCTGAAGTATCTTGAGCGAGTAGACCGTTAGGCGTCGCGACTCGGCCAGCTTGCCTTGGCGGTATAGGATCTCCGAAAACGGGTGCAGGATGGAGTTACGGTAGCGCTGGTATTGCTCGTTTTGCGGGTCCTGGGATACCAGAGCTTCCATCAAAGCCAAGCTGCCCCGGTAACTATCTTCGGCGGTTGGCAAGTCGCCAAGCTGGTTCGTAACGTTGGCCAGGCTTAACAGGCCGATCGCGACATCCAGGCGGCGAACCGCGCTTTCCGGTTCCAGCTTTAACAGCTCGCGATAGACATCCAAGGACCGCCGCAGGTGGGCCAGGGCGTCCGGCGCATGGTTGGTTTGTTGCAACACGCCGCCGACATGTTCTTCCGCCAGCGCCAGCGCGCGCCTGACGTCGGGCGAGGAGGGAGATTGCTGCGACCATTGCTGGGCAAGCTGTAATTCGTGCTGGTAACTTTCGAGCGCCTGCGGAAGATTGGCGAGTTGCCCCTGTGTGAGACCGATCTTGTACCAAACGCGCGTCAAATCGGGCCAGAGTTGATCCGGGCGGGAATTAGCGTGAGCGGCCTGTTCGAGCTCCTCTTCCGCCTTTTGATAGTAGGTGAGGGCGTTGTTGCGGTCGCCGCTGTTATAGGCGACATCGCCCAGGCCAATCGCCGCCTGGGCTAACTCAGCCGGCAGTCTGGCGAACGCTTCGGCCTGTTGGTAACTTTGCTTGGCGGCGGCGGCGTTGCCCAGGTTGCTCTCGAAGATATTTCCCTGAAGGCCGGCGACTTTTAGATAGCCCTTGAACAAAAGCTCGCGCAATTCAGGATCGTTCGAAGTGCCCGGCGAGAGTTGCTTGAGGTTGGCGAGAATTTCATCGACCGAAGCCTTCCTCGCTGAAGTGCTGCCGGAGCGCAGCGCGGCGTCGAAATCGCCCAGCATGAAACCGACGAGCTGGAGGGTGGCCTGCTTCTGCCGCTGCAGCTGGCGCGCGAGATTGGTGGAGATCACCGAGGCGCCGACCAGGATAAGCGCCATGAACGTAGCCGCCGCGACAGGGCCCTTGTGGCGGCGCGCGAACTTGGCGACGCGGTAACCCCAGGTGTTACCCGAAACGCTGACGGGCAGGCCGTTGAGGTGGCGAGCGATATCCTCGCTGAGGCGGTCGACGGTGGCGTAGCGGCGGCGAGGCTCCTTGCGCAGCGCGGTGAGCACGATGGCGTCGAGATCGCCCCGCAGACGGCGGGCGAGCTTGGCGGGCGTCCCTTCCGCAAAGTTGACGATGTCGCGTTTAGCCGCGCGGGCGCTGGGGTTTTCGGGCTCCCATTCGCAGATCGCATTTTCGATTTCGAGCGACGAACGGCTGGTGACACGATAAGGCCGTTGGCCGGTGAGCAACTCGTACAGGACGACGCCGAGCGAGTAAATATCCGTGGCGGTGGTGATGGGATCGCCGCGAACCTGCTCGGGGCTGGCGTATTCCGGCGTCAGCATGCGCATTTGCGACTGCGTGAATTGCATGCTGTAGCCGGAGGATTCGGGGCGGAGGAGTTTGGCGATGCCGAAATCCAGCAATTTCGGAACGCCGTCCGACCCGACCAGGATATTGGCGGGCTTGAGATCGCGATGGACGACTAAGTTGCGATGCGCGTAATCCACGGCCGAACAGATGGTGCAGAAAAGGTTCAGCCGTTCGGTGACCGAGAGGCGGTTGACATCGGCATATTGCGTGACGGGCGTGCCTTCGACATACTCCATGGCGAGGTACGGCACGCCGGACTCCGTGCTGCCGCCATCCAGCAGGCGGGTGATGTTGGGGTGGTCGAGCCCCGCGAGAATTTGGCGTTCGGTGCGGAAGCGGCGCAGGATGTCTTCGGAATCCATGCCACGCTTGATGATCTTGACGGCGACGATCTTGCGAAACTCCTGGTCGTTGCGGGCGGCCGCATACACGGACGCGAAGCCGCCGGCGCCGACGTGGCGCAGGAGCTTCCAGGGGCCGACGGAAGCGCCCACCATGGGATCCTGCGAAGGCGTCAAGCCGGTGATGGGCTGCGCGAGGTAGGAAGGCGCGGAATCCAGCGCCTGCAGGAGGGTTTGGGTTTCGGAGAATAGTTGCTCATCGGCGCCGCAGGCTTCCCTTAGAAATTCGGTCCGGGAGGCGGTGTCGTGCTCGAGCGCCGATTCCAGCAGGGCGCGCACCCGCACCCATCGCTCCGCCGTCGAGCGATTCGGCCCGGCCGCCTGCGCGCTTCCCTCCATTGCACACAAATTATACGTTTACCGTACGAGTGGAGCAACGGAACTTATGCACAACTGCCTAAGTCGGGGGCTGGAGCAACTTTCTATCTAGCGATATACTGATCGACCATGAAGCTTACCGTTTGGTTCTTGCTCGCGTCCGCGACCCTTTTCGCGCAGGTTCCGCCCCTGGAACAGCTCATCCAAACCGCGCGGCAGGGCCCAGCAGCGCCGGGCTTGAAGGATCTCGTCACGAAAACGCTGTCGGCTAATGGCGGCACGGCGGTATGGGGGCAGGATTATTTGTTCGTGGCTAACTCCCCTTCACCGGTTACGGTGTCGATCGATCAGCAACCTCAGGTTGCCATGCAGGCGATCGAGGGTTCGACGCTCTGGATGCTGCTGCTCAAGATGCGCACCGGCGTCACGCATTCGTATCAATACTACGCGGCGGGCAAAACGCTGGGCGCACGGGGCGACGCCGTCGGCTACAACCCCGATTCCTATCCGAGTCCCGGCGTACCGCACGGCAAGGTGACGGAAAAGCGAACCTTCACCAGCAAGATTTACGACGGCATGAAGGCGGACTATTGGATCTATGCGTCGCCGGGCGTGAATCCCGCGGTTCCGGCGGCGCTGATGGTTTGGCAGGATGGCCAAGGCTTAGTCGGCGATTTCTCGCGCTCGCGCCTCTTCACCGTGACCGAAAACCTGGTGGCGCAGAAACTGATCCCGCCGATGGTTGAGGTGTTGATCGCGCCTGGGTTGTCGCTGGAGGGGCGCGCCCTGCGGTCGATTGAATACGACACGGTGAGCGACCGTTACGCTCGCTTCCTGATGGAAGAGCTTCTGCCGGAAGTCGAGAAAGATTACAAACTGCGCCCGGACGGATATAGCCGCGCCATCGGCGGCGAATCGTCGGGCGGTATCTGCGCGTTTAATGTGGCGTGGCTGATGCCGGAGCGTTTCGCGCGCGTGCACAGCGCCGTCGGCAGTTTCACGTCTATTCAATGGCGGCCGCAGGACAAGCTCGAAGGGGGGAACGTCTACCCGTTCAAGGTGCGCAAGGAGCCTAAGCGCAATATCCGGGTCTGGATGAGCGACGGCAACGACGATTTGGAGAACGAACACGGATCGTGGCCAATGCAGAACATCCAGATGGCGAACTCACTCAAGCTGCGGGAATACGATTTTCACTTCCGCTTCGGTACGGCGGCTCATGGGGGCGCGCAGGCCGCACTCGATCTGCCGGAGTCGCTGGCCTGGCTTTGGAGAGACTACGACCCGGCCAAGACGTTGCAGGAATTCCGCATGGATGCCGCGGAAAAGGAAAAGCCTTTCTTCCGGGTTACTATCGCCAACCGCGATGCCTGGTATTGACCGCCAGGAGAATACCGTAGATTAGGGAATTTCCCAATTACCCATAGTCCCATGGGACGGGATGGCCGAAAGAATGGCGCAGGCGCCGGGTTGGTCTGAGGTATACTTCAACCAACCGCGATGGAACGAGCGGCAACGGCGCGGTGAGACACGGCGTTTGCGATCTGTATGTATTTTCCGTCACCGGGCGGTGACGCAGGCGTTTGTTTTCGCTATTGGCGAACCACTCAGCTTGAGATAGCCGGTTACTCCATGCCGAGTAACATGATTACGGTAAGCCGTTAGGGCCCTGGGCCAAACACAAGAGGAGACAATATGGCAGACGAGACCGACGTTCGCATATTACAGTGGCCGGACCAGCAGGCGCAGCTCCTGCATAGCTTCAACCCTCAAGAGCCCGCTACCGTTACTCTCAACACGGGCAAGGGCGAGCCGATGCAGGTTGAGATGAACATGCTCATGCGTTCGAACGACGCGGTGAAGCTGTGCATCTCCGTCTGCGAACCCATTTGCGCTCAGAGCGAATATACGATCGGAATCGAAATCTTCGATCGCCCAGTCGCCGCTATTACCATTCGCGGCCTGACCAAGTTTTTTAACTGCCCGGACAGAACTACCAACCCGACGACCCCACTGAAGTGATATGGCTAAGATTCGCGGCAACGGAGTAAAGAAGAAGCAGCCGCCACCGGAGGAGAGAGCATCCATGCCGGAAGAGCAAGCGGAAACCAAGGAACACAAGTCTCCTCCCAAGCAATCGGCGCAAGAAAGCTTTCGCGGAGCGGCCGCCGAGTTGCCCCCGATCTTCAAGGCCTTCGGCGAGACAACGTCGCGCGTGGTGCAGCAGGCCGCGTCCATTCTCGAGGAAGAGATTGCGGCCGGAATTGTGGCGGCGAGGCAACTCGAAGAAAAGTTCATCAACACGGACGAGATTCGCTCGGGAAGACCGGAAGAGATTCTGCAACGGTTCCGGCGCGATGCGCACGAAGTGCTGGATATCGTGGTCGATATCGTGGGCGCGTCGGCGCGCGGCGCGGGAAAAATGGCGCAGCGCGTGATTTCGATTCGCGGCAACGGGCGGACCACCTCAGATTCGTCTTCGTCATCTTCGTCGTCCGCGACTCCGGTGCTGACGATGTCGCAGCCAGTCAAGGCGGGCGAAACCGGCGAGCTTTCGTTGGTGGTGGAAAACGATGGAACCACGGCGGCCGATCCGTTCGAACTCCGGCCTACCGATCTGATTAGCGCCTCCGGGGACCGGCTTCCGGCGCACGCGATCGAATTCGACCCGAAAGTGGTCAGCGTACAGCCGCACCAGAACCAGCGCGTGGTGGTGCGAATCACCCCGCCGGCTGGTACGCCAGCGGGCACATACTCGGGGTTGATCCAGAGCAACCGTCCGGACCAGATGCGGGCTGTGTTGACTCTTACGGTGGTCTAGCCGTCCCATGGCCGGCGTCCGACCTACGACCAGCGAAGGCGGATATCAGCCCGTTCTCGACCGCCTGCGGCATTATCACGAACTCACTATTCAGACGCTGCTGCAGGGAGTTCCCAAAAAAGCGCCGGGAAAATATCTTTGGGATTTGGTGCCTTCCTACCCGATGCGTGGCGGCAAGGGATTCCGGCCCGGCCTATGTATCGCGACCTGCCGCGCGCTGGGCGGCACGACGGAATCGGTATTGCGTTCGGCCGTCGCGTTGGAGCTGTATCACAACGCCTTCCTGGTTCACGATGACGTGGAAGATGGAAGCGAGTACCGGCGCGGACTTCCTACGATGCACTATGAGCACGGCGTGGGCATTGCGGTGAATGTGGGGGACGCGATGAACGTCCTCACGATGCGCCCGCTGATGGAGAATCTCGGGGTGCTGGGGCCGGACCTGACCTGGCTGGTGTTTCAGGAATTCGAACACATGGTGCGCGAATCGGTGGAAGGACAGGCGATCGAGCTGGGCTGGGTCAAGGACAACGAGTGCGATCTGACCGAGGCCGACTATCTTCGGATGACTTTGAAGAAGACGTGCTGGTACACGTGCATTCATCCTTGCCGCATCGGCGCGCTGATTGCGTCGCACAGCAACAACCTCGACCGCTTCAACCGTTTCGGCTATTTCATGGGCGCCGCGTTTCAAATTCAGGACGACATCCTGAACCTGGTGGGCGACCACAAGAAATACGGCAAAGAGATCGGCGGCGATATTTGGGAAGGCAAGCGCACCATGATGTTGATTCACGCGCTGAATCACTCAACCGCCAAGGAAAAAGAGCGGCTACGAAGCTTTCTGGCGCAGCCGCGCGCGATTCGTACAGCGCGGGATGTGGCGTGGGTTTACCGCGTGTTTTCGAAATACGATGCGATTGAGGCCGCGCGAACGGCGGCGCGTCATCTGGCGGGCGCAGCGATTTTCGAGTTTTACCAGGCGTTCTCGAGTTTGCCCGATTCCGAAGATAAACGCTTCCTGGAGCAGATTGTCACGTACATGATCGAGCGGGATTTGTAATCCATGGAAACTCCTCCGTGCATTGCGCCGGGCTCTGCCGTCACGCAGCCGAAACGGCTTTTTCTCGCCGCTCCGCGAGGTTTTTGCGCAGGCGTAGACCGGGCGGTGAAAGCCGTTGAAATGGCGCTGCGGATCGGCGGGCCGCCGGTTTATGTCCGCAAGCAGATTGTGCACAATCGCCACGTTGTGCATTCCCTGGAACAGCTTGGCGCGGTGTTCGTGGAAGAGTTGGCCGAAGTGCCGGCGGGATCGGTTGTGGTGTTCAGCGCGCACGGCGTGGCTCCGGAAGTGCGGCGCAGCGCCCGCGAGCTGGGGTTGCGAATCATCGACGCCACTTGTCCTCTGGTGACTAAGGTGCACGTGGAGGCGCATGCATACTCGCGGCGCGGGCTTGCGGTGTTGCTGATCGGGCATGAGGGTCACGATGAAGTTACCGGGGTGTTAGGCGAACTGCCGGGCGAGATTCAACTGGTGACTTCGGTGGAAGACGCGCTGCGCGTGACCGTGCCCGATGCCGAGCGCGTGGGCGTGCTGATGCAGACCACGCTATCGCTTGACGATTCCCGAGAGATTCTGACGACACTGCGGCAGCGCTTTCCCGCCCTGACGCTGCCTGCCGTGGATGACATTTGCTACGCAACACAGAATCGCCAGCGTGCGGTGCAGGCCATCGCGGCGCAAGCGGATTTGATGATCGTGCTGGGCTCGCACAACAGCTCAAACGCGCACCGGCTCTGCGAAGTGGCGCGAAGCTGCGGGACCAAGGTCCTTCTGGTGGATGAAATCGGCGCGGTGAGCCCGGCGCTGCTGCGCGCGGCGCGCGTGGCCGGATTGACCGCAAGCGCTTCTACGCCGGAGTGGGTGGTGGAAGAGGCGCTCGCGGCGCTTGCGTCGCACGGTTTCGCGGAAGTGGAGGAAGTGACCGTGGCGGAAGAGACCGTCACGTTTGCTTTGCCGCAACGCGCCGAACCGTTTCTGCGTGTGGACGCCATCCGGGGCGCGGCTTCATGATCCGGATCCGCCAGGAAATCAGCGTCGATTACGATGTGGCAATCGCAGGCGCTGGCCCGGCGGGCGCGGCAACGGCCTGTCACCTGGCGCGCGCGGGGTATCGCGTGGCGCTTTTCGATCAGCGCCGCTTTCCGCGGGACAAAGTTTGCGGAGATTTCGTGGGGCCGGTTGCCCTGGCGGAACTGGCAACCTTGAACCTGCTGTCGCATCCGGTTCTGGAGGCCAGTAATAAGATTCGCCAGGCCGCGCTGTATTTAGATGGCAAGGAACTGATCAAGCACGCGGTTCCTCACGTCCCCGATTTGCCGGACCATGGCCTGTGCGTACCCCGCATGGCGCTGGATGACGTGATTCTCAACGGCGCGATCGCCGCCGGCGCGCGGGTGTTCGAGAACGAGCGCGTGACTGGATACGAGGTAGAGCGCGATTTCGTCACCGTGATGCGGCAGGGCGCGTCCGGTGAGCAAAGGCTCAGAAGCCGATTGCTGGTAGGCGCCGATGGCAGCTCTTCCCAGATCGCGAGAATTTTGCGCGGCGGGCCGCCCCCGCGCCGCGACCGCATTTTGGCGGTGCGGGCGTACTTCGAAGGCGTCGACGGACCGCAGGATCAAGCCGATCTTTACTTCAGCGCCGCGACCTTTCCCGGGTATTGTTGGGTTTTTCCCACCGGCGGAACTTCAGCTAATGTAGGCGTCGGCGCACTGCTCGAAACTTATCCGCCGACGCAGCTTCAGCTCAGCCAGATTCTCAACCACATTATCGATTCGGACAAGGCCATCCGTTTCCGGCTGGGCACGGCGCGCATGTGCGGCAAGATCGTCGGCTGGCCGCTGGCGACGTTCGACCCGAATTTGCCCATCACAGGCGATCGTTTGGCGCTGGTGGGCGACGCCGCGGGATTGATCAACCCGCTCAATGGCGAAGGCATTCAATACGCGCTGCAGAGCGCACGCTGGGTGGCGGAAACGCTGAGCGACAGCCTGCAGACCGATTGCCTGACAAAAGCGAACTTGGCGGCGTACGCCACGCGCGTGAATGACGAACTGCGCTACGACATGGCGTTAGCGCGCATGATTATCGATCTGATCAGTAATAGGACGCTGAGCCCGCTCTGGCTGCATGCTCTGCGGTTGATTACGCAGCGGGCGGAATCCGATGACGAGTATGCCAAGGTCGCGGGCGCAATTCTCGCCGGGATTGCTCCCGCGAGAGATGCGCTGAGCTACCGCATGCTGTGGGGGACTCTGCAGCAGGCGGCGGTCGACACGGCGTTGACGGTAGCTGTGGACGCGCTGCATGGTCCGAAACGGCTCTGGAATACCGGCACAGCCGTGGTTCAGGCAAGCGCGTCGATGGCGATTGGTTCGGCCTTGCGGCCGACGGATTCGTTGACTTGGGGCGTCAACTGCGCTTTGAGCGCGTTCGATCTGGCGACGCAGGCGGCTGCTTCGGTGTTTGGGCCGCGCCGCGCGGCTTGAAATCCAGATTAGTTTCCGGCTTTACTCCACGCTGCGCGCAGTTGTTTCTTGTCGGCCTCGGACATGCCGGCGTGCTTGCGAATATCGGCGCGGACATTCAGCAGGCGGCGGTAGCGTCCGAAGTATTCTTCGATGTCGCCGCCGAATTGGAAGCTGTACATGATGTCGGCGAACGCGGCAGTGTGCTGCAGGCCAAGCGCGTGGCCAGTTTCGTGAACGCAAGTCAGGTAGAGGACGGCGTCGCGGAGAAGCGGGTCGCTGCTCGCGGATTGCTCGGGTAAGACGTAGACCTCGGCGCCGTGGATGCCATCGACAACGATCGGTCGCGCTTCGCCGTAAAGCCCATTGCGGCCGTTGGCCCAGAAGATACGGATCTGGGCGCTTTCCATTTTGGGCGCCGGCTCGAGGCGCAGCGCGCCGTCCGACGCGGCCTGCCAGGCTTCGAGAGCCCAGCGCGCGAGTTCGGGGTCGGCGGCATGGCATCCGCTGTCATGCTTTTCCGTGCACGGTTCCACCCAATACCGCAGAGTGATTCCGGCCGCGGAATTGCAAAACAGCAGGAGCGCGAGAAGCGGTTTCACTGTTTGAAGATGCTCTTGGGAATCATGCCGTGAACGCCCTTAGTGCCATCCACCGCCTGAGTAACGTTGAAATCAACCGCGACGCTGCAGAGGGCGTAGGCGTCTTCGCGAGTCATGTGCTTTTCAGTCACCAGAAAATCAATCGCGTCGCGAACGGCGTTGACCAGCGCAAGATTCAGATCGGGATCGAGGCCCATGGCGATCCAGTGGGTGGGGGTTTCGCCGCGCGGCCCTTTGAGATGCATGTCTTTGCGCACAATGAACTGGAACGTGCCGATGAGTGACGTTTCCATGGCGGTGATATCGGCCTCGCCATTTCCCTGCCCCGCGTGGCCATCGCCAACTTCGAAAAGCGCGCCGGGCGCAAACACGGGAATGAAGAGCTTCGTGCCGGCGACGAGGTCTTTGTTGTCCAGGTTGCCGGCGTATTCGGCGGGCGGTCCGCTGTTTACGCGACCTTTGGCGGGGGCGGGCGCCACGCCCATGCTGCCGAAGAAGGGATGCAGCGGGATTTCGATGCGATCGGAGAATTTCGCCACCATGCGCTCTTTATCGAGCGGGATGATCTTGCTGGCGCCGCGCTGGAAATCGGTAGGAGGCAGCACGCCGCGCTGCGGACTAAAGCTGTTCGAGGCGTACAACGTCGCTAAGTCGATCTTCTGAATGCGCACTTCGAGCGTATCGCCTGGCTCTGCGCCTTCAACGTAAATGGGGCCTGTGAGGATGTGGCCGCCGGGCCCTTTGTTCGGGCCAGTCACTTGCGCGTAGATGTCTTTGAGCTCCTGCTCGACGTCCTCGGGCTTGACGCCGCCGCGGGTGAGCGCGGTAGGGCTGGACGTTGTCAGCGTGTGGACAGTGACCGTGTCGCCGGATTTGATGCGTAGCGCGGGCTTGGCTTCGGACCAATAGTATCCGTACGCAACGGTAGACGGCGTTGAGTTCAGCTTATAGTCGGCGGCTTGAGCGGCCGCGGCAGCCGCGAGCAAAGCGAGTAGACGCTTCATGATATTTGGAAATTCTATCAGGCGCGAGGGGCGCGGAGCGATGACGCGAGCGGGAATCAACGTGAGGCCGCGATTCTGGTAGATTTGAGCGATCATGCCAATTCCCGGCTGGGATCAGTATTATCTGGAAATCTGTCGCGTGGTCGCGCTGCGCAGCAAGGACCCGAACACGCAGATCGGCTGCGTGATCGTGGGGCCGAACCACGAGATTCGCACTACCGGCTACAATTCGTTCCCGCGGGGCATCCGCGACGACGTGCCGGAGCGGCTGGTGCGGCCGACGAAATATTTCTGGATTGAACACGCCGAGCGGAATGCGATTTGCAACGCCGCGCGCGCCGGTACGGCGACGGAAGGGTGCACGATTTATGTCGACATCATGCCGTGTATGGATTGCGCCCGAGCGTGCGTGCAGGCAGGAATTATACAAGTGGTGATTTCGGCCGAGCGGATGGCAAAGTATTCGAGCGCGCAATATGACGAGCAATTTGGCATGGTGGAGGTGCTGTTTCAGGAGGCCAAAGTGAAGGTGCGGCGCGTCTGAGCGGGTGAAGATATCATGGCAAACATGAAGTTTCGCCTGATCTTGATCGGTATCGCTGCGACGCTTTCGGCCGCCGATCGTCCGCACGTTCTTTGGTACCAGCAGCCCGCGGCACAATGGACGGAAGCCCTGCCCATCGGCAACGGACGCCTGGCGGCGATGGTGTTCGGCAAGACCGGCGACGAGCGCATCCAGCTCAACGAAGACTCCATCTGGCCCGGCTCTCGTAAGAATCGCGACAACCCTAACGCGCCAGCGGCTGTACCCGAGGTGCGGCGCCTTTTGATGGAGGGCAAGGTCGCCGAGGCTGAAGCCCGCGCCAAAGATATGCTCGGAGTGCCGCCGCGCATGGTTCCTTACCAGCCACTAGGCGATTTGCATTTGAAGTTTGCCGAGGGACGCGAGGTAAGCGATTACCGCCGCGAACTGGATCTGGATACCGGTATCGCGCGCACCACCTATAAGACAGGCGGCGCCGTGATTACGGAGGAGGTATTTGCTTCGATCCCCGATCAACATTTGATCGTCGTTCGGGTGTCTGCGGACCGGCCCGGACAGATTTCGTTCACCGCATCACTCACGCGCGAGGCCAATGCGACGACAGTCGCGACGGGTTCGAGCCTGATCATGGAAGGCCAGGCGCTGCGACAGGATGGCAAAGCGGACGAGGGCAACAATGGCGTGAAGTTCCGCGCGGAACTGCGGGCGCAAGCGCAAGGCGGCAGTGTGACCGCGGAAAACGGAACGTTGGCCATCCGCAATGCGAATGCAGTGACGCTGCTGCTCACCGCCGCCACCGATTTCCGCTCGGAGGATCTCCCCGGCTCCTGCAAAAGCGCTCTGGACGCCAGCTCGAAGAAGCCTTACGCGGACCTGCGAGCAGATCATGTGAGCGATCACCAGCGTCTGTTCCGGCGCGTGGCGTTCGAATTGGGTCCCGAGGCCGATCCGCTGGCGTCTACGCCGACCGATGAACGTTTGAAACGCGTGGCCGCCGGCGAGACGGATCAGCATCTGATGGAGACTTACTTTCAATTCGGACGCTACTTACTCATTGCGAGCAGCCGCCCCGGAAGCATGGCGGCCAACTTACAAGGCAAGTGGAACGAGAGCCTGAATCCGCCGTGGGAAAGCAAGTACACCATCAACATCAACACGGAGATGAATTACTGGCCGGCCGAGCCGACGAATCTTTCGGAATTGACCTCGCCTCTATTCGACCTGATCGATAATGCGCGCCCCGCCGGCCGGGAAATCGCGAAGTCTTATTACAACGCCCGGGGTTTCGTCATCCACCACAACACGGATCTCTGGGGCGACGCGATACCTATCGATGGCATTCCCTCAGGCATTTGGCCGATGGGCGGCGCATGGCTTTCCCTGCACTTTTGGGATCACTACGATTTCACGCGCGACAAGCAGTTTCTGGCCACACGCGCGTATCCGGCGATGAAGGAAGCGGCCGAATTCCTGCTCGACTCGCTGACGCCCGACGGCAAGGGACATTTGTTGAGCGGCCCTTCGCTCTCGCCGGAGAACCGGTACAAGCTGCCCGATGGAACGACGCATTCGCTGGTGATGTCGCCCACCATGGATGTCGAGATCACGACCACGCTCTTCAACCACGTGATTCAAGCCGCGGAGATTCTGGGAGTGGATGCCGATCTGCGCAAGCAACTCGCGGATGCGCGCGCCAAACTGCCGCCGTTCCAGATCGGCCGCCTCGGGCAATTGCAGGAATGGCAGGAGGACTACGTCGAACAAGACCCGGGCCATCGCCATATTTCGCATCTCTTCGCGTTGTTTCCCTCGGATCTGATTACGTTGCGCGGCACGCCCGATCTTGCGAAGGCGGCGCGGGCGGCGTTGGAGCGCCGCCTGGCGAACAATGGCGGCGGAACCGGTTGGAGCCGCGCTTGGATCGTCAACTATTGGGCGCGCCTGGAAGACGGCGACCAGGCGCACGAAAGCCTGCTGGTGCTGTTGCGGCGCTCGACGCTGCCCAACCTGTTCGACAATCACCCGCCCTTCCAAATCGATGGCAATTTCGGCGGAACGAACGGTATCGCGGAGATGCTGTTGCAAAGCCAGTCGGGCGAGATCAAGATTCTGCCGGCGTTGCCTTCCGCGTGGCCGGATGGGAGGATTAGCGGCCTGAAGGCGCGCGGCGGCGACGAGGCGTCGATCGTGTGGCACGGCGGGGAGGCGGTGAGTGTGGAACTGCGCGCATCGGTGGATGGGCCGCAGAAGGTGCGTGCGCCGAAGGGGCAGACGATCACGGCGATCATCGTTGGCGGAAAGCCGGTCGCCGTGGTGAAGAGCCTCGATGGAACTGTTTCCTTCGTGGGTAAGGCTGGACAGACTTACCGTTTAAGGTTTTAAAGGCAGGAACGGCAGATTCCGATACGCTTGCGCAGGAAGTTCATGCGGCTCTCAAGCGGGGCGGCGACGCGACGGCGGATCATGTCGTTTTCCAGTCACTCGCTTTGCTGCTTGAGTAGTTCCAGTCGTACTTTCCTGGTTAGCTTCGGCCGCTTCAAGCGTCTACTCCAGAATCTCCAGCACGGCGCGATCGCGCGGGCGGTTCGCCGCTCGTTTCATTTTGATGATATCAGCGAGCGCAGCGACCCGAATGACGGTACCCGCCACTTGGATGGCCTCCGCGCGCTTCCGAACGCCTTCAAACGAGCGAATCCCGCTGACCTCATCTCGGAAATCGACCTGCAGCGTTTCATCGTCGTTCATCATCCGCATTACGGTGCTCACCGGAAAGAATGGCCGGTATAAGGTCGCGCGGAGATCCTCGGCGATGGCGGTCAGTTTTTTCTTGTTCGCCGGGGCTCTGCGGATCAGAAAATCCAGATCGATGGTGGTTACCGGGGCGCCGTGCATGGCGGCGCCGGCGTTCCCAATCAACACGGCGTCCAGCTTGCGCTCTTCGATTGCCCTCGCCACCCTCGCGACTATCTCCGTGGCATCCACCACACCAGCCTACCCCATTACCGTCATACGTCCGCTACCGACCCGTTAGAATAAAGTAGCGGCCCTGTTCGCCCGCGCCTATGCCACTGGTTCCTCCCTATATCGAATCTCTGCGGCCTTATGAGGCTGGGCGTACCATCGAATCGGTGCGCAAACAGTATGGCCTCACGCGCATTGCCAAGCTCGCCTCGAACGAGAACCCGCTGGGCGCGTCGCCCAAGGCGATCGAGGCCATGCGACGCTCGCTCGATGGACTAAACCTCTATCCCGATGGCGGCCTGCGCCTGCGCGAAGTGTTAGCCAAAGAGTACGACGTGAAAGTCGATAATGTCATTGCCGGCAGCGGGTCGGAAGGCATCATGTCGAATATCATCCGCGCCTTTCTGTGCGATGAGGATGAGGTGCTTACCACCGAAGCCGCGTTCATCGGCTTCCAGGTGCTGGCGAAATCCCGCGGCGTGAAATATCGAACCGTGCCTTACCGCGATTGGGCGTACGATCTTCCGGCGCTCGGGGCTGCGATTAACGCTAATACGAAGATTGTCTACCTCGCGAATCCGAATAACCCGACTGGAACGATCTTTACCAAGTCGCAATTCGACGAATTCTATAAGCACGTGCCCGAGCGTGTGCTCATCATTCTCGACGAGGCCTATTTCGAGTACGCGAAGGATAACCCGCGCTATCCGGATTCCATGCACTACCGCTACGACAACGTGATCACGCTGCGCACGTTCTCGAAGATCTACGGACTCGCCGGCGCGCGCATCGGCTACGGCTTCGCGCACGACGAACTGATCCGCAACCTGCTCAAGGTGAAGCTGCCGTTCGAACCATCCACGCCCGCTCAGGCCGCGGGCATTGCCGCGCTTCACGACAAGGAATTTCTGCACCGTTCGCTCGAGGTCAACGCACGGGGATTGAAACACCTTACCGAAGGCATCGAAGGGCTCGGGCTTGCCGCCGTGCCATCACAGGCAAATTTTGTGATGACGGAACTGCCTTCGGAAGCCGACGCCATGCGCGTGTTCGAGGAGTTGCTGGCGCAAGGCGTGGTGGTACGCCCGCTGAGAGCGTTCGGGCTTCCGCAGTGCCTGCGCATCTCTACCGGACTGGACGAAGACAATCAACTCTGCATCGAAGCTTTGAGGAAAACGTATGCCGCAAGTCTTGGAACAACCAACGCCAAGTGAAGCCAACGCCGCGAAGGATTTTCTCCCTCTCAACGGCACGGACTATCTGGAATTCTACGTCGGCAACGCCCGTCAGGCCGCCTATTATTACCGCTCCGCATTTGGATTTCGCCTGGTGGCCTATCGCGGACCCGAAACCGGCACGCGCGACCGCGCTTCTTACGTGATTGCACAAAACAAGATCCGCTTCGTGCTGACCACGCCGCTCGGCCCGGAACATCCGATTGCCGATCACATCCGCATGCACGGCGACGGAGTGCGCGATATCGCGCTTTGGGTGGATGATGCGGAAGCCGCATGGCGCGAGACGACCAAGCGCGGCGCGAAGAGCGTCCGCGAGCCGGAGACCCTGCGCGACGAGAATGGCGAAGCGCGCATCGCGTCGATTGCAACTTACGGTGACACCATCCATTCGTTCGTCGAACGCCGCAACTACCGGGGCGCCTTCCTGCCTGGATTCGCAGCGGTAGAAGGCGAAGACTCCGTTTCGCGCCCGGTGGGGTTAAAGCATATCGATCACGTCGTGGGCAACGTCGAGTTGGGGGCCATGAACCACTGGGTGGATTTCTACGCGTCGGCGATGGGCTTCCGGATGTTCAAGCATTTCGACGATAAGGATATTTCCACCGATTATTCTGCGCTGATGTCGAAAGTGATGTCGAACGGAAATGAGCGCGTGAAATTTCCTTTGAACGAGCCGGCGGAAGGTAAGCGCAAGTCGCAAATCGAAGAGTATCTGGAGTTCTATCGCGGGCCTGGCGTGCAGCATATCGCGATGGCCACCGACAACATTATTGAAACGGTCGGCGCGCTGCAGCGGCAAGGCATCGATTTCCTGCGCGTGCCTTCGACTTACTACGAAGAGCTTCTCGCGCGCGTGGGGAAAATCGACGAGCCCGTGCCGGAGCTGCAGAAGCTAGGGATTTTGGTGGACCGCGATGACGAAGGCTACATGCTGCAGATTTTCACGCGGCCCGTGGAAGACCGGCCGACGGTGTTCTACGAAGTGATCCAGCGCAAGGGCAGCCGCAGCTTCGGTAAAGGCAATTTTAAAGCGTTGTTCGAGGCGATTGAGCGCGAGCAGGCTAAGCGCGGGAACTTGTAAGCCACTGTTCCACCCGTTCGCGTAGCGCTCGCACGTTCGATTCGCGCGGCAGCAGGCCACCGATCACAGCAACCGAATCCGCACCGACGGCCCAAACCGAGGGTGCGTTTTCGAGTGTGATGCCGCCGATCGCCACCAGCGGCTTCTCGATAAGCGCGCGGCATTCGCGCAGGTGATCGATGCCCACCACTGGATCCGGATTCTGCTTCGAGGCGGTTGCGAAGATAGGGCCGAGGGCCACATAGTCCACGGGCTCGCCTCCGGCGGCGCAAAGCTGCGCGGGGTTGTGGCTGGAGAATCCGAGCAGAGCTTCATTGCCAATGAGCGCGCGCGCATCGCGCGGCGGCAAATCGTCCTGGCCGACGTGCAATCCGGCGCCGAGCAGCATCGCGAAATCGGCGCGGTCGTTCACGACGAATTGCACGCCCTCGGCGCGGCATAGCGCGGCAATCTTGCGAGCGGCCTCGAAGACGTTGCGGCTCCAATGGCCTTTATGGCGAAGCTGCAGGATCCCGGCGCCGCCTTCCAGGAACGCCGCTGCCGCGGTTTCTAGCGCGATTCCGCGTTGCGCCAGCGCTTCGGAATCCAAGATCGGATAGACCTTCGGCAGCCGCATCAAGCGCATGCCGCCAGAACTTCCGAGGGGTTGGGCATGCCGCGTTTGCCGAAGCGAATCTTGCCGTCGGGGCCGATGACGTAGACGGTTCGTTTCACGATCAACCCGTTGGCGTGATAGAGCGCCGCCACCTTCTGGCCTTCATCGACTAGTAATGGGAATTGGAAATGGAACTTCTCGCGGAACTTTTCGTGTTTTGCCGCGCTTTGCGGGTTCACACCGAA
Organism: Bryobacterales bacterium; assembly: GCA_963743705.1. Taxonomy (GTDB): domain Bacteria; phylum Acidobacteriota; class Terriglobia; order Bryobacterales; family Bryobacteraceae; genus PALSA-243. The sequence goes on along the minus strand of CAVUQS010000019.1, from coordinate 13,580 downwards.
AATTTCCGCGCCGCGCGCCTTGACGCCGGCCCATTGATCGCGGAACTGGCAAAGCTGCTTGGTGCAGCCCGGCGTATCGTCGCCGGGATAGAACACCAGGACGACATTGCGCCCGCGCAACGCGGAAAGCTTGACCTCATGACCGAGTTGATCAGGCAGCGAGAATTCCGGCGCTACGGCGCCGACCGGCAACGGATCGGAAAATAGCCACGAAAACATGCGACATCGTTATCGTAGCTTAGTCCGGCTATTGTTTCGCCACCGGTTTCGCCGCAGGCGCGGCCGCGCCGCTGACCCTGGCCTTGAGCGTCGCCCACTTCGCCATCAATGCGGCGTACGAGGCTTCCTCGCGATTGGCTGCTTCGAATTCCGCCGCGGTCGGCGCCATCTCGGAGGCTTGCATCGGCTGTACCGACGCCACCAATTCAGGCCCGATGCTACCGAGGTTCGGCGGGGCTTCGGCGCCGCCGCCGCGCGCTGCTCCGCCACGGCCGCCGCCGCGTCCCCCACGGCCTCCACCACCACCGCCGGCAGCGGCTGGCTCGGCAGGCGCGATCTCTTCGAGTTGCTTGGCCAGACCGTCGTTGGCGGCCGATTTCGGCCTGGCATTCACCTTCCCCAACAGGGTACGGGCGTCTTTATACGCAGCCTCGGCGGAGCGGGCGTTGTCTTCGGCGCGCGTGGTGAGCGTGAAGATCTGTTGCACGTCGGGCGTGATCTTGACGCGCGGATCCATCTTCACGCTGATGGGCTGCGTTTGAGATTTGCCGTTCACGGTCAGGCGCACCGTATATTCACCGGGCGCGACCCACGGCGCGTTGACGCCGGGGTAAGTGCGATTATTCGGAACCGCTCCGTTCCCTCCCCCACCGCCGCGCCCGCCGCCACCCGCGCCGGGCAGCGGATCGTAATGCATGTCCCACTGAAAGCGGTGCATTCCCTCGGTAGTCCGCAACACCGACGGCGGAGCAGGCCAATACAGCGGCAAACCGCAATCGGGCAGCATTGGATTCTGCTGGCAGAGCTGGTTATAGGCGAAGGGATCGGTGGCGGGGTCGGGGTTGCGCACGGGATCCTTGCTCGAATAGGTGCGAATCACTTTGCCGCCGCTGAGAAACTCGAGTTTCACCTCGTCCGCGGCCTTGAGGAGGTAATAATCCACGCTAGTGCCGGGCGGCGGATTCTCGCCGGCAGGAAGTTCGGGCGGCCAAGGCGTCGGATCGTTAGTTGCGAAGCGGATGCGAAGCGCCGTTGCGGGTTTGAACAGGAAGGCGTCCGTAGCCGCCGCCGCTTCGGCGGCCTGACGGAGGGGCGTGACGTCGTCCAGCACCAGGAAACCGCGGCCGTGCGTGCCGGCCACGAGGTCGGAACACAGGCACGACGGGTCGTCTTTGATCGCGATGTCACGAACGGAAATCGCCGGCATATTCAGCCGCAAGGACTGCCAGTTGCCGCCATCGTCGAAGGAGACCCAGACCTGAGTGTCGGTGGCGGCGTAGAGCAGACCTTTCTTGCGCGGATCCTCGCGGATGGAATTGGACACCGCGCCGCCGGAGATTCCTTTGTCGATCTCGGTCCAAGTCTTGCCGCCGTCGTGCGTTTTCCAAAAGTGAGGATTCATGTCGTCGAGGCGCATGGTGTTGGCCGCGGCGTACGCCGTTTTGGTATCGAAATGACCCGCATCCATGTTGAAAATGCGCGTCCAGGCCTTGACCTGCGGAGGGGTTACGTTGGTCCACTTGGCGCCGCCATCGGTGGTTACTTGAATGAAGCCGTCATCGCTTCCCGTCCATAGCACGTTCACGTCGAGCGGCGAGGGCGCGAGGGCCGTAACCGCGCCCTGCGCCGCCGGCGTCACCTGCGACGCGTACTTTCCGGTGTTAGATGGAACTTCCCAAGTCTGGCGCGTCAGATCGCCGCTGATAGCGGTCCAGCTATGGCCGCCATTCGTGCTTTTCCAGACGCCCGCAGTCGCGGCGAAAAGAAGATTGGGATCTTTGGGAGACCACGAGATAGGCTGTGTGCGGACGGAGCGCGCCGGCGGTTCGTTCGACGCAGCCCCTTGCGATGTAGCCGCGCCTGCGCGGCCGGCGCGACGGCCGCCACCGCCATTAGAGCCGACCGCGACGCTCATCTTTTGGCCGGTGCGGCGGTTGTAGATACTCACCGAAGCGCCGCGGGTGCTGCCATAGACGAGATCCGGATTCTTCGGATCGGGCGCGGCTTCGCCATATTCCGCGATGCCCACCGGGTGCCAATCGTTGAACGTGATTTCGCCATCCATGCCTCGGCTCTGGACGCACGCCGAGCCGGAATCCTGCTGGCCACCGCATAGGCGATAGGGAAACGCGTTATCGGCGGTGACATGATACATAGCGGCCGTCGGCTGGTTGTACCAGTTACTCCACGATTCACCGCGATTGGCAGAGATTACTCCACCCTGGTCGGCGACCAACAAAATGATGTCGGGGTTACTCGGGTTGACCCAGGTTTTCTGATAGTCGTCGCCGCCGGGAGCGCCACGCACGGCCGACCAAGTCAACCCGGCGTCTTCGGTACGCCAGAAAACGGTGGAGCAGCTGTAAACTACCTTTTCGTGCTTCGGGTCCACTGTAATGGTGGGCAGGTCGCCGCCGCCGATGCGCGCCAATGGCCGGTTATCCGCGGTGCGGCGCTGCGCGACAGAGAGACTAGGGTCATCCACCGCTACAAACCAATGCTCGCCGGCGTCGGTGCTCTTGTAGAAGCTCACAGTGCCCGTGGCGCCCCCGCCCCGGCCTCCACGGCCGCCGCGACCACCACCGCCACCTACACCAGCACCCGCGGCGCCGCCACGAGCCGCCGGCGGCGCAGCGCCAGCCACCATGGCGTAAATGGTGTTGGTGTTCGAGGGGGCAACGGCAAGATTGGCTTCAATGATGGGCGGCAGGCCGTTGGTCAGTTGCTTCCAAGTCGTGCCGCCGTCGGTCGATTTGTAGATGCCGCCCTCCGTGCCGCCAAAGGCGCCGTTCTCGGAGAAACCTTGCTGCTGCTGCCAGAGCCCGGCGTAGACGATGTTCGGGTCGGAGGGATCGATATGCACGTCGTTACCGCTGGTGTATTCGTCCTTGAAGAGCACGCGGTCAAAGTGCGCGCCGCCATCGGTGGAACGGAAGATGCCGCGCTCCGGATTCGGGCCATAGGGATGGCCGAGCGCCGCCACAAACAGTCGGTTTGGGTTGCGCGGGTCCACCGAGATATCCGCGATCATTTGCGAATCGCGCAGGCCGAGATGCGTCCATGTCTTGCCGGCGTCGGTGGATTTGTACATGCCGTCGCCCGTGGCGAGGTCGGGCCGGATGATCCCGGCGCCGCTTCCGACGTAGACCACGTTCGGGTCCGAAGGCGCGACCGCGATAGCGCCGATGGAGCCCGTGGATTCCTTGTCGAACATCGGCTTCCAGGTCGACCCGTAGTCAGTGGATTTCCAGACGCCGCCGTTATCGAAGCCGATATAGGCCAGGTTCGGCTGGAGCGGCGAGCCAGCGACGGCGCGCGCGCGTCCGGCGCGCGTGGGCCCAATCTGCCTCCAGTGCATTTCGGAATACAACCTGCCATCAAGCGTTTGCGCAGCCGCCAATGGCGCCAAAGCAGCTACGCACACACCTAGCCTCAAACGATGAATCCACACTTGCGGAATAGACACGGCCAACCCTCCTGGATTTCACGAGTGTAATACGATTGACGCCGTAGAGGCTAGACGCACAGCGTCAGGATGTCAGGAAGCGGCGGCTCCGGGTATAGTCGAAGTATGCCTGCTCAAGAGATCGCCACGCTCGGCGGAGGGTGCTTCTGGTGCCTGGAAGCCGTCTATCAGGAAATGAAGGGCGTTGAATCCGTGGTTTCCGGCTACATGGGCGGACACGTGGTGAACCCCAACTACCAGCAGGTTTGCGGCGGCCGCACCGGGCATATCGAAGTGACGCAGGTGACCTTCGACCCGGAAATCGTTACCTACCGCGACATCCTGGAAGTCTTTTTCGCGATTCACGACCCGACCACAAGAGATCGCCAGGGCAACGATGTAGGCGAACAATACGGCTCGGTTATTTTTTTTCATTCTGACGCTCAAAAAGAGGCCGCCAGCGCCATCATCCGCGAACTTGACGCCGACCACATCTGGAACAATCCGATTGTCACGAAGGTGCGCGCGGCCGAAGTCTTCTACCCGGCGGAAGATTACCACCAGAATTACTTCCGCACCCATCCCAACCAGCCATACTGCTCTTACATCATCACGCCCAAACTGAAGAAGTTCCGCGAAAAGCTGGGGCGCTACTCTTCGAGCACGTCGTGAAACGCGTTGATCGCCACGCGCGAGGGTTTCTTCGGCAGCAGCACCTGGATCTTGTCGACGGTGGATTCTCCGATAATCGTGATGGACCCGAGGCGCGCGAGCGAGCCGTCGAACTCGGCGTATAACGGGACGGGCATGCCAAAATCCTTGGGCACATCGCTCTGCGTGAGCGAAGCTTTCAGCAGGCACTTGCCGCCCGGCTGATCTTCCAACTTGTAGTCGAACTTATAACGTGGGACCGCCGTGCCGTAGACCCATTCCTTGAAAAACCAGCCCATTTTGCCATTGCCGGTAAGGTTCATCAGCGGCGTAATATGCTTCTCGACGACGCGCTGGAAGGTCTCGGTGGTGGCGTTGCCGTTCATGTGCTGCTGCACGAAATCCTGCATCATCGCCATGAATGGCTTATCGTGCTCCTTGGTGTCGTACATCATGGCGCGCAGCATATGCAGTATGTAGCCGCCCTTGCGATAGACCACGGCGTTGTACGCGCTACTGTTCTTGTAGCTGTCGAGCAGCAAGCCCAGCCACAACGGACCAGCGTCGTTCGCCCGCTTGCCGAACTCGTTCTTATCGACGATGGCGTGACGCGCATGGTCCCAGTAAGCCAGGTATTTCGCGGGGTTCTTTTCGGAATACTGCAGATATAAGCCCGCCGAAAACTCGGCGAAGCCTTCCGACAGCCATTGATCGTGGAAGGTGGTCCAGCCAACCATGTGCCCCCACCATTGGTGAGAGACTTCGTGCGGGCCCACTTCATCGACAAATTCAGTCAGCCGTCTCTGAATGCCGTTGAACAGCCGCCAACGCTGTGTGGAATCGAGATACGCCACCAGCGGCAAATAGACTAATTCGGGCCAGGATTGCCCGAAGTTGAATTGCGGCTGCTGCGTGATCGCGATGCGGCTGAACTCGGATTTCCCGAACCACACGCTATAGAGGCGAAGGGAGTTCTGCGCCTCGGCGATGGCGGCATCGTTGAGATTGGAAGGCGACATGCTCCCCACGGTGTCAAGCACCATAGGCGCGGCGGCGAGGTAATCGGGCAGTTCCGAGCCGGCATAGCCTTCCACATGGATGCCGGTAGGCGCATCGGTGACTTCCTTCTCTTTGAACGTGCCGTAATTGAACCCGGCGACGGCCATGGGCACCTCCGAGCGCCATTGCGTTGTAGCCTGGCCTTTATCCACGGAATGCGCCACCAGTTTGCCCACGCTTACCAGCGTGAACTGTTTCGGCACGTGGAAAGTCAGGTCATACATGGCGTGATCGCGGAACGCGTTGAGGCTGGGATACCAGCTTTCGCGCGCGCCCACGGCGAAGTTCCCGCCGCCTTCCTTGGTGATAACTTTATCGCCTTCGAGCGCGCCCTTTTCGCTTTCATAATCGATGGAAAGCTCATGTTCGCTGCCTTGCGGCATCGCTTCGGGCATCACCACATCGAAGCTGGCGTCTTCGCGGCGGCCTTCCTGAATGAACGAAACCTCCTTGCCGCCGCTCTCCACTTTGGAGATGCGCAGCGACGGGATGAGCGAGAACTTGATCACGCGATCGCCCGCGGTCACCGCACGGAACTTCACTTTCGCCGAGGCAGTCAGCAACGCGTTGCCGCCGATATTGGTGTCGATCTGGTAACTCAGCGCCTGAACGCTGCGCTTTTCTTCCCCCGAGCTAAACGACGTGTCGAGTTCCGATTTCAGATGCTCGAGGCACCAAACCCCCTCCTGTTCGGCCTGCGGATCGAAATCGATCAACGCGACTTCTTCCGGAGCGGGCAGCATCGCCAACACGCCGCGCGGTTTCACCAGAAAACGCAGGCCGGTCGCGTGCTTGCCATGCATATACGCGCTGAAGAATCCGGCTTGCGACGGATTGTACAGGTCGGCAAGCAGATCGGCCTCGATGTTATCCATGCTTTCCGAGGTCAGCATGGCTTCCCAGAGACCTGATCGCGCCTCAACATGATATTTTCCACTACGAATGTCTCAGTGGGAACGGCGTCGCGCAGTGCACGATAAGTGGGTTCGGAGTTTGGCGCGGCAGCGAATGACGCCCGGGTGAGTGCGAGAAGCGAGATAGCGATCGAGAGAGAGAGTCGGCGCACCCGGCTATTGTATACGGGAACTTTTCGGATTTCACGTTGTCCAATGACCATAGGAGTGAAATATATATGGCGATGTCGCTTGGCGGCACGGGGAAACCGAGAGCAGATATTAATATGACGCCGATGATCGACGTATTACTAGTACTAATCATCATTTTCATGGTTATTACGCCCATTGCTCCCAAAGGTCTCGACACTCTGATTCCACAAGCAGCGACTCACGATCAGGCGACGCCCGAGCCCGAGGAGAACCTCATCGTCTCCGTGCTTAGCGACGGTTCATTGCGCATCAATCAGGAAACCGTAACCTGGGATGGCTTAGAGAAGAGGCTCGCCGGAATCCTGCGGAATCGCAGCAACCGCGTGGTGTTCGTACGTGGCGAACACGGCATCGAATTTGAGCCGGTAGCGCAGGCAATCGATCTCGCGAAAGAGGCCGGCGCGGCGCGGATCGCTCTGATGGGCTGGTAGAGCGGCTACTTCGCGCTTTTTAACTCGCGGTAACGGCGGATCAGCCGGTTCGTCGAACTATCGTGAGACAGCGCGGGTTCGGCAGCGTTTTCCAATTCCGGAACAATTTTCTGCGCCAGAACCTTGCCTAACTCGACGCCCCATTGGTCGAATGAATCGATGTTCCAGATGACGCCCTGCGTGAACACCATGTGCTCATAGAGCGCGACTAACTTACCCAGAACTTCGGGAGTGAGCCGCTGGGCCATGATCGTAATCGACGGCCGGTTGCCTTGGAAAGTGCGGTGCGGTACGAGCCAATCGGGCGTGCCTTCGGCCTTCACCTGCTCAGGCGTTTTGCCAAACGCCAGGGCTTCGGTCTGCGCGAAAACGTTCGCCATCAGCAGGTCCTGGTGGCGTCCCAGCGGCTCGAGCGCGTGGGCAAACGCGATGAAGTGGCAGGGTATGAGACGCGTGCCCTGATGAATCAACTGGTAAAACGAATGCTGGCCGTTGGTACCCGGCTCGCCCCAGAATACCGGTCCGGTGAGATGCGCCACGGGCGCGCCTTCGAGAGTGACGCTCTTGCCATTGCTTTCCATGGTGAGTTGCTGCAGATAAGCCGGAAAGCGCTTCATGTCGTTGGCGTACGGCAGCACGGCGCATGTCTCAGCGCCGAAGAAATCCGTGTACCACAGGCCCAGCAGACCCATCAGCACCGGGAGGTTGCGCTCGAAAGGCGCGGTGCGAAAGTGCTCATCCATCTGATGGAAGCCATCCAGCATGGCGCGGAAATTGTCGGGCCCGATCGCGGTCATGGTGGAAAGGCCGATGGCCGAATCCATGGAATAGCGCCCGCCGACCCAATCCCAGAACTCGAACATGTTGGCAGTATCGATGCCGAACTTAGAGACTTCCTTGGCGTTGGTGGAGACCGCCACGAAATGCTTCGCGACGGAGGCCGCGTCGCCACCCAGCGCGGCGAGCGACCAATCGCGGGCGGTGTGGGCGTTGGTCATGGTTTCGAGCGTGGTGAAGGTCTTCGACGAAACGATGAACAAGGTCTCGGTGGCATCGAGATCGCGCACGGCTTCCAGGAAATCGGCGCCATCGACGTTCGACACGAAACGGAACTTCATCGCGCGGTCGCTATAGGCTTTCAGGGCTTCGTAAGCCATCACCGGACCCAGATCGGAGCCGCCGATGCCGATGTTCACGACGTTGCGAATGCGCTTGCCGGTATGGCCTTTCCAGGCGCCGCTGCGGATGCGCGTGGCGAAATCCGCCATCTTATCCAGCACGGCGTGCACGCCCGGAACGACATTCTCGCCATCGACCATGATCGACGCGCCGCGGGGGGCGCGCAAGGCCACGTGCAGCACCGCGCGCTTTTCCGTTATGTTAATTTTGTCGCCGCGAAACATCGCCTCCATTCGCTCACGGACGCCCGATTCCGCCGCCAACCGTAACAACAGATCGAGCGTTTCGGACGTAATGCGATTCTTGGAGTAATCGAAGTCAAGGCCGACGGCTTCCAACGCCATCTTTTCGCCGCGCTGCGGGTCATCCGCAAACAACTGCCGCAGATGCAATTTCGAGATTTTCGCGTAGTGCGCTTCGAGCGCCTGCCACGCCGTGGTTGCTATGCTTGCTGCCATTGTAAGATTCTCCCGTGCTCTAACGGTCGATATAAGACATTCGTTGCGTGTTGTAGCGCGGCCCCGCCACTACTTGCGGAGCGAGCGCCGCATCGAGACTGGCCATTTCGTCCGCGCTCAAGGCGAGATCCGCCGCGCCAACGTTCTCTTCGAGATAACTCCGGCGTTTCGTGCCCGGAATAGGCACGATATCTTCGCCTTTGTGCAGCAGCCACGCGAGCGCAACCTGCGCGGGCGTTGCGTTCCGGCGCGTGGCTATTTCGCGGACGGCGCCTGCCGCACGAACGTTCGCATCGAAATTCTCGCCTTGAAAGCGGGGGTCGTCGCGGCGCCAATCATCCGCCGGATACTCTTCCGCGCGCTTTGCGCTGCCCGCGAGAAAGCCGCGGCCTAGCGGACAATAGGGCGCCAAACCGATCCCCAGCTCACGGATCAGAGGAATGATGCCCGGTTCCAGATTGCGTTCCCAGAGCGAGTATTCGCTCTGCAGCACCGAGATTGGATGCACGGCGTGCGCGCGACGGATGTTGGCTTCGCCCGCTTCCGACAGGCCGAGATAGCGCACCTTGCCGGCCTTCACGAGCTCGGCCATGGCGCCGACGGTCTCTTCCACGGGCACGTGCGGATCGATGCGGTGCTGATAGAAAACGTCGATGTAATCGGTAGCGAGACGGCGCAGCGAGCCTTCCACCACCTGGCGAACATGCTCAGGGCGGCTATCGAGACCCGCGATTTTCCCGTTCTCGAAGCGCCATCCAAACTTGGTCGCGACCACCACCGAGCCTCGACGCCCTTTGAGCGCGCGGCCCAGCAACTCTTCGTTGTGGAATGGACCGTAGGCTTCGGCGGTATCGAACAACGTCACGCCGAGATCAAGCGCACGATGGATGGTGGCGATGGATTCCTGTTCGTCCGCGGCGCCGTAGGACTGGCTCATGCCGAGACAACCGAGGCCGAGCGCGGAAACTTGGAGGCCTTGCGTGCCGAGCTTGCGTGTTTTGTGCATTGGAATTTGAATCGCCTTGACCATTATCCCAGCCGGATTCCGTCCGGGAAAAATGCGCGGTTACGATCTCTCCTTTTCTGTGTTTCCAATCACTTCCTGGGTTCGTTCGGTAAAAATCGGTCCGAGGAATGCGATTCGCCGTTGGAGCCCGGCACACAGTGTGTGCGCGGGGCGCGTGAGGCGGGATTGGCGAGGGCGGTCATCCTACTTACAGGATAGAACGGACGCGCAAGGGTTTTCACCAGCGGAACAGTGTAAGTCATTGACGGGATTGGATAAAGAAGTTAAGAAAAATTGCGACCGGTAGGAAGATGTCCGGAATTTCGTAGAAAGTGAGCGACTCGCCCAGAGCCGTGGTAGGCTCTGGGAAATTTTCTGCCAAGAAAAAAGGAGTCGCTCGTGAAAAGACAATACCAGATCAGCAAGAGGCGCGCCGCCGAGCAGTTTAAGGGATGGGCGCAAAACCATGAAACTCCAATCCAACTCACGTTTCCGACCGCCGACATCGCCGAACTGGCGCAGCAGAGCCTAGGCGATCTACTGCGCGCCGTGGGCAAGGTGTTTATCGAATCGGTGATGGATTCGGAAGTCGAACAGTTAGTCGGTAAGCGGTCGCAACGGAAGGCGGAGCGACAGGCGTATCGTTGGGGCACCGAATCCGGCTTCTGCGTCATTGATGGCCAACGCGTGCCGATTGACCGCCCGCGCGTCCGGGATAAGGCTCATGACAAGGAGATCCCGCTGGGCAGTTATGAACTTTTCCAGCGGGCATCGCTCATCGGCGAGACCGTCTGGCACAAGATCATGCACGGCCTGACGATGCGGAGCTACAAGGAGGTAGTGCAACAGTTCGCCGACGCTTACGGACTGGAAAAGAGCACCACCAGCGACCACTTCATCGAAACCAGCCGGCTGAAGCTGGAGCAACTTCAAAAGCGCAGCTACCGGGAGCTAAGCTTCTCGGTCATCATCATCGACGGTACGATTTTCAAAGGCGAGCATCTCATCGTGGCAATCGGCGTAGATCCCACGGGGCGTAAGCTGGCGCTCGGGCTACGCCAAGGCAGCACAGAAAATGCGGCTGTTGTGAAGGAACTGCTCGGCGATCTGATGGAGCGCGGGGTGGACTTCACAGCGCCGCGGCTGTATATCGTCGACGGCAGCAAGGCCATCCGCGCGGCGATTGTCAGTTACGCTGGCGACGCAGCGTTCCTGCAGCGTTGCCAGGTGCATAAAATCCGTAACGTTGCCGAGCATCTACCGGAATCGCAGCGGCATGCGGTTAAGTTTAGGATGCGGGCGGCCTATCTGATGAGCGAGGCGGCCGATGCCCGCAACGCCCTGCTGAGGCTGCACGATGAATTGATCGAGGTCAACCCCAGCGCGGCAGCAAGCCTGGCGGAAGGTCTCGATGAAACACTCACGGTCCTGGATCTACGGATCACGCCGCGACTGCGGCAATCGCTTTCGAGCACCAATGGGATCGAATCCAGTTTCTCCTTGGTAGAACGTATCTGTACGCAAGTCAAACGATGGCAGGGCCGCGATCATCGCCTACGATGGGTTGCTTCCTCGCTCCTATTCGCGGAATCGCGGTGGAATAAGATCACCGGCTACCGCCACATGCCGTTACTCAATCGATCCCTGGAAGCGGCCTTCACCATCCGCCATGACCATTTCACGGCTACCCGCCGTGAACATGTCGGAGCTGCTTAGGATAATAGCTGGAGCCGCTCACTTTTCAACGGAACGGCGGACATCCTCGCCGGACGCCGACGCGTGAACCGAAGCTCGCCCCAGCCTCCGGTCGGCGTCCATACCCTAATCGGTGGCGGGCTTCTACGTTCGGGGCAGGTGTCAAGAGAATGGGTGATTTTGCCCGCGTGTTCGAGTTCACGGTGTATAGCGTCATACTCGGCGGCAAATGGACCGAGACCGGCTGAAGTTTGGGAACAACCGCGAATCGAATGAAGCGGTTGATGTTGTTGTTAGGGTATTCTTCCCAAATCCCCGCGTCGAATCCGGCAGATTCAGCATTAATGCCGCCGACAGGATCTTCATAGACATGTTTCGCCTGGTTCACCTCGGAACGGGGGATGGCGAGTAATCGGGCGCGCCGTCCGGACAGTTCAAGCATTTGTGCCTCGTCCCCGCGGTTTGAGGTGAAGCGGCGAACGGCCTTGCCTCGTCTATGATCGCAAGGCTTGGTGCATCCCATTCGTTGTTGAAACCACTCGCGATTAGGTATTTCGTTGTTCCAATTTGCGCTTCAGCGACGTTGCGCAGGTTTCCGGTGTTCACAAACCGAACGGTCGACTTGCCAGTTATTGAGTTGATCTTCACCACAATGCCATGCCCCCATACCACGTGGATGTAGGCGGCCCAGATGCCGTGGTCGGCGTCGGAGGAAACATAAATACTTTCCAAGATCCAGGGCCCTTGAAGATCGAGGTCACCAAATTGGAACCGTTCGTGCGGCACATATGACCACAGCAAATGCCCATCCGCCGAGAAACAGTCGAGTTTGTTTCAGATATGTCGCCGTAATTGTCCCCGAAGCGAACGGCGCCATGAGCAGGATCTCCCGGCTTCCGTCTCCCTTGAGATCCGCGATGGAACATATTCGTCTAGGTTGCGGAACGAGTCCATGACTTCGCGGACGAGTGGGCGTTTGAAATTGTAAACCCAGAGTTTATTACCGAGGGCATCCCGTGCGGTAACGCTGCTGTTGTTCGAACTGCATCTTGGTCGAAATGGGCCGCCTGTGCCATTTCAGAAAAGCCGTTGTGATGATGATGGCGAGCCCTACGAAGACACCGGCCAGGATCAATCTCAACGGGTGCTTGCTCGTGGGGGGCCTCTTTAGTCGCGATTGTGTCAGCCGGACCGTTTACCGGTTCCGGAGTCAACGCGCTGCTCACAGGTCCAGGCTTTTCCTCTATGGTTTCCGTAACCGACGCGTTCGCTGCTATCCATGCCGTGATTTTTGCGCGCGATGCGTAAACGCGTCCGCGACGTCCCAAGGTGCGCCAGACCGGCATGCCAAGTTCTTCCCAACGTTTCGCGTTCCGCTCGGATTGGTTCGTGAAGGACGCAATCTCCTTCCAAGTATCTAAGCGGTCATTCGGCGGGAGCGGCATCTCCGGCGATTCATTAGGGTTGTTGGTACTCACTTGCGCTGCTTCTCCATTTAATTCCGTTGGATGTCACAATTTGTCCGCTTGTGTCCCTTGCTTAACTGATGCGGTTGCGGCGATAAACGATGTGATGCCACGAGGGTTCCACAGACAGCCCCATTGGAAGATGACGAATCGATTGGGCCAACGTACCAGCTCGCGTGATGTGCATCGCCCCGGTATCGGTAAGGGAATGTCTGGTTCGGGGGACTGTGGGGCCATGCCACCATCCGCGGGATAGGAGCGCGATCGGTCGATTCGAGGTTGGCGCTTTTCCGGGGTCCCGTGGTTGCCTCCAGGCGTCCCAGGAGTTGGATCCGGATGTCTTCAAAACCCGAGCCAAGCTCATGATAGTGCGGAGCGATGGGTTCTTGAAGCCTGGTTCGATGTGCGATACATCTCGGATGATAGCCGCTTTCGAACGCGACGCTTTTTGGGATACACCGGCGCTCCTTGCGGACTTCGCGCAACACCGCGCCGAAACATTCGTCCTCCCTCCGGATCGGGGCAGCCGGTTTCCGACGCCGTTGCATGCGCAATCCGATGCGGCCAAGACCCGGACTATAGTAACAGAGACTATAATGCCGATCCTGTCGCGGGATCAAACCCGATTCGCAACCAAATTCAGGCCAATAAAGGAGATTAAGTATTCATGTCGAAACGCCCCCAAGCTGTAGTTCTTCCACTTCTCACAATCCTCGTTCTTGTGCCACTCAGTCTTTCGGCGCAGCACCACGAGAAGCGCGAGGCCCAAATCGCCGATTCTGCGAAGCCGCAAAACGTAAAGGGTGGGAGGACGTTCCAGGTTGCCATCGCCTACACGAAAGCCTATGAAGGTGCATTGAACTAC
>CAVUQS010000018.1:0-180040 GCA_963743705.1 Bryobacterales bacterium | reverse complement strand
CACGCCAGCCAAGTTCATCTCCCGGCACACTTGGGAGAAGATCGTTTGCCCAAGCACGCCCGTTGCCGTGCGCAACCGTTCGACTCCGCGGAGAGTATCCTCCAATTTCATCGACACCGCACTGAGCATTCCGGCGTCTTGGATCTCCTCGGGATTCTCCGTCGACGCGATTGACCTCGTTACGGATCTTGCCAGCCCAAATCCGACCTGCTCACAAAGGGACTTCACCTTTGTCCGGAGTTCTCCGAGCGCCGGAACTGAAAGATCCTGCGACTTCAGGTCCCCGTTGCCGTTCGTACTGTTGTGACCATTTTGATGTCCAGTTGCGACCGGCTTCCGCCTTGGGAGAGCCCAATCGGGTAGCCGTGGCCTGGAGAGAGGCTGCTTCCGCTCGTCCAAATCGACCCAATTACCATCCAGATCGTAGAGATATCGTCCCAATCCAAAGCAGGAGCAGGCGCGCTTGAATGCCTGGGCTTCCGCCGACGTTCCCGCATTCTCGTTGTCGGCCCACTCCTCGCCGAGACCGCTATGCGATCCCATTCCGTCGATCGTCAACCTGCAGGTCACCACGATCTTTCCCGAGATGATGCCATCGCCATTCCCGCGTTCCTTCCGCTCGAAGTTCTGGATCACCTGTACCTGGTACTCGCGCGTCCAGCCACGAACCGTAAACAGCGCGTTCAGACGATCTGTGTATGCGCGAGGGTCTGCATAGGCGATCACCTGTCCACGGCGTCTGTCGGAAGTAGTGTTCGTAACACGCCATTTGATCTCGCGCGGATCAAACGGGTCTTCGAGCGCGATCACAAATTGCCGGACATGCTCATCGGTGTACTTCTCGACCGGCGTCGCGCACTGTTGTACCCTTGCGGGTGCGCCGCATCGGCGGTCCCCGCGAAAGCTGTGTTCCCTTGCATCTCATCTCCTTTCCTTGTCCCTCCAAACTTGTCCAACCACCCAGACACACCCGCGCGGCCCAATCTGTGATCTCAAAACAACGTTCTATTTGCGCGCATACCACTCCCCCGAGGGATAGCGCGGAACTCGCCGTTAACCAAAGGAGTCGGCCAATTCTGAGAATATGAGAAACTGCCCTCTGCTCTGCCACGCAACGAGCGGGTTCGGTGGAAGAGATCCCCGAATTCTCACATTCTCCGAGTAGTGCAGGCCACTTGGTTAGCCTGAAAAGCGTTCCTGGCGCTTGCTGAAGGTCGAAGCGTAGCGATAGCGTTGAATCTCATGGCGGGCTACAGTTTCGATCTACGAGTGGATGACACCTTTCCCGGTGAGACCAAGGCGTTCTTCGAGTTCCTGCGCGGCGTCGCTCGACGCCATCCCGTCGCCTTGTCATTCCGAAGGGTCCGGGCCAGCGGGTTCCATGTCACCCTTGATGCGTCTCCCGATACGAAGATCGACGCATTTCTGCAAGAAATCATGTTGAGCCGGGCTCTGTATTACTACGCTTGTGGGGTAAAAAACAGACGTTCCGTCACAGCGAAGGTCATTGCGCCGATTTTCCGGCAATTTCTCCAATCCCGGTTTTCGATCACCCCAGACCGCCTCCTGCGCAGACATATACTTGGCACACTCTCCGAAGAGCTTGTACCAAGCGAATTTGCAGATCCTATCGCGAACAAGTTTGATGGTCTGTTTCGCAAATGGGATCTCCAGATGATCACAGATTACGACTTTATTCGAGATCTTGACGACCTATTGACGGACTTCATGCTTACCCAGCTCGAGCATACGAGCGGTGATAAGAGTCCTCATTTCAATGTGCTTGTCGGAATATCCAAACAGAAACACATTATTTGCGAGAGGGAGATCGGCAAAGCCTTCATGCGAGTGCACGAGTTGCGGACCCGGGGCCTGCATCGGCTTGAAAAGACCATGAACCGATCGGAAATCTCTACCCTGGCACTCTGCATATATTTCTACTTCCAGTCCTTTGACGAACTGATGGATGCTCAGGAAGTCAAGACGCTTCTGCTGAAGGGGAAGCGGTATCGCAGGATAAAATATGGCGATGAGGAGCTAAAGCACTCATCTGGCGGCGGTCCTCCCGATTCCGAAGTCCAGGCGAGGTGCGCTGAATATTCTGATAGGCCTTGTCACGACTGTTACGCTGTCAAAGGACAGTATCATTCTGATGGATGTGACGTGGAACGCTGCCCGCGATGCTTTACGCAGCTCCTCAGCTGCGGCTGCGGGTACGATGAGGGCGACCCTGATAACAAGAGCTTGCTCTTCGGATAATAGCGGGATGCGTTCTGTTGAATTCAGTGCGGATTCCGGGCGAAGGTGAAGCCGAATAACGTTCCGGCCTGATCGCGAACAGGATTCCGGACGGAAGCCGAACACTTTTCGATCCACCCCGGAATCCTGTTCGGCTTGCCCGGAATAATTCCACAGGTAGCGGCGCTGGACATCAACGCCGGGCTACTCTCGTGGAACTTTGTTTCGCTCGTGCCGCCGATTTCCCGTGGCCGCTAACCAACGCAGGGGGACGCAACCAGAGACGCAGAGAAATGTGAAACTGAACGGAGCGAACCACCGTAGACTTGGCAGTCCGATCCATCTGGTATCGAGACGGAGAGACGACCAGAGACGCAACTCGTTCGAAACAATAGGGCTATGCGGACGGCCAAGCAGTCAACCAGCAAGCAATCGGATCGTTGCGGGAAATGGTTTTGGCTCCGCAAATATGCGGAAAGTCGAGGCGTCTCTCCAGAGAGAGCCCTGCAGATGACGCCAGATGGCACCAGATGTCACCGCAGAGATTTTCGCGGATCATGTATATTATGCATTTCTAGGAAGTTAGATCGTTCGATCCGGAAGATCCGCGTCAACTGAAGAGAGGCGAACAAACGGGGAAGCAGCTATGGAGCGCATCGATTCCGCCGGGTAAAATATTGGTCAGTGGCGTTGCATTTGAACAATTCGGATCCGGCTGCATTGAGCCCCGGCAGAGAGTATCCCCGGTGGGTGTACCATGCTTCTCTTCCGCCCAGCGTGGTCCACGGCGCTGCAGAAGAGGTCGCATTGGGCCCGGAATGGTCCAGGACGTATGTCTATCAACCGTACCCGCGGGCCAAATATCACTGGGACGGCCGGCAAGCCACAGTTCGGGATGCCAAAGAGGAGGCCGCGCTAGGCGGAGGCTGGGGCAATAGCCCGTCGGCCTTCAACCCATATAAAGAGATATCGCCGCAAAAGCGCACAGTGGCTCCGAATCTCTCCAAATGGCTCGAATCTTGGCCAACACTGGGCTCATCATCGGCGCAACGGAACAAACTCAAGGCCCAGGCACTGCGAGCTGATGCAGTGTTTGCGGGGTCGGACGACGCCGGCGCCGGCAAGGTGGCGGCCATGCGCCATGCATTTGACGGATTCGCCGGAGTGCTGTTTGACGCCGACCTGCTTACTGAGAAGCTGCTGCAAGAGGAGTTGCCCGGGCTGGTTTGGGACTTGGCAATTGCGGCGGGCTGGTGGCGGCAGGCATCGGAAGAGCGCCAAGACATTTTCCCGGAGCTGATTGGGCATTACTGGGTTTATCGCGATGCGAGCCGGAACTGGGATGACTTATTCCGCGCCGAATCCTCCCAATGGGAAGCGCGGCTACTGGAAACTTCACGAGATGAATCGCCTGCCAATCCAGATCCCGTGGCGTCACCGGAAAGCAGCGTCGAGTTGACCAACAGCGGTATCGAGCTCGCCACTCCGGCGCAACGCAGCGAAGCGGTGGCGGAATACACTCGGCGCTGGAAAGTTTCAGAAGCGTCTCTGGCCCGCGCCGCGAATGTCGATCGAGCGGACCTCAGCAAATGGAAAAGCGGGTCATTGTCAGCCGGGTCCGACAAGAAAGCTCGCATTGAGAAAGCATTGCTGACCAATGCGGAACCTGTTCTACACAAACGCTCCCGAAAATCTTAGTTCCAATGGATAAGCCGCCGGAGTCCGCGCGCGCCGCGCTCGTGTTTTCCGAAGATAGCAGGGGTCAGCAAAACCCAGTCGAAACACGATCTCCAATCCGGGCATTTCTAAGAATCGCCAACGTTGGCGCTAAAATTCGCCAACGCGCCAACACACATCGCCAACACCTCGCTGTGTCACCATGCGATTGTGATGACTGATCGTAAGCGGACTGGCGGCGGCCCGGAAATGAACAAACCTTCTTTAGAGATTCAGGTCTGGGAGATCGATCGGGTAACGCCGTACTCCCGAAATCCCAGGCGCAACGATGGGGCTGTGGAAAAGATGTGCGCCAGCATTCGGGCATTCGGGTTCAAGATCCCGTGCCTGGTTCGGAGCAATGGCGAACTGATCGATGGCCACCTCCGGCTCAAGGCCGCCCGCAAGCTGGGTCTAACCGAAGTCCCGGTCATCTTGTGCGACGAGTGGACTCCCGAGCAGGTCAAAGCGTTCCGGCTGATGGTCAACCGTTCCGCCACCTGGGCGGACTGGGATGAGGAATCGTTGGCAGCTGAGTTGGCGGAACTACAGGCCGCGAATTTCGACCTCAGTCTGAGCGGCTTCGATACCGAGGAACTCGAAGATTACTTGTCCAAAGGCGTCCCGGAGGAGGATGCCGCCCCGCCCGTGCCTGTCTTGGCCGTCACAAGCCCCGGTGATCTGTGGATTTGTGGCTCGCATCGCGTGCTGTGCGGCGACGCGACGGACGCCGAGGCCGTATCGCGGCTGATTGGCGAGCGTAAGCCGATCTTGTTAGTCACGGATCCTCCCTACGGGATCGAACTTGATTCAGAGTGGCGGGATCGGGCTGGGTTGAATGGCCATGGGCCGGCCGAGCCAAGCTACATGAAACGCCGAACGCGGGGCCACCAGGCGACGTCCATCTCGGGCGACACGCGCGCCGACTGGTCGGAGGCTTTCGCCCTGGTCCCCAGCCTTCAGGTAGGCTATGTCTGGCACGCCTCTAAGTTCACGCGCGAAGTCTTAGATGGCCTGCTCCGCATCGGTTTCGAACATCATCAGCAGATCATCTGGGATAAGGAACGCACCGTACTGACGCGGACGCACTATTGGTTTCAACACGAGCCGTGCTGGTATGTGCGGAAGAAGAATGCGCCGTGGTACGGAAAGGCGGGCGAGAACTCGACAATCTGGAGTTCGCCCTCGCCGAAGTTTATCATGGGCGGATCGAACGAAGAAAAGTACGACCATCCAACCCAGAAGCCGATCGAGCTGATGCGGCGGCCGATTCTGAATCATACGAAAAGAGGCGAATGGGTGTACGAACCGTTCTTGGGCAGCGGGACGACGCTGGCGGCGGCTGAATCGACCGGGAGAGCCTGCTGTGGAATGGAACTCGATCCGCGTTATGTGGATGTGGTGGTCGGGCGGTGGGAGAAGCTGAGCGGGAAGCAAGCGACGCTGGAAGGCGAGGAACGAACCTTTGCGGAGGTAGCGGAGGAGCGGTTGCGGAGGGCGGCATGAGTGAGGAGACTCGAGGGCATGGGTCGAAGTTCAACCGCAAGAGGGAAGAGGCGATTCAGGCGTTGTGCACGCAGAGGAATGTGGATGAGGCGGCCCGTGCGGCCGGCGTCAGCAAGAGGACGCTACTGCGGTGGATGAAGCTTCCAGAATTTCGGGAAGCGTATTTGGAGGCGCGGCGCGAAGTGCTGTCACAGTCGAACGCGCGGATGCAGCAGGCATCGGGCGCAGCGGTAGCGACTTTGTTGAAGATCATGGTAGACGCTGGGGCGCCGCCGGCCGCGCGAGTACGGGCGGCGGATCGGATTTTGAGCGGCGCAAGACAGGCTATGGAACTGGAAGATATTGAAGTGAGGCTGGCGGCTCTGGAGCGGGCGAGGGAATTGGAGCGGGGCCAGGGAGATGGGGCCAGCCGCTTTGGGCTGAGATGAAGCTGATTCTGAAGCGACTGCGAAAGCTGGAAGAAGAGGGGCGGCAATCGGAAAGCCTTCCTTTTTCGTTCGAGGTGGTCTTCATCGACCCCGAGACGAAAGAGGCTACGGGTTCGCTTCTGCTTGAAACCAGTAAACCGGCAATGACGAGGAGACAGCGTAGGTATTCGGGGAAAAGAGGGTGGTAAACAGATGAAAGCTTCGGAGAGGCGGCTGCGCCGCATGGAAGAGTGGTGGAACGGCGCACCCGAGGAAATTGCGGATAACGAGTACCTGGAGGCTCGTTTGAAGGCGGCGCGACTCCGGTGCGGGTTGATGCCGCCATCGCCCGAGCGCTTGGCTGAGATCAAAAGGATGACCGTCATACAGATTCTCCACGCCGGCCGAGAGCGGGTGCGTCAGAGGTGTTCGGGTGAAGGGCTGGTTACGCCGTGAAACAGGCGGCGCTGCTCCTTCCAATCCGCGCGCGCGGCGATTGGTCGCAGGTTCCGTTCGTTGATAGCGGAAGCGGCTGGCAGGAAAAGAATGGTTTCCTGGATGTCCGGCGCCAGATTCACCAGCTTCATGATCTGCGTCATGCGCGCCCGCGTCACTTTGCCGCGGCGAGCTGCATCAGCATAATCCTGAATCCTGCCCTCCCGGATCAATCCCTCCAGCCGGATTGCCAGCGCCAGGAGCCGGGCGATGCGCGGTATATGCGCGCCTAACAATTTACTTGGTCGCGGGAGTCGTTCCCCCTTACGCTGCTGCTGACCGCCGAAGTCGATCGTGTAGGCGACCTCCTGATGGTTGTTCACGAACGGACCTCCTGTACTGGGGCTTGCTGATGGAACCGGATCAGGATCTGCCGTGTGTTCCCGTCATAGCCGATTCGCTCGACGGCGCCTTGAAGCGCCGCCACCTGATGGACACGTTCCATTTGCGCCCAAGCGGCTGCGTCGGACATCTCGATGCGCGCCTCCCCGATCCGCTGTAGCACCGATTCCTCAATCGCCTGCGCCGGGAGCGACTTGCTCGGACATGACGCCCAGCCGCTGCGTTGCGCCCGACGGCAAACATAGTAGGGATACTTGCGGCCGTTCTTTACGGCATACGAGTACACCATCGGCGCCGCGCAACATTCGCAATGGAGCAAACCATTGAGTAAAGCCAGATGCTTGTTCCGTAGACTGCCCCGTGGCAGAATCTCGGCCCGAGCGATTTGCTCCTGCACCCGTTGCCATACTTCTGGCGCAACGATGGCCTCCTGCTCGCCCCGGTAGGTCTGTCCTTTGTGCCGGATCTCGCCGGTATATAGGACGTTCGTCAGCAGACGCCGTAGGCCGGTCAAGGTGAAGGGTCCGCCCGCATGGAGCCCTCCCGTCTTCCGCGTCCAGCTCTTCAACCGCCAGCCTCGCTGTTCAATCTCCCGCAAGGTCAGTTGGGTTGAACCGGTTTCATCGAACAATGCAAAGATGGCCCGCACCTGTTCGGCTTCGTCTTCGTTCACCACCAGCCGTCCGCCCCTGGCGTCTACATCGTAACCCAGCACTGGACATCCGCCCACCCACTTCCCCTTCTTCCGCGCTGCCGACATCTTGTCGCGCGTGCGCTCACCGATTAGCTCCCGCTCGAACTGCGCAAAGGAAAGCAGGATATTCAGCGTCAGCCGTCCCAACGAAGTGCTGGTATTGAACTGCTGCGTCACGGCGACAAAGCTGACGTTGTGCTTCTCGAACACGTTCAGCATGCGTGTGAAGTCGAGCAGTGAACGGCTCAGGCGATCGACCTTGTAAACCACTACGCAATCGAGTTCTCCGGCTTCTACGGCCGCGAGCAATTTCTTCAATGCCGGACGGTCCATGTTGGCGCCGGTGAAACCGCCGTCGTCATAGAGATCAGGCAATGCGGTCCATCCCTCGCGCTTCTGGCTTTTGATGAAGGCCTCGGCGGCTTCGCGTTGCGCATCGAGCGAGTTAAATTCCTGATCCAGCCCTTCTTCGGTCGATTTGCGGGTGTAGATGGCGCAGCGCAGGCGGCGGGGCGCATTCCCTTCCGGATTATTGGTTCGCACGGGTTGTCTCCTTTCGCGTCAGGCCAAAGAAAGCCAGACCATTCCAGCGCGTGCCGGTGACGGCGACGGCTATGGCGCTGAGCGAAGGGTAATGGGAGTTCTCATAGCGAAATCCATTGGGCAGCACTTCGACGAGGATGGTTCGCCCTTTCCACTTCCGGCTGAGCAGCGTGCCCGGCAGTGGCAAGCGGTTATCCTGCTGGCGGCGATCCCGGTCTCCGCTGGTGGTCTCGATGCGCTTGCCTCCAGAAACGAAGAAGTCACGCGGCGCAACGATTCGCAAATCGGCGTCGCGCGCGATCTCGCTAGCCCGCTCGCGGGCACGTTCGCTGAGATCGCCTTCGTCCAAGGCCTGCAGCCGCCAGGCGATCCGGCGAAACAGATGTTCGCGATGGCGGCATTGCGTCTCTTCCTGAAACACCTCGCGATGCTTTTCGCGCAGGGCCGCGAGACTTGCCCGGCGTAATTTCTCAATCTCGATCAATACGGCTGTCTCCAAAATGCTTCTCCTCTCTCCGTGGCGGTTAACCACAGTCACATGAACGCTCTTTATGGCCGCACAGGCAAGCGAAATCGGCGCCATTTTCGACTTGCTTTTATGCGCGAACCAGAGGGATGAATCAGGTGCTCCCGAGGGAAGCGGAAAAGGAAGCAAACGAGATGATGATGAATACAAGAGCAAACGAGCAGTCCGCCGTTGTTGGCGAACCGGGCGCGGCGGTGGCGCCAGAGAAGGAGTCCTCGAAGAAGATCGCCAGCGGGAGGCGGGGCGCGCCCAAAGCCCGGAAAGGCGCAACGAAGAAGGCTGGCAAGAAGACTGCACCGGCGAATCGGAAGAGCGTGACGCCGCAGGGGGCGAGCAAGGGAGCGAAGATCCTGGAGGTGATCGGACGAACGAAGGGCGCGACCCTGGCGGAGATCATGAAGGCTATTGGATGGCAGGCGCACAGCGTACGCGGGTTCATCTCCACGGCGGCTAAGAAGCACGGCGTGAAGATCGAATCATCCAAGGGTGACACGGGTGACCGGGTGTACCGTACTGCCAACTAGCTATCACTGAAATAGGACACAATCGCCGCCGCCGGAATCAGTGATCCGGCGGCGGTGCTGCTTGAACGACCTTCTTCACCATCACGATATAAAAAAGGCGGCCACGGTCCCATCCTCCCAGCCAACAGACCCGCCATTCGTCAATGGGATGGCCTAGGGACACGGGATGACGTAGGCGCAGGAATTTGGTCTTCACATTCTGGCGAAGGCCGGGCTGAGGGTCGAGCACGTCGTGGCTTCCTTTCAGTAGCAGAGACTACGGTCACGACATTGATCCCTCGGCACGGGACGACATGCAAGAGAATTCTGCGTAACGCTTTGGGAGGGGGAGGGCGCGCCGAACTCTCCGGCGTCTCTCTCCAGGCGGCTAAGGTTCGGCGTTTACGGAGGATCGGGCGTGCACCAACAGGCCGTCGGTTCGAATCCCGTTTGAGGAGCCAAAAACTTCCACCTCGCGTTTGTGCTGTTCTCATTACCCGTCCTTACCCAAATTTCCTATTCCATGACCTCTGGGGTACCCCCAGTTTCCCCCAGCCCTTGCAGCCCGGCGTTGCGCGAAGTCTTCAGTCAGCGAGTCGCTCTAGCCAGATTGGTGTTTGAACTCTTATGATTGAAGATCTACTTCAACCGCAACACTTGCTCGTGATCCTGGCGGTTGCGATCTTGATGTTCGGCCCAAAGAAACTGCCTGAACTAGGCAAGGGATTAGGGGAAATTGTTGACGCCCGGGAAAAACGCATTTTCCTTCGCGGCGATCTCTTCCGCAGGAGCCGTCCGCACCCACTCTGTTGCACGCTCATATGTCTTCAAGAACGTTCGGTAGCCATCGGTCTTCTGATACGAACGGGCGCAGCATAGGCTGCTGAATGCGACGGGCGGCATCGAGGCGCCCACCGACGCCGCAACTTCGCCGACAGCGAAAGGTCCTTGGAGGTGTACGTAATCCGCGGCGCCAGCATGGAAAGCGGCCTCCATTCTGTCCGGTGCACCGGAATCGATAACCTTGATCTTTCCCCATTCAGCGCCGTTACGCTTGACGGCGTATTTCAGCATGGCCAGCGGCTGGAGGCCATGATCTGCAAGCAAAGTCCTCCCTTCGAGCGCCTTCCATTGGAATTCGGGATCCGGCTGCCGCCCAACGATGAAGAATCCGTCGCGCTGGTTGATCTGGGCGAAATGTACCGGCAATGGCTCGATCCCTTGCTCGCTCGGCTTCCAATTGGAGGAGACTGCCGACTGCATGATATCGATCTCGGCGTCGCGTAGAAGAGCGTAGCTCCGCTGTTTGGGGCCGAGCAAGCTGTAGGGAACTTGGTGCCCCTCGTCTCGAAGGAACGCGATACAGGCGAGTAGCGGGCTGTAGAAGGCGGAGTGGCGCGACGCCATAATGCGGATGAGCATGCGCCCCTATTGATATCGCATCGGAGCGTCGTTCGTCCACCGAAGAAAGGGGCGGCTCGACTAGACCATGTTGGCCTAGTTGCAGATGCGTTTCTTGCTATTGGCCCCTGATTTCAATAACAGCCTTCTGAACACCGTCCACGACGCTTTTGAATCCAAGATCCTGCGGCCGCCACTGCACGACGGGAGTCGCTTGCTCAGGGAGAGCTTGCAAAGGGCCAAATGGCGCTATCTCCCAGAGGCACGGCCGAAGAATAACTGGGATGACCTTACATTTCTTGGCGCGGTGTCGTGTCATTGCGAACCGAGCCTCGACGTCGTAACAGTAATGCGAATCGAGAAAGCTCGGACTAACGAGCAAAAGAATAATTTGCGCTCTTCTCAGATGATCGTCTATCACTCGCTTCCAGTCATTGCCCGGGCCGATCTCGCGGTCCCACCAATGCACGATCTGCTTCGTTTTACGTAGCGGGCTGAGATGCTCGTGCAGCTTTTCCCTGAGTCGATTGTCCTTGTGCGAGTACACGCAGACCTGGCGAATTGGTTTCAGTATTTTGCCCACGCTCCATTATTCTTGCGCAGTCGTTGGTCTATTTGTCGGATTCGCGAACGCCACCGCTGCGCACTGATCCTAGCGGAAAACATTTTGTTGTAGAATTGTTTTAAGAGCTTCGGTTTTTCTGGCACACCAGATCAAACCACAGGAACTCATTTCATTCCCTCATCGCCAGCCGTTGGCGGCATTGGAGGGTTTCGGCACACCCGGAGAGCACCTACTCTGATGCATTAGACGGCCGCGACGGCGCTATCTTCAGGTGGAAGTGCCCCTGGATTGAACAATAATGGCAGCGAGCGCGACGCCTACGGACAACTCCGTCACGCACGCCGACGATCCAGACGAAAGACGGAAAGACCGTGGAGATCACGCTCTCGTTCGGCAAACGTCTTGTCGCCGGGGCTCCTGGCTCGCGCCCGAACCCGACACTTCCTGGATTAGTGTCGCAGGGGAGCTCCCATGTGTGGTGCACGGACCCGGCTACTGGATTAGCGGACTATCCTTTGATCGTCGGACGTCGCCCTGGTCTGCGTCTGCTGGGTATCCGCGAGACTCGCTCATCTGCCCCGCTTTCAATCGGCATCGCTGTCGCTTCCGCCTTTCTCGTATTCAGCCCCTTTTTAGCGGCGGCTTGCGGGGAAACGAAGGACATCTGCCGATTGCTGAGCCCGGATCTCAGAACTTCAGTGCTAAAGCGGATGAAAGGCGACTCCGCACTGTCTACGTCCATGCGCAGCATGCTCGCGCCGTGGACCAAAGCCCAAACCACGCGCGCCAGAAGAGCTGGATCGCCCTGACGGACCTCGCCTGTTTGCTGGGCTTCGCGAATGATCTCTTCCAACACTCTGAGATTCCGGCCGCCCCCTATCTCTGCGGCGCCGGGTTCGAGCAATGCGGCGAACATCACTTCGAATTGGGCGCGATGTTCGTTCGCAAAACGGGCATAGGCGAGCGCCATGGCGTCCATTTGCGTCGCAAAACCCTCTCCTGCATCTTTTCTGCCCGCCTCCACAACATTACCGAACTCGACAAAGCCGGCTTCGCTTATGGCGGAAAGCAGGGCGGCTTTATCCTGGAAGTGGCGGTATGCGGCCGACCTCGAAACACCCAGCTGTTGGCCAATTTCTCGTAGTGTGAGGGCGTTAATCCCTTTCTGTTCAACCAGTTCTAGCCCACACTGGATCAGAGCGGCGCGCAGATTTCCGTGATGGTACTTGGTCTTTGGCTTTCTTCTTCTCACGAAACCATTTTCACCCAGAGTTGACATCGTTAACTTTGGCGCGCTACCCTAAGACTTGGCGATGTTAACATTGTCTACATTACAGTCCCCCATAATTTGTTGATCCGATATCCCGGATGGCCGCTGATATCGGTTGCCACAGAAAACCGTCGCTTGAAGTCCTAACGTCTGCTTTGAAAACCTAGACTAGATCGAAATAACGGACGCGTTGAACCGCGAATCGTTCCCGCTTCGAATCTGAAGTGGCGGTCCGGCCAAATTGAACCTTAACGAAAGTAGGAGAAACATTATGAAACAATTTCTTGCGCTGCTGCTATGCGGTGCAATCCCATATCTCGCGTGTGCGGCGAACGGCAACACTTACAGCGTGAAGTACGACGGCGGGTCGCAAGGCGACCTGAAGACCGGGAGCGATGTGAAGTTGCGCATTGACGAAAAGCAAGTACGCCTTGTCAAGGGTAAAACGGATGTACTGGTGATCCCTGCCAATGCGATCACGGAACTGAGCTATGGCCAAGATGTCCATCGCCGCGTCGGCGCAGCCATCGGCTTGGCGATTGTGTCGTTTGGTATCGGCGGACTTATGGCATTAACCAAATCGAAGAAGCATTACGTCGGAGTGACTTGGGACAACGGCGGGAGAAAGGGCGGCTTCGCGGTCCAAGCCGACAAGAGCGACTACCGTGGCCTGCTTACTGGTCTCGAGGGTGTATCTGGAAAGAAAGCCGTCAACTCAGACGCGATGACCGTCAAGAATTAGCGCTGTCCGCCTCGTAGATCACAAAGGACTAAATACAATGCGCTTCCGCCTTCTGTTCCTCGTGACGCTCTGCACCAGCGGGTTCGGTCAATGACCAAGACAATCACATTGGGCTTCAATAATCATCGGGCTATCGTTTCGCAGATCGCAGTGATTCCGCAGGGTGAGGCTGTCTCATTGGTTACTGGTGTGTGGCTCAACATGGTCAACACGCCGTCCTATAGTGGCAACGCCGTCGCTCCCTCTCTGTTCGTGCTCGACACTTCTACCGTCGACGCTTTCCCTACTGCGGGAGGTCGGCTCGACGTTGATCGGGACTGATCGATGCGATCCACGGGGAACACTGGTGTCCTGGCCTTTGTGATCGGCGCGAACATGGCGTTCATCGCTACCTCCGCGCGGTTCAATCCAATTACGACATCCGACTGGCCTACAGTAAGAACACGTGGGCCGGTATCGCGCTCGAAGCGGCGAATAGAATTCTGGAATCCAAAATCGAGCGCGGGGCCAGTTTCTCCCCCATTGAAACTTGGCGGCGCGCTTTTTTTTGCGATTCGGGGGGAATCAGATTCGAAATCTGTTTTCATTTTCCGGGCGATTCGCTGGCGACACCGCGGGCGGCTTCTGGCGCCAGTCCGATGCACATCCGCCCCACCGCGGCCGTGTGGCGATTGAGCCGGCGCGATACGGATTTGATACGCATCGCGACGTGTCCCAAGCGCCGACCTGCATCAATACAGGTGGAGTTAGCCTGCTGGTGGCGCAAATTGCGCCACTTACTAACTAGGAGATAGCGTGCAAAAGGTGACTGAGATGGTGCAGGCGGTTCAAACCGCGTTGCACCTTACTAAACCGTTGTTGCTTGAAGCGATGTTGTCCGCCTGGGCAGTCGTTGAAATGGCGCGATTCATGTTCGGCGTCATCGAAGGGAAGGGATAATGGCGAAACACTTAGAGCGTTACCGCGAGATGCTCGCTGGCCGTGACATGGCGATTGGCGATCAGGTCGTCTGCACGTTCCGGTGTCCGACGCCCCACCAGTGGTGGATTCACCCTTGGCACGTCGGGGTAATCGAGGAGCCATCGGACGATGTGGCGTCGTGGAATGGCCACGATTCCGAAGCGCAATATTGCGCCAATTGCCTGTACGTCAAAGTGCGGTATTTGCGCAGCGCCGCATCGGTGGGGTTCACCATGCTGGATTCGCTGGCGAACCTTCTGCCGTTAACAGGCGACCCAGTCACCGAATCGCCATATTTCGGCAGCGGCGCAGCCGAGGCGATTCGGCTCTACCAGTTCGCCTGCCGCACCGGATTGGGCGATCGCTACGCCGAGAAATCGCAGAAGGCGTGGCACGAACTGAATCGGCGTCAACAGTTAACCGATGCGATTCAGGCTGGCGCGAAAGTCACTATCGTGAACCGATTCGGCCAGCAGCGCACTGGACGTGCGGTAACGCGCGGACCAGCAGGGTGGGTTTTGAATATGGGCGGTCAGTATGGGACGCCCGCGATTGTAACCGGCGACAACATCGTAGCCGTGAAATCTGCCAATGGGAAAACGAGATGACCGTGAAGTGACTTAGCCGGACCAGATTTCTGTGACTGAACGACACCTCGAGTGAGAACACTTGATCTCGAGGACGGTCGCCCGTGCGGCGCGATTCGGGCGAACGCAGTTTCGCTTGAGAAGCGGTGTTCCGCTATTCTTCAGATCGTCGCTTGGGTTAACTTTCCGCTAGTCCCGAAATTGGAGAAAACGAGCATTGCGCGGCTACCGCGAAAGCAAAGAAAGGCGGCCAGGAAAGCTTCCCAGAAATCGATTTGATTTGGTGGCGACGCCACCTCTGGGAACACTTGTCCCAACTTTTGAAACGAAAGCTCTAGCGAGAGCCAAAGAACTTCGATCGTAACGCGGCCTCATAGGCGTTCTTCGCCGTCTTAGCTTGTTACGAAGTTCCTCTTCACCTCCTACTGGTCGACATCAGCGATGGAAATGAGTTGCCGAAGCGGGCCTTTCATCTTCGCCGATGGCGGCTGTCCATTTCTCAACCGCCGCCTTGCGGCGCAGCCTGCACCTGGTCTAGCCTCTGCGTTTTCATTTTGTGTCGAATTGAAGTAATCCTGGGCGGCGACGCGCGCCTCAATGACTCGGTTGTGTGGCACGCCGAAGCGCGACGTGGTTCTCGACCTGAACGAGTTCGATGAGGCGATTCCGCGACTGTAGGGATTGGACCTCAAACGCCTGACAAGAAACATAAATATTGCCGGGCAGACAGAACGGCCTCAGACGGGCTAAGCGAAGGTCGGCGGTCTTAAGGTGCGTCGATGGATACAGCCGCAATCACCCAACTAGTGAACTGTCCCGGTTATATCGTTACCAGATGGGCGGATTCGACGCGTGGCATCGGTAAAGGTCCAGCGGAACGGCTTGGCTGACTTGCCATAGGCGCGAATGTACTTGCGGAGTTTTCGCGCCAGGTCAGCCACGGAAGTAAAGACGCCGCGGGCGATGACATCGCGTTCGATCTTGGAGAACCAGATCTCGATCTGATTCAACCAGGAAGAGTAGGTCGGCGTGAAATGAAACCGGACCTTCGGATGAGCGATCAAAAACTCTTCCACTGTTTTGGTCTTGTGCGCCGAGAGGTTATCTAAGACGATGTGGATTTCGCGCGCCCATTTGGCGGACGCCACGACTTCTTCCAGAAAGTCAACGAACTCCACGCTCGTGTGCCGCGGTGCGGTCTTTCCAACGACCCTTCCGGTCTTGACATCAAGAGCCGCATAAAGAGACAGCGTTCCATGCCGATAGTATTCGAATCCGTGCCGTTCGGCCCGGCCGGGCGACAGCGGCAACACCGGATCGAGACGGTCGAGCGCCTGGATCGCGCTCTTCTCGTCAACGCAGAACAACGCGGCGTGCTGCGGCGGTTTCATGTAGAGAGCGATGATGTCGGCGGCTTTCTGTTCGAAGTTCGGATCGTTGCTAGCCATGTAGCGATCCAACCGGTGCGGTTTGAGGCGAGCTTGCCGCCAAATGCGCTGCACGCTGGATTTGCTCAATCCGAGAGCCGCCGCCATCTTTCGACAAGTCCAGTGCGTGCTGCCGTCATTCGGCGACTGAGTCGTCTTGCGCAGAACGCGCGCCTGAACGACTGGCGTAATCGTGCGTGCTTCGCTACCTTTATGTCGTGGTTCGAGACCCGCAACGCCCTGCTCTTCGAAACGGCGTTTCCAACGCGCGATAGTTGGCCGGGAGGTCTGAAGTTCAACCTCAATCTGACTCCAGGACTTGCCTTCCGCTAAGGCCAGAAGCAGACGGGAGCGAAAGACGTCGCCGGCCGGAAGTGTTCGAGATTGCGCAAAGCGGAGCAATTCCTCGCGCTGTTCCTTGCTCAGTTCAGACACCCGATGACAGCGTCGCACAATCTCTTGGACGAAGCCAGCGCCAATCGGTTACGAAATGACTGGGACAATCCACTAGTCAGCCCTTCAAGTTCAATTCACGCACATAGACACGTAGACCCGCCACCCATGTGGCTCCACTTAGGGCCACGGGTTGAAGTCAATGGTCTTTAACGCGGTCCTGCCGTTCTGATTGGCTATGGGCCGGTTGTTGTTCGGGTATCCGCCGTAATTGGGGAACAAGCCGATCAAGATATGTAATCTAGCCAAAGCGCTGGGCGTGATGGGAACCGTATTTTTCAGAAGGAACCATTGCACGCCTTCCGTGCATGCCGGCGTTGTGAGTGAACCGGCGTAGCGATAGAAACCCCTGGCGAACGGCAGCAACTCCGAGACATTGACCTCCTCTGACAGCTCAACTTCTCCGGGCGATGCGGGAGAGTTCGCCATGATGGTATCGAATATCGGCAACCCTGCCACGGAACTCGAGAGAAGCACGCCGATGACGGCGGTTTCGCCAATTGAATTGGTATGCACCAGGTGAAGCTCCGCGTCATATCGGACGCCGTTGAGAGTGTGTTCGCTTGGCGCATGAAAATGAAACTGCGCCAGTTGGTAGGCGTCAGTCGGCTGCAATCCGGCATAAACGTAGCTGCCGGGATCATAGGGTACTTCGATATAGTGGCCGGTGTTTTCGATCTTCAATGCAGTAGGTTTGTAATTGAACAACGGTGGCGCAAAGAGCGCCGCAACAGTGCTGCCGGGAACGATGTCGATGGGTGACTGCATCATTCCGACCTGACCCGTGACGCTATCGCCGCAGGTGGCATATGACGGCGTCACGGTACCCCAATGCAGGGGACCGATGGGAGAAGCCGGGTTGTGATTCCATGCTTGCGCTGAGGCAAGGCACGAGAAAGTTAAAACAGCCGTCACAGCTGCAAAACGCGTCTTCATTCGGGACCTCCAGTTTGCACTCAGCATGGCGGGAGTATACACCCAATCGGCTTCCTTCGATCCCCCGGTGTTTTCCTCCATGAGCGGTGTTCGTCTTTGCCAAGATACCGTTTCGCCTGCCGGAAAAAACAAAACCAGGAAACTCCCTTACCTGAGGTCGCTAAACGCGCCGAGGAGATCAGGCATTTACGCGGGAACGCATCGCGATGCGATCCGTATTGCCACGGTGGACTCCGGACAATTCGTGGATCCGCCGGTGTCCGTTTCAGGGAGGAGGAGATCCGATTTTGCGACAATGACAGCGTAACGAAGCCTCGACGACAAGGAGAGAGTTCATGTCCAGTCCTCAGTCTCAAGGAGCAGGTGGAGAAAACATCCATCAGCAAATAGCATTCACGCTTGCGTTGGACAGAGCCATATATCCATTCAATGCGAAGGCGCCGTCGCACGCCCAGGCGAATCTGGTCTTTATCGGCACAGTTGCGCCTCCGGTGGTGCTCGAGTTTTTCTCCCTACAGCACTTCGACGTGATTATCATCAACGACAACGGTGATCAGGTATTTCAGTGGAGCGCCGGACGCGCGTTTCCGCAAATTGCTTCGAATATTCCGGTGACCGGTGAAATCGAATGGGAAGTCGATGTCACTCTCGCTGACAACCTAACTGCGAACAAAGGGAACGCGCTGCCCGCAGGAAACTACATCGTCCAGGCATTTCTGGTGAATCACACCGATGTGGGCACGCGAAATCCGCAGGCGTTTTCGCGAAAGTACTCAGCGAGCGTTCTATTTACGATTACGCCTTGATTCTTCGGGTGCGGTCGCGGCGCGTGAAATGAAAGCCCGCGAAATCCTCGGTGAAACGTGTCGAGGGCCCTTTGGCAGGCACACTTCTAACCCGAGCTGTTCGAAGCGGCCCTACTTCACGGTAATCAAGGCTGCATTGCTAGGCACGCCGCCTACCGAGACGAACACTGGCTGGTCGCCCGGAGCCAGTCCCGAGGGCACAATCGCATTGATCTGTGCGAGCCCCGCAAATCCCGGCGCTACTCCTTGATAAGTTACTTGCGCGGGTTGGCCGCCGATGGTCACTTGCACCGGGGCATTGACGAGCGACAATGGACTCGCCGGCGCCGCCGTCCCATCGGGTAGCGGAGGGGTAATCGGACCCTCGCCCGTAATGAAGAGAATCACGTACCCTCCGGCCGGAATGGGCGTCGCCGGGGTGTGTGGCGACAGGTCTGTATTGAGGGCGGACGCGCGGTCGCCCGCGGTGACAAACAATCCTGGCGCCACTACGGTAAGGCCTGCGATATGTGGTTGTGATGCCCGCAGGGCACGGCTACCCGGCGTTGCCTCATTGTTGACTACCACCTGCACCAAGGATGCCGTCACAGAGCCGGGCATTTGGAAATTGATCTGTGTGGGGCTGGCATAGAATAACGGCGCTGCCATTCCATTGACGGTCACCGAGGAGGGGCCTAACTGGGTAGGCAGCGGGTAGGTAGCTGCCTCGTAAGTCGCATCCGAAAGGTTAGCTCCCAGAACCGTCATAATTGCGCGAGGCGCGCCACCGGGTTGGAAGCTTGCGCCGTTGACTACTGCGACGATCGCCGGCTGAAGCTGGCATCCCCCTTGTCCACATCCGACAATCAAAGTCACCGGGACGGCTACCGGGTTCACCGTCTGATCGGTGGGGGTGAAGATCACCGCACCGTCATACACGCCGTTGCTTAGGCCGGCGGGATTAGCGGCCACGTTGACATTCCCCGTGGTCTGTCCCTGCGAAGGAGAGACCTGTAGCCAGTTGCCGGCTGCCGGGGTGCTGACCTTTGTCGAAACGGAATAGACAACGGTGCGCGAAGTGGAGGTCGCGGTCAATGTTTGGGCAGGCGGAGTAATGGAGCTGCTGCTGGCAGTAAACACCAGCACTGGGGGCGTAATCACGAGGGCCGGCTTGGACGTAATGACATAGGTTACGAATATCGGGGTTACCCCGCCAGTGGAATCCGTAATGCTGATTGTGCCCGTGTAAGTTCCCGCCGAAAGTCCTGCCGGATTGACGGTGACGGCGATCTGCCCGTTTCCCGCGCCGCTGGCGGGAAGGGCAGTTAACCAGGAAGCCGACGAAGCAATCTGCCATGTCACCGTGCTGCTGGCCGAAATTTGGGCGGTTTGCGCCGAAGGCGCCGGTTGATTAATCTCGCTCGCGAAAGTGAGAACGGCGGGATTTGCGATCACCCCGCCAGATTGAGATGGCAGATTGGTCAAGGCGAAGGCCGCTGGCGAAGCCACTCCCGCCGCCGTGGCGGTGACCACGAAATTACCGGCTGTGCCATTGGCCGTCAGTGGGGGCGCCGTGGCGATGCCGAACGCGTCGGTCGCGACCGTCGCCGGCCCTGCGAAGGTTCCGCCGGGGCCGGGAGCTGCGGCAACGGCGAATGCGACTGAAACTCCGCCGATGCCGTTACCGCTCGTATCTGTTACCCTCGCCTTCAGCGGCAGCGGGAACGGCTGCGACACTATGGCCGCCTGCGGAGAGCCGCTGAAAGCCGCGATACTCGACGCCCCGCCCGCCACAATCTGGAACGTTTGGCTGTCCGCCGGCGCCTGCTGCGGAGAGGCGGCGCGGAGAGTCTTGGTTCCGACCTCGTTGAAGCTAAGATCGTTGAATATCGCTAAGCCGTTAGCGGCGGTGAGTTGCACTACCGTGCCGGCCAGAGCGCCCGTGCCGGATGAAAGCGATAGGGTCACCGGGATGCCAGGGGCTTGTAGCGGATTTCCGGAGCCATCGCGCACCTGGACCGTTACGGGTGGAATGATAGTTTGTCCGACTACGCCATTGCCAGGCTGCTGGACAAATGCCAGCGAACCGTTCCCCGCCGGTAGATTGGTCAACGCGAACAATGCGCTGCCGGTGACGGCGGCCGACGAAGCGGTCACCCCAAAGGCGCCCGCGACATTATTGGCGGTGATCACGGCGAGCGCATGCCCCAAGGGATCGGTAGTCACTGTAACGGTAGCCTGTCCGCCAAACGACCCGCTCGGCCCTTGTGTAGGAGCGGAGAATACCACGGGTACCCCACTCGCGGGATTGCCTGACGCATCGGCGACCGTCACCTGCAGAGGCGCTCCGTAAACTGTCTGGACTATCGCGCTCTGCGGGGTTCCGCCGGTGGCCTGGATAGATGAGGGGGCGCCAGTGGATATCCGGAATGTCTGGCTGGTGGCCGAAGCCAATCCGCTGGAGGTGGCTAGGATCTGGTAGCTTCCCGCCAGCGAGATGCTGAGGTCGGAGAAGGTAGCCAGGCCATTCGCGTCCGTGCTCTGCGTTGCATTTCCAGAAAACAGGTGCCGGTTCTGCAGCAATGCATTGGACTGCACAGCAACCGGTACGCCTGCCGTTCGCACCGGGTTTCCGGAAGCGTCTTCCAACTGAACTGTTACAGGCGGAGCGATTATCGCCCCAGCCAGCGCATCGGTGGGTTGCTGGATAAAGCCGAGCCGCGCTTGCCCAATCGTCACCAAGGCGGAATTGGTGAGAATGAAAATAGCCTGCGGCGTAGAGCCTGGGACCGTGGCGCTGATCTGGAACTCGCCGGGCACGGTGTTGGCGGTCATGGCGGGCGATGTGGCAATGCCGTTGACATCCGTGCTCACCGTCGTCGTTCCGGCAAACGTGACGCTCGCACCGCTAGCGGGCGCTGTGAAGGTCACGTGTGCGCCGCCAATCGGGTTGTGATATAAGTCTTCCACGAGGGCCTGCAAAGGCGCGCTGTATAACGTGCCCGCAGTAGCTGTCTGCCCGCTACCGGAATAAGCCAGAATTAGCCCCGAATCCGTTGTCGCCCTGATCGCGAAGCTGGCGCTGACATTCGAAGCGTTGCCGCTCGTGGCCACGAGTTGATAAGTTCCGCTGACGGTGATACTCAAGTCACTAAAGGTGGCTTCACCGCCGGTGCCGGTGGTGACGGTTAACGTACCGCCCAATGCCGTTCCCCCTGCCACACTCATGGTAACCGTCGCGCCGCTGACGGAATTGCCGCCGCCATCCACCAACCGCACTACCACCGCGGGCGTAATTGGCGCGCCCGCCGGCGCGTTCGTTGGCGGCTGGATAAAGCTGATCTGGCTGGCGCCGCCGGCTACGTTCATCAGCGTAAAGCTCGCGCTGCCTGAAACGCCGGATGCCGTGGCAGTAACCAGGTAGCTTCCTGCCGTGATGTTTGCGGTCGCAGTGACCGAGGCGTGGCCACTGGCATCCGTCACCGCCGAAGGCGGGCTCAAGGCGGCCGAGGCGCCCGACCCGGGCGCTGCGAAGTTCACGCTTACCCCGCTGACCGGGTTGCCGGAGGAATCGCTAACAGTAGCCACAAGCGGTTCGGGGAATGCCGCAGCTATGGCGGCGCTTTGCGAAGCGCCTCCGGTAGCCTGAATCGTCGCCGCGGCGCCGGCCCGTATGTTGAAGGCCATGCTAGCGGCCGACGCGACTCCCGGCGATTCGGCCAGCAACTGATATTGCCCCACGGCCTGGACGCTCAGACCGGCAAACGTGGCCAGACCGTTGGCGTCAGTAGGCTGCGTCGCACTCCCCGATAATGCCTTCTGGCGTTGTGTCGGCGCCTGGAGCTGTAGAGTGATCGGTATTCCCGAGGTGGGTGCCGCATTTCCAAAGCTGTCTTGCAATCGAACCGTCACCGCCGGCGTGATCGCCGCGCCCGCTACGGCGTCGGTGGGTTGCTGCACAAAGGCGAGCATGTGGGAGGCGCCGGGGAGATTAGTCAGATTGAAGAGAGCCGGTGAAGCGGCGCCCGGAACCGTGGCGCTCACTTGGAAAGCTCCGCTCTGTGTGTTCGCAGTGATCGCGGGCGAAACGGCGATGCCGTGGACGTCGCTTGTAACCGTAGTCGGCCCCGCAAATGTGACACTAGCTCCGCTGGTAGGCGCGGTGAATGTCACTTGAAGGCCGGCGATCGGATTTTGGTACGCATCCTCTACGATCGCCTCCAGCGGCGAGCTATAGGCAAGTCCCACAGTCGCGCTCTCCCCATCGCCACCGTTCACGAAAATGAGGACCGAAGCCGTTGAAGGGCTGATTACGAAGCTGGAGCTGACTGTTGAAAGGGACCCGCTAACGGCCGTCAATTGATAGCTTCCGGCGGTATTCACGCTTAAGTCGCCGAATGTGGCGTGACCTGTGGCGTCGGTGGTGGCGGTTAATGTTCCACCGAGTACAGCCGTGCCGCCCTGCAGGCTCACGTGAACCATGGCGCCGGCGGTCGGGTTGCCCCCGGCATCCAACACGCGCACGACTACCGCTGGGGTGATGTGCGCCCCCGCAAGCGCGTTCGACGGCTGTTGAGTAAAGCCCATCTGGCTGGCGCCGCCGGCTGTATTCGTCAGAGAGAATCCGGCGGAAATCCCGGCCGTGGTGGCGGTTACCATGTAGCTCCCGGCCATTCCGTTCGCCGTCGCCATCACTGAAGCGTGGCCGTTCGCGTCGGTTGTTGCCCTCGCTGCGCTCAACGCGGCCGAGGCGCCCGAGGCGGGCGCCTCGAAGTTCACCGTTACCCCGCTGACCGGGTTGCCGGAGGCATCAGTTACTATGGCCAGCAGTGGCTGAGCGAACGCCGTAAGTATAGCTGTGCTTTGCGGCGTGCCTCCCGTTGCCTGAATACTCGCGGGAGCGGCAGCGGTGATATGGAAGCTATTGCTTGTGGCCGACGTGACGCCGGCCGATGCGGCCAACAGTTCATATTGTCCAACCTGGCGTACGCTGAGATCGGAAAACGTCGCCAGGCCATTCGCATCGGTAGCCTTTGAAGCCGTTCCGTACAGAGTCTGTTCCGGCAGAAGGCGTAACGTCACCGTAACGCCCTGCATTCGCACTGGGTTGCCGGAACTGTCTTCCAGTTGGACTGTCACCGGAATAATTGTCGCCCCGGCGGATGCGTTAGCTGGTTCCTGCACGAAGGCCAATTTGTTGGCGGTTCCGGCAACGATCGTGAGGGTGAAGGCCGCAGGCGTTGAAGCGCCGGTTGTGGAGGCCGTTACTTGAAAAGTGCCGGCTTGGCCGCTTGCGGTCATCTGGGGCGCTGTTGCCAGGCCGTTGGGGTCTGTCGTAATGGTTGCCGCGCCATTGAAAGTCACAGTTGCCCCGCCTGTCGGGGCGGTGAATGTCACCGACGCCCCTGGAATCGCATTTTCGTATGCGTCCCGGAGGCGAGCCTGAAGTTGGATCGGAAATGCGGCGCCGGCGGGAACGCTTTGACCGCCTCCCGCAATCGGCGTAATCGAAATCGACGATCCCACCGTGATGTTGAAAGAACTGCTGGGTGAGATTAGACCGCCGCCACCGGCCTGCAACCGATATGTTCCGGCTTTTGTGATGTTGATGCCGGGGAAGACCGCGAGACCGGTCGCATCGGTGATCTGTGTCACCGTTCCGTTCAGAGTTGCGGCGCCGCCTTGAACGCTCAATGTGACAGGCGCGCTGACGATGGGGTTGTTGTGAGCATCCATCAGCGACGCCGAAACAGAAGGCGCGATGGGAGCGCCGGCCGGCGTGCTAGTAGGCTGCTGGACAAAGGCGATGCTTTGCGCCGATCCCGCGGTATTCGTGAGATTAAAGGTTGCCGGAGTACTCACGCCGGAAACGCTCGCGATGACCGTGTAGGAGCCGACGATCGTGTTCGCCGTCGCTATCACGTTGGCATAGCCGTTGTTGTCGGTGACGGCGGTGGTGGATAACAAGTTGGCCGACGCCCCCGATCCCGGCGCCGTAAAAGTTACCGTAACGTCGCTCGCCGCGTTTCCCGCCGAATCGGTCACCCTCGCCGTCAAAGACTTACCGAAAGCCGTTCCGACCGCGGTGCTCTGCGGCGTTCCGCCCAGAGCTATGATCGAGGCGGGCGGCCCTGCGCATTTCAGATTCAGCTTGGATACAAAGGAAGCAATGCCTCTGGGGTAATCGGGCTGAAAGGAACCTGGAGTCGTGGGAAAATCTGTTGACGAAGTGTAGCCCGTTACATACACGGCGCCGTTGGAATCGAGCGCGATGGCACGGATCGTATCGTATCCGCTACCGCCGAGAAATGTCGAATATGCCACCCCGTTGCCCGCCGGGGTGAGCTCCGTTATGAACCCGCTCTGGCCTCCGTGAGGCGTCGTCTGATAAGCGCAATCGGTAATGGGAAAATTGAAGGAAATGCTAGAGCCGACCACCACGGCGGCCCCCGTCGGATCCACGGCGATGCCATAGGCAGCATCGTTTCCCCCTCCTTGCAGGACAGTCGAGTACCCTAACAGGCTGCCATTGAGGTTTAATTTCGTGACAAAAACCTCGGTGCCGTTAGTGTAAGGGGTTCCTCCCCCGGCGACCGGAAAGTTGAAGGATCGGGTGTAGCCGGTGACATAGGCCGAGCCGCTCACATCCAGCGCGATCGCGGTGCCGACGTCGTTGTTGAATCCTCCCAGATAGGTTGAGTAAACCAAAGCCGTGCCGAATGGATTTAGCTTCGTAACAAAAGCATCTACTAATCCATCCGAAAAAGTCGTTTGATATGCGCCGGCAGTGACTGGGAATTTTCCGGATGGGTTAAGACTTGACGCAGTGAAGCCCGTTACATAGGCGGATCCAAAAATATCCACCGCGATTCCATTGCCTTGGTCGTCGTTGTCGCCGCCCAAATAGGTTGAGTAGACCAAGCTCGTGCCATCGGGGCTGAAAGCCGCGACAAAGACGTCCGTCATTCCAGCGTTAACCCGCTGAAATGCCCCTGCTGAAATAGGGAAGTTGCCCGACTGCGTATAACCCGTGATATATGCCTGGCCCTTCTGCACCGCAATGCCGGTTCCTACGTCCCTGTCTCTTCCTCCCAGGTAGCTCGAATAGAGCAACTGGTTGCCCGTAGGGTTAAGCTCCGCAATAAAGGCATCTCCTCCACCGCCGTAGATGCGTTGCACCGCACCCGGGGTAGTGGGAAAGTCGATACTGGTTGTACTTCCGACGATGTAGGCCTCTCCGGCGGAACCCAAGGCAATTGCGGCGGCCTGGTCATTAGCGCCGCCGCCGAGATACGTGGAATAGATCAAAGCACTTCCGGTGGAGTTGAGCTTAGTTACAAAGGCAGTTGGAAATCCCGGATTTGCGCCTGGTAATGGGTTAGCTAACGGGAAGTCGATACTAGTTGTACTCCCGACGACGAAGGCTTCGCCGGTCGAATCGACTGCGATGCCGAAGCCAAAATCATCGTTCTTGCCGCCAAGATAAGTCGAATACTCGAGGATTGGATCGATGATCAGTTCGCGGTTGCGGTCCCATGCGCCCAAAGTGAACCGAATCTTTCCCTCGCGAACGGAGTAAGACGCCTTTACCTCCCGGCGCTTCCCGTCGATTTCCTGATAGGCGACCGGTTTGCGTTGCGTCAGACTCCCCAGCGGCGTTTCGAGGATGAGATTTCCCTGTGCGTCCACTGCCAGGGTCTTGGCGCCCGAATAGAGCAGCCGGATTTGGTTCGGATCGGCTCCGGGCCGGACACGGAAGTCATATTCCAGTTGCCGACCGTTTCCGTAATAGACCAAGTCGATGCCAGGATAGATTGCTGAGGCTCGAATCTCCCGAAAGCGCGGTACGTTGGTCACCCATTTTGAGGGATCGTTGCCGATGAAGTAATTGGAAATGGCTTGCGATTTCTCCAGACCTTCGAAAGTCTTCGACGGCCGGGCGCCGTCGAATTTGAGCCGGACTACGGTCTGCTCAACGGGTAGTGGATCTCGCGATCGGGCCGATTGGGCGCGGCGCGTCAGGACTATGACGTTTTCGACATCTGTCAGGAACGACGTTAGCCCTGCCCCTCGAGTGATATAGCGCACGCGCGGATCGGTTTGACCGACATTCAACTCGAATTCCAGCGGGAGGGCCGCAAGAAGATTCCCGGCCTGGCGCTTGGCCTGGTCCGGCGAATTCGCCTGTTGGGTAGCCGTTTCCTGGGTAGATTGCGCCCCCATAAGCCAGCCAGTGAGCAACAAACCTATCCAGATCAGGCGGCCATTCGTTGACATAACTCTCCCTTTTGCCGCCAGTTACGGACTGACAGCCTACGGGCAAAGGCGTCCACAGGCTGCGAGGCCTGTCGTATTTTGTAAAACGCCGAGGCAGGTAGTCACCCTCGACTGTCGGTTACGGATTCACGGGCCTTTTTCCGCAGCCTGCTAGGCTGTTCGTCGGTCGTCTGTTCCGGAGGGATTCGCTTCGCTGAATCTTCGACTCTTTTCTTTCTTTGCAGACTGGAAAGATTGATGGAATGGATACTGAAAGACAACCTGACGATTCGCGGCGCTTACCTGCGACGACCGCCTTCACCATCTCGCGACGACCACTGCCAGCACGATGCTGTTCTAGTCTCTGCCGTCAAACGCGAATGAACCAACGTTGGCGGTACATGATGTACGCGATCAGATACATGACGGCAGCGAACGCCAGCGAATATAGTAGCGACGCATTTGCGAGCGAGGCGAGCGGCACGAACGCCGTCCGATAGATCCGCTGCTGGGCGGCTTCGATCAACTCGGAGCCGAACTCCGAGGCCAGATAAATAGTGATCACGTTCATCCCCAGGATCACGGCCGGTTGGAACGGGCGCTTCCAGCCGAGCCCGTCGCGCCCATAAACAAAACTTACGACAACACCATAAAACCAGATGGATATGTCGAGGTTAAACTGCCGGACGGATTATCATCGCTGATCAGCTTTCACGCAGCGCGACTGCCATTCACGCTGCCGGTGAAATTCAGACAACCCGGCGACACCGCCGCAGTGGGCATGGATTATCAACTCAGAGGCAAACTGGCGCTTGTCACCGCGGGTGCGCATGGGATTGGCGAGGCGATCGCGAGTTTCGGCGATTTACGCCCGGAATCCGTACCTACACAGCCAGATGTCGAAGACGCAGCCGATCGTGCTGGTGGCCGAGGGTGAGGGTCACTTTCCGGTGTCGCGCAAGGATCCGAAGCGGTGGTGGATTTCATCCTGAGCCTCCAGCGCTAGGTGAACCCGCTATAAACAGGGAGGGACTCTTTTGAAGGCATTGAAGCGACATTCTATGGGCGCGTTCCCGCGGAGTAGTGGGGGCTTAATCGGACTGCTCCTAGGCTTAGTCATTGGCCTGGTGGGCGCAAGATAGACTCGCATGCGCCGAGTGCGGCTTCAGCCCGCCGCGCCAGGCTCGACGGGCTTGCCGCAAAACCAGCACGTCAAGGCGAACACTTGCGAGAAGCCGTCGATGTGATTCGTCTTGCCGCAATGTGGGCAAAGAACCTCGCAGGATTCCAGTCGGAGGATCAGGCGCGCGGCTTCCTCTTTCGAAACCACGGCACCGCATTCATTGCAGATGAACCGCGTCCCGTCATCGTCAATGACTTCGCAGAGAAATCCGCTGCAAGTGCGATCGAGATCGGAATGCGGAATGAGCGGCAGCGGTATGACGCGGCTCTGTTCAACTTCAGCGGCACGCGCAGCTTGAGGCCTTCGCGCCGGGCCACTCGCGCGATTCGCGCAGCGTGCGGCGCATCAGGCGTAAAAGCGGCGTGTCGCGCTTGCCGAAGTTCAGCTTGCGGATTCCTTCCCGGCGAGGATCAACGCCGCGCGGAGCTCGGGGTGGGAGCGTTCGAGATCGGTCATCGAACCGCCTTCCGGCGCGTGATGAAGTCAGCGAAAACCATTGTTCCGTTTGGCCAATGCCATACGTTCACTGTATCAATCGCTGCTGGAACGATATTTCGTATTATCGGCTGCGATTCTC
Source organism: Bryobacterales bacterium (assembly GCA_963743705.1). Taxonomy (GTDB): domain Bacteria; phylum Acidobacteriota; class Terriglobia; order Bryobacterales; family Bryobacteraceae; genus PALSA-243. The sequence goes on along the minus strand of CAVUQS010000018.1, from coordinate 151,928 downwards.
TTATGCTGGGCCGGCAGATCAGCGGTTGTTCAGCGTTTCCCTGCAACATTGACTGCCACAACTTGATCCGCCCGGATAGTGCCGCGAGACGTAATGCGCGCGCCCTCTGTTAGAGGAGTTTCAAAGTCGCGATGTCAGCAGTGAGGGCAAATCCGCCACGCTCCGCAGGATGTTGGTGTGGCTCGCGGCGCAAACTCTCAGCGTTAGAGGCGCCCGAGAGCACTCCTACTACAGCACGCAGCCCAGCGTTGGTTCCCGCCTGCAGATCGAGAGGGGTGTCGCCGACGGCCATGACCTCGGCGACGCTGTCGACGCGTGCCGCCTCCATGGCATGAAAAAGCATGAAGGGCGCCCGGCCACTCGTCCTTGCACCACGTCGTCACTACAAATACCTGCGGCAAAGTACCCTTTCCCAACCGAGACGCCTGAAGATCGACGTCGCGACGGCGCGGTCGAAACCAGTAGTGGTGGCGAGCAGGTAACCGTTTCGACCTTGCATCTGCTGAATGGCGTTTTCAGTTCCGGCAGATCGGGGGTCACGGACTGGTAGACCTCCATCAAATTAGAGGAGAACTCGTCATAAATCTTGGCGGTGAGCTGGTCGCGGTCGGCGCTCGGTAGGAAGACACTTTGCTTCTTCACGAAATAGCGCACGACTTCGCGCTTGGATGCTCCCCGCCGCCGTCGAATCTCCTCGGCGCTAGACTCAATTCCGTAATGCGCTAACGCGCTGCTCAGCGCTTGGGGAACGTCGCCACGGTCTTCGATGATCGTGCCCCCCACGTCGAGCACCACGAGCCGGATGCCCGAGACCGGCCTGATGCGCGCAGCCACGGCGCTGGATGGAACAGCGGCAACAGTTACGGAGCTTCTTTAGCGACTTCTTCAGATAAGGCGCAACGCGACCTCTTGTGCAGCGGAAGATGTGAATCGAGGCTACCAGAATACCGCATGCCGAGCCTGCGACGATCCCCGGCGACGACGGTAACCGCTGCGCCGTCAGAACGAAGCCGCCCGCGCGGCGGACGCTACGCGTGTGCGCAGGTTGAGGGTTTCCGGTAGCGTGGCGTAGTCTGTGGGTCACAAGGAGGTCCCTGTGACCCAACTTCGAAAAATGATGCTGGAAGAGCTCCAGCGTCGTAATTACTCTCAGACTACCGTAAACACGTACCTGAAGGTCGTGGAAGACTTCGCCCGACACTTCCATCGTCCGCCAGATCAACTGGGCAAAGAACACATCCGCACCTATCAGGTGTACCTGTTCCAGGAGCGTAAACTCGGCGTCCGTACGGTCGGCCTGCACACGGCGGCGCTGCGCTTCTTCTTCTGCAAGACGCTGAAGAGAATGTACCCGGTCGAGGAGGTGCCGTATCCCAGGGCGCCGCGGCGACTGCCGATCATTCTGACGCGGGAAGAAGCGATCCGGCTGATCGACTCCGCCAGCAACCTGTTCCATCGCGCCATGCTGATCACGATGTACTCAACGGGCATGCGGCGGGCCGAACTGTGCCGCCTCAAGGTCGAGGATATCGACAGCACTCGCATGCTGATCCACATCCGGCAAGGCAAAGGCGGCAAGGACCGCGACGTGCCTCTGAGCCCAAAGGCGCTTGAGACGCTGCGTGAGTATTGGCGCTGGATGAAGCCGAAAACCTACATGTTCCCCGGGACGATCAACGGCTCCCGCGCCGACAAGCCCATCACGCCCAAAGTTCTGTGGGAGGCGTGCCGGGAAGCGGCGCAGCGAGCCGGTATCACGAAAGCTGTACGCCCGCATCTGCTGCGGCACAGCTTTGCAACCCACTTGGTGGAAGGCGGAGCGGATCTGCCGACCGTTCAGGCGCTACTCGGGCATACCGACCTCAAGCCCACCTCTATTTATCTGCATCTGTCGGAACGCCACATCAAAGCGGCGGGCACGCCACTCGACAACATGGAACTGTCCAGTCCCGACCAGGTGAAGCGGTCGCGAAAGTTGCACAAAAAGTGAACAAGCCGCCTTTCGAGGTGGCAGACATCATTCGCGCGCACGGCAACAGCTTCGTTGACAGGAACCGGTCCTGGCTGACGTGGCTGCATCTCCGCGTCCTGTTTGCCATCGAGCACTGCCGCACGGCTGCGCTCGGCGGACATCTGGATCGCTGTCGTCAGTGCGGCCATGAGGCCACCTCGTTCAACTCCTGCCGGTCGAGACATTGTCCGAAGTGCCAGACCAACGCCCGCAATCAGTGGCTCGCCACTGATCCCGATCAGGAAGAGGTCTAGCGGCGGCGGGGGAGGGTGCCATTTTGGCGGGCTGGCGAAGACTACTCCGCCATTGGTGAGTGGCGGTGACTGGACATGAGCCGACCAGAACTGATTTCAAAGGAAAACGATGGTGACCTGCCGGCGAGGGTCCACTGCCGCGCCCCCGCTGGCGGGGAAAAGAGATCGCCTGAGAGGGGAGACCGCGGCATCGGATCATGCGATAGAGTTGTGATCTCGTATTGATCCGAAGATCTGCTGCGCCCCGGAGGGGAATGCGATCCCCTCCGGAGCAGGAGCTTCTGGGAGCAATGACCTCCCATGGGCCCTCCCGAGGGTGCTACAAGCCATCCCGAAAATCAAGAGGGCGGCCGGCGGAAGCGTCGGCAGCGTGGTGCTCCGCGGTCCCGGCGGTGTCTGCTCAAGGGCTGCGAGCAGAACTTTCGGCCGCGACGGCCGCGGCAGCGCTACTGCAGTGAGCGGTGCCGGAAGGCGGCGCGCGCCTGGTCGCGGTGGAAAGCTCAGGCGATCTATCGGGCCACGGCGGCGGGCAAGCAGCAACGCAACGGGCAGAGCCGGCGCTACCGGGAGCGCGTCAAGAGCCGAAAACCACTGGCCGGCGAGGCCGCTGGGGACGCCGCGAGGGTAATCACTAAGAAGTTTTTTCGATGCCTGTTGTGACCGGCCTGGCTGCTACGTGGGGTTCGTTCGCCAGCGGCGCTCGCCGTCGCAACACTTCTGCTCGCACGAGTGCCGGCGTGCGATGGAGCGCGTCTGGGAACGCGAGCGGCACTGGCAACGGACACGCGCCGGTTGAGCGGAATCCCGCGTGCGGCGATTGGTCCAGGCGGTGGGAATGGCACCGCCAGTTAACCGTGACATATTGATCCAGCGCCACCACCGGCTTACATTCAACCTGTCCCGCAAGGAAGGGGACGAGAGTGCTGCGCTGGGCCGACAACCAACTGCTCGATCTGAAGTGGGAGGAGATCGGCGAACACTACGGACGCTATCGCTTACACGTGCCGGAAGCGGAACGGGCCATGGCGCGGTCGCTGGAGCGTTATGGACAGTTGTCGCCAGTCGTGGTGTGCCGGCGCCAGGACCGCTACGAACTGATCGACGGTTTCAAACGCTTGGGCGCCGTACGCGGACTGGCGCAGATTCCGCGGCTGTCGGCCCGGCTGATGGAGGCCGACGAGCGAACAGCGAAAGCCGCGATCTACGGGCTGAATCGTGCCGGGGGCCGCACGCGGGAACTGGAAGAAGCCTGGATCATCCAGTCGCTGGTGCGGGAAGACGGTTTGAGCCAAGTGGAGGTGGCGGAGCTATTGGGACGCCACAAGAGTTGGGTGTGCCGGCGACTGGCACTGATCGAGCGGTTGGGACCGAAGGCGAAAGACGAATTGCGCGTGGGCTTGTTGACGCCCACGGCAGCGCGACAGATCGTGCGGTTGCCGCAGGGCAACCAGACGGAAGTGCTGGAAGCGATCCGGCGCGAGGCGCTGTCGAACGCGGAATTGGGCGGCGTGGTGGACTTGTGGCTGCGCTGTTCCGAGCGCCGCCAGCAAGAGTATCTCCTGGCGCACCCTCGCGAAGCGCTCTCGCAGACCAAAGGAGTGCTCCCCGCGGTGCGCGATCCCCGGCTGAGCGAAGCCGGAAACCAGGTATGGAAGCGCGTCGGGATGCTGCTGGATGTGCTGGGGCGCATGGAAGTGTGGCTGGCGCACCATGGGCGCACCGGGCTGACGCCGGAGGATCGCGTGATCTTGTTGCCCCGTTTCCAAAGGCTGGCGCGAGATGCCGGTTCGGTGGCGGTATTGAGTCGGGATTTCGTCGGCGAGTTGGAGCGCGCATGAAAGAATCGACACGCAACGAGATCATCCGCCTGCACTATGGCGGTGCTTCGCAGCGCCGCATCGCAAAGCTGCTGGGAGTCGCCCGCAAGAGCGTGGCCCGCGTGTTGGTGGGGCACGAAAAACACAGAGCAGAATCCGTGGAGGTGGAACGGCCGCGACGGCCGAGCGTGCTGGACCCATTCGGCGATCACATTGCACAACTGCTGGAACGCTATCCGAACATCACGGCGGTCCGCTTGCATGAGGAGTTATGCCGGCTCGGTTTCCAAGGTCACTACACGATCGTGCGGGAGCGGTTGCGTGTGCTCCGGCCGCACGCTCCGAAACTGCCCGTGCAGCGATTCGAAACCGGTCCAGGAGTGCAGGGCCAGATGGATTATTCGCCGTACGATATCTCTTTCACCGCCGAAGGGCGTCGCCGGGTACATGCCTTCAGCTACATTCTGGCTTACTCCCGCCGCCAGTACGTGCGGTTTGTGGAGAAACAGGACTTTGCCACCACCATCCGGGAACACGTGCGGGCCTTTGAATACTTCGATGGTCTGTGCGCCACCTGTCTGTACGACAACATGAAAGTAGTAGTGACTGGCTATGATGGCGATCAGCCGATATACAACACCCGGTTCCTGTCTTTCGCCACGCACTACGGTTATCAGCCTTGGGCATGCCGTCCCCATCGGCCACAGACGAAAGGGAAAATTGAACGGCCATTTGCCTACCTGGAATCCAATCTACTCAACGGTCGCACCTTCACGTCGCTGGAGCACCTCAACGAGACCGCGGTACTCTGGCTTGCCGACATCGCCGATGTGCACTTACACCGGGAAACCAAACGCCGGCCCATCGATCTCTACCAGGAAGAGAAGCCGCACCTGTTGAGTTTGCCGGCGCGAGCCTACGATACCGCCCAAGTCTTCTACCGCACCGTGAACGCGGAAGGTCATGTGGCGTACCTGCAGAACTTCTACTCCGTGCCGTGGCAGCGCATTGGTGAACTGCTGCCAATACGCATCACTGAGAAGGAACTGATCGTCTACGGCCCCGACGTCAAGGAGATCGCCCGCCATGAGTTGTACCTTTCCGGAATCAGCGGAGAAAAGCGCAATCTCTCCGAGCATTCTCCCGGACGCGATCACCATCAGAAATACGAGTTGCTGAAACAGCGTTTCGCGGAGTTCGGAGCGGAGGGCGTCCTGTTCCTCGACGAACTGGTCCGCACCAGGCGCCGTGGCAAAGATGAAGCCGGGCGCGTGCTGGGCTTGCTTGCCACATACCATCGCGAGGACCTGGCGCGCGCACTCCAGCGCGCCGTCCGTTACCGCGCTTTCTCCTGGTCGGCGGTGGAGCGGATCCTAGCGGCGCAAGCACGTCCCCGATCCGGGTGGGAATCACTGCAGGCCGAAGCGCAGGACCAACTCGACGAGATCCTCCGGCAGTCTCCCGTATCCACTCGCTCCACCGCAGAGTATCAGGCGCTGCTGGAAGAAATGGTGACCGACGATGAAAGCGACGAAGACGACGATCCCGCTGCGTGACCGGTGTTTGAGTCACTGCACGACGCTGCGGATTCCGCTGGAAGGCGCAGCGCTGGACGAGGTGCTGTCCAGGGCGGAGAAAGAGCACCTCTCTCATCTGCACTTCCTCGACCTGCTGCTGGGAACCCAGGCCGACGCGCGTCGCGAACGCGCCGTCGCGCGGCGAATCCGGGAAGCTCGCTTTGCGGACAGCAAAACCTTGGAAGGGTTCGACTGGCAGTTCAATCCCAAAGCTTTCGACCGCGTGCAGATTGAGGAACTGGCCACCGGCGATTTCATCCGGCGTTGCAACAACCTGATCATAGTCGGCTGGAGCGGGATCGGAAAGAGTCACATCATTCAGGCCCTGGGGCAGAAGATCTGCGTCCAAGGCTACCGCGTTCTGTATCGCACGTCCGCAGAGTTGCTCGCCGACCTGACGGCTTCACTTGCCGACAAAACTCTTCCCGCGCGTCTGCGCTACTACACGCGCCCAGATTTTTTGATTGTCGACGAATTCGGGTTTGACCGCATCGAACGGACCGAGTGCGCGCAGGCGGCCCACCTACTCTACAAGATCATCGCCTCACGCAACCAGAAGCGTTCTACCGCGCTGGTGACCAACGTGGACTTCGACAAATGGGCAGAGTATCTGGTCGATGGCCCGCTGGCGATGGCCCTCCTCGACCGCCTGGTCGAGAGAGCGATCATCCTCAAGGTCAAAGGCAAGACGTACCGCACCCCCCTGGCCAAAAGCGAGGAAAACCCCACCTGAGGGAGGAAGCTGTCAGCTTCCCCATTTCTGCGCCTACCGGAGGCCAGAGCGTAACCCCGCACCTGGCTCCCTTTCAACCGCCAAACTGGTACCCCTTTTCGCCGCCACCGACAAAAGAGTTGCTGCCCGTTAAATACGTGCATGTGGTTTTCACCATCCCGCATGAACTGGCCTGGCTGGCTCTGCAGAACAAGAAGATCCTCTATGACCTTCTCTTCCGCGCCAGCGCCGCGACGCTGCTGGAGATCGCCGCCGACCCAAACATCTGGGCGCAGAGATCGGATTCCTCAGCGTTCTTCACACCTGGGGACAGAATCTGCAGATCCATCCACACATTCACTGCGTGATTCCATCCGGCGGTCTCTCTCCCGATCACCAACGCTGGATTCACCCGCGCTATCCATTCTTCCTGCCGGTGAAAGTGCTCAGCCGCGTTTTTCGCGGTAAGTTCATGGACGGCCTGAAACGCGCTTTTGGGGCGGGAGAATTGCTGTTTCCGGGCCGGGATGAAACGCTCGCCGAGCAACAAGGCTTTCCATGCCTTCCTCCGGCCGCTGTTTCGTAAGGATTGGGTGGTCTATGCCAAACGGCCATTCGGCGGTCCCGAACATGTCCTTCACTATCTGGCGCGCTACACTCACCGCGTCGCTATTTCCAATCACCGGATCGTGAACTTTGCCGACGGCAAAGTCACCTTCCGCTGGAAGGATTACGCCATAAGAGCAAACAACGTCTGATGACCTAACCGCCGAGGAGTTCCTTCGGCGGTTCCTGCTTCACACTCTGCCGCGCCGCTTTGTGCGTATCGCTTCTGCGGCTTCCTCGCCAACCGTCGCCGCGGTGACCTGCTGCCGGTCTGCAGGCAACTTCTCGCAGCCTGCTCCGCTACAGCATTATGCGACGGATGCTCGAAAGCTAAGGCTTCCGGCTCCTGGCTCTGTCCGTGTTGCGGCGGAGCCATGGCGCTCGTCGAAAAGCTCACTCCCCAACAGATGCGCGAAGATCTGTCGGCCGGGAGAGCTCCGCTGACACGTCTTAGCTGGCCATCATCGCCGAAACACTCGCTTGCTCCGGCACGCGCAGCTCGACGTGTGTCTCAGTCGCGGCAGCGGAGGAAAACACACCGAAAATCTCCGCCGGCGACGGCAAAGCCACCTCGCTCGTTATCGGCGTCCGCAGCCACCGGCGCCGTCTCGACGCCTCGCGGCCCCTCACTCTCAGCCCGGAAGGCCCTCGGACGATTGAATGCCCATAGCCCTGCCGCGTCCGCCGCAAACGCGGGCGGCTTCCTTCAAACGTCTCTATCCGAAGTGACCCGGCGGTCACCATTCCGTCGCTCCCAGCACTCGCGCGCCGGGTCACTCCAGATAGAGTCATAGCGTTTATCAGTACTTATCGAAGGCTATCCTACGTGGGAACCCTCCCTCAAAGGAGCCTCGGCGACAAGCCGAAACCGAAGCTGGTTGCGATCCCCGTCGACAGGAAATAAGGGCTTTCCCAACGGTGCCCCACCTTTTGGTATGCTCATTTTGCTACGAAACATTTTCTCGCCGATCCTGTTTGAATAGCGGCATGCACTTAAGGCCGCGCGAGACGGCGTGAATACTGCGAAATTGACGCACAATTCGAGGAAGCTAAAGCCGAGCGACACACAGACGCCGATTGGATCGGGCATGAATTTCCCAGTCACCAAGCTCATCGAGATTTTCGAACCGACTCAATGGGAAGAATTCACCGAGGAGTGGGCCGTATCGCTGGAACCTGGATATAAGGAAGTAATCGATGGTCCGGCGCGGGCGATATGGGCCTCGACGTGATCGGCTTCAACACCGACAAGAAATTCGAGGCGCGTGGGATAACTACCAATGCAAGCGATATGCGCTCCAATTGCAGCCGTCTAACACCTGGGTCGAACTGGCAAGATCATCTATTATTCCCATCTCGGCGAGTACACCGTTCCGACGAACTGCTACTTTGCGGCGTCCAAAGGTGTCGGCTGAAGCTGAAGAAACTGCTCACAAAACCCGCCAATTGAAAAAAGGTCTAATCGCGAATTGGGACGGCTATTGCAAGGACCGGGATTTCGGACAAGACGGCAATCCCGCTTGAAGGCAAGCTTCTCGACTACGTCAACGCCTTCCAATTCGGCATCCTTAAGATGAAATCTGTGACCGAAATGGTAAAGAGTCACGCCAATACGATTTACTATCAGCGCCGCTTTGGGACCGCCACCTTTCCGGCGCGGCCACCGATCGAACAACCGCCGCGGGAAATCCACCAAAAGAAAGCCGTCTACATGTCCGGCAGCTCTTCGACGTCTATTCCTGAGAAGCTGAAGGTGCAGTTGGACGACCCAGCCAACTCGCGAAGTACCCGGACATCGCAGAAGCATTTCAACCGCTCCCGCGAAATCTTTTACCACGCGGAATCGCTGCCGGAACTTCCCGCGCGATAGTGTCGATCCGGGTGCGTTCGACGCCATCCGGGACGAAATCTACCACGGCGTCGTCGATACTTATGAGATGGACTATGCGGACGGTCTTGCACGCGTCAGGTCGACGCTCAGCCATGCCAGCACGCTGACCCGAGCTGCAATGCGCTTGTGCATCCGCGTCCAGACCCAGGACAAGCAGGGTCTTTGCCACCATCTTGCGAACGAGGATCGCTTTAAGTGGGTGAAGAACAATGCCTGAGCCGACACAAGCCGTTCAGACATTTAACAGCCCTATCGAAACGGGCATGCGCGCGTTGATCTTGCTCGCCGAATCATATCCCGACCAACTCGATCTGCAACGCATTCTGGAATTCGATTACCTGATGGTTCATAGTGGCGACGTTGACGGGCCGCCGAGCATCCATCCTGCGCTTACCGTTGCGTTCCGGCGAACTGCTTGTGCGCCGTCAGTTGATCGAGCGCGGCCTGATGCTTATGATCAGTCGCGGACTTGTTAGCCGCCATGCCACGCCAAACGGATTTCTTGTATCGAGCCGAAGACGACGCCGGACCATTCATTGATGCCTCTGACCGCCGAATACCTCGACGATCTGAAAGACGGGCGGTCTGGGTTGTCGATCGCTTCAGCGAAATGAGCGACCACGACATCCGCGTATGCTGAGCCAGTGTTTACGATCAGTGGTCGCGGGAATTTCAGACGCCCGAACAACCGGGGCTTTTCTCATGGCTTTCAACGCGCTGCAACTACGCTTTATTCGTTTCCTTGGCCCGAACAAAGAGCCTGCGGAGTTCAGCTTTAAGTCTGGCCTCAACATTCTCTGGGGTTCCAGCGACACTGGCAAGACGTTTCTCGTCGAAGCCATCGATTTCATGCTTGGCGCAGGAGAGGAGCTAAGGATATCCCGGAGCGCGTCGGGTTATGACCGCATTCTGCTCGGCCTTACGGCCGGCGGCAAAGATTACACGCTCACCGTAGCACCGAATGGCGGAGTATTCAGCCGCTTCGATGGCCTTGCTCACGGAAACGCCTGAAGACCAGAAAGCCGGAAAAACGCTTTCAGCGGTCCACACTCTCAAAGAATACAACAACCTTTCCAACTGGCTGCTTCAGCAGATCGGCCTCGACAACAAGGAAATTCTTTTTAGTGTCAAAACCGGGGAGCTGAAGTCACTCGGGTTTCGCGCCCTCGCCCATCTCTGCGTCATCATCTATCCGAACATCACGCAAGAAATTTCTCCGATCTCAGCGGCCATTGGTCCGAAAATACGCGGGAATACGGCGTTTTCGGCTCCTGCTTACAGGCCTGGACGATTCTGCGTCACGCCCGAAGCTGCGCCGTAGGACCCGGCGAGTGCTAAGCCGACGTCGAACGCCCAGCCATTCGACCCGATGTCCTTGGGCAGATGATCAGCGACTATGAGGACGAACTCGCAAAATCACTGAAAACCCGAGGAACTTGAAGCCGAAGAAAAGCAATCGACGGAGAGCTCGATAAGCTGCAGGCTTCCATTCGCAAAATGGAAGGACAAATCTCGCAGACGACGCAGCAGCGAAAGGAAGTTTATGACCGCTACAGCAAGTTGACCGCTCGCAGCAACGAAATCAGCGAACTACATGAACGCTTTAAGCTGCTCGATCAGCAATATACCAACGACATGAAACGCCTCAGCGCGATTGAGGAATCTGGCCAGTTCTTCGTTCTGCGCGAGCCCATGCCTTGCCCCCTGTGCGGCGCGCTTCCCGAAGGACAGCACCATGACGCCGCATGCGATGGCAACGTTGCCGCGGTCACGCAGGCAGCGGCGGCCGAGATCGCCAAGATCAAGATTTTGCAGGCCGAACTACACGACACAGTAACGGCGCTCACGGTAGAAACAGCTGGCAAGTCGTCACCGAACGGAAACTCGCGAAGACGAATGGCGCGGATATCAGAAACAGATCGATGACCGCCTCTTTCGCCAGACTTCTCTCAAGCCCGAAAGTCCACATTCAGAACTCATCGAGAAGCGCGCCAACGTTCAACAGGCCACGGTCATATATAAGCGCATTCAGGGACTTGAAGCGACGTTGGACGAACCCGCCGCGCGCCCATCGGAAAAGCCTAACCGATAAGGAAGACGCACTCGAAGTCGACCAATACATCTCCAAATTGGTCCTCGGCGAATTCTCTAAAACCGTTGAGCACATTCTGAATGAATGGCACTTCCCGGATGCCACGGATGTCTATTTCGACGAAGGTAACCGCGACATCGTCATCGGAGAGGCTGCGCGGAAGCCGAGGCGCTGGGCTTTGCGCGATCACTTACTCTGCATTCACTTTGCTCTGTTCGAATACTGCCGCTCGCGCAATATGCCGCATCCCGGCTTCGTTGTTCTTGATTCCCCACTGCTCGCGTACAAGGAGCCCAAAGGCGAGGATGAAGGAATTGCTGGTACTGATCTTAAGCTGCGTTTCTACCAGCACCTTTCGAAGTTCGCTGGGCAGCAGGTTCTCATCGTGGACAATACGACGCCCCCCGAGATTCATTGCCAAGGCACTCGAATTCACAGGAAATCCAGACATCCCACGCTACGGTCTGTTCCCATATGTCCCGAAAAGTGCCGCATTAAGCAACCGAACTGACGTGCACACTCGAGCCCTGCGGACCACCGCCAACATTTTCAATATCCCGCAATCGTTGCGAGACTCCTTCGCTCGACCTGCCAGACCGGCAGAGCCGAATAATTGGCGGGATTCACTCCATTGTTCCGCCGCCTGCCGCAATTCGCCCTGAAATACGCAATCTCGCCGAGATATTGAAGCGTAGCCGCGCTTCCGACCGGCTCCCGCAGGTGCGATATATCGCCACGCCTCCTGAAAGTGCTGGGAAGCATCAGAGTGGTGGCCTATCCGCGCTGCAAGTACTCCTAGATCGGTTTTTACGCCAGCGACCAGTCGGGCTGGCCAATTTCCAAAGCTAATTGCAGGGCTTCAGAAAACATCCGCCTGCGCTCGATCGAATTCTCCGCGGTTGAGGAGAATCGCCGCAAGACCTGTTGCCGATTTGGAGGCTCCCTCGCCGGAACCGATCTTGCGGCTTAAATCATAGGCGCGTGAAACTTGTCCTCAGCTTCGTTCTCGGCCCTGATCCACATCTAACGATCGCCAAGTTCGCCACCGCGTTCACGATGCTTTGATCGTTCTCCTACTCCTCCGCCGCTGCCACGCCTTACGAACATTTCCCTCGCACGCTCAAACTCTCTTTTTGTCCGGTATACCAGACCCAGATTGTTGAGAGCACGACCAACGATGTCTGCTCTTTCGACCGCCGTCCGTTTCGATCGCCGACTTGAGGATCCTTCGGCAACCTCGAATTTCCCTTCTCGTTGAGCGATCACGCCCAGATTGTTTTGCGCCTGAGCAACTCCGTCACGCCGGCCAAGCTCCTCGTTGAACAGCAATGATCTTCTCGTGGTTTTTCTTCGCTCCAGGCAAGGTCGCCACCAATGTCTAGCGCCAGGCCAAGGTTGCCGTAGGCAATTGCTTTCCACTTTAGATCGCTAGAGTTCAGCTTTAGGATGTGGCGGAACATGTTTTCCGCTTCACGTGCTCGCCCATTGAGAAGGAGGAATGCCCCATAGCTTCTGAACGCCTCCAGATCGTCTCCTGCCGCAGTCGCGCGAGCGAAGGCGGCCTCAGCTTCGGTGAGTTTTCCGGATTCCACTAAATTCCACGCCAGCGATCACCTGGCTAACAGAACATCCGGATCTGGCTTGAATAGTTCGGTCTTGGTGGGAGAGATAGGACCTCCAATGGAGGCGTCGGTCACCCTTTGGCCCGCTTCCCCGCTTTCGTGATCTCGGACCCATTTCGCGAGAAGTCCCCGTAGGGTTTCTTCGCAACGTTTTCTGGCTCTCGAAGCTCTTATATAGGAATTTCCGTTCGGATTCCACTTTCCTTCGAAACTCGAGACCTTCGATAACTCAGGTCCCGGATCGGCCATTGTGCCCGCGCGACACCCTTAAACAGGAGCACGATCTCGCTCAAATCGTGAGACCGATTTTCGTAACACTCCAACGCCACGTAATACTCTTCCTCCGTTCCAGATCGTGTATTTCGTATTTTTGGGTCGTCCGGCGCACTTCCCCACCGATTCCAGAACATCAGCAGAAAATAATCGCACGTCCGTATTTCTTCGTTGATTTTTGCCTGGGGCCTTCCGCCGCCGGGTAAGGTGCTTCCCACCCGACCGGGACAAAATGCACGCCGCGATGACCCGCATCCTGCCTTTGTAGTTCTCGATTGATGTCTTTGAAGGCTTTCCTTTCCCGCTGCAACCCTCCGGGCGACGCGCAAAAGACGCGATACTTTTTGAGGCTTCGGCTCATTGAGTTCAATTATCCCAACAATCGTTGCTCCCGTGACCTTGTAAGCCATGACGAGCAAGACGTCGACAAGCTCAATTACGTCAAAGTCGAACGGAGCGTTCGGTTAACGAAGGCGCGCTTCCAACGCTGTTCAGACGCTCAAATGCAGCGCACGCGTGACGCTGGGGAAATTCACTGAACAGTGCATCGTTCTGCCAGGATCGAAGTGAAGTGTTTCAGATGTGTTATCGACCACTCGTACAAGCTGGGATTGTATCCGGAGTTAAAGCACCTCGCAAATCGGCCCAAGCGGGGTTCGAGGAGGTCTCGTCGTATTGCTCCCCATAAGTCGGCTTCTATCTTCCGGTGGGGGTCAGGTCGGCGTGATAGCATTTATGGCATGAGAGACTTGCTCGCACCCAAATTGCTTTCGCGTCTGCGTGAAGACAATTGCACAATGTATGGCAACCACGAACGCACGGTGCCAATGTTCATTTTTACAGAGAAGGCACGGTACGGCGGGTCGGCAGATTCGGTCATCGTAGGAACATTGCTTGAGCAGGGATTACTTGCAAGGGTAGCAGCGACGACAGAGGGTGGCCCGAAGGAGACGATATTTTTAGATATTTTCTCAAATGATCATCACGCAACTGCTTCTGGTGGCGATTCTCATAGCATTGATCTTTAACGGCATAGCCGCTGCCGCGATGTATTCCGGCCCGTCGGAAGATCAAGTGTCAAACCACATGAAGTAGGCTGGACTCTCAGCTGACTAAAATAAACAATGAGTTGCGCACCATTCGCGACGATTTGAAATCGCTTAAACCACCGATGCCGGATTTTTTTGACCCAAACTGATTCACCACCTATCTTCCGATTCGAACCACTCTAGCCAAACCGGAGGCCGACAAACACCACATAGGCAAAATCCGGTGAACTAAACCGCTCCGCGGTAACGTCCTGCGGAGCGGCTGCTGGCATTTTGGCGCGAGGCTCCAGGAAACTGAATCGGTTATTCCCCAATGACCAATCCAGTTTCAAGGAGCGATCGCATGACGCCACTTCGACAACGATTCATCGAGGACATGCATTTGCGCGGCCTCGCCGCCACAACGCAACGAAGCTACCTCCATTATGTGACCGGGTTCGCCAGTTTCTACAAGACTAGCCCAGACCGGCTGGACCTGGAAGCCGTCCGGCAGTACCAGCTCTACCTGATCCACGAAAAGAAGCTCTCTCCGGAGAGCATCAACGCGTTCGTTTCCGCCGTGCAGTTCCTGTACCAGGTGACCCTGGAGATGCCCTGGGGGAAGGACTGCTTTCCACGCATGCGCCGGCCCCACAAACTGCCCGTCGTGCTCAGCCAGGAAGAAGTGCTGCGGTTTTTCAATCATGTCGGATGTCTGAGGAACCGGGCCGCCCTGATGCTCTGCTACGGCGCCGGGCTACGGATCGGCGAAGCGGTGGCGGTGCGAGTCAGCGACATCGATTCCCAGCGCATGCTGATCCACGTTCGCCAAGGCAAGGGACAAAAGGATCGCTACGCCATGCTCTCGCCGCGGCTGTTGGCCGTGCTGCGTTCTTACTGGCGGGCGGCGCGCCCCAAAGACTATCTGTTCCCCACTTGGCGCGAAGGCCGTCACATGACCTCCAGCACCGTGGCCATCGCGTGCCGCAATGCCTGCTTGAACTCGGGAATCCCCAAGCGCATCACCGCCCACACGCTGCGCCACAGCTTTGCCACCCACCTGCTGGAAAACGGAACCGACACCCGCATCATTCAGGTGTTGCTCGGCCACAGCCGCATCGACACCACGGCGCGCTATACCGCCGTGACGCCCCACTCCATCGCCAAAACCATGAGTCCGCTGGACACGCTGACGCCGCAGCCCAAGCGCATGGCGGCCCACTAAGCCTTATGCCGCGGCCAGCCCTCGAGCTGGCTGACATTTTTCGACGCCACGGGGCGGCCTACCGCGCCGCACGCCGCCTGCGACGCCCGCAACTACGCCTCATGCGGGCCATCGAAGTCTGCCGCACGGCCACCCTCGGCGGCCATGTCGAACAGTGCAGCCAGTGTTCCCACATCCGCATCGCGTACAACTCCTGCCGCAACCGGCACTGCCCCAAGTGTCAGAATACCGAGCGGGTGCGCTGGCTCCAGCGCCGCACCGCCGAACTGCTGCCGGTCCCCTATTTCCATGTCGTGTTCACGCTACCGGCCGAGGTGGCTGCGATCGCCTTCTACAACCAGGAGTTGGTCTATGGGATGCTGTTCCGCATCGCCGCCCAAACCCTGCTGACCATCGCTCAAGATCCCAAACATCTGGGCGCCGGGATCGGCTTCTTTGCCATCCTGCACACCTGGGGACAAAACCTGCTTTTCCACCCGCACCTGCACTGTGTCGTGCCGGGCGGTGGTCTGAGCCCGGACGGGCAATCCTGGGTTCCCTGCCGTCCCGGTTTTTTCCTCCCCGTGCGGGTTCTTTCGCGTCTGTTCCGCCGCTTGTTTCTCCAGGCGCTCCGCCAAGCCTATGACAGCGGCGAATTACAGTTCTGCGGCGCACTGGAATCACTCCAAGATCCGGCTCGTTTCGCCGCCTACCTGACCCCGCTATGCCGAGCCGAATGGGTGGTCTATGCCAAATCGCCTTTCGGCGGTCCGTCGCAGGCGCTCGCCTATCTCGGCCGCTACACCCATCGCGTCGCCATCTCCAATCAACGCTTGTTGGCTCATCAACAAGACACTGTCACTTTCCAGTGGAACGACTATCGCCGCTCCGGCCGCCAGAGATCGCGCACCATGACTCTAACAGCCCACGAGTTCATCCGCCGCTTCCTGCTCCACACCCTACCCGATCGATTCCAGCGCATCCGCCACTTTGGTTTCCTCGCCAACCGTCATCGCCGCCAAAAGCTGGCGCTGTGCCGCCGCCTCCTGATCCACCCGGTCATCGAGTTGCTGCCCGAACCGGCCGCATGCAGCAGCATGCTCGCCAGCACACCGGCCCGTGGTTGCCCGGTTTGCGGCGCAGCCGTCCTCGTCCGTTTGCTCCCGCAGTATCGCTGGCCGGCCATTCCACCAGACACGTCATGAGCGCCCTCCGTCCCACCATTCTGATCGGCTACCGCCTGCCTTCGCTCGCAGCGTACCGTCGAAGTGTGTCCCAACGCGCTCCCCGCGCTTCCCAGCGCGCCCACATCATAGCCGACTCTCCCGCCGCCCCACGAGAATCCCGGCTTAGCCCGCACCGGCCCCGGTCCAACGTCACCGCCGCCGGCCACCACCCACACTGCTCCACAGCATCTTTAGCCGGAACACGCCATTCCTTCCCCATACCCAGGCCTTCTCCTGCGGTTTAGTTCACCGAACGGTCTCATCACTTTCGCGGCGAACAGCCCTCTACTCCCCCGGCTGTCGCGCGCCGCGAAACTAATGAGACCTTTTTCAGTCACGAATCGAAAAATTTTCTATTCCACTGATTCCACACAACTTCCACTTCCCCGCGCCCCCAAAAATTACCACCACCCTCCCCATAATAAAGGTAGGAGCTATTTCCACATGACAGATCAACCCGCATCCTCACCCGCCACCGGCCCCCGCACCCCCGCTGGCAAGCGCCGCGTCAGCTTCAACGCTTTTCGTCACGGACTCACCAGCAAAGTCCACGTCCACACTCCCGAAGAATCCGAAGCCTTCCGCGCTCACTGCCAGGCCTATAACGCCGAACTTGCTCCCGTCGGCATTCAGGAAACCGATCTCGTCCAACTGATCGCCGAGGACCGCTGGCGCCTCAAGCGCGCCCGCTCCATCGAAAACAACATCTTCGCCTCAGGCATTAACGACCATGCCGGTGAAATCGAATCCGGCGACGAGCAAGTCGACAACGCCTTGGCCGAAGGCAAGACCTGGGTCGAGCAGGCCAAATTCCTCGCCCTCATTACCCTCTATGAGCAGCGCATCAACCGCGCCATCGAGAAGAACACCGCCGAACTCCGCGCGCTCCAAACCGCCCGCCGCGAAGCCTGCAAGCAGGCCCAACAGGACGCTATCCACCTCATGCAGGAAGCCGAAAGCCGCGGCGAAATCTATCGCCCGAAAGACGATTTCCACCCGGCCTCCACTCACGGTGGGTTTGTTTTTTCGAGCTCCGAAATTCACCGCGTCCTCCACCGCCGCGCCCGCATCTGGAAAGGCATCCAGGCCGTCCCGCGCATGGAAATCTGCCTCCCCGAGCGCGACGAATCCCAAATCGACCAGCCCGACGCCGCCTGACGAATTTGTTTTATCTGCGTTGATCCGCGTTTATCGGCGGCCAATTCTGAAAAGGGCCGCCGCACTAACCGATCGAGACCGATTCAGGCTCAGGGAACAGCGCGCCGAACCAGAAAGCGTGCGGCGTGGCGCCGTGCGCGCGGTAATGCGTCAGCCGTTCCGCGGCCTCTTCCAGGCTTGGGATGTGGCTGGCGGGAACCCACCACAGCACGTAATGCGGCTCCTTCGGTTTTTCAAACCATTCCTGTCTGCGCGCCAGATACTCGCGGTGGGCTGACTGGTAGACATAGGCGCGAAGCGCGTCCGGCGTTTCCCACACCGACATGTTCACCAGCGCGAAAGGATCGGCGGACCACGGATGCTTCACGTCGGTGGCGTTGCCGCTTTCGGTTTGCAGCCGCCACACGAAACCAGGCGCGGCCTCGGCCAGACGGTTGATGTGTTCCAGCGCATCGACGAAGGGACGCATGGCAGGATGGTCGATCGGATGAAGCACCCGCCCAACGTTCAGTTGCGCGAGATGAAAGGCGCGTTCGGGCATTCCGCTATCATAGCCGGGCGTTTCGCTGCGCACGGCTGGCCCGCAGTATAGTGATGCTATGTCCAACGAAATTCTGCGCCGGGATTTCCTGGCTCTCGTTCCAGTCGCCGCGGGCATGGCCGCCTACGCCGCGCAGGATTCGCCGGCGTCGAGAGCTGCCGCCAAGGTAGCGCTGCAGCCTTTCGATTACCAGGGCGTGCGGCTATTGCCCAGCCGTTGGCGCGATCAGGTGCAACACGCGCGCGAATATTACTTCGCGCTGGCCGACGACGATATCCTGAAGGGCTTTCGCGCGGCGGCCGGACTGCCTGCGCCGGGGACGACGCTGGGTGGCTGGTGCGAGAAGGATAGCTCGCCGATCTTTGGACAGTGGCTGAGCGGCATGGCGCGTCTGTCGCGGGCCACCGGCGACAGTGAATTGCGCGCCAAGGCCGTTCATCTGATGACGGAATTTGGAAAAACCGTCAAGCCCGATGGCGATTGCCGCATGCGCCACTATCCCTGGGAAAAATTGGTTTGCGGCTTGGTAGACATGCACGTATACGCCGGCGAGGCTTCGGCCATGCCGCTGCTCGAGAAAGTCACGGATTTCGCCAGCAAGAATTTCAACCATCAGAACCGGCCGGCAAGCAAAGATCCGCACGCGTCGTTTTCGGGGAACCCGGGCGAGTGGTACACGCTCGCCGAGAACCTCTATCGCGCCTATCAAGCCACCGGCGACGAGAAGTTCAAAACGTTTGCGCAGGTCTGGTTGTATCGCTCGTATTGGGATAAGTTCGCCAACACCGCCGCGCCTGAGGATGCGTATGGCGTGCATGCCTACAGCCACGTCAACACCTTCAGCAGCGCGGCCATGCATTACGAAATCACCGGCGACCCGGGCACGCTGCAAATTCTGAAGAATTTCTACGACTACATGCAGAACACGCAGTGCTTCGCCACCGGCGGGTTCGGGCCGGATGAGCGGCTGCTCGCGCCGGGAGCGCTGGGCGCGGCTCTCGATACGCGGCCCAATACGTTCGAGACCGTGTGCGGGTCGTGGGCCGGGTTCAAGCTGACGCGCTACCTGACGCGCTTCACGGGCGATGCGCGCTATGGCGATTGGACCGAGCGCCTCTTCTACAACGGAGTCGGCGCCGCATTGCCCATTACGGCGCGCGGACGCAATTTCTATTACTCGGATTACCGCGTCGGCGGCGGCATGAAGGTTTACCGCTACGATAACTTCACTTGCTGCTCTGGCACTTATATCCAGAGTCTCGCCGATTATCACAACATCATTTACTACAAAGACGCGAACGGATTGTATGTCAATCTGTTTGTGCCGTCGGAAGTAACTTGGAGCCATCAGGGCAACGACGTCAAGTTGACCATGGAGACCGAGTATCCGTTGGGCGAAACCATCCGCATGCGTTTGGATATGCCGCGCGGCATGGAATTCTCGCTGCGTTTCCGCGTTCCGCAGTGGTCGAAGAACGTCACGGTGAAGGTGAACGGCGCGGCTCTGAACCTCGCCGCGGCGCCGGGAACGTGGGCTACCATCCAGCGGGCATGGAGTCCCGGCGATCGCATAGAGGCCCAGATCCCGCTGCGCTTCCGCTGGCAGGCGGTGGATAAAGAGCATCCTGGCCGCGTGGCCATCGTGCGCGGTCCGGTGGTGATGCCGCTCGAATTCCGGTATCTGGAGCCACTGTTCCATCCGCCCGAGAGCGAGGACGCCTTGAATAACATGCTCACGCCGGATACGGGCACGGAAGTCATTCACACCTTGCCTTCAGGCGCCGGCGCTTATAAGGTGCGAGGGACCGATGGACGCCCTCTGATGGCCATGGTGCGGCCGTTCTATCAATACACCGAAGACTATCCTTACCTGATGTATATGGATATCAAGAATTGGCCCGCTAAGTTGTGGTAACCCCATCCAACATGAAATCGCTAATCTTCGCCGCCGCGTTGAGCGGCCTCACTTTCGCGGCATACGCGCAATCATTGCCGCCCCTGCGTCCGCCGGCGGTTCCGCTGATCGCTCACGATCCTTACTTCAGCATCTGGTCCGCGGCCGATCGTCTCACGGATGCCCCGACCACTCATTGGACGGGAAAGCCGAATAGTCTGTCGCTCGCCGTGCGAATCGACGACAAGGTTTATAACCTGACCGGCGGCGGGGGCCGTGGAGGCCGCGGAGCGCCCGCCGCCAACGTGCTGACGCAGACCAGTCTGCAAGTGCTGCCCACGCGCACCATGTACGAGTTCCAGGGCGCCGGGGTGAACCTGTCGCTGACGTTTCTCACGCCCGCGCTGCCTGACGATCTCGACGTGCTCTCGCGACCGCTGACGTATGTCACCTGGAGCATTGCGTCGAGCGACGGCAAGGAACACAAGGCGGCCGTTTCTCTCGAAGCGGGGTCTGATCTCGTCGTGAATACCGCCGATCAGCCGGTGTTAGCGTCCCGCTTCCAGGTGGATGGCCGCGCGGTCTTGCGGATGGGGTCGCGCGAGCAGCCGGTATTGGCCAAACGCGGTGACGATCTCCGCATTGATTGGGGCTATCTTTACCTCGCGGCGGATAAGCCCGACGGCGTCACCCAGGCCATTTCCACGCGGCAACTGACCCGCGCCGCGTTCGCGAATTCGGGGCGGATGCCGGGATCCGATGAGTTCTCCGACGGCGCTCGCCCCAGCCGCGGGGCTGAGCCTGTGCTGGCGTCGAGCATCGACTTCGGCAAGATCGGGACGCAGGCAGTTTCGCGCTACCTCATGATCGCTTATGACGATCTCTATTCCATCGAGTTTTTCGAGCGGCGCGAGCGCGCGTGGTGGCGGCGCAACGGCGCCGACGCTGCCGAGTTGTTGCGCATGGGATGGCGCGATCATGACGCGCTGGCGGCAAAGAGCCGCGCCTTCGATGAGCAACTGATGAGCGACTTGCAGAAGACCGGCGGAGAGCGCTATGCCCGCCTGGCCGCATTGGCTTACCGTCAAACACTGGCCGCGCACAAGCTGGTGGCCGATGCCGATGGCGCGGCGATGTTTTTCCCCAAGGAGAATTTCAGCAACGGCTGCATTGCAACGGTGGACGTGATCTATCCCAGTTCGCCGTTTACGCTGTTGTTCAATCCGCAATTGCTGCGCGCCCAGCTTCTGCCGGTGCTCGAGTATGCGCATATGCCGCGATGGCGCTGGCCGTTTGCGCCGCACGATCTCGGCACCTATCCGCAGGCGAACGGCCAGGTCTATGGGGGCGGCGAGCGGACCGAACAAAATCAGATGCCGGTCGAGGAAAGCGGCAACATGCTGATCATGCTGGCCGCGCTCGCCAAGGTGGAAGGCAACGCGGATTTCGCCGCTCAATACTGGCCGGAGCTGACCAAGTGGGCGGAGTATCTCAAAGCCAAAGGCCTCGATCCGGAAAACCAGCTTTCCACCGATGACTTCGCCGGCCACCTCGCCCACAACGCCAACCTCTCGGTAAAAGCCATTCTGGCGCTCGGGTCGTACGGCATGCTGGCGGAAATGACGGGTCACAAGGAGCAAGCCGCGCAATACCGCAGCACCGCTCAGGAGTTTGCGAAGAAGTGGATCGAGTTGGCGCGCGAGGGAGATCACTACCGTCTCGCATTCGACGCCGCCGGCACATGGAGCCAAAAGTACAACCTGGTCTGGGACAAGGTGCTCGGCCTGCACTTATTTCCGCCCGAAGTGGCGCGGCAGGAGATTAGCTTCTATCTGACCAAGCAGAACCGTTACGGCCTGCCGCTCGACAACCGCCGCACTTACACCAAACTCGATTGGATTCTTTGGACCGCGACGCTGGCGGATAACCCGGCCGATTTCGAGAAGATTGTCGCGCCGGCCTACCAGTTCGCGAACGACTCCGAAAGCCGCGTACCCTTGAGTGACTGGTACGACACCGTCACCGCGAAGCAGCAAGGTTTTCAAGCACGGTCAGTAATAGGGGGACTCTTCATCAAAATGCTAGCCGACCCGGCAATGTGGAAAAAGTACGCCGCCCGACCCGCCCACTAACCAGTGGGGCAGGCTTCAGCCTGCGCGGGACTTCAGTCCCGCTTTGCACGGTAGCGGACTGCCCCCGCTAGTATTTACCGCAAGCCGCGAGCGTCGAAGGCGTCACCGGCTCGGAATTGCCGTTGAGCTTGTCAAGAACCGGCCTATAAGCATCCGCACTTGCGCCTTGCAGAGCGCCTACGCGAGTCACCAATGCGTTCACCGTAGGCCAATCGTTGGCCACCGGATCTTTCACCGTCGCCTTACCGTCTTCGCTGCCATACGCGATGTTCAGCGCGAGCACAGCGAGCTGGGTTTGCGCGCTGGATTTGGCTAGCCACTTCTTGAACTGGTCGTAAGCGTCATTGGGTTTCGAAGGCAGGTTGAGGTGCACCGTAGAGTTCACCAGCTCCTGCCAGGCGGGCGCATGCGCGCTCAGGACGGCCTTGCCTTTGCCGCCCTCCCAATACTTGGAGTTCTCGCCGCCGCGGCTCGAGACGGTGCAGGCAACGCCGATGTTTGCAGGAGGCATACTGCCGGTTCCGGTGGCGGCGACGTTGGCGGATGCGCTGGTGAGCATCCAACTGGAGCGCGAAGAGGGCTTCGCGGCGACGCTGTAGGCTCCCGTCTGATAAGCGGGATCGGCCGGAACCTGCGCGGCGAACGCGCCGTTGGCGTCGGTAGTGAGCGTGCCCGATTTAGCGCCCGAGTAAGTAACGGAAACGCCGGGAATGCCGGGTTCATCGGCATCGCGCTTGCCGTCGTGGTTGATGTCTAAGAACGCCGCGCCGGCCAACTTGGCTTGCAGGCAGCCAGGTACGCGGAAAGCGCCGATCTTAGTAGTCAGGGCCGGAGCTTCCTGCTTGAAGTAATCGCCGACGTACCAGAAGGTGCAGTCGTCGGGATCCATGGCGGTGGTGGTGTAGTCTTCCCAGCGGTTGCCGCGCTGCTGGACGCCGTGGCCTTCGATAAGAACGGTTTCGTGGAAGCCCAACTGGCCCAGCGGGTCGCTAGCGAGACGCGCCGCGAAGCGCTGGCCGACGAAATTGGGCGGCCCGCCGAACGAGTAGCCTACGCCGATGTCGCCCATGCGATCCATGTCGACGCTGGGCATCCAGCGGAAAAACTCGTCGGGCGCGTAGGTGCCTTGCTGATAAAGGGAAGGGGTGCCGCTGCCATCGAGCCGGAATTCGTACCACCGCACGCCGCCGGCGTGGCCGGGCGAGCTATTGACGGAATGGCCGACAACGATGGATTGATGATCGCCGAAGTTGCGGTAGACAGTCCGCTGCATCAATTTATCGCCCTGGGCATCGAGGCGCGTATCGACGCCGGGCTGCGGGACGCAGTTACTGAGTTGACCGTTGCAGAGGAAATGATAGGGCGCCACCTGGATCTTAGTCGGTCCGACAGCGGTAGTGTTACTGGGATTCTGCCAATCTACTTTGACCTTCCAGTAATAGATGCCGTCGTCCCCGAAAAATTTGTCGTCGTGCTCGCTCATTCCTTTGAGCTGCGAGCCGCCGTCGGCGATCATAATGTTCGGCGCGCCCGCGGGCGGAAGGCTGGAGCCGTCGATATCGGCGTTATTCAGGAAGCTGACGCCGTCGATGATGATGCATTGCTCGGTCGCCTCTTCGCCCTTGAGCATCTTGGCGCGGTCGACGATGCAATCGTGCTTCTGAATGACGGTGTCGCCGGTGGAGGTGGGAATGTAATAGCCGTCCGGCCAGATGGCCGGACGCGGATAGTCGGGGAACAGCTTGCGGCGGAACTCGTAGCGGTAATATTCGCCGAGCGGGTCGGGCGTCTTGCTCACCGCATAGCAAACCGAGTACGGTTCTTCCGGACGGTTAGGGATGCGTTGGAAGATCGGCATCACATAGAGCCAGCGATCAGCCAACTGGTCATAACGGGCGACGACGTCGCCGAAATTCGCGGTCTCGCAGGCGCCGCCGAAATCTTTGAAGACGGTTCGGGAGGGAACCGCGCCGTAGAGAACGGTGCCGGTGTTGTCGTACTTTTCGCCCTTCTTGGTGTAGACGGCGATGCCGGCGCCGTTGATGACTTGCACGATGTGGTTGGGGCCGACTGCGATGCTGTTATCGAGCGCGGCGTTGCGGCCAGGGCCTTGCGGGCCGTTGAAGCCGAAGCCGAGACCGTCGAAGCTCGCGACCAGCGCGATGGCCGGGCGCGTGCCTTGGGCGCGCTGCTCGACGGCGAGTCCGGCGGGCGGAATCGGCGGCGGCGGAGTCATCGGCGGCGTGCCGGGATTCGTTCGCGGCGCGCCTCCAGCAGCGCCTCCGCGGCGTCCACCGGCCGGCGTCGCGGGCTGGCCGGTTTGCTGCCCATTCTGTTGCGTAGTTTGCTGAGTGGTTTGCTGCGCCTGCTGCTCGTCGTCGTCATTGTCGGCGTCCGGATCGTCGGGGTCTGCCGGCGAAGTGCCGCAGCCGTGTTCGGTTTTGTCGCAATCGCGATCCGCGGCGGGCGTGGCGTCGGCGTGGAGCGAGGCCAGCGGCGGCGAAACATCATGAGCGGCGGGGCGATGCAATTCGACCTTCACGGAAGAGGCCGGACGATGCAGAAAAACGATAGCGAGTGCGGCCGCGATAGCGGCCAGGATCAAAAACCGGAGAACTGGCTTCATGGGACGGGTCCTTTATTGCAACCTCTACCAGCGCAGATAGCCGCGAAGCTGAATGACGCGTGGTCCGACCGCGACGGTGCTGGTCTGGCCGAAAGAGGTTGAATT
This sequence comes from Bryobacterales bacterium, assembly GCA_963743705.1. Classification (GTDB taxonomy): domain Bacteria; phylum Acidobacteriota; class Terriglobia; order Bryobacterales; family Bryobacteraceae; genus PALSA-243. The sequence continues at coordinate 127,159 of CAVUQS010000018.1, read as the reverse complement.
GATATTGTAGCTACCCGCGGCGAAGACGGGGTGGTTCATGAAATTCAAGAACTCGGCTTGAATGCGGAACCGCGCGCGATCTTTGACGGGGATGTCTTTGCTGAGCGACATGTCGGCGCTGAAGAAGCTCGGCCCATAGACGAACAGATATTGGGCGAACTGGCCGGGCGTCGACGGTAGATTCAGGTATTGGGTGTTGGCGCGGCCAGTGGATCCGATAAGCGTGCGCGCGGCGCTGTAGAGCACCTGTCCTTTGGGACCGTCGCTGAATGTGGTCAGCTCGCTCGAAAGTTGCGACAGCGTGAGGTCGTTGAGGACCACGCCCGAATCGGTGCCGGCGTTGTTGTTCACCGTTCGCTCGCCGCTGGTGAGCTTGCCGACGTGGCCGGAGGTGAGGGTCCATATGCCCGAAACCGACCAGCCGCCGAGGGCGCGGTTCAACACGCCGTTGGAGATGTTGAACGCCCGTCCTTTGCCGACGGGCAGCTCGTAAGTGAAGTAGGACTGGAACGCTTGGCGGACATCCTGCGGAATAGGGCTTTTGCTCAGACCGAAGTTGCGAATCGTCGCGTAGTAGTTGGTCAGCGTGTTACTGCCGCCGTACAGGTCGCTCAAGGCTTTCGAGAACGTGTAATTGAAAGTAGCTGTGAGGCCGCCCTTCAGGCGATGGCGCACGGTGGCTTGCAGCGCATTGTAAGTGGCGTAGGAGTTGTCGTCGGTCACCGTAAGATCGCCGACGTACGGGTTTGGCACGAAGAAGTTGATCGGGTAAGGGCCGGGCGTGTTGTAGCCGTATTGCACGCAGGGGTTGAAGTTGCTGCCCACCAGACGGCAATAGTAAGTGGGACTGCCGGGTCCGGCCAGCGTGGAGGCGGCGGTACCGGCGATGCCGAGGTTGAGATCGTTGATGAACGTGTTGCTGGTGAAGCCTTGGCTGCTGGCGAGAGCAGGCTGTGTTCCGCGCGCGCCGAAGGCGTTTTCGAAAATCGGGAGGGCGACCTGCCCGGGAAGGCCGCGGTTCTGGAAACTGTTCACGCCGTTGGCCACATTGATCGCGAGATTGTTCTGCGCGTTTTGGAATTCCTTGAGGAAGCCGTTCTCGAAAACGTTGTCTTCCTGCACGCCGTAGAGGTGCCACTTATGCGTCGTCTTGTTGCCCACATACCGGACTTCGACGACCGTGCTGCGCGTGATTTCCCGCTGGATGCCGATGGTCCATTGCTGCACGTAGGGATTCTTCATTTCGGGCAGGCCGGACCCGTTGGACTGTCCCTTGGTGGTTCCGACGTTGTAATTCTGAAACGCGAACTGCCCTTCGGTGAACGGCGGAGTGAACGCCGTTGGCGCGACGAGGAAAGTGGGATCGGGCGATTGCAGGTTCAACGCGCCGGCCGTGAACTGAGCGCCGCTGCCGGCGGAAATCTGCTGCCAGTTGCCGGCGTTGGTGTTGACCCAGTAATAGTCGTTCAGGCCTTCGTCGAAGAAATTGATGCTGTAACTGGCGCGGATCACGGTGCGGTTGTGGCCGATCAACCTACCTAAGAGACCTTCGCCGCCATCGGGATTCCACGCGAATCCGATGTTGGGCGACGGGTTGATGTGGTCGGGCGAATAAGTGACGGAACGCTGGCCGATGGAGGGCACATAGTTTTGCTGCAGCACGCCCGGCTGAAAATCGGCATAAGATGGCGCCAGGATATCCCCCAAGGTGGGCGACATGAACGTGTTGTTCGTGTTGGTCATCACGCCGGTGAATTGCCAGCGCAGGCCGTAATTCAAGGTGAGGTGCGGATTGACGCGGAGAGAATCCTGGAAATAGAGACCCCACGAAGCGTAGTTCTCGCGGTAAGTCAGTGGCGCGTACTTCTGGAACTGGCGCGTCGTCTCATCGATGTTGTTATAGCCGCCGATGCTGCTGAGCCGGCCGGTCAGAGTGGCATAGAGCTGCGCCGCGGTGGCCACGTCCGAGCTGTTGATGAATGGTATGTTGGCCGCGGTAAAGACGGAATTGATGGGGTCGTTGCTGGCAATGCCCAGCGTGTAATTCAGAATGCCGGAATTCTGATAATACTGGCTGTCGTAGAAGCGCGTGTAAATGCCGCTGCCGCCGAATTTCAGGGTATGGCGGCCTTTGACCCAACTGAGGTCGTCGGAGATGGTGTATGCCGGGCTATCGGTAATTTCCGGAACGGCGTTCGGGATGAACGGGCCGACGCCGCTGCCGAAGTTGATGATCTTGTCGCCCTGCGCGGCCCATTGATGCACCGAATTGCCGATGTTGGTGCCGTTCACGCTGCTCTGAATGCCCAGCTTGAAGGAGTTGAACAGGGTCGGCTTGATGCTCCAGTCCACGCCGTTCGAGAGAGCGTAGTGGGTGAACTTACTTTCGCCGGCCTGTCCCGGAGCTCCGGGATAAGTGGAGCCGGTGGGATTGATGTGTTCGTGCTGCAGATTCCATGCGATGTGCCAGGCCACGTTGCTGGTGATCTGGTAATCGAGTCGGGCGGTGGGGTAGAGATCGAGCGAACCGGTGGCGATCTTCCAGTTCAGCGACTGTTGGTAGAAGTTGCTGCTGCTCGGAAGCAGGGTTCCGCGCGCCGTGGTGGCGTTGATGTCTTTGAGCGTGGCCGCAACCGTGGGATCGATGGCGCTCTGGTAACCGCTGGAGCCCGCTAGCGCCAGCACATTGACGGTGTGTTGCTGGCCATCGGTTCCGGCGTAACGGAAGATGCCGCTTTGCGCTTCGGACGTGAGCAGTGTGGTGCTGGCGTTGGCCGAACCGGGACGCGGCGCAGCTTCAAAATTGACGAAGAAGAAAAGCTTATGCTTCAAAGCATTCACAAACGGCAGATTGAGCGGTCCGCCCAGATCGCCGCCGAAATCGTTGGCGCGAACCTTGGAAATCGGCAGGCCACGCGCGTTGTTAAAGAAGTTGTTGGCGTTCAGATCGTCATTTTGGAATTGCTCGAAGAGGCTGCCGTGATATTTGCTGGTGCCGCGCTTGGTGGTGAACTGAATGGTCATCGCCCCACCCGCGCCGGCGTCCGCTTCCAACCCGGAGGTGGTGATGGTGACTTCGTCCACCGCGTCCACGCGCAGAGGCACCAGCGAGAGAAATCCGCTGCCGCTCTTGTTGCGGTTATCGTTGACGTTGGCGCCATCCAGGCTGATGTTGAGAGCCGCTTGGAAAAGGCCGTTGAACGTGCCGTTGGCGTAGCCGGCCGAGAGCGAAGCGAAGGTCAGCGTGTCGCGCGCCGCCAGCGGGAGATCCATGATGGCGTCGTTGCGGACCGTAGTCGCCACCTGGTTGGAGGTCGTTTCGAGCGGAGCCGCGGCCGCGGCCACTTCCACCGTCTCATTCACCGTGCCCAGTTTGAGCGAGAGAGGCAAATCGGTGATGCGGCCGGCGTCTACCACAACATCGGAATAAACCGACTTCTGAAAGCCGGGCGCAGTTACTGTGATGGAGTAAGTTCCGTCGAGCAGGCTGGGAACAAGATAAGATCCATCGGACCCCGAAACGGCGGTCTTAGTTATGCCGGTCGCAGTATCTGTGACAGAGATCTGCGCCTTCGGCACCACGGTTTGACTGGGATCGAAAACCGTGCCGTGGATTTCACCGGTCGCTCTTTGAGCGAACGCCGCCACTGAGAACGAGCATGCCAAAACGGAAATGCTCGCGAACACCGACAACCTGCGCATAATGCCTCCTCCAAGCTCTGAACGAACCGGCGACGAAGCGATTCGCGAAGTTTTCGCAAAGTACCCGGGTCCAACCTATTTGGACTCGGGATCCCCGTTTTGGTAACCGATTATAACGTCGCAGCGCGCGGCTGTCACTAGTTTTTGACTAAAAAGAGCGAATCGCCCGGACACGCCGGGGAAAGTCTTTGTCGTCGGAGTGTTGACGGCCGGAGTCGGCGAAGTCGATATGAGACGCCATGTCGGTCGTTTGTTGTGAGGAGGTCCAGTAATTGAAGTTGTCGGCGGCGCCGCCATCCAGGAAAACACCGGCGCCAGTCACCTTCAAGTTACGGTACATCAGCGCTAACTCGTCTCGCGAAGGGAGGAACCATCCACTTACGCCGTTTAACGCGAAGTTAACGCATAACCGCGCGGCGGTGTCCGCATCTTGACACGCAGTTAACATGTCTTGTGTGTTTTGTTTGCCGGTCCCGACCGCGGTTCCGCGCGCGCCCGTGATGGGCGTGCGGAAGCACCCCCACTTCGCGCCGGCGCTCTGGTCGAACGGAGCGGCTTCCAAATAGCGCCACCCGTCGGTGGGGTGATTCGGATTCTCGTAGAAGATCAATCCGCCCGCTGGTCCGACGTCGCCGATCTCATAGCCACCCTTCGACAGCCAGACGCTCATCTCCCCGGCCCCGCGGTTCGCCCACAGGTGGTAGGGGATCAGCTCTACGGGCTTCGCCGGCCCCGACGGGTTGGCGATGTTCCTGGCTTCGGTGTGGATGACGGTGGCGCCGCCGAAGAGGTCCGGATCCGGCCCCGGCTTGAAATCGGCTTTGGCATCGACCAGCAACGTCAATGCGCGGCCGCCTTCCACATCGGGCCACTCAGCGCAATAAACGATGGGTCCTCGTTCGATGGCTATCCGGTTCCGGTCTTCTTTGACGCTCGAACCGGCAATTACTCTTCTTACTTCGAAAGGAAACTCGAGTTCTACCGAATCGCCATTCTTCCAGGTACGATCGATGGAAAGATAACCCGATTTATCAACCGTCGCAGGTACGGATTTACTGTTAATCGACGCCTTGGTTTGTCCCTCGGCCTTATCAAGATAAGAATAAAGACCGCCGGGCGCCGGCTGATTACGCGCCCAGCCCGGAATGCGGAATCGGATTGTCCCTTTGACGTCGTCTTTCGCCGATACCGTGATTTTAGATTTACCGCCCCAGGGCATTTCGCTATCTACCGCCAGCGAGACTTCCTTGTCATTGACCTGGAACGCGGCCTCGCCGGAAACATAAAGGTTGACGTAGATCGCCCCGCGCTTGTCCTGCGCGTAGATGAAGCCGGGCATGGACGCCAGAAACCGCACCAGATTGGGCGGGCAGCATTCGAGCGAAGCGCGCTCCCAACGGTTGTCGCGCCCATCGCCGGCGCTGGCCAGCCGGTTTACGTAGAAGAAGCGATTACCGGCCGCCGAGACGCCATCGATGGCATTGTTATACATGCCGCGCTCCATGACATCGATGTACTTACTATCCCCGGTAGCCAGAAATAAGCGGTGATTCAGCGTGATGAACATCAACACTGCGCAGGTTTCGGAATAGGCAGAGATGTTCGGCAGCGAATAAGCCTGACCGAAGCCTTCGTTGCCGGTAGATCCGATGCCGCCCGTGACGTACATCTTCTTGCTCACGGCATCCTGCCACATGCGCGAGCCGGCATCGAAATATTCCTTGAGACCGGTCAGCACGCCCACATCGACCAACGACACCATCAGCGAGGCGCAATTCACGGCATGGCCGACGGCTTCGCTTTGCTCCAACACCGGCATATACGACTGGTTGTGCCGGCTGCGATTGACCGAATCTTCGAGCCCGCGGATATCGAGGTACTGCTTCGCCAGATCGAGATGCTTTTTATCGTGCGTCGTGCGATATAGCTGCACACAGTTGATGGCGTCGCGCTCGCCGCCCGAAAACGGAGGGCGATGCTGCTTAAAGTTGTTGTAGAGGGCGTCGGCGGTTTTGATGGCGTTGTCCAGCAGATCACGTTTCCCGGTGACGGCGTAGTAAGTGGCCGCGATTTCGAAGCCGCCGTTACCCGCGCCGGAAGATTGTTTCATGGCCTGAATGCGCGCATCGACCTTGGCCTGTAGTTGCGGATCGGGATGCGTCTTCAGCGAGAGGATCGATGCTTCTAGCACGCCTCCGCCAAAGCCACGGCCCGATCCCGATTCCGACAGCTTCTTCACCTCAAACGGAATCGTGACTTCCGCGTTGGTGGCAATCTTTGGCTTCCAGAAGGCGTCCTTGATCGTTACTTCCGAATAGCGCTTGGGCTGGATCGGGTAATCCGGAACAGGCGTATAGGCGGCGCTAGAGATGACGACGTCGGAAGCTTTGCGCGGAGCTTTGGTGGCTGCTTTCGAAGGCGTCTGCGCCTGCGCCGAGTAAGATGCGAGGCCTGCGGCTTGCGCGATCCGTAAAAAGCTTCTGCGGGGTACTTTGTTGGCCATAAGATTAATGCTTTTTGTCAAAAGTCGCCTGCATCATCACCCATCCGTTGGGATCGAGCGCCACGCCGATTGGCTCGGTCTCCGCCGGAAACGTGAAAACCTGATGCTGCTGGGTCAGCTCCACTATTTGAGTATGCTGCACTGGCTCAGGCCGGGGCGGCGTGGCTGCGGGCGCGCCGGCGCGGCCGGCGCGTCCGCCCACGGCCGGAATTGCCAGCGCTGTGATTGCCACTTCGAGCGGCATGCGATAAAGGCCCGAGGTCTGGGTCTGATCGAGCGTCACTTCAACCTGCTTGGCGGCAGCGTCGTAGCGCCAGTCTCCGTGCACCTGGAGCACGCCGCCGCGGTTCAACAGTTCGTGAAAGAGCCACGCGAGATCTTTGCCCGCTGCGGGGCACTTCTCGCCCGCACTTTTGCAAGCGTCTTCCATGGCGTGGCGAAAATCGTCGGTGTTGGCGTTGCTGTTCTGGAACCGCGTGTAATACAAACGAATGCCGGCCCAAAAATTCTCAGTGCCCACCACGCCGCGGATATTCTGCAGCGTTTGCGCGCCGCCCTGATAAATCTGGGCGTTGTTGGCGATCACCTTGCTGAAGTCGGCGAGGTTGTTGTGCACGATGGTCGAATCGGGGTGGGCCAGGGCATAATTAATCGCCTGTGTCTTACTGCGCTTGACGCCGTCAAGAAAGGCGTCGTGGCCATCCTGGAATTCCTGATAGAGAAGGGCGAAGTAAGTCGCGAATCCTTCGCTCAGCCACACGTCGTCCCAGTCTTTCTCCGCGGCCGAATCGCCGAACCATTGATGCGCCATCTCATGGGCGATCAATTGGCGGCCAGGTCCGGTAGCGCCGTAACCGTAGAAAATGGAAGACGCGAGCTCCATGCCACCGCTGATGCCGTTGGCCTCCACCTGCCCCAATTTCTCGTAGGAGAAAGGTCCGATGTGGTCGATATAAAATTCCAAAATCGGCTGCGTATGGGCGGCGAATCCCTGGAAGCTGACGTCTCTTTCTTGCGGATAGACCCAGGAAGAAAGTGCAATCCCGTGATATTCGCCCAAATGATCCACCGCAAATGGCGCCACGCCCAACGACATCAGGCACGTGCAGATGGGGCTCGATTCCTTCCAAACCGTCCGGCGCAGCGAGTTGGGCAGATCGGTCTGCTCCATCAGGCGGCCGTTGGAGATGACCTGATAAACGCGCGGCGCGGTGACGATTGTCGTTTCCGGGGCCTTCGCCGACGGGTGATCCACTACCGCCAGATAGTTACGCGCCTTGTGCGGCCATGGATTCGAAAAGTAACTTCGGTCGCCGTACTTATTATTGCCGACTAATATTCCAGTAGCCGGCGTACCGTGGTAACTTACCGTGAATTCGTAGTGGTCGCCCGCCTGGAACGCGTGCGGCAGATTGACATGCAGGCGGTCATTCTCATGACGAAAGGAGAGGGCCGCTCCGCCCGAGGTCACCGCGGTCACGTTCATTCCCTTGCCGCCTGTTGGCGTCGCGGTGTTACCGCCGCGGCCTCCCGATGGTTCCGCGCAAGGGTCGGGAAAGCCGCTCGCATTTTGCGCCTTGCGCGGCTGCGCGCTGAAGTTGCACAAATCCAGATCGACGCTCGTTATGCCAGGAGCCATGAATTGCACGGCAACCGTGTCCTGCACGACGAACTCGTTGTTGGCGTCGTTCAGGCCGATGTCGAAGGTGTAGTGCGTGATCTTGATGGCTGCCTGCCGGGGATAGGTATCCGCCCATGCCGCAAGCGATAACACCAACGCGGCGCTCATGCCGATAGCGGATCTCGCGTCTCGAATCCTCACTGAACCTCCCTTGCGCGCCATTATACTGCGCGTAGAGTTACAGGTTAGCTTGATCCATCTGGGCGATCCTAACGGTATCGGAGCAGCTTTCCGGCTGCCTTGCTGTTAATCGCGGGCCGCACCGGCGTGCGCGGGGACATGGGCGCCGTGGTGGCGTTGAACACGGCCTGCGGCAATCCTTATTATCGGTGGGTCATGGGCGATCCCCGGGAGTAGGGCGTTGCGACGCGTATTCTGCGCGCGTCATGACGCAGCGGAAACCCAGGTGGTTGGTTCCCGTGCTCGGGTCGCCTTTGCCGCGCGTGCCGACGATATAGCGCGAGCAGTATTGATCGGTGCAAAGAAACGATCCGCCGCGATGCACCTTCTTGGGTTGATTCGGCTCCTGCGGATCGAAGGAACTGCCGGGGCCTTGCGGATTGCGCGTCACGCCGCCGGCCGCTGCCAGTTCCTGATAGTAATCCGGCCGATACCAATCGCTGGTCCATTGCCAAACGTTGCCCGCCATGTCGTACAGGCCGTAGCCGTTGGCGGGATACTGCGCCACAGCGGAGATTCCGGCGTGGCCATCGTCGCCGATGTCGCGATCGGGAAAATGTCCTTGATGCGTATTCGCCATCCACTTGCCGCCGGGGCGGAATTCATCGCCCCACACATATGGCTTTCCGGCGAGCCCTCCGCGCGCGGCGAATTCCCATTCGGCTTCGGTTGGCAGACGCTTGCCGTCCCAGTTGGCATAGGCAAGGGCGTCTTCGTAAGCGATATGAACGGCCGGATAATCGTCTTTGCCGCGAATATCGCTGCCTTCGCCGGTAGGATGCCGCCAGTTGGCGCCATGCACGTAATCCCACCACTGCAGGTGATTATTGAGCGGCACCGCGTGATTGGGCGGAGAAAAGACCACCGAGCCCGCCACCAGATTTTCGGGAGGAGCGCCGGGGAAATCTTCGGCGCGCGGCTTACGTTCGGCCAGAGTGATGTAATGGGTCGCCGCCACGAAGGCCGCGAATTGCGCATTCGTCACGTCGGTCTTATCCATGTAGAAGCCGTCGACGTAGACGCGGTGAATGGGGCGCGAATCGAGCGTGGCCTTCATTCCGACGTCGTCGTGATCCGGCGGATCCTGCGCACCCATGGAGAATTCGCCGCCCGGAATCCAGACCATTCCGCCAGGAGCGCCGCCCGGCGGAGGCGTGGAGTTGGCGATGGTCGCTCCAAAGGCTACCGCTGGCATGGCCGGCATTTGAGGCGGTAGGCGATGGCGCGAAGCGAGCGCCCACGTGGTTGCGCCCACGAGCAGAAGCGCAAATAGCGCGGCCGGGAGCGCTTTACCTGCGTACCATGCGGCTCGCGGCTTTGCAGCTGGGGCGGCGGATCGATGCTTCTTCGCCATACGAACAACATGGATGCGGCAACGCCCGCGACGGACGTTTTAAATTGAACGGTTCGCGCGTTGCCTCATGCCTACTTCTTCCGGTCGGCGCTGGGCGGATAGTCAGCATGGCCCGGGTTTAACGATCCGTATTTCCAGATACAATCTCTCCATGCGTCGTTTCTTGCCCATTCTGTTTCTCTCAGCGGCCGCGTATTCAGCCAGCGTTCCTTACCTGGGGCAGCCGGCGCTTTGCCCCACACGGCCGGAGATCGCCTTCGTCAGCGGCGGCGATATCTGGGTTGTGTCGTCCAAGGGCGGCGAGGCGCATTTGGTGGTGTCGCATGCCGCCGAGGAGACGCGTCCTTTATATTCGCCCGATGGCGCCAAGCTCGCGTTCGTCTCTACGCGCACCGGCGGCGGCGATATTTACATCCTGACGCTCTCTAGCGGCGATCTGAAGCGCCTCACGTTTGACGACCGCATGGATCAGCTAGACGCGTGGTCGCGCGATGGCAAATGGATTTACTTCTCCAACGGCGGCAACGATGTCGGAGGTAAGAACGACATTTATCGCGTGAGCGTGGAAGGCGGCACGCCGATGGCCGTCAGCGCCGACCGATTCACCAACGAGTTTCAAGGCGCGCCCGCGCCCGATGGCGTCAGCATAGCCTTCGCCGCGCGCGGCAACGGCGACCAACAATGGTGGCGGCACGGCCACAGCCATCTCGATGAGAGTGAGATATGGCTGCGCAAAGAAGGATCGCCCGCGGTTTACGAAAAGCTGGTAGATCTCAACGGCCGCAATGTCTGGCCCAACTGGACGCCGGATGGCAAGCAGCTCTATTTCATGTCCGACCGCTCCGGAGCGCAGAATATCTGGACGCTTCCGCTCGGTGGCAAGCTGAAGCAGGTGACCAAGTTTACCGATGGCCGCGTGCTCTGGCCGTCCATCGGTTACGACGGCAAAGCTGTCGTCTTCGAGCGCGACTTCAAAATCTGGCAGCTCGACACCAAGACGGGCGAAGCGTTCGCGCTGCCCATCACGCTGGTAGGGTCCGCCGCCAGTCCCGAGATTTCGCATCTTTCCATCAACCAGTTCACCGATCTCGCCGTGTCGCCCGACAATCGCAAGATCGCACTCACCGCGCACGGCGAGGTCTTCGCGTCATCGTCGCGTGACGGCGGGCAGGCTTTTCGCGTCACCAGCACTCCCGGACCGGAAGCGCAGATCGCCTGGGCGCCCGATTCCACGCACCTGGCGTATGTAGGCCAGCGCGATGCCGTGTCGCACGTCTACCTGTTCGACTTCGTCAAGCGTGCCGAAGCCCAACTCACCAGCGGTCAGCTTCCCGATCAGAGTCCGCAATTCTCGCCCGACGGCAAGATGCTGGCCTTCATCCGCGACCGCAAAGAGCTGCGCGTGATCGATATGGATTCCAAACAGGAGAGGCTGCTGGTTACGGCATTTATTGGCGGCGGATTTGGCGGCGGCAGCCTGGCGTGGGCGCCCGACAACAAATGGATCGCTTATGCCACCGATGCCGAGCGCGGCCTGCGCAACGTTTTTGTAGTTCCCGCGGCGGGCGGCGCAGCCAAGCAGGTGACCTTCCTTGCGAACGGAAATCTGGGCGGCCTGCAGTGGAGCCCGGATGGCAAGTTCATGATCTTCCAAACGTCGCAACGCACCGAACAGCCTGAGGTGATGCGGCTCGACCTGACTCTACGCCAACCCAAGTTCGCCGAAGAAAAATTTGAAGACCTGTTCAAGCCCGAAACCGGACGTGGCGGCGGGCGCGGCGCCGGACGCGGTGGCGATGCCGCCGCAGGCACCCCCGGAGCCGAACCGAAGACGCCAGTGAAAGTCGAAATCGATTTCGACAACATTCGCCGCCGTCTTACTCCGCTCATGCTTGGGACGGGCGCAGGCGCCCCGCAAATCAGTCCCGATGGCCGCTATCTGCTGTTTTCCGCGAGCGCGGGTGGACAATCGAACCTCTACCTTTATTCGTTGGATGAAGAAGCCTCCGGCGGGCGCGGTGGACGCGGTGGCGGTGGCGGGCGGGGCGGGGAAGGGATCCGCGGCGTGCGCCAACTGACGACGTCTCCCGGCGCCAAGACGCACCCGCATTTTTCGTCGGATTCGCGCGAAGTCTATTTCCTCGAAGGCGGCCGCGTGCAATCCATCGGCATCGACAACCGGCAGATCCGCGCGGTGAATGTGGATGCCGAAATGGATATCGATTTCCAAAAAGAAAAGATGGCCGTGTTCGAAGAGGCGTGGGCGGGACAACGCGATGGCTATGCCGATCCGAAATACAACGGCGCCGATTGGAATGCCGTGCGCAAGACTTACGCGCCGCTGATCGAAGGCTGCCGCACACCCGAAGAAATGCGAGCCATTTTGCGGCTGATGATCGGCGAACTGAATTCGTCGCATTCGGGCATCTCATCGCCCGCGGGCGGCGGGGGCGGTGGCCGTGGTGTGGTGGGCCAGCTTGGGCTGACGTTCGATCGCGCTGAGTACGAAAAGAACGGCAAGCTCAAGGTCACCGAAGTACTGCCGCTGTCGCCGGCGGCGATCGCCAAAATTCAGCCGGGCGAAGAACTGCGCGCGGTGGATGGCGTGGCCATGGGGCCGCTCGTGAATCTGGATGAGCAATTGCAGCACAAGACGGAAAAGCGCGTTTCTTTGAAGTTCAACGATCGCGATGTGACCATCCAGCCGGTCGCGAACTTGAGCGAGCTGATTTACCGCAAGTGGGTAGAGGACAATCGCGCCTATGTCGCCCGTGTTTCGAACGGACGGCTAGGGTACATTCACATCCGCGACATGTCCGAACAGGCGCTCACCCAACTTTATGTAGACCTGGACGCCGAAAATCGCTCCCGAGACGGCGTGGTGGTGGATATCCGCAACAACAACGGCGGATTCGTCAACGCCTACGCTCTCGATGTGCTCACGCGTAAGCCGTATCTGACCATGACCGATCGCGGCGGCACACCCGGCCCGGCGCGCACCGCACTTGGGCAGCGCTCGCTCGAGCTGCCGACGATTCTGGTGGTCAACCAGCACTCGCTCTCCGACGCCGAGGATTTCACGGAAGGCTATCGCACCCTGAAGCTTGGCAAAGTAGTCGGCGAGCCGACGGCGGGTTGGATCATCTATACCGGTTCGATGACGCTCATCGATGGCACGGTGATGCGCATGCCGCAGACGGTCATCCGGGCGCCGACGGCAAAGTGATGGAAAACAATCCGCGGCCCGTGGATATCGCGGTGTCGCGGCCTATCGGCGAATCGTACACGGGCAAGGATTCGCAACTCGATACCGCGGTGCGTGAACTGACAGCTCAACTCGATAAGAAGTAAGCGGCATCCACATAGCCCGAAACCTACTTGCAATTTGCAAGTAATCGAGCGTAGTATCGATTGTGCCTGGGAAGCCAACGCCGAAACGCCGGTCCGGCTGCCCGGTCAACGTGTCGCTCGAGACATTCGGCGATCGCTGGTCGCTGCTGATCGTGCGCGACATGATGGTTCGCGGTTTACGCACGTTTAGAGATTTTCGCGATTCCGGCGAAGGCATCGCGACCAATATTCTGGCTGACCGTCTTCATAAACTGGAGGCTGCGGGGATAGTGTCGGCGCACGCGGAACAGGCCGACGGGCGAAGAGTAAACTACCGGTTGACGGCCAAGGGAATCGATTTGGCGCCGGTTCTGCTGGAATTATTCGTGTGGGCGGGGCGGCACGAAGACACGGGAGCGCCTTGTTCGTTCACGATCGAGATGGAGAAGAACCGCGAAGCGGTGCTCGCGGAAACACGGCGGCGGTGGCGCGAAGGGGATCGCACTCCGCTGATTCCGCCCTTTAAGGAGACGCAAAAGCGATGAGCAAAGTACGCGTATTGGTTGGCACGCGCAAGGGCGCATTCATTTTGAACTCGGATGGCAAGCGCGAAAAGTGGGAAGTCAGCGGTCCGCACTTTGGCGGATGGGAAATCTATCACATGAAGGGCTCGCCTGCGGATCCGAACCGGCTCTATGCTTCGCAATCGAGCGGCTGGTCCGGGCAGATCATGCAGCGCTCCAACGATGGCGGAAGCACCTGGGAAGTGGTGGGCAATAAGTTCGCGTATGAAGGCGACGCCGGCACGCACCAGTGGTATGACGGCACGCCACACCCGTGGGAATTCAAGCGCGTCTGGCATCTGGAACCGTCGCTGACCGATCCCGATACGGTATACGCGGGCGTTGAAGACGCTGCGATCTTCCGCACCACCGATGGCGCGCAAACCTGGCAGGAGCTTCCGGGACTGCGCGGGCATGGCTCCGGTCCTCGCTGGCAACCCGGCGCGGGCGGCATGTGCCTGCACACGATTCTGCTCGATCCTACCGATCCGCAACGGATCTTCGTTGCTATTTCGGCTGCGGGTGCGTTCCGCACCGACGATGGCGGCGTTACCTGGCAGCCGATTAATCGAGGATTAGTCTCGCAATTTATTCCGGAGCCCAACGCGGAGGTGGGCCACTGCGTTCACCGCATCGCGATGCATCCTTCCCGCCCCAATGTGCTCTTCATGCAGAAGCATTGGGATGTTATGCGCAGCGATAACTCAGGCGACTCGTGGCGCGAAGTCAGCGGCAACCTTCCGACCGATTTCGGATTCGCCATGGACGTTCATGCGCACGAACCCGAGACGGTCTACGTCGTGCCGATTAAGAGCGACTCCGAGCACTATCCGCCCGAAGGCAAGTTGCGCGTCTACCGCAGCCGCACAGGCGGCGATGAATGGGAACCGCTTACTAACGGGCTGCCGCAAAGCGATTGCTACGTGAACGTGCTGCGCGACGCCATGGCGGTCGACCGGCTCGATTCCTGCGGCGTCTATTTCGGAACCACCGGCGGCCAGGTTTACGTCTCCGCGGATGGCGGCGACGCATGGAAGCCGATCGTGCACGATCTGCCCGCGGTGCTTTCCGTCGAGGTGCAAACGCTGCCGTGATTCACGTTGTGCTGCCGGTTATCTGAGAACCCTGGCGCGTTTAAATGGCGATGTAGACCTTGTGGTGGAAGGGCAGGCCACGCAACGCTCCGTGCTCGATGCGCTTGAAGCGCAACATCCCGCGCTTCGCGGCGCCCTGCGCGATCAGATTACGCAGCAGCGCCGCCCCTTCGTGCGCTTCTTCGCGTGCCAGCAGGATTTGTCCCACGAATCGCCAGATGCTCCCCTGCCGGAAGAAGTCGCAACCGGAAAAGAGCCGTTTCTCATCGTGGGCGCCATCGCCGGCGGACGCGATTCGTAAGATACGCCGCGCACTGCTCCGCATTTCGTGTATCATGCGTGAAAGCGGCTTCAGATGAGATACACACGTAACCTACAAATACTATTGGTAATCGTTTCAGGCGGCGCATTTGCCGCCTGGGGACAAGGCGGCCGGAATGGCCGAGGGGCAGCGGCGGCGCAAGCCGGCGCTCAGAACGGAGCGCCACCAGCAGGAGCGCCCGCCAACGCAGCAGGACGCGGCGGCCGGGGCGCGGGCGGCGGTGGAGCGGCTGGCGGCGGCTCTAGCGATTTTTACGAGTACGATACGGCCGCGACCGCCGGAAAACCGATTTCCGATGGCCCGCCCGCCGAATCGCACCAGAAGATCACCGTCAACGGCGCGGCGCTGGCTTACACGACGCGTGCGGGATACATGCCCCTGCGCAATGTGACCACGGGTCAGACGGAAGCGCACATTTTCTACACTTCGTACGCGAAGGACGGCGTCGCCGACGCCGCATCGCGCCCGATCGTATTTTTCCTCGGCGGCGCGCCTGGCGTGGCGGCGAGCTGGCAGGAGTTCGGCGGGTTGGGTCCGAAGCGGATGAAAGCGTCGGGCGAAGGCGCAGCGGGATGGGTTGAAAATCCTGGCACGCTGCTCGGACAGGCGGATCTGGTGTTCGTCAATCCGGTCGGAACTGCCTACAGCCGCGCGGAAACGCCCAATCGCGGGCCGAGCTTTTGGAACACGGCCGCCGACATCGCTTCGCTGGGCGAGTTCGTTCGTAATTATGTGAACGCCAACGATCGCAAAACCTCGCCGCTGTTCCTTGCGGGCGAAGATGTTGGCACCGGCCGCGCGGCCGGGTTGGCTGCGTATCTCATCGAGCGCAACGTGCTGGTGCATGGCGTGGCGCTGCTTTCGATGACGCCCAGCGCCGACGCTCTGGCGGGCGACGCCCAATACATCAACCTGCTGCCGAGTCTGGTGATGGCCGCGTGGACCCACAAGAAGCTCACGCCGGAATTGAACGCGATGAGCTCGGAACAGATCGCCGGGCAGGCGCGGCAGTTCGCGGCGCGCGAATATCTGCACGCGCTCTATAAGGGCGACCGCATGACCGCCGAAGAGCGCACCAAGGTGATTGCGGACCTCTCGCGATTGACCGGGCTCACCAAGCAGTTCATCGTGAGCAACAACCTGCGCGTCAGCCTCGATCGTTTTTCGAGTGAGCTATTGCGCGAGCAGCGGCACACCATGGCGCGTTCGGATGCGCGCGTGGCCAGCTTTGCTCCCGCGGCGGGCGGCGGCGGACGCGGGGGCGGCGGAGGCGGCTTCGGCGGCCCTGTTCCGAACCCCATCGATCTCAATCTCAGCGCTCTTTCCGCTGGCTTCCTGAACGCCTACGAAGCTTACCTGCGGCGCGAGTTGACCTTCAACGGCGGCGATACCGTCTTCTACCTCAATAGCGGCGGCATCACCGGGTTCACCTCCACCGGGAACGACGATGCCAGCCTGGCCAGCGCTTTCGCGCGCAACCCCAAGCTGCGCCTGTTCGTGGCCGAGAATTACTTCGACCTGAACGCGCCGTTCTACGCGACTGACTATAGCCTGGCGCACTTGAGCGTGTCGCCGGAAGTGCGGGCCCATAACATCGCTGTAAGTCAATATGAAAGCGGTCAAATGACTTATGGCGACGACAAAGGCCTGATCAAATTGCAGAGGGATCTCGCCAGCTTCCTCGGCGGATCGGCGCCGGCGCAGAAGTAGCCGGGCACACAGGAGCAATGTCATGAGAATGTACCGAGAGATTCATCCAAAGTCTTGCCTGTTCCTCATCCTCATCGCCGCGATGGGAATGAACGCATTCGCGCAGGGACGCCGCGGCGCCGGCGCGGGCGCGACCAACGACTTCTATCGCTTCAATTACGGCGAAGAAGAGATGCAGCCCATCAAGTATCCGGCGGAGCCCATCGCCACGCAGCATCAGATTGCGCTGCACGGGGAAACCATCCAGTACACGGCTCGCGTGGGTTTCATGCCCATCAAGCAAGCCACCACCGGGGTGACGCAAGGGCATCTGTTCTACGTCTACTATTCGAAGAACGGCGTCTCCGACAAATCCAAGCGGCCGGTGTGGTTCCTCTTCAACGGAGGCCCCGGCGCCGCTAGCGTGTGGCTGCACATGGGCGCCTTCGGCCCGAAGATGGTGAAGCTGAACTCGAACGGCGAAGCGCCTCCGCCGCCTTACACCTACGTCGATAACCCGAACACCCTGCTCGACACCGGCGACATGGTCTTCATCGACGCCATGGGCACGGGTTTCAGCCGTCCGGATAAGCCAAGCTATGGGCCCGATTTCGGCGGCGTGGAAAACGACCTTGCCGCTTTCGGCGAGTTCATTCGCAGCTTCCTCAATCAGTACAACCTCTGGGGTTCGCCGATCTTCGTCGGCGGCGAGAGCTACGGCACCACGCGCGCCGCTGGTCTTTCCGGCTACCTCACCGACCATGACATGCCGATCAACGGCGTCATGCTTCTCTCGGCGGTGATCGATTCCAACGCCGCCGCCGGCGAACAGCGCCAGTTGAGCACCCTGCCGACCGAAATCATGACGGCGCATTATCACAAGAAGCTGCCGCCCGAACTGCAGAAGCTGTCGGTAGACCAGATAGCCAAGCAGGCGCGCGATTTCGCTTCCGGCGAATATCTCGAATACCTGTTCGACGGCGCCCGCGCCACACAGGCGCAGCGCGAAAAGACGCTCACCGATTTCTCGCGCTTCACGGGCCTCCCCAAGGGCTTCGTCGATTCGCTCGATTTGCGCGTTCCGCTGGGGCCGTTTAGCACCGAACTGATGCGCGATCAGCACTTGATGACGTCGCGCCTCGATTCGCGCTTCGCCGGCTACCAGATCGATGGCGGCGCCAACAACACCAGCTTCGACTTCAGCAACGCCAACATCGAAAACTGCTTCCTGACGGCTTTCGAAGCGTATATCCGCAACGACCTCAACTATGCCAACGACAACCTGTATTACGTCGCCGGCAACGCGCCGCCATGGTCCGGCGAGTACAACACGGTGGTCAACATGGAGAATGCGTTCTCCAAGAATCCGCACATGAAACTGTTCGTCGGCATGGGCTATTACGATTTCGCCTGCCCCTTCTATCCGGTGGAATGGACCATCAACCATCTGAAAGTGTCCGACGAAATCAAGAAGAACAACATCTCGTTTGGGTACTACGAATCCGGCCACATGGTCTACATCGATCAGCCGGCGGCCGCGAAGTACCATGCCGACCTGGTGAAGTTCGTTCAGGGCGCGGTGCCCAAGTAAGACCGCGCAAATGCTTCAGTAAGTCAGGCCCGCGAGGACGGATAAGGTTTCCCTCATCGCGGGCTTTTTGCGTTCTAACTGGACTTTATTGCACAATCCCCAGAAAATCCCCGTACCAGGAGGATTTATCCTCCGCTAAAACCCGTACACTATTTCCCAGCAGTCTCAAGAACGCGCAATTTTACCTAACGGATAAACCCCCATGGCCAAGAAAAAGATCCCGCTCCCCGGCAGTATGCGGCATCCCGTCGGGAGCCGCGTCGGCACGCAGCCGAAAAATGAAACGATCGAAGTTTCGGTCATCTTGAAACCCAAGACCCCGGTGCCCATTCCCACCGACGGCGGCGCAGTGGTTTCGCGCGAGGAATTCGCGGCGAAATACGGACCCGATCCGGCGGCGGTCCGGCAGGTGAAAGAGTTCGCCAAACAGAATAATCTCACCGTGGGCCAGGTGTCGCTGGCGCGGCGGACGATCAAGCTGAAAGGTTCCGTGGCCGATATGACCCGCGCCTTCAGCGTGAAGTTCGATAAGTACGAATATCAGGGTCGTCCCTATCGCGCGTGCATGGGCGATATCCACCTCCCCACGGACATCGCGGGCTCCGTGCAGGCCGTTCTAGGTTTGGACAGCCGGCCGCAGGCGAAAGCTCACTTTCGGATTTTGGACATAACCGCGCCCAACGCGGCGCAGGCGATTTCCTACACGCCCGTGCAGGTGGCGGCGCTCTATCAGTTTCCGACTGGCCTGACCGGCGCCGGGCAAGCCATCGGGATTTTGGAACTGGGCGGCGGATATAAAGCCGCCGATCTGCAGAAGTACTTCTCATCCGAAGGCGTCAAGCAGCCAACCGTCACGGCGGTCTTGGTGGACAAGGCGAAAAACGCGCCGACCACCGCCGATAGCGCCGATGGCGAAGTGCTTCTCGATATCGAAGTGGCTGGCTCCGTCGCGCCGGGAGCGAAGATTGTGGTCTATTTTGCGCCCAATACCTCGCAGGGATTTCAGGACGCGCTGACCACCGCGATTCACGACACGACGAACAAGCCATCGGTGATTTCCATCAGTTGGGGCGGCCCGGAATCGACGTGGACGGCCGCCCAGATGAACGCCTTCGATACCGCCGCGCAGGATGCGGCTGCGTTGGGCGTCACGATCTGCGCCGCGTCGGGCGATAACGGCTCGGACGATGGCGTGACTGACGGCAAGAATCACGTGGATTTCCCTGCTTCCAGCCCCCATATTCTGGCGTGCGGCGGCACCAGTCTGCACGGCGCCAACGGCAAGATTGCCAGCGAGGGCGTGTGGAACGATGGCGCGCAGGGTGGCGCCACCGGCGGCGGATTCAGCGTACAGTTCGCCGAGCCCTCGTATCAAACAGCGGCCAATATCAAGGCGCCAACCGGAGGCGGCCGCGGCGTTCCGGATGTTTCGGGCGACGCCGATCCGCAAACAGGCTATAACGTGCTGGTGGATGGCCAATCGTTGGTCATCGGCGGCACCAGCGCCGTGGCGCCGTTGTGGAGCGGGCTGATCGCGTTGCTCAATCAGAAGCGCGGAAAGCCCCTCGGATTCTTGCAGCCGCTCATCTATGCGCTGCCGGCTTCCGCGAAGGCGTTTCAGGATATTACGCAGGGTTCGAACGGCGCATTTTCCGCCGTGCCCGGCTGGGATGCAGCGTCCGGCCTCGGGTCGCCCAATGGCGGGAATTTGGTGAAGGCGCTTCCCGTCGCCGCTTCCACCAAGCCAGTGCGGGCGCGCAAAACCGCCGCCGGAAAATAACTCGCTTCCGCTACATCTTGATCTTCTTCCAGGCGTCAAGGCAGCGTTGCGCCGTTTCCATGGCGGAGAAGCGGCTGCCTTCCTGTTCGATCAGGTAGTATTCGACGCCGCCCACCGACTCGGCGGCGTCGAAGATTGCTTTCCACGGCGCGTCGCCTTCGCCGAACAGCACGCGGTAGCCTTTGTCCGGCCCTGGCGCCCAATCCTTGCAATGGAGGCTGCGGATGCGGCCGGGGTTCGCGCGAATCCATGCCACCGGGTCGGAGCCCATTTCGACGCAAGTGCCCACGTCGAATTGCAACATCACCTCAGGCGGCGTATTCGCGGCTAGTATTTCCATTGGCCGCTTGCCTTCGATCGGCGTGAATTCGGTCTGGTGGTTGTGATAACCCGTGCGCAGGCCGTTGGGCTTCAGCCTTTGCGAAAAATCGGTGAGCTGGTCCGCGACTTTCCGCCAGCCGTCTAGCGTGCTCACGCGCGGCGCCGATGCCAGCACCAGATACTGCGAGCCCAGAATATTATTCAGCTCCGCCGCCTTCGGCAGCGCTTCCGGAGTGTAATTCCGGATGTCGTTATGAGTGGAGCGGCAACGAATGCCGAGATCGTCCATGAGCTTGCGCATTTCGCGCGCGTGATCGGGAGTCCAGTTGTAGTAGGGCGCGTAGAATTCCACCACCTGGTAGCCGATCTTCGCCACGGCGCGTACCGTTCCCATGTCGTCTTTCGCGAGCTCATCGCGAACCGAATAGAGTTCGAGGCCGACCGGAATGTTTTTCCCAGCGGCGGCGCCAATGCCCAGCGACGCGGCAGCCGATGCGGCAAGAAACGAACGGCGTGAAACCGGAGTGTCCATCATCATTGCGACTATATCAAGTCCGGCTTCGGCTTCCGCGTGTATTACGGTGTGTCACCCTACCAGACGTAGGATGCAACCACGTCCGGTTGCGCGGGCGTGTTGCCGATCACGGGCGCGTGCAGCACCACCTGGAGATTCTTGCCTTCCCATCCCTTGGGCAGCTTTCGCAGGATGGCCCCAAGCTGTTCGGGATCGGCCAGCAGACGGCCCGCCGCTTCGGTGCCGAACTGTTTCAACCCGGCGGCCGCGAGGATCAACCCGCCCGTGGATTTGCTGAAGACGCGGCAGATCAGTATGTAGTCATCCGGCGTCGAGCCATCGTCGCTTGCCACCACCGCCCAATGTCCGCCGCCCGCGGCTTTGGACGTGGCTTGCGTATCGATGAACTCGGTGCGCGTTCCAGGCGTCCAATTCACGCGGAAGCGCCAGCCCTGCTGCAGTTGCATTGTCCAACGGTTGGTGACGGAGCCGATCAGAAAAGTCTGTGTATTGCGCAAATCGGCGAACTCGACGCCGCTCGCCATGCGTACCCGTACGGTGCGGCCCTTGCGCGCCAGCATCGCCGAAACTTCGTTGGCGGCGATCATATCGCCGAAGCCGACATACTGATTGAATACCGGCACCATATCGCCGCCGTTCAGCTCGCCGGGCGCGACCTGGATGGCGCGCTGCAGCGGAATTTCCTGCGCCGGCAGATTCTTTTCGCTGAGACGCAGAGCGCGCCCCGATGGGTGATACACAATGGGGTGGGCCATCGCGATCAGCAACGGCTCTTGCGCGCGGAAGACAGGCTTCCAGAAGCCCTCAAACGCTTCCATGTTCGGGCTGGGGGCCGTCAGCCTGATGGCCGCGAAAGCGGCCGCGGCAGCCGCCAGAACCCCCACGGCAAGAATCACTTTACGGTTGGTTTTGCGCCTCGGCTCAACTGCAGGAGGCGTAGGCACGGGCTCTTTTTCGGGCGCCGCGGTTACGTAACGGAATTCGGGCGCGTAACATCCGGAGGGTAAATCGATGCGGATTTCCGCGGCGGCGCCTTCCGGCGTCACATAGTATTGCGCAAGGCGTTTACGCACTTCGCGCGCGCCGACGCGCACAATCGTATCCTCGCCGAGATCGATTTGCGGTTGCCGGCCGAAAACTTCGACCGCGATGGTTCGTTCCTTGAGGGTACTTCCCGCGCCCGCTAGCGATCGCTCGCAAACGTATTCCAGGAATTGCTGGCAGCGTTTACTCCCGTGAAATACCGAACTCGCCAGTACGTTACGAAGTTGGCGTCGGATTTCATCTGGCTGTGGGTGGCGGTCGCCGTTAGAAACAATTTCTTGCAAGCCGGAAACGGCCTTCGACATGGAACCCCCGGTCTCCCCTATTTTTCTTCCTCCGATTCTGCTCCTTATCCAGGTGAAATGCAAGGCTCGCCGCATGGGAAATGCCCGGGACGCGATTGTCAAACTTGCGCCTTCGAACAATCGAAACGCTGGATGGGGTAAATCCCGAGTGGGCCTTGCAAACGCCCGTTCAGAGGGCGTCTACACCGTGCAACACCGTGTATTCCGTTGAGTGCGCGAGACGCCCGCCATATAGTCCGCTCAAACGGGTCGTAACTGATTCTGTCCAAGTGCGCCCATGCCGCCAGGAAAAGACAGGATCCAAGGAGAAAACAAAATGTTCAGGGGTTTGACGCTTACAGCCGCAGTTTTTCTTCTCAGTTTTACCTCGGCCGCTCAAACGGCCACCGGCGTGATACAAGGCCGGATCACCGACGCTTCGGCGGCGATTGTGCCGCAAGCCAAAGTCACCATTCAAAATGAGGACACCGGAGTGGCGCGCTCTGTTATGAGCAATGTCGAGGGCAACTTCCAGCAGTCGTACCTGCTGCCCGGCAATTATCGTGTGACGGTCGAGAAGACCGGATTTACTAAGTGGGAAACAGGACATATTCGCGTCGATGTCGATCAGGCGGTGACGCTTGACGTTCAGGTCAAGGTCGGCGAGGTGAACAGCACGGTCGAGGTGACTGCCACGGGTACGCTGCTTTCAACCTCGAGCGCCACCTTGAACACTGTGATCGACAGCAAGCCCATCCTCGATCTTCCGATGAATGGCCGCAACCCGATCAGCTTTGTCGGCCTGACGCCGGGCGTCGCCAACACCACCAATAGCTACACGCCGTGGATTAGCGGCGGCCGCAATGCGACCAACGAGATTTCGGTCGACGGCACGTCGATCATTCTTCCGGAAAACAACGTCAGCATCAACACCACGGGCTACATGCCGGTGTTGGATAGCGTCGAAGAGATCGCAGTTGTGACGAATTCGCTTGCTGCGGAATATGGCCGCACCGGCGGCGGCACGATCAATATCGCCACGCGCGGCGGCACCAACACGCTGCACGGTTCCGTCTACGACTATTTCCAGAACAATGCGCTGAACGCGAATTCCTGGAGCAGCAATAAGAACGGCGCTAAAAAGGCGGCATCCGAAAATAATACGTTCGGGGGCACCATCGGCGGTCCCGTCTGGATTCCAGGCCTCTACAACGGAAAAAACAAAACGTTCTTCTTCTTCAGCGAGCAGAGCAACCGCAGCCGGAGCACGTATACCGCTTCTGGGACGGAGCCGATCGCCGCATGGCTGCAGGGAGATTTCTCGCAGTTGAAAAACGGCAGCGGGCAGGCGATCACCATCTACGATCCCATGGCGGCCCAGGATAACGGACAGAATACGGGCACGGCCACGCGCTCGCCGTTCCCCGGCAATGTGATCCCGAGCAACCGTTTCGATCCGATAGCCAAGAACCTGCTGCAATACTTCGTCGCGCCCAATAACCTGGCAAACGTCACCAATCCCTACACCTACGCCAGCGACTTCTTCTTAGTCGGCAAGACGCCCAGCAACGACGACAAGTTCGATAGCCGCATCGACCATAACTTCTCGCCGCAATTGCGCATGTTTGCCCGCGGCTCTTACGAATATCTGAATCAGGGCATCTACAACGCCTGCGGCGCAGCCGACCCGGGCTGCCCTTTCATCGGCGGCGGCGGTGGCGGCGGCCCAAACACGCAATCCAGCTATAACATCACCAATAACTGGATCTACACGTTCAATCCGACGACTATCCTGAACTTCAACGCAAGTTGGAATCATTTCAACGAAGCCCGCATACCGGCTTCGGAAGGAACGTGTCCTTCGTCGCTCGGCTTTAATTCCGCGTACAACGCGGTTGCGGCCGTTCAGAACTGCGAGTTTCCCAATATCAGCGTCAGCGGCATCTCGGGATTGGGCCAGCCCACTTTTACCACCCTGTTCTTCAAGCCCGCGGCCTATGCCTTCAAGACCGATCTTACGAAGCTTCATGGGAACCACAGCTTCAAGGTCGGAGTCGAATTCCGCAAGCTGTATCAGAACTTCACGCAGCTCGGCCAGCCCGATGGCCAATACAGCTACAACACGGGCTACACGCAGCAGGTAACCACGGCAGGGACTTCCACTGTTCAAGGATTCGGCCCGGCATCCTTCCTGTTGGGCGCAACGGCTAGCGGATCGATTTCGCATAGCTTCGCTACCGCGGAATCCAGCGTCTACTGGGGCTTGTACGCCCAGGACGATTGGAAGATCAGCTCCAAACTTACGCTCTCCATCGGCGTACGTTGGGAAGTCGATATCCCGCGCACCGAACGATACAACCGTCTGAGCTACTTCAATATCAACGCTCCGTCGCCGCTGGGAAGTTCCGTGCCGGTGCCCGCCGGGGTTACCTGCCCTGGCTGCAGCAACCTTCATGGCGCCATGGAATTCGTGACTGCGTCGGACCGCCATCAGGTGCCCACCGATCTTAATAACATCGGTCCGCGCATCGGCCTGGCCTACCGCGTCGACAGCAAGACAGTGTTTCGCGCCGCTTATGCCATGATGTACGCCGGTTCCGTGCTACAGGCAGCAGGCACATCGGGCAGCTCCGGCACCGAAGGCTTCCAGAGCACGACGAATATGATCCCGTCGTTCAATAGCGGAGAAACGCTAGCCGCCACTTTGTCCAATCCGTTTCCCACCGGCTTTAACCTGCCACTGGGAGCGGCCACCGGTCCCACCAGCGGCGCCCTGACCGACATCGGTCTCGGCGTGGGCGAAAGTTTCTTCGCCGATAACTCCAATCCCGTCATCCAGCAATGGAATGCCACCTTACAGCGGGAGCTAAGAGGCGGAATCCTGATCGAGGCGGGTTACATCGGCAGCAAGGGCAACCACCTCATCGACGGCGAAAATAATTACTACGACGCGATCCCGCCGCAGTATCAGTCCCTGGGAACCGGGCTGAACGCGCAAGTGCCCAACCCGTTCAACGGCATCATCCAGTCGCCCACGTCCGCCTATTACAACAAAGCGACGGTGCCTCTAAGTATGTTGTTGGTCCCTGACCCCCAATATACGGGCATCAACGATTATCGTAAGCCGCGCGGTAACTCGACTTACCATGCCGGGGTCTTCAAGGCGCAAAAACGCTTCGCCCACGGACTGACGTTCCTTGCCAGTTACACCGGCGGAAAGATCATCGACGACGCGTCCACCACCGTGACGTTTATCGGCGCATCCAGCAGCTCTGCCAAGCAAGACCCGTGGAACAACCATTTGGAAAAATCCGTTTCCACGCAAGACGAATCGCGCATTTTGGAAATCAGCTCAGTTTACGAGTTGCCGGTGGGCAAGAATAAGCATTTCCTGGCTTCCGCGCCGAAAGCGTTGGACTTCGTCGTGGGCGGCTGGCAAGTAAGTGGAATCTACGGCTATCACACCGGCTTTCCGCTGCAGATCGGCAACGGCGGCGGCACCACCGGCCTCAACGGTGGCCCGCTGCGTCCGAATAGCAACGGCCAAGATGCCAAGCTGAGCGGCGCCGTCGGCGATCGCATCAATGCCTACTTCAACGCCGCTGACTTCTCGCAGTCGCCCAACTATACGTTCGGCACTACCTCGCGAACTTCGCCCGACCTGAGGGGCCCGTCCTCGCATACTTGGGACAGCTCTTTCTTCAAGACGTTCCGGTTCCACGAAAGAGCCCAGGTGCGGTTCCAGGCCGATATGTTCGACTGGCTGAACCACCCGATTTGGGGCGGCCCGAACACCACCGTGACTTCCGTTGGCGCCGCCGGCTTCGGTACGATAACCTCGAAGAGCGGAAACCGCACCATTCAATTGGTGATGCGGATCAGCTTCTGAGAGGGACCAGGTTCGAGCCTTATGAAACGCCGCCGATTTTTCCAAACAGTCGCCGCCGCGGCGCCAGCCGCTGCCTTGCTGCGCGCCCAGCAGCCGCAAAGACCGCGCACCGATGGCGCCGCCGAAGATCCCAAGCTGGACACCATCACGCCAGCTGAGGCCGGCGACCCCCTCCTGCGCTTCTTCAATGCCGAACAGTTCGCCGCCATGCGGCGCGTCAGCGTGCTGCTGATGCCGCCCATAAACGGTTCGCTCGGCGCGGCCGATTGCCACGCCGCGGAATTCCTCGATTTCCTTCTCCATGAATCGCCGGCTGACCGGCAGGAAATCTATCGCGCCGGCCTCGACGCGCTCAACGCTCAGGCCCATAAGACCGCCAAAAAGCCGTTCGCCGAATTGGACGATGCGCAAGCGGCAGCGCTGCTCGCTCCGCTGCGCCAGTCCTGGACGTACGAACTCCCGGCCGATCCTGTGGCGCGCTTCCTGGTGACGGCCAAGACCGACGTTCGAACCGCCACCGTGAATTCGCGCGAATACTCCGGCGCCGGAACGCCCGGCGGCGGGCGCCGCATGGGCGGTCAGGGCCTCTACTGGCTTCCGCTCGAATAGTTTTTCCTCAGGTGAACCATGCCAACTCCAGACTATGACGTTCTGATCATCGGCTCCGGCGCTTCCGGCGGAATGGCGGCCTACACGCTCACCCAGAAGGGCGTGAAGTGTCTCATGCTCGACGCTGGCCCGCTGGTGGATTTCAGCAAGGCGCGCGTTCCGAAACCCGTCTACGATCTGCCGTATCACGGCTTCGGCGAGCCGGGCAAATTGACCCATGTTCTGCAGGCCAACGAATTCAACGCCAATCAGTGGGTGGATGAGAAACAGGTTCCCTACACCCACGATCCCAAAGAGCCGTATAACTGGGTCCGCGTGCGCATGATCGGCGGCAAATCGCTGTTTTGGGCGCGCATGTCGTTCCGGCTGAGCGACTACGAATTCAAAGGCAAGGATCACGACGGCTTCGGAGAAAACTGGCCGGTGAGCCTCGCCGACATGGCGCCGTTCTATTCGCGCGTCGAGCCCATTTTCCGCGTCAGCGGGCGCAAGGAAGGCTGGGCGCAGTTGCCCGATGGCGAATTTATCGAAGACACATCGCCCGATAGCGATGCTCTCAAGAGGTTCTCCTCCATCGCCAAGGACCGCGGCATACCGGTCACGAAGATGCGCCGCTCCAATGGGCGCGGTCAGTTTGCCAGTTCCTTCAATTTGCTGCTGCCCGATGCCATGGCCACCGGCAACCTGACCATCGTGCCCAATTCGGTGGTGCGCGAACTTACCGTCGACAAGAATACCGGCCTGGTCAACGGCGCCAATTTCATCGACCGCCACTCACGCCGCGAGATGCACGCCAAAGCGCGCGTCGTCGTGCTGGGAGCGTCGTGCCTCGAGAGCACGCGCATTCTCTTGAATTCCGGCGTCGCCAATTCGAGCGGCGCGCTAGGCCACTATCTGCACGATCAGTTCTACATCACGAACGGCGTGGTGGCGCTGATGCCCGAAGCCCGCGGCGGCGGTTTCCGAGGAGGCGGCGGATATGTCCCGCGTTTCCGCAATCTCGCGAAGGATGAAAAACGCAACTTCCTCCGCGGCTACGCGTTCGATTTCAACCTGGGGGGCACGCCCGACCCCAAATTCTTTCCGCTCTACGGCGAAGAGCTGCAGAAGGCTGTGGACGCTCATCGCGGCGCCAGTTTTTCCTGCACCATCATGGGCGAAGTGTTGCCGCGCCACGAAAACCACGTGCAGGTCGATAAGAACGTCAAGGACGCATTCGACATCCCCGTGCTGAATTTCAAGTGCCGATACACCGACAACGAATTCAACATGGCCAAAGACGCCGTGACGACGCTCGAAGAGCTTTCACACGCCTGCGGCTGGGAAGTGCTTTCCAAGCACGCCGAAATGTTCCCGCCCGGCTACAGCATCCACGAGCTGGGCACGTGCCGCATGGGCGCGGATCCCAAAACCAGCGTGCTGAACAAATGGAATCAGAGCCACGACATCAAAAATCTGTTCGTGGTGGATGGCAGCAGCTTCGTCACCGGCGGCTCGCAGAACCCCACGATGACGATTCTCTCGCTGTCGATGCGCGCATCCGAATATCTCGCGGATCAGATGAAGCAGGGCGCGCTATAGCCGTCGTACGACAGGCTTTCGCGCCTATTCCCCTGCGCCTTGCGCCGCGGTTCCCGTATTCGGCCGCTGATTTTCCGCGCGCTGGCGTTGGCCGTGCAACGCGATGAGCCAGGCCATCACGGCGTTGGTGTGCTCCTGCACCGCCGCAGCGTATTCCAGTCCAATGCCATTCACTTCGGGACTTCCCGAGGCCAATAACGAATCGTGTCTTTCCTCCATGAATCTCAAGCGGGAACGTGCAGCTACAACAGCGCGGTAGAGTTTGGTAACACGGAAGTCACTGCTCACTATTTCTCGCTCCTCCTCTTCGCCTGGTCCAAGACTCTCCGAAAGTGGTCTGTGAAGAGAGGGAATTCGGGTTCCTGATCTGGCCTGTTCAATCCGGGGTCGATATCACGCGCCGCCAAAACATCTTGGGCCGCGTCATTCGATGTTTATTCTTAGGTGTTCCCCCGCCGTAATTATCCGGATGACGGGGGTTGCGATGAGCAGGTAGTTGGCCAAATGCAAAAATGACGCCGGGGTTGGAAACAACGCTGTTCGACTGCACACCGTTCGCGGTAGCAGCGGATTCTCGTTGTGTAAGCCATGAAATCCGGTGATTTGCAGCGAGAATTCGTGGTTCACGCGGCAGTCCCTATTTGCACTGTCTGTCCGGTCATGATAGCCTCCCCGCATGTACCGGCATTTGCTGTCCAGAGTGTCTCTCTCCGTGGCGGAAAGCCGCAACCTTGACGAAACCCTGAGCCTGATCGTGGAAGGCCTCGTTAACGAGCTCAGTTTCGCATTGGCCCGCATCTGGTTCGTCGAACCCGACCCGAGCGTCGAAAGCGGCGGAATTCTCCGGCTCTCGGCAAGCGCCGGTTCCTCCATCGCCGATCCCAATCTGAAATGGATCAAGTGCGATGGCCAGTCCAGCTGCATCCCTCTGGGTCAGCGGAAAGTCGGATGGGTGGGCCTGACCGGCGAAGCTGTGATCATCGAAGATCTCGCCATCGACAACAAGTGGGCGGTGGACCCGCAATGGATCGCGCGCGAACAACTCGTGTCCTTCGCCGCGCATCCCTTGGTTTTCCGGGGCCAGGTTACGGGCGTTCTGGGCATCTTCAGCCGTCAAAAACTTACCTTGCAGGAACTCAAACAACTGCGCATGTTTGCGGATTACGCAGCCATGAGCCTGGCCAGCGCCCGCACCTTCGAGGAATTAAACCAACTGCGCGGCAAACTCGAACTGGAAAATGCCTACCTGCAGGAAGAATTGCGTGAATCGATGGACTATGGCGAGATCGTGGGCCATAGCGCGGCTCTCCAAAGAGTCCTGCAGCAAATCGACTTGGTGGCGCCAACTGACGCCGGCGTTCTAATTCTGGGCGAGTCGGGCACCGGCAAAGAGCTGATCGCTCGCGCTATTCATCAGCGCAGCCGCCGTAACGCCCGCCCCATGGTGAAGGTCAACTGCGCTTCGATTCCGCGCGAACTTTTCGAGAGCGAGTTTTTCGGCCACGCCAAGGGCTCTTTCACGGGCGCCGTGAACGATCGCGTGGGCCGCTTCCAACTCTCCGACCAGGGCACGCTCTTTCTCGATGAGGTCGGCGAAATTCCCTTGGAGCTGCAAAGCAAGCTGCTTCGTGTTTTACAGGAGGGCGAATTCGAGCGCGTCGGTGAAGACGCCACGCGCAAGGTGGACGTTCGCATCATCACCTCCACCAATCGCGATCTGGGCGCCGAAGCGCAGCAGAAGCGCTTTCGCGAGGACCTGTATTACCGCATCAGCGTTTTCCCCATCGTGGCGCCGCCCCTCCGCGAGCGCCGGGAAGATATCCCGCTATTGGCAGCGCGGTTTATCTCCCGCGCCAGCCAGCGCATGGGTCTGCCCGAGGTGCGGCTGACTGAGCAGCACGTCCGGATTCTGTCGGCCTACGACTGGCCCGGCAACATTCGCGAACTGCAACACGTGATCGAACGATCCGTGATCCTCGGCCGCGGCCGGAAGCTGACCATTGACCTGGCGCCTGGTTCGCAGTCCATATTGAGGAATGCCGCGCCGCCGTTTTCCGCGCAGCTCTCCACCCAACGGCAGGAGGAGGACGTTCTGACCATGGAAGAGCTCAGGCAGTTGGAGATCCGCAATTACCGGGCTGTGCTCAAGCGAGCCGGCGGCAAGATCTACGGCCCCCAAGGCGCCGCTGCGCTGTTGGGAATTCCGCCCACCACCCTCGCCTCTAGAATGAAGGCGCTGGGATTCAGGGCCACCCTTCGCGCCGCCGCGGCCAAGGCCAGTGGCGAATTCTGAGAGACCGCGCCGGTCAGGAAAATTCATGACGACCCGAATGCCGATCGCCATCGCCGCGCTGTCCTTGGCTTATGCGGCGCTGTCCGCGGATAGCGCGAAGCCGCCCGAGGCATCCTGGCCCGCATATGGCGGCGGCCCGTCGGACGACCGCTATTCAGCGCTGAAGCAAATCAACGCTGCCAACGTCGGCAAGCTTCAGATCGCCTGGACCTACGACACTCAAGACCCGGCCAACGCTTCCGAAACCCAGCCCATCATGATCGGTGGCACGCTCTTCGGCGTCACCCCCTCGCACAAAGTGATCGCTCTCGACGCCGCCAGTGGAAAGTTGAGGTGGCGTTTCGATTCCGGAATTACCGGCCGCAGCCCCAACCGCGCCGTCACTTACTGGGCCGAGGGCGCCGACCGCCGAATCTTCGCCGCCGTGCAGAGCTTCGTGTATGCGCTCAATGCTCAAACCGGCGCTGCGATCAAAACCTTCGGCAAAGACGGCCGCATCGACCTGCGCGAAGGCCTGGGCCGCGATCCTTCCACGCTTTCGATTGTTCTGACCAGCCCAGGCCTTGTCTACAAAGACCTGCTGATCGTCGGCGGCCGCGATCCCGAAGCGCTGCCCGCGCCGCCCGGAGACATTCGCGCCTATGACATCCGCACCGGCGAGCTTCGCTGGACATTTCGCACCATTCCGCATCCCGGCGAATTTGGCTATGAGACCTGGCCCAAGGATGCGTGGCAGTACACCGGCGCCGCCAATAACTGGGCCGGCATGGCGTTGGACGAAAAGCACGGCATCGTGTATGTCCCGACCGGGTCCGCGGCCACGGATTTCTACGGCGCCGATCGACTCGGAGACGATCTGTTTGCCAATACTCTGCTGGCGCTGAAGGCCGATACCGGCGAACGCATTTGGCACTTTCAGGCAGTGAAGCACGATCTGTGGGATCGCGACTTTCCGTCGCCTCCCACTCTGGTGACGATCAAGCAGAATGGCAGGACCATCGACGCCGTCGCGCAGGCCACCAAACAAGGTTGGCTATATCTCTTCGATCGAACCAATGGCAAACCGATCTTCCCCATCGAATACAGAAAATATCCGGCCAGCGCCATCCCCGGCGAAGTGACCTCTGAAACTCAGCCGCTTCCCACTAAGCCCGCTCCCTTCGCACGCCAGTTACTCACTGCGGACATGCTCTCCAACCGCACGCCCGAAATTCATCAGTGGGCCCTCGATCAGTTCAACAAGTTTCGCAGCGGCGGTCAGTTCATCCCATTGGAGCTCGGCCGCGAGACAGTCGTGTTTCCCGGGTTTGACGGCGGCGCCGAATGGGGCGGCTCGGCTTTCGATCCCGAAACCGGCCTCTATTACGTCAACGCCAACGATCTCGCCTGGACTTCAAGCATTACCGAAGCCCGCCCTGCCAGAGGCGCGGTCTCGAGCCGGCAACTCTATCTCACGAATTGCGCCGGTTGTCACCGCGACGACCTGGCGGGCCAGGCGCCGCAGTTTCCATCCTTGTTGGACGTCCGCGGGAAACTAAGTGAGCAGGAAATCATCGCGATCGTCCGCCAGGGCCGCGGACGCATGGCGGCGTTCCCCAATCTGCGCGCGCCTGAATTATCCGCGCTGGCGCAGTATGTGCTCACCGGTGAGACGAAGGAGTTGGCCGGCGCCGCCCCGGCGGCCGATCCGCGGATCAATCAGAAATACCGTTTCAGCGGCTATCATAAGTGGCTCGATCCGGATGGATACCCCGCCGTCGCGCCGCCCTGGGGAACGCTGAATGCCATCAACTTGAACACCGGCGAATATGCGTGGAAAATCCCTCTCGGCGAATACCCTGAGCTGGCCGCGAAGGGTATGAAAGATACAGGATCCGAAAACTACGGCGGCCCCATCGTAACCGCCGGCGGCCTGGTATTCATCGCCGCCACCAACTTCGACAACAAGTTTCGCGCCTTCGACAAACGTACCGGAAAGCTTCTGTGGGAAACCACGCTGCCGTTAGCCGGCAACGCCACGCCCATCACTTACGAAGTAAACGGCAGACAGTACGTGGTCATCTATGCGACCGGCGGCAAGGGCGGACGCGGGCGCGAGATACAGCGCGCCGCAAACGGCCTTTACATCGCATTCGCGTTACCATCCGCAAAGTAACAGCGCGACCGTTTCGGTAACTGAGGCGCGCCACCTTTTCGTTCCTATTCCGTCTACTGTTCCATGCTTCGTCTCGCATTTGCCATCGCTCTGGCTGCGCCCC
The DNA here is from genome assembly GCA_963743705.1 of Bryobacterales bacterium. Classification (GTDB taxonomy): domain Bacteria; phylum Acidobacteriota; class Terriglobia; order Bryobacterales; family Bryobacteraceae; genus PALSA-243. The sequence goes on along the minus strand of CAVUQS010000018.1, from coordinate 94,556 downwards.
TCGGCGCCCAGATCATCCCGGGGCTCCAAATCCCACCCAGTGGGAACAACCAACGCGCGACGGTGACCCAAGGTATTGGGCCGGTGCGCATCACCATCGACTATTCCAGCCCCGCGGTTCATGGACCCGACGGCAAAGACCGCCGCGGTCAGATCTGGGGTAAACTCGTCCCCTACGGCCTCGCCGACCTCGGGTTCGGCAACGGCAAGCCCGCTCCCTGGCGCGCCGGCGCCAATGAGAACACCGTGTTCGCGGTGTCCGACGACGTTTCGATAGAAGGCAAGCGCCTGCCCGCCGGGCGCTACGGGCTGCACATGATCGCTGGCCCGGAAGAGTGGACTTTGATCTTCTCGAAAGACTCGAACGCCTGGGGCAGTTTCTACTATGAGCCCGCCAACGACTTTCTGCGCGTCACTGTGAAGCCACACAAGAATGAATATCGCGAGTGGCTGACCTATGAGTTCCCTACGCGCCGGCCGGCCGAAGCCGTGGCCGAGTTGCAATGGGAAGAACTCGCCGTGCCGTGGACCATTCGCGTCGACAACATCAACGATCTCTACGTCTCGAAGATGAAAGAGAACCTGACCAACGTGCAGGGCTTCGGCTGGCGCGGATGGGTGGCCGCTTCCCAATTCTGCGTCGCGCAGAATACGCATTTGGAGCAAGCGCTGGAATGGGCCGAGATCGCAGTGAGCAAGCAGTTCATCGGCGAGGCTAATTTCACCACGCTCAGCAACAAAGCCATCGTGCTCGATAAACTCGGCCGGAAAGACGAAGCGCAGGTAGTCATGCAAACGGCGGTCCATCACCGCTCTGCTTCACCGCTCGACATTCATCAGTACGGGCGCACTCTGCTGGCCGAAAAGAAAAACAAAGAAGCGCTCGAAATCTTCCGGCTAAACAATGAACGCAATGGCGATGAATGGCCCGTGCACGTTGGCCTGGCTCGCGGCTACGCCGCCAACGGCGATCCCAAGCAGGCGCTGGAACATGCGCGCAAGGCGCTCACCCAGGCCCCGGACACGCTGAACCGGCAAAGCCTGGAAGCCATGATCGCCGCGCTCGAAGCCGGCCATCCCATCGCTCCATAGCGGTTAGTGAAGCCCGCGGCCGCTCGCTAAGTAGACGGCGAAGCTGCCCAGCCAGTGGCCGCCCTCGTAGAACTCGCTATGAATGCTGTCGAGTCCGGCTTGCCGCGATTGTTCGGCGAAGGCGGTGAGTTGCGCCCGCTGCGCGTAACTCCCGGGCAGTTTTGAGAGGATGCCTTCGAGCATCCATGCGCGGCTGAGATTCAATCCCGCGAGATGATACAGCTTGCCGTCTTTCATATCGGGCACGTGGGCGACTTTGAGATCGATGCGCGGCAAGAAGGCGCCGAACCAGGAAGCGAACTCAGCCTGCGGCAAAATGCGCCGCATGACATCGGCCTCGGCGAGGCAGGGGGAAAGGAAGTCTTCGCCCGATGGCTCGTATGCGACTGGGCAATTCTTGTCTTTGAAGTAATAATCGCGAGCCCGCGATTCCACCAGCTTGCCGAACTGCGCATTGCCCGTGATGCGCGAATAATCGAGCATCAGCCCGATCGCGAACGCTGTGTCGTTATGCTCGCCGGTGCGGATCGGAAATTCCAACTTCGGCAGCCACGTAGCGATGCGCTCCGTCACGGCTTGTTCCAGCGGATGCAGCGTCGCCGCCCATCGGCGTGCATCCGGATCGTTCCATTCCTTCAGCTCCGCCGTAAGTTGCAGGAGCCACGCAAGCCCGTAGGCGCGTTCAAACTCGCTGCGCCCGTCCGCGGTCATGTACTTCACTTCCTGCGCGATGTTCGCCGTTGTGAAGCTCTGCGATAGCGCGCGCCGCGCCTCCGCAGCGAGCGGATCTTGCGGAAAGAGCCGTGTCAGCCGCACCAGCAGCCAATGCCCGTGGACCGAAGAATGCCAATCGAAGCAGCCGTAGAAGGCCGGGGTCAACTGCCGCGGCGGTTTGACGTCCGCGTCGGAATCCATTTTGTGCGCGATCTTGTTCGGATACTCGCGATGCACGCAATCGAGCGCCAGCCGGAAAAAGCGAGAGGCCATGGGCTGATCGAAGCGTGAATCGGCCGCGAGGGGACTTACCAGCAAGCCGCAGAGAATAAGAAACCGGATCATGCTACTTCGCCGCCTGGCTGGCAAATGCCGCCACGTCCTTCGCTGCCTTCGTCTCCACTCCCGGCTTCTGCAGGAACCCGAGATCGCGGAACCAATCGATGAAGCGGAATTGCCAGGTGCCGTACGGAATATTGTTGCGGTCTGTCAGGCCGCCGCTCATGTGGCTCCCGTCGCTCAACGCGTCGCCCGGATGCCGCCCGTTGCCGTAAATGTGCATCTCGATATTCGGCACGCCGAGCGCCAGCATGGCACTGAAATAATCTAGCGCCCAGACCGCATGGCCCTTGTCGCCCGAGCCGCCGCAAATCACGAACGCCGGAGGAACGTTGCGCGGTATCGGCGGCGGCGTGCGGTTACGCGCGAACGGCGACGGGCCCGGATAAATCAGCCCCACGAAGTCCGGCCGCGAGCTTATGCCCGCCAGCGGATCGCTGGGGTCGCTGTTCTTCTTGTCGAAATCCGAAAATAGAACCGCCGAAGGCGCCGCCAGTTCGGCGCCGGCCGAGAAGCCCATGATCCCGATCTTGTTCGGGTCGATGCGCCATTCCTTCGCGTACGCACGCACCATGCGGATGGCCTGCTGCGCGTCGTAGACTTCGTCCGTCTGCGGGTTGTAGCCGTCGCGGCGCAGCCGATTCCGCAGGATGATCGTTGTTACCCCGTAGTTATAAAAGAACGGAACGAAATCCGCCGCCTCGCCGCCCACATTCAGCGTATTGTGCCCGCCGCCCGCCGCCAGAATCACGGCGGCGCCCGTGCTGATGCCGCCATCCACCGTGTGCACTTCGATCGACGGATTGTGAATATTTACGATGCTGTTGATCCGCCCCGGCACGGCCTGGCTCATGTTGTATTGCTCGGGCTCGCGGACGCGTTCGGACTTGAGATAGGGAGATCCCGGCGGAAACAACGTCACCACCACCCCGCCCGGCAGAATCGGTGTGGGCGCGTAAGGCGCGTCGGTCGCCGGTCCCGGCTTGGGAACGCCGAGCGGCGCCGGCAGAGCAGGCAGCGCGGCTTGTGAAGTACTTTGCGCGCGGACTCCGATCACCGCCAAGCCTGCTAGCAACATTAAAGAGAAGACTGCCTTGCGAGGTTTTTGCATATGGCGCTCGATTTCCCCACAAGCATATCAATTGACGTGCACACGCTTGGGGGCAGGCCCAGCCAACCTCCGACGGCAAATTCTATTTGCGGCAAATAGGACATTATCTTTGGTGCACGAAAGCCTCGGTTAGCCGCTTTGCCATCAAAATCGGTCTCAGGCCCTTCCGTAGAGATTTCTGAAAAGCGAAAGGTGGTTCGTCGATGCCGCGATTCAAAGTCCGCGACCTGATGATCAGTGTCCTGCCTGGCGCCGTTGAGCAACAAGCAGGAATACCCGGGGATCAACGACCGCAGTTCGCCATGGACCTATGCGCAGTCACTCACAACCCGCTCGATTGCAGTCCGGGAATCACGAGCCCGTTGTGCGGGGTCGGCTGCACCGACTGCACGAATTGCACTCAGTGCACGGGATGTACTGGGTGTACCGCATGCACCGGATGCACGAATTGCTCGCAACCATGCACCTTCCGCTGCACGCAGCAATGTACCGGCAATTGCACCTACAACTGCACATTCCACTGTACGGGGCAGTGCACCGGTTATTGCACCTACCAATGCACGGGCGCGTGCAGCTTTCAATGTACGGGCTATTGCTCGAATAGCTGTACTAACCCGTCGGCCGGACAAGTGCCTGGGCAGCCCAATTGCGGGTTCAGCCAATTTGGCTCGCCATTCCTCAACGTCTCGGATCCAATCTTCCTCAGTGAACTCAAGGCACAACTGCGAAATCAGCTCGCGCAGGTCGAGGCGGCCGAACTCCATGTGAACGAAAAGCTGTTGCCTCAGACGATGGCGGACGCCGATATGCTCGAGCAAAAGCTCACCGATGCCCTCGAAACCCTCCGCGCCCATAAGAGCGAGCTCGCGGCGAGACAACCGAGCAAGACGGGTGAGCCGACGCCCGGCGCGTCCGGCGGCCGCAAGAAAACGGAGAAGCCGTGATCGCTGGCCGGCCCGTCACGCTGCAAAACGTGCTCGCCGCGCATTTCAGAGCGAATCCGCGCTACGAGCTCGTGCTGTTTGATCGCCTGCCGCCTGACCAGCAGGCCGCGCTGATCGATCTCCGTAGCGATTCCGACTTCTACGGCATCCTGCGGCCGCGCGCCGCAAACGGCCTGGCCGTCAAGTCGGTTTGCCGCGATGCGGCGCTCCTTTACCTGACGTTGCAGGAAGCCGGCGCTCTCCCTGGCTACGTGACGGCCAACCCGGATTCCGATACCAATCAGTCCATCGCCGAGTTGGTTCTCGATGGCGTACTTGAGATAGCGCGCTCCAGCGACGACGACTTTGTCTCTGGTTCGGAGGCTTACCCCATCCTCTACGCCGATCGATCGCCCGGCCAGATTACAGGGTCGTTAGCTCAACTCTCTGTCAACGCTTTACGTTACGCGCAGGCGTTGGAAATCGAAGACGCCGGCAAACTCTCGGCTCGCTTGTATTTTTACAACCGCACTCCCGCCTCGCCGCACTGGCTGCAGCTTCTGCGTGACGAAAATGCTGCTCTCGACTGGATGGGCCTGACGCCGAGCGGACCGCTCTCGCGCAAGCTGCGCCGCGTCTGGACAGAACTTCCGGCGGCGGATCCTCCCGATGGCTGGCGTGTCTGGCATCGCCGGAAAGACACGACATCCCGGCGTGTACAGACCAGTTACAAGCTCTATGTCAGCCCGCTCGCGAAGGCCATGCCGGACGCCTTCGACAAAACGGTCGAAGTGCTCAGCTCATCCGCCGCGGTTCGCTTCAAGATCGGGCGCGATGTCTACGGCGTGTTGCGGCCCGACAAACTCGTAGCCTATTTCCCCACGTTCGACACGGTGGCCGAGGCCGCCGGAAATCTGCGCGCCTTGCTTCCCGATTGCCCCGCGCACGGAGTCCCATTCACCGCCGAACTCGCGGGGGGCGGGCTGCTTTCCTGGGGAATGGATCCTCCCCGTTCCCAACGCATCTTGGCTTGGCAGGAGTTCGAAAGTTGGCGTCTGTGGCTGACGAATCGTTTGGCTACATCACTCGTCGCCGCGCGAGCGGCCACGAATAGCGCCATCGAGCCGTGGCGATTCGCGATGGAGCGCCTGGAATTGCAGGGCGTCGACACCGCTACCTGGACGCCCTCGCCCGCGATCTGGAATGCCGGTGCGGGGGATATTCGTCCATGAGCATCACTGGTCCCCTCGTGCTTCCGCCCGACGTGGTGCTGACGCCCGTCGCAGACCTGTCCGCGGAAATTCGAAAACAGTTCCATGCCGAAGAAGGCGACGTCGCCATCACGCGCCCCCGATCGCGAACGCCTTCGAAGATAGTCGACGCGCAAGTCGCCGATCTGATGCGTCAATTCCGTGAGCCGAAGACTATCGTTGACGCCGTGATCAGCTATTGCCGGACGAATCGGCTCGAGCCCGAGCGCACTCTGGAAGAGGCGCTCCCGGTGCTGGAGCGTTTCATCAAGGCAAGAGTCCTCGTGACGCTGGGGTCGGAAGATGCTTCGCGCATCGCGGCCACTTATCAACCCGGCGACGTGGTTGCCGGCCTTACTGTACGCCGGCATATCCAGATCCTCGAAGACAGCGAGTTATACCGGGTCGAGAATGCGGATGGCCAGCACGCCGCGCTCAAGATTGCCCGGCCCGGATACGCGGAAGCTCTTGCCTTTGCGCTCACTCGCGAGGCCGATATTCTGCGGCGGCTCGATGGCATTGCCAACGCCCCCGCGCTGGACAACGGAGTGTTCGACGATCGGCCCTATCTGGTGACTGCGTGGCGCGCCGGAGTCACGGCCGATTCGGCGGCTCATGGCATCCGGCAGGTGCACGGCGTAGGGGCGCACGGGCGGGGCCTGCTGCGTGAGTTGGCAGCGTCGATCGCCGAGGCTTACGCTCACCTCCACCGGCAAGGCCTCATCCACGGCGATGTGCACCCGCGCAATGTACTCGTAGATCCGGGCGGGGCGATCGGGATTGTCGATTTCGGCCTTGCTCGATTCGCCGGAGAGTCCGAACCCGGCGACCTGCATCGCGGAGGCGTCGGCTACTTCTTCGAACCGGAATATGCCAGCGCCCGTGTTCGGCGAAAAGGCCCACCGCAATCGACCTTTTTAGGTGAGCAGTATTCGCTTGCTGCGATGATCTACATGCTCGTCAGCGGCGGCCACTATCTCGATTTCTCGGCGGAAAAGCGAGAGATGATGCGCCAGATTGCCGAGGATCCGCCGGCGTCGTTCCATCCCCGCTGCGAGGCATGGCCCTCGGTCGAGGCCGTCCTGGCGCGTGCGCTGCGCAAGAATCCATCGGAACGCTTCGGTTCCATCGCCGATTTCGCGCGTGCCCTCCGCGAAATCGATGTGCCCGTCCCGGCACCGGTCAAGACGCCGGTCGAGGCAGATGTCCCGTCCTTCGATCGTTCTGCTGCTGAGGCTCTGGTTAATGGAGTGATCGAGCGCATCGCCGCCCCCGACGGACCGCTGTTCACCAAAGGTCTCGCCGCGCCGCCTCTCTCTTCCATCAACTACGGAATGGCCGGCATCGCATACGCGCTGTGCCGTTTCGCCCGGCAACGGGAAGACCCGCAGTTGCTGGCATCGGCCGATCTTTGGGCGGACCGCGCCGCTGCGCGCATGGGAACCGAAGGTGCTTTCTACAACCCGGAAATCCAGATCACGCCGGAAACGGTTGGGCAAATCGCCCTGTATCACTCGTCGACCGGCGTCGAGGCGGTGCGCGCCATCGTTGCCCATGCCATGTACGACGGCGTTTCTCAACAGACTGCCATTCGAGAATTAGTCGCGGCCGCGGAACGCGAGTGCGAAAACCTCGATTTGACGCTCGGCCAGTCCAGCATCCTCATCGGATGTTCTCTTCTTGCCGGATTGCCGCGGCAGGCCGATTGGCTGGATATTCAACCGCTGCTTACGCTCGGCGACAAGGTGCTGGCGCGGCTGTGGCTCGAACTGGACGCGATGCCCGCCATCGGCGGCAAGAGCGGCTTGCGCGTTCTGGGGATCGCTCACGGCTGGGCGGGCATTCTCTATGCAACCCTGCGCTGGTGTCATACGGCGCAAAGGGCTCTGCCGCAGAGAACTGAAGAACGGCTTCGTCAACTTGCCGCTCACGCGGAACTGACGGATCGTGGCGCTCGTTGGCGGATCAAGCTGCCACGCTCCGGAGACCGGCGGCCAGGCGCGGCATCCGATTACATGAGCGGATGGTGCAATGGCGCCGGGGGCCAGATCTTCCTTTGGACGCTCGCGAGTCAAATGTTCCGGGACGATGCGTTCGCCGCGTTAGCCGAGCGCGCCGCCTGGGACGCGTGGGATCAAGCCGTCGAGTTCGACAGCCTTTGCTGCGGGTTGGCGGGATCCGCCTACGGCCTCTTGAGCCTATACCGCCACAGCGGAGACCGCGCGTGGTTGCGCCGCGCCGAGGGCCTGGCCAATCGCGCGATCCTCGCAACGCGCAACTCTGCGATGCCCGATAGCCTTTACAAGGGCACCCTCGGCGTTGCCGTTCTGGCGGCGGATCTGCTCGATCCGGATGGCGCGAGGATGCCGCTGTTCGAGGCCGAGGGATGGCCGGCGCACGCGTAGGCTAGGAGCCGATTCAACCTATAATAGGTGTATAGGTGTTTATCCACTTAAACACATAGGTGTGATATGGAAGAAGCCGTCCGCTGGAACATCACGGTCTCAAAAGAGACCGACCTCACGCTCCGCACCTTTCTTGGCGCGCGGGGCATGAAAAAAGGCGACCTCTCGAAATTCATCGAGGAGGCCGTCCGCTGGCGCGTGTTTCATCGCAGCGTCCAGGACATCAAGACGCGCAACGCTGACGCCGATCCAGGCGAGCTGCAGGCCCTCATCGACGACGCGGTGCGGGAAGTCCGCGCCGAACGTCACAGCAAAAAGAAGTCCGATAAATCCTGATGCGCGTGGTGCTCGACACCAACATCCTGATTTCCGCCCTACTGATTAACCTGGGCCACCCGGCCGCGATCTACCGCGCGTGGCAGGAAGGGGATTTCACTCTCCTGACCAGCGCCGAGCAGCTCGACGAACTGCGGGCCACGCTGCGCAAACCGGCGATCGCGGCGCGAATTCAGCCCTACAAGGCCGGCCGCCTCGTAAACGAAATGAAGGGGCTCGCGGAGGACGTGGGCGCATTACCGCGCGTTCGGCGCTCGCCCGATCCGACGGACGACTTCCTGTTGGCACTGTCCGAAGCGGGCAAAGCGGATTATCTGGTGACAGGCGACAAGAGCGGTCTGCTTGCCCTGGGCCGTCACAAAGGCACACGAATTCTTCCCGCGCGTGATTTTGCCGCGCTGTTGGTGTGAACCGCCGCCTTCTAGATAAGCAATCGTCGCCGGCGAAACGTCGTGACGCCGGGCGCTAACGACTCAAGGGTACAAAATCCGTCTCAGCACACGCGGATACCGGCCGGACCAGTTTCCGCGTGGCGACCGCACGTCCGCAGGGACGAATTAGTTGGTGACCTTGATACTCACAACCTGGCCGGCGCCCGGGGGAAAGCCGAAGCCAAAATTGGTGACGTATAGGGTGGTCCGGTCGGGTGAGAACGCCATCGCGGTGGGAAACGTCAACCCGCTGGCGATGGTAGTGAGATGGCCATTGTACTCGACGCGCAGTACCGTTCCTTGACCTGGTCCGGGTCCACCCGCGCCGGCGCTCATTTCCAGGACGTACAGCCGGTCCTGGCCGTCGAAAGCGATCCCCACCACGGTTGTCAGTTGTGGAACTACCACGTGGATGCGTTTATCCGATCCGTAGGTGAATACATTGGACGATCCAGGCAGGACAGGAAACAGAAACAGGTTGCCAAAGTACAATCGGTCGCGGTCATAGGCCAGCGCGGTCGGTACAATGTGCCCGTGGCTCTCGGAGATATCGACCACCCGCCGAACCGTGCCGTTCATGTCGATTTCATCGATTTCGCCATGATTCGGCTCTGTCGTAAACAGTCTGTCTCCCAGGCTGACCAGGTTATAGAAGGTCCCATCCGGCTCGAAATCGTCCGGCGAGGGATTGGCCACCGGGTGACTCGCGACGAACGCACTCAGGTCCGCCAGTTGAGTCCAGGTCCCGTTACTGACGTTGACCCGAATCACGCCGTTGGGTGAACTCGGCAGCCCATGCGAGCAGCCGCCTCCGGCGATCAGAGCATACATCGCGGGTCCTACGAAGGCGACGTCCGCAACGCCGCTTACCAGCGAGCCCTCCGCAACACTGGTCTGGCTCGAAGGCAGGCCGTCCACCACAGTCGACCGGGCGCCCTGCAAGCCGAGCCTGGAGATACGGCCGGTGCTTCCCCCTGTATACGGCCCCACGGGGGCAACCACTTGTGGACAGATTCCCACCGAAGAGCTGGCTCCGCCCGTCCCGCCCTCGGCGACGTAGAGGATGCCGTCGGGACCGAATTTCAGTCCTCGAGGATTGTTGAGCCCAGTGCCGTAGACGGTTACGTTCGACGACAGCGGGGGAATGGATTGCGAGAATGCCAATCCGGTTGCGGCTATCGCCAGGATCAGGCGGGAGCCGCGTTTCGTGAGGTGCGATGCGTTCATTTGGTCTTTCTCCTCTGCCGCATTTGCGGCCCTTAGAGTTAGTTGTGAATCGATTTCGGGCGCCGTGACCGGCGCGTTTCGCCCCGGCTCAGAAGATCAACTTGATTTGCGCCCACATGCTCCGGATGCCGCTATCCGTGAAGTCGCGATTCAGGAATCGCCCCGCCGGCGTGCCATTCACGCTCGTTAGCGGGACCTGCACAAACTGAGGATGATTGAGCGCGTTCAGCGCTTCCCAGCGGAACTCCAGCCGCCGCTGCTCTCCCAGCAGGAGCGCCTTTGTCAGGTTCAGATCGAAGTTGTTCGTGCCGCCGGTCCGCAGAGTATTGCGGCCCACCGTGGACGCGTTGGGTAACCCGGCGCCTTCTATCCAATGCACGTCGCCTGGGCTCACGCATCGGCTAGTGTCGGGGTTCTGATAGCCCGTGCTGCAACTCGAGGCAATGATCGCACGGCTGTTCAGAGGCGCGTTGGGGTTCCCGATGTCCGGCCGGTCCGCGGGGATTCCATCGTTGTTACGGTCCGTGCCGTTTGCGGCCGTGAAGGGAGTGCCGGATTGAAACGTCGTGACGCCGGCGATCGACCATCCGCCCAATCCAGATTTCCACCAGCCTGCGCGTGGTCCGGGAATCGCCCACATATAAACGATGCTCAACCGTTGCGGACGATCGAAATCGCTCAATCCGCGATCGAGCGCCAAGCCTCCCATCGAGATGGGAATCGATGTCCGGTTCTGCTTGTCGGGTTCCTGCAAGCCCTGATTACCCACGCCTTCGCTGGTGCTATCGAGGTACTTCGACCAGGTGTAAGACGCCGTCAACTGGAAACCGCCAGCGAACCGGCGATCCACGCGCGCCTGGAAAGCTTGATAGGAAGAGTTGCCCTCGCTCGCGCGAATGTTGCGCGATCCTATATTGGGATACAGCCGCTGTCCCGAGAGCAGCCGCGGGTTGTAATCGTCTTTGGTCGTTAACTTGTGGCCTTCTGAGCCAATGTACGACACGTCGAGCAATACCTTTTGCGGAACTTGCCGCTGAAAACCAAAAGACCAGCGCTCGGTGTAGGGGCTGCGAAGATTCGGGTCGATGCCGGTTTGGGTGTCCAGCGCGCTTGCCAGGGCTGCCACGGCCGGCAGTTGCCCGAACCAATTGGCGACCCCGCGGCCGGTATTTTGGACCACCGTGTTAGTCGATATGGCATTGGGCGACGTGGTGGCCGGCCCCAGAAAAATCATCTGTGTGAAGAAGGCGTCGTAACTGATCTGGTATCCGCCGCGCCAAACTGTCTTCCCGTCGCCCAACAGTCGTCCGAGCCAGCTAGAGCCCAGCCTGGGTGACCACGCCAGACCGAAGGCCGGCCCGAAGTTGTTGTTGTCCGGCTTCACGTCATGCGGCGCCAGAAACTGCGCCGGGTCGAAGCCGGAGAACGCGGGATACGGCAACACATTAGCCGCCTGGCCGAAATTCTCGTAGCGCAATCCCAGAGTCAGCGTGAGCGTCGGCGTCACCTTCCAGTTGTCCTGGAAAAAGTAACTCTGGCGGAACTGATTCGGGCGCAGCACCGGGGCTCCAAACACTTTGTTGGCGGTAGCGGAGGGTCCACTGAAGTTGTCCAGAAAGTTTGCGAACGCGGAATAGCCTGCGGCAGTGGCATTCGTGTAGGAAAGAGTTCCCAGGTCGTTAGCGCCCCGCGACTGGGTTATCTGTTGGCTCAGGAACTCCACTCCGTAGCGAAAGGCGTGGCGGCCCTTCAGCTTGGTTTGCGTTTCCTGAAACAAGAAGTTGTTGCCATAGTGGAATTGCGTGTTGGCCGAGTTCAACCCAGGCGCCGAGACATTGGCGATCGTAAGAGCTGGCAACGTCTGCGCCGCTGCGACCGACTCTGGCGCGGTGTACGCATACCGCCCATCCGGCCGCCCGTAGGAGAAGTGGAATTCATTGGTATAGCTTGGCCCGAAAGTGTAACTGTCGGTGAAAAGGAAGTTCTGGTGACTGGATACGTCTGCCTGAATGAAGCCGGGGAAGGGAACCACATTCGTCGCCGTGGCACTGGGTAAAACGATCCGCGAGTCATAGGTGTAGCGAAATGACAGGCGGTGTCTTTCCGATTGATAGCGATCCAGACGGCCCAGCCACTGCGGTCCGTCGTTGATCGCAGGCAACACATACGCGCCGGTCCCGAATTGCACCGTTCCGCGGTTGGCGCCGGTCTGAGGGTCGATGCCGAGCGCCACGTTGAACGGCGCCCCAGTCCCACGCAGATCCCCCAGCGCGCCCAGATACAGATCGAGCCGGGGGTTCGAAGGGAACAGCAGACGCAAGGCGGTAACCGCATTCGCCGTCGGAATCTGGAGCGGGATGTTAGCCGTGGAGTGCTGCTCATCCTGCTGGTAAGCGGCGAAGAAGAAGGTCTTGTTTTTCCGCACCGGGCCGCCCGCGGTAAATCCGTAAGTATTGTCGCTGAAGACCGACTTGGGAACCCCGGTCACCCTGTTGAGATTCGATACCGAATCGAACCGCTGCGATTGATAACGCCACAGCAACGTGCCGTGCAGCGCGTTTGTGCCGGATTTCGTGATGACATTGAACACGCCGCCGCCCGCGCGCCCAAACTCCACGCCGAAGTTTCCGGTTTGAACGGAAACTTCCTCCACGGCATCCGCGATGCTGAATGGCTGCTCCGCGCCGGTTAACCAGACGTCGTTGTTTTCGCTGCCATCCAGCAGGTAGTTATTCGCACGCGGCCGCTGGCCGTTGATGGCGAATCCCCCGCCGTCGTTCTGAAGGCCCGTCCAAACCCTGCTGCCCGCGGATTCAGTCACTCCCGGGAGACTTCGCGCCAGTGAGAATGGATTGGAAGAAATCAGAGGCAGGTCGCGTACCTCGCGCGAATGGAAGTTCCCGCCGCGTAGCGGGCTATCCTTGCTCAACGCCGCGCTTGCATCGGCGTTGACTTCTACTTGGGTTTCGGCAGTCCCTACTTCCAGGCGCGGATCCAGGGTGGTCGCGCGATTCGCGTCCACGCCGATTCCGTTAGCCAGATATTCGCGGAAACCCGCCTGCGTCACCTGCAAGTTATATACCCCGGGATCCACCGCGTCGAAGCGATACACGCCGGACTCATTGCTATCCGTCGAGAACCGCGACCCGGTCTCGACGCCGGTCAGGTTGACGCGCGCTTTGGCTACCGTGGCGCCAGAGGCATCGAGCACCGTCCCGGTCACCGTCCCGCGGCTGGTTTGCGACACGCCTGTGAAACAAGCGAGGCACACCACCGCGAGTATCCATGCTGCCCTCATTTTTTCGAGGTGATCTCCGAGCCCGGCGAAACGAGATTCTTTTCATCGTTCCGATCGAAAGTGTTCCCGGCCGGGTTGCCGACATTGTCCGGGGCCAACGACAGACCAACCCTGGCGTGCCCTCGAATTGTATTGCCTTGGACGACGCTGCCTCGCGCCAAACCCATGATTTCGATCCCCGCGTTTCGCAAACCGAACACCGCGCCCTCAGGCGCGGACATGGTCACTTCGTTGCCGGTGATGGTAGCATGTTCGACGGCCGCCTCTAATGCCGCATAATCGCGGAGACGGATACCCGCCGCGTTCGGGTCCGCCACGTCGATGGAGTTACCGGAGATGGAATACGATCCCGAGCCGCCGCAGTGGATGCCCGCGACCCCTCGCGCAGGGCCGGCATTGGCGACGCTCATCGCAACGACGTTTCGCTCGATGCTCGCGTGCCCGATGACTTGCATCGCGTTGATGCCCTTCAGAGTGGTGTTGCGAATCGTGTTCCCGGAGATGCCCACATCCGCCGGCGTTTCCCGGCTGCCCACGCTTCCGATCATGATTCCGATGCCATGGTCGGCCGTCCGGCCGGCGCTGACCTGATTATTGAGGATCGAAATTTTTCCCGAGACATTCCCGGGGTTGCCTGGCCGTTCCGGAGTCGGCAGACCCAAGACAGTGGAAACATAGATTCCCACCGCGGAAGTCAACCCCGAGGGAACGCCAGGAAGAGGTAGCGGCTGCACGTCATCCATGACGCAGGATTCAATTGCGAGCCCGCTGACTTCATACGCGAAGATCCCAAACAGTTTCGGACGAACGAAGCGTAGCCGTTCGATCCGGACCGCAGCCCCAGGAGCCTCAATCGCAAAGGGGATTTCGCCGCCGTCGATCGTCGTCATTTGTCCTTGCTCGTCCCAGGCGCCGGAAATGCTGACTTCCTTCGATACCAGGACCGTGGCCATCACGTCCGGCAGCGCCCCCCGCATGCCGGGGGGATTGTCAAACGAGAAGCGTCCTCGCAGCACGATGGAGCCGCCCCGGTCGACAGCCGCCTGCACCGCCGCGACATCCACGTCAGGGTTCCCTGTTCCTGTCACGACCGTTTGCGCCGCTGCGATTCCAGCGAAGGAGGCGGCCGCGATTCCCGCAATCAGAATTCGGTGTAGCGCGTTCATATTTATTTCTCCCTTGAGCCGTCTGCTTGGGCGTGTGACGCCGCCGGCGGCTCGCCGCCAGTGGTGGTGTGCAGGATGGTTCCGTATTCACCCACCGCCCAGCCTGTATTCGCATCGAGGAAAAAAATCCCGAGCAGAGCGCGGGTGGTTCCTGTAATCTGCGGCTTCCATGTCGCGCCGCCATCCGTCGTGCGCAGGATGGTGCTGATACTGGGGCTGCACGATCCCTGGCCGCCCACCACAATTCCCGTGTTGGCGTCGGTGAACCAGACGCCGTTGAGAGTGTTTCGGACGCCGCTGTGCTGCACTCCCCAGTCGGCGCCGCTGTCGGTGGTGCGCACGATGACGTTGTTAAAGTCTCCCACCGCTGTGGCAGTGCGCGCGTCCGCCATGGAGACCGCCTGTAGCCGGGGAAGCAAGCCGTTGACGGATTGACGCGTCCAGGTAGCGCCGCCATCAGTCGTACGCAAGATAGTGCCCGCGTCTCCCACTACCGTTCCGGTGTTGGCATCGCTGAAGGCTATGGCGTTGAGGCCGCTCCCGACAATGCCGGCCTGAGCCGACCAGGTGGCGCCACCGTCGGTGGTTCTTAGGATGGTCGCGTTCCCTCCCACCACGAATCCGTTATTGGCGCTGGTGAATGCGACGCCGTTCAGCGACACACTTGTGCCGCTCTTTTGCGTGGACCAGTTAGCGCCGCCATCCGTGGTTCGCAGGATCAGTCCTTGGTCCCCCGCCACGATGCCCTTGTTTGCGTCGGTAAATGAGACGCCATAGAGCCAGTTGGAAGTACCACTGAGCTGAGTCCTCCAAGTGACGCCGCCATCCACTGTCCGCAGAATCGTACCGCCAGATCCCACTGCAACGCCGGTTTTCACGTCGGTAAAGAAGACAGCGCTGAGAGTGTTAAAGGTAGCGCCGCGGGATTGCGCTTTCCATGTGGCGCCACCATCCAAGGTCCGCAGGATAGTGCCTATGTCTCCGACGGCGGTTCGCGCGCCGGCATTGCCGTCGCTGACGGCAAACAACGTCAGTGGCGTGCCGCTGGACTCTTGTATCCACGTGACGCCGAAATCCTTGGTCCGCAGGATCGCGCCACCCGATCCCACCGCCGTACCAACGCCGGCCGCGTTGACCGAAATCGCATACAGGGCGCCGCGAAAACTGCTCGACTGCGGGGCCCAGTTGTAGCCGCCATCCATGGTCCGCAGAATGACGCCGCCATCACCCACCGCGAACCCGAGGTTCTCGGTGGGGAACGAAACGCCATAGAGCCAGCTGTGCGTTCCGCTGAACTCGAGCATCCAGTTGGCGCCGCCGTCCACTGTCCGCATGATTGTGCCGACGCCTCCCACGATGGTTCCGGTCTTGGCGTTCGGGAAAGACGCCGCATAGAGGGCGTTATTGCTCGGACTGGTCTGAGGTGTCCACGTGGTCCCCCAATCCGTCGTTCGCAGAATCGTCCCGTTCAGTCCAACCACTGTCCCGGTCCCGTCGCCTCTCAATAAGACGCCGCTGAGATGAAGCGTCGCGGGCGCCGGCAGCTGCTCCCAGGTTGCTCCCGCATCTGTGGTCCGCAGGATCGTACCCAGGTCCCCGACAGCGATCCCCGTATTGGCGTCGCCAAATGAGACTCCGGCAAGTCCAGCGGTTGTTCCGCTGACCATCTGGGTCCAGGTCGCTCCCGCATCCGTGGTCCGCAGGATTGTGCCTTGGTCGCCCACAGCGATCGTGTTTTCAGCGCGCTCCCGGCGGCGTGAGCCACTTTCGAAGGCAGCCACCCCGCGAAGAGCGTTCCCCGTTGGCAGCGGATTTTGAGGGCTCCAACCGGAATTGGCGCCCACCTGGGCCAAGCCGAGTCCGGCCGCCCACAGACACAGAATCGAATTCCTGAGTATCTTCATTTCTACTTGCCTCCCCGTTTCACGATCACTGTCCCGATGCCCCCGTCCTGAACTTTCCATTTCTGTCCAACCACCAGCGTGTTGCTTACGCCGGCGTCCACAAACACGCCGGCCAGCGACGCCTGAAAGCCTTCCAGGTCGTTCGAAATGAATTCATTTTTCCCGGGAACGCCCTGCTCCTGCGCAACCAGCGCCAGCGCCGCCCTGGCGCGGCCGCGAATCCGGTTGTGGAGCACCACATTGTTTTGGGCGTAGCCTCTGATCTCGATCCCGGCGCTGTTTGGCCCGAAGACCGCGCTCTCAGGAGCCGACATAGTCACATCGTTGTCCACCACGATCGCGCCGGCGATGGGCCAATCGGCAAATCGTGAGTGCACACGGATGCCTGCCCCCCGCGCCCAGTCGGATTGGATCGAATTGTGCGCGATCAGATACAAACCGGCGCCGAAGGCATGAATCGCATCGGGGGACGCGCCGTTAGTTGCGCCCGCAATAGACCCGGTGGTGATGACGTTCCGCTCAATATAGGCGCGCCCGCCAAGCTGCCGTATATTCACGGCACGCTCGGTGACGTTGCTGATGTGGTTTCCGGTAACGTAAACGTCCACGAGCCTGTCCGGAGATTTGCCCGCGCTGAAAATCAGAATCCCGAGAGTGTCGTCGCTGGTTGTGCCCCCAACCGCGTCGATATAGTTATTGACGATAGACAATGTTCCGGAGATATTCTCCGGTTGCCCCGGTGCGGCGGGGGCTGGCGGGTCCGGCGTCGTAGCGATGCCGATTCCGATACCAAGCCGTGCGGCCCGCGCTCCTCCGCTTGCCAGCGGCTCGACGCCCTCGATGCGACAGTCCGCAATCTGCAGGCCGTTGACCGCATTTACCTCGATCGCGCCCTGCTTCGGGCGCACGAAGCGCAACCCTTGAATGGCGACGTGAGCTCCTGAGGCTTCCACTGCGAAGGGCCATGTTCCGCCGTCTATGCGCGCCATCTCGCCCCGTTCGTCCAGCAGGCCGGAGATCACGACTTCCTTGGACACCACCACTGTCGCCATTCGGGGTAAGAACGCCTGGGGAGGCGTGGTCTTGCCTGGTGGCTGATCAAACGAGAAATGTCCTCGCAGGAGGACTCGGCCGCCTTGGTCGACGGCGGCCTGAACCGCGGCAACGTCGACCTTGGGGTCGCCTGTCCCCACCACGATTCTCCCGGGTGGGACGCCAAGCCCATCGCCAGCCCAAATTGGAGCGCTGGCAGCGGCGACTCCGATCAGAACCAGCCAGGGAACGATTCGCATGTTGGCATGATGGGGCCGCGCGGCGCCCAATACCAGTGAAAACCCGTTGCAAAGGGCGTTTCATACATCCGCACGTAATTGAAAACAAGGGTAAAGGGCCGTCGCGTCGGTTCGCATAAGTCTCTCGAACGGTATATGCTAAAAACCGGTGACTACGTTCGAATGCGAGCCGCGGGCGGTTCGCCTGCAGTTGGAACGGGCCTTGGCAAGCGCCAATTTCGTGCGCAGCGAGCGCCTCTCGCGATTCCTGCGCTTTGTCGTTGAGCGTCATCTCGATGGGCGCGACGACGAGCTAAAGGAATCGGTGATTGCCATGGAAGTGTTCGGCAATCGCGATTACGACCCCAAGCAGGATTCGATTGTGCGCACCGAAGCCGGGCGGCTCCGCGCGCGCCTCGCCGAGTATTACGTCGGACAGGGCAGCGGCGACCCGGTGATTTTGGAGTTGCCGAAAGGCGGCTATGTCCCGGTTTTTCGCTGCATCGAAGCAGCGCCGGTTCCGCCAAAAACGCCCGCTCGACGGCAGTGGCTGCTGCCTGCGCTGGCGGCTTGCGCGGTTGGCCTCGTGACCCTCGGTTGGTGGTGGGCTCAGACGAAGAGCGCGCCCCTCTCGATCGCCGTTCTGCCGTTGCAAAACTTGAACCAGGATCCGGCCAACGACTATTTCGCCGACGGCCTCACCGACGAGATTATCCGCAATTTATCCATCATCGATGGCTTGGCGGTCCGTTCTCAGACCTCCTCGTTTGCCTTTAAGGGAAAACCGCGCGATTTGCATGAAGTAGGAAAGCAACTGGCCGTCGACTACATCCTCGAGGGTTCCGTGCTGCGTTCCGGCCAGCACTTACGGATCGACTCCCAACTGGTACGCGTGCGTGACGATGTCACTCTGTGGTCGGGTAAGTACGACAGGGAATTGACCGACGTGTTTGCCATTCAGGGGGAGATATCCAATGGGATCGTCAACGGTCTGCGGCTGAAGCTGGGACGCGGCCGGCGCCGTTACGAAACCAGCGTGGAGGCTTACGACCTTTACCTTCGCGCACGCGTAATAGAGATAGAGAATCGGAGTCCGCTCTCGGGTACCGATCAGGCTATCGGTTATTACGAGGAGGCGCTCGCCAAAGACCCCGCATTCTTACCGGCCTATGCGGGTCTCGCCCTGGCTTACGCATACCGGTCCGGTAACATGCCGAACGAGCGGGAAGATGACTTATTAAAAATGCGGGCTGCGGCCGAGAAAGCCATCCAGCTGGATCCTTTGTCAGGCGAAGCGCACACCGCATTGGGTGTCTCTCGCGCACGGGACGGCCAATGGGAGCAGTCGGGAAAAAGCTTCCGGCGCGCCATCGAGCTCGATCCCAATAGCTCGCTGTCTAACATCCATTTCGCCATGTACCATCTCTTGCCGCTCGGCCGGATTGACGATTCACTCCAGCAATTGCATTCCGCCGAGAAGAGCGATCCACTCTCGCCTCAGGTGCAGGGCCTCCTGGCGTATGTATTGATTTCGGCGCGCCGCTACGACGAGGCGGCCGGCCATTGCCGGAAATCGTCGAACCCGGGCCCGTGTGTGGGACGGGCCCGGTTAGGCCAGGGGAAACTCGAGGAGGCAATCCAACTCCTCCGCCCAAGCCCCGGAAGTCTCGATCAGGCCTATCTCGGTAATGCCCTGGCGCGCGCCGGCCGCCGCGAGGAAGCCGAAAAACTGGCGGTTGCGGCTGAAACCCACCCGTTCCAACAAGCTCTGATCTTCGCCGGCGAGGGAGACAAGGACCGCGCGTTCGAAGCTTTGGATCGCTTCGTTTCTCTAGGGCCAGTTCGACTCGGAAGAGCTCTCACATTTCCCGAGTTGGCCTTGCTTCAAGGCGATCCGCGGCTGAAGGCGCTTCGCAAGAAATCCGGCTTGCCGGACTAGGGCCTTGCGAATCAGGAGAAGCACGCTAGATGACCGGCCTGGCGCCTCTCCAGCGACAGCTCAGACCCGGCAAAGGGAGGTTGCGTGAGTAGATCGTAGAGCGTCTTGCGAGCTGTTGGCGCAGGGGCGCGTTCCGCCATGTTGGATTCTTCGCGCAATACGGCCAAGGCGTGATCGATCACCTCGTCCGCGCTTCGAAAATGGCCGCTTTGGATCTCCTTCTGGATGATCCGCTCCTGTTCGGGATTGAGTTGGATGGTCATTGCAAACACCCGCGCCGCTTGGATTTTCCGGTCACCTCCATGATCTCACTTCACGAAGGCGGCGCGAACGAAAGTCGCGCGCCTCCGGCGAACCCTCAGCCTGCTTCACCGCCCGATATAATAGGCCTTACGATTCGTTTTCATGCCTGAAACAAGCGTCTTTTGGCTCCGTGTCGCGGCCGCGTTGTACACCCTCGGTCTGCTCCACGCCATCCTTACGCTTGTTCGCCGGCGCGAAAGCATCTTTCGAATCGCTATCGCCGGGTTTTGCCTGGGCGCGGTCTTCCATTTTGTCTCCATCGTGGAAGATGGCCTGGCGACGCAGCACTGCCCCATCACCAATTTCTACGAAACGCTCTCCATGTGCGCGTTTCTGATCGTGCTCCTTTATCTGTTTGTCGAATGGCGCTACAAGCTGGAAAGCCTGAGCGTCTTCGTTTTCCCCCTGGTGTTCGTGATGTCGTTGGTGGCGACGTTCGGCAATCCAGTAGGTCCGTGGCCCAGCCCCATGGTGGGAAGCGCGTGGCTCACGGCGCATATCGCGCTCGCCCTGCTCGGATACGCCGCGCTGGCGCTGATGGCTTTGGCGTCGCTGCTGTATCTAGTTCAGGAGCGCGCGCTGAAGAGCAAGCAGCCGCGCAAGTCCTATGCCTGGCTGCCGGCCCTCGGCGTCCTCGATGATTTCATCGCGTCCTTCATGGGCGTCGGCTTCGCGCTCATCACGCTCGCTGTGATCACCGCCAGCATCTGGGCGTTCGTCGAGCACAAAACGGCATGGATCACCCAGCCGCAAATCGCCTTTTCCTTCTTCACCTGGGGCACGTACCTCGTGCTCATCTGCCTGCGCACCACCGCAGGATGGCGCGGGCGCAAAGCGGCGCTCATGACCGTAATCGTGCTGGGCTGCTCAGCCGCCACGTGGGTGGCGCATGCGCGTTTGGGCGCGCTGTTGGCGGGCCAATGAGACTCGCCGTCATCGGAGTGAGCCACAAGACGGCGCCGGTCGAAGTACGCGAATCGCTCGCTATCCGCGACGACGCGATGGCAGCCGCACTCGCCGATCTCAAAGCGCGCCCCGGCGTACTCGAGGCGATGATCCTCTCCACCTGCAATCGGGTCGAAATCACGTTGACGTCCGAAGACGAATCCGATCCCGACGCCGTCGTGGCTGCGTTTCTCGCTTCGCGCAAAGGCATCGATGCCGCCGCGCTGGGTCCGCAACTCTACCGGCGCGAAGGCCGCGAGGCCATCCATCATCTGTTCCGCGTGGCATCGAGTCTCGATTCCATGGTGGTCGGCGAACCGCAGATTCTGGGCCAGCTCAAGTCCGCGTACGGCGCCGCCAAGGATTGTGGCGCGCTGTGCGGTTGGCTCGATGGCGTGATGGCGCGCGCTTTCGGCGTGGCCAAGCGCGTGCGCTCGGAAACCGGCATCGGGCAATCGGCGGTTTCGGTGAGTTACGCCGCGGTCGAGCTCGCTCGCAAGATTTTCGGGTCGCTGAACGGCCGCACCGTCATGATTGTCGGCGCGGGCAAGATGTCTGAGCTCGCCGCGCGCCATCTGCGCCGCTCCGGCTCCGCGCACGTTTTCGTTGCCAACCGCACCCACGAGCATTCCGTCGAAATGGCCAGGCTGTTCCAGGGCACGCCCGTGGAATACGCGCGTTTCGTGAGCATGCTGCCCGAGATGGATATCGTGATCGCCTCGTCCGGCGCGCCGCACTATATCCTCACCCGCGAAGACATGCAGCGCGTGATCTCAGCGCGGCGCAACAAGCCGATGTTCCTGATCGATATTGCCGTGCCGCGCAACATCGAGCCCTCGGTGAACGAGATCGACAACGTCTTCCTCTACGATATCGACGACCTGCAGCAGGTCGTGAACAACAACCTCCGCGAACGGCGCAAAGAGGCGGAACGCGCCGAAGAATTGGTCGCCGAAGAAGTCGAGCGCACCATGGCGCGCCTCAATGTGGCCGAGGTAGCGCCGGATATCGTCGAAATTCAGTCGCAGCTCGAACAGATCCGCGCCGCGGAGTTGGACAAAGTGCGGCGCAAATACGGCCCATTTACGCCCCAGCAGGAGGAAGCCATGGAGGTGCTCACGCGCGCCATCCTGAATAAGGTCGCGCACGGCCCCATCTCCGAGCTTCGCCGCCACGCGGGCAAACCGGAAGGCGCCCACGTGGTCGCTGCCATCCGAAAGGCGTTTCACCTGCAAGACCGATGAGACTCACTATCGCTTCGCGTGGCTCGCAGCTTGCGCTCTGGCAAGCTCGCTGGGTGGAGGCACGACTCACTGAATTAGGCCACGAGTGCCGCATCGAGATCGTCAAGACCACCGGCGACAAGATCACGGACGCGCCGCTCGCGCGTATCGGTGGCAAGGGCTTGTTCACGAAGGAAATCGAAGAGGCGCTGATCGATCGGCGCGCCGATTTGGCGGTGCACAGCCTCAAAGACCTACCGACTGAGTTGCCCGAAGGCCTGACTTTGGCTGCGCTGCCTGCGCGCGAAGATCCGCGTGACGCGGTGGTCGGCCGTAAACTCGCGGATCTGCCGCAGGACGCGGTTGTCGGCACCAGCTCGCTGCGGCGCGGCGCGCAGTTGCGGCGGCTGCGGCAGGATTTGCAAATCGAATCGATCCGCGGCAATCTCGATACGCGGCTGCGAAAACTGGATGAAGGCCAGTATGCGGCTATCGTGCTCGCGTCGGCCGGGTTGCGGCGTCTTAACTGGGAAAATCGCATCGCGGAGTTGCTGCCGGTAGAGATTATGTGTCCCGCCGCGGGGCAGGGCGCGCTGGCGATTGAAACGCGAGAGTCGGACGCGGCGCTCGAGGCTTGCGCGGCGCTCGATCATCGCGATACGCGTGCCGCAGTCACGGCCGAGCGCGCGTTGTTGCGGTCGTTGGGCGGCGGTTGCCAGGTTCCGATTGGCGCATATGCGTTGGCAACCGGCGCCTCACTGCGACTGACTGCAATCGTGATCACGCCCGATGGTTCCGAGCACGTCAGCGGCGTGCGCAGCGGCGCGGCATCGGAAGCCGAATCGATCGGCGCGGCTTTGGGCGCGGAGCTTTTGGAGCGCGGAGCGCGCGCGCTGCTGGACCGGGCATGAACAAGGTCTATCTCGTGGGCGCGGGGCCCGGCGATCCGCAATTGATCACCGTCAAAGGCCGCCGTCTGTTGGAGCAGGCCGATTCGATCCTGTTCGACCATCTCGCCAATGAAGCGTTGCTCGATCTCGCGCCGCCGCAGGCCGAGCGCGTCTATGTCGGCAAGAAGAAGGCCGCGCATGCGCTCTCGCAGGAAGAGATCTGCGCCATGCTCATCGAGCGCGCGCGCCGCGGGTGGAACGTCGTGCGCTTGAAAGGCGGCGATCCCTTCATCTTCGGCCGCGGCGGCGAAGAAGCGGAAGCCCTCGCCGATGCGGGAATCCCATTCGAGGTCGTTCCCGGCGTCACCACGCCGCTCGGCATCGCAGCCTACACCGGCGTGCCGCTCACCCATCGAGATCACACGTCCGCCGTCACCTTCGTCACCGGTCACGCTGTCGAGCAAATCGATTGGGATAAGGTCGGCATGTCCGAAACGCTCGTGATCTTCATGGGCCTCACCACGTTTCCGCAAATCGCGCGCGAGCTGATGGGCCGCGGCCGCGCGCCCGAAACCCCAGCCATGGCCGTGCGTTGGGCCACGCGCCCCGATCAGGAAACCGTGGTCGGCACCCTCGCCACGCTCGCCGGGCAAATCGACGAGCGGCGCATGAAGCCGCCCGCCACCATCGTCGTCGGCGAGGTGGTTCGCCTGCGTCAGAAGCTCGATTGGTATGAGCGCTTGCCCCTCTTCGGCAACCGCATTGTGGTCACGCGAGCCAGGGAACAAGCCGATGGTCTCTCGTCGAAACTCGCGGTGCTCGGCGCGGAGACTGTCGAGTTCCCCGCCATCGAGATTCGCGGCGCCGCCGATCCGGCGCCGCTCGACAACGCCATCGCTCGCCTCGATTCTTACCATTGGCTCATCTTCACCAGCGCCAACGGCGTCCGCTTCTTTACCGCGCGTCTCGCGCAATCGCCCTACGATTGGCGCAATCTCCGCGCGCGCATCTGCGCCATTGGCCCCGCGACGCGCGCCGCCGTCGAAGCGCTTCACCTGAAAGTGGACTTGATGGGCAAAGAGTACGTCGCCGAGAGTCTGCTCGAAGCCTTCGCGCCGCACGACCTCAAAGACCGCCGCATCCTTCTCCCCCGGGCCGCCATCGCTCGCGATGTAATCCCCTCGGAACTGGCGCGCCGCGGGGCATTAGTCGATGTCGTCGAAGCCTATTGCACCGTCGCCCCCGATGATCTGGCCACGCGCGCCCGCGAGATCTTTCACGCGCCGCGCAAACCGGATTGGGTCACATTCACCAGCTCATCCACTGTGCAGAATCTGGTAGCAGCGGTCGGAGCCGACGCGCTGCGCGGGGTTCAAGTGGCATCCATCGGTCCGATTACTTCGGGCACGGCGCGCGATCTGGGCGTCGAGGTGACGGCGGAAGCGCGGGAATTCACGGCGGAAGGGCTCGTGGCAGCGATTCTGGCTCGTGTTCATTTCAACGACAACCGGTAGAGATTGCTGTGCTCCGTCATCCTCGCGAACGCATAGGAGCCAATTGTGTGGCCCGGCGCCACGCTCGTCTCATGAATTTTCAGAGCGCCCGCTGTAGTATGTAGGTCCGTCCCTGCCTGCCAAGGAACAGCCTCAATCCCCATCCCGGACATCGACCCGCCGCGGTTGAGCACAAGGTATTTGCCGTCGCCCGTCCAACTGACTCGCGGCGAGTCCTGAAAGATCGGGCCGGCTGCACAGCCACAGAGCTGCCGCGGGGCGTCGCTATCCAGCGAATACAAGGTTACGCCGCCGCTTGTCCATACCGCCGCCCATCGTTCATCCGGCGAAAGATTCACCAGATAGCCGTTCGGGATGGCGCGGATCTCCCGCCGGCCCGAGCCGTCGCCTTCCATCCGCGAGAGTATGCGGCGGTCGCCGTTCACGCTCATGAAATAGATTGCGCCGGAGGCGCCAATCAACGGGTGCTGATCGTTAGTTTCTCCCTCGGGGCTCAGTTGCCGCGGAGGCTGACTCCGGCTGATTGGCGCGGTCCATATCTTGGATCGCCCTGTGCGGTCGAAAGAATCGAAGACAATGGTCTGGCTGTCGGGCGAAACGTGAAAATACTGCACCAGAAACTCCGGCAGGAGCCGCTCCGTTCGGGCCGACAGCAGGTCGGCGGACCAGATCTCTCCGCTCCATATGGCGCCATGAACGGCTTTCCGCACCAGGTACACCACCAGATTCGTGGATGCTACGAACGGACGGTACGCGTAGCCTTCCACGGAGATAGGGCGGTCACCGCCGTCGTCGTGATACCACACGGTGCTCTGCGAGGAGCCAACCGACGTGATCGCGGAGCGCCCGTCGGGATCGACCGCAACACCCCACTCCTGGTCCACGCCCGCAGTAAGCTGCCGCGGCTCTCCGTCCGGATATCTCTGCCGCCACAAATGCGATTCGCCGTTCACCTCCGCCGCGAAGTACATCCAGTTGCCATCGGGGCTCCAGGCTGCGGCGGTGCACAACGCTCCCTGCGGACCCACGGCCCGGCCCCGGGAAGATCCATCGAACGGAACCAGGCGGCACGGTTGCCAGACGGCATCCAGCATCTCTACTACGAGCACCGATTTCCTGTCCGGCGAGATCGCTGAGAAGTGGGCCATGCCGTTGGTGGATTCCGGCAGGTAGACGGTTCGGGCGGCCGCCCGGCTCTCGGTAGCGGTCACCACCCCCATTTGAAATCCGGCCTCCATTTGGGAGAAGAGGAGCTGCCCCGGAGCGATCCAGCGCAGACCCGACGCGTTCGCCATCAGGGGAGCTGGTTCGCCGCCCGAAACAGGCACGCTCCAGGAAGACCAGTCTCTATTCAAGGCCGTATACACAACCCGCGAACCATCCGGAGAGAACGACGGGCCCAACTTGACTTCGCCGTCGTGAGTCAGCGCTACGGGCGCGCCGTTGGGAAGACCCTTGACGTAGACTTGCCCGACCCCACTCAGAAAACCGACGGGGCCTCGCACGAAGGTCAGCATCTTACCGTCGATCGAGAGGGCAGGGGAATGCACTGCGTCGGGAAAATCCGTCAGGCGCGCGAATCGCGGACCGCCCGCTGGATTTCGGCGAGCGCCAGCGATCCAGAAGGCCATTGCGGCCAGCAGCGCCAACACCCCGGCCGCGGCCCACGACTTCCGGACGTGAGTCGCTGGCCGTTGCAGTTCGCGCAAACGCCGAGCGACTTCCTCCGCGGTCTGAAAACGGCTATCGGGATTTCGCTCTAACAGCCGCTGGATCACGGCATGCAACCCGGGCGGAACCCCTTTCACAGCGGGCGCCGCGCCGCTGGCCGGGGGCCGTTGGCCATACGCCATTTCGTGAAGAACCAGGCCCAGCGCCCACAGGTCGCTACGCGCGTCCGCAGGTTTTCCTTCCCACAACTCGGGAGCGAGATACGCGGGCGTACCGGCGATGAGTCCCGTGGCTGTGCGGGTCTCGTCGGCATCTCTCCTCGCCAAGCCGAAGTCGAGCACCTTGATCCCAAATTGTGTGAGCATCAGGTTTGCCGGCTTGAGGTCGCGGTGCACGATTCCTTTGGCGTGCGCAGCGGCCAACGCCTCCGCTACCTGTGCGCCATACGTGATCGCTTCACTCGCGGGCAACGGGCCATTTTTCAGACGCTCCGCCAGCGTCTGTCCCTCCACGAGTTCCATCACCAGGTAATTGGGGCCCACGTCGAAGAGCACGCAAACATGAGGATGATTCAGAGCCGAGATAGCGCGTGCCTCTTGCGCGAACCGGGCGCCGAATTCGTCGCGCAGGATCTTGATGGCCACCGGCCTGTCCAGCCGCGTGTCGATACCGCGGTAGACCTCGCCCATACCGCCTGCCCCAATGCGGCTTTCCACACGGTATGGCCCAAGCTGCAGTCCGGCGGGAACGGAAGTGGCGGTGGGATGCTCCCATAACGGCGCATTGAGCGCCTTTGCCAAGGGGAGATCCTGCGCCAACAGCGACTCCACTTCGGCGCGAAGTTCTTCGTTTCCCGCGCACGCCCCCGCCAGAAATTCGGCGCGCTCAGACGCAGGGCGTTCACGTACGTTATGGAAGATCCGCGAGATCTCGCGCCAGCGCTCGGGCGTCATCGTCACCCGATCATATAATGAGATCCGCTAGCGCACGAACACATCGTGCAGCCGCAACAAGCCCACAGCCTTTCCGCTCTCATCCACCACCGGCAGCGCGGAAATCTGCGAGGTCCGCCGCTCCATCAACTCCAGCGCCTCTCCCAACGTCGCGCCCGGGCCAATCGCCACCGGCCGCCGCGTCATGGCATCGCCGGCCCGCAGGTCGCGGATATCGTCGTGGTTAGTCAGCGCGCGGCGCACATCACCGTCGGTGATCAAACCGGCCAGCGAGCCGTCGCTCTCCACCACGCATGCTGCGCCCAGCGGAAAACGCGTCATCGCAATGATCACCTCGCGCAACGCCGCGCCAGGCTCAACGCATGCGATTTCATCCAACCCATGCATTGCCGTTCGCACCGAGAGGCGCAGATTGCGGCCCAGTTGTCCGCCCGGATGAAAGCGCCCGAAGTCTTCCGGCGTGAAGTTGCGGGCGCGCATCAGAATGATCGCCAGCGCGTGCCCGATCGCCAATGCCGTGACGGCGCTGGCGGTCGGCGCCAGATTGTGAGGATCGGCTTCGCGTTCCACCGAGGCGTCCAGCAGCACGTCCATCTCGGCCGCCAGCGGCGACCCCGGGTTGCCCAGTATTCCGATCAGCGTGGAATGAAAATGCCGCAGCACGGGCGCGAGGCTGAGAAGTTCCTCGGAGGCGCCGTTTTTCGAAAGCAAAATCGTCGGGTCGCCCGGCGAGTAGACGCCAAGGTCGCCGTGCGCCGCTTCCGCCGGATGAAGAAATACGGCCGGCGTTCCAGTGCTGCACAGCGTTGCCGCGATCTTGCGGGCCACGTGGCCGGATTTTCCCATGCCCGTGACCACCACCTTGCCCGGATGCCCGAGGATCACCTCGGCCGCGCGCACCACAGCGCCATCCAGCCGTGCGCCCGCGCGGGCGATCGAAGCCGATTCGATCTCCATCGCGGCGCGCGCCGCGGCAAGCCACTCCTGCTTTGTGGATTCCGAAGGCATGGGAAGCATTCATCATCGCATGCGAGGTTACAATGAAGCCCGTGCGGGGTCAATTCTGCAAAACGCTTCTGGCGATTCTGTTGGCGTGTGGAGCGCTGCCCGCCGAAATCCGGACGCTCACCATCCTCCACACCAACGACCTCCACGCGCGCCTCTCACCCCTCGAAAACGGCCATGGCGGCTTTGCCTATCTGACGACCGCGATAAAGCGCGAGCGCCAGAATTGCGCCGATTGCATCTTTCTCAACGCCGGCGATCTCGTGCAAGGCACGCCCGTCTCCACCATCTATCGTGGCGAGCCGGTCTACCTGCTCTCGAACCTGCTGGGCTTCGACGCCGCCACGTTGGGCAATCACGAATTCGATTACGGCTGGGCGCAGGCGCGCAAGTTCCTCCAGATCGCGAAGTATCCGATTGTCTCCGCGAACGTATTGAATGGCAGCGGCCAAACGCTCACGCCGCAATCCTACGTCATCCTCAAAGTGAATGGTCTGCGCGTCGCCGTAATCGGCGGCATGACGGATAGCCTGAAGACGCTCACCACGCCCAAAACGCTGGGCGAATGGCACGCCGCCCCTGTGCTCGCCACGGTTCGGAAACTCGCCGCCGAGTTGCGCGCGCAATCCGATCTCGTGGTGCTGCTTGCGCACATCGATGGGCCCGAGGAACAAGCGTTTCTCCACACCGCGCCCGAAATTCCCGTCCTGGTAACCGGGCATATCCACACCGGGTTGGCCGAGGCGCTCTCGTTCGATGGCCGCGTAGATGTTCGCGTGAAGAGTTACGGCGAGGAATTGGGACGCCTCGAATTGAAAATCGATACCGCCAAGAAAGTGCCCGTCTCTTGGACGTGGAAGCGCATCCCCATCGATTCGCGCCAAATCAAGCCCGACCCCGAAATGGCGCGCGAGGTCGCCACGTGGGAAGCCGCCGTGGCGACCCAGGTGGATCGGCCGCTGGGCGTCTCGAAACGCGCTCTCAATAAAGATCAGCTCAAGGCGCTCATCGAACGCGCGCTGCGCGAAGAGACGCACGCGGATTTCGCCTGGATGAATCTCGGTAGCATCCGCGACATCCTGCCGCAGGGCCAATTGCTGGAACGCCACATCTGGAACATCATGCCCTTCGACAACGAAGTGGTGGTCGGCACGTTCCGCGGCCGCGATCTGCCGCCGAAAGTCGCCGGCGGCCGCAAACTCGATCCCGACCGCGAGTATACGCTCGCCGTCAGCGACTACACCGCGGCCAATCAGGGAACCGATGAGAATTTGGGCACGTCCGGCTTGCAGTTTCCACGCGACGCCGGCCCCTTGCGCGGCATGCTGATCGATTGGTTCCGCAAGCAAAAAGTGGTGGAGTGACCGCGGCTACTCAATCCACGAAAACGCCGGCAGGCAAGGCGAGCCCCATAAACGCCGCACCTCGCCCGTCCACTGGAACGGCTGTTCCGAGCGCAGCTTAAGCGGCCAGCTATCCGTTCCCGTTTCCGATTGCAGACGAAACACCACGTTTCCTTCGGGCGACCGGGGAGGAACGATGCAGGTGCGGCGCATCTCTCCCACGCTCACCGTCACCGTCAGGTCGCGCTCGAGCGCCGCGCCGCTTGGACGGCTGAACGTGAGCTGCAACACCGCGCCGTCGGGATCGGATTGGAGCGCCTGAATGCGCCCAACCGGCTCCGCGCGCCGCGCCGGCACAGGAAGCCAGCCGATTACCAGCGGATCTTCGAAGCTGCGCGCCAAAGCCGGCGCCGGATCGCTGCAAGCATGCGCCACCGCGGCGTCTGCCTCGGCTTCGCTGATCGCCAGATCTTCCGACGGCTCGCCCTGCTTGGAAAGGTCGAGCGAGACGCCGAGCCGCAATGGGGACGTCAGGCTGAGGACAAAAACATCGGTCTCCGCCAGGTTGCCGGGAATCTTGAGGCTCGTCAGATAGCCGGCGCGGCCGGGCAGGTGAATGCGCCGCCGCGATCCGCACCATTCCAACTCCGCGTAGAGGTCTTTAGTGAAGGATTGGATCGTCAGCGCGAGCGAGTAGTGGCCGGTCAGCTTGCCAGTGGGTCGGATGATAAAGGTCTTCTTTTCGTGTGCCGGAACGCGAGTCTGCATGATCGACTGGCACAGGATAACGCATCGGGGCCTGCCGTTATTCCGCGTTCAGTTTGATCTGCCCGACTCCGCCTTCCACTCTCACCCGGATCTTCGGGCCGTCGCCGCGGGCAGCTTCGTTGATCCAGCGTGCACCGTCTTTGGTCAGCCCGTGCACGGAAATGTCGCCGATCCCGCCGGAGGCGTATGCCTCGATCCCAACGTTGCCCGGGAGCCGCAGCACCGCTTCGCCGACGCCGCCGTGGACGTTCACCGTGTAGTCGTGCTTGGGGGTTCCCCGTAGATCCAACTGCAGCTCGCCCACGCCCATATTCACCGTCACGCTACGCAGCGAGAGGCTGCCGATATCCAGGTTGGCCTGTCCAGCCCCGAAATGGACATCGAGATCGAGGGGCACCGAATCGTTCAGGCGCAGGTCCCACTCGTACTTCACGTGCCCGAAATGGGCGTGGGAGGAGGGCTGATCGATCGAAATGCTGGCTACGCCGCCGCTGGTGGAATTGCGGACCTCGGGTTTCAAGGTCGGTGTATTGTACGTAAAGTACGCAGCCATAAGCTTTTGCGTGCCGCTGCTGACTTTCAGGTCACCTGCTCCCATGTTGAGGTGAATTTGGGCCGTTTCCGCCGCACCGCGTTCGATCGCCTGCGAATCATATTGTATGGGGCCAGTAGGCAATGTCGAGATCGTACACGCCGGGAAAAGGGTTGCTACCAGAAACGGGGCGACTCTCATCATTAAGTTTTCCTCAGAAGGGATTACGACCACCCACGCGTGGGTGTTCCATAAGGATTGCGAACGTTAGGTTACGGTATTTACCCCTCTTTTGTGGGGATTGAATGGCCAAAACCCCTGATCAAAATCTTATGTAAATCCTCGGAAGGGTCTTGCACCGTACGATCTTCAATGTTAGACTCGTCATAGTTGAACTAGTACCCTGATGTTTTCCATGCGTAGATCCGAGGCTGAATGGTAGCTGGAATCTTCATAATTGCGTTTTCATTAACGCTGTTGGTTTACTGGTTCCGTTACAGCTGCAAGCTGATCCTTAGCAATCAAGCTGAATCGCACCAGCCACAAACAGCGAAAGTCGATAGCCGCTTTGGCTTCCCTGAGGTGAAAGAGCGTCTGAAGGCTGGCGCATCTCTTCAACCCCTCGAGGCCTCGCTGGATCGCGACTACCAGATCCTGGTCTACCTCATTGAGCATGCCGCCGGTCTGGAACTGGCCACATTGGAAGATCGCCTTTTGATGTTGGATTATCGCATCATGCAGAGCACCTACCGCCTGACGCGCATCATGGCGCCGGAGCAGGCGCGCCGCGCTTTGGGCGAGATGGCGAATGTGATCGGTGTTCTGGCGCACCACCTGGGCGAGCAGGCTGGCGTACAGAGCGAAAGCTAGCTTTCGCAGTTCCTCCGATTTTCCTGCCGGTTCGCACGGTTTTTCTCATCACGCTGCTCTACAATTGGTACGTGGCATCCGAAGCTTCCCTTCAACTTGCGATTCAGCGCTTAAACACGGTGCGCAGCGAAATCGCCAAAATCATAGTCGGTCAGGACGATGTAGTCGAGGGCGTACTAGTCTGTTTGCTCTCGGGCGGGCATGTGCTGCTCGAGGGAGTTCCAGGACTGGGTAAGACTACGCTGCTGCGTACGCTCGCGCGTACCATGCAGCTCAAGTATTCCCGAATTCAATTCACGCCCGATCTGATGCCGGCCGATATCGTCGGCAGCATGGTCATTGAAGGCGTCGATGGCGCCAAGACGTTGCGCTTCCAGCACGGTCCCATCTTCGCCAACCTTGTGCTGGCCGATGAGATCAACCGCGCCACGCCCAAGACGCAATCGGCGCTGCTCGAAGCCATGCAGGAACGTACCGTTACCAGCGGCACCACCACTCACGAGCTCGAGCGTCCATTCCTTGTCATGGCGACTCAGAACCCCATCGAGATGGAAGGCACCTATCCGTTGCCTGAAGCGCAGCTCGACCGGTTCCTGATGAAGATTCTCGTGAAGTACCCGTCGCGCGAGGAATTGAGCCGCATCGTTGAGCGCACCATTCAGCGCGAAGAGGCCGTGCCCGAAGCGGTGGTAGATCGCGACGCCATTATGGAAGTGCGCTCCGTTTGCCGCGAAGTGCTCGCCGCCCAGCATGTGCAGGATTACGCCATCGAACTGGTGATGGCGACGCAGCCCGAACGCAAAGAAGCGCATGATCTGGCGCGCAAGTACGTCCGCTACGGTAGCTCGCCGCGCGGCGCGCAGGCTCTGGTGGAATGCGGACGCGCGCTGGCGCTGATGCACGGACGTCTGCATCTTTCCATCGACGATGTGAAACACGTAGCGCATTCGGTGCTTCGTCATCGCATCATTTTGAACTTCGACGCTCACGCCGATGGGCAAACGCCGGAAACCATTCTGGACGCCATAGTCCAAGGAGTAACAGCGCACGCCTCCGCTGCATAACGCCCTATGCCCTCGGCCCCGCTGTTAGACAGGGAGTTCCTCGAAAAGCTCGAGCGGCTCGCCATCCACTGGCAGAAGTCATTCGGCGGATTGGTGGGCGGCCACAACGTCTCGCGCTTCGCGGGCCAGGGGCAGGAATTTCTCGACCATCGCAATTTCCATCATGGCGACGATCTGCGCGCCGTGAATTGGCGCGCCTATCTGCGCCTGGAAAAGCTCTTCCTCAAAATGTTCCAGGTGGAACCGCGCGTGCCGGTGCGGTTGCTGGTGGATGCGAGCGCGTCCATGACGGCGCACGGCGGCGTGAAGTTCGACTACGCGCGCAAACTGGCCGCGGCATTGTGCTACGTCGGTTTGGTGCGGCTCGATAGCATCGAGATTCGCGGTTTTGCGGGGCACTTGAAGAGCCGCATCATGTCGTCCGGCGGCCGGCATCGCTTCTCCGGCGTCGCCAACGGTCTAACAGCCATCGAGCCTGGCGGCGCAACCGACTATCAGGCTGTGGTGCGTGAATTCATCGGCGTCTATCCCACCCGCGGGCTGCTGATTATCATTTCCGATTTTCTCGACGACAAAAACTGCGAGCGCGCACTGCAATATCTCGCCGATTTCGGGCACGAGCTGATGCTCTTGCAGATCTGGGCCGGCGAGGATCGCACGCCGCCGTGGACCGGCGAGCTCGAGCTGCAGGACGCCGAGACCGGCGCCGGCCTCAAGCTCGATTTCGACGAGGCGGCGCGCGCGCGCTATACCGAAGCTTTCGACGAATACCGCCACATGGTGGAATCGATGGCGCTGCGCAGCGGCGGGCGTTACGCGGGCATTTCCACTGAACAGCCGTTTGAGAACGTGGTCTTCGGGGAATTGATTCGCATGCGGGGAATTGCGTGAATCGGGGCCGCCAGTGTATTTTCTAAATCTCTCGCTCTTCCAGGCGCTTGCCGTTTTCGGGTCGATCTCGGCCGTCTCGGTGGCGCTCTATCTGCTCGACCGGTCACGCCGCAAGCAGGTCGTCTCCACGCTGCGGTTCTGGGCCGCGGCCGACAATCCCGTGGCTGCGTCGCGACGCAAGCACATCCAGCAACCCTGGTCGCTATTCCTGCAACTGCTCGGCATGCTGCTGCTGGTTTTGGCGCTGGCGCAATTGCGCTTTGGTTCGCCGGAGCAGGCTGGCCGCGACCACGTGGTGATTCTCGAAACTTCGGCCTGGATGGGCGCACGCTCCGGTAATCGCACGTTGATGGAATTGGCGCGCGACCGTGCCCGCCGCTATGTGCATGCGCTCTCCTCGCGCGACCGCGTCATGCTGGTGCGCGCGGATGCCTTGGCCACTCCGGCGACTTCGTTCGAGCCGGGTCGCGCCAAGCTCGATGCGGCGATTCAGGCATCGCGGCCAGGTTCGACGGCGCTCAATCTCGAACAGGCTCTCGAGTTCGCGCGGCACATTCAATCGCAGCAGGGCCGGCGCGCGGGCGAAATCACCTTCATCGGAAGCGGCCGCACCGTGGAAGCCAATCCCGGCGCCGCGCCCGCGCCGCGCAACCTCCGCACCATACTCATTCCCGATGCCATCGAAAATTGCGGCCTGCGCAAGATTGGAATGCGCCGCTCTACCAGCGATCCCGACCTTTGGGAGATCTACATTTCCGCGCATAACTACGGATCCCGTCCGAAAACAGTAACGATCTCGCTCAATTTCGGCACGCAGGATGCCTCCACGCGCGTGCCCGCCGGAACCAAGCAGGTAACCATCGCCCCGGCCTCCGAGACCGAAACGGCGTTCGAATACCGCACCGCCTCAGCCGGAATTCTCGGCGTTTACCTCACGCCGCACGATGCGTTTCCCGCCGACGATCACGCCGATCTCGAATTGCCTTCGCAGCCTTCGCTCACCGTCACGGTTTACTCCAATCAACCCGAGCTGCTGAAGCCGCTCTTGGCCTCCACGCCGCGCGTGACCGCGATCTACAAGAAGCCCGAGCAATACCGCCCCAACGATACCGGCCTCGTGATCATCGATCGCTTCGCCCCGCCGCAGCGCCCGGCCGCGGATTCCATCTGGATCGATCCGCCGGCCGGAGGCTCGCCGATTCCTGTGCGCACGCAGGTCGAAGGCGTCGCGTTCGGCGGGTGGGATTCCACGCAGCCCGGCGGCGCCGGCTTGCGCACCAAGGATTTCAAGCTGGAACACGCGCTGGTGTTTGAGGCCGCCCCCTCCGATCAAAAAATCGGTTCGGTGGATGCCGGCCCGGTGATTGTTGCGCGTGACGGCAACGCGAAGGTGGCCGTGTTGGGATTCCATCCCGCGCTTTCCGCCATGCGTTATGAGCTGGCGACCCCGCTGCTGTTTGCGAACCTGCTGCGCTGGATGTCTCCGCGGCTTTTTCAGCGGTGGGAGATCAGCGGCGGCAGCGTCGGCGCGGTCAAGCTCGAAATGGAAGACGCCAGCCGCGGCAAAAACGTCAAGGTGGTCGGCGAAGACGGCCAGCCGTTGCCCTTTACGGTGCATGATAACGCGGTGAATTTCTTCGCCGGCGCTCCCGGAGAGATCCGCGTAGCCGCTGGCGACCGCGAGTACATGTATTCGCTCACCCTGCCTGAGGTGTCCGAGGCCAAATGGAAGCCGCCCGCCGGCGCGCTGAAGGGCATTCCCGCGCTGGCCCCGGCGCTCGCCGCGGCAAGCGATGTGTGGCCTTTGATGGCGTTCGCCGGCGCGCTCTGTCTGCTGGCGGAATGGATCTTGTATGGCCGCTTCCGGCGTTCCCGTAAGCTGTTGCGCTTCGCTCCGGCGATGATTCGCAAGAAGATTTCTCTGCAAGTGGGGAGCCGGCGATGAATCTCGAACATCCCTGGGCGCTGCTGTTGTTGCTCTTGCCGCTCGGTTGGGCGGTGTGGGAATGGCGCGTCTCCAGCCGCCGGCTGGCGCTCGCCTTAAAAGCGGGCGTGTTCGCATTGATCGTGCTGGCCATCGCGCAGCCGTCCCTGCAGGTTTACGAAGGCAAAGTCGCCGTGGCCATGCTCGCCGATACATCGGCCAGCGTCTCGCCTGACGATTTGCGGCGCGAATCGGTCTATGCCGACCGTCTGGAGCGCGCCCGCGGGCGCCATTGGACGCGCGTGATTCCCTTCGGCCGTTCTACGCGCGACGCCGCGCTTACCGAGCGTCCCAAGGATGGCTGGCAGCTTCGCTATTCATCCGGCGAGGCGGGACGCGCTACCGACCTCGAAGCCGCCATCCGCGATGGCGCCGCTTCGCTGCCTTCGGGCATGGTGCCGCGCCTGTTACTCGTCTCCGACGGCAACGAAAATCTCGGCAGTGCGGCGCGCGCCATCTGGCAGGCTCAGCAGCTCAATATTCCAGTGGACACGATGTCGCTCACGGGGCGTCCCCGGCCCGGTTTGATGATCGAATCGGTTTCGTTTCCTGGACAGGTATTCAGCGGCGAACGGTTCCCGGTAGATGTGACGCTGGAATCTCCCGCTGCCGCGCAGGCTTCGGTGGAGCTTTCGGCGGAAGGCAAGCCGATCGGGTCCAATCAGGTGCAACTCGCCGATGGCGAGAATCACTTGCGCCTGCAGGCCACCGTGAATTCCGCCGGCGCCATTGCATTGGCTGGCAAGATTTCATCCAAATCTCTGGGCGAGGCGCGCTTCGAAGATGCGGTGACGCTACGCAAGCCGCGCGCTCTGCTCATCTCGCACGATCCGCAGGAAAGCGAAACGCACCTGCAGCGCGTGCTCGAAGCCAATCAGTTTGAAATCGAGCGTTCGCCCGAAGGCGTACCCGCGCAACTCGATGGCTACCAGCTGATCATCGTCAACAACTGGAACGCCGAATCCATTCCGGCCGATCGTAAAGCCGCGCTCGAAGACTACGTCAAAAAGGGCGGCGGCATCGCGTGGATCGCCGGCGAGCACAACGTCTACAACGATAAGAAGGGCCAGGAGGAAGACGCGCTCGAACGCACCCTGCCCGCCAAGCTTGCGCCGCCGCGGTCTCCCGAAGGCACCGCCGTAGTGCTGATCATCGACAAATCGTCTTCCATGGAAGGCCGCAAGATTGAACTCGCGCGCCTCGCGGCCATCGGCGTTGTGGAGAACCTGCGCGACATCGATACCGTGGGCGTGCTGATTTTCGACAACTCCTTCCAGTGGGCGGTGACGCTGCGCAAGGCCGATGACCGCGCCTCCATCAAGCGCCTCATCTCCGGCATCACGCCCGATGGCGGTACGCAGATCGCGCCGGCGCTGGGCGAGGCTTATCAGAAGATTCTGCCGTCGAACGCCGTGTACAAGCACATCGTGCTTCTCACGGACGGCATTTCCGAAGAGGGCGACAGCATGACGCTCACCAAGGAAGCCGTGCAGAATCACGTCACCATCTCGACCGTCGGCTTGGGTCAGGACGTCAACCGCGCGTTTCTCGAAAAGGTAGCGTCTTCGGCCGAAGGCAAATCTTATTTTCTGAATGAGCCCGAAGGCCTCGAGCAAATTCTGTTGCGCGACGTCCAAGAACACACCGGCGTGACCGCCGTCGAAAAGAACATCCATCCCGCCGTTGTCAAGCAGGCCGAGATCCTGGACGGCGTTGGCATCGAAAGCGCGCCCGCGCTCCACGGCTATGTGCGCTACCAGGCGCGACCGGCGTCGGACACCATCCTCGCGGCCGATCGCGAAGATCCGCTGCTGGTGCGGTGGCAATATGGGCTGGGACGCGCCGCCGTATTCACGTCCGACGCCAAGAACCGCTGGGCCGCCAACTGGGTGACTTGGCCGGGCTTCGACAAACTGTGGGCCAACATCTTCCGCGATCTGCTGCCGCATGCGCCGCAAAGCGAAACCGTCGCCGATTTCGACCGCGCCTCAAACGAACTGGTGGTGGATTACCGCCTCTCGCGCAATGTCGAAGATCCCGCCGCGATTCCCGATATCTTTGTGCTCGGCCCGAGCGGTTTCCAGGTCGCGCTGAAGGTAACCAAGGTCGCTTCGGGCCACTATCGCGGCAAGGTCCAGATCGGCCAGGCGCAGGGCCTCTTCCGTGTGCGCCCCGTCGCTGATTCACGCGCCTTCCCCGAAGTCGGATTCTACCGTCAGGAAGACGAGATGCAGGAGTTCGGCAGTAACGAAGCCCTGCTCAAGCAGATCGCATCCGCCACCGGCGGCAAATTCAATCCGACCCCGAAGCAGGTTTTCGACGCCGGCGGCCGCAGCATCGAAACCACGATGCAACTCTGGCCCGGCCTGCTGGCCCTGGCGATCCTGCTCAACCTGACCGAACTGATCGTGCGCAAGTGGAAGGGCGTGCTCGATGCCCTAGGCTGGCGCGAGCGCGTGGCCGAGCCGGCATAGAGACCGCCCGCGGCTACAAAAGAGCGGCCCGTCCCGCTCTAGCGTCCTTCCTGAATCGCCTGAATCACCGCCATAATCCGCTCCGGTGCCCCCGTGAACATGTTGTGCGGGGTCTCTCGGAATTCCAGCATGCGCCGGTAAATCACGTTCTCCAGGCGCGAATTGATGCTCCATCCGCCCAGGTATTGCAGACGCAGATCCTTGTCGCGGTTGATGTCGGCGCCGGCTGTCCAGCGGCTCAGGTCGGAGCGCTGGCCGGCAAAAGTGCCGAACAGGTCGACCTCCGAATTCACCCCGATCCCGCGCAGCGACTCCACCACCGGCAGATATTCCGGGCGGCTGAGCTTGGCGCCAACGGCGTCGAGATCGACTACCAGCGGGTCTACCTGGCCCATGAAGACCAAGTCGTAGCCGCGGCCCTCGATGTTGTTGGCCCACACGGTGGCTACTGGAAACGCTTCGAAGAAGGTCGCCAGTTCACTCCGCACCGTGAGCTCGTCGCTTTCATACAGCGGCACGTAAAGCGTGAACTTGCCACCCGGCTTCAGGTGCTCGCGGACGGAATCGAAATATTCCTTCGAGTAAATCGCGGCGGTGCCTTTGACGAACACGTCCAGCGGGTCGGACGCGATCACGTCGTATTTTTCCTTCGTGGTCAGCAGATAGTGGCGGGCGTCGTCGAAAACCACGCGCGTCTTTGGGTTGTGATAGACGTTGTAGTCGGCTTCGGCGAAGTAGCGTGTGGAGGTCGGCGGAATCACCGGCTCGATTTCGCACACCGTGATGTGCTCGATGGTGGGGTAGCGCGTGAATGTTCCGGCGGAAACGCCCGCGCCGAATCCGATGCCCAGCACATCCTTGGGGTTCGGATGCAGCAGCGCTGGCAGATGCCCCACCATGCGCTGCAGTTTCATGTCGTAGGGCTCCGTGGTCGCTTCCACATGGCCGTTGACGTCGACCTCGGTGGCGCCGTCGCCCCATTTCGAGATCGCAACCGAAGAATTGCGGCCTTCCACGGTATAGAGAATCTGCGCGCGGTTCTGATACGTGGCGATGCGTCGCCCGTAAGCGATCACTGCGCCGGGAATGGGTTGCACGTCCTTCGCCAGCCAGATCACCAGCATGGTGGCCGCGGCGGCGACGACGGCGGTCGCCATCGATTTCCGCGCCTGCAGTTCCGGACCCAGCAGGACCCATGCGCTCACGGCAGGCAGCAGGATGAGCAGAACTTCGCAGCTGGTGGTGCCGATCGTCGGAACCAGGATCAGGCTGGTGATGAGCGCCCCAAAAATCGAGCCGAGCGTATTGGCGGCGTAAACCTCGCCCGCGATGCGCCCCGGATCTTCACCGCGTCGCGCCGCTGCAGCCAGCGCCAGCGGGAAGCTCGCGCCCCAGAGAAGCGCCGGCGGCAGAATCGTCCACAACGTGCGCGCCATGTCGAGCTGGAACGTCATCCACGGGCTCGGCGTCAGAAATGGATCGATGGGCCAGTAAGGCAAGCCGCCCGCGATCATGTATGCCGCCCACGCGGTCGTAATGGCCAGCAGGATCTGGCACCACCCCAGCGCGGCGCGCGGCCGGGTGTTGCGCGAGACGTACGACCCAATGCCCCCGCCCAACGCGATCCCGATCAGGAAAACGGCCAGGATAATCGAAAAAACGTAGACCGTCGCGCCCATCAGCATGCCCATGAGGCGGGTCCATACAATCTCGGCGCCGAGCGCGCTCGCGCCCGATAGCCCGATCGTGAGATAGACGCTCCAACGTGGCCCATCGGCTTCAGTGGCGGCCAATGGCGCAGACTCAGCGTCGCGTTCCGCCGCGCCATGCGCGGGCACGCGCCCGGCCAGAAAGTAACTGACCGCCGCGACGGCCAGGTTGATGGCCATCGCCCAATAGGTCGCGATCACGGTGTCGTAAATACGCAGCAGGTAGAAGCCGGCCAGCAGGCATCCGAAAACCGCGCCCGCTGTATTGCCGCCGTAAAGCAGCCCCCACCACGAAACGCCGCGCGGCGTGGTTTCGATCCAGCGCACGATGGCGGGGAGGGAAGCCCCCATCAGGATGGTAGGCGGAAGCAGGCAGATGGAACAGAGAATGCCGCGCGTCAACATACCTACGAGGCCATGCCCAGCGCCCGCGAAATAAACGCGGTCGAGGAAGGGAAGACAGGTGACAGCCAAAAAGCCGCAGAGCGCGATCCCCGCCTCCAGCACCGCATAGATTCGCAACGGATGGATGCCTTCCAGCTTGAGCTTGGAAAATCCCAGGCTCCCGATGCACAATCCGCCCATAAAGCTTGCCAGCAGAAAGCCCATGGAAATGGCCGTAGCGCCAATAGCTAGTTGAAGAAGTTGAAACCAGACGATTTCATATATCAATGCCGAGCAGCCGCTAGCGGCAAAGAGAATTAAAAGAACGATCAGAAAACGCGAGGCGTCAAAGCGCCGCCCCGAAGCCGAGACCGAGGAAACCGTCATAGCGAATGCAGATCATGATAACCCAGCGCGGGCTCTCGCGATGCCCCGGGATGGGGCTATAGGCTCGCGCTGAGGGATCTCGACCAGGCCCCTTACTCAATCCGCCTCCGCCCGCTGCACCGCGCTCTCCGCCGGCAACCGGATGCGCGCGATGCACCCAGGCCCATCCGTGCGGTTCTCGAGCGTCAAAGCGCCGCCGTGCCCTTCGGCGATCTGCCGGCTCAGCACCAGCCCGATGCCCGAGCCTCCGGGTTTAGTTGTAAAGAACGGCACGAACAGATTAGCCGTGCTGGAAAGGCCGGGACCCTCGTCTTCCACCCAGATTTCGAGCATCGCGCCGTCGCGCCGCCAGCCGGTTCTGACGCCGCCATTGGTGGTAAGCGAGGCGTCGGCGGCATTGCGCAGCAGGTTGATCAGCACTTGCTCCAGCTGATCGGGGTCGCCTTGAATCGTGATCTCCGCACCCGGCGCCACCTGGACCGGAATGCGTGTCTCGAAGCTGGCGGCCCGGCCCACGCACGCGGCGACATCGAGCGGCTGCAATTGCGGGCGAGGCAGCTTCGCCAGGCGCGCGTAAGCGCCGATAAACCGGCTGAGACTTTCGGATCGCGACGTGATCACGTTCAGCCCCCGCCGCATGTCGTCGCGCCAGTCGTCGGGAAGGTCCTCGCGCGAAATGATGCTGATCAGGCTGCCGGCGATCGATTTGATCGGCGCCAGTGAATTATTCAGCTCATGGCCCAGCACGCGCACCAGGCGCTGCCATGCATGCAATTCCTGCTCGCTCAATGCCTGCGTCAAGTCGGAGAGCACCACCAGTTCCAGCGGCAGTCCGCGTTCGCGGATGCCCGTGCGGCGCAGTCCGAAGCGTCCGGCCCCGCCGGGGAAAGAAGCTTGCAGGGTGGTTTGGGGCGGCCCGTCGAGGCACGCTTCCATGTTGAGATCCTCGGCAGTGAGCCCGAGCAGCATTTCCTGTTGGCGATCCAGCAGCCGCTCGCCGCCGCGATTCACCAGGCGCAGACGCCGGTGCTCATCGAAGGCGAAGATGGCGACATCGATCTCGCGCATCACCGTGCGCAGCAACGTCGTCGCCTCGAGCGCGCCCAGGCGCTGCTCGCGCAGCGTGCTGCCCAGGGTGTTGATTTCGCGCATCACTTCGCCCAGCGCGTCGTCGTCGCGATACGAGCGTCCGCGAACCGAATAATCGCCCTCGCGCAGCGCGCCCAGCAGATTCGAAATCGTCTGCAGCGGGAAGACCACGCGCTCGCGCAACGCCAGCGAGCAAAGCAGCCACACGCCCACAATGACTACTGTGAAAAGAACCTGCGTGTGGGTTTCCCAAGACGCGGTCCAGACGAGAAAGAGCGCGATCACCGAGGCGGGCAACGCCGCCAGCACCACCAGCAGCGCCACGCGGTTTTCATATCCCAGGCGGCCGGATTTGATGCGGCGGCTCATGGTGCGCGTCGCTCGTCGCGCGGTCTGGCGAGCCTACAGCCCATACCTTTGCAACCGGCGATACAGCGCGCTGCGGCTCAGGCCGAGCGCGTTGGCCGCATGGCTCACGTTCCCATTGAACCGTGCGAGCGCTTTCTTGATGAGCAGCGCCTCCACGTCTTCCAGGCTCATCTCTTCCAGCCGTGGCGGCCCCTCGCGCCCCGCGCGTAGCCCGAGATCGGCCGCGCGAATCACGTCGCCCTGCGTCATCAGGACGGCGCGTTCCACCGCATGATCGAGTTCGCGCACGTTGCCGGGCCACGAATGCGACAGCAGGGCCTTGATCGCCGCTTCGTCAAAGCCGTTCAGCGCTTTCCGGTAGTGGCTGGAGTGCTGATGCAGGAAATGCGCGGCGAGCAGCGAAATATCCTCGCGGCGGTCGCGCAGCGGAGGCAGCCGGATCTCGATGGTGTTGAGCCGGAACAGCAGGTCCTGCCGAAATCGATTCTCCGCCACCGATTCATTGAGGTCGGCGTTGGTGGCCGAGAAGACCCGCACATCCACGCGCCGTGTTTTCGAAGAGCCGACGCGCTCGAACTCGCCGGTTTCCAGCGTGCGCAGCAGCTTGGCCTGCAGTCCTTGCGAGATATTCGCGATTTCGTCCAGAAACAGCGTCCCGCCGTCGGCCATTTCGAACCTGCCCACGCGGTCCACCTTGGCGTCAGTGAACGCGCCTTTGACATGGCCGAAAAGCTCGCTCTCGAAGACGCCCTCCGCCAGTCCGCCGGTATTGACCGTGACCAGCGGGCGCGTCGAACGCAGCGAGACCGAATGCAGCGTCTGCGCCACCAGTCCCTTGCCGGTGCCGTTCTCACCGGTAATTAGTACGTTCGCATCGGAGGGACCCACCCGCGAAATCACGTCGAGCACCGGCCGCATGGCCGTCGATTGCGCAATCAGCTGCGGGAAGCGCTCGGCGCGCAGCGCACGATTCTCGGCCTCCAGCCGCTGTCCTTTGCGCAGAGCGCGGCCCAGCTCGATTTGCGTCTTCAGAATCGCCGAAAGCCGCGCGTTGTCCCATGGCTTTTGAACAAAGTCGCGCGCCCCGCGGCGCATGGCTTCCACCGCCAGCTCCACCGACCCCCACGCCGTCATTACGATCACCGGCAGCGTGGTATCGAGCGTCTGAATGCGATTGAGCAGTTCCAGCCCTTCCTGGCCGCTGGTCGTGTCGCGCGTGTAATTGAGGTCCATCAGAACCGCGTCAAAATCGCGCGATTCCACGGCATCGACTGCGGCTGGTGGGGAATTGACGGTCTCTGCCTGATAACCTTCCCCCTTCACCAGGAAGCGCAGAGCTTCGAGGACATCGGGCTGGTCGTCGGCGATGAGGATACAGGGACGGGAGTCGGCTTTCATCTCGTTGGGTCGATTGGGCAGCATGCTGTGGCACTTGCGATGCCATCCGCTAGCCCATTGATTTGAAAGCCTTAGGATACTACGATTGCGGCTGGCAGGTGTCCGTTTTTGGGACGCCAATCGCGATCGCAAGACACCGCGAGAGCCACGGCGAAGCTTCCTCGGGCCCAATTCGGAGATTTCCGGCTCTTTGACGGACGCTACTTCTTGTTCTTGTTGGCGGCGGTAGCGGCCATGCGCAACTGGTTGTTGACCTGTTCCAACAGCTGCTTGGCCTTAGCCGCGTGGCCATCCATATCGAACTCGTTTGCCTGCTGCGCGGCCTGAATTTTTTCGTAGGCTTGCTGG
The DNA here is from genome assembly GCA_963743705.1 of Bryobacterales bacterium. GTDB lineage: Bacteria > Acidobacteriota > Terriglobia > Bryobacterales > Bryobacteraceae > PALSA-243. Next base: position 51,037 of record CAVUQS010000018.1, on the reverse strand, counting down.
CTGAGCTCTTGGGCAGCGGCGATATTGGGGTGGCGCGCCCCCGATACATTCTGTCTGGGCTGGGCCAGCGCGATTGCTCCAACCGTTAGCAACGCGCCGAGGACGGTCGCGACCACATGAGTCTTCATCATGAGCGCGATTCTACAGAAGCTACACCGGTAGAACAAGAATAACTTTGGAAATGGTAGTTCCGGGCGCGCTGCTTACTTAGCGATCCAACTGGCCCAGTAATCCTTCCATTCCACCTGCTCGCCGGCCGGCAGCACGTGAATAGGATTTAAGCCGTCCAGCATAACCGCATATTCGTCGGTATGCGTCTTCGTGGATTGATTCTGGAGCGCCTTGGGATGCGGTCCGTGGTGTATGCCGCGCGGATGCAAGGTCGCGTATCCCGGCTTGATGTTGTCTTTGCTGAAAAAATCGCCGTCGTGATAGAAGATGAACTCGTCGTAGTCGGTATTGCGATGGAAGAAGGGCACCCGCAACGCTTTCGGGTCTTGCTCCAGCGGCCGCGGCAGAAAGCTGCACACCACCGCGCCTTCGGTCATGAACGTGGTGTGCGCGCTGGGAGGCAGATGCGCGCGGTGGCTCATGATGGGCCGTATGTCGCGCATGTTCAGCTTCCACACCGTGAGGTCGCCCTTCCAGCCCACTACGTCGATGGGGTTGAATGGGTAAACCACCTTCGAAATTTCGTCTTCCACCTTGATGCGCACTTCCCACTCGCGGTCGTCGTCGAGTATGGGTTTGGGCTCGGGCGTCACGATCACGCCTGGGTCGTAGAGCGCGTGGTGCCCGATGAGTCCCTTATCCGGCTGTTCGAATTCCGTGCGCGATTGGACGATCAGAAAGAAATTGTCCTGCGTCTCCGGAATGATGCGGTAAGTCACGGCGCGCGGCACAACCAGATAATCGCCGGGTTCAAACTCGAGCGGGCCGAAATCGGTTTCGATGGTTCCACTTCCCCGGTGAACGAAAATCAGCTCGTCGCCATCCGCGTTTCGATAGTAGAACGGCATCGGCTGCGCGCGCCGCGAGACGTAGAGTTGGATGTCGTTGTTGCCCAGGAAGGCGACCGGCATGCCTTCGGCGTCATTGTAATCGCTTGGCGTGAGGCGGTTCAGGTCGAAAAGGTGCGGGCGCAGTTTGCCTTCAAACCGGATCCAATTCGTCGGCGGATGCGCGTGGTAGAGGTGCGAGCTCTTGCCGTAAAATCCTTTGCGGCCGTGCTCTTCCTCATACGTGCCCTCCGGGATACCGACATGGGCCTGCGGGGCGAACTTACCCTTCTTGATGGGGTACATAGAGCCTCCATTTATAGGATAGCTAGAAGGATGGCGTACGACCGGTCTCCGGCGTATCGTTGCTTACCGCGACCAACACGTATACACAGTCGCCGGGGGAAAATTGCGCAGCACCGTATGCAGTGAGACCCGGCGAAAATACTGCCTGAGAAACTCTTCTTCGCTGAATGCTTCCAGGCTGAAGAACTGCAGCGCGCGCGGCGCGTGCCGGGCGTGCAGATACTGAAATTGCGTGAAAACGCCGCCGGGCCGCAACTGCCGTTTCATTTCCCGCAGGATTCCTTCGCGCTGCGGCTGCGTCATCAGGCTGAGGCCCAGCGATGACACGATGGCGTCCACGTGGCGCACTCCGTGCTCGGAAAGAATCGTTCCCAGGTGTTCAGCAGACCCGGTAATCGGAACCAGCCGCTTATCGTCGATGTTCCGCCGCAAATAATCGATGAAGCGTTCGTTGATATCGATTGCGTAGAGCCGTGCGTCCGGGCGCATGTGATGCAGCAACTCATGCGTCATCGCGCCGGTGCCCACGCCGACTTCCACAATGGCCGTGGCGTGCAGAAAATCGATGGGGCGCAGCATCGCCCTGGCCAGATAGGGCGAACTCGGGACCACCGACGCCGTCGTGGAAAACGACTTCAGCGACTCATTGAAAAACAGGCCCCAATCGAAGCGGGCGCCGCGGCGGGCTGGTCCGGTGGTGCGTATTCTCGGAAGAGAGGGGTCCATGTTGGGTTGGCTCACGATACGGCGGCGAGCCCCGTTTCCAGTTCCGGCATTTCAATCTGGATGCGCGTACCGCGTCCGGGCTGGCTTTCCACCCACATGCGGTATCCGCTTCCAAAAAGCACCTTCAAACGTTCGTTTACGTTAGTCACGCCGATGCCGCGGTCGAGCAGCGTGTTGAGTTTCGCTTCCGGAATACCCACGCCATCGTCCTCCACCACAACCTGCAGGCGGGCGTCTTGGCGGCGCGCCGTGATGCGGACAAATCCGCCCTCGACCTTGTTGCTTAGGCCGTGCTTGATCGAGTTTTCGACCAGCGGCTGCAAAAGCATGCTCGGTACCAACATGTCGAGCGCGTCCGGCGCCACATCCTTCTCAAATTTTAACTTCTCGCCAAAGCGAACTACCTCGATCGAAAGATAATCCTCGATGAAACTCAACTCTTCGCGCAGCGTGCTGAAGTTCTCATGCTTCCGTAACAGGCGGCGAAGTACCTTTGACAACCGCACAACCATGATACGCGCTTGGTTGGGGTCTGTGCGAATCAGTGATGACACCGAATTCAGGGTATTGAACAAAAAATGCGGATTGATCTGGCTGGTGAGCGCGGCCAGGCGCGCTTCCGCCAGCAGCCGTTCCTGCTCTTCGAGTTTGCGCTCGTTACGCGTGTTGTTCCAGATCTTTAATGGGATGGTGACCGTGATCAGCGTACACGCGTAGAGCGCGATGTAGAGCCACGCAGTGGGATGCGGCGTCCGTTGCGAGAGCGAAAAGACCTCGTTGGGAAATGCTGAGCCCAGTTGCTCGCGGACAAATTCCGCGAACAAAATCGAGGCGCAAAAAAGCAGATGAAAGCCGGTTACGCGTGGGTTACGGCTGCGAAAAAAACGGACAATCTGCAGGTCGAACAGCGGCGAAAAGCGCCAGATTTCGTCGGACGTGGGCGCGATGTCGCGCAACAACCCACCCAGCACGCCGATTCCCGCCAGCAGCGGCATGGTGGCGTAACCGCCGTCCACAAACGCCGCCAGTGAAATCACCACGCCCGCCACCAGCCCTGTGACGTATCCGCCCAGAACTCCGGCTACCAGCGCGCCTTCGAGGCCCAGATCTGCGCCCTGATACGCCGTCTTGCCCACGATGCGCATCGCAATGCTCGCCCCGAATACGATGGATAGCCACACCGCCAGCTCCAACCGCTGATCCAGCGTGCGATTTTCCTCGAGCAAAATGGATTTAAACCGGCTCGAACGCGCGAGGATACTGGCGATCGAGGCCATGGCGGCCAGTTTCACCAGCAGCGACACCACGTAGGAATCGGTGGGCATGGGTCCGGAAGCCATTATAATAAAGACGTTACCGCCCACCAAAATTAAACATGACTGATTCGTCCATAACCCAGTTAGAAAAAGCCGCGGAAGCCGACTTCCCTACGCAATTTGGGATGTTCCGCATCCACGGTTTTGCGGGTAAGGCGGGCGGCCGTACCGAGGAAGCGGTGGCCCTCCAGATGGGCGACCTGTCTCAGGACCCGCCTCCTTTGGTTCGCATCCATTCGCAGTGTCTGACCGGCGATGTGTTCCACAGCCTGCGCTGCGATTGCCGGGCCCAGCTGGAGATCGCGCTGCAAGCCATTGCTCAGGAAGGCCGCGGTCTGCTCATCTACGAACTACAGGAAGGGCGGGGAATCGGCCTGCTCAATAAGCTGCGCGCTTACGAATTGCAGGATCAAGGGGCCGACACCGTCGAGGCCAACCAACAGCTCGGATTCGATTCCGACCTGCGCAGTTACGATTTGCCCGGCGCGATTCTGCGGCATTTCGGCTTGCGCGCCGTGCGGCTCCTTTCCAACAACCCCGAGAAAGTCGAAGCCGTGGAACGGGCCGGCATTCCGGTAGCCGAGCGCGTGCCGTGCGTTGCCGAAATCGTCGACTCGCGCGAGGGCTACCTGAGAACCAAAAAAGAAAAAATGGGCCATCTTCTCTAGGGCCGGCCCGCGGGCAGCCGGCCCTGCCATCCGTCAAGCCGCTAGCGGCTTATCGATGCCCGCAATTTCCTCCTCACCCGGCCAAATCGGCCCCGGCCGGTTCATGGTTCCCCCGAAATACTCATCCAATGGATACAGCGGATAGGGCTGGAGGCTCGCGAACACCCGGCCCAGGCGCTGTTCGATTCGGTAAACCATGTGAAAGAAATTCCCACGTTCCATTTTCAAGCGCTGACAACAAATTCTCCAATCCGCGCCTAATAAGAAATGAAATTTGAATACCTGATACTCTTCGGGGTTGAGATAACGTCTGCTCACGAGCTGAAAGTCCGCCGTGAACTCCTCTCTTTTCCGGCCGTAGGTGCGGCGGCCGTCTTGTCCGCGGCAAAACTCGATAGCAACCGAGCCGATGTGGTCCGCGGAGTTGACGCACATCCGGAAACGGTTGTAGCAGGCCCGGAAAACCGCACGGAATACGCAATTACAAGCCACTTCCTTATCGTTGCGTACTATGCGGGTTCCGTAACCCTGACACGCAAAGCAAGTTGCCTTGGCTAGGCCAAGCGTCTTCGATCGATTCCATTCCATTGGTAGAGACTTCCTTCCTGGGCGCCCTTCTCAGTGAGGACTAGCCCATGTGGTACGGCTGGAGACAACTGTACCGTAAAATAAGAAAACGTCAATCAATTTAGGTATAATTATTCTATAAATTATGCGTTATTTATTATAATTTAATTATTTAAACTACTGAAACAAAAGACTATGAATATTAAATTACATACTGATGTGTATGGGGTATTTTCCTGGCATATAGGGGAAATTCCCCCGATTTTCGTACCCCTGTATTTCCGGCGGAAATAAGGTTAGCGATGACTTTTCAGGAATTACACGAGAGTCTGGCGCTCCATATCACGAGAAAAGTGCGCCGCGGTGAGTTGACGGAACGCGGGCTGGCGCGTCGCGCCGGTATTTCGCAGCCGCATCTGCACCATGTATTAAAAGGGAAGCGTTACTTTTCCCTGCAGACCGCCGATCTGGTCCTGCTGGAGCTCGGCTTGAACGTTTTCGACCTGGCCGGCGAGGGCCCAATTCCAGCCGTCCGGAGGTGACGCGATATCCTGTCAATGTGAAGCGTGGGGAAACATTGTTGGGCGCCGATTCCCGTTTGAAGCGGCTGGCGCACCGAATCGAAGCCCTGGCGGATAAAGACGAGCTTCGGTTGCGCACCGCGCTGGAGATGGGTCAGGTGCGCCGGGCGGCGGCCGTGGAGATCCACGCGGTTTGCGCGGGCTTCACGGAAGCGCTCAATCGCCTGCTCACGCAGCGCGCGGTAGTAATCGATCCGCCCGAAGTCCTAAGCGAAGGCTTCGGCGACCTCAGCCCGCAGCTGATCCAGATCAACATCCGCGGGCGCATTTTGCAGGTCGCGTTCCACGAGCCCGATGAGTTGCTCTCCACCGAGGAGTTCCGCATTCCCTACACGCTGGCCGGTTCCGTGCGCGCATTCAATCAGGAACTGCTGGATAAAGACATCATCGAAGAACAGTTACTCTTCTATACCGTTGAGAAGCATCGTAAGATGTGGCGTTTCTTCGACCCGCGCACCTACCGCTCCGGGCCTTTCGACGAGGCGTACCTCATTGCGCTGATGGAACAGATTGTTTAGTTCCATGAGGCGGCGTACGAAGCCATACGCACACGGCGCGCGCCGGACCTTGAATTGCCGCGTTCCCGGCGTGCGATCCCTCCTCTCCTGCGCCCTGGCGGTCGCCATGGCGTCACCCTTGCACGCCTACTCAGTTCTGGCGCACGAAGCGATCATCGACGTTTCCTGGGATAAAGACATCACGCCGCTCCTGCTGCAGCGTTACCCGAACGCCACGCCCGACGATCTGGTGAAGGCGCATGCTTACGCCTACGGCGGCGCCATTATCCAGGACATGGGCTACTATCCGTTCGGCAGCAAATTCTTCAGCGACCTGCTGCACTACGTGCGCAGCGGCGATTTCATCCGGAATGAGCTCGAGGCGGCGCAGAATCTCAACGAGTACGCGTTCGCGTTGGGTTCCCTGGCGCATTACGCCGCGGATAGCGAGGGCCATTCGATCGGCGTGAACCCTTCGGTGGCCGCGGAATATCCGAAATTGGCGCGTAAATTTGGCCGGTTGGTAACTTACGCCGATGACTCCACCTCTCACCTGCGCGTGGAATTCAGTTTCGACGTCGTGCAGGTCGGCCGCCAGAATTACGCGCCCCATGCCTATCACGATTTCATCGGATTTGAGGTGGCGGACGATCTGTTGAATCGCGCGTTCATGCAGACCTATGGACTGCAGTTGACCGACATCTTCAGCAACCTGAATTTAGCGTTGGGCACCTACCGGCGGGCCGTAAGCAGCGTAATTCCGGACGTGACGCACGCGTCGTGGCGGGCCAGGAAGAAAGCCTTGCGCAAAGCCACGCCGAATATCGACCAAAGGCAATTCGTGTACAACCTGTCGCGCGCCAGCTACGAGAAGGAATGGAGCAATCAATATCACAAGCCCGGTTTTGGCACGCGCGTATTGACCTTCCTGATTCGCATTCTGCCCAAGATTGGACCGCTGAAGGTGCTTGCGTTCAAGCCGCCGACGCCGCAAACCACCAAGTGGTTTGAAACCAGCTTCGATAAAACCCTGGATGCTTACCGGCGTTTGCTCGTCCACGTCAAAGACGGCCAGCTGCAGCTGGAGAACCGGAACTTCGATACCGGCCAGCCGACCAAACCCGCGCAGTACCGGCTTGCCGATGACGCCTACGCCGATCTCGCCATCAAGCTCGCGGGCAAGAATACAGCCGATCCGAAAGCGGTTGCCGACATTCTCGCCTATTTCCAAAACACCAGCCTTCCGTTTGCCACCAAGACCAATCCCAAGGATTGGGGCAAGACCCTCGCCGCGCTCGACAAACTGAAAACTTCGGTGCAAACCGAATCGGCGCAATAGCCGGCCGCTGCGGTAGCATCGAAGCTTGAAAACCACCTACGCGCCGGCCGACGCCGGCTACATGGGGAAACGCGGCCTGCGCCGCTACGCGGGGGTCTTGCACCTGTGGGCCATGGGCGTGGGCGCCGTGATTTCGGGTGATTTCTTCGGTTGGAATTACGGGCTCGCGGCGGGCGGTTTCGGCGGTATGGCGCTCGCCATCGGCGCCATGACGGCCATGTACATCGGTTTGTGTTTTTCCATCGCCGAGATGTCCGCCGCCCTTCCCCATGCCGGCGGTGCGTATTCCTTCGCGCGCACTTCCATGGGTCCCTGGGCCGGTTACATCACCGGCCTCGCCGAAAACATGGAGTATGTCCTGACACCCGCCGTGATCGTAGTAGGCGTCGGCGGATATCTCGGGTCTATCTTCGGCGTTTCGAGCGCGTGGGATCCGCTATGGTGGGCGCTCTGTTATGCCCTGTTTGTCGCGCTCAACATCTGGGGCGTCGAGCTCACTTTTCAAGTCTCCCTGGTAGTCACCCTGATCGCGATCGCCGTGCTCGCTCTGTTTTGGATCGGCGCCGCGCCGCATTTCGATCTCGCGCGTTGGGCCAAGCCGTATTTTCCGCCCGGCGCCAATCGCTGGGGCGCCTCCGTGGTCGAGTTGCCGTTCGCTTTGTGGCTGTATCTCGGCATCGAGCAGCTTCCGCTCGCGGCCGAAGAAAGCCATACCCCGGAGCGCGACTTGCCGCGCGGCATCCTGTGGGGTCTGGCCTCCCTGGTCGTGATCTCCGCATTGACGGTCGTCATGAGCGTTGGTATCGCGCCCGGCGCGGCGAAGGTCGCAGCTTCGGGCGAGCCGTTGTTTCTCGGGTTCAAAACCATTTTCGGAACCGGAATCGCCACTCGCCTGCTGGCGCTCTTGGCCTGTACCGGGCTGATCGCCAGCTTCCACGCCATCATCTACGCCTACGGGCGGCAGATTTATTCGCTCTCACGCGCGGGATACTTTCCCACCTGGCTTTCGGTGACGCACGCGCGGCGCAAGACGCCGCATCGCGCCTTGATCGTCGGCGCCGCGTTGGGCTACGCCGTGGCGCTCGCGATTCACCTCGCGCCGCACGGTAGCCCTGTCGGAGCCGTCTTGCTCAACATGGCCGTCTTCGGCGCGGTGCTGGCCTATGTGTTGCAGATGGCGTCGTTCGTGGCGCTGCGCTGGCGCTTTCCCCACATGAAACGGCCGTATGTCAGCCCCATCGGCGCCGTGGGCGCGTGGCTGGCCGCTGCGATCGCCCTCGTGACCCTCTGGACTCTCGCTCGCAATCCGGATTACAACCTCGGCGTAGCCGGCGCGGCCGTCTGGTTCGCGCTTGGGATCGCGTATTTCGCCGTTCACGGACGCCGCGGGCTCGTGCTCGCGCCCGAAGAAAAAGCGGCGCTCGATCATCGCGCGCGGGAGAGCATGCGGTGAACCTGCGCGAGTTGCTGGCGAAGGCGTCGCCCAAGCGTTCGGGCGATGAACTGGCCGGATTGGCCGCGGCCGGCGCCGAAGAACGCGTGCGCGCGCAGATGAAGCTGGCGGATACGCCGCTGAAAGCGTTTCTGGCCGAGCCCATCGTGCCCTATGAAGACGACGACGTCACGCGCCTGATCTGCGATTCACATGACGCCTCGGCCTTCGCGCCGATCTCGCATCTCACCGTGGGCGAGTTTCGCGATTGGCTGCTCAGCGAGCAAGCCACCACCGAACGCCTGACCGCGCTTGTCCGCGGCGTGACGCCCGAAATGGCCGCCGCCGTCGCGAAGATTATGCGCCTGCAGGATCTGGTCACGGTCGCCGCCAAATGCCGCGTGGTAACCCGCTTTCGTTCCACAATCGGGTTGCCCCGGCGGCTCGCGACGCGCCTGCAGCCCAACCATCCGGCCGATGACCTCAAGGGCATCGCCGCCAGCGTGCTCGACGGCCTGAGTTACGGCAATGGCGATGCCGTGATCGGCGTCAATCCGGCCACCGACAACGTCAAAACCGTGGAAGCGATTCTGCGCATGTTGGATCGCGTGCGCGAGCGCTATGAAATACCCACGCAAATCTGCGCGCTGGCGCATGTCACCACGCAAATGGCCGCCCTCGAACGCGGCGCCCCGGTAGACCTCGTCTTCCAATCCGTCGCGGGCACGCAAGCCGCCAACGCTGGGTTCGGTGTGACGCTATCGTTGCTTGATGAAGCGTGGCAGGCCGCGCGCGAGCAGCATCCCGGCGCCAACGTGATGTACTTCGAGACAGGGCAGGGAAGCGCCCTTTCGGCGGACGCGCATCGCGGCGTCGATCAGCAAACCTGCGAAGCCCGCGCCTACGCCGTCGCAAGGCGCTATGAGCCGCTGCTGGTGAATACCGTGGTCGGCTTCATCGGGCCGGAGTACTTGTACGACGGCAAGCAGATCTTGCGCGCGGGTTTGGAAGATCATTTCTGCGGTAAGCTCATGGGCCTCCCCATGGGCTGCGACGTTTGCTACACCAATCATGCCGAAGCCGACCAGGACGATATGGACGCCCTGCTGACCATGCTCGGCGTGGCCGGATGCAATTACATCATGGGCGTCCCTGGCGCTGACGACGTCATGCTGCACTACCAAAGCACCAGCTTTCACGACGCGCTCTATCTCCGTTCCGTCCTGGGCCTGAAGCCGCGCCGAATTCGAAGCCTGGCTGGAGCGCCGTCCCGACTTACTTTCCGCGCAATGGCTATTGACCTGACCCAATTCACTCCCGCGCGCGTAGCGCTGGCACGCGCCGGCAACAGCCTGCCGACGGCCGATCTGCTGCGCTTCCAGCTGGACCACGCGCGGGCGCGGGACGCAGTGTATGCCGAGCTGGACATCTCGGGCCTTCCCGCCCCGCACGTCGTCGTGCATAGCGCCGCCCGCTCGCGCGAAGTCTTCTTACGGCGTCCGGATTTGGGCAGGATACTCAGCGAGGAATCGCGTTCGGCGCTCCCGCGCGGCGACTACGACGCTGCCATCGTGCTGGCCGATGGCCTCTCCGCGCTCGCCGTAAACCGGCACGCCGAGCACCTGCTCGATGCGTTGATGCCGATGTTGCACGCCGAAGGCTGGCGCCTGGCCCCGCTGACAGTCGCGCTTCAGTCCCGCGTAGCTCTGGGCGATGAGATAGGCGAACGCTTGGGCGCGCGGCAGTGCGTAATGCTGATCGGCGAACGGCCCGGTCTATCCGCGCCTGATAGCCTCGGGATCTACCTGACCTACAATCCGCGCCCCGGCCGCACCGAAGCCGAGCGCAATTGCATCTCGAACATCCGCCCCGAAGGGTTGCCCTACGAGTTAGCCGCGCGCAAGCTGCACTTCCTCATGCGCGAGGCCCGCGTGCGCAAGTTGACCGGCGTCGCGCTGAAGGAAGACGCCGCGTCACTTCTCGAGTAACGCCGCGCCCCAGTTCAACCCCGCGCCGAACGCCGCCATCACTACCGGGGCGTCGAACGTTCCGCCTTCATTCCACCATTCGGCCGCTGCAATCAGCATCGATGCCGACGACGTGTTGCCGTAGCGTTGAATGTTCGAGTAAAACTTCGACTCCGCCACGCCCAACATCTGCGCCACCTTCGCCATCAGGTTGAGGTTCGCCTGGTGAACTAGAAACGAACCGATCTCCCCGGCCGTCCGCTGATTACGTTCCAGCAACTCCTGAATCACGCGCGGAAACTTGCGCGAGGCGTGCAGAATCACCGAGCGCCCGTCCATATACAGCGGCCCGTCGAGGTGCAGTTGCAGCGTCTCCACGTAGTCGCCATCCGTGTGCAGCACCGAATCGGTAATCCGGGCGAGCCCGCCATCCCGGCTCACGACGCACGCGCCGGCGCCGTCGCCGAAGAGGATGGCCGTGTCGCGGTGGAGCGGGCTTAGCTCGATGGCGCGCGACATGATCTCGGCGCCCACAATGAGCACGTTGCCGTAAGTCTCGGCCAAATGCGACGCCAGCGAGATGCCGACCAGCGATCCTGCGCTCGCGATGGGCAGATCGATCGCCGGCACGCCCGGAATCCCCAGCGCCGCGCCGATCGATGACGCGGGACCCGGGAATCGCCGTTCGCCCGATCCGCTGGCGGTCAGAATAAAGCCGATATCCTGCGCCGCAACGCCCGCGCGGTTCAGACAATCCTTTGCCGCGAGCGTCCCCAGTTCCGCCACCGTCTGTTGCGGCGCTGCATACCGCCGCTCGGAAATCCCGGTCACTTGCAGCAGCCACGCAGCCTCGGCTCCGACTTGCGGCGCGATCTCCTCGTTGGTGACGGCCCGGGAAGGCAGATAGGAGCCGAATGCGCGTACATAGGCGCGGCTCACTTTTTCTCCAGATATGCCTCAATACGGGAGACGCTGTCGAACTTGCGAGGGTTGAGGTCCGAATCGGGAATGCGAATTTTGAACTCGGTCTCGAGCGCCGCCACCAGATCGGTGAGCGAAAAGGAATCCAGCAGGCCGGATTCAAAAAGCGACTCGTCCGGCGCCGGGTTCACCGGCTTGGCCGCCACTTTGCGCACGAGTTCCAGGATCTTACTTTTCTTGTCCATGAGGTTCTTTATCGGATTCGGTTCTGACTTTCTGATAGGCCGCGTACTGGCTCATGATGTCGTCGAACACCGCCGCCGCCAGACGCTTATAGCCCGCGGACGTGAAGTGGACGTGATCGGCTTGGCCCAGGCCTGCGGTCACCCACTCGCGCATCGAGCCCGCGCCGCCCATGCGCGCGCGCGTATCCCAATAGGCGCAGCCGTTGGCCTTGCAGGCAGCGCGCTGCGAGGCGATCACCCAATCGATGCCGGGGACGAGTTTCCAGGCGCCGCGCGTCCGCACCCAGCGATCTCCTGGACCAATAGAGAGGATGGATGCCGTCGGCGCCGCCGCTCTCAGTTTTTCCAGTAACGATGAATAAGCGGCCTGATAACTGGCGGAATCCCACGCGGGGTCCGTCGCTTCGTTGGTGCCGTACGCAAGCACGATCAATCCTGGATTGCGGCGTTGCAAATAAGCAGCCAACATATCCTGGTTCCACTTCAGCATCACGCCCGCTTCCGCACCGTTGATGCCGAGGGCCTCATACGTGACGCCGTTGTCTCGATCCGCCACCCAACCGAAGAGGCGCACCGGCTTCGCGTCGAGCGTTCGCAAAACGAAATGATGCGGTCCGCTGGTGGTCTCAATCACCGTGAAGCCCGGGCCCAGATCGCCCGCGGTGGAGAATTGCTCGATGGGGTTCTCGCCGTCGTATAGGCCGAGACGGCCGCCATCCGGCCGTTGCAGATAATCGATCTCGATGCGGTCGCAATCCGCGTCGAGCGTTACGAACTGGCCCACGCGCAAGGTTTCGACGCTAATCCCGCCCAATCCGAAAAGTCCGTCGCCATCGGCTCTGCGCAGACCGGCGCTCGTCCACGCCGCCGAAGCCGAGCTGTGAGCGTCAAAACGGCGGTAGCCCGGAAAAGGATGACCGGCGACCGAGAATCCCGACCCGCCATCGCCGAAGCGCTGCCGCAACATGTCGCGCAGCCCGCCGGTCCATTCGTCGGCCGCCGTATGCGAATCGCCGAAGTGAATCATATGCACGGGGTCGTGCGATTGGCCGCTACTCAGCCGCATTAGTTGTTCGAAAACCGGCGCCAGTGCGCCCGGCTGGCGCATCACGGAATTGGCCGAGGCTTCGAGATTGCTGTCCACCTTCTTCATCGCGGCCGCGCGAGCGGCGGCGCTTACAGCGGGTGTTGCGGCTTTCTTCTTCTTTTTTGCGGCGGAAGGTTCAACCGGTTCAGCCAGAGCGAGCAGCGCGGCAAAAACGGTAAGTCCGGCGATAAATAGGGAAATTTGTCGGGTCCGCGCCGGGCGCATGCCTCCAGCGTAGCGCGACTTCACTTCGGCATTCGTCTCAATTTGTAGCGGTTCAGCCCTTGTTCAATTTGTTTAACAAACGCCGCGGCGACGATCTTTCCGCCCGCCGGATATGGATGAATGAAATCCGCCGATACCAGCCGCGGCGTCGCGTTGTACCAGCGCGACATCGTTCCCGCGCCGCCCATGGCCGCGAACGTGTTGAAAAAGCCGCAGCCCGTTTCCCCGGCGACACGCCGTTGAATGTCCACGATGTGCGGGATGGTTTCCATGGTTTCGATTTCACCCGGTCCCGTGCGGCGGCCGCGATCCATCGGGCTCATGATGAGCACCGACGCTTGCGGCAGCGCCGCTCGCACGCGGCGGATGGCTTCGCGCAATTCCTTTTCGTAATCGTTGTCGATGAACGATTCGAAATCAGCCTCGTTGGTGCCGTAGTTGATGACCACCAGATCCGGATTGCGATGCTGCAACTCGGTGGTCCAATGCGCAAGGTTGAACATGCGCGAAAGAATTCTGATGGAGGCGCCGTTGAGACCGATCGAGTCGTAGACCACCCCCGGGTTGGGCTTTTCGGCGGTGAGACCGAAGAGGCGAACCGGTCCGTCCGGTCTCAGCTCAATCTTCGCGGCGCCGCCTTTGACGTCGAACGGCGCGAAGCCCGGTGATTTGTCCGGACCCTCCGTTGGAATGCGCGCGATGTCTGCGCCGTTGGCGGTTATTTCCACCGTTCCGCCGCCCGGTTGATGCAGGTAGTAAAGATCGAATTGCGATTGGCCGGGGTCGTCGAGTCCGATCTCAGCGCGTGCCGAAGCCCCGCCGGTGAAGTTCACGCCGCCGAAACCGAAAATTCCGTCCTTGGTTTCGAAACGCGTGGCCGGGAAGATCTGCCAGCCCGAGCCCGAAAGCCACGCGCCCCGGTGCTGATACCAAGCCCAAGGCTTGGCGAGCAGAATAAATCCGTGCCCCGCATCCCCGAACCGGGCCTGCAGCATGGCGCGAATGTCGCCAGTAATCAGATCGGCGGTGGTGGGCGAATCGCCGTAATGCGAGACGCGCGTCACCGCGCCCGGCTCTTTGCGTTCCGTGCGCACCAGCGCCGCATAGAACTGGTCGAGACCGCCGTTGGAATCCGCCAGCAGCGGTGGCGCGGAGCGCAGGCCCGTGCGGAAGACCGGCGTCGGCGTTTCCTCGGCGTGCCGCACCAGCGGAACCAGGGGCATTCGCTGCGGCGTGAAGTCCGCCAATCTCGCAATCGCCGAAAAGTCCGGACCCTTGATTGCCGGAGCAAGCCGGGCTAATAGCGCCAGCCCAGCGCCCAGCATGGCGATGGTCAGAGCGGCGGAGGTGGGAAAGCGCGCCATTAGAATCTCGAGTACACGAATGGCGAATCGCCGTGTCCGCCGAGCAGTTGCAGCGCGGCCACTACAGCCAGCAACGCAGCCGCATGAATATAGAACGATTGCCGCGCGAAGGCCTCCGACGCGGCGTCATAAATACGTTTACTGGCGAACATCGCGGCGCCTGCCACCAACATCACGCCGGCCAGTGGCAGCGTGACATTCTCCAGCCCAACGGTCAGCGACCCGATGCGGCTGAGAATCGCCAGCGCATTAGACAGCGACCCCGCGCGGAAGAAGATCCAGGTGAAGCACACGAACTGATAAGTGAAGAAGATCCGCACTGCGGCGCCGCCGGCGGAGACCGGTTGGCGCGACCTCCCACGCTTCACCTGCCAAAAACGCGTCACCGCCATTGCCGTGCCATGCAGCAGTCCCCAGATCGCAAATGGCCAAGTGATGCCATGCCATAAACCGCCCAGAATCATGGTGATTACGAGATTCAGATAAGGCATTACTTTATTACGCTTGCCGGGCAGTGAAAAATAGAGGTAATCGCGCAGCCAGTTGGAAAATGAGATGTGCCAGCGCCGCCAGAAATCGTTCACGTTGGCGGCCAGGTAGGGCCGTGCGAAATTGAGTGGCAGCCGTATGCCGAGCAGCATCGCAGTGCCGCGGGCGATGTCGGTATACCCCGAGAAATCGAAATAGAGCTGTAGCGAGTAGGCGTAGACGGCGATGAGCACTTCGGCCCCGCTGTACAGGTTCGGCGTGTCGAAGATGCGGTTGACGAAATTGGCGCCAAGATAATCGGCGATCAGCGCCTTCTTCGCCAGCCCTAGCCCAATCAGAAAGAAAGCCCGTCCGCCTTCCGTGCGGCTCAGGGCAGGCGAGCTGGCGAACTGCTTGACCAGGTCGGAGACGCGCGTAATGGGTCCGGCCACAATCGTCGGGAAGAACGAAACGGCGGCGAAATGTTCCAGGACACTGCGCGTGCCGTCGGCATCGCCGCGGTAGAGATCGAGCGTATACGTGAGCGCCTGGAACACGTAGAACGAAAGGCCGAGCGGGAACACCCAGTCCCATCCGGACACGCCGGCGTGGGCGAGGAACCACGGCATATGCCGCGAGCCGATCAGCAAAGCCAGGTTCATCGCGATGCTCAGGCTCACCAGCAAGCGCCGCGCGCCGGCATTCTTGAAGCGCATCAGGCCGAGGCCGATGGAATAATCCATCAGCGAGCAGACCGGCAGCAGCACCGCATAAAACACGCCAAATTGGGCGCAAAAGACGTAGTTCGCGAGCACCAGCACGGTGAGCCGGGCGCGCCGCGACGACGCCGAGATCCAATAAAGAAAGAAAACGAGTGCGGCGAAGACGTAATATGCGCCGCTCAGGGCCTGCATCGACATATTGTAACGGGAGTGCGTACAGCAATTGAATCTCCGATCTGGAATATGATGGAGGTTCCCCCCATGATCATTGACCGCGGCGTGTTCAGCTTCGACTCGATTCGTCTCGATAACGGCTCAACGCTCATGCCCGTGGAGGCGGCGTACGAAACGTACGGCGAACTGAACGCCGCCAAATCCAATGCCATTCTGATCGAGCACGCCTTTTCCGGCGACGCTCACGCGGCCGGAATCAGCCCGGAAACGGCCAAGCCGGGCTGGTGGGACAACATGATCGGGCCGGGAAAAGCATTCGATACGGACCGCCACTTCGTCATCTGCACCAACGTGCTCGGGGGTTGCCGCGGAACCACCGGGCCTTCGTCCATCGACCCGGCCACCGGCTGCCCATTCGGCCTCAAGTTTCCCGTGATTACCGTCGCCGACATGGTCCGCCTGCAGACCATGGTGATCGACCGCTTCGGCATCGATCGGTTACTGACCGTGACCGGCGGATCGATGGGCGGTATGCAAGCGCTCGAATGGGCTGTGAACTATCCCGAGCGTGTGGTCTCGGCGATCCCGATCGCCTCCACCGCGCGGCACAGCGCGCAGCAGATCGCGTTCAACGAAGTCGGCCGCCAGGCCATCATGGCCGACCCAAACTGGAACAACGGCGATTACTACAGCGCGCATGCGCCAGCCGCGGGACTTTCGGTGGCGCGCATGGTGGGCCACATCACCTACATGAGCGACGAATCGATGCGCCACAAGTTCGGCCGCCGTCTGCGCGCCAAGGAAAACGTGGGCTTCAGCTTCGATGTCGATTTCGAGGTCGAGAGCTACCTGCGTTATCGCGGCTCGCAGTTCGTCAATCGCTTCGACGCCAATTCGTACTTGTATATCAGCAAGGCGATGGACTACTTCGATCTGACCGGCGGATCGGGCGAGTTAGAGGACGCGCTCGCGCCCGCCGGCTGCGCCTTCCAGATGATCAGCTTCAGTTCGGACTGGCTCTACCCGAGCTATCAGTCGCAGGAGATGGTCCGCGCCCTACAGGCGCTGGGCCGCGACGTATCCTACACCGAGATCCAGGCCAACTACGGCCACGATTCCTTCCTGCTCGACGTCGCTGAACAGTCCGAAATCGTGCGCAGCTTCTTGCAGCGTATGGAGCAGGCGGCTTAGCCGCCTCAGAACGCAAATCGCACTTGCACCTGGAACATCCGCGGCGGGTCGACATTCGCGAACGCCGGAACGGCGTTGGATGCCGTCCCAACCGACGCCAGCTGCCCGAACGTCGAGTTCGGCGTTCCGGTATCGCCGTAAGTCGTCTGGCCGCGCCCCAGATAGTTGCCGTGGTTGAGCAGGTTGAAGCCCTCCATGCGCAGCAGGATCGAGGTGCGCTCCGAGGTCCTGATGGTGTGTTCCAAAAACAGCCCCACGTCGGACGTCGCCGTTCCGCGGAATGCCGATTTGCCGATCACCTGGCCGTTGATCACCGGGCGGTCGTTATTCGCGCCGTCGCCGTTGTTGTCCACGCCGGTCGTGGCGTTAAACGGGCGCGCCGAGGCAAACTGTGTCAGCGTTCCCGCCGTAATGTTCAAAGGCAGCCGGTAGCTCAACGTGATGACCGCGCGATGGCGCTGATCGAGCACGCTCGGTCCGCGTTCCACCTCGCCCAACCGTGCGATGTTGGCGTCGTTGGTGCCAATCCCGTTGCCGTCCGGTTCGGTCGTGTTAGTCGCCTTCGACAGCGTATAACTGACCGCCGCGTACATGCGTGAGTTGCCCCGGTAGCGAAGCTGCGTCTGCAATCCGTCATAATCGGCGACGCCCAGATTCATCAGCACGTTGACTTGGCGAACGCCGCCATTGACCGGAAGAATCGGGCGCGTGGCATTCGCCGCGGCGACCGTCCGGACCTGTCCCGGCGCGGTGCGGTCGAACGGCGTGGGCGCGTTTAGATCGACCGTGCGATCCAGGTCGGTCCAGTGTTGGTGCACGTAGTCGCCCCCGAGGAACAACCCCTTCGCCAACTCGCGTTCCGCGCCGATGGAAACCACTTGGCTGCGGGGATTCACCAGTTTGTTGGGGTAATTCGGCAGAAGGTCGAAGTTCAGGCCGTACTTGGCGAACTGAGTTTCGTAGAACGCCCTGCGGCCCGCGCCGATCGTGATGTCGCGTGCCGGCAATTCCGAGGCCGGCAGCGTCTTCGGGTCGAACGAAAGCGGCAGGCACGATCCCGTCAGGCATGTCGGGAAGCCCAACTGCCCCGGCGTTGCCGTATAAGTCGTCAATCCATCCAGGCCGTTCACCAGGTACCCGGCGACCAGGTTGGATTGAATTTGCGAGTAATACATGCCGTAGCCGCCGCGGATCGAGAGGCGCGCGTTCCCGCCCGGATGCCAGCCGAAGCCGACGCGCGGCGCGAAGTCTTTCGTCGCGTTGGTCAGGGTTTGCCGGTCATAGCGCAGCCCCACATCGAGCGTGAAATCGCGATGCAAGTGGATGCTGTCCTGCAAAAAAATGGCGTACAGCCACTGCTTCAGCACGTAGCTGCTGATGCCGAAATTGATCGGCTGCGTGTACTGCTGCACGTCGTTCAGCGTGAGTTGGTCAAAGGGCGCGGTGGTAGTGGTCTTGAAGGTGAAAGTGCCGAGCGCCGCCGTGCCCGGCTCGCTTCCGGTGCCGCCCGAGGTGTGGTGCGCGATGCTCGTGCCGAAGCGCAGATAGTGCTTGCCGTGCGACCACGACAGCGTGTCTGAAAACTGCGCCTGGTGTCCGAAGAGATTCGACAGGCGCGATTGCCCGATCGTAAACGGCACCGACCCCGTACGCGTGTAAGTCGTCGAAAGCGTCTGCGCGTCCCATTCCGTGACCGGGTCTCCGTTCATCCAGGAAAAGCGCGCTTCGTTCAGCACGTTCGGTTTGATGACCGCCGTGTGATTGAGTTGCGTAGTCCACGAGCGCCGGGAATAAACGCGCGCCACGCTGGGCGCGCTGGTGCCGCCCACCGCGTCCTGCGGGTTGTCGTCAAAAAACCGATCCACGTTGAAGCGGAACATCAGGCTTTGGTTCGATGTCAGCCGGTGATCCAACCGCGCGTCGCCCAGCGTTTGGCGATAGTGTCCCGTGTAGTCGAGATTGCCGTTGGCGGGCAGCACGAATGCCGGCAGTGTGTTCGAAAGCAGTGTGGTCCGGTCCTGCGCCGTGTAGTCGAACGCGGCGAAAAAGAACGTTCTGTCTTTGACGAGCGGGCCGCCCAGCGAGGCCGACCCCTGGTTGAGCGAATCCGGAATATCCACCGGGCTAATCGAGGTCAGCGTGGAGGGCGTAACGCAACTGGAAATCGACGGCGCGCAGTAGTTCTTGGTGGAGAAGTTGCTCGCCTGCAGACCGCCCGGCCGGCCAAGGTACAGTGCGTCGCCGTGCAGGTTGTTGGTTCCGCCCTTGGTCACGATGTTCAACGCCCCGCCGGAAGTCCAACCGAACTCGGACGAAAACGCGGTCGACATCACCGTCATCTCCTGCACGGAGCTCATCGGCAGCGTGGCCATCATCGCCTGACGCCCCCACGCTTCGTCGTTGTTCGCGCCATCCAGCGTCGAAGTGGTGGCGCGGCGCGAACCCGCGCCGGTCACCACATACGTCTGGTTGACGAAGAGGTCGCCCGTACCTTTGCCCTGACGGAACGCGGAGTTCAACAGCGGGATGCTGGAGAGCTTCCGCCCCAGGTCCGGCGTGTCTTCCATTTGGTCGCTATCGAAGCGCAGGCCGATCTGCGCATCCGCACGCACGCCTTGTGCCGTCCCGTAGACCGTGACCTCGGCTCTCCCGGAGCCCACCAGAAGCTTCACTTTCAGGGTGGAGGTCTCGCCGGAGCGCAGCGTGATGTCCTTCATCTCTTCGTCGCCGAACCCCGTCTTGGACACCGTCACCTTGTAGGTTCCCGTCAAGGGCAACGCCGGAAATGTCGCGCTGCCATCGCTTCCCGAGACTGCCTCGCGCGTCGCCCCGGTCGAGACGTTCAACGCCGAAACCTTGGCATCCTTCACCGCACCGCCGGTTTGGTCCGTCACATCGACGATCATTGCGGCCGTATTGGGCGACTGCGCCATGGCAGGCGCCATCAAAGAAAGCGCCATCAGAGGCAATGACAATAGTCGTCTACTCGTGCTTTTCACCGGATCACCTTGTCCTTTGGGAGCGTTGGATCGGTCTCGCACCGAGACCGATTATCCGGGACAGCGTTGAGCAACGCCTCAGAGTTCCGGAATCACGAATTGTACGGGTGGGAGAGCGTTACTACCATCCCTAGTACGCCGCGGACCGCGACGAACCAGCTACTGAAATTCCAGGTCCTTGCCGTCGCCGCCCAGCAGCAGGTAGGGTTCGCCGAACTCGCTCGTCTCCGAACGTAGCTTCAATCCCCACGCGCCACCGCTGACGATGTAGCAGTTGCCGTCGCCCGAATCGTCAATCAACGAGGCGGTCGCCGGACGCGAAACGCCATCCTCATCGAGCGCGGCGATGTCGCACCAGATCGCTTCACCCTCGCGCGAAATTCGCACGCGCCTGACCTCGCGCGGCGGCGCTTTCGGCTGAAAAACCAGTCCGTCCATCGCGGCGCAATTCGGGTTCTCGTCAATCTGGATGAAGAGGGGCGGTTCCATCGCTGCTCCCATGGTAGCGAAGCAGCGGGCTCACAGAAACCGTGAGCGATAGAATAGGATTTAGCTCATGCCCACCGCGCTGGCCAGAACGTTCGATCCGCCGCCGCCCATGATTCCTCCCCGGAAGCGGTGGACCCGCGCGGAATGCGCAACTCTGGAATCGTCTGGCATTTGGGACCGCCAAAAGCTCGAGCTCATCGAAGGGGAGTTGATCAGCAAGATGGGGAAGAATCGCCGCCACGTAGTGGCGTTGATGCGCATGATGCAGTGGCTGACGGCGGTTTTCGGATGGGACAAGGTGAACCAGGAAGCTCCCATCGATGTCGCGCCGGATGATAACCAGTCCAACCATCCCGAGCCCGACGCTATCGTGTTCCGGCAGGCTGGGCGCGGATTGCAGGCCGGCGAACCGCAGCCTGGTGATCTCGACCTGGTTGTGGAAGTCGCCGACACGACGCTCCGTTTCGATCTTGGCGTGAAAGCGGCCCTGTACGCGCGGGCTGCGGTCGCTGAATATTGGGTGGTGGATTTGAACGGGCGCCGGCTAATTGTTCACCGGATTCCCGACGCCGCTGGCTACCGCTCGATTGTTGCGTACAACGAGAACGAAAAAGTCGCCCCCCTTGCCGCGCCAACGCAAGAGCTGCTGGTTGGTGACGTCCTCGCCCTGTGACAGCTATATCCCAATGAGGCGGCGCGAATCGTCCTCGTGGTGATCGATGAATCCCTCCCAGGTATCGCTCGTTCCTTATTAGCGCTTAAAATGGGGTATTCAGGCGGCCAACGCGCGGCAGTATGTTCCGGCGGCAAATACCGGATGGGAAACGCGGTTCCCGGGAATCTTCATGGTGACCAAGGGCGAAGTGAGAACAGATGGAACCGGCGGGCCGGGTCTGGGAGTCTTACCTTCATGAGTGTTTCGAGGCGATTGTTCCTGGGCGCAGCTGCGTCCGCGCTCGCCGCCCCGGCGCAGAACTTCCGGCCGCAATTGCTCGTGTTTTCGAAGCACCTCCCAGATCTCAACTACGAACAGCTCGGCCAGACCGCGAAGGAACTCGGGTTCGATGGCGTCGATCTCACGGTCCGGCCCAAGGGGCACGTGCTGCCGGAACGCGTCGCCGAAGACCTGCCGCGCGCTGTGGAAACCCTGCGCAAGCATGGGCTGACCGTCCCCATGATCACCACCGAAATCACCTCGGCGTCCGACCCAGCGGCCATCCCCACGCTCCGCACGGCCGCTAAGCTCGGGATTCCCTACTTCAAGCCCGGATATTGGCGTTACGCGCCCGGCCCGGTTGAGCCGCAGGTGAAGGATACCGCCGCTGAGGTCCACCGCCTGGCGATGCTGGCCGGCGAGCATCGCGTCGCCATGGGCCTGCACAACCATTCCGGCAATTACATCGGTGAAGCGGTTTGGGATACCTGGGAGATGATTCAGGATCTCGACCCCCGCTGGACCGGCTTCTACTACGACCCCGGCCACGCCGCCATCGAAGGCGGCCTCGGCGGCCACGACGTCTCCATGCGCCTCGCCCTGCCGCGGTTGAAGATGGTAGCGGTAAAAGACTTCGTTTGGCGGAAAGATATGACCGGTTGGAAGTCGGTTTGGTGTCCAATGGGTGAGGGCGCGGTGGATTGGAAAGCGTCCTTGGGCGCGTTGCGCAAAGCAGCCTACAGCGGTCCGATTTCCTTACACGCGGAGTATCAGACTACTGACATGGTGAATGCCCTGCGCAAAGATCTGGCTTTTCTACGTTCGGCCCTGGAGTCCGTGTGAGATCTCTCGGGCTCCTGGTTTTGCTGGTGGCGGGCCGGTCCCTGGGCGATGAAGCGCTGCCCGGCAAGGGTCTCGCGCAGCACGCATTTCTGTACTGCGGCGAGGGCAAAGCGGGCGCCGCGCCTTCCATCTACGTCGTGCGCGACGGCAAGATCGAATGGAGCTACCAGCTCGGCCCGCACGATCAACTCGACGATTGCACCATGCTCTCCAATGGAACCATCGTCTTCGCCCGCGGCTGGGGCGCAAGCATCGTACGCCAGGACAAGAAAGTCATCTGGACTTACACCGCGCCGCCGGGCACGGAGATTCACACCGCGTCTCCCATCGATCGCGACCGTGTGCTCGTGATGCAGAACGGCGATCCCGCCGAAGTCATGGTCGTCAACACTCTCTCCGGCAGCGTCGAGCAGCAGGTCTTACTCGATACGGCGAACCGCAAGAATGCGCGCGGCCAGTTTGGTCATGTGCGTCTCACGCCTTCCGGCAATTATCTGGTGGCGCACATGGATCTCAACAAGGTCATGGAATACACCCCGGACGGTCGCGCCGTTTGGGGCGTAAATGCGCCCACGCCCTGGGCCGCGATCCGTCTGACTAACGGAGATACCCTCATCAGCGGCGGTGAGAGCGGTTACGTGCGCGAGATCGATCACGCCGGCAAAGTCGTTTGGGAAATCAAGAAAGACGACCTCGCTGAATTTCCGCTCGAAAGCGTGCGCGAAGTGAGCCGCCTCGCGAACGGAAATACGCTGATCAACAATTATGCGCCCGCCTCGAAGCATGCCGCCCAGTTGATCGAAGTCACGCCCGATAAGAAGGTCGTCTGGGCTCTTCGCGACGAAGAGACGCTGGGGCCGCCGTCATCCACCCAATTGCTCGACGAACTCGGGTTCCCCGAAAAGCGCGAACTACAGCGCTAGCGCGCTTCCCGGGGGTTTCCGCCGGGCGTTCTCGACGCCAATTTACGCTATCGTAGCCTCATGAGCTTGAATTTCTTGCCGGCGCTCCGCTGCGCTGGCGTCGTTGCGGTGGTGATAGGGGGCCTCGGTTTGCAGGGTGCGGCGGCCCAGGAATCGAAACCCGCGGCGCCGGCAACTCCCGCGGCCGCGCCCGAAAAGGCGCCGTCTCTACCTGCCGATTCGCACGTCGCACAGACCATGCAACTCGGTGGTAAATCGCTCGCCTACACAGCGACGGTGGGCACGATGCCCGTCTACGATAAGGACGGCAAGAAGAGCGCGGACGTCGTAATTACCGCATACACCGTTGATGGCAGAGACCGGCCGGTGACCTTTGCGCTGAACGGCGGCCCCGGCGCGGCGTCCGTCTATTTAAATTTCGGCGCCATCGGCCCCAAGCGCATTCAGTTCGGCATGGAAGGCGACAGCCCGTCCGATCCGGCCACGCTCAAAGACAACCCCGGAACCTGGCTCGATTTCACCGACCTCGTCTTCATCGACCCGGTCGGCACCGGCTTTAGCCGCTCGCTGGTATCCGCCGACGAGACCAAGAAGCAGTTCTACAACACCGAAAACGATATCCACTATCTCTCGCGCATCATCTATGACTGGCTTTTGAAGAACGGCCGCCTGAGTTCGCGAAAGTATCTGGTCGGCGAAAGCTACGGCGGCTATCGCGGCCCGCGCATCACGCATTACCTGCAATCGCAACTCGGAGTGGCCATGAACGGCGTGGTGCTGGTCTCGCCGTATCTCAATCCCACGCTGGACGATAACTCCGACGTGTCTCCCATGCGCTGGCTCCTTTCGCTGCCTTCGATCACTGCGGCCAATCTCGAGCGCAACCATAAGCTCACGCCCGACGCGATGGCGCAGGTGATCGCGTATACGCGCGGCGACTACGTCACGGATTTGCTCAAGGGCCGTTCCGATCCGGACGCGACGCCGCGCATCGTGAAGCGCGTGACTGAGATGACCGGCCTGGAGCTCGAGTTCGTGCGCCGCGCCGGTGGGCGTCTCGAGATCGGCGCGTATTTGCGTGAGGTCTTCCGTGAGAGTGGCAAGATCGGCAGCGTTTACGATTCGAACGTGACTTCCTACGATCCCTATCCCTTCGCGCCGGAGCAGCGCAACAACGATCCGCTGCTCGAGAGCATCATCGCGCCCACCACCACTGCCATGGTTGATTTCGTCACGCGGGTGGTCGGCTGGAAAACCGACGCCCGCTACAACGCGCTCAGCTACGAAGTGAACTCGCAGTGGGATCACGACAGCGCCGCGCTACGCAACGGCGCCGTGCCCGATCTTCGCCAGGCGGTCGCCGCCGACCCGAAGCTCCGCGTGCTGATCGCACACGGTTGGAACGATCTTTCGTGCCCGTTCATGGGGTCGGTGCTGACCGTCGACCAGATCCCGGTGATGGGTGGCGACCCAACGCGCGTAGCCGTGAAAGAATACCCCGGCGGACACATGTTCTACAACCGCCCCGATAGCCAGGCCGCCTTACGCGCCAACGTGCAGGATATGTTCGCGAAGCACTGAGACGCTACACCGTCTCAGTCGAAAACGTGACGAACGGAAACACCTCGGGGATGTGCGAATCGTAGTGCCCGTGCCGGTTCCATGTCCAGCCCGCGCACGGATCGAGCGTCTCACCATCGCGTCCGATCTTCTCGAAGCGCGAACAGTCGATGCGCCACATGTCGCCCGCGCGCGGCGGTAAAGCGCGTCCATCGGCGAGAAGTTCCAGGCCTCGCCACGGCAACGCGATCTCCGCCGTCCAGCCGCGATCGGTCTTCGTGCGGCTGTTCGCAACGCCATCCACATGCACCGCCGTCCGCAGCCCCGGGTAGTCCCAGTCCAGAAAGCCCCAACGCTCGCCGCGCGGATGCACGTGGCCGCCGACGCCATCGAGAGTCATCGTGCGCTGCGCCGCGGGGTCGAACTCCGGGCGGCCGTAATACTTCGAACCGGGGTGCAGGATATCCTTCCAGATCCAGAAAACCTCATACACCGTGTTGAGGCAGTTGATCTCGAACTCATAGTAAGCGTCGCGCGCGCCGATGAAGATTTCAAGATCGTTCTCTTCGTAAATCTTGGAATCGCGCTCCGTCAAGGTGCCCCAAACGTCGTTCTCTTCCGCCCAGAATCCGAAATACAGATTCTCGTCATCCCAAAGCAGCGCCACTCGCGTATCGAACCACGCGGACTCTCCAGTCACGATATCGACGAACGCATTCGATTTCGGCGCGCGCTGCCACGAAGGTTCATCCAGCCTGCCGTCGATC
The DNA here is from genome assembly GCA_963743705.1 of Bryobacterales bacterium. GTDB lineage: Bacteria > Acidobacteriota > Terriglobia > Bryobacterales > Bryobacteraceae > PALSA-243. Next base: position 25,728 of record CAVUQS010000018.1, on the reverse strand, counting down.
GTGATTGGGCCAGCGGCGCGATAACAGGTATAGCTCGCGGGCGTCACAGCGTCTCCCCACGAATCAAATCGGAGTAAGTCTCGCGAGTGCGAATCACCCGGAACTGATCGCCTTCCACTAACGCCTCCACCACGCGCGGGCGCGAATTGTAGTTGGAAGACAGCGAAAAACCGTAAGCGCCGGCGGTCATCACTGCCAGATAATCGCCGGGCATCACGTTCGTCATCTCGCGATCACGCGCCAGAAAATCCCCGGTCTCGCACACCGGCCCCACCACGTCCGCGACCAGCGGCGGCATGCCGGTCTTGCGGATCGGCAGAATCTCGTGATGCGCGCGATACAGCGCCGGCCGCAGCAGATCGTTCATGGCGGCGTCCACAATCACAAATTCCTTCGTGCCGTTGCGTTTGCGATACAAGACCCGCGTCAGCAGGGCCCCCGCCGGGCCTACGATCGATCGTCCCGGTTCCACCTCAATGCGTAGCCCACTCGCGCACAATTTCGCTTCCATCGCCTTGACGAAACCGGCGATCTCCGGCGCCCGGTCGCCTTCACGATAAGCCACGCCCAGGCCGCCGCCGAGATCGAGCCGCCGGATGGGATGCCCCGCCGCGCGCAACTGCATCGCAAGCCGAAGAACCTTATCCAGCGCTTCGTAGATCGGCGACGGATCCAGAATCTGCGAGCCGATGTGGCAGCTCACGCCCTCCGCTTTCAAATTTCGGAACCGCCGCGCGCGCTCGTAAACGCCCGCAGCCTCGTCTAGCGCAACGCCGAACTTGTGCTCGGTGAGTCCGGTCGAGATATAAGGATGCGTCACCGCGTCCACATCCGGATTCACGCGCACCGCAAATCCCGCTTCCACGCCGCGCCGCGCCGCAATGGCATCGATCAACCCCAGTTCGCCCTCGGATTCGCAATTGAATGCGTGAATCCCGTTGGCCAGGGCGTACTCCACTTCGTCCGCCGTCTTGCCGACGCCGGAAAACACCACCTTGGATGCGTCCCCACCCGCCTGCAGCACGCGAAACAATTCGCCGCCCGAGACGATATCGAAACCCGCGCCCGCGCGCGCCAGAAGGCTCAACAGCGCCAGCGACGAGTTCGCCTTCACCGCATAGCAAATCAGGTGCGGAATGGCGCCGAAAGCTTCGTCGTAGGCCCGAAAGTTGTCGAGAATCGTCTGCGCGGAATAGACGTAGGCCGGCGTGCCCACGCGCGCCGCGAGATCCGCCAGCGCCACGCGCTCGCAGTAAAGATCGTTGCCGGAATAGGTGAACAAGTCACGAGTATGGCATGCGCTTCACGTTGCCCGCATCATTCCTGGCGCAGGGCAATCAGCGGGTCCACGCGCGTGGCTCGGCGCGCCGGAAGGTAGCACGCCAGCGCCGCGAAGGCCAGCAACGTCAGCATCGCGCCCGCGAACGAAAGCGGGTCGAACGGCTGCACTTCGAACAGGAGACTCCGCAGCAATCGCGTTAAACCCGCGGCGGCCGCTAGCCCCAACGCCGCGCCGATCCATGCCAGCCTCATGCCATCGCGAAAGACCATCGACACCGCCTCGCCCGGCGATGACCCCAGCGCCATGCGCAGGCCGATCTCCTGCGTCCGCTGCGCCACCGATTGCGAGACGGCCCCGAACACCCCCACCGCCGCCAGCAATAACGCGGCGATCGCGAAGCCGGCGAGTAACGACATCACAAAGCGCCGCTGCGCCGTGGAACGCTCGACCATCGCTTCCATCGATGTCATGCCGTAGACCGGAATATCCGGGTCCGTAGCGTGAATCTTGGCCGCCAGCGCCGGCAGGATGTCCCCCGCGCCTTCGTGCGTTCGAATCAGTAGCAGTGGCGCCGAAAGTGGGCTTTCCGCGTACGGCGCGTAGACCATAGCCGGCGCCGCCGCGTCCAGCGCATAGTGACGCACGTCGCCAGCGACGCCGATGACCGTAGTCCACGGCAGCCGGTCTGGTTCAGGACCCAATTTGACGCGCTTGCCGATGGCGCTCTCGCCCGGCCACAGGCTCCGTTCCATCGATTCGCTGATGACGGCGAGCGGCGTGGCGGACGAGCGGTCATGGTCGTCGAACACCCGCCCGCGTAGCAGCGGAATGCGCATCGTGGCGAAATAACCCGGTGTCGCTCGGCGATATTCCACGTTCGGCCCGTCGCCCGAGACGCGCGGCCGGCCTTCCACCAACACCGACGACCCCAGCGTCACCCCGCTCAGCGGCAACCGGCTCACCGCGTCCACGCTCATCACGCCCGGCATGGAAAGCAGGTTGTCGCGCATGCGCCGGTAGATAGCCTCGCGCTGCTCGGGCCGGATGGCCGTCACCGGCATCTGCGTGCTGATCGTGAGCAGGTTGTGGGCATCGAAGCCCGGGCTGATATCGAGCACGCGCGTGAAGCTGCGGATCAGCAACCCGGCGCCCGCCAGCAACGCCAGCGCCGCGGCTACTTCGAGAACCACCAGGGATGCGCGCAAACGATGATTGCCGCGCGTCAGCCCGCGCCCCGCCTGGCGCAGCGTGTCTTGCAGATCGCGGCTCAACGCGCTCCACGCCGGCGGCAGACCCGCGGCGAGCGTGCACACGAAAACCGCGCCCGCCGTGAAAGCCAGCGAACGCCAATCCAGATGCAAAGCCCCATCCGCGAGCAAGCCGGCGGGCGCCGCTGCGCCCAGCAAACGCACTCCCGCGTAGGCCACGGCCAGCCCAGCCGCGCCGCCCATCGCCGCCATCACGAACCCCTCCGCCAGCAACTGGCGTAGCAACCGATAGCGCGAAGCGCCCAGCGCGGCTCGCACCGCCACGTCTTTGCGCCGTGCCGCCGCGCGCGCCAGCAGAAGGCTCGCCACATTGGCGCAAGCCATCAATAGTACGAAGCCCACCGCGCCCAAAAGCAGCAGCGCCGTCACCCGATGCGGTCCCGAGACGCGGCTCTGCAAGCTCGCGGCGCGCATGGCTACGTTCTCGTTCGACGCCGGGTATTGGCGCTTGAGCGATTGCCCAATCCCGCGTACTTCCGCATCCGCCGCCTCCGCCGAAACGCCCGGGCGCAACTGCGCGAACACCTTCAGGAAGCGAACCCCGCGCGGCGTGCCCACAATCGGGTTGACGCCCAGTGGCATCCACACGTCGACTTCCGAAAACTTACCCGCCAGCGGCTCGCCTAGATAGCGGAACCCGCGCGGCATCACGCCGATCACCGTAAACGGCGCGCCATTCAACTTAATCGCTTTCCCCACCATGTCGCGCCGCCCGCCCATCCGCTGCCAAAACGTGTGCGAGACCACCGCCACCGGTTTTCCTTGCAGTCCTTTATCGTCGGATTCGCTGAACGTGCGTCCCAAGTCCGCGCGCGCGCCTAACAACGGGAAGAAATTGGGAGAAACGTAAAGCGTTTCGAGCCGCTCCGCGCCGTTTGCGCTCGCCAGCACGTCGTTCCAGACTGGGCTGATCGCCGCGATCGACGTGAACGATTTCGCGCGGCTCCGCAAGTCGAAAAGGTCGAGCGCAGAGGTCCACGGTTCCAGTTCCTGTTGGTGCGTCCAGTACGTTTCGATGGCCATCAGTCGATTCGCGCCGGGGTAGGGAAGACTGCGCAGCGCCAGAGCATCCGCCATCGTGAAAATCGCCGTATTCCCGCCGATGCCGAGAGCCAGGGTGGCCACCACAATCACGGCGAATCCCGGATTCGACCCGAAAAATCGCAGCGCCTGGCGTAGATCCTGCATCGCGCCCGCGAACGGCCCGGCGCGCCTCTCCGAGCGCCCGATCTCACGCTCGATGCCGCGCCAATCCAAGAGTCTCGCCTCGGCGCGCGCCATCGCTTCGGCTTCCGTCAGGCCGCTCGCAAGCCCATCGGCGTAAGCCTGTTCCAGGTGCAGCGAAAGCTCCGCAACCACGCTGTCGGCGGCATGGGGTAGGCGCTCCTCCACGAACTTTCGCCAATCACGCATGATGGAACCCCGTGAGCATGTTCAATGCCTCCACAAATTCGCGCCAATTGCGCCGGTGCGCGGTCAGCGCCTTGCGTCCGGCGGCCGTCAGACGGTAGAAGCGCCGCCGCCGTTCGCCGGCTTTCTCGACCCATTTGCCTTCCACCAGCTTTTTGCGCTCCAGCCGGTAAAGCATCGGATACAGCGACGCCACCTGAAACTGCACCTTGCCCGTGGATTGCGTCTCCACCAGCTTGGCCAGTTCATATCCGTGCCGCGGGCGTTCTTCCAGCAGCGCCAGCAGAATCATTTCGGTGGTATCCGGGTTCGCCATATGTATCGAGTATACATATAGACGCGATACATACCGGGCGGTTAGCCCGCCTCGTGCCAAAATGAAGCTTCCCGTGCAGCCGCTCGATCCATTGCGTTCCTTTCTGCCGATCGCCAACCCTCTCGGCTTCGGCGCGAGCGACTTTCTCGAGCTCGGGTTGGCCGCATTCCTGGTGTGCCTCGCGCTGCTTTCGCGCCGCCGCATCGAACCGTTGGCGCGCCGTCTGTCGGAACGCACCGGTTGGTGCATGCTGCTGCTCGCGGCCGCGCCCGTCGTCCTGCGTCTGTTGCTTCTGCCGCATCACCCGGCGCCGACGCCCGACGTTTACGATGAATTCGGCCACCTCCTTGTCGCCGGCACGCTGCGCCACTTCCGCCTCGCGAATCCGCCGCACGCGCTCCCGCAATTCTTCGAAAGCTTCTTCGTCCTGCAGCGGCCCACCTATAGCTCGATCTATCCCATCGGCCAGGGCCTGATCCTGGCCATCGGCTGGACGTTGTTCGGAACCCCATGGGCCGGCGTGATTCTCGCCACCGCCGCATTTTGCGCGCTCACTTACTGGATGCTCCGCGGCTGGGTCTCCGCGCCCTGGGCGCTGGTTGGCGGCGCTCTCGCGGTAATCGAATTCGGCCCGCTCTGCCAATGGATGAACGATTATTGGGGCGGGGCAGTCACCGCCTGCGCCGGATGTCTCGTCTTCGGCGCGCTGCCTCGCCTGAAATCTCAAGCCACCAGGCGCAACGCCGCTCTTCTGGGCCTGGGACTGGCGCTCCACATTCTCACGCGGCCGTACGAATCCATCTTCCTGTTCGCCGCCGCCGCAATCTACCTCGCGCCGGCATGGCGAGGTCTCGCCAAAGCCGCGCCCATCGCCGCCGCATTTGTGCTCTGCGCACTCGGCGTAACCCTCGCGCAAAACAAAACTGTCACCGGAAGCTGGACGACTCTCCCATACCAGCTCAGCCAGTATCAATACGGCGTGCCTTCGGCGATGACTTTTCAAGCCAATGTGGAACCGCACATCGCGCTCACGCCCGAACAGCAGATGGATTACCGCATGCAGCGCTCGTTCCACGGCGCAAACAGAGACACGCTCTCCACCTTCCTCCTGCGCCTCGAGTTCCGCATCCGTTACTACCGCTTCTTCTTCCTGCCCGCTCTCTATCTCGCGCTCCCGCTGTTTCTCGTCGGCCTCCGCCAATGGCGCTGGCTGTGGGTAGCGCTTACGCTAACGCTGTTCGCGCTCGGCATCAATTTCTTCCCGGCGTATCAACTGCATTACGCCGCCGCGTGTACGTGTCTATTGATCCTGGTGGCGGTGCTCGGCCTGCAGCGCCTGGCCGGGGTGCGCCGCGAAGCCGCGCGCATCCTGCTCTTCCTCTGCGCCGCGCATTTCGTCTTCTGGTACGGCGCTCACCTGTTCGAAACCCCGGAAATCGCGCGCTACGTGCTGCCCTACGAAACCTGGGACGCCCTTAACCACCAGAATCCGCAGCGGCGCATCTACGTCAATCAGCAGCTCGCACGCATTCCTGGCGATCTTCTGGTCTTCGTGCACTATGAATACCCGCAGCATCCGTTTCAAGACGAGTGGGTCTACAACGCGGCCGATATCGACCGTGCGCGCATCGTTTGGGCTCGCGATTTAGGTGAGGAAGAAAACGAAAAACTGAAGCAGTATTATCCGCGGCGCAAAGTCATCGTGCTCTCGCCTGACGAAAACCCGCCCGATCTGCAAATGGAATAGCTAGCGCCCGATGATGACGCCCACCGCGGCCGGCTGAACGTCCAGGCGCTCGATGCGATGTCCCAACTCGAACGGCCGCCCCACCGCCGCGTCCGGATACATCGGCAGCAGGACATGTTGCACCAGAAAATCGAGCGTTGCGCCGTCGATTTCGATGCCCGAAACCGCCACGCGCTGCACATCCACCGTGGCCGTCCCATGGGATGAAATGATTCGTGCGGTCACGCTCACCGGCCGTTCTCCATCGAGCAGCTTGCCCACCAGCCAGCTCGGCGGATGCCCCTGCGCGCGCCGCACCTTACCGAAATCCACCAGCGCGGTACCGGTGGCCACGCCCGGCGTCAGAACTTCCAGACGCGTATCGCGTACTCCGGTAGGAACCTCATGCGCCACCCAGGCGTTGAGCTCACGCGAAGTCAGCGTCACGCGCGCGCCAGACCTGAGACGGTCGCCGTCGATCAGATCGAATTTGCGTTTGGCGGAAGTGTAGTCTTCCACCGGAGCGAACGCCAGCGCGGCCAGCGTGACGGCGATGACACAGACCTTCACGTATGTCCAGACGCGCCAGACCCGCCACCCGTTGCTTTATTTATGTATGGCTATTGCACCGGGACCAGCACGGAATTGCTGGCCTGCCCGTTCACGCTGACGGAAACCGCGGCGTTCGTACCCGAAAGCGTCGGGTCGGTCAGTGTGAATTGCACCACGTCAATTCCGACGCTTCCCGCCAGCGCAAATGCCGCCGTTGCGGGCGCCGTGACGCTGCCGCCGCTCACATTGACCGTGTCCACCATGTTGTATGCGGGCGATGCCGGAACGGCGAAGCCTTCCAGGCGCGCCGGATTGGTCGGCCCGAAGCCTGTGCCGTAGACCGTGATCGTTTCGCCAATCTGAGCCGGCGCCGATTGCGTCACAGACGATCCGTCGGCGTGATACGCGATCGCGAACGCCTGCCCGTTAATCGTTTGCTGGAACAGGCCCGGAGCATTGCGCGCCACGGTGAAGTTCACCTGCACGTTCGGCTGCCCTTGGCTGGAAATCGTTATGGTCTGTGCGCCCAGCGGAACATCCGCCAGTTGCAAGTTGATCTGGCTCGGCGAGACAAAATACAGCGGCAGAATCTGGTCGCCCACCGTCGCTGTGACGCCGCCCAGCGTTTGCTGCAGAGGAGTCGCCTGGCCCACGGCAGTCGTCGAGGCCATGTTCGCGCCGAACACCGAGACCACGGAACCCGGGGCCACAGCGTTTACCGGCGTGCTGCCGGCGCCATTTTCCACGCCGGCGGGCGAGACGTAGGGGGTCTTAGCCATCATGGCGGTCACGGCGCGGGGCGAGTTCATCTGAACCGATCCCGAGGGCGCGGTGCCGGTGAGATCGCCGGTCCAATTGAGGAATTTGTATCCCGGCATCGCGGTGACGGCCAGGGTCACGGTCGACGTGGCGTCGTAATAGCCATCGAGCGAACTAGGCTGCGCGCTCCACTTCGCCGAACTCGACGGGTTCGAAGCCATCGCGAGGTAGTTCATCTGCTTGTAATTGGCAGTTACGTTGACCGGGTCCGCGCCGAGCGTGACGACGAGATCGCCGGCCCCTCCCGTCGCGGTGCCAGTCCAACCCGATAGATCAAGCCGCTGCGCCGGCCCATTAGGTACGGACGGTGTGGCGCTGATATCGATTTGCGTGCCCACCGGCATCTTGATGTCGCAGGGCGAAGCGCAGGCGTTCGCGTTGATGTAAATCGACGGCGCTCGGAACGGTGCTATTCACGGTAAGATGGCCCATGGGCGCATAAGTCGCGACATAGCGATAGCCTAATGGCACGGCGTCAGCGGTCACGGCGATGCTCTGCGACGCCGCGCCGTTATTCGACCAGCCCGCGAATCCCCAGGCATGACCCGTGGAATCGGTTTGCGTTGCCGGCGCTGAGAATGCTGTGCGTCTCACCCACGCCCCAAATGAAGTTATACGGCGGAAGCGTCGCTGACGCCATCCACCGTCAGATTCAATCCGCCCGGCGACGTTGTAAAAGTGGCGCCTGCGCCCTGCACATAATTCGCGGTGACTGTATCGGGAGTGCTCACCGACGCCACCGTATAAGCGTGATTGAGCGCGCCGCCATCGCTCCACGAAGAAAACACCCACCAGTTTCCGTGCACATCGCGTTGCGGCGTGATCGCGCCCAGCGTGTGCACGGTGAGAATCCCCACTGCAGTGTATAGGGCGTTGTGATAGGCGCTCGATCGGCCAGCAGCGTCAAGCCTGACGGCGAGGCGGCGATATTGATATCGCGCGTCGGCGCGAACATCGGAAAGACTTCGCATCGGACCGTTCAGCATGATCGTATTTTGGAAGCCGATGATGGTTTGACCATTCCCGTTGGTCCATCCGGCGAAGATATAACCCGGGTTCGGAAGGGCTTGTACCACCACCGAGGACCCCGCGCCGAAGTATGCCTGAACGTCGCAGGTGTATGGCGTGCTATTCACAACCACCGTTCCGGGGCTGAAGGTGGATGAATCGGAGCACGGATAAAACTGCACGCTGAATTGGTAGGCCAGATTGAAAACCGCCGTGTACTTACTAATTGCGGGATCGGCGGTGATGGTGATAGTCGATTGATTAAATGAACCCCCGGACCAGGACCAATTGGTGAAACTCATCTGGGAGCCGGTGGATGGATCCGTCTGCAGCGGAAGCGCGCTCAGGACATGCTTGCTGCCCTGCGGCCATATCGCACTGACGGCCTGATTGTAGTTCTGTCCGTCGACGTTGAACTGAGCTCCAGGCGGCGTCGCCGCGATGGTAGTTAAGGACGAGCTCTGCGCCTGCGCCAGCGGAGAAATCGCAAAAAGCGAAATGAGCGCGAATCGCGCCAAAAGATGACCCTGTCTCATAGCAGTCAAGGTCGAAGTATACGGCTAAATCATTCAAATTACATGGCTAACTTTAGTAATTCGGTTAATGCTACCTATTTCGATCATTGATTCGGCGCCTGCCCGTCGCGTGTAATTAGACCATTCGAAGACGGGTCTTATGCGCTGGAACGGCTTATTACATTTCGATACTCGCGGCAGTTGCTGCATCCCCGGCGTTGCCTCGGCGGCGTCCTTCGGCCAGGTAGTCGCCATCGGCGGCTCGGCTTCCGATATCGCGCTCGATGAATCGCGGGGAACTGCTCTACATCGCCAATTTCGGCGCGGCCACCATCGACAAGATGTCGCTCTCCGATTTACTCGATTCACAGCTCCTTCAACGTCGCTTCCGTATCCCGGAGCGCTGGCTCATCTCGCAGGACTCGCAATATCTGCTGGTCGCCCATTACGCAAACGGCGCCACCGTCCGCCGGCGGCGGCAATCTCATCACTCTCATTCATCTGTCGCGATGGGTCGCGCCTAACTTTCACCACCGGCGACCCTCCGCTCGGCGTCGCTTTCTTTTGCACCAGCGCGTCCTGTACGGCGCCGCAGGCGTTGATCGTTACCACGTACCGCCGTGCTGCAGCTTCGATCCGGTTTCCGGACAAACGCGGTTCTGAGCGCATTCGCCAACCTCGCCAATCCCTGCCCGTGGCGCAAGGCTACCTTACCTGCCAGATCCTGCAAACCGCCATGACCACATCCGCGGACGGCATGACTGTCTGGGGAATCGGCCGCGCAAACACCGCAGCCAAGTTGTGTTACAGCTTGACGCCCGCTCAATAATCTCGCCGGCGGCGCATTATGTAACTTCGCCGCCGTTTCTGCCGCGAGTCAGCGTGGCCGCGGATGGAACTTCTCGCCATGATTGGCTATTCGCTTATCGACTCCGATCGCAAACTGCAAGGACGTTATCCGAACGTCATCGCTTCCAACACCATTACCGGCTCGGCAATCGACTCAAAGAACGGCATCATTTATGGTCAATTCCCCGATGCAAACCAACCTACTGGGCCGCGCATCTTCTCCCCGCATCGCCGGCAGGGTCGACATCCTCTGTCAAACTGCCGGCGCTCCTCCTCATGGATCCGGATAACCTGGCGGTCCAAGACCGTCTGATTATGCCGGAAAATATGTCGGGCGCGCCCTCCTCAATGCCGCGGGAACCATGCTCTACGCCATCTCCGATAGCGGCGTCATGGCGCTGCCGGTAGGAAGCCTGAATCAGTACAATCGCATCGCGGCGTCGGTCGAAGATGTGCTGGTGGCGACGAATTTTTGCAATCGGTAGCGCCGTGACCCAAAGCTTCACGCGTGGCCGACCCCGGCGGCAACCATACCGATTTTCTCGTTTCCACCTCGCAAGCCGGCGTCACCATTTCGGCCAATCCTCAGGCGTCACGCCGGCCACCGTCCAAGTCAGGGTTGACCCCACGTCTTTCCCCAGCCCCGGCGGAACCACCGCCGTTACGCTGACCATTTCTTCCAATACCGCGGTGAATCAGCCCAAGCCCGTTCGCCTTTTGTTGAACATGCCCGATCCAAGCCAGCGCGGCACCGTGGTCGATCAGCCGGGAGTGCTTAGCGATATCGTTCCCGATGCCCTGCGCAACCGCTATTACGTTCTGCGTCAGGATCAGAACCAGTTGATCATCTTCGATGGCGGCTCGAACAACATAGTCCGTCACGTTGCGCACCGCGACGTCGCCCACCATGATGGCGCTCAGCAACGATCAGAACTATCTGTTAGTTGGCCACAACGATTCTCAATACGTTACGGTCTACGATCTCAACGCCATGGCGCGCCTGGATCCGCCGGTCATTCTCCCCGGTGGCCACTACGCCCGCTCCATCGCCGCGTCCAACTCGAAATTGCTGGTGTTGGCGCGCAACGAAGCCAACGGCAGCGGCATCATCGATTCCGTCGATTTGCTCGCCCGCACTGCCGCGCCCTTGCAGACCCTCGGCATTTTCAAGAACAGCGTGTCATCCCGACTGCGGTGCTCACCACGTCGCCCAATGGCGGCACCGTGCTGCTGGCTTCGCCTGACGGCAATGTGATGCTGTACTCGGCCGATGGCGACACTTTGCCAGTCTTCGCGTAACGATTTCTCGGCCCTCTCCGGCGCGTTCGCCGCCTCGGATTACGGCCAGTATATCGTCGGCAACAACCTGTTCAACGCATCTCTCGTTCCGCAGGGACATCGGGGCTTCCGGCGCGCAGTCCTCCGGATTTACTTACATCAATCAAAGCGGTTTCCTGGTGTCGGCGCGTTCGCCGGCCAGCGCGGGCATGATTCAACAACGCAGATGATCAGCTCAGCGTCGCCGGCGCCCGTCTTGATGTCCGAAGCGCCCCTCCTGCCCACGGCGTCCAGTACTGCCGCCAGCACTTCAACTGGAACCGGAACGGGGTCGAGCGGTGCCTCCGGAGCCAGCGGCGCAGCGGATCCACCGGCTCAACCGGAACCGGGACAACCACCACCACCAACGGTTCGGGCAGCACCAGTACATATGCGCTAACCAGCTTCACCCGCACGGTCGCGCCGATGTCGGGTATGGGTACCGTGGTCGTGCTTTCCACCTCGGGCGTCACCGTGCTCGCTTCGAACTACGCCGCCGCCGTCGCGCCGCCCCAGATTTCGAACATCGTCAACGCCGCCGATGGCACGGCCCCGGTAGCGCCCGGCGGATTGATCAGCATCTACGGCAGCCGGATGAGCCCCGTGAACATGGCTACCAGCCAGATTCCGTTGCCCACCGCGCTGGGCGATTCCTGCCTCAGCGTCAACGGCACTCCGGTTCCGCTGTTGTTCGTTTCGAGTTCGCAGATCAACGCGCAGTTGCCCTTTAACGTCACCGGCAATGCCAGCCTGAGCATCCATACGCCCGGCGGCATCAGCGACAGCTACCACTTTTCGGTGCAGCCCAACGCGCCCAGCGTGTTTCAAACCGCTTCGGCCGGCCCCCAAACCGGGCTCGCCGCCATCTACCGCGCCGACAACGGCCAGTTAGTCACGCCGACCAATCCGATCCATCCGAAAGATACGGTCGTCATATACCTCACCGGCATGGGTACCACCACGCCGCAAGTACAGACCGGAATGCCGTCGCCCTCGAGCCCGCTCGCTCAGGCCACGGTTCCTCCGCTGGTGACTCTCGGCGGGTCGTCGCTCGGCGTCAGTTACGCCGGTTTGGTCCCCGGCGACGTCGGCGTCTATCAGATCAACGCAACCGTTCCTACGGGCGTCACCCAAGGCTTGGACATTCCTCTGGTGATCAACCAGGCCGGCGCCTCAACCACTTTGACCGTACGGGTAGTGAATTAGGAGCTTTCATGCGACGCATTGCTTTCTCGATCGTGTTTCTCTCGGCGGCCGCCACCGCATTCGCCCAGCAATGGGAATTCGGGGCGGTAGCCGGCGGAGGGTTTCTTAGCAACGTATCGGCGAGCGGTTCCGGGCCCATCGGCAATGCCACGGCCGGATTCGCACCCGGCGCGTCGTTTGGCGCGTTCTTCGGCAACACGCTCTACCGCAAACTGGCCGGCGAAGTTCATTACGAATACATGCAGAACGATCTGCGCCTCTCAAGCGGCGGCCAGACCGCGCAATTCACCGGCGCGGCGCACACTCTCCACTACGACATCGTCTATCACACCAACCGTGGAGAATCGCCCGTGCAGTTCTTCGCCGCGCTCGGCGGCGGCATGAAAATCTACCGCGGCACCGGCGCCGAACAGGCGTATCAGCCGCTGAGCCAGTTTGGCTACTTCACCAAAACCCAGGCCATCAAGCCGATGATCACCGTCGGCGGCGGCTTCACATACCGCCTTTCGAAGAAGCTCTATCTGCGCACCGAAATCCGCGATTTCATCACGCCATTCCCCACCCAGGTGCTAACCCCCGCGCCCGGCGTGAAATATGGCAGCATCCTCCAGGATTTCGTGCCTATGGTTGGAATCACCTACGTGTACTAAGCGCGGCTGACAAACGAATTCCGATCACCGCGCTTTGCCGCATCCGAAATAGGAAGTACGCAGCGCCAGTCCATAAGAAAACAGAAGTAAGGCCGGCAACCAGCGAACCGTGGAGCGAAAATACGTTTCCCGCATTCGCGGCGTAGACCGGGACAAAGTGGGGAATGTTATTCACCGCAGAGTGCATCAGCGACGTGAGCAACAGACTTCCGTTGGCGTGGATATATAGCCACGCGAAGGCGACGGATAGCGCCGTTACTCCAAACGCCCAAATTGGAAAGGACTGCCCGTACTCGTCGTTTCCCGGAACCGCAAGAAAGAAGAGCGGCAGGTGCCAGCAAGCCCAGATCAGTCCCAGCAACACGCTCCCTCGTCCAAATCCGATGCGCTCCGCTAGCCGGGGAAGCGCGTAGCCGCGCCATCCGATTTCCTCACCCGCTTGAAACGGCGTCGAGACGATGATTGCAACCAAAACGGCTCCGGCCGGCTCGGGACTGAAGTGCGGCCAAGAACCGGTAACCACGCGATGCGCGAACGCAACTAATAACTTGACCGCCGCCATGAAGCCGATGGCAAACAAGTACCAGATCGCTCCCACGCGCCATTCAAACAAGCGGTAAAGCGGCGACCTCGTCGACGACATTTCACCGGCGCGCGCGGCGGCCGCGATGGCTACAAAAGCTGGCGCAATGGTTCCGGCAAATACCAATAGCCCCGGAATTGCTGCAACCGCGTGATCGGCTGATGCCGCTAGGCGGGAGAAGGCCACCGCCGTCAGGAAGAATGTCCACGACACGACGTAAGTAAGCGTGAAGAACGTTAAGAGAGAGCCAGCCGGCTTTGTCCTTCCGCTGGTCTCTCTCATGCCGCGCGCAACGAAATCTTCGCCGCTTATTCCGGCTGCCGGACTTGCTGGCTCAGATAACGTTCATACCCGAGTTCACGGATCTGGTGTACCTGCGCTTCGAGCCAATCGACGTGTCCTTCTTCGTCCTTGAGCAATCGCTCAAATAGCTCTCGTGACGCATTGTCGCCTTCGTCGCGCGCAACACCGATCAAGCGGTTATACATCGCGACAGCTTCGATCTCGAGCTTGAGATCGCTTTCCAACTGCGCCTGAACGTTGCCGCCGATGCTCAATTGCATGGGTTCCGTAAGGTTCGGCGTGCCGTCGAGAAATAGGATTCGCTCGATCAGCGCCTCCGCATGCTTCATTTCGTCGATCGATTCCTTCTTGATGTGCGTCGACAGCCTGACATAATTCCAGTTCTCGCACATTTCAGCATGAAGAAAGTATTGGTTGATCGCCAGCAGTTCTTCTCTGAGAGCTTCGTTCAAGCCCTTGATGACCTTCGGATTACCCTTCATTAGTACGCATCTTACCCTATGGCGCCGGTGGAACAAAACCAGGACTCCGCGAGATTGGTTGGATCGAACAGTTCCAACGAGAGGCCACTTGCCGTTGGGCGTACTCGGATACGTAACCGATGTAGTAAAATAAAATTTCAATTCGTGGAGTGTAGATGCTAATGATCCGTCTGGCGCGTTTTGGCGCCAAAAAGAAGCCGTTTTACCGCATTGTTGTGATTGAAAAGGAACGCCCCCGCAACGGACGCAACCTGGAAGTGGTGGGCCATTACAACCCCACCGCCAATCCGGCGCAGGTGCTTTTGAAGCACGACCGCGTCAGCCATTGGACCAAGAACGGCGCTCAAATGTCGGAAACCGTGAAGCGGCTGGTCGAGAAGAACCCGGCTCCCGCCCCGCAACCGGCTGCATAGTGACCGAACGCCGCCGCTAACTGTAAACAAAATAACGGCAACACCCCTTAGGTTTGGCGGAAACGTTTTGGCTGTCCACTTGGTTCGCTACCATGGACTTGAGAGGCGGGGTGCATGAAGCAGTTGGTAGAAGACATCGCGAAGGCTCTGGTTGACATCCCCGAGGAAGTGACGGTCCGCGTCGTGGAAGGCGAACAGGTCACTGTGCTGGAGTTGAAAGTCGCTCCCAGCGATTTGGGAAAGGTGATCGGAAAGCAGGGCCGCACAGCCCGATCGATCCGCACCATCCTCGGCGCAGCTGGGATGAAGCTGAACCGCCGGTTCACATTAGAAATCCTCGAATAATTCCCGTGGATGAAGCCTGGGTGACGATTGCCCTGCTGGGCAGGACGCGCGGCAACCGTGGCGAAATTACCGCCTTGTCGTTGAGCAGCAAGGCCGAACGCTATGCCGTGCTCAAAGAATGCTACCTGTTCGGCTCGGGCGAGCGGGTGGAAGTCGAAAACACCTGGTTTCATAACGGGACGCTCATCTTCAAGTTCCGCGGCATCGATTCCATTTCGGCCGCGGAACCGTTGAGCGGTCTTGAGGTGCGGGTGCCGCTGGCGGAGCGCGCGCCCCTCGAAGCCGGTGAATTCTTTCAATCCGATCTCATCGGCTGCGAAGTTCTGGAACGCGCTTCCGGCGAAAGTCTCGGCCGCGTCACCGATTGGGACGATTCCGGGAGTTCGGGGATGCTCGTCGTCGAGGGCAGCCTGCTCATCCCCTTTGCTCGGGCCATTTGCGTCGAGATCGATCCCGCCGCCAAGCGCATCCTGGTAGACTTGCCTGCCGGACTCAAGGAACTGAACCGCCCGTGATCTTTCATGTGCTGACGATCTTCCCCGAATTTTTCGAGGGACCGTTCGCGCACGGAGTCGTGAAGCGGGGCAAGGACGCCGGCCTCCTCGACATCCGCATCCACAACCTGCGCGACTGGACCTACGACCGCCACAAGAGCGTTGACGACCGCCCCTTCGGCGGCGGCGAAGGCATGGTGATGAAGCCTCAGCCGCTCTTCGAGGCGGTGGAGAGCATTTGGCCCCAACGTAGCCCGAGCCAGCGCGTCGTTCTGCTCTCGGCGCAAGGCCGGCTCTTCGATCAGGCGATGGCCAACCGCCTGCGCGAGGAAGCCTCCGAGATTCTGCTGATTTGCGGCCGTTACGAAGGCGTCGACGAGCGCGTTGCCGAGCATCTCGCCGACGACGAAGTCTCCATCGGCAATTACGTGCTCAGCGGTGGCGAACTTGCCGCCGCCGTGGTCATCGACACCGTGGCGCGCCTGCTACCAGGCGTTCTCGGCAACGAATCGTCGGCCGCGTTCGATTCATTCCAGGAGTCCGGCCACGGCGAAGGCTTGCTCGATTGCCCTCATTGGACCCGCCCTGCCGATTTCCGCGGTTGGAAAGCCCCCGAAGTCCTCCTCAACGGCAACCACGAGGAAATACGCAAGTTCCGCAAGAGAACCGCGCTAGAGAAAACGGCGCGCTTGAGACCGGATTTAGCTGGGGGACGACATTGAACTAGCTCGATAACGGCTAGGTCAAAGGCGCGGACAACTCCCGCACGTATTCTTCTATTTGTTGTTGCAACTGTCGAATCTGGATTAGCGGCCCTTCGGCAAGCAATGCGAACAGGTGAGGATCGTTGGGCAAAACTTCTTCGCGCAGGCCGGAAATAACGGCGTCCAGGCGCTGCATTTGCGCGAGCGCTTGATCGAGCTCTGTCGCGATCAAGGTCATAAGTCTATTCTTAGAATACCTTTTCGCAAGTCGGGGTGGCGGCGAACCTGTTGGAAGAACTCGATATAGGCTTGCTCTTCAATGCCGTCCTGCCGGGCTAAGAGCATATCGAAGCGGTAGCGCTTGCGAATGTTTCGGCTGGAAATCGTGTTGTAATCCGCCGGCGGCAGCATGTCTGCGCTTGAGAAATTCTTTCTCACGATGATGAAGCCATCAATGTCGTTCGGAGCCGGCTCGCTGGTCACGAAGCTGCTATCGACAATGAGAGCGATTGCCAACCCGCTGGCGCGCAGTTCAGCCACAAAGGACTGAAAGGTCTCGAAAATCCTCGGTCGGACATCAGAAAGATGAAAGCGTCCGAATATCTCCTCGATTTCATCGATCGTGCACGAATGAATGCCCGCGGGCAGCAACCCCTGAGAGTTCAGCGGCGGAATTGGCATTGACGAGTCTGGTGGAAGCTACGCCGCCGCTTCCGCCGTCGCCCCGAACTTCACGGACACCAACCGCGACACCCCCGGCTCTTGCATGGTCACGCCATACAAAGCCTGCGCCGCTTCCATGGTCCGCTTGGAGTGCGTGATCACCACGAACTGCGTCTCGAGCGCCATCTCTTGCAGCAAGCGCGTCAAGCGGCCGATGTTCGATTCATCCAGCGGCGCATCCACTTCATCCATCACGCAGAATGGGCTCGGCTGATATTTAAAGATCGCCATCAGCAGCGCCACCGCTGCCAGCGCTTTCTCGCCGCCCGAGAGCAGCAGCACGTTCTGCAGCCGCTTGCCGGGCGGCGAGCAGATGATGTCGATGCCCGATTCCGCGATGTTCTCCTGATCGGTGAGCCGCATCTCGCCCGTGCCGCCGCCGAATAGGGTCTGGAACGACGCGCGGAAGTTGTTGTTGATCGCCTCGAAAGCCTCCGCGAATTTCTGCCGCGACACCAGGTCGATCTCCTGAATCGCCTTTTCCGTGTCGCGAATGGAATCGATGAGGTCCTGCCGCTGCGCCGTCAGGAATTCGTGGCGTTGCTGCGCCTCTTCGTATTCCTCCATCGCCGCGGCGTTCACCGCGCCCAAGCCCTCGATGCGCGCCCGCACCTCATTACAGCCTTGCTCGGCCTCGGCAATCGCGTCGGCGTCTGGAATCGGCGCATCCGGCGCGCTCAGTTCCTCCACCGGGCAATTCAATTCCTTGCGGCTGGTTTCATCCAGGAACTTGAGCTCCGCTTGTTTGCGCACCAGGTCGAGCTCGATCTGCGTGCGCTTCTCGCGCATTTCATCCACCGCCGCACGCAGCGTCTTGAGTTCTTCTTCTCCCCCGCGCAACGCTTCGCGCATCGCGGCGTCCTGCGTCGCCATTTCGTTGACACGGCCTTCCAGCGCGCCGATTTCCTCGGCCAAAAGCGTGGCCATCTGATCCAGCTCGATGTTGTCCGCCAGCAACCGGGCGCGTTGCTCACCCAGGCGTTCGATCTCGCCCGCGATGGCATTGCGCCGCGTCGTGGTCTCGCGGAATTGCTGTTCCAGCCGAGCCATGCCGTTGCGCTCGCCGCGATGCCGTTCTTCGAGTCCTGCCAGACCGGCGCGCGTCGAAGCGTATTCTTCGCCAATCGCCGCGGCTTGCGTTTCCAGCTTTTCCAGTTCCTGGCGGCCTGCCTCCAGCGCTTCTTCACGCTCCGTGCGCAGCCGGTCTTTTTCTTGGACGGCCGCGCGATTGGTCTCACGCTGCGCCGCCGATTTTTCGGCATCACGGCGCAAGCGATCGAGTTCCAGCCGCGCTACCGAAAGCCGCGAGTTGGAACGCGAAAGATCGTCGCCCAGCTTGCGCATTTCGTGATCCAGAGCCACGCGATCTTTTTCGCGCGATTGCTGCAGCGCGCGCAGGCGTTCGAGATCGGCCTCCAGACCGGCGATCTCCTGTAGCAGTGAATCCAGGCGCTTCGTTTGTTCGTCGAGGCTGCCTTGACGCTTCGCCAGCGCCGTCGCCAACTCGCGCGCCTCGCGCTTCATGGCAAGCGGTCCGGCGCCCGATTTCTTGCCGCCCGTCACGGTGTGGCCGTGATAGCAGACGCCATCCGGCAAAAGGAAATAGAGGTGCGGATAGCTCGTGGAAAGCCGCTGCGCCGCGGCCCGGTCTTCGGCCAGGAAGCACAGCGAAACGCGCGGCAGCAGATCGGTGGCGCGGTCGCGGAACCCGTTGGTGAGCCGCAGAGAATCGCTCAGGCGCCCAGCGAGGCCGGTTTCGGGGCCAATCGCGGGCTCGGGCCATGGCGCCTTTTCGTGGCCATTCGACTCAGGATGCACCAGGAACGTGGCGCGCCCGTCCAGTTCGGCCCGGATGAAATCGAGACCGCGGTCGGCTTCCTGCCAGTTCTCCACCACCACATATTCCAGTTCTTCGTGCAGAAATTCTTCCGCCGGCTTTTCGAACTGCGCGTCCACTTCCACGTAATCCGCCAGCACCCCCAGCGCGTTGACGCCGGCAGCTTTGCCCTTTTCCACCGCCGCGAAGAGCCGCTTCACCGATTCCGTGGTGTACGTGCGGTGCGCCAGCACCTGCTCCAGCGATTCCTTGCGCGCGCGAATCCGCGAAACTTCGTTCTTCAGCGCATCGATCTCGCGGCGCAATTCGGCCGCGGCGCGCCGGCGCTCGGTGAGATCTTCCTCGGTCCGGCGCCGCTCGCCGGTCACCGTTTCGAGTTCGAGTTGGCGCTGTGCCAGCGTTTCCGAAAGCTGCGTGCGCGCCGCTTCCAGGCGCTCGATCTCGGCGGCCGCCACTTGCTCTTCGCGCGTCGAACGCGCCGTTTCGCGCTCGATTCCGGCCAGGTACTCGTCGATCTGCGCCAGCTGATTCTTCAGCGTCGAAGCCTCGCCCAACAGCCGCAGAATCACCTGCCGGCCCGCTTCGATCGTCTTCTCCCGCTCGCGCACCTGCGCCTGTAGGGCTTCACGCTGCTGCGTGATTTCGAGCATCCGCCCGCGCGCCTGCGCGATTTCCGCGTCCAGCGCGTCCACGGTCTGCTTCTGTGCCGCGATTTCGCCTTCGAGCGCCGTCAGCCGCTGCGCGAGATTCAGCGTTTCCGCTTCCGATTGCGCAATGCGCTCTTCAATCGCGCCGCTTTCCTTCACCTGCGAAGCCAGCTTGCCGCGCGTGCGCTCGGCATCGATATTGAGATTCGAAAGCCTCTGCCGCGAATCGGTAAGCTGCTGCTCGATTTCGTAGCACGCCAGCTGTTGCGCTTCGTGCGCCTTCTCTCTTTCGGTGACTTGCTCGGCCAGCGATTTCCATTCGCCCGCGGCCAGATTCAACTCGATGGCCGTCTGCGCGGCGTCGCGCTCCAGCAGCCGGAATTTGCCGGAAAGCACGATGCGCAGGCGCGTCTCGAGATCGGTTTTGAGCTCGTTATAGCGCTTCGCCTTAGCGGCTTGGCGCTTGAGCGAGTTCACCTGGCGCGTAACTTCTTCGAGAATGTCGTACACGCGCGCCAGATTCTGCTTGGCGCTTTCGAGTTTGGCTTCCGCCAGGCGCTTGCGCGTCTTGAATTTCGTGATACCGGCGGCTTCTTCGATCACCGACCGCCGGTCTTGCGGCTTCGAGCTCAGAATCTGCCCGATGCGCCCCTGCTCGATGATGGCGTAGCTTTCCGGGCCGAGCCCGGTGCCCATGAATAGATCCTGAATATCGCGCAGGCGGGCGCTGCGCCCGTCGATCAGGTATTCGCTCTCGCCGGACCGGTAGAGGCGGCGCGTGATGGTGATTTCCGCCGGACGCTTCGGCTGCGACTCGTCCACGGCCTGAATCTTCGGTCCGGTTCCTTCACGGTAGACCTCGGGATCCACCAGCGTCATGGTGACGTATGCCATGCCGAGCGGCTTGCGGTCGCGCGTTCCCGCGAAGATCACGTCTTCCATGCGGGCGCCGCGTAGGCTCTTGGCCGACTGCTCGCCCAGTACCCAACTGATGGCGTCGCTGATGTTCGATTTGCCGCACCCGTTCGGCCCAACGATGGCCGCAATCCCTGCGCCGTTGAAGCGCAATTCCGTGCGCTCGCAAAAAGATTTAAAGCCCTGTAGTTCTACGCGTTTCAGTTTTAGCAAAGCGTTCACCTCGCCAGCTTACCGGGGGAGTTGTAACCATACTAAACGCGCGGCAGGCGAAAGTAAAGTGCCCCCAGCACATTCTGTTGTTGCCTTCGGTCAGGAACCCCAAGATATAGCAGCGCGCTTGCATAAGACAGATTGTCACAATTCTTGAATAGACGGCCAGGTCGGATCGCGTTTTTCCCGGAATGCCCGCAAACCTTCCTGGAAATCGGCGCTATGGAAAAGCTCGTCGCGGACCCGCCGGGCGATCAGGCCCGCGGTCGCCCAGTCCTTACTGCGCACTTCCTGGACGAAATTGAGGCCGCTGCGCGTCGCCGTCGGGCTCGATCTCGACAGGTTGTCCGCAATCTCCATGGCGCGGGTTTCCGCGTTTTCCACGATTTCATGGACGATGCCCAGTTCCAGCGCCTCCGTGGCGTCGAATATGCGCCCGGTGAGCGCCAATTCGACGGCGCGGCGTTCTCCGGTTGCCACCTGCAGGGCCCGAAACACCAGGAACGGCCACAAACCCAGCCGGATCTCCGTCAGCCCGAATTTCGCCCGCGCGGACGCAATAGCGATGTGGCAATTGGCCACCAACCCGGTCCCACCGCCTAGCGCCAGGCCGTTTACGGCCGCGATCAGGGGCGTCCCGAGCCGCATTGAGAGCGTGAAGAGCTGCTCGTGGACGTTATTGATGGTCTCAGTGGAGATGGTCCCGAGTTCCTTCAAATCCATGCCGGCCGAAAACGATTGCCCGTTGCCGGTCAGTACGATCGCGCCGACGCTTTGATCGCGATCGGCCCCGTTGATGGTATCGAGCAGGTCGCGGCACAACTCGGCGCTCAGGGCGTTGTGCTGATCGGGCCGGTTGAGCGCGATGCGTAGAACGCGCCTGTCTTGGGAGATTTCGAGAGTTTGACTCATGGGGACGACTCGTCGGGAGGCCAGAGGAATAGCTCGGACAGCGCGCGGAGCACGCGCTCGATCTATTATAGTTCGCCCGGGAAGTCGATTTCCAGGCTCAAAAGGGCTGCACCAAAGGTCTTCCCCTGAGCGTCGGTCCGCAACGAAACCGTCCCGCCCCCGCCCAGCGCCTGGTGCAGCAGGAAGTTCAGCGCGCCTAGATTCGGCAGCTCAAAGCGCTCCACCTCGCCCTTCACCAGTTCCCTGAAATGCCCCTTCACCCGCTCCGCCGTCACTTCTTGTTCCAGGACGGGGTAATGCCGCTCGTCGTAGGCGATCACGCCAATGTTGCACGTGTCCCCCTTATCGCCGGAGCGTGTATGCGCGATGCGGGAAAGCGGAATTTTCATCCTTTGCCGACAATGAGTTCGAGACGTGCGTCAAACTTGGCCATTTGGCTTTCGATGCGCGACTCGAAGTTCAAAACGTGCGCTTCGAGCGCCGAGAATCGCGCGTTCAACATCGCGAACTGCGAATTGAACTGCATCGAGTTGATCAAGACGCCAACCAGCACGGCAATGGTCGGCAAGCCAATGACTAAGTAAAGTTGCGTGTCGTTCATAGGAACGCCTCCCTCAGCGTAACACTCAGATAATCGGCTGGGGAGGCAAGATTCTGCACGATTCTGGCACTACTTCGGCGCGCCAGACGGAAAGAACTTCGGCGGATTCGCGCTATCGGCGAAATCGAAGCCGGTAAGATATGCCAGCTTCAAAATCTTCTCCATCTTCGGGTAGTTAATCTTGTCCGCGGTGTCGGTCACCTGGTGATAGTCGGGATGGAAGCCTGTGAACCACCACATGGCCGGAATATCGTGCATCAGTAGTGGATACTGATCGCTGCGGAAGAGCACGCTCAGCACGGTATCGTCATCCCATTTGTAGTTCAGGTGCAGCCCGACATATTCGTTTTGCTTCACCACCGCCGCGCGGTAATCGGGGCTGTACTTCGTGCCAATAATATTGACTTCATTCGACGTGTCCGCCGCAATATCGATCAGCCCATGCGTCTGCGAGCTATCCTTCTCGTCGCGGCCGATCATATCGAAATTGATTTGCGCGCGCGTCGTCGCCAGCGGCCGCAACGGATGCGCCGCATAGTAATACGAACCCAGCAGCCCGCGCTCCTCGGCCGCGAAAACCGCGAACAGCAGTGTGCGTTTTGGCTTCACCGGATTCACCGCGAACGCGTGCGCCAGCGCCACAATGCCTACCGTGCCTGAGCCGTTATCGTCCGCGCCATGATAGATCGCGCCATCGGCGCGCAGGCCGTCATGATCGAAATGCGCGCTAAACAGCACCGTTTCCGCGTGCAGGCGCGGGTCGCTTCCTTCCACGATTCCTACCACGTTGTATGAATTCGCCTCCTTGCGCGCCGACGTCACGACATGCAATTCCGCCTCGGCATCGCCCAGCGCCGACGACGCCGGCTTCAACGTCGAATCGATGGATGCCTGCAGCTCCGACGGCATCTTGCCGGTCGCGGCCAGCATCTCCGCCGCCAGCTTCGCGCTGATATTGAACACCGGAATCGAATCTTCCCCCGCGATGGCCTGAATCGGCCGCGGCGTGCGCACAGCCTGCCCCCCTTGCGCGCCTTGGCCGCCCCGCCCGCGGCCGCCGCCGGCATCTAGCGGTCCCCGCTGCTGTCCCGCCTTGTGGTTCGGGTCGGGCGCCACCAGCACCGCCACCGCGCCGTGCCGTTGCGCGTTCATCATCTTGGCGCGGGCGTTGGCGTAGCGCGTATTGCCCTTGCCATTGAAGATCGAACGCTCATCGTCTTCCTGCGGCTCGTGATTGAAAACCAGCACCACCTTACTCTTCGCATCGATGCCCGCGTAATCGTCATAGCGCAGCTCGGGCGCCGTGATACCAAAGCCGGCGAAAACCACCGCGCCCTTGTACGTGCCATTGTTCGGATAGCTGCCGTTGGCGTCGGGCGCGTGAAAAGTCTCTTCCTTGCCGCCCATCCGCAGAATCAGCCCGGTCTGTTCGCGATCCATACGGTATTCAACCAGCGGCACCGGCTGCAGGAAGGAATCGCCCGCCGCTGGCTTCAGGCCCGCTTTGGCGAATTCCGCCGCGATCCATTGAATCGCCACCTCCGAGCCACGCTGCAACGACATCCGTCCTTCGAGCGCATCCGACGAAAGGAAGGTCAAATCGGCGCGGAGCTTCGCCGCTTGAATCGTGTTGAGTCCGGTTTCAAGACGGGCGCGCGGCGTTTGCGCCATCAATGCGGCCGCCGTTACGGCAACCGCCAGCAGCTTGGGGAACTTCATAGCTACCGAGTGTACTGCGCCCCGGCGCTTACTTCCACGCCCCCAGAATTCCGCCCATCACCATGAACGTCACCGCGTGATAGCCGGCGTCTATCAGGAACAGTTTCAGCGGCCGCGCTTCGAAGAGATACGTCACCCCCATCGCTGTCGCCACCCAGCCGATGCCCGCCAGCGCCCCCGCCGCGATGCCCCACGTGACGTTCGGCGGACCCTGCAGAAACGCCGCGAGATTCGCCGACATCACCAGCGCCAGCAGGAACGCCGACGTGAACACCATCCCCATCTTGCGTCCGCGCAACGCTTTCTCGTCGAGACCTGCTGCTTCCATCCACGCCTTGCCGAAAAGCGCCGACGAATACCACGCGCCGCCAATGACAAACGCGGCCGCCGCCGCGACGACGATCGCCAGGAAATTAAGCTTCGAAGGGTCCATTTTGCTACGATAGGGCCGTTTCATGGCCGCTCCAACCATCGAGTCGCCGAAGCCGGAAAACGGCTCTCCCAAGCTGGAAATCCGGCCTCCGGAGCCGGCTCTGCGCGACGCCGGCATCCGCCTGATTTTGATCCCCGCCTTCGGTATCGCCATCCCCTATTTCGCCGGATATTTCGGTCCCTATGGCCCGCGAGCGCCGCTCTATTGGGCCGGACTCGCCTGGTCGATCCTCATTTCGTTCCTGGTGTGGCACGGCAATCGATTCTTCCTCCTCCGCCAGCGCCGCTACTACGATTGGTTCGAGCATCCCGTTCGCAAGATCTGCGTCCTGCTCTTCGCCAACGTCTTCTACACCGCGCCGGTCGCGATTCTGATGCTGCTCGCCTGGTATCGCGTCGCTGGCTTCGGTCCCGATTGGGACGCCATCCGCATCGCCACGCTCTGTTGCGTGATCTGCGTGGTCTTCATCACGCACGTCTACGAAACCGTCTACCTCATCCAGCAGCGCGAGAACGACCTCTTGGCCGTCGAACGTCTCGATCGCGCCCGCGTCGAAGCCGAACTTGCCGCCATCAAGGCGCAAGTCGCCCCGCATTTCCTGTTCAATTCGCTCAACACGCTCGGCTGGCTGATCGAGCGCGACCCGCGCCGCGCCCTCGAATTCAATCAGCATCTGGCCGAGGTCTACCGCTACATTCTGGCCGCGCATCGCCGGGAATTGGTCGCCCTCAGCGAAGAGCTGGAATTCGCACAGCGCTATTTCAGCCTGCTCGAGCGCCGTTTCGGCGGCGAATTGGAACTGATCGCCGATGGCTTCGGCGCACGCGGCGAGGATTGCTTCCTGCCCCCGATTTCGCTGCAGACGCTGCTCGAAAACGCCGTCAAGCACAACGCCCACTCGCCCGGCAATCCGTTGCGCGTACGCATCGCGCTCGAAGACGATTCCGTCGTGGTCAGCCATCCCAAACGCCCGCTGGAACAGGCGCTGCCCGGCGCGGGCATCGGCCTTCGGAATCTCGACGACCGCTGCGTGCGCACGCTCGGCCGCCCCATCGAAGTCATCGACCGCCCCGCCGATTCCTGGTCCGCACGCCCTTGAGGCGCGTACCGGCGTGAGAGTCGCGATCGTCGAAGACGAGCTGCCGCGCGCGAGCGCCTGGCCGCCGCCATCCGCAAAGCCGCGCCCGATGCCTCAATCGTCGCCGAGCTCGCCGGCGTCGCCGAAGCCGTCAAGTGGCTCGAATCCAACCCGTCGCCGGATCTGTTGTTCCTCGATATCCAACTCGGCGACGGCGTCTCGTTCGAAATCCTGCGGCGCACGCAAGTCACATGTCCGGTGATCTTCGCCACCGCGTTCGACGAATATCTGATCGATGCCTTTCAATCCAATGGCATCGACTATCTGCTGAAACCGATTCCCGATGATCGCGTCGCCGCCGCCCTAGCGAAATACCGCGGCCTGAAGCGCCATTTCGCCGCCGAGCCG
>CAVUQS010000017.1:0-210553 GCA_963743705.1 Bryobacterales bacterium | reverse complement strand
GACGCCGGGCGGATCGAGCGGCGGAGAAGCGGCGGCGATCGCGGCGTTCTGTTCGGCGGGAGGAATTGCGAGCGACGGCGGCGGCATGATCCGCGTGCCGGCGGCTTTTTGCGGCATCGCAGGATTAAAGCCGACGCCGGGGCGCATTCCGGCGCTGGGGCATTTTCCGGCGCTGGGCTATCCGGCAGGGCTGACATCGGTAGTGGGACCAATGGCGCGGACGACGAAAGATCTGCGGCTGCTGTTCGCGGCGCTGGCGTCATTCGAACCGCGCGACCCGTTCAGCACGCCCGCGCCGCTGGTGGAACCGGAGACAGCGGGGCCCGCATCGGCGTGTGGCCGCAGTTTTATCGAGTGCCGGTGGATGCGGGAGTGGCGGACGCGGTGCGGAGGGCGGCGCAGCTTTTGCAAGACGCCGGTTTTCGTGTGGAGGAATTCGAGCCGACGGGGATGGAACGCGCGCCTAACACGTGGAGTTTTCTCTTTTCGCAATGGCCGCAGCTTGTGGCGCGGGCCATGTTCGAGGGACGGCTGGACGACGTTCACTGGACGCTTTCGGAGTTTTGGAGCGACGCCGTGCCCACCGCCGAGCAGGCGTTGTTGCAGTTGGCCACGCGCGACCGGATGCGCGCTTCCCTGCTCCGGCAGATGCAAGGCATGGCCGCGATTCTGATGCCGGTGTGCAGCGTGCCGGCGTTCGAGCACCGGCGGCGCAAGTGGGAAATCGGAGGGCAATCCATCGGCTTGTTTCAGGCGATGATGCCGGCGGTGATCGCGAATGTGCTGGGGCTGCCCGCCGTGACAATTCCGATTTCGCTCTCGGAAGACGGGCTGCCACTGGGAGTGCAATTGATGGGGTTTCCGTTTGCGACGAACTGTTGCTGGATCTGGCGATCCGACTGGAAGAAGCACGAGGGCCGTGGACTGGGCCGAAATAAGGTGATAGGGCAATGCTTTCCAAACTAATGTTTTTCGCATGCGCCGCGGCCGCGATGGGCGCGCAGCCGGCGCAGAAGATTTTTCCTTACGCGTACACGCAGGACGACCTGCCCAATGGGCTGCGCATGGTGACCGTGCCCACGGATTATCCGAATATCGTGGCGGTGTATATTGTGGTGCAGACCGGGTCGCGCAATGAGGTGGAGCCCGGGCACACCGGCTCCGCGCATCTGTTCGAGCACCTCATGTTCAAAGGCACGGAGAAATACTCGCAGGAGCAATACAACAACGCGATCAAGCATATGGGCGCGTCGTCAAACGCTTTTACCACCGACGACTACACGTGCTATCACACAGTGTTTTCTAAAGAGGATCTGCCCGCGCTGCTGGCCATGGAGGGCGACCGCTTCCAGAACCTGAAATACACGCAGAGCGAATTCAAAACCGAAACGCTGGCGGTGCTGGGCGAGTACAACAAGAACGCATCGAGCCCGTTCATCAAACTGAACGAAGCGCTGCGCGACGCGGCGTACACGACACACACCTACAAGCACGAAACGATGGGCTTCCTCAAAGACGTGCAGGATATGCCCAACCAGTTCGAGTACAGCCTGCAGTTTTTCCAGCGCTATTACCGGCCCGAGTACACCACGATCATTGTGGCGGGCGATGTGAAACGAAACCAGGTGCGCGATCTGACGGCAAAGTCGTGGGGCGCTTGGAAACGCGGCGACTATAAGCCGGAGATTCCCGCCGAGCCTACGCAGGATGCGCCGCGCAGCGCTACAGTGGCATGGCCGGGACCGACGCCGCCGCTGCTGGGGATTGCGTTCAAAGGCCCGGCGTATAGCGATTCGAGCAAGGATACGGCGGCGCTAGACGCGCTGTCTTATCTGGCGTTTTCCGAGAATTCGCCGCTGTATCAGAAACTCATTATTCAGGAGCAGAAGGCAGACGTTTTGGTGGCGGATTCGCCGGGCAACGTGGATCCGGCGCTGTTTGAAATTCTGGCGCGCTCAAGAAGCGGCGGACGTGGAGTATGTGCGCGACCAGATTCTGACTACGATTCGTGGTTTGCAGGAGAAACCGGTGGACGACGCGCGGCTCGATACGGTACGCAAACACCTGCGCTACGAGATGGCGCTGCGCATGGATAACAGCGACACCATCGCGCAGATTGTGGCGTCTTACGTAGCGCTGCGACGCACGCCGGACACCATGAACAGCTTGTTCGAGCAATACGCCGGTTTGACTGCCGCGGACGTGCAGAAAGCGGCCGCGAAGTATCTGGTCGACAACGGGCGGACGATCGTGACCTTGGAAAACTCGGCGGAGGGAGCGAAATGAGAGCTCAAGTTTCCATGTTGGCCGCGTTGGCGCTGGCCGGCGCCGCTCTCGCGCAAATGCGCGTGATGGCGCAGCCGAACCATTCGCCGCTGGTTACGTTTCGCATCGTATTTACCACTGGCTCGGCCTCCGACCCCACGGCGAAGCCTGGATTGGCGTATCTGACCGCGCAAATGATCGCGGGCGGCGGCAGCAAGACGCAAACGTATCAGCAGATCACGGACGCGATGTTTCCGATGTCGGCGGAATTCGGAGCGCAAGTGGATAAAGAGATGTCCACGTTCGCCGGGTCGACGCACACGGACAATCTCGAAGCGTATTACAAGCTGATTCACGGCATGCTGCTGGAGCCCGGATGGCGCGAGGACGATTTCAAGCGCGTGAAAGACGATTGCATCAGCGCGATCAAATCCGGCTTGCGCAATAACGACGAGGAATTGGCCAAGGAAGTTCTCTACGGCGACATTTATCAGGGGATGTCGTATGGCCACTACAACGGCGGCACGGTGACGTCGCTCGAAGCCATCACGTTGGAGGACGTGAAACGATTTTACGAGGGCCAGTACACCGAGGCGAACCTGATTTTGGGCATTTCGGGAGGCTTTTCACCGGCATTTCTGGAACGCGTGAAGAGCGACTTTCGCCACTTGCCAGCGGCGAAAGGTTTTCGCGCGCGGCGCACGGAGCCGAAGGTTATCACGGAGAACCGGGTGACGATTGTGGCGAAAGACGCGCGCGCGACGGCGATTTCGCTCGGCTTTCCGATCTCGTGCACGCGCCAGAATCCGGATTTTCCGGCGCTGCTGGTGGCGGCATCGTATCTCGGCGAGCATCGCATGAGCGGCAGCGTTCTCTACGATGAATTGCGCGAGAAGCGCGGCTTGAATTACGGCGACTACGCCTATATCGAATATTTCCCGCGCGGGATGTATCAGATGGAGCCCAGCCAGAACCTGGCGCGGCACTATCAGATATTTCAGATCTGGATCCGGCCGGTTCAGCCCGCCACGGCCAAATTCGCGCTGCGGATGGCGCTTTACCAGCTCGACAATCTGATCAAACGGCATTCCCGCAGACGGATTCGCGATGTCGCGCGACTTTGTGAGTAAGTACAGCAACCTGCTGCTGCGCACGCAGAGCGCGCAACTGGGCGCGGCCGTGGACGGGCTGTATTACGACATGCCTAACTACCAGGACACGTTCCACACGCGCCTGGCCAAGCTGACGGCCGCCGATGTGACTCGCGTGATCCGACGGTATTTGCGAACGGATAAGCTATCGATCGCAATTGTGGCGGGCAACGCGGAGCAGTTGAAGATGCAACTTACCAGCGACGATGCGTCGCCGATGACTTACAACACGCCCAAGCCACAGGCCCTTCAGGATGTGGACAAGATTGTCGAGAAGTGGCCGCTGGGGTTAAAGGCGGACGCGATTTAGATTGTGCCGGCGGAGAAGGTGTTTCAGTAGCGGGTAGTGTCGCTAGTGCTTCGAGGCTGGTGGTTTGCCAAGTCAATTCTCGGATGGCCGTTCCACGTGATCGATCATCAACGTCTCCACTTGGCCCTTGCCGGCTCCAGCCGTAACCCCAACGCCTCCAATGCCGCGAAGATCGATTCCTCTTCTAGCGGTGGGGATGGCGCATCGAGGGGTTGTGACGCTCCGGGAGGAGGGGGCGGCGGCGGCCGCCGCAAGGCCGACGATGGCACGGCAAGGTCGTAATACCCGGTCAAGCCGGTCTTGTCTACCACTCGTCTGTCCGCAACGCTCGGTAGTATAGTGTTCGCCAGGATCGCCATCGAGATGGCGTAGAACTGTGTCCTGTTTGGGCCTTGCACAGCCATCGTGCCGCTCCCCCTCATCACCCCTCCTTCGGGGTGTTTCCGCCTCAGTTCGGCCATATCCACAGTCTCCGCCTGTTTGAACCTCGGGCCGCCCTTCGCTATTACCAAGTCGTATACCGGCACATCTTTTCCCCATAGTGCACCATTACTTTGCACCGTTCGGCCAACATCGCCTGCAGCATCGCGCGCAGCATTGTCTGCCTCATTGCAGGCTTCTGCCAGCCGGCAAGGTCTGCGTGGTCAACCTTCGCCACCACGTCATAGCGTTCGTCAGTCAACCAGCGCGGATCTCCCTCAATCTGGTCTCCTCGTAGCAACCCAGGCTGGTTCGGTAGCGCATACGCCCACTGAAAAATGGCGAACATGGACAGACCGATCGAACGAAACCCGTCGGCGTCGGCCGATTCTGCACCGGCCCACTCTCTGCAATGTGCCGCCTGATCGAAATCACCTCAAACTTCGGATGTTTCTCGATGGCGCTGGCGCCGGGCGGAAGCAGGCGCCGCGGAGCCCTGAGCCAAGCCGGCCTGAGACAAAAGAGCAGCCGCAGCCGCCAACCGCAGAACCCCGCGAAAGTAAGGTTTCGTCTTGAATCGTCCACGAACTCTACAGTCCGTCATGATGCGGCAGCCTCCTATTTTTGCAGGCAAGATTCAAAATCGCCGTTACTGGACATCAAGGTGTTCCCGGCGGGTTTATCCAGCTGCAAGACGAACTGGTGATCTCCAACAAATACATGCGCACGAATCGAGAGACGCTGTTCGTTCTTGAATCTCTTCGCGACTTTTCCATCGATTAGCGCAACTCCGGACGCGCCGGGACTCGCAAAGTTGAATGTCAGGAGTGGTTGTCCTGAGTTGCTCGGAATGTCCCGTTTCGCGGTCATGCAGAAGTTGTGCACGCCGACCGCCAAATTGCGCGCTGAATTTCGAACAGGTGATTCTTCTTCGTCGGGATATCGAGCCTGAGCCGGGGTGTTCTGCACGAGCCCTGCCAGGGAAAGCGAAGCCGGAAACAATGCCGGAATCCGCCGCTGTGTGCAACTACAAAGACGCACACCCAAAACAACACCGCTGATAACGTACCGCCCAAACACAGAAGAGTCGGATTCAGCGATCGTTCGGCAAGAAGCTGAAACGAACGTTCGCTGTTGAGGAACTGCGTCGCAACGATTGGCGTTGCCGGCGGGTTGCTGTATTCGCGGGGCAGCGATTTTGCGAGATCCAACAACAAATCCAGCCAAAGACGAAAACCGGAAAGAAATCCGTTTTCACTACTAGCGCGATCGCGGACCAGGCGCAGCGCTTCGTCGCCGTATGTCCGGCGGAAATGGTCCGGATAAAGCTTTAGCAGAAACGCATAGAGCTTCTCAGACATCCGCCCCTCGCCATATACGTTTTGCCCGTGCAACCCGGAGAGTCTGGACGAGCCCCTCCAGCTCCGATCGAACCAGCTTGAGACCTGCAGACGTCAGGCGATAGTGACGACGGCGCTCGGAACTATCCTCCGAGGCGGAGCTATCGTCGAGTTCCTCGATAAGACTCGCTTCCAGCAGCGTTCGGAGCGAGCCGTATAGCGTCCCAGGCCCCAATCGCACACGTCCACATGTCTGCCGCTCAACTTGCCGCATGATGGCGTAACCGTGAAGATCTTCACCTGCTAAGGCCAGAAGGATGTTGAATGCCGCCAAGGGCAACGGATCAAGCTTTCGTCTTGGCATAACGAATAACGATATATCGATAAACGATTATGAAAGCACTTTGTTCCCTTGTCAAGCCGAATTGATGTAGCCACGATTCGCTTCCCGTGCCGCAGCAACATTACGGGCTATTCTGGAAATAGCATTTGCCTATACTCATTCCAGATTCCGAACTGACAATGACCTTTGTTCGCGCCTCGGGTCCTGGGGGCCAGAACGTCAACAAAGTCTCCACCGCCGTCCAGTTACGCTTCGATGTCCGCCAATCCCGCTTGCTTCGCGACGACGTACGGCAGCGCCTCCTGGCGTTAGCCGGCAATCGCACCACGCAAGAAGGCGTCTTGATCATCACGTCCCGCGTGCATCGTACGCAGGAGGCCAATCGAGCCGAGGCCCGGGCGAGACTGGATGAACTGATCGCCCGCGCTGAAATCGTACCGAGAGCCGCCGCCCAAGCCGGCCCACGCTGGGCTCCAAGGTCCGCCGGCTCACGGCAAAATCGCAACGATCCGCCTCCAAGAAACAGCGCGGCCGGCCGAACGACGACTGAGCTGGCTCATCTTACAGGCCGCTTGCGCCCTACTTGTGATCGAGCTGCCGGATGATTTCCGGCGACGTGGCGAGTGACCAACCCTGTGTAGCAATAATGCGAGCGCTGGCGCTCTGCCGCACCGCGCCAACCTCAAGCGTCACCGAGTAGGCGCCAAGCGGTTCGAGTTGATCCACCACCGTCTGGCCTGCCGCAAGGGCCGCGCCCCGCGTCCGCCGCCGCCCTCTGGCCGCGGCTGGTGCGTGTCCCACAAGACGAAGTGGAGGCCGGCATCGCCCGGACCGCTCAGCTTTGCTACTTGTTTGCCGGAGGAGTCAGTGATCACGATGGCCGGCGCGGGACTGGCGGCTTGCTTCAGGTAATACCAGATTCCCATCCCGTTCGGTGGGTTGGATGTCTGCAGATTCTGCTGGCCGAGAGATAGTCGTTTGCGGCAAACTGCCAAGGCACGCGCTGGACGGTATCGGAAATGGAGAAAAGATGTATGTCCTGCGCCAGGACCGCCGCATTGAGTTCTTCCAGGGGCGCGATGTTGGTGATCCAGATTCCCCGGCCGTAGGTGCCGAGCACCAGATCCTTTTGGCGCGCCTGGATCACCAGGTCGTGCACCGATATGCGGGGCAGGTTGTTGTTCATACGCGCCCAGCGGGCGCGGCGATCCAGCGAAACGAACAAGCCGTCGTCGCTGCCCAGGAACAGCAGATCTGGATTCACGGGATCCTCGGCGACAACATTCACCGGCGCTGACGGCAGGCCCTAGAAATCGGTTTCCAAGTGGCGCCGTAGTCGTCCGTTGATACACGTAAGGGGCGAAATCGTCGAAACGGTAACCGCTCTTCGTTAGATACGCCCGGCCGGCCACATGCGTGGAAGCGCGCACCCGGGTAACGTACGCATCAGCTCGGCCTCCGGCGGCCGACGCGCGGGCAGTAACATCGGTCCAGTGGGCGCCGTCGTCGCGCTTACCCAGACGTTTCCGTCGCTCGTGCCGGCCCAGATCTCGCCGGCGGTGAGCGGCGATTCCGAAATGGTGGAAATGGCGAACCAGGGAATGCCGCCGGGCAGGCGGCCTTCGGATGAGGGAAGGATCTTATCGCTCGGATGCGTGCTGAGATCGGGGCTGATGGCGGTCCAGTGATCGCCGCGATCGGCGGACTTCAGCAACATCTGGCCGCCAGTGTAGATGGTTCCTGGGTGGTGGGGAGAAGTCACGATGGGCGTTTCCCAAATGAACCGGTAAGGCGGTTGCGAGGGATCGGATTGGCGGGGCATGATCGACGTCCTGATTCCGAACTTCTGATCTACGCGGCTGTGCGAACCGTACTCGCGATTGGTGTAAAGCCAGCGGCTGTCGTTCGGATCTACCAGGGTGGTAATGCCGTCGCCTCCGCCGACCGCGCGGCAGTCCTGGGAGTGACCCGTCCCATGCCGGTCGCCGAGGGGCAGCGCCAGTTTTCGTGGTCTTGGAGCCCGGCGTAGATGTTGTACGGCTCTTCGTTATCCACGCTAAGGGCGTAGACCTCCTCGACGGGAATGTTCTCGGGAGCGACGCTGGTGCGGCCTCCGTCATAGGAGACGGCGATGCCGCCATCGCTGCCCTGGATCATGCGGTTCGAGTTCGTGGGGTCGATCCAAAGCGTGCGCACATCGCCGAACATGCGGGGGAACACGCGCGGGCCGTCCCACGTGCGGCCGCCGTTGATGGAGTGCCGCAGCCCGTCCTGGGTTACGAAAACATTCTGGTCGTCGTTCGGATCGACGCGGATTTGATTGAAGTAATAAGGCCCCTTGGGGCTCACATCGTAATCCTCCGCGTTCATCTTTTTCCAGGTGCGGCCGCCATCTTCGGTACGGTAGACTTCGCCGCCGATCCCATCTTGAACACCCGCGCGCCCACCGCGGCCGCCGGCCACGCGCACGGTGCGCGGATTATCGTTCTCGACGATGGCGTAAAGAATCTGGGGATTGCGGCGATAGATATCCAGCCCAATGCGACCGACGTGGTTTTCCGGCAGCCCGCCGCTGAGCTTGACCCAGTGGTCCCCACCGTCCGAGGTCTTATAAATGCCGCTGCCTGGACCGTCCGGGACGAGTTGCCATGGCAGGCGCGTCTTGTCGTACGCAGCGGCGTAGAGCACGTCCGGATGTTGTGGGTCCATCACCAGATCAATCGCACCGACGTGAGGCCCGAGAGAAAGGGCTTTATCCCAGGTGCGGCCGCCATCGCGCGTACGGAAGACGCCGCGCTGCTCGTTATCCGAAAAAAGATGGCCCATGGCCGCGACGTAAACTATGTTGGGATTGCCAGGATGGATTGCGATGCGGGCTATGTGATGGGTGTCGGCCAGCCCCATGTTCGCCCAGGTCTTTCCGCCGTCCGTGGATTTGTAGACGCCGTTGCCGGCGAGTGAACTGCGCGAGGTAAATGCGTCGCCTGTGCCGGCCCAGACAAGATCGGCGTTCGAGGGCGCCACGGCTAGAGCACCGATGCTGAGATTGTTCTGAGTATCGAAAACCGGCTGGAAAGTCGTGCCGTTATTTGTAGTCTTCCAGATCCCGCCGGTCCAGAAGGAGACATAGAAGGTATAGAGGTGAGCTGCTTCCGGCGCGGCGGGCACCGCAATATCGGATGCGCGCGCGCCAAGCCAAAAGACGCCAAGATTGCGAAACGCGAGCGGCTGTAGCAGGCGCTGGTCGAGCGTAACTGGCGCCTGGGCGGCAGCGGAGAAGCCAAGAGTGGCCGCCATGGCAAATGCAGTGAAACAGTGCTTACTCATTGTCTCCCATGAGTGGCCAGTATACACCCGGTGGCATCCAGCGGTTCCAATCCGGCGTGAGGGAGCCAATACCTATCCCAGCGCAGTTTCCGTGAGCGGGTGTGGTCTGCCTGGTAGCGGTCCCGATCTGCAGTCTCCTTGAATACTGTGGGACTGAGCCAAGGAAGGAGTGCAGGCTCCCGATAAACGCCCAAGTAATCGGGAAGCGCCCGGGCGCGAATCCGCGAGGATTCCAGATGTGATGTCGACTTATCGGGAGTAATCGGCTCGAACGTCGATATCTCGGAAGCTTTGGAAAGGCCAAATGGTGTGGCATCACTCGGGCTCGGGCTGCCTTGATTCTTTCGGTGCCTTGCCAGTCATAGTGGAGAGACGCTCGGCAAACTCGAATCGAATTGCCGTCAGTGCATCGTGGATCGTCTCGGCGTCCCATTGGACCAAGTGCCGGCCATAACCATGAAGACGGTCACTCGTTCTTCCGGATTGCCGACAAGCCGGGGGTAATCTCCGAAGCTGTGGACAACTCCCGACTGGACGATTTGGATGCGTCGATTCCTAGCATCTTCTCCTGATTCTTGGCACTTTTCTACTTCGACCATGGCGGAACGACGCCGTTCGAGCGCGCATAGGCGATCGACTGGCCGAGGTGCTCATGCTGGTCCCCGAAAAGGAAGCGGACGGCATCTTCCTTAGTCATATCCCTGCCGAACAGTTTCACCGGCGCCTTCAGGTCGGGGTCCGAAAGCCCATCAATGGCCTTCTGCAGGTTTGCGTAGGAGGTCTTCAGCGCCTCCTGCAGTTTTTCCGGGTCCGTGACCTGTGCTCCGCGCCCGCCGCCCCGGCCCCCGCCCGCGCCGGTGAGCGTTCCCACGAGCATGCCGTTCTCCATCACGATCAGGTTGAAAACGTCGCCGACCGAGCGCACGCCTTGGGCCGGCTTCCAATCGTATTTCCCCGCCATGACCCGCGCCAGACCGGCGAACTTGTCGGACAGCGTCCCTGCCTCCTTGGATAGGGCCGCCTGCGTGGTCTGCGCCCTCAGCGGAGCAAGGCTCAGAACCGCCGTCATCGCGACCGCGCCCGCAATCGTTCTCGTTCGAATCGTCCTCATAGACATCTCCTGTTCTCGGCTGTGTTCAGATTACTATGTGGTCCCTGCGGCCGCTCACGCGACCGGCTTCATGAAGAGCCCGGCGCCGATTTTGGCCGCTTCCCCGCCGGCTGGGTGCAGATAGTTCCTCTTCGATTCGTCCATTTCCAGCTCGATCGGCTGATCGATCCTCTTAGTGTCAATAAGTTCCAGGAAGGACGGATCGTTGTCGCGGAAATTCAAAGCCGGCCCGGCACCGGACCCGGTGAATTTCCGGTTCCCGGCAAAAAGGCTTCCCCTCACCGTGTAGCGTGCCTCAGGCGGCGTAGGTCCCGCCGGCTGCCCTCCGCGGCCGCGTCCTCCCGCGGGCGGTCCTCCCGGCGGCATCCCACCCGGAGGCGGCCCTCCCATCGGCGGTCCACCGGCGCGTCCCGCGAGTTGCTGCAACTCGGCCTGAACCGATTGCGCGCCTTGCCCGATCCAAACAAATTCGCCGTTCGTCACGACGTTGTTCCGGTAGTCGAAATCGTTCGCGATGCCGGACGTCCAGATACCCGCCCTGCAGCCATAAATCACGCAGTTCCGCATCGCGTGTCCCTTGGTTCCCGGCGACCAGTACACAACGGTCTGCTTGACGCGATAGAAGACGCAATGGTCCACCACCAGGCCGCTGCCGTTGACCAGCAGCGAAAGATGGTGGGGATTGGTCACCTCATCCCCGGCGAACAGGCACTGTTTGACCTCTAGGTCGTCCAGGCTCCGGTCGTTCCGGCCGATGGCATAGAGTCGGTGTATGGCGCCGGCCTTGGGCTTTTCAACTGCCGGCATGCCGAAAACACGAAGCCCCTGAACCGTCGCGTGGCTGGTCTCGACCTGCATCCCGTAGGCGACGCCGCCGAACGGGTCGGGACGCCCGTTCCACTCCGCGGAGAGCGCCATCGTGTGGATGAGCGTTGGCATTCGCGCCGGATTCCAATCCGGATCGTCCGGCAAAACCGCGGCGCGGATGGTCAGCCTCTCGGTTTTCGTGAACGGGCGAGCGGGCTGGAACACCGCCGTCTCGTTCACACCGTAGATGCCCTCATCCAGGACCAGAGTCACCGCGCCCGGTTCCTGGAGCTTGTTGATGCGAGCCGCAGCAGCGGCCAAGGTCTTCAGCGGCGCCGCCTTCGTGCCCGCGTTCGCATCGGCGCCCTTCACCGGATCCAGGAAAAGCGTCACTTCCCCCGCGGCCAGAGCGGTCCTCTCCGTAGCCATCGCGACACCCGCGAAAGCTGCCTGCTGGAAAAACTCTCTCCGTTTCATGCTCGAACTCTATCCCGCCATAGTTGCCACGGGGCTACGCCACGCGCCGGCCGTTGCCCGCGCAAACTCCGCGAATGTCATCGGCTTTCGCCTAGTGTGGCTTCGACATCTCCCGTCACGCCCGCCGCAAGAATGTCAGTCCTTCCCAGGAATCTTCGTACGCGCTATTTTAAGAGAGTAAGCAGCAATTGAAAAGAAGGCACCTTTTGGTAACTACCCTCTCAAGAACGGAAACACCCGACCGGCCAGCGTACAACGTCTACGCGGCGAGGTGCCCCACCCGGCAGGCACTTGACCGGATTGCCGACAAGTGGACGGCGCTCATTATTGGCCTGCTTGCCGAACGGCCCCTGCGGTTTGGTGAGCTGCGCCGCGCCATCGAGGGTATCTCGCAGAAGATGCTGACCCAGACGTTGAAAAGTCTCGAACGAGACGGCCTTGTGCTGCGGAGAGCATTCCCCACTGTCCCGGTCACCGTCGAGTACTCCTTGACGAAATTGGGGTACACGCTCGATGCTCCGCTTGCCGCGGTCCGCGCGTGGGCCGAACAGTATATTGATGAGGTTTTGGCGACACGGACTCAGGACGCTGTGAAGAACCGGGGGAGCATCGAGGCGCAGGGCCGCCGGCCCAAGCATTCGGTGGAACGGGGTGTTGGGAGAGGAGGGGCAGTTTCTTCGCCCTCACAGCCCAAGTCCGCTTCGAAGTGAATCTGGCCTGCACGCTGGGCGTCAAGGCATCATTGGAGCTTCTTGATCATTGCATAAACTCGTGTCCATTGGCCGGGCCGCCGGTTCTGGTCCCATTTTCAATATTTCCCTGCGATTCATAAAGGTTCTTTCGGATTTCGCGATCCGCCGTTTCAGGTTCGGGCCATCCGAAGAACCGGTTTGATGCACCTTCCGGCTTCGGAATCGGCGATGGCCGAGTTGATCTGATCGAATTCGTAAAACCTGAGCATGCGATCAAACGGAAACCGGCCCTGCGTATGAAGGTCGATCAGGTTCGGGATGAATAGCTGCGGCGTACTATCGCCTTCCACGGTTCCACGTATCTGACGGCCCGCAGTCATGAGGTGCATCAGATCTAGAGAGACCTCCGTGCCCAGCGGCGACGCGCCGAGAACGGCACAGGCGCCGCGCGGTGCGAGAGAATCGACGGCTTGACGAACGACTTGCGGCAGCCCGCTTGTATCCAGGGCGAAGTTCGCACCGATTCCGGTCGCTTCCATGACTCGCTTTACGGGGTCGTCGGCGTTCGCGTGCACCGTGTGAGTAGCGCCGAACTCGCGTGCGAGTTCCAGTCGCGATTCGACAAGATCGATCGCGACAATGGTTCCCGCCCCTGCGAGTCGCGCGGCTAGCACCGCGCTGAGGCCGACCGAACCGCAGCCAAACACCGCTAACGATGAGCCGAAGGCGACGCGAAGGCCATTAATGACCGCTCCAGCGCCCGTTTGGACCCCGCAGGCAAGGGGCCCCAGCTTTTCGAGCGGCGCTTCCACAGGCACACGGACTACATTTCGCTCGTTGCAGATGGCGTGGGATGCAAACGACGATTGGCCGAAGAAATTTCCGTAGACGGACGCACCATCTTTGGAAATGGGGCTGGACCCGTCAGGCCGGGCGCCAGCGAAATTGCGCCCGAAAAAATCCTGACAGTAGCTTGGCGCGTTGGAATTGCAGCTCCCGCAGGCTCCGCAGGAGTTGTAGCTCATCAGGACGTGGTCGCCGACGGCTACCTTGGTTATCTGACCGCCAATGCGTTCAACAATCCCGGCGCCTTCGTGTCCCAGAACGATGGGCTGCGGCACGGGAAACGTCTGGTCCCTCATTCCGATATCGGTGTGGCAGACTCCCGTCGCCACCACGCGGACAAGGATCTCATTGGCTCGCGGCTCGCTCAGTTCCAGTGTTTCGAGGGACAAGGGCGCGTGCGGGGCGCGTGCAACAGCGGCAGTGATTCTCATGACCGTGCGAAAGGACGGTTGTAATCATAGTTGCAGCGGGGCAAACGCACAAGAAGGCACCTTTAGGTAACCAGTTCGCGGGGTGAGCCGTCCTCGCCCATTGGTCCGGCACACGACGCGTTGCGGGCGGTAGTTACCAGAAAGTGCGTAGTTGTAAGTGGAACCGAAGATCCTTA
This sequence comes from Bryobacterales bacterium, assembly GCA_963743705.1. Lineage (GTDB taxonomy): Bacteria > Acidobacteriota > Terriglobia > Bryobacterales > Bryobacteraceae > PALSA-243. The sequence continues at coordinate 196,857 of CAVUQS010000017.1, read as the reverse complement.
TCATGAAGAATTCTGGCGGGCGTCCGGGCTTTCTCCGTCTCGCCGTAGAAGATCCCACGTTCATTCTTCTATACAGGACACGGCCCGAAGCATTTCGGAGGTCAACACTTGAAAAAACTCTGCGTCTTCATTCTCACCGCGACCGGAATCGGGCTCTATGCCCAGCCGCCCGGCCCACCGCAGGTTCCGGCTGGCGGTCGTGGGGGGGCAGCCGTCCCGCGCGGCCTCCTGCCCACGTACCCCGACCTGGAGTACGCTCCGGCTGACCCTCCCGGCGGCAATGGACACAAGCTCGATCTCTACATTCCCGCAGATGCCAAAGGTCCGCTGCCGGTCGTGGTCTGGACCGCTGGCTCGGCTTGGATGGCGGACACCGGAAAGAACGGCGGCGGCCTTGTCGCACAGCAACTCAATCCCGCGGGTTACGCCGTAGCGGGCGTGTCCATCCGGTCCAGTTCGCAGACGAAGTTTCCGGGGCAGTTGCACGATATCAAGGCGGCGATCCGCTGGCTGCGAGCCAACGCCACGAAGTACAACTTCGATCCAAACCACATCGCGATCATGGGAGACAGCTCCGGGGGTTGGACCACGGCGATGGCGGCGCTGACCGGCGATTCGCCGGAGATGGAAGGCTCCGTCGGAACCACGGGCGTGTCCAGCGGGGTGCAGGCCGCGGTGGCATTTTATCCACCGACCAACTTCGTCGCGATGGACGCTTGGGCGCTGAACAAGTGCGATGGACCGAGGTGTCATGACTCCGCCGATTCACCAGAGTCCCGGCTGGTCGGCTGCGCCATCCAAACGTGCCCCGAGAAGGTCCGGGCCGCCAGCCCGATGCAGTACATCACGCCGGCCGATCCGCCAATAATGATTCTGCACGGAGATTCGGACCAGCTTGTCCCGCACAATCAGGGCGAACAGCTCTACATGGCGCTAAACAAGGCATGCAAGGACGCGATTTTCATCAGCTTGCCCAAAGCGCCGCACGGAAACTGGAACGGATTTCTCACCAACGACGCTCTGCGCGAGGCCGCGACCATGCGCTCGACAGCAGCCGATTGCTCAGTGATGAACCCGACGCCGTATACGCCAACGTGGAAGACCGTGACCGACTTCCTGGACAAATACATGAAGCCGTAACGCGCGACCCAGTCTCCGGCTGTCTTTGAAATGTTTGGGACAACGGGCGTTCTGGCAGACACTGTCGTCAAGAAAAACGGCGGCGGGAGTTGATAATGCGGGACGGGCGGCTTTCCATCCTAGACCCGAACTCCACTCTAAGAACTTGTTGAAAAACGCATCAACGGACGACTAAAGCGCATTTCAGTCGAGCCAGTAAGTCGAGTTTTCACTGGATCGATGCGCCGCAGGGCGGCTGCCGTGTTGAAAAACCCGCTTTTTGGCGGGCTGCGACTACACTTCTGTCGCTTGTAGCTTCGGGAGACGCCACAGATTGAAGGCGGCCGCAGTCATCAGAAACTGCCAGCCCACCTTCCATAGGCCGCGCAGTTTGGTTTTGCGCATCCCCCCGGTTTGCTTCATCCACCCAAACGCCTTCTCGATCAACGGCCGTTTCCTCTGGCTCGTCTGATAACTCTCATGCCGCGACGTCCGATCATCGATGGCGCTGCCGCCAGCCCGTTTGAGATTCTGCGCTACGTGCGGTCGCACTCCATAAGCGCGCAGCGTCGCCACAAAGTCCCGCGTGTCATATGCCTTATCGGCTCCCACGCTGATCGGCTTACGCGAACCCCAGCGCCGGTTCCTGCGCCACTTCCGATGCACCATCAGCAGGGCCGCGTCCCGCTCCGCCGTTCCGTCCGCTTGCGTCACCATCGCATCCACAATCAAGCCGTTGCGGTTCTCCATCAGCACGTGACCCAGATACCCCAGTTTGGCTTCCTGGCCGCTGCCTTTGCGATAAAGCTTGGCCCCGGGATCGGTCTTCGACTCATGCGTTTCGTTGGTGCGCCGTTCGCCGCGAAACTGCGAGCCGTCTCCCTCGCCGCCGTCTTTCTTCTGAAAGCTCTTTTGGCTGGCCCAGGCTTCGATCAGCGTGCCATCTACGGTAAAGTGCTCATCCGACAGGTGTGGTTTGGCCTGCGTCAGCACGCGGCTGAAAAAAGCTTGCGCGACTTCTTGATTCAGCAGCCGTTCCCGATTCTTGCTGAACACCGCATGATTCCACACCGGCTCATCCATCTCCATGCCCACGAACCAACGGAACAGCAGGTTATACTCCAGCTGCTCCATCAGCAACCGCTCGCTGCGAATGCTGTAGAAAATCTGTAACAGCAGGGCGCGCAGCAGGCGCTCGGGAGGGATCGAGTGCCGCCCGGTCTTGGCGTACAGGCCGTCGAACTCCTGGCTCATGGCTCGGAAGATCTCGTCCACCGCTTTGCGAATGGGCCGGAGCGGGTGTGACTGCGGCACCCGGTCCTCCAAGGATACGTAGCTGAAAACGCCCAACTGCTGCTGATCTTCTCCGCGCATAAAACAGAGACGATTCGAAACGTTTGAAGGCTACGCGGGATTTGCGTTTTTCAACAAGTTCCTAAAGTTCCTCGGTTCTCAGATGGGCACCATTTGAGGCTTGAGCGATCAGGACCGACAAACGCGCTTGTGTCCGGTTAACTCCCGGTTCGTCGGCAATCCGGAAACAACCCGCATGGCCGAATAGCCGCCATGTCTTACTTGCTTGTACTCTGTCCGGATTGCTCCCGGATTATGCGCCAACAGGAGGGTATCCTCGTCGAAGATCGCGACGGCGATTCTGGAAGTGGATAAGATCGCGGAGAAATCGCCGTTGGGGCTGAAGGCGGAGGCGATTCAAATTCTGTCGGCGGAGCGAGTGTTTCAGCAGGCGCTCAGTTGGCGTCGGGCCGGTCAATTTGGTCGATCACCAGGACATCGACCGAGGCTGTCCCTGACCTCAGCTTTAGACCTAGCTGCTTGACCGTATTTGCACGAAGGACGCCGGGGTACATGTCATCCCATCGCACGAAGTAGAGATAGGATCCATCGAGGCCGAGGCGATCGATCACCGGGCGGCGATCGGCGACCATGCGCGCAAGGACGGAGGTGGGTCCGTGGTCGAGGACAGCGTGTTCATGGGATCCGGGGGTGACGGAGGGCATCGGGTCGCCCACCTTCCAGGCGTGGAATTTGACGCCCTTCTTGCCGGGATAGAGGAAATCCACGCGCATGGTGCGGGTCTCGTGATGCGCCACCATGTGGAACCGCTCCGCGAGCAGAGTTTGCAGCATGAGGCGTAGTTGGCTATCGCCGGCGCCCTCGGCCTTGGCATTCAGGTCGAAGCGGGTGTAGTTGATCCACGACGGTTCACCGGCAAGTTGGCCAGGCATGAGGTTGTAGGCTTCGACAATGAGCGCGCGCGCGGCAATTCCGGCGGGCGGGCTGTTGACATTTCCGGGGCGGAATTGAAGCGGCCCGAAGAAGCTGGCAGGCGGCGGAGTGTGGATGACTCTGCCATCTGAGTTGACGTCCAATTGGGGTTCGAATGGCCGCGCAACCTTGATCGATGCGACGTCAAATGACGGCGGCTTGGCGGCAGTCTGCGCGCGCGCGGGCGCAAGAATCAAGACGCTGATGGCGGCGCATGCAAGCAACGGCTTCATCGGCTTTTCCGGCTGAGTCCATGTTACGACAAGCGCCGCTATGCGATCTGAGTGACGACCTCACTTGCAGGCTATGCCGCTTTCCGCACGAGGAGCTTGACCAGAGATTGAGCGGCGGCGGTCGATGAGGCGGGATTCTGTCCGGTAACGAGACGGCCATCCACGACCGCATGGCTCTCCCAATCTTTTGCTTTTTCGTAAAGGCCGCCAACTCTTTTCAACTCGTCCTCAACCAGAAACGGCACGACTTTAGTCAGATGAACGGCTTCCTCTTCACCGTTCGTAAAACCAGTCACATGCTTGCCCTTGATCAGCGGAGCGCCCTTGTACATCACACGATGGAAGACGGCCGACGAATGGCATACCGCGGCAACCGGCTTGCCGGAATTGTAGAACGACTCGATCAGGGCGATGGAATCGGGATTATCGACGAGATCCCACATAGGCCCGTGGCCGCCTGAATAAAATATTGTGTCGAAATCTTCCGACTTCATATCCGCCAGTTTGCGGGTGTGGGCAAGCGCGTTTTGCGCGTCCGGGTCTTTCTTGAACCGCGTCATGGCAGGGGTTTGATTTTCGGGTGAATCGCTCTTCGGATCGATGGGAGGCTGACCGCCTTTCGGCGAGGCCAGCGTCAGGTCTACACCAGCGTCCCTGAAGACAAAGTATGGCGCTGCGAATTCCTCCAGCCAGAAGCCGGTCTTGCGGCCGGTGTTGCCCAATTGATCGTGCGACGTCAGGACCATCAGTATTTTCATTGTTCCTCCATTCCAATGGCGGCGGCTTATCCGCAGAGGCCTTGGAGAATGACTCCCGGCGGCGAGGAAAGAATTATTATTTCGCTAGATGGCCGCAAGAAATCACACTCCTCCGCCGGGACGTGTGGCCTATAACATTGGCGCATTGCAGCCCCGTCATCGGCGGCGTAGCATTTAGCTGTGGGACCCCGCAAACGGCTAGGGCGCAAGCGAGCCACATGGCGCAAATACTCTCGGTAAACGTCGGACTTCCGCGGGATATTGAGTGGAAGGGCCGTACCGTACATACCGGCATCTGGAAGAATCCGATAAGCGGCCGCTGCCGGGTCAGCCGGTTGAATCTGGAGGGAGACGGTCAAGGCGACCTCGCCGGACACGGGGGCGAGCAGCGCGCCGTCTTCGTGTACCAGATCGAATCGTATCGCTATTGGCAGGAGCAACTGAAGCGGACCGACTTTGTCCACGGACAATTCGGCGAGAACTTCACCATCGAAGGATTACCCGACGAAGCGGTGTGCGTTGGCGACCGGTATCGGATCGGCAGCGCGCTGTTCGAGATCACTCAACCTCGCGTGACCTGCTATCGGGTTGGCATCCGGATGAACGAGCCGCGGATGCCGGCGTTGCTGACAGGCAGCGGACGGCCGGGGTTCTACTTTCGCGTTCTGCAGGAAGGCGAAGTGAGCGCCGGCGACGAAATCGTGAAGGCAGGAGAGGCGACGGAGCGAATGACCGTTGCCGAGATCAACGCGCTGCTCTATTCGCCCAATCATCCGCGCGATGGACTCGAACGCGCATTGCGGATCGAGGCGCTGTCGCCCGGATGGCGCTGGTCGTTTGAGGCGTTGCTGCATGGCCAAACCAGCGGCAACGCGGGCCTCGCGCCGGAGGCGGCGGCGCATCCGGCGGCGCCTGGATTTCGATCGCTGGCGGTGACGGCGATGGATCACGAATCCGAGGATGTTCTCTCATTGACGATGCAAGGCCAGGATGCTCAGCCATTGCCGGCCTCGCTGCCAGGCCAGTATGTGGTCTTACGTCTGCAGCGAACCACCGGCGGGCCGCCGCTTTTTCGCAGCTACTCGCTGTCTGGGCGGGTTTCGACCGAGCGCTATCGAATCAGCGTGAAGATCGAGGCGAACGGCGCCGGGGGAACTTATTTGCGAGAGCATGTGCGAGTAGGGGATACGCTTGAAGTCAGCTCGCCGCGCGGAAGCTTCATTCTGCAGTCCGGAGAGCGGCCTGTAGTGTTGCTGAGCGCGGGAATCGGGGCGACGCCGGTGCTAGCGATGCTGCATGCGCTGGCGGATGATCGCTCGGCGCGGCAGGTTGTATGGCTGCACGCCGCGCGCGACCGCGAGCACCATCCATTCGCCGCCGAAGTCCGCGGTCTTATGCCCGCGCTCGTGCGCGGCCGCAGCTATATCTGTTACAGCCGGCCGGATGCGAGCGATAAGCCAGGCGAGGATTTCGATGCCACCGGTCACTTGTCGCGATCGATCTTCGAGGAGGTAGGCGTTCCATCGGAGGCGGACGTCTACCTCTGCGGACCGAACCCTTTCATGTCAGATATGAAAGCGGAGCTCACGGCGTTCGGCGTGGCGCCCGAGAGGGTTCACGTCGAACTCTTCAACGGGAGCGAGCCGATGACTCCGGGCGTCGTCGGCACAGCGAAGCGCGCTCCGCATCTTCCCCAGGACGAGGCCAACACAGGTCCGCTGGTATCGTTCGCGCGCAGTGGCATCGCTGCACATTGGAACGCCTCGGCCTATCAAAGCATTCTGGAACTGGCCGAGGCGTGCGACGTTCCCGTCCGATGGTCGTGCCGTACCGGTGTTTGCCACAACTGCGAGAGCGGTTTGGTTTCGGGGGCCGTGGTCTACGGACCGGAGCCGCTCGAAAAGCCCGCTGAGGGCAACCTTCTGGTTTGCTGCTCACAACCGGTTCGCGACGTCGTCATCGATTTGTGAGCGTCACGACGTATCGAGGTGGAGGCTTGCGAAGTGGAATTGGCCGTCTCTATTTCTTCGGCGCCCCAGACGGACGGCGGTACACGATTTCAAAATCCGGCTTGCTGCCGATGCTGAGGTTGGTGGACTCGGAAGATGTCCGCGCGCCATCGGGGCCAACGCCATCCTTCGCGGTGGTCTCTTTCGTCACGCGGCTTCCGCTCGCCGGGCGCGCGTCGATACGGTCGATCTGATTCCTGGGAATCGCGGTTTCTGTGTTCTTGACCAGGACGATCAGGTTGTCGTCCGTGAGGTCAGCCATCTGCGCGGCGACCGGTTGCGTTGAGCCCTTTTTGTAGACCCGTAGTTCTGCGCCGGTCTTGAGGGCTTTCACCTTCGCCCAATCGTCGCTTGCGGCAAACGCCGTCACGCAGGTTAGCAGAAGAAGGAAAAATGCGCGCATATCCGAAACCTCTTCCGGCGAGTCTACCAAATTGAAGACATGCATGCGACCGGCAACCGGCTTTGGCAAGAAGCGACCGCCGATCGTCTTGGATCGGCCTAACCCGTAAATGCCTCCGACAGCAGGATAAGCCCGATGGCAATGAGGCCGCCGTGCACATACAGCACAAACCGATGAGCGCGGATGCGACGATTGATCATCCGTCCGAGAAACGTCGCCGCTACGATACCGGGCAATGACAGCAAGTAGAACCGGCTTACCGCCGGCGTCCACAGGCCGATCAGCCAGTACCCCCCTAAGCCTGCGAGGCTCGCCGGAAGAAAGTAGCCCTGCAAAGTTGCCCGAAAATGTTGCGGCGACCACTTGCGAAGCGAACCATATACGACCAAAGGAGGGCCATTCATGCCGTAGGCGCCTCCAAGCACCCCCGCGCCGAATCCGAAGAGCCACGCAAACTTATCGTCCTTCAACTCATGGCGCGAACCGCCGGCCAACGAGTACGCGGAGAACGCGATAATCACAAGGGCCAACAGGATTTTGACAACCGGATCCGCTCCGGCTTTGACGAGCATCAAGCCCAGCGGGATGCCCAACAAAGTCGGCAGCACGAGCCGCGCCGCGCTGCGGGCGTGAACCTTGCTCCAGTCCTGCACGACCACAATCAGCGCCACAGTTATGGACGCCAGCATGGCAATTGGCGCGGCGGTCTTAACGGATATCAGGAGCGCGAGGAGGGGCACCGCGACCAATGCCTCGCCGAATCCGAACGAAGAGCGAATGAGAGTTGCCAGAAACAGAACACCCGCTACAAAAATCGATTCGGCCGCCGTGGACATGCCTTCCAGCGTAACTTGGAATCAATCGAATTCACTGCGGCGCGCGGGCGCGGGGCATCACCGCCGCAGCAGGCGATCGACCCACATCCTCGCCCGCGGGGGATCGAAGCCCTCCAGCATCCAAATACTGAAGGGAAACTTGGCGATCGAGACGAGGAAGCGTTTGCCGTCGGGGTGAAGACTGAATCCCGAGACGACGTCGGCGGATGGAGGAAGATCAATGGGCGCGAGGAATTTCTCCACGCTGGTGTTCACGTTTACGGAATAAAGCTGCCATTGCGCGCTCTGTTCCGTTGTGTTCTGAAAAATGCCGTAAAGTTGGCTGCCGTCCTTCGAGACGCCATAGGCCAGGAATTTGCGCGGGGTGAGATTACGCCCGGACTTGCCGTCGAGTGAAACCAGATCGATTCCATTTGCCGCGGGATACGCGATCCAGTCTCCCGTGGGCGACCACACCGAGACGGAGCGCGGCCACTGCTGGACCTTGGCGTTGGCCAGAACCTCCGGCGCGGCGCCCGGCGCGGCGCGGATTTTAACGAGATCTTGTTTTCCCGCTACCGCGCGGATGTAGGAGACCCACTGCCCGTCCGGCGACCAGGACATCCCGGTCAGCTTACCGGACCGCGTTGAATCCAGTAAGACAGATCCGCCGCCCGAAGCGTTCACAAGCGTGAGCCTCGACTCGGCATGGAATTCGCTATGAAAAACGAAGCGCTTCCCATCCGGAGACCAATGCGGTTCAGCCGCTCCGGCCGCTTCTACCAGCCGCCGGGAAAACGCTTCCTCGCCCGCCTGCCGGTCGTAAATACCCGCCTTTTCGCCAGTAGGGACCGCAAAGAGGAAATGCGTTCCAGAGGGCGCCCAATCCGCCAGAAAGGAGACTCCCCCGGAAACCAGCGTCCGCTCCTGGCCATTCGGAATCGAGATCTCGAGAACGTCCCATGCGAACTGCCCGGACGTGTAGGCGATGCGCTTTCCATCCGGCGAAACCGAAGGATACACAAGGCCGCCGGGAGCTGAGAGGATGCCTCGCCGGGTTCCATCCATTACGTCGAGCATCGTGAGCGTATTGGCGTCGCCGGCCTCTGTGTGCGCGTAAACGGCCAAATGGCTGCTGTCCGAAAACCAGCTCGGCGCCGTGGTCGAAACTCCCATGTCGAATTTCCGCGGCGCGCCGGAGGGATATGGCAACACCCAAACGGGTCCGATGCTGTTGGTAACCAGCTTCGATCCGTCGGGGGAAAAGCTGAGGCCGCCGTTGGTCGGACCTGGCCAGAACTCTTTCACCTCGCCGCCATGGAGAGAACCGATCCAGATTTTGCGGCCGCGATCGAAGGCCAACGTCGCGCCGTCGGGATGGAGCGCGGCGGCGGCGACATCGCGGTATACGATTTGCGCCGCGCCGCCGGCCGCGGGAACGGACCATAAGTTGCCGCCCGAGAGGTAATAGATGGTCGCGCCGTCCGGCGACCAGAATGGCAAATCGCAACTCTGTTCGGCCCTGGTAACCTGCGCGGCGTCCGAACCGAGCGTGCGCGTGAAGACCTGCATGATTCCGTGGATTCGCGCGGTATAGGCGATGCTCTTGCCATCCGGCGACCAGCGCGGCGCGCGCTCCTCGGTTTCGCCCTGAGTCAGGGGCGTGAATCTATAATTCACCAGATCCGGTCCGGTGGCGGAGCGCGACAGCAGCAACGATGCGGCGGCGGCGCCCAAGACCAGACACGCGATGCCCGCCACGAGAGGTGCAAACAGACGGCTGCGTTTCGCCGCGGAGGCGGGGACAGCCGCGTGCGAGGCGCTCATGCTTTCCGAAAGGCGGTCGCGAACCTGCTTGAGTTCCCGGTACAGATCGCGCGTCGAATCGTACCGCTCCGATGGCTCTTTCGCGAGCAGCCGTTCGATAATCCAGCGCAACGGCGCGGGCACCTGGGCCGGGAGCGGTTCGGCGTCCTCGCGGATGATGGCGGTCATTGTCTCCGGCGCGCTCCCGCGGCCGAAGGGCCGCTTACCGCTTGCCAGTTCGTAGAGTATTAGTCCGAACGAGAACTGATCGGACTGAGGAGCGAGATCCATCCCGCGCGCCTGCTCCGGCGACATATAGTTGACCGTGCCGACCGTGGTCCCGGGATCGGTGATGCCCATGGTGCGCGTAGCCTCCGCCGCGCTTGCGGAAGCCACGGCGGCCTTGGCCAGGCCGAAGTCGAGAATCTTGACGCGGCCCTCGCGGGTGACGAGGATGTTATCCGGTTTGAGATCGCGATGCACGATCTGTACGGCATGCGCCGCGGTCAACCCGTCGGCGATCTGCACGGCTAAGTCGAGTAACTTGCGGATGCCGTCCGGAGCCGCGAGCGGCGAGCCCTCGACATACTCCATGACCAAATAGTCCGGACCGACATCGTACAGCTGACAGATATTGGGATGATTCAAGGCGGCGACCGCCCGAGCTTCGCGCTCAAACCGGTCCGTGAACTTGCCTTGCGAGATCTTAATCGCGACGATGCGATCGAGCCGAGTGTCGCGAGCCTTCCATACTTCTCCCATGCCACCGACGCCGAGGGGCACGAGGATCTCATAGGGGCCCAGTTTGGCGCCAGCGGACAGTGGCATAGGACTGATTTAGCTAGTGTATTCGATGCAGAAGCCGACTGTTGGCCTTGAGACGGCCATACGCGAGCAAGAGTTACTTGGAGTCGGCGTCGGTCTTTTCCACCAGCTTTTCGACGTGCATGCAGTAGAGCGCGGGCTTGCCTTCGCGATCGCTTTGAAAATAGATGCGCTGGCTGTCGGGGGAAAAGAGCGGCGGCGCGGCGGCGGGATTGCTCGAGCGGTGCTCGCACAGCGTGAGCTCGCGGCGCGTGAGGCGCAGCATGATCAACACCACGGGCGACGCTTTGTTGGCGCTTTCGCCGACGAAGACGGAGCTGTCGCGATTGAAGCCGAACGAGGCATACTGGCTGGTCTTGGCGACCAGCTTATCGGTGTTGGTATCGGGCGAGTATTCGCGAATGGAGTTGAGTTGCTTGGGGTCCTCGGGAAAATTCAAATAGAGCAGGGTCTTGCCGTCGGTGGCCCATTGCGCGTTGCCGATGCGGCCGGGCGCCAGCTTCAATTTGCGGTTCTGCTGACCATCCATATTGACCAGCCAGAGGGCATCGTTGCCCTGACGATACAGCACCTGGGCGCGCAGCGGGCGGGCTTGCGCGTCGGACATGGCGAACGGCGATTCAAAAACGGTGCGCGCCGCACCCGCGACGAACGGGATCATGCGAAGGCGCGAGGCATCGGCCTTGCTTTCAGCGACCATGACGTGCGTCCCGTCGGGACCCACCGAAACGCCCGGGCAACGTTCCCAGCCTTCGGCGACTTCGTAGAGCGCGCGCTCGTGCAGGGTCGCGAGGCTGGCGATGAAGATCTCGCGGCCCGCGGAATAGCAGAACGAGCGATTGTCCGGCGTGAGCGTGAGCGAGATGCAGTCGAGATTTTCAGCCTCGGTGAGTTGACGCGTCTGGCCGGTTTTGAGATCCATGCGGAAGGCCTGCGCCGAGCCGGAGCGATCGGAGCAGAAGATCATCCAGCCGCTGTTGCGCGCGATGGCGCGGTTGTAATACGCGGGCAGGATGCTGGAGAATGCGGGATCGGTAAGGCGGATGACGTCGAACTCGGTGGTGGGGTCGGGGTAGTGGTGCGCGTCGGCGGAGAAGTTCTCGCCTTTGGTAGCCGCGGCCAGAGCAACGGGAGATGCCAGGAGGGAAAGAAGGCACCTTCGGCGCGTCAGCCGGAACATGATTCGATAGTAGCAAGGCGGGGCAAGCTAAAACTCGCCGCGGGTTGAAAACCCGCCCCACAAAGCTAATTGGTGACGATGAGAAGGAAGCCGTCGGAGGAACCGCCGCCATAGCCCGCCTGCGTTGCGTTAGGCGCGGTGGGGAATTCGCCGCCGGTATTGCCGACCACGTAGGCCGTCCCATTGGGGCCGACCGCAATAGCCAACGCGGAGTTGATGGTGGGGCCGCCGAAATAGGTTGAATACTGATAGGCGCCGAAGCCGGCGACGTGAGGCGTGAGCTTCACCAGGAAGATGTCGATTCCTTGCGGCCACTGCGTGACCGGAGCATTGGACGTGACCGGCATGTTCGGGGAAAGCGTATAGCCGGTGAGATAGATGTTGCCGCTGGGATCGCTCGCGACGCCGTATGCGACCTCGCCTTCGGAACCTCCGAAGAACGTGGAATATTTCAGGAATGAGTTGGGCGTCGTGGCGTTCGCGATGATCACGAAGGCGTCGCCACCGCCGCCGTATTGATGCTGGGCGGCGTCGGACGTGACCGGAAAATTCGGCGAGAGCGTGTAGCCGGTGAGCAGCAGGTTGCCGCCAGGATCGATGGAGGCGCCGCGCACCATATCGTTTCCGGAACCGCCGATGTAAGTGGAATAGAGCAGCGACGACGTGCCGCTTTGCGTGGTATCGAACAGCGCGACGGCGCAATCGTAGCCGCCGGAATTGTTGGGATTGTAGGAGAAGCCCGCGAGCGGGAATAACTGCCCGTCGGTCGAGACGCCAACGTAAACCTGTCCGTTGGGCGCAACAGCCACGGCTCGTCCATCGTCATCGGCCTCACCGCCCAGATACGTCGAGTAAAGCAGCGACGTCTGATAAATGTTCAGTTCGGAGAGAAAGGCGTCGGTGGGGCCGTAGAGCACGCCCGCGTAGGCGCTGTCCGTCACCGGAAAGTCACCGGCGGCGGTAGTACCAGCGACGTATATATTTCCGCTCTTGTCGAGAGCGATGGCGTTGCCGGAGTTCGTCCCCGTTTGCCCGCCAAGGAAGGTGGAGTAGATCAATGAGACGCCGCCATATTGCGAGGGATCGATCGCCGAAACGAACGCCTGCGTGACGGTTTGCGGTCCCAAGGTCTGGATGGCATTTCCGGCGATCGGAAAGTCGGTCGAGTTGGTGACGCCGGTCATGTAGGCGACGCCGCTGAAATCCACCGCGATGCCGAGCGGGATATCGTTGCTGGAGCCACCGAGGTAGCTGAAATATACGAGTTGATCGTTGCCCTGCTGCGTGGTGTCTACGATGGCGAGGAAGATATCGGTCAATCCGGCGTTGTTGTTGTCGTAGGCGCCGTTGATGGCTGGAATGTCCTGCGTCGCGGTATTGCCGGCCATGTAGAGGCGTCCGTTCGGACCCAATTGCACGGCATTGATGGAATCGGTCAGCGTACCGCCAAGATAGGTGGAATACGCCAGGATGGGATCGATCACCAGTTGGCGGCGGCGATCATAACCTTTGACGCGCAGGCCGACAGTATCGCGCCCAAGCATCACGTAGCTGCCCGCGATTTCGTGGCGTCCGCCAGCGTCTTCCTGATAAACCACCGGGCGCCGCTGCGTCATGACGCCGTCGGGACCTTCATAAGCGAGATCGCCATCGCGCGTGACGCGCAGCCGGCCGGCGCCTTGGAAGCGCATGCGGATGGCGGACGGATCGGCGCCGGGGGCGAGCACGAAATCGTATTCGAGGCGGTTATTGGCGCCGTAGTAGATCAAATCGACGCCGGGGTAAACCTGGTCGTACCGAAGGCGGGCGTAGTTGGGGACATCGGTGTGCCATTTGGAACGCGCACCCACCATGTAGTTGGTGCGAAGGCGCAAAGGTTCGATTCCTTCGATGGCTGCCTTGGGATTCGAATGTTCCAGCGAGATGTCGACCGTCTTTCCTGCGCCGAAACGCAAGGAGGCGCCGCGCTGGCTGAAAAGCAAATCGTAGCCGCCGCCGCGCGCGGCAAAGCTGACAGCCGGGGAAAACTGACCGCGGTTGGCTTCGAAGCGCAACGGCAATTGCGAGATGACGGCTTTGCCACGGGCCAGCGTAGCATCGGGAGGCGCGGCGGCCAGTGCGGCAGCGCAGCCAAAAAATGCGGTTATCAGGGCCGGAAAACAAATCTGACGGGACATGAAAGCTCTATTTAAACACGCCAACGTATTCGAAACACTGGGCCGGGGGTTCACAGGCGGGGTTTCGAGGCCACAGCCCTGATAAGCTGAAGGTGTGGTCACGGATTTGGTGCAAATTCGCCTGTTGGGCGAGAAGAAACGGGATGAAAACATGCGGTTCCGAATGTTCATGAAATCGCGCGACCATTCCGACCGCATTCTAAGACGTATCGCCGAGGGCATTGAAGACCAGATCGACTGCACGCAGTGCGCCAACTGCTGCCGGGTGGCGACGGCGACTGTGAAGGAACGCGATGTTGAACGCCTGGCGCGATTTCTACGCATTTCCGAGGCGCAGTTCCTCAAGGACTACACCGAGGACAGTGAGGAAGAAGGACGCATTCTGAGGCGAACGGACACAGAAGGTTGCGTGTTCCTATCCGGCAACGAGTGCACGGTTTATGAGGCGCGCCCCGACGCCTGCCAACGGTTTCCGCATCTGGTTCGCGGGAACGGATCGATCTTGAGCCGGATGTGGCAGTTCGTGGACCGGGCGTGCTATTGCCCGATCGTGTACAACTCGCTGGAGGCGTTCAAAGAGGAGATGGGGTACCGGAACCGGGCGTAGAGGTTCAATGCCGGCCTTTAGCCTGGGGCTGAGACGTTGGCTTGCCCGCCCACGTGAATCCAGAGGTTTGGTTGATCACGACGCAGTCGCTTGTGGCGCTGGATGAATCTGATGTCGCGCCTATATTGCCAATGTAGAGTTGGTATGCATGGCAGACAGTTGCGCCGGGCAAGTCCATGATAGGAGCCGTCTGTGTGCTTCCAAAAAATTGGATTAGCTCCTTATTGCTCTTGATACGTTCATAAAACGGACCTTGGTGATTCTTAAGCTGGGTCATCGGATCTACTGCTGAACCGAACATCAGGTCGTTATAAGCAACGTGGCCACCATCTCCCTTGGTCAGTGGGTAGACCTCCGGCTCATTCGGCGTACAGTTATCTAAGATGAGCTTGTACAATACTTGCGCACTACCTTCTACTTGCGCAAAGATCAGTTCCACCGGTGGCAGGTCACAAGTATGCCGCGGGTTTAGATTTTGTATTGCCTGCCCCATTTGTCCGCCAAACTGCGTTAATTGTTCCTTTGATATGCGCTTGTTTTGTAAAGCCTGTTTTGTATATGTATTAGCGTCAAAGTCTATATGGCCGGTTGTCTTGTTTCTGACCCGAGTTGTGTCGCCTATCAAGGCAAAGGCTGCAAAGTTGCCTATTGAAATGATTTTTTTGTGAGTATCATCAGGCGGTTTGTTGGGAGTCACTTCTCGCCTATCAGCGGCCATAACAATCCCGTCTTTTGAAGCGCCTACAATCAGGACGGTGCTCTGGGCGCATTGCGCTACCGCAAACAAGAAAGCCAGTGTTCTATTGAAGTACATGCTCGGCGAAATTGTATCACCTCCCGCGAGCGGCAAGCCAGGCCACAACCACTCACCGGATCTGCTTCACTTCCGCTTCGGCGCACAGAATATCGAAATTTGCGTTGAGCATGATCTTCTTCGGTTCTTCTGGCAGTTCGACGCGGAACTCGCCGGTGTGATTGCCGGAGAGCGCCATGTAACCGACGGTGCGGGTTTTCGCGCCGAACTTGGCGTAAATCGGGATGCGCATGCGGAACGAATCCGAGACCCCGCTCTGCGTCAGTTTGCCTTGCAGCACGGGCTTTCCGGCGGGCCCTTTCGCAATTGAGTACTCCAGGCGGTAACTGGGAAGCTCTGTGCCGTAGACCCATTCTCGGAAGAACCAGTCCATGCGCTTATTGCCTTCGAGATCCATGTCGGGCTTCATGTGCTTCTCGGCCACCCACTTGAACTCTTCGGTGGAGACGCTATGGTGGGCAAAAGTGGCCGCGAAATCTTGCATCATGGCGATGAAGTCTTTGTCGCCGGCCACGCGGTCGAACATCAAAGCGCGCAGCATGTGGATGACGTAGCCGCCCTTCATCGAGGCGAGCAGCAGATTGGGGCCGGCAAATGCCGGCAGGAAGATTGGGCGTCTGGGCGAATACGGCGTGTAGCGTTGCGTCAGAATCGGCTCAGCCATCGTGCCTAGCCAAAGCGGCGCGGCGTCATTGGCCTTCACGCCCCAATGCGTCTTGGCCAGCAGGAGATCGCGGGCGCGTTTCCAGTGCTCGGGGAAATCGTTCGTGCCGGGTTCAGCGGCCAGGTCGTAGACGGCGCCGCTGAAATCGGCGAGGCCGCGAACCAGCCACTCATCGTGGAAGCTGACGGGGTCGATCATGTTGCCCCACCATTGCCGCGCAACCTGACGCGGAAGCGATTCATCGAAGGCGGGGCCGGCGACGTTCGGCGCCGGCCGGTTGCCCAGATAACGGCTCACGGAGCCATAGCGGCTGCTGGAATCGGTCATCGAGATGGTGGGCACGAAGACGATGCCCGCCATGGAATCGGATGTGTTGGCTTCGGTGACCGCCAGATGCGAATACGGCGGCGCCCCGAACCAATGCTGGAAGACCTGTATGGCGTTTTCAGCGCGGTCAAGGCCCAGCGACGAACTGGGCATGAAAAAGCCTTTGGGTAAGCTGCCGATGAAGGCCTCGATGGGGAAATTCGTTTCGTCGTTGCGCGGCTTGGCGTCGAATACGCCGTAGTTGAATCCGGCGATGGGTAACGGCGTTTTCGAAGTCCATTGCGAGATCTCCCGGCCGGATTCGGTTTCGGATTTGACGCGGTCGCCGCTCGCGATCACCGTCATGCTGTGTGGAACGCGGAACGTGAGATCGTAGGTGGCGCGAGAGATAGCATTGGGGCGCGGATACCAGGCTTTGCGCGGATCCATCGCGTAGAGCTTGCCGCCCCGATCGAGCATGAATTGGCTGCCTTCATATTCGAAAGTGGCCTGATATGCGCGGCCGCGTACCAGCGGCTCCGGGGCCACCACGTAGAACGACCCATCCTGCTTGCGGCTCTCCTGCACGAAGGGAATCTCTTTGCCATCGAGCCGCATGTGCGCGACCTGCAAATCGGGCAGCAGGTCGAACTTGATCATGCGGACGCCGTCACGAACGGCGTGGAACCGCAGGTCGCAAACCACCGAGAGATTGAGGCTCTTGGCGATGGTGGTTTCGATGCGATAGTGCTCCGGTTCGATCAGGCGCTTATCTTCCGCGGAGCTGGCATGGCCGGAGGCAAGCTCGGCGACGGTGTGCGAGAGATACCAGATGCCGTCACGCTGAGAACCCTGGTCGACGTTCAGCAGCGCCACTTCATCGGGCGCGGGCAGATAGGGCATGGCGCCGCGAGGATCGAGCACAAACCGAAGTCCTGAATTTTTGCGCCCATGAATAAACGCGCGAAACGAGCCGCGAACATGGTTATATAGCTCGGCGAGGATCTCCGCATCCATGTTGGGCACGTCGTCGGCATCGATCAGCCGCTCCAAGTACGTCCTAGGCAAATCATCGCGGCGGCGCAGCGATTCGCGAACGCGATGGAAGGCGTCCTCGTGCGGCTTGGGCGATTCATCCGCGAGTTCAGCTTGCGCCGTGATCTGGCGGAAGGTGTCGTCGGTGAAGTAGAGCGCCACGGCGCCGAAATCTTCGTCGATGGCGCCGGCGCCTGAGATCTGCCGCAGGTGCTTCTCGAGAATTTCGAGCGACGGCTTCAGGGTGAAGTTCCCATCGCCCACGAACGCGCCGGCGGTTACTTCGCCGAGGACCGGCGGCAGGAAACTGAAGGAACCGGAGCGGAACGTGAACGTAGCGGTATCGCGCTTGAGCACGAGATTCTTCACGCGGTAGACGCTGCGCATGGCGCCGCCGCGAAGGGATTGATAGTTGGGGTCGGAATTGCGCAGCGCAGAGCGGCCGCCGGAGACTTCGACTACAGTCTTTACGTTGGCGACCTTCAGGACAATATTGAGCGTCACTGCCTGCGCCGCGGCGGTGACGGATTGTTCGAATGCCTCAAAGCCTACGTGCGTCACAGCGAGGCGATACGTGGCGGCAGGGATATCGGCGAATTCGAAGTGGCCGCGAGCGTCGCTGGAGGTTGTCGCCGAGCCTTCGGAATAGATGAGCGTGATGGCCGCATTCGAAATCACGGCGCCGCTGGGGTCTTTTACAATTCCGGAAATGGAAGCAGCGTGCGCCGGCAGCAGGGCGACGAGCAGCAGGAAGGCGTGGCGCATCTATAGGATGCAGGATAGAGGAAAATCGGGACGGATAGCAATGCAACAGGCCGCCGGGAACCTCTACGGTTCGCGGCGGCCTGATTCAAGCACCGGTAAATTGCGTCGTGCGGCTCGTTACCGGCGGGTTCCTCGGCCAAAACTAAACAGCTCGAAGAGATCGCTGATCGCCGGGCTGTTGTTCGGGACGTAGGGATTCGCCGGGCTGGCTTCCGGATTGGGCATGTTGTCGCGGCTGCGCTTCGTCACCGGACTCAGGTACCAGTTCCTCTCGATGAACTTGAGGATGGAGACGTGGTCGGAATAATCGTGCGAGATGTGCCCTTCCTGGGTGTAGGGAGAGACCACCAATAGCGGAATACGCGTGCCGTCTCCGAAGAAATCGACCGGTTGGACATAGCCGGAATCGTAGTAGCCGCCGCCTTCATCGAAGGTGATCATGATGGCGGTTTCGTTCCAGAGATTCGGATTGGCCTGAACCATTTCCACAATCTTCTGCGTGAAACCCTCGAAAAGGTTCAATTTCGAGGAAGCCGGATGGCCGTCCACCAGCCCGCTGGGCTTAACGAAGGACACGGCCGGCAACGTCCCGTTCTGGATGTCGTTGTAGAGGTCGGTGGTGTCCTTGATGTGCGCCGTGCGTACGGCGGCATTGGCCATGATGGAAGTGTCGAACTGGAATGGATTGCAGATGGTGCAATACTCATCCGTCTTCGCGCCTACGGCGCCGTAATTGAGCTGATAGGGGTCAGGTACGTAGTTATTCCACTGGTCGCCATAATATTTCCAGGAGACATTGGCGGCGATGAGTGAGTCGCCGATGCTCTTGACTGAAGACGGCGGAAGGGTGAACACCGTGTTGTTGGCGTTGGTGTCGGTAAACGCATTGTTACCGTTGCCGAAGTATCCCGGGTTGTAGTTATTCAGCAGGTAATAGTGACCCGATTCGCAATTAGGGTTGATCGGACGGCCGAGAGATTGAAGATAGTTCACGATCGGCGCCACGCCGGGCTGAGCGAGATCGGAGCAATTCGTGTAGGATCCGCCGCCAAAGGAAGCCGAGCCGAAAGAACCGCCGCCGTATCCGTCCTGCGTATACCAATTGTTGGTGCCGGTGGCCGGATTCGGATTCTCCACTTCATCCACCGTGCCCGCGTTCGGCGTTCCCGCGGCGACCTGGACGTTGTGAGGAGGAACCGTGGCAACGCCCTGCCCGTCGCTGAACCAGATGGCGTCCCCGTGACCGAGCATGATGTGGTTGGCGCCCGTCCCGCCGTTGACGGATTGATGGAAGTTGTCGCTCATCGCGTAACGGTCGGCAAGCATTTTGAAGTAAGGAGCGTCGCCGTTTTGGACGTTGTAGAATCCCATGGCGGTGCTTCCCTCGCCCGTGGTCAGGGCATTGAGCGAATACTGCGTGCTGAAACTGCTGGGCGGCGTGATGCCATTGGCGCCCGCGCCCTCGGTGACTTCTACCCAGGGGAACAAGCCGGCGGTGCAACCCGACGGATTCTCATAGGTGGCCTGCGCGACGCTGCAATCCAACTGCTGCCACATCTGGTAGAAGCGATGGACCGGGCTGGCGGCGTAGGCGTTGTAGCCGAAACTCGATTCGTTTGTTAGTTGAAACGGACCCGTGGGCAACGAATTTGCGTGCGTAATGCGCGTATCGGGCGTCCCGGATTTCAGGCCGGTGCCGCCGGAGACCAGATACTGATAGTAATTCCCGGGCAGCCCGTTTTCGGATTGCTGGGCGAGGCTGAGGCTATCGCCCGTAATGTAGGAATCGGCTGGTCCGCCGGCGAGCGGCGCCGGCAGCGCCTGATTGGGGAATGTCGTCTTGGGCGGGCTCAAAAGGAAAGCGTCGGACGCCTGATCGGTAGCGGCGCTCTGCGCGGCCCTGGAGAAATTCGGGCCGGGAGTGCCATCGGCGTTGATGATCCCTTCCGAGAGCAAATTCCAAACGCTTTGCCCACGCCTCGGCTGATAGGTGGCGAAGACGTGGTCGAAGCTCCGGTTTTCACCGATGATCACGATGACATGTTTGATGGGGGTCGTGGTGTTGCTGTCGCCCGTCTGTTGCGCAAACAGTGGCGTACCAATCACCAACTGCAGAGACATGAGGGACGCCAAGCCAATGCGCGCATACCGCGGGGCATCCGATAGAAGTCGTTTATGGGACATTCGCGCTTCCTTTTCCGTCGCAAAATATACAACTAACGCTGTCTATTATTGGCAATCTATTTTTACAATCGAATGTCCCGAGTATGAATTGTGAGTTACTTTTGAGCTACTTCGCAGAGACGCCCGGCTTGGCGCCTGGAGCGTTCGGCGGCTCCACGCGAATCACGCCCATCATTCCGCCATCTTCATGCTCGAGAAGGTGACAATGGTACAGAAACGTACCTACGGTATTTGGATCACGGAAATCCATGCGTAGTTTCACGCTGGGATATTCCAGCGCCCGGCCGTTGTAATAAGGAACATTGATGGTGTCTCGTAAGAACGGCTCGTTTATGCGCATGCCGAGATAGTCGAGTAACACAAAATGCAGTTGATGAATGTGAAAAGCGTGTAGCTCATTCGAGCGATTCTCGATGATCCAGTCTTCCACAGTTCCCTGAGTGGCGACGATGTTGGGTACGCCGGATTTCGGATCGAACACCACGGGCGTTTGGCCATCGACGGTGAGGTAAAACTCCATCGGGCTGTTCGGATCGTCCGCATTGACCGCTTTCTCAGAAAAGTAGAGCCTGCGCGTACGCGCCGGGGCCACCGTCCCGAGCCAGGGCGTGGTGGGCGGAGGAAGCGGTGTGGGCGAATCGGCTAGTCTCGAATGCAGCGCCGGCGCGTCTTTGGATACCGCGATTCTGGCAAGGGCGCGGTTGGGATCGTTCTCGCCGCCGGGCCCGGTATCGACGCTCCGAGTGACGAGAAGAGCCGGCACGCCCGCCGGAGGTCCCTTGACGATGAATTCGACGCGAGCGCCCGGAGGCACGCCGAGATGGGTCTGCCAATTGACGGAATCGCCCTGTTGCCCGCTGGCATTGAGCGGGACGCCATCGAGAGCGACAAGGCCGAGCGGTTGCGGAGCGCGATTGAACAAGACTTCCAGATTGAGATATGTGATGGCGGAAGCGTTGAGCACTCGCCATAACTGCCTCTCTTCCGGCTTCATTTCAATTGCGGCAGGGGGATAGTCCGGATAGGGGACCGGGGTGAAGTTGATAGATAGATCCTTTGCCGGCTTACCGAAGCCCGTGCCGTTGTTTCCCGCGTCGCCGTCGCGATCGATCAGCATCTTGGGCACAACCGGTTCGAATTTGGAAGGCGGAGCATTGGGGTTGACTAAATCCTGATCGCGAATCACTAACACCCGCTCCGGCAATCCGGCGGTCTCCTTGACGGCGCGTTCGATTCCTTCGACGATGAGCGCGCCCGACGCGCCACCCAGAACCTGCAGCGTGCTGAAGCCGTGAATATGCGGGTGGTACCAATACAATCCGGGCGGCTCATTCGGCGGGATGCGAACCCGATATTGGAAAGGCGTATCTCCGGGCTGGATGGAGGTGTTGAGCACGTCGTCCTGATGACAGACCGGGGGAACGGTCAAGCCATGGAAATGCAGATTGGTGGAAGTCGCGGTCATCAGCCCGCTGGTACATGGATCGTTCTTCGCCTTGGTCTCCGCGGCCTCATGGTGGTGCTGAGCAGACGCGCCGGCTTTGGGGCCGGGGTCCGTCAGATCGTTCTTCAAATTCAGAATGAGCAGGTCGCCGGGGTTCAAACGGAGCGTGGGCGATTCCACGCCATCGGCGGTTGTGTAGCAATAACGAGTGGAGCCGTCGGCGCCGGTGTAGTTGAGAATGCGCAGGTCGACAGCCAGTTCACCGTTGTGGCTGCGCAGGTCTTTCGGTTCGGGGACGACGCTGCCGGGTGACAGCCGATGACAGGGATTCTCCGGTGGCTGCTGGAGGCGTGGGTTCGTCTGAGACCGCGCGGAGAGGAAACATGCAAGAGCCAAAATGAAACTTTTGGCTATTGAGCCCGTGGACATAACCCACGATTATGGAAAATCGAAGGTTAGAAAATGATGACAACCCTCATCATTCCTCAGCCCATGGATTGACGATCCGAATGCCGCAACCTTCGAAATCGGCGGTGTTACGCGTAGCCACCGCTGCGCGATGCAGCCGGGAAATCGCCGCGATCATGGCGTCGAATTGAGAGATGGGGCGTCCCGCGGCTTCCCGCGACGCGACGAGGCTGGCGAATTGACGCGCGGCATCTTCGTCGAACGGCAGGATATGTCCCTCGAATTGCTCGGCGAACATCTGCTCCGTCGCCACTAGTAACCGCGTGCGCCGTTTTCCAGCAGGCAATGCTTCAATGCCGTACAGAATCTCGGCAAGGGTGATCGTCGTCGTGAAAACCGCCGAAGGCGCCTGCGCCGCCAACCAGCGAATCACCGCGATAGAAGGCGAGGGCTTGAGCGCTTCCGAGAGCACATTCGTGTCGAGTACGATCACTTGGCAAGCTTCGGAGGACGGCGAATCGGTTCACGCGGCGGGAGCGTGAGTTCTACCCCTCCCAGAGGCTCGACGTATTTCCGGATCGACTCCGCGAGGTTCAGACGCGATACGTGCGGCTGTTTGACGGCATCGCGCAGGATTTCGCGCGCCTCTTCTTCCATCGACTTGCCGTGTCTGGCGGCGCGTACCTGCAACTTTGCTTTCACGGCGTCGTCCAGGCGCCGGATCGTAATGGTCGCCATAGCCCTATGCTAGCACTGCAAGCACCTCATCGATAAAGCAGGCCGAGCGCCGCTCATCGCGCCGATAGAAACTCCAGAATTTCTCGCATCAGCCGCTCCCCTTGTTCCGTCGGAAACAGGAACTGCGCGTGAACCGCGCCATCAAGAACAATCAGCTTCTTCGGCCCGGCGGCCTTCTCATACTGCGCGCGAATCTTGGGCAGCCTTGGACCATCGGCGTTGGCGTCGTCGCGGGCCAGGATGAACAGCTTCGGGCCTTTCATCTTGAGAACTGGCGTGTAGGCGCCGGACGCGAGCAACACAAGCCGATCGATCGCCGTGGGCTCGGCCTCGGCGGCCTCAGCCGCATAGTCGCCGCCCATGCTGGCGCCGACGACGCTGACGGAACTGGCGCCGGTCCGCCGCAAGTAGTGGATGGCGGCTAGGATATCCAGACGGCGGTCATCATCGACCGAGCGACCCCCGGCGCCTCGCGATTGGCCTTCGCCGCGAAAATCGATGGCCACCGAGCGAAACCCGGCCGCAGCCAGCGTCTGGGCCTGCTCCTTCCAACTGTCCTTATTGAAGCGTCCGCCGTGCGCCAGCACGACGCCGCGATTGCCTTTGCCGTAGACGTTGGCGTAAATCACTCCTCCGTCGGACGCGGGAAAGGAAACGGCTTGTTGCGCCGCTGCGCAAGAGGCTAGCGCGAAAACCGCAAGCAAGGCTCGAGACACTGTGTTTAGGGTATCGAAAAAAATTTGGCCGAATTGTCGATCTTGCGAACCCGGCGCGTCGTACTGACGGATGGAAGCATCCGGAAAAGGAGAAGATGGCGATGACCAAGGCGTTACAGGTTGCACTGGCAGCCGTCCTTTTAACCACTGGCCTATTGGGACAGAATCTCACCACCGCGGAGCGGCAACATGCGCTTCAATTGCTGAACGACAGCCGCAACGGTGTGACGGAGGCCGTAAAGGGGTTGTCCGAAGCCCAATGGAAGTTCAAGCCAGCGCCCGACCGGTGGTCGGTGGCGGAGGTGGTCGAGCATTTGGCATTGATCGAGGGCGTCGTGCAACAGGGCGTTTTCAGTAATATCGAAAAGGCCCCCGCGCCGGGCGCCGGCCACGACGTCAAACAAGCGGATGCGGTCTTGATGGCCAAACTGGAAGACCGGTCGACCAAATATCAAGCCCCTGAGCCTGCGGTGCCGACGGGCCGATGGGCGCCGGCCGATGCGCTGGAACATTTTTATGCGGCGCGCACGATCACCGTTAGCTTTCTCAAGAACACGCCCGATTTGCGGCAGCATTCGATCGCGCACCCGGCGCTCGGGCAATTGGACGGCTACGAATGGGTGCTGGCCGTGGCCGGCCATACGCAACGGCACACGAAACAGATTTTGGAAGTGAAGGCTGACCCCAACTTCCCGACGAAATAAACTAACTCAAAAGGAGAGACGACGATGCAATTCCTACTATTGATCTACGACAACGAAAAGCGCTGGGCCGAAGGCTATGACCCAGCCGAGATGGCCGGCTATCAGGCGTTCGGCCAGGAGTTCGCCGGTTCAATCAAGGGCGGCAATGCACTGCAGCCCACGGGCACAGCGGCCACGGTGAGGGTGCGCGACGGCAAGACGGCGAACACAGACGGCCCGTTCGCCGAGACGAAGGAACAGCTTGGCGGATACTATCTGGTGGAGGCGCCCGATCGCGACGCAGCCGCCGCCATGGCCGCGAAGATTCCGGCGGCAAAGCATGGCAGCATCGAAGTCCGGCCCATCATGGTGTTCTAGGAGCCGAGGATGCGCTACATGTTTTTGATCTACTCGCAGGAGAGACCGGAGGGTCCGCCGGCGGATGAGATCGAGAGCCTGAAGAGCCGGCATCTGGCGGTGATGCAGGACGCCCAACAAAAGGGCGTCCTGCTGGCCGTCGAGGGTTTGAAGCCGACGCCGCTGGCAACGACGGTGCGGATCAAGGAAGGGAAGCCGGTGACGCTCGACGGCCCATTCGCCGAGACGAAGGAGCAACTGGCGGGGTATTACATCCTGGAATGCCAGGATTTGGACGAGGCGATCGAATGGGCGAAGCGGATTCCATCGAATTGCAAGGGTGGCGAGGGCTGCATCGAGATCCGCCCGGTGGCGGATTTGAAGCGGCCTTGATTCAGGACACGAAGACGGCGGCGGAGGCGGTGTTCCGGCAGGAATCGGGCCGGATCATCGCGACCCTGATTCGCATTTCAGGGTCTTTCGACCGGGCCGAGGAAGCGATGCAGGATGCGTTCGCCTCGGCCCTCGCCTCGTGGCCGGAACGCGGCATTCCGCAGAATCCGGCGGCGTGGATCACCGCGGCCGCGCACCGGAAGCTTATCGACCAGAGCCGGCGCGAGCGCACCGCGCGCGAAAAGGGCCCCTCGCTGCGATATGAAACGCCCGCTTTCGCGCCGCCCGATGAACTCGTGGACGAACCACCCATGCATTTTCCCGACGACCGCCTCCGCCTCATCTTTACGTGCTGTCACCCGGCGCTGAACCAAGAGGGGCAGGTGGCGCTGACGTTGCGGACGCTGGGCGGGCTGAGCACGGCGGAGATTGCGAAAGCGTTCCTGCTGCCCGAAGCGACCATGGCGCAGCGGCTGGTGCGGGCCAAGCGCAAGATTCAAGAAGCGGGCATTGCCTACCAAGTACCGCCGCCCGCACGGCTGCCGGAGCGGCTGGCCTCCGTGCAGACCGTCATTTATCTCATCTTCAATGAAGGGTACGCGGCGTCGGCCGGCGACCAATTGGTGCGGCGTGAATTGTGCGGCGACGCGATCCGTCTGGGCCGCGTGCTGTGTGAGCTGATGCCGACCGAGGCGGAAAATCTCGGGTTGCTGGCGCTCATGCTGCTGCACAATTCGCGCAGCGACGCGCGGATACAAGACGGCCAATTGGTGACTCTCGAAGAGCAGGATCGCTCGCTATGGCACGCAGCTGAAATCGCCGAAGGATTGGCGTTGTTGAGGCGGGCGCTGTGCGGGGGTCCGGTGGGCGAGTATCAGCTTCAGGCGGCAATCGCGGCGCTGCATGCGGAGGCGCGCTTGGCGGCCGACACGGATTGGGCGCAGATCGCCGAATTGTATGCGCGGCTGGCGCGATGGAACGGGTCGGCCGTCATCGCACTGAATCATGCGGTCGCGGTGGCGCTGAGTGCGGGGTTTGCCGAGGGCCTGCGGCGAATCGACGAACTGGGCGAAGAATTGGATCGTTACTATCTGTTCCACGCGGCGCGCGCCGACATCTTGCGGCGAATGGGACGTCGGCCGGAAGCGCGCGCGGCATACGAACGGGCGCTGCAGCTCGCGGGGAATCTGGTGGAACGCGAATATCTGGGGCGAAGGCTCGCGGAACTGAGTGGGCCGTGCTAGTCCTGCAGCTTCAAAATCATGCCGTTGTCGGTGGCCATCCAGTGGTGCTTCGCATCCGGCGTGGCTAGCATCGTTCGGATGGCGGAAGCCCGATAATCCACTTTCATCTCCGACCACGTTTTGTAATCGCGGCTGGTCATGACCACAACTTTGCCGGGGATGATGTCGCGCAGGCGGCCGGGCTCCCGGATGCCCGCAAGATAAGCCGTGCCGTCTCTGTCGAGCCAAACATCGGTGACGCTGACGTCCTTATCGCGGTAAATACTGCGGCTACTCCCGTTGGTTTTCCATTCGATGAGATACGCCTCACTGGGGAACTGCGCCAGCTCCGAGTATTCGATCAGACCGATCCCCTGCCCCGAGGCGTTCAGCCGGAAACGGGACGTTTGCCCCAAGAGCGATTGCGATTTCGCGCGCCAGGTTTGGCCGCCATCGGTCGTAATCAGGGAATACGTGAGATGCGGGACCTCGCGCATGCGGAGCGTGGCCGCGGGATCGAGCCAATCTGGGAAAAAGGGCGCGAAGCGGCGCGGCGGGTTGTTGGTTCCCACGATCAAACCCGTTTGCGGATTGACGAAGTCCGCCCAGATATAGGCGCTGTAATCGTCCTCGCCGGGCTGATCCTTAGCCTCTTTCACCGCGCTCCAGGTCTGCGCGCCATCGTGGGTTTGCAGCACCACTTTTTTCAAGCCCATCGCGTAGCCGTCTTTTTCCGTCGTGAAGCACACGCGCAAGATGTCGCCCGGGACCTTGGGAAGCTTGACCCAGTTGCGGCCGGCTTCGGTGGTGCGCCAGAGGCCCTTGGTGGTGACCATCCAGCCGAGACTGTCGTTGAGGAAGAACAGCGAGATCGGCATCTCTTTCAGCGAGCTGAGATTCCAGGTGGCGCCGCCGTCGCTGGTGAGCAGTTGGGTTGGTTCCTCATGCCTGCCCTCGGCGACGTATCCGGCGGCAATGCCGTACTTCTCTGAGGGAAAAGCGAAATCGTTGATGGTGAGGGTGGTCTTTTCCTTGTCGTAGAAGTACTGCACCTTCCATTGCTGAGCCGCCAACGGAGCGGCGGCGGAGAGAACCAGGAGCGCGAAAACCCGACGCATTCCTTCTATTATTCCATCATCTGAGCTCTGGTCCGGCCGATCGTTTGGATATCCCATGAAACACTTTGGAATCGGTTCGCGGGAGCCCGAAAAGACCCCGCGTGGGATACTTGACGGCGATGCCGCCCATCATCGAACCGTTTCGCATCAAAAGCGTCGAGCCGCTACGCCAGACCACCGCGGAAGAGCGTGAAGGCTTTCTGCGCGAGGCCGGCTTCAACTTGTTCGGCATCGCCGCGCGCAACATCCTGATCGACCTGCTGACCGATTCCGGCACCAGCGCCATGTCCACCGAACAGTGGGCGGCAGTGATGCGCGGCGACGAATCCTACGCCGGGAGCGAGAGCTTCTTCCGTTTGAAGCGCGTCGCTGATGCACTCACCGGCTTCCGTCATATGCTTCCCACTCACCAGGGCCGCGCCGCCGAGCGTATTCTGTTTTC
This sequence comes from Bryobacterales bacterium, assembly GCA_963743705.1. Classification (GTDB taxonomy): domain Bacteria; phylum Acidobacteriota; class Terriglobia; order Bryobacterales; family Bryobacteraceae; genus PALSA-243. The sequence continues at coordinate 169,349 of CAVUQS010000017.1, read as the reverse complement.
CGTTACGTGCAAGCCCGGCCACCTCGTACCGTCCAATACGCATTTCGATACCACTCGCGCGAATATCGAATACACCGGCGCCAAGGCCATCGACCTGCCCGTTCCCGAAGCAGCCGACACGCAGCTTCGCTCGGACTTCAAAGGCAACATGGACGTTCGCGCGCTCGAAGACCTGATCGCCGCCGAAGGCGCCGCGCGCATTCCGCTGGTCATGCTCACGGTCACCAACAATTCCGGCGGCGGCCAGCCCGTGTCGATGGCTAACATCGAAGCGGTCAAGTCCGTCTGCTCGCGTCACGGCATCCCCTTATATCTCGACGCTTGCCGCTTCGCCGAAAACGCCTGGTTCATTCACGAACGGGAGCCCGGCTACGCCGATCGGACACCCAAACAAATTGCGCAGAAGATGTTTTCCTTCGCCGATGGCTGCACCTTCTCCGCCAAGAAAGACGCGTTCGCCAACATCGGCGGCTTTCTGTCGACCAACGATGAACGCATCGCACAGCTCGAAAGCGATTTGCTGATTCTCACTGAAGGCTTCCCCACCTACGGCGGCCTCGCCGGCCGCGACCTCGACGCCATTGCGGTCGGACTCGAAGAGGTCCTCGATCCAGACTACCTGCGGTACCGCATTGTCTCGACCGCCTACCTTGGCCGCCACATCGCCGACCGCGGAGTACCCATCGTCGAGCCGCCCGGCGGCCACGCCATCTACATCGATGCTGCACGGATGCTCCCTCACATTCCGCCTTCGCAATTTCCCGGGCAGGCGCTCGCCGTCGAGCTTTACCGCCACGCCAGCATCCGCTCCGTGGAAATTGGATCGTTCATGTTCGGCGCGGCGGCCCGCCATGAACTGCTGCGCCTCGCCATCCCGCGCCGCGTCTACACCCAAAGCCACATCGATTACGTGGTGGAAGCCATCCTCGAAGTCAACACCAAGAAGAACTCGATCCGCGGCTTGGAAATCGTCGAAGAGCCTCGGTTCCTGCGCCACTTCAGCGCGCGCTTGCGGCCGGTGTGACGGCAATTCCGGCGAAGCTGGCGAAACTGAGCCTCGAGTTTGCGACCAAGGTTAAAATACGTACTGTCCGATTCCGGACGGCAAGCGTGACCAAAACGCTACAAGTTCGTCAGTGTCAGTAAGGCTGGTGACGCAAGTAGCGGTTAGAGGGAATACCGGAGTGGTTGGGGATATGAAGCAGGGAGCTGCTGGAGCCGCAAGCGCCCGAGTGAGTCCACAAGTCGATGCTCTAATTCGGGCTGCCCAACGCGGCGACCAGGACGCGTTCGAGCAGTTGGTGCGGACGTACGACCAAAGCGTGCTGCGGCTAGCGATTAACCTGCTGCGTTCCCCGGAAGATGCGCGAGATGTGTATCAGGAAGCTTTTTTGAGGGTTTACCGCAATCTGCATTCGTTCCGATTCGATTGCAGCTTCCACACCTGGCTCTACCGCATCGTGACCAATATTTGCCTCGACCAGTTGCGCAAACGCAAAGTGCGGAGGGAGGAGTCCGCCGTGGTGGAGACCGCCGATGGGCCCGTGGACCGGATGGATGGCTTCGAAGAAGAAGGCGTCGACGCCAATCCAGAAAGAACCATGTGGAACAGTGAGTTACGGGGAAAAATTGAACTTGCGCTAGAAGATTTGACTCCGCGGGAGCGGATGGTTTTCGAGCTAAGGCATTATCAAGGTCTACGGCTCAGGAATATCGGCGAGATCCTCGGTACCAGCGAGGAAGCCGCAAAGAATTGCCTGTTTCGCGCCACTCAAAAGATGCGAACGGTGCTGGGGGAATTCGTATGACTTGCGATTCGATTTCGAGTCTGATCCCGCTCTACTATTACGGCGAATTGACGCCGGGCGAGGAAGAAATTCTGGAGACGCACCTCACAGGCTGCTCGGCCTGCGTGGTGGAACTCGAAAAACAACGAAAATTGGCGGCCGCGCTCGATTACCGGGCCGCGCCGGCGCCGGCTCTCTTGTTGGAAGACTGCCGCGCAGACCTCATGGCCGCGGTGGCCGGCGGCGCGCCGCGCGTGCAGGGAACGCAAAAGGGACCGTGGGCGCTCTTTCTGGAAGCCATGGCCTCCACATTTGAGGGATTGGGCCGTCTGCGGCAGCCGCTGGGAGCGGCGGCGCTGGTGGCGCTCGGGTTCATGGCGGCGCGGATCACCCCCGGCGGATCGCCCTTTGCTGGCTTCGGCGCGCACCGTGGCGGCTTGACCACAGCGTCATTAGCGGGTGACGACGTGTTTTCCACCGTGCGCTCGGTGCAGCCGGATAGCGGCGGCAAGGTGCAGATTGCATTCGATGAAACCCGGCGGCGCGTGGTGGAAGGGCGTATGGACGATCCGGCGATCCACCAACTGATGATGGCCGGCGCGCGCGGAGAAGATCCGGCGGTGCGGGTGGAATCGGTGGAAGTGCTGAAGACCAAGTGCGATTCGAGCGAAGTCCGCGACGCCTTCCTGAACGCAGTGGCGCACGATCCCAATCTGGGTGTGCGGCTGAAGGCTCTCGAAGGCTTGAAACCTTTCGTTAACGATTCCGAGGTCCGCAAAACTCTGGCGCACGTGCTGCTGTCGGACGATAACGCCGCGGTGCGCAAGCAAGTGGTGGATCTGCTGGTAGCGCAACGCGACGATTCCATGGTGGGCATGCTCCAGAGCGTGATGCAGCGCGAAGACAACCAATATGTACGCCTGAAGGTGCAGCAGGCGCTGAAGGAAATGAATGCGTCTATTGGGACTTTCTAGCGCGGCGATCCCAATCCTGCTCGCGCTGGCTCCGGGGGCCGGTTTCGGCCAACCGCAGCAATGGAAGCGCGAGGGCGATTCGTGGGTCCGCGTGTATTCGGGAACCATCCCCGCGACGGCGCGGCTGCGCGTGATGGGGCACGGCCCAGTCAGCGTGTCCGCCGGGCCGGGGCATGAGATCTCGTATACGGTGAAAGTCAGCGTGATGACGCCATCGGCGGCGCGCGCGCAGGCGGCGGTGAACCATCAGCCCATCCACTTGGAAACGGATGGCGATTGGGCGGTGCTGACGACGCCCGGCGGAGCGGCGATGGCCACAGTGACCATCCGTGCGCCGCACTTGCAGGCGCTGGCGGTGTTCACGGCCAGCGGGGCGGTGGACGCCAAGGGCGTGGACGGGCCGGTGGAAGTGGAAACCGGCGCGGGCGAGGTTTCGTCGCGACCGCATCCGCGGCGATTGCCGGCTGGCCACGGGCGGCGGCGATATTCGCGTGGGTGAAGTAGGCGGATCGTTGCGCTGCGCCACGCGCGGCGGGCGCATCAATGTGAAGAGCGTGCGCGGCCAGGCGATTCTGGCCACAGACGGCGGCGATATCGAAGCGCTGCAGGCCGGCGGATACGTGAACGCGCAGACCGGCGCCGGCACGGTGCACATCGGTGTCGGCCCAACGGGGCCGTGGATGCGACCAACGGCGGCGGCGAGATCGTGGTGGATAAGGCCACGGGACCGGTGACGGCGCGCAATATGGCTGGTCCGGTTTCGGTGGGCGCGGCCGGGGGCGTGCGGTGCGAGTCGCACAGCGGAGGCATCCGCGTCAGCAACATCACGGGCGCGATGCGCGTTTCGACATCGATCGGCAGCATCTTCGCGAGCCTGTTGAATGCGCACCTGGCGGATTCGCTGCTCGCGACCGGCAATGGTGACATCACGGTGGTGATTCCGTCTAACGTCGGCGTGAACATTCGCGCGGTGAACAGCATGACGGACAAACTCGGGCGAATCGTCTCGGATTTCCGTCAGGTGCAGGCGCGGTTGAACGGCGCGAGACTAGTGGCGGAAGGCCCCGTAAACGGCGGCGGCCCGCTGCTGCAGATCAGCGGCACGGGCGGGACAATTTTTATTAAGCGGCCATGACGAGCCGCGTTCGATAGACGGCTATCCGTTAGCCGCAATGAGGGAATACTTTTATGAAAAATTCAGGGCGAATTTTAGCGATGTGCGCCGTTTCGGCGCTGGCATTGCCGTCCGGGTTCGGGCAGCAGGCGCCGCGCGCGCGAACGGCTACGGCGATCGGCGCAAGCGGCAGTTATCTTGGCGTGGGGCTCATGGACGTGGATTCCGCCAAGGCCAAGTCGCTCAAAATGACTGAAGAGCGCGGAGCCGAGATCACGCTGGTGTATCCCGGGAGTCCGGCGGAGAAGGCCGGATTAAAGGTCAACGACGTCGTTTTAGAATATGACGGCCAGCGCGTTCAAGGCTTGGAGCAATTGTCGCGGATGGTGCGCGAAAGCGTGGCGGGGCGACCGGTGAAGATCGGCGTCTGGCGCAACGGCGCCATGCAAACCATCGCCGCGACGATCGAAAGCCGCCGCGAGGCGGCGGTAATGACGATCCCCATGACGCCCGAAGCGCCGGAGGTGTGGAGCGAACAACTTCCGCCCGGCGTGAATTGGCCGCCCGAAGTGCGCTGGCCGAACATGGACATTCCGCAGATCGTGACCATCACGCAGAACACGGCCTTGGGCGTGGAGTGCGAATCGTTGGGCAATGAACAGCAATTCGCGGAATTCTTCGGCGTGAAGGATGGCCTGCTGGTGAAAATGGTGACCAGCGGATCGGTGGCCGAGCGCGCGGGCATCAAAGCCGGCGACGTCATCGTCAAAGTAGACGATGCGCATGTGGGCACGATGCGCGAATTGAGCACCGCTTTGCGCACAGCGCGGCAGAAGACGAATTTCCCGGTGACCGTGGTGCGGAACAAGAAGGAAATCCAGGTCACGGTGCCTTCGGACGGCGTGCGCGGCTAGGCACAGCCGCAGCTCCGATTTGCCCACAATCCGCACGGCCTGGAAGCCCCACGCCTCTGGACAACCGTACTACAGATGTTACTCTCTGTTTGATGGGTAACGTCGGACGGGCCGCCCTGGCAGGGCTTTTGGTGGCCGCACTGACCGCGCAAAAGCGGCCCGACTACGTCGGGGATGTTAGCAAAAAGATCGAACGCCCCGCGATTGCCGTGCCGGATTTCCGCGGCGCGGATGACGCGCAGCCGCTCATGGGCGTCTTCAATCAGACGCTCTGGTCCGATTTAGAAGACTCCGGCGTCATCAAGCTCATTCCGAAAACGTCATACCCCACCGTCACGCCGCAGCAGCCTTCCGACATCCTCAATCCGCGGCCCGATCTGGAACGCGCCGGCGGCCGCCTGATGTCCGATTGGGCTAACCCTCCGACGCAAGCCACCTATCTCGCGTTTGGCTACGCGGCCGCCAAGAACGGAGTGTTCGCGGCCTTCGGTTACTTCTTCGATCTCACCCAGCCCACGCCGCGCCAGGCGCAAGTGATCGGCGAGCGTTACTCGGCGCCGGCCAAGCGAGAATGGCGCGCGCAAAGCGGCGCACGAGTTCGCCGCCGCCATCTTGAAAAATTTCGGCGGCATTTCGCTCGCGGGCACGCACATCTACTTCGTCTCGAACCGTAGCGGACACCAGGAAATCTGGGCCATGGATTGGGACGGCTCCAACCAACACCAGCTTACGCATTTCAACACCATCGCCACATCGCCCGCCATCGCGCCGGATGGATCGCGCCTCATGTGCACGGCGCATCCGGGCGAGGGCAAGCCGGCGCGCGTCTTTCTTTACTCGCTCGACCCGTTGCGGCAACTGGCGTTCGTGAATCCGCGCACCGATTATTCCGCGCACAGCTCGTTCACGCCCGATGGCAAGCAAGTGTTGTTCGACGCCGCGTTGAACGATTCTTACCGGATCTATATCGCGGGATTAGATGGATCGAATCCGCGCGTGATCAATTCGTCGCAGTCGGTGCAGGTGGAGCCGATGATGAATCCGAAAAATCCGAACCTCATCGCATTCACTTCGGGCCGCAGCGGCACGCCGCAGATCTACACCATGAATGCGGATGGCGGCGATGTCACGCGCGTGACCAGCGGCATCGGCGAAGCCTACAACCCGGCATGGCAGCCCGATGGCGCGCACATCGCGTTTTCGTGGACGCAGGGCTACGAGCCGGGACATTTAAATATCTTCATCATTAATCCTGTCGATAAGAGCTACGTGCAACTCACCAGCGACGCCGGAAAGAACGAGCATCCCAGTTGGGCGCCGGACGGCGTTCACCTCGCGTTTAGTTCTACCCGTACGGGGGACGAGCAGATCTGGACTATGCTCGCCGACGGCAAAGGACTAAAGCAGCTCACAACCTCGGGTGTGAATTTTGGCGCCGCGTGGGGCAGATAGTCCTCCGAAAAGGCCGATTTTCAGGCCTTTCCGGTGTACTAACTGAAGACATCAGGTACTTCCACGTCAAGAAGAACAAGGACCCGGGTACCATGACGCCTAGCATTGGTCTACGTATGTTTCCGAGCAGACTTGAAGGATTTTAATCTCTACTCTAGTAATTGAAATTTGTGGAAGAGCGTCTCACGAGATGGATAGGGGAACGCTCCCGTTCTTTTCTTAACAACGGAGCTTGATCGAGACTTGGATGCGGCGAGCCAACAACAGTATGCTGATATGGGTTTCGGAGCCGCTCAGAGTTCTTGCTCTTCCCGAACCGGTTTTTGGATTATGCCGGCGAAGCAATTTTTAAAAGATCAGGATCGAAAATTCCGGCTCCTGTTTCAGGATCATCCACAGCCGATGTGGGTATTCGATGCAGCGAGCCGAAGTATCCTAGAAGCAAACAAGGCGGCGGCAAAGCTCTACGGCTATGCCACCGACGAACTACAAGGTATGCCGCTGCGCGAATTGCAGCCGGTGGAAGACGTCGACCGCTTCTTAGCGCAGCGGCGCGACACGCAGAAAAATGCGCCGGAAGTTTGGCGCCATCGCACCAAGTCGGGGCTCGCGATCGATGTAGAGATCGCCGTGCACGATATCGAATACGATGGCCGCACGCTCCAGCTCGCCGTGATCATGGATGTCACCGGACGGCGCGAGCTCGAAGAGCAACTCCGGCAGGCGCAGAAGATGGAAGCCGTCGGCATGCTGGCCGGCGGCGTGGCGCACGACTTCAATAATCTGCTCACCATCATCAGCGGCTACAGCCAGCTAATCCTCAACAATCTTCAGGAAGGCGACGCGAACAGGCATTCGGCCGAGCAAATCCTGAAGGCGGGAGATCGCGCGGCCGCGCTCACCAATCAGCTTTTGGCTTTCAGCCGGCGGCAAGTGTTGCAGCCGAAGGTGATCGATCTTAATCGCCTGGTGAACGGCATGAGCGCCATGCTGCGCCGGCTCATCAGTGAAGACATCGACCTGCGGCTCGCGCTGCACGGCACTCTCGGCAGCGTGAACGCAGACCCGGGCCAGATCGAGCAAGTGCTCATGAACCTGGTGGTGAACGGGCGCGATGCGATGCCGAGTGGCGGCGCATTGACCATTGAGACCGCCAACGTGACGCTCGACGATCATTACGCCGCGCGCCACATCGCCGTGAAACCCGGTCCCTACGTGATGCTCGCAGTGAGCGACACGGGTTCCGGCATGGATGAAGCCACGCGCAAGCGTCTGTTCGAGCCTTTCTTCACCACCAAGGCGCCGGGCAAAGGCACAGGACTCGGCCTTTCCACGGTGTTCGGCATCGTGAAGCAGAGCGGCGGCAGCGTGGAAGTATACAGCGAGGAAGGGCGCGGATCGTCCGTTAAGATTTACCTGCCGCGTTTCGACCGCGTGGCCGTCGAAGAGCGCGAAGTACGCGCCAAGCGCGCGCCCAAAGGCAGCGAGACAATCCTGCTGGTGGAAGACGACGAGATGGTGCGCACGCTGGTGCGCGAGACGCTCGAAGGCGAGGGCTACAAAATTCTCGATTCGGCCGACCCGATCGCCGCGCAGCGCATCTCCGAAAACTTCCGCGGCAAGATCCAACTGCTGATCACAGACGTAGTGATGCCGAAGTTCAACGGTAAGGAACTGGCGCGCGGGCTGGTGGAGAAACGGCCCGAAATGAAAGTTCTTTACATGTCGGGTTACACCGACAGTGCGATCGTGAACAGCGGGATTCTGCACAAGGAAGTTTCCTTCCTGCAGAAGCCCTTCACGCCCACCAATCTACTGACCAAAGTGCGCGAGGTCCTGGAGACGGATTCCAAGACACGCGGCGGCGCAGACGAAGAACGGTCAATCGCGGTAACCTAGGGAGATAGTGGCGCATCTATTGCCACTAATGGAGCGTCCCATGCCTGGAATTCGTGTGGCCTCTCTTCACGGGTTTGGCGCCGGTAAGTTCTGGCTTATTGCCCTTACAGTTGGCGTAGCTGCGGCTCAGGTGATGCCGCCGGTTGGTTATCCCGGCGGCGGGTATCCGGGCGGATATCCCCGCAACCCGGTGGGCGGCATTCCCATCCCCTCGCGCGGCAAATCCCAGCCGAACAGTTCGACCAAGGGACAGCCCTTACCCAACTTTCGCGGCAAGCTGAAGCAGATGGATTCGAAGACCATCACGCTGGCTTTGGACGATGACCGCATTCTGGATTTCCGCCGCACCGGGTCGACGAAGTTCTTCAAGGGCGGCGCCGAGATCAAAGATCCGAAGTTCAATCCCGGCGATCAGCTCTCGATCGAGGGCCCCGAGGACAACACCGGCTACTTGACCGCGGCCAATGTCTACTGGGAGAAAGCCGCGGGCGCTGAACCCGACACCGCAAGCAAGGACAAGGACAGGGTTCCCGACGCCTGGGCGGAGACCCCGGCGACGCAGCCGAAAGCCACCGAGGCGGCCCCGCCGCCGGCCAGGACCGATCGTGACGACCCTGGTCCGCCGACGCTGCAGCGCGGAGCGGCGGCCGATCCGAGCCGCGAGAAAGCTGCGCCACTGCCGCCGATTCCCGCGGAGGGTCCTCCGCCGCCGAAGCCTACCACCGTGGCCAGCGCCGCGCCTCCCGGACGGATTCCAACCGTGGCGCGCGGGTGAAGAAGATACCACCGGCGCAGGCTCGTTTGGCGGCGCCATTCCGGCGCAACGCGGCGACGATTTGATTCGCAAGGCAGCGGATACGGCGCTCGATTTCACGACGACCCTGCCCAACTATCTTTGCCAGGAAATGATGTCGCGCTACCAGAGCACCACCCGGCCGTCGAATTGGCAGGCGGTGGATGTAGTCGGCTCCGAGGTGGTTTATCAGGACGGGAAAGAAGATTACCGCAAGCTCACCGTGAATGGCCGTCCGGTCAATAAAAAGATCGAAGAATTGGGCGGCGCCTGGTCTACCGGCGAATTCGGCACGGTGCTCATCGATCTCTTCGCGCCGCAGACCGCCGCCGATTTCCACTTTCGCGGCGACTCGCGCATCGCAGGAATCCCCACTAAGCAATACGACTTCAACGTGACCCACGCCAATTCGCATTGGAGCATCCACATGGGCTCGCAGCAATATGACCCGGCTTACAAAGGCACGGTGTGGATCGATCCTAAAACGGCGCGCGTAATGCGCATCGAAATGCAGGCCTACGGCTTCCCCTCGGACTTTGAAAGCGACACCGTGGAATCCGCGACCGACTACGAGTACATCCGCCTGGGCGATGCGAAGCAGTATTTGCTGCCCGTGCACTCGGAAACGCTAAGCTGCCAGCGCGGCACGTCCAATTGCAGCCGCAATACCATCGATTTCCGGAATTACAGGAAGTACACCGGCGAATCGACCATCACGTTCGGCGACGGGAAGTAGTAGAGGCCCCCAGCCTACGGCGCTTGATTAGGCTGCGAGGCCTGCTGCACGGCGGCGCGGAGATCTTCTTGGCTGCGCGCGCCGTCGAAGCGTTTGATCTGCTTGCCCGATTTGTCGAACACCAGCGTTACGGGCAGGACGTCAAGATTGAATTGTTCCATCTGCGCCGGAGTTCCCAGACCGACGGTGTAATTCATCGGATGTTTTTTCAGGAACGGCGCGACGATGGAGGAATCCTCATCCATCGATACCCCGACAACCGTCACGCCTTTCGGCGCAAAATCGCGCTGAATGGCGTTGAAGCTGGGGATTTCGCCGATGCATGGCACGCAGTACGTCGCCCAGAAATTGACCACCGACACTTTGCCGCTGAGATCGATCGTGCCGCCGCCGAGTTTCGAGAATTGCGGCGCACCGGCGGCCGTGGCAGGCGCCGCGGGGGGCGCAACGTCGCCCTTGCGGAGAAATGCGGCGAATTCCGCGGGATCGCGCGTCAGGCTGGGGAACGTCGCGACCACGGTCTCATCGGGCGTGAGAATAGCGTAAAACGGTTCCGCCACGGTGTTGAACTTGGCGATTTCGAGCTTCTGATTGGCTTCGGAGGTGGCATCGCCGGCATCGGCGTATAGCTCTACCAACACGAATTTCTGCATGGCGGCTTCGATTTCGGGCCGCGTAAACATGTTGGCCTTCATCCAGTGGCAGTTGGTGCAGGCGTAGCCGGTGAAATTGACGAAAACCAGCTTGCCTTCGCGGCGCGCGCGATCCAGAGCTTCACGATATTGATTCTGCATCCACTGCAACCGCTCCCCGGCCAGTGGAACGTAAGCGTCTAGTTCGCCCAATTTGCCACCGCTCATGCCGGGCGCGAGCGTGATCGCGAAGGCCACAAACGCAAGGCCGCACAGCAATCGCCCCAAGCCCATGCGATCCTCTGACTTGACGCCTTCGAGGCGCAGAAAACCGAGCAAATACAGACCGGCGGCGGCGAATAGGACGATCCAGATGGATAGAAATCGTTCGCGCGTGAGTATGTTCCAGCGCAGCACCTGATCGACGCTGCTGAGATACTTCAAGCTCCACGCGAGGATCACAAAGCCCATCACCACCTTCACGCGCGAGAGCCATCCGCCGCTCTTCGGCATTCGTTTCAGGTAAGACGGAAAGAGCGCAAGCAGAAAGAACGGCAGCGCCAGGCCGGTGGCAAACGTGACCATGCCGATCAATGGACGCAGGGAGCCGCCCGAGATCGAACCCGCGAGCAGCGCGCCCATGAACGGTCCCACGCAGGCGAACGACGCCAGCGCGAACGTCAAGCCCATGAGAAGCGTGCCGATGAGGCCGCCCTTTTCCGACGATTGATTGAGGCGCGTCAGCAGGCCGGAAGGAATCGTGATCTCAAATGCGCCCAGCAGGCTCAACCCGAAAACCACGAAAAGCACGGCAATGAATCCGTTCACCCACGGGCTTTGGCCGAGCGCCACAATGCCCACTGGACCGAGTAGCGCGGTCACCAGCAGGCCGATGCCCGAGAACAACACGATGATGCCGAGACAGAACGTTACCGCCTGCGCCACGCTGCCCGATTTGTTCAGGAAGTAGGACATCGTGATCGGAATCATCGGAAACACGCAGGGCGTGAAAATGGAAGCCAGTCCAAAACCAAAGGCCAACGCCAGGAATCCCGGCCAGCCCTCAGCCGACGCGGCATTGGCCGCGGTAAGGGGCGGCTTCACCTCGGTGAAGCCCGGCGGAATTAGGGGCGCGGCCGCGGAGGCAGCTGGATCGATGCGAAGCGTGAAGGGCTCAGTTCCATGGCCCGGGTCGCATTCGGTGGCGTTGCAGACCTGGAACTTGGCTTTGACGCTGCCCTGCTCTTCTCCCGCCGGGGCGTCTTTCTTCAGTTGCAGGTCAAGCAGGAAGACGGCCTCGCCCTCGTAGGTTTCCGTTTCCGAACCAAAATTGGCGTCGTAGGCCTTCTTGGGCGGGGCCTGTAAGGTGCGAAACTTTTCGACCGCCGGCGCGTTCTCGATTTGAAATGAGGCCGGGATGCCCGCCGGAGAGGATCCGGAATAAATGTGCCAGCCGGGCTCCAGCTTCGCGGTGATACGCAGCAGCGCCTTTGCGCCCGGGGCCGCGGGATTCGGCTGCACGTCAAGCGACCACGCGACATGCTGGGTTTGCGCCAACGCGGCCGTCGCCGCGAAGATCATCGCCAGGGCGATGCGCATGCGTTTTAGCCTCCCGCTTCGCGAGTTTTGCCGCGCAGTTCTTCTTCGATGCGCTGGTTGACGTTGCCCTCGCAAAACTCTTTGGCCACGCGAATGGCGTTCTTCATGGCGTTGGCGTTAGAGCGGCCATGGCAGATGATGCACACGCCGCGCACGCCCAGCAGCGGCGCGCCGCCGTATTCCGAATAATCCATGCGCTTCTTGAACGCGCTGAATGCGGTCTTCGAGATCACGTAGCCGATCTTGCCGGTGATCGTCGCTTCGAGCGATTCGCGTAACAGGTGTCTTACCATGTCCGCCACGCCCTCGCTGACTTTGAGCACCACGTTGCCGATGAAGCCATCACATACGATTACGTCCACATCGCCCGAATAGATATCACGGCCTTCCACATTTCCGATGAAATTCAGGTTGAGGCCCTTCAATAATTGGGACGTGGACCGCGTAATATCGTTGCCCTTGTGCGCCTCTTCGCCAATGGAAAGTACGCCCACGCGCGGCTTGGTGTGTCCCAGGATGACGCGCGAATAGATCTCGGCCATCACGGCGAACTGCGCCAGCATATCGGGCGTGCAATCGACGTTGGCGCCGACGTCCACCACCACCACGGGAGATCCCTTGATCACGGTGGGCAGCGGCATGGCGAGCGCGGGCCGGTCTACGCCCGGGACTACGCCCTGCACCATCTTGGCGGTTGCCATAGCGGCGCCGGTGTTGCCCGCAGACACGAATCCCTGGGCAGATCCGTCGCGCACCATACGCGCCGCAACCCGCATGGAACTGTCGCGCTTGGAACGTACCGCGCGTGCCGCGTGATCGTCCATTGTGATGCGCTCACGCGCATCCACGATCTCGATCGGAAGCTGGCGGTAATCGGGGTATTGTGCCAGTTCGCTGTGGACCACTTCCTGCTGGCCCACTAGAACAACTTTGACGCCGAGACTTCTGGCGGCGGATACCGCCCCTTCGACTTCGGCTTTGGGGGCGTGGTCGCCGCCCATTGCATCTACCGCAATGGTCAGCATCGATTGACCGGGTTATTCCTGCGCGACTTCGACGACTTCGCGGCCCTTGTACTGTCCGCAATGGGGGCAGACACGGTGCGGCTGCTTAGGCTCATGGCAGTTGGGGCACTCCGAAAGGCCCGGCGTTTTCAGCGCATCGTGGGCGCGGCGGCTGCTGGTGCGCCGTTGCGAGTGGCGACGTTTGGGATTTGGCATGATTCAACCTCTTACGGGAAGCTCCTAGTCTAACATGTTGCAAACAGGGATACAGCCAATACCGGATTAGGCCGGCTTGGTTTCTGTGGTGGAGGACTTAGTCTCGGTTTTGGAGGCCGTGGCCGACTCCTTTTTGGAGTCGCCTTTGGTTTCCGATTTCGTGTCCGATTTGGCATCCGAACCGCCATTGGAAGGCGACTTCCCCGCCCCGCCCTTAGCGTAATCGGTGACATACCAACCGGTGCCCTTGAACTGGAACGAAGGGCTGGAAAGCAGGCGTTCCGCTTCCCCGCCGCACTCTTCGTGCGTTTTCAACGGCTCATCGGAAAACTTCTGGCGAACTTCAAATTTCTTGCCACATTTATGGCAGGCGTACTCGTAAAGCGGCATAGCTCCCTGTATCTATTATTGCAAAACTAACCGGCCGATCTCGTGTTCGTCAGATTGATTAGATGACGATGCGGCGCAGCTACACAATCGGAATCATGGCGGCGGGGCTGATCTTTGCGGTTCTGCACTCGCCGCCGAGCCGCATTGTGAATTCCGCGCGCACCGTGCATTACTATTTCGGCGATCTCAAGCGGGCCGATGTTTCGCACAACCCGCTCGAACGTCTGGCGTTCAGCTTGATCCTGGCAAAGACGAATCCGCCCTCACCGCGATAGCCGCCGGCCAAAAGGTCCTACCCTACTTTTTCTTGCCCACGCCTTTGCGGACGGGGGCAGCAGCGCACGGCGTCACCTTCAGGTCGTCCACTTTTTCCTTTTCCACGGTCATGGTGAGCATGAACGGCGTGGGCGCGAAGGCGTCGGCGACGGCCACGAACTTGATGGTCGATCCTGCTTCCGGCTTGCCGGTGAGCGCAGTCGCGAACTTCAGCGTGATCTCATTCGTCTTGGCGGCGTTATCCGGCGAAGGAACGTAAAGCGTCAGTTCCTTGGAGCGGCACGCGGGCTTGGCGTCGGCGATCACCGCCAGCAGCTTGGGAAGTTCCGCGCCCTTCATGCTCTCGAAGAACGGCGCGCCCTGGCCCACCAGGTTCGACTTGATGTTTTGCCACTGCGCGATCTCGGGGTTGGCGGCGGCGAATGCGTCGGCTTGCTCCTGCTTGATCTCGTCGGCGGTCTTAATCTTGAAATCCGCGGGAGGGAGGGTGGAGGCCTTGGCCTGCTCCAGAAGCTGATCGTACCCGTCGGCGCTGCCATGCAGCTTGACGTAGGTGTTCTTGACGAAGGTCGACATCTTGGCCGGGTCGTTCTGCTTGCCCAACGACGGGTCTATCGCCACCGCGCGGGCGTATTCGAAGAGCGCCAGGAAAGGCTTCTGATTGCAGTTGTAGGCGCCCGCCAATTGCCATGCGATCGCCGTTCTTTGCGGATAAGCGCCGACGGCCTTGGCATACGCCGATTCGGCTGCCGGGCAGTCCTTCTTTGCCATCGCCTTTTGCCCGGGCATCACAACTTCATTGATCAAATATCCATCCGCCACGGCGACCATCTGAGCCTTGGTCTGGTCGAATTGGGCCGGCGTCTGCCCCGCGGGCACATTGGCCGCGGTGAAATAAGTGGGCACGTAATCGAGCAGCTTGTGCGCGGCCTTGTCGCCGGCCGCGACTTGTTCGGGCGTCGCATCCTTCGTCACCAGCTGTGCGGCGGCCGTGACCATGATGAAGTAAGTGCCGATCACGTTGCCGGCTTCATCCTTGTCTTTGAACATCGAGGGCAGATCGCGGTCCATGAACGGGCCGCCAAAGGTCAGCGCCTTATCGAACTGCTGGTTGGCCAGATACGCGCGAAGAATGTAGAAGTCGCGAATATCCTTCCAATCGGATTCCGGATATTTCTGCTTCCACGCTTCCAGATCGGTGGCGCCCTTGGCCCAATTATTGGCCTGGATGTCTTTTAGCGAAGCGTCGTAGAGATCGTATTCGCCTTGATCTTTGACTTTCTTGCCCTGCGCGTTAGCGGCAGGGGCCGCTGCCAGCAGGATCACAGTGAATGCCGCGGCTGCCGCCGCGCCACCAATCCATCGAGAGCTATGTCGCACTTGCGCCTCCACTTTTCGAGTTTAGAAATGATGAGCGCCCGCCTGGGGTTGAAGCCTTCCGATGGGGCATTTGCGGAGTATACCGGAAGCACCAGGGCTGTGCAACCACGCAAGCCCGGCGTTGCATTAGACGCAAAGAGCCCGGCGCGATGTGAAATCGCGCCGGGCCCGGGAAGTGAAGAGGCTGGTGGGGGTGTTACTTCTTCTTGGTGACGCCCTTCTTGGCGCCCGCGGGCGCCGCGCACGGCGTAACTTTCAGGTCTTTGATGTCCTTCTTATCGATGGTCATCGTGAGCATGAAGGGTTCCTTGCTGAACGCTTCCGCCACGCCTTTGAAAGTGATGCGCCCTGTCTCCGCCTTGCCAGGCAAAGCCGAAGCCGCGCCCGCATCGTTCACCAGCTTCAGCGTGATCTCCACGGTCGGCGCGCCAGTGGCATCGGGCAACGGGATCGCCACTTCCAATTCCTTAGCGCGGCACTTGCTCTCGAGCACCGTACCGGTCAACTCCGGAACCTCGGCGCCTTTCATGCCGCTATCGAAGTATTGCTGGCCGCCATCGGCGGTCAGGGTGGCCTTGAGCCGCATCCAGAGCGCGATATCGGGGTGCGTGGTTTCGAATTCCTTCTGCTTTTTCTCGGCAATCTCGGTCGCGGTCTCAACATGGAAGCCATCCGGCGGATTCGGGCTGGCCTTAGCCTGCTGCATGATCTGGTCGAGGCCGTCAGGGCTGCCGTGGAGGTTCTTGTAGTAAACGTTGACAAAGTTGGTGACCTGCGTGCCGTTGGCGCTACCGCCAAGGGTCGGATCCAGCGCAGCGGCGCGGGCGAACTGCCAGATGGCGAGATCGTCCTTGTGCTGCGCGCGCAGCGCAATGCCGAGGTGATACGAGATCAATGCCTTGTCCGGGTAGCTCGCCAGCGCGCTCCGCCATGCGGCTTCAGCGGCCGGATTATCTTTCTTGGCCTCCGCTTCCACCGCCGGCGCCAGCGCGGCGCGATAGAGCACCTGGTTGGCAGCTTCATTCAGCGTCTTGCGGGCCGTCGTCCAATCCGTATCGCTGATGCCTTCCGGCTTGCGGCTGAAGTCCAACAACTTGTGCGCGGCTTCCACGCCGATCGCCAACTGATCGGCGGTTGGATTCTGGATCGCCAGCGCGGCCTGGACGGCGCCGAAATACACGGTCACCACCTGTTGCGGGCCCTGCTTGGGATCGGGGAACATGGAGTCGAGATTCTGCGCCATCAACTCCTTCGCCTTAGTCAGCATTTTGTCCCATTGCTGAGCGAGCTGATAGGCCTGTATATAGCTCACCTCGCGGTCATTCTTAAATTCCGAATCCGGATTGTGCTGCTTCCATGCGTCCAGGTCCTGAACCGCCTTGGCGCCGTTCTTGGAAAGCATGTCTTTCTTAACGGTGTCGATAAGATCGAATTCAGCCTGATCTTTTACCTTCTTCTCTTGAGCGCTCGCGATACGCGCCGCGCCCGTCATTGCGGCCATCGTCAAAACGGCCATCGCGGCCGCGCCGCCTACACACCGAGAAAACTTCCGCACTATTGCCTCCTGCCTTCTTCCCTTATTTTAAAGTGACGATGAACTGCCGGGCAGCGCGTTTTTCTCAAACCGCCTTACGGGGGCAGCCGCCGCCTCCAGATTCGACACCGAATCCGCTCGCCGGGTTCCGGCTACGAACATATCAGATCGATGATATCGTAAAGTCACTCTCCGGCAAATAACAGCATGAATGTGTTAATCATTTTTTGGGGCACGCCAGTCCGCCGAGGCGGCATGCCAGCCTGCTAAGGGCTTCGCGTCGATGCACATCGTCGATTTCGCCGTCATTGTCGCCTATTTAGCGGGCATCACCTGGTTCGGAGCGCGCTTCCGCACAGGGCAAAAATCCTTACGCGATTACTTCCTGGGAGGACGCACGGCGCCGTGGTGGGCTATCTCGCTCTCCATCGTCTCGGCCGAAACCAGCACGCTCACCATCGTCGGCACGCCCGCGCTGGCCTTCAACGGCAACCTGGGGTTCCTGCAGATTGTGCTCGGCTATCTGCTGGCTCGTATCGCGATCTCCGTACTTTTTCTCCCGCAATATTTTCGCGGCGAGATGTTCACCGCGTATGAGCTGATGCGGCGCAGATTCGGTGAGCGCGTGCGACGGCTCACCGCTTCCATCTTCCTGGTGACGCGCGCACTGGCCGAAGGCGTACGCGTTTTCGCCATCTCGCTGGTGATTTCGATTGTGCTCGGGACGGGCGAGATCGCATCCATCGCGCTGATCGTCGTACTGACGCTGTTTTACACGTTTGAAGGCGGCATGACGGCCGTCATCTGGACCGACGTGGTGCAGATGACTCTCTACGTCGCCGGCGCGCTGGTGAGCTTTTTTGTGATTCTGGGCAAGATTCCCGGCGGGTGGCCGCACGTCGCGGCCGTGGCAGGCGCTGCGCACAAGTTCACGATTTTCGATTTCCGTTTCGCCTTCAATATGGATTTCTTCTCACGCACCTATAGCTTCTGGGGCGGCGTGTTGGGCGGCTGCTTCCTCACCACCGCCACGCATGGAACCGATCAGCTCATGGTGCAGCGGCTGCTGAGCGCGCGCGATGAGCGCCAGAGCCGCATGGCGCTTCTGACAAGCTGGATCGTGATTCTGGCGCAGTTCGTTCTGTTCCTGCTGATCGGCATTCTGCTGTTCGTCTATTATGGCGACCAACATCTGGCGCCGCCTTCGCAAACCGACCGGCTCTATCCCGAATTCATCTGGAACAACCTACCGGCCGGCGTGAGAGGCCTGCTGATCGCGGCCATCCTGGCGGCGGCGATGGCCAACCTGAGCGCCGCGCTGAATGCGCTGTCTTCGACTGTCGTGGTCGATTTTCTCCGCCGCGGCTCCTTGCGCACGGCGCGCTTCGCCACCATCGTCTGGGGCGCGGTCTTGCTTGGAATCGCGATCGGCGCGCAGGGTTCGAAATCGGTGTTCGAAGCCGGCTTGTCGATCCTCTCGATCCCCGCAGGCGCGCTGCTGGGCGTGTTTCTGCTGGGCGTGCTGACCAAGAAACCGCGCGAGACCGCCGCCATCGTCGGCGTAGCCATCGGGATGTCGGTGATCTTGTACGTTCGATTCTCCACCCCCATTGCCTGGACGTGGTACGTTTTCATCGGAACGGCGGCGACGTTCCTGGCTGGGCTCGGGGCCTCGCTATTCCAGAAGCCGGCGGCGGATTAAACACACGATGGAACTCAGACGCGAGTTGGGCACCGGGGCGGCGGTATCGATCGTCATCGGGACTGTGATCGGCAGCGGAATCTTCCTGGTGCCCCACGACATGATCGCGCGTGTCCACACCCCGGGCATGGTTTTCTTCATTTTCGTCTTCGGCGGCCTGCTGTCGTTGGCGGGCGCGCTGAGTTACGCCGAGCTCGCCGCAGCGCTGCCGGAAGCTGGCGGAGAGTACGCGTACTTGCGCGAAGCGTACGGACCGTTATGGGGCTTCCTTTATAGCTGGATCCAAATGTGGGTAGCGAAGAGCGGATCTATCGCTACTCTAGCCACCGGATTTTTCCTATATTTAGCTAATTTTTTTCCTCCATTGGAAAAGATTTTATGGAAAATACCGACGCCTCTAGTACCTTCTGGGGGAATCGAAATCAGCTACGGTCAGCTCTTCGCCATCGGGCTGATTCTGGGCCTCGGCGGCCTCAACTATTTCGGCGTCAAAATCGGCGGCGACGTGCAGACTGCCGTGACTATCGTCAAGGTTTTGCTTTTCAGCGCCATCATTTTGATGGGGTTGAGCTTAGGAAAACCGCACGCGCCCGTGCTGGCGTCTTCCGAACCGCTCACCACGGCCGGCTTTTTTGCCGCTCTGGTGGCGGCCCTTTGGGCCTACGATGGCTGGAACAACGTCACCATGGTGGCCTCCGAGATCCGCGACCCGCAACGCAACCTGCCCCTCGCCTTAATTGGAGGGACTTTGTCGGTAATGGCGATTTATTTATTGGCAAATTGGGCGTATTTCCATGTACTAACCGCGGCGCAGGTGGGCGCAAACCCGCGCGTTGCGTCCGAGATGATGCGCCATGTGGTGGGAGATTGGGGCGCGAATGCTGTCTCCGTGGCGGCGATGATCAGCATATTCGCAGCGCTCAACGGCTCGATTCTGACGGGTTCGCGCGTTCCTTACGCAGCGGCGCGCGATGGCCTTTTTTTCCATGCGGTGGCGCGCGTGCACCCCGAATTCCGCACCCCCGGCATATCCATTCTCGCTTTAACGCTTTGGGCGTCGGTATTGATTGTTATTTCCGGCGGTTTCAAGGAGCTCTTCACCTACGTAATATTCGCGAGCTGGATCCTGTATGGCATGGCTACCGCCGCGGTAATTGTGCTCCGGCATAAACAGCCGGATCTACCGAGGCCGTACCGTACCATCGGTTATCCGTTTGTTCCAGCCGTATTCGTACTAGTGGCTGCACTCCTCGTCATCTCCACCTTGGCTGATTCTCCATGGGAATCCTTGAAGGGCTTGGTCATTGTCGCCGCAGGCATTCCGTTCTACTATTACTGGAAATCCCGGAAGGCCTAGGACGAAGGTAAGCGGTTCAAAAGCTTTACGTTACCTCTGAGTTGTTCGCAGTGGTACGTACACTCTACAAATTGAGTCACAATACTCAATTAATTGCTTGAAATCTAAATGGCATTCGCGCGAAAATCGCTAATATAGATCGGGAATCTTACATAGATTCCCGGGGAAAGTTTGTCCGCAGACCACGAACTGACGGACACCGGGAGGAACAGACGTTATGGATGTGAGCAAAATTCTGGCCGAATTGAGGTCCGAACGCGCCCAGATTGAGGAGGCCATCCTTAGTCTCGAACGGTTGGTGCGTGGGCGCGGCAAGCGCCGCGGGCGTCCGCCCGCCTGGCTCACAACAGAGACAACCCCGCCCGACGGCGCCCCCAAGCGGCGTGGCCGTCCGCCAGGAAGCAAGAATAAGACTGCTCCAGCGGCGATGGCCGTCGGCAGCGCCGTGGCATAGGAACGGCAATCGGCACGGCGCACCCGTTTTTCTCGCTTCTCATCCCTTCGCGGACACCGAGGTGGATTTTCTGCCCCGGGTTTCCGGAATTCGCTGTAAGCCGGGATTAGTAAGAGATTGCTCCCAATAGTTAAGTGCTGATGGCGTCCCTTGCGCGCAACATTATGTCGCCAAGCTTACGGAACCCGAATGGCTCGAAATAGATTGCTACGTACGTAACCTTAGCTCTCCTATTGCAAACAAAAGAGTTACGAATGAACGGCATGCCAGAATACCTAAATTTTCGTGGCTGAAATCTGTCCGTTTTCGGTTAAGCTAGTCTTATATGACCCGCATGCCGCATCCGCTTTCCGAAGTTAAAGAGAGCGGCAAGTTGGGTTTGGCCCGCGTCCTTCTGGTGCATGGCGACCTCGCGCCACGCTTAGCCCTTCAGACAATTCTGCAAGCTGGTGGCTATACGGTGGACGTTGCCGCTACCCCCGCCGAGGCTTTGGCGAAGCTGGACGAGCGCCAATACGAGCTGGTGTTGAGCAATCGCCAGTTCGGATCGAGCGCCGAAGGGCGCAACGTGCTGGCTTATGCCCGCGTAAAGTCTTACCAGCCGGCTACCGCGCTTATCACCTCACCCGACAATGGCAGTCTGCGGCGCAAACCGGGCGAGGGACATCAGGTTTCCATTTACACCGAGAATCTGCCGGCGCTGCTGGCGAAGGTGGCGGAACTGATTGGGGTGCGCGCCATCCGCCGATACCGGCCGCTCCGGCAGGCCATTTAAGCTCTCCGGCAAGATCCCCGCGGTTTTCAAGCTCTTTTTCTACCTCTAGTTCTGTTACTCCTGATAGGATATTTGGATTCCATGATTTAGGAGTCTTATGAACCGAAGCATACCGGCTTTGATCCTGGCCGTCTTCGCCGCATCCGTACTGGTTGCGCAGGACGAGCCTCCACAAACAGCAGGAGGCGGCGGTGGTGGCGGCCGCGGGGGCGGCGGTGGAGCGGCGCAAGCGGCGCCTAATCCTCAACCCTTCGAGCGCGTCATCACCAAGGAAGCCAAGTCGAAGAAGGGTTTGTTCACCGTCTATCAGATCGGCGAGCGTTTTTTCTATGAGATCCCCAAGAAGGAATTGGGTAAGCAGTATCTCTGGAACACGCAGATCGCCAAGACGACGGTTGGCGCCGGATACGGCGGCGGCCAGGTCACCGAGAAGGTGGTCGAGTGGGAGATGCGGAACAACCGCGTATACCTGCGCGACGTGGATTTCAGCGTCAATGCCGATCCGTCTTCGCCGATCGCCTTGGCGGTGAAAGCCGCCAACAACGACACCATTGTGATGTCGTTCAATGTCGCTGCGTATCACGATGGCGACCCGGTGATCGATGTCAGCCGGCTCTATAACACCGACGTGTCGGAATTCAGCGCCCGGCAGCACATCGGCGCCACCGGGTTCGATGCTTCGCGTTCGTTCATCGATCACATTGCGGCCTATCCGGACAACATTGAAGCCGAAATCACCGCTACCTACACGGGCGGCGGCGCCGGGCGCGGCGCGGCTGCGGGCGGACGCGGAGGCGGCGGAATCGGCGGCGGGACCATGCGTGGAACCAGCGCCACCATCGTGCTGCATCACAGTATGGTGCGTTTGCCCGAAAAGCCGATGATGCCGCGCCTCTTCGACGAGCGCGTCGGTTATTTCACCACCCGCCATCAGGATTTCACGGCCGATGAGTACCGCTCGCGCAGCGTGCAGTACATCGCGCGCTGGCGTCTGGAAAAGAAAGACCCGAACGCGGCCGTTTCCGATCCGGTCAAGCCGATCGTTTATTATCTGGACGCCGCGACGCCGAAGAAGTGGGTGCCCTGGCTTAAGAAGGGCATCGAGGATTGGAACGAAGCCTTCGCGCAAGCCGGCTTTAGTCACGCCATCATCGGCAAGGAAGCGCCCACGGCCGAGCAGGATCCCGACTTTTCGCCTGAGGACGTGCGCTATTCCGTGATTCGCTGGCTGCCTTCCACCACGGAAAACGCCAGCGGCCCGCACATTTCCGACCCGCGCACCGGCGAAATTCTGAACGCCGACATCCAGTTCTATAACGATGTGATGACCCTGGCCCGCGACTGGTATTTCGTGCAAGTCGGACCGCTCGATCCGCGCGCTCAGAAGCTGCCGCTTCCTGACGACCTGATGGGCCGCCTGCTGGAATACGTGGTGTGCCACGAAGTGGGGCACACGCTCGGCTTCCAGCACAACATGAAGGCCAGCTCGATGTACCCCGCCGACAAGATCCGCGATAAGGATTGGGTACACAAGATGGGCCACACGCCTTCCATCATGGATTACTCGCGCTTCAATTATGTGGCGCAGCCCGAGGATGGCATCGCAGTGGAAGACCTGGTGCCGCGCATCGGTCCCTACGACATTTGGGCAACCAAGTGGGGCTACACGCCGATCGCCGGCGCAACGGCGCCGAAGGATGAAAAGGCGACGCTCGACAAGTGGGCGCGCGAGCAGGACAACACGCCCTGGCTGCGCTTCTCGACCGCCAATTCGGCTGGTTCCGACCCCGGCGAAGAAACCGAAGCCGTGGGCGACGCCGACTCGGTGAAATCGACCGCCATGGGCATGAAGAACCTGCAGCGCGTTTCCAAGATGCTCATGTCCGCCACCGCCTGGAAGGAAGGCGAGACCTACGAAGATCTCTCCGAAGTCTACGGCCGTGTCTTGAGCCAGTGGCAGCTTGAGATGAACCACGTGGCGCAAGTCGTCGGCGGGCTGAACAGCCAGGAAAAAGTGGTCGGCCAGGAAGGCCGCGTGTTCACCCTGGTTCCCAAGCTGCGCCAGGAAGAGGCAGTGAAGTTCCTGGTGGACAATGCGTTTTCGACCCCGGGCTGGCTGATCGATCCGGAGATTCTGCGCCGCATCGAAGCCAACGGCGCGCTGTCGCGCATCCGCAACGCGCAGAATAGCGTGCTCAACCAGTTGCTGAACGACCAGCGCTTCGCGCGGCTGATCGAGCAGCAGACGCTCGACGGCACGGCGGCTTACACGGCAGCCGAGCTGCTGTCCAGCGTGCGCAGGGGCGTGTGGAAGGAACTGGACTCGCCCACGGTGAAGATCGACGCTTATCGCCGCAACCTGCAGAACGCCTATCTCGAGCTGGTAAACACCAAGCTGAACGGCTCGACGGCGGCAGCGGGAGCAGCGGCGGCAGGCGGAGGCGGTGGACGCGGCGGACGCGGCGGAGCTCCTGCGCGGAGCGACGACGAGAAGCCGTTCTATCGCGCCGAACTACGCACGCTGAATACCTCGATCGCGGCGGCGATGGCCAAGGCGACCGATCACGACACGAAGGCGCATCTGGAGGGAGCGAAAGATCAGATCTCGAAGATTCTCGATCCGAAGTTCCTGCCTCCGACGCCGGCAGCTGCTGCGGCCGGTGGACGGGGCGGAGCTCCGCAGGAGTAGCGCCGCTAAAGGCCGTTCCTCACTCTCGAGGCCGGGGCCATCTGCCTCGGCCTCACCTTCCTACCCGCTTCGCGGGTGCGCAAGCCGGGAGGCATGCGCCACTAAAACTACCAGACGTGGCACGCGTTGACCGGGGCCATGGGCTGCCCTGCCTTGCACGAAAAAGCCTTCTGGAATTCCGGCATATTCTGCACTACGCCGTTCACGCGGAAGCGGCCCGGGGAGTGCGGGTCGGTCTGCACCTGCAAGCGCTCGGCCTCTTCGCGGTCGTTGCTGCACCACACCTGGCCGAAAGCCAGGAAGAAGCGCTGCTCGGGCGTGAAGCCGCCGATCTCCGGACGCACGTGATTCATTAGAGCCGCTTCGAGCGCCATCAGAGCCACGCGCACGCCGCCGTTATCGGCCGTATTCTCGCCTAGCGTCAGCTTGCCATTGACGTTGGCGCCGGGGGCGACGGCGAAGCTGGAGTATTCCTTCACGATGCAGGCGGCCCGCTGGTCGAATTCCTTGGCATCCTCGGGCGTCCACCAGTCCTTCAGGTTGCCTTCCGCATCGAACTGCCGCCCTTCATCGTCGAAGCCGTGCGTCAATTCGTGCCCGATCACCATGCCGATGCCGCCGAAGTTGACGGCGTCATCCATGTCATTGTCGTAGAAGGGCGGCTGCAGGATGCCCGCCGGAAAATTGATGTCATTCATCAGCGGGTCGTAATAGGCGTTGACCGTGGGTGGCGTCATATCCCATTCGCCGCGATTCACGGGCTTGCCGATCTTGTTCAGCACGCGCTGGAACTCGAATTGATCGGCGCGCGCGCTGTTGCCCAGAGGATCGTCGCGTTTGATGGTCACGCTGGAATAATCGCGCCAATGATCTGGATACCCGATTTTGTTCTTGATGGCCTTGAGCTTGACCTGCGCCTTTTCCTTAGTGGCCGGCGTCATCCACGGCAGCTGCTGAATGTCCTGGCCGAGCGCCTTTTCCAGGCGATCGACCATGGCCAGCGTGCGCTCCTTGCCCTCTTTGCCGAAGGTGCGCTCGACGAACTTCTGGCCCAGCGCCTCGCCCAGCTCGTTATCCGTGTAATCGACGCAGCGCTTCCAACGCGGACGCATTTCGGCGGCGCCGGTGAGCGTCTTGCCGTAAAAATCGAAGTTCTCGCGCGTGAAGGCGCCCGGCAGCAAAAGGGTCTGGGAATGGATCAGATGCCAGGTGAAATACGTCTTCCAATCATCGAGGCTGGCGCTTTGGATTTCGGCGCTCAGCGCCTTAAAGAAATCCGGCCATGCCACGTTTATGTTCTGAAACGCCGGCGCGTTCACCCCGGCGAGATATTCGTTCCAACGGAATGCCGGCGTCAGCGTTTGCAATTCCTGCTTCGAGATCTTGTGATAGACCTTCTCGGGATCGCGCCGCGAGACATTATCGAGCGCCCCTTTGGCCAGCGCGGTCTCGATGCGCATCACGGTATCGGCATGCGCTTTGGCGGCGTCGGGCTTGTCGCCCATTAGCTCGAATATGCGCGCGACATGCGCTACATACTTCTGCCGCAATTCGACCGATTTCGGATCGTCCTTCAAGTAATAGTCGCGATCCGGCAGCCCGAGGCCGCCCTGATCCGCCTGCGCGATCACTTGCGACGAGTCTTTGAAATCCTGCCCGGAGTTGAAATCGAACAGCGCGCCCATGCCCTGCTTTTGCAGATACGCCACCAACTCCGCGATCTGCGCTTTGTCCTTGAGATTATGGATGCGGTCGAGTTCCGGCTTGAGTGGCTCCAGGCCGCGCGCGTCGATGGCCTTTTCGTCCATGCAGGCGGCGTAATAATCGCCGATTTCGCGCGTCACCGCATCGCGGTTGGCGTCGGGCTTGGCAGCCTCTTCCAGGATTTCACGCAGGATGTCGCGGTTGCGTTCCTGCAGTTCGGAAAAACGGCCCCAGCGCGATTGGTCGGGCGGAATCGGATTATTCTTGACCCACGTTCCGCAAGCGAACTGGTAGAAATCGACGCAAGGGTCGGCCGCGCGATCGATCGCGTTGATGTCGAAGCGAAGCGATGCCGGCTTCTGGCTTGACGACTGTTGGGCGAACAGGGCCAACGCGGAGAGCGACGCGGCGAGGGTGATCTTGAGCAAGGCAGACTCCTTCTCTTCAATTTAACGTGTCTGCCAGATTTCCGGTAGGATTCAGTCGTGCCGCAACGCCAACATCGGGTCGAGCTTCGCAGCGCGCTGGGCTGGAATGGCGCAAGCCAGTAGCACCGTGACCCCCAGCAGCAACACCACGCCTGCCATAGCCGCCAAGTCGGTCTCCGGGGCCTGGAAAACACTGCTTTGCAAGAGCCGCGCGAGCGCAATACTCGCGGCCAGGCCGATGCCCAAACCGGCCAGAGCCAGCCGTCCGCCCATGGCGAGGATCAGGATCAGCACCTCTCCGCGGTCCGCGCCCAGCGCGATGCGAATGCCGATTTCGTGGGTACGCCGCGCCACGGTGTACGACAGCATACTGTAAATTCCGACCGCCGCCAGCGCCAGGCCCAGTAATCCGAAGAATGTGAACAGCGCCATATTGAAGCGCGGCTGAACGGTTTGCAGGCCCATCACGTCTTCCAGGGTCCGCGGCCGGCCGAGCGGAACATCCTTATCGATCTCGCGAATTTTGGCGCGCACCGCATTGAGCAGCGTGAGCGGCGGCGTCTGCGTGCGCAGCGCAAGCACCCGTCCGGTGGGCGCAATCGCGGTGTAAGGAATGTAGGCGGCCGGTTCGGGCGCGCTGCGCAGGCCGGCGTTGCGGGTATCCGCGATCACGCCCACCACAGTGACTTCGGGCGATATGTTCGGCGCCGCGGGCGTCGAGGCGCCTGGTTTTTCGAGTAGATCGAGGTGAACGTGCGCGCCCACGGGGTTCGCCCCCACGGGCCAGAGTTTGCTGGCGGATTCGTTGATCAACGCGACCGGTTCGGCGCGCGTCACTTCCTGCTGGTTCAGTTCGCGGCCGGCGCGCAAAGCGATCCCCATGGTCTGCGGATAATCGGCGCTGATCAGCGAGATCAACATCGTGCGCGAAGCAACCTTCGGTTGGCCTGGAATGGAATACGCGGAACGGGCGCCGCCGAACGGTACTCCGATCGCCGCCGATCGCACGCCCGGTAAATCGCTTACCGCCGCCAGCACGCGCTCGGAAAATGCTACGCGCGGCCCGTAGCCGGGATACCGCTTCGGGGCCACTTGCAGACTCACCATCAGCACCTTGTCCGCGTGAAAGCCGGTGTCCATGCTCTGCAACTGAACGAAGCCGCGAACCGTCAGGCTGGCGCCGGTGAGGAGCATCACCGAAAGCGCAATTTCCGCGACAACCAGCGCCTGGCGCGTACGCCCGCCCGCGCTGCCGGAAAGACTGCGGCCGGCATCCTTGAGAGAATCGACCGGATTCGGGCGCGAACACCGCAGGGCCGGCACGAGGCCGAACAAGATGCCGGTCAGCGCCGAAACACACGCCGAAAACGCCAGCACGTAGACGTTCACCGTGATGCGAGCTTCATTGGGAACGTAGAATTCGGGCATCAATGCCACCACGCCCGCAGTGATCGCCAGCGCGAAGAGAATGCCAAGCACGCCCCCGGCAACGGAAAGCGCCAGGCTTTCGGTAAGCAGTTGCCGAATCACCCGGCCACGGCCCGCGCCGATCGACATGCGCACCGCAATTTCCTGAGCCCGCGCCGTGCCGCGCGCGAGCTGCAAATTGGCCACGTTCGCGCAGGCGATCAACAGCAGGAAGCCGACCGCGCCGAACAGCAACTGCAAGCTCGATTGCATATCGCCCGACGCCACCGTGATGTCCAGGTAGT
Source organism: Bryobacterales bacterium (assembly GCA_963743705.1). Lineage (GTDB taxonomy): Bacteria > Acidobacteriota > Terriglobia > Bryobacterales > Bryobacteraceae > PALSA-243. The sequence goes on along the minus strand of CAVUQS010000017.1, from coordinate 141,828 downwards.
TCAGCAACGCCGTCGAAAAGCCGGTCTTCGGAAAATCATCCGGGCGCTGCTGGGCGAGTTGCGTATGCAGCGCCTGAAGCTGAGCTTCCGCCTCTTTGGGCGAGACGCCTTTGTTCAGGCGAAAAATTGCGGCTGCGGTGCGTTCGTCGCGGGAATCTTCAGCCAGCGTGATCCAGCCGCCGTCGCTGGTCCACCAGCCGAAGCGCGGCGGCATCACGCCGATGACGGTGAACGGCTGATCGTCAAGCGTCAGCGTCTTACCTAGCGCCGTCGGGCTGCCGTCGAAAAGCCGCTGCCATGCCTTGTAACTGAGGACGATCACCGGCTGGGGTTGCCCATCGGGCTTGATGTCGGATGGTTCGATGGTCCGTCCCAATAGCGCCGGAACACCCAGAAAATGGAAAGCGTTCGCTGTGACCGCAATCGATTGGAAGTCTTCGGTTGGACGTTCGCCGCTGAGCAGGCGGCTGCCGGGCAGCGTCGCCATCGCTTCGGCGAACGCCGGTAACTTCTTCAACTGCACGTACTCACGTATGTGATGGAAGTCGCGGGTGCGCCGCGGGTCCTTGACGTCCCGGATCTCCGGCGCCCAGATTTCGCCCGGTTTCGCATAGGGATACGGCGAGACCAGCACGCCGTACACGACGCTAAAAATCGAAGTGGTCGCGCCGATGCCCAACCCCAGCGACAACAATGCAACCAGCGTGAATCCGGGATTCCGCCGCAATCCGCGCGCCGCGTAGCGCGCATCCTGCCAGAGCGTCTGGACGAACCCGAGGCTATTCATCGTTAGATAGACGAACGCATTGGCTCGCCCGTTAGTTCCCGGTCTTCTGCTCCGGCTCCTGCAAATATAAGGCGTTGAAGAAAAACTTGTAGCCGGCGTGCGATTGTCCACGCCACTGCGGCTTGAAGCCCAGCAGAATCACGTGGCCTTTGCCGAGATCCGCTGAAAGCGCGGCTATTTTGCCTTCGATGCGGTCTTCGCCCGCCAGGTAGCCGCTCTTGAGCGGCGAGCGCTCGCGCGGATAGCGCGCTAGCACCTTGCCCTTGAAATCGGTCTTGGTGGTGAATACCGGCCCCCGCTCGAACATCACGATGGTGTCCGGCGCCATGCCGGCCGTCAGCGGGCTCTTGGCGTCTTCGATGTGCAATTCGAGCAGGCATCCCGAGCAGAAGAACGGCCCGGCCGCGGCGCCCGCGATGGCGTTTTCCACCGGCAGCTTGAATTGGTTGATGGCGAACATCGAGGCCGCGTTGAACGTCACCAGCGTGCCGCCGGCTTCCACGAAATCGCGCAGTTCCTGGACGCCATCCTCGCCGATGCCTCCCGCGTAACGCTCCGGAATCGTACCGGGGCGATGGCCTTCGAGAATTGTGCGTTCGTTCATGTCGGGAATGATGATCGTGTCAAATCGCTCGTGCAGATGCCCGCCGCGAATATCCGCGTTGTAGAGGCTGGTGAAGGGGAACTTGTACTGTTCGAGAATCCAGCGGGTCCATCCCTCATCGATGCTGGCCGACCAGGGACGATACAGGCCAACGCGCGCGGCCCTGATGGCCTTGCCGGCATCCTTCGGCGCGGCGGCGCGCAGGCGGTTTTCGGTCAGGATCGAATTGAGTCTGGAAGCGTCCGGCGTCGTCGCCGCGATTTGATCGCCCGTTAACGAGACCGATCCCTTGGCGGCGAGGATCTCGTTCACCGCGCGATAGCTGGCGTTGGCGCTGAGCTGGAATGGCGCGGCAAGGCCGGTGATTTCCTTGATGGGCCGCAGCGAATCGCGGAATTGCTTGGAAAGCGGCGTGGTGACGGAATGAACTTCGACGCCCATTTGCATGGGCAGGGTCCAGCCCGTGACGTCATACGGCCGCTGCGATAGCGTCGGATACACCTGCGGCTCGAACAGCTCTTTCACCAGCCCCGAGAATGGCTGATCCATCAACACCACCCATTCATCGGGCTTGACGGATTGATGGACCTCGATGCCGTTGAGCATGAGCTTTTCCAAGAGAAGCGCGGCGGTGGGCGCGTCGCGCTGTTCGCGTGGGATCTCGTAAGCGAACGGCGGTTCCTTGGTGAACTTCTCGATGGTGTCGCGCGCAGCGCGGTATTTGTTGTACGCCATCTGCTCGCGGTATTTCACCGAGAGATCGAGCACCGACATGTCGGCGGCGTACATGTAATTGCAGGCGTCGGCGAGGCGCCACCAACCGCCCTTCCAAGGGCTCGAGTAGAGCATCTCGGTCCCCAGACCCTGACGTGCGGCCGGGAATTCATCCACGGTGTAGAAATGCGGCGTCGCATAGCGGTAGAGCGCGGTTTCCGTGAAGAACGAAATGGTGTGGCGGAAATTGCCGACGTTGTCGATGTAGCCGGGGTACCAGACGTCGAACGTTTCCTGATGCATCGAGCCGGGAAGATTATGGTCGTCCAGGTATTCGGCGATCGACATGCCGATGAGGCTCAACCAGCGCAACATCAGCGGGTGCATATTGCTCGAAATCGGGTCGGCAAACGGGGGCAGGTAGATGCGGCCGGGGAACGGCGCGCTCTGGTGCTGCGTGTAGAAAACCAGCGGCTGCGTCTCGAGCGTCGCCTTGGTGATGGCGCGCGACTCGATCATGTTCAGCATGTAACCGTCGCGGTTGTTGTCGTGGTCGACATATTCCTGATAGAGGAACGGCAGCGGGCTCACCTCGTAAGGCGTGCCCACGTTTTCGCGGTACCAGTTGGCGATGGCGCTTTGGCCATCGGGATTGATGGAAAACCAAAGTTCGACAATCAGGTTCTGGCGAATAGTTTTGTACTCGGGCTCTTCGCTCGCCACCAGATCGTAGCCGAGCTGAATGGTGTGCTGGAAGTTGGCCACTTCGCTCGCGTGCAGACCGCCGTCGATATGGATGAACGGCTTGAGCTCGTGCGCCAGCGTATGCGCCTGCTCCTCGCTGACGCCGCGCGAATACGCGAGGCGATGCGAGATCTCTTTGTAATGGTCGATCTGCTTCAGGTTTTCGGGATCGGAAATGAACGCGATCCACCAATCGCGCCCCTGCGTAGTCTTGCCGACATTGACCAACTTGATGCGGTTGGAAGCCGCCGCGACTTTGCGGAAGTACGCCAGCGATTCTTCGTAATTGGTCAGATGGAAATCGGCGCCGGGCTTATAGCCGAGCACCGATTCCGGCGTTGGAACCTGGGCGAAGGCGCAGCCGGCGGCGAGTGTCAGGAAAAGCAATCGAGCTGTCTTCATTACGGCACCACCGCCAGTTTGTATTGGTCCAGCAGATCCTCGAGTTTCGAGGCGCTGAAATCCTTCGTGCGCAAATCCACCGCAAATTTCTTAAGCTGCGCGGAATAGACCGCGTCGCCGCGCGAAACCGCGCCGTCTTCCACCTGCGCGCGCAGATCGTCAAGCAATGGAAGCCGGTCGCGTTGGAACGCGTCCAGGGCGTCCTCCAGCTTCTTCCCTTCCTCGGCCGCGCGCGGGCCGCGCGCAGCGAAGTAAGCGCGGTTCTGGTCGAGCAGCCGCGTCAATTCGGTCTTTACCGATTCCGCCTCACGCCGCCATGCCGTCTGCTGCGGATTGCCTCCGCCGCGGCCGCCTTCGCGCTGCGGCGCTTCCGGCGCCATCGAAGGATTGTAGTAGAGCGCGTTAAACAGGAACTTGTACGTGCCGTGCGATTGGCCGCGCCACTGCGGACGGAACGCCAGCAGAATAATGTGACCCTTGCCGTAGTCAGCATCGAGCGCAGCGGCCTTGCCTTGGATGCGATCGGCACCCAGCAGGAAGCCACTGAGCAGCGGGTTGCGGTCCTTGACGTAGCTCACCAGCACGCGTCCGCGGAAGCCTTGGCGCGTGTCGAAGACCGGGTTGCGCTCGAACATGATGGCCGGGCTCGCCGGCAGACCCGCCAGGATCGGGTGGTTCGGTTCCTTGACTTCCGTGCGCAGAATCGAGCCCGAACAGAAGAACTGACTCTGCGGCACGCCCTGCACCACGTTGGTGAGCGCGAGATTGAACTGATCCACCGCGAAGAGCGTGGCATTGCCGAGCGTCACCAATGTGCCGCCCTGCGTGACGAAGTCACGAAGCGCTTGCGCGCCGGTCTCGCCGATGCCGCCGGCGTATTGCCCGGGCACCGAACCCGCCGCCATGCCGTCCATAATCTGGCGCGTGCCCATTTCGGCGAAGACGATAGCGTCGAAGCGATCCCCAAGATGGCCGTTCTGTACGTCGGCGTTATGCAGCACAGTGAATGGGAAGCGATACTGCTCGAACAACCAGCGCGTCCAGCCCGTATCGATATTGCCGCCCCACGGCTCATAAATACCGATGCGTGGCTTTTTCACGGCCAGCGCACCTGCGGGCGTCTCTTTGAGCGACGCCGCATCCACGCCGTCCTTTTGCAGAATCGAGGCCGCGGCGCCGGTGGCGTAAATCGCGCCTTCGGTCTTGGCGAAGCTCACGCTGCCGCCTGCGGCGAGGACATCGTTGACCGCGCGCATCGCCGCGTTCGAATTGTGCGAGAACGAAAATACCGGCCCGGAGCCTTCCACTTTGCCTGGGATCGGCTCGATCTTTTCCATAGGATGCAGCGTGCGCCGCGTCTCGGCTGAAACCGGTTCCGCGATCGCCACCGCCTCGACGCCCATTTGCATCGGGAGGGTCCATCCGGTGACGTCGTAAGGAAGCTGCGCCAGCGCAGCCCCGCCCGCTGCCGGAGCGCCCGCTCCACCAGCGGCGGCCGCAGCGCCTCCGCGGCCTCCACGCCCTCCGCCTGCCGCAGCAGCCGGAGCCGCAGTGGGGGTAGCAGCAACCGGCGCTGCAGCGGGCGCCGCCGCAGCGGCTTGGCCGCCTCTACCGCCCCGGCCGCCTCCGCCGCCATTCCCTCCTGCAGCCGCAGCCGCTGTCGGTAGCGCCGGCGCGCGCAGTTCCGGATAATGCTGCACGTCGAATAACTCTTTCACCAGCGCGGCGAACGGCTGGTCCATCAACACCACCCAATCGCCTTCCTTGAATGTCGTCCCGTTGGCCGTGAACTTCTGCGTCGCCTGATTCACTTCGATGCCGTCGGTCATCAGCTTTTCCACTAGCGTGGCCGCCTCGTTGCGGTCGCGCTGTTCGCGCGGAATCACGTAAGCGTAGGGCGGATCCTTGGTGAAGTGCGCCACCACATCGCGTCCGGCGCGATACCGATCGTAGAGCAGCTCTTCGCGATTCTTGGCCGCGGTATCGAGCACCGCGAACGACGCCGCCAGGTTGTAGCGCACGGCGTCGCCGAGCCGCCACCATCCGCCCTTCCAGGGGCTGGAATAGTAGACCTCGGCGCGCAGATCCTGCTTATCGCGCGGGAACTCGTCGAGCGTATAGAAATGCGGCGTGGCGTAGCGGTAGAGAGCAGTTTCGGTAAGGAACGACACCGTGTTGCGAAAGTTGTTGACGTGATCCACGAAACCCGGATACCAATCGTCGAAGCGCCCGCGATGCATCGCGCCTGGCATATCGTGCTCGTCGAGGTAAGCCGCCATTGCCGTGCCGAACACGTTCACCCAGCGGTACATGAGCGGGTGCGGATTGAGCGACACCGGGTCGCCGAACGGGGGAATCCAGATGCGCGCCGGAAATGGCGCGGTCTGATGCTGATCGTAGAAGACCTGCGGGTAATATTCCAGCTCGGCGCGCGTGATCGTCTGCGACTCCAGCATGTTGTTCATGTAGCCGTCGCGGTTGTTGTCGTGGCCGATGTATTCCTGCCAAAGCTCGGGCGTGTTGGCGACTTCGAACGGCGTGCCCACGTTCTCGCGATACCACTTGGCCACCTGATTCTGGCCATCGGGGTTGATGGAAAACCAGAGCAGCAGAATGACGTTGTCGAGAATGGCGGTATTTTCCGCGTCCTTGCGGCTCACCATTTCATAGGCAAGCTGGATCGCCATCTGCGCCGGCGCAACTTCCGTGGCATGCAAGCCGCAATCGATATGCACGATGGCGCGGCCAGTATGGGCCAGTTCGTGAGCCTGAGCGTCGGTGAGGCCCTTAACTAAAGCCAGCCGCCGCGCGGTGTCCTTGAACTTGTTGAGATCGGCGAGGTTCTTTTCCGAAGAAATGACGGCGATGTACCAATCGAGGCCGCGCGTCGTCTTGCCCACGCGCACCAGCTTGAGCTTGCCGGTGGCCTGCGCCAGTTTCTGCAGGTAGCCGAGCGATTCGTCGTAGGTGGCAAGGTAGAAATCGTCGCCGGGCTTATGGCCCAGAACGGACTCCGGAGTTGGGGGCTGAGCGAAGCCGAGGCAAGCCGCACACAGAAGCAAAACCGAAAGCTTCATAAGAGACTTAGCCTAACATTTCGAACGGGATTACGCCCACCAGGCGCGCCTGTGGGGCTGGATTCTACTGGAATTGAATCTGCGCGATCACCAGTTGTGGCCGGTCCTGATTCCATTCCTCGGGGATGTTGTCGAACGGAAGCCGGAACCGTTTAGTCTCGCCCGGCGCGAGTCCGCCCATCTTGCGGGTCACGATAGGCACGCGCTGGCGCAGCACCGGCTTGCCGTAGGGGTCGGAAAAGACGCATGTGAGCTCGATCAGCGCCAGTTTGCGGTTGCCATTGTTCTGGATGTTGCCGGTAAGCTCCACCACCTGCTGGTTCAGGTAGCTGGTTTGCGCCTGCATGTCGACGTCGCTGAGCCCGAGATTGCGAAGGTAGGCGCGCGCCTCCGCGGTCAAAAGCGGCGGCCCCGGCGGCGGTTGATTCGCGGCGCGCTCGAGGTACCAAAAACCCGCCCCGCCCAGGATCGCCACCAATCCGATTACATAGGCCAGCGGCGGAATGCCCCGCTTCTTCTTTTTCTCACCAACGGCAGCGTCATTTGCCGGCAACGGTCATCTCCCCGATTTTTATTGTAGGCGCGGCCAGAGAAGTGCGGAACTCGAGATCGGAACCGATGCTTTCGATTCCCATCAGCATGTCCTTCAGGTTTCCGGCAATAGTCACTTCGGAAACCGCGAAAGCCAGCTCACCGTTGCGAATCCACACCCCGGACGCGCCCCGCGAGTAATCGCCGGTGACGATATTGACTCCGAATCCCATCATTTCCGTGACAAAGAAGCCGTTCGCAATCCCCGCAATAATCTGTTCCGGCGTTTGGACGCCTTTTTCGAGGTAAAAGTTCCCGTGCCCGATGCCCGCATTGCCCGCGATGCCACGCGAAGCATTGGCCGTAGTCTTCATGCCCAGCTTGCGCGCAGCGTAAGTGTTCAGCAGATAGCTCTTGAGCACGCCGCGCTCGATCACCGTAGTGCGGCGCGAACGGACGCCTTCATCGTCGAAGGGCGACGTGCCGAACAACCCGGGAATGGTGCCGTCGTCCACGATGGTCACCGATTCGGCCGCGACTTTTTCGCCCAGCCGGTTCGCCAAAAACGATTCGTTACGGTAGACCGACATGCCGTGCACGGCGTCGCAAACGCTATCGAGCAGCGAACGCGCCATAGCCGGGTCGAAAACCACCTGAACCTTCTGCGTTTCTACTTTGGTCGGATTCAAACGCCGCAGCGCCCGCTGGGCGGCGGTTCGGCCGATATGCTCGGGGGATTCCAGGTCGGTGAAACGCCGCGCGGAATGCGACCAGTAATCGCGCTCCATCGATTCGCCATCGCGCGCCACGGGGACCGCGCTTACCGCGCAATAGCTGGAACGGTATTCGCCCAAGAAGCCGCGCGAGTTGGCAAAGACATGACGCCCGGCGTAGGCGTCGAACGATCCGCCTTCGGAATTGACGATCCGCGGGTCGGTATCGAGCGCCGCTTCTTCCGCGCGCCGCGCCGCCGCGATCTTCACCGACGTTTCGAGACCCTCGGTTTCGGTGGAATGCAGGCCAAGATCGCCTTCGAGCGCGCCCATTTCCTCCGCATCGGGCATGCCGGCATGCGGATCGTCGCTGGTGAGCGCGGCGAGTTCCACCGCCGATCGGACGAGCTGCTCCAAGCCTTCGCGCGTGAGGTCGGAAGTATACGACGAGCCGGCTTTCTTGCCCACCATGACGCGCAAGCCCACAGCACGCGAGCCCGCTTCCTTCAATTGTTCCAGCTCACGCATGCGTACGCTGGCCGAAAACTCGGCGCCTTCGGCGATGGTGCATTCGGCGTCGGTGGCGCCGGATTCCAGCGCGCGGCGCACCACGTCTGCCGCCATTTCAGGCAAATGATTCGCGCTCAAGCCGTGCCTCCCACGGTCATACGGTCAATCTTAATGGTCGGAATCCCCAGGCCGACCGGCACGCTCTGCCCTTCCTTGCCGCAAACGCCGATGCCTTCGTCCAGCTTCAAGTCGTGGCCCACCATGCTGACATATTTAAGCGCTTCGGGTCCGTTGCCGATCAGCGTCGCGTTGCGCACCGGGCGCGTGATCTTGCCGCCTTCGATGAGATAGCTTTCCGACGTTGAGAAAACGAAATTGCCGTTGGTGATATCCACCTGGCCCCCGCCGAAATTGACGCAGTAAAGGCCCTTGGGCACCGAACGCACAATCTCTTCCGGGTCGCTCTCGCCCGCCAGCATATAAGTATTGGTCATGCGCGGCATGGGGATGTGCTGGTAGCTTTCGCGCCGGCCGCTGCCGGTGGAATCGCCGCCCAGCAGGCGGCTGGAGAGCTTGTCCTGCAAGTATCCGCGCAGAATGCCGTTTTCAATGAGCAGGTTCTTGCGCGTCGGCTGGCCCTCATCATCAACATTGAGCGATCCGCGCCGGCTGGCGATGGTGCCGTCGTCAATCACGGTGCAGAGTTCGCTGGCGACCTTCTGGCCGATGCGTCCGGTGAATGCCGAAACGCCCTTACGATTGAAATCGGCTTCGAGGCCGTGGCCAACGGCTTCGTGCAGCAGCACGCCCGGCCATCCGGGCCCGAGCACCACCGTCATTTCTCCGGCCGGTGCATCCACCGCATCCAGCATCGCGATCGCTTCGCGCGCAGCTTCTTTGGCGAAGTACTCGGGAGGCCGTTCCTGTTCGAAGAAATCGAGTTCGACGCGTCCGCCGCCGCCGGCATGCCCACGCTGCGGCGGTCCGTTATTCTCACGCGCCGTTGCGAAGACGCTTAGCCGCGCCAGCGGCTGGCGGTCGAAGCTCAGCACGCCGTCACTGGTGGCCACCATCACGTGACGCAGGTTATCGGCGTAAGCCACCTGCACTTGGAAAATGCGCGGGTCGTAGGCGCGCGCAGCCGAATCGGCGCGCTTCACCAGCTCGACGCGATCGGCGAAGGCAGTTTCGGCCGGCGCGGTAAAAACCGGATACAGGTTGTGCTTGGCGCCCTCGTTGAGATCGAAGGATTCCACCTTGGCGGGTCCGCTGGCGATGCAGGCGGCGACGCGCGCGGCTTTCTTGATTTTTTCGGGAGAAAGGTCGTCGGAGTAGGCGTAGCCGGTGCGCTCGCCCGAGATCACCCGCACCCCCACGCCCATCGAGACGCCCTGCGCCGCCGACTTGACGATGGATTCGTCGATGCTGATGGAACTCGTCAGCAAGTATTCGAAGTAGAGGTCGGCGTAATCGCCGCCTTGAGAAAGCGCTTCCGCGAGGTAGGCCTCGAGGTCGCGGCGCGTGATCTGGAATCGCGTCGCGAACAGCGAATCGGAAAACTGGGGCATAATTTCAGGCTAACAGAAGTAGCGCGGCGCGACTGCTAACCGCGGATGCTAACCCCGCTCTGGCCTCTGGAATTTGCAGCCAGCGACCGTTACTGAAGGGGACGATCCACGGTAAGCTCGACAACCTTGGGATTATGTGAGTCGAAACGGCTCACCGATCGGGCTTTGCTCCAGTGGCCCTGGTAGAGGGCGTCGACCTTATAGTCTTGATTAGCATCCACGTCCAGGAAGCGGTACTCCCCGGAAACCTGCGTGATAAATAACCTTACTTGAAACGTTCTCGTGTTCTCGATCTCGACAAACGCTCCGCGAACAGGCTCCCCACGCTGGTCGCGCACAAAGCCAGTGATTTCGCGCGTCGGCAATTGCGCCAGCAGGCGGCCTGGCAACAGAAACATCAGTAGAACCGCAGCGGTCTTCATTGCGTCGCCTCCCGCAAGCACACATCGGCGCGCCCGAACGCGGAGGGGTGTAAGGCCGGAACCCCCGGCCTCGACGTTCGGGCGCGCGTTGCCAAGCTAGGCCGCTCGGTCTAGGCGGGTGGCGCTGGACTGCCGCCCGGGCGCTCCGAAGTTGTTATAGAGCCAACCCAGCAGCCATCCACCGATCGCGCCGTCGACGAAGCCGTACAGCGTACCCAGCAAGACATCGAGGAACGTTCGAGCATGGTAGAAGCCGGGATAAATCGAACCCATGCCGCGCAGAAACTCCGCGCCATAAGCAGGGGCAGCGAGGTTAATGAGCCCAACGATCAACAGGCAAGCGCCCCAGAGTAATCCGAAGCTCATTGCCAATGCATTTGCCGATAGCCGCATAATTCGCCTTCTTTCGGGTCATTGGGAAATGACCCCTTCCACTTACAGCGTATCCCCCGGGGCTTAGAAATTAGTTAAGGAAGCATTATGCTTTTCTTGATGTCCGGCGCCTGAAAGTACCTGCTCCGATCGAGGGCCGCTTATCTGGAGAGCGTGAACTCAATTTGGGTCAGAAGCTCATCGACGGGGAACGGCTTCGTGACGTAGGCGTTCGCTCCCGCGGCCCTAGCCTCGGATTCGCCTCCACGCTTGGAGGTGATCAGAATAATCGGCACGTCCGACTCGGTTCGAATAGCGCGGCACAGCTTGATGCCGTCCATGCCCGGCATCATCCAGTCAACCAACACAAGATCGGGGGATTCGTCCTGCATCAGGCTGATGGCCTCCGCGCCGGTTGCCGCCTCCCGGATTTCGTAGCCCTTCACCACCAAAGCCATCCGCAACACGCGTCGGAACAGCGCTTCATCGTCCACAATCAGAATCTTTTCCACTTACTCGCCGATCCCCGGAATTGGGCTCCGGAGCCGCCGGCAGGCAAACACGGAAAGTCGCGCCCGCCCCCGGCGCGCTGCGAACTTCCATCGTGCCCCCATGCAAACGGACAATGCCCGCCGCCCCCGCGAGTCCCATTCCGCGTCCGAGGAACTTCGTGGAGAAGAACGGTTCAAAAATCCGGCGTCGCGTCCAATCGTCCATTCCACAGCCGGTGTCGGTAACCTCCAGCTGGACAAACTTGCCGCCTGGCGCAAGGGCGCCGCCGGTCAACCCTGGCAGGAGGCGGATTGTGATCGTGCCCTCTCTACCGCCCAGAGCCTCCGCGGCGTTGGTGAGCAATGCATGCACCAATTGCCCGATCTGGTTCGGGTCCGCTGCTACCGGCGGCAAGTTGGCGCCAATGTCCACCTTCATTTGCACCGGGGCCGCGAGTGAGGCCCGGAACGCGGCCGCCGCTTTCCACACTAATGCCGCCACATCCAGCCGGGAAACGATCACAGGGGCGATTCCCGCATAGGCCATGAGTTGCTGCGTTAGTTCGGCCGCCCGCTCGACGGCGCTGGAAGCGGCTTCCAGCGGCCGTCGCGAGCGATGGCTGGGCGCGAGTTCTTCCAGCGCTATTTGAATGCCGCAAAGCATGCTGGTAAGCAGATTGTTGTAGTCGTGCGCAACTCCCGCGGCCAACTGGTGGAGCCGGTCCTGCTCTTGAGAAGAATCCGGCCAACTGGCCGCCGGCATTTGGTACGTATGGCCTCCCGCCAGCGGAGCCGGGCTCTTAGGCGCCTGACCGTTCACAGCCGGGGAAGCGGCATTGCTCACTGCCGAACTCATCGATTCTTTGCTCCCGCCATGCCTAAATATAACGGCGGGGGCGTTAAGGAATCATAAAGACGGTATTATGATTTCCCTGAGGCGGAATCGGTCAGAAGAAAGCGGTAACCAACAGAAGGTTCGGTAAGCAAGTAGCGCGGCGACCGGGGCTCGGGCTCAATCTTCTTTCGGACCTGATTGACGAAGACGCGAAGGTACTCCACTTCGTCCCCGTAGTCGGGTCCCCACACAGCCTGTAATAGCCGCCGGTGTGAAACCACCGCTCCGGCGTGCTCCACCAGATAGTGCAGCAGCTTGAACTCCTTGGCCGTCAGGTGTAGAGTGCTGCCGTTTCGTCTCACCTCGTGGCTTTGCAGGTCGATGACCAGGCCATCCATCACAATCTGGTTGGAGCGGAGCGCGCCGGACCGCCGCTTCACGGCGTGAATCCGAGCCACCAGTTCCTCTACGTCGAATGGCTTGGTGATGTACTGGTCGGCGCCCGCTTCGAAGGCTTCCGCCTTCTCCTTGCCGGCCTTTCTGACCGAAAGAACAATGACCGGCACATCGGAAGAAGCGCGGATCGCCCGGCAGGTTTCGATGCCGCTCATGCCCGACATGTTCACGTCAAGCAGAACCACGTCAGGACCTTCGGAACGGAGTCTCTCGAGAGCCTCTTCGCCGCTCGCGGCCTCGAAGACCTCAAGCCCGTGGGCAACGAGAGCGATTTTCACAGCGCGGCGCGCTTGCGGCTCGTCATCCACGTTCAAGACTTTGAGCTCGCTCATCGGATACATCCATCGTAGCAGGCAGCGAAATATGGAACGTCGAACCGCCTGCCGGCGCGCCGGTGACCCATATCTCGCCGCCATGCGCCTGCATGATGCACCGGGCGCTCGCAAGTCCTAACCCGGTCCCTGGCGAGTTGCCGCGGGCGCCGATTCCCCGATAGTGCGATTCAAAGATTCGCTCTCTTTCATTCTCCGGAACGCCGAATCCGTGGTCTTCGACGTTCAGAACAATCTCCGCGCCGGTGAATTCCGCGGCTAAGGCGACAGGCGAACCGGGCGGCGAGTATTTCAAGGCGTTATCCAGGATCAGCCGGATCACCTTTTCGATCATCTCGGCATCGAACGCCGCGGCCGGAAGAGACTCCGGAACACGTAAGACGATTTGACGCCCGTTGGCGAGCGGGCCCAGGCCCTCGAGCGCGCGCTCCGCAACCTGCCCAATCGAATTTGGCTTCTTCCGCGGATGAAGCTCGCCAGCCTGGCTGCGGCTGACCTCCACCGCATCGTCGATCCAGCGGCCGATCCTGTCCGATTCTTCGTCTATGATGGCCAGCAATTCGCGCTGCTGGTCGGTACTTTCCGGCGGTTGCGACAACAAGGTAGTTACCGAAACCTTCACCGTCGCCAGAGGCCCTTTGATCTCGTGGGCCAAAGCATCCAACACGGCGGACTTCAGGTTCTCCGACCGCCGCGCCAGTTCCGCCGCCATGGACTCCTGCGCCGCGTGCATCCTGGCCAAGGCAACGCCTATTCTTTCCGCAATCGCATCGGCCGCGCCTGGAGCGATGGAAACGCCTGCGATCCCCAGGCTGCCGGCCAGGCTGCCACCGCGCCGGACGGGAACGATGAAAGAGTCGCCCGAATCGCTTCTCAAGGCCTTTCCGGTAGCCGCGACGCGGCGGAGTTTATCCTCTGAGACAAAATCGTCCGCCAGCCCCGACCGCAAAATCCGATCCGATTCCAGATCGAAAAAAAGTGCCGACCGGGCCTGGAAGATTTCAGTAATTTGCTTCGCAATCCTCTCCCGCGCGTCCTCCGCGCCATCGCTGTCCAACAGCGCGTTACCCAGGCGGTAAAGCCGCGCCATTTCATCTCGCCGCGCCTCCGCGTCGGCCCGATTGCGAGCGGCGCGCGCGGAAAGTTGGCCGGTGGTGATGGCCGTCAGCAGGAATGCCGCAAGAGTCACCCAATGTTCCGGCGCTTCGATGTTAAGACCGGTCGGAGGCAGAAAGAAGTAGTCGAAAGCGAGGCCGCCCGCGAAGGAAGCGATCAACGCTTCCGCCCAGCCCCAATGCATCGAAAAACCAACCGTCAAAAGAACCAGGGCGAGCGCTACTGTGGCGTGATTGACCTGGGGCACGTGAGTCGCGCCTATCACCAGGAGCACCGACAGGCCAGCGGAAACGATCCATCGCGTCCCGCGCCAAACCGAAGTGCGACGCATGAAGGCGCTACCTCTCGGCACGATATGCCCTTACAACAGCCAAGCTAACATGCGGTGGACGCCGAACGTAAGCGCAGCCTTCCTCCATAGAGGCCGGCGGCGTTACGAACGCGAGATCGGGACCTGCCGCCCTTGCGGGGTTTTGATCTTCGGCGCCACGATTCTCAGCAGCCCGTTCTCCAGCGTGGCCGAGACCCGGTCCACGTCGATCGGATTGTCCAGCTCGAAGCGGCGGAAAAGCGCTCTTTCGCTAAGCTCGCAAAACTGCACCGAGCCTTCGGAGCTCTGGTGCTTATGGATCGCATCGCCTTTCACAATGATCGATTCCGGCAGCGCCGTGACATGAATCTGTTTCATATCCAGCCCTGGCGCCGCAACCTGAATGCGGATCTCCTTGTCGTTCCCGGTAAGTTCCGATTCAGGACACCATGCAATCTCCCGTTCCGCCCGCAGCCAATCGTCCAGATCGGCGCCGGGCCAACCGCCTCTTTGATTGAATAGATCGAACGCGCGGCGCTGCGTTCGATCCAGAATGGTCTGCAGTTCGCGAAGAATGGGAGCGCCATTGCGCTCCGTATCGTGCAGTTTTTCAACGGTAAGAGTGGCCATATAATGTCTCCTAAATTAGGTTAGGCGCGCGGGATAAGGATGAAATAAAGCTCGTCTTACGTTTTTCCTTATCCACGGAACCTGGTTTTCTCAATGCCTTCGATTTGCCGCCATGGAAGCCGTGCCGTTGTGCGCAGCAGCGCATAAACTCGCCTTGTTTGGAGGACAAAATGCGGCGAATTACGAGGTCAGGTTTCCAAGCGGGGTGAAGTAGAATGCGCTCGCAACTCAAGCTCGGTAGCGTCTTCGGTATTAAAGTCGGGATCCACTATAGTTGGTTCGTCATTGCATTGCTGATCGTCATGTCCCTGATGGCGCAGTTCCATGCCACCAACCCACAATGGGGAAATGGCATTGTCCTGCCGATGGCAGTGGGCACGGCGATCCTGTTCTTCGCCTCGCTGCTACTTCATGAGTTGGCGCATTCGCTGGTGGCATCGGCAAATGGCATCCCCGTCAGGGAGATCACGCTCTTCGCCCTCGGCGGCGTGTCGCAGATTGAGAAGAATCCCGTAAGCGCCAAACTCGAATTCTGGATGGCCCTCGTGGGCCCCCTCACCAGCGCGATCTTGGGCTTGCTCTGCCTGGGGACGGCGAACGCTTTGGGAGAGCCCGCCAACGAGCCGGCGATAGCCATGCTTTTATGGCTCGGGTACATCAATCTAGTGCTTGCGGTGTTCAACCTCATTCCCGGTTATCCGCTCGATGGCGGACGCATTTTACGCGCGCTGATCTGGTGGAAGACCGGAAACGAGGAGCGATCCACACAATTGGCCGCTCGCACCGGCCAGGTGGTGGGGCTCTGTTTTATCGGTTACGGGGTGCTTCAATTCTTCGCCGGCGCCGGCATCGGCGGGCTGTGGATGGCGTTCATCGGCTGGTTCCTGCTGCAAGCGGCGCGTGAAAGCTATATGCGAGTCGGGCTATCGCACGCTCTCACGGGTATTCGCGTCGCCGATGTAATGACGCACTCTTATCCCACGGCCGGCGGTTCGATGACCGTGCAAAATTTCGTCGACGACGCACTTCTCCGTACCGGGCAGCGCGCCTTCTTCATCGCCGATGGCGGCAAAATCGAAGGCTTGGTAACCCCCCACGAGGTGAAGCAAATCGGCCGCGACAGGTGGCCCGGCGTGACTCTCCACGACATCATGCGGCCCCTGAAAGACTTGCGAACCGTTACCCCCGATGAGCCGTTGCTGAAGGCGCTCGAAACCATGAGCCGCTACGACTTGAATCAGCTTCCCGTTGTTTCGAACTCTCATGTGGAAGGCATGCTATCCCGGGCCCAGTTGATCGCTTATATGCAGACGCACGCGGAATTGAGCGCATAAGGGCGCCGCCGCGATTCAAAGTTGGCGGCGTCGTGCCGTGAAGTCCGGTTGCCTGAATGCGATCCGCCGTGACGATGAACCGGTCCGGCGCGGCGCCAATGTAATAAAACGGGAAACACGTGACCAACGTGAGCGTATCGCGCCCCGTGGGATATAACACCTGAACGTCGTCCGGCGCCACCACGTTGGTGGAAACGACGCGGTAATGGTAGGTTCCGTGAAGCGTACGCAGAGTAATCGCGTCGCTCTTCCCGATGGAGCGCAGAGGCCGGAAAAAAGTATCCCGATGCGCCGCGATGCCTATGTTGCCCGCCTCTCCCGGAAGCGCCGTACCCGGTATGTGACCCGCCGCGCGCTTGAGGTCGCGCTCATCCACACCCTCCACCACCATCACGTCAAGCCCCAGCCGCGGGATGTCGAGACGGCCAAGTAAGGCGCCATCCGGCGGAGCAGCCGGCGCCGGAGACCGCGCAGCCGTCTTCCGGCGCAGTTCGTGCGTAAAGACGCGCCGCTGCCGCGCCTGATAAAACCTGGCTTCCAGAAATACGGCCAGGCAATATCCCAGTGCAAGTGCGCCCGCCGCCGCGAAGAGATATTGCGCGGCCCGGATGCTCCTTCTTCTCTTTTCTGGCGACGCGAAGAGTTTCACGCAATTATCGATTCCCTACGGGCTTCGCGGTTCTTTTCGATCCGCCGGAGCGATGTAGCCTTCTCTGGTGCGAACCAACAGCCTGCCGCCGCCCGGCGTTCCGGCGGTCACTCTGATTCTCCGGAAGGCGCCGTCGAATTTCCGGTTGGAGGGAGTGTAACCGAGCGTATATTGCTGGCGGATATCCGCTGCGATGCCTTCGCAAATCGGAGTCACCTCGCTCAACGAAGCCGGAAAGAAAGCCTCGCCTCCGCTAACGCGCGCAAACCTCTTGAGGACGCGGGGATTCTGATCCCCGTCCGATTCATCGAAGATGCCAATGGTGTAAATCACAACGTTCGAACGTTCGGCGTCTTGCAGCGTCTGAGCCAGCGTGTGGCGGCTGCAGTTATCGCCCCCGTCGCTTACGACAATCAGCGCCTTGCGGTCGAGGCTGGCCGCCTTCAGGCGCGAAAGCCCTTCCTCGATGGCGTCATAGAGCGCCGTCATTCCATACGCCGGCACTCCGTTCAGGGCCTTTTCCAGATCGAGCGGGCTTGAAGTAAACGGCTTCTCCGGCGGAAGTCCCAAAGACGCGCGCCGATTGAAATTGACGACGAACAGTTCGTCCCGCGAATTGCTCGATCGCTCGAAAGCCACGGCCGCCGCCGTCACGTCGCGGCGCTTGGCCGCCATGCTGGCGCTGTTGTCCACCGCCAATCCGGCGCTCACCGGAATATCGTCATGCCGGAACAGCGTAATCGTCTGCGGCTTGCCGTCTTCGAAGACATGAAAATCTTGCTTCCGCAGACCCCGTATGGACTCGCCCTTCCGGCCGCGGACGGTGGCGCGCAACATCACCAGATCAACGTCCACCGAGATGGTCACACCCCCCGCCAGCGCGCCTTCCTGCCCCGAGCGGGAAGGCACGGCCAGCGTGAGGAGGAGCAGGAGACGCCACCCGGCGCCGCCTGAGCACAGACGATTACGGCGAGCGATCACTTGCCACCGCTTCCATATGCCGCTATCTCATTCTATGGGCCACGAAGCGGAGCGACCCCGCCGCGCCCAGCGAAATCAAGCCCAGCAATCCGATCAGCGGCAACGAACTGCCGGTTTTCGGGAGCCGCTTCGGCATAGCGGGCTGCGTAGGAGCCGCTGAGGCGGGCGCCGGAGTGAAGACTTCCGCGATTTCGGCTTCTTCCTGGTTCGGCTTTTCGGCCTTCAACGGCGCGTTCTTCATCGCCATCACTTCCGGCGCCTTCGCGCTCTTAACGGGCTTGGTGGTGTTCGCCGCCATTTCATTCGGCATCGAGGGCACCGCTTCATTGTTCACCTTCGCCAAAGCCATCGCTTTGACCTTCGGATAGACGAACTCATGACCGTAGTTCTCGCCAGGATAGAACCAGGCCTTCACCGCCTCCGGCGCTCCTTGCGCGCGCTCCTCGAAGGTAATAATCGGCTTATCGCCCGGCTTCATGCGGTAATCGGGAATCGCCAGAAAAAATCCATAGAAGCGTCTTTCGTTCTTACCGTAGACCTCTACCACGTTCCGGTCTGACGCCGAATCCATGAGCTCAAATACGTATGTGCCCGGCGGCAGCACCTGCCCTGGAATCTCCACCGGCGCGCTGAACGTCATAGTTGTCTTCTGGTTCCACTCGTCCGCTTTGGCGCTGGGTAACAGGCCGATGCCCGAGACCACCAGACCCGCCGCGAGGTATGCCATCACTCTCGAAATGCTCATTGTGCTTCTCCTTTCGGGCGGGGCCATTTTGCCGGTCCCGCCCGGAATCTGCTCCTAGACCTGCGCTTTCTCACGGCCAACGCGACGTTTGCCCGTTCGAAAGCGCCGCCACCGATCGGCCGGCGCCAGCCGCGTCTTAATGTCGCGCGCGCCCTACTTCAATCTCGCCTAAGCCGGCGTAACCGTGCCCTGCGGCATCCAATTTCGCCTAAGTGGATTCATACGCGGCGCAGTGAAAGACCGCAACGCGGCCCCTCAGCTTGAGCGTAGATCTAGAGCCTTAGAAAAAAATAAAGAAAGCCTTATGAATTTCTTGACGGCGGGGAACGCAACGGGCGTCGCCTTCGCGCGCGGGCACGATGTGTTGAGAATCCGATTCCGGCGCTAACTGCCGGCGGACTTGTGATTGTTCAGGACCGCAGTTCTCACCGGGCCGGTGGAATCGCGCAGCACGAACTCGGGCTCGATGACGATCTCGGGATCCGCGGGCGCAGCGCCCGGCACGGGGATCAGCGTGTCGCAAATGATGTGCCCGATGCGCTCGCGCGGAATGTGCACCGTGGTGAGCGCGGGGTAGCAGAATTCGGAAAGCTTGACGTTATCGAAACCGGTGACCGAAATGTCTTCCGGGACACGGAGCCCACGGTCGCGCAGTTCCGCCAGCGCGCCGGCGGCCGTGATGTCGTTCACGCAAATGATCGCCGTCGGTTCATAACCCGACGAAAGCAGCGTACGCGCGGACTGCCGGCCGCCTTCGAGCGAATCGGCGTCGGCGGCGCTTCGCACTTCGAGCTGCGGAATTCTTCCCACCGCGTCGAGCACGGCTTTCATGCGCTCATTGATAGGACCGAGCATGGCGTGGTGGCCGATGAACCCAAGCTTGCGATGTCCCAGGCTGTGCAGGTAGCTGACTATCTTTTCTATTCCGCGGCTGTAGTTGACGCGGATGTTCGTAATGTTACGCCGCGGTGAACCGACGTCGTAGAACACCACCGGGATCCGGCTTTCGGTCAATTGCTCGATCAGCGCGGGATCCACCTCCGAGACGATAGCCGCCAGCCCGGTGACACGGCGCCCGATCATCAGCCGGACACTGGCGACCAGCTGCTCTGCCCGGTAGTCGGTGTTGGCCATCACCACTTCGTAGCCGCGGGCGTGGGCGTCGGTCTCGATGGTTTTGTAGATGTCGAAGAAGAACGGGTTCTCCAGATTCGACACGATGACGCCGAGCGTTTTGCTGTTGCCGCCAGCCAAGCTGCGCGCATGAAGGTTGGGGTGATACTTCAATTCCTCAATCGCCTTCATCACCCGATTGCGCGTGGCGGTCTTGACTACGCTTGCATTATTGAGGACCCGTGAGACCGTGGCCGTGGAAACTTTGGCCCTGCGGGCTACCTGTTCCAGATTCATGCTTGTCATCTCATCTTAACGTATCCGTGCCATTTCATTCCATTTAACTGCGTTTAACTAAAATTCGCCAACCGCCTAGTACAAGAGTTTACGTGACGGCCCCCTTGACAACGTGTTTGATAGCGCTTACACTCCATCCCATCAGGGATTTATCCGGGCGTTAAACGATTCAACACGTCCGGAAGGCTCAGCGATAGATCGTTGAAAGGGGTTTTTTGAATGCGCATTACGAGAACACGCGCTGCGTGCGCCGCGTGGCGCGCGGCTAGGAGCTTTGCTCTTGCCGCGTGCGTTTTGACTTTCGGTTGTCTGGCAGTTTGGGGACAATCCGACACCGTGGGATCGGTTTCCGTCAATGTCACCGATCCGTCAGGCGCCGGTATTCCGGGCGCCGCGTTGTCTATTAAGGACACGTCGACCAACTTGGTCATAAAGGCGGAGACGCAGCAGAACGGGACCTACACCTTCCCGAGTTTAACGTTCGGTGTTTATGAACTTAGCGTCTCCAAAGACGGCTTCGAGGGTCAGATCTTCCAGGGCTTGCAGGTGCAAACGGGGCGTTCTACAACGGTTAACGCCAAACTGAAAGTCGGCACCACGCAGCAGACAGTCACCGTTAGCGGTGAGTCGCCCCTGGTGGAGACCAATTCCAACGTTCTCTCCGACACCATCGATACCAAGCAAGTGACGAACCTGCCGCTTTCGGGCCGCAATATGTATGCGCTCGCGTTCCTGGTTCCGGGTTGGTCCTCCAACTCGCCGGGAAGCACCGCAGGCACGTTTGACAACCTGCCGGGCGGCGCCATCGTCAGCGCCGATTTCGACGGCACCCAGGCTATCAGCAACCGCTTCCGCAGCGGCGGTTATACATACGGAACGTCGGTCGTACAGCCCCGCATCGAAGATGTGGCGGAAATGACGATCCAGACCGCGCAGCTCGATCTCAGCGGTAATGGCGTCGCGGCGATGAAGATCAGCATCGTGACCCGTCGCGGCAGCAACGCCTTCCACGGCCGCGCGTTCGAAGATTTCCGCAACAGCGACCTCAACGCCAACTCGTGGCTGAACAACGCGCGCAGCGTGGCGCGCCCAGCCCAAATCCTGAACGATTTCGGCGGCAGCGTGGGTGGCCCCATCATTAAGAACAAGTTGTTCTTCTTCGGTACCTACGCGATGTCCAAACAGCCGGGAACGACTACGGCCACCGCCTCCATCTTAAGCGCCGGCGCGCAAGCGGGCATCTTCCAGTACAAAGCGACCAATGGCAGCATCCAATCTGTGAACGTATTGAACATCGGCGGCGCTGCGGGCGGCCCCACAGGCATCAATTCCAGCATCGCGACCCAGTTCGGGCAGATCAACGGCGTATTGAAAAATGGAACTCTCACGCCTGGTTCGGATCCGAATATTTCGACGCTTTCCTGGCTTTACGCCGCTCCGGCGAACGCTTACTTCCCGGCGATGCGGTTTGACTACAACCTGAACGATAAGATCCGGTTGAGCGCCTCCTACAGCCAGACCAAGACGAGCAATCCGCATACTTATGCACCGAACTTCCCGGGTGGTATCGATCCTGTCGACAACTCCTCGACGGCCGGCAATAACAAGATCGCTGGCTTCGGCGTCGATTACACCATCAAGCCCACCCTGATCAATCAATTTCATGCCGGGTTTATGTACCAGGCGAGCTTCTTCAGCCCCGAAAACCTGGGCTTGGACGGTTCGCAGGTGGTTCAGCAGTTCTGGGGTTACGGCAGCAGCCTCTACGGCGGCAGCTATCCCCGCCAGGCCATCTCTTCGTACTACCCGATGTTGAGCTGGAACGACAGCATCGTCTGGCAGCACGGCAACCACTCCATCACCGCCGGCGGCGGCTGGTGGCATGAGCAGGATCACTACTGGAACGGCGCGGGCGGCGGATATCCCGGAATCAGCCTGGGCCTCACCAGCAACGATCCCCTTCTGGCTTCCTTCCAGACGGCCCTTTCGTCCGCGGGCCTGACCACCACGCAGCAGAGCAGCGCCGAAGGCCTGTATGCCACCCTGGTCGGCCGGGTTTCGAGCGTCGCCATCGACGGCGGCGGACGTCCGCTCGACGTGGCCACCAAGCAATATAAACAGTTCGGAAACTATAACCTCGACGAAGCCATGGCGGCGGGCAATGCGTTCGTGCAAGACCGCTGGCGCATCACTCCGAACCTCTCCTTGAGCTTCGGTCTGCGTTGGGACTTCGTGGGCAACGATCAGGACGTCAACGGCCTGTATAGCAGCCCCGCTTCCGTCGCGGATTTCTGGGGACCGACCACCATCGGCGCCCTCTTCCAACCGGGCGCTTTGAACGGCGTGCAGAATCCGCAATACACCGCCAAGAAGAGCGCGTACAACTCTTCTTGGAAGAACCCGCAACCGGCCATCGCCCTCGCCTGGAGCCCCACCACCGGCGGCTTCCTGGGCAAGCTTCTGCCCCATGACAAGACTGTCATCCGGGCCGGGTGGTCGCTGCGCAACTATCAGGAAGGCGCACAGAATTTCTGGGCGTTCGCCTCCAATTCGGGCGCGTTCTTCTACCAATCGGGTAGCCTGACCGCGGATACCACGGGCGCGGTGGGCACCTTCAAGCCGGGCAGCCTGACGCTCGGACAAACGCTTCCGCCGTACGCGCTGTTCCCGCAGCAGTGGTCGCCGCAGATTCCAGCGTCGCAGCTCTCGTTTGGCAACTCGTTCTTCGCGATGAATCCGAACATCCGCCAGCCTTATGTGGAGCAGTGGAATATCGGCATTGAGCGGCAACTCGGCGCCGGCACGGCGCTCGAAGTTCGTTACGCCGGCAACATGGGCCAGCATGAATGGTTCAGCGTCAACCTCAACGAAGTCGATACACTGAACAACGGCTTCCTGCAGGAATTTGTCAACGCGCAGAACAACCTGACCATCAACCAGGCCAACGGCAAGGGCAGCACATTCGTTAACAATGGCTTGCCTGGCCAATCGGCGCTCCCGATTTTCGCTTCGGCGTTCGGTTCCACGACGGGCTCATCCTATACGCAGTTCATCACCCAGCTGCAGACCGGTCAGGCCGGCAGCGTGGCGAACACGCTAGCCCGGACCCAGAGCGACATTTGCAACATGTTCGGCTCGAAGTTGATTCCCTGCGCAACCCGCGGATTGGGCGGCGCTGGAACCAGCTATCCGATCAACTTCTTCGAAGTGAACCCGATCGCCACTGGCTCCTCGCTGAACTATCTGGACGCCATCGGCCATTCCAACTACCACTCGCTGCAGGTCGACATCCGGCAGCGTCTGTGGCGCGGAATGCAGATCAACGCCAATTACACCTTGGCTCACTCGCTGGTTCTCGGGCCGGTGAATGGCTATCAGGCGAACGCGGGCGGTTCTTTCCAGACCCTCCGCAACAATTATCTGAGCTATCGCCCCAGCACCTACGATATCCGCAACGTCTTCCACCTCAGCGGCACCTACGACCTTCCGTTCGGCCGCGGTAAGCAGTTCTTCGGCACCGGCAAGCTCGCCAATGAAGTGCTCGGTGGATGGACCCTGGGAACGATTCTCGTTATCCAGAGCGGACCGCCCTCGCAGATTACGGGCGGTTACCTGACGCAGAACGCGAATGACGGCGGCGTGAACTTCGCCAACGGCGTCACCGCGCAGACCATCCAGAACTCGATCAGCGTGCAACGCACCGGCAACCCCTGGGTACAGACCGTGGCCCCGGGCATGCTCGCAGCCAACGGCGGAATTGCCTCCGGCTTCTACGCTCCGAACACCACGCCTGGCGTCTTCGGCGCCAACCCGTACATCTACGGACCGCACTGGTTCAATGACGACATGTCGCTGAACAAGTCGATCCCGATTCGCGAATCGGTGCGCGCCGATCTGCAGTTCCAGTTCCTGAATGTCTTCAATCATCCGGCATTCGGTCTGGGATCGCTCGCGGCGCAGAGCCTGACGTATGGGCAAAGCACCAGCTTGATCACCACCGCACGGCGCATCGAAATTCGAGCCAACATCGTTTTCTAAGCGCTGTTTCCGTATTACCCAGGCCCGCCGGACGACCTCCGGCGGGCCTTTTTTATTTGGGCAACCGTAAACTCAGTGACAACTTATTCACAGTGGATACGAGTGTTCGTGACAGACCCTATCGAGGTAACTCAAGTCGCAACGCCCGTGATAATTTGGGTTTATGAACCCCTATGCGCCCTATCTAGGCAATCGAAATCCGTTGGAAGCCGTCGCCCAAACGCCGGAGCGTCTCGCCTCGCTGTTGCAAAGCATCGGCAAGCGCGTCAACGAATCGCCCGCGCCCGGTAAGTGGAGCGCACGGGACATCATCTCTCATCTGGCCGATTGTGAACTGGTATTCGCCTTCCGCCTGCGGCAGACGCTGGCCGAAGACAACCCCACCATTCAACCCTTCGACCAGGAAAAATGGGCCGCCGGTTACAGCGCCTACGACGCGCCGACGGCATTTGCGACTTTTTCGGCAGTGCGCCACTGGAACCTCGAGTTGCTGCGCTCGCTCAAGCCGGAACAAATGCAACGTAAAATGACGCACCCCGAACGCGGCGAAATGACGTTCCAGACCGTGGTCGAGACCATGGGCGGGCACGATCTCAATCACATCGGCCAACTCGAAAAACTCGCCGGCGCGGCCGCCGCGCACTAGATCCCGCGAAAAAAGCCTGTCACAATCCGGCGGCCCGCGTCGTCATCCCCGTATGAGAAAGTTCGAGCTTTTCGCGCTCGGCGTATGTACTGCGGGCGCTTTGCTTGCGCAGTCCAACGGCGCGGCGCCGGCCTTCGAGGTGGCGTCCATCAAAGCAGCCGCGCCCTCCACCGGCATGAAGATGATTTTCAGCGGCATCCGCACCGATGGCGCCATGACCACAGCCACCAACATTACGGTCAAAGCCCTGTTGCAGAACGCCTATCGCGTGAAGGATTATCAGGTCACCGGCCCGGAATGGATCGAGACGCTGCGCTTCGATCTCTCGGCGAAGATGCCGGATGGCGCTACCAAAGAGCAGGTCCCCGAAATGCTGCAGGCGCTGCTGGCCGATCGCTTCAAGCTCACACTGCACCGCGAAAAAAAGGACCACCCGGTCTACGCGTTGGTAGCGGGCAAGAACGGCCCCAAGCTGAAAGCGGCGGAGGCCCAGCCGGCAGACAGCCCAAATCCTGGGCTGCCGCCGAAATCCGGGCCAGAGCATGCCGATAAGCCGACCACCAATTTCCAGATGGGCGCGGGCGACAAAGCGGCGGCCGAGGCGGCAATGACATCGGCGAAACGGAGCGGCGGCGTGATGACCATGAGCTTCGGACCGGGCGGCGGCCACATCAAGGCTAACGGTACAACCATCCCGTCATTTGCCGATATGATCTCGCGTTTTGTGGACAGACCCGTGGTCGATCAGACCGGCATCGCGGGCAATTACGATTTTGAGCTGGATATTGCGCCGGAGGACATGGGCGCAATGAAAGGCATGATGGTCGTGCGCGGAGCAGGCGCGGGCCCCGCCGGACCGCCGCCCGCCGCAGCGCCGGCGGAAACGCCGAGCGCGCCCGAAGGCGGCTCAATCTTTCAGTCTATTCAGAGATACGGCTTGAAGCTCGAACCAAAGAAGGCCCCGCTCGATATGATCGTCATCGACGGCGGTGAAAAAACGCCCACGGAAAACTAGGTAGGCTCTATAACGAAAGGCCGCCTGGAACCGGCGGCCTGATCCGGTTTGGTACACGGTTGTGTCCGTTTGGACGATTGCACCGTGTCTATCTTCCAATTTCTGGCGGCGTTTGAATGACGGAAAGTAATAGACAAAACACCACCAGCACCGCTAATCCCCCCGCTACGATCATGGTATTAATCCTCCACCCGTGAATTCGTATGCAATTTCGTGACCGCGCTGTGTGCGCGTTACCAACCTCCGCCCAGCGCCTTGTATAGCGATACGAGATGAGAGGCCACCGCGGTTTGACTCTGCACCAAATCGTCCTCCGCGGCGAATTCTGCGCGTTGCGCATCGAGCACGCTGAGAAAATCCGACAACCCTCGCGTATAGAGTTCGTTCGCCAGATCCTTGGCCGTACGGCTGGCGTCGGCCGCGGCTGCCAGGTGATCGCGGCGCTGCTGTTCGCGATCGTAAGCCGCCAGCGACCCTTCCACATCCTGTAGCGCTGTCAGCATCGCCCCCTCGTAGCGTGCGATGGCCTGGTCCAGGCGTGCATCCTGGGCGGCGATGTTGGCGCGGATCTTGCCTCCGGAAAAAATTGGCAGCGTAATGCCGGGGCCGATCGCGAAGAAATTCCCTGCCCCGACGCTGAAGCCGCTCAAGTTGGTCGATTGCCGCCCGCTGAGCCCCTGGATCACGAATTTCGGAAACAGCTCGGCGCGCGCGGCCCCGGTGCGGGCGGTGGCCGCTACGACCTGGGCTTCGGCCTCCCGAAGGTCTGGGCGGCGCGACAGCAGATCGGACGGAAATCCGGCCGATACCGATTCCGGCAGGTTCGGCAGCGGCATCGCGTCATGCAGTTCGTCGAGCAGGGCCTCCGGCGTCTGGCCCGCCAGCACGCCCAGCCGCTGCACGGTCTGTATGCGCGCAGCTTCGAGCGCCGGCTCGGCGGCTTCGGTGGCCGCGAGCTGCGTGGCCTGCTGCGCTACTTCGAGTTGCGTGCCCAGACCGGCATCGGCCCGCACACGTGTTAACCCCAGCGTGTCGCGTTGCGCCGCGATGTTGGCCCGGGTGATGCGAAGGCGCTGGTCGAGCCCGCGGAGCTCGATGTAGTTGCGCGCCACCTCCGCCGTCACGCTCACCAGCGCATCCCGGCGGGCGTATTCCGAAGCTACCGTATCCGCGCCCGCGGCCTGCGACGCCTTGCGGTTGCCACCGAAGAAATCGAGCTCCCAGCTTGCATCGAATCCGATCTGAAACGAGTTGGTTTCAAACGGCGCGATCAGCGCCCCCGGCTGCGTTCCACCGACGTGCACTACGCCCTGCGAGAATCCGCCGCGCACGCGATTGAAGGAATTGGTCGACCCCAGGCTCGGCAGCAACGCGGCGCGCGTGACGCCTTGCAGCGCCCGCGCTTCGGCCACCCGCGCCGTCGCGATGCGCACATCGGTGTTGTAATCGGCGGCGCGCAGGACGAGCCGGTTCAATTCCGCGTCGCCGAAGACCGTCCACCAATGTGCAAGCTGCGCCGCGCCGGGAACCACGCCATTGGCGCTCTGCTCGAATTTTTCCGGAACGGCCGGAGTCGCCGTCGCCGGCTTGTGTTTGCTCGCTGAAGCCGCAGCGGCCGTCAGCAGAATGGCAAAGAGAGTGCGCGTTCTCATCGCTTGGCCTCCGTTTGCTCAGCCTGCGGCGTGGCATCGATGAATACATCCATCTGCTGGCCCGCGTATACGCGCGCATTCGGGTCGAGCGCGTAGATCACCTGCAATACCCGTGTATCCACCCGCTCCGCGCTGCCGCCGGTCAGATTCTTCTTTGGAATCACGTATGGCTCGAAGCGCACGAAGCGCAGCGCGAACTGGCGCGCACTGTTGCCGCGCACGCTGGCCAGCGCCGGCGCTCCCGCACGCACCCGCCACGCATCCTGCTCATCCACCTCGGCGCGCACGTTCATGGCATTGACCGTTCCCAGCAGCATCAACGGCGTCGCCAGCGGACCCGACTGCGCGAATTCGCCCAGCCGTACATTCTTCTGCAAAACTTCGCCCGCGATCGGCGCCGTAACGGTCAAGCGGTCGATGTCGGCCTGGATGCGATCGATCGCGCTCTGCGCCTGCTGCACTTCGGCGCGCGCAATTTCGATATCCGGCCCCCAAGTTCCCGCCTTGAGCAACGCCAGCTCGGCGTTGGCTTGAGCGAGGCGCGCTTCCGCCGCCCGCGCGGCCAGCCGGCGGCGCTGCAAGTCCTCTTCGCGAATCGCGCGCTTGTCGCTCACGCTCTCAATCAGCCGCACCTGCACGTTGGCATCGGCCAGCAGTTCTTCGGCCTCGCGCACTTTGGCCTCGGCAGGCGGAATCTCTTCCGGACGCGGCAGCGAAACCAGCTTGGCCAGCTTGGCCTGCGCCACCTGCAGTTCGGTGCGCCGCAGTGCAAGTTCCGCCTGCTGGTCGCGGTCGTCGAGCGAAAACAGCTTCTGCCCTTTGTGCACGCGGCTGCCGGCAGCGACATCAACCTCGGTCACCAGGCCTGACACCGGCAGGCTGATGGCGATATTCTCGCTGCCTGCCTCCACCAGGCCCACGGCGCCGACCTTGTTCGGCAGACTTGAGGCCGGCGGCGCGGATGGCGGTTGCGCCTCCACGCGAACAGGGCGCGATTTCACAACGCACACCGTGGCGAAGGCAAGAATGAAAGCGGCTATGACAGGGATTCCGTACTTGATCATGATGATGTTCCTTTCCTTTCCAAGCTGTTAAACGGCGGCCAATGCCTCCGGGCGCACAGCGCCGCCATGACTGACGGAACCGCGGCTATGCTCCACAATGAGGCCGTCATCCATGTGGGCAATGCGGCTAGCAAACGAAAAGACGCGGCTATCGTGCGTCACCACGATCACGGCGCGTCCCGGTTTGACGGCAATGCGCGTCAGTAATTCCATCACGGCGTGCCCGGTTTCGGCATCGAGCGCCGAAGTGGGCTCGTCGCAGACCACGAGTTTTGGATCGTGCACCAGCGCGCGCGCCAACGCCACGCGTTGTTGCTGGCCGCCCGATAGCTTCGACGGAAGCGCGTGCAGCCGCGCCCCCAATCCCAGATCGTTGAGCAATTCCGAAGCGGCTTCCACCGCGCGCTTGCGCGGCACGCCCGCCGCGAGCAGCGGAATGGCCGCGTTTTCGGCGGCGGTCAGCGCCGGCAGCAGGTTGAACTGCTGGAACACGAAGCCGAGATTCTCGCGGCGGAACCGAACGCCGCGCGATCCCGAAAGCTGGCTCCAATCGTGTCCCAGAATCTGCAAATCGCCCGCGGTGCGGTCGAGCAGCCCCGCGATCACTGAAAGCAGCGTGGTCTTCCCGCATCCGCTGGGCCCGACCAACATGGTCATTTCGCCGAAACCGATTTCAAGATCGATCCCGCGCAGCACGCTGACGCGGTTTTCTCCAATTCCGAAATCCTTCGTCAACCGGCGGCATTGAACGGCAGTAGTGGTATTCATGGCGTTATCCTCGAAACACGACGGCGGGCTCGAGCACCAGCACACGGCGCACGCTCAACAGGCTGGCGGCAAGCACGATGAACATGACGGTGAGCCCAGTGCCCGTGGCCACCTGCCATAACAAGCGGAATCCGCGCAGATCTAGATTATTCTTGGTGATCTCGAAGAATGCGGCGGTCATTCCGATACCGATCGAGAAGCCGATCGCGCCGACCAGCAGCGCCTGCAGCAGAATCATTCCCACGATGCGCCAGTTGGTGACGCCGATGGCTTTCAGCGCACCGAACTGCTTCAGATTTTCGATGGTGAAGATGTAGAAGGTCTGTCCCGCCACCACCGCGCCCACCACCAGCGCGATCGTGATAGTGAGGCCGAAATTCACCGGGATTCCGGTGTGAGCGACGTAATAGCGGATGGTCTGAATGCCGAAATCGGCGCTTGTCCGCGCCTGCAGGCCGGTAGCTGCGTGTATGCGGCGGCAAATCTCGGCGCCGCTCACGCCGGCCGTGGGCTTCACCAGCACGAACGACATCATGTTGCGTTCCTGCCCGACATACGTGATCGCCTGGCTGTAGCGGCTGTAGAAGACCGGAAAATTCGTGAATGGCGCGGACGAATTGCAGATCCCCACCACGCGCACCAGATGATCATTCATCTCGAGCGTCTTGCCTAGCGCCAGCGGCTGATGCGGAAAGAAGAAGTCGTAGCCGGTGCGGTCGATGATGGCGGTGTCGGGCTCGCGCAGGCCGTCGATCGACCCCATCACCAGATCGCGCGGCGCGCCCACCAGCGTCGCGTCGTCGATTCCCATCAGGATCACAACGCGGAAGTTGCCATCCGGACCTTTGGCGCGCGGCTGCCCTTTGAACAGCGGCACCGCCCACTGCACCCCCTGGACGCCGCGCACGCGGTAAACATCTTCATCCGTGAGCGCTTTGACCTCGTCGAAATATTGCGTGTAGGGATCCATCACCCACACATCGGCGTCGTGAACGTCTTTGATCTGGCTCTGCGTGCGATCCAAAATCCCGAGAAAAATCGAGCTTTGGTGCGACATCAGAAACGTGGAAAAGGCGATAGCGAAAATCAGACCCAGGTATTTGGCGCGATCGCCGAACAACATCTGCAGGGCAACGAAGTTCATGCATTCCTCCAAACGCATTTCATTTGATAAACAGTGTTCATCATTAGGCAAAATTTTTTTACCGCTTACGAACTCCATCGAGTAGGGAGCTGACAACGCGCTCAACCAGGCGCGTCTCTTCGATAAAAGGGAAACCGCACTTCATGACGAGCAACGAAGTGACGCCATGAATACCGGCCCACAAAACCTGGGCGGTTTCTTCTGCATCGTTGGATGAAAACACTCCCGCATCGATGCAGCTTTGTACCACGCCGCGTAATTTTCCGAAGCACTGGAAGCCGGAATTATTCATGTCCGCCGCGTCGAGGGTTTCCTTCGGCGTTCTGAAGATGAAGGTAACCGCGTAATGACTGGGGTTTTCGATGCCAAAACGGATATACGCCAGCAACGCGCGCCGCAAGGCGTCCATCGGATCCGTGGCATCGCGCTGAATCGCTTCCATGCGCTTCTTCAGCTTGACGAACGTCTCCTCGCACAAGCTCTCCATGATCTCGGCCTTGTCGCGAAAGTACAGGTACAAAGTTCCGGGCGAGTATTCCACCTTCTCAGCGATCTTGCGCATGGAAACGGCCGCGTAGCCGTCCCTCACGAACATCTCGCGCGCCGCATCCAGAATCTCCTGGCGCAAATTCTCTTTCTCCCGGGCTTTGCGTTCCTTGCTTCCCATACTGAACACTGTTCATTATGAACTTGCGCTGAAAGGCTGTCAAGAAAATATCTACCCCCACTTCGTAGTTTTCCGCACATTTCACCCGCATCGGCTGACTAATCCCTTGCACCGTTTTCCAACCTCGTACATAATTCGACTGCACAACAAAAGATTGGGAGGTTTACTCCATGCGCCGCCTCTTCGTTCGAGTCTGCGTATCTGGCGCCTTAGCCGTTTGCGCATCGCTCCCGCCCTGCAGCGCACCGGCGTTTGGCCAGACACTGGGTGAAATTACAGGACGAGTCGCAGACACGTCCTCCGCCGCCGTGCCAAGTGCGACGATCACTCTTACTAACGTGGCCACCAACGCCATTCGCACCACCGTCACCACCGACGCCGGCGACTACACATTTCCATCCGTCGCGCCGGGCATCTACAACGTGAAGGCGGAGCATCAAGGCTTCAAAATCGCGGCCAGAAACGGCCTCGAAGTGCAGGTGCAGCAGACCGTCCGTCTCGATCTTGAGTTGGAGATCGGGTCCGTCACCGAATCCGTCGAAGTCTCTTCAACTGCCATCCTGTTGCAGGCCGAGAATTCCTCCATGGGCACCGTCATCGAGAACAGGGGCGTCACCGAACTCCCGCTGAACGGCCGGAATTACCTCAACCTGGTGGCGCTCTCCGCGAATGTCGATACGCTCTCACCCGCAGCCGGACAAGCAGGCTCGCGCCAGGGCGGCGACCGCGCGTCGCAATCGATTTCAGCGGCTGGGCAACGGATCATGTTCGACTATTTCACCCTCGATGGCGTGAACAACACCGACCCGGACTTCAACACTTATGTCACGCTGCCATCGATCGACGCCATTCAGGAATTCAAAGTCCAGACCGGTATCTACCCCGCCGAATTTGGTCATCAAGCCACGCAGATCAATGTGGTGACAAAATCCGGCGGGAACTCCTACCATGGCGCTTTGTTTGAGTTCCTGCGCAATGACAAATTCGATGCCGTGCCATACGCCTTTGGCACAGTTCACCCGAATAAGTCTCCTTTCAAATGGAACGATTACGGGTTTGAGGTGGATGGCCCTGTCCGCATTCCGAAGCTCTTCAATGGGCGCAACCGCCTCTTCTTCATGGCCAACGATGAATGGAAGGCGCAGCGCCAGAACAGCCAGGCGAATTACACGCTGCCCACTGCCACCGAAGAAGGGGGAAACTTCGGCGCGCTCTCCGCGATCATCTACGACCCGACCACGGGCGGCTCAACCGGCGCAACTAAGACGCCGTTCCCTGGCAATCTCATTCCCACGAATCGCCTGGACCCTACTTCGCTCAAGTTCCTTAACTATTACGCCGCAGCGGCGCTCCCCACCGCCACCAATAACTACCCCTTCTTCGTCAGTTCCCCTAATAATCGCGACGAATTTACCCTGCGCATGGATTTCATCGAATCCTCCAAATCGCAGTGGGCCGGCCGCTACAGCTGGGGCGACGAGAATCAATCGTCGAACGGCCTCGGCGGCATCGGAAGTAAGATCCTGACAAACTACGAGCAGTATCTGGGCACCAACACTCGCACCCTCACGCCCAGTCTGGTGAATGAAGCTCGTTTTGGTTACACGCGGATCTACAACTCAATCGGCACGCTCTCCGCTGGCTCGAATAACGTGGTTGGGGCGCTCAATATTCCGGGCTTGAATCCGGGCGATCCGGCCACCTGGGGAATCCCTGCGATCTCACTGACCGGCGACGGCTTCAGCGGCATCGGCGACAACACCGACGGCCCATACGTCATTCAGGACAACTCCCTGCAGCTAGTGGATAACTTGTCCTGGACGCACGGAAAACACTCCTTCCGCATGGGCGTCGAATACAACCGGCAGAATTTCAACCAGGTCGGCAATCAGTTCTCACGCGGCAATTTCGTATTCCAACCGAACGCGACGCAGAGTCCCACGCACACCGGTGGCGACGCATTCGCGGAGTTCTTGCTGGGCGATCTTTATCAATCGACGGTCGCGGTGGCCATTGCCAACGCTCAATATCAACGCAGCACCGAAGCCGCCTTCTTCGACGACACTTATAAGATCACGCCGAAGCTGACGCTTTCTTTAGGGCTGCGATATGAGTTGACGCCGCCATGGGTCGATCAACTCGGTAATGACTTCACCGTAGCGCTTCCAAAACTCTACTTCGGCCCCCAAGCGCCGCAATCCCAGTGGCCTTACTTCGTCCGCCAGGGTAACTGCAGTAATCCGTACCAAGGGCTCGCCATTAACTGGACTAACACCGCCGGGGTGGCGGGATCGCAGGCATCGCCGCCGCCGGTGTGCAGCAACGGCGCCTTCCCCAACGCTCTGATGCAGACCGACTACAAGAACTGGGCGCCGCGCATCGGCGTCTCGTGGTCGCCGGATTCGAAGCTGGTGGTGCGCGCCGGGGTGGGCGTCTTCTATAACCAGGATATCGGCAACGCTTATTTCGATATGGCGCGCAATATAGCGGGACGCGTTACGCAAACCTCCGGACAGAACGGCGGCACGGTTGGCGTGCCCAATCTGTTCTACAGCAACGCGGTTCCGGGCGGCAGCGGCGCAGTTGCGCAAATTCCGCCGCCCTACGCCTACGTCGATGCTTTCGACCATCGCACGTCTTACACGCTGCAATATCTGGTCAACGTACAGCGCCAGTTAGGCTCGAATTGGATCATCGAAGCCGGCTATCTCGGCAACGAGAGTCACCATCTCTATGGCTTCCAGGACGCTAACCAGGCGATCCCTTTCGGCTATCTCGGCAATGGAACGTCGACGCCCGTCTCCACGCGTCTTCCCTATCTCAACTATGGCGTGATCCAACTGGTGCAGGATGGCGGCAACGGCATCTATAACGCATTCAGCTTCAAGGTCACGCGCCGCTTCGGCCAGGGGCTCAGCCTGATCAGTTCCTACACGCTTGCGAAGTCGATCGACGACACCAGCGGCATTCGCACGCAGGGCTTTGACACCCTGTTTCCGCAGAACAGCGATTGCATCCGCTGCGAGCGCGGCCTCTCGTCCTTTGACGTACGCAACCGTTCGGTAACTTCGCTCCTCTACGATCTGCCCATTGGCAAAGGCAAGGCTCTGAACATCACCAATCGTGCCCTGAATGGGATCGTGGGAGGCTGGGAGACCGGCGGCATCCTCACCCTGCAGAGCGGATTGCCGGGGACGCTGACGATCGGCGGCGTCGATAACGGATCCACATCCGATGGCGGCTATGACCGCCCGGTGGCCACCGGCGCCTCCCCCTATTTGAGTAACCCGACGCCTTCTCGCTGGCTCAATCCCGCCGCGTTCGTCGAAGCCGCGCCCGGCTTCTTCGGCAACGTCGGACGCAACACCATCCAAGGACCCGGTATCTTCGATCTCGACTTCCAAGTCCACAAAGAGTTCAAGATGCCTTACTGGGAAAATCATGTGCTGCAATTCCGTCTGGAGGCGTTCAACTTACTGAACCATCCAAACTGGGGCATGCCGGGTCTGAACATCCTGTCTGGCGCGGCGTTCGCGGGACAGCCGGGCACCAATGCCCATCAGAATTTCGGCGTAGTGGGCAGCACGCAGACTAACATGCGCCAGATCCAGCTTGGACTAAAATACTCGTTCTGACAAACCTATGGAAAAACCAACTCGCCGAACTCTCTTACAAGGCGCTCTGCTTCCCTTCGCAGGAATGGCGGCGCTGCCGTCTCTTGCCGCGGCGGTGCAGCAGGCCAGTTCTCCATATCGCCGCCCAAAGCTGAAGATCACGGAGGTCCGCACCGCCGAAGTTCGCGTGCACGGATATCAGGTCCACGTGCGCGTCTATACCGACCAGGGAATCATCGGCCAAGGCGAAACCACCGACGCTTCCCAGGGCAATGTTCCGCTCATCCAATCGTTCGGACGCATGCTGGTCGGCCAGGATCCGCTCAACATCGACGCCGCTTTCGAACGCATCCGCACCTCCGGCGTGTTCGCCGGCGCTCAGGCTGGCCAGTACGTCACCGCGCTCACTGGCGTGGAGATTGCGCTTTGGGACATCGCCGGCAAAGCGCTCGGTCTGCCGGTTTATCAATTACTCGGCGGAAAAATGCGCGATCGCATTCGCATCTATTGCGATTCCGGCGCGCGCGAGATGATTCCCGGCGACGAGCAGTCGAAAGCGCGCATCCACGAGATTCAGGAGATGGGCTTCACCGCCGCCAAGATCGATATCGACGACGCCACCGACCCCGCGCGCTTCGATCGCGTGAACTGGACGGCGTCCAACGGTGAGCTCGACCACATGATCGCCAAGATCGCCTTCACGCGCGGGTTATACCCGAAGAATTTCGATCTCGCGGTAGACATGCACGCCCGCTACGACGCTGGGACGGGCAAGCGCGTCGCCAAGGAGGCCGAGCCGTTCAAGCTAATGTGGCTGGAAGAGCCCGTGCCCGCCGAGAACATCGACGCGATGCGCGACATTCGCGCTTCCACCAGCACGCCCATCTGCTGCGGCGAAAACGTCTATATGCGTTGGGGATTTCGCGAAATCCTGGAAAAGCGCGCGGCCGACATTATCATGCCCGACTTCCAAAAGACCGGCGGCCTGCTCGAAGCGCGCAAGATTTCGGACATGGCCCACGCGTATTACGTTCCCGTGGCGCCGCACGCAGTGACGTCGCCGATCGGCATGATGGCGACCGCTCACGTCTGCGCCGCGATTCCAAATTTCCTCGTGCAGGAATGGCACTGGATCGATTCTCCCGACCTCTGGCGGAACTGGGTCAAGGAGGGAGACATCATTCAGAAAGGATTTATCGCGATGCCGGAGCGCGCAGGAATCGGCGTCGAGATGAACGACGATGCCGCGCGCAAGGCGCAGGTGCCGGGCACGCCATGGTTCGAGCCCGCAAAAAGAGGGTGAAGAAAACGATGAATACATCAAGACGCTTTGCAATCGTATTGGGAGCCCTCTGGGCCACGTCCTCCGCATTCGCGCAGCCGGGCATTCTGTCTCGCGAGTTGCTCATCAAATACACGCCCGATTGGAAAGGCGAGCGGTTCGAAGACGGCCGCCCCAAAGTGCCGGATGCGATCTTGCAGCGCATGAAATCGGTGACGCTCGAAGAAGCGTGGGCCCAGCTGCGCACCGCCGGATTCAATCACGAATACGAAGACGGCTGGTTGTCGATCCATCCCGGCAAAGTGCTGGTCGGCCGCGCTCTCACCGCGCAGTGGCTGCCCGGCCGGCCCGACATCGAAAAGGTGATTGAGGACCAGGGCAAGAAGGATGGCCGCGTCGGCGGTACGAACGCATGGCCGGTGGATATGCTGCAGCTCGGCGACGTCTATGTTTGCGATCACTTCGGCCTCAAACAGGACGGCCCTTCGATCGGCGATAACGTGGGCAACGCGATCTATGCCAGGACGCACAACGGAATCGTCTACGATGGCGCCGTGCGCGACATCAACGGCCTGAACGAATTGGACGACTTCGTTTCCTTCGTTCGCTCCTACGATCCCTCGCATCACTTCGGCATGTTGGCCACCGGCGCGCGCTTGAATTCCACCATGGTTGGCATCAATATTCCGATTCGCATCGGCAAGGCCACCGTGATGCCGGGCGACGTGGTGTTAGGCCGCGACGGCGGCGTGCTCTTTATTCCGCCGCAGGTTGCCGTAGAGGTGGTGCAATACTCCGAGATCACCCATCTGCGCGATCTGTTCGGACATCAACGGCTGCGCGAAAAGAAATATACCGCCGGCCAGATCGATGCCGCGTGGTCCGCGCCAATTGAAGCCGATTTCACCGGCTGGCTCCGCGAGAACATCGACAAGCTGCCGGTGGCGCGGGCCCAGATCGAAGAAATTCTGCAGAAGCGCGGCAAGTGACGCGCTTCCGTCTCATTTCGGAGAGCTCTTAAACTCGCGCTCCGCGAATGTAATAAAGTACGGCCAATTCGGGTTAGGCGTGTGTCCGCTGGAATGCTGGCGGAAGGTTAGGTCGCCTTCCATCAGCGGCGTTTCGATCGCCGGGAATTCGGCCGTGCCGATGTCCTTCTTGCCAAGCAGTTTGTACACGGGCCCTGCGCCTACGCCGGCCAGGAACGTCCCCTTCGCGTCCACCCAGGCGTCCGAATTTCCGATCTCGATAGCGGGATCGATCGAATTTCCAGCGCTGAGAAACACCGGACGCGGAGCGCACATAGCCACTAACTCATGAGAGTCCACCGGCATATCGCTCCATTGCAGCGGTCCTGCGTACTTCAGGAAGTTGCCAGCCATCCAGTGGTATTCGTTGACGGCGGCGACGTTCTCGATTAACTCGCCCCAGTTGCGGCGATGCAACTTCGCCCCGCCTTCACCGGAGGAACTAACGAACGCGATGGCGAAGCGGCGATCATAGGCCATAGTTACCACGGTCGCCTTGCCGTAGCGCGAGTGGCCTTGAACTCCCACGCGCTTGGCGTCCACCGCCTTGTCCGTTTCAAAGTAATCCATGGCGCGGTCCGCGCCCCACGCCCAGGCGCGCAAGGCGCCCCAATCGTCGGGTTTGCGCGGCTCGCCCTTGTTTACCAGACCGATAATTCCCTTCCTCAGACCGGCGCCATTGTCGGCTTGAATGCTCGAAGGATTCAGACTGGCATAGCCCCAACCTTTCGCCAGCAATTGCTGCTGCCAGCTTGGCCCTTGCGGCGCGCCACGGCCGGCCGGTGCAGGTGCACGTCCAGCGGCGGCAGGCCCGCGACCCGCCGCGCCAGCGGCGCCGCGTCCAGGCCCGCCCACTCCGCCAAACACCATGATGATCGGGACCGGGCCCTTCGCATTGGCCGGTGTACTGACCGACAACTGCATGTCGACCGTAATTTCCGGATATGACGAATTATCCACGTGCCCGGTGACCATCTTGGTGATGACCGGCACGTCGCCGACGGTTTCAGTAGCCGTGCTCGTCACTTCCCACTTCACCTTGGGGACTACTTTGGGAACCCGGCCGTAGATTTCACGGTCAAAATCCTCTACGATCTCCGGGCGCCGTTGATCCCACCACATTTTGGCCGAAGTAACTTTCTTTCCGTTCTTCATCACCAGCGGATCCGGCAACTTGGGATATGGATTCGCCTTGGCCTCATCGTAGTTAGCCGAGCCTAACAGGCGGGCATTCACGGGGGGCCGCAACGAATCGATATGCAGAGCGTCCAGCATCTTCTGGCGATCTTCCGCCGAGAGCCGCTGCGTCTCCTGTTGTTGGGGATTCGGTTGTGGCGCCGGCGTGGTCGCCGGCGTTTGTTGCGCTAACCCGGGCGCCAGGTTGACAAGCAATGCCAACGGAACGGCGCCCAGACACACTCTTACTAAACGCGCTACGAACATGAAGCCTCCTAGGTTAGAACTCAAATCTCAACGTAGTTGCCATCTGTCTCGGCGAATAAGTCGCCGTATATTGCCCGGTTTGGGTATTCGTGTTGGTCGCGCCCAGCAGTGAAATCGTCGTGCCGATGGTCGAGAACTCTGTGTGGTTGAACACGTTGAAGGCCTCGATGCGCGCGGATACCCGGTACTTCCCTTCTTTGCCGAGCCTCGCGACCTTTTGCAAAGCCACATTCCAATTCGACCAAAACGGCTGCCGCAGGATGTTCATCCCGATATTGCCGAACGTTCCGGCGGGCGCCAGAGTGAATGCGGCGGTATTGAAATTGGTGTAAAAACTCTGCTGGAAACTATTGGGATTAGCGATCTCCTGACAACGCGCGCCGCCGCCCGATAGAGATGGATCCGAATTGGCTGCCCCCGCGGAAAGAGAGCTACAAGCCGGGGTAACTGGCGCGCCGCTCGAAAACGTGGTCACTCCGGAGAGAACCCAGTTATCGAGTACGTGCTTCATCACTCCGAGATGCTGCCCTACGCCCGGCAGATTATACGAGTAGTTGATCGCCAGCACGTGCGTACGGTCGTTGGAGAGCGGGCCATAGAACCAGGCGCGTTGGCTATGGTAGTTATCCAAACCTTGGGTTCCCAGGGCTTTCGAAAAACTGTACGAAGCGCCGAACTGAAGTCCGTGCTGCAGCCTGTGTTGAGCCTGCACCTGCAGAGCATTGTAATTCAAGCTTGAAAGGCTGTCGCTGGTTTGCGTGATGCTTCCCATTCCGGGATACCCGGTCCGCAGCAGGTTGGCGTTGATCTCCGTGTTATTGAATATATTCGCTGGGTTCGCATAGGCAAACTCCGGAATCGGGTTGACCTGCAGGCTCTGCCGCCCGTCGCGGGCATTGTTATACACGTAAGCCACGTCGATAACCGTGTTGAATCCGACCTGCCTCTGAATCGTGATATTGGCCTCGTCGGAATGCGCTGGCTTCTGGTTGCCCTGGTTGACGGAACCTGTTGTCGGAGAGATCGCCGCGGCCGCTGCGGCCTGAGGAATCTGGCTGATATTCCCATAATAGACGACCGGCGTAAAGACCACCGGCGCCGCGCCGCTCTCGCCGGCCTGTCCGGCCAGATTTAGGAGGTTTTGGAAGACTCCAAATGACGCGCGAATCGCCATCTTACCGTCTCCGAGGACATCCCAGGCAAAACCGATGCGCGGTTCGGGAAAGATAAATGGCGTCAACTGAAAGAAGCGGCCATTCCCCGTCAGACCGTCGACGTGCATCCCGTCTACTGGATTTCCCGAGCCCGGAACCAGCGTGCCTACCAACGAAGAGAAAGTTGTGGCCCCAGTTACCGGGTTGATTGCAACCGATTTGCCTCCCACGATTGCCGGCGCGTAAATCGTAGGCGCCTGGGCAGGATTCCATAGCTGCGGGAAGAAGTCGGCGAAAGCGCCGTAGTCTTCATGCATAGTTCCCTGGTGCGCCAACCGCAAACCCACATCGAGGGTGAACCGCCGGCTCACGCGCCAATTGTCCTGGATGTATCCTTCATCGAGCCAGTAGTAGACGTTAGGCGACTTGATGTTCGTCGCTTCCGTGTAAGTCTGATAGACTCCCAGCAGCGCGTTCGCGTATCCATCGCCGGTGTCCAGCGGGTTATTTACCGAGCTTCCAAAATTGAAAGAGCCCGCATAGTTGTACCCCGCGTTCGGTTCCACCTTC
Source organism: Bryobacterales bacterium (assembly GCA_963743705.1). Classification (GTDB taxonomy): domain Bacteria; phylum Acidobacteriota; class Terriglobia; order Bryobacterales; family Bryobacteraceae; genus PALSA-243. The sequence goes on along the minus strand of CAVUQS010000017.1, from coordinate 102,010 downwards.
GACTGATACTCCACGTATATGCCCGCTTTGATGTTGTGGTTGCCGATGATCTTGTTGAAGTTGTCCTGCAGATTGTAGTTGTCGTTAAAGTTCTTGTACGGAATCTCGTCATTGCCGGTGGTGCTCGGGTTGAACATATCCGGGTTAACCAGCGATCCGCCGGCGTACGTAGCGGTCGGCAGGTAGTTGAGGTAAGTGTCGAAGCAACTTTGCACTCCGGTCTGGTTGCAATAGCTCAGCGACGTGGATCGCAAGGTCGGCGGGTTCAGCGTGCTCGACCGAAGCATGGGGGCGACATTGTGATAAAAGCCGTAATTGACGTGCCCTAATCCAAAGACCAACTCGTTCACAGTGGTCGGCGTTATGGTGTGAATAAGATGGGCCGTGAAAGCGTAACCCGGAACATATTGAACCTGGCCGCCGGGGATGCCCGTTCCCATGGTCTCGGGGGTTAGACCGTTATCGTAATCGTTCGAGACGCGCAGGAACAGGTTCATGTTGTTCCTCACCAGCGCGTCGAGCCGCACGGTTTCATCGCGGCGGTTGTGATAGCCGGAACTGTCGTTATCGATCAGATTGGCGCTGTATTGCTGGCCCGGCGCCGGATTCACGTATCCATTCGGCATGGGAAATAGGTTCAACATCGCCAGACCGGTTGAATCGATCCGATTCGTGGGAATGATATTGCCGGGAAATGGCTTGCCGGTTGTCGAGTCCGTGACCGGAATCAACGCGCCGACGGAATTGAGGGACTGCGAAAAATTCCCGGCTCGCTCCAACCCCGTCGGCACGTTGGCCGTCTGAGACGTGGTGGGTACCTTGACCCTAGTATATTCCTGCGAAGCAAAAAAGAAGAATCTCTGCCGTTGCGTGTTGACTAACTTCGGAACCATGATGGGTCCGCCAATGCTAAAGCCGCCCACGAAATACCGGTAGAGCGGGCGCGGAACGTTTTGCCGGTTATTGAAGAACGTGTTGGCGTTCATATCCTCATGGCGGCGGTTCCAGTAAGCCGAGCCGTGAAACTCCCTGGCGCCGCCCTTGCTGATGATGTTCACCGCGCCGCCGGCTTGCCTGCCGAACTCGGCCTGATAGGCGCTCGTGCTGACCCTGACCTCCCCGATGGAATCGAGGTTAGGAGCCACATAAGTATCGTTCTGCCCGCCGGCGTCCAGGATGGTGATTCCGTCGAGCGTCACGTTCTTGCTGCCAGTCGACTGCCCGTTGATTCCAATCCCCTGCACTGCAAAAGCGCTGGAAAGGTCGCGGCTGGCGGTAGTATCGACCACGCCGGGGATGAGGCTCATGTACCCGTAGAGGTCGCGCCCCTTGAGGGCAACCTGTCCTAACTGGGTGTTATCGATGGTCGCGCTTCGTTCGCTGCTCGCCGTCTGTACCGGAGTCGCCTCCGCCGTTACCGATATCCTCTCCGTGACAGCTCCTATTTGAAGAACCAGGGTTCCCAGGTCGCGATTTTCCGAGGCCGCGAGGGTGATTTCCTTCAGCTCGTAGGCTTTGAATCCGTCGGCGTCCACGCGAAGAGTATACTGGCCGGGCTGCAGATCGAGGAAACGGAACAGTCCTTTGTCGTTCGACTGGCCGTTACGAACTTCGCCGGTGGTCTTTTCGTTCAGAGTAAGTCGCGCGTTGGGTACTAGGGCATTCCCGGGGTCAGCCAACGTGCCAACAAGAGTACTGCTGATTGTCTGGGAGAGAACGGAAGTAGCGCCGAATGCAAAAAAGAGCAAGGCGCCGGTCAGGCTTCTTTTCGACATGGAAACTCCTTTATGGTGTTCTGGCGACAGAGCTCAATGGCCCTACGAAACGCGAAACCGATTTAGTTGTTATCGTGAACTATACAGTAGTTCGTAACTTGGGTCAAGGCTAATTCTGACCGAATTCCCCGGTTGCACTAATTCACTCGATAAGTCGATCGTAACCCGCCGGAAATCCCCCTAGATCGGCATTTCGAAGATCGTGTCATCCCCCAGCAAGGGTAGGGATCATACCTCAAGTAACTTGATTCGGCGCCCCGCTCACGTAAAATGGGCTCGAAAACAAAGTAGATATTGTTGTAGGATGAAACTATTTTGGAACCTCCTGCACTCCATTCTCTTGGCCAACTGGAAACACTTATGAAGCTATTTGCACGAGCTGCCGTCTTCGCTGGTATCGCCGGTTTGAACCTAGTTCACGCGCAAACCGATTGGCCTGTCTTTGGACACGATTCCGGTGGAATGCGCTATTCGCCACTCAAACAGATCAACCCCGGCAATGTAGCCCATCTCAAGCTGGCCTGGACATTTGACACCGAAGTAACCGACGCGCCCGTGCCTCAGCCGCCTGCCGCGGGCAGAGGCGCCGAATCGCCGACGCCCGCTGCGGCGCCCAGACGCCCGCGCGCCCGCCGGGCCGAAAGCACCCCGCTGGTAATTGGCGACGTGATGTACCTATCGACTGCGTACAACCGTGTGCTCGCGCTGAACCCGGAAACCGGCGCGAAGATTTGGGAATACGAAAGCGCGCACACCCCTGCCTTGCGCGGGGTCGCTTATTGGCCGGGCAGCAAGGACTTGCCGCCGCAGATCGTCTTCGGAACCGGCGACGGCTGGCTGATTTCACTGAATGCCAAGACCGGCAAGCCCAACCCCGGTTTCGGGAACGAAGGCTTGGTCAATCTAAAATCGGGCGTAACCGATCACTTCCCCAACGCCCGTGTTGCCATGTCGTCGCCGCCGACCATATACAAAGATCTGGTAATCACGGGCTCAAGCACTGGAGAGATGCCTGCGCACGCCGCCAACGGCGATGTGCGCGCTTGGGACATTCACAGCGGCAAGCTCATTTGGACATTCCATACGATTCCACGTCCCGGCGAACCGAACCACGAGGTCTGGCAGGACGGCGAATGGGAAGACCGCTCCGGCGCCAATTCGTGGGGATTTTCGACCGTCGACGCCGAGCGAGGGTTGTTGTTCATTCCCGTCGGCACGCCCAACACCGATTTCTACGGCGGCGACCGCAAGGGATCGAATCTATACGGATCCACTCTGGTGGCGCTCGATGCGGCCACCGGCAAATTGAAGTGGTATTTCCAGACCACGCATCACGACAACTGGGATTACGACCTTACCGCCGCGCCGGTGTTGATCACCGTCACTCGCAATGGCAAGAAGATTCCGGCGGTAGCTCAGAGTACCAAGCAGGCATATCTCTTCATGTTTGACCGGGTCACCGGCAAACCGATTTATGACGTGGAAGAAGTGCCGGCCGCCAACGATAACCCGCTTCCCGGTGACTCCAACTGGCCAACCCAACCGGTCCCCGTCAAGCCGCCGCCGCTCGCGCGAGTTACGTTTAAACCGGAAGAAATCGCCACCGTCACGCCGGAACACGAACAATATTGTAAAGACCTGCTGGCGCGCGAAGGCGGCGCGCTAACCGGCGGACCTTTCGCTCAATATGGTCCGAAGCTCCGCGTGATCTTTCCCAGTTGGACCGGCGGCGGAAACTGGGGTGGCGCTTCGTTCGATCCGGATCTCGGATACATCTTCGTCAGCGCTAAGAGTCTGGCGAACTTCAATAAGATGGTCCCGGCGGCCAACGGAAAGGGATTCATACGCGTCGGTCCTGACAATCCGCCGGAAAACATGGGCGATTACTTTTGGGATGGCGCGAAGCACTGGCCGTGCCAACAACCGCCGTGGGGCGAATTGAGCGCGGTCAACGTTAACACCGGCGATATCGCCTGGCGAGTGCCGCTCGGTTCATTTGAAGAGTTGGACAAGCTCGGGGTACCGAAAACCGGCACACCCACCACCAACGCCGGTTCCATCGCTACCGCCGGCGGCCTGGTTTTCATCGGCGCCACCATCGACGGCAAGTTTCGCGCGTTCGATTCGCACACCGGCAAGGAACTTTGGGTGGTCGATCAGCACGCGGATACCAACTCCGTGCCGATCACTTACCGCGGCAAGAACGGCAAGCAATATGTCGCGGTCCTGGCGTCGGGCGGCGACCACCCGAATCCGATTACTCCGCGACTATTCGTTTACGCGCTGCCGTAGCCGGATCGCGAAACTACTTCCAATTCATGTGCTGCGATGCGAAGTCGATAAAGTACGGCCAGTTGGGTTGATCCGTGTGGCCGCTCGCGTGTTGGCGGAACGCGATATCTCCCGTAGCGATCAGCGTTTCGATCGGCGGAAATTGGGTCGCTCCCAGACCTTTCTTGCCAAGCAGCTCATACACCGCGCTCGCGCCGGCGCCGGCCAGAAATGTTCCCTTCGCATCCACCCAGCTATCGCCTCCGGGCTCGGCGTCGTATCCGCCCTTCCCGGCGCTCAGGAACACCGGACGCGGCGCGCACATCGCCACCAGCTCATGAGAATCCACCGGCAGATCGTTCCAGTTCAGCGGACCGGCGTACTTGAGGAAATTGCCGGCCATCCAGTGATATTCATCGATGCCCGCGACGTTCTCGATGATCTCGCCCCAATTGCGGCGGTGCAGCTTCGCGCCGCCCTCACCGGATGAGCTCACATAAGCCGTCCACATGCGCGGTTCATAGGCTAGCGCAACAATCGCCGCCTTCCCGTAGCGCGAGTGGCCCTCAATCGCGATATGCTTCGCGTCCACTGCCTTGTCGGTTTCGAAATAATCGATCGCGCGGCTCGCGCCCCAGGCCCAGGCTCGCAGCGCGCCCCAGTCGTCTAGCTTGCGCGGCTGCCCTTTGTTGCACAGCCCGATAATGCCGAGCGTCAGGCCGGCTCCGTTGTCCGCTTGAATGCTGCCCGGATTCAGGGATGCATACCCCCATCCTTTGTCAAGAACCTGCTGTTGCCATGTGGGCCCCGCCGGTCCGCGGCCGCCGGGCGGAAGTCCGCGGCCCGCCGCGCCAGTTGCGCCCGGCGCGCCTGCACGGCCTGCGCCGGGAATAACCCCGCGGCCGGCGGGCGGCGGAGTAAACGCATTCGGACCGTACGGCGGTCCTGCCGGAGGTTCCGCGCCGCGCCCTCCTCCCAAGCCTCCAAATCCGCCTCCAAACTGCATCACCACCGGCACCGGTCCCTTGGCATTTGCCGGCGTGGTTAAAGTGAGCGCGATCTTAACTTCGATGTCCGGGTCCATGGAGTTATCCACTACCCCTACCAGTTGCTTGGTGACGATGTCGAAGTCGCCGTTCTTTCCGGTAGTGGTACTGGCAACTTCCCATCTGACTTTCGGCGTAACTTTGGGAACCCGGCCGTAAACCTCGCGATCGAAATCTTCCACGATCTCGGGCCGCCGCTTGCTCCACCAGTCGGATGCCTTGGTTACTTTCTTCCCGTTCTTCAAAGTCAACGGATCGGGCAGATTGGGATAAGGGTTGGCTTTGGACTCATCGTAGTTAGCGAAGTTCGGGTCGGTCTTGTCTCTTCCAGCCTTGCCGCGGCGCAGATCGGTAATGTGGAGGAGGTCCATGGTCCGCTTGTGGTCCTCGTCCTTGGTCATCTTGATGGGTGGCGTCGTACCCGCTGCTTTCGCGGCTTGAAATAGCAGGTGAGCGGCCGGCATGGCAATCAAGCCGGCGAATGTGAGGGCTGATAGCCATCGGATTAATCGCATTTTCAACATAGATTCCTCCAACAGTTTTAGCTTCAATAACGTCGCGTGGAAGCGAAATTGTTGTACGTGCGAACTATATACAGATTAGTCCTCGAAGTCAATCAGGGATGAATCCCGAACTTCCGCAGCATTTCTGCGGCGCGCGCCCGGATAGCAGGATCCGTCGAGCCGGCCGCGTTCCGCAGCAGCTGGCTTGCCGCCGCTACCTCGCCGTTGACCGCGAGCAAAGTCCCCAGATCGAGTTGCGCCCTGCTAAGCCCGGGGCGAATCCGGAGCGCAGCTTCGTATTCGCGTCGAGCATCCTCAATCAGTTTTTTCTTTTCGAACAGGTTGCCCAGCAAAACGTGCGCTTCCGCCAGGTTATTGTCTAAGCGAATCGCGGCTTTGACTTGTAACTCCGCCTCCGCAAACTGTTCGAGCCCGCTTAGCGTCACCGCGTAATTGAAACGAACTGCGGCGCCCGCCGGCAACAGATCGGCGGCAACACGCAATTCCCACGCCGCCTGCGGCAAATCGCCCGTGGCCGCGAGAAAATTGCCCAGATTCCAATGGGCATTGCCATAATTCGGAAGGATTCGTATGGCCTCACGGAATTCCCGCGCCGCGCCTGCGCGGTCGCCGTTCTGCGCGAGCAGAAGGCCTATTCCGTTGCGTGGCTCTGGCATCTCCGGATCCAGCGCAATCGCCTTTTGAAACGCCGTCTCCGCTTCCTTCGCATGGCTCAATCGAAACTCTACCGCGCCCAGAGAATTCCAAGTCCTGGCGTCGCCAGGCGCCACTTGCGTAGCGCGCCGCAGCACATCGGCGCCCTCAGCCCGGCGTCCCATTTCGTCTATCGCCATTCCAAGGCCCATCAACGCGGCGAGGTAATTCGAATCCCTGCGCAGCGCTTCGCGATACTCCGCAATCGCTTTCTCCCCCTGCTTCTGCGCGCGTAGCGCCTCCGCCAGCTCAAAATAAGGCTCCGGCCGCCGGGGCTTCACCGCGTCAATAGCGGCCGTCAGACGACGAATTCCGCCCGCCAGATTACTCTTGTCTCGCACCTGCGCGATGGCGACATACAGTTCGTTCTCCGCGGTCTTTGGCAACGGATCCGGATAGTAAGGCGCTACCTCGCCCCGGTATTGCGCCGCGTCCGAGGTGTCGCGTTCCGCACGCCGAGCCAACAAATCGCCAGCCACAGGACGCCGCTGGATCAAATGGTCGGTCATCACCGCATGGATCACATCGTCCGTGCGGCGTTTCGGCATGTGGCAACCCACGCAATTCGGATCAGGCACATGCTTTCCGTTCGAGACCAACTGCGCGATCGCCGCCGAATGGCACTGCAGACACGCGCCGTTGTATTTGACGCCGGCCTGCGAGCCTTGCGAACCGTGGGGATCGTGGCAGGTGGTGCAGGTCAGCCCGCCGCCGCTCTTCTGGAAGCACTGCGATTGCCGCAGACGGTAAGCCGAGTGCGCGATTTCGAAGGGCCCATTGCGCCCGCCGCCCGGAACTCTGTCGAAGAAAATCTTGAAGTCGCCAAGGGATCCCAGCGCCGTAGGCGCATACGAAAACGGCCCCCGGTCGAATCTCGTGATCGATTCCGGCAGGTTCATGCTCGTCGTCTCGAGATGACACTGCATGCAGATTTCTAACTGGCGTTCGGCCGTCAAGCGCGCCGGGTTGACAATCGTCTTGCGCAGGTCTTCGGGCCTCGCTCCCGTCGCCTGCGCCGCCCGTACGTGATCCGCGCCCGGTCCGTGGCATCGCTGGCAGTCGATACCCTCCGGAAGCGCTGCCGGATAAGTCTGCGCGTCGCCACGCCGGAAAGCGGCCGAAACCTCCGGATAGGAGTTATGGCAGAACATGCATTCGTACGAAACACCGCGTTGCGAATACCACATGTCGCGCGAGTCATAGCCCGGCGACATGGCCCAACCGCCCCCGTTCTCGGCGTACCAGGTTACAGGCAACTGCACCAGCCTGCCGTCCATGGTGCGGTGCAAGTAGGAGCGAGCATGGTCGCCCGAGCCCAGATAGTAATCCACCCGTGTTTCATCGAGATTGGTCCGCGCGCCGCCGTAGCCGATCTGATAGCGCCGTTGGAAATACTCGCCGTCGCGCATGAACATTTCGAACCAGGTTCCCGAGGCGGCATGATAGAAGCGATTGTTCTTGGCATACTCCTCGATGCGATTCGAAGCCGAGGGTTTGCTGAACGAGCGTCCCATGCCGGTACGCGCATAGGCATTGTAAATGGCCGAGTGGCAGCCGGAACATAACTTCGAATCGACGTAGCCGCGCGATGCCGGCGTCGAAGCGGCGGCGCCCTGTTGGGCCGTTATGGAAAGCGGAAGGGCAAGCGCAGCGCCGAGCAAGATCGATAGCAAAGCGCGCGTCAGAGGCTCCATATGCGGAACGTTTTCCGCTTCATACTACACCCTCGATAAGCCTTACTCGTAGCGCAATGCCACCAGCGGATCGGCCGCTAGGAGCGCAGCCGCCATAATTCCGGCCAGAGTACCTGGCGCATTTTCCCAGTCACAGCTTTTCGAAAAAAATTTCAGCGTCAAAACTCCCGCGAAATCCTTCATTTAGCGGTCACGCATGCGCCCCCGACACCGGTTTCCCTAATGTCTGCCCGGTAGACTGAAGGCGGCAGGAAGGATTCACTCGAACCCGCGCTTACCATGGCGCGGGTTCTTCTTTTTTGGGGAGAGACAGGATGATTCGCCGTTCGCTTTGCGCCGTAGCGCTGCTGGCAGGCTTTTCCGCCGCTGCGCCGACACTTACGACTATTCAGGACGTGCTCTATAAGGCTGATGGGACTCGCTTCAATGGCACGCTTTCCATCAGTTGGAACAGTTTTCAAACCGCCGACAATTCAGCGATCGTGATGCAGACCGCCACGATCAAAGTGATCGATGGCAACTTGCGCGTGCAGTTGGCGCCAAGCACCACGGGCGATCCGGCCATCGTCTATTCCGTGACGTATAACAGCGACGGCCGCGTGCAATTCCAGGAAAACTGGTCCGTGCCGCCGAGCACCACGCCGTTGCGCATTCGTGACGTACGCGTCGCTGCATCCACCGGATCGAGCAGCAGCGGGTCTGACACCAGCGGCGGCGGCCTGACCGGGCCCATTTCCGAATCCCAGGTGACGGGCCTCATCGCCGACCTCGCGGCGCGTCCCACCAAGAGTCCCGCCTTCGCTGCCGGAAGGACAGCGATCGTCGACGCCTCGGGCCTGGTCGGATCCGCGACCGGCAACCCCACCGATTGCGTGCACGTCGATGGATCGTCCGGACCCTGCGGCTCCTCCGGTTCGCCCACGTTTGTGGATGGCGATCTGCCTTCGGGCATCGTCGATGGCTCGAATGCGACCTTCGCGCTCGCCGCCGTCCCGTCGCCAACCACCAGCCTCTCGGTTTATCGCAACGGCATGTTGCAGAAACCCGGCGTCGATTACACGGCGACAGGCAATTCCGTCCAGTTTGTTTCCGCCGCGACCCCGCAACCCGGCGACACGCTGCTCGCGAGTTACCGCACCGGCGATAGCTCAGGCGCCGTCACGACTACCTTTTCGGGATTCTCGACGCTCCAAGTGCTCTGCAGCGGCGCCGGCACGGGAACCAGTTCGGCCTCGCTCATCAGCCTGGGAACTTGCATGATCCCCGCCGGCCTGCTGTCGCAAGGCGACCGCATTCAGATCCGTTTCGATTATTCGCACAGCGGAACGGCTGGCGGCTTTTCGATCGAGACCCACTGGGGCGCAACCACCATCACTCACCGCGATGCGCCATCCACCGAAACCCTGGCGACTGGCCGCGCCGAAGCCGGCATTCTGACAGCCAGCGCGCAGTTGAGTTCGCAGACGTGGGGGGCTACACTCGCGCTCACAACTAATGCGGTTGTGGCGGCTGACACATTCGCCAATGGCTTAAGCATTGATTTCCGTGGGTCTGTGGCGAATGGCGGGGATACCCTGACGTTAAATAACTTCGCGGTGGTCCGCATTCCATAGTTGCGTTCCGGCGTTTGGAGGTACAATTTTCGACAGAGGGGAACGTCCTCATGCGGATTTTTTACGGTGTGTCGTGTGCGCTGCTGATCGCAGGTACGCTCAGCGCTCAAGGATTTCGCGGCGGAGGTTTTTCGGGCGGCGGAGGGACTTTTTCAGGCGGAACGCCGTTTGTCGCAGGTGGATTTGGCAACGCTGTGTTTCCGGCCGGAACGTCCGCCAATTTTCCCGGGATTCAACGGTTCACGCCTAACGCGGTGTTTCCCGCGGGAGGCGGTCCTCGTCTGGTAATCCCTGGACAAAGCCCTAACCGCTTCACTCACACCGGGGGCACCGCGGTTCCCTTTTCCTACCCGGTTTACGTAGGCGGTTACGGGGATCCAGCCTATGACCAACCGCCCGGGCAAGCGCCAGTTCAGCCGCCGCAGAACATCACGGTGATCTATCCACCGCAAGCTGCTCCGGTGATCACTAGCCCCTACGGCCAGCCAATTGTACAGGCTGCTCAACCGCCCGACCGCGACCCCATCAATGTCTACCAGCCGCAGGCGCAGAATAACGACGATCAGGCTGACAAAGATCATTACCTGATCGCGTTCAAGGATCACACCGTTTATTCCGTCGTGGCGTATTGGGTGAGCGGCGACACGCTGCATTACTTCACTCCCGGCAACGTGCACAACCAGGTGTCGCTGTCGTTGATCGATCGCGACCTCACCACACGCTTGAATCGGGAATCGGGCACTGACGTTCAGTTGCCGGTCGGCAAGTAGCGGCTATTCCCACTCAATCGTGCCGGGCGGCTTGTGCGTCAAGTCGTAGAAGACTCCGCCGATCCCGCCAACTTGCATCAGTTCGGCGCTCATTTGTTCCAATAACTCGGGCCGCATTTTGACCGCTTGAGCAGTCATGCCGTCCACCGAATGCACCGGGCGCAGCACGATGGAATCCGGGGCGTCCCCCGTTCCCAGCGGAATCAGAATCACCGGGAATTGCCAGACCTCACGGTCGTACCCCGAGTCATGCGAGATGCGCCGCACGATGGCGTCGGCGTGACGCAGCCTGCCGATTCGCTCGGCCGTTAAGCCGCAAGCCCGCACCAACATGTCCACCAGCGGAACGCGGGTTTTCACCGGCGCGACTACGCGATTCATGCCGGTAATGCGATTCGTCAATTCCGTGGCGCGCTCCGGATCGAGCGAATCGATCGCCAACACCGGCGCGTAGCTGCGCGCATCGCCCAGCACTCCCACCGAACTCACCGGAATCACGAAGCCATCCTCCGTCGCGCGCACCGGCGCATCGAAATCCGAGCACAGGCAGCGAATGGCGAGGCCCGGACCCGGAAACGGATGCCGGTCGAGCAGTTCCGCGGGAAGTCCCAATTCCCTTCCCACCTCGCGCACTTCGTCTTTATAAAGCGATTTCAACGGCTCCACGATGCGCCCGGCTTCGATCAGTTTCTGAATCCCCGCCACGCGATTGTGATGCGTCTTGATCACTGCCGAGTGCTTCGCCCCGCCCGATTCGATCGTATCGGGGTAAATCGTGCCCTGCCCCAGAATCCAGCTCTCATCCAGCAAATGCCGCGAGTCGATGATGCGCTCCTGCACGCGCACGAATTCTTCGCCGATGATGTGCCGCTTCTTCTCTGGATCGGTGACTCCCGCGAGCGCATTCAAAAACTGATCCTCCGCGCGCTCCACCGTCACGCCCGGCAGGCCAGCGACAAACTCGGTCTCGCCCTCGCGCATGAGCCCGGTATCGACATAAACACCGCGCACGCGTCCGGCGCCGAGGGCGCGCGTACACAGCGCAACCGCAACACTCGAATCCACGCCGCCGCTGACGAAGAAGAAAATGTTGTGCGATCCCGCCGCCTCGCGGATCTCCTGCTCGATAGCCGGCGCGCGATGGCGCGGATCCCAATCCTTCACGCAACCGCACACACGAAAGACGAAGTTGGAAAGATACTCGACGCCGCGCGTAGTGTGGACCACTTCCGGATGAAACTGAACGCCGTAGAATCGCCGCTCCGGCGCCGCGATCGCCGCCACCGCGCACGCAGCCGTTCGGGCGGTGACGTGGAATCCCTCGGGCAACGCCACCACCGCATCGCGATGATTCATCCACACCTGCTGCACGCCCGCGAGCCCCGAAAACACCGGGTCGGCGCTCTCCTCCACTTCCAGCGCCGCCAGGCCGTACTCGCCCTTGTCGCCCTTGCGCACCGTTCCGCCCAACGCGTGCGCCATGATCTGCTGTCCATAGCAAATCCCCATCACCGGATGCCCCAGCGAGAAAATGCCAGAGTCGACCGTCGGGCTCGCCGGATCATAGACGCTGCTCGGTCCGCCGGAAATGATAATGCCCTTCACATGCGCCAGCTCGGCCGCCGGCGTCTCACTGAGGCGAACTTCCGCATACACGCCCAGTTCACGGACTTTTCGGGCAATCAGATGACAGTATTGGCCGCCCGCGTCCAGGACGGCAATTTGAGCTGTGGGGTTCAAATTCGATAGTAGCAAGTCACTTCTTGGCGTAGTTCTTCTCAAATTTATTCCGGCTATTGTAGACCTGGAAAGCGCCGTCTTTCTCAGCGGTCAGTTTGATCCATTTGCCTTCGCAAACCTCCTCCAGGTTGGCGACGAACGAATCGCTGGCGTTGTTTTCTTTGCCGGCGGCGATCGCATAGTGAAGCTGCCACAAATCGATCGGAGAGGGCGCAGCGTGCAATGTCTCGAACGTCGCCGTACTGCCTCCCTTGCGCCCGCCGTTGTTCATGATTGCCACACGCGGCTGCAGCGCGAAGACAAAGGGCTTGGAATTGGATTGATCGAGCCCGTGATGCGACACCAGGAACACATCCACCGGCCCAATCTTGTTCACCGGGCACGCCAGCGGATATTCCTTGTCTTTGGTGAGATCTCCCATATCGATCATGCGAAAAGCGCCAAACGTGATCAGCATGCCGACCGAGTGGGAATTTTCGGTAGTATCGCGCGCGGGTTGCGGGTAGCCGTCGCACGCGGGGTTCGGCTGTCCGGCCCCGGGCAGCGGCGAGCCAATCAGGTCGCCATTGGCGGAAAGCACCTTCACGTCCATGCCCTTGATGGGGATCGTGTCGCCCGGCTTCACCAGTATGTGTTTACCCTTATCGCGAAAAGCCGAGTATTCGGTGAAACGGATCGTCGCGGCCTTATCGGTTTCGCTGTTGGGGCCGTGATCTACGAAGTTCACAATCGGCATTTTGTTGGCAAGTTGCTGCACCCCGCCGACGTGATCGGCGTGATAGTGCGTGATCACAAGGTAATCGATCTTCTTCACGCCACCCAGTTTCGCGGCCGCGGCGATACGGTCAGCGTCGCGGTGGTTGAAACCCGCCCAGCCGGTATCCACCAGCATCGATTCGCCGGCGGGCGTGACGAACAAAGTGGCCTGGCCGCCCTCGACATCGATCGAGAACACCTCCAGATTTTTTGCCGCGGGCAGCATGGACGCGCACGCCGCCAATAACATCGCGCAAATCGGCGTCTTCATAGGCGAGATGGTAGCATGGGCCCTGGTGTGGAAACTCGCGCTCATCGGTTACGGCAATGTGGGCCGCGCCCTGGCGTGTCTACTGCGCGCGCAACGCGCTGATTACCCCTTCGCTATCACTGGCATTCACACGCTACGGCACGGCACTGCCGTGAGCCCCGAAGGCCTGCCCGAGAATCCCGCCTTCGGCCCGCGCATCGATTCAATCGAAGCATTTCTCGACGCCGCCGGCGCCGATGCCGCCGTCGAATTGACCACCCTCAATCCATCCAGCGGCGAGCCCGCCATCTCGCACATCCGCGCCGCCTTCGCGCGCGGCATGCACGTGGTCACCGCCAACAAAGGACCCATCGCGCACGCCTACGCCGCCCTGCGCGACGAAGCCGCCCGCGCCGGCGTCAGCTTTCGTTTCGAATCGGCCGTGATGGATGGCGCACCCGTCTTCAATCTCTGGAACGAGTGCCTGCCCGCCGTCAAAGTGCACGGCTTCACCGGCGTTCTGAACTCGACATCAAAAGTGATCATCGAGATCATGGAGCGCGGCGGTAGCTTTGAAGAAGGCCTCGCCGAGGCGCGCGCCATGGGCATCACCGAGGGCGACGGCGCCTACGACATCGAAGGTTGGGATTCCGCTGCCAAGACTGCCGCGCTGGCCAATGTGCTGATGGACGCGCGAACCACGCCGCAGCAAGTCTCCGCGCGCGGCATCGGACGATTAACGCCGTCTCGCGTGCGCGGGATTGCAAGCCAAGGCAAAACAGTACGCCTGGTGAGCCGCGGGCGCGCTACCAAGAGCGGCGTCTCGTTACGCGTGCGCGCCGAAGTGCTCGACCGCCGCGATATGCTGGCCGCTACGCCCGGAACCACCAATCTGATCCTGTTCCATACCGACCTGATGGGCACCTTCGGCACGGTCTCCATCGAACCGCAGGTCGATCAGACCGCCTACGGCGTCTTCAGCGATTTGGTGAACGCGTGGCGCGGCGCCAGCCTTAAGTCTTCAACTCCGCCACAATCTCCGCCGCCACTTTCCGCGCCTTCTCCAAAGCGCCGGGCTCGAAGCTGATCGCGCCCACTCGCGCGTGGCCGCCGCCCCCGTAACGCTCGCAGATGCTGGCGAGGTTGTGCGTCGGTTCGCTCGGCGCCCAGGGATTCGAACCCACCGATATCTTGGTGCGCGTTTTTGACGGCATCACGGAGACCGTGTAAATCGACTCCGGAAACAGATAGTACGGAATAAATTTGTTGTAGCCTTCGATCTCGTGGCCGGCTAAATCGAAAAACACCACGCCTTGATCGTCTTTCGCGAGGTTGCCGATCAACCCCACCGAAGCCAGATGCCGTTGATAGAGCGGCTCGTACAGCGCCTGCACCTCAGGCTCCGCGATAATCTCCGACAGTTTCCGCCGCTGCATCCACCCGATGATCTTCTGCACCATCCCCGAACCCTTCGCCGCTTCAATCACCAGCGTCAGTTTCATCGCCGGCGCGCCCAGTTCGACGGCCGTTCTCGCGTCCGGATATTGCGCCCCGTCGATCACCAGCGACCACTCCACCAGGTCTTCGAGATCCGCCGCCTCGAAGCCGAAGCGCTGCTTTGCCACATCGCGGATAAACGCCGTGCACGATTTGTAGCTCGGGTCGTAAAGCTTGCGCCCCGTGCCATCGGCGCGAAAATGCTCGGAGTCGGCTGGGTTCAGAAACGCGCTTTGGTGATGGTCGAACCACCAGGTGAGGTGCGGATTGCTCGAATACTTGAAATCCACAATAGCGTTTTCGTCGCCGCTAAAAAGCGCTGGGTCGAACTGCTGGGATGCCTGATGCGCCATGCCGACGTACTCGAAGCGCGCGCCCGGATGTACCGCGCCTTCGATGAAGCGGCTGAAAAACGCGGCCGAGGCCGCGCCATCAAAGCAGTGATCGTGATATAGCACTCGTACAAGCATTGGAAAAGACGGGGGAAAACTTAATAGGTTGCCTGAATGTGCAAGGAAAAGCAAGCGCAATCTGGGAGAATCGCCGCGTTTTAGGCGAAAATACGTGCATGCGCGCATGGTTGATGGATAGTTTTGACGGCGTCGAGAAGCTCCGCCTGGCTGAAGTGCCCGATCCGCAGCCCGGACCCGGCGAGGTTCTGTTGCAGATCCATTACGCCGGCCTGAACCCGGCCGATGCCTTCCTCGCGCGCAATCTCTACCCCGCGAAACCAAAGCTACCGCATATTCTCGGCCGCGATGGCGTGGGCGAGGTCGTGGCCTTAGGCGCCGGCGTGACCGGCGTTGCGAAAGGCGACATCGTGGGAATTCTGCGATGCGATGCCGGCGTGGAAACATGGGGAACCCTGGCGGAAAAGACCATCGTGCATTCGGGCTGCATAGCCAAAGTCCCGGACGGATGGTCCGAACAGGAAATGGCAGGCGCGCCGCTGGTATTTCTGACCGCGCACCAGGCGCTGACCCAATGGAGCGAGCCCGCGGCGCCGCCCGCGCCAGGCTCCACGCTATTGGTCACCGGCGCATCCGGTGGCGTCGGCGTCGCGTCGGTCCTGCTGGGCAAATCCATGGGACTAACCGTAGTCGCGCTCTCCCGCAGCGCGGAGAAGGGCGCGCGGTTGAAGGAACTCGGCGCGGATTTCGTCTTCGATCCCGCCGACGCGAATTTGCGCAAGAACGTCCTCGCCGCAATCGCCCCGCGCAAAGTCGATATCGCCGTGGACAGCGTCGCCGGCGCATTATTCAGCCAGATCGTCGCCACGCTCGGCTATGGCGGGCGCATCAGCCTGGTCGGCCGCACCGCCGGACCGGTTCCCGACTTCAATACCGGCACCCTATTCTTCCGCCGCAATCGCATCGGCGGCGTCGCTGTAGCCGACTTCACGCCCGAGTCCGCCCAGATCGCCTGGAGCGAGATCGTCCAACGCCTGCAGTCGCTGGGCAAACGACCGGTTGTCGATAACGCTTACCCTTTCGCGGAAGTGAAACAGGCCTTTGCGCGCTTGGAGCAAGGACCGATGGGGAAGGTATTGGTGGATATTAAGGGCTAGAGATTACTGGGGCGGCTTGCGGGGTTCGAACCCGCGACATTCGGAACCACAATCCGACGCTCTACCACCTGAGCTAAAGCCGCCGCACTTTTATCAGGTTATCACGATGGCTCGCGATTCAGCACCCACCCACCCCTAGTACTGCGACCCTGGGCTCATTCTTGCACAAGGCTTTATCGTTGTTGGAGAATGAAAGAACGCGGTCCGCCTCAAAAAAGCGGACATGTCCCCGCGTTTCTTTAGTTTAAAGAGGAACGTCGGGCCGGAGTGTTCCAGGACCCAAGGGGATCTGCAGATGCATCGTTGGCTAGTTTGGAATCTTTTCTTCCCATTGCACGAATGGCTCAAGGGCCACCCGACGTATCGGATCTTGAGAGAAATGGAAGAGGCCGACTACCTGACGGTGACCGAACTCGAAGCACTGCGCACTGTCCGGCTGCAAAAGCTCATGCAATACACGTATGCCAACGTCCCCTACGTGGAAAACATGATGCGCCAAGCGGGCGTGACGCCCGATGACATTCGCACGCCCGCGGATTTAGTCAAGCTTCCCTTAATGCGCAAAGAGCACGTGCGCAAACACCGTACCGAACTGCGTTCCCGAATCGCTGGAAAGATCGACACAATTTCGACCGGCGGCTCCTCCGGTGAACCGCTCCTCTTCGATATTTCGATGGAGCGGCTCTCCGCATGCCTTGCCATACGCCAGCGAGCCATGCGGTGGTGGGGATTGTCCGCGGGGGATCAGGAGTACTGCATCTGGGGATCGCCGGTCGAAGTTACCCGGCAGGATCGGATTCGACGCTTGCGGGATAAGGTCATGGCGACCAGGCTCCTTTCGGCGTTCGAGATGAGCGAGCCGGTAATGTCCACCTACCTCGATCTGCTGGAAAAGGGCGACTGCCGGATGATCATGTCTTATCCGAGCTCTATCTACTTGCTTTGTCTCCATGCCCGGAAAGAAGGCAGGAACCTCCGGCGGTGCGGCATCAAAGTCGTTTTCGTCTGTGGAGAGGTTCTATACCCACACCAGCGCGAGGTGATCGCGGACACGTTGAACTGCCCCGTAGCCAACGGTTACGGAGGGCGCGACAGCGGCGCCATCAGCCATGAGTGCCCTCACCTCGGAATGCACGTGATGTCCGACTACGTGATCGTCGAAATCCTGGACGCCCAGGGTCAACCGGTGCCCGAAGGAGAATCCGGAGAGATCGTCGTCACGGATCTTTATTCGCGCGAAACGCCCTTCATCCGTTATGGCACTGGCGACTTCGGTGCGCTGACTTCACGCAGATGCCCCTGCGGCCGGTCGACGCCCTTACTAGAAAAGATTGAGGGCCGCAGCACGGATTTCATCGTCGCGCCGGATGGCACCATCCTGCATGCTCTCTCCGTCATCTACATCTTGCGGGAAATCGAGGGCGTCGCGCAATTCAAGATTCGCCAAAAGGCGGTGGACCGTTTCCACCTTCATGTCGTCCGCAACGACCGGTTCAAGCCCGAGGACGACGCCCGTATTCGAGAGGGATTAAGGAAGCGCCTGCATGCGCCGGTGGATGTGAAAATTGACTACGTGGACAACATCCCCCCGGAAGGCTCGGGCAAGTTTCGTTATGTGATCTCGGAAGTGCCCATGCGAGAAGGAATGAAGCAGAAGGAGGCGGTGTCTTGATTCCGCAGCCCGGCCTTGAATTGGCTCTGCATGTTGGCTCTTTCTCTTGTGTTTTCTCAGCATTTAGGTCCGCGGTGGATCAGCCCAACCGCGAACCGGACTGGTGGATGGGGTGTTGCGATCCAGCGTAAAATCGTTTGTTCTGAATACTACACTGCCTGATCGGCTACGGCTCGGTCATTGGGTAGATTTTAATCATTTTGGCGCCTGGATCAAGAAATCTGGCGCTAGTGCCAAGCCGAGCTTTCCGGAAAGGCGCTTGTTGTATCGCTTCGTTAATGAATCGCGCCTTTCTGGAGAGCCGATCGATTACCTCGAGTTCGGCGTATACCAAGGTGCCTCCATTCGTGAATGGTCTAACCTGAACCAACAGAAAGACTCACGCTTTTTCGGCTTCGACTGCTTCCTAGGCCTGCCGGAAACCTGGAACAACAGGCGCACCACATTTGCGAAGGGAACTTTTGACGTTGGCGGCAACATCCCGGTTATCGATGACAGCCGCGTGTCCTTTGTAAAAGGACTCTTTCAGGAGTCTCTGCCTGGTTTTCTACGACAATTTCAACCAAGGAACAGGCTCGTAGTCCACCTGGACGCCGATCTCTACTCTTCCACGCTGTATGTGCTGTCCCGGCTGCATGACGTGATGCCGGCGGGGACTATTGTGTTCTTCGATGAATTCATCACCGAGGAATTCCGCGCCTGGGAGGATTATGTCGCCTCCCACATACGCGAGTATTCCGTTCTTGGTAGCAGCGGCCACCTGCATGACCAAGTGTGCGTGATGATTGCTAAATAGCCGCCAAATGGCTATTTAGCGCTCTTCGGCAATCGAATCTTTCGGCGCACGCGCTTGGCGACTTGCGCGACCAGGAACCCATAACCAATCGAGCGTCCAGTTGCGTTGTACATGGCTGGTCGAAAATTCCGAAAGAACCGGTCCGGGTTGCCGCCCGGCGGCACTTGATAGCGGCCATTCACCGCGAGCGCATCTCCGCCCCAATCGAACGCAAAGCAATAATGCAGAGAATCGGCCGAAAGAATAATGTCGGTCTTTTCCGGCGGCATGTCGATCACTTGAACGCCATCCTGAACAGAGATCTTTACGCTGATCGCGAGATCGCGAACGTGGGCTGTGGCCGCTGGAATGGCCATTTTTAAAGCGAATTTGCGATTCTTGGCGTAGATCTTGCGACGGTAGATGTCGCTGGTCGATTTCAGCTGATCGAGGCTAAACGGCTTGCTTCGGTTTACCGGTCCGCGGTCCATTGCGACTTGAAAGTCTGCGCTATACTGCCTCAACGCTTCCGACGAATCATGCACCGCGCCGACTTCCCAGAGGTCGCCAGGATACAGAACTACGGTCGGCACGCCGAGTGTCTTGTTCGTAAACTCAAAGATATCGGCAATCTTATTCACTTCCTTGTTAAACCAGAAGTTTTCTTCGTGGGCGAAGATAACGAAACTAGCAAACGGAATTAGATACTTCGGCCGAAACACCTCGACCTGACGCCTGATCTGCTCCTTTTTGCGTTCGGCGTGGCGTCGATGCGAAGCCCAGTCTTCAGGATTGCCCACCCAGTTTGCGTATGAAAACTGGGTGAGCAATACGAATGCCTCGCCGTATTGCCGGCGCATGCCTTCCAGTTCGGCCGAACCATCGAAGACGCAATCGTTCAGATTGAGCAGCATTTTTCCGTCGCATTGAATCACAAGCCAGGAATCGATTAGGTCGTTTAGGCCTACGGTCAATGTGGTACGCGAAGAAATCCGGATTGGCCGGCCAGGCGGCATCTCCTCCGTCTTAAAACCAAGACCCTTACACAGTTTTATTACCCGCTTGTCACGCGTCTCGTGATAGAGCACGGTAATTCGCTTTCTGTATTCTGCCGGAATCTCCCGTATGTTCGAGGGGGAGAAGTGGTCCGGATGCTCATGTGAGAACCAGATGTGCGTGATCTTCGCAAAGTCGTGTGGCGACGCTTTGCTCGGAGAAAGTAATTCCCAACCCTGATTGAACGCCGAGCCGGAGGTCCACGGATCGGTGATCAGGGCGATCTCACCGTCGCGAAAAATGAAGGAGGCGTGGTTCACCCACTCGATGTTCATAGACGGCGAAAGTGATTGTACCATGCGCTCGTTCTCCTGAGCACGAGAGGGGCCGTAACCAGCTAGTTATAATGGAGTTTGGCTGGACGAAGCTTGCCTAACCGTAGCGTTGGCGCGCGTCGCTCACAGTCCCCGCGCTCCCACAAATCTTCCGAAAGCCGCTTCACGCCGGCAAAAATTGCAGAAGTTATTGTTTGCCCTGGCCACTTGCGTGCTCAGTTGATGCTCCGGCCACCAGCACATCCTTCGGGGGATTGAGCGTATGAGCGAAAGAAGCGGTGTCCCTGATTCCCCAACCCAGGTTGAGTCTGGTTCGTAGAAAGCGGCGCGGGTGAGATAATAAAGGGCCGAGAAAGATATTAGCGACTGAAGACTCGCTTATGAATACGGTCGAAATTCGAATTTGTGGCGCGCGTCCGGAGGGCAATGAACTTCGGCAGGTCGAGAAAAAAGGAGAAATGCTGTGAGCGAACGGCAAAATAGCCTAAACGCTGAAAAACAGGTTGGAGCGGAATCAACAGCGAGCGGCTTGCAGGACGAACTGGGTTTCGACCATTCCACTCACGAGAATTTCTATCAGTATTACTCCGAAGAAAGTGCCAGCGAGGAAGCGATGATCCGGTTTCGCCGCGTGCGCGATCACATCCTCCGGATGATGGGCCACCGGCGATCGATCGCCCCCCCCTCGATGTAGCCGACATCGGGTGCGGCGCTGGAACCCACAGCCGCATCTGGGCGGAATTCGGCCATAGAGTCCACGCTCTCGATGTTAACGGGCCGTTGGTAGAGCTTGGTCGTAAGCGTGCGGCCGAGGCGGGATATGAGATTGATTTTCAGGTTGGCTCCGCCACCAAATTGCCTTGGGCAGATGAATCGGCGGATGTTTGCGTCGCCTTAGAGTTGCTGGAGCATGTGTCCGATTGGCAGTCGTGCATCAGCGAGTTCACAAGGATTTTACGGCCTGGCGGCGCGCTCTTTTTTACTACCACCAGCCGCCTGTGCCCCCGTCAGGCGGAATTCAACCTCCCGATGTACAGTTGGTACCCCAGACCAATCCAGCGTTATTACGAGCGGCTGGCGCTAACGACGCGGCCAGAGCTGGCTAACTACGCGAAGTACCCAGCCGTGCATTGGTTTACCTTCTTTGGGATGAGGCACCTGCTAAAGCGCGACGGATTCCGGTGCTACGATCGATTCGACATCATGGATATGCAGGAGAAAAGCAAGTCGTCAAGGCTGATCGTCTCTTGTATCCGAGCGGTTCCGCCCTTAAGGTGGCTAGGGCATGTATTGACCCCCGGAACGATCATGTTGGCTATACGCGATTAGAAAGCCCCGCGCGCTTCCACAATTCTTCCACGCGCCGCTTCACTTCCGCCGGCATTTCGATCACGCCCGGCCAGGGGCGCGTGAAGCCTTCGCCGGGCCACTTGCGCGTCGCGTCGATGCCCATCTTCGATCCGTAGTTCGGCAGCCGGCTGGAATGGTCCAGCGAATCCACCGGCCCCAGCACGAACTGAATGTCGCGCTCGGGGTCGATGTTGTTCAGCGCCTTCCACGCCACCTCGCGGTAATTCTGCACGTCCACGTCTTCATCCACCACCACGATGCACTTCGAAAACATCGCCTGGCCGGTACCCCAAATGGAATGCATCACCTTGCGCGCATGTCCCGGATACGATTTCCGGATCTTCACCAGAATCAAATTGTGGAACACGCCCTCGGCCGGCATCGCGATATCGCGCACTTCCGGCAGTTGCAGCCGCATCAGTGGAAGGAAGATGCGCTCGATCGCCTTGCCCATATAAAAATCCTCCATCGGCGGCGGCCCGACGATGGTCGTGGCGTAGATCGGATCTTTGCGATGCGTCACGCACGTGACGTGAAACACGGGGTACTCGTCGGCCAGGGAATAGAAACCGGTATGATCGCCGAACGGGCCTTCGGTGCGCAGTTCGCCTAATTCCACGTAGCCTTCGAGCACATACTCGGCGTTCGCCGGAACTTCCAGGTCGCACGTCTGGCACTTCACCATCTCCACCGGGCTTTGCCGCAGAAAGCCGGCGATCATCATCTCGTCCAGATCCGGCGGCAGCGGCAGAATCGCCGAATACATCGTAGCCGGGTCGGCGCCGATCGCCACCGCGACGTCCATACGCTTGCGGCCCTGCGTCTGCATGCGCCGGTAGTGCTCCGCGCCCTGTTTATGCGTCTGCCAATGCATGCCGGTGGTGCGCTCGTCGTAAACCTGCATGCGATACATGCCGCAATTGCGTTTGCCGGTGTCGGGATTCCGCGAAAACACCAGCGGCAGCGTGATGAAAGCGGCCGCCGTCTTCGGGCCAGCACTTCAAAACCGGCAGATCGAAGAGCGAAAACTTCTCGCGTTCGACTACTTCCTGGCAATCGCCCTTGGACACGACTTTCGGGAAAAATGCGCCCATTTCGGCCAGTTTCGGCAGCATTTTCAGCTTGCCCAGCAGGCCCTCCGGCATGCGCATTTCCAGAAACTCGACGATGCGCGCCGCCACTTCCTCCACCGAATCGACTTCGAGCGCAAGCTCCATGCGCCGCATCGAAGCGAACGCATTGATCAACACCGGCGCGCTATATCCCTTGGGTTTCTCGAACAGCAGCGCCGGTCCGCCCTGCTTCACCGAGCGGTCCGCGAACTCCGTAATTTCGAGCGCCGGGTCCACTTCGAAGGGAATCCGCTTCAACTCGCCGTGCTTTTCCAGAGCGCGAATGAAGTCGCGCAGGTCGCGATAGGCCATAGGCTATGATTGGTTCTTTAACAGTATCAAGCTTCAGCAGCGAACCGCATTTTTTGAGGAGCCTGGATGGAGAAACGCATCGCTTTGGTCACCGGCGCGAGCCGCGGCATTGGGCGCGCCATTGCCCTATCGCTGGCCCAGGCGGGGTATACGGTGGTCGCGGCCGCACGCGCCATTGAAGGATCGGAAACGCTGGAAACATTGCGCGCCGCGGGCGCGGTGAGCGGCCTCAATCTCGATATTTCCTCGCCCGATTCCATCAAGGACGCCATCAGCCGCGCAGTCAAAGAGCACGGGCGAATCGACCTGTTGATCAATAACGCTGGCATCACGCGCGACGGCCTCGCGGTGCGAATGAAGCCCGCCGATTGGGACGCGGTGCTGCGCACGAATTTGGACGGTTCGTTTCTAGCGATCCAGCAGGTACTCTCCGGAATGATGCGCAACCGCTGGGGACGCATCGTCAACATCACCTCGGTTGTCGGCCAGGCGGGCAGCGCCGGACAAGCCAATTACGCGGCGTCAAAAGCCGGATTGATCGGCATGACCAAAGCGCTGGCGCAGGAAGTGGCCAGCCGCAACATCACCGTCAACGCCGTCGCGCCCGGATATATCGCCACCGATATGACCAGCGGCCTGCCTGACGAACTGAAGCAGAACATCATGGCGAAGATTCCGCTGGCGCGCATGGGCACGCCGGAAGACATCGCCTCCGCCGTCAAATTCCTCGCCAGCGACGAAGCGTCGTATATTACAGGTCAGGTCATCGCCGTCAACGGCGGCATGTATATGTAGGAGGGTTGATGAAACGCCGCAGACTTTTTTGCCACGTCCGCAGCCGCCGCAGTGGCAGCCGCAAGTCCAACCGTCTCCCCCGCTTCCCCCGCGCCCACCAAGCGCGCGCTGATGCGTCTCGGCTGCCAAAGCGCGCCCACCACGGACGCTCACCTGAAATACTTCGCGCGCTATGGCGTCCGCGACATCACCGGTTATCCGGAAATCCACGGCGACCGCGTATATGCCACCGTCGAGGAACTGAAGACCATCCGCGACCTCGCCGACAAGAACGGCATCGCCCTCGAAGGCGTCGCCGCCCCGATTCTGACCTCGAGCCACATCGACCACGAAAAACACGGCGCCATCATGCTGGCGCAGAGCCCGGAACGCGACCGCGACATCGAGCAGCTACAACTTCTCATCAAGAACTGCGCCGCCGCCGGAATTCCCTCGGTGAAGTACAACATGAGCATCCTGGGCGTCCTGCGCTTGCCGCAGCGCGATCCCGGCCGCGGCGATTCGACTTACAGCGCCTGGCGCCTACGCGACGCCAAACCCGCGGCGCCGCTGACGCGCGCTGGAAAAGTCGATGCCGATGCCTTCTGGGAACGCATCACTTACTTCCTCGACCGCATCATTCCGGTGGCCAACGAATATAAGATCCGCGTGGCGTGCCACCCGCATGACCCTGGCGTGCCTCCCGAAGGCTATCAAGGCGTCAACCGAGTCCTCGGCACAGTCGATGGCTTGAAGAAATTCATCGCCATTCGCGAGAGCCCCTACCACGGCCTGAATTTCTGCCAGGGTACCGTCTCCGAAATGCTCGCCGATCCGGGCAAGGAAATCTTCGACGTCATCCGCTACTTCGGCTCGCGCGGCAAGATCTTCAACGTCCACTTCCGCAATATCCGGGGGCATCGCAACGAGTTCGTCGAGGTGTTTCCAGACGAAGGCGACGTGGATTTCGTCAAGGCGATCCAGGTATACAAAGAAGTCGGCTACAAATACTTGCTGATGCCCGACCACGTCCCACAAGCGGCGGCCGATCCCGGCGGCTTGCAATCGTTCGCATTCTGTTACGGCTATATCCGCGCGCTGATTCAGGCCGTGGATCAGATGAGCTAGCGGCGCCGCCTCCGTATCGCGTTCGCGCAACCGTGTAACATTTCGCATCTATCTGTCCTCTTTTGGCGCAAGTCTCCGCTTATCATATGTGAGTCAGCCATTAGTTGGCATTTCTGCAAAGAGGATTAGCTTATGCAACTGCACATCGACCCTGTGACAGCCGGACTGATCAAAGAACGCTTCGCAGCGCTTGGCCCAGCCATGCAGAAGCGCATCGAACCCATGCTCGCGAAAGCCAATGCGGCCGCGGTAGCGGTGAGTCAGCAAAAGACATCGGCAGCGTATGACCCCTCGATTGCCCACCAGGCTCTGCTGGCGGGAAGCGTGCTTTCCAACGACAAAGATGACGTCCTGAAGAATCTTTCGCCCGGGCTCGTCATTGACGTCACCGACGGTGGAGAGATCCTGGGAACGGGCAAGTATCAGTTACTCGATCCCGGGTGGGTGGAGTCAGTGGCCGCCTGGCTCGGCACGCTGCTCGTAGGCCCGCATGCGTTCAATTCCACGCCGAAGGTGACGCCCATCGACGACGTCGTCACCATCGCGCTGGCGGGAGATTGGGGCACCGGCGATTATCGCGGCGACGGCGCTGCGCCCAGCGCCAAGGTGGGGTCGCAGATTGCAGCGCTTGCCCCAGACATCACGATTCACCTGGGCGACGTCTACTATGCGGGCACAAACGACGAGGAACAACAACTCCTGGTAAAGCTCTGGCCGCGCGGCAAGAAGGGGACATTCGCGCTGAATTCGAACCACGAGATGTATTCCGGAGCGAAGCCTTACTTCAACGACACTTTGGCAAATGCGGATTTCAAGCTTCAACAGGGGGCAAGCTGTTTCGCGCTCGAAAACCAGAACTGGGTCATCGTCGGGTTGGATTCCGCTTACTATTCGGATGCGGCTGGACTGTACCGGACAGGCCGCCTGCAAGCTCCTGGCGGTCCTTCCACGCAACTTGATTTCTTGCGCGCGCAGGCCGCCAAAGGGAAGAAAACGATCGTCCTCACGCACCACAACGGCCTTTCGCAGGATGGTAGCGCCGCCGAGCCAATTTGGAACGAGGTGTTGGGCGCGTTTCCCGTCAACGCCGGACCCGACTACTGGTATTGGGGGCACGTTCATTCGGGGGCTATTTATATGCCGCTCTCACCGGCAACCGTGCAAGCCCGGTGCTGCGGCCATGGCGCTCTGCCCTGTGGAGCCTCATCCGATCTGGCAAAGAGCACTCATGTCGCATGGTTCGAACATGGGGACGCCCACGACGCAGATATCAAAGAGCGCGTGTTGAACGGATTCGCAGTCCTTCGGCTCAACGGCGCCAGCATCCAGGAGACTTTCTACGATGAGAATGGAGCGGTATCCAAGCAAGTCTGATCTACCAGTCTGGACGCCTATCTGCTAGCGTCCGCTCAGCGCGCGCATCATCTTGCCCCATAGCGCATCGCTTAATTCCTGCTCGTCGTCCGCGTGCGCCGGCGAGACCGTAATGTGCAAGCCCGCCATCTCATCCGAACTGCTCGGCCCCCAGGTCACGCGCTTCGCCGGGTGATTCGGATTGCGCGGATTCGCATCCGAATTGTCGTACGTGTACTCCATCTCGACGCGCGTTTCGGCGGGCAAGCGGATAGGCGCGGCATACACATACTGCTGCTGCCAATCGAAATTCCAATCCGGGATGCGGATCAGCGTACGCCGCGTACCATCGGGCAGTACCGCGTAGCCGTACATTTGCTTGCAGACATAGTGCGCGTGCGGATTGATGGCGATCGCATCCACCGCAACCGGAATGACAAAGTGATCGGTCACCTTATAAGCGCTGTCGCCCGCCGGAATATCGATGCGATTCGAGCCCAGCGGGATATCGAACGCGCGCCGCGCTGGCTTGCGCGCTGTGAAATACAGCGCTACCCGCGTGCGGTCGGTTTCCGCCTTGCCATCGGGATGATAGTGAACCTGCAACACCAGGTCCGCGCCGCCCGAGAGCAGTTCGGGGATATCCGCGGGTGTTTGAAACGGAACCGAGCCCGGCGTCCAGCCCCCCAGCCCGCGCGCCGGAAGGAAACCCGGCGTGCCGAAACACGGATAGCCCGCGCCCGTGTCACGCTGCCGCGCCGTACCTGTGGTGTCCTGAAACAAAATAGCGTGGTGTACCACTTTCGGGTTGCCGGGGCGAATATCGATGGCGCGTACATAACGCGATTGCGCCAGCGGCGCCGGAATAGCGAAGCACCGGTAAAGGTCGGGGCCGTCGGCGGGAACCGCGAAATCTGCGCGCGTCTCAGCTTCGAGATCGGGCTTACCCAGTTGCCATCCATCCGGAAATTGCGGCGCACGCGGCGCTAGCGCCAGATCCCCCGCCGGCGCGCCCGCGTCGGCCCAACGAGCGATCGTTGCGATCTCTTCGCCCGTTAGCTTGCGTTCGTGTTGAAACCGCGGCTCGGCGGGCAGCCAGGGCGGCATGTAGCGCTTCGCCGTCACCGCGGCGATCAATCGCGCGCGCTTGGCAGCGTCATCGTAGGTAAGCAGGCTGAAGGGCGCCACTCCGCCGGGACGGTGGCAGGCAGCGCACTCGCGGTAGACAATCGGCGCCACGTCGTGCGCGAATGTCGGGGCCGGAGCCGGCGCCAGAAAGACCACGAGCCATGCGAAAAACGTCAAACCTTATTGTCGCGCGCCCGGCGGTACGCCCACACTCCCACTGCGTTCAGCGCCAGCACCACGCCTGCAACCTTCACCGCGAAGACCAGCGGGTGCGCCACCTCGAGCACCGGAACCGCGTCGAGCAGCACCGCCGCCACCGTCACCGCCGCGGCGGCGAACACCGAACCGCGCAGCCATGCCGGAGCGCCTCGCTCGCGGAAGACCACGGCAAACATCGCCAGATAGTAGAAGCCGCAACACGCCATGGCGGCCGCGATCAGAATCTGGTTCGCCTCCTGCTCGCCCACCTGTCCTAGGCTCGCCGCGCCCAGAATCACGCAAATCACGGCCACGGCCGCGATGGAGCGCACCGGCGTCCGGTATTTCGGATGCAGCGCGCTGAATCGCGCGGGGAACAAGCCGTCCCAGCCCGCCACCATCGGGAGGCGCGAGACCTGCGCCACGCAAGCCACGGTCTGCGTGAAATAGGCGAAGAGCAGAGCGACGATCGACGCCGCCCCCAGCGCCGCGGCTAAGCTCGAAGAATGCAGCGCCACGCCAAGAATCTGCGGCACCGGCGCGATGAGATCGGCGCGATCTCGCGGCACGTACGCCAGCATGCCGCACGTGCCCAGAATGTAGAGCATCGCAATGCCCGGCCCGGCGATCCACACCGAGCGCGCGATGTTGCGCTCCGGCGTCTGGCATTCGCCGGCGAAAATGGCCACTTGTTCGAATCCGCTGAGCGCGTTGAACGCCATTTTGGTGAAGAGATTGAGCGTCACCAGCGTCGCCGCCGGCCAGGCGAATGTAAGCACCGGCTGCGGCGTGGGCGCTCCGCTCGCCAGACGCGCCACGAAGAGCGCAATCACCAGCAGGTACAGGCTGGCCACCAGGATTCCGCCGGCGCCGGTAATCCAGCGCGCTAGATGCAGCCCGCGCACATTCACCGCGAAGACGATAACGAAAAACGCAATGTTCAACGCGATCAGCAGCGGCTTGCTCTCGTTCATCCATTGGTAGCGCGGCCCTAATAGGTAAGAGATGCTGTTTGCCACCACCGATCCGCTGTTGGCGTAGAAGAGAATCAAGAAGAACGCGTAGTTCCAACCTGCCTGGAAGCCCGCAAACGGCGAGATCCCGATCTTCACCCACTGATAAACGCCGCCCTCGATCGGCATGCGGCGGCTGAGATAGATGACGGTTCCTGCCAGCGGCAGGTAGAACAACGGAACGGCCGCCAGCCACAGAACCACGTGTGCGCCGCCCACTTTGGCCGCATAGCCGATCCACGGCAGGCCAACGATCAGCAGGATCTGCAGCAGTACAAGATCGCTCAGCCGCAATTCGCGGCGCAGCGATGCGCTTTGCGATTCCGCGCGCGCAATCTCACCTTGACCCGTTGCCCGCATGACGCGGACAGCGTATCATAGTCGCCTAACGCGCCACCGCACGCGTCGTCCAAAGGTAAGCTCAATGAAAACTGCACGTTTAGCGCCGCTTTTCCTGCTTACCGGCATCCTGGTGGCGCAAAGCGGCCTGACTTTCGAAACCGCTTCCATCAAGCCGAGCCCGCCGAATTACCCGCAGAGCATGATTGCGCCGATGCCCGGAGGCAGTCTCCGCATCGAAGGCCTGATCTTCAAGAACATCCTGGCTTGGGCGTACAATCTCCGCGAATTCCAGATCTCCGGCGGCCCGAGTTGGATCTCCAACGCGCCCTGGGACATCCTGGCCAAGCCCGACCGTTCACAAAGCGTCGACGTTGCCGCAGCCAATCCCGATCGCCCGACCGACAGCGAGCTCAAGAGCATACTCGAACGCGCCCGCGAGCGCTTGAAAGCCCTGCTTGCCGAGCGCTACCAACTGGTGGTGCACCGCGAAACCAAAGACATGCCGGTCTACGTGCTCACGGTGGCGAAAGACGGCTCAAAACTCCAGGCGGCGAAGGACACCGACACCGGCTTCCGAGGCTTGAAAATGGGCCGCGGCCAGATCACCGGCGGGGGCGCCACCATGGAAACTTTGGCTTCCTTCCTTTCGAGCACCCTCGGTCGCCCGGTCGAAGACAGCACCGGGTTAAAGGGCCATTACAACTTCAAGATCGAATGGACGCCTGACCGCCCCGCGAATCCGGACTCCGCTGATCCTTTAGGGCCATCGCTGTTCACCGCGTTGCAGGAACAGATTGGCCTGCGCCTCGAATCGCAGAAACGCCCGGCGGAAATGCTGGTGATTGACCGCGTCGAGAAGCCTTCCGAAAACTGAGTAAGTTTCTCGTAACCTGAGCCGTTCGGCGTTACGTCAAGAAGTCCAATGACCTCGGGCTTCAGCCGCCTCAGTTGGCTACCTATCGAATTATCTAACCATAAGATCTCGAAAACCGGCTTGCCGAGCGCGCCTTCCCATGTATACTACGCTCTACGCGCCGGACGGAAAGAGCGATGGCTGCTTGCGTGCTAGCCGATTGCGCGGCGTCGGATGTAGCTCAGGGTTATTAGGTTTGGTCCGGCGCCCAATGCAGATTTTTCAGAAAAAGACGCGAAGAATCGACCGCACGCCAATGAACCAGACCATCAAAGCGCCTCTGCAGCCGGTCCGGCTCCGTATGGTTCTTACGCTGTTTTGCGTAACAGCGGCCATTTCTCCCCTCGTAGGCGGCGTTATCAAGGCGCCCTCCGGAACCTCAGTCGAGGCGCGGCTGCTCACCCCGATCTCTTCCTACGCCGCCAGACCCGGCATGGAAATTAGCGCCTTGCTCACCACGCCCGTCTGTCCGGCGAGCGGCAACGTTCTTCCGGTAGGCGCGATGCTGCGTGGTGTCGTGTCAAAAGTGCATCGCGTCGGTCTCGGACTGATTCACGAAACCGCATTTCTGGAGCTCGACTTTCGCGAGTTACAACTTCCCGATGGCTCCGCCTATCCGATTCATTCGCAACTTACGGCAATCGACAATGCTCGCGAGCGCGTCGACAAGCACGGCGGCATCCACGGCATTCGCGCCACAGCGACGCTTTCGAATCGCGCCGGCCAGCGCCTGGCGTTCCTGGCCATGGGACATCCGGCTGCCATGTTGCCGATGTTTGCCATCGAGAACGCCATGTTCCATTTCCCCGATCCGGAAATCGAACTCACGCGCGGCGCCGATCTGCAGGTGACAGTGCAATTTCCGGCGCAGTTCGGCGGGGTTTCGGCTTGTTCGGTTCCGGAAGAGATTTCCGAGCGCGACTGGGCAGAGTTGCATTCGATGGTCAATGCCCTGCCCTATTGGAGTCATTCCCAGCGCCAGCCGCAGCCCATGGACCTCGTCAACCTGGTCTATATCGGCTCGGAGGAAGAGATCGCGCGCACGTTCGCGGCCGCCGGATGGATCGGTTCGCGCCCTAATTCCATGCACGCCGGCATCAAGGCCATTCGCGCTATCGCCGAGAACCGCGCCCTGGCGGACGCACCCATGCGCATGCTTCTGCTCGACGGCGCGACGCCCTATTTCCAGCTCCAAAGAAGCCTAGATACTTTTGAAAAGCGCGATCACCTCCGCATTTGGGCGCGCGATTGGCAAGTCGAGGGCCGGCAGGTGTGGGCATCGGCCGCCACGCGCGATCTGGCTGCGGTTTTTTCGGCGCGCCCGTTCGGCTTCACCCATCAGATTCAGGACGATGTCGATCTGGAGCGCGATCAAGTGGTCAGCGACCTCGCTTTCACCGGCTGCGTCGATTCGGTAGCCTATGTATCTAGACCGGAGACAGTGCGCACCTCGGGCGAGGCTTTCCGAAAAGGCGTGTTTACGGATGCGCGCGTAGCCGTGGTCACCTTGAACCCGTGTGAGCACCCGCGCGAAGATCTTTCCGAGACCGGCAGTATGCCCCAGCCCCGCAAGCTGGTGCGATGGAGCCGTCGCGTCATTCTCACCGCGCGCAATCACTACCTGCGCGACAACCTGGCCTGGCGCACCGGCGATGCGATTCGGCTGGCGTTCCGCACGGTCCGCGGGTGGAACCAGGAGCGCAAGAACGAGGTGTACGCCCGCGCATTCGACGCTAAACTGGCAGAGAATCCCGAGTTGCGCAAGGATTTTGCTGTCAGCCGGCGATAGGACCCTATGACTTTGCTGCGTCTGGCTGGCTTACTCAGCGCCGCGCCGCTGCTGTTCGCCGTGCCGCAGGACGCGCAAATGCTGCGGCAGAACTGGTCGATTCAATCGTCGTCCGACGTGCGCGAATCCGGCGCCGCGCTCTCCGACGCCGGCTACAACGCTACCGGATGGTATCCCGCCACGCTGCCCTCCACGGTTCTGAGCGCGCTCGTTCAGGGCCACGTTTATCCTGATCCTTATTCCGGCATGAACCTGCGCGAGATTCCCGGCGCGTCGTATCCCATCTCCACCAATTTCTCCAACTCGCTGATGCCGCCCGATAGCCCGTTCCGCCACTCGTGGTGGTATCGCACCACGTTTCAGGTTCCGGCCGGATACAAAGGCCGCACCGTCTGGCTCGGCTTCGATGGCATCAATTTCCGCGCCAATGTGTGGATGAACGGCAAGCAGATCGCATCCTCGCAGCAGATGGCCGGCGCGTGGCGATTGTTCGAATACGATGTCACCGCCGCCGCCAAGCCTGGAGAGGCCAACGGACTCGCCATCGAAGTATTTCCTCCGCAACCCGGCGATCTCTCGATCACCTTCGTCGATTGGAACCCGCTGCCGCCGGATAAAGACATGGGCTTGTGGCGCGATGTCTACCTCAGCGCCAGCGGACCGGCAGCCATTCGATATCCCGCCGTCTTCACCAGCCTCAATTCGCCCGCCAACGACCTGGCAGCGCTCACCGTGCGCTGTGAAGTGCGCAATGCGGCGGCGCACGCCGTGGATGGCGTACTCCGCGGCAAGATCGGCAGCGTCGAATTCTCTCAGCCCGTGAAGCTCGGGCCGCATGAATCGCGCGTGCTGCATTTCATGCCGGAGCAATTCGCGCAGCTCAAGATCGCCCATCC
The DNA here is from genome assembly GCA_963743705.1 of Bryobacterales bacterium. Taxonomy (GTDB): domain Bacteria; phylum Acidobacteriota; class Terriglobia; order Bryobacterales; family Bryobacteraceae; genus PALSA-243. The sequence continues at coordinate 69,728 of CAVUQS010000017.1, read as the reverse complement.
GCGCTTGTGGTGGCCTGCGCAGGTGGGCGAGCAGAATCTCTATCCGCTCGAATTGACCTTCGAAATCGGCGGCAAAGTGAGTGACGTCTCGCGCATTCAGTTTGGCATCCGGCAGGTGACGTCGGAGATCGATAAACAAGGCCATCGCCTGTTCCATATCAACGGCAAAAACATTTTGGTACGCGGCGCCGGCTACTCGTTCGACATGCTGCTGCGCTCCTCGCCCGAGCGGCAGGAAGCCGAACTGCGCTATGTGCGCGACCTCAACCTCAACGCCATACGTTTCGAAGGTAAGCTGGAAGACGATCATTTCCTGGAATTGTGCGATCAGTACGGCATTCTGGTGTTCGCCGGCTGGTGCTGCTGCGATCACTGGGAAAAGTGGCAGGAATGGAATGCGGAAGATGAAACCATCGCCGCCGAATCGCTGCGCGACCAACTGCGCCGCCTGGAAGCCCATCCGTCGCTCTTCGATTGGATGTATGGCAGCGACAATCCGCCGCCGCCCAAGATCGAGCAGATCTATCTCGACATCATCAAGGAAACGGAATGGCCGAACCCGTATCACTCTTCGGCGACGGCCAAGCCGACCAAGCTCGGCGGCCCGACCGGCGTGAAGATGACCGGACCGTATGAGTACGTCGCGCCGTCCTATTGGTTGGAAGATAAGACTCGCGGCGGCGCGCACGGCTTCAATACCGAGACCAGCCCCGGGCCCTCGCCGCCGCCCTTGGAATCGCTCGAGCGCATGCTGCCGGCCGATCACCGCTGGCCCATCGATTCCTGGTGGGACTATCACTCGGGCGGCGGCGCGTTCAAAGACATCCACGTTTTCACGCAGGCGCTCAACGCGCGCTACGGCCCATCCAGAGATCTCGAAGACTTCGCGCGCAAATCGCAAATGATGGCGTACGAAGGCCACCGCGCCATGTTCGAAGCCTACGGGCGCAACAAGTACACATCTACCGGCGTCATTCAATGGATGCTCAACAACGCCTGGCCGGGCCTCATTTGGCACCTCTACGACTGGTACCTGCGCCCGGGCGGTTCGTACTTCGGCGCCAAGAAGGCCAATGAGCCGCTGCACGTGCAATATTCCTATGATGACCGCTCCATCGTCGTCGTGAATTCCTTCTACAAGCCCTTCGCGGGGTTGCGCGTGCGCGTGGGCGTCTATAACGCCGACATGACGGAGAAGTTCGCGCGCGAAGCCCAGGCAGACGTCCCCGAAGACAGCAGCACTCGGGTGATGACCCTGCCCGATCTTCCGGCCTTGACCGCGACTTACTTTGTAAGCCTCACGCTCTCGGACGCATCCGGAAATATCGTGAGCCGTAACTTCTATTGGTTATCCACGAAACCTGAAACGCTGGAGTGGGATAAGTCGACTTGGTATGACACGCCCACCAAAACCTTCGCCGATTACTCCGCGCTGAATTCGCTGCCGCCGGTAGAATTGAAGCTCAACTCGGTAACGCGCGCGCAAGGTATGGATCGCGTGACCACCGTCTTTGTCGAAAACCCAACCGCCAATCTCGCGTTCGGCGTCCGCCTGAAACTCACCAAAGGCGACGACGGCGACGAAGTCCTGCCGGTGTTGTGGCAGGACAACTACTTCGCTCTCCTGCCGGGCGAACGCCGCGAGATCACGGCAACTTATCACGCTAAGGACCTTGGACGCTCCAGCCCGGCAATCAAAGCCGAAGCGTGGAATTCGAGCCGGAATTAGATCTTCACACCTTCTCCGGCCACTTATGTTTCGGATATCGCCGCGATAGCTCCTTCCGCACTTGCGGATAGAGCCGCTCCCAGAATCCCGCGAGATCGCTCGTCATCTGCACCGGCCGCTGATTGGGAGCCAGCAACCGTACCACCACCGCCGCCTTGCCGCGCGCGATGCGCGGCGTCTCCCGCATGCCGAAGAAATCCTGCAGACGCGAGGCGATCCACGGCGGCTGATTGGGCTCATAATGAACGCGCACTTCACGGCCGCCGGGAAGGCGCAAGCTCTCGGGCGCGATTTCAGCAAACGCGCGCGGCATGCGCCGCGTCAGCGTTGAGATGATCTGCTTACGCGCCGCTGTCTCCAGTTCCGCGAAGCTGCGCTTGCCTTGCGCGATCTGGCGCAGCGCGTCCTCGGCGTCGCTCATTCCCAATGCGGGAATATCGGCATACCCCGACGCGAAACGCGCGCGTTCGAAGAATGCCTCCAGAGCCACGCGATCCACAAAGCGTTCGATGCCCGCTTCCAACGCCTTCGCCGCCAGCAGTTCGCCCGCACTTTGGGGATCGGCCTCGCGCCGCGTCTGCTCGATGGCGATTTCGCCGAACATCAGTGCGCTCAGGCCTTCCACCCGCTCGGCCGCGCGATTCCATTCGGCTTTCGAAACCTCCTGAACACGGTCGGCAAACAGGTCGATGAGCCATTCGGGCTCGATCGCGCTCGCGAGGCGCACCAGCGGCGCCTTGCGGTCGCTGCGATCCTCGGCTTCGACCGCAATCAGCAACTCGGCCGAGGTCACCGTGCTCGATGGCGCAAGCTGCGCCGAGCCGCCCGAGGCAAGTTGCAGCTCCAGGCCCTGCCTGCGGCGAGCCACGCGGTCGGGAAACGCCGCCAGCGCCGAAATCAGCAGCGCGTCGTCGTCGCGCCGCGTCTGCTTCGGCGGGTTCACCATGCGCCGCACCTGCCGAACCACCTGCGCCGTGCGCGGTCCCCATTGGCCTTCGAGCAGCGTCAGCAAATCGGAACGGCCGGCATGGCGGGCTTCGGCGGGCAGCCGTTCGCCCGCGCTCAACAGCGCCGCCACGTTGCATCCATCCTCCGCTACGCCCCGGCGGCGCGCTTCCACGATCAATCGCGCTAATCGCGGATGCAGCGGATAGCGCGCCATCTCGCGCCCGGTAGCGCCCTCCGCTCCCAGTTGCTGCAACAAATCGGTGGCGTGCGCGGCCGCCGCTTCCGGCGGCGCATCCAGCCAATCGAGCGCTCCAAAATCGCCGACGCCCATCGCCTGCAGCAACAGCGCGGCCGGCGCTAGATCGGCGCGCAGGATTTCCGGCGTTTCGTGCGCGGGGCGGCGCACGAAGTCTTCCAACGGATACAGCCGGATGGCGCGGCCCGGCCCGGTGCGACCGGCGCGGCCCGCACGCTGATTGGCGGAAGCCTGACTGATACGCGAAACTTCGAGCGCGGGCAAGCCGGACCAGGGCGAATGGCTGGCAATACGCGCCAGGCCGCTATCGATCACGGTGGTGACGCCATCGATGGTGATGGAGCTTTCCGCCACGTTGGTCGCGAGCACGACCTTGCGGCGCGAGGACGGGCCCACGGCTTGATCCTGCTCTTCCGGCGTCTGATCGCCGTGCAACGGCGCGATCGTCCAGCCATTGCGCTTCGCCAGCGCGTCGCACGCCGTTTGGGCGCGCCGGATCTCCGCCGCGCCCGGCAGGAACACCAGCACGTGGCCCGCGTCGCCAGACGGCAGGCGCTCAATCGCTGCTTTCACCCGCTCTTCGAGAGGCGCGGCCGAATGCGGCGTGTATTCGATCTCGAGCGGATACTGGCGGCCTTCGGAGCGCACGATCTGCGCATCTAGAAATTGCGCCACCGGCGCGGCGTCCAGCGTCGCCGACATCGCGATCAGCCTCAGATCGGGCCGCGCCGTGCGCTGCAGCCGGCGCAAAAGCGCCAGGGCGAGATCGCCCTCCAGATGCCGCTCGTGAAACTCGTCGAGCGCCACACAACCGATGCCCGTTAGCGCCGGATTCGAAAGCAGCATGCGGGTAAGCACGCCCTCGGTGATGAAGCGAATGCGCGTCTCGGGCCCAGCCACCTCCTCGAACCGCACCTGATACCCGACCGTGCGCCCTACCTCTTCCCCTCGTGCCTGCGCCACGAAACGGGCGGCCAGGCGGGCGGCCAAGCGGCGCGGCTCGAGCACGAGCACGCCGCCCGCGTTGAGCTCAAGAAGAGCCGGCGGAACGCGCGTGGTTTTGCCCGCGCCCGGCGCCGCTTCAATGACCAGATTCTTCGATTCCCGCAGCTTCCGGACGATCTCCGGCAGCGCGGCGTCGATGGGTAGTCGCACTTCCTCTCATCTTTGCACGAGGCGTCATATACTGATGGCAGATGCAAAGCGGGTCTCTGCGCAGGGCGAGAATATTGGTCTTCGCGCTGGCGCTGGTTATCCTTGCCGCCATCGCATACCTGGCCAACCGCGATTATCAGGATTATTTGCAGTCCCGCACCGAAGGCATGGCGGCTTCGCAGACCACAATAACCAACGAACGTCTGCTGGGTTGGGTGCGCGACGCGGAGACCGGACAACGCGGCTATCTGCTGACTGGCCGCCGCGACTATCTGGTTCCGTACCATCAGGCGATCGCGTCGATCGAAACCGATCTGGCCGGTCTGCGCGCACTGCAGGCGAATCACCCGCAGCAATTTGCGCGCGTGAAGGAATTGGCCCATATTATCGACGAGAAGCTCGAGGAACTGCGCGGCCTCATCGAAGTACACGATTCTCACGGCTCGGCGGCCGCCATCGCGGCGCTCGATAACGGCCTCGGCCAGCAACTCATGGATGAGATCCGCACGCTTTCCGGGCAGATTCAAGCGTCCGCCGGCGAACAACTCGTCATCTCGCGCAACGCCACGCGCCGCCACACGGCGCAAGCCCGGCTGGTCACGCTGACCGGTTGCGGACTGCTGTTGCTGATCCTGATCGGCGCATTCATGGCGAACGAACGCGCGGCGACCTATCGCGAAAAGCTGATCGGCGAATTGGCGGAGGCCAATCGCGCCTCCGCGGAAGTGCGCGACCTGCTGCGCACCACGTTTTACAGCATCGCCGATGGCGTCGTCACCACGGACAGCGCCGGCCGCGTGCAATTGATGAACTCCATGGCCGAGCGCCTCACCGGTTGGACGGAGAACGAGGCGCGCGGCAAGCCAGTGGAAGACGTCTTTCAGACCATCGCCGAGGGTTCGAGATTGGCCCCCGCGAACCCGGTGCGCGCCGCGCTCAACGGCGCGCCGTCTTTGCCGACGGCCGCGCCAGTGAAGCTTTCTGCCCGGGGCGGCGCCGAATGCTGCGTGGAAGCCGGCGCCTCGGCGATGCGCGACCCATCGGGACAATTGCGCGGCGCGGTTCTGGTCTTCCGGGACATCAGCGACCGCATACAGAGCGAGGAGCGCCTCCGTCAGGCGGCGAAGCTCGAAAGCCTGGGCGTGCTGGCGGGCGGCATCGCGCACGATTTCAACAATCTGCTGGTCGGCATCGTGGGCAACGCCAGCATGCTTGAGGAATACTTCCCGCTGGGCTCGCCAGGACGAGACCTGGTGGAGAGCCTGGAGGCCTCCGGAACACGCGCCGCCCGTCTCACCAACCAGATGCTGGCGTATTCGGGACGCGGCCGGTTCGTCGTGCGCCCGGTGGATCTCTCGAGCGAAGTGCAGGAGATTGCTCCGCTGGTGAGCGCCTCCATTCCGAAAAAGGTGGAGCTGCGCCTGGTCACGAGAAACGGGCTTCCCGCCATCGACGCGGATGCGGCGCAACTGCAGCAGCTCATCATGAACCTGATCATCAATGGCGCCGAAGCCGTGGGCGATCAACCCGGATTCGTGGAAGTTTCCACTTCGCTGCAACGCGTGGCGAATGCGGCGGTCACAGACGTTCTGCAGGAAACTCTGCCGCCGGGCCGTTACGTGGTTCTCGGCGTGACGGACAGCGGAGAAGGCATGGATGAGGCGACGCGCTCGCGGATCTTCGATCCATTCTTCACGACGAAGTTCACAGGGCGCGGCCTGGGTTTGGCCGCGGTTCTCGGCATCGTCAAGGGACACGGCGGAGCCATTGAAGTGCAATCGGCGCCCGGCAAAGGCTCGGCATTCCGCGTGTATTTTCCCGCGGGCGAGGCTGGCGCCCGCAGCGAACACGCATAGATCCCGCAATCCTTCCAAAAGATGACATACGACGCAATCGTGATCGGCGCGGGGGCCGCGGGTTTGGCGGCGTTGCGCGAATTGCATGGCGCGGGCCTCAGCGTCGTGTGCATCGAAGCGCTGGGACGAATTGGCGGGCGGATCTACACGGTTCACGATCCTGCTTCGCCGGACGCCATCGAGCTGGGCGCAGAGTTCGTGCACGGGCGTCCGCGTGAGATCTTCGACATTGTCGAAGAAGCCGGATTGAAGTCCGCCGAGCGCTCGCACGAGATTCAGCCGGCAAGCGTTGGGGAGCGAACTGACAGCGGCGCCATGTGGCGCGTGATGGCCGCGATGGAGCGGGCAGCGGAATCGGGACCCGACGAGAGCTTCGCTGCATTCGCGGAGCGTGCGCCGTTCGATAGCGCGGCGAAACGCGCGGCCACGCGCTTTGTGGAGGGCTTCAACGCGGCGCACGCCGGCATCGTGAGCATTCATGCGCTGGCGCAGGAATCGAAGGCGGCGGATGCGATCGAAGGAGACCGCGCCTTTCATCTGCTGAACGGCTACGACGGCGTGGCGCATGCGATGCTGCCGCGCGGCGCCGAATTGCGTCTGCATATAGCAGCAGAGCGGATCGCGTGGAAGCCGGGCGAAGTGGTAGTTCACACGCGCTCCACGACAGACGGGACGGCGCAAGAGATCAAAGCGCGGCGGGCCGTCATCACGGTCTCGCTGGGCGTGCTGCAAGGGGGCGGGATCACGTTCGACCCGGAGCCTTCCGGCGCGCTCGAGGCCGCGCGTGCGCTGGCGTTCGGCCAGGTGATGCGCGTCACGGTGCGGTTCGATCAAATGCCCTCCTTCTTTCGTCCAGGCTTCCTCTTTTCCTCGGAGCCGGTCTTCCCCACCTGGTGGACCTCATTGCCCACACAGGCACCCATCATCACCGGCTGGTCCGCCGGCCCCAAGGCGGACGCGCTAGTGGATCAATCCGAAGACGCGATCATTGACGCCGCGCTGGAATCGCTGCGCAGGATCACGGGAGCGCAAGCGCTGCCGGTGGCCGCGACCTACTTCCACAACTGGCACGCCGACCCGTGCTTTCGCGGGGCCTACAGCTACGTGCCCGCCGGAAAACTCGCGGCGCGGGCGGCCCTGGCCGAGCCGGTGGAGAACACGCTGTACTTCGCGGGCGAAGCCGCCGATTTCAGCGGCCACGCGGCGACGGTGCACGGCGCGATTATTTCGGGGAGACACGCGGCGCAGTTAGTTCTAGCGCCGCGCGGAACTCAGTAAGGCCGCACGCCCACGTAGTTGCCGGGCGGCGAGTACTCGCAAACCCAGACTTCGCGGTTGCCGCCCTTGGCCACGGCGCATCCCAACTCCCTGGCGTCGCGCCAGACGATTTGGGTGTAGTGGCCGCAGATGCGTTCTTTCTTGCAGCTGTTGGAAGCGTAGTCGTAATCTTTGACTTCCGCAGCCCAGCCCTTCACGATCTGCTCGGGCACGAACTCGCCGCCGGTGACATCGTAGAGGTTCTGTCCCCAAGACGAACGGGGGCGATGGCGGAACGTGCCTTCCTTGATCAATTGGTCAGCCCACTGCTGCGCAGCCTGCGCCAGCTTTTCGGACCAGACCAGCGGTTTTTCGCCGACTCCGGCGCGGACGGCGTTGTGCGCATCGAGCATGCGCTCTGGCATCGAAGGCAGCGCGGCAGACAACAACGCCGACGCAAGCAGCAGCGGCAGGGCGATCGCCCGCTTCATGCCCTACATTTTACTGCGTGCGCGGTTCGAAGTAAGTCTGCGCCAACTCGGGCTTTTCGCGCAGGGCGCGGCGCCAGCAGGATTGGGCTTCGTCTTCTTTTTGCTGGGCGCGCAATACGTGGCCCAGGTTCAAGAGCGCCTCGGCGAAGGAGCCGTTCTCTTCGATGGCCTGGCGGTAGTAGACGCCAGCATCTTCGAAGTGGCCGCGCTTCTGGCAGAGCAAGCCGGCGTTGTAGAAGACTTCGGCGGACCGCGCGCCCATGGTGATCAACTGGCGGTGCAGATCGAGAGCTTCATCGAAGCTCTGCCGTTCCAGAGCCAGCGCCGCGAGGCCGCGAGCGGCGTCGGTGGAATCCGGCTGGATGACGAGGACTTCCTGGAAGGCGCGCTGGGCGGCTTCGTGCTTGCCGGCGCGCGCGTGCGCGATGCCGGCGTTCAGATACGCCTCGGGCCATTCCGGCCGCTGCGCCACGCAAGCTTCGAACGCTTCCGCGCTCTTCTTGAAATCGCCGCGCATCAATTGCAGGTAGCCTACGCGGAAGCAGGCGTCACACCATTCGGGCGCGCCCTCGGGAATGTTGCCGTAGAATTTCTCAGCCCAGCGGCGCTCGCCCAACTGCTCAAGCACCAGCGCCAGGTTCCACATAGCGGCGGTGCGCTTGGGATCGACTTCGAGGGCTTTCTCGTAGGCCGTGCGGGCCGCGGCGAGATCGCCCAGTTCCTGCCGCGCCGCGCCCAGGTTCAGGTGCGTCTGAGCCGAAGCGGGATTGATGGTGGCGGCCTTCTGGTAGGATTCGACGGCTTTGCCGAAGTTGCCCATCTGATGATAGGCAACGCCCAGGTTGAACCAGTTCTCGAACTGATCGGGCGAAGCGGCGGCCAGGTTGCGGCATTGCTGCGCGGCGGTCAGAACGTCGCCGGAAGCGAACGCCAAGGCGGCCAAGGCTTCCATGGCCACGGGCGAATCGGGCTCGAGCTCGATCAGCATATCGGCGTAACGCTTGACCGATTCGGCGTCCTTGCGTTCGAGGAACAGCGAGACGAGATTGGAGAGCGCATCGATGTGCTTGGGATTGCGCGCCAGCGTCTTGCGATACGATTCGACCGCGGGCGTCACTTTTCCAGTTTGCTGCAGGGCCACGCCGCGCGCGAAGAGGGCCTGTTCGTGCTCGGGAAAGAGCGTGAGGAAGCGATCGAGGGGATCGATGGCTTCCTCCGGCTTGCTCGCATGGAGCAGCGCGATTCCCTGCCCCAGCAAGGCGTCGGCGCGCGTGCCATCGGCCTGGGCGGCGGCGCGGAACGAATCGGCGGCGGAATCCCAATCATTCAGGTGGCCGTAGCAGATGGCCAGATTGAAGTGGGCGGTGCGATGGGCCGGCTCGATATCGGTCAATTGCTGATACGCGGCGGAGGCGGCGCGATAGTCGGCAAGCTCATATTGAACGTGCCCGAGCGCGGAGAACAGGGCGGCGTCACGCTCGCCCTCATCGATCGCCTGGCCCAGCAGCTCGGCGGCGGTTTCGCGCTTGCCTTCGAGATGCAGCGCGACCGCCTTGGCCAGCGTGCGGCCGGGGCGTTTCACTGTGCGCCCTTCAGAAGCGGTAAGGGGAAGTGGTAAGGAATTGGATGCCATATTGGTTCGTTCTCGGAATAAACATTGCGATCGCGCGGGGCTCATCGGAGCCGCCGGACAGATACGCACACACTCTGCCTAGAAAATCCTCGTTCTTCGCTACTTTGACCCAGTACACGCGAGCCCGTTCCCCGGCGTCGCTGAAGAGACCCACGCCGCCCATTTTGGCGTCGTCCTGAATCCACTGATCGACTTCCTGGCCCTCGATGGACGTGACGATATGCGTGCCATTGATGGCGACGTTGACGTGATAGGCGGTGTTGTTGTGCACCATCACGTTGAGAGGCGTCTCTTTGCGCTTCCCGGCCACGCCATTGATCACCGGATAATGCACCAGGCCGATGATGGGGCGCAGGCCGGTCTGGATGACCTTGAACTTCATCGCGTAATAATTCTTATCGTCCTGAGCGCGCACAACCCAGCCCATTCCCTTGGATTCGATTTCACCGAAAAATTCCATGCGGTAGTCGGTGAATTTCATGGACGGCTGGAACAAGGCAAGCTGGCCCGGCTGGACGTAACCGTCTTTGTTATGCTTCCAACCCGGCGCCCACGATTTGCCGCGGCCCCAGGCTCCCATGCCGTCCTGGAAACCATCGCTCAATTCGACGGCCGCGCGATCGGAGATGGCCTGGTGCAGGCGCTGGAGCGGTCCGGGCTTGGCGGCCACGGCGGCGACCGCGCCGGTGGACCCGGTAGCGCCATGGGCGGCGACCTCACGCCGAGGCGCTTCGATATTGATATGCCGCATCATGCGCAGGCCCATGCCGAGGACAGCGGCCAGAACGGCGGCGGCGGCGGCCATTTCGATGATGCTGCGGTCGTACTTGCGCGGCTTCTTTTTCTTCCCACCCTTGGGGAAGAAATGCAGCGGCGCGTCCTTGGTCTTGACGAGGTCTTCGAGTTTGCCGCAGGGCTCGAGCTGCAATGGCGGCACGACGCAATCGCAGGCGCGCCAGCTCCAATTCAGACGCTTGGTGACGTTGGCGGTGGAGCGCTGGCAGAAGTACTCGAGCGGAATGAAATCGGCTTCGCGCGGCGGATTCGCTTCGAAATCCATATCCGCGGCGGCATCGACGACGGCATGGAACGGAAGCGCCTGCGGGGCGGATGCGGGGCGCTCAGAAGCCGCGGGAGCGGCCGGGGCCGAGAAGACCTTGGCCAGCGTAGCGCGCTGGGAAGCGTCGGGGAGCGAGATGGGAACGACGCGCTGCGATTCGACGGGCTTGGGTTCCACCGCGACCGGTTCGGCGACGGGCTTGGGCAGCGCGGTCGAGGGAACGGCCGCCACCGGCTGCACGGACGCCATAGGGGAAACGGACTGCGCGGCGGACCCGCGATTCAGATACTCGAGCGGCAGTAGCCCAGCTTCCGGCAGCGCGTCGAGAATGGCGTCGTCGAGATTGATGGGCGCCGGATTGACAGCAGCGGGTTTGACTGGAGTGGCCGCGATGGCCGCAGGCCTGACCGAAGGCTTCGGCAACGCCGTGCTGGGAGTGGTAGAGACCGGCTTGACCGATGCGCGGGCAGATACGCGCCTGACTTCCCCAGCGTCGCGGGTTGGGTATGCGAGCGGCAGGAAATCGGCCTGCGGCAGCGCCTTGCTCTGCCCCGCGGGCGCGGACGAACGGGCAGCCATGGGCGCGACGGGCAGCGGCAGGAAGATGGTCGCAGGCAGCGCGAGCGGACCCGGCGCGATGGGCTGCATGCTGACCTGGGCGCAGGTGGCGCTGGCATGGGGCAGGTCTTGCGCCACATAATCCAGCGGCAATAGGCCGGCTTCGGGCAGTTCGGAAACCGCCTCTTCCGGCTTCACGATGGCAAACGAAATCACCGGGAGCGCTACCGGCGCGGCGTTGGCCGCCGGCATGGCCTGGACCGAGATTCCGCCGGCAGTGGCTGCGTTTTGCGGCAGGTATTCCAGGGGAATCAGACCGGCTTCCGCAGGAGCTTCTTTTTGCTTGGCGGGCGCGGCCGCTTCTTTGGGGACGGTTCCTTGATGTACCGCTTCCAACGAAGGCTGGCCCGGCATGCGGACGACGCGAGTGGCCGAGTCACCGACCGCAAGCGCCGATTCGACCCTGGGTTTGACGGGGCGGTGCAACGCCTCGGCCAGCTCCAGCGGCACGATCTCTCCGGCGACCGGGGCTTGTAGGGACGCGGCGGCGTATTCGGCTTCGAGCGCGGGCAGCGCCTTGGCGGAGGCGACCATCGGCTCCGTGGATATGAGGATGGATGCCGCGGGCCTTCTGGGCTTCCTGCGGGCGACGGTGCGGAAACGTTCGTCGGCGGCGGGCGCGAGCGCAGCCAGCGGAGCGCATTCCAGGGGACGCGGCAGGAGCGCGGCGGCCGCGAAGACAGCGCCCGTCTCCACCAAGGTACGGACGGGGATTTCGACGCCAGCCAGTTCGGTTTGCGCGAAACCTTGCAGCGCAGGGGCTTGGATCGCCGCCGGGGCGATTTCAGCGAGCGTGATTGCCGCGGCAGGCATTTCCGCGGGCGGCATTTCCGCGGGGATCCGAAGCAATTCCTTGCCGGCGCGCGGCTCCACCACGATTTCGAGCGCCAGTTCGCGGGGACGGAGTGCGCAATCGGGACCGCGCACCTCAAAGACATTCCTATATGTGCCGGTGGCGAGAACGCCGGGGGCTTCCTGAATCAGAAGAGACGAGAACCTCTTGCTCGAGACAGGGCCGATCGCGAACGGCATGACGATAGGCCGTTCCTCGATGACTATGTTCCACTTCATCGGGCTGAGCATGGCCGATGAACGCGGATGTCCGGTGCGGGAGGGGATTTCGAGAACGAAATCGGCCACACCCGCCGGGCTGAGCACGGCTACATCGGCTTGACCGAGCGCTCTATTCAGGCGATCCTGATAGCGCTTGCGGTGGGCGTTGCAGCAGAACTCGTTATCCCGTAAGATCCGGAGCGGACCGATTTCTTTGCCGCAATATTGGCATCCCAAAGTTTAACGTCCTCGGATACTACCGGTACTGGTACATAATGAATATACGTCAGTTGATTGAGCTCCGCACTGTTTTTTCGCTCGTAAGTAGTTCATACCAATAGTTATCAGGGTAATGATATCGATGGAGACGTGGGTTTACTGGCGGCGGTTAGCGGTTTTGGCTGTTCTGACGGTGTCTAGTACTTTTGGACAACGAAACTTATTCACCCCGACCGATATATGGGCCTGGCGGTACGTTATCGAAGTGCGCATTGCGCCCGATGGTAAGTCGGCAATTTACGCCGAGACATGGCCGACCCGGAACGGCGCCGCGACTTACTCCAACTTATGGACTGTCGCGACCGACGGGCGCGGACGGGCGCAGCTTACCGAAGGCGAATGGCGTGACTGGTCGCCGCGGTGGGCGGCGGAAGCGCCGGTGCTGGCGTATCTTTCGAACCGAGGCGGGCACACGCAGATTCGCATCCGGCGAATTCCGGGCGGGCCAGATATGCAAGCGGGTGAACTCACCCAGGAGCCGCTCGCCATCGCGCTGTCCCCCGCAGGCGACACGGTAGCGTTCACGGCGATGGTTCCGCAGAAGCCGGACGCCGCCTGGGCGCCGGCGGAGATTCTTCCGTTCCTGCGGCCGATGGTAACGGGACATCCGCAACTCTTCACGATTCCGGTCTCGGGCGGCGCCGGGGCTCCTGTAGCACGACAAATCACGCCGGGCGATCTCAACTGGCTGGGCGAGCCGGCGTGGATGCCCGACGGACGGACCATTCTGTGCGAAGCGGCGGCGGACGCGGACCCGGAGCATCCGCTGGAGGGCGGACAGATCTTCAGCGTGCGCGCCGCGGACGGGGCGATGAAACAGTTGACGCAGCACGAAGGGCGGGATCAGCAACCCACGCCCTCGCCCGACGGCAGCCGCATCGCCTGGCTTTCGAACGACGCGCGGCGGCAGAGCTACACCGTGCGGCAACTCTACGTAATGAACGCGGACGGCAGCCGGGTCAAGCAACTGACGGGCGGGTTCGACCGCGATGTCTCGCGGCCGCAGTGGAGCTCCGACTCGCGCACGGTCTATTTTCTGGCGGAAGACAACGGCGCGGCGCATATCTACGCCGCGCGCAACGACGGCAGCGTGCGCCCGGTGACCAAGGGGGCGGAACGGCTGCGCGATTTCTCGCTGGCGGATAACGGACGGGCGGCGGCGATTCGCAGCAGCGCGCGCGAGGCGGGCGACGTGATCACGTTTGCGGCCGATCTGCCGGGTGGCTCGGTGACGCTTTATTCGCCCAATGAGCACCTGCTGGCCGACCGCGAGATGGGGGCGGTAGAAGAGCTGCGCTACGAATCGGCGGGACATTCGATTCAGGCGTGGCTGGTGAAGCCGCCGGGCTTCGACGCGGCGAAGAAGTATCCGCTGCTGCTGGATCTGGAAGACGCGCGGGCGATGTACGGCGCCGAATTCCATTTGCGCGCGCAGATTCTGGCGGCGGCGGGATTCGTGACGCTGCTGGCGAATCCGCGCGGATCGCGTGGCTATGGGGAACAGTTCGGCAACCTGCTGGCGACGCGCAATCCGGGCGACGACGCGGACGATTTGCTGCGCGGCGTGGACGCAGCGATGGCGAAAGGCTATATCGACGCGAAGAAGCTGACGATTTCGGGCGGCCTGACGGCGGCGTGGATTCTGGGGCATACGGATCGTTTCGCAGCGGCGGTGCTGCACAATCCCGTGGCCGACCGGGCAGCTGAGTTCGCGCTGGGGCCGGACGGATTGCGGCGGGCCATTTCTGAAATGGGCGCGTTTCCGTGGGACGACCCGGTGCAGTATTGGCAGCATTCTCCGATCTATTTCGCGCAGGGATTTCGCACGCCAACGCTGATTCTGGGCAGCGCGAACGATGGGCAGAGCCGCGAGCTTTATTTCGCGCTGCAAGCGCGGAAGGTGGCTTCCGCGCTGGTGGAGACGCCACGCGGGCGCGACGTTGAGGCGCTTCAGGCGGAAGTGAACTGGCTACGGGCGCAGATCCGCTAGCGGCCTGGGAAGAACCCATTTATTGGCCGCCGATAAACGCAGATAAACGCCGATAAGAAAAACGCCGGGGTTAGTTCTTGGTGACGCCGAAGCCGGTGACGACTACTTCGGTGTTGTGGGCGAAACGCAGGCCGTAGACGCCGTCCGTTCCTGCCAGCTTGCCGGAAGTGACCACGGCGGCTTTTTCGTAATCGGCGACTACGGTTCCGTTGATGGAGCACTTGATGTGGCCGCCGGCCACGGAAAGGGCGATCTCCTGAGAGACGGGTTGTCCGACGCCCGCGGCCTTGTGAACCGATTCGCTCGGCTCTCCCCGTCTGCCGTTCATCTGGAACGGAGCGGGACCGAAGCCGCGCACGATGAAGACGCCATTGCCGTAGGCGCCACAGTACAGATAGTTCTCGTTATCCGTTCCGAGACCGGTACCGGCGATGAAGATGCCGTAGGGGTGCGGATGCGTGTTGAGGTTCATGTACTTCGGCTCATTGAACGTGGCCTTGACGGTGTAATCGCCGGACGCTGTGTCAGCGGGATTCCAGTAGGACACGGCCGGGCCGGTCACCACGTGAAATCCGGCGCCGTCCTTTTCGAATTTGGCGTCGGCGATGGTCTTGCCCTGGCGCGCCTCGCCAGCGTCGACCTTTCCGGACCAGCCGGAGACGGTAATGCCGCCGCCCGCGACGCTGCGGGAGGGGCCTTCGGCGTCCTGAGCGGACAGGAAGGCGGGAGCAACCAAGAGTGTTGCCGCGGCAATGAAGTAATGGTGAGTGCGCATGTGGAGTCCTTTCGGTATTGGAAGTCTAAGGGATCAGGATCACATATTCCGGGGCCGGTGGCGAGGGGTTGCGTGCGAAAAACCGAAAACCATTATTAGCCGCCGATGAACGCCGATTAACACGGATAAAACAAAATCGTCAGGCGGCTTCGCGGTCTTCGGGCTTGGGGAGGAGGATTTCCATGCGGGGGACGGCCTGGATGCCTTTCCAGACGCGGGCGCGGCGGTCGAGCACGCGGTGGATTTCGGTGGGCGAATAAACAAACCCTCCGTGGGCGGCGGCGGGGTGGAAATCGTCCTGCGGACGATAGATTTCGCCGCGGCTTTCGGCTTCCTGCATGAGGTGGATGGCGTCTTCCTGGGCTTTCTTGTAAGCCTCTTTGCGGGCGGTTTGGAGAGCGCGCAGCTCGACGGTGTTCTTCTCGATGCTGCGGTTGATGCGCTGCTCGTAGACGGTGATGAGCGCGAGGAAGCGGGCTTGCTCGACCCAGGTCTTGCCTTCGGCTAAGGCATTGTCTATCTCGGCGTCGCCAGATTCGGTTTCGCCGGCGTGGAGATTGACGCCTTCGGCGAAGATGTTGTTCTCGAGAGCGCGGGCGCGCTTGAGGCGCCAGCGATTTTCGGCGATGGCCTGGACGAGGTCGGTCTCCTGGATGCCGACGGGAGCGAGCTCGGCGAGATAGGCCTGGCAGTGAGTGCGGAAGGCTTCGGATTCCTCGGGCGTGTGGACGTGGACCTTGCTGGTGAGTCCGTGTTTGAAGGCGTTGAAGCTGACGCGGCGCTTGCCGGGGGGGGTGCGGGGGCCGGTGGGGTGAGTGGTTCCGAGAGGCTGATTTGTCATGGAAAAAAGCTCCTATTTTTATTATGGGGAGGGCGCTGGTAATTTTTAGCGACCGAGGACCGGGAAGGTGTGTGGAATCAATTGTTTAGAGAAATTCTTGGATTGGTGACTCGGTATCGTTGGGAGCACGACGTTGCTGCAATTTCGGCGGCATGAGTAGCGCGACGTGAGTCGAAGGTCGCGAAACGACGCCGGACGCCATCGTCCCGACCGACGCTCACGCGTAGCACGCGCCCGCTCGAGCACTTTACTTATGGGCCCAAGCGTTATGACGAACAACACCAGGCGAAGCGGTGGCCCTCCTGTAACTATCTAGAATCAATCGGCCGAACTCTTTCTCGTTTTTTCGTCCTGTTCGGCCTATGTTTTTCAATCGCTGATAGCAGCTTCCTATAGTACAATTCGACGCATGTCCCTTAACGTTATGTGCCACGGATGGCACTGTGTTTAAGCGTTCTAAGCACGGTCACATGCTCCGGACTTTGTGCGCAACAATCGTGGCTCGATAGATCAAGAGAGACGGCTCGGGTTCATCTGGAGGGCCTCGCTCAGGCTGAATTTGGACAATTCTCTCCCGCCGAAGCGCGCCTGCTGCGGGCGACCGCTACGGGGGAGCAAGCGGTCGGTGGGTTAACAGCCGCTGAGGACGATCCAGCCGGAACTTCCCCGGATACTCAGAAGTCGGAAACGAGGCACAGGGTGTCAAGCCGTGGGGACATGATCGTGACATACGTGCACAGGTAATCCGTTGGCTTTTACTCAACGAAACTGCGCGGAAACTATCGCATCCGGGGGGCATTGCGATTTTCGGGGCCCGTATCGTGGGCGACCTAACTCTGGCAAGCGTTACTGTTCCGGTTCCAATTACGTTGCGTAGGTGCAGAGTCGAGAATCCCATGACGTTGAGAATTCCCAGCTTGAAATATTGGACATGGACGGGAGTTGGACGCGACGCGTCAACCTTTCATTTACAATCGTAAAGCACTCCGTTAATGCTCCATCACGGATTCTGCTCTGATGGTGGAATTCTGCTTCGCCGGGCACGTATAGCCCAAGACCTTGATCTCCAAGGCGCGCACATAACGAATGCCGTTGCGGAGGCGGTCTTGGCCGACGGTATGAGCGTCGGTGGGTACGCATTCTTTCGAGCCGATGTTTTCCAGGACGACGGAGGAGGAGGACAAGTCTCCCGGTTTGAGGCAGATGGCCCCATCAGTCTGATAGGGGCCACGGTGAGCAACGACTTGGATTTCACCGGTGCGAAATTGGTATCTCCGGGGCACACCGCGTTAAATGCTGAGCGTGTCGTGGTAGGCGGAATGATCTTGCTTCGCGCCACCAAATCGAAGGGGATGGTGCTCCCGTTCGAGTCCGACGGGGGCGTGGACTTGAGATATGCCCGCTGTCGAGCGTTTGAAGACAGCAAAAGCTCCTGGCCGAAGCCGGGACACCTAAGACTACAAGGGTTCATATATGACGGCACGTCGGCCGTGATTGGGACGCGGCGAGTCGCAAAGCTTGGTTGAACCTCGACGCAACGGGAGCGACCCAACCTTTCCGGCAGCTCGCGAAGACGTTGGAGGACTCTGGTCAGACTCAAGACGCCGTCGACGTGCTCCAAGCTATGGAGGAGAAAATCTCCTTCAGAAACGATTCGCCGCTGGCGCATTTGCTGGGGGCTTCTATCGGCTACGGCTACAAACCAATGAATGCGGTTTGGGGGCTGATCGCCGTCAGCTTCCTTGGGGCGCTTTTGTACCGCCGCAGTTATGTTGAGGGAACTATGAGCCCCACGGACAATGATGCCGCCGTGGAATTTCGTTCGGCCGGCAAGTTACCGCCCCAGTACCCGACGTTTCAACCTCTGATCTTTTCAATCGAAAATACATTTCCGTTAGTTAAGCTCGGACAGACCGACAAATGGCAGCCTGCGAGCGGATTACGTGGTCGCCCCCCATCATCAGGACCTCACAGATGGCTCCGACTCCGGGCTGAGTCCGCGGCGTTTATGCGATGGATTGCGTGGACCCAGGTTCTACTGGGTTGGCTGCTAGCAACATTATTTGTGGCAGGGATATCAGGTCTAGTTCAGCACGGTTAGGGCCCCATAGATCTTGTCGGAAGCTCTGTGGGAGCCTGCCCTTGGCGATGCACTGCGGATTTCGCAGGTCGAAGTGGGCCGAGAGTGTGCGGCGTCGGTCACGGTGTTGAAGAGGTCGCCGGCGGGCGCAGCGGTGGTCTGGGCGTCGGCGACGCCGTTGGTAGACGCGGTGACGCCCATCGCGGTGGTCGATGAGTTGAGCGCGCCAGGAAGGGTTCCGAAGAGGGTGAGGTCGGAATCGTCGGGGCCTTTGAACAGATCGAGAGTGCGCGCGAGAGCGTAACCATGACGAAGCCACCGGCGTTCGACGGCGCGGAGTTTGCGAGGTCTGCGGTGACGGAACCGAAGCTGGGTTGGGCGGTGGCGGACGGGCCACCGATGACGTCGAACTGGTTGACGGTCCCAGATGGGATCGACCCTGACGAAATCGGCTTTGCCGGACGCGGGCCGCATCGCGCAGTAGGCCGCGCGGAAGGCGGATCGCGGAGGTCCGGTTCTGAATACGCTATGATGGCAGCGTGTTTGGATTCAGCCGCATCACGATGGACCCGGAAGTTATGGGTGGCAAGCCCTGTATTCGCGGCATGCCTGTGACCGTCGGGATGATTGTCGAGGCGCTTGCGGCCGGGCGGTCCGTCAAAGATCTGTTGAACGATTTTCCTTACCTGGAAGAAGCCGATATCCGTGAGGCGCTCGCCTTCGCCGCGCGTCTAGTGCAGGGACGCGAGATCCGACTAGCCAGCTAACGAACATTTTGATCGATATGAACCTGTGACCGCGTTAGGTTCCGTATCTGGTGGCATTAGGTTACTAAGCCACGGATTGGTCCTTTCTCCGCGGGAAGGCACTGACGCCGACGCCCGCGGCGCAGCACTCGTAAGCACTCGTTCAAGGCTGTATCGTGACCCTGGATTGGTCCGACGAACCGCGGGCTCAGGTCCTGCCTTTTGGCTCCGTAAAACCCTGACCATCGCGCGGAAGTCAGTTGCGCATGCGCCGCCGAACGGCCCAGGCAAGCAACCATGCGGCCTCGGCGCCGAGTAACAGACAGGTTGAGGGCTCGGGGACGATCTTTGTGGCTGTCAGGCCGACTACCCAATTCACGTCGGCGTTCGAATCGGCGATGCCGACGGCGGCCTGTTCCACGCTCAGGGTGATCAGCAAAGATCCGCTAACCGTGTAAGTGCCATCGGGCAGATCGAGCGTGTTCTCCGTGGGAGTGAGTACGGCCTTGCTATCGGTGCTGTTTGCTGCCAGTGACGAGTCGACGGCCGTAATGAAATTGAAGGCGCCGCCGTCCGGCACACTGGTGATCTCGGCGCTGGCGAGGACGCTATTCTCCGCGAGGATGGCGGCCGCACTCGACGAGTTCAGGGCGCCGGACAGGGTTCCGAAGAGCGTGACTTCCGACTGATAGGGATCGTTGAACAGAACGAACGTGCGGGAGAACGTGACCATGACGAAGCCGCCGGAGTTGGCGGTATCCGGGTCAGAACCGGCCGAAATGGAGCCGCCGGAGTTGGCGAGGTCGGCGTTGACTGGACCGAAGGTGGGTTGGGCCATGGCGGATGGGCCGCCGATGACGTCGAAGGGATTGGCGGTCCACGTGGGAGCGAGCCAGGTGAAATCGGCTTTCGCGGGCGTGGGACACAGCAGCGTGAGGGCGGCGGCCAGGACGGCCGGCGCGAAATAGTCAGTCATGCGGTCACCTCCAGCGGCGAATTGCCAAACCTGGGCCCCATTTAGGGAATGGACCGATGCGGGGGCAAGAATAGCATCGTACTATTGACTTGCGATGGGATTGCGGCGTGGCGTGGTCAGGCTCGGGTTGGTGTTGTGCGCGGCCCTGTGCTGCCGGGAGGGCTTGGCTCAATCGAAGGGCGCGGAGGAACTTGCGATTGTTGAGGTGGGGGCGGCTCCGAGTTGGAGCGTGACGGGGGGCGGAGTGACGGTCAGCCCGACGGTCGCCGTGGAAGTCACGCCGGTTGAGCACTGGCTGGAATTGGAGATTGGCACGACGCCGACGTTCACGCGGCATTCCACGGAATGGACGACGGACCTGCTGTTCAAGAAGCCGTGGACGCTGTCGAGGAAAGTGGAGTTTATGGCCGGGGCGGGACCGGAGTGGATTCACAGGAGAGCGGGCGGCGTAACGACGAATTCGGTGGGCGGCGAGGTGGCGGCCGATTTCATGTTTTGGCCTTGGGCGAAGCGGAGATTTGGCTGGTATCTGGAACCGGCGTATGAGTGGGAGTTCGGGCACGGGAGGGAGAAGTCGATCGGGGTGAGCGGCGGGGTGTTGATTCGGATTCCGTGAGCGGCGCGCAGAGGCCAGGGGCGAGCTAAAGCTCGCTGCAGGCTGAAGACCTGCCCTACAGGCCGTCCCGCGATATTCTAAGAAGTGGACCCTCGGAAAAGCTCATGCCTAAGCCAGTTCTATTGACGGTCGACGACGATGCCGATGTCCTGCGCGCCATCGAGCGCGATCTTCGCCGCAAATATGCCGAGAAGTATCGTATTCTGCGCGCGGACTCGGGACCGGCGGCGCTGGATCTGCTGCGGAAGCTGGAGCAGCGCAACGCTCCGGTTGCGCTGTTGCTAGCCGATCACCGCATGCCGCAGATGAACGGCCTCGAGTTCCTGGCCGAGGCCATGAAGATCTATCCCAACGCCTGCCGCGTATTGCTGACAGCCTACGCCGATACCGACGCTGCCATTCAGGCGATCAACGAAATTAAACTGCATCACTACCTGCTGAAACCGTGGGATCCGCCAGAAGAGAAGCTGTATCCAGTCATCGATGAACTTCTGGACGACTGGCTGGCGGAGTATACGCCGCCGTTTGAAGGGCTGCGCGTGCTGGGGAGCCGATGGTCGCCAAAGTCTTATGATTTACGGGAATTTCTGGCGCGTAACCGGATTCCATATCAATGGCTGGATGTCGAGGCGGCCAATCGGGACGGGGCTGTCAAGCAACTGCTCTCCAAGCTTGAACCGGAGGATTTGGACCATTTGCCGCTGGTTCTGTTTCCGGACGGCGGCCGGCTGGCGGAACCGCCCCACGCGGAAGTCGCCGAGCGCATGGGTCTCAGGACTCGCGCCGGGACCGAATTTTACGACCTGGTGATCGCGGGTGGGGGGCCCGCGGGCCTTGCGGCAGCGGTCTACGGCGCATCGGAGGGGCTCAAGACGCTCATGATTGAGCGGGAAGCTCCCGGCGGCCAGGCCGGTTTGAGTTCGCGCATCGAGAACTATCTCGGTTTTCCGACGGGCATCAGCGGATCGGACCTTACGCAACGAGCCGTTATCCAAGCGAAACGGTTTCAGGCGGAGATTCTTTCTCCTCAGGAAGTTGAGTCTCTGCGAATCGACGGTCCCTATCGATATCTCAAGCTGTCTAACGGCACGGAGGTATGGTGCCATGCGCTGGTGATCGCGACCGGCCTGCAGTGGCGCAAGCTTGGCATCCCCGGCATGGACCGGTTGCAAGGAGCGGGCGTTTACTATGGCGCGGGGATTGTGGAAGCGCGCTCCTGCAAGGAGGAAGACGTGTACATCGTGGGCGGCGCCAACTCGGCGGGGCAGGCGGCGGTGCACTTCTCCGGCTATGCCCGGCGCGTGGTGATGCTGGTGCGCGGCGAGTCCCTGGCGGCGACCATGTCCAGGTACCTGGTCGATCGCATTGAGCAGACTCCCAACATTGAAGTACAGACGGGAGCGAGCGTGGTGGAAGTCCACGGCGGCGTTCGGCTGGAAGAGGTTTCGATCCAGTGCCACGCAACCGGCGCCGTGGACCGCGTTAGCGCAAGTTCGCTGTTCATCTTCATCGGCGCCGAGCCCCGCACCAACTGGCTGGAAGGGGTGGTGGAGCGCGACGATCGCGGATTCATTCTGACCGGCGCCGATTTGGTCCACGAGGGCAAGCGTCCCAAGGGCTGGTCTCTCGACCGCGATCCGGGATTACTCGAAACCAGCGTGCCCGGGGTTTTCGCGGTAGGAGACGTCCGCCATGGATCGGTGAAGCGGGTCGCCTCCGGTGTGGGAGAAGGCTCGATTGCGATACAGTTCGTGCATCAGTATCTGAGCAAGGTGTAATTATGGCGACTGTCACTGGAACTCCGCTGATTGAGGCCCTCCGCAAGGTCCCCGTTTTGGAGGATCTTAAGGAGGATCAGCTGCAGTGGTTCGCTTCCAATGCCGAGGATCTGCACTTCGCGGCCGGCGAAGTGGTGGTTGAAGCCGGCGCTCCGGCGGACCAGTTGATTGTCATCCTCGCGGGCGAGTTGCAGGGGAAGCGGCCGACGGGCGCGGGCGTCTATATAGTAGGCGCCGGCGCGATTACCGGAATGCTGCCGTTTTCGCGCATGACGCAATTCCCGTCTACCATTCGCGCGACCGCGCCGACGCGGCTAGCTTCTCTGCACAAGGATCACTTCGAGGAGATGTTTCGGCGCATCCCGGACATTCAACCTCGACTGATTGGCTTGCTGACCGATCGCGTTCGCGAGGCCACGCGGGCCGATCAACAGCTCGAGAAACTGGCGGCGCTCGGCAAACTGTCGGCGGGTCTCGCGCATGAGCTGAACAATCCGGCGTCGGCGGTGCGGAGATCGACTGCCGGTCTGCGCGATGCCTTCGCCAATTTGCGCGATGCCAACTTCCGATTGTGCCGCGAAGAGCTATCGGACGAAGTGCTGGAACACCTTTCGGACATCGAAAAAGAGGTCGCGACAGAGATGACCGGTTCGCCGGTGATGGACGCGCTGGACCGCAGCGATCGCGAGGACCGCATCACGGCATGGCTGGAGAGGCGTGGAGTCACCCGGCCTTGGGAGCTCGCGCCGGCGCTGGTTGAGGCCGAGGCCGACGACGACTGTCTGGACAAACTGTCCGCTCAGTTCCCTGGCAAGACTCTGGAATTCGCCCTACGCCGCATGTCTGCCACGATTGAGGTGGAGAAGACGCTGCGGCAGATCGAGAGCAGCGCCGCTCGTATTTCAGACCTAGTCAAGGCGATCAAAGAATACACGTACATGGACCAGGCCGGTGAAAAAGAGGTGGACCTGCACGACGGTCTTGAAAACACGCTGACCATGATGCATCACGAGCTGAAGAACGGGATCAACGTCCGCCGTGAATACGATCGATCGTTACCTAGGATCTGCGCCAAGGGAAGCGAGCTCAATCAGGTGTGGACTAACCTGATCGATAACGCGATCGATGCGCTGGCTGAACAGGCGAAAGCGGGCCGCGGTCAAATCACCATTCGCACCGCGCGGGATGGCGCTTTTCTACTGGTCGATATCATCGACAACGGCGCCGGTATTCCGCCGGAGGTCAAGAGCCGCATCTTCGATCCGTTCTTTACCACCAAGCAGGTAGGTGAAGGCACGGGGCTTGGACTCGACACGGTGTACCGGATTGTCCGCCAGCATGGGGGCGATGTCCGGGTGGACTCGCGTCCTGGCGAGACTCACTTTCAGGTGCGGCTGCCGATTCCCCTGGGCGCCTGACAAGGAAGAGCTGCCACGCTCCGAGCAGCGTCACTTTGGTCTTATCGACGACGGGCCGGGAGGCCCGTCGTACGTCATGCTGTGACCAGGTCGAGGCCTTTCTTGATCAGGATCTGGTCGATCTCCTGGGGACCGATATGATGCTTCCTCAATAGCGCAACGGATTCTCCGCTGCCGTTCTTGGCGATGTCGGCGAAGACATCGGCTGAGGTGAGTTCGCGGTCCGCCGGCAGGGCTCTCCGCAAACGGCTCACCGATGAAGCCACGCAGTGCGAGAGCCAGGGGCGCTCCTGCACGACGTAGGGCTGTTCGGCAACCGGGCCCTCGGTGGCTTGCGGCAATGCGGCTTGGGGGATCTCGCTGGTGATGGGAGTCAGTTGGTCGCCGGATACTCGCAGCATGGCGGCGAAGAGGTCGCGGGTCTGAATGCCGGGGTCCCCTGCCCTGCGGTTTTCGTTGTAGGCGACGCTGAACGCTTTCTGGAGGTCGGGAGTCATGCGGCCCCAGAGAGCCCGGAGGTCGTCGATGGATTCCTGATCGGGCTGCGCGCTGTGCGACCTGCGCCGGCTTTGTTCCTTGACCAAGCTGGTCATGCGCAGGCAGAGGTGCTTGCGGATGTCTTCCTCGAATTTTTCGGGCTGGTTGTACTCCCAAACGAGAGCCTGACGTTCCAGCTCTTCGCGAAACAAGAGGACTTGCCTCATTTGCTCTATTTCGTCGAGGCGACGGGGCATGAAGGGCTTCTGGCAGAAGTAGAACATCAGGGGCATGGAGTTATTGCTTAGCCACTTTCGATAGGCGATGCGGTATTCCTCTTCGGTTCCGGAGCCGGCGGCGCCGGTGGGAGTGCCGAAGCGGCGCCACATGATGCCGACGAAGATATCGTACTCGGGAATTTGCTGGTTGATTACGGCCTGCGGGCGGCCGCCGCTGGGGGCGGCGTGGGTTTCCCAGCGCAGCAACTCGAGAGAGTAACCCAATGGCGCGCCATGTGTCTGATTCACTTCCTGAACGACACGGCCGAGCGCATCGCGTTCGACGGAGGCATCGCCGGGCGAAGCGACGAACAGTTTGAAGGGCTCCGGCATAGGAGCCCTCTATTGCATCACAACTATTCGTATCTGAGGGCGGTCATGGGGTGGATGCGGGAGGCGCGCCAGGCGGGGATGAAGCCGGCGGCGAGCGCGGCGGCGAGCAGGATGGCGATGGCGGCCACGATGGCGATGGGGTCGTTGGGCTTCATGCCGAAGAGGTAGGACGCGATCCAGTGGGAGAGGGAGCGGGCGACGTAGAAGCCGATAACGAGGCCGACGGCGGCGAGAAGTAGGACTTGGCGGAGGACCATCCAGAGGATGAGGCCGCGCTTGGCGCCGAGAGCGATGCGGATGCCGATTTCGCTGGTGCGGCGGGCGACGGCGTAGGCCATGGCGCCGTAGAGTCCGACGCAGGCGATGAGCATGGCGAGGGCGGCGAAGCAGGTTCCGAGATCGGCGAAGGTGCGCTGCTGGGAGATGGTCTGCTCGATGCGGCGGGATTGGGTGATGACGCCGGCGAAGACGACCTTGTTATCGGCCTGACGGACGATTTCGCGGATGGGATTGACCATCGCCATCGGGTCGCCCGCGGTGCGAACGGCGAAGTACATGCGGCTGAGCGGCTGGTTTTGGGTGAAGGGCAGGTAGACGGTGGCCGGCACGACTTCCTGAATAGAGTTGTAGTGAGCGTCGCGGGTGACGCCCACGATTTCGAAATCCTGAGGGTTGGGAGCGCCGCCAACGAGAACGTGATGGCCGAGGGGGCTTTCGCCGCTGAGGAACGCCGAGACGAACGTCTGATTGACCAGGGCGGTGTTGCGGGCTGACATGTCGCGCGTTTCGAAACCGCGGCCCATGAGAACCGGGATTTCCATGGTGGCGAGGAAATCGGGATCGATGTGGAGCAGGCTTGCGTTGTCGTGGCCGCCGACGACGGGCGGCGCGCCGGGGACGCGGACGGAGTCGTCGTTGATGTACTGGGCGACTAACGGGAAGTTGCTGAGTCCGGCGCCGCGGACGCCGGGGAGCTGACGGATGCGGTCGTGAACGCCGGTGAAGAAGCGGGCGGCGGCTTCATCCTGGTAGCCCGCATCGCGCGCGTTGAGCGAGAACAGGAGCACGTTGCCGCGATTGAAGCCGAGATCGGCGGTATTCAGATTTACCAGGTTGCGGACGAAGACGCCGGCGGCGATGACGAGGATGAGAGAGATGGCGATTTGAGCGACGACGAGGGCGCTGCCGAGTCCGGGGCGGAGCGCAGAGCGGCGGGCGTGGCTGGCGCCGGATTTGCTTTCCTTGAGCGCGGGGGTGAGGTCGAAGCCGGTGGATTGGAGGGCGGGCGCGAGTCCGAAGACCAGGCCGGCGAGGAGGGAGAGCGCGAAGGTGAAGGCGAGCACGGGCCAGTTCAGCTCGGCGTGGAGGGTGAAATTTTCTTCGCCGTTCGCGATCAACCAAGTGATGGACTGGATTCCCCAATAGGCGAAGATGAGGCCGAGCGCGCCGCCGGTGAGCGAGAGCAGGATGCTTTCCGTAAGGAGCTGGCGGACGATGCGCCAACGGCCCGCGCCCATGCTGAGGCGGATGGCCATCTCGCGGCGGCGGGCGGACGAGCGGGCGAGGAGCAGGTTGGCCATGTTGGCGCAGGCGATGGTGAGGATGAGAGCGACCATGGCCATGAGCACGCGGAGAGGTTCGGAGTAGCGCTGGCGCAGAGAATCGAGGCCGGAAGAGCCGGCGTCGAGCCAAAGATCGGGGAAGATCTGGCGTTCCTTTTCCGACGTCGCGGTGCTTTCGGCGAAGTGGTGGAATTGCGGCGCGAAGGCGGCTTGAGCCTGCGCGAGGCTGACGCCGGGGCGAAGGCGGGCCATCATTTCCAACCAATAAAAATGGTTGTCGAAGAAACGGTTCTTTTCGTCGCGCGCGGGATTGGGGGAAAAGAGCGGCAAGGCGTGCAGGGGGAAGAAGAAATCGGGATGCACGGCGGGATCGAGCCCGTAGAAACCGGGGGCGGAGACGCCGACGATGGTGATGGGCAGGTTGTTGGCGAGGATGGTTTGGCCGATGACGGCGGGGTCAGAATTGAAGCGGCGCTGCCAATACGCATAGGCGAGTACGCCGGTGAGGGGCGCGCCGGTGCGATCGTCATCGGGCGAGATTAGGCGGCCGGCGGCGGGAACGATGCCGAGCCCGCTGTAGAAATTGCCGGAGATGGGACACCCGCCAGCGGCTTCGGCGCGGCCCGCGACGTTGAGATTGAAGGTCTGGGTGTAGG
Source organism: Bryobacterales bacterium (assembly GCA_963743705.1). Taxonomy (GTDB): domain Bacteria; phylum Acidobacteriota; class Terriglobia; order Bryobacterales; family Bryobacteraceae; genus PALSA-243. The sequence continues at coordinate 42,867 of CAVUQS010000017.1, read as the reverse complement.
CGTAGGCGAACAGGGCGGTGACGACGTCACGATCGGCGGTGAAGACATCGGCGGCGGCGAAGGGAAAATTGGGGCTGGTGGAGACGTTGGTCTTGCGATCGCGGCGGTTGGATCCGTTGAGGGAGCGAATGACGCCGGGGCGGCCCTTGGAGCTCCATTTGAAGACGGCGAGCTGTTCGGGGTGCGGGACGGGGAGGGCGCGCATGAGGATGGCGTCCATGAAGCTGTAGATAGCCGTGTTGGCGCCGATGCCGAGGGCTAGCGAGAGGGCGGCGGTGGCGGTGAAGAGCGGGTTGGCGGCCATGGCGCGGAAGGCGTAGCGGATGTCCTGGCCGAGTTGTTCGAAGAGCGGGAAGGTCCACATGGAACGGCTGTTCTCCTTGAGTAGGGTGACGTTGCCGAAATGGCGGGCGGCGGCGTTGGGGCTTTGGGCTTCGGATTTGAGGGCGAGGTGATGACGCATTTCCTCTTCGAGGTCGCGCTCGAAGGATTCGCGGCGGAAGAGGAAGCGGAGGCGGCGGAGGAGTTCCAGCATGGCGTCCTCAGGCGGGCTCGATGACGCGGACGATGGCGGCGACGACGCGGCCGAATTCATCGACTTCGCGGGTGAGCTGTTTGCGTCCGGCGGCGGTGAGGCGATAGAAACGGGCGCGGCGGTTGTTTTCGGACTGCTTCCATTCGGCCTCGACCCATCCTTTGATGAGCATGCGCTGGAGGGCGGGATAGAGCGAGCCTTCTTCGACCTCGAGGACCTCGCCGGAAGCGCGGTGGACGTGCTGGGCGATGCCGTAGCCGTGCATGGGGCCGAGGCGGGCGAGGGACTTGAGAATCAGCATGTAAAGCGTGCCGGGAGGGATGTCTGGGCGTTCCATAGTTTAGCTATACCAAGTTTAACTATACGACAGTTAGACTAGGGGATTAACAAGTTGGTTAGCAAAGGACTTGCGTGTGACGGGGAGGCCCAGTTGTGGCGTGAAGTCGACGGAAACCGGCGATATCCGTGTGTTAATCTGTAGGTCTAAACACCATTTCAGGAGCTGTTTCATGTTTTTAAGGATGGGCTTCAGGCCGCTAATGGTCTGCTCGGCCCTGTTGGCGCTCTCACAGGCCGCGCCCGCGCAGGTCAAGATCGCCGTCATCAATATGCAGGCTGCCGTATTCGGCACGGCCGAAGTGAAAAAGGCCGACGCGGACTTGCAGGTCCGGCTGAAGCCGGAAGCGGATCGCGCGCAGGCGCTGCAGAACGAACTGGCGGAACTGCAGAACAAGCTGCAGGCAGGCTCGAGCAAGCTGACGGCGCAACAGCAGGAAGATATGCAAGCCGAAGGGACGCGCAAGCAGCGCGAATTGCAGCGCCTCACCACCGAATTGCAGGAAACGGCCGACGCTGCAAAGCAGGATATTCTGCCCAAGTGCACGCAGCGCATGGTGGAAGTCCTGAAGAAACTGGCGGCGGAAAAGGGCTACGACCTCGTGGTGGAAAGCTCAGTGACCTACTTCAGCAAGACGGGGATGGACATCACGACGGAGGCCACGGCGGCGTACGACAAGGCCTATCCGTCGGGAGCGGCCGCGGCTGGTGGAGCAAAACCGGCAAAATAGGCGTCTAAAAGAAATATGGCCGGATACCTCGATCATTACGGCGCCGGTGAAGAACGGCGCGAAAATGTCGTGAAGAAAGGCCTGATTTCGCTGGCCGTCCTTCTGGTTCTCGGAGGGGCGGCCTTTTACATTTTTCACAACTTCAAGCAGGAGCACCAGCTCAAGCAGTTCTTCTCCCTGCTGGCGGCTCACGACTACAAGGGCGCGTACACTCTGTGGGGTTGCACGGATGCAAAACCGTGCGCCGGCTATTCGTATTCGACGTTCATGGAAGACTGGGGCCCGACGAAGGGCGATCCGTCGAATTATAAGATCACGCGGAGCAAATCGTGCGGCTCGGGCGTGATTCTGAACGTCAATTTCGGAAGCGAGCAACAGATTTTGTGGGTGGAGAGAAAAGATCTGACGATCAGTTTCTCACCGTTCCCGGGCTGTCCGGCGCCGAATGCGCTGCTCGGAGGCCGTCCGCCAAGGTAGAATGGCAGATTCGGAAGGCGAAATCATAAATATATGGGAACACCAACGGCAGGGTTGGAAGGCGTCGTCGCGGGCGAATCCGAGATTTGTTATATCGACGGATACCAGGGAGTATTAAGCTATCGCGGGTACAACATTCATACGCTGGCGGAGCACGCCACGTTTGAAGAAGTCGTCTTCCTGCTTTGGAACGGCTGGCTGCCGAAACAAGACGAACTGGATCAGCTCAAGAAAGACCTGGTGGCGGAGCGCGACCTGCCCGCCGAGGTGACGGAGTTCCTGAAGGGCATTCCCAAAGCCAACGCGATGGATATGCTGCGCACGGCGGTCTCGATGCTGAGCCTCTACGACGCCGAAGCGCAGGACATGTCGCCCGAGGCCAACCGGCGCAAGGCCGTGCGTCTGATGGCGAAGACGGCGACGATCGTGACCAGCTTCGAGCGGCTGCGCAAGGGCAACGCGGTGCTGGAGAGCGACCCGAACCTGGGTTTCGCGGCGAATTTCCTCTACACGCTGACGGGTAACAAGCCGGACGAAGTGATGGAGCATGCGTTCGACGTGGCGCTGACGTTGCATGCCGACCATGAGCTGAACGCATCGACCTTTGCGGCGCGCGTGACGGCGGCGACGCTTTCCGATATTTATTCGTCGGTGACGAGCGGCATCGGCGCGTTGAAGGGGCCGTTGCACGGCGGCGCGAACCAGGATGTGATCAAGTGGCTGCTGGATCTGGGCGACGAGCACGAAGCCGAGCAGCGCGTGAAGGACAAGCTGGCTGCGAAGATCAAGATTCCGGGCTTCGGACATCGCGTGTACCGCACGGAGGACCCGCGCGCGACGCACCTGCGCGTGCTTTCCGAGGAATTGGGTAAACGCACCGGGCACGAGAAGCTTTATCGCCTCTCACGCACGATGGAAAACACGGTGATGGCGGAGAAGCACTTGAATCCGAACGTGGATTTCTACTCGGCTTCGACGTATTATTCGCTGAATATTCCGGTGGACCTGTTCACGCCGATCTTCGCGGTAAGCCGTATGTCGGGATGGACGGCGCATGTGCTGGAGCAATATCACAACAACCGGCTGATCCGTCCGCGCGCCGATTATAAGGGCAAACCGGATGGCCAGACGTGGATCCCAGTGGCGGAACGCTAGGCGCATCCGATGGATGAACGCGCCTATTACACGCAATCAGAGACAACGAAGCCCGCACTCTTGAACTGTCCGTATTGCCGCTCGCAGGAGACTTACGAGCTGCGGTGGATGGTGCACAAGAAGAAGGATCGGCTGCCGCCTGGCGGCGATGAGCGGGACCGTGCGAAGTTCCTCAAAGCGCAGAGCTATATGGTGCTGCTGGACGATAAGGCGGCTTGCAAGAACCTGAGATGCAGGAAGCGATTCGACATCTCGGGCGTGAAGTCGATGGCGTTTTTGTAGGAGCGTTCTCTAGAACAGGAGTGCACTTACGCCCCCGGCCGACCCGTCTTTGGGACTTGTTTCGTAGAGCGCACCCAGTCTTCGAAACGCGTGTTCCCGAGCCGCGCGTCATTTTCGGGAACCAGCGCCCTCTCGCTCATTTCGATACCGTAGTAGCGCGCGTGTGAGTCGGAGATTACCTGGCGTGGATCCTTGCGCGCAGCCAGGTCCCGACGGATGAGTTCATCCAGACGAAACCGTTCGGGCCCCCCTATTTCCACGGTGGCATTCACCGGCGAGCTCATTGCGATGCCGGCGGTTGCACTGGCGACATCATCGGCTGCCATAGGCTGGAAGAGCACCGAAGGCAGGCGCACTTTGTCACCCTCTGTGGAGAGATCGGCGATTTTCCCTACGAATTCGAAGAACTGCGTCGCACGGATGATTGAGTACGGAATGGAGGAGGCCTTGATCAGGTTCTCCTGGGCGAGTTTTGCGCGGAAGAAGCCGCTTTCGAGCAGACGTTCCGTCCCAACAACCGACAACGCGACGTGATGCCCCACGCCGGCGGCCGCTTCATAGTCGAGGAGGTTGCGGGTTGATGTCTCGAAGAACTTCAGCACCGCCGCATCCTCCCACGAAGGGGAGTTCGTTACATCGACGACGACGGAGGCGCCCTTCAGCGCATCCGCGAGTCCCTCGCCTGAGAGGGTGTTGACGCCAGACGAAGGCGAAGCGGCTACTACTTCCTGCCCGTCCTCACGAAGCTTTTGGACAAGCTTCGATCCAATGAGCCCGGTACCGCCAATGACTACGATTTTCATGATTCTCCTTTCGCCAGGACCGAACACTCGTTGTGCAAGATCTTTCGTTGGCAGTGAATTTGCCGGTATGGAGAGCTTTGGAGAACCTCTGTCATTAGCGATTACGCCTCTGCCTCTGAGTTTCGATCCCAAGCTACGATTCGATTATCGACTTCCGCCTGGCCGGGGCACAAGAGGGCGCGTTCTCCCCAAGGTGCCGGAGCGTACCGCCAGTGACTTCGCTTGCGCGGCTCTGGTTTCTGTAACGCGGCGTGCCGCGTTGCGTGAACGACTGGCCCATGCTTTGCCTGTAGAATCGGGGACAGGCCTGCATGCTCCTTCGTCTCATCCTGCTCTTGTTCGCGGCAGCGCAGAGTAAGCCCGCTACGGTTGAGGGCAGCGTTACCAATTCCGTCTCGGGGCAGCCGGTGAAGCGCGCGAGTGTGGCGCTGCGCGATCTGCACGGGAACGAAGCGTATCGCGCGGTTACGAGCTCGGCAGGAAAGTTTCATTTCGATTCGGTTGAGCCGGGACGCTACGTGGCGTCGGCGCAGGCGGACGGCTACTCCACGGTCTACAAGACGGCGCGCACGCAGCGGCTATTTGTGGCCGCGGCGGAACAGGCGGTGACTGGGATTCACATCGACGTGGCGCCGCTCGGGGTGATATCGGGGCAGATTACCGACGATGCCGGCGAGCCGATTCCACGCATGGGGGTGATTGTCTTCCGCAGCCACAATGGCCGCGCATCGATTGCGGGGTTGATCTCCACCGATGATCGTGGACGATACCGCCTGATCGATTTGGAACGCGGCAGTTACTATTTGCTGGTCACGCGCGCAGGCGAAGCGAACCCGAACGTTCACTACTCCGGGCCCATATATGCGTATCCGCGGGTATTTTATCCAGGCGTGCGCACGGCGAATGAGGCCGAGTTGATTTCCATTCAGCCGGGGGCGGAGGTGACGGCCAATCTGCGTCTCCGGAAAATGGCGGCATACAGGATTCGCGGAAAGGTAGCAGGGTTCGCGGGCGGCCAACTTACCATTGGAGTCCAGCCTTGCGGAGAGGAGACGTTCGGCGGAAATCTGCAGGCGAGCGCTGGGGTGGCTCAGGACGGTTCCTTTGAAATCTCCAGAGTCCCTGTAGGGCAATATTGCTGGATTTTTTCGACTGGCTCGGGGCCGCTGGAAGGCTCGGCGGTGGCTGTTGAAGACGCGGACCTTTCCGGCGTGGGAGCGCAGATGCCACCGCGGTTTCTGGGCCGCGGCGTCTTGGCATTGGACGGACTGCCCACCGCGGCCCACCCCTCTGTGACTGCAGGCCTTTTTACAAAATCGGGCCGCCCTCTTGCCGCGGGCAGGGCGGATTCGGATGGAAAGTTTGCCTTTGCCCCGAGCCAGCCCGCGGTAACTTGCCGCGTACTGATTCAGCCGGACCTACGTTTCTATGTGAAGTCGATCCGCTACGGCACACAAGACATTTCCAGCGGCTGGATTCCGATGCTGCAACGAGACACGCCGCTTACCGTCACGCTCGGCTCCGACCCCGGAGAGATCGCTGGCATTGCGGCCACGGGCGCCGAAGAAGCAGGCGCGCCCGTAGCGGTGATTGCTTATCCGAAGGATGATCCCGAAGCGCGAGGGGATCTCGTGCGGCTCGTCGAAGCGAACCCCGACGGAACGTTCGCATTGGGCGGGCTTGCGCCGGGCGACTATTCCGTGATCGCCGCCGAAACGGGAGACACGGAAGAGCTGCGCGATCCTCGGTTGCTGCGGTTACTGGCGAGTTACGCATCGACACTGGCGGTACAAGCGAAGGGGCACGCGGCCGTTTCTCCGAAGGTGGTCACGTTTGCGGAGGTGGAGCGCGCGCGGGAGCAGATGAAATGAAGACCCCCGGGCTGCTTCTTCTGTTGGCGTCCGCGGCGCTCGCGAGCGGAACGGTCGCGGGACGCGTGATCGATGCGGTTTCGGGAGAACCGGTTGCGGGAGTCCAAGTGACTTTGGCGGCGGTCAGAGGGCAAGGCGGCGAGGCGCCGAGTTATGTGGTGGAGTCAGGGGAAGATGGGCGGTTTGTCGCGCCGGATGTCGCGGAGGGTTCCTACACGCCGCTGCTGAAGAAGTATGGCTACTCGGCGCGCCCTTCCCCGCTCTTCCCCAGCGCTGACGAGTTTCCACCTTTTCGCGTGACCGACGGCGAGACAGCGACTGGACTCGAATGGAAAATGATCCGCAATGGAGTCATCTCGGGACGCGCGCTCGATAGCGACGGCGATCCGATTCGCAATGTGGACATCCATGCGCTGACGTATCAGATGGAACACGGGCGACGAAAGCTCGTGACCGTGGATCGAGTCACTACGGACGACCGCGGCGAATATCGCCTTTTCGACCTGCCGCCGAACCGTTACTATATCCGCGCGACACGGCCGCCGCAGGGGTGCTCGCTGCGTGGCGATGCGACTCAGCAGACCAAAGAGTGCCGGGATAGGTTGATGCTGGGGCCGGCCTACTTCCCGGGCGCCACCGACGCAGCGCATGCGAAAGAGTTGATCGTGGCTCCGGGAGGGGAGATCGCGGGGACGGATCTGCAGTTGTCCGAACAGCGGCGATTTGCCGTTCACGCCAATTTCGACCAGCCGGCGCGCTGGACGCAGAGCACGGAGCTCGATCTGGTGGATCGACAAGACGATGACTCTCTAGATATCGGTTTCCGGCGGCGTGAAAGCGGCTTCGAGATCTTCGATGTCGGGCCGGGATCTTACGCGCTGCAGGTGACATCGCGTTCAACACCCGATCAATTCTCGATCGCTGTGGTAGAGGTGCGGGATGAAGATGTGAGTGTGACACTGCAAACGATGACGCCCGTTGTGGTGGACGCGTCGATTCGCATCGAGGGCGCAGTGAAGGAGGCGGGAACGACGGTGCAATTCGAGCCGGCAAACGGCGGCGACACGATCGAGGAGTATGCGGAAGCGAAGAAACATTTTTCATTGACGCTGCTGGATCGCGCGTACCAGGTGAAACTCGCCGATTCGTCGCAAGCGTTTCTGAAAGCGATTCTGGTGGGGCAAAAGGCGTTGCCGGAACCGGCGCTGAACGCGGCTGCGATCGAGGGGCCGGTGACGATTGTGCTGAGCGACGCGTTCGGAAGCGTGACAGGGATGGTGTCGGACGAATCGGGGCAGCCGGTGGCAAATGCCAGCGTGACGCTGCTGCGCGAAGGCGAGGACGCTTGGGAGAATCGGTTCCGGTACACGATGAGCGATTCATTGGGCAGGTTCGCGCTGGAGCGTGTGATTCCAGGCGCATACCGCGCGCATGCGTGGCTGGGCGCGCCGATGGGCGAGCCGGAGGATCCGGAATTTCGCAAGCGCTATGAGGATCGCGGAACGGCGGTGACCTTGGGTGAGAAGGAAGCGAAAGAAGTGACATTGAGACCGATTGCGTTGGCGCCGGATGGAAAGTAGGATGTTTGGCATGGCGGATTGCACTGCCGGTGACATCGTGCGCGCCTTCCTTTTACTCTTGTTTGCGGCATCGATGTTTGCGCAGACACCGAAGGTGGGCACGGTCGAGGGCAAAGTCACTAACTCGGTCACCGGGCAGCCGGTGAAGCATGCGCTGGTCACCGTCTCCGACGCGGCTGGGCGCGCGGAATACGCCGGCATCACGGACTCCTCGGGAACGTTTCGGATCGAAAATGTGAAGCCGGACCGGTACACCGCCACGGCATCGGCAGACGGTTATACGACGCGATGGACGACGGCGCGGAGTTACAAAGCATTCACGGTTGCCGAAGATCAGAACGGCGAAGGAATCGCGATCGAAATTCCACCGCTTGCTGCGATCGCAGGGCGAGTGACCGATGACACAGGGCAACCGCTCGAGGGGATGATGGTGGCGGCGCTTTCGAAATCCGGTGAGCGGCTGAACACCGATGCATCGGCTACCACCGACGACCGCGGACGATACCGCATTTTCGATATGGAGCCGGACCGGTATTATTTGATGGTCACTGACGGAGAAGCGCAAGGCGAAGCGGGTCAAGAACAGCGCTACGGCGCTACGTTTTTCCCCGGCGTTCCCGACTGGAAAGCATCCACGGCGCAGCGCGTGAGGCCGGGCGACGAGATTTCCGCGGATTTCCGGCTGCGCGAGAAGCCCAGCTATCACGTGCGAGGGCGTGTGACGGGAGATATCAGGCGGGCGCCGGTGACAGTATCAGCCAGACCCTGCGACGTCTTCATCGCCGGCGTTCCGGCGCCGCGCGCGACGGCGCGGCCGGACGGCGCATTCGATATTGGGGGCGTGTTCTCAGGCGAGCACTGTCTGTGGGCGGAAGAAGCTAACGATACCGTCGGTGGCCCTGCGGTGGCGGTGAAGGACGACGACGTAAACCACGTGGAATTCCCGATGGCCGCCTTGTTCCGGATGCAGGGATCGGCGACGGTGGAGCCTCGGCTGGCAGAAGCGCCTTCGATCGTATTGTGGCTCATCGAGGCGCGGGGGACAAACCACATACACGGTAACTCCGGGAAAGATGGCATTGTGGACGTGCCGGACGTGCCGCCTGGCAGTTATCGCTTGTTCGGTTTCTATCCGCCCGGCCTTTATGTGAAGACGATCTGGTATGGGACGCAGGATGTTTCGGACGGAATCATTCCCATGGCTCAGGAAGGCGTCCCGCTCCGCATCGCCCTGGGAAGCGATCCGGCGCAAGTAGAGGCGAGAGTGGCGTCACGCGATGCTGAGTCCGGCGCGCCGCTGCGGTGGCTGCTTATGCCGCAGGGAGCGCTTGCGGGGCGCTGGTATCTGCGTCAGTCGACCGGGGCGGCGGGGAACTCATTCCGGTTCGACACATTGGCGCCGGGCGACTATAAGATTTTTGCGATCGAATCGGCCGACGACGATAACATTTTCGATGCGGAGCTGCTGGGGCTGCTCGATGCGCGCGGGACGGCGGTGACGTTGCATGCGGGCGAGCGGCAATCGGTGACGGTCGCGCCGATTTCGGTGGGGGAAGTGGAGCGGGCGAAGTCGAAGTTGAAGTGAGAGGGGGCGCGGGTTTAGCGGCGGGCTGGGGCGGGCTAAAGCCCGCTGCAGGCTGAAGGCCTGCCCCACAGAGACCTCCAGCGGTTCGTTGAGGCTGGGCGTGGAGGTCTTTGTGGGCCCGTCGTACTAGCGGGCGGCGGCTTGGGCTTTGGCGGCCTGGTCTTTGAGCGCATCGGCTTTGTCGACGGCTTCCCAGGTGAAGGTTTCTTCGGCGCGGCCGAAGTGGCCGAAGGCGGCGGTCTTGCGATAGATCGGGCGGCGGAGCTTCAGGGCGTCGATGATGCCGCGCGGGGTGAGCGAGAAATTTTCGCGGACGAGATCGGTGAAGCGCTCGTCGGGGATCACGCCGGTGCCGAAGGTGTCGACCATGACGGAAACGGGCTCGGCGACGCCGATGGCGTAGGCCAACTGCACTTCGCAGCGCGTGGCGAGCTTCGAGGCCACAATGTTCTTCGCGATGTAACGGGCCATGTAACAGGCGGAGCGATCGACCTTCGTCGGGTCCTTGCCGGAGAAGGCGCCGCCGCCGTGACGGCCCATGCCGCCGTAGGTGTCGACGATGATCTTACGGCCGGTGAGGCCGGTGTCGCCGTGGGGTCCGCCGACGACGAAGCGGCCGGTGGGGTTGATGTGATACTTGGTCTCCGAATCCACCATGTTGGAGGGGACCACAACGTCGATGATGTGCTTCTTCACTTCGCGGCGCAGCTCTTCGGTGGAGACATCGGGGCTGTGCTGGGTGGAGATGACGACGGCTTCGATACGCTTGGGCGTGTTGCCGACGTACTCGACGCTGACCTGGCTCTTGCCATCGGGACGGAGGAAATTGAGCACGCCTTCGCGGCGCGCGACGGAGAGACGCTGCACCAGCTTGTGCGCCATCATGATGGGCAGCGGCATCAGCTCGGGGGTTTCGTCGCAAGCGTAGCCGAACATGAGGCCCTGATCGCCGGCGCCGCCGGTATCGACGCCCATGGAGATATCGGGCGATTGCGATTGAATCAGGTTGTGCACGCCGCAGGTGTTCGAATCGAAGCCGAAAGAGGCGTCGTTGTAACCGACATAATCGATAGTGCCGCGCGCGATGCGGGGCACGTCAACGTACGTCGTGGTGGTGATCTCGCCGGCCACGATGCAGCTTCCAGTGGTAACGAGCACTTCGCAGGCGACGCGGCCGGTGGGGTCGTCGGCCAGAACGGCGTCGAGCACGGCGTCCGAGATCTGATCGGCGATCTTATCCGGATGACCCTCGGTAACGGATTCCGAAGTAAAAAGGTGTCTTTGATTGCTAGCCAAAATGGTCTCCTTGTTTAACTCTAGCTGCGGAACGCTTAGTAGCGGTAATGATCCGGCTTGTAGGGGCCTTCGAGGGGCACTCCCAAATAATCGGCCTGTTTGGCGCTGAGCGTGGTGAGCTTCACGCCGATCTTTTCCAGGTGCAGACGCGCGACTTCCTCGTCGAGCTTCTTGGGCAAGGTGTAGACTCCGGGCTTGTAGGAGTCGCGGTTCTTCCAGAGATCGAGTTGCGCGAGCGTCTGGTTGGAAAAGCTGTTGCTCATGACGAAGCTGGGGTGGCCGGTGGCGCAGCCGAGGTTGACGAGGCGCCCTTCGGCGAGCATGAAGATGCTCGAACCGCCGGGGAACGTGTACATGTCGACCTGCGGCTTGATGGTGATCTTATTGGCGCCGGACGTCGTTGAGGCGATCGACCTGAATTTCGTTATCGAAGTGGCCGATGTTGCAGACGATGGCCTGGTCCTTCATCTTCTGCATGTGCTCGAGCGTGATGATGTCGCAGTTGCCGGTGCAGGTGACATAGATATCGCCGCGGCCGAGGGTGTCTTCGATGGTGGTGACTTCGAAGCCTTCCATGGCGGCCTGCAGCGCGTTGATGGGGTCAATTTCGGTGACGATGACGCGCGCGCCCATGCCGCGCAGCGAGTGGGCCGAGCCCTTACCGACGTCGCCGTATCCGCAGACTACCGCTACTTTGCCCGCGACCATGACGTCCGTGGCGCGCTTGATGCCATCGGCGAGCGATTCGCGGCAGCCGTAGAGATTGTCGAACTTGGATTTGGTGACGGAGTCGTTGACGTTGATGGCGGGGATTAGCAACGCGCCGGCCTCGTGCATCTTGTACAGGCGGTGGACGCCGGTGGTGGTCTCTTCGGAGACGCCGCGCCAATCTTTCACCATATCGTGCCAGCGGGTGGGGTTCTTCTGGTGGACTTCCTTCAACAGATCTTTGATGACCTTTTCTTCGTGGCTTTCGGAAGGCGTGTTGACCCAGCCGCTGCCATTTTCAAGCTCATAGCCTTTGTGGATGAGCAGCGTGGCGTCGCCGCCATCGTCGACGATGAGCTCGGGGCCTTTGCCGCCGGCGTGGCTCAGCGCCTGATACGTGCACCACCAATAATCCTCGAGGGATTCGCCCTTCCACGCGAAGACCGGAATGCCCGCGGCGGCGATGCCGGCGGCGGCGTGATCCTGCGTGGAGAAAATGTTGCAGCTCGCCCAGCGGACCGAAGCGCCAAGATCAGCGAGGGTCTCGATGAGGACCGCGGTCTGGATGGTCATGTGCAGGGACCCGGTGACGCGGACGCCGGCGAGCGGCTTCTCCGTGGCGTACTTGCGGCGGATCGACATCAAGCCGGGCATTTCATGCTCGGCGACGGAGATCTCTTTGCGGCCCCAATCGGCCAGGGACATGTCTGCGACTTTGAAATCGATCTGGTTCAGGGTGGCTGTGCCCATGTGCTGTCATCCTCGTATCAACAAATCTTGATAAGTTGATATTATATTATCCCATACGATGCCGTCAATCCTCAAATCCTTGCGCGTGGCCGCCGACCCCAACCGGCTGCGGCTGCTGCTGTTGCTGGAGCAGGAGGAGCTTTCGGTGGCGGAGCTGCAGGAGATTCTGGGCAAGGGCCAGAGCCAGATTTCGACGTACCTGTCGCAGCTCAAACAAGCCGGACTGGTGGACGACCGGCGCACGGGCAAGAACGCATTTTACCGGCTGAAAGCACCGGCCGAACTGATGAATCTGCTGCGGCAAGCGGCCAGCGAAGTTCCGGAAACCGATCAGGACCGGCAGGCGATGCGGCTGGCGCTGCGCAAGCGGCAGGACAAGATGCGGCGCTACTTCGACGAACTGGCGGGCAAATTCGGGCGGCAATATGTGCCGGGGCGCTCATGGAAAGGCATCGCGGAGGCGCTGTTGAAACTGATGCCGCCGATGGTGATTGCGGATTTGGGCGCGGGCGAGGGAACGATTTCGCAGTTGATGGCGCAGACGGCGAAGCGCGTGATCGCGATCGACAATTCGGAAAAGATGGTGGAGTTCGGGTCGGAGCTGGCGCGCAAGCACGGCATCGGAAATTTGGAATACCGGCACGGCGATCTGGAGGACGTGCCGATTCGGACGGGCACGGTGGACCTGGCGTTCCTGAGCCAGGCGCTGCACCATGCGCGGCATCCGGAGCGGGCAGTCGGCGAGGCGTGGCGGATTTTGCGGCCGGGCGGGAGGATCGCGATCCTGGATTTGAATAAGCACAATTTCGAGGAAGCGCGCGAGATGTATGCGGATTTGTGGCTGGGGTTTACGGAGTTGGAAATTGAGCGGCTGCTGAAGGGCGCGGGGTTTAAGAACGCGGAGACGGCGATTGTGTATCGCGAGCAGGAGCCGCCTTATTTGGAGACGATGCTGGCGGTGGGGGAGAAGGCGGGGTAAGCAACCAACCCTGGTTCGCGCTCTCAGGCCAAAGCTCGCCCAGCGGGAATCAGAACATGAACACCACGGCGAGATTCACGTTATCACCCCGCTCGTTGGCGAAGATCTGGTTGCGATAGTCCGTCAAGATCCGCCGGTATTCCCAGGCGAAGGTCACGTTGTTCGAGAGGTTGTAGATCAGATTGCCCATGTAGTTTTGGTTTCGCCAACGGTTTCCGACCGGGATTTCCGAGGCAGTCGGCGTCTCGATTCCATACGCCAGATTCACTTGCCACTGCCTGGTGAAGTTGTACTGGGCCTGCATCCATCCACCCTGGCTTCGTACTCCATGGCCGCCTGCGGTTCCTACTGCGCCGACAGATTCTCCGGCTGGCGCAGAAAAGACGCCCAAAGCGCGACCGACAAATGCCTCGCCTGTCAGATTGAAATGCCGGGTAAACGGAAGGGAATAGTCCAAAGCAGCTCCCCAGGAATCCACCGGCTGTTGGACGTTGACTACTCCGATCGTCCCGAAATTCTTCCCGCGTCCGTAAACCCCGCTCACTCCCACCGTGTAGTCCCGGTCTTGGATCCTGCTGGTCCACGCGAACCGGTTCTCCATCATGGGCATGCGGCCCCGCTCTCCGATCCCAGGCTGGCGCGCTGCCGAGAATTGATTCGGGTAATCGCCGACATTGGGATCGTTCGCCGACAGCTGCCACAAGAAGTGGCTTGTTTCGTTTGGACCGCTCTTGTATTCCACGCGCACCTGCGGCTGCCGGATCCAGGGATTGCCGGACGCCGAGAACTCCGGAATCGCGTACATGGCGTAGCTGGTCGGGTTCAAGGGAGCGAAGACCGCCCAGTCCTGGCCCGCTTCGAACGCCCAGTGGCTCCAGTCCAGGCGGCCATACGCGAGCCGGAGGCGGAACAGATCCATGTTCGCCCCGTTAGTAAAGTCCGCCTGACCGCCGAAAAGATCGAACTCGAATTGGCCGGTCAGCTTGGCGCCGGCTACGTTTGTCTCCTGCAAGCGCAGGCCGAGCCGGGTCTGACGAGCCGTCATCCCAAAGTTCTTGTCTCCTCCGGTTGGATCCGATCCCTGTTTGCTTACGAAGAGTGGCACATCCTCTATATTGTTCGGCGCGGTGTTATAGAAAGCATTGAAGAGCACAGTGCCATACAAGGTCAGCGGAATATGCCTGTGCGTAGTCACGGGAACGTCGGCCGTTGTCGTGGCCGGCGGCTGTGACGCCGCCGACGGCCTTGCCGCCTGCGCTAAAACCGGCGCGGGCTGAACCGCCTTGCCGGAAGGGTTCTCCCGCGGCGTCGATACCTGCGCGAGCTCTGCATCGTTCAGAAGTCCCTTGCCCCGTAAGATCGTTGCCAGTGCGTCTACCCGCGCATTTCCGGCCGCGCTCTCTACAGTTGATAACTCGGCCTTGCTGATCGATCCCTTTTCCGCCAGGATTCGCGCAAGTGTAACGGCGGGGTCGTCAGACTGATCGGCTGCGATAGCTGCGGCGCACAGTAGCGCCAGCGAAACGGAGAGGCGTCCAAACATAGGCAATTCCTTTCGCGAATTCGAGAGGTTCTTTTCGTGACACGGTCTCGCGGACTCTACATGCCAACCCCGGCTGAATCAGCGCGTGTTATGTACGCACCTTCATTCCTGCGCTAAGGCGCAAAACGGAGTTCAAGGACTGCGCCTGGGACGGCGCCAATCACGAAGCCGACGATACTTGGGAAAATGCCGGTCGCGCAGCGCCGGGCTTGGACGGGTTTGGAGATACCCCGCTCCCTCGCAAGGTAGATACTGTCTTGCCGATCCGGATTTAAAACTTTGCGGGCCTAATGCTGAGTCTGGACGAAACGGCACACGATTCCGGCATGCTTCCTAATGCCGTTGCGGCGTGAACGCCGACAAAAGCATTGCAAGCCGCCAGGAGGAGTTTCCCTTGGCCGAGCTGCAAGAGACTCTGGGCTAGTCCCGGCCAAGCACGATATCGAGGCCGTTAAGGATCACGTCGATTTTTGAGCCGGCAAGCTTGCCGACGCATTTGGTGAACTGATCCTTATCGACGGCCAGGATCTGCGCCACATTTGCCACCGAGTCCTTCTCCAGTCCAGTCACGCGCGCTGCGAGCCGGACATTCCCTGGCGCGTCCGCCCATCGTAGATTGCTGGTTAGAGGCACACAAACGACGGTAGAAATTCTGCTTTGATTGATCTCATCGCTTTGGACGACAACTACGGGTCTTGTGAAGCCCGGAGCCGATCCAAAGGGTGCGGGAAGGTCAGCCCACCAAATCTCTCCGCGCAGAATTACCATTCCACGCGCTCAAGAATTCGCCGTGAGGTTGCCGAAACAAAAGGATCGCGAGTGTCGCCAATGTCATCACAAACACGATTCATCGCATCGGTGATCTCATTGCCGGAATGCCGCGCCACGTACTCCTTGAGAGCGTCACTGTAGAGCTGGCTGCGCGATTTCTTTGTGCGCTTGGCGAGGCGCTCCGCGCTTTTGAATATAACGTCGGGCACCGACACGGCCGTCTTCATACTTTTAGTATAACCGCGTTGCGTTCGAAAGGAACGAAGCCGGCAGCGCGCGTAAGACTGGCGAGCTAAAGCTCGCTGCAGGCTGAAGGCCCGCCCTACTTGTTTTCGCGGTTGAGGTTGTAGCGGAAGCCGGCGGAGTAGGTAGGCTTGTAGTATTCGCGCTGGTTCACGAAGATTTGGCTGCCGGTGTAGTAGCCGAAGACTTCGTCGGTGAGGTTCAGGCCGTAGGCGACGAAGCTGAGGCCGTGCGCGAGGCGGATGCTGGCCTGTGCGTCGAGCTGCAGGTGCGGGAGCGTGTAGACGTCGCCGGTGGGGCCGTGCGGGCCGAGGCCACTGACGTCGGACGCGGATTGATACATGTACTGGTAGATGCTCGGGCCGTTGTAGGAGAGGCCGACACGGACGGAGAAGCGGCCGCGGTCGTAGGTGGGGCTGATGTTCCAGGTGTTGGGGGCCTGGCGCTGGAGCGAGGGGCTGTCGGGACGGCCGGGGATGCGCTTGATCTGCGACGTGGTCCAGCTATAGTTGGCGAGCATGCCGAGAGCGCTCAGCGGGCCGGGCAGCATCGACAGGCGTTGCTGGTAGGCGATTTCGAAGCCGTACAGGTAAGCGTTGCTGGCATTGAGCCACTGCGAAACCAAGTCGCCCTGATAGGGGCCGCTGGCGGCGGCGTAAGAAGTGGTGATCAGGGTGTCGGCGATCTGCTTGAAGAAGAAGCCGGCCTGGAGAATTCCGACCGGGTTCAAGTAATGCTCGTAGAGCAGGTCGTAATTATTGGCGTGCGCGGGCTTGAGACTGGGATTGCCGAGCGCGACCGTGGCGGGATTGGAGGAATCGTCCTGGGTCACGTACGGAACTAACTGGTAAGCGTCGGGACGGGACACGCCGCGGCCGTAGACGAGGCGGAGGTCCGATTCCTTGGAGAGCAAATATTTGAAAGAAATGCTGGGCAGCACGTTGACATAAGACGGGCTGTTGGTGACGGGGACGGGCACGCCGCAGCCGGTGGCGAGGGCGCAGTTCTTGGTGCCGGCGGGATAGAGGATGACGTTGTAGCCGCGGGCATCCATCTGCGTGCCTTCGAAGCGAACGCCGGCTACGATGTGCAGCTTGCCGAAATCCATGGTGTTCATGAGATATCCGGCGGAGATGCGCTCGATGATAGAGAACTGATTCGGATAGGAGTTCGCGGCGGTCTTGTAGCCGTCGAGGAAGCCGCCGAGATTGCTCAGCGTGTATGACTGCAGTTGATTGAAATCGGAGACTGGGCTGAAGTGTCCGCCGAAATAATCGCCATTCATGTAGTTCGAGGTGCTGAAGCTATTGAGGAACTGAGTCATCGGGTAACTGGCGGCGTTCCAACCGTCGTAGACGTTTTCGGTGGCGTTCTGATACTTATGGCCATTGCGGAACTTGCCGCCAAATTCGAAGATTCCGAAGTGCGAACCGATGTGATAGTTCTGCGAGTAAGAGCCGGAAGCATTCAGGTTCATCTGCGCGCTTAGACCCTGCGAAGTGGTGATGTCTTTGTAGCCCCAGTCGGCGGCGTTGAGCAGCGGCGAATTGGGCCCGTCGCAGTTGCTGCCGAAGTGAGGAACGTTGGGGTTGGTTTGCGCCGAAGGGTCGTAGCCGCAGGTGAGCTTGGGACCGATCCAGGAGAAATCGGCCTTGGGATTGCCGGCGGAATCGAGCTCGTAGGAGCGCGACGCGGAGACTTCCCACGTCAGCATGGCTGAGCTGAACTGCTTTCTGCCACCGAGGGCGAAGCTGGAAATCGAAGCGTCGGGGCGTTTGCTCGAAGTGTAAAACTTGGCTGCGCCGGTGGCGGCGGGCGAGTAATACCACTTATCGCCATAATCCTGCAGGTTGGTGTACATGCCCTTGAAGTAGATATTGGAGAACTGGCCGATCTTATAGTCGGCGGTGCCGGCATATCCCCAGCGGTTGCGGTAGTAGCGGTATTCGCGGATGGTGTTGCTGTCGTAGAAGGGGCGCTGGAAGGTGGAAGTGGGATCGATGGCGGGCTGCAGGTTGTCGATGCCGCGGCCGTTGAAATCGTAGGAGCCGCCGAACAGGAGGCCGAGCTTCTTCTGGCGGCCAAAGCGGTGGCCGATGGTGCCGCCAAACTGATCGTTATAGCGGCCGCCGAGGATGGGATTGTAGCCGCCGAGGCCGTAGAGACTCACGGTGGGGAATTCGCCGGCGGTTTTGGTTTTGAGGTTGACGGAGCCGCCGATGCCATCGCCATCGATGTTGGGCGCGAGCGTTTTGTTGATCTCGACGGATTCGACGAGGTCGGCGGGAATGACGTCGAGGCGGATCTGGCGCACGGCGGGTTCGGGAGACGGAATGGTGATGCCGTCGATGGTGACGTTGGTCAAGCGCGGCTCGGTGCCGCGAACCTGCACGTAGACGCCTTCACCTTCGATGCGCTCGAGGGTAACGGAAGGCATGCGGCCCAGCGCGTCGGCTACGTTCGCGTTGGGCAGCGAGGTGATCACTTCGGCGGGAAGAACCTGCAGAACGTTATCGGCGGCGCGGGTGCGGTTGATGGATTCGGCTTCTCCGCGCGGGCGCTCGGCGGTGACGATGACTTCCTGGCTGACGGAGCCGACCTTCATTTGCGTGTCGGCGCGCGCGACTTCGCCCGAGGCGACTTTGACATCGGCCTCGGAGGTGACAAAACCGAGATACGAAATGGTCACTTTGTAATCGCCGGGCGCGAGATCGACAAAGGCGAATTCGCCTTGGGCATTGGATGCGAGGCTGAGGCCGCGCGGCTGCAGCGTAATTTGCGCGCCTTGGAGAATGGCGCCGGAGGGATCGACGACGCGTCCGCTGATTGCGCCGCGCGTGGCTTGCGCCCCAGCCAGGGAAGAAAGAGAGAGAGTCAGCAGAAGTATAGATATCGTTTTGGCAGCTCGGTTCATTCCTGATACTCCGTATCGCGGGCAGACGTAGCCTAGAGGCTTCGATCGCGCGAAGCACGCACAAAGTTTTTGAGATTACCCCGTTGGTCTTCGGAATGGTAACAACTAGGCGTTTCAGTTCGATGAATTTCCGGAAAATCTTCGTGACAATCGGACTGGCCACCGACCGGCTTCGCGTGAGCGCCATGCTACGCTGAAATTTCAACCCTATGTCCCAAATTGAGATCACTCTGCCGGACGGCGGCAAGCAACCCGTCGCGGTGGGGACGACGCCACTCGATATCGCGAAATCCATCAGCCCGCGGCTCGCCGATGCGGCTGTGGCGGCCCGTGTCAACGGGAGCCTCTACGATCTTGCGCGGCCTATCGAGGCAGACGCGTCGGTTCAGATTCTCACCAGCAAAGATCCGGAAGCGCTGGAGATTTACCGGCACTCGACGGCGCACTTGCTGGCGGCGGCGGTGCTCGAGTTGTATCCCGAGACGAAGCTGGGTATCGGGCCGCCAATCGATACCGGTTTTTACTACGATTTCGACCGCGCGACGCCGTTCACCCCCGACGATCTCGAAAAAATCGAGAAAAAGATGTGGGAGATTCAGGCGCGGAATCTGCCGTATGACCGTGTCTACACGAAAAAGGAAGACGGGCTGAAGAAATATTCCGATGCGTGGATGAAGTGCGAGCTGATTACGGAGCGGGCAGGCGAGATCTTCAGCGAATACACGCTGGGCCCGGACTTCATCGATTTTTGCCGCGGGCCGCATTTGCCGAATACGTCGAAGATTAAAGCGTTCAAGCTGCTTTCGATCGCGGGCGCGTACTGGAAGGGCGACGAGCACAACAAGCAACTGCAGCGCATTTACGGCACGGCGTTTTTCACGCCGAAAGACCTGGAAGCGTACCTGAAACAGGTCGAGGAAGCGAAGAAACGCGACCATCGCAAGCTGGGCAAAGAGCTGGACCTGTTCAGCGTGCAGGAACTGGCTGGGCCGGGGCTGATTTTCTTCCATCCGAAGGGCGGGATCATCCGCAAACAACTCGAAGACTGGATGCGCGATCAGTATCTGAAACGCGGCTACTCGCTGGTCTACACGCCGCACGTGGCGCGGTTCGATTTGTGGAAGACTTCGGGGCACGCGGGATTCTACGCGGCGAATATGTTCTCGCGCATGGAGCTGGACGATGCGGAATACCAGCTCAAGCCGATGAACTGCCCGTTCCACATCCTGATCTATAAAGACAAGCAGCACAGTTACCGCGATCTGCCGGTGCGCTTAGGCGAACTGGGCACGGTTTACCGCTACGAGCGATCGGGCGTGTTGAACGGGCTGTTCCGCGTGCGCGGATTTACGCAGGACGATGCGCATATTTTCTGCACGCCGGAGCAGATCGAAAACGAGATTGTGGATTGCCTGCAGTTCGCGATCGATACGCTGACGACTTATGGCTTCGATAAGTACGAAGCCGAGCTTTCGACCTGGGATGGCGGCGCGAGCGGGAAGTACGACGGCACGCCGGACCAATGGCAGATCGGCGAAAACGCGTTGCGGCGGGCGACGGAACGGCTCGGCATCAAAGCCAAGGTGATGGCGGATGAGGCGGCGTTCTACGGGCCGAAGATCGACGTGAAGCTGGTGGACGCTATCGGGCGGCCGTGGCAGCTTTCGACGGTGCAATTCGATTTCACGTTGCCGCGGCGGTTCGAGCTGGAATATATCGGCGAAGACGGGAAGGCGCATCAGCCATTGATGGTGCACCGCGCGCTATATGGATCGATCGAGCGGTTTTTCGGCATTCTGATCGAGCATTACGCGGGCGCGTTCCCGGTGTGGCTGGCGCCGGTGCAGGCCATCGTGCTGCCGATTACGGACCGTCAGACGGAATACGCCAAGAGCCTCCAGAAACGGCTCTTCGAGGCGGGGATTCGCTCGACGGTGGATGAGCGCAACGAGAAGGTGAACTTCAAGATCCGCGAGGCGCAGTTGCAGAAGATTCCGTACATGCTGGTGGTGGGGGATCGCGAGCAGGAAGCCGGGAAAGTGGCGGTGCGGAACCGGAAGCATGGGGATCAGGGCGTGAAGTCGATGGATGAGTTTTTGGCGGAGATTCGTGGGTTGATTGAGAGTAAGGCGGTAGCGGAGTAGGGGGCGGGCAAAGCCCGCCGCAGGCTGAAGGCCTGCCCCACAAAAGCAATGGTGACGATCGGGGTTGCGGATGGGGCGGAGCTGGACCGGGCGCTCGATGCGCTGCCGAACGAACCGGCGGTCTTTGTGCTCTGGCCGCGCGCGGGCGAGCCGCACCTTTCGAAGACGGCGGTGCTGCGGCGGCGGCTGATCCGGATGCTGCGGATGTTCAATCTGCGGCAGACGCTGGATCGGATTGAATATCAATTCACAGGGTCGGCTCTGGAATCGGCGGTGCTGCATTATGAGCTGGCGCGCCAGTATTTCCCGGAAACCTATCTCGAAGTCATGCGGCTGCGCATGCCGCCGTACGTCAAGATCCTGCTGCAAAACGAATTTCCGCGCAGCCAGGTAACTACGCACATATCGAAGTCAGGGCTGCATTTTGGTCCGTTCCGTTCGCGCGTGTCAGCGGAGCGGTTCGAATCGCAATTCCTCGATTTATTCCAGATGCGGCGGTGCCAGGAAGATCTCGTACCCTCGCCGGAGCATCCGGGCTGCATGTATGGCGAGATGGGGATGTGCTTGCGCCCGTGCCAGCAGTTGGTGGGGCCGGGGGAGTACGGGCACGAGATCGAGCGGGTGGTGGAGTTTCTGCGCACGGATGGGAACTCGCTGCTCGATTCGATTGAGCATTCGCGCGACCGGCTGAGCGAGGAAATGCAATTTGAGGAGGCCGCGCGGCAGCACAAGCGCTACGAGAAAGTGACTGAAGTTCTGAAATTGCGCGACGAAATGGCGCGAGATATCGACCGGCTGCATGGCGTGGCGATCACGAAGTCGATCGAGCGGCATTCGGTGGACCTTTGGCCGGTGCACGCGGGGCATGTGCAGGCGCGGCAGGCTTTCAGCTTCGAAGTGCAAGAGGGGAAACCGCTTTCGCTCGACCGCAAATTGCGCGAGACATTCGGGGCTCTGGAACCGCGGACGCTGGCGGCGCGCCAACGGCAGGAATATCTGGCCCTATTCTCGCGCTGGAACTATTCGACCTGGCGGGACGGCGAGTTTGTGGCTTTCGAAAGCTTCGCGGACGCTCCGTACCGCAAGCTGGTGAATGCAGTGTCGCGGGTAGCAAATCCAGGCAACCACCCGCCGGTGGGTGGTAACCAAAGCTGAATTCCTACCGCCGGTAGTCTATGATACAGTTTTGCCTGTTAACAAGTTTTAGCTCTTAGTCTCGAACGGAGCCCAGGGAGAAATCATGTTCGCATCGCTTTCGAAACGCCGGTGGCTAGTTTTGCCCGCCACGGCAGTCGCGTGTTTGAGCTTGTCGGGCGTGGCTTGGACGCAGGGACGAGGGGGCGGACCGCCTCCCGAACCGCCGGCCAATCCGACCTCCGATCCATTGCTGAAGGGTTTCGTGTTCCGCCCCATCGGACCGGCCGTCATGATGGGCCGCGTGGACGATATTGAAGGCTCGGAAAAAGATCCGATGCTGATCTATATCGGGTTCGCCACGGGCGGGGTGTGGAAATCGACGGACGGCGGATATCACTGGAAGTCGATGTTCGATAACAACCCGAACGAATCGATCGGCTCAATCGGCATTTCGCCTTCGAACCCGGACGTTGTGTACGTGGGGACGGGCGAAGGCAACAACCGGCAGAGCTCATCGATCGGCGACGGTGTTTGGGGCACGAAGGATGGCGGCAAGACCTGGACGCACATGGGGCTGGACAATGTGCAGTCGATCCAGCGCGTGGTAGTGGACCCGAAGAACCCGGACATCGCGTTCGTGGCGGCAGTGGGTCACTTGTTCGGACCGAATCCGGACCGCGGCCTGTACCGCACCACGGATGGCGGCAAGAACTGGTCGAAATCTAAGTACATTGATGAAAACACAGGCTTTACGGATGTAGCGATCGACCCGGCGAATGGCAAGATCATTTATGCCTCGTCCTACATGCGGCGCCGGACCTGGTGGGGCTTCAACGGCGGCGGACCGAATAGCGCGCTGTGGAAATCGACCGACGGCGGCAACAACTGGGCGAAGCTGGAAGGCGAGGGTTGGCCGAAGCCGAAGGACGGTATCTACGGCCGCATCGCGATTTCGATCTATAAGAAGAACCCGCAGATTGTTTACGCGCAGGTGGAAGCCGGCGCGGGCGCGGGTACGGGCGGCGGAACGGCTGCGGACGGCGGACCGGCACGCGGACGCGGCGGCGCGGGTGGTGAGAATGCCGGCGGTGAGACGCCGGCGGCAGGCGCGGATGCTCCGGCTGGCGGCGCCCCGGCGGCGGCTGCTCAAGGGGCGGCAGGACGCGGCGGACGCGGCGGCGGTGGAGGCGGCGAACCTGCGAGCGGCTGCGTCATGATCCCGGGCGCAAATGGCGGTTTCGGCGGCGGTGGAGGCGGCGGGCGGGGTAATGCGACCCCTGCGCCACCCAATCCGAATGGCAACGGCGTGTTCCGCTCGGATGACGCCGGCAAGAGCTGGAAACAGATCAGCGGCTGCGATGACCGCCCGATGTACTTCAGCCAGATTCGCGTCGACCCGATGAACGATCAGAAGATCTTCACGGGCGGCAATCCCGGACGCGTTTCGATGGACGGCGGCAAGACGTGGCGCGGGCTGACCGGGTCGCACACCGATTACCACGCGTTCTGGATTAATCCGAACGACGATCGCATCGTTTTCATCGGCCACGACGGCGGCGTCGATTCGAGCAACGATGGCGGCGAAACGTGGCTGTATCACAACGACATCGCAGCTGGCCAGTTCTATCAGGTGTCGGCCGATATGCGGCGCCCGTACTTCGTATGCGGCGGATTGCAGGATAACAACGCCTGGTGCGGGCCGAGCGCGCTGCGCTCGAACAACGGACCGGCGAACACGGATTGGTACACGATCGCGGGCGGCGACGGCTTCTACACGCGGCAGGATCCGACGGATTGGGCGATCGAATACGGCGAATCGCAAGACGGCGCCATGAGCCGGCACGATCTGCGCAACGGCACGCAGAAGAGCATTCGGCCGAGCGCGGGCCGCGGCGGACGCGGCGGCGCGGCCGAGGCGGGATCGGGCGGTGGCGAAACTCCAGCAGCCGGCGCAGGCGCGGTTGCGGTTCCGGGCGCGGCGGCGGCCGCAGGCGGTGGCGGTGGCGGTGGCGGTGGTGGACGCGGCGGGGCGCCCAACGTGCTGAATGCCCCGGCGAACGCGGAGGCTTTCCGCTTCTATTGGAATGCGCCGTTTGAGATCTCTCCGCACGATCCGAAGAAGATCTACATGGCAGCGCAGTACTTCTTCAAGTCGAGCGACCGCGGCGACTCGTGGTGGATGAATCCCTCGGATCTCAGCAAGAACGTGAACCGCTGGGCGCCGGAGCAGGCCATCATGGGCATATCGGGCGAGAAGCCGATGGCTTCGAAGCACGATGGGTATGCGGCGAGTTCGCTGGCGACGCAGATCCGCGAGTCTCCATCGCGGCCGGGCGTCATTTGGATCGGCACCGACGACGGCAACCTGCAGGTGAGCCAGGATGACGGCGGAACGTTCACGAACGTGATCGGCAACATCAGCGGCGCGCCGCGCGGGTACGTGCAGATCTCACGCATCGAGCCTTCGCATTTCGACGGCGGCACGGCCTACGTCGCTCTCGACAATCATCGCAACGACGATTGGAAGCCCTACCTGTTCAAGACCACCGATTACGGCAAGACCTGGACGAACTTCACCGGCAACCTGCCGGCGAACGGCAACATCAATGCGTTGCGCGAGGATTTGGACAATCCGAACCTGCTGTTCGTGGGAACGGAATTCGGCTTGTTCGTTTCGCTCGACGGCGGACATGAGTGGAAGAAGTTCATGACCGGCATGCCGAGCGTGCGCGTGGACGATATCCTGATCCATCCGCGCGACCGCGACCTGATTATCGGCACGCACGGGCGGTCGATCTACATTCTCGACGACATCACGCCGCTCGAGCAGATGAAGCCGGGAGCGGCGAACGCGGACATCACGCTATTTACTCCGCGCGAGGCTGTGCAGTGGAAGAATAACCTGCAGGATTCGCGGTCGACAAAGAACGTGGAGTTCCGTGGGCACAATCCTCAGGGCGGCACGGCCATCAGCATCCTGGCGAAATCGGATATGGGCCAGGCGCACATCGATTTCCTGGAGAATAACCAGGTGATGAGCACCATGCAGGTGGATATCAAGGCCGGGATGAACCGCTTCCAATGGCCGATGACGGGGATTCCGACGGCGAACGCGAATGCGGCGGGCGGCGGCGGTGGACGCCGTGGCGGCGGGCGCAACGGCGGCGGCGGTGGCGCTAATGCGGCGGGCGCGAACGCGGCTGGCGGTAATGCGGCCGGAGCGAACGCTCAGGGCGCGGCGGCCCCGGTCAATCCGGATGCTGCAGCGCAATTTGGCGGCGGTGGCGGCGGTGGACGCGGACGCGGCGGCGCGGGCGGCGTGCCGTTCGTCAGCGGCGGGCGCGGCGGCGGTGGATTCGGCGGCGGCGGAGCGAGCGTAACTCCGGGGTCGTATCTCGTGCGCCTGACTGTGGGCAGCCAGACTTACACGTCTTCGGTGAATGTGCTGGAAGACATCTGGATGAGACCGCAGTAGAAGTAAGGCAGTAGGAAGAAAGGGGCCGGAGACTCGAATTGAGTTTCCGGCCCCTTTTTTTGTTTTTATTTGATCATTCGGTATGTCTTGTACGATTCCTTCCGTTGACTTACGTTTTTTATCGTAGTAGCGTAGAGCCAGATGCCTTCTCCGCGCCGCAAGCCGCCCGTTACGGTTCTTCCGACTGCCGCTGAACTCGACATTCTTGCTGTGCTCTGGAATTTGGGAATGGCGACGGTGCGGGAAGTGCACGACGAACTGCGCAAGGACGTCGGGTACACCACCACGCTGAAGACGATGCAATTGATGACTGAGAAGGGTTTGCTCACGCGCGGCGAGCGTTTCGGATCGCATGTCTATGAGGCCAGCGCGCCCAAAGAGCAAACGCAGCGGCAAATTGCAGGCGACCTGATGCGGAGGGCTTTCGGGGGGTCGGCCCGAAGCCTGGTGATGGGGGCTCTGGCGGCGCAGCCCACATCGAACGAAGAGTTGGAGGAAATTCGCGGGATGCTGGACGCTTTCGCGAAAGAGAAAGGACGTTCGTCATGAACGCCGTACAAATGCTCTCCTCGCAGCCTTGGGTGGAACGCCTCGGCTGGACGTTGGTCCACTTTCTCTGGCAGGGTTTCGCAATCGCTGTTCTGTATGCGGCCGCTCGCCGGATTATGGCGCGCACTTCGGGCGCGCACGCACGGTACCTGCTGGCCTGCGCGGCGCTGGTGACAATGGCGATCGCTCCGCTGGCGACCTGGGAGTTGATGCGGCCATCGGACGCGGGTGCGGACGCCGCGCATCACATCGGCAGTGTCCGGCGAGCCGCTTCCAACAGCGGCGTCGCTACCGTTACGACAACGACCGCGTTGCCCGCTTTGGTCCGCAACACGGTGTCCAACGTGAAGCCGAGCGAGTTCCTGTTTTGGGTAGTGATGGTCTGGCTCGCCGGCGTGGTGGTGTTTTGGGTGCGGCTGGTTGGAGGCTGGGTGGTAGCGGCGCGCATGCGGTCAATGCTGGTGCGTGCGGCGCCGCCGGAATGGCAGGAGATCGCCGGCAGGCTCGGCGCGCGGATCGGCGTGTCGCGTCCGGTGCGGTTGTTGATTTCGGCGTTGGTGCAGACGCCGACGGTGGTGGGCTGGCTGCGTCCGGTGGTGTTAGTTCCGGTGGGGGCGCTGGGCGGTCTGCCTGCCGACCAGCTCGAGGCGCTGCTTTTGCATGAACTGGCGCACATCCGGCGGCACGATTATCTGGTCAACATTCTGCAGAGCATCGCCGAGGCGTTGCTGTTCTACCACCCCGCGGTGTGGTGGGTGTCTGGACACATTCGCGCCGAGCGCGAGCTGTGCTGCGACGATATGGCGGTATCGGTCTCGGGCGATGCGCTGACGTATGCGCGCGCACTGGTGCAGTTGGAAGCATATCGTCCGACGTACTTTAGCGCTGGGGTCGCAGCCAACGGCGGCTCTCTCTCCCACCGCATTGCCAGATTGCTAGGCCAGTCACGTCCGTCGCCCCGCACGGGTTTGGGCCCTGGCGTCCTAACCGTCGCGATACTGATGGTGGCGGCCGCATACGGCTTGTTCGCCCAGTCCACCGCACGTCCGGCGTTTCAATCAGCGTCGATCCGGCCGAGCGCTTTTAAGTGGAGCGAACGCTCGCAACATCCGATGGGTTTGGGTGCGAACGCGTCTCTGCTGTTGCTCATCCAATTCGCGTACGCCACGCACAACGCCCCTTATGCGGGTCATACGATCCCCCTACCGGCCTCTCAAGTGATGGGAGGTCCGCCCTGGATCAATAGCGAAGGCTGGGATATCACGATCCAATCGCCGGCCGCCGACCCGAAACAGTATTGGCAGATGTGGCAAACGCTGCTGGCGGACCGATTCAAGCTGCGGCTGCATCGCGAGACCAGAGAGCTTCCGATCTACGTTATGACCGCCGCGGAGAGCGGCTTCAAACTGCCGGCGCCGCCCAAAGACCTGGGCTGCGTCTCCTTTCCAGTTGGCACGAAGCCGCACCAAGTGCCGGGGAAGGTGGACTGTGGGTATGTCTCCGGTCCGGGGTACGGATTTGGCGGCGCCACGCGGGAGGAGCTTGGAATCAGGGGCCGCAAGGTGCACATGGCTGACCTGATCAGTGAGCTTGCATTAGTTCTGGACCGGCCGATCTCGGATAAGACCGGATTTACCGGCGAATTCAACGTCGATCTGAATTTTGTTCCCGATCAGGCGCTGCGGGGATTTGGCTTCGGGCCGGACGGTCCGCCAGTTGCCGCGCCCGCCGATCCCAATCTCCCCAATATCTTCGCCGCGCTCGAGCAACAGCTGGGATTGAAGCTCGCGCCGGCCAAAGGCCCGGTTGAGGTTCTGGTGGTCGATCATGCGGAAAAACCTAAAGCGAATTAGATTCGCCGGTTGTTGTTCGGTTCGAAGACGGGGTTAGAGAGAGGTAGGGCGGATGGGACTTACAGCGCGGGTAGGTTCGAAGTCCGGCTGGCGACGCTGGGTAAGAATTGCGGTTTCGGGCTCGGCCCAGGTCACCTGGTAATGGCGGCCGCACTTGCGGCATTGATATTGGCCGTGAATGGGCCAGTGGACTGAATTGTGCGCGAGGCCACACCACAACGCCGCCAGTTTTTCGACTGCATCGAACGGCGCGTTGGCTGCGGCAAACATGACTAACTCAAATCCTCAATGGGTCCCGTAGGACTCCCATAAGTGGACCCTATCAGTAACAGACACAGCTTGCAAGATTGCACAAAGTTAGCCGGCTTAGACTGGCGAAGCGTAACATGTGGAAGTTTGCGTGCTTGGTCAGGGTCATGATACGGAAACTCAAGTCCGGCGAATTCCGGCTGTATTCGCGCAAGAAGGACGCTAAGACGGGGCGGAGGAGGAACCTGGGAACATTCTCGAACCGCGCGGCGGCGGAAAAGCACGAACGGGATGTGCAGTTCTTCAAGCGCGCTTAGAACGTCTATTCCTTCACCTTCGGCGGGTATTTATCGAACGACTTTTTCACCATATCGTCCAATTTGGCTTCGATCTTAACGGCGTCGCCTTTGTCTTCGCGGGCGATGGCGCGCCAGACTAAGGAGCGAGTGGCGGGGTCGCGGAGATCGATGACCAGCGTGCCTTCGGTGAACGGAACGCGCACCACGCGCGTGCCCCAACCGCGCCAGCCGGCGGGGTAGGTTTCGACCTCAGTCTTGCGCACGGAGCCGAGCGTGTAGCGGACGTTGAGATCGGCGGGACCGGAGGTGACGGGGGTGAGTCCTTTGGCCTGGAGGTATTTGTAGATATCGGCGTCGATGCGCTTGCGGATCAGCTCGCTGTTGAGGGATGGGTTCTTGCTGTTGAGGCGGCCGTCGCGGATGGCGAAGGTCTTGAATTTGTGGAAATCGACGGCGGCGTCGGATTCGATTTCGATTTTTTGGGCGAGGATCGGGGCGGCGAGGCAGAGGGCAAGGGCGAGAGACTTCATAGGAGAGAACGTAGCACAAGAACGGCGGGCTAAAGCCCGCTGCAGGCTGAAGCCTGCCCTACAAAAAAAACCGCCGCGACCCGGAAAGGCCGCGGCGGGTGGAGAGTCAAAAGCTATGCGGAGGGGCAACCAGGGGGTTAGTTGCCGCCTCCGCGCGGGCCACGACCAGGACCGCGTCCGGGGCCACGACCGGGGCCTCCGCCTTTTTGAACTGTATAGCCGGCGGGGGCTTGGAACAGTGAAGAATCAGGTTCGGCGCGCACGATGTTGGTCAGCTGCATGGTGGTGGTGCCGGAGCGCGGATCGGTGGTTTTTACCATCACCGGGACCTTGAGGTCGTCCGAGATCCAGGTTTCATGCACGATCTGCATGGGCAGCGAGTTGCCTTCGGCGCCGGCCGCGATGGTGCGCGTCATGCGCGTGCCGGTGGCGCTCACGCCGTTGATAGTCTGGGTGCCGAGTTTTTCAACGACCACGTTGGGATCGGCGGGGCGATTGCCGGCGCCGCGAGGTCCGCCCTGGCCACGGTTCTGGGGGTTGGCCGTTCCGTTGGCGCTGTTGGGCACATGGAAGCTGGACTGCCGGTCTACCTTACTTTGCGGATCGAGGTCGTGGTGCACGCCGGCAACCGGATCGTGAATCGAAACGTGCGTGGACGTGGTGCCATCCGAGCGCTTGTTCGTCACTTCGGTGCGCGTGCGGCCCTGGCCATCGCGGTAGTGAGTGGTCTGGCTCTGCCGTTGGATGGTGTTGCCGTTGGCAAGAACCTGCTGCGAGGTGAAGCTTTCCATAGCCGAGTAGGGCGCTCCAGCTACGGTGCGTCCCTCGGGGCCGCCGAAGCCCCCCATGGGACCGCGTCCGCCGAAGCCCATGCGGCCGGGAGGCGGCCCGCCGGGCTGCGCCAACGCCGCGGTTACGGCAAGCATTCCAAGCACTGCGAATTTCTTCATTCCATCTCTCCTTCAGTAGCTGCCGCGAGGGCAGAAAACTCAGGTACTACAGTGGATTCCCGCTGTTGAGACTAAAGTTCCCTAAAAATGTGTGAGATAACGCGATGGAGGCGTACGAGAGCGCGCCGAAGGTCAAAACAGGGCCAGCGGAGTGAAAGATACGATGCGCCAGGCGGCGCGTTTGCCCGAAACGGCCTGTTTCTCGAGACGGCAGGTCACGATTTCATCGCGGTGGGTGGAATTCGAGATGTCCTCGCGACTGATGAGGGCTAAGGCCCAATCGACCTCGAGGGTACGGTGCGTATCGTCACCTTGGTTGCTGCGAAGCTCGAGAGCGGGCTCGATGCGCCATTGCGTCCCGAGGGTGTTGACGGCGGTTTTCAAGGCTTCGAGGCCGGGCATGGCGGGATCGAATTGATCGAAATTGGGGGCCTGGTCTTCGTTCTCGAGGGCGGCGGCGAAGGCGAACAAGACGTCCCAGGCCTCGCGGCCGTGGGGAGGGGCGAAGAAATCGGGCGGATTCAGGGAACGGATCAGGCCGTTTTCATCGGGCGCGGAGACTTTGGCTTCACGGTGGGTTAGGCCGGCCGCGAGATCGCGGGCGGTGAGATCGAGACTCCAGACGTTGCCGGTTTCAGCATCGAAGCTGAGGTTGACCTCGGCGGCTTCGAGCATTTGGCGGATGTCGTCGCGGACGTGGGCGTAACCGGGCATTTTGGGATCGAAGAGCTTGACCGCGGCGGCGGCGTCGCCAGAGTGGAGGGCGTCGGCGAGGGCTTTTTTGGTGTCGCGGGTGGTCTGCGCGGGCGCGATCAGCGCGGTGGCGAGAAAGCAGAGACTGAGCGCGCGACCGGTCATACTAAGTCCGGTAGCTGCCGTTGATGCGGATGTAGCCTTCGGTGAGGTCGCAGGTCCAGAAGCGCGCCTGACCTTTGCCTTTGCCGCGGATGACGAAGCGGATTTCGCAATCGGCAGCGTCGAGTTTGGTTTTGAGCGCGGGCTCGTCATACTGCGCCGCGAGGCCATTTTTGCATACCGGGACGCCTTGCAGATGGACATCCGTTTTGGCGGGATCGAAGACTACGCCCGCGTTTCCGGCGGCGGAAAGAATGCGGCCCCAGTTGGGATCGGAGCCGGCGATGGCGGTCTTGACCAGCGGCGAGTTGGCGATGGAGCGGGCCAGGCGCGCGGCGGCGGCATCGGAAGAAGCGCCGGTGACGACGATGGTGACGAATTTGCGCGCGCCTTCGCCATCGCGCGCGATGGATTGAGCGAGCGATTGCATGACGCTGACGATGGCTTCCTCGACCTTAGGCATTTCTTTGGGATCGGGACGCACGCCGGAAGCGCCGTTGGCGAGCAGAGCCAGGGTGTCGTTGGTGGAAGTGTCGCCATCGACCGAGAGACGGTTGTAGCTGCGGTCGGCGCCAGCGCTTGAGCATGGCGCGCAACGGGGCGATAGGGATATTGGCGTCGGTGAGGACGAAACCGAGCGTGGTGGCCATGAGCGGCTGGATCATGCCCGAGCCTTTGGTCATGCCGGCGACGCGGATGGTTCCGCGGCGGAGGCGCACTTCGGCGAAGGCGGTCTTGGGGACGAGATCGGTGGTGAGGATGGCGTTGGCGGCTTCGTCGAAGCGGTCGCCGGAGAGGCTCGCGACGAGGCCGGGCAGCGCGGTGGTGATTTTCGAGCCATCGAGTTCGACGCCGATGACGCCGGTGGAAGCGACGAGCACTTGCGGAACCGGGAGACGCAACAACTTGGCGGCGGCTTTGGCGGTGGAGAGGGCGACGGCGGCGCCGGTGCGGGTGGCGCAGTTGGCGTTGCCTGCGTTGACGACGATGGCGCCGGCTAATCCGCGAGAGAGGGTGAGATGGCGGCGCGAGAGCTTGACGGGCGCGGCTTGCACGCGGTTTTGCGTGAAGACGGCGGCGGCGTTGGCGGGAAGTCCGCTGACGATGAGGGCGAGGTCGGGCTTTTCGGCGGCGCGGATGCCGGCGTAGGCAGCGGCGTAGGCGTATCCGAGGGGCAGGTTCAAGGGAGCGGCTCTCCTAAGATTTCATTTTCCGTCAGGCGCTGGCCGTTGGCGAAATCGGCGGCGGGGAGGCGCTTGCGGCCTTCGAGTTGGAGTTCGTGGAGTTCGAGGGGGGTGGAACCGGTGGCGATGAGGAGGGGTTTGAGTTGGAGGATGGCGCCGGGAGTGGATGTCACGTGAAGCTTGCGCGCAGGCCGGGAGGCCTGCGCCACTAATACTAAGCACATGGTGGCGGAGGGTGGTGTGGGCGCCGGGCCAGGGTTGGAGGCCGCGGATGCGGTTGTGGATGGCTTGCGCGGGCTGGGACCAATCGATGAGGCCGTCTTCTTTCTTGAGGATGGGCGCGTAGGTGGCTTGGGCGGGGTCCTGGGGTTCGGGAACGATGAATTCGATGCGGGCGAGGGTTTCGACCAGGAGATCGGCGCCCATGGGCGCGAGGCGGGCGCCAAGTTCGATAGCGGTCTCCTCAGGCCCGATTTCGGTTTCGGCTTTGAGGAGCATATCGCCGGTGTCGAGGCCAGCATCGATGCGCATGGTGGTGACACCGGTGAGCGTTTCGCCGTTGACGATGGCCCACTGGATGGGCGCGGCGCCGCGATATTTGGGCAGGAGCGAGGCGTGGACGTTGATGATTCCGTACCGGACGAGATCGATGATGTTTTGCGGGATGATCTGGCCGTAACCGACAACGACCATGGCGTCGGCGCCGAGCGCGCGCAGATGTTCGACGCCTTCGGGGCGGCGGATGCGCTCGGGTTGAAAGACGAGGAGGCCGAGGCGGAGCGCGGCTTCCTTGACGGGCGAAAGGGCGAGCTGTCTTCCCCGCCCTCGCGGACGATCGGGCTGCGTGATGACCGAGAGCACCTGGTGGCCGGCCTCGACGATGCGTTCGAGCGTGGGGACGGCGAACGCGGGGGTGCCGAGGTAGACCAGCTTCATCAATCCCACTCGCCGGCGCGTTGCAGCTTTTTGATTTTGCGCTTCATGAGATCGCGCTTGAGGGCACTGATGTGGGTGTAGTAGAGGCGGCCGTAGAGATGATCGGTCTCGTGAAGGAAGGCGCGGGCCAGCAGGTCTTCGCCGGTCATTTCGAATTCTTCGCCCTTGACGTTTTGCGCGTGCACGGTGACACGCTTGCCGCGGCGCACTTCCTCACGGAAGCCGGGGATGCTGAGACAGCCTTCCTCGCCGGTCTGCTTGCCTTCGGCCTTGACGATCTTGGGATTGATGATGACGAGTTTGTCGGCTTCGCGTTCGCCGTTGGAGGTATCGATGACAGCGATCTTTTGGGAGATGCCGATTTGCGGGGCGGCGAGACCGACGCCCTTGGCGGCATACATGGATTCGAACATGTCGGCGATGAGCTTGTGCAGTTCCGGCGTATCGAAGTCGGTCACGTCGGCCGCTTCGTGCTCGAGTACAGGGTCGCCGTATTTCACGATCGGATAGACCATCAGAAGTTCTTCACCTGCTCCTTATAACCTTCGTAGTTATGCCGGGTTTCACCAAGGGAATCGCCGCCGAATTTTTCGAGGAATGCCTGAGCCAGCACGATCGCAACCATGGCTTCCCCGATGACGCCGGCGGCGGGGACGACGCACACGTCAGACCTTTCATAGGCCGCGAGGGCGGAATCGCGCGTGGCGAGATCCACCGATTCGAGGGGGCGCCGCAGGGTTGAGATAGGTTTCAGCATGCCGCGCACGAGGACGTCTTCACCGTTGGTGATGCCACCTTCGAGGCCGCCGGCGCGATTGGCGCCACGGGTAAAGCGGCTGCCTTCGCGATCGTAATGGATGGTGTCTTGAACCTTGGAACCGAAACTAGCGGCGCCTTCGGCGGCGAATCCGACTTCGACGCCTTTGACAGCTTGCATGGAGACGATGGCTTGGGCGAGGCGGCCATCAAGGCGCGAATCCCAGGTGATATGCGAGCCGAGGCCGGCGGGCAGGCCGCGCGCGACCACTTCGAAGACGCCGCCCACAGTGTCGCCGGTGCGATAGACTTCATCGACCACGGCTTTCATGCGGGCTTCGGCCTCGGGATCGACACAGCCGAGGACGACTTCTTCCTTGACGCTGAGCGCGACCAATTCCTCCCATTGGGCGGGGCGGTCGAGGCGCTCGGAACCGACGGCAATTACATGGCTGAGGATCTGGATGCCGAATTCACCCAGGAGAGCCTTGGCTATGGCGCCGATGGCTACCCGGGCGGCGGTTTCGCGGGCGCTGGCGCGCTCGAGAATATAACGCGCGTCGTGAAAATTGTACTTGATGGCTCCGGCAAGATCTGCGTGCCCGGGGCGCGGGCGGGTAACGGTTTTACGTTTCTCGCCGGAGCCCGTGAAATCCTCGACCGGGAGGGCTTCGGTCCAGTTTTTCCAGTCGTTATTGCGGATGATGAGGGCGATGGGCGAGCCAATGGTGCGCGAGTGGCGCACGCCGGCCACAAGTTCGGCGCGATCGGTCTCGATCTTCATGCGCCCGCCGCGGCCGAAGCCTTGCTGGCGGCGCCAAAGCTCGCGATTTACGGCCTCTAACGATATAGGGATGCCCGCCGGGAGGCCAGTCAGCGTGGCAATTAAGCATTCGCCGTGAGACTCCCCGGCCGTCTCGAAACGAAACATGAATTGGAAGTTTTATGGTAGCAGAGTGAACCAGGGATTCGCTTTATGCGTATGTCAGGAAAGGGAGGAAATGTGATCAAGTTCCTTTTGTGGTGCATCTTGCTGGTCTTGTGCTGGCCGCTGGCATTGGCGGCGCTGGTGCTTTACCCGCTGGTCTGGTTGTTGCTGCTGCCGTTCCGCATTCTGGGGATTGCGGTAGAAGGGGCTCTCGGACTGGTATGGGCGATCGTGACGTTGCCGGTGCGCGTGGCGCGGGCGATCTAGGTGGCCCACGCCACTGCCGATCGAGCTATATTGCCCGGCGTCCGGTTATCAATTGAATGCAAAGCACGGCGACGGCTACGACGAGCAGGATGTGGATAAAGCCTCCCAGGGTGTAAGAGGTTACCAATCCCAGCAGCCACAAAACTAACAAAAGAACGAAGATGGTCCAAAGCATGGCGTCTTCTCCCGCCATCGCTTAATGCAGGTAGGGGGCCAAACCCGTAGGACCAAGCATCGACCGGCCCGGAGGTCCGTCGTACTAAGCGAAGTGGCGGACTTCGATGCCGTTCGGGATAGTCGGTTGAGGCTGGAGGCCGCGGCCCTGGGTACGGAACTCATAGCGCTCGATGGCGACGGCGGCGCCTCTCTCATTGCTGCGTACCACGCAGCCGTAGATCATGAGCTTCATGGGGCAGGAATCGTTTAGCAGCACGGGCCACGCCATGGATAGCTCGATCGGCATGCCGGAGGTGAGCATGGTTTCAGTGGTGAACCAGACGCCTCCGCTTGAAATGTTGACGGTCTTGCCAGACCCGGTCTCAGCGATGCGCTGGCCGTAAAGCATCTTGTAGCGGACATCCTGCTCGACGGGAAAGCGCCGCTTGATGCGGCGTTCGCGCTCGCCTTGAGTGATCATCTTCTCTTCACGACCCTGAGTTTCAAACATCCCGATCTCCCTATCCCAAATTGACACATAGATAAGGTCGGCTCAAGATGTCTTTAGTTATTTGGGTAGTGTTAACCCACTAGCCCGCAATGAGTTAGAAGAGACGGTCCTGCTTCTTGAGAGTACCAAAAGCGCCGATATTAGCTATTGCGAACGAAATGTAATATCGCGTTTCATCGCGCAATCCGGCATTGAGGCGCCGATATTCGAGGCTGAGGCCGCAACAATCGGTGTTGTAGGTAACCTGGCTGGTCATGTACTGCAAGTAGTTCTGCTTCAAGTCGTAGGCGATGGTGGTGGCGGCGTTCCAACCGCGTTTCTGGGGGTCGCCAAACCCTACGGTAACGCGGTACTGATCGGCATAGGGGAGCAACAGCGGGTTGCCGCGGATCAGGTTATCGCCCGCGCTGACGTAGTATTTGGCTTTCCAGCGATAGCCCACTTCCACGGTGCTGTCGACGAAGCGGTGGTAGGCGGGATCGTAATCGGCGAGCCATTGGATGGTCAGCCCGGCGATCGGATTGGCGCGGATGGTGGAGGAGACCGGCGAATAGGTGCGCGGGCCGGCGACGAACGCGTAAGGCGTGACGTCGGCGGTGGCGGCGAAGACGTTAGGCTGGCCGGGGATCACGGCGCCGCCGAAGGTGGGGTCGAAATAGCGCTTCCACAACAGCTCCCAGGTGAAGATTTCGGACACGTTCTCACCGCGCTTGGCGTAAATGCGGTTGGTGAGCGAGAAGGCGAGTTCGTTAGTGTTAGCCAGGATGTCGTTTTCGTCGAAGCGGATGAGACGGTCGAAATCGCTGCCGATGCCGGTGACGTAGTGATAGGTAACGCGCGGTTCGATGACGTGCTTCAGCTTATCGCCGAGGAAGGTTTTCTTAGTATAGATGCGCTCGAGCGAGGGCAGGGCGATATCGAGCGAAAAATCGCGAGCGCTGCTGACGATGCCGGTGTGCTGGGCGTTATAAAAGAGCGTGTTGTAGGTGGTGTTCTCGGTGATGGTCTGGCTTTCCCCGTAGTAGGTTTCATCGATGCCCAGAGTGGGAGTGAAATTGATGCCCCACAAGTGAAATGAGCTGGAAACGTGCGGCGAAAAACTCAGGCGCGGCGTGAACTGGTTGGTCTCGAACTGGTTCACCAGAATGTTGCCCTCGAATAAGGGCGCGAGGCGGTAGAGCAAGCCGGCAGAGGAATCGAAAGAGAACCAGAGCGGGATATTTTTCCAGATGGCGTGATCGCGGCTGCCAAAGTCGGCCTCGGGAAGCTTATGGAGGAGTACGGCGTTGCGCTGGTAGCTGAAACTTCCGTTGGGATTGGTGGTCTGGATCTCGGCGGTCTGGAAGTTTTCGATGCGCGAAGCGACCAGATCGAAGGTGTAGCTATCGAAATTCTTGTTGAGGAACGCGTCGGAATGCATTTCGGCGCCGATAGCTTCGTTATAGGATTCCGACCATTCCTGGCGGAAGCGGAATGAAGTGACGTAGTCGACGGAGGACTGGGCGGTCCAGCCGCCGCCGAGATCGTCTTTGCCGACGAAGTAGATGTTGGCGCCGCTGTACTTCTGCGGCGGCGTGCCGCTCTTGGGATCGCCCTCGAAATCCTGGACGCCGTAAAAGATGAAATCGAAATCGGATTTGCCGGTGGGCTTGCCGCGAAAATCCACTTGATGGCGGATGGCGCTGCTGTTGAAATCCTGCAAGCGATAAGTGGCGTCGTAACTGCGATTGATAGCCCAGTAGTAACCCAGGCCGATCATGAAGCCGCGCTGCGATCGCGGAACTAAGTTAGGCAGAAGAAAGCCGCTCTTACGAGGCTCTTTTTTCAGAGCATGATAGAAGGGCAAAGGGAAATAGAATATCGGAACCTTTCTCAGGAAGTAAGTGCTCTTATAAGCGATGGCGCGATCGTGCGGGATAATGTCGAATTTCTTGGCGTGCAGCGTCCACCAGGGATTAGGGAACTTACAATTCGTGATCCAGCCGTGATACACCATGTATCTCGGCCCGAAGCGCTCGGCCCAGAGGCCCTCAAAATGGAACGGGCTATTGCCGCTGAGGACGCCCTTACGCACCACTAGCTTGGGCATGGTTTCGCCGCGAACGTCGTAAAAGAGGCCGTGCTTGGTCTCGGTGTCGTACGTCATTTCGTCGCACCAGATCTGCTCGTTGCGCTCAAAATCGTGGTAGTACACGTTGCCGCGGGCCGAAAGCTGGTGCGTGGTTTCGTCGTAATCGGCTTCATCGGCCTTCACGTACAGGGTGGAGTCCTGCATTTCGACTCCGCCGCGCCATTTGGTGACCTTGCCGTCGCTGAACTCCTCCCCGCCATTGCTGACCCAGACGCCGAGGCCGAGCGTCTTACGGTCGGCGAGCGGCGGCCAGCCGATGTAGGTCTGCATCTGCTGTTGCTGAGAGGCGTCTGTAGAAGTTGCGTCCTTAGCAGGAGCGGCTTTCGAATTAGGAGGGTTCTGCGTATTAGGAGGGTTCTGCGTGGATTGAGTAACTTCCGGCGATGATTGAGTTGCGTCGGGAGGGTCCTGAGCCAATGCGGAAGTAGCTAACATCAGTACCGCCAGCACTGTATGCGGAAAAAGATACGTAACACTCGAAGATTTTGCGTGACACGAAGTCACAGGTGTGCTAATAAAGTGAAGTAAGCTTTGCGCGAGGGGCCTCAAAGGCCAACGCTACCACATCCCGCATCGCTTGTGGGCGACCGATGTTATGACTTGCAGCTTCTGTGGATCACGTAACGACGAAGGCGACAGCCGTTGCCGCAAATGCGGACGGCGTCCTGGCGATTCTCTCAACGCATCTGTTCCTCTGACGCGCACCGAAGGGGCGCTGGCGGCGAAACTGCGTCCGGCCGACTTCGAATCGCCGGAGGCGGGCGCGCAACGCCAAGCGATTCGCGGCGTGCAGCAGGCGCTGTTTGCCGACCGCAACTCGAACGTGGTTCCGATCGCGATGTACGCGCCGCCGCGCACGGCTCCGCGCACCGAAGTAAAGCCGCCGCAAAAGAAGGCTGCTGCAAAACGGCGCCCGGCGCCGGAAGGACAAGGCTCGCTCGATTTTCTGCCTCCCGAACCCGCCAAGCCGCGCACGCTCAGCACGACCGTGGAAGCGGTGGTATCGTGCAGCCTGCCGGTGGCGACGATTCAACATCGCGCGGTAGCGGCGTCGATCGATTGGACGATCACGCTGGGCGGCTACGGAATCTTTCTGATCGCGTACTTCATGATGGGCGGCGAATTCGCCTTCGACCGCACCAACTTCCTGGTGTTTTTCGGCGCGCTGCTGCTGCTCGGATTCACGTATGCCGTGATCTGGACGCTGGCGGGCGCGGATACGGCCGGGATGCGCATCACGGGATTGAAGGTGGTGACGTTCGAGGGCTATCCGCTGGAGCGAAAGCATCGCATCATGCGGCTGGCGGGCGCTTGCATGAGCTTGTGCACGGCCGTGGGGCACCTCTGGAGCCTGGCGGATGAGGAAAGCCTCACCTGGCACGACCATATGTCGCGGACGTTCCCGACGCCGCGGCGCATTCGGGCGGAAGTTTTCCGGCAAGGCTAGCGCGGGCACGATTGGGCGGCAGATGAATGCCGCTTGATTGAGGAAATGAGCCGCCGACGGGTATTTCTCGACTTGAACGGAACCCTGGTTCAGCCTTTGAAGCAGGAACGGCTTGATGAGCTGACCTTGATTCCCGGAGTCGCGGAGGCGTTAGTAAGACTTACCGCCGCTGGCTTCGTTTGCCCGGTGGTCACAGTGCAAAGCCGCATTGCAAAAGGGCTGTTTTCAATGGCGGAGTTCCAGACTTGGTTCGCGACCTTCGCAGCAAACCTCGAAGCACAAGGAGCGTTGGTTGTCGGCCCGTATGTCTGTCCTCATCGCCCCGCCCGGCCGTGCCCATGCAAGAAGCCGAATGTTCTGCTCTACGAGCGCGCGGCAAGCGAGCATCAGCTTGTGGCGGAAGAGTGCTTTGTGATCGGTGACTCTCCAGACGATGTACGCGCAGCCCGGCGCCTTGGAGCCCGCGGATGTCTCGTCCGTACGGGCTGGGCGAGCGACCCACGCGTCGTCGAAACAGCCTCACAGGATGCGAGTTTCGTCGCTGACTCGTTTGCCCAAGCGGTAGATTGGGTATTGGATTCGGAGCAATAAACACAGCCCGAAAACGGCGGAGCGTTTCAGAACCAATCGCTGCGATAGGCGATCCACCAACTGAAGACGAAAATTGGAATCGTCGCGCCCAGCGCCCACCAGAGCGGAAGAAGACAATCAGCCATTAGACCCAGGATCGTGAAAATGGCCCAGAAGATCTTCCGCTCCATTCATCAAGTCTACAGCCTCGGTCTCGGTCGGTCAGCGCGTTAGCTCTTGAGGAACGCCAACAGGTCGGCGTTGATCGTGTCGGCGTGCGTCGTGGGCATGCCGTGCGGGAAATCCTTGTAGGTTTTCAGGGTTCCGTGTTTCAGCAACTTGGCGGATAGCGGCCCGGCGGCGACGTAGGGAACGATCTGGTCGTCTTCGCTATGCATGACCAAGACGGGTATGGTGATCTTCTTGAGGTCTTCCGTGAAATCGGTCTGGGAAAACGCCACAATGCCGTCATAATGCGCCTTGGCGCCGCCCATCATGCCTTGTCGCCACCAATTTTGGATGACGGCCTCCGAGGATTTCGCGCCGGGACGGTTGTAGCCATAGAAAGGCCCGACCGGCAGATCGCGATAGAATTGCGAACGATTGGCAGCGAGTTGCGTCTGAAGGCCGTCGAAGACTTCCTTAGGAAGGCCGAGCGGATTGGCCGGCGTCTTCAGCATCAGAGGGGGCACAGCGCTGATCAGCGCCGCCTTAGTTACGTTGGTTTGGCCATGCCGGGCGAGATAGCGCACTACTTCGCCGCCGCCGGTGGAATGGCCGACATGGATGGCGTTTTTCAGATCGAGATGCGCCGTGACAGCGGCCAGATCGTCGGCGTAATGATCCATACCGTGGCCGCCGGAGGTCTGGGTGGAGCGGCCATGGCCACGGCGGTCATGGGCGATCACGCGATAACCATGATTCAGGAAGAACAGCATCTGCGCGTCCCAATCGTCGGCGGACAGCGGCCAGCCATGGCTGAACACGATCGGCTGGCCAGAACCCCAGTCCTTGTAGAAAATCTCGGTACCGTCTTTGGTTGTGATGGTGGGCATAGGTTTCCTTCTTGTGAGTTTGTACGTGGGCGTCTAACTGGCTACCCGGTCGTTTCCTACAGTCACCATTATCGCTTCCGGCCGTGTTTCAGTAGGAACTCTTCGATGTGTCCGGCGATCTCTTCTCCGTGCGTCTCAAGCGCGAAATGTCCGGTGTCCAACATGTGAGTTTCGACATTTTTCAGATCACGCCGGTATGGCGCGGCGCCTTCGGCGGGGAAGATGACGTCGTTCTTGCCCCAGACGATCAAGGTTGGCGGCTGATATTTGCGGAAGAAGGCCTGGAACTCCGGATACAGGGGCACATTCGTTCCGTAGGAATGAAACAAGTCCATCTGAACGTCGCGATTGCCGGGACGGTCGAGGCCGGCTTGATCGACCAGCCAGGTGGTGGGATCTAACAGAGAGGAGTCTGACACGCCGTTTTCGTACTGCCATCGAGTCGACTTGGGATCGACCA
This sequence comes from Bryobacterales bacterium, assembly GCA_963743705.1. Classification (GTDB taxonomy): domain Bacteria; phylum Acidobacteriota; class Terriglobia; order Bryobacterales; family Bryobacteraceae; genus PALSA-243. Next base: position 1,866 of record CAVUQS010000017.1, on the reverse strand, counting down.
GGAAGTGCAGCGCGGTTCTGTTTTCGGCCGCCGGATCCGCCCAATACTTCTTGATCGGGTCCCAGAACTCGCGGAGCCCCTCGACATACGCGTTGCCATTCTGCACAATCAGCCCCTGAACGCGTTCCGGATGAAGCAGCGCGAGCCGGTACCCAACAGGGGCGCCGTAGTCCATCACGTACAACGAGTACTTGGTCAATCCGAGCGACTCGACAAAACTATTCATGATGTTGGCGAAGTTCTCGAACGTGTACTCGAAAGTCTTGTGATCCGGCATGCTGCTCTGACCAAAGCCGGGATAATCCGGCGCCACCAAACGAAAAGGGCCGGCGAGGCGAGGGATCAGGTTCCGGAACATGTTGGAAGACGTTGGGAAACCATGCAAGAGCAGAATCACGGGCGCCGATTCGGGACCGGCTTCGCGATAAAAAATGTCCTGGTTGTTCACACGGACGGTTTTGTAATGCACCGGATACTGCGTGCGCGTTGGGGTATCGACCGCGGTCATGATGTTTGTTCTCCAGTCTGGTTCTTGTCAGGGGGCTGTGGATCAGATTGCGCGAATGAGCCGCCGGAAGCTCGATGTCTTCCGTGTGCAGTTCGGCATCCCTCAAGCGGATGCGCGGGGACACCATTTGATTTAAAGTTTGGCGCGATTTTCCAAGCTTGTTGGAGCGAAAACATCCGGATCTGGAGATTCGCCTCTGGAATGGATCTCCCGCCTGGAGTCTCTTTCAGGCGTCTCAAGAACCGTCTTCGCGAGCCGTCAATTTGCGGAGAAGGCGGCGAACGAAACCTGCCCGCGGCGAACGCTTAGTCTACAGACGGCACCGAATGATGTTCGTGCACGATGCACCAACGTCCGTTGCGTTTGCGAAAACCCATAGTCAGGCGGAAATCGAGATGACTAATGCCGCCATTGGGTTCCTTGCCGCCGCAGCGTCCAAGGGCGGTAGCAAAAGCGACATCCGCGCCAGCCGTGACCGTCACGTCTTGGAAGTCGAACGCAACGGGCTTGAATGACCAGTCGAAGAATGTTTTCCAGGTTGCCATATAGGCGTCCAGACCCCGAATCTGGAAGGGCTGCGGCACATCGAACATCAAAATATCGGGATCGTGATCGGCGCGAATTTGATCGAGATTCTCATCGCGGACAGCCCGGGACCATTGCTCAATCAAGTCACGGATTTCCGCTTCGTCGCTTTCCGGTGAGTTCCGATTCGTCGTTGCCATGGGTCCAGTAGCAAGTTTAGCGAACGGCGCGTTTCAATTTGCCGTTGGAGTTTTCTCGACATGGTCGATCACGAGGGTTTCGGTCTGCCGCTTTCCCGGCGCCAGTTTGAGCCCAAGCTGCTGCAGCAAAGCGTCGGGCAGCGCCGGGGCAAGATCGCCTTTGTTGTTGGGCCGGGCGAGCAGATTGTCCGGCGCAAAATCGAGATTGACCGCGAAGACGCCGGCCAATCCGGTCTCATCTACGACCGGCCGATCCACTTGCGTGGACAGATAGGATGCGAAGTCTTTCATGTTGGTGAGGTGGCGAAGATGAATGCCCGTGCGATCGCCGCGCCAGTCCGGTTTCCAATCGCCATCCGGCGTCTTCAGTTTCGCTCCGCCAGGGGCTAGGGTCAGGGTGAAGAACGACATCTCGCGGTTCTCAATGTGGGCCATCAACTGGAATCGTTCCGCCAGCAGCGTGCGCAGCATGGCAGGGACGTCCTGCCCGGAAGCGCCTTCGGGAAGCTTGGCGTCGATGTTGAAGGTTTCGTCGTTGAGCCAACCCGGTCCCTTAATCTGCGAATCCTGAAGCTGGAACGCCCGTTCGATAACCCACTTGAGGGGCGCCGTGCGATAGGCGATTCGCCGCGG
>CAVUQS010000016.1:0-156445 GCA_963743705.1 Bryobacterales bacterium | reverse complement strand
TGGGTCACCTTCTGAGCGAATAGCCAAAGCCTGAGATGGCCAAGCGCCTTCCAGTGCGTAGCGAACTCCTTCTTGCGGACGTTCGGTTCCACCGAATCGGAATAGACAACCACGCAAACCGTCACCGAATTCTTGTGGACATCGATACCCGCGCAGCGCGAATATAAAATCTGCATAAACGCCTTTCTGCCGCCGGGCTGGACGCAGAAAAGAAACCAGACATTCCTTCTCGTGCTCTCCAGCCTTGCGGCGGGAGGCAACACTGCGTTGTACCAACAAACAGCGTCCGGCCAGATTCACAAACGGGCTCGAAGCACCAGACCGAGACCGGCATTAGAGTGCCCAAGCGGCACTAATAAAATGCCTCAATCCACCCCAGTTTTCATCCCTCGTTGTGGCTGAAGCGTAGCGCCGGCCGTGGGGGAATCACGCCTTCTCGAAAATCGCTAACTCGCTGTCTGTTAACAACTTCCGGCGATTCGTACGCCGAAAATTACCACCACCCTCCCCATAATAAAAGTAGGAGCTCTTTCCATGACAGACCAACTCACCGCGCCCTCCACCGGCCCGCGCACCGAATCCGGCAAGCGCCGCGTCAGCTTCAACGCCTTCAAACACGGCCTCACCAGCAAAGTCCACGTCCACACCCCCGAGGAATCCGAGGCCTTCCGCCTCCATTGCCAGGCCTACCAGGGCGAACTTGCCTCCGTCGGCATCCAGGAGACCGACACCGTCCAATCCATCGCCGAAGATCAATGGCGCCTCAAGCGCGCCCGCTCCATCGAGAACAGCATTTTCGCCGCAGGCATCAATGCTCACGCCGGCGAAACCGAATCCGGCGATGAAGAAATCGATAACGCCCTGGCCGAAGGCAAGACCTGGATCGAGCAGTCGAAATTCCTCGCCCTCATCACCCTCTACGAGCAGCGCATCAACCGCGCCATCGAAAAGAACACGGCCGCACTCCGCGCTCTCCAAACCGCCCGCCGCGAAGCCTGCGCTCAAGCCGAACAGGAAGCCATCATGCTCACCGAATACGCCGAACAGCAAGGCGAAACCTACCGCCCCGGCGACGATTTTCTCCCCGCCTCCGAGCACGGTCAATTTGTTTATTCGCCCACCAAAATCGCCCGCATCCTTGACCGCAAATTCCGGCTCCATCAAGCCCTCTGGGGCCGCAAACCCATGCCATACCCCTTCGACGAACGCGATGCCCAGCCCGAAGCAGCCTAATCCCTTATGCCTTTCCTCAGCGCCTCGGCGTCTCTGCGTCAAATCCAAGTCCCGACCCCCACGCCTCGCTACAATCAAACTTGCCCCAAGTCACCTTTGAGCTCCAGGCCGAGTGTCCGCACACCCGTGCCCGCGCCGGGCTCCTCCACACCGCCCACGGAACCATCGAGACCCCCGTTTTCATGCCCGTCGGCACCCAAGCCACCGTAAAAGGACTCTCGCAGCGCGATCTCGCCGACGACCTTGGCGTCCCCATCCTGCTCGCCAACACCTACCACCTGTATCTGCGCCCCGGCCACGAGCTCATCCGCTCCCTCGGCGGCCTGCACCGCTTCATGTCCTGGCCCAACGCCATCCTCACCGATTCCGGCGGTTTCCAGGTCTTCAGCCTCTCCAGCCTCCGCAAAATCACCGAGCATGGCGTCACGTTTCAATCCCACCTCGATGGCAGCGCCCACACCTTCACGCCCGAATCCACCGTCGATGCTCAACTCGCCTTCGGCAGCGACATCCTCATGGTGCTCGACGAGTGCCCCGAGTATCCCGTCAGCCACGAGTACGCCCGCGAAAGCATGCACCGCACCCTTCGTTGGGCGCATCAGGCCAACCGGCATTTCCAGGAACGCATCGCCCAGAGTCCCACCCGCCACGCGCTCTTCCCCATCGTCCAGGGGTCCATGTTTCCCGATCTCCGCCGCGAATGCGCCACGGCCCTTCTCGATCTCGATGCCGATGGCTATGCCGTCGGCGGACTCTCGGTCGGCGAGCCGCGCCCGCTCAGCCTCGAAATGGTCGAGGCCACCGGGGAGATCCTCCCCCGTAACCGGCCGCGCTACGCCATGGGCGTCGGCATGCCCGCCGAGTTGCCCGAATACGTCGCCCGCGGCATCGACATGATGGATTGCGTTCTGCCCTCCCGCAACGCCCGCAATGGCTACCTTTTCACCTCCGAAGGCCGCATAATTATCAAGCACGCTAGGCATAAAGAGGATTCACGCCCGCTTGATCCGAATTGCTCTTGCTATACTTGTAAAAGTTATTCCCGTTCCTACCTGAGGCACCTCTTCCTGAGCGGGGAGATTTTGTACGCCAGCTTGGCCACGCGACACAACATCCGGCGGTACCTTGACATCATGCGCGAGATTCGTTGTGCTATACTGGCGAATTCATTTTTAGACTATTTAAAGGGCGTACGCGCTTCTTCCGTGCCGGAAAACCCCGCGGAATGAGCGCCTATGCAATGCTCAACGGCGGAAAAACGTGTTCCTGAATCTCTTTCTATTCCAAGGCGCGGCGTCTAGCCCTTGGGCTCAACTGCTGCTCCCGCTACTGCTGTTCGCGGTCTTCTATATCCTCATTTTTTTCCCCATGCAGCGGCAGCGCCGGAATACGCAGAAGATGCTCGCCGCCCTCGAAAATGGGCAAACGGTTCTCACCAGCGGCGGTATCGTGGGAACCATTTCCGCGATTCAAGAGGACGATACGCTGGTCCTCCGCGTGAAGCCGGACAATATTAGAATCCAGGTAGCTCGTAGCGCGGTTTCGAGTATCGTCTCCGCGGGTGACGTGAAGAAGTAGTACTCTATACGACAGGCTTTAAAACTCCCATGCAAACGAATCTGACGGCCCGAGCGGTGATTATCGTCGTAGTCATCCTGGCGTGCGTATACGGCATCATCGGCTTTCCCAAATCTTTTGCCGATATTGAAAAGAATTTCTCCAACAATATCCATCTTGGTCTCGATCTGAAGGGCGGCTCCCACCTGGTGCTCGAAGTTCAGGTGCAGGATGCGGTGAAGGCCGATGCTCTCGGCGTCGCTGAGCGCTTGAAGGAAGATCTCAAGAAGCAGAACGTCACCTGGGGCGGCATGGACGTGAACGACGTCGCCTCCGTCGGCGATTCCAGTCAGGTCGCGCTCACCGTTAAGGGCGTTCAACCTGGGCAGGCCGGCGCCTTCCGCGATATCGTTACCGACCGCTACACCACCTACAATCTCACCGCTCTCAATTCCACCGATTATCAGTTGAAGTTGAAGCCCACCGATTTGCTGGCGCTCGAAACCGAAACCGTCCAGCGCTCCATCGATACCATCGGCAACCGTATCGACCAGCTCGGCCTGGCGGAAAAATCGGTGCAGCAATATGGCCGCGCCGGCGCCGATTATCAGATCCTGGTGCAGCTCCCGGGCGTTGACGATCCCGCTCGCGTGAAGCAGCTGATCGGAACCGCCGCCGTCCTCGAAATCGACGACGTCAAAGACCCCAATCCCTACCCAAGCAAAGATGCGGCGCTGGCGCAGCATGGCGGAATTCTGCCGCTGAACACCAAGCTGGTGCGCCTCAAGCCGCGCGGCAGTACTGACAGCGAGCAGTGGTATCTCGTGGGCAAGAACCCCATCGTCAGCGGCCAGGAAATGCGCAACGCGCGTCCCAGCCAGGGTGAGATGCGCGGATGGGAAACCGATTTCAGCCTCTCGCCTGACGCCGGCAAGCGTTTCGGCGTGTATACCGGCGCGAACATCAATAATTACCTCGCCGTCGTTCTCGATAATCAGGCCGTCAGCGTCGCCAAAATCAACGACAAAATCGAAGATTCCGGCCGCATCACCGGCCTCGCTACCCAGGATGAAGCGGTCGATCTTTCCCGCTACCTGCGCTCCGGCTCCTTGCCGGCCGGCATCAAGTATCTCGAAGAGCGCTCCATCGGCCCGTCCCTCGGCGCCGATTCCATTCACGAAGGCTTCGTCGCCGGCCTCGCCGGTTTGATCGCGGTCGTGCTCGTGATGCTCGTCTACTATAAGCGCAGCGGTATCAATGCCGTCCTCGCGCTGATCTTCAACGCCATTATTCTGCTGGCGGCCATCTCTTACTTCGGCGCCGTCTTGACGCTGCCGGGCATCGCCGGCGTCATTCTCACCATCGGTATGGCGGTCGATTCCAACGTCCTGATTTTCGAGCGCATCCGCGAAGAGTTGCGCTCCGGTAAATCCGTCGTCGCCGCTGTGGATGCGGGCTTCGGAAAGGCCTGGTGGACCATCGTGGATACCCACGTCACCACCATCGTGTCCTGCGCTTTCCTGTTCCTCTTTGGGGAAGGGCCTGTGAAGGGTTTCGCGGTAACCCTGACCATCGGTTTGGCAGCCAACGTGTTCACCGCTGTCTTCGTTTCGAAAACGATTTTCGCCTGGGAGCTTTCCGGCCGTCGGCAGGAGGCCCTCAGCATTTAGTAGGGGTTGGCATGCAGCCTCTGGCGGGCGTTTAGTCCGCAGTATTTACGGGAACAAATTCTAGATCGCTGGTGTCGAATTGTTTAAGCGGCAGACCAGCACGGCAAGGTTCGATGGAATTATTTAAGAACACAAACTACGATTTTCTCGGGAAAAAGTGGCCGTTTATCGTTGCTTCGCTGATTCTGACCGTCGCTGGACTGGGAAGTATAGCCCTGAAAGGCGGTTTGAACTACGGCATCGATTTCAGAGGCGGCGCGCTTATGACCGTTAAATTCGCCCAAAATCCGCCGTTGGAGAAGATCAGGTCGGCTTTTTCCCACTCCAGCCAGATCAAGGGCGACGTGACCGTGCAAACCATCACCGATCCTTCGACTCAGAACGAAGTCGAAATTGGCACTGAGCTCCAGGATGAGGCGCAATTGAATCTCAACCGCGCCGCCATGGCTAAGGTGATGGAGGATACGTTCGGTCAGCCCGCCGGCGGCAAGCTCGATCTCAACAACACTTCGCAGGATGCGTTGGCCACCCGGCTTCGCGATGCTCTTTCGCGCAACAACGTTCCCATGGGAACCGATCAGGTGAATGCGCTGACGTCGAACATCCTCTCCTATTCCAGGACGCACTCCGGTATCGTCTCGAATCTCAGCGAGCTGAACGGCGTGTCGGGCATGACGCCGCAAATCATGAACGTGTTGCAGCAGGAAACTTATCTCGCGCCCTACCATGTGCTCGAAGTGCAGATGGTCGGTCCTAAAGTAGGCGCGGCGCTGCGGCAGAAGGCTGTGCTTGCCACGCTCTATGCGTTGGCCGGCATGCTGGTCTACATTGCTTTCCGTTTCGAGTGGATCTACGGCGTCGGCGCAGTGATCGCCGTCTTCCACGACACCATCATCACCATCGGTCTGTTCTCCATTTTCAACGAGCAGATTTCGATGACCGTAATCGCCGCCTTGCTCACCCTCGTCGGCTATTCGATGAATGATACGATTGTCATCTTTGATCGCATCCGTGAGAACTTGAAGCTCTCGCGGCGCGAACCGCTCGAGCGCGTGATGAATATCGCCGTCAATCAGACGCTGAGCCGGACCGTAATGACATCCGGTCTGACTTTCCTCACCGCGCTTGCGCTTTTCCTGTTCGGCGGCCCGGTGCTGCACGGTTTCTCATTTGCATTGGTTTGTGGAATTCTCGTAGGGACGTATTCTTCGGTGTTCATCGCCAGCCCCATCGTGCTGTTTTGGCATAACTATGTCGATCAGCGGCGCAAGACGGGTTCGGCGGTGGCTGCCGCATCGCGGACGGAACCCGTCCGCAAGCCTACCAAGGCGGTTAAATAGGGGGGAATTTGCATGTTTGAGCAAACATTTGTACAAACTGGCAAGACCAACACGACGAAGACGGTTATCCTTTCATTCGTCGTACAGATACTGGCTCTTGCCATTCTCGTCGTACTGCCATTGATTTATTTCGACGTCTTGCCTGCTGCGCAGTTGACGTCGCTGATTACCGCGCCGCCGCCGCCGCCACCGCCGCCGCCACCTCCGCCGCCGCAGGCGCCCAAGGTCGTGAAGGTCATCCCGCGGCAGTTCGACGCCGGCAAGTTGCTCGTGCCGAAAATCATTCCTAAAGAGATCAAGCAGATTCAGGAAGACGAAGCCCCTAGCGCCAGCGTTGGCGTCGCGGGCGGCGTGCCCGGCGGCGTTGCCGGCGGCGCCGTAGGCGGCGTTCTCGGTGGTATCCTGGGCGGCATTCCCTCGGCTGCGCCTCCGCCGCCCCCGAAGGTGGAAAAGAAAGAGCCCCCCAAGCCCACCGGCCCCATCACGGTCGGCGGTCGCGTGCAGGCGGCTAGACTGGTTCGCAACCCGCAGCCGGTTTATCCCCAGATCGCGCGCCAGGCGCGCGTTTCGGGCACCGTGGAACTCGCCGCCATCATCGGCGAGAATGGCAAGATTGAGGAACTGCACGTGGTAAGCGGCCACCCGCTGCTTCGTCAGGCGGCGCTTGACGCGGTCAAGCAGTGGATTTACCAGCCCACCATGTTGAATGAGCAACCCGTAAAGGTCAGTACAACCATCGATGTGATCTTTACTTTAGGTCAGTAGTAACCCGGCGGTCCTTAACGAACGTCGGTTAGAGAAGTACAAAAATCAACTCGCAGGAGAAAACACAAGAATGTTGGCTTTGCAATTTCATCACGTATGGTCCCTATTCTTCATGTTGCAGGACGATAGCAGCGTAGGTTGGGATCCCGTCCACCTCTGGGCGCAGATGGGCGGATTGGCCCGCGGCGTCGTCATCTTGCTGTTTCTGATGTCGGCGTATTCCATCGGCGTCATGATCGATCGCTTCATGGCTTATAACGCTGCCAAGAAGCAGTCGCGCGCGTTTGCTCCGGCCGTGGCCGGCGCTCTCCGCGAAGGCAAGCTGGATGAGGCCGTCAAGATCGCCGATCGCTACAAGAAGAGCCATTTGGCGAAGGTTGTGGTGGCCGGTCTTCAGGAATTCCAGGCGCATCAGATCTCGACGGATATCCCCGGCGAAGAAATCGAAGCCTCGCGTCGCGCTCTCGAGCGCGCCGAAGCCATCGTCCATGCCGAACTGAAGCGCGGCGTTTCGGGCCTGGCGACCATCGCGTCGTCCGCTCCGTTCGTCGGTCTGTTCGGAACCGTCGCCGGCATCATCAACGCGTTCCAGGGCATTTCGAGTCAGAAGTCCACCGGTCTCGGCGCTGTGGCCGGCGGTATTTCCGAAGCCCTTGTTACCACCGCTATCGGTCTGTTCGTGGCCGTCCCCGCGGTGTGGGCGTTTAACTATTTCACCAATCGCATCGAAGCGTTCGACGTGGAAATGGGTAACTCCAGCTCTGAGTTGATCGACTACTTCCTGAAGCGGTCGCAGCGTGGAGCTGCCAGGAAATAATGCTCCGCAGGTCCCGTAGTTAAGAACGGTGTCTTTTTGCGAGTTGACAGTGAGGGGAGTCCGCGCCGCGGGCTCCTCCCATTGCGCGGCTCGGGGGAAATGAGCCGCGTAGAATTGGAGAAATAGTATGGGCGATATGCAAGACATGCTGAAACAGAAGGCGCCGCCGCCGGTAGCCGACATCAACGTCACCCCTATGGTGGACGTGATGCTCGTGCTGCTCATCATCTTCATGGTCATCACGCCAATGTTGTCGAAAGGCGTGCCGATCGACATGGTGAAGACGCACAACCCGATCGCCATGCAGGCGGCCGACCGCACCGACGCGGTGCTGATTTCGGTCACCAAGGATGGCAAGACGTTTTTGGGCCGGGATGCGGTCCCACCCGACCAATTAACCCCCAAGATCAAGGACATGCTGCAAAACCGCACGGATAAGGAATGCTTCCTCAAGGCCGATGGCCGCGCGAAGTACTCCGTGGTTTTGGAAGTAGTGCAGAATTTGCAAGCCGCTGGCGTCGATCAGTTAGGCCTTCTCACCGAGCAGATCCAGGGCGAAGAGCACCACCCGGCGAATCCGGACAATCAGAAGAAGCAAGGCTCGCCATCCGGCGACTAGGAATTTTTTAAGGAGCAATTCTATGGGAATGGCAGTTGGCGGCGGCGGCGGCCCGAAATCAGATATTAATATGACGCCGATGATCGACGTGTTGCTGGTGCTGATCATCATCTTCATGGTCATCACGCCCCTCACGCCCAAGGGTTTGGAAGCGTTGGTTCCTCAGCCTCCGCCGCCGAATTCGAAGCCGAATCAGGCGGACGATCGCACTATCGTGGTCATCATCGACAAGGATCACTCGATGATGATCAACACCGAGCCGGTCCAGGAAGCTCTTCTGGGCAAACGTCTCGAAGACATCTTCAAGACCCGCGCTGAGCGTGTCATGTTCGTCAAGGGCGATCCGGATATCGAGTACAAGTGGGTGGCGGACGTCATCGACATCGCGCACGGCGCCGGGATCGATAAAGTTGGCCTGATGCCGTTTAAAGACCTCGGGCAGTAGGAGCTGGAAGACTATGCGTAAATCGATATTCATCGCGGCCGTTTCCGCTCTCGTCTTATTGGCTAGTGGCTGCAACCAATTGCGTTCGCGCAGCCACATCAATGAGGGCGTTACGGCTTTCAAAAACGCGCAGTTCCCGCAGGCGGTGGAGCATTTCAAGACGGCCGTCGAGCTGGAGCCCAGTCTTTCGACTGCGCGGCTCTACCTCGGCGTAGCCTACATGCAACAGTATGTTCCAGGTTCTGATGAACCCGAGAACAAGAAAATGGCCGATCAGGCCATGGTCGAGTTCAAAAAGGTGCTGGAGCAGGACGCCAACAATAAGACCGCGACCGCTTACATCGCCACGTTGATGCTCAACCAGAAGAAGTTGGATGACGCCGAAACTTGGTACCACAAGCTGATTCAGATCGACCCCAAGGACACCGACGCCTACTATAGCCTCGGCTTTATCGCCTGGTCGAAATGGTATCCGGCCTACGCCGAGGCGATGCACGATCTCAAGCAGCCGATGGATTCCAACTACCCCATCAAGGACAAGAAAGTCAAAGCCGAACTCAAGGCCAAGTGGGATCCGGTCATCCAGGGCGGCATGGACAACCTCGATAAGTGCCTGTCGATCGATCCGTATTACGCCGACGCGATGGCCTACGAAAACCTCCTGATCCGCGAGCGCGCGTTCCTGCTCGACGATCAGAAGGAATTCGAAAAGCAGATCGCCACGGCCAACAGCTGGATCGACAAAGCCATGGAGGCGAAGAAGGTCCTGGCCGAAAAGAAGGCCAAGGCCGCCAACGCCAACGGCATCACGACCGAAGAGAAATAGAAGGTGGCGCAGGCCGCCCTTAGGGTCGGCCTGCGCTTCCCTTACTCGTACCGCAACACTTCCGCCGGCGCAATTCGCGTCGCGCTCCTCGCCGGATAGATCGTTGCCAGATAGCTCACCAGAATAGCCACTCCTGCGATCCAGAACCCGTCCACCCATCGCGCTTCAAACGGTAGATAGCTGATCGGATACACAGCGTCCGAAAGGTGAATCCAATGATACTTACCGGCAAAGTACGAGATGCCGTATCCCAGGATCAGCCCCAGGGCGCTCCCCACGGTCCCGATCAGCACCCCTTGCAGCATGAAGATGCGCCGCACCTGGCTCGGCCGCGCGCCCATCGACATCAGCACCGCGATGTCGCGGTACTTCTCCATTACCATCATTACCAGCGTGATCAGAATGTTCAGCGCAGCCACCAGCAGAATCAGCCCGATCACGATCATGGTGACGATGCGCTCCAGGTTGAGCGCATTAAAGAGCTGTTTGTTCAGCTCCTTCCACGTCGAGGTCGTATACTGCGGGCCGATCGCCTTCTCGATGTCCTTGGCGTACGCGTCCGCCCGGTTGAGATCGTCCACGTTGACCTCAATCTGATTCACCACGTCATCGAGCGAAAGCGCCTTTTGCGCCGCTTGAATCGAAGTGAACGCCCACCCTTCGTCGAAGTCCGCAAAGCTCGTCTCAAATACGCCCGATACGTAGAAGGTTTTGATCGCGGGCCTGGGAAACCCGAGAATAGTCATCTCGCCCTCCGGGCTCACCACTTTGACCTTCGAATTCAGCAGCATCCCGTCGTCCGACACCAGTTTTGATCCCAGCAGAATGCCCGGTGGATCCGCGTTCGGATCGCGCAACCGGTCGAGCGAGCCCGCCTTGAGATGTTTGAGCGCTCCTGTGATCGCCACTTCCGCATCTACGTCGATACCCTTCAGTTCGATGCCTTTCGAGTTTACTGGCCCGACCAGAAACACCGGCATGTAAAGCGCCGGCGCCACCGCCGTCACGTGCGGCATCTTCCGGATGCGCGCCTCCAATTCACGCCAATTCGTGATGCCGTCCAACTGCCGCCGGTTCAGCACGTTGATATGCGCCATCGCGCCCAGCATGTTGCGTTGTAGCGTGTTGCGGAATCCATTTGTCACCGCGAGCGCAATCACCAGCGCCATCACGCCCGCGGCCACGCCAGCCACGGAGATCACCGTGATGATCGAGATCACCGCTTCCTTGCGCCGCGCTCTCAGATACCGCGCGGCCACGAACATTTCGAAGCCGGAAGCCATATTATTTACCGTCCAGTTCGCGTAGCCGGTCCACGAGTTCGATCTTGCCTTCCGGCCGGAGCAGCGGGAACAGAATCACGTCGCGGATCGACCGCGACCCCGTCAGGATCATCGCCAGCCGGTCGATCCCAATGCCTTCGCCGCCCGTTGGGGGCATGCCATACGACAGCGCGCGCACGTAGTCTTCATCCATTTGGTGGGCTTCTTCATCGCCGCGCTCGCGCATCGCGATCTGCATTTCGAAGCGCCGAAGCTGCTCTTGCGGATCGTTTAGCTCGGTATAGGCGTTCCCGATTTCCATCCCAGCCGCATAAATCTCGAAGCGTTCCACAAACGCCGGGTCCTCTCGCTTGTTCTTCGAAAGCGGCGACGTCTCCACCGGATAGTCGTAGATCATGGTGGGCTGAATGAGCTTATCCTCCACGTGCCGCTCGAAGATCTCCGCCAGCGCCTCGCCTGGCGTGGCCTTGGACGAATGGCGCGCCAGCCATTCCGGATCGGCGACGTCTTCGACCGTAGGCTTGCCCTGGCCGTCCCAGAAATGCACGATCGCTTCGCGCATGCTGTAGCGCGCAACGTGCGCGAAATCGAGCTTGTGCCCTTCGTACTCCACTTCGGTGGTCCCGATGGCGTCGCGCGCGGTCTCCGCCAACAGCTCGGCCGAGAAGTCCATCAGGCCGTGAAAATCGGTGTACGCCTGGTAAAACTCCAGCATCGTGAACTCAGGGTTGTGATGCGTGGAGAGCCCTTCGTTGCGGAAGTTGCGGTTGATCTCGTAGACGCGCTCGAGGCCGCCCACCACCAGCCGCTTCAGGTACAGTTCCGGCGCGATGCGCAGGTATAGCTCGACGTCGAGCGTGTTGTGATGCGTCACGAACGGGCGGGCCGCCGCGCCGCCATAGAGCGGCTGCATCATCGGCGTTTCCACTTCGATGAAGCCGCGCGCTTCCAATTGCCGCCGCAGCGACGAGATGATGCGTGCGCGCGTTACGAACACCTTGCGCACTTCCGGGTTCGCGATCAGATCGAGATACCGTTGCCGGTAGCGCGTCTCGACGTCTTCCAGGCCGTGCCATTTCTCCGGCATCGTCAGCAGCGTCTTCGAGAGGAACTCGATCGCTTCTACGTGAACGCTCAATTCGCCCGTGCGCGTGCGGAACAGATACCCATCCACGCCGGCGATATCGCCCATGTCGAGCAGCTTGAAGAGTTGGTAGTCGCGCTCGCTGACGGCGTCTTTCTTGACGTAGATCTGCAGCCGCTCGCCGTTCTGCTGCAGGTGCGCGAAGCCGGCCTTTCCCATATGCCGCAGCGTCATGACGCGCCCGGCGATGCGCACGCGATTCTCCGGCGTCAGCTCCTCAGCCTTTTTCGCGCCGAATTCCGTCAGGATTTCCGGGATGGTGTGGGTGAAATCGTAGCGCCGCCCGTAGGCGCGATACCCCAGCGCCTCGATCTCCGCAATGCGGGCTGCGCGCTGCTTCAGCAACTCGTCTTCTAAGGACAAAATATTCTCCAGATTGTGCGGGCGTCGTGCGTCTCCCGCAGCGAATTCGCTATTATAAAGCTTCGATTGCGCCGATCTATCTCTATTATCATTCCCGCCTACAACGAAGAGAAACGGCTCCCCTCCACTCTGGCTCGCGTGCGCGATTATCTGGCTCAATCGAATTGGGAGTTTTCAGAGATCGTTGTTGTGGATGACGGCTCGCGCGATGCCACCGTCGCCGCGGCCGAAAGTGTTGGCGTGCGCGTGCTGCGCAACCCCGGCAATCGCGGCAAGGGATATTCCGTGCGCCACGGCATGCTGGAAGCGAAAGGCGAATGGGCGCTCTTTTCCGATGCCGACCTCTCATCGCCCATTGAAGAGATCGAGCGCCTGTGGAGCGCCGCCGGGCGCGAGCACGCGCAAGTCGCCATCGGTTCGCGCGCCGTGGATCGCTCGATGGTTGGCGTGCACCAGCCCATTTTTCGCGAGACCATGGGCCGCATCTTCAATCTGACGATGCGGATGGTTACTGGCCTTCCGTTCCGCGACACCCAATGCGGTTTCAAGCTCTTCGAGACCACCGCCGCGCGCGAGATCTTCCGCCGCCAGCTGCTCGATGGCTTCGGCTTCGACGTCGAAGTGCTCTACATCGCCGGCCGCCTCGGCTACCGGACGCTCGAAGTGCCGGTGCGCTGGAACGACGTGGCCGGCACCAAAGTCAGCGCCTGGCGCGGCATCAAGGCGTTCTGGGACCCGGCGCAGGTGCGCTGGAACGGCATCCGCCGCAAATACCGTTAAGAAATTAACGGTGGGAAGTCAGCAAAACGGATCGGGCGGCGTCTATTCTTTATCATGTGGCGCGATATCGCTTTTTCGTTCCGCACCCTGCGGCGTAGCCCGGTTTTTGCGGCGGCGGCGGTGCTTTCGCTGGCGCTCGGCATCGGCGCGAACACGGCCATCTTTTCGCTGGTCGACCAGGTGATTCTGCGTCTGCTGCCGGTGCGCGAGCCGCAGCGGCTGGTGATCTTGCACCGCGGATATGAGCTAAATGGCAGCAGCACCGCCGATAACTCGGAATCGGTTTTCTCGTATACGATGTACCGCCAGATGCGTGACCACGCGCAGGGGTTTGACGGCGTCATCGCCCGCGGCGGCGGCGCGGTTACGCTGCTCTATCAGGCCAACGCCGAGTCGGCCGGCGCCGATATCGTCTCGGGCAATTTCTTCAGCGTGCTAGGCGTAGGGCCGGCCGTGGGACGGCTCTTCACGGCGGACGACGACCGCACGCCCGGTGGGCATCCGGTGGCCGTGCTCAGCCATGCTTTTTGGGCCAAACGCTTCGCGGCGAACCCGGCAATCGTAGGGCAGAGCATCCAGCTGAACGGATTCCCGATGACCGTCATTGGCGTCGCAGGCGCGGGGTTCAACGGCATTTTTTCCGGCAACAATCCGGACGTCTATCTCACGCTAATGATGCAGCGCGTCTTCAAGCCTTCCTGGAGCGCGCTTGACGACCCGCAATTTCGGTGGCTGGACATGATGGCTCGCCTCGCGCCGGGAACCACCATCGAGCGCGCGCAGGCGGCCTCCGCGCCAGCGCACATGGCGGGAATTGAGATGGAACTGGCCAAGCAGAACCACAAGCCGGATGCCAAAGAGCGCGCAACCTATAAGCTTGAGTTGCGCCCGGCCGCGCAGGGAATCAACGAACTGCGGCAGCGCGAGCAGACGCCGCTGCTGGCATTGATGGCGATGGCCGGCCTTGTACTTCTGATCGCTTGCGCCAATGTCGCCGGGCTCACAATCGCTCGCGCCACCGCACGGCAACGCGAGATGGGGATCCGGCTTGCGATCGGGGCCACGCGCTGGAACCTCATTCGGCAGTTATTGGTGGAAGGCTTCCTGCTTGCGGCGGCGGGCGGCGTGGTTGGGGTAGTGTTGGCGGATTGGAGCACGCGAGCGCTCATTCGTGCATTGCCGGAAGACTACGCGGGCGAATGGCTGAAGCCGGGCCTGAACCTGCGCCTGCTGTTCTTCGCCTTGGCCGCGGCGGCGGTTAGCGCTCTGTTGTTCGCTCTGATCCCGGCGTTGCAATCATCGCGGCGCGATATCGCCGGGGCGCTGCGCACGTCAGCGATGGCGTCCAGCGGCAGCGTGGTCTGGTTCCGCAAGTGTGTGGTGGCGGCGCAGGTGGCGCTCTCCCTGGTGCTCGCGATCGCGGCCGGATTGTTCAGCGGCACGCTCTATAATCTTGCGAACGTCAATCTCGGATTCCGCACGCAGAGGCTGCTGACCTTCAAGATCGATGCAACTCGTAGCCGTCCGCACGCAGCGGACGCGGTCGCCTACTACCGCGACCTGCAGCAGCGCATCGCGGCGATTCCGGGAGTTGCGGGCGTTGGCGCATCCGCGGCCGGGCCGTTTTCCAACATGAGTTCGGCCGGCAATATTACCGTGCAGGGCTACGAGCCGAAGCCAAATGAATACGTGGGCGGGACGCAGAGCGCGGTCAGCGCAGGCTACTTCGCGGCCCTGGGTATTCCGTTGCGCGCGGGACGCGAGTTCGAGGATCGCGATTCGGCGGCTGCGCCGAAAGTGGTCGTTGTCAACGAGACGTTCGTGAAGCGCTACTGTGCGGGCCGCAACCCCATCGGCGTGCGTCTGATGTTCGGCGGCGGCAATCATCCCGTATTTGATCGCGAGATCGTGGGAGTGGTGGCCGACAGCCTCACCGGCGCGCGCGACGCGGTACACGAAACCGTCTATTACCCATACAGCCAGTGGACGCAGCCCGACCGGCTTGCTTTCTATGTGCGCGCGGCGCAGGGCGACGAGAACGCGCTTGCGGGAGCAGTGCGCGCGGCGGTACGCGGGGAAGATCCGAACGTACCGATCATCTACCTGCAAGGCCTCTCGCTCAGCATCCGCAACGCGCTCTATGCGGAGCGGCTGCTCGCGATGCTATCGACCGCGTTCGGCGGACTGGCGGCGCTGCTGGCGGCGATCGGACTCTATGGCGTGGTGGCCTACGCCGTGGCGCGGCGCACGCCCGAGATCGGGTTGCGCATGGCGCTGGGCGCTTTGCCGGGCGACGTCTTGCGCATGGTGCTGATCGAAGCCGCGAAGTTGACCGCGGCGGGCGTGGCGATTGGCGCCGCGGTTGCGCTGGGGCTGGGGCGGTTGGTGCAATCGCAGTTATTCGGAGTGAAGGCGGCCGATCCGCGGATCTTCGCCGCCGCGGTGGCATTGCTGGGGGCGGTGGCGCTGTTGGCGGCGATCGTGCCCGGATGGCGTGCTTCGCGCATCAACCCGGTGACCGCCCTGAAGTACGAATAGCTACGCGGGCAGGTATTGCCGCGCCACGGCGAGGAATGCCTTCACTTGCTTCTCGGCCCAAACGGACGAACGCTGCAGTTCGCGCGCCATCAACGTGGCGGCGGGGGCAGCCATCTCCATTGCCGCACGCGCGTCCAGGAATAGCGCGCGCGTGCGGCGCGCCAGCGCGTCTTCTACTGTTCGCGCCATCTCGTTGCGCGCCGCCCATACGATTTCCGCGCCGGTGTACGGCAGGGCAGCGTGCAATGGGGCCGCCAGCGCCGCGTCGGCTGCTTGCAGAGCCTGAATGGCCGGCGCGTCGGAGCCGTAGACGGCTAGCGAACCGTAGCGATCGGCGTTGGGCAAATGGCCATGGATGTTCAAACTCGCGGTGGCGCAGGCGCGCTCCGGCAAGCCCGCGAAGGTAGCGGCCTGGTTGACGCAATCCTCGGCCATGCGGCGGTATGTGGTCCACTTGCCGCCGCAAATGGTGACCACGCCGGAGTTCTCAATGCGGACCGTGTGGCTGCGCGAAAGCGCCGCCGTGTTCGCGGCGCCACCGGCCTTCACCAGCGGGCGGATTCCCGCAAACACGCTGAGAATGTCGGCGCGCGCCGGCTTCTTTGCCAAGTAAAGCGACGCCGTTTGCAGGATGAAATCGATCTCCTGCTCGAGAGCGACCGGCTCCGCCGCGGCGGACTCGACAGGCGTATCCGTGGTGCCGACGACCGCGTGTCCGTGCCAGGGAATCGCGAACAGAATACGCCCATCGCTGGTGTGCGGCACCATGATCGCGCTCTCGCCTGCCAGGAACGACGCGTCGAAGACCAGATGTATGCCTTGGCTGGGCGCCACGATCGGCGCGACGGTTGGATCCGCGAGCGCGCGGAACGCGTCGCTGAAAGGGCCGGTGGCGTTGATCACTACCTTGGCGTGCGCGTCGCGTTCTTCGCCGGTTTCGAGATCGCGAAAGCGCACGCCGTGGACGAAGCCATCGCCGCTTTTCAACACGCCCGTGACCGGTGCATAGTTCAGCAACGCCGCGCCCTGTTCCCATGCCGTCGATGCCAGATCGATGAGCAGGCGCGCGTCATCGAATTGGCCGTCGAAATAGACGACGCCGCCGCGTAGGCCTTCGGGCTCGATGGTGGGCAGGCGTTCGAGCGTTTCTTCCTTGGAAAGAATGCGCGAGGCGCCGAAACCGTATTTGCCCGCCAGCAGATTGTAGAGCTTTAGACCCACGCCATAGAACGGCGATTCCCACCAATCGTAGGTGGGAACCACGAAGGCGAGATTGCGGACCAGGTGCGGGGCGTTCTGCAGAAGCAAGCCGCGCTCGCGCAGCGCCTCCATGACGAGCGCCAGATCGCCTTGCTCGAGATAGCGCACGCCACCGTGCGCGAGCTTGGTGCTGCGGCTCGATGTTCCCTTGCCGAAATCGTGCTGTTCGAGCAGCAGCACCGCATATCCGCGCGCGGCCGCATCGATGGCGACGCCCACTCCGGTGGCGCCGCCGCCGACGACCACGACATCCCACGGTTCGCTGCGCTGGTTGAGGCGCTGAATTTGTCCGGCGCGAGTCACTCGCGCATCAGAATAGCAGTTTCAGAGCGAACTGGAGCCTCCATGATTTGGCGTATCCTGTGTGCATCTCTCATGTTGGCTTCGTCCATCGGTTCGTTCGCGGCGGATACGCCCCCGCGAATTCTGGTCCACGGTCATCGCGGCGCGCGCGCCCGGCGTCCGGAGAATACCTTGCCGGCGTTTCAATATGCCATCGCGCAAGGAGTGGACGCGCTCGAGATGGATATGGCGGTGACGCGGGACAACGTCATCGTGATCTCGCACGACCCGATTTTGGAGCCGCCGGTCTGCAGCGGGCCTGCTAAGAGCGCCATCATCCATCAATTAACTCTCAGCGAAGTGCAGCGCTGGGATTGCGGCGCGATTCAGAACCCGCGTTTTGCGACGCAGCAGGCCATGCCGGGGACGCGCATGCCCACGCTGGACGACGTTTTTCAGCTTGCGCCACAGGGAGCGTTCGACTACAACATCGAGACCAAGAGTTTTCCGGACCATCCCGAGTACACGCCTTCGCCGGAGGAATTTTCGCGCATGGCGCTGGAAAGGATACGGCATTACCGGCTCGAAAAACGAATCATCCTGCAATCGTTCGATTTCCGTACGCTCATCGCCATGCGCAAGCTGGCGCCGGAGATCCGCCTTTCGGCGCTAGTCGAGAACGACGGGGGCGATTTCCCCGCGGTTTCAGCCGCAGCGGCGCACGCCGAGATCGTCTCTCCCGATTTTCACCTGGTCACGCCGGAGAAAGTCGCGGCGGCCCATCGAGCGGGCTTGCAAGTGGTGGCATGGACAGCGAATGCTCCCGCCGATTGGGACATGTTGATCGCAGCCAAGGTCGACGCGATTATTTCCGACGACCCGGCCGAATTGATCGGCTACTTGCGAAAAAAGCAACTGCGCTAGCGCCCTCAATCAGTAGAGAATTCGCGTGCGAATGGTGCCTTCGACCTCGTCGAGCATGCGCTTGGCTTCGAGCGTCTCGGCGCGGTCGTCGGCTTCCACGTCGATCACCACGTAACCGATGCGCGCGTTGGTCTGCAAATATTCGCCGGCGATATTGATGCGGCGCTCCGAAAATACCGCGTTGATGCGGGAGAGGACACCCGGCTGATTGCGGTGGATGTGCAGCAGGCGATGCTTACCCGGATGCTCAGGCAGGGAGACCTCGGGGAAATTCACCGCACTGAGGGTGGAGCCGTTGTTGCTGTACTTGATCAGCTTGCCGGCCACTTCGACGCCGATGTTCTGCTGGGCCTCTTCGGTGCTGCCACCGACGTGCGGCGTCAGGATCACGTTGTCGAGGGCGCGTAGCGGCGAGACGAATTCATCGTTGGCGGTTTTCGGCTCCTTGGGGAATACGTCGATAGCCGCGCCGCCGAGATGTTTCGACTGCAGGGCCTCGGCCAGCGCGTCGATATCGACGACCGTGCCGCGCGAGGCGTTGATTAGATGCGAGCCGGGCTTCATGCGCGCGATCTGTTTGACGCCGATCATGCCTTGCGTCTGGGGCGTCTCGGGTACGTGCAGAGTTACGACGTCCGAGGCTTCCAGCAACGCGTCGAGCGAAGAGATGGGGCGGGCATTGCCCAGCGCGAGTTTCAGCTCGATGTCATAGAAAAGCACCTGCATGCCGAGCATTTCGGCGAGTACGCTGATCTGCGAGCCGATGTGGCCATAGCCCACGATGCCGAGCTTTTTGCCGCGCGCTTCGCGCGAACCTGCGGCAGTTTTGAGCCACGCGCCACGCTGCGCGGCCGCGCTGCGATAAGGAATGCCGCGCAGCAGCATGATGATCTCGGCCAGGACCAGTTCGGCCACGCTGCGGGTATTGGAAAACGGCGCGTTGAAGACGGGAATGCCGCGGTCCTGCGCGGCGTCGAGATCAACCTGGTTGGTGCCGATGCAGAAACACCCGACTCCCGCAAGACGGTGCGCGTGCGCGAAAAAAGCGGCAGTGAGATGGGTGGCCGAGCGGATGCCGACGAAGTGAGCGTCGGCGGCGGCGGCGAGGAGGGCGGGTTCGGCCAGCGACTTTGGATGATAGTCGATGTTGCTGTAGCCGTCTTCGTGAAACGATTCGACGGCGCTTTGGTGAATGCCTTCGAGGAGTAGAATCTTGATCTTCGTCTTGTCGAGTGAAGTCGTCGTCATGAAGTGTGAATCTTCATGATAATGTGTGGCGGACGTCTGACGTGCAGAAACGAGTAGCTACGGCTTCACTACCATCTTGCCAACGCCATCCAGATATTCCTCGGCGATGGTGAAGGCTGCCGCGATCTGGTCCATGGGCCGGGCGTGCGTCACGAGAGGGGCGAACCATTGGGTGCGCGCGGCGATCATGTCGAGTGCGGCCTGCGATTCGTGATTGGAGCGGCGCACGTTGAAGACGGTGAGTTCCTTGCGGCGCAGGGGCGACATCTCGAATGGAATGTGCGTTTCGGAATGGATGCCGGTGATGACGACGCGGCCGGCGTTGCGGACGGCGCGAATGGCGTCGTTGGTGGTGTCGGCCTTGGCGGCGCAATCGATGGCGCAATCGACGCCGCGGCCGCCGGTATCGAGGCGAATTGTGGCCAACTCATCCGGTGGGATGACCGCGTCCGCGCCCATGGCCTTCGCCAACTCGCGGCGATGCGGCACTGGGTCGACCGCCCAGATCCGTTTGGCCCCCGCGACCTTGGCGCACGCAACGGTCAACAACCCGATGGGGCCGGCGCCGATCACAGCGACTGTGTCATCGGGGGCGAGCGCCGCGAATTGCATGGAATGGAGCGCCACTGCCAGAGGCTCGATGACGGTCGCCAGCTCGAGCGACATTTCGCGTGGGATGGGCAACAGATTCGCGGCCGGCAGATTGACGAATTCGCGGAAGAAGCCAGGATAGCCGGGGGTGCTGAGAAAACGAATATTCGCGCATACGTTGTGATGGCCGCTACGGCAAAATTCGCAGTGATAGCAGTAAAGGGCGGGCTCGAGCGCGGCGCGGTCGCCCGGTTGCCAGCCGGTCACGCCGGCGCCTGTCTTTACGACGGTACCCGAAGGCTCGTGACCCATTACCATGGGGAACACGCACGGCGTGTCGCCCACGGCGCCTTCGGAATAATAATGGAGGTCGCTGCCGCAGATGCCCACCGCGGCGACGCGCACCTGCACTTCGCCCGGCTGCGGGTCTTCGGTTGGCATTTCGGTCAAGCGAAATTGGCGTGTGGCGATGAGTTCAGCGGCGGTCATAGCGGCAGTTTCCGGCGTTGGCGAGCTATGCCACAATATACCCATAGATGCTCAATTTCCGCCAGTTTGAAGCCGGGCCGGATCCGTTTGGCCGTAAGTTTCAGGTGTTGCTCAAGTGGTTGCAGACGGCGATTTCCATTCGCCATGCGGATACGATCGACGTGAAATTCGTGCTGATTGACGATCGCGACCAACGTAGCGAAAAGACGATTGCGCTGCCGCATGCGGACGTCTTGAAAGCCGCGCACGAGAGGAATCGCGAGGTGGATGACGCGTGGTGCGGCCGGCTGGCAGCCATGCACCTGATCCATCTGATCGAAACCGGCGAGGATATGGAAAAAGAACTGGTGACGACTTCGCTCGCCGAGATTCGCGGCTACGCCGAGGTGGAGCAGCGCGTGGAGCGGGAAGCGATCGGCGCGAAATAATTACGCCGGAGAAATTACATGAATGGCCGCGGGCGCGTCCCAGTGGGGGCCCGCGGCCTCTGTAGGTTGGGTCTATCCCTTAGGGCTACTTCTTGGCATCCTCACTTCTTAACCTTGGCGTCGGTATCTTCGGCCATTTCCAGATGTTGGCGCAGGGTTGGAAGCGTGTTGGTGGCGAAGCCTTTCAGTTCAGCATCCGATCCGCTGTTGGCCTCTTTTTCGAACTCGCTAATGTCCGTGCGATGGTCTTTGACCATGTCGGCCATATAAGCACGGTCAAATTCGGCTCCGTTCAGTTTGGCGAGGTGGTCGTAGGTGGCTTGATCTTTGGCGGTCATGGAGCCGGGCAGCGTGACGCCTTTCTGCGCCGCAATGATTTTTAACTGGTCATTGGCCTTGCTGTGATCGTTGACCATCTTCTGTCCGAAGGCTTTCACGGCAGGATCGGCTGCATTCTGCACGGCAAGCTGCCCCATTTGCACTTCGGCGATGCCGCCAGCGGCGGCATTCATGGCGAAGGTATTATCCGCATTTGCCAGACGGTTGGCGCTATCTTGCGCGAACGCGACAGCGGCGAGCGCAAATATTACTAGTCCAGTAACTTGCGCTAGAAAGCATGGTTTGGATGTCATCTTGGATAGTCTCCTTTCGGTCCACACGCAGAGCGAACGTGGAAGTCTGCGTGTGAGCGTGCACTGATGGGTGCAAGCGGCGTGCCCATGTCCTGTGGAGCACGGGTTACCGGAAAGTGCTGTATCGCAACGTAACTGCGGCGGCTGTCACATCATGGGTTAACATTGTAGTGGGCCTGAAATAGCCCACTTTATGAATGCCAAACGCACCCATGTCGTGTTATCCGAGCAGTTGGTCAAGGACATCGACGCCCTGATTGGCAAACGGCAGCGGAGCAGCTTTTTGACCCTTGCCGCCGAAAAGGAACTGGCGCGTCTGCGGCAAATCCAGGCCCTTAAGGCAGCGGCCGGGGCGTGGAAGGATAAGGACCATCCGGAATTGAAGCAGGGATCGGGCGCCTGGGTGCGCACGTTGCGTCAGGAAAGCGAGCGCAGGCTTAAGAAGGCCGGTTCCCGCTAACCATGGCGACATATCTGCTCGATACCAGCATCATCATCGACGCGATTAACGGAAAGAACGATCGTAATCAGTTCCTCCTCGATTTGGCAGAGCAACAGGGACACACCTTGGCTTGTTGTCCCATCAATGTGGCGGAGGTGTATGCCGGGATGCGACCCAAGGAAGAACCTCGGACCAGGGCTTTGCTCTTTAGCCTGCAGCTTTATCCCATCACCTTCGAAATTGCCGAACGGGCCGGAATCATTCGGCGGGACCATTCCAGAAAAGGCGTAACGTTGAGCTTGGCCGACGCCATCGTCGCCGCCGTAGCCATCCACAATCAACTCACGTTGATTACCGATAACGTAAGAGATTTCCCGATGGCAGAGCTTTCGCTGTACCCTCTGCGCCACTGAATCCGTTACTGACGATTGCAAGGCGGCAGTGGTGTTGCGGGAGAGTAGCCGGCGCCAGCTAGAATCTGCGAGTGCCCCAATTGGCGAGATCGTTGTATATGACGAAGGCCACCAGCATCATGATGAAGACGAAGCCTACTTTGAACATGGCTTCTTTTACGTTCAGGCTGAGGTCGCGCTGCATCACCATTTCGATGAGGAGCATGAGAATCGTGGCGCCGTCGAGAATCGGGATCGGCATCAGGTTGAGTACGGCAAGCTGCAGGCTGACCATCGCCATCAGTGAGAGGTACGCCATGGCGCCTGCGCGCGCTTCCTGACCGGCGATCTGGCCCAATCCCAGCGGGCCGGCGAGATTCTTGGTGGAAAGGCGGCGCTCCAGCATGCCTTCGAGCACGTTCACGAAGAATAGCGCGCCCTTGGCGTTCTGCCGGATGGATTCCGCCATTGCGTCCGGGAACGAGAGCCTGGTTTCCTGGATATCGAGCTTGGTCTGGATGCCAACGCCGATCATCCACTGCTGGTCTTGGCCTTCCACTTTTGCAAACACCGGCTGAATGGCCGCGGTCTGCGCCTGGGTTCCGCGGCGGTATTCGATGGTCACCGTGTTGCCGTTGCTGGTTTTGGTGATCTCACGAAAACGCGCGGTGGAATGGATCGGCTGGCCATCGACGCTGACGACGATGTCGCCCTTTTTCATGCCCGCTTTGGCGGCGGGAAAATCGGGCCGTACTTCGCCGATTTCTACTTCGCCCTGCTCATCCCAACCAGCCGAACCTACGCCGGTGGAGGCATCCAAAACGGGCGTGACGGTGGTGGAGATGCGCCTGCCGGCGCGGTCGACCACGATCGACATGGGGCGGTTTTCGATTTCCTGCGTGATGACGGTTTCCCAGGTCGGATTCGGCTTGCCATTGAGCGCGACGATCTTATCGCCATCCTGCAGGCCGGCTTTGGCGGCGGGCGACCCGTTGACGACATGGCCGATCAAGGGCTCCATGTTGGCGTCGGCGATTTTTTCATACTTGACCATGTAGAGGCCGGCCAGAATGCCCACGGCCAGCACCAAGTTCATGAAAGGGCCGGCGAAGGCGATGATGAGACGCTGCCAGCGCGGTTTGTTGAGCAGATTTCGCGCGTCTTGCGGCGGTGGCGGAGCGTCCTGCGGCCCGGCGCGCGGGGGCCGTCATTTCCGCGAACTGCTCGCCCGCCATCTTCACATAGCCGCCGAACAGGATCAGCGAGACCCGGTAGTCGGTTTCGCCACGTTTGAAGCCAAACAGGCGAGGTCCGAAGCCCAGACTAAAGGTCTCCACTTTTACATCGAAATAACGCGCCGCCCAAAAGTGCCCCAACTCGTGGATCATGATCATGACCCCGATCAGGATGAGCAGCCATAAAATATCCTGCGCCGTTTGCATAAAATCCCCTAAACGGTCACCGCCGCCGTGCGCGCTGTCACCAGCTCCTTTGCGCACGCCCGCGATTCCCTGTCGATTGCCAGTATTTCGTTCACGCTCGCCGGCTGGCGTACCGGCATCCTCTGGAGCGTCTCTTCCACTACTTCCGCGATAGCGGGGAAGGGAATTCGCTCGGCCAAAAATGCTTCCACCGCGATTTCATCCGCCGCGTTGAGCGTACAGGTGGCCGATCCGCCCGTTTCCATGCATCGATAGGCCAGCTTTAGCAGGGGAAACTTGCCGAAATCGGGTGGGAGAAACGCCCATTGGCGGGCCTGATGCCAGTCGATTTTCGGAACGGGCGCCTCATCGCGATCCGGATAGGTCAGCGCATATTGGATGGGCATGCGCATGTCCGTGGCGGCGATCTGCGCCAGCACGCTGCCGTCGCTGTATTCGATCATGGCGTGCACGGTGGATTGCGGGTGGACCACAACCTCCACCTGCGAGGGCGCGAAATCGAAGAGCCAGCAGGCCTCGATCACTTCGAAACCTTTATTCATGAGCGTGGCGGAATCGATGGTGATGCGATTTCCCATGCGCCAGGTGGGATGATTCAAGGCCTGTTGGGGTTTGACGTCCGCAAGAGCCTCGCGCGGCGTATTGAGGAAAGGACCGCCCGAAGCGGTCAGGATAAGCTTGGAAACCTGGTCGCGATTGCCGGCGCGCAGGCACTGATGAGCGCCATTGTGCTCGCTGTCGATGGGGAGCAGCTCGGCGCCGTGCTCGCGCACGGCCTGCATCATTAATGCGCCGCCTGAAACCAGCACCTCTTTATTGGCGAGACCGATACGCTTCCCGCACACCGCAGCCTCATAGGTTGCCTCCAGCCCGGCGACTCCGACGATGGCCGAAACTACCGTATCCACCTCCCGGGCAGACGCTATAGCGACCAGCGCCGCCGGTCCCGATTCGATTTGGGGCCAGTCGCCCCTCGGCATACCTAAGCCCTGCAGCCGCTGGGCCAATTCATCGGCGCCAGTAGCGGCAACGGCGACTTCGGGGCGGAATTCCTGAATTTGGGAGGCGAAAAGGTCGAGATTGCGGCCGGCCGCGAGCGAAAACACCCGGTAAAGGTGGCGGTTGCGGCGGACCACATCCAGCGTATTTGTGCCAATGGAGCCGGTCGACCCGAGAATCGTCAACGTTTTCATGCGAACGACGCCAGTTTGCGACGCAACTCCTATGCTATCACGCAAAAAGCAATTGTATTGGTTAGGACGATGTGGGGGTTTTTCCGTTTGGGTGACCCGAACCCGTTTGCGAGACCCTTGGCCCTTGCGGGCGCCGGGGAGGATTGCTTCAGGGGTCTTTTTTTTAGAGGTTAGTCTCGCTTTGGTGGGAGTTGCCTCCCCGGCTTGATTCCAATATTAGTAGATCCCGATCCCAGAATCAACAGTTTTTTGGATTTTTCTTACTGGGATTGTACGGTTACATGCGCCAGATTCTCTAACATGTTGATACTAGAGCAGAAATCTTCATCGCCGTGACCGGCCGCAATGGCGGTCTGAAAGAGCTGATGGGTCAGGGAAGTCAAAAGTAATGGTACTCCTAGTTCTTTTCCGCTGTCGAGCATGAGGCAAACGTCCTTGTCCATCCATTTGGTGGCGAAGTTCGGAGTAAAGTCGCGCCGGAAGACAAAAGGGGCCTTATAAGAGATAAGACCGGACTTGGCGGCGCTATTGTCGAGGATCTCCAACATCAGCTTGGGATCGACTCCTCCCTTGACGGCCAGCACCATGCCTTCATTAAAGGCCATGCAGATATTGGCGAGGATCAGGTTCTGGGTGAGCTTGGCCTGCAAGCCCATTCCGGCTGCGCCGCAGTAATAAAGGCGCTTGCCCATCGGGTCGAGGTACGGCTTGATCTTTTCGAAGATGGCTTCGCTTCCGCCGATCATGAAGGTCAATGTGCCGCCGTTGGCGCCGGGAGTGGAACCGGTGCAAGGCGCGTCGAGGAAATCGATGCCTTTGGCGGCGAGCGCCACGCCGATCTTGCGGCTTTCGCTGGGACTGATGGTGCTGCAGTCGACGATGACCGCGCCGCTTTTCGCGCCCTGGATGAGGCCATGTTCGCCGAGGATGACCTCCTTGGCCATTTCGGTATCCCCGACGCAGAGGAAGATGTAATCGGCATGGTCGGCGACCTCGGCGGGGGTGGCGTATGCCGTGCCGCCTTTTTCTTCCGCGGTCAGACGGTGCGCCTTTTCGGCGGTGTTCGACCACAGCGCGACCTCGTGTCCGGCGCGAATCAGGTTGCGGGCCATGGGATAGCCCATCGCCCCGAGTCCAAGGAAGCCAAGTTTTGCCATAGGAATTTGGATTTTAGCAAGAGCGGGGAGGGAATTGGCTAATTCGAAAATCCTCACCCCAGGAAGGCTCGCCAGGTGGCTACGACCAGCGCATGCGTGACTGTGCTTGCGCCGATGCTGTGGGCTTGGTTGCGCGCGCGGCCACAGAACCAGCCGAGTGCGGCGGCGAGCAGGGCCCAGCGCCAGTTGGGGAATCCGGGGTAAGCGCCCAGCCTGCTCCAGATGTGTATCGCGCCGAAGATGGCGGAGACGATGACGAGCGCCAAGGTGCGGCGGCGCGTCCAGTCTTCCACCCATTGCTGCAGTACGCCGCGGAAAAAGAACTCTTCGGAAAGGCCGATCACCCACAGGAAGCCGAGAAATGTCCCGGCGATCTTCCACAACGGAGCCAAGGGGTGCGGAGTGAAGGCGCGCGTCGCGAAGCCGATGGCGGCGCCGACGGGGAGGAAATAGAGATAGTGCAGCGCTCCGATGCGCCATTCGGTTTTTGTGGGCGTGTAGGTGATGCCGGTTTCGGTCATGCGCCGGTCGAGGACCAGCGTGAGCACCGCCATCGGAATGAGCGTGATGTGTCCCAGCGTCGCCAGTTTCTGGCCGAGGTACGGGGGATAGATGGAGTCGAAGAAGCCGCTTAATACGACGACGGGAATCACGGCGAGAAAGCCAAGATCGCTGAGCGGCGAGGCGGGCAGGACGCGATACCAAAGGCCCATCGCCAACGCGAGCGCGACCAGGCGCGCCAAGCTTCCCCATTGAAATGGAATCGCGCCGCAGCAGCAGGCGAAATAGGGCAGGACCGCGACAGCCAGTAGCGCCCACGGCAGGCGCGCGGCGGCCATGCGCTCTCGCACATCGCGGAATCCCATCGCCAGATAGAATGGGTAGGTGATGAGGAACGCGGCGATCACCGGGGCCGCGGCCAGGACGCCGATGCCGCGAGAGTGCGCATACAGAAGGCCGGCTGCAGCTAACGCCAGACCAACGCCAGCCTTGATCATCGCGCTCATTCTAGCATTCGGGATTTTGGCGGCCGCCGCGATTCCCGCGGATGAACCTCCGCCCAATCTCGCCAAGCTGGCGGCGCAGCGCGAAACGGAAACCGAAGCCGAGCGCAATCAATATACCTACCGCCAGACGGTTACCCTGAACGAGCTCGATAGCAACGGCGGAGTCCGCGGCGAATACCACGAAGTGCGTGACATCATTTTCTCGCCGCAGCATGAGCGTACCGAGCAATTCATCGGCAAGCCGCGCAACGCGCTGAAGAATCTCATCCTCACCGACGAAGATTTCGCGGATATCCGCGAAATCCAGCCTATGGTATTGACGGACGACCGCCTCTGGAATTACCAAACAGAGTTTAAAGGCGAAGAAGCGATGGATGGTGTCGATTGCTGGGTGCTGCAGGTGAAGCCGCGGCAGATTCTGACCGGGCAACGCCTGTTCGACGGCATGATCTGGTTGGACAAGAAGGAATATAACGTGGTGCGGATGGAAGGGCAGGCGGTTCCGCAGATCCGCACGATGAAGTCGGAGAATTTGTTCCCACGATTTACCACCATCCGCAAGCCGGTCGATGGTAAGCATTGGTTCCCCGTCTACACCTACGCCGATGACACGCTACAGTTCCGCAGCGGCCCGCTGCGCGAGCGGCTGCGCATCGAATACAGCGCGTATAAGCGCTTCGCGGCCGAATCCACGCTAATTGTGAAATAACCGCAGGCCCCGCGCGGTTTTTCTTGACCGCTGTCGAGAGTATGGAGTATACATACAATAGACAGTGCATCTGACCATCGATACGAAGGACCGCCGTCCCATTTATCAACAGGTCGCCGATGGAATCCGGGGGCTGATCGCGGGCGGCCTGCTTCGCGAGGGACAAAGCCTGCCGCCGGTGCGGCAGATGGCGGCCGATTTGGGAGTCAATCTCAACACCATCGCGACTGCCTACCGGGAATTGCAGAACGAGGGGCTGATCGTGGTCAAGCACGGGTCTGGCGCGCGGGTGGCGCCGCGCACGGCCTCGAAACAAAGGGACGTGGAACTGCGGCGGCCGTTGCGGAGCGCGCTCACGCAGATGATACTCTCTGGACTGCAACGCCGCGAGATTCTGAGCATGGTGCAAGACGAATTGCGCGGATTGCGCAAGCCGGCAAAGTCATGAACGAGAACCAATTCATCGCGCTATTTTGTCTTGTCGCTATGGTGACGAGGATTCCGCGCATCGTGGAGAGATGGAAAGCGCCGCTGTTGCGCGGCGCGGGATGGTTCTTCAGCGCGGAAGTGCCGCCCGATTTTCCTGCGGGGCAGGGCCGGGCGATCTTGCGACGCTATCGCGTGCGGCTGTTCTGGCCGTGGATGGCGGAGTTGCCCATTGCCGCCGCGTTGCTGCTCTCCGGTGGTAGCCGCTATATCCTCCTCCTGATTACCGGGATCACTCTGTTGACCCGGATGAATTACTATTTGGCTCGCGCGGCCGCGGAAAAGCACGCGCGGCAATTCGAATTGCATCCCGCGGCTGAACCGGTCTCGGCCATTTCGCTGTCGCTGCAGCCGCGGACTTTGCGCGATTACACCACGCCGTGGATCGAAGCCGTTATTGGACTTTCCATCCTGGCGCCATTGGTTTGGCTGGGCTATCGTTACGCGCTCACGGCGGATTGGGGCGCCACGCAGCGGCCGCTGGCCGGCACGTTGTTCTACATCTACGTGCAGGCTGGCCTGCTGCTCATGAAATGCGGACTCGTGCGTGCCCGTTATGCTGCCCCCGCAGTGGATACCGAGCAGCATCTTGCCTGGCGCGAAAGTCTACGGCGGCTTTCGACCAGGCTGTGCGACTATTCGCGTCTCATGCTTGCCGCCGCTTCTTTGGCGACCACGATTCTTTCCGTGGCATCGATTGGCGCCAACGAAAAGCAGACGGCCGCTTTCCTCTGCATTTTGGGAATGAGCGTAATTGCGACCTTTTTCGGGTGGCGGCGGCGGTTGCAGCATTTGGAAATTTCGCGCCGCACCAGGCCGGCAAAACTCTTCGCCATGCCGGATGTTTCGGAGCGCGTGCGCCTCATTTGTTTTCGGCCCTCGCTGCCGGTGCTGTTGTTGAACGGTCCGAACGGATATGCGCTGAACCTGGCGAGCGCTTCTGCGAAAGCTGCCGGATTGTATCTCGCCGGTTACGTGCTCTTACGGTTTTGGTTGGCGCATCTCACTGCGTGATGCCTTCGGAGGTCGATATCCCATGAGTGAAATATCTAAAAAGGGAGTCAGGAAGGTGGTGCGGGCGGCCCTGCTTGGGGCGTTCGTGGGCTACTATTTCGCGCGCCGTTCGGGCAAGCTGCCCGGCAAGGAAGGTTTCCTCGCGCGGATACCGCTTCCGTGGCTAGCCTACGATGGCGCTCTGACCAGTCACTGGCCTTTCCTTGTCGCGGCGATCAGTGTATATGTCCTTTTCGGCGTGTATTGGGAAATTATGGCGAAGAATGCGGCGCCGTCGAAGAGCTCGGAATCGAGCGCTTCGCGCGGAGTACATGTCGCTCTGGTGAATGGAGCGATGTTGCTGGAGATCTTTCCGATCCGCGGGTTGGGGCGCTTTGTAGCGGCGTCGGCGACCATCATGACGGCCGGCCTCGTCGTCGAAGCGATGGGTATTGCGCTTGCGGTTTGGGCACGGCGGCATTTGGGCCGGAACTGGAGCGGGCGGATTGCCATCAAAGAGGACCACCAATTAGTGCGGTCGGGGCCGTACGGTTTATTGCGCCATCCGATCTACACGGCGCTGCTGGCAATGTATGCGGGCATCGCGATCGTGACCGGCGAATGGCTGGCTGTTATCGGCTTCGCGATGGTGACGTTCGCGTATTGGCGGAAGATCCGGCTGGAGGAAAAGATTCTCGGCACGGCCTTTGGCCCGGCGTATGAAACCTACCGCCGCGAGACTTGGGCTCTTGTGCCCTGGGTATTGTGAACGGGTTATTCTGGACTAGATAGGGGAAAGCAGTGAAGTTATCTTTGCGTACGCTACTTGTTTTGTGTCCCATTGTTGCGGTCGCGCAACAACTTTCATTTGAAGTCGCCACCATCAAGCCAGCGGAGCAGATTACGCCCGCCATGGTGCAGGCTGGAAAGATGCACGTGGGCGTGTCGATCGACGCGGCGCGCGTGGATATAGGCTATTTGTCTATCTGTGACATGGTGGCGCAGGCGTATAAGGTCAAGGGATACCAGGTAGATTGTCCCGATGTATTGAAGGCCCAGCGCTTCGATATCCTCGCCAAGATGCCGGCGGGCGCAACCAAGGACGATGTGCCGGTGATGCTGCAAGGCCTGTTGAAAGAGCGCTTCAAGATGACGACTCATCGTGACAGCAAGGAACATCCGGTTTACGGCTTGATCGTCGGGAAGGGCGGCCCTAAGATGAAGGAAGCGCTGCCCGACACGCCGGTTCCGGAAGGCCACGAAGGACCTCCCGGCGAGGGCGGGACGGTGATGGGTTCAGGCGAGAACGCCGTCCGCTTCAAGCAGAGCGCCGACGGGCGGGGTGGCGTGGCGGAGACCGCCAAGATGGGAACCGTCAAGACCACGATGGGCGCCGACAACACTTTGCACTACGAGGTCGCCAAGATGGATATGACCAGCCTGGCCGACATGTTCTCGGCGTTTCTCGACCGGCCGGTGGTGGATATGACCGAACTGAAGGGCCGTTATCAGGTCACCTTCGACCTTTCGATGCAGGACATCATGGCGATGGCACGGAAGAATGGCGCCAACATTCCCGCGGGTGGTCCGGGCGCTCCGGGAGCCGGCGCGAATGAGGCTTCGGATCCGGGAAGCAGTTCGATCTTTACCGCGATTCAGGCGCTGGGGCTGAAACTAGACCCGCGCAAGGCGCCGATCGAGATCATCGTCGTCGATCACGCCGAGAAGATGCCGACTGAAAATTAAGCACCGCGCTCAGCGCACCAGCGCGTTGAACAACAACTTGTAAGTGCCGTGCATTTGGGCGCGGTGCTGTACGGGGAAACCGAGCAGCACGACGCGCCCTTCTCCCATTTTGGCGGTGACCACGGCCGCTTTGCGGGCCAGATTTTCTTCTCCCACCAGCCAGCCGCTTTCCAGGAGATCGCGATCGGCGTAGCGGGCCGCGATTTGGTAATTCTGCGCATCCTGCGCGGTGATTTCGAAAGCCGGGCTGTCGAGGTAAAGCGCAAGGCCATGCGCGGGCATTCCGTACGCGATGGGGTTGGTGATGTCGAAATCGGCCTTGATGGTGGAACCGGGGCACCAGAACTCCATCGTGGATTTGCCGGCGAGCACGTTGCGCACGCCGACTCCTAACCGCTCGACGGGGAATGCGGCGGCGGCATTGAGCGTGACCAGCGTGCCGCCCTTCTGAACGAAATCGCGGATGGCGTTGACGCCTTCGGTGGCCAGGCCGGTGCGGTATTCGGGTGGCATGTTGCCACCGCGTCCGGCGCCACCGCCGCCCGCCCCACCGGCTCCCCGGCCCCCACGCCCGGCGGCTGGCTCTCCGGTGATGGTGGCGGTGCTGTCGTTCGGAATGATGAGCACGTCGTACTTGGCGTTGAGATTCCCCGCTTTGATTTCAGGATCGAAGATGGAGGTGTACGGGAAATTGAACTGCTCGAGGACCAGGCGCGTCCAGCCCTCATCGATGTTGCCGCCGCCGAAGCGCTGGTACATCGCGACGCGCTGGCGCTTCATCTCGTGGGCGGCGGAGGAGACCGTGGCGCGTAGAGGCGTGAAGTCCACGCCCGTGCGGCGCGCGACATCTTCGAGCACGCTTTCAGATCCCGCGGCCACCAGAAAATCGCCGGGATGCAATCCGGCTTCGGCTTTTTCGACGCGGCGCAGGGCGACGTTCTTATCGAACAACAGATTCATGGCGCGGAAACTGTCGTTGAGGCGGCCATCCATGCTATAGCCGCCGGGACCGCGCGTGACTTTGCCGGCGGGCTCGACGGGGTTCGATAGCTTTTCGAGGCTCACGGCGCCGAGTTCATCCACCGGGTCCACGCGTACGCCCATGTACTCGAACATGGTGTCGGTCGCCATGTCGTAGGGGCTAATAGGCGAGCCGTCGCGATTGCGCGTCCACTCGTTATCGGGGAAGAAAGTGCGGCCCAGCAGGTAGCGGATCAGGCCCATTTTCGGCTGCGCCAAAGAGATGACGAAGGAGCCGCTAGGGTACATCATGCCGTCCGCGGTAGTGAACTGCTTCGCGGCGCGATGGATTTCGATGCCCTGCGCCAGCAGCTTGTTCACCATTTTGATGCTGGTGAGCGGGTCGTGCTGCAGCATGGAGATGACGTAGGCCTCGGGCTTGCCGGCGGCGCCGCGCTCCGTCTGGCGCTTGCCTTTCAGATAAGCGTTCCAGAGGACGGTTTCGCGGTTGCGCGCGGCGAGATCGAGCGTGGCCCAGGCCGAGACTTTTTGGCGGTCGACGATGTCGCGCAAATGCCACCAGCCGCCCGGCCAGGGATTGGGGAAAATCGTTTCCGGTTCGTAGACGGGAAGGTTGCGCGAGTTGCCGCGCAACTGATCGGGGTGGACATAGAGCGGCGTAGCCAGCCGCGCGGCGGCCGATTCGGTCAACATGCCGGCGATATTGTGGAAGGGAGTAATCCAGTGGAAGCCGAAGTGTCCCCAGCCGGAATAGATGGCGTCATTGATGGCGCCGGAAAGATTCGACTCTTCCTCTTTGTACGCCATGTGCGCGCCGTACCAACTCAGCTCGCGCCAAAGGATGGGGTCGGCGTATGGACGGATGGGCTCGGCGTAAGGCGGCAGGAAGATGCGCGCGCCGTTGGGTCCCATGCCGTGATGGTCGACATAGGCTTCGGGCCGCCAATCGGTGAAGAGGATCTTGGCCATGTACTGCGAATCGGGGATGTTGGTCTGAAAGGCGTCGCGGTTGTTGTCGTGTCCGGCGTACTTCTGATACAGCCACGGCGGGTTGGAGCCTTCGTACTGCGTGCCGAGCTGTTTGTTGTACCAGTCGGTGACCATGATTTCGCCATCCGGATTGAAGCAGGGCACTTCGATGAAGACTACGTTGTCGAGAATGCGGCGGGTTTCTTCATCCTTGCGGGTGAGAAGATCGTAAGCTAATTCGGGCGCCATCTGCGTGCCGCCGATTTCGGTAGCGTGCATGCTCATCGATTGGACCACCACCGCCTTGCCTTCATCCACCAGCGCGTGCGCCTGTGCCTCGGTGAGACCGCGGGGATCGCTGATGCGGAGATTGACTTCGCGGAGCCGGTCGAGCTTGGTGAAGTTGGCGGGCGAGGTGATGATCACCATCAGGAACGGGTTGCCCTCGGAAGTGGGGCCCATGTTGATGACCTTCATGCGACCCCCGCTTTGTTTTTCGAGAACGCCGTAATAGTCGACGATCTTGTCCCAGCGGGCCATTTTCTTGTCTGCGCCGAGTTGGAAGCCGAAGAATTTTTCGGGCGTAGTGATTTCCTGCGCCATGGCGATGCCCGCAAGGGCGAGGGCGGCGGCGATCAAACGAAGCGTACGCATACAACTCCTTTCCAGTCCGGTGCAAACGCGGCAGGGATGAGAGTTGAGCATACTGCGAGAGGCGCGTGGATTGCAACGGGAAGAAGTGGGCGTAGCCGAGCGTCAATCCATCCTGAGCGCTTCCAAGGGATCGACCGACGTGGCTCTAAGCGCCGGCAAGTAACTTGCCAGCAGCGCGGCGGTGATCAGCGCGAGCGGGGCGACGGCGTATGTCACCGGATCCACGGGCTTCACTTCGAACAATAGGGACGTCATGGCGCGCGTCATGGCGACCGCGGCGGCCAAGCCGCATACTATGCCGATCGCGGTGAGGGTCAGGCCGTGCCGCAGAAACATCCCGGTCAGCGCGCTGCGCTGCGCGCCCATAGCGAGGCGGATGCCGATCTCGCGCGTGCGCTGCGCCACCGAATACGAGATCACGCCGTAGAGGCCGATCATGCCGAGCGCGAGCGCCATCGTGCCGGCGATGCCGAGCATGACGAGGGTGAACGAAGTCCGCGCGATCGACCGGTCGTAGACTTGACGCATTGTCCGCACGCTGGCCAGCGGCAGGGTGGAATTTACGGACCAGATCGCGCGCCGGACTTCGCCCACGAAGTTTTCGGAGCCCGCGCGGTGTGAGCGGATCATGAAAGTCACATCGCGCGCGATGAATGTCGCTCCAGGTTCGTCGAAGCGGTCCATCATGAACGGCCAGTAGACCGTGGCCGGGGCCGGTTTGTCGACGCCGTCCGTGCGTTCGTCCGCTACCACGCCGATCACTTCGCGCCATGCGGCCACGGTGGACTGCCGGATACGCTTGCCCAGCGCCGCAGCGGGGTTTTGCCAGAGTTCGCGGGCCATGTTCTCCGAAACCAGGACCACATCGTGCTTTTGGTAAACGTCGTTCCACGTGAAGTCGCGACCGGCCACTAACGAATTACCCATCGTGCCCAACAAGCCTGGCGACACCAACTTGAACCGGCGAATTAACGGGAGCGCGCCCTCGGCATAGCGCTTGTCCTGCGCATAGATGGGGTCGTGCCAACCGTCCCCGCTCATGGGAACGACGGTGCTCAAAGCCACCGATTCGGCCCCGGGAATGGCGGCTAGTTTCTCCAGCATCGCCTGCTGGACGTGCGCGACCGCTGCCGGCTCCTTCACTTGAGTGGGCGGAATGTAGACGCCGATGGTCTGTAACTGCTCAGGATGGGAAAAGCCCGGTTGCACCTGGCGCAGCGCCTGGAACGAGCGAATCGTCAGGCCGGCGGCAATCAGCAGCACCATCGCCAGCGCGACCTGCGCCACTACCAACACGTTGCGCGCGCGGCGCCGCTCGCGGCTCTGGCTTAAGGTCCGCCCGCCTCCGCGCAGCGCTGAGCCCAGGTGTGGGCCGGCGTACTTGACCACGGGAATCAGGCCGAACAGGGCGCCGGCCGCGAGCGAAACCAACAGTGTGAACAGTAGCACCGGTCCATCGATGGCGATATCGCCCAGACGAGGCAGCCGCCCCGGCGCCAACGCGACCAGGAGCCGCAACCCGCCATAAGCGACCGCCAGACCCGCGAGTCCGCCGAGCGCGCCCAGCGTCAGGCTTTCGAGCATGAGTTCGCGCGCGATTTCCGCCCAGCTTGCGCCGAGCGCGGCCCGCACGGCCAGTTCCTGCTGTCGTCCATCGGCGCGCACGAGCAGCAGATTGGCCACATTGGCGCAGGCGATCAGAAGCACGATGCCGATGGTTCCCATCAATATCCACAGGGTTGCGCCGATATCTCCGACCACGTCCCGCATGAGCGGATGGAGCGCGGGCGCCAATCCGGCCTGGGCGAACATGGCGACGCTGTATCCGGGCGGCGGCGGGAACATCGTCAGCGAGATCGCAATCAGGCGCGCCACATCCGCGCCGGCCTGGGCCATGGTGACGCCCGGCTTCAAGCGCCCGATGCCCTGATAGCTGAAATTGCCGAGGTGCACGGTGGCCCGATCGAACTGCAGAGGCCGTACGAGGGCGACGTGGTTATCGAGGAAACGGAATCCCTTGGGCAGCACGCCGATGATCTCGCGCGGCCGGTCGCCGACTCGAATGGATTGGCCGATGGCGGATATTTGACCGCTGAAATGCGATTGCCAATAGTCGTAGGTCAGCAGCACGGTAAGCGGGCTGTTTTCCTCGCCGTCTCTGCGTGTGAACGGGTGCCCCAGGATCGGCTGGACGCCAAGAAGCGGCAGGACTCCATCGGTGACGAGCAGGGAATCCACTTGTTCCGGATCGCCGCGTCCCGTCACGCCATCTTCGCTTGCTTCCCAGAGCCCGACGTCCACCATGGTTTGGTTTTGCTCGCGGTAGGTGAAGTAGAGCCATGGCGCCATATTGATGGCGTCGATGTGGATTGCCGGGGCGGTATGCCAGATGCCGATCAATTGCTCGGAATGAGGGTAGGGAAGGGGCTTGAGCAGGACGCCCTCCACCACGCTGAAAATGGCGGTATTGGCGCCGATTCCCAGAGCCAACGTAAGTATGGTGATGACGGTAAATCCCGGAGTGCGCGCGAGGCGGCGCAACACGTGGCGGTATCGCATAACCGGAAATACGCTCGGATGCGCCGGAAGTTTGCGTTTTTTGCGGCGGCGTGGGGCTGTGTGCGTCCGCACACGCAGTGGGACAGGCTGCCCCAACCGTGTGTCGCAGCAACCCGCCGCGAAGTGGTGTATAGGGCTTAAACCGTTTTGTTACAATTGGTTTGGATGGCAAATCAACTGCTTTTCCACACACCGTGAAGCGCCACTTCGCATTACTGCTCCTGTCTGCCCTGGGGACGGCGCTGCTTTCGGGCGCTACGCTCGAACAGCTTTCGTTGACCAGCATGATCGGGAAATCCACAGCCATTGTGAGGGCCAAAGTCGCCGAGTCGTCGGTGGTGACGTCGGGTCCGGTGATCTATACCCACTACCAGTTGCAGGTGAGCGAGCAATATAAGGGGACGGCGGAATCGACCGTCGATCTGGCATTGCCGGGCGGCGTGGCTCATGGCATCCAACAGCTCTATTCGGGCGTACCGCGACTGAATCCGGGCGAAGAGTACGTTTTCTTTCTCTGGACCGGAAAATCGGGCGTGACGCAAATTATCGGACTGAGCCAGGGGCTGTTTTCGATCTCGGATGTAGGCGCGGTCAATCCGCCGCTGACGCGGATGGCGTCGCGCGAGACGATGATCGATGGGCGCACGGGTCAACAAGTCGAGGACAAGACGCTGCGGATGACCCTGGCAAGCTTGAAATCGCAAATCGCCGCAACGTTGGGCGCGGAGGGAAAGAAATAGTGCGCGGATCCCGGGCCATGACAAGGTTCGTTGTGTGCGCGCTGGCGGCCGCGCTGTTGGGCGTGCCCGCTCATGCCTATTACCATTACGTTTATTATCAGAGCCGCTTTGCACCGTTCAACCCAATACGCGCGCAGTTCAATCTCGCGGCTCTTCCCAACAACACGGTTTCATTTTTCGTGAATGACGCGGGGCCGGCGACGCTTTACCCGAATGACACTTTCGGATCGGTGCTGAGCGAGATTAAGCAGGCGCTGGCGGTTTGGAATTCGGTAAGCACGTCAAATCTGCGCGTGGCGTTTGGCGGGCTGGAATCGCAAGCGCAGCCGCCGAGCAATACGCCCGGCGCGGACATCGTCTTCGCGGATCTTCCGCCCGGTCTGCTGGGCATGGGCACGCCCAATCTGCCGGTGAACCCGACGGTGCTGAACGGTCCGAACGGACCGTTTGTTCCGATCACGCGTTCGACCGTGATCCTGTCGAATAACACTACGGTCACCGGCAACGAACCGTTTCAGAGCTATCTCGAAGTCTATTTCACGACGGCGGTGCATGAGATCGGCCACGCTCTTGGATTGCAGCACACCTGGACGGGTGCGGCGATGTCGCAGGACGTGCTCCGCAACACATCGCGCGCGCGGCCCATCGATGTGGACGACGTTGCGGCGCTTTCGGTTCTCTACGGGACGCCGGGTTGGAATGCGAACTATGGATCGATTTCGGGCAGCGTGAACTTTTCGAACGGCGCGGCCGTGAATCTGGCTTCGGTGGTGGCGATTTCGCCTGCCGGACCGGCGATCAGCACGCTGACTAATCCCGACGGGAGCTACCAGATACAGGGATTGCCGGCGGGCTCTTATCAAGTCTATGTACATCCGCTGCCGCCGGACGCGATCGCGGCCAATGGTTCGGGATTGCTGCTGCCCAGCGATCTTTCGGGAAATCCGTTTCCGGCTAGCGGCGCATTCGCCGCGCAGTTCTATCCGGGGACGCAGAATTATCAAGCGGCGGCGGTGGTTAATGTTGCTGCCGGGAACGCGGTAAGTGGGCAGAATTTCCAGGTACAGAGTAAGCCGGGCGCGCCGATGTACGACATGCTGACGTTCAGTTACATGGGGCCAAATAACATGCTCTATGTGACTCCGGCGTTCGTCAACGTTGCGGCCGGCAGCTTCTTCATGGAGACGCAGCCTGCGCCGGGCGTTTCGGTTGCGGCGCCTTCGCTGGTTTCGCTGCTGGGAATCGGAAACGATACCGGCCTGGTGACGGCCGGTCCGTCGCAATGGTTTCTCTACTTCGGAGTGAATAGCACGCAACAGGCGATCGGGCCGCGGCATATGATTTTCAGCTTGCCGGGCGATATGTACGTGCTGCCGGATGGCGTCAATTTCACGCTAAATGCCGCGCCCAGTATTAACGGAGTGGTGCAGAACGGCGACGGCACGGTGACGGTGATTGGCTCGAATTTCGCACCCGATAGCCGCGTATTTTTCGATGGGTTCCCGGCGCCTGGGGCGTTCAACAACGGCGCGATTACCGTGACGCCGCCGCCCGCACCCACGGGCCAGGTTTCCACGCTCACGGTTTATAACAGCGACGGGCAGAACTCGATGTTTCTGCAGAGCGGCTTGCCGCAGACTTATACCTATCCGTCTACCGCGGCTTTTGCCGCGCTGGCGCAGCCACAGATTCAAGCGGTGCTTCCGCAATCGCTGACGGCGGGAGTTACTTCCACCGTGGATATCTTCGGAGCTAACACCAACTTCACCACCGGGCTGGTGAGCGTGGGCTTCGGCACCAGCGACATTCTGGTGAACAACGTTTGGGTGATCAGCCCGACGCACATGGTCGCCAACGTGACGGTTTCCCCGAACGCTGCGATTGGATCGTCGGAACTGAGCGTGATCTCCGCGTATCAAGTGATCGCGCAGCCGTTCGCGTTCCAGATTCAGCCCGCCAACCCGGCGCTGCCGCAAATCGCATGGCCTGCCGTGAACGCCGCGACGGGCGGCGCGGTTTATCCGGGAACTTTCGCATCGATCTTCCCCTCAAACGGAATGCAGTTTCCCTCCAATTTGCAACTGACGCTGAATGGAGCGCCGGTTGCGATTCAATACAGCGCGCCCACCCAGATCAACTTCTTCGTGCCGCAGGGAACGGCGCTCGGCCCTTCGATCTTGCGGGCTACGAGCGGCGGCAATACGGTCAGCATTGTGGTGGAAGTGGACAACCCGCCGTCGCAGTAGGGAACTTTTCCCCACAATTCAGCCGCGTTTTGGGGCAACCCATGCAACGGCGAGGATCGAGCAACATGCAGGCTGGATATTTTGCTTGCACGTACCTCATGGGAACAGCGTCGCACTACTGGGAGATCTATTCGACGAAATACGCACAGCCGGGGGATGGCCTGTGCGAGGTTGCCTGTAGAGGTCTAATAACATGATTACAAGTGAATACTTTTCCGTTTTGCCGCTGATCCTGTCCACAGCTTTCGCTCAGCCCGCCAAGATCCCTGCGTTCGACGTGGCGTCAGTCAAAGTGGATACGATTGGGACGAACGAAGGACCCGCGCGGGGAAATGAAGTTATCGACGTTGCGCCCTCAAGCTTGACGATGCGGAATATCCGCCTGCGTTCCGCAATAAAATGGGCCTATCACGTTCAGACTGATCAGGTCCTAGGACCAGGTTGGCTGGACTCGGACCGATTTCTCATCGCGGCCAAGAGCGCAGGCCCTGTGCCCGAAGAGGAGCTTCGGCTAATGCTCCAACCACTCCTGGCGGAGCGTTTCCAGATGAAACTGCGCCGGGAGACACGAGAAATGACCGTCTTCGTGCTCGTCGCGGATAATGGCGGTCCAAAGGTCAAACCCTCAGCCGAAACAGGCAGGGGAGGGGTGCATTATGAAATCGTGAACAAGGTGGTGGCTGACAAAGCGACGCTCTCTCAATTTGCGGATTCCCTGACGAATGCTTTACGGGCAGTGGTTCTGAACGAAACCGGACTGGAAGGACGCTACGATTTCATGCTCGACCTCGGGGTATACGGGACCATTCCTCAGGAAGACTTCCCGGCTGTTACGGCGCGTGGCCTGCGTGAGCAACTCGGGCTACGGGTGGAATCGAGGAGACGGGACGTGCCAGTTCTCATTATTGACCATGCGGAAAGGATGCCGGTTCAGAACTAACTTTACGGGATAGGATCGTCCATCGTGGCGCCCCCGAACGAGAGCAATTGCGACACCTCTTCCTCGGTGAGTCTGTAGCACTCCCGCAATTTTTTCTGATCAATTACAACTTAAGATCAGTTTGCCGCAAACCTAGCTCGGAGAGGCTGGAGTGCCATGGCGAGCTTTCGTTCGCCGCGAGCGCGCGAATTTGGCCCGATTTTACGGGAATTGGCAAGTGGAGCGCTTCGGCGGAACGGGTCAAAGCCAGCGCGATGCCCGCGGGGATGGGCAGGAACAGCGTCGGTTTGCCGGCGCGCACGCGGCTGGCAAACTCGCGGTAGGTGGGCATCGGTTCATAGAAGAGGTTGTATGCGCCGGTGCGATTTTCTTCCAGGATTACGGTGGCCGCGGCCAGGAAATCTTCGAGTGCGATGGCCGCTACGGGCTGCGCGCCTCCGCCTAACATCGGGACAAGAGGAGTTCGCAGCAATGCTGTGCGCTGGCGCTGAAACAGGCCGCCTGGCCCGATAACTAATCCGGGCCGCAGTACGGCGTAGTCACGTTTCAGGAATCGGTTTTCGAGTTCGTGCTTCGTGCGGCCGTATTCGGACGCGGCATCGGCGCGCGCGGAGTACGAACTGAGAAAGATCTGTTGGCGGACGCCGAGGCTGGCCGCGGTTTCCATCCACGCGGTTGTGCCGACGATGTTGGAGTCGTGCGCGCCGGGCGTGAAATCGTGCGCGCAATGGATCAGGGCGTCCTGTCCTTCGAAAACGGTGGAATCGAAGGGATGGCCGAGTTCCATTTCGCGGCGCGTGGACCCTTCGACCACGTGTCCGCGAGCCTTCAAATGCCCGGCCAGCGAGCGTCCAAGAAAACCGCCGATGCCGGTGATGAAGACCTTCACATGCGCTCCGCGGCGCGAGCGCGGCCGATGCGTAGCGCGTTGGCCATGATGGTGAACGTCAGGTTCTTGGCCGGCAGGCGCGAGAAACAGGCTCCATCGACGATATAGACGCGCCGCGTTCCCGAAAGCAGGCCGGCCGAATCGGTCTCATAGCGCGCGGGCATATCGCGCATCGGCAGCGTTCCGGCGTAGTGGAGACCCGCGCCGCTGCCGGGGCGCTGGGTCAGAGCCGGATGGGTCACGTAGCCCATCTTACGCAGCAGGCGGATCAGGCGGCGTTCGATGGCGTGCGGCAGCTCGGGTGCGAATTCGGCTTCGAGTTCGCCGGACGGCCGCAAGCGCACGTAGCTCGCATCGCCCGCGCGGCCTGGGTAGAACAACATCAGCAGGCCCATGGCTGGCGCGAGATATTTGGTCCAGGCGAGGTTGGCGCGGATGGAAAGCGGAAGCGAGAAGACGACGTCTGACCGCAGAGGCCCGGTAGTTCCGTAGAGCGAAGCCTGCAGCGGCGCTTCCCATTCTTCGTCCTCAGCGATGAGGTTGAGTTGGGCGAGTGACGTATCGCTGGTTGCGAGCGCGGCGCCGACGCGCGAGAGCTGAAAGAACGGGATGCACGCCATGGGGTTGTCGAGCACGGGGAGGCGCGCCTCGTAATCGCGGTTCGACTCAAGTACGATGCGCGCGGTGTTTAGCGCGCCCGCGCCGAGCAGCAATTGACGTCCGCGATGCATCTCTTCCGCGCCGGTCATGAGGTTGCGCGAGTAGACTTCGACGCCGTCTCTGCCTTCGCGGTAGTGGGTCACCAGATGGCCGGCGCGGTAATCGATGGCGCCCGCGCGAATCATTTCGTCCACAGTGTAGGTGGGCGTGTAGATGGCGGGGTCGCGCGAGCGGAAGAATTCGAGATTGGAATACTCGTAGGCGTCGCGGCCTTTGTGCGGCTCGGTCAGCACGGCGAGACGCGGGTGGCCGAGAAAGACGCGCTCACGCTCGAACAGGGAGCGGCGGCGCTCGTATCGATCGAGCAGCTTGGCGAAGAATGCGGAGAGACGCAGCGGCGGCTGCAACGCTTCGTCGCGTTCGAAGTACCTGGTGAGATCGTCGTTCGCGCCACTGATGCCAATGTGCGCCGTCAACTCGTCGTAGAAGGGACTCAGGTCGAATTGCGAGATGGGGAAGCCCGCCAGATCGCGGTCGCTGAACCGGTAGACGCCCGCGCCCCAGGCATTGGCGAGGCCGCCTTTGGCGAGC
Organism: Bryobacterales bacterium; assembly: GCA_963743705.1. Lineage (GTDB taxonomy): Bacteria > Acidobacteriota > Terriglobia > Bryobacterales > Bryobacteraceae > PALSA-243. Next base: position 114,415 of record CAVUQS010000016.1, on the reverse strand, counting down.
GAAATTGCGCCTTCGAACTTATCGGCGGCCACCGGCGAGGCGCGTCGCCAATCGCGCGCGATGTACGACGTTCCGGGCGATTTGAGCTTGAGGCTGATGGCCGGATTCGCCAGGTTGTGCAAGCTCTCGAAGCGCTCGCCGATCAGGGAAGGGAAGAGGTCGGATGCGCTTTGGCGGAGTTGGTAGAGGTTACCACGCAACTCGGGAAGAGCCGGAGCGTCGTGGCCGGCGTCGAGCATGAGGATGCCGCGGCCGCGCGCGCCGTAGGCGGCGAAGGCGGCGCCGGGGCCGGAGCCCACCACGATCAGATCAAAGCAATCCATGGCGGCGGATCGAATACTCGCCTTTGCATCGTTTCCACAGGGCGCCGAGGGTCGCAGCGGCGAGAGCGATCCACGCGCGAGGGCGAGATCTTTTGAAGTTGACGAACTCCGCGAGATATTCCGAACGCGCTTCCTGCAGATAGCTTACGATTTGCAGTTTGCGTGTCAATTCGCAGCCTTTGCCGCGGCGGCGAAGCGCGAACTCGATGGCTTCGGCATCGAGGTGATGAGCCACGATTTTCTCGACCAGCGGCGATGACTCATCGTTGGGGAATAACTCGCGGTGCGCGGCCTGATAGCGGGTGATTACGGTGTCATCCGCGGGGCGGTGGAACAAGCAGGCGTGAAGGTGGCGGGCTTCTTCGGCCAGCGCCTGGTTCTGGTCAGGCACGGGCTTTCCGGACGGTGAGGCGCCAGTGGATGGCGAAGAGTCCGTCGATCGGCTGAAGCGCGCGGTCGAGGCCGCGGAATACGCCGGCCAGTGGCCGCGGAATAAAACTGCGCAGATTGACACCGCCCGAGAGCAGATACGAAAACCACGGCAGGTAGTTCCACTGCTCGAGCCGAAGCTGAGGCGCGGTTTTGGCGAGGCGCGCGCGGTCGCGGAAGAACACCATCCACGAAAGCGCCTGGTTGGAATCGAGCATCGAATGGCCGGGCGGAAAGCTCCATTCGGCTGCGCGGTCGTTGTAAGGCTCGGGATGAAACACCGAGAAGAAGAAGCGGGCGAAGGGCGTGTGGGTCTCATCCACCATGGAAATGACGCCGCCGGGCACGAGCACGCGTTCGGCTTCGCGCAGAAAGCCGGCGACGTCGGGGATGTGGTGGAAGACGTGAGTCAGCAGAAGCGCGCGCACGGAATTTTCGCGGAACGGAAGCGCGCGCCCATCAAGCGCGAGATCGGCGTTGCCGGGCGTCACATCGGACGTGATGATTTCGGGGCGGCGTTCGCGGATGAAGCTCGACCCGCTGCCGATTTCGACCACGGCATATGCCCGGTATTCGGGAGGAACGCTATCGGCGTCGGCGAGCAGCATGCTGTACCAAAGATCGTAGCAGCGCTTGACGGCGGGTTTGGCGTCGATCATGGCGCGCTGCGCCGCGAACCATTCGGCGGAGCCGATTTCCAGACCTTTGAGGTTGCCGTGCTGCAGGACGCCGTTCATCGCGGCAGATCGGACTCGGGACTGGCGGGCGCGGCCGCGGCCGATTCGGTGGCTGGCACGGCTTCCTGCGCGGCTGGCTCCTGGCCGCCGGTGAAGATGATGTCGCGCTGCACCAGGAAATTCGCCAGGAACAGAATGCCTTCGGCGAGCAGTTTGGCTTTCAGCACTCCCATGCCGAGACGGCTGGTGAAAAGCACGATCATGCCGTAAGAGATGGTTCCCGAAACCGCCACCAGCGCCGCATATTGCAGAAACTCGCGCAGCACGCGCCCGCGCGAATTAAACACCATGCGCTTGACGGTGGCGAAGTTGAACGTCATGGCGCCCAGGCGGCCCACGATCTGGCTGGCGGCTTTGTTGCCGGTGTAGACGTACCAGGCGCTGAAGAGGAGATTATCGAGCACCGCGGTGCACATCGAAATCATGGCGAAGCGCAGCAGCACGAAGTAAATCCGCATGGAATCGAGCAGCGGATTGAAGTGCGACGATGAGTTGCCATCGAGATAGATGGTGCGGATGGGCTTTTCCAGAATACGCAGACGCTTATTGCGGCTGAGCAGCAGCATGTCGAGCTCGAATTCGTAACCCTGCGAAGGGATTTTCAACAGCTCGGGCAAGAGATGCGCGGGAATGGCGCGGAGCCCGGTTTGAGTGTCGGATAGCTTTTGTCCGGCGACAATGCGCAGAACGATTTTGGTGGCGTTGTTGCCGAGCCTGCTGCGCAGCGGCACGTCCGTCGCAAACACGCGCGAGCCGAGTACCAGCGCGCCCGGGTTGGCCGCAGCGGTTTGGGCTACGGCTACGATGTCATCGGCGGCGTGCTGTCCATCGGCGTCGGCGGTGACGACGACGGGCGTGTCCGGATAATCGCAGAGGATGGCGTTGATGCCGGTCTTGAGCGCCGCGCCTTTGCCCAGGTTGATGGCGTGGCGGACGACGCGAATTTGCGGGTAAGCGGCGGCTTCATCGAAACGCGCGCGGAACCAGGGTCCGCTGCCGTCATCGACCACCGTGATGCGCTTGATGCCGAGACGGATGAGATCGGCGATGAGCCCGGTGAAATCGGGGCCGGGCTTATATGCGGGAATGAGGACGACGAAATCCGCCTGAGCCACAGGGCCAGTCTAACAAATGGCTTGGAGCATGAATGTGCCCGGCGTTACGGGGCAGGCAAAGCCTACCAGGCGAGCTGCGCGGGGAAGAATTCGGCCACCAGGTCTTCGTAGTAAGGCCGCAGTTCTTTGAGATTCGGCCGCTCTGCGCTTTTCGAGTAGAGGTCGTAGGGATTGAACTTGCGCACCCACGAGAACATCTCCTCGTCGTGCTGGTTCATCAGATGACGGTAAGCGCAGTGACGGTGCGCGGCGTAGAAGGAGTGATAGCGCAACATATACTGCGCCGGCTCCGGCAGGTAGTCGCGAGTCACCCGGTAGATGTACTCGTCGTGGCCCCAGGAGAGCATTACGTTATCCAGGCCGCAGTGCGGCTCGTAGATTCCGTATTCCGTCTTATATTCGGGAACGCGGCTATCGGGGTTGGCGGCGAAGTACTCGGGGTAGACTACTTCGCTGGAATACGCGCAGCCGACGGGAAAGGTATCGCCAACTACGGCCCATTGAGGGTCGCCGTAGAGGCACAGCGTCTTGCCGAGGTCGTGAATGAAACCGGCGAGCACAAACCAACGCGGATGACCGTCGCGGCGGACGGCTTCGGACGTCTGCGTCAGATGCTCGATTTGCGACAGGTCCGTATCGGGGTCGCTGTCGTCGACGAGCGTGTTCAGGTATTCGGCGGCTTCCCAGATGCTCTTCTTGCTGCGGTTCAGGCCGAGATATTCGTCGCGTTTGGCGCGCACGAAATCGACTGTTTGATACGCGTGGTTCTGGCGATAGAACTCGGCCACTCCGGGATTGGCTTCAGCCGTGTAATTGCGGAATTCTTCTTCGGTTTTGCCTTCGCGGTAGCGCGAAGCTACGAAATCATCCCAATCGTCGAGACGCTGCAACGGTTGTTCTGTCATACCAACACCAACTCTTATTTTGACAGGTTTACCGCGCCCTCGACGTCATCATCCCGTGACTGGCGGGATGAGCGTTTTTAGAAACTCATGCGCCACGACGAAGCCGCGCTTGTAGTTCTCGGTGAAGTTCGCGCCGTCGTAGGCCGGATAGTAAAACCCATCCTCGTGCTCGATATTCATGGCGCCGGTATAACCCACTTCCGCGAGCACGGCGAAGAAGCCTTTCCAATCCACGGAGCCGTTGCCGGGCAGGCGGAAGCGCCACCAACGCGAGTTATCCACCGGTTGAATGCCCGCGCGGTGCACGATATGCCAGAGGATTTCGGTGTCCTTCAGGTGGACGTCGTAAATCTTGGCGGCGAACTCGCGCGCGGCGGCAACCGGGTCCATGAACTGCCAGACCAGATGCGACGGATCGAATTGCAAGCCGACATGCGGGCTATCGTGGAACGCTTTGAACAGCGCTTCCCAGCCGACGGGGCCGGTGGCGATGTTGGGTCCGCCGGCGTATGGTTCCCAGAGAATGCGAACTTTGTTGCGCTCGCACAGCGGGAAGTATTTTTCGGTGTAGACCTTGACGATCTCATCCACCTGCTGCGCCAGCGGCGCGCCTTTGATGGTGCCCGATTGGCCACCGATATTGGGGATGCCGAGCTTACCGCACATCTCCAGGCACTGCTGGGTGTGAGCGATCTGTTTGTCGCGCTTGGCCGGGTCGGGGTCGATGTGGTTTCCGTCCACGGCCAGCGACGAAACATAGAGACCGGAACGCTGGATGGTTTCCTTGATCGTAGCCAGCGCGGAATCGCTTTGGTTCGGATCGAGCCGGAGCTGCATGCTGGTGAAGCCCTGGGCTTTGATGAACTCCAAGTTGGATGGCGAGTACTGGGCGAGCACGCCGAGTTTCGGTTTCCAATTGGGCGGACGGTTGCGCTGGGCCTGCGCGGCCACAACAGCGGACATGGCGGTGAGAACGGTGCGGCGCTTGATGGTCACGAGATCGAAGATACTGCGGTTTGGGGTTTGGCTGCAAGGGACCGGCGCGCAATTTCGGACCGGAATTCCCCTGCAGCCTGTTTCACTGAACTGCGAACCGGCTTACTGAACGGCCGGGAGGAGGCTCGGATCGGCCGTGGCAATGCACGTCGGATGCCCGAAACCGCCGGCGCTGATTCCCGTGCCGCCGTTGGGATTCGCCTTGATGTCGTAAATGATGTTATCCGGGCGCATCGCATCGCCGGAGACGCCGCCGACGCCGGAAAGGTGGTCGAGGCCGAGAGCGTGCCGCACGCGCCAGGAGATATCGTGGTCCGCGCACGAAGTGTCCCCGCTGACGCCAACAGCGCCGACGACCTGCTTGGCCGAGTTATAGAGGGCCAATCCGCCGCCGAAGACGTTCACGCCGCCGATCTTGTTGCCGACCATCGGATCGTTGGACGTGCCGTATTGGCTGGACGAACCTTGGTAGGCCACAAAGGTGCTGACCGGGTTGCTTTCCTGCAGGCCGAACAGGCTGCCGCCCGGCTGAACCGCCGAATAGAGATTCGCGGTGGATAGGGAGAGCCCTTTGGCCTGGCCAGAGCCGTTGCTGCTGGATGACGAATCCAGACTGAACGAGTTGGCGGTGTTTGCCTTTTGCGCCGAAATAACGCGACTGCCGGGCCACTGTGCGCTACGATTGACGCCCGAGAACGCTATCGCGCAAACGATGCCGTCGCGATCGACGATGGTGGCCCACATTTGATTGTTGAGGCCGCTGCTCTCGGCGCTGGTTGCGGTGGCCAACGCGTTTTTCAGCGCCGTGTAGCCAGGCAGACCGTTGCATCCGTTGCCGAATGCGGGAATGTTGGGGAGGTTCTGTGCGTGCAGCCCCAGTGCCATCGACAACATTGCCGCCAGCACGCCGGCTGCTCTTTCGATTCGTGTCATACTTACTCTCCTTAATTTGCGCTCTATTGCCTTCGATTAACAAAGCGAGTATGGCGGACCCGACTTCCCTTGGCGTCAACCCCGTTCGGCGTGAATGCTATCAACGTTCGATCGGGGTACGCAAGCAGACAGGGTGAAAAAGGGTTATAAGGATCACCTTGCAGGGATCTTCCTGGGCCGGATGGGTTGTCAGTTGCAAACTGTGTCCCTGGAGGATGTCATGAGACGATTTTTCCTAGCGACCGCGCCGGCAATCTTAATCTTATTTGGCGTGAGCGCCAACGCGCAGTTTAACGGCGGGCCGAGGTATGATCCCGCGTCGGTCTCGGCGTTGATCGACCGCGTCCACACCGATCTGGACCACGCTTACGGCGTCTGGCATTTTTCCAATTCCGACCGGGACCGCTTGAATCACGCGGAGAAGGAACTGCGCGACTTTTCCAAGAAGTGGAACGACAATAAGTTCGACAAGGGCGAGTTGGATGACGCGATTTCCAGCGTTCAGCACGTCCTGGACAATAACAAGATGCCCCGGGAACAGCGCGATGCGCTATCGGACGACGTGGGGCAGTTGCGTAATATGCGGCAGGCTTACGACCGCCACGAAATTGGGCGTTAAGGGTTAGAAGCGGAAGCCTACGAGAAGACCGGCGCTCACACGTGTGCAGCTAGATTCGCGGTGGCACTCTTGTGGGCGCGCAACATGGCGAGCCACTCATCCATCCCCACTCCCGTTTTCGCCGAGAGCGTGAGAACGGGAAGGCCAGGGCGCACGGCCATGATACTTTCGCGTGCGGCCGCAAGATCGAACTCCACCGCTTCGGCTAAGTCGAGCTTAGTAATTGCCGCCAGGTCGGCGCCGTGAAAGATAGTTGGGTATTTCAGCGGCTTGTCTTCGCCCTCCGTCACGGAAAGCAGTACGACGCGCGCATTCTCACCCAGGTCATAGGATGCGGGGCAGACGAGATTCCCGACATTTTCGATGAAGACGAAGTCGAGTTGGCCGAGGTCCCAATCGCCGAGCGATTCACGCACCATTTCGGCTTCGAGATGGCAGACCGTCCCAGTGACGATCTGGCGCACGGGCGCGCCGGATCGCCGCAAGCGCGCGGCGTCATTTTCGGTGGCTAAGTCGCCCACCAGAGCGGCCACACGATAGTGCGGCTGCAGCAGCGTGAGCGTCTTCTCGAGGAACATTGTCTTGCCCGAGCCGGGGCTTGAGACCAGACTCACGACGAACACGCCGGCTTCGATGAAGCGGGCGCGCAGTTCGCGGGCAACCACATCGTTGCGTTTCAGTATGTTCTGCCGGATTTCGAGCAGGCGCGGCGTGCCGGTCATGGTTCCACCTCCAGTGCAGTGACTTGTAGTTCGGCGCCTTCGAGGACTTCCGGGGTCGGCGTCCCGCATTCGGGGCAGCACATTCGCTGTATGGAATCGATGGTGCGCCGTTCCTGACATTGCGGGCAGAAGGCTACTACCGGCGTTTCTTCGACCACCAGCCGCGCGCTTTCGAGCGGAGTCCCAGCGGCGGCCATCTCGAAGGAACCAAGCAGCGCGTGGCGCACGATTCCGGAAAGGGGCCCGAGTTTCACATGCACCGCGAGCACCCTAACGCCACGCGCTGCGGCCTCTTCCTCGGCCATATCGACGATGCTCGCCGCAATGGAGAGCTCATGCATAGTTCGGCCCGGAGGTGGCGAACGCGGCCAGCGCGGCCTGGCCGAGACAGATGCCACCATCGTTGGGAGGCACGGCATGGTTGGTAATGATTTGCAAGTTTCCAGGCAGCAGATCGCGCAAGTCTTCCAGCAGAAGCTCGTTCTGGAAAACGCCGCCGGAAAGAACCACGGCGTCCACCGCAAGCGCGCGGCAGAGGCGCTTCATGGTGTGAGCGGCGCCGACGGCCAGGCCGCGATGGAAGGCGCGCGCTATGGCGGCGGGTTCGCGGCCACGGAACCGGTCGCGGCAGATCGCCTCGAGCATGGGACGGAAATCGAGTTCGCAGCCGGCGAGCGGGAAGGGATAGGGGTCCACTTCACTCGAGCCGGCCTGGCGCGCGAGGTTTTCCAGCCACATGGCGGCCTGGCCCTCGAAGGTGATGGGGCGCGTGAATCCGGTCAGCGCGGCGACCGCGTCGAAGAGGCGTCCGATGCTGGTAGTGCGGAATGTCCGCAAGCCGCTGCGCAGAAGGCGCACGGATTCGTCATATCGCGGGGGGAAAAAGAAAGGCTCGGCGTCGAGGTCCGGCAGTGCATCGAGCTGCGCCAGGAAACCAGCGGCGGCCTGCACCGGATGCCGCGCGGCGGCGTCGCCACCGGCCAATTCCGCTTCGCGCAGGTGAGCGATGCGCTGGAACCCCTGCGCCACGCTGCCGCTGAAGATTTCACCGCCCCAGATTGCGCCATCGTCGCCATAGCCAGTGCCGTCGAACGCCACCCCAAGAACGCGGCGGCGGTACTCGCCGCATTCAGCCACCGCGGACGCGATGTGCGCGCGATGATGCTGGATGGTGATGCGGCCCGCGGCGGGCAATTCCAGGCCGTAGAGCGTGGACCGGTACTGCGGATGCGCGTCGTAGGCCAGCAGCAGGTCTTCGCTGCTAACGTCATACATGCGCAATAAATCGTCGATGGTCTCCTGAAACGCGGACACAGCGGCGTGATGATCCAGATCGCCGATGTGCTGGCTGACGAGGATCTCGCCGTCGATCGCGAGCGCAATGGAATTCTTCAGATCCGCGCCGAGCGCGAGTATGGGCTGGCGTCTGGGCAAACTGGCGACCGCCGCGGGCGCGTAGCCACGCGAACGGCGCAGGATGATCGGGCCGAAAGCGCCGGCGCGCGCGACTGAATCGTCGATGCGGCGCGCGATGGGGCGTTCGCCGATGAGGAAGGCGTCTGCGATTCCGTCCAGGCTCTCGCGCGCTTCCTCGTCGCGGTAGGCGATGGGTTCGCTGGAACGGTTGGCGCTGGTCATCACCAGCGCATCGGGCGCGCCCGCGGCGAACAGAAGATAATGCAGCGGCGTGCCGGGCAGCATGATACCGAGTTCGTTTGTGTCCGGCGCGACGTTCTCGAGCGTGACGCGCGCCGGCGCCAGCACGATGGGGCGGGCACTGGAGAGCAGCAGCTCTTCGGCCGGCGCGCTGAAATCCGCGAGGGCGCGCGCCGAATCGAGATCCGCCGCCAGGAGCGCGAACGGTTTTTCCTTGCGGTATTTGCGCTCGCGCAGGGACGCCACGGCAGCGGCGTTCCTGGCATCGCAGCACAGATGATAGCCGCCCAGCCCCTTGATGGCCACGATGGCTCCGGCGCGCAACAGACGCGCGGTCTCGGTGATGGATACGCCGTCGTCGGCGATCAGGGCATCGGCGGTCTCCAGATAGTAGTGCGGGCCGCAATGGGGGCACGCCACTGGCTGCGCATGAAAGCGGCGATCGTCCGGGTCCAGGTATTGCGCCACGCAATACGCATCCATGCTCCATTCGGCCATGGTGGTATGCGGGCGATCATAGGGCAGCGCGCGCAGAATGCTGTACCGGGGGCCGCAATCCGTGCAGTTGATGTACGGATAGCCGTAGCGAGGCGCAGAGGCGTCGAACAGTTCGCGGAGGCAGCGCTCGCAAACCGGCAGATCGGGCGAGATGGCCGCGGCGGGGCGAGCGCGCAATTCGCTGGCGCGGATTTCGAATTTTCGCGCACCCGCGGGCCGCACAGGGGCGACATCCAGCGAACGGATGCGCGCCGCGGGCGGCGGGAATTTCGTCAAATCGCGCACGAAGGCGTCGAGGCAGGGCTCGGAGCCTTCGACGTGAATCTCCACGCCTTCCTCTTCGTTGAGTACCCAACCGGCCAGCGCATTTTCGCGAGCCAGACGGAAGACGAACGGGCGGAATCCGACGCCCTGCACGACGCCGCGCACCCTCACTAAACGCGCTTGTGCTTCAGGCATGTGTGATCTCCTCCAGCAATTCGCGAATGACGTGATAGATGGAGGCCTGCACCTCCTGAATGCGCGGAATGTAGTCGCTACGCACGACGACGGCATGATCGGCGAGTTCGCGGCGCTTGATCTCGCCGCCGTCATAGCCCAGCAGCGCGACCGTGGTGAGCCCGCGCCTGCGCGCCTCCTCCAGCGCGATCATGAGATTGCGCGAGCCGCCGCTGGTCGAGATGGCGATGCCCACGTCGCCTTCGCGCGCATGCGCGATGATCTGGCGCAGGAAGACCACGTCGGGGCCGATGTCGTTGGCGAGCGCGGTGAGAATCGCGGGCTCGGCCGAAAGCGAAATCGCGGGGATGGGCGTCATGCCATCCGGCGGCGCGGCACAGTCGAGCGCCCAATCGTTGGCATCAGTCGCGGAGCCGCCGTTGCCGAACAGAATGATCTTGCCGCCGCCGTGGACGCCTTGCGCGATCGCTTCGGCAGCCTGCGCGATGGCGTCCGATTCCTCATTCGCAACGCGCTCGCGCAAGCGCGCATCGTCGCCGGCTTTCATGCGGATGGATGCCGCCACTTCCTGCAAAAGGCCGGTATTGTTGTCGCTGCCGCCGAGGAAGGGGTAAAGGAAGCTTGCGCTGCCTGCTTCGGCCGCCAACGCGCGCCGCTCGAAGAACACGTGCACCGTCTCCCACAACGTGTGGTACAGAATCTCGATGACTTCCTGATGTTGGAAGGGGTCCGGCAGAAATCGTTGCGGCCGGTAGTCCCCCGCGCCGGGTTGCATTGCGAACGTCATGGCCCCGGCGCGACGGGCGTTTTCGAGCGCGCTTGCGATTGTGAGATCGCCTTCGGGCGGTCCGAAGCCCATCACGATATCCACCGGCCGCACCAAGCATTCCAGAGCCGGGCCCATCGACGAGAGATCGAGCGCCGGTAGCGCGCGCTTGCCCACGATCACCGGATGGACGAATTCGACAGAGACGTGTTGCGCATCGGTGGCGTAGGCGCCGCGGCCGAGCGCGAGCAGATGTCCGCCATCCAGGAATCGCCGCGCCATGGCTTCGCACGTTGGAGCCAGACGCTCCGCTTCATTGGCGAAGAAGTCCTCGTAGGCTTGGTTGCGATCGACCAGTTTCTGAGCCGCCAGCGCCGCGAGTGAAGAAGTGGCTGTCATGCGTCAACAGATGCGCGGTAGAGGATCGCCAACCAGCATGTCAGCGATTCTCGACCCGCCGAATTGCGTCTTGAGCAATACCAATCCAGGAGGATCGACGCGCGTGGTTCCAATGATGGCAGCCTCGCGGCCCAGCGGATGCGATTGCATCGCCCGCAAAGCCGCCTGCGCCTCCTCCGCCGCCACAAAGGCAACCAAGCGCCCCTCGCAAGCGGCATAGAGCGGATCGATGCCGAGTATTTCGCAAGCGCCGCGCACTTCATCGCGCACCGGCACCGCGCTTTCGTCGACTATCACCGCAACGCCGGCGCTGGCGGCGATTTCATTGAGGATGGTGGCGACACCGCCTCGGGTAGCGTCGCGCATGCATCGCACCGAGGGCGCGGCGTCCAGAAGACTGTCTATTAATCCGTTCAGCGGCGCCGTATCCGAGACAAGATCGGAAACAAGATCGAGTTCGCCGCGCGCCAGCATGATGGTTACGCCGTGATCGCCGATGGGCCCGGACACCAGGATCGCGTCGCCGGGTCGCACTTGCCTTGCGCCCAACTGAATGGGACGCTCGATAACGCCGATGCCGCTGGTGTTGATGAAACAGCCATCGGCTTTGCCGCGCTGCACCACTTTCGTGTCGCCGGTGACAATCTGCACGCCCGTGGCCGCCGCCGCGAGCGCCATCGATTGCGCGATGCGCCGCAGATCGGTGGTTGGGAAACCCTCCTCGAGGATGAAGCCCGCGGTCAGATAGAGCGGGCGCGCGCCGGAGACGGCAAGATCGTTGACGGTTCCATTGACCGCCAAGTCGCCGATATCCCCGCCGGGAAAGAAGAGCGGCGACACGACGAAAGAATCGGTAGTTATGGCCAGACGGCTGCCGTTTACGGAGAAAACGGCCTGGTCTTCGAGCGGCTCCAGCAAGGGGTTGCGGAAGGCTTCCAGGAAAAGCGCCTCGACCAGCGTTTGCGTCGCCTTGCCGCCGGCGCCGTGCGCCATGGTGATGCGCTCGTCGCGCAGCGTCGCCTTGCGGCGGCGATATGCTTCGATGCGATCGAGCATTTGCTGTTCGCGTTGCGGACGCGGGGTCATCGTACCGCCTCCGCCACGCGCTCGCGGGTGAAGCGCCCAAAGTTGTAATACGCCGCGCAAGCGCCTTCCGAAGAGACCATGCACGTGCCAATGGGCGTTTCGGGCGTGCAGGCGGTGCCGAAAACCTTGCACTCCCACGGCTTCAGAACGCCTTTCAGCACTTCGCCGCACTGGCAGGCTTTGGGGTCGGCCACGCGCACGCCGGGGAGTTGGAAGATGCGCTCCGCGTCGAAGGCGGCGAATTCCTGGCGCAGTCTCAACGCCGATTGCGAAATGAATCCCAGACCGCGCCACTCGAAATACGGGCGCAGCTCCATGGTTTGCTGGATCACTTCGAGCGCTTTGCGATTGCCGTCCCACGGCACGACGCGCTTGTATTGATTTTCGACTTCGCAACGCCGATCGGCGAGTTGCTGCAGCAGCATGAGGACGGACTCCAGGATGTCGAGCGGTTCGAACCCCGCGACGGCCACCGGCCGCTGGAATGCGTCGGCGATGAATTGGTAGGGTCGGCAGCCGATGACGGTGGAAACGTGGCCGGGGCCGAGGAATCCATCGAGCCGGAGGTCGGGCGAATCGAGAATGGCCTTGATCGCGGGGACGATCGTCACGTGATTGCAGAAAACGGAAAAGTTCGCGATTTTTTCATCCGCGGCTTTGAGCAGCGTGAGCGCGGTGGAAGGCGCGGTGGTTTCGAAACCAATGGCGAAAAAGACCACGCGCCGATCGGGATTCCGCTGCGCGATTTTCAGGGCATCGAGGGGTGAATAGACCATGCGAATATCAGCCCCGCGCGCGCTGGCATCCAGAAACGAGCCGTGTCCGCCCGGCACGCGCATCATGTCGCCGAAGCAGGTCATGATGACGCCGGGTTGCATGGCGATGTGCATCGCGTCATCCACGCGCCCCATCGGAATCACGCACACCGGGCAGCCGGGCCCGTGAACCAAGGTGATATTCCGCGGCAAATAGTCTTCGATGCCGTGCTTATAGATGGTGTGCGTATGGCCGCCGCACACTTCCATGAAGCGATACTCGCGCGCGGGGTCTGCGAGCCGGGCAATCTGCACTCCCAGTTCGCGCGCGATGTTGCGGTCGCGGAATTCGTCTACGAAGCGCATCTCAGCCTCCCTCCGGGGGCGCGCCACGGGCGCTTCCGGTTAACGCTTCCATTTCGTCGGCGAATGCCTGTCCCAGGCTCTCCAGGAATTCGAGCGAAGATCGCGCTTCCTGCTCATCGATCTTCGACATGGCGAAGCCCACGTGAATCAGCACCCAATCGCCGGGGGCAATACCGTCGGGGCGCACCAATCCGATGTTGACGTTCCGCTTGATGCCGCTGATATCGGCGACGGCAAGGTCGCTTTCCGGAATCAGCCGCTCGATCTGTCCAGGAATGGCGAGGCACATACTAGGCGGCCCTCGATTGTTCGCGCACGATGATGTCACGCACGAAGCGCACCGCTTCGTCGACGGCGTTCGCCACCGGCGGCGTGAGCCCGATGCCCTCTTCCACCGACGCCGGCTCGCAGCCGACAATCAGCACGCGGCCCGGCGCCCCGCCCATCGTCTTCAGCAGGGCCAGGACGCTTTGAGGGTCCATCGCATGAGCCTCGGCTGCCGTGGGGGCTAGCTGTTCGACCTCGGGCTCGATCAGATATAAGCTGCCGGGCGCGCCGCCGCGCGGGACGGCATCGATGAAGATGGTGGTGCCGTAACCGCCCTCCAGCATGTCGTAGGCGAGGTGCAACCCCCGAATCCCGAAGTCGCGCACCGTCACATTGCCGGGGAACGTTTCGCCCGACAGGCGATTGGCGACTTCGACGCCGAAGCCATCGTCGCCGAGGAAGATATTACCGATGCCTGCTACTAGCATTCGTTCCATATGGCTACAGGGAACTCAGTTTCGCGTACCGCACGAAATCGGGAATGGATTTGACCAGTAAGTAGGCGGTGTATCCGCCGGCGACAATCGCAACTGTCCATCCGAAAATGCGCATGCTATATCTCCTTTGCGAGTAACTCGATCTCTTCCGGGTAGAAATAGAAATATCTGCCAACGCGCCCTTGAAGATCCGCCGCCGGGTCGTCTTCCACGGTCACGGCGACATAGGCGTTGTTTTCGACGTCGCGATGCACCGCTTCCACCTTGGCAGTGCGGCCGGCGAGGAAAAAATCCATGGAATCGGCGCGCCGTTTGGGCGCGAGGCGTACGCGCGCACCGCGCGAAACGAGGCCGGCGCCGGTCTCGACGGCCGCTTGTTCGGGCACTTCATCGGGCGGGTTGAAAAACTGCTCGATCTCGGATTCGAGCGGCTGGCGCAGGGCGCCATGCAGGCGTTCGAGATCGTCGTTCGAGATCTTGTCGCAACGTTCGATGATGCGGCGCGCGCGGTCGTCCGCGGCGCAGGCCTCGCGCTTTTCGTCGTCGGTGAGGGTCATCACGCGCAGCGTGAGCATTTCATCGATTTCGGCGGCGTCGTAAAAGTCGCCCTGGCTTTCGGCGGCGATGGCCGGATAGTCTTCCAAAATGATAGGCGCCGAGAGCATCACGTCGCGCGCCCCGTTGGAGCCAACGAGAACCGGCCAGGTTCGCAAGTTGGAGCAGGCGCGCGCGGCGTTGCGCGCTTCGGGCGGCGGATCGATCGCCGAAACAAACGCGCCCTGCCACACCGCGAGCAGCGTGTGCGCGCCCACCAGCGCATGGCGCATCGCTATGGCGCGCGTTGCGCCGATAAACGGCGTATGATTCTCGATGCGGACTCGCAGCTTCGTGAACCCATCTGCCGGCTCCGCGGATATGCGTAGGACACCCGCGATCGGAGGAAACGAGAAAGCCTCGACGCGCGGCGCCGTGGCAAGCTCCGTCAGCGGAATGGCGCGCAGTTCGACGGTGCGCTCGACGCCATCCTCCCATTCTTCGGCAGTGGAAGCTCTCAGTTGCGCTTGGAGAAAACGCAGCGTTATGTCGACCGACGCGCCCTCATTCGCTTCCACCAGGCACTCGGTCTGCATGTCCCAAGCCTCGCCGCCCTGCTCTGCCCACGCGCGCGGAGCGACGACGCCGAACTGCCAGCGGAATTGATTCTTGGTGGAGGACGGGCGATACGGATAGAGCAGGTAGCCCTCGTACATCACGGCGTCGGCGACGCGGCGGGCGAGTTCGAAGCTCATTGCGCGGCCGCCTGTTCGCGTTCGATCAGCGCGCCGATCAAGTCATCCCAATTCGCCAGCCCGCGCTGCGCGCGGCAACGCTGCAGCGCGTCGAGGCTCTCGCGGCGAACGCGAATCCACGCGCTATCGGGGAAGCAGGCGTTCATAGCATCGCGCCAGAGCTTGACCGGCAGGCGATAGGCCGCTTCCTGGCTCCAGGCGATGGGCTCGATGCGGAAGCCGTTTTCGGCCTTGTAGAAAATCGTGCCGCTGAATAGCAGAAGCAAGGGAATCTCGCCGTCGCGGAGCGCATCCAGATATTTCGCCGCGGCTACTTCGAAATCGTACGTGCAGGCCACCGGCATATCGATCTCGACGCTTTGCGCGAACGCCGGCGCAATCAGCGTCGTATGGGCCCAGATCAGCGGTTTCAGAGTGTCGCGCCAGCGTGAAGCTTCACCGAAAAGATCGACCAGCCGGGTTTGTTCGGAGGCCGCATGCAGGCGCCTCCGCGGTTCAATTTGAAGCTGGCAACGCAGCAGGCACGCATGCACGGCTTCGGGCGCATCCATGCGAATCCGAAAGACTACCGTGGGAGTGGTAGAGTGCATTTCGGCGCGCGCATCGGCTACGGAGAATCGAACAGCGCTCACGCGAAAGCCTCTTCGCGTTCGTGCAATCCGGAGAGAAACTCATCGATTTCGCACCATGCCTCACCGCCGTCAAAGCCTTTCCAGCGCCGTCGAACGCGGCCGGCAAGTTCATAGCAGACATCGACAGGAACAATCCAAGCTTCGTCGCCGCTTCTGCGGCGGCAAACCAGCAGCGCCTCGGTGTCGGGCGCGAGCGTGCCCAACGGCGGATTGGCGGCGGCCACTTCGTTCCATGTTTCGAGCGGCAGGCCCGATTCGGTGACGCCCGCGGGGCTGGGATAAAACGCTGTAACGCGATTCCCGCGAGAGCTGCGGACGAAGAAAGCCACGCCGACCGGAATTTCGAGCGCTTCCCAGCCGGCGCTGTAGAGGCCGGCGTCAGGCAGCCTCAAGACGCGCTCCGATGCCGATTGAAATTTGCCATCCGCCGCGCCGGAGTGCGTGAACAGCAGATAGCACGGGCGGCACGCGCACATGAGACGGCGGTGTTCGGTATCTACCACGTGCGCGTGATCGGGGTCGAGCGGACCGCCGCATAATTCGCACGGCGCGGTCTTGCGTTGCGCGAGCGCCGGCGTATCCAGAAAACGGCGCAATCGAAAAATCGGCTCCATCAATCCCCCATGGCCGGCGCGATTTGCACGAGCGCCGGCTGCCCTTCCGGAAGGCCTTCGATTTCCACCGAGGCCACGTCCGGCGCGGTTTCCGCAATGGCGTGCTCAATAGCCGAGGCCAAAGTGGCTGGCGGTCTGCCGCCGTTTAAGATGACGCGCACGCGCGCCCGCCCATCGGTAAGTTCCTCCAGGCGCAGGTTGTGTCCATCGAGCCGGCGCTGCACGCGCCGCAGAGCTTCGGCGATACGCGTGGAGGCATCCACCGGATGCAGCCCGTGCAGCAGCAACAGACTGCCAACGAGCTTGTCTTCGGCGAGACGTTCCGCGCTTTCGCGGCCAACGATCTCCAAAGCGCGAGTCAATCCCGCGCCGTAGAGTTGCATCAGCAGGCGGATCAATTCTTCGACCCGCGCACGTAGCGAGGGATCAGCCGCGCCCAACTCATCGAGCGCGGCTTCGATTTGCCCTACAGTTGCATTGGTATCCACGCCATCGTCTCCTAGCCCCGCGGGTCCATCATGTTGAGCAATGTCGGTGAATGGCGCTGCTCCAGCACCTTCCCGTTTCCGAGATACATGTGGACGCCGCAGGGCAGGCATGGGTCAAAGCTACGCACGGTGCGCATGATGTCGATGCCCTTGAATTTATCCCTGCCGTTTTCCTCGAAGATGGGCTGATCCTGCACAGCGTCTTCGTAGGGTCCGGGAGTGCCATAGTAATCGCGCGGGCTCGCATTCCAAGGCGTGGGCGGGTAGGGATGATAGTTCGCGATCTTGCCGTTGCGGATCACCATGTGATGCGAAAGCACGCCGCGTACCGCTTCGGTGAAGCCGCAACTGATGGCATCCTTCGGCACCTTGAAATCCGTCCAGGTTTTGGTGCGGCCGGCGCGCACTTCGCCCATCGCCTTTTCGAGGAAGTGCAGCGCGCACGCGGCGGCGTAAGCCTGGAAGTATGTGCGGGCGCGATTGCGCTCAATCGCGTTTGACCAGCGTGGCGTCTTCCACTCGAAGGTCACGGGGCCCTTCAGCGCGGTTTTTGGCAGGTTGATGACCACGCTCGATCCGGTGGCCTTCACGTATCCGATGTCCACCAACCCGCTCAGCGCGGTAGACCACAGGCGCGCGATCGGGCCGCCGCCGGTGTCGAGCGGCAGATAATTCTTGTCGTCAAACCAGCGCGGCGACATCACCCAGCTATATTTGCCGCCGAATTCGCGCTTTTGCGGTTTGGGGATGGTGTGCTGGTTCCAGGGATGGCGCGGGTCTACCGGATTGCCGAGAGGATCGTGAGTGACGAAGATTTCGCGATCGTTCCAGTCTTCATAGAACGAGCTGCCCAACAGAATGCGGATGCCGAGGTTGATCTTCACCAGATCGTTGGTGACCAGCCGTCCATCGACCACCACGCCCGGAGTGACGAACATGGCGCGGCCCCAATCGGTCATGTTGCTGTAGCCGGCGTTGCGAACCTCGGGGTTCTGGAAACAGCCCCAGCAACCAAGCAGGACGCGTCGGCGGCCGACTTCCTCATAACCGGGAAGAGCTTCATAGAAGAAGTCGAATAAATCGTCATGCATCGGCACGACTTTCTTCATGAACTCCACATACTTCATCAGCCGGACCATGTAATCGGTGAATAGCTGGATGGTGGCGTGGGTTCCCACACCGCCCGCGTACAGCGTGGAAGGATGCACGTGGCGGCCTTCCATGAGACAGAACATCTCCCGCGTCATGCGGCTCATCTGCAGCGCCTCGCGATAGAACTCGCCCTCGAACGGATTGAGCGATTTCATAATCGCGCCGATGGTGCGATATCCGTGGGCTTCGGCGTGGGGCGCTTCGGTCTTTTCGGCGCGCTCCCACACGCCCGGATTGGTTTCGCGCACCATCTTTTCGCAATAGTCGACGCCGACCAGATTCTCCTGGAAGATGTTGTGGTCGAACATGAATTCGGCCGCTTCGCCTAAGTTGATGATCCACTCACCTAAGTGCGGCGGAGTAACTCCATACGCCATGTTTTGGTTGTATACGGAGCAGGTCGCGTGGTTATCGCCGCAAATGCCGCAAATGCGGCTGGTGATGAAGTGCGCGTCGCGCGGGTCTTTACCCTGCATGAAGAGGGAATAGCCGCGAAAAATGGAAGAAGTGCTGTGGCATTCCACCACCTTGCGGCGGCCGAAATCGATTTTGGTGTAAATGCCGAGGCTTCCGACGATGCGGGTGATGGGGTCCCAGGCCACTTCCACGATATTGCCGCGGTTGCTTTCGGTAGCCGAGACGCCGCTAACTTGGGTGCTCATAGTTTTCCTTCTATTTCCAACGCGGTTGATATCCCGTGGTCAGTTTGGTTCCCTTGTGACGCCACTTTGGCTCGGTATCCATCGTCTGGTTGGTTATCGATCGCAGGCGGGTGATCAGTGGGCCATAAAAATTGCCGGTAATTTCCGTTGAGAGCTTGCTGCCCGGCGGTTCATCCATGAAGGGCATGAACCGGTCGGGAAATCCGGGCATGGTGCAAGCGATGCAAATGCCGCCCACGTTGGGGCAGCCTCCTACGCCATCCATCCAGCCGCGTTTGGTGACGTTGCACTGCACCACCGGCCCCCAGCAGCCCAGTTTGACCAGGCACTCGGGTTGGCCGTATTCATCGGCGAACTTGCCTTCTTCGTAGTAGCCGCCGCGGTCGCAGCCATCGTGCACCGTCTGCCCGAAAAGCCATTTGGGGCGCAGTTTGTCGTCCAACGGAATCATGGGCGCGCTGCCGGCCGCCTGGTAGAGCAGATAGAGCAGCGTTTCCGAAAGGTTGTCGGGCTGCACGGGACAGCCGGGCACGCACACGATCGGCAGACCCGCTTTCGATCGCCAGTCCCATCCGAGATAATCCGGCACTCCCATGGCGCCTGTCGGATTGCCCTGCATGGCATGGATGCCGCCGTAAGTCGCGCACGTGCCCGCCGCCACGATGGCGAGCGCTTTCGGCGCGAGTCGGTCGAGCCACTCCATCAACGTGATCGGCTGGCCGGTGTGTGGATCGTTGCCGAAGCCTGTCCAAAATCCTTCGGACTTGATGCGCTCATTGGCGACCGAGCCTTCCACCACCAGGACGAACGGCTCTAGTTGTCCGGCGGCGGCTTTCCAGAACCACCGCATGAAGTCGTCGCCGACTTCGTAATCCACCAGCGGCCAGTGGAACTGCACCTTCGGCAGGCCCGGCAGTGCGCCCATCGCGATGTCTTCCACGCTGGGCAGAGTGGCGGCAGTCAACGATACGGAGTCGCCGTCGCAGCTCAGGCCCGCATTAATCCAAAGAACGTGTACCACCAGGTCGTCGGTTTTCGTGGGCACCTGTTTGCTCCAGCCGCGCGGCTGAATTGGGCGCGGCGTCAGTCCGGCGAATCTTATAGGCCGGAGTTCGTTTCCGATTGCGCAGCCCGGGCGATAGCAACTTTGGCATGAACCAGGATGGCGTCGCCGGGAGCGGTTTCAATTAACGCGACGCTGACCTCTTCGATCGCGTCTCCGAAATCCACCGTCGCCATGCCGCCGGGCAGCAGGGCAAGGACGCGGCCCACAATGGCCTCATCCGAACAAGTAATGCAGTGCGATGGATCGAGGGTACAGGAACGTCCGAATGGTTGTTCTGTGAGGGTGTTGCGGGAACTTGGGGAAGGAACAACCGGCATTGCCGAAACCTCTTGGTGAAAGGAAGACAACATTTCTCCCTCAGGACTACAACGTGGTACCTGCGCAGCAAGCAAAAGGAATTGCTTTTTCACTCGCTACTTAGCACGTTACCCCCGACGCGGTGCGAAGTAAATTGACTTGGTACGCGCGCCGCCCCACCGCGGTGCTATTCAAGACGTGAATTACGCCCTAACTGTGCGGGTGGTCACCGGATAGAAACATAAGTTACCGAATGCGAATTACAGTACCTTTTACTTTCGGCGGACAACGCCGCTCATTGGCGCTGGGGCTCCGGCCGGCGCGCCGCATCTGGCCCCCGCGCTTGTTTTCCTCGCCAGCCATTTGCATAATTGATAAACACTTAAGCCGAACATGAAGATCATTCTGTTTTTCTGCGTCTGCGGACTCGCTGTGGCCGCCGACGACAAGCCGGATCCGAAACTCGAAGAAGCGAAGGAACTGAAGGCCTGCGTCCAGGTAGTGATGAACGGCCTGCGAAAAATCCCCGACGAGCGCTCGCAGCGGTTTCTCGGTAAGGTGAACGAGGTGGAAGCGGTCTGCCGCGGCGTAAGAGATCTGGATTTCCGTCTCACGCCGTGGCTCGACTGGTCGCGATATTGGGGCACGGGCGATACATCGTCCCTGCCCACCGGCTATCTCTCGACGAAGGGTCCCGCGTTTCGCGGCATCACCGGCGCGTTGGAAGATCTTGAGTACCAGCGCATCGAACTGATCAAGTTCAATCTCTTCGACAACACCGGAACGTGGCATGCCTATGTTGCGGGCCGCGATGGCGTGGGCGGTCCGGCGCTGAAGACGTGGCCCGAGATGCGGCTGCCAAGCGGCAATCCCAACTACCAGGCGGTGGGCGGCGACGCGCCGCAGGTCTGCAAGGGCGATTTGATCCGCTCGCGCACCGTCACCGGCATTTGCAACGACATTCTCAATCCGCTGATGGGTTCAAATGGGACGCCGTTCGCGCGCAACGTGGAATTCGAAACCACTTTCCCCGACCTGGGACAAACCACGCTCACGAAAAACCGCCACGGCGACCGGCTCAGCCTGCTTTCGCCCGATCCGCAGGTGATCAGCCGCAAACTGTTCACGCGCACGCAATCCAACCCCGCGGCTTGCAACTCGGGTTTTGGTCTAGCGGGCGATTCCGCCGATGCCAACTGCGATTATCAGAAGGCGCCGTTCTTCAACGTGCTCGCCGCGTACTGGATTCAGTTCATGACGCACGACTGGTTTTCGCACATGGAAGAGGGCCACAACGCCCCGGCTTACATGAATGCCGGCTGCGCCAACCAGATGGTGAACAACACCCAGACGCCGCTCACGCCGGACCAGATCAAGCAACTCGGCTGCCGCCCGGACGATCGCGTGGACCAGGGCTACGTGTTGCAGGATTCGCCGCCCGAGAAGTTCTCTAATGGCGGAAAGGATTATCTTTCCCGCGCGCCCAAAACCTACGCCAATAACAACACAGCGTGGTGGGACGCTTCGCAGTTATACGGATATGACGAGACCTCGCGGCGGCGCGTGAAGCGCGATCCCAAAGATCCGGCGAAGATGCTGCTGGAATCTGTACCGGGAGGTCCGGGTCCCGGCTATCTTCCCGTGTTCCAGGCGGGCGATCCGATCCAGCCGCAATGGGCGGGGCAGGAATCCGTTGCGTTTCCGGATAACTGGTCGATCGGCCTGAGTTTTTATCACAATCTGTTCGCGCGCGAGCATAATTCCTTCGTCGATGAATTTCGCAAGGAGACCGCGAAGAATCCGACCGCCGATAGCGGCCTGCGGAATCCTTCCGACCCCAAACGCGCGATCCGCAACAAGGACGTAACGCCGGATGAGCTCTTCGAAGCGGCGCGTCTGGTGGTTGCGGCCGAGATCGCCAAGATCCACACCACCGAATGGACGCCGCAACTTCTCTATGACGAGCCGCTCTACAAGGCCATGAATGCCAACTGGAATGGCCTGCTGGGCACGAGCGTTCCGGAAGTTTCGAAGGTGCTGTCCGATATCGTGGCGCGCAATTTCGGGAAGTCGAAAGACGTTCTGAAGGCCACGCAATGGTATTCGGTGCTGGCTTCCGGCCCGGGCATTTTCGGTATCGGCAGCAAGGTTCCGCATTACGACCTGACGAAGCCGAGCGACGTAAACGGGGGCGTCAACCATTTCGGATCGCCATTCAACTTCCCCGAAGAGTTCGTCACCGTCTATCGCCTGCACGCCTTGATTCCCGATCTGGTCGAATATCGCCAGCTCGATAAAGACCCGAATCAGATCGTGCAGAAAGTGGCGGTGATCAATACCTTCGAAGGCAAAGCCACGGACGCCATGCGCTCGCGCGGCCTTGCCAACTGGGGTCTGAGCATGGGCCGCCAGCGGCTCGGACTTTTGACGCTGCATAACATTCCGCAGTTCATGCAGAACATCCGGCTGCCGCGTCTCGACAGCCCGACGCAGCAGATCGATATCGCCGCGCTCGATATCATCCGCGACCGCGAGCACGGCGTGCCGCGCTTCAACGAATTCCGGCGCCAGTATGGCCTGCGCCAATTGACCAGCTTTGACGATTTCACGGATAAATCGCTGCCCGCCGATTCGTCCGCGCGCAAAGAGCAGGAAACCAATGCCGCGCAGCTTCGCGAAATTTATGGCACGCACGTCTGCGACGCGTCGAAGGCGATCACCGACGCGCAGGTGAACGATGACGGCTCGCCGATCAACGATTGCCTCGGGCGTCCGAACGGTTCGGTGATCGACAACATTGAAGACGTGGACACTGTGGTGGGATGGATGTCCGAATCGGTACGGCCACACGGCTTCGCCATCTCCGAAACACAATTCGTGGTCTTCATTCTCAACGCATCGCGCCGCCTGTTCGGCGACCGTTTCTTCACGTCGAGCTTCCGGCCGGAGTTCTACACGCGCTTAGGCGTCGATTGGGTGAATCACAACGGTCCGGGCGCGGAAATGATGGAAAAGGGCGAGCCAAACGGGCACAAGCAGCCGGTGTCTCCGTTGAAGCGAGTGCTGCTGCGCAATATTCCCGAGATGGCGGGCGAGTTGGACAACGTCGTCAATGTTTTCGACCCGTGGGCGCGCGACCGCGGACAATATTATTCGCTGGAATGGAAGCCGCAACCGCGCGCGGCGTCCGACCCTGCGTTCAAGCAGTAACGACCCTGGCTATTTCGCGATCACCTTGCCGCTGGAAGCATCGACTACCGTGACGTATCCAGATTTGGCGCTGCCAAAAAATATCACCCAGACAGCGGGCGCGGGAAATCTCGAGGTTGCGCCCAGCGAAATCGACACGGGTTTTTCGGCATTGTCCTTGGCCTTCAGCCAATCCGCGGCTTTTGCCGCCGCCGTTTGGTAGGCCGCGTCGGAATCGACGTTGAAATCGGTGGTCTGGAATGTCATGACGGCGCTGGTGGGGCCAGCCCAGGCTTCGGCCGATTCCGCCTTGACGCCCTTCGAAATGTCCGGCAATTGATCCGCCACCGCATAAACATAAGTGCGCTCCGTGCGTTGGGAGGGCGATGCGAACACGGCGGTCCACACGCCCGCTTTGCCATCCGCATTCTTCACGCCGGCAACGTCGCTGCTTTTTAGGCTGATGGGCACGAGGTCGGCGGCCCAGGCGTGCGCGGGCGTATACATCTTGTAGAAGGCGGCCTTGGCGGCGATGGGCTGGGGAGGGCCTTCGGGAACCGTCTTCGGGGCAGTCCCTGCATCGGTTGAGGTTTCGGTTGTCTTCGCGGGCCCCGAAGAGCAGGCCGTAAGGCCCATCGCGGCGACAACAACAGCAGCGTTCAAAAGGCTGGACGACATGGTTACCGCTCCTGACTGTTGCTTACGCCCGAGATTCTATGCCAGCTGGTTTGCCAATTCAAGGGGTACTCGAAAGGCACTCGAAAGGCATGTTGCCGCTGTACTGGTTCATACGTGGCCGCAGACTTGCAACCGGAGTGTTGCAGGAGGCGGCTATGTCATTCGGTTTGTACCTGGTCGGGTTCTTGTTCTTGATCGTCGGCCTGGCGATCGGAGCGCACTTACTCCACATTTCGAATCAATGGATCTGCGTCGGGGTTATTGTGCTGGCCGGCATTGGAATTGTCACCGGCGTAACATCGACGCGGCGTCCGGACCCTTCTTAATATTGCGGGCGGGCATTGAGCATCGGCCTCCTGTTGCGCGTGGGCGTCACTGTCGTTATTTTGGGAAATGCTGAAAGCCGGAAATCCGCGCCAGGCCCTTGGCTTTATTGCCTTGCAAACGCGGTCGTGGCTTGGCACGCGGATTGCATCGACCCCCGAAAATGCAACGCGCCCTCGCGCTCGCCGTCGTGGTTGGGGTGACTTTTCTGCGCGGCCAAAGCCCCGGCAACATTCCAGCTCAGTCCGGCGCGGAAACTTATAAATTCTCCGTCCATTCCGACCTGGTTTTCCTGCCGACGCGTGTACAAACGAAAGAGGGCAAGATTATTTACGGCCTCAAGGCCGACCAGTTCATGGTGGACGACAACGGCGAACGCCAGCGCGTCGAAGTCGACGAGGAGCCGGAGCCGATTGGTTTATCGCTGGTGGTAGTTGTGCAATGCAGCCGATCGGCGTACCTCGAGTTTCCAAGACTCAAGGGTCTGGGCGCGATGATTGACGCGATTGGGGGCGCGGGCCCGCACGAAGTCGCTCTCATGAGTTACGGCGAAGCGCCCTATGTGTTGGGCGACTTTACGGCGAGCCCCGACGCCGTCCGGCTCGCTGTTTCGCGCATCAAGCGCTGCGGCGAATATCACGCCGCCTCCATAGACGCCGTCTATTACGCCATCAACATGCTGCGCCGACGGCGCACCCACTACCGCAAAGCGATTTTGCTCATCAGCGAAACGCGCGATCACGGCAGCCGCTCCAAACTCGGAGAAGTGGTCACAGAACTCGGAATCAACAACGTCGTGATCTATTCCGCGGCTTTCTCGCCTATCCGGGATGAGACTGTGGACGCTCACGACGAGGACAACGAGCCCTTCCGGGTGACCAGGACTCCGGCGAGCGCATCCGGCGAAGAGCCCGATCCTTCGTACCTCGACCATCAGCCTCGAATTTCATGGCCGCCTGAGTTGCTGCTGGCAATTAACGCCCTGCGGCGGAATGCGCCCTCGGAACTGGCATCCCTATCCGGAGGGGAATATTTCAATTTTGCGACGCAACGAGGCTTCGAGCGCGGCCTGGATCGAATCGCCAATGAGATCCACAATTACTATCTGCTGCGATTCCAACCGCCCACCAGCCCTATCATGCTTCTGCACCACCTCCGCGTCCGCGTGAAATATTATCCGGAGGCCCGGATTCAGACCAGGAAAACTTACTGGTCGGGCATCTACGAAACGTCCCCCGGGAAGGCGCCATAGCTAGTTCGGGTCACGTGAGCGGCGCAAGTGCTGTCGCAAACAGACGCGCAATTCCGCAAGTGGTATAGTCGCTCTGTATCCCACCAAGACCGAGGAACCTCGGAAAGGAGTCTCTATGGCCTCCGTCATGCCACACTCCACTGAACACCAGGTGAGTGTTTCCGCAACCAAACTTCTCATTAACAACCGCTGGGTCCCAAGTGAATCCGGCAAGACTTTTGCGACCATCAATCCTTCGACCGGCGAGGAAATTTGCCAAATCGCCGAGGCAGATGCCGCCGATGTGGACAAAGCTGTCAGCGCGGCGCGCGCGGCGTTCGAACGCGGCCCGTGGAAGAAGATGCAGGCATCGGAACGCGGACGTCTGCTCAACCGCCTGGCCGATCTCATCGAAAAAAATGCCGATGAACTGGCCGCGCTCGAAGCCTTGGACAACGGCAAGCCTGTTTCGGTGGCGAAGGCGGTTGACGTCGCCGCGACGGCTGGTTGTTACCGCTATTTCGCGGGCTGGGCCGACAAAGTGCAGGGCAAGACGATTCCCATCGATGGCGATTACTTCTGTTACACGCGCCTCGAACCGGTCGGCGTGGTCGGGCAGATCATCCCCTGGAACTTTCCCATGCTCATGCAAGCGTGGAAGCTTGCTCCGGCCCTGGCCACCGGTAATACGATCGTCATGAAGCCGGCCGAACAGACGCCGCTCTCTGCCCTGCGGATCGCAGAGTTGATCGTGGAAGCGGGCTACCCCGAAGGCGTAGTGAACATGCTACCCGGGTACGGACCGACGGCCGGGGCCGCCATCGCGCGGCACATGGATGTGGATAAAGTCGCGTTCACGGGTTCGACCGAGGTCGGGCACCTGATTATGGAAGCCGCGGCGAAGTCCAATTTGAAGCGCGTCACGCTCGAACTCGGCGGCAAGAGCCCCAACATCATCTTCGCCGACACAAACCTCGATGAAGCCGTGGAGGGCGCTCACTTCGGTCTCTTCTTCAACCATGGCCAATGCTGCTGCGCGGGCTCGCGCGTTTTCGTGGAGGAGAAAATCTACGATGAATTCGTCGAGAAGAGCGGCGCCCGCGCTAGAAAGCGCACCGTGGGCGATCCGTTCGATCCTATGACGGAACAAGGCCCGCAAGTCGACGATGCACAGTTCGACAAGGTGATGAACTATATCCAGTCCGGGAAAAGCGAAGGCGCGAAGTTGGTCTGCGGCGGAGAGCGCGTCGGCCATGCCGGGTACTTTATCCAGCCGACGGTGTTCGCCGATGTCCAGGACGACATGAAGATCGCCCGCGAGGAGATTTTCGGTCCGGTGATGAGCATCATTCCGTTCAAAAGTTTGGATGAAGTTGTCGAGCGCGCCAATCGCACGTCGTATGGGTTGGCCGCGGCGGTATGGACCAAAGACATCACGAAGGCTCTCGCCATTTCGAACAACGTCCGCGCCGGTACGGTGTGGGTGAACTGCTACAACGTGCTGGATACGCGCGCTCCTTTCGGCGGATTCAAGCAATCGGGAATCGGCCGCGAGTTGGGCGAATACGGCTTGCAGCAATACACCGAGGTGAAGACCGTCACGATAAAACTGTAAGCCGCCTGCCGCTCATTCATCTCGTCGAATACTGGCCGGCGGAAGCGCAGCCTTCCGCTGGCTTCGTTTTGCCTTCAAGAATCAAGAATTTGGTCCCCGCGGGAATATTATGGAGAGAAAGTAAGTCTCCATTCTTGGAGGCGTTTTTTGCGTTTCGAACGCCCCGCGGAAACCGGCCTTCATTGACGTCACAGGACAAATTACGCCGTTTCGAGGAGCAGATCTCGCCGCATCTCGGCTCCGCGTACAACCTCGCGCGATGGCTGACCCGCAACAAGGAGGATGCCGAAGACGCCGTTCAAGAGGCGTTTCTGCGCGCCTATTCGGCGCTCGATAATCTGCGTGGGAATGATGCCAAGCCGTGGCTCCTCACTATCGTGCGCAACACTTGCCTGACCTGGTTGAAACGCGATCGGAGCCCGTTGCCCACCATCGGACTGGAGGAGAGCTTGGTGCATCCAACCGAGCCGTCGCCCGATCCCGAAGCCGCCATGCTGATTTCGTCGGATCGCGAAACTGTGCGGCAAGCCTTGGAGCGGTTGCCGCCAGAGTTTCGCGAGGCCATCGTCTTGCGGGAAATCGAAGGCCTCTCGTACAAGGAAATCTCGGCCGCTATCGGTGTTCCGGTCGGCACGGTGATGTCCCGTCTTCGCGCGGCCGCGAGTGGTTGCGGCGCGTCCTCTTAACCCCGCGAAAGGAGCCGGCCTGATGACCTGCGAGGAATCTCGAATCTACCTTTTCGCCTACCTCGATGACGAGCTCGACGTCGCCGGGACCCTGATGGTGCAGAGCCATCTCGCCGGTTGCGCCCAATGCCGCCGCGCGCAGGAAGAAGCGCTCGCTTTGCGGTCGGCCTTGCGTGACTTACGCGAACCCGTGCCTGCCGGCCTCGCCAAACGCGTCGACGTAGCAGTCCGCCAGGCGGCAAAAGGGGAATCGCGATCGTCGTGGGTTTCCTGGCTGGAATCGTTGCGGTGGCTTCCCGCGGCTGCCGCCCTGGCGATTGCGGCGACAATTGGCGCGTTGTTTCTGATTAACGCTATTCATCCATCCCGCCGGCAGATCGTTGCGAGTGCGGTGGTAGCGAGTCATATCCGCTCGCTGCAGCCCGGGCATCTGATCGATGTGCCGTCATCGGACCGTCATACGGTGAAGCCGTGGTTCCAGGGCAAATTGGATTTCGCGCCTCCTGTCCCCGACCTCGCGGATTCGGGATCGCCGCTGATCGGTGGAAGGCTCGACTATATCGACGGACGGCCGGTTGCCGCGTTAATTTATCAGCGCCGCAAACATGACATCAATGTTTTTGTCTGGCCCGCAAACGGCTCCGGGGACGCGTCTATACAAGAGGAAGACGCGCAAGGATACGAGATCCTTCATTGGACCGCGGCGGGGATGACTTACTGGGCCGTATCGGATCTGAATCGCGGCGAACTCATGGAATTCGCGCGCGCCATGCAGACCGCGGTGCGAGCCGCTGACGCCACGAAGCCGCGGGAATAAAAAAACACCGAGACGGGTCTTATCTTGTGAAGGCCGCATTCAAGGCCTAAACAAAAGAGGTGAGACTTGTCAGACCTGATTATTCACGATCATAACGGCGACGGCATCAATCGCCGCGGATTTCTGAAGTGCATGGCGTGGGCGGGTACCGGCGTCGTGTGGACCGTTGGCAGCGGCGTACTGACTTCGCGAGCGTTCGGCCAGAAGACGAAAGCCTCCAACGGCGAATTTCACTTCGTCCAGATCAGCGACACACACATCGGTTTCAATAAGCCCGCGAATCCGG
The DNA here is from genome assembly GCA_963743705.1 of Bryobacterales bacterium. Taxonomy (GTDB): domain Bacteria; phylum Acidobacteriota; class Terriglobia; order Bryobacterales; family Bryobacteraceae; genus PALSA-243. The sequence continues at coordinate 85,861 of CAVUQS010000016.1, read as the reverse complement.
ACGTCGACGCCACATTCCAGGCCGCCATCGGCAAGATCAATGCGTTGCCGCAGGCACCCGATTTCATCATCCATACCGGCGATCTTAGTCATACATCGAAGCCGGAAGAATTCGACAAACTCGACCAGTTACTCAAAGACGCCAGGCCGAAGCAAACTTTCTTCGTGCCGGGCGAGCATGATACTTCCGTCGATGACGGCAAGCAATATCTGCAGCGCTACGGTAAGGACACCAAGGGGCTGGGTTGGTATAGCTTCAACCATAAGGACGTCCATTTTGTGGGGCTCTCCAATGTCGCTGTTCTCGAAGGCCTGGGTAAGCTCGGCGCGGAGCAGTTGCAGTGGTTACAAGCCGATCTGAAATCGCAGCCTGCCAGCCGCCCGATCGTTGTCTTTGCGCACATCCCCTTGTGGTCCGTCTATCCGGAGTGGGGGTGGGGAACGGCCGATAGCGCCGAGGCGCTTGTTTATCTGAAACGATTTGGATCCGTCACCGTGTTGAACGGGCATATTCATCAGGTGATGCAGAAGGTGGAAGGCAACGTGACGTTCCATACGGCCATGTCCACCGCGTTTCCGCAACCGGCTCCCGGCAGCGCGAAGGCGCCCGGCCCCATGAAGGTGCCGGACGAAAAATTGAAAAGCGTGCTGGGCATCGCTGACATTCACTCCGTAGCGAATGAACGCAACCTCGCGGTAATCGACTCGCCCTTGGAGTCTCCGGCGTGAGAGTGCACAAGCTTATGACGCGCTTCGCGATCGCCGCGGTCGCCGTCGGCGGCGCCATTCTCGCCACTCCCTGGCAGGCGCGGCCGGCGGCGACGGGCGGCCAGGAGCTGTTCGAAAAACGCTGCGGCGGATGCCACGCGCTGGATCGCGATAAAGAAGGCCCTCGACTTGGCGGCGTGTACGGCCGCGTCGCGGCATCGGTTTCATCCTTCGACTACTCCAGCGCGCTTCAGAAATCCGATCTCACGTGGGACGATCGGACGCTCAGCCAATGGCTCGCCGATCCGGAAAAGCTCGTGCCCGGTAACAACATGGACTTCCATGTGGAAAGCCCGGACGAGCGCGAAATGATCATCGCGTACCTGAAGCAGAGTTCCCCGAAATAGACCCCGCCGTTGTATACTTCGATCCAGGAATTTCCACTTCCACCGGCTCTGCCCATGACCAGACCCATTACGAGGCGCAGTCTTCTCGCAGGCGCCGCAATGGCCCCGTTGGCCGCCATGCCCGCGCCGCCTGCGGCCGTCAAGCCCGGCATCGACCTCTTCAGCATACGGTCGCAGAATTGGACGCCCTTCCAATATTTGGACTATTGCGCAGCCCACGGCGCGAAGGTCGTGCACTTCTCCGAGGTTCGCTTCATCGGCAGCCTCGACTCCGCCAACCTGCGCCAGGTGCGCGAGCATGCCGAAGGGCTGGGGATCGAAGTCGAGATCGGCATGAAGTCCATCTGCCCGACGTCGAAGATGTTCGAGCCTAAAGACGGCAGCGCCGAAGATCAGATCGCGCGCATGATCACGGCGGCGAAGATCGTCGGCTCGCGCATTGTCCGCTGCGTGCTCGGAAGTTCCGACGATCGTCTGCCCGGACCCATCGAGCGCCACATTGAGAGCATGGTGAAGGTCATCCACAACGTGCGGCCGAAACTCGCCGACGCCAATCTCAAGCTTGCCATCGAGAATCACGCGGGCGACATGCAGGCGCGCGAGTTGAAGACGCTGATCGAACAAGCCGGACCCGATGTGGCAGGCGTTTGCCTCGATTCCGGCAATCCGTTGTGGACGCTCGAAGACCCGCATCTCACGCTGGATACTCTGCATCCATATGTGCTGACCAGCCACGTACGCGATAGCGCGGTCTGGCCGGTTCCCGAAGGCGCGGCGGTGGCCTGGGTGCGCATGGGCGAAGGCAATGTCGATATCGATCGCTATGTGCGCAAGTATGCGGAGCTTTGCCCCGGCCGCGCGCTTTCCATGGAATGCATAGTGACCGGCCCGCGCGTCTTTCCTTTCCGCGATCCCAAATTTTGGGACGCGTATCGCAACGATCCGGCTTGGGAGTTTGAGCGCTTTCTCGAGATCGTCGCTCGCGGAAAGGCTCATGCGGCGCCGCCACGCGCCGCAAATCCGGAAGAATCGCGCCGCCGGGAACGCGAAGATCTCGAAGCCAGCATGGATTACACGCTGAAGCTGTTATAGGGGGGCTAGTAACATGAATCGCCGTGAGTTTATGCGCGCCGGCGCCGCCGGAGTTACTTTGTCAGCGGCGGCTGCCGCTGAACAGGCCGCGGACCTGAAACCGAAACGCGTCGGCCTGATTGGTTGCGGCTGGTATGGCAAGACCGACCTTCTCCGGTTGGTGCAGGTTTCTCCGGTGGAGGTGGTCTCCTTATGCGACGTGGACAAGAACATGCTGTCCGACGCGGCTGACTTGGTATCCGTCCGCCAGCGCTCCAAGAAGAAGCCGCGCACCTATGCGGACTACCGCAAGATGCTGGCGGAAAAAGATCTCGACGTCGTTCTGGTCGGCACCCCCGATCACTGGCATGCGCTTGCCATGATCGCCGCCGTTCAGTCCGGCGCCGACGTCTACTGTCAGAAACCCATCAGCGTCGATGTAGTCGAGGGCCAGGCGATGCTGGCCGCGGCGCGCAAACATGGCCGCGTGGTTCAGATCGGAATGCAGCGGCGCAGCACGCCACACTTAGTCGATGCCCGCGAAAAGATCGTAAATACCGGTAAGCTCGGCAAGGTCGCGGTGGTGGAGATTTGCTGCTACTATCACATGCGCGCCGCCACCAACCCGCCCGATACCGCCCCGCCCGCGAATCTCGACTACGAGATGTGGACCGGCCCGGCGCCGATGCGCCCTTATAACAGCCTGGTGCATCCCCGAAGTTGGCGCGCGTTCATGGAATACGGCAACGGAATCATGGGTGACATGTGCATCCACATGTTTGACATGACTCGTTGGATGCTGAACTTAGGCTGGCCGAAGCGCGTCAGTTCTTCGGGCGGAATTCTGGTTCAGAAAGACAGCAAGGCCAACATCACGGACACTCAAATCGCTACGTTCGAATACGACGATCTGAAAATCGTCTGGACTCACCGCACCTGGGGCGATCCACCGGACCCCAAATACCAATGGGCGGCGACATTCTATGGCGATCGTGGCACGCTTCAGGCGGATGTCTACGGCTACGACTTTAAATCATCCGTCAAAGGGGTAACGCCAATTCATCAGGACGTCACTTACGAGTTAGAGCAATACCCCGAAGATAAGACCGAGAAAGACCTCGAAAAGCACTGCGCCCCCGCGATCCGGCATCACATGACCGATTTCCTGGCCGCCATCGCCTCGCGCGGAAAACCGGTGGCCGATATCGAGCAGGGTTATATGTCGACCGCCAGTTGTATCCTGGCCAATATCTCGATGCAGCTCGGCCGTACCTTGGCCTGGGATCCGAAAACAGGCCGCGTGATTGGCGACGATGAAGCCAATCGTCTGCTGCGGCGTTCCTACCGAAGCCCCTGGGTGCACCCCACCGTGGAATCCGTATGAGCAAATCGCGTCTGCTCGCCGCCGCGGTCTTGATCGCCGCGGCGCTGCCATTTCTCGGCAATCTCAGCGCCGGTCCTGCCGCACCGGAAGCGGGAAAAGACGGCTGGATCGGCATGTTCGACGGCAAGACGCTCGAGGGTTGGAAGGCTAACGAGAATCCCGATAGCTGGAAAGTCGTTGATGGCGCCATCACCGGCAACGGTCCGCAGAGCCACCTGTTCTGGATGGCGCGCGAATGCGACGATTGCGAATTCCGCGCCGAAGTGAAGCTCAATCACAGCGGCAACTCGGGCATGTATTTCCGCACCGCGTTTGGCCCCGGCTTTCCGAAGGGCTACGAAGCGCAGGTGGAAAATACCTCGCCCGATCCGCAGAAGACCGGCGGCTTGTACGGATTTTCGAAGGTTCTCGAGCAACTGATTCCCGACGACACGTGGTACACGCAGCAGATCATCGCCCACGGCAATCACATTGTCATTACCGTAAACGACAAAATAGCCGTCGATTTCATCGACCAGAAGAACACTTACACCAAAGGCTATCTCGCCCTGCAACAGCACAACGAGGGCAGCATCGTCAGCTATCGGAATCTGATGATGCGTCCGCTTAGGCCTTGACTTCCATTGCTGTCGGCGACCGGATCCGCGTGTCAGTTCACATACACCGCGACGATATTGGAGAGCGGCGGAGGATGCGATACTACCGGAACCCCAAGTTGAAGCCACAATGCGACGCGCCGCACCTCGTTGCCCACGTCGGTTCCCTGCAGCGTTGTGATGTTGGCAGGCATCGGTACGTGAATCTGAAACATGGCCGCGACGAATCCAGCGATCGAAGAAACAGTTAGAGGCGGCGCTGAAAAGCTCGGGCCGCTGGTCTCCCAGGATGAGTAAATTGCGGTAATTGGCGATACGGCGGAGGACGACGCAACCGAGCCCGGAACAATCGGCGGCGCGGCCACGCCCATCCCCGTCGTGAACACTGTGATCGTCGAGCCGGCTGCGGCGGGGTGATTCGCGTCGTTCTGTGTTCCATCCGGATTGAGCGCCGCGGCGTCCGCATAATCGGCGTGTGGCAAGACGCTTGGGAAGTCCGTCGTCAGCAGTCCCGGCAGCACTCTCGACACCGGCATCAAGACCGCATTTGACAGGAGGCCGTTGTAACTGACCTGCGTGGATGTAAAGAGATCCGCGCCGCGGTCGCCAGCTCTCTTGCCGGAGGGGTCCGGAAGAACCGCCGGCGCTGCCACCATAACGCGGCCAGGAGCCGTGGCGAGGATGGACGCGGGCACGCCGTCAAACAGTACCTGAACGCCGGCGGCTAAGTCGGGCAAATTCTGGCTGGGGTTGAGGCCGAAGTTGACAGCCGCAGGTTGAAAACCCGAAATTGCCAGCGAGTATAAACCGCCGCTGGTGACTGCGCTCGCGTCACCGCTGAAAGCGTTCGCCACGCCATCGAGCGAAATAGGCGCTGAATTGGCGATTTTCAAGCGCAATATCGAGGTCGCGCTTTCACCGGTTAGCGGAGAAACGCCAACATACGCCGATCCGTCGGGCGCCAAGGCCATTCCGGGAACGCCGCAATTCGGCAGATAGGTGGCGTACTGGAGGGTCGAACTGTCGGCGCTCAGCTTCGCGATTGCGCTCGAAAATGACGCGCACGCGCCTCCGCCGGCAATCGGTCCGCGCAAGGAAAGGCCGTTGGTCGCGCCCATTGCCATCACCGTCGCGCCGGTGCTATCGATCGCCACCGCGCCTGTTTCGATGCCGCACGCCGCGCTGAAGGTCGCGGTGTAGATCGGCTGCCAATCGACCGCACCTAGCTTTGTGAGGTAAGCATCGTCTAGCGCCAACAAGACGTTGGAATTGCAGTGCGTCACCTGCGGCGGAGAGCTGTAGGCGCCCGGTGTCGCCGGGACCGTGCCGCTGGGAGTGTGACCGAAAACAATGAGATTATTCTGGGCATCGGTGGCCATTCCAGTAACGCTGCCGCCATTGCCGGCTTGAGTCGCGGCCAGATACGTGAATGTGACGATGCGCGATGCCGCCGGGTCAAGCTTCAGGACAAACTGAGGCTCGGCCCCATTAGAACTTGCCCCCGACCCCGGTACGATCCCGGAGCCCGCCACTGTCACCTCCTGATTCGCGTTGACAAGAATAGCGCCCGGAAAAGTGTAAGAGGGGCCGAGATAGGTTGCATAACCCAAAGCGCCATTCGAAGATACTTTGACCAGAAACCCTGTATAAGAGCCTGGATCCAGGGTTGGGCCGACGGTTCCGGTGGTGATCGGGAATTGCAGCGAATCGGTCTTGCCCGCGACGTAGACATTCTGGTTGGCGTCCACCGCCAGCGCGATTGCGTTGTTCGCCGCCTCGCCGCCCAGCATCGCCGAATAAGTCAACAACCCGCCCGGCGTAAACTTGGCCAGAAAAACCGAATTATTTCCAGGCGGTCCGATGTGTGCGACTGATGTTGGAAAATCCGGCGAGCTGGTGTTGCCTGCAACATATACATTGCCCTGCGTATCCGTCGCCACGGCCACCGGCGCATCGTGGTCCGAGCCTCCAAGAAATGTCGACCACAGGGTTTCCCCGTTTGGCGCGATCTTGGCTACAAAAGCGTCAGAAGTAGGGGTACGCGTCACGTAAAACGTGCACCCGGCGCCCCGCGCCACGCTCAATACATTTGTAAGTTGCGGCGTCTTCCAGGTAACTCCAAAATCGGGACTGAAGGAAACGGCAAAGCTGCCCGGAACGCCGCTGCCGAGCGCAAAGATGCCGCCGGAGGCGCTGCAACGGTGGGGCGCTAGCACGAAGGCATGATTCGTCTCGGGAAGAAAATAAGCCGCGGGGGGCGCCGACGGTGTTTGGAGCGCCCAAGATGCTGCGCCGTCGGAACTCTTATAAAGGCCATTGGCTGTAGCGGCCACCAGCACGCCCGGCTGGTCCGGATCCACAGCCAGATTCAAGATGCTGGAGAACGTCGAGGGCGGCGATGCTTTCTGCGTCCAACTTGCCCCGAAGTCGGTCGTCAGAAATAAGCCGCCGGCAACGCCAGCGGATCGGTCCACGTATATCCAGCCTGGATGCGACGGATCGAACGCCGCCGCGTTGGGCGTCCCCACTCCGCCTGGCGGGCCGAAGCTCTGAAACGTCAACCCCCAATCGCGCGAGATGGAGATCCCTAGGCCCGTGACCAGGAGCGTTCCCGATCCGGTCGGGTCCGCAAGCAGTTGTCCACAACCCGCGATGCCGCATGCTGCGCCGCCCGCCGCCCAGGTAGTTCCTCCATCCAAACTTCGAATCAGCGTCTCCGTAGCGGTGAGGGCAGCGAGGTGAAGATGATTTCCAGGGTCAGTTGCTGCAGAGGTCACGGCGGCGGCGTAAACGGACTGCCAAGTTTCTCCGGAATCGGTGCTCCTGAATATTCCGTTGGCGCCGCTGGTGAAAATCACCTGCGGGTCGGCAGGATCCGCGATGACGGCGACCGCGCTGCCTGCCGGACTGCCAACCCGGCTCCAGGTCGCGCCAAGGTCGGTCGTTCGAAGAATGGCCGATTCGCCAAACACCGGCTGCGCCGCGTTCTTCACCGGGAATAGCGCGGAGTAGGTTGTGCCGGCCGCATAAATATTGCCACTCGCATCCGTGGCGATCGCCTGAATCGTATCCTGGTTGGCGCCCGGGAAAGAAGCGACCTCCAGCCCGCTCAACACCCTTCCTCGATTCGAAGCAGCCGGACGAGGCGCATGCCCAGTCTGGGCTGTCGCGAAACCTGCCGCTAGCAGGAAAATTAGGACGCTTGGCAACATGGCTCTCAATACCCTGCAACTGCAAGTTACTGACCACCGCGAAGACCTGCGAATGCGCCTGGTCGCGAGCCCGCAATGTGTCGAAATGACACGTGTCGCCGCCGGTTTCACCTGGGGATGCGCCGCGAATGTGGCCGTCGATTTCATCGGTCGAAATCGGACTTACTCCAAAGGGCTATCTCCCGGCGCGCGGTACAAATGAATGACGCTGAAGCCTTGACGAAAGCCTCGCGTTTGTTTTACACTAATCGGGTAAATCCTGCATAGACAATAAGACGCTATTAGTGATATCTAAATACAACGATTCCTAAAGCGATTTTATTTTAGCCGTAATTCTTCCCGCCCCCGTTGCAGCGGTTTCTAACACACGAGCTCTCTGAGGCGAGCATTTCCGGCTGGGCTGCGATCCTACGCACTTCCCGCTATTGCTCTAGTTGCTAAACGCTCATGAAGCGGCCGTAGTGCTGCGCCTAAACGCTCGTTGTGTCTCATCTCAACCAGATTCTTCGAGGAGGCGTTTGTGAAACGAGTATTCAGCGCTCTATTTCTATTGGCGTCGCTCGCCGGCGCGCAGGGCACGGATGCGGTAGTATCCGGCAACGTGTTGGACGTCAGCGGCGCAGCTATCCCGTTAGCCGCTATTGTCGCTACTAACATTAACACGGGCGTGCAAACTACAGTAACTTCGAATACTTCCGGAGTCTACCTGTTCGCGGCGTTGCCGCCGGGCGATTACCGCCTGAGCGCGGAAAAGGATGGGTTCAGGAAACTGGTCGTGAACCAAACGACCCTGCGTACCGGCGATCACCTGGAACAAAATCTTGTCCTGGAAGTCGGCGCCACTAAGGACTCAGTCGAAGTTACCGCTAACTCGGATTCGGTCAACTATCTAACCGCGTCTCAGGGTGGATTACTGAATTCGCAGCGGATTCAGGATCTTCCCGCGGCCAACCGCAACGCAATGGAGTTCGTGGCCACTCAGGCGGGATTGGTGTCAACATCGAGCGGCGTCAATATGAATGGCGCCCGCACCGACATGATGAACATCACGCTCGATGGCACCAACATCCAGGACAATGCCGTGCTCGAGTCCGTTACGGGCCAGATGATCAGCACCACCGTCGACCGGGTGGAAGAAGTGCGCGTTGTCACTTCTCCCGCCGATGCCGAGTTCGGCCGCGGTTCCGGCCAGGTACAGCTGATCTCCCGCTCCGGCACCAACCGCTTTCACGGCAGCGCCTACGATTTCCTTCACAATACCGATCTCAACGCCAATAGCTGGTCCAATAACCGCACCGGGCTCGCGCGCAGCGTGCAGGTTCTGAACCAGGTTGGCGGGCGCGTGGATGGCCCCATTCGCAAGAATAAGACGTTCTTCTTTGCTCTGTTCGAGGCCAGCCTCAACCACACGCAGTCGTCTGTTACCGACACCGTGCTTACCAGCTCCGCGCGCCAGGGGATCTTCCGCTTTTTCCCCGGAGTGCAGAATGGCAACGCCAACGCCAACAACCCGTCGGTGGATCTCAGCGGCAACCCCCTCTCCCCGCGCGGCGCCACTGGCGCCTTGCAATCCGTCAGCCTCTTTGGGCTCGACCCCAATCGCCTGGTGCCCGACGCCTCGGGAATCATCGCCAAGAACATGGCGATTCTTCCTCTGCCCAACAATTTCCTGGCCGCGGGCGATGGGCTGAATACAGCCGCCTACATCTGGCAGCGTCCCGCGCATGACGACCTGTATTCGCTCGATCTGCGCATGGATCACAACTTCAGCCAGTCCGAGCGCCTTACTCTGAGTTACAACCACGATTTCGAAAACGATCCCAACGGCAACGACGGCCAGCAGTATCCCACCTCCGTTCCCGGCGCATACGAAAATCACTCCACAGTTGCGTCAGCGGCTCTGGTATCGACGCTGAGTCCGGCGATGGTGAACGAAGCCCGTATCGGCATTCAACGCGCGCACCTGGAATTCGAAGCTCCGTGGACCGCCAACACGCAAGGGACGGCTCTCCTGCCGTCACTCGGTGGCGTTCCCTACATCATCAGCTTGAACGGCGTCACCAGCCCTTACGGCACTTCCAGCAGCGAAGATCCGCAGGGCCGCATCACTCCGGTCTACCAGGCGAGCAACAAACTGAGCTGGCTGCGCGGCCGCCACGCCCTCAAGGCTGGAATCGAGTACCACATCGTCGACGAAAACAGCTTTCATGCCTTCAACGTGATACCGCGCGTGACCATCGGCACGGGGAACGTGGGCACGCAAAACATCACCACCATCAACGGAATCGGCGCCAATTCCTCGCTGGCAAACAACGTTCTCACCACGCTCGCCGGCTCGGTGGGCAGTACGCTGCAGATGTTTTACTCTCCGGGCGGAACGAATCCGCAGTATCTGCCGTTCGGACAGGAGCAGCACACCTGGATCACTCACGAATGGGGGAGTTATATCCAGGACGATATCAAGGTCCGCAATAATCTCACCATCAATTTGGGCCTTCGATGGGAATATTACGGCGTTCCCTACGAAGCTCACGGCCGAATGACCGATCTGGTAGGCGGCTCGCAAAGCCTGTTCGGAATCTCCGGAACCACATTCGCCGCGCTGTTCAATCCCGGGTATACGCCAGGGTCGCTGATGCAAGTGCAGTTGATCGGCAAGAACTCTCCGAATCCCAGCCAGCAGGCATGGCAGCCGGACTATCGCGATTTCTCGCCCGCGATTGGACTCTCCTGGGCTCTGCCGTGGCTCGGCAAAGACAAAGCCGTCTTCCGCGCCGGATACGGCATCGCCTACGAAAAGAATTTCCTGGCGTTGCTTAACCAGATCTATGGATACGGCGCGCCGGGCCTCGGTCAATCGCAATCCATCACGCCGACCGCCTATCAGAATCTCGGAAATGTCTCGTTGCCGCTGCCCATTCCTTCCACGCCGCCAATGGCGACGATTCCCATCAACGACAACAACAGCAGCACGCAGAGCATCGACGTTGCGGATAGCGGCTGGAAGCGCGGCTACGTTCAGAATTGGAACGCTTCGCTTGGTTTCCAGGCCGGCAAGGGCGTGGTGGTTGACGTACGCTACGTCGGTAGCAAGGGGACCAAACTGACGCAGGGTACCAATATCAACGAGGTAAATATCTTCGAGAACGGCATCCTGAACGCTTTCAACATCACGGAAGCGGGCGGCAATTCGCCTCTGCTCGACCAGATCTTCAAGGGGTTGAACATACCGGGTGTGGGCGTTGTGAACGGGACCAGCCTCACCGGCTCGCAAGCCATGCGACAGAGCACCACGCTGCAACAGTACCTGCTGACCAACAATGTCGGCGGCTTCGCCAATTTTCTTGGGTCCAACACCTTCGTCACCGGGATCCGCGGCGGCCTTTTGCTGAACGGCGGTCTTCCGGCGAATTTCGTGGTGGCTAACCCCCAGTTGGGCACCGCTGCCCTGCTGGGGAACTTCGGCAACTCCACTTATAACTCGCTGCAAATCGAAGTCAACAAGCGCTTCCAGGGCGGGTTCCAGTTACAGGCCAGCTATGTGCGCAGCAAGACGCTGGGAAGTTATGACGGCAACACGCAAAATGAAGTCAGCAGCTTCCTGACGCTGCGCAATGAGCATCTCAGCAAGCAGTTGCTGAGTTATGACATCCCGAATGTCTGGCGCACCAGCGGCATCTGGGATATGCCCTTCGGCCCCGGCAAGCGCCTGCTCGGCTCAACCCACGGCGTCGTTTCACGTCTCGTCGAGAAGTGGCAGACAGCCGTCATTTTCAACAAGCAATCTGGCACTCCGACCACCTTCAGCAACAGCGCGGGCGATACTTTTAACGGCTCGGGCGCCACGGATATGCAGTTCGGCCCGCTTCCCTCTGGCAGCGTGCAAAAGGTCGGCAATAATGTGGTCTACTTCAATGGCCTGACGCAGGTGCAGGATCCCTCGGCGAAGAATCTACCTTCGAACCTGCAGAGCCTGAGCACCCTCTACGCGCTGCAAGGCTCGAACGGCCAGATTCTGCTGTCCAATCCCGTGCCCGGGTTGCTCGGGTCGATGAGCCAGGCAGCTTATCGCGGGCTCGGCACATTCACGCTGAATATGCAGCTATCCAAGGCTGTCACCATCAACACCGAACACAACATCACCCTGCGATTGCGGGCCGACGCCATCAACCTGCTTAACCGCCCGATCTGGGGCACGCCCAATCTGAACATCGATAGCACCAGCTTCGGCCAGATCACGTCCGCCAGCGGAACCCGCAACATCGTTCTCGGGGCGCGGGTGGAATTCTAGAGCGGAATGGGTTAGATTCGACAACATCCTTATGCGAACTCAATACTGGCGTCCGACGGTCCGCCTCTCGGCGGCGCTCGCAATCGCCGCCCTGTGCCCGGCCTTTGCTCAGAAGATCAGCCCGCCCAAGGTCGGCGAGCACACCGTAGGCGAAGATTACTTCCTGGCGAACTACACGCAGCTCCTCGAATACTGGAACAAAGTCGCCAAAGAATCGGACCGCATGAAACTGGTGGAATTCGGCAAAACCGCCGAAGGCCGCCCGATGATGATGGCGATTATCACGTCTCCTGCCAACCTGAAGAACCTGGCACGCTACCAGCAAATCTCGCAGCGGTTGGCGCGCGCTGAGGGCCTCACCGATCAGCAGGCGCACCAGCTCGCCACCGAGGGCAAAGCCGTCGTCTGGATTGACGCTGGGCTGCACGCCACCGAGGCCATCAACGCGCAGGCGTTGTTCCCTGAGACCTACGACTTGCTCAGCCGCAGCGACCCCGAGACGATGCGGATTTTGAATGACGACATCCTGCTGCTCTCCTGCATCAATCCCGACGGCATGGAACTCGTCGCCAACTGGTACATGCGCGAAAGCGATCCAAAGCTGCGCAACATGAATATCCCGCGGCTGTACCAAAAGTATGTCGGCCACGACGACAACCGCGATTCGTACATCGCCAATCAGCCGGAAACCGAAGCGGTCAACCGCCAAATGTATACCGAGTGGATTCCGCAGATCATGTTCAACCAGCATCAGACCGGCCCCGCCGGATCGGTGCTGTTCTTCTCGCCGTTCCGCGATCCATTCAACTACAATCAGGACCCGCTGGTGCCCATCGGCATCGATCTCGTTTCCGCCGCGGTGCACGAGCGCTTCATCGCCGAAGGCAAACCCGGCGCGGTTATGCGCAGCAATGCGCCCTACTCCACCTGGTTTAACGGCGGCGACCGCACCACCACCGGCTTCCATAATCAGATCGGCATGCTCGGGGAAATCATCGGCAACCCCACGCCCATGGCTATTCCGCTGGTGGCTTCGAAGCTGCTTCCCGGCGCCGACAATCCCGATCCCATCGGCCCGCGTCAGGAATGGCATCAGATGCAGTCGATCGAATACCTGATGACCAGCGACCGGGCTATTCTCGATATCGCCGCCAAAATGCGTGAGGATTTTCTGTTCCGTATTTACCGCGCCGGCAAGAACTCCATCGATCGCGGCAACATGGATTATTGGACGCTCACTCCCAAACGCATCGCAGCCATGGAGGCCACTTACGCGAAGGATCGCGGCCTACCGGCAGGCGGGCGTGGCGAGGAGGCCGTAGCCGGCGGTGATGAACCCGGAGGCGGGGGGCGCGGCCAAGGGATTCCGTTCAAGTATTGGGAGCAGATGCGCTCTCCGGAAATGCGCGATCCGCGTGGCTACATCATCCCCTCCAATCAGCCGGATTTTCCGACGGCCACCAAATTCGTCAACGCTCTCATCAAATGCGGCATCGTGGTGAACCGCGCCACCGCCGATTTCCAAGTCGCGGGCAAACGCTACCCCGCGGGCTCTTACGTGATCAAGGCCGCGCAGGCTTTCCGCCCGCATTTGCGCGACATGATGGAGCCGCAAGATCACCCCAACGATTTTCAATTTCCCGGCGGACCGCCCAAGCCGCCGTACGACATCACCGGCTACACGCTCGCCTTCCAGATGGGTGTGCAGTTTGACCGCGTTCTCGACGGCTTCGAAGGGCCGTTTCAGAAGATCGATGGATTGCTCAAGCCGCCGGCGGGCACTGTGCGTCCCGGCGCCGCGGGATATCTGCTGAGTCACCAATTTAACGATGCCTTCACCGCTACTACGCGATTGCTCGCGGGGGGCGAGGAGGTGTACTGGCTCAAGAAAGAATTGACGGTCGCGGGCAAGACTTACCCCGCAGGAACCATCTACATTCCCGCTAAGCCATCGACCCCGGTGGCGATCGCCAGGCTGGCCGCGGATTTCGGATTGGTCTTCGAGGGCATCGCCACCAAGCCGCAGGGCGATGCGTTCCAGTTGCATCCCGTCCGGGTCGGCTTGTGGGATCGCTACGGCGGTTCGCAAGATTCCGGTCACATTCGCTGGATGTTCGAAAAGGCGTTTCCCACGCCGTACCAGCTTGTTTATCCGCCCGCGCTCGACGCCGGGAATCTGAATCAGAAATTCGACGTCCTGATCTTTCCCGAGGGCGGTATTCCGGCGAACGCGGGGCGGGGAGGAGGCCGCGGTGGGCGCGGCGGCGGACGCGGCGATATCCCCGAGGAATTCCGCGACGAGATCGGCAACGTCACGTTGGCAACCACCGGTCCGCAACTCAAGGCCTTCGTCGAAGGTGGCGGCACGCTGGTCGCGATCGGCGGTTCTACGAGCTTCGGCTCCTATCTCGGCTTACCGATGTCCAACGCGCTCACGGAAACCGTGGATGGCACGGCGCGCCGACTTCCCAATACGAAGTTCTATGTGCCCGGCTCCGTGCTCGAAGCCAGCGTCGATACATCGCTGCCGATCGCGTACGGTCTGCCGTCAAAGGTCGACATGTTTTTTATCAGCAGTCCCGCGTTCCGCGTGCAAGATTCCGGTCGCGTGAAGCCGGTAGCGTGGTATGCATCGGCCGAGCCTCTACGCAGCGGATGGGCATGGGGCCAGCAATATCTCAACGGCGCCGTGGCGGCCGTGCAGTCCGACGTCGGCAAGGGTAAGGTATATCTGTTCGGGCCGGAGATTACTTTCCGCGGCCAGCCTCATGGAACCTTCAAGTTCCTGTTCAACGCCATCTATCTCGCAAACGCGACATCGGTGACGCTGCCTTAGAGACTCGAGTATGACTCATCAGGGAGAAATTCGAATGACCACTTCCAAGCGAATGAAATTTAGGCTCGCCCTCGTGGCGGCCCTTTTGGCAGGATACGCTGTCGCGCAGGAGCCGGAATACGGACCGCCGAAAGGAACGTTAATAATCCAGGGCGGCGGTTCTGATACCGGCACCGGGATTTTCGAGACGTTCATCAACAAAGCCGGCGGGCTGAACGCGAAAATCGTCGTGGTGCCGACTGCCGGGGGCAACAAGAACCCGGATGGCAGCTGGAAGGAATACAAAGAGGAGCAAGTGCTCGCCAGCTGGAAGAAGCGCGGCTGCACCAATGTTCACATGCTGCATACGCACGATCCGAAAGTGGCGGATACCGCGGAGTTCGCCCACGTCCTGCTCGACGCCAACGCCGTCTGGTTTGACGGCGGACGCCAGTGGAACGTCGTTGATTCCTACGCCAAGACCCTGACCCTGCGCGAATTTCACAACGTATTGGCTCGCGGCGGCGTGATCGGCGGCAGCTCCGCCGGCGCGACCATCCAAGGCGACTATCTGGTGCGCGGCGCCATTGCCGGTTCGGAAATCGTGATGACTCCGGAGCCGGAGCATGAGCACGGCTTCGCGTTCCTTCGCAAGGTCGCGATTGATCAGCACATCAATACGCGCAATCGCTGGGACGACATCATCCCTGTGATCAAGAAATATCCCAACATGCTTGGCATCGGCCTGTCCGAAGGCACCGCCATCGTGGTAACTGGCGATAAGTTCCAGGTGATCGGTAAGTGGAAGGTTGCGATCCACGACAACACCCACCTCTATCAGCCGTGGGAGAAGCCGTACTATATTCTCTCGCTCGGCGATGTCTACAACATGAAGACCCGCCAGATCGAAAAATACGGCAACGGCTCTCCGGTTCCACCGCCGGCTATTGCCGCGAAGTAAGTACGGCGGGCCTTCGGGCCCGTCGCCACCTCACCCCTGATACGCCGTCGAGCCGCCCACGACGGTCCGCACGATCTGTATGTCCTTGATCTTCGCCGGATCCACCGTGTGTGGGTCGTCCGCCAGCACCACAAAATCCGCCAGCTTACCTGGCGCGATCGAACCCTTGATCGCCTCCTCGCGCGACGCATAGGCCCCATTGATCGTATTGATGGCGATCGCCTCGTCCACACTGACGCGCTGGTTGGCGCCCCAAGTTTCTTTATTCCAGCCGGTGCGCGTCACCATCCCCTGAATGCCCATCAGCGGCGCGAACGGTCCCGGATTGAAGTCCGAGCCTGCCGCCGCCCGAATTCCCGCATCCAAGAACGTGCGGAACGCCATGCACCGCTTCATCATCTCTTCGCCATAAAAGCCGAACTTATCGGTGTTGTAATACGCGTACGTGGTGAAGACGGCGGGAATCGCGCCCAGCGCCTTGATGCGCCGCACCAGGTCGTCGTTGATGAGCGTGCAATGCGTGATCTTGGGCCGCGCATCTTCTCGCGGGAACAGCTTCTGCGCCCGCTCAACCGCCGTGAGCATCATATCGATGGCCACGTCCCCATTCGCGTGGCAGTTCACCTGAATTCCCGCCCGATGCACGCGCTCCACCCACGCGTTCAGCGCGTCCTGGGTTTCCGTGATGTTGCCTTGATACGGCGGCTCAATGCCCGGATATGGCTTGCTCAATGCCATCGTGCGTTCCGAAAACGACCCATCCACCGTGTGTTCCGACGTTGCCCCCAAACGGATCCACTCATCGCCGAAACTGGTTTCCATGCCGCCCGAAATCATCGCTTCCAGCACGTTGCCGCTGGCCTCATAGCTCACGCGGTGCAGCAGATCGCCGCGCGCCCGCACCTGTTGGAGGGCCAAGAGATCGCCGCCTTCGTGGTGGACGCTCGTCAGGCCGTAGCGGACGAACTGCTTCGAGATGAACGCCAGCCCGTCGCGGTCGCGTTGCGCTCTCTGCTCCGCCGTAAATGCCTGCCGTTTGCCCGCGCGGCCCATCGCGATGCGCGCTCGATCCGTCACCCGGCCATTGAGTTCGCCGTTCGCATCGCGGTCGAAGGTGCCGCCCGGCGGATTGTGCGTGCTCTTGTTGATGCCCGCCAGTTCGAACGCCTTGCTGTTGTAAAACGACGTGTGCCCGCCGCGATGTTGCACCGCCACCGGATGATCTTTCGATACGCGATCCAGATCGTGAACGTTGAGCTGGCGATTGTCTTTCACTTTCGTATCGTCGAAGAAAAAGCCTTCTACCCAAAAGCCCACGGGCGTCTGCTGCGCCTTGGCGCGCAGTTTCTCGACGATGCTGTCGATCGTCACGAACTCCACCTCGTACGGATTGCCTACCAGTACGTCATAGAGCAGCGTGGTTCCCGGCGCGTGATTGTGGCAATCGATGAACCCGGGTACAACGGTCATCTGCTTGGCGTCGAACGTCTGTGTCCGCTTGCCGGTGAGCGTCTTGATCTCGGCGCTGCTTCCCACTGCGGTGAACCTGTTGGCTTTGACCGCGAACGCCTCCGCCTTCGGCGCGCGCAGATCCGCCGTATAGACTTTGGCATTGAAGACGACCAGATCCGCATTCGCCGCGTCGAGATCGGTGGCCTGAGCTTTGGCAACGCCGATGCACGACGCGCCCGCAAGTCCCACGAGCCCGCCGGCGGTTAAATTCAGAAACCCTCTACGGCTGTGACGGCCCTTCATCATCGCCTTTCACCTCCAGGGAATCTTATCCTTCGCAGTCCGGCCAATCAAGTGAACGATATTAACCGGAGCACCATGCGAACGTGGGTATTCCTGCAGGGTGCGCAATGGTCCTATAATTTGGTTCGACAGGAGTGTTAATCCCCCATGAAAAACCCCGGCACGTTTCGTAATTGCGCCCTTTCCCTTCTTTTAGCAATCGTCCCGTTAAGCAATCTGGCGCAAGCCCAACGTGGAGAGCCTGGAAAATCCCTCGGTTCGGTGTCCGTTCGCGGCGATCTCATTGTGCTGACGCTCGATGAGAATGCGCTCGGTAAAGCCAACCTCTTCGATCTCGCCCATCACACCTTGCGCTTCACGCCCGATGGTTCCCAATACCGGGCAGAAAACGCCACCTGGACGTGGGATGCCGATTTCGGCCCCGAGATGAACGGCAGCCAAGTCGCGCTCAAGAACTTCTCGTTTCCTTTTTCTGGCAAAACATGGAATGCGTTCTCCGTCGGCATGACCGGCTCGATGACCTTTGGCGAACCCGCCGGCGCAGGCCGTGGCGGGCGCGGAGGCCGCGGTGGAGCGGGTGGCGGCGGTGGACGCGGCGGCGGTATTTCCGTCGATCGCTTCGCCGAGCTGGCGCAGGCCGGCCGCACCATCATCAACACCGTCCCCGCCATCAGCGTCTTCTTCAAGCCACGTATGAGCGGCACGCGCTACATGAAAGAACTCGATGACCGCGCGGTCGTTACCTGGAGCCTCACCGAACCCGTCGGCGGCGTGCAGGACATGACCTGGACGCCCACCGTGAACCGCTTCCAGGCCGTGTTGCATAAAGACGGCGCGATCGATCTCTCTTATGACGCCGTAGCCGCGCAGGACGCCATTGTTGGCATTTATCCCGTGGTGACCGAAGGCGCCGCGAAGGAGATTGCAACCGTCTCCGGCGCCAGCAACGCGTCTGTCGCTGCGCACCTCGATATCAAGAGCGTGAAATTGGCCGCGGTCGATGGCCTCTTCCTGAAAGCCACCATCGAAACCCGCGGACCCGTTCCTGCCGAAAGCGATCCGCAAATGGCGGGCGTCGCCTATCGCGTCTGCCTGCAAGCGAAGAAGCCGGCCGGCGATTGCACGCAAGACTCTCACGCCGATGCCGTCTGGACCATTCAGGGCGGGCGCGCCGGAGGCCGTGCCGGCCGCGGCGGCGGAGCAGGTCCTCGCTACACGGCGTTCGGAACCGGCGCAACGCCGGCGGTGAAGGTGGAAGGCAACACGATCTCCGTGGAAGGGACATTGCCCGCGGGTTACAAAGCGGGCGATCAAATCTACGTCTCGGCCGCCGCTCAAACCGGCGGTGCGGTTCATCCGCAGGCGGTGAAATTAGCCGGCCTCGCGAGCCCCGAAGTCCATCTGTCGGCGCTCAAGAAGACCGATGGCCCCTACTCTGTCATCTACGAGTCGTTCCACTACATGAAGCCGACGCGCGCGGCGGATTTGACGTGCACGGTAATCAAGGCGCTCGGCGACAAGTTCGACATGCTGGCCTATTACTCCGATTTCCGCATCGATAACCCCGAAGCCGGCACTTCCAGCAACGGCCCACTGGGCGGCGGACCCGATGGCGGCGCGGTCACCGGCATCGGCGCCAACCAAAGGGGACTCTCGAATTACTGCACCCAGGGCAGGTTCCAATGGCAGTTCATACAACCCGTCTATGTGGGCGCAAACCAGATGCAGGAATACCCGCCGCAAGGACTTACGGAAAACAACCGCCACGACGTGGTTGCTTATACGCATCAACTTTCCGAGCGGACTTCCAACGGCAAGATTCCGCCTTACGACTACGCTATGTCGCAAATCGGCCATGAGATGGGCCATCGCTGGTCGGCGTTCGTCTCCGCCAAGGTAGGCAACGACACCATTCAGCTTGGCCCCACGCATTGGACGCGCGGGCTGCAGGCCCCGGTCGCATTCCCCTACCAGCGCCCCGTTGAAGCCTCGGCCATGGGCGGCGGCGTTTGGCAGGATAACTACGACGGTACTTTCACCCAACTCGATGACGATTACTATGTCCCGGCGACCGGATGGTCTTACCTTGACCTATATCTCATGGGCTTGATCGGCCCCAGCGAGGTCCCGGATTTCTTCATCCTCCGGAACCTGGTTGCGCAGGGAAATGACGCCAACGGCCATCCGATCTTCAAGGCCGATCGCACCAAGGTGACCATCAATGACGTCATCGCCGTGGAAGGGCCGCGCCTGCCCGATGTCGATCATTCACAGAAGAAATTCAACACGGGCATGGTGATGGTAGTCGAGCACGGCAAGACGCCGAGCAAGGAACTCATCGAGCGCACCAGCGGAATCCGTCTGCGTTGGATGGATTATTGGGAGACCACCACCGGTCATCGCTCGTCGATGACCGCGAATCCGAAATAGCGCTCGCTTAGTTGGCGCGATAGAAATAGTAATCGGCCGTATACGGGCTGCCGCATGCGTAGATTTGGCTGCCGGACGCGTGCACCTTCATCGCGAGCTTTTCGCCTGCCGGAGGTTTCAGATTCCTGGGGATATCCCGACGTGGACTGTGCGAATGCCTGCAACCAAATGTTATCGCCAGCAAGAACGTACGCCGCATGCCCAATTCTACTTCGCGTCCGGCGATCGGCAAGGGTTCGTGACGTAAATCGCTTCCCCTCCGCCACTCTGTGCGCGAGAATTGAAGCGTCCATTTCGAAAGTGAACTATGCGGCGCTTCCTGGTGACTGTCTGCGTTGTCGGATTTGTGACGCTGGTTGGGATTCAGTTTATCCGGCCCGCAATTTCTCATCCGCCCGTAACCGCGGATCTCGCCGCGCCGCCTGACGTCAAGCAGATTCTGCGCAATTCCTGCTACGACTGCCACTCCAATGAGACCCGGCTTGCGTGGTTCGATCAAATCGTGCCCGGCTACTGGTTGGTGGCGCGAGATGTGGCCGCCGCGCGCAGCCGCCTGAATTTCTCGGAAATCGGAAAACTTCCGCCCGCGCAACAAAAAGGGATGTTATACGAGGCCGTCAACCAGGTTCAATTAGGCGCCATGCCGCTGCCCCCTTACAAGCGGCTCCATCCCGCCGCGGCTGTTACGCCGGCGCAGTTGGAAACGCTCCAGAACTATCTCAACCCTGCGGTCCCTGAGACCGCGGCCTCGCCGGGCGACATAGCGGCGGATGATGCCCAATACCGGCAATTGATTGGCGAGAGCGGTCCGGCGAGCGCTGTAAGTCCGGCGCCCAACGGAATTGCATTTCCCTCCGATTACAAAAACTGGAAGGCAATCAGCGCCACGGATCGCTTCGACAACCAGACATTGCGCGTGATCCTCGGCAACAACATCGCCATCCAGGCGATTGCCGCGAATCGCATCAACCCGTGGCCCGATGGCGCCACATTCGCGAAAGTCGCGTGGTTAGGGCGCGACGATGGGCAGGGCCAAGTCCATGCGGGCGCTTTTTTTCAGGTCGAATTCATGATCCGCGACAGCAAGAAATACGCCGCGACCAAAGGCTGGGGCTGGGCCCGGTGGCGCGGCGCCGGCCTGACTCCGTATGGCAAGGATGCCTCTTTCTCCGAAGAGTGCATTGGCTGCCACACTCCCGTGCGCGATAGCGACTACGTTTTCACCATGCCGCTGCGGGGGCAACAGTGAGCGCGCGCGCCACGATCGCATCGGTTATTGCCGCCGTGCTGGCGTTCGGGCTGTCGAGTTGCGGCGGAGCGCGCGGAGTGAGTCCCTCGATCAACTATCGCGCCACGCTGAATGGAAGTCTGCCGTGGAATCCTCTGCAATGGAACGTAATCACGAGCTCCGCAGACCGGCGCGCGGCCACCATGAGCGTCCTGTACGGCAATGACGCCGCCGTCCGCTATGCGCGCAGCAATTCGCAGCAAGCCTATCCAGCCGGATCGATCCTCGCGCTAGTGACCTGGACGCAGCAGAATGACGTGCATTGGTTCGGCGCCAGAATTCCCGGCGCCGCGAAGTCGGTCGAATTTGTCAGCGTAAATGTGGAAGGAAACGATCGCGTCGCATACTACTATCGGACCTTCGAAGGCTCCCCGCTGCAGCAGACGTCGGCCTGGAACGGAAATTCCCCGGAAGGCCGCGCGGCCTACTTGCTCTCGCTGCGCGCCTCGGTCCTGCCATAGTTAGGCCGAACATGTCAGACGCAATCGCGCCAACGCCGCCCGATCCCAAAGACGAATTCATAGATGCTGCTGTCTGGCATGGATCGCTTGATCGCGCCGCTGCGATCCTTGCCGAACATCCGGAGATCGCGGGCCACGACATCCACATCGGCCGCGATTCTTGGCGACGACGCTGCGGTGCGCCGTTTTCTCGACGCAGACCCGTCGAATGCGACCGCCAAGGGCGGCCCACGCGGCTGGGACGCGCTCACTCACCTCTGCTTTTCCAAATACCTCCGGCTCGATCGCGCGCGGTCCGACGCCTTCCTGCGCGCTGCCGTCGCGCTGCTCGATGCCGGAGCCAGCGCCAATGCTGGCTTCTACAGTCCGGAACACCGTCCGGCGCCGGACTTCGAGAGCGTCCTCTATGGCGCGGCGGGCGTCGCCCACCATCCGGAAATGACTCGTCTGTTGCTCGAACGCGGAGCGGATCCGAACGATGGCGAGGTCCCGTATCACACGCCCGAAACGCTCGACAATCGCGCCATGAAGGTACTGGTAGAGAGCGGGAAGCTCACGCCAGACAGCATCGCTCTCATGCTCGCGCGCAAGTTCAATTGGCATGATGACGAAGGCGTGGCATGGCTTCTCTCGCATGGCGCCGATGCGAATTATTTGAGCAGTTGGGGTTGGCGTCCGCTCCACGTGGCCCTCAATTCCGGTGTACCGCTGTCGTATTTCGAATGGCTGCTGGATCGCGGCGCGGATCCAACACTGACAGACAAAAATGGCGTGTCGCCGTTTGGTTTGGCCGCGCGAATGGCTCGCGCCGATGCCCTCGATCTCTTCGAGCGGCGCGGCTTTTCTGTCCCGCTCCGCGGCCCCGACGCATTTCTTGCTGCATGCGCCCGCGGTGATGAAGTTACCGCGGGCGCGATCGTCGCCGCCGATCCGGAAATCGTTCCGCGCCTGCAATCCGAGAACAGCGGCCTCGTCGCCGATTTCGCCGGCGCCGGCAGCTCCGCCGCTCTTCGCCTCGTGCTAGCTCTCGGCTTTGACGCCGGCGCTGCGCGCAGCCATCCGGAATGGATGCGAGGCGAGACTGCTCTGCACGTGACCGCCGCGCGCGGCCGGTTAGAAAATACGCAGCTGCTCATTGAACGCGGCGCGCCGCTCGAAGCGGCGAATGCCCGGGGAGATACGCCGCTGTCGGTAGCGATTCGTTGCCTGGAAGAACAATCCGAATGGACTCCTAATGACTACAGCGTTGGCGTCGCCGCCGCGCTGATTCACGCAGGCGCAAAACTGAACTCGGTAAAGATGACCCTCGCGGCCGCCATTTGCCTCGATCGCCCCGACGACATCGCGCGCCTCGCGGCGGCAGCTACCGCCAGGGACTTGCAAGTCGCCCTCGCCGCCGCGGCCTACAACGGTATCGCGAAGGCAATTCCAACGCTGATCGCTCTCGGCGCGGACCCCAACGCGCCCAATCAGGGCCTTCATCCCCATGCCTCGGCGCTTCACAACGCCGTTGCCTCCGGCTCGCTCGAAACTGTGAAGGCGCTGGTGGAAGCCGGAGCCAAAGTCGACGGAAAAGACACGGCGTATCAAGCCACGCCGCTTAGTTGGGCCGAGTATTTCGTTCGCGAAAAACGCAATCCGCCCAAGCAGGACGCCGGGATCGCCGCGTATCTTCGCGAGAAGACCGGATGATACAATGCGGTCGCGTCCCTTCGGCAGACGGCTATTTTTGGAGGCTTCCATGACGCGCATCGCACTGTTACTTTCCATACTACTCGCTCTCGTTTCGACAGCCCCGGCGCAAACGGCCACGCCGCCGTCCATTCAAGCCCAGGGAAGCGCGACAATTGCCGTGAATCCCGATCAGGCGCAACTCACCGTGAGTATGACCACCAACGGATCGACGGCGCAGGATGCGAGTCAGCAGAACGCCAACCTGACGGCGGCCGTCATCTCCGCGCTGCAGAAGCAAGTGGGCTCCAACGGAACTATCGAGACGGTTTCTTATTCGATTTCACCGCGGTACAGCAACGGGACAGCCTCGCAGGCGCCCGCCATTGTCGGCTATTCCGCCACGAACACGATTCAGCTGACGCTTACCAATCTCGCGCTGATCGGCAGCGCCATCGATACCGCGAGCCAGGCGGGCGCGACCAGCGTCGGCAACCTGACCCTCGGTCTTCAGAATCCGCAGCCCTCGCTGCAAACCGCGCTCGCGGCCGCGGCCAAGGTGGCTCTGGCGAATGCCACCGCCATTGCCTCCGGCCTGGGCGCAAAGACCGGCGCGGTAATCTCGGCCCAGCAAAGCTCCTCCTATACGCCGGTCGCGGTGCTGGCCGGCATCGCGTCGGCCTCCACACCGGTTCAGACCGGACCGATTTCCGTTTCCGCCTCAGTCACGGTAACCGTGGCCTTGCAATAAGACCATCCGCGACGCTCGCTATAATGAGCAGCCATGTTCCCTTACGATTCCGCCGTCGCTGCCGCCGTGCGCAACCCGCCGCAGACCATTCCCGACGTACTGCAGACCATGCAGACCATCGACAATACGTGCGTCGATGTCGACGGCCTGAAATGGTTCAATTGGCTCTACCTGCAGGTCACCCAAGCGGTGGAGATTCGTGTCAATGGCGGCGGATTTTCCGATCCGGCATGGCTCGCCGAACTGGATGTCCAGTTTGCCCGGTTGTACTTCGGCGCCCTGTCCTCGGCGCTTGCCGGCGCTCCGTGCTCCGGTTGTTGGGAAGCGATGTTTGCCGTCCGGAACAACCCGCAAATCGCCAGAATCCAATTTGCCCTTGCCGGCATGAACGCTCACATCAACCACGATCTCTGTGAAGCGATCGTAGCGACTTGTAAGGTCACTAACACTGTGCCGCTGCGGGGCGGCGCGCAGTATAACGATTACACCGCCGTCAATGCAACGCTCAATTCGCTCATCGATGCCGCCAAGCAGACGCTGAACGTCCGCCTTCCCGGCGACCCCATGCCCGCCGTCTCGCACCTCGAAGACACCTTCGCCGCCTGGAACGTCAGCGCCGCGCGCGAAAAAGCGTGGGCCAACGCCGGCTCCCTGTGGAATGCGCCGCCGCTCGTGACCGCCGCGTGGATGGATTTCATCGACGGAGTGACCTCGGTCATCGGGAAAACCCTGTTAGTCCCAGTGTTGTGAGCGCCCGCTCGGAACTCCCGCGCGTATCTTCACGCGCCATCCGGCAAAATTCTTCTTCTAATCCCGAACCTTTTCGGTTAGTGTAGTTCCAGGGCTGGGGATCGCCGTCGGGGTGACTCGCTCCGCCAGCCTATAACCATCCCAAGATCGACGCCACTGTAATTGCGGCGCCACGACGCCGTTCACGGAGGAACACATGGCTTTCGTCAGTAACAGCAAAGGTTCGTTTTCCCTGAAAGCTTATCAAGGCGACGCGAAGACGCTGCTCGCCTTCAATCTGGATAAGAAGTCCGCTGTCAATCTAGCGGGCTTCACCCTACAGTGCGCGCCCGCTGGACAGGCGGCCTATTACATTTATAACGAGCTGCAATTCAAGCCCGGCGGCGATCACGCGCAAGATGCCAAGGAGCCGCCAAACTCCAGCATCAACGCGCCCATTCATAAGTTTCGATGGATACATGTGCCGGGATCGGTACATCAGGGCCTGAAGCCTTTCATGGGTAAGTACACCTACACTGTGACGCCACGGTACTTCGACGGCAACGCGCACTTGAAGCCGATGGATCCCGGTCTTAGCGTGTCCGTAGCGATTAATGTCGTGCCCTTCGTGAAGGGCGCAATCGAGGGCGGATTTACGCGCGGCTTCGTACAATCGCAGGCATACGTCAATCACTTCGGAAAGAATCCGCCCGCCCCGCCCAAGGGGCAATTGTTGTTCGACACTTCGCAGCAGGCGGGCGTCAACGCAGCCGGTGCAAAATTCACTTATCAGGATGAATACCAATGGCTTGGTTACACGGCGCGCGAAAAGATCTTCGACATTCTCAATGAAGTCGCGGGCGATAAGTCCCTGCATTTGGATATGTTCGCTTATGATCTCAATGAGCCGGATGTTCTAAACCTGCTGCTGAAGCTTGCCGGAACCGGTCAAATCCGGCTGATTCTCGATAACGCCGCGCTGCATCATAATGCCAAGGGCTCCACGCCGGAAGACCAGTTCGAAGTGCTCTTCACCAAAGCCGCGAAGAAGGGCTCGGCGATCAAGCGCGGCCACTTCGCGCGCTACGCTCACGATAAAGTCCTGATTGTGTCGGGTAAGGGCGCTGCCATCAAGGTCCTGACCGGGTCCACCAACTTCTCGGTGACGGGAATGTACGTCAACTCGAATCACGTATTGGTCTTCAACGATCCCAAAGTGGCGGACGCTTACTCCCAGGTATTTGCCGAGGCTTGGGCGGATAACGTCAGCTCCGCGTTTAGCAAGACGCCGCTGGCGGCCAAGAGCTTTCCGTTCTCCTCGAAAACCGTTCCGCAGACCGAAATCACGTTTGCGCCGCACCAGGCGGCCTTCGCCGGATCGAATCTGGATGCCATCGCGGCCCGCGTAACTCAGGAAGGAACCAAGGGCAAAACTCCCGGAAGCGTGTTTTTTGCCGTCATGCAACTGGACGCAGGAGGTGGCCCTCTGCTGCCCGCGCTCACCAAGTTACATAGCAATCAAACCATCTTCAGTTACGGAATTTCCGATAGCCCCGGCGGAATCTTCCTGTATGCGCCCGGCACGGACAACGGCGTCCTGGTAACCGGCAAGCCTGGACCTTCTCAGCTTCCGCCGCCCTTCGACCAGGTGGCCAGTATTGGGCCCGGGCATCAGATCCACCACAAGTTCATCGTCTGCGGCTTCAACCGTCCGGATGCCGTCGTGTATTGCGGATCGTCGAATCTGGCGTCCGGCGGGGAGGCTGCGAATGGGGATAACCTTCTGGCCATTCAGGACACCGATGTGGCCACCGCGTTCATGATCGAAGCGTTGGCTCTGGTGGACCACTTCAATTTCCTCGACAAGTATTCCAAAGCGCCCAACGCCAAGAAGGGGAAGCAGCCCCCTGCGTCCAAACAGCAGGCGGCCGCCGCGGCGGGCTGGTTCCTGAGCACAACGGACGCATGGACCGCGCCGTATTTCAATCCGAAAGACCTCCACAATATGGATCGGCTATTATTTGCATAGCGAAGAGAAACGGCCATGGCTCTCACCTACGGTTTTGTGAAATGCAAAGTGATTTCGGAACCCGTCTTGGAATCGTCCCGGCACAAACAGGAGATCCAGTATCACCTTCATGCCACGCTAAGCGTGCCCGGCCCCAACGGCGCTGCCGAGAATTGGGACTCCGCCATTAACGTCGGTACCAACGATGCCGACGACTTACTGCGCTACAGGCTGGCCTACGATTATCACAATCCGATTCTCGACACGTTGAAAGCCGCCAGTCCGGGTTTTACGAATCTCACCAGCACAGGCGCGTTGCCCGCGCTCGATTTCCTGCGCAGCCATGTTCTCGACGAGACCGGCCCCTGGCGCGACAGTGGCGTGATGGATGGCAGCGACCAAACGGAGCCGGTCGCCTCACTGAAGCGATTGCTTTCCAGTGCGCATGCCAGCCAAGCCGATGTCTATATCTTCGGCCACACTTACACCAGCGGATCCCCGGGCGTCCATGACGTCCACATGAACCAGGGCTCCTCCGGCAGTTATCTGAACAACGGCAAAGACGACCACAACGATCACAACGCCATCTGGCAGGATGGCGCCGTGATCGTGGATTCCGGCAATCCGGAATGCGCCGCCTATTTCACCGCGTTCACGCAACAGACGGTCCCCACCGATAATCTGGGCAATCCGGACCCGGGCAGTCATCCGATTCAGGATTCCGACCCCGGCAGCCTAGCGGGCACGTAGTCCGCCGCGTCGGGAACCCAGCTTCAATGAGGCCGCGACGGATTCGTCGCGGAAATCCGGACAGCCTTGTCCATAGCTCGACCGGACGTTCGGCGCTTCAATGAGGCCGCGACGGATTCGTCGCGGAAATGAAACGCGTATGCGGCGTACAGGCTGACGAGTAACCGCGAGCTTCAATGAGGCCGCGACGGATTCGTCGCGGAAATCGTTCAGCGCTGCGGTGACGCAAGGCGTCGGCGATGGCTTCAATGAGGCCGCGACGGATTCGTCGCGGAAATGTGCTCGCAGAACGCGCGAGACGGGTCGACGCAACTAAAAGCTTCAATGAGGCCGCGACGGATTCGTCGCGGAAATGCGTCTCAGCCGCGATCAGCACGGCGTAAGCGCGCACAGCTTCAATGAGGCCGCGACGGATTCGTCGCGGAAATACGGCATTCGTAGCGCATCTCCGAATGCGTAGTACTTGCTTCAATGAGGCCGCGACGGATTCGTCGCGGAAATCAGGATCGCTGACTGCCGTCGGCGGTGCTTCAATGAGGCCGCGACGGATTCGTCGCGGAAATCCCTGCCACTGGGAGCATCGCCTTTAAGGCTTCAATGAGGCCGCGACGGATTCGTCGCGGAAATGGCGAGCAAGGCTGCGTATCGGCGCGGCAAGCTTGCATGCTTCAATGAGGCCGCGACGGATTCGTCGCGGAAATCGGCTGATCGCGATCCCGGCGTCTGCGGCAGATCTGCAAGCTTCAATGAGGCCGCGACGGATTCGTCGCGGAAATATGTGCGGCTCGCGAGACCGGATAGCGCATTTCCGGAAGGCTTCAATGAGGCCGCGACGGATTCGTCGCGGAAATCCAGTACGACCTCAATCGGCCAATGCGCACAGGCCAGACGCTTCAATGAGGCCGCGACGGATTCGTCGCGGAAATCAGCGCTCGATCGCCAGCGGAGCGCACGAAAGTAACCAGGCTTCAATGAGGCCGCGACGGATTCGTCGCGGAAATGGTGCTAATGGCGATCAACAGACGTTGCGTAACTGATGCTGGCTTCAATGAGGCCGCGACGGATTCGTCGCGGAAATGGCGTCGGCGCGGCATCGACAGCGGTGCAGACCGGCTGCTTCAATGAGGCCGCGACGGATTCGTCGCGGAAATGGCGACGGCGTGCCATGCAGATCGCGATCACGGCTTCAATGAGGCCGCGACGGATTCGTCGCGGAAATGATGGAACCGTGGTCCCGAGTGCGACCTCGCTTCAATGAGGCCGCGACGGATTCGTCGCGGAAATAGGCCTGTCGCGATGCACCGGCATCGCTCAGGCATGCGCTTCAATGAGGCCGCGACGGATTCGTCGCGGAAATACGCGCGACGCCTCATTGAGCGCCGCACCCAGTGCACGCTTCAATGAGGCCGCGACGGATTCGTCGCGGAAATGACCACGGCTGACCATGCTAGTGCGATCGCACGGACTTAGCTTCAATGAGGCCGCGACGGATTCGTCGCGGAAATCTCGAGGAACTGCGGGTCCACGTGCCGCAGCTGCGCGCTTCAATGAGGCCGCGACGGATTCGTCGCGGAAATGACGGCACCATGGCTACGCTCGACGCGCCTGACATGCTTCAATGAGGCCGCGACGGATTCGTCGCGGAAATCTCGATGCATGACGCGATACCAGGACTGCGACTGGACGGCTTCAATGAGGCCGCGACGGATTCGTCGCGGAAATGCGCTGGCTATGCTGCAAGCCACAGGACCGAATGTAGCTTCAATGAGGCCGCGACGGATTCGTCGCGGAAATCTGCAGCGGCCGATCGCAACGTCGCCTATCGAAGCTGCTTCAATGAGGCCGCGACGGATTCGTCGCGGAAATGCTCGAGGCCGCATGTGGCGCTTAGCGGGACTGGCAACGCTTCAATGAGGCCGCGACGGATTCGTCGCGGAAATTGCGCGACGGCGAGGATGCTCGATCGCGGCAGCAGCGTCGAGCTTCAATGAGGCCGCGACGGATTCGTCGCGGAAATCGGATGGCCAGCGTCAACGTCTCGGCCGTGGAGTCGTGCTTCAATGAGGCCGCGACGGATTCGTCGCGGAAATGTGCCCGAGTTACATGATGCGCGCTGATCGGATGCCGTGCTTCAATGAGGCCGCGACGGATTCGTCGCGGAAATCGATGCTTGCGCCATGACGGACCGCGAGGATAGCCAGGTCCGCTTCAATGAGGCCGCGACGGATTCGTCGCGGAAATCTCGCGGAGCCGTCACATCGGCTTCATGCATCGCTCGTGCTTCAATGAGGCCGCGACGGATTCGTCGCGGAAATGGGCACATGGTGTACGCAGCTGCGCGATGGCATCTCGGCTTCAATGAGGCCGCGACGGATTCGTCGCGGAAATGGTGCATGAAGTCCAGCTGCCGCCAGAGTTGTCATGGCTTCAATGAGGCCGCGACGGATTCGTCGCGGAAATTAGAATGCGCGGCGATGGACGTCACGCGACGATCGAGCTTCAATGAGGCCGCGACGGATTCGTCGCGGAAATCATGCATGGTGCATCGACGACTCGACGGCGATATCGCACGGCTTCAATGAGGCCGCGACGGATTCGTCGCGGAAATCGACGGTGCCATTGACGTGCCGACATCGTAGCCTGTGCGGCTTCAATGAGGCCGCGACGGATTCGTCGCGGAAATGCATGCGAACTAGCGCGCACCGGTGACAGGTCAGCTCTGCTTCAATGAGGCCGCGACGGATTCGTCGCGGAAATGGCGACGCGCTGGCACCTGAAGTCGCGTGAGCATGTCGGCTTCAATGAGGCCGCGACGGATTCGTCGCGGAAATCGAGGCACTGGATCGTCGGGCTGCCGATGCTGACGCGCTTCAATGAGGCCGCGACGGATTCGTCGCGGAAATGTGAGCGGATCGCGGACGCGCCAGGCGCGATCGAGTCGCTTCAATGAGGCCGCGACGGATTCGTCGCGGAAATGTCGACGGCACGGACGTGCATGACGCTGCAGCTGCGATCGCTTCAATGAGGCCGCGACGGATTCGTCGCGGAAATCCTGCGCGACTGCTCGGCGTGCGATCGCCGGCAGCGTCGGCTTCAATGAGGCCGCGACGGATTCGTCGCGGAAATGCGCGGCGATACGCGCTCGAGCTGACACGCGTCTTACGTGCTTCAATGAGGCCGCGACGGATTCGTCGCGGAAATGCGCATGTCGACAGCATGCGTATGCGGCATGCGCATCTGGCTTCAATGAGGCCGCGACGGATTCGTCGCGGAAATGCGTGGCGAGGAGATGCGGCGCGATGCTGGCGATCGCTTCAATGAGGCCGCGACGGATTCGTCGCGGAAATGATCGCAGCGATCGGAGCTCCTGCAGCGGAATGACGCGCTTCAATGAGGCCGCGACGGATTCGTCGCGGAAATGTAGCGATGCGCCGGCGATGATCGCAGCCGGATTTCGGCTTCAATGAGGCCGCGACGGATTCGTCGCGGAAATGAGTAGCGCAGGTGACGTCGCAGGCGCAGGTCTGTCGTGCTTCAATGAGGCCGCGACGGATTCGTCGCGGAAATGGTAGTCGTGGGCGAGCACCGACGACCAGGATCATCTGCTTCAATGAGGCCGCGACGGATTCGTCGCGGAAATGGCGTGCGGCCGCAGGATCGCCACTGCGACTGCGAAGCTTCAATGAGGCCGCGACGGATTCGTCGCGGAAATGAGTGCCGGCGTGGCGATGACGCTGTCCAGTAGAGCTGGCTTCAATGAGGCCGCGACGGATTCGTCGCGGAAATATGGCAGCCGCTTCGCTTAGGCTCGGAGAAGCACGGTGCTTCAATGAGGCCGCGACGGATTCGTCGCGGAAATACGTAGCCAGGAGCGCATGGCAGCGGTGGCTATCAGTCGCTTCAATGAGGCCGCGACGGATTCGTCGCGGAAATGCGGTAAGCGCGATGCACGGCAATGCCGGAGTACGCTCGGC
This sequence comes from Bryobacterales bacterium, assembly GCA_963743705.1. GTDB lineage: Bacteria > Acidobacteriota > Terriglobia > Bryobacterales > Bryobacteraceae > PALSA-243. The sequence goes on along the minus strand of CAVUQS010000016.1, from coordinate 54,600 downwards.
TTCAATGAGGCCGCGACGGATTCGTCGCGGAAATCATCCGACGCTCGATGAGCTCCGCTCGAACCGGCATCGACGAGCTTCAATGAGGCCGCGACGGATTCGTCGCGGAAATCAGGGCTGCTGGCCGCACGCATGAGCGCGACGACTGCTGTCATCTGTCAGATCCCGCGCTTCAATGAGGCCGCGACGGATTCGTCGCGGAAATGACGTACTCGCGGTGCTGACACGGCCGAGTGCGCGCATGCTTCAATGAGGCCGCGACGGATTCGTCGCGGAAATGCTGCATGATAACGCATGCCAGTTGGACACTGCGGCTTCAATGAGGCCGCGACGGATTCGTCGCGGAAATGTCATGCGGCGTTGCGCGTCTACGACGGACAATCAGCTTCAATGAGGCCGCGACGGATTCGTCGCGGAAATGCGCGAAACCGCATAACTGCGTACGCTTCCGGTCGCTTCAATGAGGCCGCGACGGATTCGTCGCGGAAATGCCGCATGCGTCGAACCGCTGCAGCGCCGCTATCGACCGCTTCAATGAGGCCGCGACGGATTCGTCGCGGAAATCGACGACTCGCCGATCGCGTCAAGCGGCAACATCGATGCTTCAATGAGGCCGCGACGGATTCGTCGCGGAAATCGCCAATGATGCGCATGCGTTCACGGATTGCACCGGCTTCAATGAGGCCGCGACGGATTCGTCGCGGAAATCTGCAAGCTGCGGCCGAGATGCGCAGACGTCGAGGTTGCGCTTCAATGAGGCCGCGACGGATTCGTCGCGGAAATGCGATCGGATGACATCTGAGCGAAGCGCATGCGCTGACAGGCTTCAATGAGGCCGCGACGGATTCGTCGCGGAAATAGCCCGGCCCCTATCCTATTCAATTTTCAGAGATCGCACACACGCTATCGAGCGCCCCGCCAAACCCTGCCCCAGGATGTGGCTAGGCCGCCCGATTCCCAATCTTATCCCCTTACGTATCATCCGTATACTGCATCGCGAGCGCTTCCCGGCATTTCCGCGCCGCCCTGTCGCTCGCGCCTATCTCGTCGTGAAAACCGGATACTCGCCAATTTCCCCTTGAAGCACTCTCGCAAGCAACCGCGCCTGAATTTCCAGCATCCGTCGGTAACTCACTCGGTACTCAAACAGCGGATGCGTCGCCAGTGTATCCATCCTTAACTCGTACGCCCGAAAAAGTCCCTTGCGCCCCGTCGTGCTCAGCGCTACGGACCCTCCCACACGCACGAAATCCCGCACCGTCACCATCCCCGTATTGATCGCCGATAGCACCGCGGAATCCGCGATCAGCGGACGGAACGGCTCCATCAAATCCAGCGCCAGCGCCGGACGCCCGAACCGCGGCTGATGGTAGAACCCAATGAACGGATCGAACCCTACTGCGTAACACGCGATCGTGAAGTCTTTCGCCAGTAAACTGTAGGCCAACGACAACAGCGCATTCACCGGATCCCTCGGCGGCCGCCGGTTCCGCCGCTCGAAATCGAATCGCATCTCCCGTGTGGCCGATCCCTCCGGCACATCGTCCGTCTTGATCATTCCCGCGAATTCGCCGAAATAAATTCGCGCCGCATTTCCCTCGATTCCTAATAGCTCATCCATCGAGGACGCCCCGTCGGCCCGTTCCGCCATCTCCTTCAGACCCATCAACGCCGCGCGCGGCGGTTCCACATGGTTCCTCTGCAGCATCGTGCGCTGATTCCGCACTTTGCCCGCCACCAGCTTCCGCGCCACGGCCATTGCGAAATACTCCTGGTCCGACAACAGGAATTGGCTCTTGCGCAGGAAGACGTTTTTCTGATTCAAGCCGTTCGTGATCCCGTAGAACCACCCGCCCATCGAGAAGTAACAAATCGGAACTTCCGCTTCGCATAACGCCTGGACCGCCTGGGTCGAAACCTGCACGTTCCCCATCACATTGACCTGGCAGATCTCGCCGATGCGTACTTCCTGAAGCAGCGCGTCCTTTTCCTTGACCTGCAAAACCGCGCCCGATTTACCCACGCGCGCGCCTTGTGTATTTAGATAGACCGGCTTCGTCTCGTTTCGCGGCGTCATCAAGGGACGCACTTCGCGTGCGGCCGGCTTTCGTCGCGCGCCGAACAGCGTCAATTGTTCCCCGTCCGCGGCCGCCTCGCGTTCCGCCGCTGTCAGTGTCTCGTCCGGTAAGCAAATGCCTACCATCGAGCAACCCGGACATTTGGGCGAATCCACCAGCGGAGCGGAATCTCCCCGTTTTCCGCCGTCTGCCAGGCCGTCGCGATCAACGCTTCTGTTTCCGCGATCAACGCGGCGTCGAACGCCACGCGCACACGCTGGCCCGTCTTACGGTAGTAGACCACTCCTTCGTCGCATGCGTACCCGTTCTCGCGCAGCACGATGCCCTGCACCGCAAGCTGCGCCCGGTCGGACGGCCAAAGTTCCAGCCCATCTTTGCCCTCGCGCGGACGCCCATGCTTATAGTCCACCGGCGTTGCCGCTCCGCCGCCGGCTTCCACCAGGTCCATCTTCGCGATCACGCGCAGCCGCTCGCTCGAAAGCGTCACCGACCGGGAATGGATCGATTCCGGCAGTTCCGCCGCCTCGGGCAGCGCCGTGGCCTTCGCGTCCACGCGCCGGTGTTGCGCCGATCCCTCGACGGTATCTACGCTCTCCGCGAAGAGTCCCTCAACCCATTCATAGAAGAAAAGGCGCGGACAGTAGGAGAACTCGTTGATCATCCTCGCCGGCAGATAGTCCGGCAGCTTACTTTCACGTTCTTTCGGATTGGGCAGGATTGGGAGAGCGCCCACGGCAACCTCACACGATAATGCACGGCGAATCGATCGCCGTGTAAGCTTTGCCGAGAGCGGTAATCACGCGATCCCCGCGCCCTTCGGCGGGCCCGAGATTGACGAACAGCACCTGGTCCTCGGTATGGTGGATAATCTTCGCCAGTTCCGCCTTGCACCGCGCCAAATCCATCGGCGTAAGCTGACACTCGAAAACCGAATACTGCAAATGATCGCCAAACCCACGCATCGTCTGGAATACCTTGCGCAGGCGTTTGTCATCGCAGATGTCGTAACAGATGAGATAAGACTGCCGCATTGAATTATACCGATCGCGCCGGCCGGAAACTCACTTTGAAATTAGCCCCCTGTCCAATCCTAACTCGTCGGGCTCGAAATACCTCGTCGATGCCCATCGCAGCCAGCGCTACGCGGTCTGGCGTGTCGTTCTGGATTTCCTGTAACGCGAGCAACGAGCGCACCACTTCCATTCCTGCCGGACGGGTCCACAGCGGCCATGTGAATTCGTCGCGTCGTCCGAAGCCAGCGGTGCGCAATTTCGCGCCTCCCGGGACGGTGGGGAACAGCGGTAGTGCCTCGAACGCTAGACGGTTTGCTCCCCATACTCCGCTCACTCCGCTCTTACTTGGGTTTCTCCAAAGCAGCGCGTATTCCTTTGCATCCTCCGGATCCCACCGCATTGGATAGGCCTTCGTTGTCGTACTTCCACGGGCCGAAGAGCGCCTCGTGTAGATGCTCCGTTTGGCATTGCCCCGCTAATGCCTTCGCCGTCCCCAGAAAGTCCTGGTGTCCCGACCCAGTGATGAAACAAAAGTCGGTATAGCGGATTCGGTTGTTCTTTTCGTCGATAGCGGCCTCGCTTCCAAACGCAGCCGCAAAATCGGCCGCCCTGCGGTCCCCAGGTTGGATCGAACGCCCTACATGCGTAGCCATCTCTGCGAAGAGAGAGGGCGCTACCGTCAGATTCTTTCCCAAAGTTGCGAACGCTTCGAGAGGAGCCCAATGACCCTCTTCAAACAACAAACGGGAAAATTCATTTTCGTCGGAGATCGGAATCCCCCGAAATCTCTGGATGCCACCGCCCTGCGCTTATCCAACTGAAGATGCGCTCCGGGCCAGCGCAGATCGCACAACCGTAGAGTTCCGGCTGCGGCGAGAAAAGCCAATGGATTCGAACCATCTAATCCGCGTAACGCAATACCGCTCACCTCTTGACCTCCTCGCTCGCTTTCCAGTCCGCGAGACGCAACAGACATTCCAGGTAAGCAAATCCCCACCAACCGTAATCGCGTGTAAGTTTCCAAAGCGGTCTGTCACGCCGCTATCCAATCGGTGTGGCGCGCGGTCCGCTCGAAGGGCGGCCGCAATTGATGCGCCGTTATAGGATATGTCCGGGCCAGTGTCTTCCACCACCGGAGCGAACGGGCGGCACCGGCCGTGGTGGCTCGCCACTAGTTGTAGCGCCAGCGGATCCTTGCCTAATCTCGCGATCCGTTCGGCCATGATAAGCGAGACCAGTTCGTGCCGGAAGCCGTCCGGTAGCCCGCTCGACGCCCTCCGCGCCTCGCGCGATGCGCGAGTCAGTTTTCCCGGCGCGCCCTTAGCGAGCAATCTCGGAGCAAACTGCGCCGCGAGCGGATCTCCCCCTCGCAGCAAGGCCTGAAAACGTATGTCGGCCTGTGCCCGAATCTGTGCGCCCGTGCCGCGCGGAAAGACTGTTGCGGATTTCGCAGCTCTGAATCAGGGCGCACGCGAACCTCTCCGTCTCTCGTTTGACGTCGTCGAGATGCCGGTCCAAAAATACCGGCTTGCCGCTCGAACTCTCGTCGAAGCCGGAGTTCGCCTCTACGCCTCCATCTCGAAACTACCCAGCCAGCGCCCGACGGTAAGCTTCCGCGTCAAACGCCGCAGCGCCGGACGGAATTTTTGTCAGCATTTCACGCAACCAGCCTGGCCCATCCTCCGGTAGCGCCGCGCCATAGTCGATCAAACACGCCCTTAATTCATTCTTGATCGCCGTTTTGATCCTTCACCGCGTCCATCAATCGCGCCTTAGCCGGATTCTCGGGCCAATTTTGCTCGTCGCTCATCAGGTTCGGATGCAGCCGAAGCAGCCACCCGCGTTTCAATTGCAGCCGAGACTCTTCGGCGCAACTGCCGGCCGCCCCGGCGGCACATGGCCTAAATCGTTCCAGCCCTCAGCCTCCACCGGTAGCACGATAGTCTCACCCGGTTGAAGTTCGAAGCCGACCTCGCAATCTTGCTTTTCTCGCCGCGCCATAGCAGCGCCTGCTTCGCGGGCGGCGCCTTCGGAACTCCCCTCTGCATCGCCGCCTTCCACATCCGAGGCTGTTGAAAGGTTGTCGGCTCTCCCTGTCAGCCAGGCGCGAAACTCGCGCAACGTCACCGGCATCGCCTCCGCCGCCACCGGCGGGCAAAGCGCCACAATCTCTGCCCAGTCCTCAGGTCTTGCTCCGTTCAGGTCCGCGCGCCACACCACTTGTACCTCGGGCGAACCCTTGTCTTCGATGCCATGGAGATAAAGCATGAATCTCGGGTTCGATAGCCGGTTTGGGCTATGTCTGAGCTAGCAGGTCCAGATGCGCCGGAAAAAGAACGGGCGCGTGCGGCGCTTCTTTCCGCATTCCTGCGTCGCCTGAGATCGCAAGCCGCTCACGAATCGTCCGCCCGCCCTCTTCCGAACGGATGCCGAAATCTACCTCGTCCCCCGCCGTTCTCAGCCACCTCCAGGTATTTGCCAGCGCCGCGCCGTATACCGGGTCCGCATCCTTATGGTCCGCCACGCTCAACACTCGCCCTTGGGCAGTCAGCCCAGATGCCGCGAGCTTCCCAATGCGATCCAATCTTCCAAAGCGCTGCATCAGCGCGTCAATGCTCGCGCATTCCGTAATCACGGCGTCGAAGTCGAGATCCGCGCCCACCTCTAGGCATTGGGTCGCGACCACGAAAACGAGTGGGTCGTCGGCTCTTGGTGCCGCGCCGGTAAGCATCCCTTTCAGATCGGGATGAAGCGTGGCGCGGTCTACGGGCCGCATGCGTCCGATAAGCAAATGCACGCGGCGACCGTTCTTTTCCAGCAACCGGTACGCCAGCCGCGCGGTTTTCACTCGGTTGACCATGATCGCAATGCGCCGCATTCCCTGTACTTCCGTCACCGCCTGGGCCCTTCACTAATTCGCCGGCGAGTTTTTCAAATTCCTTCGCGCGCGCCTTGGCCGTGATCAATTTCGTGTTTTAGCGGCGTACAGCCTTTGGCGCAGCGCCCGATAATCGTCTTCATCCAGGCGGAACGGTTCACCTGCCGCGGCTCCGGGTGTTGCGGTCATCTCCACGAATTCGAATCGCGCGCCGATTTCTCCGTTCGACCAACCGCGATACTTCTGCACGGCCCGCAGCGTCTCCGAAAATGGCAAGGAACAGTGCGCCTCGTCTAGGAATATCAGGGAATCGTTGGCCGAAAGCGCCGCCTGCATCGCCAGCGTGTTCTCGCTCACGCCGTAGCCGCGGAACAATAACCGGGACCCTGTTTGATCGACGGTGCTTGCGATCAGGGTGGGTTGCAGGGGGCTTCGCACCCAGGAGTCGTCCCTGTAGATTCCTCCACGCATCTGATGAATCTCAAGTGGCCTACCCTCAGGTTCGCTTTGCGCCATCTCCCGCAGGCGGTCCGCCACTTTTTTAAGTGTGCCGCTCGTCGCTCCCGCCAGCGCGTTTGCGCATCTTCCGCATCCGGTCAAGGCGGCGTCCACCACTACGCGCCGGTCCACCACAAAAAATATGCGTCGCGGACCACCCCCTGTCACCGCCATGCGAAACACCGCGATATCGAGGCAAGCGGTTTTTCCGCTTGCCGTTGGCAGATCGAGCGTGGCTGGCCACGCGCCGGCGCAAACAACGTTTGCAAGGCGGGCTTGCCAGGGAAACGGATCATACCCATGTAACTCGTGGAAGAATGCCGCAAATGCCGAGGCGTTCAACTCATTACTCATTGCTAGCCTCCCCTGGCCGGAAAAGGCCATATCCTCGAAAATCTGCCTCGGCCCACAAGGACCGGCCCACGCACCGGCTTCTCGAATCGGACCCGCATATGAATTTGATAGCGGCAAAGGTTCGCCCCACCCTCGGTGAAAGGCGGTAGGGACATCGCCCGTCCCGCACCCGCCACGCTGGATATGCGATCGATGCGCACTTCCGGAGGCTCGGGTAACAGTGCCGAGACGAACGCCTCCCGGACGATGCGCTCCACATCTCCGTCTTTCTTGGGAAAGTGATGCAAGACCACCGGCGTGACGCTCGTCCAAGTGCGGCTCGGGCCCGTCCAGCCGGCGCGCCGCAAATTCAGCGGAGGCCGCTCGCGCGTCTCGCGCTCGAGGTCCCAGCTCCAAACCTTGCGTCCGTCGTGCAATTTCCAAAGGCGTACAGGGCGCTCCTCGCCTGTTTTTTCGTCAAAGAATAGCGGGCCTAAAACCTGCCGCAATTCGGCCGAATTCCTCATACCGCGCGGCAGAGCGATTCCCAATCCCATCACGTGACCGTCGGCATGCTTGAAGCCCACATATGGCAGCGGAAAAAATGCCGCGTGAATCTTCCGCGTTGGCTGCCCCGCGCTGTCATGCCCGCTCAACCATTCGGGCGGGCGGATCGCCGCCTTCATGGCAGCATCACGGAGCGCTCCCGTGAGTTGCAGCGTAGACTCAAGCCCCAATACGATGCCTTCAAGCTTGGTCAACACGATAAAATCGGCATCGAACGGCCCTTCGATAACGCCTTCCTGCGAGTCCGCTGGGTGTCGTTTCTGATAGGTCTGCCAGCCGGCAAGTACCGGACGCCGCGCCTTTGGTGAGCCTGCCGGAAATTTCTCGCGCAGTTCCGTTTTGATGATTGTCTTCTGTCTTCCCTTTGCCGTGTCGAGCGCGCTCGACAACGCGTCATATTCCCGTATGGCGGCGCCGTTGAAGCTATCCGACAGCATCTGCAGTGTTCCCTTGCCGGTGATCCGCATGCGCAGATCACCTATGCCCTCCGCGGGAATCCAATTGGGGTCGAGTACCGTTCCATCCGCCGCCACCCACATTTGAACCGCCGAACTGGAATGGCCGATTCGCGTTACCTTCTTGCAAACCGATTCCAAGCCCTCGCGAATATCTTTGCCTGGCACCGACTGCCACACGTAATAAACACATTCGTCGTGCGGGCGTGTGCGTGGAAATACGCGCGACTGTCGCGAACGCTGTAGGATGCCGCCGTGCTCGTCGTTGACCGGGACGTACGTCTCCACGGCGCTCCGGTGGTCTGAGTCGCTTGCGTAAAGCGCCGGCGCTGGCGCCCGTTCCAACCATTCCAGCGCCGCCCGCTCCACCGCCGATTCGCCCCCCTCAAAATAACCGGCTGCCATGGCCATAAACGCGCGTCCCCAATGTGGCGGCCATTCGGGCGCTTGCCGCTGCGCGACATCTGCCGCTGCTGCGTATTTCGTCAGGTACCGGATTCCGAGCGCGATCACGAAGCCTCCGTTTCGTCCTCGCTGGCCATCCTGGCTTGACTCTCGCGGACCAGGTCGACAAGCTCACCCGCCGGCTTCAACGTCAGCTTGTCTGTCATCCAACTGACGCCGGCGTCCTTGGCTGTTGCGATTGCATCGTTGAGCAGCGCGATCGCGCCTGCGCTGTCCATACTGAAGGTCTCAGACGCCCTGCCCGGACCGTCGAGCAACTCCCACGAGCGTGCCGCAGTGGGGCGCAAGCTGCAGCGCGACCGCAAACTGACGCCCCGTGAACTGGAAAGCACCGCTGCGCACAACGCAATCGCCGCCAATACCGTCCGCGCCGCATCGTCGCGCCGCGTATCGTTTTTTCCGTTGACGGGAAATCGCAACTTGCGTAAGGCGCCCAGCGAGACCACGGTTGTCTGTTCGGCAAAGCGACAGCGGATGCCTCCATTGCTGCTTTCAAACACGATGTTGCCATGATTCAGTTCCGACGGCCGCACTGTGTTCTTTGCCTTTTCACTCGCGACCTGGAATCCCTCCTGCGTGCGTACCAGCGGAACCTTGCTGCTGGAGTTGACCGGATCGATTCGAAAACCGGCCCGTTCTTCGACTACCAGCGCGTCCACGGCGACGATTTCGGAAATATAGGCGCGTTCGAACTTAGCTCCGAGGCCGCCGGGTTTTTCTGGCGAGCCCCACATGCCGAAAACCAGCGCCGTGGGACAAAGTTCGTAAATGGCGTTGGCGTCCCACACATTGCTCCGCCGCCAGCGCGCCGCATAATCCGATTTTGAGAAACGGGTGCCGTCCGCCAGAACGCTGTCGCGCAGGATGGCGTCGGCCAGTCTGTGTGGCACTTCAAGACTCGTGAGGTTCGGCAGGTCCTTTTGAAACTGCCCGTTTGCTTCGCTGAAATCCACCTCGATCAGAGGCAGCGCGATTTGTCCCCGCTCGATCGCGTTGAGTAAGGCCAACTCAGCCGCATTCGATTCAGACTGCACGGAGTTCAGAAGCACACATTCAACTTCACGTTCCTTGCCCTCATCGTCTCTGATCCTTCTTTTCTCGGTGGCGTATTTTCCACCTGCATAAGTTGATGGAAAAACCTTGCCGCCTTCGCCTTCTATTGGTTGCAGGGTGGTGACCGACCTAAGCGCTGCCGCACTCCCACTCATCGCCGCAGATAGTCCTGCTAGATTCAATTCGATCATTTATAGTGAAATCCTTTCTCTTGAGTCGGTTGTATCGCATCGTACGATTTGCCGGCAATGCTAAATAGAGTCATATCTCAAGGCAACAACAAGTTGACAAACACTAGGATGCCGGAGTCTGGCAGCATTCAATCCCCCATAACCGACCCGGTCCGTTGCGGTTTTTGTTCACCGCGCGGTTACATCGTCCGGCGGCCTGAACCAGAACCCAATCGAATCAGCCGCTTACCACCGCCGCGCCGATGCAACCTTTTTCATTTCAATTTTCTAAAATTTATATCTCATTAATTCCTCAATAACTTCCATTTTCCCGCCCCTATTTTCCTTTTTCCCATCCTTTACCCTGAAGCTAGGATGAGTTCCGAACGCAGAATCCGCGCCTCGCGCGCCAACGGCGCCAAATCCCGCGGCCCCAAGACCCCCGAGGGCAAGCGCCGTTCCGCCGCTAACAGCATGCGCCACGGCCTCCTCGCTAACACCGTCGTCCTGGAAGACGAAAACGCCGCCGCTTTCACTAGTCTCCTCGCCGCCTTCGAGCGCGACCTTCACCCGCAAACTGAAATCCAATGCTCTCTCGTCCAGGACATGGCTGTCGCCCGTTGGCGTCTTCTGCGCCTGTGGGCCATCGAGCGCGCCACCCTGCAATCGGAAATGGAAGGGTACGACGCCGGGACTCACCCGCCGGATGTTCGCGCGGCTATGGCCTTCCGCTCTCTCGGCGATCGCTCCCGCTGTCTCGACGTTCTCAATCGCTATGAGTCCCGCTTCGACCGCCAATATGCCTGCGCACTGATTCTCTTGATGAAACTGAACCAACTCTCCACGGCGCCGGGAAATCGTTTTTGCGGAACGAACCTAATCCCGAATCCGGACACTCCCGCCGGTGACATAGCGCCTCTGCGTCTCCGCGCCCAAGTCCCGCCCCCACCCCTTGCGCTTCTACACATAACCCGCTAATATGCAGAAGTCCGAGGTATCTATCATGCCGCCCAAATCCGATCTCCCGCAAGGAACCCTCGATCTCCTCATCCTGAAAGTTGTCGCCTTCGGCCCGGTCCACGGTTACGCCATCGCGCAGCGGCTGCAGCAGGTCTCACGCGACGTTGTCCAGGTCCCGCAGGGGTCGCTTTATCCGGCGCTGCATCGGCTTGAAAATCGCGGACTGCTGGCGGCCGATTGGAAGGAAACCGAAACCGGGCGCGAGGCTAAGTTCTATAAGCTCACCCGCAAGGGCCGCGCGCAGCTCGATGCCGAAGCCGCGAGTTGGGCGCGATTAACCGAAGCCGTCGGCCTCATCCTGCGTATGTCCGAGGATGGCGCCAAATGAACTCGCGCAATCGTCAGCCGGATGAACGCCTCGACAAGGAACTCCGCTTCCATCTCGATCAACACGCCGCCGATCTGATCGCGCGCGGTCTCTCGCCCGAAGAAGCTCTTCGCGAAGCGCGTCTCTCGCTCGGCGGCCCCGACCAGGTGAAGGAAGGTTGCCGCGACGCGCGTCCCAAGCGTTGGCTCGGCGATTTCGTGCAGGATGTCCGTTACGCAGCCCGCACATTCCGCAAACAACCGGGTTTCGCCGCCGTTGCGCTGGTCACGCTCGGTCTCGGTTGCGGCGCCGCTACCGTCATGTTCAGCGTCGTCAACGGCGTCCTGTTGAAGCCGCTCAACGCGCCCGAGCCCGATCGCCTGGTCAGGTTGCAAGAGAAGACCGATTGGGCCACCCAATGGGGCAATCTCTGGGGCTTCGCCTATCCGAACTTCCTCGATTCCGCGGCGGCCAACCAGTCGCTTGCGCTGGGAGCGTATGGCAACGGCGGCGGAACGGTCAGCGATTTGCGCGGTGCCGAATATGTGGGCGGCCTCGAAGTCAGCGCCGGCCTCTTCCCCATCCTCGGCGTGAACTACGTTCGCGGGCGCGGATTTCTGCCCGAAGACGATCGCGCCGGCGCTTCGCCTGTCGCGGTCATCAGCTATGACTTTTGGCAGCGGCACTACGACGGCGCGGCCGATGTAGTCGGCCGCCGCATCAATCTCAACCAGATGAGGTACGCCATCATCGGCGTCACTCCCCCCGGGTTTCGCATTTTCGATGGCGCCGACATATTCACGCCGCTCGGTCAGGACGCATCCCCGCGTCTTCAGAATCGCGGCGCGCATGGCCTTATTGTTTGGGGACGTCTGCGGCCGGGAATCACGATGGCCGCCGCGTCAACCGAGCTGGCAGCCATCGGCCGCCGTCTCGCCGGCCAGTATCCCGCGACCAATAAGGGCCGCACTTTTATCGCGGACCCCCTGCGCCCGGACGTCGGCGATGTGAGCTCGACGCTCTGGCTGCTGCTCGGCGCCGTGGGCGCGGTGTTGCTGATCGCCTGCGCCAACATCGCGAGCCTTTTGCTGGCGCGCGCCGTGGCGCGCGAACGGGAACTCGCCATGCGCGTGGCCTTGGGCGCGGGGCGGGGAAGACTGGTGCGGCAGTGTCTCACCGAAAGCGCCGTGCTCGCTCTGGCCGGCGGCGCATTCGGAATCGTCCTGGCTGCTGCCGGATTGCGTCCCTTCGTCGCGTTCTGGCCGGGCGGTTTGCCGCGCTCGTGGGGCGTCGAGGTCGATTGGCGCGTCTTGCTGTTTGCTCTGAGCGTTTCGCTCGCCAGCGGCATGCTGTTCGGATTAGCCCCGGCCCTACGCGCGTCGGCCCGCGATCTGGAGCGCACGCTGCGCGCCGGCGGACGCACCCTCGCCGGCACTTCCCGCCGCCTGCACGGCGCGTTCGTCGTCGTGGAAATCGCGCTCGCGGTGGCGCTCCTGGTTTCGGCCGGAATGCTCGGGCGAACGCTGCTACGCCTGACTACGCTCGACCCTGGCGTCAATCTGCAGAACGTCGTCACCGCGCGCATGGCGCTCTCGCCTGCGACGCTCGCCAAGCCCGCGGCTATTCGCGTGGCCTGGCAGGAAGCGCTCGAAAACGCGCGCCGCGTGCCGGGCGTTGAAGCCATCGCCACTGTCGATACCATCCCCATGCGCGAGGGCAACAATCCCGTCGGCTACTGGACCACGCCGGTCGAACCACCCCCTAATGAGCAGCCGCTGGCGCTCGCCAACAGCGTATCGCCCGATTATTTGAAGGTCATGGGAATGGCGCTGCGCCGCGGCCGCTTCTTCGACGATCGCGATCGTCTCGGCGCCGAGGGCGTTGTGGTAATCGATGAAGTGATGGCGCGCCATGCGTTCGGCGGCGAAGACCCTATCGGCAAACACTTGTGGATCGGAATGGGCTCCGATCCCGTGCGCGTCGTCGGGCTCGTGGGCCACGTCCGCTATTGGGGGCCGGCGGGTGACGACCGGGCGAAAGTGCGCGCGCAGCTTTACTATCCGTTCGCGCAGGTGCCCGACAACCTGATGCGCCGCTGGTCTGAGCTGATGTCCATCGCCGTACGTACCAGCGTCGATCCGTCGGCCGTGATCGGGCAGTTGCGCCGCCAGATCCGCGGCGCCTCGGGCGATCAGGTCCTCTACGAGGTCAACACCATGGAACAGCTTTCACAGAGCGCGCTCGCGCGGCAACGCTTCCTCTTGCTGCTCTTCGGCGTCTTTGCGGGCCTTGCGCTGCTTCTTGCGTGCATCGGCGTTTATGGCGTGCTCGCCTATCTCACCAACCGGCGCGTGCCCGAATTCGGCGTGCGCATGGCGATGGGCGCGAGTGCGGGCGATGTCGTCCGGCTCGTACTGCGCCAGAGTTTCGCCATGATCTTCGTCGGCATCGCTCTTGGCGCCGCGGTGGCGTGGCAGGCCGCGCGGCTGTTGCAGACCCTGGTCGAAGGTATGCAGCCTCCCAGCGTTTCGACGTTCGCGGCGATGGTCGCCATCCTGGTGGCGGCGGCGCTTCTGGCCAGTTTCATCCCCGCCCGGCGCGCCGGCCGCGTCGATCCCATGCGCGCGCTCCGGCAGGATTAGCGGTCTTTCCAGAACAGTTCGGCGTCGCTGCGGCGCACGTAGTTGGCATCGAGCGCAGCCGGATCCGTGGCAACTTCCTGCGCCAGACGGCCGATAGCCGCGGCCAATTCGCGCGGCGTCACGACGATTGCCAATCCTCCGGCGGGTTGATCGTCTGGGGAGAGGATCTCAGCGCCGCCGGGCAGGGACGCCAGCCACGCGTCGAACTTGCCCACCGATTCGCGCTGCACCACATTGCCCGCGGCGTCGTAGACCGCGCCGAACACTTCGCCTCGTCGCGCGTCCAGCAGCGGCGCCCGCAACGCGGCGCGGCCCAGCGAGGCAATCGCGCGCAGATTCGAAATGCCCGCCGCCCGCTTGCTCAAAGACTCCGCCAGCCCTTTGACGCACGCCAGCCCCACACGCACGCCCGTGAACGAGCCCGGGCCGGATGCCGCCGCGAAGATATCGATCTCCCCCAGCGCCAGCTTATTCCGCCACAGGAGAGCATCGATCTCGCCGTAAATCACGTGCGCGAAGCCGTCCGGCGCGTGAATAGCCGTTTCCTCGATGGTCTCCGCGCCGCGTACCAGCGCGATGCTGCCGTGTTCGTGGGTTGTGTCGAGCGCGAGTACGAGCGGGATCACTGGTTGAGCTGCAGCGCTTTCGTCACGAGATAGACTTTGCCGTTGGCGTTCATGCCGTAAAGGCGGATCAGCAGCAGCGCCGGATAGTTTTGCGCCATCCGGCTGGTGGGTTGCATATTGCCCTTCGCGCCCGTGGCCAGCACGCGGACGCCTTGGTGATCCGCCGTTACGTCGCCCGTCCAGAGATACATCATCGCCCGTGTGGCGCGGGTCTCGCGCTTGAGTTTGACGCTGTACGCGCTCGGTTTCGAAAGCGAGAGGTCGCCCGCCGGCTGATCGATATCGAACGGAGTCTTCTCGGGGTTGGCTTCGAGTTCCTGCAGCACGATGTCGCGCGACTCGAACTTGTAAGAACGGTTCATGCTCTGCAGCGTTCCTTCGCGCACCAGATGCAGCACCCAATCGTGCGCGGTATCGGGCGGCGCCGCGGTGAAGTGATCGCCGGAAAATTTCTTGCGCACAATCTCGCCGTCGGCCGGGTTAATCCAGAGCACGTCGTAGCCGTGCTTTTCCACGCGCAGTTCAAGCGCCGAGGGCTTCTCGAGATAGACCAGATACTCGATGTCTTCCAGCGCCACCGCGCGCCCGCCGTCGACGTCGAAGTAGGGTTCGAGCTCCCAATGGCGCGTCGATGCCAGTATGTCGTACCAGACGCTCATGGCTTTCACGTCCGCGGGCGCCGTAGCCGCGAGCGTCGGATATTGCCCATCCATGGTCGCGTTCCAAAGGTTGCGGCGCAGCGCGGCGGAATCGGCGCCGCCCACACCTTGGTTTACGAAGGGCGTGGCGTAGAGTTGATGTTCGATCGCGCCCACGTTGTCATCGGTGTTTCCATATGCCGTGAAGGACATCCAGCCGTCGTCGAGCAGCGGAGAGGAAGTGATATGCGCGCCGGAAGTGCGCGGGTGTTGATAGCCGTCGAATTCCTTCAGCGCACCGCCAATCTCTTGCAGCAGGGCGCGCGCGTCGGGGTAGTCTTCGAAGGCATCGACGCCTTGCCACGTCACGTTCATGGCGGCATAGCGCGCCACCACGTAGCGCACGAAGCGGCGGCGCTGATCGCGCTGCGGAAAGAGCTTTGTGAGCGTCCCTTCGCCGCCTGCGAGTTGGAGATCGGCCACCATGCCTTTTTGATTCACGTACCGGACGCGCTCATCCAGCCGATGGAAAAAATCCAGGTTCGGTGAATCGGGCGCGGAATAAGCGGCGTCTGCCCCGGAGCCGGTGATCCATCCCGCGAGGTGGTTGAATTTCTGCGCCGCGCGCGTATCCACCAGAGAGCGGAACGCGGCGTCGTCGAGAAAGGCGAAGCGCGGCGCGGAGGCGCCCATCCAGAGGTGCGGCTTTTGATGCTCGGTGTAAGACCAGTGATGCATGTTGGCCGCGACGACAAAGCCGGGGTCGTCCGACTCCGCGGCATTGACCGAGCCGGTCTTGTCATTCAACTCGGCTGCGTTGCTGATCAGGTGGAAATCCCACTGCCCGGCTTCGGTGGGCGCGAAGCGGACCACCATGCGCCGTCCACCGTCCCAATAACCTGGAATCGAAATCGTGCGGTGCCGTGGCGAACGCAATTCGGCGCGCACTTCTACTGTGGCGTAGGGGCTCGCCTGTGCGGCGCCCAGTTCGAACACCAGTTCGCACGGCGTGTAGACGGGGGTGTTGTTGCAGGTTGTGGAAGTCTGCGCGTGGGCCAATTGCGCCAACGCGGCGGCGATGATCAGCGGGCAGGCACGCACTCTCTTCTATTTTACAGGGGCTAGCGGTGCGAACGGCGTATCCAGCCGATCACGGAAACCACGCTTCCGGCGATACAAAGTACAATCAGGCCGATCAGCGCGATCTGGACCGGTTCGCTTTGCGCCCAGCGCAAAATGCCGCGGCCGAAGATCAGAGCCAGCGCTCCGAGTGCGGTGAATCGTACCATGCGCGACGCACCGGTAATGGCCAGCAACTTCTTGCGCGGATATTGCAGCGCGGCCGCGGCCATGATGAAGGGCGTAAACGGAAACGGCGGCGGCGCGATGGATGCCACAATCAACGCCCACGCCGCGTTGCGCTCCACTTTCCCTTTGATGTAGCCGATACGTCCCGCGGGCAGGTGCTTGGCCAGGCCGTGTTCGCCGGCGCGGCGCAAGATGATATCCACCAGAAGGCATCCGAGCACGCTGCCGACGGTCGACATAGCGGCGTAATAAAGCATACGGCCGACGCTGTGATAGCGGGCGCTCATTGCGACTACCAGTAGATCGTTTCCCAGAGGAGCGAAAAGGAACGAAGAATCGAGAATGCCCAGAAGCAATAAGCCGGGGCCGCCCAATTGCCAAAAGAAACGGATGAGAGCGTGGGTGATGGAATGCAAGCTGAACTATCCCGGCAAATTCGCGGCCAATTCCGCGATCTCGCGCTCTTTCGGACGGTCGCGGTCTTCGAAAGCGGCGATCTCGCGGACCGCGCCGTACACTTCGCGCGATCCGCGCCCCAGCGATTGCGGTCCGCCGCGAAGATCGATAGCCTGCGCCGCCGCCATCAGCAACATCGCCGTGAGATTACGAACGCATTCGAGCGCATCCAACGCCGTGACAGCCGCGTGCATCCCCAGGCTCACCACGTCCTGGTTGTATTGTTCGGTGGGCAGCGAGTGAATCGAACTCGGCCCCGCCATCTGCCGCACCGCGCACGCAAGGCTGGTGATGCTCAACTGCACGCCCTTGTATCCGGAATTGACGCCGGGCTCGGGCGTAAGATTGGCCGGAAGCCCGGCGCTAAAGCGGTCGTCCACCAGCACCGCCATCAGCGAGTTGCCCCAGTTGGCCATGGCCGCGAAATCGAGCTTCCAGGTATCCAGCATGCGCGCGATGTGGCCGCCATAAAAGTTGCCCGCTTTGTAGAGCACGCCGGTGTCGGGGTCGATGAGCGGATTGTCGTTGGCCGAATTGATCTCGCGTTCAATCGTCGCGCGCGATTCTTCCAGCGCTTCCCAACATTGTCCGAGCCCCTGCGGCGCGCAGCGCAGCGAGTAGCAGGTCTGGCCGCCCGATGCCTGCGTATACCGCGACCCCTCCAGCATTTCGCGCAGATACGCCGCCACCGCGATCTGGCCGGGATGCGCTTTCTGTTTATGCACCCATGCCGCGAACGGCAGGTCCGGCGCCTGCATGGCCTCCACGCACAACGCCACCGCGCCCAGCAGCGCGCGCAACACGCGGAAAGCGTCGAGCCACAGAAGCGTCGCGACTCCGGTCATGACGGTCGTGCCGTTGATCAGCGCGAGTCCCTCCTTAGCCGCGAATTGGATCGGCGCGATTCCCGCGCTCGTTAGCGCCTCCGCCGCCGGCATCCGCCGCCCCTGAAACTCGGCCTCGCCTTCGCCCAGTAACACGCGCGCGATATACGCCGAGGGCATCAGATCGCCGCTCGCGCCCACCGATCCGTAGCGCGGCACGATGGGCGTAACGCCGCGATTCAACAGTGCGCCGAGCTTGTCGGCCAGCTCCGGCCGCACCGCCGAAGCGCCGCCCAGAAATGTCGCGATGCGCAGCAAAATCGCCGCGCGCACCGTGTCGCTGGGCAACGGCTGCCCGGTGGCGCAACCCAGCTCGTGCATCAGGTTGTGTTGCAGCAGTTCCATCTGATCGGGCGCGAGCGAGATGCCCGCGTTGCCGCCGATGCCGGTGTTGACGCCGTAGATTCGCTCGCCTCGCGCGAGCAGTTCCTCCAGCCGCGTGCGCCCTTGCGCCATGCGGAGGCGCGCCGCCGGCGCCAGGAACACCAGCTCGCCCACGCGCGCGACGTGCGAGACGTCTTCGATGGTCAGTCTTCTTTCACCGAGTTGCATGCCGCCTCTTATTCTCTCTTGACAAGGCCACTATTACGCCATACGATACTACGTGAAACGTAATAGCGATGAGTGACCCCACTTTACTTGTCCTGGCCAGTCTGGCAGATGGCGATAAACACGGCTACGGAATGATGGAAGACATTCAGCGCTTCGCGGGCGTACGGCTTGGGCCGGGCACTCTCTATGGCGCGATCACGCGCCTCGAGGAACGCGGCTGGATTCGCCCGGTCTCATCCGAAGACAGGCGGCAACCTTACGCGATTACCGCCGTCGGGCGAAAGCAGCTCGAAGAGCAGGTGGCCGCGCTCGACCAGGTAATCAAGACCGCGCAGCGAAGGCTCAAGCACGCATGAAGCGCGTGCTGGTATGGGCCGTCCGGCTGTATCCGGTCGATTGGCGGCGGCGGTATGGAACGGAATTCGAGGCCCTGTTGAACGAATCCGGCGGAGATTGGCCGGCGCTGATGGATGTCTTGCGAGGAGCGGTGACGATCCAGATGAAACGGTGGAACGTTTGGAAGCTGACCGCGATCGGCGGCCTCGCCGGAGCGGCGATTGCCGGTACCGTTGTCGGGTTGTTGCCAACAACCTACGTCTCCGAGGGCGTTATTTTGGTGCACAGCCGCGAGGCGCCAAGCGACACAAGAGTATGGCTTGGTGGCCTGAATCAAGCCGTGCTTAGCCAAGCGTCGCTCGAGCCGCTGATCCAGAGCAATGGGCTATACAAGAAAGAGCTTCAAGCTCAGACGCCGATGGCCGAACTGGTCGGCAAGATGCGCCGCAATGTGAAGGTCAGTCTGGCTTCCGATCAAAAGAATCAAGGAGCAGGTCAGCCCGCGCAGGCAATTAGGATCGCGTTCCAGTCCGACGATCCCGCCAAAGCGCAACAGATCGTCACGGAATTGGAGCGGCGGTATATAGACCGGGGCCTTCAAAAGGCGGAGGATGCCGGCCGCAGCGACCGTGTGGTCGAGGTTCTCGATATGCCACGCCTTCCACAGCGGCCCATCAAGCCCGCCCTCTTACAAAGTGTGACTGGAGGCCTTCTGATTGGCATCTCGCTCGCCTTTATCGCCGCCGCAGCGCGCCGCTTTTTGATCGCGGCACGCTCCTAACGGGAGCGCCGTCTCGTGTTAAATTGAGATTGCACTTCGTGGGCGTGTAGCTCAGTTGGGAGAGCGCTGCGTTCGCAACGCAGAGGCCGGGGGTTCGAACCCCCCCACGTCCACCAATCCAACCCAATCCCCCTACAATGAAGCGATGGCCGATTCGCAACAACTGCGCCGCATGCGCCGCGATTGGGATAAACGAGCGCGGGAAAACGCGCGGCACTACGTACTGACCGGCCAGGAGTCCTGGAGCGATGAGGAGTTTTACCGCGCCGGCGACGTCACCATGCAAGAGGACATCCTCAACGACCTCGGCAACATCTGCCAGGGCAAAGATCCGAAGCAGATGGCAGCGCTCGAGATCGGCTGCGGCGCCGGCCGCGTGACGCGCGCCTTCGCCAAGTTTTTTGGAACCGTCTACGCCGCCGATATCAGCCGTGAAATGGTGGCGCAGGCGCGACGCGCGGTGGAAGGCTTCCCCAACGCACACGTGTTCCGCAACAACGGTAAAGATCTGCGCGCTCTGGGCGGATGGCGCCGCCGCATCGGCCTCGCGCGCGCTCCTCAATTCGATTTCGCGTTTTCGACGATGGTGTTCCAGCACATCCCCAGCCGCTCCATCGTCGAAAATTATGTGCGCGAGACGTACGCCCTGCTGCGGCCGGGCGGCCTGTTCAAATTCCAGGTGCAAGGCGCACCCGATCTCGACGCGCACTCCGGCGACACCTGGGTTGGCGCTTCGTTCAGCGAGGCCGATGCGCGTGAAATGGCCGCGCGCTGCGGATTCGAGATGCGATATCACGCCGGGGCCGACGATCAGTATTACTGGCTTTGGTTTTTTAGACCGGAGACGGCCGCGCGAAAGCGCTAGTTCTCGCCGCCCGAGGGATCGTCTTCGCCGCTGCCGTCGCCCGACTGCCGGCGCTCGGCCCAATACTTCTTCATCCGCTCTGAAACTTCCTGCCGCTCTTCCGCGCCCATGGACTTTCGTCCACGGCGCTTTCCAGAACCGGGGGTCGGCGGGATGCCTCCCCCTGCAGCCCGCTGCAGGTCTTCGAGCGATGCAATTACCCGCTCTAGTTTTTCTTTCTCGGCGTATAGGTCTTGAATCGCTTTGTATAGATCCATTGCGGCTCGTCGTCGTGTCTGCAGCAGTATGCCTTACGCGCGAAGCATTGCTTGGTCATAGGTGCGCGCCCGATCTTTGTGCGACAAAGAACGAACTGCAGACAAATCGATGTTACATCGAACCGCGAGCTATTTCTAGGAAAATCCGGCCTTTAGCGTATTAGAAAAGGCCAATGCGGTACCAATTTCACGCCGAAATACGTAATGGAGAGGTATAGCACTCCAGCTAGCAGAATCAGTACGCAGAGAACGATGGTAAGAGTAGTCCGCCAAGGGAATTTCCTGTTCTCTCTCTGAAGTACTAGTAAGTAGCTGGCTAAGATTCCGACATAGAATAAGAGGCACATCGGAGTAGCAAATAACATTAAATTCACAACGTCGGGCGTCGGTGTAACAATAGCCGCGATGATGAAAATAATGAGCACCGCGTACCGGCTGTGCCTGACCAGGAACGAGGGTGACGCGAGGTGCAAAAGCGTCAAAAAGAAAATAATGACGGGCGTTTCGAACACCAACCCAACGCCCAGCATCACGTTGACGAAGATGTTGAAATACTCCGTGATCGACACCATCGGGACCACGTAGTTGCCGCGCCCTAGCCCGAGTAGGAAAGTCAGGCCATAACGGAAGATAACAAAGTAAGCAAATAGCCCACCGGATATGAATAGGCCGGCGGCGGTAAGAATAAAGGGAACTGCCCAACGCCGTTCTCTCCGGTAAAGCCCCGGGGACACAAAGGCCCAGACCTGATAGAACAACCAAGGACAAGATAGAAATATCGCGCAAACCAAAGGCAGCTTGAACCAGATGATATTGAACGTCTCCATCGGTTCGATCTGCACCAGATTAGGTTGGTAGCCAAGGCTGGTGAGGGCCTGCGTGGCGGGCTGGCGGACGATTTTCCAGAGCTGTTCACTGAAGCAGAGGCTCGCGGCGAAAGCGACGCCGCAGCCTACCAGGCCTTTGATAATGCGCGAGCGCAGTTCCTGCAAATGCTCCAGGAACGACATCCGAAGCATGCCGTCTTCTTCTTCGTCCTCGCCGTCGGCGTCCCCCGGCCCCCTCGGCGGAGGCGTTCCTCCTCCGCCGAGAAGCCTCCGCGCACGGTCAAGAACGGAGGCAGTATGGGGCAGCGTAAGGCCCATGGACGCACTGCCCGTTTGGGGAGCGCCGCTCCCCTTGGGTTCGTCGGGTGGATGCATTTGCTCTGCGTTTAATTAATCGGCCGGAGCGTGTAGAGGGGCGCCGTTAGGATCATATTCCGCGTACTGCTGCGAATATTCGGTGGCGGGCGGCAATTCCAAATGAGAGCCGCGGGCTATAGCGCCCTCGATCGCGTGGGTCGAGGTCGATTCAGCGTCCTGAGTTGCGGATGCGCTTTCAGTGAGGGGGGTGGAAACGGAGCCGTCGTACGTCTCTGTATACGAACCGTCGTAAGTGTGTTCGTACGAAGAGTAGTCGTAGTTATAGGTGTCCAGCTGAAGGTCGTTGCGTACTTCCTTCAGGTTCGTCTCCGCTTCCAGGTTCTTCATTTCCCGGTCGAAGGTGGACTTCAGTTCGTTCGAAGCTTTGCGGAATTCGGTGATGGCTTTTCCCACCGTCCGTCCCAGCTCCGGCAATTTCTTGGGACCGAAAAGCACCAACGCTAGCAGGAAGATAAAAAACATCTCCGGCGTGCCCAGCGTTCCCAGCATGGAATCTCCTTTTGAAGGTCTACTACTTCACCATAATATCACGCGGCATTCCGCGCACAGGCCGCCCGCGGGGCTTAAGACAGGGTCTCGCGCAGCACCTTTTCGGCCTGTTCGGCCCGGAATTGGCGCAGTTTCTCGCGCAATTCCGGCCGCTTATTCGCCAGGATCGCCACCGCCAGCAGCGCGGCGTTCCGCGCGCCCGCCGGACCGATCGCCAGCGTTCCCACCGGGATTCCGGCCGGCATCTGAACCGTCGAAAGCAACGAATCGAGGCCCTTCAGCGACGCGCTTTCCATCGGCACGCCGAGCACCGGCAATATCGTGTGCGCCGCGCAAACGCCCGCCAGATGCGCGGCCCCGCCGGCGGCCGCGATCACTACTTCCACGCCGCGCGATTCCGCCTGGCTGACGTATTCCGCGGTTTGCGCCGGCGTGCGGTGCGCGCTCAGCACGCGGCACTCGTGCGCCACGCCGAATTTCGAAAGCGTCTCATCGGCCTGGCGCATGACGTCCCAATCTGATTTGCTGCCCATCATGACGACGACCAGCGGGTTCGAATTTTCCATGTTTATTGTCCCTGCGCCAGCGTAAACCCGGCTTTCCCATCGAAATTACGCAGTGTTTGCGTTGCGGCCACATCGATCCCCGCCGCGGCCACGCGTCCCAGCAACGCCACGATCTTGGCGCCGTCCGTCACGCCGTCGGTCAGGTAGCGGCAGCGGAAGCTATCGGTGCAAAACGTTTCCGCAAGACCCGCCGGCCACACCTTGACGCCCCGGTTATCGATCATCTGTAGCGCCAGTCCATCGCCCGCCAACTTGCCCATGACCGCCGCCAGATCGTTCGGATTGCGCGAAGGCCAATAGACAAACACGTCTACGCCTTTGACCTCAGTTTGTGCTGAACTCGCCGCGATCGTATTCGTCAGCGCCTTGCCGTCGTGCTTGGCATAGGTAACCGCCTTCAGGCGATTGGGCTTCTGGCCCAGGCGCGCGATCACCGCGTTAGCGAATTCCTTGGTGCCCACTTTCTCTTTGCTGATGCCTTCGGTAAAGATGTCATAGGTGTGGATGCCGTCTTCAACGGCGCGCAGCCACCCGTTGTGAACATTCTCGGCCACTTCGGTCTGATTGATGTGCACCAGCATCAGGACCGCGCCCAGCAAGAGTCCCGAAGGGTTCGCCAGATTCTGTCCCGCGCGCCGCGGCGCCGAGCCGTGGATCGCCTCGAACATGGCGCACTTCTCGCCGATATTCGCCGAACCCGCGAGTCCCACCGAGCCCGCGATCTGCGCCGCTACGTCCGAAAGGATATCGCCATAAAGGTTCGGCATCACCACCACATCGAACGCTTCCGGCGTATCGGCCAGCTTGGCCGCGCCGATATCGACAATCCAATGTTCGTTCTGAATGTCGGGATACTGCGCCGCGATCTCATCGTAAATTTTGTGGAAGAGACCGTCCGTCACCTTCATGATGTTGTCTTTGGTGAAGCAGGTGACCTTCTTGCGGTTATGCGTGCGCGCATATTCGAAGGCGTAACGGACAATCTTTTCCGTACCCGGCCGCGAGATCAGCTTGATGCACGAAGTCACTTCCGGGCTGAGCTGATATTCGATGCCCGCGTAGCAATCTTCTTCGTTTTCGCGCACGATCACCACGTCCATATTCGGATGCTTGGTGTCGATGAAGGGGTGGTAGGCCACGCATGGGCGCACGTTGGCGTATTGGCCCAGCGTTTTGCGCGTGGTCACGTTGAGGCTCTTGAAGCCGCCGCCCTGGGGCGTCGTGATAGGCGCTTTCAAAAAGACCTGGGTGCGCAGCAGCGATTGCCACGAGCTGGGCTCGATACCCGCGCTGTTGCCGCGCAGGTAAACCTTTTCGCCGATCTCGATGGTCTCGATGTCGAGGGCCGCTCCGCCCGCGTCGAGAATCCGTAGAGTGGCGTCCATAATTTCCGGACCGATGCCGTCGCCGTGCGCAACGGTGATAGGGGTTTTAGTGGGCATATTGGGAAATTCTCAAGATATCACTGTTGCGGTTCTACAATTAGGTTTCCATGCGGAATGAGAAGTTCGCCCGCTTTGCGTGGGTGACGCTGGCGTATACGGTGGCCGTGGTGTTGTGGGGCGCAATTGTGCGCGCCACGGGTTCGGGCGCGGGCTGCGGCGAATCGTGGCCGCTGTGCAACGGCCAGCTCGTCTTCGGAACGCCGTCCCTCGCCAAGGCGATCGAGTTCACGCATCGTTTCTCCACCGGAATCGATGGCGCGCTGGTGCTGGCGATGGTCCTCTGGGCTCGCCGCGCGTTTCCCAAAGGACATCCGGCGCGCTGGGGCGCGGCGCTCACCGTACCGTTCTTGATCATCGAAGCGCTGATCGGCGCCGCTCTGGTGAAGTTCGGACTGGTGGTCAATGACCCGTCGCCCGCCCGTGCGGTCATGCTCTCCTTGCATCAGGCCAATACGCTTGCGTTGGTGGGGTCAATCGCCCTCACAGCCTGGTGGGGAGCCGGCAACAAGCGTGTGTCATGGGACGGCCGCGCCTGGACGAGCCTGGCCGGCTTGATCGCGCTTGCAATCACGGGCACGCTTTCCGCGTTGGCTGATACTTTATATCCTTCGGCACTCGCTGGCGGAAGGCCTTGGCCCAGGATTGGAGCGGCGGCGCCAACTGGCTGGTCCATCTGCGCGCGTCTGCATCCGTTTCTGGCACTGGCAGTGGGGTTGTGGATCGTCTACTACGCCAGTTCGCGCATGCGCGAAGCGCGCCGCGGAGCGTTAGCCGTGATGGCGCTAGTCGCAGCGCAGATCGCCGCCGGCGTCCTCAATCTTGCCCTGCTAACGCCGCTCAGCACCCAAGTAATCCACCTCCTGCTAGCCGACGCCCTCTGGATCGCCGTAATCGTTTTGTGTGAAATCCCCGTGTGATCCGATCACTTCGTTTCGAACAACACCCCGTTCGAATTCACGCCGCCGATATTGACTAAGAGCTTGTGCTCGCCAAGCGCCATACCACTGGGTAGATCGAGGTTTACTTGGCAAAGACCAACGTATCCTGGGGCGAGTCCGGCAAATGAAACGTGCACGGGCGAGCCGTCAACCGTTGCAGTAGTGGTGTGAGACACATAAGACAACGGTGCGGAAGGCGCCACCAGCCCGGTCTGCACAGGTGGACTGACCGCGCCTTGGCCCGTCAGGTAAACCGTGATTCCCGATCCCGCCGCCGCTGGGTTGGCGGCCGTGTTCAGGCTGTTGTCCGCGTTCAAGATGGCCCCGTGGTTTGTGCCCCAGATGAAGATATACGGAGCCGTTGCGGCCACCGTGAATGCTACCGGTGGTGAAAGGTTTGTTTCGAAGGTTGAGACGCCGAGGTAATAGGCGCCGGGTTGCATGTCCGTCGGGACCTGCACGGTCCACTGTGTGGGGCCTTGGTAAAACAATCCAAACTTGGTGTCTGCGGCCGGGAAGATTTCAACCAAATTCCCCGGCGGAACCGGAAGAGGCGCTGTATTCGTAAGCGCCGAAGCGGCCAGATCGACGCCAAATATCGCCACAATCGAGCCTGGCGCCATCGGACCTGGTGCGAATGTGGCGCCGTTGACAATCCCTCCAGGGCTGATGAGCGAATACAATGTCGGCGGCGCAACCGCGAGCGGTATCTCGCGCACATCGCCACCGCTCGTTGTGAACTCCAGATTTTCCCAACCGCCATGGTCAAAAGAACCGCAGTTTTGAAGCGGAAGCGTCAACATGCCAGGGACGCTAAGAGTTTGTGTATCGGACGTGCCAGGACTGCAAGTCAGAAGAGAGGAATCATCGAATCGGTATTGGTAGCTCATGGCCTGCGCACTGGTCAACGTTAGTTGAATTGGACTGGGAGGACCGTAGGGTATTGTCGGCAATTGCCTGAATGCGACGGCTGAGGGGTCGATGTTGAAGGGCACGTTGTTTTGGATCGTGAGCGTCACTGGAATCCGCGCCCCTCTATTTGCCGCTGTGCCCGAACCCACATCGATGTGGGTTGAATACGTGCCGGGCTGCAGCCCTGCTGGATTGGCCGCTATGGAGAGAATTTGGGGCGCCGAACCCCCCGGCGGCGAAACGGTCAACCACGGAGCTTCGCTGGTGGCAGTGAACGGCTTTCGAACGTTGTCCGTTGACCAGAGAGCTACGCTGGCGTTTTTTAAGGCGTCTCCTGGTTGGGCGAGAAACGACAGCGCGCCCGGCCCCGCCATCAGCTTCCCGGAGAGCGCGCCCTCGAGGACATCGAGAGTCACTGCGAAGGGCGACTGAGGGTTGCCCGCTACCCCGACAGTGAGCTTGCCTGTATTCAAACCACCGTGAAGAGTACTCTCATCGATCAACGCATCGGTTCCATCCGAAGAGGGCACGATCCATGGCGTCGAGGATTGAAAGTTCAAGGCTCCGCGAATCTGAAGAGTGTTTTGAAGGAAAGACTTCAGTGTGATCCACCCTCCGCCGCTACCTTCAACCGCGATCTCCAATGGAATGTCAGAGGGAAAAGAGCCTGGCGGCTTCACCACTGCGTGTACTGGGATCGTAAGAGGCGAGTTGGACAGTGTCGGTGAAGTGATTGTGAATGAGCCATCGTAGGAGCCGGGCGGGAGTTGCCCCGAATTCAGAGACAGAAATACTCCATCTTCACCAGCGCCGTTGTACGGCAGTGGGTAGACTGTTCCTTCTTGGCTCCCGTTACCAGCATTCAATCCGAGCCAAGGAGTTGTTGTGCTCACGGCGAAAGGCTGCGGGACGGTTGGGCCACCAAGCGAAAGCACATATGCATGCGTCATGGGAGTAACTGAGTCAAGATAAATCGTCTGCGGATAGGCCGCTAAGGTTCCGCCGTTTGGCAATATCCTCATCACGCCTTGGGCGGATGTGCTCGGGCTCTTCCAGTCGAAACGGGACGGCGCGCTCGCCCATCCATTTGCTGTGTTGCCGGAATTGCCGCCTGCAGTCGTCATGCCGGCATAAATGCGGCCCTTAGGATCCATCGTCAACACGGTCCCGGCATCCAAGTACGGGAATGTTGACCAGACTTGGTTTCCCAGGCTGTCGAAATAGTAAAGGTAGCTACCCGCGAGCATCGCTGTGTTCCCGGCCGCATCGGTTGCAATCTGCGCTGGCCAAGCGTATTGAGTCGCCGTCCACGACGCGTTCTGCGTCTCTTGCCGCACTTTTGCCAGGAAGGCGACCGCGTTATATGGGTAGGGAGTCTTCATGAGGCTCGCGTCGATGCCCGGGAAGTCAGGGGAGCATGTGTACCCAGCCAGGTAAAGATTGCCGGCGCCGTCGAATTGTAATCCGGTGCCTACGTCTTGGACGCTCCCGCCGATCGAAAAACTCTTAATTACCCTGGAAGCGTTTGGATCAATCCCAATCACAGTTGCTATTGCTGGTGGATAGACTGTGTTGTAGCAGTATTGGTCATAATCGTAAAAAGGAACATCCACACCGGGGCCGGTTCCCGCGATCCAAACTGTTCCATCCGGGCGGATTGTCATGCCGCCCGACAAGCCGGTCGCCTGAAGGCCGGGAACGTAGGTGGCGTAGATCAAATTGGCGCCGTTGGCGTCGAGTTCTCCCAGCCAGCGGTAGGCATTCCCTGTTGCAATCGCGTTGGACGTCGTGACCACGATGGTTTGGTCGGATGGCGTGGTCAAAGCGAACACTTTTCCACCGGCGTTGAGTGCCACATCTGTCAACCCGGTCGAAGGTAGCAACGTGGACCAGAGCAGCGCCGAACCATCCGCGCTGAGCTTCGACACAAATGAGATCGACTTGATGCCCGGGTTGTGTGCGAGGTAGGCGCCAGGGGTTAACGGGAAGTCCGTTGAGGATGTGACTCCCCCGATCACCGCGTTGCCGTCGGCGTCGACCGCAATCGAAACGCCTGTATCGGATGCACTGCCGCCCAAGTATGTGCAATAGAGCAGAGTGGAGCCGTCCGGCGAGAACTTCGCGACAAATAAATGGGGGGAAGATTCAGTTTGGGCGCCCAGCGCCGCGTTTTGATAAGCCCCGGGCGTGACCGGCAGAACCGGCCCACTAACCTGTCCAGCGACGTATGCCGCGCCGCTCGCGTCCGCAGCCAGCGCTGAGAGGGTTCCCGGGGCCCAGGTGCTGTAGTCGATGACCGGATCGAGAATCAGCGGGCTTGAATGATCATATTCGCCAATGGAAAAATGAATCCGTGTCCCGTTCAGGTGAAAAGCCGCCGCAATCTCTATTCGCCGCCCACCGACCATTTGAAACGCGACAGGTCTGTGTTGGATTATGTCGCCGGCCGCGGTATGCGCAATGAGGTTTCCGGAATTATCCAGTTTCAACGCATCAGCGCCGGTGAGGGAGATTTCCAGGGCGGCTGCGTCGGTTCCGGGCGCGATGATCAGATCGTATTCGAAGTTGCGTGGGCCGCCGTGGTAAACGACGTCGACGCCATCGATCACCTGAGTAAACCGAACCTGTCTCCATAAACGGACGTTCCTCCGCCATTGCGAGATTTTGGCGCCGATCAGATAGTTTCTCCGCCCCGGCGCCTCGTCCTCAGCTACTCCACCTCTATTACCGCGTGCCCCGACAATGTTCATGCGGAGTGCGCCTCTGTGCCCCCGATCGTCCGTGAACTCGAGAACCGCATTGCCTCCCCGCAGCAGGATCTGAGATCGCGGGCCAGGGGCTATCCAATCCACACCAGACCTCTCAAATTCGAATGGAAATATTGGCGGGTTGCGTGAAATTGAGAGCGGCGCGGCCCCAGAGAGTACATTGGTCCCGGCTATCAGCGGCGCAAGTATTTGGAAATACTGGAGAAAACGAGGCATCTGGCGGTAATTGTATCAATTGATACGATTTCGCTCCGCTTGGCACTTGTTGACCATAAAGATTTCGACGGATTGGTCGATTCAAGTCGAAGTGAAGTTGCTTTTCCTCCTTCTCGCCACCGCCTGCTTCGCCCAAACCCCCGCCGAGCTGCAGCGCCGCGCCCTGGATCTTCAGCGCGCCGCCGCACAGCGCAAGCCGAAGCCGTAGGCGCGCACATGAAACCCTGGGGCGACGTCACCGTCGCAACCCGGCCCCGCGTTCGACTGCCCCGCCATGGAAGAATCGGCGCTCTGCGCCGCTAGTCGAAGGCGCGGCCAAACAGCAAGGCATCGACACCAAACTGCTGCGCGCCGTCATCGAAGAAGAATCCGGATTTCATCCCTGCGCCGTCTCGCCCAAGGGCGCGCAAGGCCTGATGCAGCTCATGCCGGATACCGCAGCCATTCTTGAATGTCGCCGATCCGTTCGACCCCAAGCAGAACATCGAAGGCGGCGCCAAATATCTGAAGCAACTGCTCGACAAGAACAACGGCGACGTCGCCAAAGCTCTCGGCGCATACAACGCCGGGCCCAACGCCACCGACCCAGCCAACAACATTCCCGAAACCAAAGCCTATGTGGATGCGATCCTGACCAAGCTTGGGCATCAAACGTACTGACCCGCCGAGTATCCAGATGCCCAAGCCCATTGAAAATTGAAGCCGCCCAATGGCCGGTGACGTCCACCACTTCGCCGATGAAGTAAAGCCCCGGAACCTTGCGCGCCTCGAAGGTCTTGGAAGAAAGCTCCGCCGTATCGACGCCGCCCGCCGTTACTTCGGCCTTTTCGAATCCCGCCGTTCCCGAAGGCGTCACTCGCCACTCGTGAAGCTCAGCCGCAAGGGCATCGATTTCGCGGTCGCTCAACATCGCGATCGGCTTCGCCGTCCCATAATCGCACGCGCGAGGCTCTTCGGCAGGCGCTGCGCCAGCCACGTGCGCGCTTCCGCCGCGTGTCCCTGCCCGCGCGCCTCGCGCAGCGCCGCCGGCGACGTCAAACTCCGGGCAGCAAATCGATCTCCATCGCGCGGCCTTCGCTCCAATAAGACGACGCCTGCAAAATCGCCGGCCCGCTCAGCCCTGATGCGTGAACAGCAGCTTCTCGCGAAACGCCGCGCCGTCCGGCAGTCGCGATGACCTCCGTCGAGACGCCTGCCAACCCGTCGAACCGTGCGAGGTCCTCGCGCGTCGAACAGCAACGGAACCAGCGCCGGACGCGGCTGCGTCACCCCGAGCCCGAACTGCCGCGCGACGTCATATCCAAACCCCGTCGCGCCAATCTTCGGAATCGAAAGCCCGCCGCACGCGATCACCAGCGATTGCGCCGTGAACACCCCGGCCGAAGTTTCGACCGTGAAGCATTCGCTGCGCCGATCTTGCCCACCGCGCACGAAGTAACCACCCGCGCCCCTGCCTGCGCGCATTCGCGCTCCAGCAGACCCACGATCTCCGCCGCCGATCCATCGCAGAACAATTGCCCCAGTTTCTTCTCGTGATAGCGGATGCCGTGGCGCTCCACCAACCGAATGAAATCGCGCGGCGTATAGCGCGCCAGCTGCCGATTTCGCGAAGTGCGGATTGCCCGATAGGAAATTCTCCGGCCGCGCGTCAATATTGGTGAAATTGCAGCGTCCGCCGCCCGAGATCAGAATCTTGCGGCCCGGCCGCGAATTGCGCTCCAGCACCACCGTCCGGCGTCCGCGGCGCGCGCTTTCCATGGCGCACATCAGCCCCGCCGCCCCGGCGCCCAGAATTAGTACATCAACCAGCCCATCCTTTCCGATCGGCGTCATCGTTTTCATTCTGCCTTGGTATGCTGACCATAGCGCAATGAGCAAGAAAGTTCTGATCTTGACCGGCGACGGCGGTGACAGCTACGAAGCGCTCTACGCGTATCACCGTTTCCTGGAAGAAGGCTGGCAGCCCCTGATCGCCGCGCCTTCCCGCCGGCGCCTGCACACGGTGATTCACGATACCGAACCCGGCTGGGAAACTTACACCGAACGCCCCGGCTACAGCATCGAGCCCGACGTCGCCATCACCGCCGTGGCCGCGCGCGATTTCCAGGCCATCATCATTCTGGGCGGCCGCGCGCCCGAGTATCTGCGGAACGACCCCAGCGTGCTATCGCTCGTCCGCGAGTTCGCCGCGCAGGATAAGTGCATCTGCGCCATCGGTCACGGCATTCAAGTGCTCACCGCCGCCGGACTTACCAAGGGCCGCACCATGACCTGCCACCCGCACGTACGCATCGAAGTCGAACGCACCGGCGGCGTTTACAGCCCCAAACCCGCCGTGCGCGACGGCAAACTGGTCACCGCCCAAACCTGGACCGCCCACCCCGAGTTCTATCGCGAAATCTTTGGGTGCCTGAGGTAGACGCGGTGCGCGTCGTAGTGCTCTGCGGCCTTCCTGGCTCGGGGAAGTCCAGCTATCTGGACGGTCTGCGCGTCGCCGGTCTTTCCTCCGACCATCTGCGCCAACTGCTGGCCGACGATGAAGCCGATCAGAGCATTCATCAACAGGTCTTCGAAACTCTCCGCTATCTGCTGCGCCAGCGCCTGGCGTTAGGCCGCCCGGTCACCTATATCGATGCCACCAACCTGACGCCCGAGGAGCGCCATCCCTATATAGCCATCGGCCGCGCTTACGGCTGCGAAATCGAAGCCGTGTTCTTCGATGTCCCGCTCGAAATCTGCCTCGAGCGCAATCGCCTGCGCCCACGCGCCGTGCCGGAAGAGGCTCTCCGCAAGATGGCCGCAAAGCTTCAGGCGCCTTCCCAAGCCGAAGGGTTCTCCCTAGTTACTATCCTCCATTGGCAGTTGGTTAGTACTAGTACCGATTGATGCTTCGATTACGCGGCCTTTTTCGAATATGTTCTTTGATAACCGTGATTTACAGCCATATAATCGGATAGAGAGTGATAACTGCTGTGAGAGATGCGAAGCTCGGAATTCGTCTGTTTTCCATCATTTTGGCGCTGGCCCTAGGATTTACCTCGTGTAATTCCGATCCCAACGTGGCTAAGAAACGCTACCTGGATTTGGGCAACAAATACTTTGAACGCGGGAAATACAAAGAAGCCAACATCATGTATCGCCGCGCGCTCGAAAAAGACAAGCGCTACGGCACCGCGTATTACAAGCTTGCGCTAACCGATCTCAAGCAGGGAACGCTTTCCCTGGCATTGAGCAATTTCCACCGCGCCATCGAGTTATTGGGCAAAGACAATCCGGATCACTGGGATTCCGTCACCAAGCTCACCGACATCTATCTTTGGGTGGCGCACGATGCGCCGCACCTGAAGGAATCGGAAGACAACATCGCGGCGCTGCTGGCGCGTAATCCGAAGGATTTTGACGGCCATCGCATGCTGGGCGATTTGAATTATGTCCGCGCCATCGATGCACGCTCCCGCTCCGAGAAAGACCAGGCCAAAAAGCTCGTCGAGACCGCCATCGGCGAATATCACATTGCGGATTCGCTCAAACCCAGCCAGGTGGGCGTGCTCATGCAATTGGCCAAGTGCGCCACGTTCCAAGGTGACAGCGCCGCCGCGCAGGGCCTTTATCAGCAGGTCATCGGACGCGACAAAACGCAGCGCACCGCGTATACCGATCTCTACCGCCTCTATCTTCGTCAGGGCAACCGCGACGAAGGCGAGAAGTTACTGAAGCTCGCCTTCCAGAACAATCCCAAAGACTATTCTTTTCTGACCACGCTGGCCCTGCACTACTCCACCGAGGGCCGCCGCGCCGACATGCTTAACGTGCTCGGGCAGATCAAGTCGCACTCCAAGGATTTCCCGCGCGCCTATCAGGTAGTCGGCGATTTCTACATTCGGCTGGGCGATCCCGATTCCGCCGTCCGCGAATACAAGGAAGGCATGGTCAAGGATCCCGCCAAGAAAGCCATCTATCAGAAAAGCATCATGCAGGTGTTGATTGCGCAGAACAAGCGCGGCGAAGCGGCGGAGCTCGATCAGGACATATTGAAGGAAAACCCGAACGATAGCGACGCCCGCAGCCTCGAAGCCAGCTTCCTGCTCGACAAAGGAGACGTGACCCGCGCGCTGACCGAACTGCAGGCCGTGGTGACGCGCACGCCCGATAACGCCGTGGCCCGCTACAATCTGGGCCGCGCTCACCTCGCGCGTTCCGAGTGGGAACAAGCCCGCCAATCGTTCCAGAAAGCCATCGAGTTGCGGCCGGATTACCTGCTGGCGCGCATCGCGTTGGCGCAATTGCTCGTCACGCGTGGCGATTATGACGCCGCCATCCGCGCCTCGCAGGACATTGTGCGCGTCGACCGCGGAAACAAGAGCGCCGGCCTGATCGAATCCGCCGCGCTGCTTGGCGAGAAGAAATACGTGGAAGCGCGCGCCATGCTGAACGAAATGCTTGCTCGTTTCCCCAACGCGCCCGACGTGATTTTCCAGTTGGCCGTAGTCAGTCTCGCCGAAGGTAAATACAAAGACGCCTACGACAACTTCCAGCGCACCTATGAGCTCAACCCCGGCAACTCGCGCGGCCTCATGGGCATGGTGGAGACTGAAATGGCCGAGAACAAGCCCGATCTGGCGCTCAAGACCCTCGAAGCCGAAGCCGCCAAGAATCCCAACCGGCTCGACGTCCAGGTAGCTCTCGGCAACACGGAGGTGCGCAACGGCAATTACGACGCCGCTCTGGGCCACTTCCAGCGCGTATTGAGCGCGCTCGACCGCAATTCCAAAACGCGCGGCGATATCCTGATGCGCATCGGCGAAACTTACCGCCGGAAGGGCGATCTGCAGTCCTCTATCACCTCGCTGCAGGATGCGCGCAAATTCCTGCCCGATAATGAGCTCATCCTGAGCACGCTGGCCCTGGTGCTCGATGCGGCCGGCCAATACAGCAAGGCCGACGAAGTCTACCTGGCCACTATCAAGCTGAACCCGGATAACGCCGTGTCCTTGAACAACCTCGCCTTCCTGCTGGCCGATCACGGCGGCGATTTGGATCAGGCGCTCACCTTGGCGCAGCGCGCCAAGCAATTGCTGCCCAATCTGCCCGAGGTCTCGGACACGCTTGGCTGGATCTATCTGCACAAGAACTTGAACGGCGATGCCGTTGAGATCTTCAAGGGCCTTGTAACTAAGGTGCCCACGTCTTCCACTTATCGCTATCACCTCGCGAAAGCCTACTACCAACAGGGGGACAAACTGCACGCAGCCAATGAGTGCAACGTGGCGCTGAAGTACAACCCCACGCAGAGCGAGAAAAACGAAATCCAACAGTTACTATTGAAGGCGCAGTAGCCTTCTCTGTATAATCGGTGCGCTTGTATCGTCGAGCGGGCATCCTTTTCAGCGCTGTTCCGGTGATTTGTGCAGCCATCGTCTGCGCGTTGCCACGATCGAAGCGTGAGCTCGCGCCCGCGCCCCATCTCGAAATCTCGCCGCCGGTGGTCTGGGCGGATGGCCACGATCTTGCAACCGTGACCATCGCTTCCGGCCCTCAAACCACGCCGCGCGTTTCGGTGCTGGGCAATTCACACACCGCCTCCGTTGGCGCTGTCGAACACACCGGCAACGCATGGACCGCCGAAATTCATGCCGGCGTCTTGCCCGGCGCCGTGCAAATCCGCGTGGAAGTTCCCGGCGTACCCGCAGCGCAAATCGCCCTGACCGCGTCCCTCGCCCAGCGCGACAGCCTGGAAGACGGCACGCCCGATTTTCTGCGTCTCGATAGCGAGGCCGCGCGTCGCGCCTTCCGCCGCTGGTTCACGTTTCTCGCCGAGGCCCAGTATTTCCAGCCAGCCGCCGCGCGGCCGCCCGAAATCTCCGATTGCGCCGCGCTCATCCGCTATTGCTATCGCGAAGCCTTACGCGCACACGACAACCCATGGGCCGGCTCCGCGCGCCTGCCCATGATTCCCGCTTTCGATTCGCCCTCTAAGTACGAATACCCATTCACAGCGCTCGGCGCGGCTTTGTTTCGCGTTGCGCCCGGTCCGTTTCGCGCAGCCGACCTCGCCAACGGCGCCTTCGCGCAATTCGCCGACGCCAAGACGCTTTGGCGTTTCAACACGCGCCTGGTCAGCCGTAACCTGCAACGCGCTCAGCCCGGCGACATCCTCTTCTATCGCCAACACCATGACGAATCCGTCCCCACGTTTCACAGCATGATCTTCCTCGGCGCCAGCCAGATTCATCCCGGCGCCGCAACCTACGTCCTCTATCACACCGGCCCCGATGATTCCGGCCCCGGCGAAATGCGCCGCCTCACGCTCGACCAGCTAAAGCGCTTTCCTGAGCCCGAGTGGCGCCCCGACGCCGAAAACTCCAATTTCCTCGGCGTCTACCGTTGGAACATCCTCGCCAATACCGAGTCCCCTTCATGAGAACCATGCGCGCCATCCGATTCCTCACGTTGTTCGCGGTTGCCGCCGCGGCGCTGTGCCAGCGCGAAGACGAGCCTTACTTTTCGCTGATGTCGCAGCACACGTATCCGTCGAACGGCAAACCGGCCGTCAGCCTGAGCGCCTGGAACGTGGATGGCCTCGACTTCCGCGTCTACCGCGTCAACGATCCTCTGCAATTCTTCCGGCAGATCGAAGACCCGCACCAGTTCGGCGGCCGCGCACCCGAGCCGGCACGCGAGATGACGCCCATCGAGCGGTTCCATGAATGGAAGCGCGAATTGCGCGCCCACATCCGCCGTTCGCTGCGCCTTCAATTCACCGAATCCCCGAGCGCCCATTTCGAAAGCGCCGCGGCGAAAGCGAGCACGCCGGGCTCGGCCAAAGGCA
The DNA here is from genome assembly GCA_963743705.1 of Bryobacterales bacterium. Classification (GTDB taxonomy): domain Bacteria; phylum Acidobacteriota; class Terriglobia; order Bryobacterales; family Bryobacteraceae; genus PALSA-243. The sequence continues at coordinate 19,050 of CAVUQS010000016.1, read as the reverse complement.
CGCACTATGCCGAAGCGCCGCTGCTCAATCCGCAGCAGCTCGTGCTCTCCTTCCACGAGCCCGTGCGTAGCCAAAGCCGCTGGGACCGCCAGACCGTCGCTGTGCCGGTCACCAACAAGGGTGTCTATCTCGTCGAAGCGGTCAACAAGCAACTTCGCGCCTACACGATACTGATCGTTTCCGACATCACGCTGGTCACCAAAACCGGCAAGGGTAAACTCGTCAATCTGCTCGTCGACCGCCGCAGCGGCGAGCCCATCCCGCACGCCACGGTCTATCTCGAAGGCCGCGACAAATCGCTCGGCAGCGCCGAGACCGATTCCAACGGTTTCGCCGTCTCTTCCTTCGACGGAAACAAGCCCGACGACGTCCGAATCGTTGCGCGCTATCGCGACGATTACGCCGTCACCGCCCTCGAAGGCTACGCATTCAGCGTCAATCGCGAAGACTGGACCGGTTATGTCTATACCGATCGTCCCGTCTACCGCCCCGGCCACACCGTCCACTTCAAAGCCATCCTGCGCTCGAACTCGCCCGCGGGTTACCAAGTCCCCGCCGGCAAGCAGGTGAACGTGCAGATTCAGGATCCCGACGAGAAGCCGGTCTATCAAAAGACGCTCACCGTGACTCCCATGGGAACCGTCCACGACGATCTGACTCTCGCCGCCGGCGCCAGTCTGGGCGACTATTCCATTCAGATCAAGACCGGCGACTCGTCCGCGAACGGCTCCTTCGAGGTGCAGGACTACAAGAAACCGGAATACGAAGTCCGCGTCACTCCGGCCAAGACGCGCATCCTGCAAGGCGAATCCATGCAGGCCACCATCGACGCCCGCTATTACTTTGGCGAACCCGTCAACGGCGCTAAGGTCGAATACGCTGTGTATCGCGGCCGCTACTGGTTTCCGCTGTGGTACGACCCCGACGACGAGTCGATGACGCCACAATCCGAGCGCAGTGACGACGATTCCGGCGACCAGATCTCCAAAGACACCGGAACGCTCGACGCCGATGGCAAGCTGACGGTCAACATTCCGTCGCAGGTTTCCGAGCACCACGCCGACTATATCTACCGCGTCGAAGCGCGCGTCACCGATCAGGGCAACCGCGAAATCACCGGCAAAGGTTGGATCGTCGCCACCTATGGCAGCTTCGTGATCAATGTCTCGCCCGCCCGTTACTTCTATCCGCAGCGCGGCAAAATGACGTTCACCGTCCAGGCCCGCGACTACGACAACAAAGCCGTCAATGCCCACGTCCATCTCGAATTGCTGCGCTGGAACTATCGCAACCAGTCATCCGAACCCGTGGGCGGCGCCACCGACGTCGACACGGCAACGGATGGTTCCGCCAAAGCTTCGCTCGATGCGCCTGCAACCGGCGGATCTTACCGCGTGCACGCCACCGCGCGCACGCCGGAAGGCCGCGTCGTCGAAGACTACGGCTACTTTTTCGTCTCAGGCGGCCGCATGAGCGATTTCGGCCCCGGCGATAACAACAACGTGCAGATCGTGGCCGATCAGAAGTCCTATCGCGCGGGCGATACCGCGCACCTGATGATTGTCGCGGGCAAACCTAACACGCCCATCTATGTCACGGTCGAAGGCCGCGACCTGCGTCAGTATCAGATTCTGCGCTCGCAGGATTCCACCGCATCTTTCGACCTGCCGGTCACCGCCAACGACGAGCCCGGCATTACCGTCGCCGCCAGTTTCATCCGCAACGGCAACGGCTACGGCGGCCAGAAATACATCAAGGTCCCGCCCGTCGACCATCAGTTGAACGTCAAGTTAGCCACCGATAAGCCGCAGTATCTCCCCGGCCAGACCGCCAGTTACTCCATTGAAGCCACTGACGCAGCCGGCAACCCCGCGCCGCGCGCCGAATTCAGCCTGGGCGTTGTCGACGAAGCCATCTACGGCATCCGCAAGGATATGACGCCGGACATCCTCAACACGTTCTTCGATCGGGAATGGAACCGCGTCTTCACCAGCGATTCGCTCGACTACTACTTCAACGGCGAAGCCGGCCAGCGCCGCATGCGCCTGGCCGAGCTGCGTCCGGCCTCGCACCTCGCGCAGTTGAAACCTGAACGCCTCGTGCAGCCCAAAGTGCGCAAAGCCTTCCCCGATACCGCATTCTGGGCGGCCGATCTGACCACCGACGCCACCGGCCACGCCCGCGCCAAAGTCGATTTTCCCGATTCATTGACGACCTGGCGCGCGACCGCCCGCGGCGTAACTGCCGCCACTTCCGTTGGCAGCGCCACGCTCAAGACCATCGTGCGCAAGAATCTGATTCTGCGCCTGGTGGTCCCCCGCTTCTTCGTACAAGGTGACGAGGTGGTGATCTCGGCTCTGGTGCACAACTATCTCACCAGCGAGAAGACCGCTCGCGTCTCGCTCGATCTCAAAGGCCTCGACGTGCTCGATGGCGCGCCCAAAGACGTCCGAATCCCCAGCCGCGGCGAAGTGAAAGTAGATTGGCGCGTGCGCGCCCAGCAGGTGCGTTTCGCCATTGTGTTGGGCAAAGCGCTCACCGACGAAGAATCCGATGCTATGGAGCTCGATCTGCCCGTCAATGTACCTGGCGTGCCGCTCTCGGTGTCGCGCGGCGGCTCGATGGCAAACGGCGGCGATACTTCCTTCGATCTCACGTTCCCCGCCAACGTCGCGCCCGGCTCGCGTTCGCTTTCGATTCGCGTCTCGCCTTCCATCGCAGGCTCGCTCTTCGGCGCGCTCGATTATCTGACGTCATTCCCCTATGGCTGCGTCGAGCAGACCATGTCGAGCTTCCTGCCCAACATCGTCGTGCGGCAAGCCGTACAGGATTTGAAACTGAAAGCCGTTTTCGACGACGCCGCTCTGCAGGAAAAAATCCGCGCCGGTCTCGAACGCCTCTACGCCTACCAGCACGAAGACGGCGGCTGGGGCTGGTGGGAAACCGACGAATCGCATCCCTTCATGACCGCCTATGTCGTCGCCGGCCTGGCGCAGGCCAAGGCCGCCGGCACGCAGGTCAATGACGACGCCATCGCCAAAGGCGTCGCCTGGCTGCAGCAGGATTTCACGCGCGATCCGAAACTCGCCGCCGATCTGCGCGCCTACATGACTTACTCGCTCGCGGTGGCGGGCACGAACGCCGGCGCGCCAATCTCCGCCGTCTACGACGGTCGCTCCAAGCTTTCGCCCTACGGCGTCGCATTGCTCGGCCTCGCCATGGAACAAGTCAAGGATGCGCGCGCGGCCTCACTCGCCTCCTCGCTCGAATCCTCGGTCCAACAAAACCCGGAGGAGGCTTCATGGGTGGCCACGCGCGATCCGCTGCTCGATTTTTCCGGCGACGCCTCCGCCGAAGCCACCGCCTTCGCCGTGAAATTCCTCTCGCATCAGAAGCCGGATTCGCCGCTGCTCCCCAAAGCCGCGCTCTGGCTCATGAATCATCGCAACGAAGGCTACTGGTGGAGTTCCACCAAGCAGACAGCGATGGTGATTTACGGTCTCATCGACTACCTGCGCGCCACCCACGAGCTAAACGGAAACATCACGGCTACCGTGTATGTCAACGGCGCGCCGGTGCTCACGCGCAAGCTCGATCAGACCACCGCGCTCACCGCGCCCGAGTTGGCGCTCGATGAATCGAAGCTCGCCCCCGGCGTAAATCACATCCGGGTCACTGCCTCGGGCGATGGCCGCGTCTATTACTCGGCGAGAGCCCAATATTCCTCGACCGACGAAAAACTGCAGAAAACCGGAACCGTCTCGCTCAACCTGCTGCGCGATTATTTCAAGCTCGCGCCAGGCAAAGACGGCGACCGCATCGTCTACGACCTGAACCCGCTCAACGGGCCCGTCGCCACCGGAGACATCGTCGCCGTGCGGCTCACCGTAACCGGTTCGGAGTGGAAATATCTCATGGTGGAAGATCCCATTCCCGCCGGCGCGGAATTCATCGAGCGCGACAACGTTTATGAGATCCGCTCGAAGCCGCCATGGTGGCAGTATTTCTTCACTCGGCGTGAGCTGCATGACGATCGCATGGCGATCTTCCAGACTTATTTTCCGCAAGGGCAGCAGCAGTATTTCTACCTGCTGAAAGTCGTGAACCCCGGCGTATTCCAGGTGAGTCCGGCGCGCGTGCAGCCCATGTATCAACCCGGCGTGATGGCGACCAGCGAATCGCGGCGCCTGGAGGCGAAATGAAGCAATTGGCCGCGGTGCAATTGGCCGGGAACGCAGCCGCGCTCTGGCTTGGCTATTACTGGCTCGGCATTGGCGAAGCGCGCATGGGCTTGCTCGCCTGGAGCTTTACAGTGGCATTGGCGACCGCTCTACTCTTCGTCTGGCTGCACGGCGCCGGGTTCATCCATGGCCTCGATCCGCGCGGCGCGCCCTTCCACCAGGCTTTGCGGCGCTTGCCCGCGCTATTTGTGGCGGCGCTGATTGTGATTGCCGTCTATTTGCTCATCTCGCTGTTGGCGAATCAGCTTCAGCAAACGCCGTTCCGCATCGCCTCCTGGCTGACGTTGAAATTGCGCAAGCCTGTGAAGCCCGCCAACGTGCGCCAGATCTTCGACGCCGTTTGGTGGATCGTCCGCTGGATCGTTATCCCCGTCCTCGCACGCCCGTGTGTCGTCGCTGTCGCGGAATCCGGCTGGCGCGCCTTCGCCAGACTCCGCCTCCCGAAGCGCTCGCTGGCCGATTGGGCCCTCACGCCCATCCTGCTGCTGATTGCCTTGTGGTTGCCCTTCCGTGTGCTCGCCTGGAAGCCATTCATGAACGGCTTCGGCATCGAAATGGCGAGCTTCGCCTTCCGGATCGCCGTCGCCTACTTGCTGTTCGTCGCCGGGCTGATGGCGCTCGAAGGAATGCCGCTCTTCACCCAGCGCAGAACCGCGCCCTCGCCATAGCGCCGCGCCAGATTCGCAACCTCCGCCGCGGCATCCGCATAAGCGCGCCGCGCTCGGGCCGCGTCCGTGGTCTGGCGAAGGTCGGTCTCCGAAGGAATCCGCGCCCCGCCCGCTGCCTGCGCCGGATCCGACAGGTATTCCACCAGCCCTTCGCGAAACCAAAGTGGCAGGCCCGGCGCCGATTGCGCTTCCACCAGCACATGCAGCATTTCATGCCGCAGAGTCTTTTCCGCGTCATGCAGCGGCTGCATCTCGATGCGCGCCCCGCGCGAGTAAGCCGCTACCCATCCCGGCTCGCCCGTTGCATCGCGAAACGATTCCGTGTCCGGATATTCGCGAATCTCAAGCGCCCTCGGCGCCGCAAAGCCCGTGCGCTGAGTGGCCGCGCGCAAGGCGCGTTCCGCCGCCGCGAGCAGCGCCGCATCCTGACCCGGACGCGTCGTATACAACGTCACCCCATCGCCGCCGAGCCGCCGCCACTCGAACCCGCGCGCCGACGCTCCCGGCTCAGTGCCCGGGTAATAAAACGCCAGGATCTCGCGGTAAGTCCTGCCCTCGGTTCCCATCTCGTCCGCGCCCCGCTGGCACAGCCCCACGCCGTGGCCCGATCCGCGCCCCGTGAACAGCAGCTTGCCGTTAGCGGCGTGGGCGTCGAACCAGTCGCTCCGCAGCGTGTTCCATCCCAACTCGCGGCCAATCGCAAAGCGAAACGTACTCGCCGCAATGCGAGCCGCGCCGTCGCCGTCCAATTCCAACTCCTGCGCGCGCCCGGAGGCCGTTCGCTCCATGACGCGAATTTCCGTGAGACGCGCCGGCGCCTTCAGTCCCTGACGCAATAGCGCATCGCGAATCGCGCCGCCATCCGCCTGCCAGCGCCAATCCTCTGCACGCCCGCGGACACAAAATGGATCGGCGCGGCTTTTGAGGTACGGCGCGCTCTCCTCCGGCCACACCGCCGCCGCGTCTTCCGTCCGGCCGCCGCAATCGAGCGAATACGGCGTAAACGCCAGCTTGCCGCGAAACCAAAGCAATTGGCCCGCGGTGGCGTCGGCGATCTGCTGCAGTCGCGGCGTCACGCCCTCCACATCGATGCGCTGGCAATGCGTGGTGGCGCACAGGTCGAAGCCCTCGGCCGCGTGGCGTCCGCGCATGTGCAATGCGTACGTGCGCGCCGCAATCGCCATCGCCTTCATGGCCTCGGGCGAGCGAAACACGCTCGATTCGCCCGCCAGCGCCGCCGCTACATATTTCTCGACCGGCAACTCGACGACGCGATACCCCCGCGGCGTCCACACTTGCACCTTCAACGTCGCCGCCGCCATTGGCAGTGCGAGTGCCAGCACCAGCGCCGCACATCTCATAGCGCCCCCGCCCGGTAAGCCGTGAGGATCTTGCCCGCGATAGGCGCCGCATCCGCGCCCCCCGAAAATCCCGCGATCATCACCGCAATCGCCACGCGCGGCGCCCTGCTCGGAAAAAATCCGCCGAACCACGCGATCCGACTCCCTGCCGCCGTGCGCACGCTGCCGGTCTTGCCCGCCAGCGTCTCGCCCGGAACGCGCGCCAGCTGCGCCGTGCCATATTCCACCGCGCCTTCGAGCCCCGCGAGAATCGGTCCCGCCGGTTGCAGCGCCATCCAGCGATAAGCCGCCGCGAGATCGGCCACCGAAGCGCGTACGCCCTCTTCGCCCAGAGCCTGCAACCGTTGCGCATCGACGTCGCGCGCCCGCGCCACCACGTGTGGGAAGCCAGCGCGTTCCAGCGCCGCCGCCAACTCCCCCGGCGCAAACCGCTCCGCCACATGCGCCACGAAACAATTGCACGAGTATGCGATGGCCGTCTCCACCCGCACCGGCGCATCCATCGGCGGATGCGAGCAATTCAACTGACGCCCCGCGATGACGAGCTTTCCCGGGCAACGGAAGCTCTCGGCCGCGGTCAATTTGTTGGCCGCCAGCAGCGCGCTCAACGCGAACGGCTTGATGGTCGATCCCGGCGGCGCCAGAGTACTCTCCGGCCCGTGCGCCGCAATCGCGCGCCGCGTCCCGATATCTAGCAACAACGCCGCGCCATCCGCGCCGGTAAAGAAGCGCGCCAGCGATTTCGGTGTCTCGGAAGCCGCCGCGCAGCCCGCAAAGAGCGCCAGCGCTTCGCGGCGGGAAAGTGTAAGTCCTATGCGGGCAGCGATTGGCATTCGCGGTGCAGTCTCATCGATCGATGAGATTGGCTTCCATCATCGCATTGTGCGGCTTGGCGGGTTTGCCCGCACTCGCGCAGCAGGTTTGCACTCCCGCGAAGTTCCAAGGGGCCTATGCCTTCCAGTTGCTGGGCAACACGACAATCGGCTCAGAACAGCGCCCGGTTGCGAGTATCGGTCGCGTCGTCTTTGACGGTCGCAATGCGGTATCCGGCGAGGTGTCGGTCAATTTTGCCGGGTACTTTCTCGGCAATCCAATCACCGGCGCCTACGACGCGCAGGCCGATTGCCGCATCTCGTTCCGCCTGCAAGATACGTCGGGCAATTGGCAGCATTTCAACGGAACGCTGACACCCGATCTGCTCTCCGGCAAATTCCGCCAGACCGATGCCGGAGCCGCCCAGGATGGCACCCTTCAGAAAGTCGCGAAGACATGTTCCGTCGCCGCGCTGGCGGCTCACTATGGCTTCGCGATTTCCGGCGGCACGACCCCCATGGTCGAAGGACAAGTTCCGCAACGCATCGCCGTGACCGGAGCCGCCGACCCCGACGCCGCCGGCGCCCTGAAGCTCACGGTAAATGGGATCGCTGGCTCGGGAACGGTGACCGTCGATTCCGATTGCATCGCTCTCATGACTCTGGCTCTGCCCTCCGGCGAAAACATCGCCTTGCGCGGCGTGATGGTGGATGGCGGCAAGCGCATCCTGGCCATAGCCAGCGATGCGGGAACCACCGCCTCGGCGTCTTTTACCGCGCGCGATTTGGGATTGCGATAATAAGCCACAAGGAGTCTGGACATGCGTCCCTTCTTACTTGCCATCGCCCTCTGCGCGCCCTCGCTAGCGGCCGACCCCGTTTTGTTGGCCAGCCGCCGCGGCGGAACCATCGATGCCATCAGCCCCGAAACTTTGGAAACGGTGGCTCGCATCCAGATGCCCGGCATGCCCGAGAGCGTCGCGGCCGACGTTAACGGCCAGTGGCTCTTCATCGCCCATCACGATCGCGACAAGCCCTGTTGCGGCCTCTTTGCGCTCGACTTGCAGTCCATGCAAATGTCCTTGCTGGTGCAACCGGCGATGAACGCCACGGTCGATGCCGATCGCATCTTCACCCAACGCGGCGCCGTCGGAATCGACACCTTCGACGCCCAAAATCTGAACCGCCTTCCCACCATGAAGGCGCCGGGCAACTACCGTCTACGCGCATCGCCCGACGGCCGCTTGCTCCTGGGCATCACCTATTGGCGCCAAACTTCCCTGGATTCGTTTGATGTCGCCCGAGGCGTCATGATCGCCAGCCAAACCATCCCCGGCGCCACGAATCTCGCCGGAGCGTGGCTCGGGCAGCAATATTATTTGTTTGGACTGCAAGCCGGACACCCGAAGCTATGGCCCATCGATCCCAACGGCGGCGCGCCTGCTCCCGGCGTAGCGCTGACGCCCGCCAACCTGCAGGATTGCGTCGAGACTCCTTATGACATGATCGCGTCCGGCGCCAAGCTTGCGATCTACGCGCAATTCGGCCTGAAATCGAGCGGTTCTTGCGCCGCACCCGGCGGCTTCGTACTCGCCGACCCCGTTACCGGCGCCGCCACCCGTCTCACCCCGGACACGCATTTCCGTCAGATGGTCGCCAGTCCCGACGGTAAGTATCTCTACGGCCTCGATGTCGGCGTGCCGAGAGTAGTCAAGATTCAGCGGGATAACGGTCAGGTAATGGCATCCAAGAGCCTGCCACCCGATGTCTGGTATCTGACCTCGGGCCAAATCCCCCACGAAATCGCCGGACGTCTGGATCTGGCGGCAATCGCGCCCAAGTAAGCGCGTCTAAGAAGCCTTCCGCAGGCTTCTCACGCTGATCTCATCCTGGCGCACTCGGGAAAGATCGTAATTGACCTGAAGTCGCAGCCACATCTCCGGGCTGCTCCCGAAGGCCTTTGACAGACGTACCGCCATTTCCGGCGATATCCCCGCCTTTTCATTCACGAGGTTATTCAAAGTCTGCCGCGTGACGCCGAGCGCCTTCGCGGCCTCCGTGACGCTCAAGTCCAAAGGTTCAATGCAATCCTGCCGCACGATGCGGCCAGGATGCGGAGGGCTTTTCATGGGCATATGAGCGCTCTCTTAATGATAGTCAACCAAATCCACGTCATGCGCGTTTCCATCGATGAATCGAAACGTGATGCGCCAGTTTCCGCTCACCGAGACCGCCCAGATGCCCTGCCGATCGCCTTTCAATTCGTGCAGGTTGTATCCGGGAAGCGCCAGGTCCGGCGCGCCGGTCGCCGCATCGAGCACCGCCAGTATGTTCGCGGCGCGGACGCGGAGGGAAGGTTCGACCAGCCGGGCTTTGTCCATTTCGAACATCTGCTTCAAGCCTTTATGGCGGAAGCTCGCGATCACGGCTTCAATTGTAACGTGACAATTGTCCATTGTCAAAGGAACCGAAGGCCACCCGTGCGATCGCCTGAGCGGGTTTTTGGTACGGCGAAATTATGGTGGAGGCGGGGGGAGTTGAACCCCCGTCCGAAAAAGTCCGCAATGAAGAGAACTACGTGCGTTTCCGGTTCGTAATTTCGGCAAGCCGCTTCAGAGCCGGCAAGAAAGACAACCGCCTAGTCCGATTGGGTTTCAGCCGCCGGCTCCGGACCGAAGCCATTGGCCAATCCCGCAAAATGACGCTCACTCACCGCCGCGCGGGCTCAGCGGCTGGAGCGGCTACTTAATTAATTAAGCAGCGTATGCAAACTGCGTGTTGGCAGTTATGTTGTCCGATCGTTTTACGGGAGCTCGGAACCCGGCACGCCTCCCCACCACGATCCGATCCCGTCGAATCCGTTACGCCCCCATTTCGAGATGCGCAGGCAAGTGCTTATCTTTAGTGTAGCACCCGCTCAAAGCGCGCCGCCCGGCCTGTATAATTGAAACATGCGCGGAATTCGGAACGTTGCCCTTTGGCTGACGGCGCTGGTTGTGGCGGGTGTTGCGGCCTATGCCGACGACGCACCCATGACCAAGATCACCGTCGAGGTGAAGACCCAATCCGGCCGGCCCATCAACCAGGCCGACGTCATTGTGCGCTTCGTCAAGGGCCACTCGGTCTTCAAGCTGGGCAAAGCTGTCCGCACGCAGTGGGAACTCCGCACCGACCAGGACGGCCACGCCACCATCCCCGAAATCCCGCAGGGCGAGATTCGCTTCCAGGTGATTGCTAAGGGCTACCAGACCTACGGGAACACCATCGATATCACCGATACGCAAAAGACGGTGCCCATCATTCTGAATCCCCCGCAGCAGCAGTATTCGTCGCACTAAATCTCGCGGAAAAGGCCTGCGGAAGCGTGCGCGCCCGCGTGCTACGCTAGGGGTTTCCAACTACCTTGATTAAAGCCGTCAAAGGAACCAGGGACTTACTGCCCCCATCCACCGAAGTCTGGAATCGCGTCGAAGACGCGGCCCGCGCCGTGTTCCGCGCTTACCGCTACGGCGAGATCCGCACGCCTATTCTCGAGGAAACCCAGCTCTTCGCCCGCGGCGTCGGCGCCGATACCGATATCGTCAGCAAAGAGATGTACACCTTCGAAGACCGCGACGGCTCTTCGCTCACGCTGCGCCCCGAAAACACCGCGTCCGTCATTCGCGCCTACATCGAGCATCGCCTCGATCAGCGCCCCGGCGTGCAGAAGCTTTACTACATCGGCCCCATGTTCCGCCGCGAGCGCCCGCAAAAGGGCCGCTACCGCCAGTTTTTTCAGATCGGCGCCGAGGCCATCGGCTCGGAATCGCCCGCCGTCGATGCGGAAGTCATCGAGATGGTGATCGAGATCCTCAAGGCAGCCGGTCTGAGCGGTTTCAAGCTCATCGTCAACTCCGTCGGCGATCGCAACTGCCGCCCGCAATTCATCGAACGCCTGCGCGAAGCGCTGAAGCCGGTCGCCTCCTCCATGTGCGGCGATTGCCAGCGCCGCGCCGAGACCAATCCGTTGCGTGTGCTCGATTGCAAAGTCGAAGCCGACCAGCCCATCATCGAGAAGCTGCCCACCATCCTCGAATGCCTCTGTGACGCTTGCCGCGCGCACTTCGAAGCGGTGAAATCGTATCTGGATGATCGCGGCATCGAATACGAAGTGAAGCCGCGCCTCGTGCGCGGGCTCGATTACTACATGCGCACCACGTTCGAAGTGGTTCACGGCTCGTTGGGCGCGCAAAATTCTGTTCTCGGCGGCGGCCGCTACGATGGCCTCGCCGAATCGCTGGGCTCGAAAGTCCCCGGCCCCGGCATCGGATTTTCAATCGGCGAAGACCGGTTGGTCATGAGCGTCGAAGGCGAACAAACCGCCGCTTCGCTCGATCTCTTCATCGCGCCCATGGGTGAACCCGCCCTGCGGCGCGCGGCCGTGATGGCGCGCGATTTGCGCCGCGCGGGCCTTTCGGTGGAACTCGCCGAGGGCAAGCTGAAACGCAGTATGGAGCTGGCGAACAAACTCGGCGCGCGCTTCACCATGATCGTCGGTGATGACGAACTCGCGGCCGGCCGCTTCGCTCTCAAAGATATGTCCACGGGCGAACAGCAATCGCTCGCGCCCGATGAGATCGCGGCTCGCTTGCAACAGAGTTTGCTCGCGGCCTCTCGAAATTAATCCCAAAACGCGGAACTCAATATGGAAACATCCGTAGCGCTCGACTTTCTTGGCGACCTTCGCCGCACTCATACTTGCGGCCAACTGCGCGTATCCGATGAAGGCAAGATCGTGATCCTCATGGGCTGGGTGCATCGCCGCCGCGATCTTGGCGGCGTGCTCTTCATGCACCTGCGCGACCGCGACGGTATCACGCAACTCCTCTTTCGCCAGGATGCCGACCCTCAGGTGTTGGCCCGCGCCGGCGAAGTCCGCAGCGAATACGTGATCGCCGTCGAAGGCGTGGTCATTAAGCGCTCAGCCGAGACCGTAAATCCCAACATCGCCACCGGTGAAGTGGAAGTCGCCGTCTCCAAAATCTGGATTCTCAACGAATCGCGCACACCGCCATTCCCCATGGAAGACGAAGTCGATGTCTCCGAGGAGGCGCGTCTCAAGTATCGCTACGTCGATCTACGCCGCCCGCGTATGCAGCGCAATATCGTTTTGCGCTCAAAGATTTCGTTCGCCGTGCGCCAGACGCTTTATGAGCGCGGCTTCCTTGAAATCGAAACGCCCTTCATGACGCGCTCCACGCCCGAAGGCGCGCGCGATTACCTCGTGCCCTGCCGCGTGCAGCCCGGCACGTTCTACGCGTTGCCGCAATCGCCGCAAATCTTCAAGCAGCTCCTCATGATCAGCGGCTACGAGAAGTATTTCCAAATCGTCCGCTGCTTCCGCGATGAAGACTTCCGCGCCGATCGCCAGGCCGAATTCACGCAGATCGATCTCGAAATGTCGTTTCCGCAGCAGGAGCAGATATTCGAGACCATCGAGCCGCTCATTGAGCGCGTGTGCGAAGTCGCCGGCCACAAGTCACCACGCCTTTTCCGCGCCTCACCTATGCCGAGGCCATGCGCCAGTACGGCAGCGACAAGCCCGATCGCCGCGTCCCACCCATGTATGGCGTCGAAGACTTGCTGCCCGAATTGACCTCCCATGGCTTGCCGCTGGTCGCGATCCACATTCCTGCCGTCGGCGCGTTGAGCCGCAAAGAGCGCGACGATTTAAAAGCCTTCGGACAGGAACGTGGTCTGCGCATTTTCGACGACCCCAAGCGTCTCGAAAAAGATTATCCCGGCGTCTTCGCCAAAGTGCGCGAGCGTAGTGGAGCCGGCGAAAACGATCTGCTGATGATCGCCGGCTGGGCTGGCGAGCCCAAAGGCCACCGCCCTGAAGAGACCGTCTATCAGGCCTGCGGCCAGTTCCGTCTCCACTGCGCCCAACGCTTCAACGACCGCCACAAGCTGCTCGATCCCAAGAATTTCCAATGGCTTTGGGTCGTAGATTTCCCGATGTTCGAATGGGACGAAGGCGAGAATCGCTGGAACGCGGCGCACCATCCATTCACGTCGGTGCTTGATGAGGATCTCGAAAAGCTCACCGCCGATCCCGCGCGCTGCCGCGCCAAATCTTACGACTTGGTGCTCAATGGCGTTGAGCTGGGCTCGGGCTCCATTCGTATTCACCGCCGCGACGTGCAAGCCAAAGTCTTCGCCGCCCTCGGGTTTTCCGCCGAAGAGGCGCACCGCCGCTTCGGCTTCCTGCTCGATGCGCTCGAATATGGCGCTCCGCCGCACGGTGGCATCGCCCTGGGGCTCGACCGCCTGGTAGCCATCCTGTCGGGCGAAGCGTCCATTCGCGACGTCATTCCGTTCCCCAAGACCGCCCGCGGCGCCGATCTCATGTGTGAGGCGCCCTCGGAAGTGCCGGAGCGCCAACTCCGTGAGATCGGCATCGCGGTACTCGCAAATAAGCGGCCGGGTTAGCCCTTGGTAGGTGGGAACTTGTGGAACATCTCTTCCACGCTGTGTTCCAGCTTCTTGTCATTCTTGTCGGCTTTTGACGAAAGCACCTCGGAAGCTTGACCGCGCCAGACTAGTTGTTTGCTGTTTCCATCGAAGACATCCACGGTGAGATTCCCCACCTTCTCCGGGGTTACTGTGGTCGTCGCCGTTGCCATACCGCCCCAGCCACGCCAGCCCCAGCCGGGAAATCCGTCGTAGAACGTTTGCAGCGTATCCTGCTGAGTCAACTGCCCAAATGCAGAAACGCTGGCGTCCCCGCCGGAAGCGACTTTGTCATGCCTTTGGCGGCCATCTGGGCGTCCACGTCCGCCATAATCCGGTCCTGCCAAAGAGAGTTACCGGCCTTCACGCCGATCCATGAGTAAGTGTGATAGCGGCTAAAGTCAGCGTGATGGTCGTAATCGGTAGAAACACTCGCCCAAGCTGCCACCGCAAGAACGGCGCCGGCCAGGGGAAGCAAGAATGTAAGTCGATTTTTCATACTTCGGGTCCCTCGCCCGAAGTAATGCAGCTACTGTGCCCTAGTGACTTACGATACTGGCTCGAATGAGCCGGTCCAACTTAGGAAACTCGCGGTCCAGATAGGCGTTGCCTTCTTCGAATAGCTTGTCCTGATGTCCGGCGCGCATGCCGCCGCCCGAAGTCTCTCCGTACCCGGTGTAAAGCGCGTCCACCACGTCCATGCCTTCCACCACATGCCCGAAGATCGCGAACCCGTCCCCGTCCTGCCGTTTCATGCTGTCGTTGGTGCAGATGTAGATCTGCGTGACACGCGTATTCGGCGCTGTCATGGCGAAGCCGAACCAACCGCGCGCATTGCTGGCGCTTTCCTTATCGTCGGGAAACTCGGCCTTGCGCCAAACCTGAGCCAGCGTCGGATTCCCGGCGATCCCAAACTGGATGAACCGCCCGGGCACCGCCCGGTAGAATCGCGAATCGTCGTAAAATCCGCTCTCCACCAGATGATAGAACCGGTCCGCTCCGCGTGGCGCCAACGAGCGGACCGCCTCCAGCACAAACGTGCCCTTGGTAGTCTCCACGCGCACACGATAAGTGTCCGGCGCCGCCTTCTGCCACAGCGGGTCCGTGGGACTCCACAGCGGCGCCGTCTGCTGCGCCAATGCCGTCATCGTCAACAAAGCGATCGTAGGGCAGGCCTTCAGCCCGCGGAGGGCTTTAGCCCGCCCCTCGCTCGCCACGCTACTTCGGCTGCGATTGCTTAAGCAACTCATCCAGATAATTCCCCCAAATCGCCGGGATCGAATGCGTCCCGTGCCCGCGCGTCTGATCGCTCGTCGGAATCAAAATATACCGCCCCTGCTTCACCAGCTTGATATCCCGCTCCAGAATCCCCAGCTCCGGCGGATTCACCTGGTCGTCCGCCGAGTTCACCGCGTAGAGCGGCGCAACAATCTTCCCCAGGTGCGGCTCGGGGTTGTAATCGCGCGAGCAGTTATACGCGTAGTACATGTCATTTGGATCCGGCCAGCGTTCCGCCGCGGCCCCGTAGAATCGCTGCTCGAAAGAGGCGTCGGCCTTCTCGCGTGTCGGGTCCTGCTTCAACAACTGCAATGGGCTCGAGGTCATCATGAACAGCGCGAATTCGGCCGGCATCATCCCTTTCAGGTGCTTGTCCGTGTACTCGCCGTCTTTAAATTCCGGATCTTTAGTGATCGAATCCATCACCATCTTGCGCAGCATGCGGTTGCGGCCGCCGATCTCACCGGCGCCGAAGCCAGCGGCATCAGTGCGTCCATGAAATCGGGGTACATATAGCCCCACATCCAGGTGTGCATGGCGCCCATCGAGGTCCCCATCACCAGGCGCATGTGGTTCACGCCCAACCCCTCTGTCATAAACTTGTATTCCAGCCGCACCATGTCTTCATAGGTGTACTTGGGGAACTTCTGGTGCATGCCGTCCGAGGGCTTGCTCGATTTTCCGTGGCCTACGTCGTCCGGCATCACGATGAAATACTTCGTGCCGTCCAACAGTCCGTCGGGCTTATAAAGGAAGCCGCCGAACCCGCCGCCGAGGAATCCGCTGCCGCTTCCACCGGTTCCGTGCATAACGATAACCGCGTTGCGGGTTTTACCTGATGCGTCTTTCACCGGCGTGCCCACGGAAGTGTAGTGAATGCGCACTTCGGGAAGCGTTTCGCCCGTCGTGAAGGTATAGTTCTTGGCGATGTAGTCGCCTTCTTTGGGATCAGGGAAATTCCGGGGGGCATTGCCGCGTCCGCGCCCTTGAGGAAAAGCGGCGGCGCAAAACAGGCAAACGAAGATGGCAGTTCGCAGCATGCCTGTCATGCTATCGCATTTGCTACCCAATGCAAGCGCTTTCGAAGCTGGAGGACTGTAAGCCGGTTTCTGTGCCCTTGCGGGCGGCAATCATTCCTCTGGGCCGGACATTGCTGTCCGGCTCTAGCAGCCTACCCGGAAGTAAAACGGGACGGGCCGTCCTCCTCCCCCATTCGGCCTTGCTCCGCGTGGGGTTTGCCCTGCCAGTGAAATTACTTCCACCGCGGTGCGCTATTACGCACCTTTTACCCTTACCTCTACGGCGTACGCCGTAGAGGCGGAATCTTCTGTGGCACTTTCCGTCTGCCTAACGGACCCCGGCCGTTAACCGGCACGCTGCCCTATGGAGACCGGACTTTCCTCCCTCAAACTACGAGAGCGATTGCCCGTCCTCCAGCTTCTTTGAGATTGTCCCATTTTATGCAGGACATTTGTTAAGGTACGCACGCGAAATCTCAATGTAATGTCCTGACAGGATTTGAGACCACACTATTTTCCGGTGTATGCTATTTACATTGCGCGTGGGGGCTGCTCGCGGCCTCACTCGGAGCCGCCTTGGCTCCGTCGGAACGCTGAGTGGGAGCTTCGACCTAACGTCTTTATGAGGACGGATCGCTCCTGGAGCTTCGGTTTTCTTTGCACATGCGGATCACAGTTGAGGAGGGTTAGAAGACGATGAAGAAACTAGCAGCTATAGGCGCGTTCGGGCTAATTGCGTCCTGTCTATATGCTCAGGGGTTGAATCCAGCGGGCCAGACCAAAGACGACTGGGAAGAGATAAATTTCGAATTTAATTCGTCCATTTTATCGGACGGATATCCGAGCATGCTTCGCCTGGCGGAGTTATTGGGCCAGCATTCGGAATTTCACGTCAAGGTCACTGGGAATACGGATACTCGGTTCCGCGCGATATAACGACAAGTCCGCTTTGGCGCGCGCGGAAGCGGTTAAGGAATTTCTCGTAAAGTACGGAGCTTCGGCCAGCCAGATCACCACCGCAGGCAACGGCAAGGCCAGCCCCGAGGTCAATAACAAAACGAAGGAAGGGCGGGTCATGAACCGCCGCGTCGTGCTGACCGTGACTGACGGTCAAGGCAATATTATCAAGGAGGGGGGCATCGGCGACGTTCTGAAGGCTCTCACTCCTATTCTGAATCACATCCAGGACATGTTGCAGAAGCAGGCCGATTGCTGCGCGCAGATTCCGAACTCCCAGAAGCTCGACGACATTTTAGCCGCCATGAAGGCCTTGCAGGGCGATAACGATCGCCTGAAGGCTGAGATGGCGGATGTCCGCAACAAGGAAAATCAGCTCGAAAACGAAGTCAACGGGCTGCCCAAGCCGCTTTCCGAACAGCAGACCACCAACATTGCCCACACCGAAGCCTTGGGCGCGGTGGATGAAGCCCAGCGCCGCAACAAGAAGTTTTCCCTGGTTGGCCTGGATATCGGACCCACCTTCGGACCCGCGCGCACCGGCGACTTTACAGTCAACGGCCGCGCCCAGTTCTTCTCGCCGTTTGGCGGCGATGGCATGCACGCCGTGCAGGCGCAGGGTGAGTACATGTATTACCCTGGCCACCAGGAAGGCCAGTTCGATATCGGTTTGGTCAACCGCTGGGGGCAACCTGCAAGCCGGCGCGTTCGGCAGCTTCAAGTACCTCAGTTTCAAGGGCTATCAGAGCGGCGGCGGACTCGGCCAGGCTGCCTTCCTGTTGGATTACATCTTCAAGGATGGCCGCATCGGCCTCTTCGGGCACGCAGGGCTTTAAGAACCAGGCCGTCTTGAACAGCCAGGCCCTCACCCCGGGGATCTTCCTGCAAACCTACGCGCAGGAAGTCAACCAGTATGGCGTCAACTTCCTGTTCGGCGTTTGGGGCGATGCCCAGGTGCAAGGCAACGTCGGCTATCTGCGCCGCCAGTTGGCTGGCTCTCTACGCCACGCCCGGCGCTGAGTTGAAATTGACTCAACCCATCACCACGCACGTGGCCTTCACGGCCGAAGCCGATTACAACCAGACCCTGATCGATGCGCATGACAGCGGTCAAATCACCTTTGGGCTCGAAGTTGGCAATTTCATCCACGCTCGCGATTTCGCCAAGATCACCACTCCGGTGCCGATGGACGTTCCGCGCATTCGCTACCAGCTCGGTACGCGCCGCGTCGGCAAGAGTACGCCGGTCGCCGACGCCGGTCCGAGCCAGACGGGCATTCAGGCCGGAATCATCACTTTGAACGGCAGCGGTTCGTATGATCCGGCGGGAGAGACGCTCACCTACCAGTGGGGCCAGATCGCCGGTCCCACCGTGACGCTCGGGAACCCGACGGCGGCCATCACGACCTTCACCGCCGCGGCCGGCCAGACCTACAGCTTCCGCCTGACCGTGAAGAATACCGATGGCGTAATCGCCACCAATAACACCTCGGTTTCGGCTGTCGCTCCCACTGCCACGACGATCACGCAGTACTGGACGTGACTCCCGCGTACCTGTCTCCGCCGGTCAGAGCTCCACCCTGATCTGGGTGACCAAGAACGCGACGTCGGTTACCATCACTCCGGGCGTCGGCACGGTCAATCCGTCCGGCTCGGTTTCGGTCACGCCCACGGCTACCACCACTTACACCCTCACCGCCACCGGCCCCAACGGCACGGTCAATCAAGCGGTAACGGTCACGGTCGGTGCGGCCGGAGCGGCGCAGATCGTCCGGTTCGAAGCCAGCCCGCTGAGCATCGCGCCGGGCGGCCAGACCACCCTGAGCTGGGCCACCAACAACGCCACTACGGTCACCATCTCGCCCAACGTCGGCGCGGTGACCGCCAACGGCAGCACCACGGTGTCGCCCAACGCGACCACCACTTACACCTTGACGGCGACTAACGCGCAAGGCTCGGTCCCCCGCCGGTGACAGTCACCGTGTCCGGTAACGCCGTGCCGCAAGTCGTCACCTTCGTCGCGAACCCGTCGGCCATCAGCAATGGTCAGCAGACCAAGCTATGCTGGCAGGTCACCAACGCGTCGTTATCTTCATTCGCCGGGCGTCGGCTCCAACCTGAACGCGAACGATTGCGCGACGGTCGCCCCGACCAGCACCACTGTGTACACCTTGACCGCCACCAACGGCGCTGGACAAATCCAGGCCAATGCCACGGTCACG
>CAVUQS010000015.1:0-232011 GCA_963743705.1 Bryobacterales bacterium | reverse complement strand
TGCCGAACTGCTCGAACGCTTCCGCCCACCCTGCACGCGGGACTGCAAAGGCTTTTACGTCGCGTGTCAGGACTTCACCCAATTGTCCGGCCACTTCATCCGCGCTTACCATCGAACCCAGCTCGATGACGCGATGTCCTGACCACGCCGGCCCGGTCAGAAGAGCTGCCACCTCTGCGCCGATGTCGTCTGACGCGACCATTGTCGATTTCCGGTTTGTAGGACTGTAGAAGACCGGTAATGTTCCGCCTTGGGCGGCCTGTAAGCCGAAAAGAAAGTTTTCGAAAAAGCCTCCTGCGCGCACAAATGCGGCCGGAGATGGCAGGCTGCGAAAACCTTGCTCCAAGAGTGATAAGGCCGTGATAATCCCAACCCCGCTTGTTCTATTCGCGCCCATCGAAGAGAGCGCTACCACCCGCGGTGGCGCTACCTTGGTCAGCGCCTCGACATAGTTCGCAATCACGCCCTTTGCTTCTCTGTAATCAGGCGAGGGCGCCCATACAGCCGGCAACATAACAAATGCGCCCTCAACACCTTTGAGCGCCGCCGTTATGGCTGTCGCATCGTTCCAGTCTCCAGCCACCAACTCGACGCCTTGGTCTGCCCACTTCGCCGCTTTCTCGCGATTGCGCACAAGTGCTCGCACCTGTTTGCCTTGCTTCAGCAGATGCCGCGCGGCGGCGCCCCCAACTTTTCCAGTTATGCCCATGATTAAAAACATGCTCGTTTTCTCCTTTTGCCTCGTATTTGGCCGCCCATCCAAATGGGCGACCTGACTATTAGAGGCCTTGGAAAACCATTGGTTGCAAATTATTCATTGGTTGACAAATATTCAGTGGTTGCACAGTTTGGGCGGATGCTGATGCTCGCCGACAAGCAGGAAGGCCGTTCCGGCGCATCACCGTGGGAGCCGACAAGGCCCACGATACGAAGGACTTTGTCGTCGCCGCGCGGGCCTTGAACGTCACCCGCACATCACGAAGAACGAAAAGGACCGCCGCTCGAACATCGATGGCGGGACGGCCAGGCGCCCCGGTTACGGCATCAGCCTGAGCTGTCGCTGGCTGGTCGAGAAGGGCGTTCCAACCCAGCAAACCATCGATGGTAATTTAACCAATGGTTATAAGTAAACAAGTGGTCGCAAAATAGCCAAAAGGGGAGTAAGCTGGTGAAGTGACATCCACATCACCAAGTCGCCGGGTAGAACGTAAGGAGAGGCTGCGGGGCGAAATTCTTGCGGCGGCCAGCAAAATGTTCGCCGATCGCGGTTATGAAGCCGTGACGCTTCGTGCGATCGCTAAAGAGATCGGCTATACGCACGCCGTGATCTACCAGCATTTCCCTGACAAATCGCATATTCTTGCCGAGTTGAGCAGCGAGACGGTCGGGCTGCTGATTCAGAACTTCGACGCGATTGCCGCTAAATATCCTGCACCGAAAGAGCGTCTTTTTGCGACTTCACGTGGCTTGATTCAGTTCTGCACTGCCCATCCACAGCAGTTCCGCAACGTCTTCTTCGGGCCGGAAAACCGCAACGGCATCCGCGCTGGACAATATATCAACGACATTGGCACGCCTTTGTTCCAACGTTTCGTACAGCTTTTTTTCGATGTTGCCAAGGATGAAGGATTGCCAAGTAGAGATGACATAGTGGTAGCTCACACTTGGTGGTACACGATCTTCGGCCTCGCCACGCTCATGGTCATACAAGGGGTTGTGCCTGACTTGCCTGACCAGACTCTCGTGGTCGAGCAAACGATCGCTACGCTTTGGGCGGGCGTTCAGGTTGTTCCGCGATTGCCAAAGAAGGCAGTCTCTAAGCGATCCGGCCGATCCAGTGCCGCAAAGCAATAACAGCTCTGTCTACTTAGGAGTCGTCGGAGGTATGCCCGTGGCGTACCAAGTGACAACCGTCTTGCCAAGGCCGTAGCCCTTCTGGTGACACGACAGACCGGTGAAGGTATCCGATATTTGGTAGTGCCTCAGTTTGAATCTCGGAATTGCATGCGGACCTCTGGTTATTGATCACACCGGCAATGCGGCGCGCAGATAATGTTCAACCTCCTCCCCGACGCCGGCGCAAGCTATTCTGAAGAACGTGGGAGGGAGATCTGCAGCATGGCAAAACTTGTCTACGGATTGAGCCAGTCCCTGGATGGCTACGTCGACCACACGAAGCTTGGGCCGCCTGTACCCGCGGCCTTCCGTCACTTCATCGAGCTGGTGCGTGGCCTGACGGGCGTCATCTACGGTCGCCGCATGTACGAGATCATGCGTTATTGGGACGAAGACCTTCCTGATTGGGACGCGGAGGACCGCGACTTCGCGGTGGCGTGGCGGAGCCAGCCGAAGTGGGTCGTGTCGCGTTCGCTCAAGTCAGTTGGCCCCAACGCCACGCTTGTCGCGGATGACTTCGAGACGGTGATACGCAGGCTGAAGGCTGAGTTGGCTGGCGAGATTCAAGTTGGCGGACCAGTCCTGGCGCAAAGCCTGACCGAGGCCGGCCTTATCGATGAGTATCGACTCTACCTCCGCCCCGTCGTGCTTGGTGGTGGCAAGCCCTTCTTCGCCGGCCCCCGGCCGCCGCTCCACCTGGTGGCCAGCGATTTAATCGCCGATGACCTGATTCGGTTGACGTACGTTCCTGCTTAGTCGCGCGATTTGCCAGACGGGCCGCGCTCAGAAATTCAAACTGAGACACTACCCGATATGCGCGCGTTGGCGGCGGTTTGCGAATTGGCTGGCGAATGAAACCGCTCCGTTGGCTACGCTCGCAGAAGTCCCAATGCTTTTCCCGGCGTGAAGCCGGGGAAGACCGAGGCTAGATCGTTGCGACCCAGATGACCACGGACGAGTTCGCTTAGGACGAGGCGGAAATCGGTTGTTACTGCTAAGTCGCGGCCTTCGAATAGTTGTTCCCTTTCGAGGCCGGGCCATTCGCCGTAGATTTTGCCGCCTTGCACCGCTCCCCCCAGCACCATCATCAGGCTGCCGTGTCCGTGGTCGGTGCCGCCGCCGCCGTTTTCCGCGACGGTGCGGCCGAATTCGGACATGGTCACGATGACGATGTCGTCCATGCGGTTCCCCAAGTCCTCGCAAAAGGCCGCGATCGCATTAGAAAACTGGCTCAGCAAATTCGGGAGTTGATTGTTTTCGTTCTGGTGATGGTCCCAGCCGTCGATTTCGGCGAAAGCCGTTTCGACGCCGGCATCGGCCTTGATGAGGCGCGCGAGTTCCTGGAGATTGCGGCCTAGCTGGCCGCCGGCGTTGTAATTCGGGCGCTGGTTCCGGACGGGCGTAATGGGGCCCCCCGAATCCACGGGAATTCTGCGCGCGCCTTGGTTGGTCGGCTGGTCTTTCGACACCGCCTGGATTATCTTCATGGCCTCGAATGCATCCTGGCCGGTGCGGCGCAGGGTGGCGTCGGAAGTGAGCGAATACATGTTGCGCAGAATGGCGAGGCGCTCTTCGTCGGAAATGTTGAAATCCTGCACGTTGCCCAGCGCGACGGCCTCATACTGGCCGCGCAGCGACCGGGGCACACGATTGGAAAGCGCGACGGCCCGCAGAGCCGTGGCGTCCGGTCCAGCAGCGCCGAGGGCGCGGTTCAACCAGCCGTCGCCGGTCTTGCCGGGCGTGCCGGATTCCATGTAATCCTGGGCGTCGAAGTGGGAGCGGGATGGATCGGGCGAACCGGTGGCTTCAACAATCGCCAGGAACTTCTTGTCCCAAAGATCTTGGAACGGCCGCAGGCCGGCATGCAGACCGAACTTGCCGTCGAGATCGATGACTGGTCCGAAGGGACCGTTGTTCCCGTTGTCATCCTGGGGGCGCGGCGGCTGGAGCCCGAGAACGGGCCGCACCTCCCGGTAGCGCGGGTCGCCGAAGGGGACTACGATGTTCAAGCCATCGGCCGCGCCACGCATGAAGATGGCGACGAGCGTCTTGCGCTTCTTACCTTCGGACGCGGCGGCGCGAGCCAGCCACATCGGCGCCGGTCCCGTACCGGCCATGGCAATGGCCGATCCGCGAAGAAAAAATCGTCTGGTGAACATAGCGCGTTACCTCCTCTCGAAGTCCGGTGAACCAAGTACCAGCGACGCGACCACCGAGGGTGAGGCGTTCTTACCCATAAGTCCATCGGAGATTGCCCCCATGGTCTGTTGCGAAGCGTCATGCCCGAGAAGCGCCTTCGCGATGGAAGCGTTATCCATCCCCTGCCAACGGGACATGTCTACGGTGACGCCGGGCAGATCGCCGGAGGCCACGGCTGCGCCGAAGTTCATGCGCGCGATGGCGGCAGTAGCGCCAAGCCAGGTTTCTGCGACGTCGGGGTAGCCGTTGGGGTCCATTTTTCCGTACAGGGCTTCGCCCATGTCGGCTACTCTCTGCACGGTGGACCAGGCGTCACTGACGTCGGCCCCCATGGCGCGAATCGTGCTGGCGGCGATTTCGAGAGGCGACTTCACGCGCGCCTGCCAAGCGCCTTCCGAGAAGAACTCGGGAGAGCGGAACATGGTCTCCATGACGGCGCGCAGATCGCCATCGGTCTTCATGAAGGTTTGCGCCATACGGTCGACCAGTTCGGGCGGGGGCGTGTCAGCTACGAAATGGCGCGCCAGGCCAAGCGAAATGAAATGCGCCGTGGAGGGATGATGCGCCAGAATGTCGATGACCTTGAGGCCATCCTCTTCGGCCCCGCCGGCGGGGAGTTTGTGGCCGAGCACGACCTTCTCGCCGTAATCGTGCATGAATGGCGCAAAGACGAACTCGGGACGCTCCGGACTGCGCACGGTCCAACCCGTGAAGCAGCGCGCCACGGCGATCACGTCGGCTTGAGTGTAGCCGCCCTTCACGCCGAGCGCGTGCAGTTCCATGACCTCGCGGCCGTAATTTTCATTGAGGCCATGCGCGAGGCGCTGCAAACCGTTGGGGAGGATGGAATTGGGCACGCCGTTGAGAATGCCGCGTTGCGGCGCGAACGGGCCGACGTCGAAACTTCCGGCGGCGAGGGATTCCCAGTTGTCGAGATAGTAAAGCATCGCCGGGTGCCGGGCGGTAGCGAGCAGCAGGTCTTTGAAGTGGCCGAGGACGTGTGGGCGGATCGCATCGCGCTCATAGCTCCCGATCAGCACTTGCCCGAGGTTCCCCGTGTTGGCGACATTCTTGGTGGAATCGACGTTAAAGTGATTGAACCAGTAGTCGACCAGCACTTCCTCCAACTGGCGGTTGGAATAGACAGCGCGATAGATTCGCGCCTGCTTGGCGTCGTCGCTGGGCACGAGGCGCGGCGTGCGGCGCGCCTCGGCTTCGCGGCGATACTCGGGGAAATACGCCTGGAACTTGGGATCAAGCAGGCCGATGACCGCGACGCGCTTTTCGAAATCGAGCTTATTGACGACGCCCATCACGCGCTCTTTGTCATTGGAGCGGACGGCCTCGGCATCTTGCGGCGAGAGCAGATCCCTGAGCTGCGGATTGCGTTGGCGAAGCTGGGCCTGGCGCTCTTCCGTCACGGCCTTGTGAGCTTTTTCGGCCTCATCCTTATACTTGGGCGTGTATTCGATCACGTTGGGAGGGAGGGCGCCGAGCACTTTGGCGCGCGTCTCGGGATCCATGGCGTCGAGCGCGGCGGTGCGCTCTTCGGCGGTGCCGTTCAACACCTTGCTGCGCACAGCTTGTCCAAGCTTATTAAGTTCCGCCAAGGGACCCATGATCACCATGGCCATGTTTTGGTTCGGCGCGTAGCGCGTGGCGATTTCGGTGACCGGCATCGAGAGCGTGTCGAAAGGCCTGAGGCGCTGCTCCAACACCGGGTTTTCGGCGATCTGATCGGGATGAAGCTGCTGCTCCATCCACTTGGCGACCCCAATGCGGTGCACTTCTTCCCCATCGCCGTGACGCGGCCCGAAGGTCAGCCGATTCAAGGCCTGAACGATCTGGCGGTCGGGGCTCAGTTTCTGTTCGAAGGGATCAATCGCCTGACCAGCACGGGGAATGGCTAGGGCCGTAACGGCGGCCGCAGTGAGCAATGCTCGTTTCATCTCCTGGCGCCTCCACGGAGCGAAATCTTGATTTTCATTATATAAAACGACGGAGCGGGGCAGAATGTGGACAACAGAATCGTCTTTTGGGAAGAAACCCGTCCGATCGGCAGCCAACGCTGTCGCCAACTCCCGCCCCTACCGATCCCGATTCCCAGCCAACTAGAATAGGACTTCAGCACCGCCCTCAGAGCCCATGACGCCCGACCTCATCGTGATTCACGAACATCCGGAATGGCAGAAGCCGCTCTTCGCCGCTCTCGAACGCCGCGGCGTGTCATTCTCGCCTTACGATCTCAAACACAACTCGTTCGATCCCGCCCGCCTGCCGCGCGCGAAACTTTACTTTAATCAGGCGAGCCCCAGCGCATACGTCCGCGGCAACACTCGCGCGGTGCCCCTCTGTCTGGCCTTCATGCGAGCGCTGGAAATCGGAGGCGCCCGCGTCCTGAACGGTTCCCGCGCTTTTGCTCTCGAGTTGAGCAAGAGCGCCCAGGCGGCGCTCATGCTGCGCCTCGGCATCGACCACCCGCGCACGCTCGCGTTTAACGATCCCGCCGTCGCTCTCGAAAATTGGGAGGCGGGTTGGCCCGCGCTGCTCAAGCCCGAGCAGGGTGGGAGCGGCGCGCGCATGTACCTGCTCCATTCGGCGGACGAATTCCTGCGGCTGTTCCGCGAACGCCCGGACCTGTGGTTCCCGGAAAACCTCCTCCTGTTGCAGGAATATTTTCCTGGCGATCCGGCGCGCGGCATCGTGCGCATGGAATTCCTGGGAGGCAAACTTCTCTATGCGATGCGGGTCGTGTCGCACGGCTCCTTTAACCTGTGCCCCTCTGAAACTTGCAATCCCGAGGGCGGTGCGGACGGGCATTGTGAAGTCGCGCCGTCGGCGCCGTCCAAGCCGGTTGAGTTTTATCCCTACGCGGAGATCCCGGCCAATGCCGTCGAGACAGGCAAACGGCTGGTCGCGGCAGGCGGCCTCGACGTAGCGGGTATCGAGTATCTCGAAGTGAATGACCGGCGCATATTCTACGACGTCAACGCCAACTCGAACCTCCGCAAACCGATTGGCGAAGCCTTTGGCTTCGACCCGTTTGACCGCGTCGCGGAATGGTTACAATCTCAGATCGCGGAAGCCCCCGTCGGTTTCAACGCCGTGATGTAGAATCGCAGCGGAGGTCTTGAGGTGCGCTTTATATCTGCCGTCCCGGTCTTTGCATCCGTAATCTGTGGCTTGGCGGCATCGCCGCAGTTGACGATCGAGCTCAAAGACTACGCGGCCATGCCCATGACGGGAGCCGTCGACGGGCCCGGCAATAGCGCCGGTCTGCTGGCGCGCATTAATTTCCTTCGTGAGGAGCCCGGCGGCAACAGAAAGCGGCTCTTCATCAACGACCTGAACGGGCCGCTGTACATCCTGGACGAGGAAACCAGGAAGACCACCACCTATCTCGACTTCAACGGCCTGCCCGGCAAGCCCGGAATCTTCCACCGGCTCGCCATCGATCAACTGCTGGCGAGCGGCTTCATCAGCTTCGAATTCGACCCCGACTACGCCCACAACGGCAAGTTCTATACGATTCACCTCGAAGATCCCGCGCTGCCGGCGTCCGGCATACCCGATAACAAGAATTTTCCCGGCTTGAAAACGTCGGGCTACGCCGTCACGCCCCCCATCCGCACCTTCGGAACCACCGAGCGCGAGGCGGTCATCGTCGAATGGACCGACACGAATCTGTCGAATTCGACCTTTGAAGGCACCGCCCGCGAGATCATGCGTCTGCAGTACAGCGGCCGCATTCACCCTATGGCCGATCTGATTTTCAACCCCGCCGCGCGTCCGGGAGACCCTGACTGGCGCGTCATGTACATCGCCACCGGCGACGGTGGCAACGGCGAGCAAACCTCGAGCGTCCGCGCCAATCCGCAGCGTCTCGACACGCTCGTGGGTAAAATCCTTCGCATTATCCCGGATATCAAAGAGCAAACCGGCCGCAGCACCGTCAGCGAAAATGGACGTTACCGCATCCCGAACGATAATCCGTTCGCGTCGAAATCCGGCGCCCGCAAAGAGATCTGGGCATACGGCCTGCGCAACCCGCATCGCCTCACGTGGGACGTCGATCCGTCGAACAAGGCAAACAATCGCCTGATCGCAATGGTGATCGGGCTAAGTACCTGGGAGACGGTCGATATCATCCACAAAGGGGCGAACTACGGCTACTCTTTGCGCGAAGGGCCGCAGCAGCTCCACGATGACAACACCCTTTCCAGCCCTCCGCAGAACGATGTGATTCCCATCCAAATCGATGCCACCAAGACTGACGGCACAGTGCATCCAACCTATCCCGTCATCGCTTACGGCCATGCGAAGGACGCCGGCGTCATCGCGATCGCGAATGGCTTCGTCTACCGTGGGAACGCGATCCCCGCGCTGCGCGGCAAATTCCTGTTCGGCGACATTACGTCCGGCCGCATCTGGTGGGCCGAGATGAAAGAGATGTTGGCTGCCGACGATGGCGATCCGAAGACGATGGCCGAAATGCACGACGTCAAGATCTCCTGGAATGGCAACGTCTATCGCGCAATGGCCCCTGTCAATGAGATCGCATACCATACGCGCGGCGGCAAGGCGGAACATCTACCGGGCGCGGAGCGAGTCCCCGGAGGACGGTCGGATCTCCGGTTGGCCAGAGACGCCGCCGGTGAGCTCTACGTCATGACCAAGAGCGACGGCATGATCCGAGCCGTGGTGGGAGCAACCTCTCAGTAGCCGCGATGAAAACGGAATTCCTGCGATTCAACGGCGCTGTCGAGCGGGATCCTGCCATCGATGCCTGGATGAAAGAACACGCCGGTGAACTGGGAGCCATCGCGCATCATTGGTTTGAGGTGATGCGAAAATGTGGGGACGAAGTCCGCGAGCTTTTGCATGACGGCTGTCCGGTTGCATGCTTGGGCGATGCGCCGTTCGGCTACGTCAATGTATTCACCTCGCACGTAAACGTGGGGTTTTTTCACGGCGCAGCCCTGGCGGATCCGGACCGCTTGCTGCAAGGCGCCGGCAAATTCATGCGCCATGTGAAGCTGCGGCCGGGAACGGCCGCCAATGCCGCGGCGCTCAGTAAGCTCGTCGATGCGGCGTACTCGGATATAAAGCAGCGCGTCGAAAACGGCTAGCTCGCGCTACGGGATGTTCACGTAGTGGCCGCTCAGGATTACGGGCGCAAAAATACCGATTTGCCCCATTTGTAAAGTGAGCTCCGTGCCGGGGTCCGCGGCGATCCAAACCGTTTTGCCGCCGATGTTGTCAAAACTTGTGGTGGAACCCGGGACCCAATGAGTTACTTCTTGACCGCTAGTCACCGCAGTAATGCCAGCAGCAGCGACAGACCCAAAATTCTTAGTACCGGACCACGATACGTACTCGATGATGAGACGCTTGCCGGCTGGAATCTGGAACGTAGAAGTTAAACTAACCACGACTGGCTGGAGCGCCGGATTGTCGGAGTCGCGTATCAGGGCGGCCCTGATCTGCGCAATCGCGTGAGGGGCTGCAAACATGCCAGCCAGGACAGCGAGCGCCGCGAGTCCCAGGACGTAGTTTCTAAATCGGTTCATCGCAAATTCCCTTTTTCTTCACAAATTCATCATTCGACCATAGGGCGAACGGTGCGTTCCCTTTACGCCGATGCTTTCCGGCGCGCTGGCGATGACCAGGCGTCTTCTGGATGGGATCGCTGCGAACAATACCTGTCCTGGTTGATATTCGCGGCCACTTCTCCGCTCGAATTGCAGTGGACGACCCGAGCAGTTTTAGTACGTCCCGTCGCTCCATCCAACCTCCCGGGCGGCGGCGTGAAACGGCATCGCAAATCACGATCAAACGGAAAGCGGTAAACTAGACATTAGGAGCTTGCCCGAACGCATCGACTCGCAAGATGAGCAAACCATATAGCCAAATGACCGCAGCCGAGAGGCTTGCGGACCGTATCGCAAAAAATCGTGAAATCGACCGGCTCGTGGAAGAAGCCAAGACTGCCGCGGGTGCGCCAAAGGAAGTCCGCGAGAAGCGTAAGGCTGCGGCCAACGCTTTGGAGGAGTTCCAGCGCATAAAGCGGGAACAGGGCATTGACGCAGCGTCGGAATTTGTTCGCGGAAAGAGCAAATAGTTCCCGGCGGTGGCCAAGCAATTCGTCCTGTGTACTGCTAAACTAGAACGGTATCGTCCTCGTACGTCAGTTGAATTCTGTTGGACCGGCTTTCGAATCCTTGATTCCCCTGGCTGTGCCATCCTCAATCGACACGTCAAGGAATAGATCGGATAAGGAGTCGTCTTTGAAAGAAACAGGAACAGTAAAGTGGTTTAACGCCGCTAAAGGATTTGGATTTATTCAGCGTGAGAATGGCGAAGATGTTTTCGTCCATTTTTCCGCCATTGCGGCAAGTGGATACCGTTCACTCGATGAGGGTGCGCGCGTATCTTTTGTAGTGAAGAATGGCCCCAAAGGCCTGCAGGCTGAAGACGTCAATCTCGCCTAAGTTTGCTGCAAAGTAAACGGGCAGAGCCGGTTCGTGGATAATCCATGGGCCGGCTCTGCCCACTTCGCTCGCCTCCCATTCCCCGCCAACAACCATGAAATAACCAGAACCTCGTTCGCTTGACCGGTCCCCGCCTACGCGGAGATGATCGACTTGCGCACCGCGTAGAGAACGATTTCAGCCGTGTTGTGCAGTCCGAGCTTCTGCATCAGATTTTGCCGGTGAGTTTCGATCGTGTGCGAGCTCAGGTTTAGGATGGTAGCCGCCTCTTTGTTCGATTTGCCCTCCGCCAGCAGTTGCAGAACCTCGCGTTCACGCTCCGTCAACAAGTCGTAGGAGTCCTGGATGCGGCGCTCCCGCATCAGCCGTACGTAGTCCTCCAGCAGCGCCTGCGCGATCGAAGGCGAGAAAAACGGCCGCCCAATCGCGACCGAGCGGATCGCACGCTCGATATCGTCATCGGCGTTGTCCTTGAGCAGATAGCCCCGGGCGCCGGCGTCGAGAGCGCGCACAATGTAGCTTTCATCCGTGTACATGCTCAGAATGATGACGCCTACCCGTTCGTTTTCGCGGGTGATTTGCGAGACCGCATCCAGGCCATTCAGCAGCGGCATGCCGATGTCCATAATGACGATATTCGGCTGCAATTCCTTGGCGAGGCGAACCGCTTCGCGGCCGTCCGCCGCCTCGCCGATCACTTGCATGTCCTCGGCCCGCTCAAGCAGAAGTTTTAGCCCCGTCCGAACGATCCCGTGATCGTCCGCGATCAGAATCTGAATCACTATGGACCTCCATCAACGCCGGGCGCGGCAAGCGAAGCTCAACGCGCGTGCCTCCCCCATGGGACGATTCAATGCGGATGCTGCCCCTGATTTCCCGTACGCGCTCCTCCATTCCCAATAGTCCGAGCCCCCTGGTCTTTTGAGCTCCGCGGTCGAATCCGTGGCCGTCATCCGTAATGGACCCGATCACCCAGTTGCCGTCGCTTTTGAGCGAGACCTCCACTTTTCGCGCCCCCGAATGGCGGGAAACATTGGTCAGGGCCTCTTGAACCACCCGGAACAGGCAAGTCCGGTAGGCGTCCGGCAACGCGTCTACCGCGGGGTCGATATCGGCATGGGTTTCAAATCCGCTCGATCTGGAAACCTCTTTGAGCAGCCAGGCCAGAGCCGGGGTCAAGCCCAGATCGTCCAGCATCGAGGGCCTCAAGAGCATCGCAATGTTACGAACAATTCGCAGCGTCTGCTCCACCGTGCCCTTCGCCCGGGCAATGCGCGACGAAACTTCGCTCTCAGAATCGCCGTGGATTCGGGCAACTGCCGCAAGTTCCATGCGCAATCCGGTAAGCATTTGCCCCACCTGATCGTGCAGTTCCCGCGACAGGTATCTTCGTTCCTGTTCCTGGGCCGTTCGGATCTGGCCGGACAACAGACGAAGCTCCGATTCCGCCGTCTGCGATTGGCGCTCGAGCGCGAGCATGCGCGCCAGCGTGCCGCCGGCGATCGCGAATCCGAACAGCAGCGCGATCCCGGTTGTCCACGCCAGCGAAGTCCGGAACTCCATGTCCGCGGTCGTGATCCGCTGCCGCTCCCTGGTGATGTTCGCAGTCACCAATTGCTCGACTTGTTCCGCCAGCGCAACAATCTCCTGACGGCGCCGTACTCGCTGGCGAAGCATTTCCGAACGTTGCGCCCGCTTTTCCTCGGGACTCCAGTCCAGAACGACCTCCGTCGGGTCCCAGTAGGCGGCCAGTTCCTTGCGAAGGCGAGCCAGCGCGACTTTTTGCGCTTCATCCAGCCCCAGCGATTCGAGCGTTCCGAAGCTCAGCTCAGTGTCCGCTTGGATCCTGTTGAATTGATCGACATATTGCTGGGCGTGCGACGAATCCGAGTCGAGCAGATAGTCACGGGTCAAGATCGCGTTCAGGTAAACGTTCGCCCGGATGGCGGCCAGCGCCATGCCGGCCTCCATATGCGCCTTTTGCAGTTCCGCGACGCGTTCCTGGGAGTTTTTTGCGCTCCACCAAATCGCGAAAGCCGACACCCCAATCACCAACAGCAGCGCGGTTAACGCCAGCGCCAACGATATCGATCTGCGCGCCTGCATCGACTCTCTCATCACCAGTATCCGCCGAACGAGACGTTCGTCACGTTTCGTCCACTTCTGAAGATGTCATGCCGC
The DNA here is from genome assembly GCA_963743705.1 of Bryobacterales bacterium. Classification (GTDB taxonomy): domain Bacteria; phylum Acidobacteriota; class Terriglobia; order Bryobacterales; family Bryobacteraceae; genus PALSA-243. The sequence goes on along the minus strand of CAVUQS010000015.1, from coordinate 219,244 downwards.
GCACGGTATTCAACCCTTCTACGGCCCTTTTGACAATGCCCTGGTATGTATTGGGGATGACCGCCAACTGATTGAGAACGCTATTTTTAAGGTGAGCAGATGCCGGGCGGCGCAAAATGGAAAACTGGACCAAACAGAAACTGCAGAAACTGGTTCGCGACAATCTCCGCGGCGTGAAACTCATTGCGGTGTCCAATCGCGAACCGTACATTCACATGAATGAGGGGGGACGCATTCAGTGCAAGACCCCTGCCAGCGGGCTGACGGCGGCGATCGACCCCATCCTGCGGGCTTCGGGAGGCGTCTGGGTGGCCCACGGAAGCGGCAGCGCGGACCGCGATGTGGTGGACGCGCACGATCGCATCGCCGTTCCGCCCGAGGCGCCGTTGTATACGCTTCGCCGCGTCTGGTTATCCAAGCAGATCGAACACGAATACTACTATGGTCTGGCGAACGAGGGGCTCTGGCCAATCTGCCACGCCGCCTTTCACCGGCCCCGCTTCAGCTTGAAGAATTGGTCCAGTTATAAGGATGCAAACGAGGTTTTTGCCGAAGCGATTCTGGAAGAAGCAGACGGACAGCCCGCGCTCGTATTCATCCAGGACTATCATCTGGCTCTTCTGCCCCAAATGCTCAAGCGGAATAACCCGAGCCTGACTGTCGCGCAATTCTGGCACATCCCGTGGCCCAATCGTGAGACATTCCGGGCGTTCCCGTGGAAAGACGAGTTGCTTGAGGGCATGCTGGGGAACGATCTGCTTGGATTTCACCTGCAGTATCACTGCGCCAACTTCCTCGAAACGGTGGAACGCACGGTGGAAGCCCGCGTCGATACCGAACACGGGTGCGTGAGCAAGGGCGGCCACGTTACAGCGGTTCGAGCCTTCCCGATCAGCATCGATTTCGAAGAGCATGTGAAGATGACCGCCAGTCCGCGAGTCAGTTCGGCCACCTTTGATTGGTCGCGGGAAATCGGGCGAACTCCCGAGATTCTAGGCATCGGTATCGATCGGATCGATTACACCAAGGGAATTCCAGACCGTCTCCAGGCGATTGACCGGCTGCTGGAGGAGCATCCCGAGTACGTTGGCCGGCTCGTGTTCCTGCAAGTGGGAGTTCCGAGCAGAACCGCCATCGCGGACTACGAGCGTCTCAATCAGTCTCTGGTGCAGCAGGTTGACGAGATGAACCGGAAGTGGGGACACGGCGCCTGGAAGCCCATCGTCTTCGTGAGGCGCCATGTCGATCCTCAGGCTCTCGTAGCGCTGCACTTGATGGCGGATTTCTGCCTGGTCACTTCGCTGCATGATGGTATGAATCTCGTTGCCAAGGAGTTTGTCGCCAGCCGCATCGATGGCGACGGCGTCCTGATTCTGAGCGCGTTCACCGGCGCGGCTCGTGAATTGACCGACGCCCTGATCGTGAATCCGTTTGCGGTGGACGAAATGGCGGAAGCGATCGATCAGGCCATCAACATGCCGGCCGCGGAGCGCCGCCGCCGGATGAACAAAATGCGATCGGTTGTTGCCGCCAACAACGTGTACCGTTGGGCCGGCTCGATCCTCCTCGCGCTTTCGGGAATCGAGGTCGGCGACGCCGCATACCGGCCGGCGGCCGCGGAACAGCTTTTGGCCTTTGCTGAGGTTACCCAATGAACTATTGCTTGTCGGCCCTTGCAGAAACCGATCGGCGGCTACGGGACGCAAAGCGTATTTTGCTCGCGACCGATTTTGACGGTACCGTATGCCCGATCGCCGAAGATCCGTCAGCCGTGCGGGTTGCGCCATCCATGAACGCGATTCTGCGGCAGGCTGCTGCCTGCTCAAAGCTTACGTTAGCCGTGATCAGTGGCCGCGCGCTGGCGGACATTAAACGCCGCCTTTCGTTCGAGATCGCCATCGCCGGCAACCACGGGCTCGAAATCACCGGGGCCGGCCTCGATTTCGAACACTCCGGCGCACGCCAGCTTCGTCCAACCCTGGCCGCCGCATGCGGCGCCTTGACCGGCATCCTGCACGAATGGCCGGCGGCGTGGGTGGAAGATAAGGGGCTGTCGGCCACCCTGCATTTCCGGCAGGTGGAGGAACGCCATCACCGTTCGCTTCTCTTTAAAGCCAGGCGTACGCTCGGCGCTTTCGGCTCCCAACTTGCCCTCCGCGTGGGCAAACGGGCTCTGGAAGTGCGGCCCAACGTTTCGTGGGACAAGGGGAGCGCGCTTCGCTATATCCAACGGGAAGCCGGCCCGTTCCAGGCGTGCATTTGCCTTGGCGACGATCGCACCGACGAGAATATGTTTCGCGCCAACGAGGGCCAACTGAACATCCGAATTGGCCGTGACCGGGCGACCGCCGCAACCCACTACCTCACCAGCCCGGCCGAGGTGGCGATTTTGATATCCCATATCGTCGATGTCTGCAACTCGGAAGCGCATCCGCCGCTGGGCGCAACCGAATCCGCGGCCTTGGCTTGCGGGTGCGATTGAATCCTCTTACTTCAATCCCGCCAGACTCGCGTGCCGGAACAGCAGAGCTGACGTGGTGAACAACGCCACGAGGACACCATGCCCGATGGCCATGTTCCGCGCAAGGTAGGGCGGCGCGCCCGAAGGCAGCATCAGGGCAATCAGCGCCAGCGTCGCCGCCATCGCGAACAATGTGCGAGCCAACCCTCGCACCTCCAGCCGCGCCAGCCAGGCCCCAACGCCCCCCACGGCAAGCACGCCGTAGTACGCCAGGTTCGCCGGATTTTCCGAGTCCGCGACATGGACCATGTTGGACCACCCCAAGGCGAACCCGGCCGCCAGCGCTACGCCAACGCCCGCCTTGTACGACCACGCGTCCAGCTTCCTCGCGATCACCGCATACGCCATCCCCGTCCCGAAGAACAGGACATACACGATCACGAAACTGCCTGCGCCCCAGTGCCATCCCTCCACCAACTGAGATGCCACCAGCGGCGCCATCAATGCAACCAGCGCCCATAGCGCCACACGCAGCATCGTCTTTCCCAGTTGTGACATATGAGTCGTGTTCTCCCTGACGATTCCCACCGACGTCTCGAAAAAGATCCGCAGCGCAAGCCCGAACAGTCCCCGCCCGGCATCCCTGTACTCCCGGCACAGGTCGTGAAATGTCTGCGCCATCCCCTCGCCGAACCGCTCACGGAAAGGCCGCGGATAGAGCCGCAGCAGCATCGCATACCACGTCCGGTAGCGCCGGCCCGCAACGCTAGTGGCCATGCGCCAAGCGTCCTTCCGCCACCGCCACCACGCCGCGATACCGCTTCAGTTCCGCTTCCAGCGCCATGCGCCCCGTGCCTGTGAGCTCGTAATAGATCCGCCGCTCGTCGTCCATCTCCGGGTCGACCCGCTTATCGCTTTCCCGGATCAGCCCGGCCTCCATCATCCGCCCCATCGAGCCATACAGCGTCCCCGGGCCCATCTTCGCCCTACCCTGCGAGTCCGCCTGCACCTGTTTCATGATCCCGTACCCGTGGAGTTCCCCCGTCGAAAGCGCGAGCAGGATGTGCAGCACTGCAGGAGTCAGCGGAGCGTGCGCCGTGCTCTTCTTCGCCATGCCCTCATACTATATCCGTGACGGATATATGTCAACATCAGTTCGGTGAGGACCTTGCTGACCAATTCCAAGACCTCGCCTAGCGGTCGAGAACCAGCACGCCCCACGGCCCGGCGCTGACCGGCACCTTGCGCGTGACGGTATTCGTCGCGAGGTCGACAACCGAAACATCGTTCGACGGCCCATTCGCCGTGTAGAGCGTTTTGCCGTCGCTCGAAAGCGCTATGCCCCACGGCCGCTGGCCAACCTCGAAAGACGTCACCGGACGGTTGGTCGCAGTGTCGATGACGAACACCATTTTCCCTCGCCCGGTAGATACGTATAGCTTGGATGCGTCGCTGGACATCGCGATGCCCATCGGCTTGACCTCGCCCGGCTTGCCAAGCGGAATGCGTTTGAGTAAAACGTTCTTTACGGTATCGAGATACCCAATTGCCCCATCGTTTTCCGCGTTGACGTAGGCGTGTTTACCGTCGGGCATGAACACCACATTGCGCGGGCGGCGTCCGACTTTGATCTGTTTCAAAAGTTTTCCGGCCACCGGATCGATCACCGAAACCGTGCCGTCCGCTTCGTTGGTCGAATAGACAAGCTTACCGTCGGGAGTTACCGATACGCCTTCGGGCTCCTCGCCGGTCTTGATCGTCTTCGTGAGCTTGCCGGAGGCGATATCGAGAAAACTCACGCCATCCGCGTCCTCGTTCGAGACGTAGATTGTCTTATCGTCCAAAGCGATGGCAAAGTTTTCGGGGTCGGAGCCCGCCTCCAGCATGCGCACCACTTTGTTCTGCGCCACGTCGAACTCGGCGATTGCGTCCGCACTTTTGTCGGGCGGCGGAAGGGTGCTCTCATCGACGTTCGGACCCCCGATCGGACTGCCGCTCAAGGCAATATAAATCTTCTTGCCGTCATGGGTGGCGTGGATACCACGGGCGCGCTTGCCAAGATGAATATTGGTAACCGCGAACGTGTTGGCGTCGACGATACTGACATCGCCGGCTACTTCGTCGCTGACATAGATGCGCGGACCCGCCGGGGCCGGAGTTGGCTGTTGCTCCGCCGTCTTTTCCGGCGCAGGCTTCGAGCAACCCAGAAAAACCGCCGCGATGCCGGCTGCCAGAATGCCCAGTCGTAGTTTCGTCAAGAATCCCGGTTCAGACGCGCCATGCTTTTCAAGGTCGGGCGTTTCGCTCGTCATGACAGCTCCTAATGAGTCCATATTATAAACATCCCTCGGAACGGCCTTTTGTTCATAGTTTATTTTTCGCATCTTCCGTCTTGCGCCGTTGCAAAATATGCTGAACAAAACGCCGCCTGGCGGAATACTCAATCAAGGGTCTCCCTTTCGCTGGCGCGACCTCTGGATCGCATTGTGCGGGCCACGGAACGGTAAACGTATGTCGTATCAAGCCTCCCATCTCTCTGATGAACAGTTGCTGCTCGAGATCGACGGCGAACTCAAGGGTTCTCAACAAGCTACGGTAGGTTCCCATCTCGACGCCTGCTGGGAATGCCGCGCGCGCCGGCAGGAGATCCAAAACGCCATTACCGATTTCGTCCGCGTGTATCCGAGGGAATCGGGCGCTACGCTGCCGCCGGTTGCCGGACAACGCGCGCTCCTCAGAGCGCAGTTGGCGCAGTTGGCCGAAGGCGCGCAAGGTTCGGGCTGGTTCGCCTGGCGGCGCGCGCTAAAGCCGGCGTCGGCGGCTGCGCTGGCTGTCATGGCGATGGCTCTACTCGTCTTGGGGTCGGTCGCCTATCGGAGCACGGTGCAGCGCGACATGGTGATTGTGTCTCTTCCCGATGCCCGGCTGACGCCCGGCGCGGCCACTTTGTCCCCCAGGCAGGCGGTTTGCTCGCAGGCCAATGTCAAAAATAAGGCTGTGTCGATGGCGGTTCAAAGGCAGGTGTTTGCGGAATATGGAATCCCCGCGGCGGAGCCGCGAGCCTACGAGGTGGATTATCTTGTCACGCCGGCCTTGGGAGGCGCCGACGATCTTCGCAACCTTTGGCCCCACTCCTATTCGACGATCTGGAACGCCAAGGTAAAGGATGACCTGGAGGACCGGCTGCGCGCCATGGTGTGCGACGGTAGTTTGGATCTGGCCGAGGCGCAGCATGAGATCGCCACCAACTGGATCGTCGCCTACAAGAAGTACTTCCATACCGAGCAGCCGCTGGCGGGTCGCTGAAGTGAATTCTCCAAAAAACAGTGAACAAAATCGCTTGCGCGGGAATGTTCAATTGTGGAGATCTCGATCCGAACGTTGCCGGGGCGTGGGGCGTCAACTTTTCTCTTGTCCTTGATAGGAGCCGCGCTTCTATGGGCGCAGTCGAACGGGGACATCCGGCTTCAGGTCAAAGACCCCTCTGGCGCAGTGGCAAAAGCGTCGGGAACCCTCCAGAACCTGGACACAAAAACCGAAACGCCGTTTGAAACCGATGCGCAGGGCTTCTTCGATTTCTCGAACCTGCCGCTCGGACGCTATGAAATCCGAACCGCCAGAGAAGGCTTCGCGACGCAGACCACGCGCGTTACCGTGTCTTCCGCGGCGCCTGTTTCGCAGACCGTGACGCTCGCGCTGAGTTCCCAGGCCACATTGCTGAGGGTGGCTTCGGTGGCGCCGCTGCCCGGAACGACGATTTCGAAAGACGATGTTCCGATGAACATCCAGACCGCTGACGCCAAAGATTTAGACAACAACGGTGCCCTCGACCTTTCCGATTTCATGAACCGCAAGTTGACGGGCGTCTACCTGAACAACAATCAGGAGAATCCCTTTCAGCCGGATTTGAACTACCGCGGCTACACGGCCTCCCCGCTCCTTGGAACGCCGGAGGGGCTATCCGTTTACGTCGATGGTGTTCGCCAAAATCAACCGTTCGGCGACGTGGTGGCGTGGGACCTCATCCCCAAAATCGCGATTCAAGATATGGCGCTGGTGCCCGGTTCGGACCCGGTGTTTGGCTTGAACACGCTGGGCGCGGCTGTCACCGTGAAAACGAAGGACGGCCGCAGTTCGCCGGGGACCTCGCTATCGATCAACGGGGGTTCGTTCGGCCGCCGCGACGGCACTTTGGAATATGGAGGCTCGAACTCCAGAGGCTTGAACTGGTATCTGGCCGGCAACTGGTATCGCGAAGATGGGTGGCGTCTCTATTCGCCTTCGCAGGTGAGGCAGGTATTTGGGAGGCTGGGATATGCGACGGGACATACCAGCATTTCTCTCGGTTTCTCATATGCCGACAATAATCTGACTGGCAACGGGTCGACCGATACGCGCTTTCTGGCGAAGAACTATCGGGCTGTCAATACCATTCCGGACGTGACCTGGAATCGCTCGCCCGCGCTCACGCTCAACGTCAGCCACAGCTTCACCGACCACTTCACAGTCTCCGGCGCGGCCTATTTTCGTTATGTCCGCGCGGACACCACGAACGGCGATCTTAACGACGATTCGTTCACGGAATCGCTCTACAATCTCAGCGCCGCGGATATTGCTGCGCTTACGGCCGCCGGTTATAGCGGCTTCCCCACTACGGGGAACTCGACCACGGAGCCGTTCCCATATTGGCGCTGCATCGCTCAGGCGCTCGAGAAGAGCGAGCCCTCCGAAAAATGCACCGGCGTTTTCACGCGAACCTACGACAAACAACATGGTTGGGGCGGTTCCGCGCAGGGCAACTGGTTCGATGCCCACAACAACCTGACGTTTGGAACGTCGTGGGACCGCAGCGGGCTCACCTATCAGCAGAACGGGCAGTTCGGATATCTGAATCCCGACAGCGTTTCGATCACCCCGATCAACAGCTTTGAAGATGGCAGCACCAACAGCGACGGGGTTCCGGTGGACACACGCGTTAACCTGCACGGCATTACGAACGCTATCGGGTTCTACGCCACCGACACGGTACACGTGAAGAAGAATCTCGCGATCACGCTTTCCGGGCGCTTCAATCACGCCGGCATACAGAACATCGATCGAATCCCGGGCACAAATGCGGACCGCGGTTCGTTGAACGGAAACTACACGTTCGATCGCTTCAATCCCGCAGTCGGGCTAGTCTACACGCCCATGCGATATGCCAGCCTGTATTTCAGCTACAGCGAGGCGAACCGCGCGCCCACTGCAATCGAACTCGGCTGCGCAGACCCCACTCATCCCTGCAACCTTCCCAATGCGCTCGTCGCCGATCCACCGCTGAAGCAAGTTGTAGCGAAGACGTTTGAAGCAGGCATCCGCAGCGCCGGCGAAGGCGGTCTGCGGTGGAGCGCTGGATGGTTCCGCGCTGAGAATACCAACGACATTCTGTTTATTGCCTCGCAGCAGACCGGCTTCGGTTACTTCGTCAATTACGGCAAGACATTGCGGCAGGGCGCGGAGATCAGTGTGAGCCACAACTACCGGTGGTTTACCATCGGCGGCAATTACACATTCCTTGACGCAACTTTCCAGAGCACGCAGCTACTGGGATCCGCCAGCAACAGCACCAACGATGCCGGCCTCGGACTCGAGGGCAATATCACCGTGGTTCCGGGCGACCAGATTCCGCAGACGCCGCGCAATCTCTTCAAGGCGTATCTCGACTTTCATCCCACGCGCAAACTTTCGGTAGATGTGGATTTCCTGGCCGTGGGCCGCTCGTTTGCGCGCGGCAACGAAGACAATCTCGACAAACCGGATGGCGTCTACTATCTCGGCCCGGGCTTCTCACCGGGCTATGGCGTCACCAATGTCGGCGCGCACTACCAGGTGACCAGCAAGCTGCAATTCTTCGTGCAGATCGACAACATCTTCGATCACCATTACTACACCGCGGCGCAGTTGAACACCACGCCGTTCGATAACTCGGGGAACTTCGTTCCGCGGCCTTTCACAAATGCGGATGCCGTTCGCAACTCCACCTTCTATTCGCCCGGCGCCCCTTTTGGCGCATTCGGCGGCATGAAGATCAGATTCTGAGCTAGCTGCAACGAGCCGGCAAAACTACCGTTGGTAGTTGGTCGCGGCAGCAGTTATGTTGCTCTCGGAGGTCCTCGAACCGAAGTGAAAAACCTGAACCGGCGCAGCGCGCTGCGAAAAGCGGGATTGGCGTTACTTGGCGTAGGCGCCGCTTCCGAGTTGGAACCACAGGCAGCGGCGCAACGCGCGGCTAAGGCGCCGGCAGCGCCAGCCTCGAAGGCCGACGACTGCAACTGCCTGCTCGCCAGTGACGGCTCACCGCTCGATACGGGCACGAGCGAGCTCCGGCCGGTCATCGACCGGTATGAAGTGGAACTGCGCGATTTGAGCCGTGTGTACCCGCTGCCCGGCTCGGCGCTGCGGCAGACGAAGTTGGAGAAATTCTACGCCGATCAGCTCCAGCTGCTGGAAAAAATCAACTTCGATTCCATCAGCCAATCCGGCAAAGTGGATTATCTGCTCCTGCGCAGCCGTCTCGAGCGCGAGCAGAAGCAGTTGTTGGCGGAAGGCCAACGCGAAACCGAGATCGCGCCTCTCATTCCGTTCCAGCAGACTATCATCGGCCTCGAGGAAGCGCGGCGGCGGATGGAGACCATCGACGGACAGAAATCGGCCCTTGCATTGGAAAAACTGGTCAAGGATGTTGCTGTGGCCAAGGATTCCATGAGCGGCGTCAAGAAAAATCCCGTGGCGCTGAACGGCGCGGCCCAGCGCCTGGAACAATTGCGGACCACCCTGCGAGGCTGGTACGACTTTTATGCGCTGTACGATCCGAAGTTCGTCTGGTGGGTCGACGCAGGATACAAGAAATCCGATGAAGCCATCGAAGCGCACGCGCAATTTCTGCATACGGCTTCAGGCCTGGGCGGAACTCTCCAGGCAGCTGGCGCGGGTGGCCGTGGAGGGGGCGGCGGAGGCCGTGGCGGCGGCGGACGCGGCGGAGCGGGCGCGGGGCGGAGCAGCGCTCCTTTGGGAAGCGACGAAGAACTCTCCGGCGTGGGGCCGGCCGGTAACGATGTGCTGGTCGACGCCTTGCAGGCCGCGATGATCGCGTATACGCCCGATGAGTTAGTGGCGCTCGCGAACAAGGAATTCGCGTGGTGCGACAGAGAGCTGCTGCGCGCCTCCAACGAAATGGGCTTCGGCAACGATTGGAAGAAGGCTCAGGAAGCCGTCAAGAACAAGTACGTCGAGCCGGGGCAAATGATCTACCTCGTGCGGGATTTGTCCCACGAGGCCATCGAGTTCGTCGAAAAGCACGAGCTCGTCACGCTCCCGCCGCTGCTGAAGGAAGACTACTGGGAGGAAGCGATGACGCCGCAGGGCCAGTTGACGGCGCCGTTTTTCCTGGGCGGAGCCGTGATCCAGGTTTCTTCGCCGGCCAGCAGCCAGACCATCGAACAGCGCTTGGAAGCCTTACGTGGAAACAATATCTACTTCGCCCGCGCCACGGTGTTCCACGAACTCATTCCCGGGCATCACATGCAGGGATACATGACGCAGCGCTACCGGGCCTACCGCTCGATCTTCTCGACGCCGTTTTGGACCGAGGGGATGGCGTTTTACTGGGAGATGTTGCTGTGGGATTTGGGCTTTACGCACACCCCCGAGCAGCGCATTGGGGCGCTCTTCTGGAGAATGCACCGTTGCGCGCGCATCATTTTCTCGCTGAGCTTCCACCTGAGAAAGATGAGGGCGACGGAATGCGTCCAGTTCCTGATAGACCGGGTTGGCTTCGAGCGCGCCAACGCGGAAGGCGAGGTGCGCCGGTCGTTCAATGGATCTTACGCGCCGATCTACCAATGCGCTTACATGCTGGGCGCGCTCGAATTCTACGCCTTGCATAAGGAACTGGTCGGCTCCGGGAAGATGACCAACCGTGCGTTTCACGATGCCATGTATCGCGAGGGGAACATGCCCGTGGAGATGGTGCGCCTGGCTTTGAACGGCCAGAAGGTGGCGCGCGACTATCGCACCAGTTGGAAGTTTTACGGATCGTTGGGCTGAGCGCCGAACGAAGCGCAGCCTATTGCTGCGCCCGCTGTTGGTAGACTTTGTGCGCCTGTTCCACGGCCTGGTGGACATTCTCTTTGGCTTCGGGCGATGGGAAGCGGCGCGGTTCAAGGCGCTGCCAAAACGCCGTCAGCATGTCGTCCAGGAATTTGGCGTCCTTGGCTGAGACGAACGGTTTTCCGTTGCTCACCACATATACCGGACTGGTTTGGGCGAAAGCATAGTCATCGGCTACGGTGACGTCCGATGGGCCGAGCGCGCGCGCTGCGATCCAGCCGCTGCCATCGAGTTTGACCGTCTCGGTTAGCGTGTAGCGGCCTTCGCGGCCTTTGACCGGGATGCTCTTCGCTACTTCGCCGTTGACGATGATGTCGATCTTATCGAGCGGAGCGATGGAGGCGACGTCCATTTTCACCTGGAATTCAGTGGGGCCTTTGGTGTCGATTGCGTCGCTGGGCTCGTGTCCGTTCACGCTCAGGAAGAGCAGAGGGCCGGTGGTGCCGAATGTGCGGCCGGCTTTGATGGCGTCCAGCCAGGCGCGGAACGTGAAAGGCCCTTGCACTTTGGCATAGGTGCGGCTGGTCCCCGGAGGGGCGCCGTTCCAGGAGTTGCCGAAATCGTCGGAGCCGCCAGTGGCGGGCAGGTGGAAGCCGGCGTTCAGGTAGCGGTAGTACATTTCGGCATTGAGCATGTCGTCGTAGGGCACGTTGGTGACATCGTAGAAATCGCCTTTGCCGAGCGCAACGTCCAGTACGATTTCGCTTCCGGCGCCATCCTGCGGGCGGGCTACCGGACGCGAGTAGGGATGCATGTAGCCGGCGATGCCGCCTTGCGCGTGCGCCGCGTCGATAGCCCAGAAGTTAGCCATTTCAGGGGCGTAGACCGTGGAGCCGGTGCCCGCGGAGAGCGGCATGAAGAATTCCTTGATGCCCAGCATGCCGACGTGCCCCATGTTGCCGCGAAACTCTTCGCCATACTCGAGAATGTGCGTGGGCGTGGAGAGCGGGTTGGGCTTGCCGGTTAGATCGTCGGGACGGCCCATCCAGCGCGTGCCGTCCATGTGGATCAGGGCATTGGTGACATGCAGATCTTCATCCTGCAGCATTTCGAAATAAGTTTCATGAGTCAGACCGAAGCGGCCTTGGTGCAAGTCGTGAGTGTGAGTATCGCCGGAATACCAGTGAGTGGCGGGCGCATCGATGAGGCGTTTCAAGCGTAGTTCTACATTGATGACTTTGTCGGCCGGAGTGACTACATCCGCGGTGGCGGGAATATACTCAGGGCCGCGCATGGCGAAGATGTGAGTGTGTCCGGCGGGCACTTCTATCTCGAATGTCCCGGAGCTGGGGAAGTTGTGAGTGTCGGTTACCGGGCTGACTCGGTGAAAGGCGCCGTCGGGAGCATAGCTGCGCTGGTCGCTGCCATCGACGGTCATGCGCGCGGGTATCGGTTTGCCGTCGGGCCCGAGCACATGAACACGCAGGCGGCCGGAGACTTCGAGGGGCTTGCGGCCGCTGATCTTCACCTCGGTCCATGCCTGGCGGCGAGCGCCTCCGGCGGTCATGATTTCCAGATGCGGAGGGCCGCCCAGGGTGGAACTGAACGCGATGCGCTTTCCATCCGGCGAGAACGCGGGCGAAAATTCGTCGCCGGAATCGAATGTCAGCCGGGCCGGCGCTCCGCCCTGGCTCGGGATACCGATGACGTCGTAACTTCCGGAGTCATCGGACGAGTATAGAATCGTGAGGCCATCGGGCGACCATTTGGGATTGGCGTGGAACTCGGTTTCGTCGTACTGCACCAGGCGCGGTTCCCCATCGGGCAGAGTCTTCGACCATATGCCGCCCGTTCCGGCGCGGCCGCGAACCGGGGAAATGTACGCGATGGACTTGCCATCGGACGAGAGTGCCGGCTGAAGTTGCGTGGTCTCTGGACCGCCCAGTGGAGTCGCCGCGCCGCCATCGAGCGCGACCTTATAGATGAGGAAACGGCCTGTGCGTGCCGAGGCGAAGTAGACGCTCTTGCTGTCCGCCGCCCAGGCCGGCTCGATATCGACCTGCGGATGCGACGCGAGGATCTTCTCTTCCCCCCCATCGGCGGGCACGATGCCGATTTCCAGATTCCGGTTGAGATCTTCGCTGAACGCCACGTAACGGCCATCGGGGCTCCACGCCGGCTCGAAGTGGTAAGAGGGGCCTTTGGTGAGGGCAACGGCCAGGCCTCCATCCACGGGGACTTTCCAGATGTCGCCGTGCATGGAGAAGGCGAGCCACTTGCCGTCCGGACTCCACGTAGGATCGAAGGGACCTGTGGAGACCTCTGGCAGCAGATGCGCCTCGGTGCGAATGCGGTCGCCGCCCGTAGCCGGGAAGCGAAACATGTTGTGACGCTGCTGCGCCAGCAGGGAAACGGCGGCGGCGCTCAGGATCAAGGCCGCGCGAAGAAGGGTTGAAGGCTTGGTGTTCATTCCGGAGATTAAATTTCACCACAAATTCCGTCCCGCCAGAACGGCGAGCGGTTCTGAAGCTGGCGCGGGATCTTATAGTATGGTGCGGTGCGGCGCTATTACTATCTCGTCTCAACCTATGTCGAGACCGCACTAGCGTTCGCATTATTGGGATGGCAGGTGGCGATTCCGTGGCTGATGCCGCACTTCGCCACGCAGGACGGCCCTTCGCACCTATACAGCGCCACGGCCATGCGGGACTTAGTCCTCCATCACTCCCAAACGGTTTACGCCCCGTGGTACACGATTCAGCGAATTCCGTTACCCAACTGGACGGCCAGCCTCGCCCTTGCCGTGATAAGCGCAATCGCCGGCCCGGATCGTGCGGAACGTCTCTTCGTGAGCTTCGCCATTCTCATCGGATTCTTCGCGATCGCCTATTCCATTCGCGCGTTGTCGAAAGACGCCAACCCTTGGACGCCGCTGGCCAATTTTCTGCTGCAAACCTGGTTCTTGTGGCTGGGCTTCTATAACTTCTATCTGGGAATAGCGCTCGTCCCGTTCGCCATCGGCTACTATGCCAGGCACGCGCGGCAGATGAACGCGCGGCGCGCCGCCACGCTCGCGTGCATCTTACTAGGTATCTTCGCCACGCATCTGATCGCCGCGCTCGTCGCCGCACTGGCCGTAGTCCTCATGACGCTCTGCGTGGCGTTGGCCAACTGGCGCGAAATCCGCCTCCGCGATTTGGCGCCGAGCCTGGTGCCTACGCTTCCGGTCTATGTGCTGGCGGCGTTCTATGCGCTGCAACCGCATGATCCGAAAATTTGGGGCGGCCCGGCGCTGTCCGTGTTGCGCCTCTTTCCCATGCACGTGTTCGTGACGGCAAGCGGCCCGGAGGGCGAGCAGAAACTCCTCAGAGATATTCTGATGGGCTGCATCATACTGGCCGTTTTTCTGCTACGGGGAAAAGAATGGAAGTCCCCGCGCGGCGGGTTGATTCTTGCGGCGGCAACTGCGTTTATCCTCTACCTCTTTGTTCCCGACGAAGCTTTTAGTGGCGGCGCCGTCAAGATTCGCTTCGCATGGGTGGTGTTCTTCTTGGGTGGGATCGCCGCAATTGGCGCTTCGCGGCTAAGTTGGGCTCGCGGACCGCTGGCGATATGCGCGGCGTTCTTCCTGGCCTCCAACTTCACTGCCACCGTGCGCACGCTGCGTGGCATGAGCGCGGCCGCTGCCGATTACCTGGCCGTGGCGGAAAAGATTCCGCAAGGCGCAACCTTCGTCCGCCTGCGTTACGCCACGCCGCGCGCGCCCGATCGATTCGGTTACGGCAACGCCGGAAGAGATCCGCTCGCCCATCTCGATGCCTTCGCCGCCGCCAAGGCGCACGCGGTAGATCTGTCCGATTACGAAGCCCCCACGCGCATCTTCCCCTTGGTGTTCAAAAGCGTGGTCGACCCCGGTCAACAATCGGGTCTTGCAGCGCTCGAAGGCCCGGATACCGAATCGCTGCCGGCCTTGCTGTGGTTGAGCCGGATGCGTCCCGGCCCAATCGACTATGTGCTGGTGATCGGCGACGAAAGCGCGCCGGCCGCGGCGCGACAGGGAATCCACGAAATGCTGGGGCGCCTCGCGGCCCAGGGAAGCGTGTTGGCATTGAGCGAAAGCGGCTGGGTACGCCTGTATCGCAACGGCGCGCCGCGCGAGGGCTCGTGAGCGCCGGTCTAGCCCGTCTTCGCCGATTCCGCCTTCTCGGCCTTCGGCAGCTTGAAGTACCCTACGACGCCAATTCCCGCCAGCATCGCAGCGCTTCCATAATAGAGGTTCGGAATCCCAACCTTTTCCGCCACCGGACCAGCCACGAACATCGAGATCACCTGCGACCCCGCCACCAGCGACATCAGGCAGCTCATCACTCGTCCCAATAGTTCGTGCGGTGTCTCGTGCTGGATCAGCGTCGTCGCCGTGATGAAAATCGCGGACGCGCACAGCCCCAACCCGAGCATTCCCACGGCGGTCGATCCCATCGTGCCGAACGCCGCCGTGATCAATACTGCTACGCCCATTCCGCCCAAACCGTACACCACCAGGTTCTGCTGCGGGATGTGCCGCGCAAACCGCGTGAGCAACTGCGTCCCGACGATCATGCCGACGCCGATCAGGGTATTCAGCAGACCGAACGCCGCGGACGTCGAGTGCAGCACGTCGCGCACGTAGATCGAGAGCAGCGCGCCGAAACAGCGCATTGCGAACATCCCTGCCGTCATCGAGACAATCACAAAAGAAATCGTCGAGTGCTTGAAGATGAAGCCGAATCCCTGCCGCATCGAGTCGAGCACCGCGCTCGATTCCGTGCGCGGCCCCTGCCGCTCGATGATCAGCGTCATCACCAGCGCCGCCGAAAAGAAGAAACTGAAGCTGTCGAAGAGGAAACAGGAGTTCGCGCCAACAAGCTGCACCAACTCTCCGGCCACGCTCGGGGCCACGATCAGCGACCCCTGCTGCGCCTGCGACATCAATCCGTTCACTGCCATCAGTCCCGCCATCGGGACGAGCGTGCGCACCGCCACCGATTGCGCCGGAACGAAGAAGGCGGAGACCACGCTCATCGTGAAAAGGATGGCGTATATCACGTACAGGTCGTGCACGAACACCAGCGCCAGCACCAGCGCGCCGCGGATCAGGTCGCTTGCGATCATCGTCCGCTTCAAGTGCCACCGGTCCACGAAGACCCCGGCCAGTGGGCTGACGATCGCCAGCGGCGCCATAAACGATACCAGCACCATCGCCACCTGCGTCGCCGTACCGTGCAGCTTAAACGTAACCACCGCGATGATCGCGAACACCGCCAGGAAGTCCCCGAACACGCTGACAATCTGCGCGATCCACAGGCGCCGCACCGGCCGCAGCCGTAATACGTCACTAAAAGATAGAGGTGTCCCCGGTGTGGCCATACGTGTGAGAATCCCCTTCAGGCAGTTGCAGGTATCATAGCATCCGCTCCAGGCCGGCATGGTTTCGCCGGCGGATTCTCCTCCGGAACGGATTGAGGAAGACGGAGGCAACAGCGAGGGCGGGGGCCCCGCCGCGCAACCGGAAGGCGTGAGCGAGCAGCCGTCTGTTGCTCAATGAAGCTGACGGCTGGCGTCGGTGATTAGAAGCGCCGGTCCCGAATCAAAACTGCAGCGAATGTTTCGCGCCGGCGGCATGGGCGCGCGGGATCAAATGCGAGTACAACGCGCCCGCGTCGAGCCGCTCGTCAGCAAGGTACGATTCCACTTCCACGGCCTCGCCGTCTTTAGAATGCCATTCGCCATATGAAAACTTATATTCAGCCGTATCTTTGTCGCCTCTAACCGCCAGGCGCATGCATCTTGACCCCGACGCTAACAGTACTGCCTCTCTGCGTCGTCCATTGGAATCCCGAATGATCAAGTACATTTCTTGCCTCCCGGTTTCATTCTGAGCCTCGGCCTTGCGTTTTCAATAGTATGCTTCGGTTATGGTCCTGCTGCCGGATGTGCTGAAACCGACGGACCAGACCCACCGGTAAACCCTGTAAGGATTTACGCCCGCGCCACCCCCTTCAGCATCATTCCTCACAGATGCGTGATGCCTTTACGCTCCGGCAAGTGGTCTCCTGGGCGCTCGTCGCTACGGCCATTTCGCTTTGCTCGTCATGCAGCAGGCGTCCCGGTGAAACCTCTTCCGCGCGGAGTGCCGGCAAGGAACAGACCACCCCGTCGGCCGAGCCTCCTCCCAACACGTTCGAGCACCCCTCATTACAGGAGCAATTGATCCACGAAAAGTGGCGGGGCGACCTCGACGGCATGGTCAAGCGGCGGATTCTCCGCGTTCTGGTCGCGCCCAACAAGCTCGGATTCTACTTCGATGGCAGCGAAATCCATGGCGCCCTCTACGAATTTTGCCGCGAATTCGAGCGCTTCCTGAACCACAAGCTTCACACCGGCAATCTCGCCATCCACCTCGTTTTCATCCCGGTGGGCCGGGACAACCTCCTGCCCAAGCTGGCGGATGGTTATGGCGACCTCGTCGCGACCTTGATGGTCACCGCGAGCCAATCTCACTATGCCGTGGATTTCACCGATCCCATCTACGACGACGCCAAGGCCATAATTGTCAGCGGCCCCGGCGAGCAATCGCCGCGCTTGGAGGGTCTTTCCGGCCGCGAGGTCTACTACTTCAGCCATACGATCTCGTATGACAACCTGCGCCGTCTCAGCGGAGACCTGCGGCGCGACGGCAAACCACCGATTCACCTGACTCCCGCCGCCCCTGACTTACAAATGGAGGACTTACTGGAGATGGTGAATGCCGGCCTCGTGCCCATGACCGTCGCGGAAGACAAAGTCGCGCAATACTGGGCCAAAGTGCTGCCCAACCTGAAGATCCAGTCCCAACTCGTGGTTGCCGCCAGTCCCCTGGCGTGGGCCGTGCAACAGAATACGCCGCAGTTGGAATCCGTTGTGAATGAGTTCATCCGCGACCACAAGGTCGGCACGTCCTACGGAAACACGGTAACGGCCAAGTATTTGAGCCGTATCAAATGGGCCAAAGACGCAATTGCCGGAGAGGATCTGGCGCACTTTGAAGAAATGGTGCGTCTGTTCCACGCCTATGGCGACAAATATCATTTCCCCTATCTGCTTTTGGCCGCGCAAGGCTTTCAAGAGTCCGGCCTGAACCCTGGGCTCAGGAGCAAAGCCGGGGCTGTCGGGGTTATGCAGATCAAACCGAGCACCGCGGCCGCCGACCCCATCGACATCACCGGCATTGGGAAGATCGATCGCAATATCGAGGCGGGAGCCAAATACCTTCGGTACATGGTGAATCATTACTACGGCAACGAGCCGATGGATCAGCTCACCAAGGGTCTCTTCGCGCTTGCTTCGTACAACGCTGGCCCCGACAAAATCGAAAAGCTGCGCGCCATGGCCGCCACCGAAGGCTACGATCCCAACCGCTGGTTCAACAATGTCGAGTTCGTCGCCGCCCGCGAAATCGGCGCCGAGACCCCTAACTACGTGGGCAACGTCTACAAGTATTACTTGGCCTACAAAATGACCACGGAACAGGACGCCCGCAGACAGGCCTCCCGTTCCAAGCGCCCCGATTAGGCGACGCAAAGGATGCCATAGCCGAAGCCATCACCGCAACACAATCGCGGTCGCCCCGTCATACTTCGACATATCGCTGAGGATCACTTTGTCCCCCGGCTGCAGACCGCTCTTGATCTCGATCAACTGCACCGAGGCCGCGCCGAACTGCACCGGAACCTTCTTGGCCGAATGGCCGCCGGGTTCGAGCTTGAAGAGCATAACCCGACTGTTGGATCGGGCGAACACCGGCCTGCCCACATACACCACGTTCGTCAGCCCGCCTATCGAAATAATCCCGTCCACCGGTTCCTGCAGATCGATACCGGGCGGCAGAGCGTCATCCATCACTACGTCGACAGTTATTGTGCCGTTCGCCACCTCCGGATGCACCACCGCAACCTTGCCGCGAACGGTCTCCTTCCGATTCCGGAACGCAACGATGGCCGGCTCGCCTTGCCGCACGCCCTGCATCTGCGTCTCCGCCACTTTGAGCGCCGCCGTATGGCCGGACGTCAACCGGCCCAGCCCGCGCACCTCCAGCTTCATATCGCCTTGCCTCACCGTGTCCGGCCAGACTGTGTGGAGGTCCACTACCGTCTGGCTTTGCCCTTGCGCGCCGGTCACCGCAACGCCTGCGATCCCCAATAGCATCAGGGCGCCCAAAGACCAGGCCGCTCCCCATCCGGCGGGCCTGCGCGCCGCCACGGGGTTGGTCAGCCGGCGGATCCGGCGCAGGAGCGAACCGTCGTTCGCAGATAGCGCAGCCTTGAAATGCGCCGGCCGCATGGATTCCAATTCCGCTAGAGCGCGTGCGTACACCAGGACATCGCCGCTTGCCGCAACGGCGAGATCATCGCAGCAATGCTCGCGCTCGGCCCGGATCTGGTTTGAGATCCACCACACCGCAGGATGGTAAAAGAGCAGGCTCTCGGCGATCCCTTGCAGAACGTTCACCAGGTAGTCGTGCCGCCGGACATGCGCCAGTTCGTGCGCCAACAGCGCCTCTACCTGCTCGGGCGCGAGCCCACACAGCACGCCCACCGGGGCGAGAATCACTGGGCGAAGCCAGCCGATGACCGAAGGAGAGTCCACTCGATCCGTGGCCAGCAACCGCACGCTTCGCGACACGTGCATGCGTTCGATCAGCCGGTCGAGGGTTTGCTGCCATTCGGTGAGCGCCGGCGCATGACGCGAACGCCGCAGAGCCGCCGCGGAGATGAATCCCATGAGCAGCCGGAGGGAACACGCAGCGGCGCCGGCGAACCACGCCATTACAATCCCCGGCATCGCCTGTTGCCAGGGATCGGTGACCGGTGAGTACGCAACCCCAGGGGCAAGCTGCCGGGCGCCCCAATCGGTAAGGTCCCCGATCCGCGCCGCCTGCCCGGAATTTCCAAGCCACCAGTAAGTGAGAGCAGGCGCCACGGTCATCGCCAACAGCGAAGCGCAGGCAATTGCGTAGCGGCCGCGCGCCGAAATGCGGTCGCCGGCCAAAGCCCGGGCGAGCGCATAGAGGGCTGCTACCAGAATTCCCTGCCACAGAAAATGCAGAAGCGTCCAGCCCAGACGCTCGGTCCACGGCTGGTTCAGTAGTGTGATCATTTTTTCCCCCTCCTCTTTTCGAATTCGTCCAACAGACTCCGTATCTCGGCCAGATCCTTGCCTGAAGCCGGCTGCGCGGCGAGCGCTCCCAGCACCAGGCTTTTCGCCGATCCTTCGAACGCGCGCTTCAATAGGTCGCCCGCGATCTGCCGCTGCGTCTGCTCCTTGGGTTCGCGCGCTTCGTACAGATGTGAGCGGTAGCGCTCGTTGCGCACCACCAACCCTTTTTCGAACATGAGCTGCATCAACTTCAGCGTGGTGGTATACCCACTGTCCTTACCCAGCGCTTCATGCACCTCGCGCACGGTGCTGGCGCCTTGACGCCACAGCACCGCCAGGATGGCTATTTCGGCGCCGGTGGGAAGCGGCGGGGGAGCGGGCTCTTTGGAATGGGATCGGGAGGCCACGCTTCGAGTATCATACGAATTTATTCGTATGTCAACGAAATAGTTCGTATGACCGGAGACAAGCCGGCAAGCGGACCGCGCGGATACGCGAACCAAGATAGATCACCAGTGCCCGAGCGTTAATTAGTTAAGCACCCGCACCTCTGCGACCACCCGGCGCACGGCCTCGACGATGGCATCCGGCGCATCGTGCAGCAGGTCGCTGGCGCCCCCGCCAACCTCGATCTGTCTTCCCCTAGTGGACAGTCGGGCGAGATCGCTCTGCGCATTCGTCCACGCCTCAAGGAATTCGGGCGGCGCGGCGATGTTCCCGGCGCTGAGCACGAGGGGAGATCCCGGCGCCCGCGCCTCGCGAGCTTAGCCACCAGGCGGCGTTCCTGCATCAGGGCGCTGAGCGCCTTGGAGGAGTGGGCCAGGAACCAGATGGTGTTCCACTCCGCGGCCGTCAGTCCCTTGGGCGGCGCCGGCGCTGGCGGAACCGGGCCCAAACGGTAAAGCCCGACCAAGTTGAACAACTGCGCCATGGCGTCTTGCGAGCGATAGATCAACTGAGGAACCCGAGCCGCCCGTTTCCCGTTGCCGGACCGCAGGTCAAGGAAGAGCGCTGGATCGGCCCAGTTGACCAGTACCAGGCCGGCCACGTCGGAGGGATAGAAGCCCGTGTAAACGCGAGCATCCAAGGCGGCCGATGATTCGCCCACCAGCACATAAGGCGGCGCGACTCGCGCGGCGCGGAGAAGAGCATGCAGATCGCGAGCCTGCGACGCAGAGTCGCGCGGATAAGGACCAAGGTCGCTCCAGCCGGAGCCGGCGCGGTCATACCAGCACACGGTGGTAACGGTTGCCAACGCGCGTTGGATCGCGACCCAACTGTAGCCCGGACGCGGCCCGCCATTGGAGAATATCGTCTTGGGGTCGTGAACAGCCGCCGATATCCACGGAACGGCCGATTTGCGGAAAACGCTCCCGGTCCCGTGCGCGCTGTGCCTGCTCGTAAAGAACCCCGGAGACAAGGGCGATTGCAAAGACGCCTGCGCCAATAGTCACGGCGGCAATTTGCCGTTTTCAGTTTCGCAGACATAGTGTATTTCGGCTATTGGACACCGATCTACCGGTAAGCGCTTCAGCTCTTGACAGCAAACCTCATATCCGGCAGGCGCAAAAGGCGACCCACATCAGGGCCGTTCGAATTCGTTCCCGTTCACATCCGGCCATCCGTGTGGGACGAAATTCTGCTTGGCGTCTTTGCCCCAAGTCCAGTACAGGCCAACATAGGCGTAGTTTTCGGTTTGTCCGGCGATGGAGTGTCCATAAGCGAACAAGAACTGCTCCCTGTCGTGATGCTTGAAATGGTAATAGCCGCCCAGGTCGATCATCGTGGAAGCCGCCGTCTGTGCCGCCGCGTATCCCTCGCGCGCATGGGAGAAAACCTCAACTCCCAACTCCAGCCTGGCGCCGAGAGTTCGTTTCACGAGCCATCCCGTGTACGGAAAGTTGCGGTAGCCGGTTTGTGGAACGATCTGATAGCCGACTCCGCCGTCGAAGGTCCAAGGGCCGGCGTTCTTTTGCAGCCAGATGGGAACTTTGTACCAGACTTTGCCGACGCCGAGCCCTTTTGAGTAATTGCCAGTCGGAATTTCAACCATCGTGAAGGTGCCGAACTGGGGAACGTATTTCGTTTCTTTGATGAAGGCGATCTTCGCACCCAGTTCCATGTCAGTCAGCCCAAACGCCTTGGGCCCGGTTCCACCGGGAAAATAGATGGGATTGTTTGATGGCGCGATCACCCCGAAAGGCAGAATGACGTGCAGTTGCACTCGGGAAATGGCGCCCCAGTTGAACTCGAAGGCGGGGCCAATCGCGTCGATTTCCGCCGTCGTGCCGTCCATGCTGCCGAAGGTGTAGAACTCGTAATGGTGCAGCTCGACCGGCACAGGGTCGTCTGTTTGAAATGGCGGTCCCTGCGCCCACAGCCTGGGACCTGGGAACGAACATAGTGTGAGCAACCCAACACTCAGAGCCGCCTGTCGGTGGCGGCACATCAGCCCAAACAGGGAGACGATTCCCATCAAGCGGTGCACTGCACGCTACGTTCCATGCGTCGCCTTTGCGCAACTGAGATTACATCGCCGATCCAAGCCACCGCTGGCGGCGAAGACCAGGACCCAAAGGCGGCCCCGAAAGAACGTCGGGCGGGTACACTCAACACATTATGATGCTTTCCAAGATTGGAAAGATGATCCTGGTACTCGGGATAGGGTCTTTCGGGGTTGCGGCGGCCCTTGCACAGGGCGCGGCTACACAGGCTCCGCGCAAGATTCTTTTTGTCGGTGACAGCTTCACCTATTACCAGAATGGAATCTACACTCATTTTGAAAGGCTCGCCGCCACGGCCAATCCCCCGTTGGTGGTCACCGCGGACAAGTCTGTATTCGGCGGCGCCCCTCTGCGTCGACTGTGGGATCTGAAGGAGCCGGTCAAAGCCATCGACACAGGCGCCTATGACGTCGTCGTGTTGCAGGAAGACATCCCGGAAACGACGATTGCCGACTTTCGCGAATACGCCCGCAAGTTCGTTGCTGAGATTCGAAAGAACGGCGCTCGTCCGGTGTTGTTCATGGCGTGGGCCTACCCACGACTCGGCTGGATTTCGATGGCCGAGATAGCAAGGGCGCATCACGACGCCGCGAAAGAATTGAATGTCGATGTAGCTCCGGTAGGCCTCGCCTGGCAGCAAGCGTCGAAATGGCGGCCAGCGATGAACCTCTACGGACCTGATCAGGAACACCCAAGCATATACGGCGCATATCTCGCGACGTGCGTCATTTACGCCACGATCTATGGCCGCGATCCAAACGGGTCTGGTTACATCCCTTCTGGCCTTACGCCAGAAGAGGGCGCATTCTTACAAAGAATCGCATGGCAGACTGTTCAAGACTATCGCGCTGGACGGCTCTAGTAAGCGGAACGATATCCAGCATTATCGCGGCGGTCTACGGCTCCGCCACTGCTGAGGCGCCTGCATCGCCGACGCTCGCGGCCGCAATGACCTTCTCGATGCTGAGCGTAGGCTCGCAGCAACCCGCGTGCCCATCGGCGGGGGAGGCCTGATTGTGCCCCATCACGTGATCTGAGTCGCAAGGGATCCGCAGCTCGCCGCAAAGCCAAGCGACCAGCGCCGCGCTCGCGGCGTATTGCGCGTCGGTGACCGGCAGTTTCCCGGGAATCGCGGCATGCTCGATGCCGATTGACCGCGAGTTGACCTGCGACGCGTGCCATGCGGTGCGCCCAGTGTCCACGAGCTGATATACGGTTCCGTCACGTTCGATGCAGAAGTGAGCTGAGACGCGGTGCGGCGCCACACTCGCCTTGAACGTGTTGATCGCGCTTTGAGCGCTCGGCCCCGCCGTGATGTGAAGCACGATCAGGTTACGGGCCGCGGTACCTTCCGCCGAGTGATCGAGCGGCAGCAGATCCAGTGTGGCTTTCGGATACGTGCTCATATAATGGTCTCCAAGCATCAAAAGTCGACCTACTATACGCTAACCCGAGTGCGAGTTTCAAGTCATTTTCTTAAAGAACGCGTCGTGAACAGCACCGGGCGGGCGCCTCTCTTTCGAGCCTCAGCAACGAACTTGCGAGCCTATTCGCGAAAGTCGCCAATCACTCCTTCGTGTCGCCGGCATCGAGCGATTCGGCAGCGAGCAAATGATAAGCTATCACCGGATGTAAATCATGATGAAACTCCAAAGTCGTACCTGTGCGCTGGCCCTGTCGCTAACCTTTGTTGGACTCGCTCAAACTCCCAGTCCCGATGGCCTCGTTTCTCCCGAAATCCACGCCGACCGCACCGTCACGTTTCGCCTGAAGGCTCCCAAAGCCACGGACGTCACCCTCTACGGCGACTGGATGCCCGTCGGCAAACCCGAGCCAATGAAGAAAGGCGACGATGGCATCTGGTTCATCACCACTCCACCCCTCGAAGCGAACGGTCACCTCTATTGGTTCAACCTCGACGGCCTCGCCATTGCCGATCCCGTCAATCCCATCGTCAAGCTTCGCCAACGTACTTCGGCCAGCCTGGTGGAAGTCCCTGCCACGACTCCCGCTGCATGGGAACTCCGCGACGTGCCGCACGGAACCGTGGTCACGGAATGGCGGAAATCGGCCGTCCTCGACCGGACGGAGCGTATTGTCATCTATCTTCCGCCCGGTTACGAAAAATCGGCCGTTCGCTATCCTGTCCTCTACTTGGTCCACGGTAGCGGAGACACGCCCGATTCCTGGACCAACGCCGGCCGCGCGAATCTCATTCTCGATAACCTCATCGCGGACGGGAAAGCGCGCCCCATGATTGTCGTCATGCCCGCCGGCCACGCCGTTCCCTTCGGAGCCGGTCGCGGCGGCGCAGTGAATAACAACAATCTGTTCGAGGAATACCTCACGAAAGAAGTCATCCCCTTTGTCGAATCCCAATACCGCGCCACTTCTGGCGCGCGGAGTCGAGCGCTTGCCGGTCTATCCATGGGCGGCGGCCACACCATCTACACCGGCTTCGATCACCCTGAGTTTTTCGGCGCGCTCGGAATCTTCAGCCCCGGTCTCATCCGCGACTTCGATACGCGCTACAAAAGCGTGCTCGACAGCGCGAAGGCCTTCAATGCCAAAGTTCCGCTGATTTGGATTGCTTGCGGCGATAGCGATACTACGGTTCAATATACGCGCGTGAAAGCTTGGGCCGAGTCGCTCGACAAAGCCGGCATCCACGAGAAGTTCGTCACCTATCCCGGCGCCCACACATGGCCGGTCTGGCGCATGAGCCTCGCTGAATTCGCGACTCTCATCTTCAAGCGGGAAAACGGGCCGATCCGCTAGAGTTGGCCGGGCGCTGAATCGAACCCGGGCAGTTAGCCAAACCCTTAAGCGATCGTGGAGAAAACGCCGGTCCAAGTCTTGCTGGACGCGCTTTTTTCCGGTGTCGCAGAACCTAGCTTCATCCCTACTGGCCGTTGCGGGACGTTATGTAGCATTATCGGTAGCCACTAGACTTGCCTGTCAGTCCTAATGGTTCGACGGGCCTATTCGGTGTAGCGCTCGAACATACCCCCGCACTTTACTTCAAAGCGATGGCGAACGGAGGAAAGCGCGGGCTTGCTGGACGGATGACAATTCATCAACTGGCTGGAACAAGGGAGCTGCTGAACCGCTATCCCGCGGTTTGCAATTTCTGCTGCCGCATCGCGTAAAAGGCGCGTAGCGCCTCGCGCCGTCGCTTTAGGATCCGCTCGGCATTCGGCGCGGCCATCACTACCTTCTCCATGTGCTCAGCCATTCCTGGCTCTCCCCGCGCTGCCCGAAGCTCACCCAGAAAAGGCTGAATTTTGCTAAACGTCCCGAAGATCTCACCCTGAGCTGCCAGGAACGCCGTTGGGTCGATAGCGCCCGTGGTCACCATCGACGCCGCCATTTCCCAGTAACCCAAAACCATGCGGATCCACGTGTTGTGGCTTCCGGAAATCTCGGCCATAAAATCGGCCATCGATTGCGGATGAAATTCCAGCAGGAACCAGTCGCGGGCCTGCCGCAACACAGGGTCGCGGCGAAGCTCGAACAGCTTTAAATTCAATTGCGCGCTTTCGAAAGGTGTCGGCATCACCTCATTTTACAGTGCGGCCGCGGGCTTCCTCGCGCCTGGACGCGCCATCAGGTGGTCGCGGTGACCTTGTATCTATGCCCCGCTGGAGTTTGCAGAGCTCCGGCTCAGAAAATTCTATACTGAAGGCGAGCGCCGAAGAACCCGTTGTCATTCGCTTGAACGAGAAGGAGTGTATATAGTGACGCGTCCGCTTGTATGTCTTCTCGCTGCACTGGCCCTCGACGCCCCAGTATCTGGGCAGAGTACTGCTTTTGAAGAGGTTTCGATCAAGCCAGCGCCTCAGAACAAAAAGGAACTGCAGCGGCATATGGGCACGCGAATCGACTCGGCAATGGCTGATTTCGGGGGCGTTTCCATAATGATGTTGATCACGCGCGCCTATGGGTTGAATACATTTCAGGTGATGGGCGCGCCCGAATTGAACACAACACGATTTAACATTTTGGCCAAGCTCCCGGCCGGGTCCTCCACCGCGCAGGTGCCGGAGATGCTGAAGACGCTTCTGCGTGAGCGCTTCCGGCTTGAAACGCACCAGGATACACGGGATTTCAGGGTCTACGGCCTAACCGTGGCGAAGGGCGGTCCGAAGATTCCCCTCAAACCGGCGGATTACGATACCGCTTACGCCAGATCCCTGGAGGAAAAGATCAATAACGGAACGGCGCATGGAGCACTGCCGCTTACGCTGGCGCGACTGGCGGATTTCATCAATCAGTACCGAGACTATCTCCGGCTCGATCGGCCAGTTGTGGATCAAAGCGGCCTAAAGAGCGAGTACCTGATTGACCGAGAGGCGTTCATGCTGCCGTCGCAGGCTGCTGCGATGGCCGCGCAGAAGGACGGCGCCGATCCCACGGCCGCGGAGAGCGCGCTCTTTAGCGCTGCGGAGAAACTCGGGTTGCGATTAGAGCCGCGCAAGGTCTCGATGACCGCGCTCGTGATCGATCATATCGAGTTGACGCCGACGCCGCAGTAGGGGGCTCGCGCATCGCGAACGCAATGTGCTTGATCTGGAGCGGGGCATTGAGCAGGACGGGCTTTCCCGGTTTTCGTGGATGGGTTCCAGATCCACTTACGCCAGCACGCGTGCGCACTCATGCGCCAGCGCCATAATCGTCCATTGCGGATTCACGCCGGCGCTGTCCGGGAAAATGCTGCCATCGCAGATTCGAAGATTGCTGAAACCACGAAGGCGAAATTGATCGTCGACGACCCCGATTGCGGAGTCGTTGCTCATGGCATTTCCTCCCTGTGGATGACCTGTTCCCACGCTCAGCAGGTAAGCTTTGGAGGGATCGTTTTGGATCTCCGCCAGATCCTTATCCAACTGCGTAATATCCGCGGCGGTTTGCAGTTTCCGCCCATTGCCTAACGATACCAGCGCGTAATCGACGTTTCCCCCCAGAAACGCCTCAGCCAGAAGAACCAGTCCGCGCCGCAGGCCGCCAATATCGTCCCCCGAGATCGGAAAATCGATCACCGGCGCGCCCTGCCAATCCAGCGTGATCCGCCCTGCTGCTCCTGATCCGACCAGCGGAGATGCAGCCACGGTCTTGGAATAGGCCATCATGCGATCGAAGTGCGTTTGCTGAAAACCTGGCATCGCGATGGCGTTGGCGCCAGGAGGATTGAACCACGTCTCGATGACGAAGCCGTCACCGGTAGGTGCGAAATAGTAATGCGCAATCTGTAGCCCGGGTTGCCGATTCACTTCGTCCTTGCAGAAAGCAAAGATCGGCGAGCCTAAATTAGCCGCAAAACGCTGGCCCACCGGAATCCGGTTCGCGGAAACATAGGGACTGAGGTCGCCGGATTTCAACACAAGCACCGAGCTCCCGATCGGTCCGCACGAAAGAATAAACTCCTTCGCTTTCACGGCCACCGTTCTCCCGTCCGCCAGCCGGACTTCGAGGCTCTCGACGCGTCGCTCGCCTTGGCTGGGGCTCCCATCCGAATGGATCGCCTGAACCTCAGCATTGTCAACGATGACGCAACCCGCCGCGGCGGCCTGCCGCAAATACACCTGCACGCCGTTTCTCTTCCGTTCCGAGCCGCAGCCTACGTTACAGAGCCCCGTTCCCAGACAATCTTCTATGTTGACGAGGCATTCATACAGTCCGGGCTCTGGTGGATCTGTCAGCGATGGTTTTCGTGGAGCGCCAAGCTTGTTCGTGAGAAATTTCCAGGTGGGGTTCAAGCGCGGCGTCGGATTGGCGGCCTCCGATACCGGTTTGATGCCGAGTTCCTGCGCGACCTGGGTGTAGGCCGCCGCCATGTCCGCCGCCGAAATCGGAAAGCCGATGCTTTGCCACTGCGCCAGTCGCTGCGCGGGCAGGCGAAAGCAAACGGCGTTATTGACCAATCCTCCTCCGCCCACACAGGCGCCTTGCAGCACGGTGAAAGTGGGGCCTTCCGCCCCAACCAGGCGGATGCCCGTGTTGGCCTGCTGCAGTCCGGAGGATTTGTAAAGACGCGCCGTCCACAGAATTTCGTCGGAGTCTATGGTCCGCTCCGGAACATAGGGGCCCGCCTCCAGCAGAAGAACCGATTTGCCTTTCGTGGCGAGCCGTTGCGCCAGCAGCATTCCAGCCGGTCCCGCCCCCGCAATCGCGAAATCGAAGACCTTCTGTGGAGGCTCGGCGAGCACCGGCAGATCCGGCGTGTTCCGCGGCTGATGCACCGGCCGCGAATAATGCACCAGCGCATCGCACTTGGGGTGCGCGTAATACGGAAAGACTACGAGTGAGTGGAGTAGTTCGAGAACGTCCCGTATGGGCGAGCGATCCGTACTGTTGAGTTGGGCTGTAACCAGCATCCGCAGCAGCGTCAGATCGGTCGGTTCAGCGGGAAGGAACGTTCCGATGGCCTGCAGCCAGTCGCTGACTGTAGTGAGCACGGTGGACGAGGCATTTGCCAGGAAACGATCCAATTCCGAGACAATGTCATCGAACTGCGGGCCATCCGGCGGCAGGTTGGGGGAAGAAGTAGACGGGCGCAGACGGCCAGCGTCTTCCGTTGTTCCGGCGTCAGCTCCGTGGTGTTCTTGAAGATCAGTGGAAGACTCGGATAGACATCCCGCAGTTGCCCGTTCACAAAACTGAGAAACGCCCAGCGGGCAGCGCTGTTTTCTTCATCGGATTGAGCGCCAGTCGCCTTGCAGGATTGGATCTGGTGCACAAAATCGAGGATGTGAGTTTGCAAAACTCCGGCGCCGGCGGTTTGTCCATTCGCCTGTAGGGTCAGGTTGATTGTGGTCAGGTCGGTAGCTGAGTCCACCCCGTTGTCGGGTTGCAGGTCTTTCACCCCGGTACAGGCAATCGTTTGCTGGTGCGGACCGGGAAAAGAGAATGTGTAATCGACAAACTTACGGCTGCCGCTCGCATCGGCGTCTCGAAAGTAAGTGACGCTCCCGCCCGCAATGGCCGTGGTTTTCAGGTCGGGTTTCCACGATACTGTACCGCTGCGAATATCGGCAGTGTGTGTAGCGGCGCTGAGGAAATCCTGTAATCGTGGGATGGAAATGTTCAAAGTAACAAGGAAGGCGCTGCCGGCTTTCGCCGCGACAGCCGGATCGGAAATTCCCGGCGATACTTTGCCGGATGCCGTCTCGCTGAATTCAATACCGACGTCCGCTCCGAAGTCAGACATGGCAGCGCTCCTGGTTTACAACTGCAGGCGAAGGAAATACTGACTCAATGACTTCCAGCATCCTAGAACTATACTACGCGCCGTATAGAGACAACATCCCTTCGCGCGACGGCCCGGTTTCGTTCGGCATTCGATCCGCCAGGCGGGCTGATGAAAGGGCACTGGAGGGGCGCTTGCCAGGAATTTCGTTGCCCGAATTCGCGATCATCGATGTGGATCTGGTAAACTCACTCGAACAAACGTGGCCATATCCTAATCGGCATCCATGGATCGGAAGCAGCTCCCAAGAACGAACAATCCTCTCGTGGTTCGCACCGGCTTCGAGAGTCAGAGAACGTGGAAGACGGTTTGTAAGCTGATACGAGCGCCAGTTCCTGCGATCGGGGACGCCTTCTACGCATACGTCCAGTTCTTGGACGACTTGGCCTTTCGGAGGCTTGGCGCGGCGGAACTTCTGGCGCGTGTACCCAGCGGCTACAAGCACGCATTTTTGTTTGTCGTTGATGACGCTGCGATCAACCATCCGGAGTTCGCAATCCTGGTCATTGACCTGCGTGGAGTTGCTCACCGCCAGTTCCGTGCGATCCCGGCGGCGATTCAATCCATCGAAAACAATCTGTCCATCGCCAACATGAGTTTCTCCGAATTCGCGAATGCAGTTGACGAAGACGGAATATTTCGAGGTTTCCCCGCCCGCTAGGGAATATTCTCCCCATGTAAGTGAAGGTGCTGGTCCCAACTCACTCCAAACGTAGGCGTCCCTGGGATTGATGCGACTGGGCGGCGGTAATCCGGGGCTTGCAACCACATTGAAATGGCAGGTGGGGCTTATTGTGCCTGGTCTGGCTTCTTACTGATGCCATAATGTTACCCATGTCTTCCGCTGGTCCTGATCCCACATGGATGGCGCTGGGCCAACCCGCAATGCGCTGCTGCTTTATTGTCTTCGCAACGCTGCTACCCTATCTCGCCCAACCTGCAAACGCTCAGGGAACGGATCAAAAAGAAGCCGGACTGAATTATCGGATCCTGAACATCGAAAAATTGCCTCAAGCGAAGCAGGCAGCCGAAACGCAGCAGCTTGCTCTTGAGGTTCAGAAGCTAGCGCCTGGCGCCCAGAAGGTAAATTTCGCGGTCAATCTTGTTTGGCACAGTGACGCGGATGACCCCCGTACGCTTCAGGAGGAAACCACAACCCTGGCTCAGGCGCTCCGGGAATTTCCTAAGACGGATTACTTGGCTCCATATTCTGTATTAGCCGAATTGATCCGCTACGAACACACGCGTGCGTCTCTCGACAATCCACAAATGGCTGCGGCCATGGCGGAGTTGGACACTCGCGATCACGCACGCCAACGGGCGGATTTCACTCTCCCGGATTTGAACGGGAAGACGCGGACGTTAAGAGGTCTGACCGGCAAGGTCGTTTTGGTGAATTTCTGGTCGCCCGGTTGCGAGGGCTGCGAAGCGGAGATGCCGGCCCTCCGCGCAATCTATCGGCGATTTGCGGAACAGGGCCTGATGATCCTGGCCATTTCCACAAATACAGAGACTAACATTCGTGCCTTCCTCGCAAAGCATCCCCTTCCATTTCCGGTTCTCCCGGATTCCGATGGAAAGGTGAGTGACTTGTTTCAGGTCTCTGGGATTCCAGTAACCCTGATGTTCGACCGGAGCGGCAAACTCACATGGCAGGCAGTCGGGTCTCGGACGGAAGCGCGGTTTCTCGCGGCTCTGAGCGAGGCGGGATTGCGATAGAGAACCCGTCGAGCATGCGACGTCACAGGGAGGGGCTTGGGATAAGTTGTGGACGTGCGCCCACGTGTCTGGCGGAATACACTCCCCCATAAACGCCCCTACCTTATCCGAGGCGCTCCCGCCAGTAGCCCGGGCGGCGGCGGCCGTGAGCAACCGCGATGATCTCCACACCGGCGGCCGTTTTGCGAAAGACAATCACTAAAGGAAACCGCCGCAGCACCATGCGGCGCGTGCCAAAGTCGTGTGGCGGATGCTGCTCCGGATCTCGGCCAATCTGGTCGATCGCACGATCGAGCTCGTCCAGAAACCTCTCGGCAGCCCGCCGGCTTCTTTGCGCATATCAGTCGACGGCCGCCTCGGCCTCGTCTAGTGCAGCAGGGTGAATTCGCAGGGGCTCGATGCTCACGGTTCCAGTCGGTCGCGAAGGCGCTTGCGTGCAGCGCCCCAGGAGATCAGTTCCACGGTTCCGCCGTCAATCTGCTTCAGCCGAAGCTCTATCTCCCGCTTCCACGTTTCTGCCGCCCCTTCATCGACGGTCGCATCGAGGCTCTCAATTAGAGAGTCGATCAGCGCTGAACGCGCTTCCGGCGGCAAGGCCAGGGCGTCGTGGAGCAGTTCCGTAGCATGCCTCTCCATGAATTGATTCTACCGCGCCGGCAATCCCGTTCCGGCTTACGCCGCCGGCCTGAGCGATTTCCCGGTCCTTCGAAAACCCCGATTTATTACCTGCTGTGTATGCAATGAATTGCGCGTTCGGCGCACTTACAAGGGCGGCCCCTTTTCTTCGGGTGAGGAGGCAGTTCCAAGACGGGGAAGTTAGCATTGGGCGTCAACATGACATGGAGTCCGAGACGCTGGAGACGCCGTACGAGACGGTCGCGCGTGCGTTGCGGATTCAGCCGGTCAAAATAATCGCCCCCTACTTCTCGGTATTCGGTGCGGTCGCGCAGTATGCAGAACGCAATGACGAGTAACCGGTGAGCCAGGGCCACAATCGCCTTGCGTACGCCGTGCTTGCCCGCTTTGCGGTAAAAGAATGCGGCCAGATAACAGTTGCGTTTGCGGGATGCGGCCCAGGCCGATTGGCAAAGAGCGCGCCGCAGCCAGCGATTCCCCTTGCGCGTGCGATTACTCAACCGCTTGCCGCCGCTTTCGCGATTGCCGGGGCAAAGCCCAGCCCAACTGGCTGCATGCTTCGGGCTGGAGAAGACCTGCATGTCCTGGCCGAGTTCCGCCAACAACGTCCAAGCGGTGATCAGATCCACGCCGGGAATCGTGCACAGCCGGGTCAACGTGTCTAAGTCCGCCTGCGGAGCGATCGCCTTCTCCAATCGCGCGATCTTGCGGTCGACAAAGTCCAGATCCTCCAACAACTCGCGCAACATCATGCGGTGATGTTCGGTGACGCGTCCGCGCAGGGCCAGACGTAATTCCGGCCGCTTGGCGCGCAGAGTGCCTTTGGCCTTGTCAGCCAGCCAGTCGGGATGATCCTGGCCATCGATAATCGCCTGGATCATGGCGCGGCCGCTTGCCCCTAGTATGTCGCTGGCAACGGTATCCAGCTTGATGCAGGCATCCTCAAGCACCTTATGAATGCGGTTATGGACGCGGTTGCGTTCCTCGGTGAGCTTCACTCGATAACGCGTGAGATCCCGCAGATCGCGAGTCGCTCGCGGCGGCACGAAACTGGGCCGGATCAGCCCATGCGCCAACAACTCGGCCAGCCACCGGCTGTCGCGTGCATCGGTCTTGTTGCCGGGAATGTTCTTCACCTGATGCGGGTTGGCGAGGATGAGCTGAAAATGCCCGTCCAACGCCTCCCAAACCGGCTTCCAGTAAACGCCGGTCGATTCCATAGCTACGTGGGTCACCTTCTGAGCGAATAGCCAAAGCCTGAGATGGCCAAGCGCCTTCCAGTGCGTAGCGAACTCCTTCTTGCGGACGTTCGGTTCCACCGAATCGGAATAGACAACCACGCAAACCGTCACCGAATTCTTGTGGACATCGATACCCGCGCAGCGCGAATATAAAATCTGCATAAACGCCTTTCTGCCGCCGGGCTGGACGCAGAAAAGAAACCAGACATTCCTTCTCGTGCTCTCCAGCCTTGCGGCGGGAGGCAACACTGCGTTGTACCAACAAACAGCGTCCGGCCAGATTCACAAACGGGCTCGAAGCACCAGACCGAGACCGGCATTAGAGTGCCCAAGCGGCACTAATAAAATGCCTCAATCCACCCCAGTTTTCATCCCTCGTTGTGGCTGAAGCGTAGCGCCGGCCGTGGGGGAATCACGCATCCAAGAATATTTCTATAACTCCCCACCCATCAATCACTTCCCGCCGCGCCTCGCCCGAAAATTACCACCACCCTCCCCATAATAAAAATAGGAGTCATTTCCAATGACAGATCAACCCGCATCCTCAGCGGCCGCTGGCCCGCGCACTCCCGCCGGCAAGCGCCGCGTTAGCTTCAACGCCTTCAAACATGGACTCACCAGCAAAGTCCACGTCCACACTCCCGAAGAATCCGAAGCCTTCCGCGCTCACTGCCAGGCCTATCTCGCAGAGCTAGCTCCCATCGGTATTCAAGAGAGCGACTTAGTCCAACTGATAGCCGAAGACCGCTGGCGTCTCAAGCGCGCCCGCTCCATCGAGAGCAACATGTTCGCGCAAGGCATCAATGATCACGTCGGCGAGATCGAATCCGGCGATGAACAAATCGACAACGCCTTAGCCGAAGGCAAAACCTGGGTCGAGCAAGCCAGGTTCCTCGCCCTCATCACGCTCTATGAGCAGCGCATCAACCGCGCCATCGAAAAGAACACGGCAGCGCTCGGCGCTCTGCAAACCGCCCGCCGCGAAGCCCATGCCCAAGCCGAACAGGAAGCCGTGATGCTTACCGAATATGCCGAACAGCAAGGCGAAACCTACCGCCCCGGCGACGATTTTCTCCCCGCCTCCGAGCACGGCCAGTTTGTTTATTCGTCCGCCAAAATCGCCCGCATCCTCGACCGCCGATTCCGCCGCCACCAGGCCCTTTGGGGCCGCAAACCCATGCCCCACCCGCTCGACAAACGCGAAGAGCGCCCCGAGGCCGCCTGACCCAATATGCGTTCTCGGTGTAGGTTTTTCTCCGCGTCTCAGCGTCTCTGCGTCAAAGGCACGTCCGCAATCTTTACGCCCGTCTCCGCATCTCCGCCCGAGCCTCTGCTTCCGCCGCCCGAGTCCGCTCGGTTTCGCGCTTATCGTGCAGCTTCTTGCCCTTGGCCACGGCGATTTCGCACTTGATCCGGCCCTTTTTGAGATAGATCTTGGTGGGAATCAGCGAAAGCCCTCTTTCGCGGGTTTCGCCCAGCAATTTATCGATCTCGCGGCGGTGCAGCAATAGCTTGCGCGTGCGCACCGGCGGGTGATTTTCGCGGTTGCCGTGCGAATACTGGCTGATGTGGGCGTTCAGCAGCCACGCTTCGTTGTCCTGCACCAGCCCATAGGCGTCCTTGAGTTGGATTTTGCCGTCCTTGGCCGCTTTTACCTCGGTTCCGGTGAGAACCATGCCGGCTTCAAAGCGTTCCATGAGGAAATAATTATGGCTGGCCTGCCTGTTGTCGCTCAGAATTTTGATGGAAGTATCTTTGTCAGCCAAGATTGGCCTCCACGCCCGGAACCCCAATTACGTCAATGGCTTTAGACGGGACGAGACCGCGGGAATTGCAAATTCATCTTAACATAGGCCTCCCGAAACGCCCCCTAGAACGGCAAAATGTCATTTTTCAATAAGATAACGGCTGTCTTTGTTTTCGTCGCGATGCTCGCTCCGATGGCGCCCCTTGAGGCCAAAACCAAAAAAGGCGACAAGTTTTTCGCCGATGGGCGGATTGCCGAAGCCAAGAAAGACTGGGACGTGGCGCTCGAAGACTACGAGAAAGCCCTGGCGGAAGACCCGGAAGAGGTTCTCTACCAGATGGCCGCCGATAAAGCCCGTTTCCACGCCGGCGAGAGCCATGTCGATAAGGGCTTGACGTTGCGGGAAAAGGGCCAGTTGGGTGAATCGCTCATGGAGTTCCAGAAGGCTTACGCCATCAACCCCGGTTCGGCCATCGCCTCCCAGCTCATCCAGGAAACGCAGACAATGATTCTGCGCGAGCGCAAACGCGTCGAGCAGACCGGCCAGGAAGCCGCGCCCGACGTTCGCGCGCTGACCCCCTCGCAAGTGGCGGAACAACAGGAAAACGACAGGATCGACCGCATGCTGCCCATTCCCCAGCTGCGGCAACTGAAGCCGGGTCTGGTCGATCTGAAGATGATCGGCAAGGTGAAGACCATCTACGAAACCCTGGGCAAGTTGAACAACCCGCCGATTAACGTTCTTTGGGATCCTGATTATCAAAACCCCACGCATGACAATTTCACCGTCGATTTTGAAGGCTCGACGCTCGAGCAGGCGTTCGACTACATTTCGGTCCTGAGCAAATCCTATTGGAAGGCGCTTTCGCCCAACACGATCTTCATCACCAACGACAATCAGACCAAGCGCCGCGACTATGAAGAGCAGGTGCTGAAGACCATCTACCTGCACAACGTTGGCGGCCAGCAGGAATTCAACGAAGTCGTGAACGCAGTGCGCACCGTGCCCGAGTTGACCAAGGTCTTTCCGGACGCTTCGCAATACGCCATCGTGTTGAAGGGCGAGGCGGATAAAGTAGCGCTGGCCGAGAAGATCGCACACGATCTGGATAAGCCGCGGCCCGAGGTGCTTTTCGACATCCTGGTCATGGAAGCCAGTTCCGTATTCAGCAAGCAGATTACGGCCGCGATCGCGTCCACAGGCTTGAACGTGCCCGTCAACTTCACGCCGCGCTCTTCCATTCAAGTGCAATCCAATAGCACTGCCACCAGCACTTCCACCACCTCGGCGACCACCAGCACATCCACTACAACCTCGGGAAGCGTCACCTCCTCTCCCACTACTGGCAGCAGCACAACCGGCGCTTTTGTCCCGCTCTCTAGCCTGGGGCACCTTTCAAGCTCTGATTTTTCCACCACGCTGCCCAGCGCGCTGCTTCAGGCTGCCATGAGCGACGCCAAGACGCGCGTCTTGCAGGCGCCGGAGATGCGCTGCATGGATAACATCAAAGCGGTAATCAACATCGGCGAGCGCGAGCCTACCGCCAGCGGCAGCTTTCAGCCCGGCATCGGCGGCGTCGGCATTAACCCCCTGGTCAACACGCAATTTCAGTACATCGATATCGGCGTGAATATCGAAGCCCTGGCGCGCGTCCACTCGGCTACCGAAGTCAGCGTCCACATGCTGCTCAACATCACCAGCGTCACCGGGCAGGTGAACCTCGGCGGCATCAATCAGCCCATCATTGGCCAGCGCAAGATCGAGCACGATCTGCGTATCAGAGAAGGCGAAGTGGCCTTGCTCGGCGGCCTGGTAACCCGCCAGGACGATAAGTCGGTCACCGGAATTCCCGGCCTTTCGGCCATTCCGTTCCTGGGAACTCTGTTCAAAGGCCAGAGCGTCGATCACAACCGGGATGACATCGTCATCGCCATCATTCCGCACATCATTCGCAAGCCGGAATTCACGGAAGAGAACCTGCGCGCCATCGCCGTGGGCGCGGCCGCGATAAAGATCAATTACGGGCCTGCAGGCGCGGATAACGCGCCAGCGCCTCCTCCGCCCGGACACGGCGCGGTTGCGCCGCCCCTTGGGGGCAGCGCTGCTGGCGCGCCGCCTGCCACCGCTCCAGCCTTGACCGGCGCCATTTCTCCAACGCCGCCCGCCACGGCCGCGGCGCCACCCGGCGGACCTCCAGCTACAGCGCCGCCCGCTGCTCCTCCGGCGACCGCTCTGCCGGCAACCGCTCCGCCCATCAACACGCAAACGGCGGGATCCGGTGCTCTGGCCTTGCGGTTCAATCCGCAGACTGTGGAAACCAATTCGGGCGGCACGTTCAGCGTGTCGATCATGGCGGATAACGCCGCCGATGTGGCCAATGCCCCCGTGCAGCTGACATTCGATCCGAAGATGCTCCGGTTGAACGATGTCGTCGCCGGCGATCTGCTCGCCAGGGGCACCGGCGCTCCGCTGCTCACCAAGAACATTCAAAACGAAGCCGGAAGAGCCTCCATTCAGGTAGGCCGGCAGCCGGGCGCTACGGGAGTTACGGGAAGCGGCGCAATCCTCACGCTCACCTTCTCCGCCGTCTCGGCGGGGCAGACGCAGATTGTTGCGCCTAATATCGCCTTGCGGAATTCGCAGGGCCAGCCTGCGGGAACGGGAAGCCCGGTGTTAAACGTCCGTGTAAAGTAGGATGCCGCGCGTCAGCCAAACACGCAGGAATCAGCGAGGCCTCACTCTGATCGAGCTGGTGGTGGCGTTTACCATCCTGCTCACGCTGAGCGCGATGGCTGTCCCGTTGGCGCGGGCGAGGGTCCGTGCCGCCCGCGAACGTGAATTACGCTACGATCTGCGCGACATGCATTTGGCGATCGACAAATATAAGGACATGTGCGACGCCGGCTATTTCGGTCAGATCAAGGCGGGTACGGATTGCTTCCCCGAAACCCTGGAGATTCTGGTCGAGGGCGTCAAGCTGCCCGGCCCCGACGGGAAAATTCTAAAGCTGCTGCGGCGGATTCCCGTGGATCCCTTCACGCGCAGCACCGAATGGGGAATGCGCAGCGATCAGGACGACGCAACTTCGCAAAGTTGGGGCGGACAAAACGTATTTCAGGTGTATAGCAAGACGACGGAGAAAGCGCCCGATGGCTCAAATTACTCGGATTGGTAGCCCGCAACGCGCGAAACGCCGGCAGCGCGGCTTCACCTTCGTGGAGATGATGGTGGTGATCACCATCATCCTCATTCTGATTACGATGGCCATCCCCATCTATCAGAAGTCAATCATCCGCGCGCGCGAAAGCGTGCTGCATAGCAATCTTTTCACGCTGCGCACCGTGATCGATAATTACACCTACGACAAAGAGAAGGCCCCGCAATCGCTGCAGGATTTGGTCTCCGAGGGCTACCTCACCAAGGTTCCGCTCGATCCGATCTCGAATACGGACCAGTGGAAAACGGTAATGGAAGATGCCACGCAGGCCGTAAACCAAACCGAACCGGGTATCTTCGATATCCATAGTAGTTCTGATAAGATATCGCTTGATGGGACACCCTACTCTTCCTGGTAGGCGCCTCCTTTTAGCGCTTGCCATCTTATTCTTTTCATTTTCTTCTACTTACGCTCAATCTTCCGCATCCGGAAACTGTGCCGTTTCAGCCACCCCCACCCAGGTTCGCAGTGAGGGGTTAACCGAACGCCTCGGGTCAATCCAGTTCCAATGCACTGGATTTGTGCCCTCCGGGGCCGTCTCCGGGAACCTGACCTTCTTTCTGCCGGTCGCCATTACCAACCGCGTGGACAACAATAACAACGCCATCGACGCCGTCCTCTCCCTCGATACCGGCGGCGGATTGACGCCGACGCCCGTTGCCGGGAAGATCGCGGGAAATAACATTACCTTCGCCGGCCTGAACTTTACGGTCCCGGCGAGCGGACAATTCAACCTGCAGATCTCCAACATACGCGCCGCGGTTACTCAGTTCGGTTTCAGCGCGCCGCAGCAGATCAGCGCGCAGATCTCCGCGCCGTTCGCGCTGAATCAAGCCTCCGTCTCGGTTGCCAGCGTTCAGGAAGGGTTGTATACGACGCAAAACCAGGCGGGGATTTTCTGCGTTGGTTCGCCAATCCCATCCACTATCAGTTTCTCGAACCTGTTCGCCGCGAAAACTGCCTTCGCCTCCACGCGATTGACCGAAGGCTTTGGTTCGGTCTTCCAGCCGCGCGGCGCGGGAGACGATACCGGCACGCGCATCGTCGTGAAATACTCCGGGTTTCCCACCGGTACTTCGGTCTATGTGCCGACGTTCGTCGCCGGTTCCGACGCGCTCGTTCCTACATCGGGCGGCGATCTCGGCCTGCCGCAGAATATCGGAGCCTACGCCCCCGGCAGTTCCACGCTGCTGCTTTCCGCCGTGCAG
Organism: Bryobacterales bacterium; assembly: GCA_963743705.1. Lineage (GTDB taxonomy): Bacteria > Acidobacteriota > Terriglobia > Bryobacterales > Bryobacteraceae > PALSA-243. The sequence goes on along the minus strand of CAVUQS010000015.1, from coordinate 180,002 downwards.
TTCGCCGATGCCACCGGCGTCGGCGGCTACGTCACCGGGTTCTCTGGCTATATGGACGCCGTGACGCAAGTCCCACTGACGAACGGCGCGGGCTATGTGGTTTATGAAGTAACCGACGCCAATCCGATCACCATCGAAAGCGCCCAGTTCCCCACGTTCATTGCGATCGCCAGCGTGAACGCCGCCGCCACCGCTACCGAATCCGTCTCCCTCGCGCCGGTTTCGACCGTCGCATCGGCCTCCACGACGGCGCCCGTGCCTCGTTTTATTTCCGGAACGCCGGCCAACGACTGCACCATCGTAGGCGATTGCGGCGCGAACTATTTCCCCAAGCTTGCGGCCGATACCACGGCTGTGAAGCTCACCGCCACCGCCGGCGCTTCCAGCGGCAACGGCTTCATCCGGGTCGGTAATACCGCCGGGGGTACGTTGAACTGGAACACGAACGTGCTTTACGCCCAAGGCTCGGGTTGGCTCGGGCTGACGCCCGCATCCGGCCAGAACAACGGCACCATCGACATCTACGCCAACGCCAAGAACCTGACGCCCGGCGCCTATAACGCCACCGTTACGGTGGATGGCGGCCCCATGGCAGGCAGTGCTTCGATTGCCGTATCGCTCACGGTGACCGCGGCCGCGACCACCGTCACGACAGCGCCCGTCGCCACGCTGCCAACTGTGATTACCGTAAGTTCGGTGGATAGCGCCGCCAGCCTGAGTTCCGCGCCGCTGGTGGGCGGGTCCCTGACTACGCTGATAGGCTCGAACCTCGCAGGCAAGAACGTCACCGTCAGCTTCGACGGCATGCCGGCTACGCTCCTCTATACCGGCGCTTCCCAGATCAACCTGCAGGTTCCGTCCGCGGTTGCATCCGAAACGTCGAGCAATATGACCGTGACGGTGGATGGCGCAAGCACGACGGTGCAATCCATCCCGGTCTCGCCCGCTTGGCCCGCGATCTTCAACGGCGGCGTGCTCAACCAGGACGGCAGCGTGAATTCGGCGCAAACGCCGGCGGCCGCGGGAAGCATCCTCCAGATCTTCCTGACCGGCATGCCGGACGCTTCCAACGTCTCGGTGGTCATCGGCAACCAAAGCGGCGTCAAGACCGTCTACGCCGGCGGCGCGCCGGGCATCGCAGGCGTGCAGCAGGTCAACGTGGCCATCCCGGCCGGGGCAGGCGGCGGGTCCACTCCGGTAGCGATTTGCGCCGCCACGGCAGGCCGCCAGTTCTGTTCGACTGGTATGCCTGTCTATGTGAAGTAGGGTAGACACCGCCGCGGTGAACTAAACTGGTGAATTGAAACCAGCGCTTTCATCCGCTGCCGCGGCGGTGGTCCTCTTCTCCAGCGGCTGCGGCTATATTGGCGGCGTCCAGCCGCCACTAGCCAACATTCCCCAGAACCCGACCGAGCTGGCTGTCGTGCAGCGCGGCGCGCACTTATTCGCCCACTTCAAGATTCCTCAACTCACCACCGAGACCATCGCGATTACCGAAAACCTGAATCTCGATCTGCGCGCCGGGCCGACGTCGAATCCGTGGAGCCAAGCGGACTGGCTCGCGACGGCGACGAAAGTTCCAGTCACCTCCATAAAAGACGGCGTCGCATCGTACGAAATCCCGACGGCGCAGTGGACCGGCAAAGACGTCACCATCGCCGCGCGCGCCATCGGCTCCAACGGCAAGGCGTCCGGCTGGTCGAACATCGTGGGCCTCCCGGTGGTTGCGCCTTTGCCCAAACCGTCCGATGTGACGGCGGTCCCCGCCGCGAAAGGCGTCCAATTGAAGTGGCGCGGCGAAGGAAAGCAATTCCGCGTTCTGCGCCAGGCCGAAGGCGCCACGGATTTCACCGAGGCCGGAACCTCCACGACGCCCGAGTTTCTCGATACCGGGGCCGAGTTCGGCAAGACCTACACCTATCTCGTGCAATCCTTCGCCGATCTGGGGGAGCATCGCGAGGCGCAAAGCGATCTCTCGGACGCCGTCGCCATGTCGTACAACGATACGTTCGCGCCCGCGGCGCCTGCTGGCGTGCGGGCGACGACTTCGGCCGCCAGCGTGGAACTGTCATGGGATGCCAACAGCGAGCCGGATCTCGCCGGATACCGGCTCTATCGTTCCGTGGATGGCGGCGCCTTCGTAAAGATCGCCGACGTGGGCGAAATCCCGACGTATTCGGATCGCGCAGTGGAACGCGGCAAGACTTATCGCTACGCGGTCACGGCCATCGACAAGAGCGGCAACGAAAGCGACCGGTCGCCGGCGGTGGAAGCGACGATCTAGCGGGTGCGTTCGATCCGCCTGGCCAGTTCCGCGGCGGTGAATGGCTTCTTCAGGAACACCAGCGCCGGATCGTCCGCGAATTGACGCATCACTTCGTTCTCTTCATAGCCGCTCGAGATCACGACGTGCATGTCCGGCCGGAGGTCGCGGATATGCCGCCACACGCCAGCGCCATCGAGCTGCGGCATGGTGAGATCGAGCAGCACGGCGGAGATGCGGTCGTGCAGCCGGGCGAATAGCTCGACGCCGTCGAGGCCGTTCGAGGCCTCGTAGATGGCGTATCCGTAGCGCTGCAAGCGCGGCGCGCGCGGCGCTGCGGACAATTTCTTCGTCGTCGATGATCAGCACAGTCCCGGCCGCCGCGTGCGCCGCCGGGCGTTCGGCCAGAGCCCGTTCCGGCGGAGGCTGCACGCCGGCCAGTGCAGGCAACAGCACCGTAAACGTGCTGCCCATGTTCTCCTGGCTTTGCACCAGGATTGCGCCGCGGTGACTGCTCACGATGCCAAGAGCCGCCGAGAGCCCCAGGCCGCGGCCCGTAAACTTGGTGGTGAAGAACGGATCGAAGATCTGTCCCTTCACGGACTCGCTCATGCCGCAGCCGTTATCGGCGACTTGCAATTTGACGTAGGTTCCAGGCGGCGGAGGCTCCGGACGATACTCCGAAGCGTCCTGGCCGGGCGCGATGCTGCAGATACCGGCCGAAATGCGCACGGCGCCCGGCTTATCGCCAGTGGCTTCGGCCGCGTTCAGGATCATATTCATGACCAGCTGTTGCATTTGCGTGGCATCGCCCTCGACGAACGGAATGTCCGTTTGCAGATCGAGATCGAGCGACACCGTGCGCGGCACTGTGGAGCGGATCAGGTCGGCGATTTCGCGCACCAGTTCCGGCAGACTCACTGGCTCAATGACGAAATTGCCTTTACCAGCGTAAGCCAGCAATTGGCGCGTGAGATCGGCCGCGCGTTCGCTGGCCTGCACAATGTCTTCCAGCATGCCGCGAATCGGAGACGATTCCGGCTCGGTATCCAGGGCCAGGCTGGCGTTGCCGAGAATCCCCGTCAAGAGGTTGTTGAAGTCATGCGCCACGCCGCCGGCCAGAAGGCCGAGGCTCTCGAGCTTCTGCGCGCGGCGCAACTGCTCTTCCAGCATCCGGCGTTCGCGCCGCATTCTGGATTCCCGCAGTTCACGCTTCACCGCCGGAACCAGCCGGCTGAGCCGATGCTTGAGCACGTAGTCGTGCGCGCCCGCCTTCATCGCCTCTACCGCCGCTTCTTCACCGATGGTTGCGGAAACGATGACGAACGGAGCGTCTTCGCCGCGTTCCTGCGCGATGGCGAGCGCTTCGGTCGCCGTGAAATGCGGCATCGAAAAGTCAGACAGCATCAGGTCCCAGGATTGCTCGTCGAGCGCGCGCACCATTCCCTCGGCGTTGTCTACGCGGCGGAATTGCGGGTCAAAGCCGCCGCGTTTGAGCTCCAGCACTATCAGATCGGCGTCTTCTTCTGAATCTTCAATAATGAGAACGTTCAGAGGGGTAGACATGAGTGTCACCATCGCAGGACTCACTGAGTTATCTCCTGGCTCAACGTGAAGTAGAAGGTTGCGCCGAGCTCGACTTCGCTTTCGGCCCAGACGCGGCCGCCGTGGCGGCGAACGATCCGGTCGACTGTGGCGAGCCCGATACCCGTACCTTCAAAATCCGAATCTTTATGCAGCCGCTGGAACGGATTGAATAGCCGTTCCGCGTCTTTCATGTCGAAACCCGCGCCATCGTCGCGGACAAAATAGATGCGTTCGTGGCCGTCGGCGACGCCGAACTCGATGCGCGCCGCCGCGTGTTTGCGCGTGAATTTCCATGAATTCTCAATCAGGTTGAGCAGCGCGGCTCGCAGCAAGTCAGGATCGCACCAGGCGTGGACGGCGTTCCCGATCACGAATTCGGCGTTGCGGTGCGGTTCCCGCGCCGCCAGGTCCGCCGCCAGAAGGCGTATGATGGCGCTTAAATCCACCATCTGACGGTTCAGCTCGACGCGCGTCCAACGTGAAAACGAAAGCAGATCGTCCACCAGGTCGCCCATGCGCCGGGCCGAATGGTCGATGCGATTGAGATAGAGACGGCCCTGGTCGTCGAGTTGGCTGGCGTGAAGCTCCAGCAGCGCCTTGCTAAAGCCGGCCATGCGGCTGAGAGGGCCGCGCAAATCGTGCGAGACCGTGAAGCTGAACGTCTCGAGCTCGCGATTGAGATCGTTCAGTTCACTAATGCGGTTCTCCAAGTGCCGGTTCAGCGCCTTGATCTCTTCTTCGGCGCGATGGCTTCGTTGGATGGCGTCGTGCAGCTCCGCATTCTGCCGTTCGAGCTGCAGCGATTGCTGGCGTAGCAGCTCCGACTTGCGATGCAGCTCCACGAACACGCCGACCTTCGTGCGCAGAATCTCCGGCACGAACGGCTTGGTCAGATAGTCGACGGCGCCCAGGTTGTAGCCGCGGCGCATGTGCTCGTCGCCGCGGCCGAGCGCGGTGAGGAAGATGATGGGCGTGTGGCGCGAGCGCTCGCGCTCGCGGATCAACGCGGCGGTTTCGAAACCGTCCATATCCGGCATCATCACATCGAGCACAATCACGGCGAAATCGTCTTCCAGAAGACAGCGCAGCGCTTCCCGGCCGGATTCGGCCTGTACGATCTGCTCGCCGAGCGTTTCGAGCACCGCGCCCGCGGAAAGCAAATTATCCGGCTGATCGTCCACCAGCAGGATCTTCACTGCTTCGGGGGCCGAGGCGGTTCCGGTTAATGAGTCTCTGGCAGCCACTCTCGTCATACCGCCATGCCGGCCCCGAAGGTTCTTTTGTGGCGCCGGTCATGGGTCCACACGCGCATCAAAGAGAAGAGCTGATCGAGATCCACTGGCTTCGCGATGTAGTCGGAAGCGCCCGATTCGATGCACTTCTCGCGGTCGCCCTTCATCGCCTTCGCGGTCACCGCGATGATGGGCAGCTCGCGCAGGGATTCCACCTCGCGGATGGAGCGGATCGTCTCGTAGCCATCCATGCCGGGCATCATGATATCCATCAACACGATATCAATCTCCGGCGATTGCGCGAGCAACTCGATGCCGGCGCGGCCGTTTTCGGCGTGAACCACCTGGATCTGATGGCGCTCCAGAATACTGGTGAGCGCGAAGATATTGCGTACGTCGTCATCGACAATCAATACGCGGCTGCCCACCAGTTCGTGATCGCTATGCCGCAGCTTTTCCAACTGAAGGCGCTTCGATTCGGGCAGCGAGCTTTCCGGAATGTGAAGCGCACGGACGGTTTCAGAGAGCAGCTGCGCCGCGGAATCCACCGAGCGCACGATAGCGCCTTCGCCCAGCGAATCCAGTTTGGAATCTCTCAAGACCTCACCCTCCGGCGAATACGCAATGAGTTCGGTTCCGTTGGGCGAAGCCTTTTGCAACTCCAGCAGTAAATCGGCCGCAGGCAGCTCCGCTTCGCCCGCACCGATGATGACGCAGTCGTAGTGTTGATTTTGGACGCTGTCGACCGCCTCCACTGCCGATTGCGCATAGCGGATGTTCACGCCATCGAGATCGGCGATATTCTGCATGTCCAGCCGAAGAGCGTCGCCGGCGCTGACCACCAGAATCTGGCCGGCGCGCTTGCTCGCGGATTGCTGGACGCGCGCGAACACGTTATCCAGCACCGCGCGCCCCTCCACCTTGCGGAAGTACGATGCGGCGCCCAGCGAAAGCCCGCGCCGCCGGTCTTCGAAGATGGAGAGCATGTGGATGGGGATATGGCGCAGGTCGGGATCGTGCTGGAACTGATCGAGGACGGCCCATCCGGTAGTATCTGGCAGGCCGACATCGAGCAGCACCGCCATCGGGCGGAACTTCCGTGCCATCGCCAGACCCAAGTCTCCGCGCGTGGCCAGCAGGATCTTATAGCCGCGCTCGTGCGCCGCGTCGAAGACGATGCGCGAGTATGTTGGGTCGTCTTCTATCAACAGCACTACCCGATCGTCGGGAGCTATCGTGTCGCGATCGTCTTCCTGATCGACCGGCGCGAGCAACGCGGGCTTCAATCGCGTCCCTGCGACAATTGGCTCCGCGCCGCCTCCAAGCCGGGCCGCCGTCAGGCGCCCCTCGATCCGTGGCATCGCCGCATAGGTCTGCGGGAGGAAGAGCGTGAATGTGCTGCCCGTTCCGGGAACGCTGTGCAGCCGGATCTCGCCGCCTAGCAGGCGCGCAATCTCGCGGCTGATGGAGAGCCCGAGGCCGGTGCCGCCGTATTTGCGGCTGGTGGTTCCATCCGCTTGTTGGAACGACTCAAAGATGATGCGCTGCTTGTCGGCCGGAATCCCGATGCCGGTATCTTCCACCGAGAAGGCGATGACGCCATCGGCGTTGGCGAGCGCGGGGTTGCCAGGGCGCCAGCCGTGCGCGGCGCGAGAGATGCGCAGCGACACCTTGCCGCGCTCGGTGAACTTGAGCGCATTCGAGAGCAGGTTCTTGAGCACTTGTTGCAGGCGTTTTACATCGGTGGTGACGATTCCGGGGAGATCGGCGTTGAGGTCGACGTTAAACTCGAGGCCCTTGCCATCGGCCACGTGGCGGAAGTTGCGCGTCACGTAGTCGCGAATGTCGTCCAGCTTGAGATCGTTCGGCTCCACGGAAACGGTGCCGGACTCGATCTTCGAGAGGTCGAGAATGTCGTTGATGAGCGAGAGCAAGTCGGTGCCCGAGGAGTGAATGGTCTCGGCGAACTTCACTTGTTTGGTGTTCAGATTGCCGTCGGAGTTTTCCGCCAGCATCTTCGCGAGGATGAGCAGGTTGTTCAGCGGGGTGCGTAGCTCATGCGACATGTTGGCGAGGAATTCCGACTTGTATTTGGAGGTGAGCGCCAACTGCTCGGCCTTTTCTTCGAGAGCGCCCTTGGCCTGTTCCACTTCCTGGTTTTTCTGTTCGACTTCTGTTTTCTGTTCGGCCAGCAGCCGCGCCTTTTCCTGCAATTCGGCATTGGTGCGCTGCAGTTCCTCCTGCTGGTTCTTGAGCAGTTCTTCCGAAGCCTGCAGCGTATTGGCTTGCTGTTCCAGACGCTTGTTGGTGTTGGTCAATTCCGATTGCTGGCTTTGCAGCTCTTCGGCCAGCGCCTGCGATTGCTTCAGCAGCTCTTCCGTTCGCATGGTGGCCGCGATGGTGTTGAGCACGATGCCCATGGATTCGGTGAGCTGATCGAGGAATCCCAGGTGGATATCGCCGAACTGGTGGAAGGACGCCAGTTCGATCACTGCTTTGACCTGACCTTCAAACAGCACAGGCAGCACGACGATGCTCAGAGGAGTGGCCTCGCCAAGACCGCTGCTGATCTTGATGTAGTCGTTGGGCACATTGGTGAGTACGAAGCGCTCCTTTTCGAGCGCGCATTGGCCCACCAGCCCTTCGCCCGCGTGGAAGAGGTTGGCGACGGTCTTGCGTTCGCGATAGGCGTAGCTTGCGAACAGCTTCATGATGGGCTCGCCGCCTTCGGGCGCGTCGTTGATGTAGAAGATGCCCTGCTGCGCATTGACGAGCGGCGCCAACTCTGAAAGCACCAGTTTGCAAACTGTCAGCAGGTCGCGCTGGCCTTGCACCATGCTGGTGAACCGCGCGACGTTGGTCTTCAGCCAGTCCTGATCGGTATTCTTGCGCGTGGTCTGCTTGAGGTTCGTGATCATTTCGTTGATCGTGTCCTTCAAGGCAGCCATTTCACCTTGCGCGTCGAGCGCGATGGATCGCGTCAGATCGCCCTTGGTCACCGCAGTGGCCACTTCGGCGATGGCGCGCACCTGGGTGGTGAGGTTTGCGGCCAACTGGTTCACGTTGTTCGTGAGATCGCGCCAGATGCCGGCCGCGCCAGGCACGCGCGCCTGGCCGCCCAACCTGCCCTCGATACCAACCTCGCGCGCCACGCTTGTCACCTGATCGGCGAATACGGCGAGCGTGTCGATCATACCGTTGATGGTGTCGGCCAGTTCGGCGATTTCTCCTTTGGTTTCGAGAGCCAGTTTTCGTTTGAGGTCGCCGTTCGCCACGGCAGTCACGACTTTGGCGATGCCGCGCACCTGGGTGGTGAGGTTCGCCGCCATCGAGTTGACATTGTCGGTGAGATCCTTCCAAACGCCAGCGACGCCACGCACCTCCGCCTGGCCGCCGAGAATTCCTTCGGTGCCGACTTCACGCGCCACGCGCGTTACTTCCGAGGCAAATGAATTGAGCTGATCCACCATGGTGTTGATGGTGTTCTTCAGCTCGAGAATTTCGCCGCGCACATCGACGGTGATTTTGCGCGACAAGTCGCCGTTGGCGACGGCGGTGGTCACGGCGGCGATGTTACGGACCTGGTTGGTGAGGTTGCTGGCCATGGAATTCACCGATTCGGTGAGATCTTTCCATACGCCCGCGACCCCTCGCACGACGGCCTGGCCGCCGAGCTTGCCTTCGGTACCGACTTCGCGCGCCACGCGCGTCACCTCTGAGCCGAAGCCGTTGAGCTGGTCGACCATGGTGTTGATGGTGTTTTTGAGCTCGAGAATTTCGCCGCGCACATCCACCGTGATTTTGCGGGACAGGTCCCCATTTGCCACGGCGGTAGTCACTTCGGCGATGTTACGGACCTGGTTGGTGAGGTTGCTGGCCATGGAGTTCACCGATTCGGTGAGATCTTTCCACGTGCCGGCTACGCCCTTTACCTGCGCCTGGCCGCCCAGCTTGCCTTCGGTACCGACCTCGCGCGCCACGCGCGTCACTTCGGAAGCGAAGCCGTTGAGCTGATCGACCATGGTGTTAATGGTGTTCTTGAGCTCGAGGATTTCGCCGCGCACGTCCACCGTGATTTTGCGGGACAAATCGCCGGTGGCGACCGCGGTGGTCACTTCAGCGATGTTACGCACCTGACTGGTGAGGTTATTGGCCATGGAATTCACCGATTCGGTGAGATCTTTCCAGGTACCGGCGACGCCTTTCACCTGCGCCTGACCACCCAGCTTGCCTTCGGTGCCGACCTCGCGCGCCACGCGCGTCACTTCGGAAGCGAAGCCGTTGAGCTGATCGACCATGGTGTTGATGGTGTTCTTGAGCTCGAGGATTTCGCCGCGCACATCGACGGTGATTTTGCGCGACAAGTCGCCGGTGGCGACGGCGGTGGTCACTTCGGCGATGTTACGCACCTGGTTGGTGAGGTTGCTGGCCATGGAGTTCACGGATTCCGTGAGATCTTTCCACACGCCCGCGACGCCCTTTACTTCCGCCTGGCCGCCAAGTTTGCCTTCGGTGCCGACCTCGCGCGCCACGCGCGTCACTTCGGCGGCGAAGCCATTGAGCTGGTCCACCATGATGTTGACGGTGTTCTTGAGCTCGAGAATTTCGCCTTGGGCATCGACGGTGATCTTGGTGGAAAGATCGCCCTTGGCGACTGCCGTGGTCACGCCCGCGATGTTACGGACCTGGTTGGTGAGGTTGCTGGCCATGGAATTCACGGATTCCGTGAGATCTTTCCACACGCCTGCGACGCCTTTCACTTCCGCCTGGCCGCCGAGTTTGCCTTCGGTGCCAACCTCGCGCGCTACGCGTGTCACTTCGGCGGCGAAGCCGTTGAGCTGATCCACCATGATGTTGACGGTGTTCTTGAGCTCGAGAATTTCGCCTTGGGCATCGACGGTGATCTTGGTGGAGAGATCGCCCTTCGCGACTGCCGTGGTCACGCCCGCGATGTTACGGACCTGGTTGGTCAGGTTAACGGCCATGTAGTTGACCGACTCGGTCAGGTCGCGCCAGGTTCCGGCCACGCCTTTCACTTCCGCCTGACCGCCGAGTTTGCCTTCGGTGCCGACTTCGCGCGCCACGCGCGTCACTTCCGAGGCGAAGCCGTTGAGCTGATCGACCATGGTGTTGATGGTGTTCTTGAGCTCGAGAATTTCGCCGCGCGCGTCGACTGTGATGCGCGTCGAAAGATCGCCGCGCGCCACGGCGGTGGTGACGCCCGCAATATTACGCACCTGATTGGTGAGGTTGCCGGCCATGGAGTTGACGGAATCGGTGAGATCTTTCCAGACGCCCGCGACTTCCTTCACTACCGCTTGCCCGCCCAACTTGCCTTCGGTGCCGACCTCGCGCGCCACGCGCGTCACTTCCGCCGCAAATGCGTTGAGCTGGTCCACCATCGTATTGACGGTGTTCTTGAGCTCGAGAATTTCGCCGCGGGCATCCACTGTGATTTTTGTCGAAAGATCGCCTTTGGCGACGGCCGTGGTTACGCCGGCGATGTTACGGACCTGGTTGGTGAGGTTTCCGGCCATGGAGTTCACGTTGTCGGTGAGATCTTTCCACACCCCGCCGACGCCTTTCACTTGCGCCTGCCCGCCTAGCTTGCCTTCTGTGCCGACTTCACGCGCCACGCGCGTCACTTCCGAGGCAAACGAGCTGAGCTGATCGACCATCGTGTTGATGGTGTTCTTGAGTTCGAGAATTTCGCCGCGGGCATCCACTGTGATTTTGCGCGATAGATCGCCGTTGGCGACGGCCGTCGTCACGGCCGCGATGTTACGGACCTGGTTGGTGAGGTTGCTGGCCATCGAGTTGACCGACTCGGTCAAATCGCGCCAGGTTCCGGCCACGCCTTTGACTTCCGCCTGACCGCCGAGTTCGCCCTCGGTACCGACTTCGCGCGCCACGCGCGTTACTTCCGAGGCGAACGAGCTGAGCTGATCGACCATCGTGTTGATGGTGTTCTTGAGCTCGAGAATTTCGCCGCGCGCATCCACCGTGATGCGCGTCGAAAGATCGCCCTTCGCCACAGCCGTGGTGACGCCCGCGATGTTACGGACCTGGTTGGTGAGGTTGCTGGCCATGGAGTTCACCGATTCGGTGAGATCTTTCCACGTGCCCGCCACGCCCTGCACCATGGCCTGGCCGCCGAGCTTGCCTTCGGATCCGACTTCGCGCGCCACGCGCGTCACTTCGCTGGCGAACGCGTTGAGGCGGCCCACCATCGTATTGACTACTCGCGCAGTCCTAAGGAACTCACCCTTGAGCGCGCGGCCTTCCACTTCGAGGGGCATGTTCTGCGAGAGGTCGCCCTTTGCAACGGCCCCGATTACCCGCGCCACTTCGGTCGAGGGCTGAACGACATCGACAATTAAGGTGTTGATGGAGTCTACGCAGTCGGCCCATCCGCCGCCGTGGTCGCCCAAGCGGGCGCGCTGGTTGATGCGGCCCTCTTTGCCCACTGCGTTCGAGATCTTGGCGAACTCGCGCGCCATTTTCTGGTTCAGTTCGATGACTTCGTTCAGGGCCTCGGCAATTTTCTGGTCCATACCGTTCGAGGTTACGGGCATACGCGCGCTGAAGTCGCCCTTGCGGAAAGCCTGCAAGACCTTCAGCAATTCGCGCTTATCGATACTTTCGGGGATAATGCCTGCGTTTTTGGCGCTCATCTTAACCTCGCGGCGAGAATCGGGTAGTGCAATACACTAGATTATCCCCGCAAGGACTTTTAAGCGCTTTTGTGCGACGTTCCGGAAAGTACCGTCCGGGCCAAGTTAACGGTGATTATTTGCACAGTTTGCCGACGTGCTTCTTCCACTGTTGCTCGCCCGGGTCGCCGACACGATTTGCGGTATTGTTGCCTTCGTCCCGCCGGTCGGCATTCGAGTAAGAAACGCTCGGGTGCTGGCGCTCTTTACGCGCCTGGCTGGCATCAGCCCGATCTTTGGCGCGCTGAAATTCGATGGCGCGGCGCATATTGCCGGCCGATTCCTTGGACCGTTCGGGGTGACTATCCTGCGAGAAACAAAGAGGCGCGAGCGCAAGTGCGGCGCCTGCCACGATGGATTTCCAATTGATGGACATATTTGCTCCCTGCCTTACAGGAGGGGCAAGAAAAAAGCCAGCGTGCTACTCGTAACGGAGCGCTTCTACGGGGTCGAGCTGAGATGCCTTTACGGCTGGCCAGACGCCGAAGAATACGCCGACGGCCACCGAGACCGAAAAGCCGGTGATCAGCGCCCAGGAAGGCACTTTCGCCGGCAACGCAGGCACCAAAGCGCCGACGAGCATCGTCAGACCAACGGCGATTGCCAGGCCGAGCATTCCGCCGGCGCCAGTAAGCGTCATGGCTTCCACGAGGAACTGTCCGATGATGTCGCGGCGACGCGCGCCTAGCGCTTTGCGCACGCCAATTTCGCGCGTGCGCTCAGTGACGCTCACCAGCATGATGTTCATCACGCCGATGCCACCCACCAGCAGACCGAGACCGGAGATGGCGATCGCCACCAGGCCGATGAGGCCGGTGATCTTGTCGAACTGCTGAATGATCTGATCGGGCGTAGAGATGGAAAAATCGTCCGCCTGGTCCGTTTCCAGACGCCGGAGGCGGCGCATGGCGGCTTCGGCCTCGTCGTACGCCTCTTGCCGCATGCCGGGCCTGGCTTGCGCAATGATCATGAAACGGGTGATCTGCGGGTAACGCGATTCCGCGGTGCGCAATGGGATGTCAATTTCGCTATCCTGTCCGTTTTCACCGAAGAAGCCGCCTTTGGCTTTGGCGTAGACGCCGATCACCGTGTATTCCGCGCCATCCATCATGAACGTGCGGCCCACCGCGCGGCCATCCGGGAAGAGCGATTGCGCCACGTTGTGTCCGAGTAGGGCCACGTGCGCGCTGCGTTGATCTTCTTCCGGAGTGAAATAGCGGCCGGCGTCGAAATCGCGCGGCGAGAGCGCGTACATGTTGGAAGAGAGGCCGGAGACGTTGATCGAGTCCGATTCGTAGCCGGGCACGCGAGCAATCAACGGGTTGCCATCCACCACCGCGGGGATATACAGAACGAGGCCCGTATCGTTAACCGAAGTGCACCAGCGCTGGATCGTCTCGGCGTATTCCGGCTTGAGCGGCCGGCGGCGGCGTTCTTTGGGATTCTGCGGATCTTGTGTGGGGTCGCCCGACGTGCGGTAGATGAACACGTTGTCAGGCCCAAGCGTCTGGAAGAAGACCACGACGCCTTCGCGCAAGCCAGTGAGCAGCGATGCTACGGTGACCACGGTGGTGATGCCGATGACGATGCCCAGCACGGTGAGCAACGAGCGGAACTTGTGATTCCACACCGCGTGTACCGCCATCTGCATGTTTTCGGTGGGGCTGATATTCATGGCTTATTCCGCCCGGAGCGCTACGACGGGGTCGAGTTTGGCCGCGCGCGACGCCGGATACCATCCGGACACGATGCCGACCACGCTCGAAACGCCGATCGAAAGGATCACGTATGCCGCGGTAATGTGCATCGAAATATCGAAAATGCGGCCCAGCAGAAATGTGACCACGGCGCCCACGCCCACGCCCATTGCTCCGCCCGCCACTGCCAGCACCACGGCTTCAATCAGAATTTGCAGCATCACGTCGGTATGCCGCGCGCCGAGCGATTTCCGCACGCCGATTTCGCGCGTGCGCTCGGTGACGCTCACCAGCATGATGTTCATGATGACGATGCCGCCCACCAGCAGCGAGATGCAGGTCACCGGCACGATTACCGCCGCCACCATACCGAGCAACTGATCGATGAAGCCGCGGATGGCATCCGGGGTCAGCGTGTCGAAAGTATCCTCTTGCCCGGGCCGTACGTGGAAGTGGGTACGCAGCGAAACGCGGGTCAGATCGAGCGCGTCTGCGAGCGTCAGCCCGTGGCCGGGGCGCGGCCGCCCGAAGATCGCGAAGCCGTTTCCGGGTCCGTACATGCGCTCGTAGGCCGATGCTGGAATGTAGACGTTCTTATCCTGATCGCGACCGAAGGCCGAGCCTAATTTTTCCTCGACGCCGATCACAGTGTATTCGATGCCTTCGATGCGTAGCGTTTTGCCGAGCGGGGAGATATCGCCCGGAAACAGCGTGGTGCGCACGGTATCGCCGATCACGGCCACGAACGAGCGCGTGTGATCTTCTTGCGGGGTAAAGAAGCGCCCGTCGGTGACGCCGATATCGCGGATATCCGCCATGTCGGACGATGTGCCGATTATGGTGGTGTCTTCGCAGGTCAGGCTTTCGCGCTTAACGTCGGAGGCGTGGTTGCGATACGGGCTGTAGAGCACGCGATCGCCATCCATCGCTTCCAGGTAACGGGCTTCATCGGTGCGGATGGGTTTGTTGCGTTTGATTTTGTCGAAGTATTGACGGCGGCTGAGTTGTCCGGTAGAAGCGATCTGCGCCACCAGAAACGATTCCGAGCCGAACGCTTTGGCCGTGCTCTGCTCGGCATACACTCCGAGCCCTTCGATCGCCGCGCCCACCATGATGACGCTCGCGACGCCGATGATCACCCCCAGCAACGTGAGGAAGCTTCTCAACTTGTGCGCACGGATCGAATCCAGGGCCAAGCTGGTAGCATTCATGAACTGATGCCAAGAGCGGAACCGCTCCGGCGAAGAACGGGACATCTGCCTCCAGGATAACGTAATATGAGAGGGCAAAACCAAGAATGCCGCTTCTGCGCCTCGCTTATACTACGCAATTCCTCATCGCTTTGATCGCAGTTTTTTTCGTGTGGGAGGAAGTGGGCGGTCCCTATCATCTCGACTTGATGCCCTGGTGGGTCAAATTGGGCTTGGGAACGGGCGTGGCGTTCACGGCCGTGCGCGCTACGGCGTCGGCCGTCTCTCACGCAGCCGCCTGGAACAGGCACACGGTGAAATGGTGCGCCGCGATGCTGGCATTGGCGGTGGGCTGCGCGGTCGCGAACTATTATTGCGATCTTTACGGCGAGGAAAACGACCAGCAGGAAGAGCAAAATACCTCGATTGCAGCAGCGCCGGGACGCGGTGCTACTCTAGAGCCTCATGCCAAAATCCGCCCTGATTGCGCTTTTGTGCTGCGCCCTGCCCATGTACGGGTGGGGCCCCGAGGGTCACGAACTGATCGCCCGCATCGCCCAAGCGCAGTTAACGCCTGAGGTTTTGGCCAAGGTCAACGCCATTCTCGGGCCCGGCGTGACCATGGCTTCCGTAGCAAGCTGGGCCGATCAGATTCGGCGTTCGCGGCCGGAAACCGGCCCGTGGCATTACATCGATATCCCGATCGACAAGCCGCACCGCGATATGGCGCGCGATTGCGCCAAGGGCGACTGCGTAGTCCAGAAAATCGAGGATTTCGAAGGCACTTTGCGCGATGTGAATGCGCCCGCGCAACAGCGGCGCGAGGCCCTGATGTTCGTGATCCACTTTGTGGGCGATATGCACCAGCCGCTGCACTGCTCCGATAACAAGGACAAGGGCGGCAACGACGTCCGCGTGGTTTACTATACGCGCGAGACGAACCTGCATAGCCTCTGGGATGGCGGCCTGCTGGGCCGCATGGGCAAGGAAGACGACGTCTTCCCGATCTGGTCAGCGGATGCGGCGAAGCATGCGAAGGGCTGGGCGAAGGGAAGCGTGGGCGATTGGGCGGAGCAGAATCACAAAGCCGCGGTGAAAGTGGTGTATGGCCGACTGCCCAAGAACGCCGAAAAAGGCAAACCCATCGAGATCGCGGCGGCTTATGAAGTGAAGGCCGACCCGCTGGTCAGGCAGCAAATCGAAAAGGCCGGCGACCGCCTGGCGCGCGTGTTGAACGAAAACGTGAAGTAGCTTTACTCCACAGAATTCTGCAGCGTGCCGATGCCCTGGATCGAAATCGCAATCTCATCGCCCGATTGCAGCGTGAACGTGTCCGGCGGAACGATGCCGGTGCCCGTGAGCAAAATGCACCCATCGGGGAAGCTGGTTTCGCGGTAAAGATATTCCACGAGTTCTTCCGGCCGACGCTTCATGCCGGCGAGCGTGATGGAATCGGAGAACGCTATTTGGCCAGCGCGGCGGATTTCGATGCCGATTGCTGTCTCTGGCGGCAGCGGATCGTCCGCAGCCAGAATCGCCGGGCCGAGCGCGCACGACTTGTCGTAGACCTTGGCTTGCGGCAGATACAGCGGATTCTCGCCTTCGATGTCGCGCGAACTCATGTCGTTGCCGATGGTGTAGCCAGTGATCTTGCCCGTCGGGGAAATCACAAGCGCCAGTTCGGGCTCGGGCACGTTCCACTTGGAATCGCGGCGGATGCGCACTTTTTCTCCGGGGCCGGCGACGCGGTGCGCGACAGCTTTGAAGAAGAGCTCCGGCCGTTCGGCGGTGTAGACGCGATCGTAGAAACTGCCGCCTCCCGCGACTTCCGATTCGGCCATGCGCGCTGTGCGGCTGCGGTAATAGGTAACGCCGGCGGCCCACACTTCCTGCGCATCGATAGGCGCCACGATCTTCGCGCCGTCGGCTGGTTGGCCGGATTGCCAGCCGGATGAGGTCTTATAAAGTAGCGTCGTTGCCATTGGTCGTCATGACCACTTTACTTGAAATGAGGACTGGATTTTTCGGCAGGCTCGAACTAGTAGCCCACAGTGTCCGAACGGCTACTCCGCAGAGTACCGGTCATCGAAAATTCATATGGGGGCAACCAAATTAACACCCCGAGGTTAGCGGGTAATTGCTAGGATATTCACCGACATCACTTATTCGCAAAGGAGCCACGCGTGAACATCGGCAACGTAGTTGGTCGTATGCGCAAGAAACAGGCGTTGGGCTTGTGGATCGCAGCCACACTCGCGATCGGCAGTCATACCGCCTTTGCTCAGATTTCCATCTCCACGAGTTCCCCTTACACGCAGAATTTCGATGCTATCGGCAGCACCGCTACTGCGACCCTGCCTACGGATTTCCGCGCCGACGCAACCGCGACGTCGACTTCGACCGATGTTCGTAAGGTCGGCACATTCGCTGCGGCCGGGACGCAGACCGTCCGCTTGGGCGGGGCCAATCTTTCGACGTCCGCGGCTAACGGCATCTACAATTTCGGCGCCGGCACGACGTCTTCCGGCGGCACGGATCGCGCGATCGGTTTTCTGGCATCCGGCACCGCTACTGCCAGCGGCAATCTCTATGCGCACCTGCTGAATTCGAGCGGCGGCAGTCTTTCCGGCTTGCAAATCTCCTACAACGTCGAAAAATATCGCGGCGGCAGCAACGCGCAAGGTTTCCGCATTCAGATGTACTATTCGACCGATGGGGACACCTGGACCAGCGCCGGAAACGACTTTCTGACTGCGTTCGCCGCCGACGCCAACAACAACGGGTTCGCCACCGCGCCCGGCGTTACGGTTCCGGTTACCGGTAAGACGCTGAGCGTGGTGATTCCCGCCGGCGCCGAGCTCTATCTGGCTTGGAATTATTCAGTGACTAGTGGAACCACGGTAACTAATGCGCAAGCTCTCGCGGTTGACGATATCTCGCTGGTCGGCGCGAATGGCGCGACCAATCCCGCGGGCGCGGGCAGCGCTAATCCCGCCATGGTAACCGCCGGCGCTACGACAACGTTCAGCGCCAACGTCGTGCCGGGTATCAATCCGGCATCCACGGGCCTCCTCGTCACGTGCGATCTCACCTCCATCGGCGGCAGTTCGACTTTCGCGCTTGCGTCGCAGACCGCCACTACGTTCTCTTCGACGTACGCCGTTCCGGCTGCGACTGCCGCTAACGCTTACTCGATTCCGTGCACCGTCGCCGACGATCAGGCCCGCGCCGGATCGTTCAACATCGGCCTGACCGTCACGTTGCCCTTCACTTGCGGAACCCCGGCGACGCCGATCCACGCCATTCAAGGCAGCGGCGCGACGAGCCCGGTGAACGGGCAGGTGGTGGATGTCGAAGGGATCGTGGTCGGTTCCTTCCAGGGCACAAGCAAGCTTCGCGGATTCTATCTGCAGGAACCCGACGCCACCTGGGACTCGGACCCTAACACGTCGGAAGGTGTTTTCATCTTCGACAACGGCATTGGACCGGCGGTAAATATTGGCGACCGCGTTCGTCTGCGCGGCACAGTCAATGAGTTTACGTCGACGGGATCTTTCCTCGGCAATAGCGGGACTTCATCGCTGACGGAGATCGGGACGCTGACTAACGAGACCGTATGCAGCTCAGGCAACAGCTTCACCGTGACGCCCGTCAGCGTGCCGGTGACGAACGTCACCGATTGGGAGCGCTACGAAGGCATGGCAGTGCAGTTCACGCAGCAGCTTACGGTAAGCGGCAATTTCAGCCTGGGAACGCAGGGATGGATCGATCTTGCGCCCGCCGTGCTCTACGTGCCGACCATCACTCCCAACCAATCGACGTGGCCGACGCAGACCAGCCTCAATCAGCGCAGCGTCATTGCGCTCGATGACGCCAGCACGTTGACGGACACGAACCTGTTCCCGACATTGTTCCCGCAAGGCGGATTGAGCGACGCCAACACGCTGCGCGACGGCGCGCTGGTGAACTACGATTCCACTTCTCACCAGAACGCCCCGTTGACCGGCGTGCTGGACGACCGTTTCGGCGAATATCGTGTGCAGCCGACCGCGCCGGTGACGTTCTTTGGCGCGAATCCGCGCCCGGACATTGCTCCGCTGCTCACGAGCAGCGCCAGCCGCTTCCGCGCAGTCAGCGCGAATGTGCTGAATTTCTTCACCACGCTGGGCAGCCGCGGCGCGCAAACCGCGACGGAGTTCAACAACCAGAAGACCAAGGTGATCGAGGCGCTCTACGCGATGAGTGGCGACGTCTATGGACTGAGCGAGGTTCAAAACTTCGCGTCCGGCGGAACGGGCAGCGGCAGCTACACGAACGTCGCTCTTCAATCGCTGGTGGATGGTTTGAACTGCAAGGCGTCGGTCATGACGGCGCTCTGCACCACGCCCTCCGTCACGCCGTATGCGCTGATCGACACGACCTTCCTCGGTTCGAGCAACGGAACGGACGCGATCCGCAGCGCGATCATCTATAAGACCGCGGTGTTGACGCCCGTCGGCATGCCCGCGGAATACTACCAAAATGACACCAACCGCCCGACGCTCGCCCAGACCTTTAAGCCGGCGACTGGCGTGAAGGCTGATTCGCAAACGTTCACGTTCGTGATCAACCATTTCCGCTCCAAGAGCAGCGCGTGCGGCGGCGCCTCGGACGACGTGTTCCAGGGCAACTGCAACGGACTTCGGCTGAATATGGCGACGAATGTGGTGACGTGGCTCGCGGGTAATCCTACTGCCGACCCCGCCGGCGCGACCCGGCGCATTCTGATGGTGGGCGACTACAATGCCTACTTCGGCGAAGACCCCATCCAGTGGTTTGCCACTCACGGATACATGAACCTGATTAACTCGATCATCGGACCTACCGCCTATTCGTATAATTTCGGTTCGCAGGCCGGGTATCTGGATCACGGATTCGTCAACACGGCGATGAATCCTCTAGTGAAGAGCATTTTCGAGTGGCACAACAATGCCGACGAGCCAAGTTCGCTCGAAGCGCTCGATAGCTCAGACAAGAGCGCGGCCGCACAAGTGGCGTACTTTGGCCCCGATCCCTGGGCCGCTTCCGACCACGACCCATTCGTGACCGGATTCAACACCCTGCTGGGCGACCTGAACGACGATGGCGTGGTGGATGCGCACGATCAGCTTCTGCTCACCGCTGCCATTGGCAAGAGCGCATCCCAGGTGGACCGGCGCATGGACTATGATGGCGACGGCGTGATCACGCTGAACGATTACCGCATTTGGGCAACATACTACAAGGCGTTCCTACAATAGAGATCAAAATCATGAAGAGACTCTTCCCATTCGTTTTGCTGTGCGCCATGTGCGCAACGCCCGCCCTGGCCGATATTCAATTGGTTGCGCCCACGACGGCCAGCGGAGCGTTCGACGTGACGGTGAACCTCACCGATGTCTTCGCTCCCCCTCACGACGCCGATTCGTTCCTGGGCTACGGATTCAATGTGACCTTCGATAGCTCGCTACTGCAGTTTGTGGGAGAAACCGCCGGGCCGCTCTTTCTCGATCTCTCGCCGCTTCCGGGCGCGGATGTGGCCGGCGTGGCCACCAGCATTCTTCTCAATCCGGGCGACTTCACCGAGCCATTGACCCTGGCGGTGCTGCATTTCGATGTGATTGGCTCGGGAGCGACGTCGGTCGGCATCAGTGGCGACCCCTCCGATCTGGACGCAGGACTTATCTATCTTGTCGGGATCGGATCCGATTTCCGCGAGTGCGCGGCTGACAACATCGGCGGTCGCGACACCTGAGCCAGGGACAGCGCTTCTATTGCTCGGCGGCCTTCTGGCGCTGGCCGCGGGACGAAAGATCCGGCGCGCGGGCTAGCGATTGGGCACGATCTCGATATAGTCGAGGGCGGCTTGTTCCTGTTTGTCCGGCGTGCCTTCGAGGCGCAGGACATCGCCAGGCCGCAAGGCCACGCCCTGGATCAGGCGCCGGGTGGACGAAGTGGAATCGATCCGCCGGCGCGGCAGGAGCAACGTCGCCTTCCAGTCGTCGATCGGTTGACCGTTGACCAGTAGGCGGTAGCGCGCCGCGTCGGCGTCGGCGGTGTCGAAATACTCGACGTGCAGGGTGTACCAGCCGGCGGCGCCATCGTATTGGAAGCTGGCCGCGCACGATGCAGCCGGACAGGTGATTGCTTTGCCTCCGGAAGCATCCTCCGCCGGCGTGACATTCTGGACGACATAGCCTTCGAGCTTCATCGACTCGGCCTCATGACGGCCTGCATTATGTCCCACGCGATCTTTGGCGTCCGCGATTCCGGAGGCCTTTGCGAACCACGCGTTGACCGCGTCGCGCCATACTTCGGCCTGGCCAGCCTGATACTCAAGCTGCGCCAGCACGTCGTTGTAGCGCGCCTCGTCGACGCGCCCGCGGAGCGTGCGCCACTGACGCACGTAGTCCTCGACGGCTTCCTGGCCTTCATAATGCGAGTCGTAAATCGATTGGATCACGGTCTTGCCCGAATGCAGTTTGTAGGTGTACGGCACGTGGTGCAGGAACAACAGTAAATCGTCGGGGCAGGTGTTGAGCGATTCGTAAACCGCCGCGACCGCGGGGCTGTATTGGCCGATGTAGCCGGTGCCGGTGGCGGTGGTACGGTCCATGCCGACGCCTTTTTCGTCGGCGCGATGCCACTGGCCCCAGCCGTTGCGCTCGGAAGCCTCGACGTTGACGCCGAAGTGATTGCCGGTGATATCGGTCAGCGTCTGCAATCCGAGCGGTCCGGTGTAATTTTCGTATGTGCGCCACGAACTCTGCAGGATGGAATCGATAGTCTCATTCACCTTCGGATCCGCGCCGAATGTCAGCCGCGTCCACTCGGAGGCAATCTGTTTCGAAGAAAGATCCGGGTTCCACGCCAGACGCGCGAAGCCATAAAGGTTGGCCTGCGAGAGATGGTTGCCATACCAGGTGTCGTCCAGACCGACGTTCGAGACGCCGACGACGGCGCGCACCAGCGACTTCACGGGCGTGGCCGCGTTTCCGATGCGCATATCGAAATCGAGCGCCGCCTTCCACATCGGAACCAGAAAGACCGTGTGCTTCCCCTGGCCGAAATATTCCTGCGTGACTTGCAGCTCGATCGATTCGCCGGTTTTGGGAATCGCGCCGAATAACGGCGAGGCGGGCTCGCGCACCTGAAAATCGATGGGGCCGTTCTTCACCTGCACGATCACGTTGCTGTCGAATTTGCCGTCGAGGTCACGGAAATTGTCATACGCCGCGCGGCCACGGTCGTTCTTTGGATTTTGCCAATCCATATGGTGGTCGTAGACGAAGCCGCGATAGAACAGCAGCCCGTCGTGCGGCTTCAGCGCGCGGGCTACGACGTTGGCGGCGTCGGCGTGCGAGCGGTTATAGGTCGAAGGACCGACGCGCCCTTCGGAATCGGCTTTGAGCACGATGCCGGCGAAATCGGGGATGGCTTTGTAGATCTCGTCGGCCTTTGCGGCCCACCACGCGGTCACTTTCGGGTCGAGCGGATCGAAGGTGTCAAGGCCGCCGACGGATTGCGGACTGCCGAAATCGACTGCAATTGCCACGTGCACGCCCCATGGACGGAACGCGGCCGCGATGCGCGCGATCTCCGGAACGAAATCGGACGCCAACGCGCGCGGGTTGGCATTGACGTTGTTAATCGAGCATCCGTTGATGCCGAGCGAAGCCAGGAGGCGCGCATACTCGCCGGCACGGGAAAGATCGGCGCGGGCATGCAGGCCGTCCCAGAAGATCGACCGGCCGCCGTAACCGCGCTCGATGGAGCCATCGAGGTTGTTCCACTCGTTGGTCCAGCGGATGGCCACGCGCGGCGATTGTTTCTCGTCAAGATTTGCGATCGGTTCGCCAAGCGCGATTTTTCGCAAGAAGGCAAAGGCGCCATAGAGCGCGCCCTGATCGTCCGCGCCGGCGATCATGACATTGCGGCCGGAAGTCTTGAGCCAGTAGCCGCCGGGCGCGAGCGAAGCCGTGAGATGTAGTTGTTCGAGCGTGCCGATTTCGATGTCGGGTTCGGTGGGCGCGGAAGAAGCCGAGCGTAGCGTGCGGCCCAGCATGCCGTGAATGCCGCGAATTACTTCGTCGCGTGCGCTCTGCTGCACGGGAGAGTTGCCAAGGGCCCTCACGACGGCCGGTGTGGCTTGCCGGTATTGCGTCAGCACCGGTTCATCGAGCGGGGCATAGCGTAGCCAGGCGTTAATCCCGGTCTCGGCATGAGCACTGGATAAAAACAAGAGGGTCAGTAGGGCAGGCTTCAACATGACAGATACACTCCGCCATCTTCGATGCTGAGTTCCATGCCGCCCGAAATCGCGGCTTCCTGTAACGCGGCGTCGAGCATCAGCACCGGGTTCGCGCTGACGCCCAGCCGGCGCATCAAGCCTTCGCCCTTCTTTTCGCCCGCGGTAAGCACGATCTTCAAGCCGCGGCGCTTGCACTTCACCGCCACGCCGTTTTCGAGCGTCGCATTCATGGGCTTGAGGTAGGCATCCACGTAGTGCACGCCGATGCCGGATTTATCGCCCGTATGTTCCGGCAGCTTTTCCAGCGCCGCCCCGTTTACGTCACACAGCTTGAGCTTCATATTTCCCGCTCCATTGATCCATCGCCGCGCGGAATGCGCGAATGTGATCGGGCGTGCTGCCGCAGCACGCGCCTACGATCGAAGCGCCCGCATCGAGCAGCGGCCCCAGCCCGGGCGCCATGTGCTCGGGCGACTCATCATAGACCACCTTCATGTTGATCAGCTTGGGCTGGCCGGCGTTCGGCTGAACCATGATGGGTAGGCTGGTCGCCTTGCGGTAGCGCTCGACGGCATCGCGCGCGCGTTCCATTTCCATGCCGGTGCCGCAATTGAGCGCCACGATATGCACGCCGTGCTCTTCCATGAATTGGACGGCGCGTTCGGGGTCGACGCCCATCATGGTACGGAAGGTCGAGCCGTCGCGCGTCACGTCATAGGCCATGGAGCCGATCACGCAAGGGGCGCCGGCCTCTTTTGCGGCGTCAATTCCGATTACCAATTCCTCGAGGGCAGTCTGCGTTTCGATGATGATGGCGTCCGCGCCCGCATCCACCAGGGCTTTGGCCTGCTCGCGAAACGCCTCGCGCACCTGCTCTTCGGTAAAATCGCCGTACGGTTCCATCAGCCCGCCGAACGGGCCGATGTCGCCGATCACGTATCCTTCGCGCTCGCCGAAGGCTTCGCGTACGATCTCGACGCCCGCGCGGTTGACGCTATCGACCAAATTGGCATTGGA
This sequence comes from Bryobacterales bacterium, assembly GCA_963743705.1. Taxonomy (GTDB): domain Bacteria; phylum Acidobacteriota; class Terriglobia; order Bryobacterales; family Bryobacteraceae; genus PALSA-243. The sequence goes on along the minus strand of CAVUQS010000015.1, from coordinate 156,034 downwards.
ATGGCGGTTGAGCATGATGCGCGAGCCACCGAATGTATTGGTGAGGATGCAATCCGATCCCGCTTCGGCGTAGCGCCGTTGGATCGCCAGCACGCGCTCGCGATGCGAGAGGTTCCATTCCTCGCCGCATGCTCCCTGTTCGAGGCCGGCGAACATAAGTTGCGTGCCCATGGCGCCGTCGCCTAACAACGGCCGTTCCAAAGCGGCTTGATGCAAGAGTTTTTTCATGACTGATTGGAAAGGGCGTAATGTATGGTCTCGAGTACCAGGCCCCACTTATGTTCGCGGCTGGCGGCGTCGCAATAGCACCCCGCGGGGGAAGTTGCGCGCTTCCAGTCGATCACTTCATCCAGCGGACGGCCCGCCAGCGGCTTCTCTTCCGCTATGTCATTCAACAACAGACCGCCGTCGTACTTGCACATGGCACGGTGGCCGGTATCGCCCGGCGCCGGAACGCAATGTTGTTCGCGGATGGGATATCTTTCTTCGGCCGAGCCCAGCGTGACGCGATATTCAAACGCCAGCGGATGACCCATGTTGTTGCACGTGGTGCCTTCGTAGCGGAAGACCGCCTGGACGCCGCCATCGCCGCACCGTTCGAGCGAGAGCCGCTGCGCCGCCCACCGCCGCAGGGCCTTGGCGTTCACCTGATATTTCGCTGCCGCGGTCAACGGCCGCCGGAATTGGCAGGGCGTGAGCGAGCAATTGTCGCAAGGGATCACGCCCGGCGCCAGACGCAATGCCGCGGCTTGGCGCGTCAACCCGAAAATCGCGAGGAGCGTTTTCTTGGGACACAGCATGCCGGAATCGAGGACGCGCACGGGGTAGGGAAGGGAACTTTGCACCAGGCTGAGCAACTGCGGCTGATCGGCGATGTCCCATTCCGGATACCCGGGGCTGTAGTGTGGAAGCACGCCCAGCTGGCTTCCTTCCGCCCAATTGCAGAGGCGCGTTCCGGCCGCGGCGACCAGATGCTCGACCACCGCCGAGCCGTACATCTCCAGGAAGAAGTATTCGTCGGGCTTCTCTTCATGCCACAGCTGTTGGGTTTGCGCGTCGACCTCGGCGCCCGCGCCCACGGCCACGATCGCAGCGCCATGCGCGCCCGCGGTACGTAATGTTTCGAGCAGACGGGTCGACGTAAAACTCGCGCCATCGACTCGAAAGCCCGATTCCGCCAGTTCCAGCGCCTGAGCTTCGCGCGCATAGATCCACGGATGCCCGTTGGCGGCATACCACTGCGCGGCCCAATCGGCGAGTTCCTTCGCGCGGCCTTCCATTTCAAAATCGCGCGGATAGCCCAACAGCCGCTTGTATTCGGCGGGATCAAGGCGGATTTCGGGCGCGAGATCGATCAGTTCCATAGCGCCGCTCCGGTTTGCGACTCGATGGGCTTAAACTGGCAGCCCTCGACGAAGAAATCGAAAAAGCTCGGGTGCGTCTCCAGGCGGCAATGCTCCACGCGCCGTACGATCGCCTCCATCTCGCTGCGCTTTTCGTGCGAGAGCAGCGCGATGGTGGCGCCTTCGATGGAAGCGTTGCCCGCCTGCACCACGCGCCCGGCCGGGAGATTCGGAATCAGCCCGATGCGCTGCGCGGCTTCGATGCTCACATGACGGCCAAACCCGCCCGCCAGATAGAAGACTTCGATGTCGTCGAACTCGATGCCGTACTCGCTCGCGACAGTTTGCAACCCCGCCGCGTTCGCGCCTTTGGCTTGCGCCAGTTCGTTGATGTCGCTTTCGAGGAAATAGATGCCGTGCTCCGGCGCGATCTCGATGCGGCTCGATCCATCCGTGAAGCGCCCCATCTCGTTCATGCGGCCGGTGCGCAGCAATTCGCTGAGCAGCGCCACAAGGCCCGAGCCGCAGATGCCCTGGGGCTCGCCGCCGCCGATCACTGTCAGCTCAAACTCGCCGCGCTCGTTGATCGAGATATCCTCGATTGCGCCTTGGAGCCCCGGCATGCCGCAGGCCACGCCACCGCCTTCGAATGCGGGACCGGCCGGGCACGAAGCGGCCATCATCCGTTTTTTGTTGCCGACGATGAGCTCTGTGTTGGTGCCGATGTCCATGATCGCTGCGAGCCGCTCTTCGCCGGCCAGGCCGAGCGCGAGCATGCAAGCCGCGGCGTCGGCGCCGACGTGGCCGCTGATAATCGGCGCGCCGTAGACCAATGCTTGGGGATGAATCGGCAGCAGGCATTGGCGGCCGGTGCTGCTCAGGCTTGTTGTGGCGCGTTTGCCCTCGTCGACTTCGATCTCGGTGATCGATCGGTAAGGATTCTGGCCGATCGAGTAGACGTTGAGGCCAAAGAAGAGATCGCGCATGGTGGAATTGCCCGCCACCACCATCTCGCCGATTTCCTGCGGGTCTACCGGAAACTCTTCGATTGCGTGCGTGAGATAGCCGGCGAGCGTGCGCATCAGCAACTTGCCGCGGTGCTCGGTGTCATATTGAATCCGCGACATGACTTCGGCGCCGCCGAAGCGCTGCGGGTTTTCAAAGGACGCTGTTGCCAGAATCGCGCCGGTGTTCAAGTCGAGCAGCCGAAGCACTACCGTCGTGGTTCCCAGATCCATCGCGAGGCCGTAGGATAGGCCTCCCGGCTTGTCAGCTCTCGAAAGGCGCACTTCGTGCGCTGGACCGGCCAGGAGGCCCGTCCCACTGATTTGCATCTCACCGCGGCGCATGGTGTGGCAGCGAATCATGCCTTCGCCTGAGACCGGCCGCGTCTGACAAGACAACCGGAAACTCCCTCGCAGGTGCTCCTCAAATTCCGTGCGCGGCGAGAGGAATTCCATTCCCTCGGAAACCTCCACCATGCACTCTTTGCACTTCCCTTGTTTCCTGCAGGAGGTCGGCACGCGCACGCCCGCCGACTCCGCGAGATCGAACAGCGAAAGCTCCGGCCGCGCGTCGAAATTCTTCCCGTTGATGAAGACCGTTGCCATCTATGCTGCAGCCCGGGCGGCCGCCAAGCGCAAGAACAGGTCCACTGCGGCCGATGCGTTGGCCCCGTATCCATCGGCGCCGATTTCATCCGCGAACATCTGGCTGATGGGGGCGCCGCCCACCGCCATTTTGATGTGCCCCAACCCGGCGGCTTCGAAGCCGTCGATCACGGTCTTCATATAGGTCATGGTGGTGGTCAGCAGCGCGCTCATGCCGATGATGGTCGGATTGCATTTGGCGGCCGCGGCCATGAATTTCTCCACGCTTTGATCGACGCCGATGTCGTGCACCTCGAACCCCGCTCCTTCGGCCATCATGCAGACCAGGTTTTTGCCGATATCATGCAAATCCCCGCGGACCGTGCCCATCAGGAGCACGCCGATGCTGCTCGTGCCGCCATCTTTGGAGCTGAGCAGAGGCTTCAAGACACTCATGCCGGCCTTCATGGCGCGCGCGGCAATCAGCACTTCGGGCACGTAGAGGACGTTGTACTTGAAGTCCTCGCCCACCACGCTCATGCCGGCGATCAGCCCTTCGTTGAGCACTTCCTGCACTGGCCGCCCTTCCGCCAGAGCATCCTTGGTCATCTGTTCGACTTCCTTGGCTTTGCCCTCGTAAAGATATTGGTTCATCAGGGCGTAGTCGATCATCGTGTCTTACCCGCGCCTCCCGTTAAAATCCGCGAGCGCATCCAGCATCGCGACGATATTCTCGCGCGGCATGCCCGGACTGGTGCCTCCGCCCACGGAAAGAATGACCCCTTCGCCACCCGAACCTTCCAGCACGTCGAGCGTCGCGGCCTTCACTTCGGCCGGCGTGCCGCGTACGGCGATTTCCAGCGGATTCACGTTGCCCATGAGGCACATGCGATCGCCCACGCGGCGCTTCACTTCACGAATATCCTTCTGCTTGCCCCAATTCAGCACGTTGAAGCCGGCATCCGGCAGATGATCGAGGCAGGCATCGACTTCGGCGTCGTTGTGATAGACCTTCACCCAATCCTGCGGGAACGCGTCGCAGATGCGCTTCAAATAAGGATGCGCGAACTCTTTGTAGTGCTCTTCGTTGATGAAGCCGACGATGTCGTCGAGAATGAAGATGCTCTCCACCGAATCGCCCATCGCCTTGTGCTGCGCCTTCAGCCAATCGATGATCACGCGCGTGCAAAGATCGATCAGTCTGTGGGCGCCATCCGGATCTTCCACCAGATCGATCATGAAATGGGTGGTGCTCCGGACAAATCCGGCTGTGCAAAGCGGGCCGCGCGACGTAATCATCGGCAGCGTGTAGCCGTGGTCGAAGATGCGCTGCCGCTGCATGCCGATGCGGTGTAGCGTGAGCGCCGCGAAGGCGTCCGTTTCTATTTCGTATTCCGGAAACTGGTCGATGTCTTCCAGCCGGTATAGCGTGTGATACTCGCTCGGAGTGTTGTCCTGCCAGAACTTGATCTTGGCGCCCAGGACCGAAGGCTCGGCCGCCATCCCATATTCCATCCACCAGGACGGTATGAAGATAATCTCCGGGAACTCTTGCATGATCTTCAAGTTCGCTTGAAACCAAGTCTCCGGATCGAGATAGTAATCGAGATGCTTGATTCCGAGATAGCCGGGCATCCAGGGGCTATCGATGATCAGCGCCATGGGGATCTTGTCCAGCTTTTCCAGGCGGGCGGCGCGTTTAAATGTTTCCCATTGGTGGGGTAGCATTGGGCTCTCTTCTATCAATATGGAATAGGCGGCCAGCGGTCATCCGTGGGGTCGGCCCATCGCGAGTTGGGAATGGTGGGCGTCCAACCGGGACGTCCTGGATCTTGATCGTAGGGGTATGAGCCAAGGCGCTTGTAAAGTTCGCTGTATTCGCCCAACTTCTCATAATCCAATTTGACGCCCAATCCCGGCGCGTCCGGCACCCGAATCGCTCCATCCTGGTAACGCATGGGTCCGCCTTCGATAATATCGTCAGTCAGATGATGATAGTGCGCGTCGGCGGCGAAAGATAGGTTCGGGATAGCCGCTCCCAAATGCAGCATGGTCGCCAGCTGAATGCCTAACTCGCCCGACGAATGCACCGCCACGCCCAGTTGAAAAGTCTCGCAAACGCCGGCGGCCTTAATGCAAGGACGTATGCCGCCCCAAAAGGTGGTATCAAGCAGGATGACGTCCACCGCTGTGTCTAAAATGTTCGCCGCAAGCTGCTCGAAGTTCACCACGACGGTGTTGGTGGCCAGCGGAATGCGCACCATCTGGCGCGTCCGGCGCATGCCATTCATGCCGTAGACCGGGTCTTCCAGATAGTCGTTACGCAGTCCCTCGATGGCTTGCCCGAAACGGATCGCCTGCTCCGTGGAGAGGGCGCCGTTGGGATCGAAACGCAATGAATCATCGGGGAATGCGGCCGCTAACGCGCGGTAGGCTTCCACCTCGTAATCCGGATGAAACACGCCGCCTTTGAGCTTGTGAGTGGTAAATCCGAAGCGCCGTTTGAGCGAGCAGGCCAGCTCAATCAACTGGTCCGGAGTGCGCGTCTCACCGTTCCCCGTCTCCGGGTTCGGGTACCGCCAGAACAGGTAGCTGGCGAAGGGGACGCGATCGCGCAGGCGGCCGCCCAGGATGTCGCAGACCGGTACGCCCCAAGCCTGCCCCAGGATATCCAGACAGGCGAATTCCAGCGCCGCCAGCAACTGCGTACGATTGTTGTAGAGCGAGGCCGTGGGATTCGCGATCAGGAAGCGCATCTCTTCCAGATGCGCTGGATCGTGCCCCACTAAATAGGTCTTCAGAGCGCGAAACGCTGCTTCGGCGGATTCGCCGCCGCCGCCCATCTCGCCTAACCCGATGAGCCCATTATCGGTTTCCACTTCGACGATCGTGCGCACGAACCGGCCCCAATGACAGCCATTGGCGTGCCGCAATGGCGCTTCTAGCGGCATTGTGACGGTTGTGGCTCGAATATCGCAGATCCTCACAATTAGTTGTATGGTACAACAATTCCGCCCAAGAGCAAGCGTTTACAGGTTGGGTGTATCCCTTTTTCACTCCTGCCAGCAGCCGGTTTCTTCTTGCAAAAGCGGCCTCTAGGGCCGTGACACGGTTTTCGGGCGGCTATATAGTTTGACTCAACAACGAAATCCTCATTTGGATGCTGACGCAGGTATTCGCCAATCCTGCCGGCGGCGGTATAGTGGACCCTGTGAGGGTGCACTACCGCCGCCATTTCATCTTGGGGCGTATCAGTGGTGGCGATGCGCGCTGAGGCCCTGGCCCACGAGGTCATCGCGAAACTGCGCGCCGCCGGACAGCGAGCCTATCTGGTCGGCGGCTGCGTGCGCGATCTGCTGCTCGGCAATAAGCCGAAGGACTATGACGTCGCCACCGACGCTAAGCCCGACCGCATCATGGACCTCTTTCCGAATTCCGGCCGCGTGGGCGCGCATTTCGGCGTCGTCCTGGTGCGCGACGTCTTCGAGCAAATCGAAGTCGCGACTTTCCGCAGCGACCAGGAGTATACGGACGGCCGCCGGCCCGACGCGGTGCACTTTGAAACCGATCCGGCCCAGGACGCCCGCCGCCGCGATTTCACCATCAACGGCCTCATGCTCGACCCGGATTCGGGCGAAGTGCTCGATTTCGTGGGCGGCCGCGAGGATCTGTCGCACCGAGTCATACGCGCCATCGGGGACGCGGACGAACGTTTTCGCGAAGACCATCTGCGCCTGCTGCGCGCTATCCGCTTTGCCGCGCGTCTCGATTTTCAGATTGCGCCTGCGACCTTCGAAGCTATCCGCCGGCATCACGCGCTCATCGCCAAAGTCTCGGCGGAGCGCGTTCGCGACGAACTGACGCGCATTCTTACCGAAGGCGGCGCGCGTTATGGCTTCGAATTGCTCGATGCCACGGGCCTGCTCCCTATCCTGTTACCTGAAATCGCCGCGATGAAGGGCGTGGAGCAGCCGCCGCAATATCACCCCGAAGGCGACGTTTGGCAGCACACCTTGCTCATCCTCGAACAGCTGGACCATCCTAGCGCTACGCTTGCCTGGGGCGCGCTGTTACACGATGTGGGCAAGCCGCCGACTTTTCGCGTGGCCGACCGCATTCGCTTCGATGGCCATGTCGATGAAGGCGTGCGCCTGGCACGCAGCATTCTGCACCGTCTGCGTTTCTCGCGCGATGACATGGAGCAGATCGAAGCGCTCATCGCCAACCACATGAAGTTCATGGACGCGGGCAAAATGAATCAGAACACGCTCAAGCGTTTCCTGCGCCTGCACAAATTCGATGAGCATCTCGAGCTGCATCGCCTCGACGTCTTATCCAGCAATCGCAACCTGGCAGCCTACGAGCTGATGCAGCACAAGCTGGCCGAGATCCCCGAGGAACATTTGAGACCCGAACCGTTGATTACCGGCGCGGATCTTATCGCCGCCGGATACACGCCGGGCCCGCTATTTTCGGGAATTCTGGCCGCGGTGGAAGATGCCCAGCTGGAAGGCGAACTGCAGACAACCGACGCGGCAATGGAGTTTGTGCGCCAGCGGTTTCCGTTCTAACTGCCCAACCCGAAGGCAAACGCAACGTTGGGGGGTGCGCCGCATTCGCCTTCGAGGGGCTCCGGCTGGAGAGCGGGCGTGAGGGAGAACCGTCCGCGGTCGAGCCAAACTGATGCCAAGCCAAACTAACGCGCTGCCAACCTACATGGTTTCGTCGGCCGAAGGACCGTACATCCCCGGAACCTTCGCGCCGGCCATGCGCAAATACATCGCAAGTTGCGCGCGGTGATGGATAGCGTGGTTGAACACGAAGCCCCGCATCACGGCCATGCGCGGCATGGTAAAGAACACCTGCCCATTGCCGCTGAGCGACCAGGTTTGAAACCAGGCTTCGTCCTTTGCGCTGGCGATGGCCGCCCGCGCCGCAGCCGTGTTCTTCTCGAAGAGCGCGATGGCCTCTTCCTTCGATTTCACCGGGGGAGGCGGGGTGAAGCCCGTAAAATCGAGCGATTCGGTGGTCAGAGTTTGCGCGCCCCATTCCGGAATGGTGATCAGATGCGTCAGCAGGCGGTCCAGAGTTGAGCTTTTTTCATGCGGTTTGAAGCTCAGTTTGTCGTTCGGAACCGCTTCCAACATCTTGCGGGTATTGGCTGCTTCCTGGTCGAATTCGGGCAGCAAAGATTCGGCGATGCTCATAAATTCTCCTGGCGTTTAAATTCGCTTTTTGTTCGCCTTTCGATCATAAGGCGAACCACTGGCCAACGCAAGCGTTTTTTGGTTACAGAATTAGGTTGTCAGGACGAAGGCGTGCCGGTCAAGCCTTCGCCAGATCGCGCACCACGCGCAGCGATCGATCGATTTCTTCGGTGCTGTTGAAGATGTGCGTGCTCTGGCGCAGGCCGATGCCGCCCGACGAGCGCGGCCGCAGACGCGCCTTCCACATCGCGTCTTGCAGTTGCGTTCCGTTGTAGCCCTCAACGCCATAAACCGTGATGCCGGCATTGAGCTTCGGATCGCTGGGCGTATACAACTTCACCTTAGGAATGCCGCGCAGGCCGTCGCGCAGATAATCGCCCAGATACTTGACGCGCTGCTGGACGCGCGCCGCGCCGACCGCATTATGGAAATCCATGGCGGCGTCCGCGCCCATCAGGACTGCCAGGCTCCCTGTGCCACGCTGCGAGAGGCGATATCCATTGTCGTTCTGGTTCTCGAAGTTGCCGCTGCAGATGCTCGGCCACACCTCTTTGTTGCGTTCCGCGCGTAAATAGAGGAAACCGTTGCCGGCAGGGGCCAGCAGCCACTTGTGGAAGCACCCGACGTAGGCGTCGCATCCGAGATCCTTCACATCCACGGCGATGTGCCCCACCGTCTGCGCTCCGTCGAGCACAGACAGAATGCCGCGCCGCCGGGCCTCGGCGCAGATCTCCTTCGCCGGCAGAATCGCGCCGCTGCCCGAAATCATGTGCGAGATGGCGATCACGCGAGTGCGCGGCGTGATCGATTTCTTCACAATGTCGAACACTTCGTCGGCGCTGGCCACCGGCTTGGGAATCGTCATCTTGGTCACCACGCCACCGCGGCGCTTCACGGCATTGATCCACGAACTTTGCCCGCCCGGATGCTCCTGGTCGGTAATCAATACCTCCGCATCCGGAGGCAGATCGAGCCCGCTCGCCACATAGCTCATCGAGCAAGTGTTGTTTTCGGTGAGCGAGATTTCCTTCTCGTCGGCGTTGAGCAGTTTCGCCATTTTGGCGCGCAGCTCGGGATAGTCGCCGTAGCCGCCGATCCATTCCGGCCCGCGGTAATCCCAATCGGCCACGTCCACCGAGATGCGGTGAATCTCGGCGATCATGCGATCCACCACCGGCTTCGGCATGGCGCCTATGGTGCCGTTGTTGAAGAAGACCTTGTCGCGCGAGAGCGGAAACTGCTCACGGACTTTCGCCCAGTAGGCCGCATCTTTGGCTTGCTGCGGCGGGGCGGGGAAGGCGCGGCTCTGCGTCTGGACGGCGGAGGACAACAGCGGCGCGGCGATAGCGGAGCGCAAAAAGCTGCGGCGATTGGGCATGCGAAACTCCTTGACGTCAATTGATATCGCATGCGGGGCGCGCGGTCAACCTCAATCTCTGCGGATGGAGCTCATGGCGGGGGGAGCGGCCGCGGATAGACCTAACGCGGCGTTGTGGCTCGGAGCATTTCCCCGAGATCGTCGATTTTCTCATCCAGCAGGCTCAATCTGCGCGCCAGGCCCTGAATTTCGGACTCCGCGCGGCGATTTACTTCAAAGTCGAGTTCGCCGCGCACGCGGTCCTTCGCGTCCTGGCGATTCTGACTCATCATGATCACCGGCGCCTGCACTGAGGCCAGCATCGAAAGAAACAAATTGAGAAGGATGAACGGATAGGGGTCCCAGGCTTTTTTCTGAAGCACGACGTTGATGGTGGTGTAGACCAGCAGAATAAACCCGAAGAGTGTAATGAATGTCCATGATCCGCCGAATCGGGCGACCGCGTCGGCGATACTCTCGCCCACCGTCGTTTCCTCTTCGATCACTACGTTGGGGTTGCGGCTAGCGCGTGTGCGCACCAGGCTTTGCGCCGAGTGGAACTGGCGGCCGAGAGTGGCGAGCAGATCCATTCCCGCGTGGGGCTTACGCTCGAGCAGGGTCGCAATGTCATCGCGCGAGATCTCCACGCAGACGCTCTCTTCGATCGCATGGGCGTTGGTCTGATGCGGCGTTTGTTGCAGCATGGACGCAAAGCCAAAGAAATCGCGCTCGCCCGGCTCGTCGACAATCACCTCCTGGTGGTCTTCATCCAAGGTAGCGACGCGCACCCTTCCCGAGATCAGCACGTACGCTTGCGGCGACGGATCCCCGATCTTATAAATGCGCTCACGCGGCGCAAAAGTCCTCACTTCAACCTGGCCGGCCAGCACGGCCAGTTCGTCCTCGTCGAGCAACGCGAAGAGGGGGACATTTCTCAGCACTTCCGGATTGCATGCCATGTGCGTTTCCTCGAAACAGTAGATCGTACCAGATGGTTTTGAAAATCTGGTGAACGTGTGGCGTGCCCCGCGTCCGTCACCACGAGGAACTTGGGCGATACACTAGGGTCATCGGGCCCTGCTGCCTCGGCTGGCGGCCTGCTTCGGATACTCCCATGGCCAAAACGTTCGGTTTCGACGACGACGAATTAAAGTTGCTGCTGGTGGCGGTTCGCCAGATGCGACGCACGTTTGCCCCGGCGCGTAAATTGGACGAGTCGGTTGAGTCTTACGCGGCGCTGTATGACGACTTATACGAGAAGCTTCGCGATATGGCGGGGCCGCTGCCGGAGCAGATGGACGAGCTATTGTGAGCCCTTGTTCTTTTAAAACCTTGTAGCGGACGCAGGCTTGTAATCAGGTCGCGGCGCGGATCGTCTCGATCCTAAGAGAAGATCTGAGTAAGATCGTTGTGCGACCAGTGATCGGTGTAAACCAACTCGTGGACGTCGCCGTTGCTCCCGATGTAATTCACGTGCTGCTGGTTGTTGAACGTGGTCTGGTAGCCATCGAGCGGACTCCCGGCTGCCGGAAGGGAAGACTGAGCGCCGGCGGCGACGGTCAGATCGGTATGTCCCCAGTGATTGGTGTAGACGAGTTCGTGCACATGACCGTCCTTACCGATGTAATTCACATGCTGCTGGCTATTGAAGCTGGTCTGATAGCCATCGAGTGCGCTTCCGGCTGCCGGCAGGAAACCCTGAGCGCCCGCGGCCGCGGTCAGATCGGTGTGCCCCCAATGATTGGTGTAGACCAACTCATGCACGTGGCCGTCGACCCCGATGTAATTGACGTGCTGTTGATTGTTGAAGCTGGTCTGGTAGCCATCGAGCGCGCTGCCTGCGGCGGCGGGGTAGTTCTGCGCGCCGGCAGCGGCGGTCAGGTCGGTATGACTCCAATGATCGGTGTACACGAGTTCATGCACATGGCCATCGGTCCCAAAGTAATTCACATGCTGCTGATTGTTGAAGGTGGTCTGATAGCCATCGAGGGCGCTGCCCGGCGCCGCGGGATATTTCTGAGCGCCCGCAGCGGCGGTCAGGTCGGTATGAGCCCAATGATTGGTGTAGACCAACTCATGCACATGACCGTCGGTCCCGATGTAGTTCACGTGCTGCTGATTGTTGAAGCTGGTTTCGTAGCCATCGAGCGTCGTTCCTGGCGCCGCGGGGTAATTCTGAGCGCCGGCGGCCACGGTCAAGTCGTTGTGAGCCCAATGGTCGGTATAGACCAACTCGTGCACGTGACCGTCGGTCCCGATGTAATTTACATGCTGTTGGTTGTTGAAGTCGGTCTGATAGCCATCGAGCGCGCTCCCCGCCGCCGGCGGAAAATTCTGGGCGCCGGCCGCCTGAGTCAGATCGGTGTTGCCCCAATGGTCGGTATAGAGGAATTCGTGGATGTGCGAGTCAGCGCCGATGTAGTTTACGTGCTGCTGGTTGTTGAAGGTCGTCTGATAACCATCCAGCCGGCTGCGCGGGGCTGCAAGCACGGTCGCGTCCGGGCCGCCGGCATACATGTAGCTTCCCCACGGGCCGCCGCTGTTCATGTGCAATTGGATATCGTATTTGGACGGGTCTTCCGCCGATGACGAGCCGTTGTGATTCACCCAGCCGTTTGACTGGAGTATGAGCAGGTTCTTCTCGTAGCACGCGTGGCTGAAGCCGGCTTCGGCCTTCCTGCCGCTGCCCATCCAATCCGTGGTCTGGTTCGGGTTGGATAGTGCGGAGTAGACCTCACCCCAGAACCCCACCCACTCCGCCACCGCGCCCAAGGTACTGAATTCGCTTCTGCCCGGGCCGCCGAAGAACAACCACGAGGGATAGTAGCCCATCCAGTATCCCTGCGCACCCTGCACCCACACCCACCAGTTATTCTGATAGAGCTGGTATTGGAACTGGAAGCCGTATTGGCCCCCGCCCTGCACGCTCAGCGGACTCCACCCCGTCCCCGGATAGATGACGTTGCTGTATTGTACCCAGCCATCTACATCCTGGTTATAACCGCCCTGGTTGTCTCCATCGTTGGTGTAGGCATTAGTGGTGTAGTAAATGAATAAGTGGGGTTGCCAGTCGCCATTCAGGCTGTTGTCGACCGTCCACCCGCCCTCCAGCGACTGCAGCTGCGGATTGTCGTAGTTTTGCAGGCCGCATTGCATGAGCGAGTGATCGGTGGACGTTTCCACGTACGGATCCCAAATGTTCAGCCACGTCGAGCAACCCTCCATGTTTGCGCTTTGCCCGCTGGTAGCGTGGAAGTAGCCGAACGGGTCCGGATCGGCCGGGTGCTTCTTGCGGTTCGGATTCACTTTGAGGCCGCCATGCTTGGAGAGGTAGCCCTTCAGCGACGTGGTTTCGTGCAGCGCCGACAGGTTCTTGCGAATCACCGGAACCGTCCCAGCGGGTCCGCGCTCGGCGTTCGGATTCTCAAGCTCAAACTCGGCCGGCTTGCTCGTATCGTCGGGAGGACGGTTATGCGGGGGCGTGGGCGGCGGCGTCGCGATTTTGCCGTCCGCAACCTGGCTCTCGATGGGAATCCAGTCGAGCGTCTGGCCGCCGGGAGTGATCGTCGTCTTTACCGGCTTGCGGCGGGCCTGCCTATCCTGAAACCATTTTGCGATTTCGGGATTCAATTGCGGCAGCGGACCGTTGTCCGCGTCTTGTTGGGAGCCGTTCGGCCGTGGCCGGGGATTCCGTATCATGTTTCTTCTCCTCAGTAGGACGATAGCGTCGCTACTGGATGGTGAAGCTTAAGCCGGAACCGTTTCGCACTTCCAGAATTATTTCATCAGCTCGATCTGCTGCTGGGTCGTGCGCCAACCTTACAGCACGCTTCCGCGGAAGTGGAATGTAACCGGCGCGGCGCCGTTATTGCGGATCGTGATCCAGTACAATGTCGAACCATCCGGATTTGTCTGCATGCCGGGCGCGTCCCAATCCAACTCGGCGCCTTGGGTCACCGGCTGGACACCGATCCACTCAAGACCGGGATAACCGCCCCACGAGAGCCACCAGCGTTGGGTCTGTCCGGCGCCGATGGTGCTGGTACCCCAAGTCCAGCTAGCCATGTAGGGCGCGATGGTTTGTCTGATCACTCGCTGACACACGGCACAGTAGGGATTGCCCAGCGCGCGCATACGGCAGTTGAATTGTGGCCGGTAAGCGCCGCAATGGTTGTAAAAAGCGCCCTCATAGGCGCCCACCGTGGTCGCGGGGAAGGGGTTCCCCTGAGGATCGCATTTCGAGCAATCCTTGTTGGTCGTGGTCGGCATCGGAGTCGCGGCCGCTACCAGATCGCGCCATTTGTTGGTCGCGCGATTGGCGTTGGCCGTCACGTTCGGCTGAGATGGTTCCGCACCCGTGTACTTGTCATGCCCGGTTTCTCCCGATCCGCAGCCTGCATAGTATTCGTACTCGTCGGCGAATCCGAAAGCCGTGTGTCCCATCTCGTGCAAGCCGATTTCGCTGGCGCCTGAAGCTAGAGAAAAGGTGGCAACGTCGCCGCCGGATCCGCCGTACTCGGTGGTATTGACGATCACCATGATCATGTGCGCCTGAGGCATCTGCGCGTTTACCACCGTATGCACCAAGGAATTAGTCACTTCGAGCAGCCGCTGAATGCCGCCGTTGCAGAATGACGCATCGAAATATGTTCTTGGGCTAGCTCCAGTTCCCCCACATGCCACCGGGTCCTTGGCGCCGCTGTCCGTGGATGCCACGTCAATGCGGAAAACGTTGATGCCGCACCAGAGTTCGTCATAAGGCGGCGTGGCGAACATCGTGTTCACAAAGCCCGCGCAATCGGTGTGGAATTTAGTCACTTCGCTCTGCTGATACCCGTCCCCGAGAATCACCAGGTTCCATTTCTGCGAAGCGGGGCCGTGATCCACGATTTGCGTCGTCCCAATTACCTGGCCATCGGAAGCGCTCATTGGTTCTTTCCTCGCTTGATCTGCTCATCCGCGATCGTGAACCGGGCGAGCTCCTTGGCAGGCAAAGCGTGCGCGGCCGGCTCCAACGGATGACTGAATAGCTGGACCGTCCGGGCCTCCGCAACGTCAGGCACTAACATCACGAACGTTCCTTTGGGTTTCTCCACTGGGACTCGCTGAATGGAGGGGTGCGCGGGATCGTTCGAAAACACCTCACGGTCGTAGCGGATCGGGTTTTGGAGAGCGCGCCGGTATACCGCCTTGCCCTGGCCATCGCTCAACGTGAACCAAAACCCGGATTGCGCCTCTTGCGTCGCCAAAGGGTGGCTCGGAGGAAGGATCATGTCAACGCTCTGGACCGACACCAGCTTCACGTTTGATCCCTCGTATTCGAACGTAAGCCGTAACGCCTTGTTGTAAGAGCGTGCTTCCGGCGGTTGTACTGCAACTTGAGGCATGGCGATCTCCAGTCTAAGAGCCGAGGATTGCCAACCGCAGCGCGGCGAAAGGCAATCCTATCCCTTTGTCAAGGTTCCCGTCTTGAGGTCCACCCTGTAGCCCTTGTGGATCTCGAGAAGGTCGATTTTTGCGAGTTCCTGTGGCAGATCGATCTCGTGAACGGTGTGCCCAGGCGCGGCCACAACACCCGCTTTCATAATTCCCGAAACTTTGTCGCCGACATCCCCAGGTTGCGTGATCGAAACGATGTTGCCCTTCTGATCCGAAACGATGCTGAGTTTCATGGCTTGTCCTAACTAGCAAATGACGCTGCCGCGGAAATTGAATTGCGCGGCTTTATTGCCGACGTTTGTGACCGTGATGAAATAGAGGCTCGAGCCATCGGAGTTCACTTGGACGCCGGGCGACGCAAAGTCGATCTCGCAACCCGGCGTAATGGGTAGCGCTTCGACAATTTCAAGTCCCGGATAGCCGCCCCAGGAAAGCCACCACCGCTGCGTCTGGCCCGCATTCAGAGTATTGGTTCCCCACGTCCAGCTTCCGCGCGAACTGCCCGTGAAATGGAACTGGACCGCTGAGCTTCCCTTGTTGGCAACGGTGACAAAATATAAGACCGACCCATCGGCATTCACTTGCATGCCGGGATTCGTGTAATCGATCTCGGCCCCCGCCGTGATGGCCTGCACGCCGATCATTTCGACGCCCGGATCTTTCGACCACGAGAGCCACCAGCGTTGTGTTTGCCCGGGATTTAAGGTATTCGTGCCCCAAGTCCAAGCCATTTCCTTGCTCCTTGACTACGGGTCCCGCTTACGGTGGCGATTGTACTTGAAGGACTTCGTGCCGTCAAGGCTGACGTTTACGTCGCCAAAATCGTCAATACCGCAATGCGGTATACTTTGGGCAGTGGATGACGCGCCCGAGAGCACGATCTTGCAGACGAAAAGAAGCAACTGCGGCCAGTGGCGGCTAGTCTGAAAGGAGCGCACTAGAATGCCGAAGAAAACCGGCGCGAAGAAGGCTACATTCGGCGCGGACTTAATCGAGGGAATGAAACTCGTCCTGGCTCACCAGCGGGATAAGGTCGAGTTGGAGCAGGTCTGGCCGAAGCCAATCGACGTCAAGGCCATTCGCAAGCGAGTGAAGATGTCCCAGGCTGAATTCTCGCGAGTGTACGGCATCAGTAAACGTGCCTTACAGGAGTGGGAGCAGGGCGGGCGCCACCCAGATTCCGCGGCACGCGCCTACCTGAGGGTGATAGCGAAGGAGCCGGCTGTCGTGCGCCAGGCGTTGGCTAGCAAATGAATGGTGGGCGCGCAGGGACTCGAACCCCGGACCTCCTGTGTGTGAATTGTCATCGCCGGTTGTTCATGACTTATCATCGATGATCGTGATTGCCAGCAAGCCTGTGTATTCTCAGGGGTTTGCTGGCCGTCGCTAAGCATCTTCGCCATCTATCACATCAGTGGGTAGTGCATACGAACGTGGTGCGTTCCACGGAATTGCGAGGTTTCGTCACAAACCACGTCACAAAACGCCGCGTCACAGGCTTCCTGGCTGAAAATTGGTCTTATTGACTCCAGTGCGGTCCGTGTCAACCCGCATGGCTTTGCGTCGCTCACGGCGACGGCGTAAGATGGTCCCATGATCGGCCCTGAGCAACCTGGCATTGGCGGTTCCGGCTGGTTGAGGTACGGCAATCCCACCGGGAATCCATCGAGAGCACCACGTTGCGGGGCGAGGACTAGGAATGGCCTCAAGTGTAACTCTCCGGCTATGCGTAGTTCCAAGGTGAAACTTCGCACAACCTCTTTTGCCTGCGAATGATAGGATAACGGCATGGTGCTGGAGCACATAGCCGCCATATTCTTTTTTTCCGGCCCACTTTTCTTTATCGGCTTGTTGTTGGCAATAGATCCGGCAGGTATCCCGCCGCTTTCCCAATGGCTTCTGCGAGTGTTCAGGCATTTCGTACAACGCTTGGGTGGATGTCCTTCGGAACAGATCGTAGAACCCGAGTACACTGATGTTTCCCGCAGGGCACGGAGAGTTTTGCGGTTTGCTGGCGTGGCCCTTCTGGTTTTCGCTATTGTGGTCTGACGATATCAAGCCCGGTGGCGGATATCATTTCTGCGACCCCCGCTAGGGGCACCACTTTCCCCTTCCCAATACGCACAGGCCGTTTCCCTCGTACACGGGCCAACATTGGCGTAGAATCGTTGCGAGGGGTATCCATTGTGTTTGAAGAACTAGCCGGCGGGCGTCGTTGCAGTGATTGTGGCGGCTCTGGCGATTGTCAACGGTGTTTCGGGACTGGTCGCAACGTAGCCCTCAATTCAGACCAGGACAAATGCCCGAATTGTGGCGGGACTGGCAGATGCCCTACCTGTAGCGACACTGGAATCATCACGCTTGGAATTGCTGATGATTGATCGTTCGTGGCACTCCCTGCTGATTCCAAGAGTGCTTACAGTAAAACACGTAAAGGAATGCCGTCGCACATGACCATCTTATTGAAGCAGCACGGACTTTTGAAGCGCCTGCCTGATTCCTGCGATGTTCTCGTTGATCTTCGCAAACATCTGATAGAACTTCCAAAGCGCAACGAAAGCGACACCGTAGAACACGGTACGGAGCACGGTACCAACGCCGACGAGCACTTCAGGAAGGCCGATTGATTGCATTTCACACTCCTGCATCCGCAATGGTAACGCACGGCTTCATTGTTCTGGCTCGTCCTGCGCTGACTGCACGGGCGGCCCTCATCTCTCGGTCGTTACCCAAACGGCAGCAAAGAAGGTCGGAAGATAGAGCAGCCCCAGCGTCATTGAAATGAAAACCCTCGGCCAGGAGAAGCACGAAGCCCACAATCCTCACCCACTTTTTGGGAACCGCCGATACCCGAGTCCTCTGGCGTATTCAGTGCTCATCCCCTAGTGAACTGTCCCGGTTATATCGTTACCAGATGGGCGGATTCGACGCGTGGCATCGGTAAAGGTCCAGCGGAACGGCTTGGCTGACTTGCCATAGGCGCGAATGTACTTGCGGAGTTTTCGCGCCAGGTCAGCCACGGAAGTAAAGACGCCGCGGGCGATGACATCGCGTTCGATCTTGGAGAACCAGATCTCGATCTGATTCAACCAGGAAGAGTAGGTCGGCGTGAAATGAAACCGGACCTTCGGATGAGCGATCAAAAACTCTTCCACTGTTTTGGTCTTGTGCGCCGAGAGGTTATCTAAGACGATGTGGATTTCGCGCGCCCATTTGGCGGACGCCACGACTTCTTCCAGAAAGTCAACGAACTCCACGCTCGTGTGCCGCGGTGCGGTCTTTCCAACGACCCTTCCGGTCTTGACATCAAGAGCCGCATAAAGAGACAGCGTTCCATGCCGATAGTATTCGAATCCGTGCCGTTCGGCCCGGCCGGGCGACAGCGGCAACACCGGATCGAGACGGTCGAGCGCCTGGATCGCGCTCTTCTCGTCAACGCAGAACAACGCGGCGTGCTGCGGCGGTTTCATGTAGAGAGCGATGATGTCGGCGGCTTTCTGTTCGAAGTTCGGATCGTTGCTAGCCATGTAGCGATCCAACCGGTGCGGTTTGAGGCGAGCTTGCCGCCAAATGCGCTGCACGCTGGATTTGCTCAATCCGAGAGCCGCCGCCATCTTTCGACAAGTCCAGTGCGTGCTGCCGTCATTCGGCGACTGAGTCGTCTTGCGCAGAACGCGCGCCTGAACGACTGGCGTAATCGTGCGTGCTTCGCTACCTTTATGTCGTGGTTCGAGACCCGCAACGCCCTGCTCTTCGAAACGGCGTTTCCAACGCGCGATAGTTGGCCGGGAGGTCTGAAGTTCAACCTCAATCTGACTCCAGGACTTGCCTTCCGCTAAGGCCAGAAGCAGACGGGAGCGAAAGACGTCGCCGGCCGGAAGTGTTCGAGATTGCGCAAAGCGGAGCAATTCCTCGCGCTGTTCCTTGCTCAGTTCAGACACCCGATGACAGCGTCGCACAATCTCTTGGACGAAGCCAGCGCCAATCGGTTACGAAATGACTGGGACAATCCACTAGTTACGGGCATGGCGTAATTATTTCGCGTGCCGGCTGAACGGGCGGATTTCGGCGGTCAGTCCCGTAGTGAATCCCACAACGCCGCCAAGCACCGCAACCCCCAGGTGCGAAATCAGGATGTGCCACACATCGCGGTTTGGGCAATGAACTTCCAGCACGCTGGCGCCAGCCAGGCCCGCAAGCAGCCCGGTTGCGGCTCCTGTCATGGCTGGAGAAAGAACAGCGCCGCGGCGCAGCACCAACCAGAACAGTAGGCCGGCGACGGCTGCGACCGGGATTCCGATCTTGAGACAGGCCCAGTTGCTGGCCCAGGAGTGCCGGTGCAGTTGAAACTGAAACAAGACAGCCATCGCGATGGCGAGCGCGGCGATGATGCCAACGGGCAACCATCGGGGAGAGATCCGGTGACGTCGCCCGGGCACCATCTGATGGACCAGGGAGTAGGCCTGCAATCCGGCGCCGACTGCCAGGATTCCCAGAATCACGCCGATCTGCACCGGGCTCAACACCCGAATCGCGCGGGCACCGACACGGTGAACCTCAACCGCTACGACGGCGATGAAGATGGCTACGAAAGCGGCGAACACGTAGCGTCCAGGCGCCACCGGGCGCACGGGGCGGTAATCGGCGATCATGCCTGATTCGATCTGTTGGAGAGTCGCAGGTAAAGGCTGGTCCGTGAGAGTGGATGTCCCGACCGCACATATGAGTGCCCGGCAGCGCGCGCAGCCTCTCGCGTGATCCTCGACTCCGGCCGAAGAAAGCGAAGCCAGCGATCCCTCGACAAGCATTCCATCGACGTCCCGGCAATTCATTGTGCGCCTCCCTGCCGATCCTCTTCCGCACCAGCCTGAAGCAACTCACGCAGCCGCCCATAAGCGCGATGTGCTTTCTGCTTCACAGCGCCCACCGTCGACGATGTGGCACAGGCTACTTCTACCAAACTCAATCCTCCTACCTTCAACATCGTAAGTACTTCCCGTTGCGCGTCTGGCAGGGCCGCGACCAGCGTGTCGAAGCACGGAAACGTGTCTCGTTGTTCTACCCGGACAGGCGGCTCCGGCAAGGTATCCATCGCAACTTCGTGAGCGTTGATTCGCCGGGTCCTGCGATAGCCGTCTATGCGCACCCTCCTGGCTATGGCATAGATCCAGGGCAGGACGGGCTCGCCCGGCCGGTACGTGTGCCGTACCCGGTGGATACGCAACCAAGTCTCCTGTAGCAGGTCGTGAGCCTGCTCCCGGCTGGCCGTCTGGCTCCGAAAAAACCGCAGTAAAGCAGGGCTGAGGGCACCGATCAAAGCGGCTGGCGCCTCCGGGTCCGCCTGCTGGTAGCGCTCCATCCAGCGATCAACGTCCACAAAGGTCTGCCGGGCCCCAACGTTCTCTCCCAGGCCGCACTCCATCTCTTCTTAAGGTTCGCAGTAGGAGCAGAGGAAGTCACGCGGTCACCGAGGATCTTTGTGAAGGGTGTGTGCTCTCAGGGTAATCCGCCATTTGACTGGCGCGATTCATATTGAAACGAAAGGGCTTACTCGGTTCGCCAGACTTCGGCGAAGGCATGCCGAAGGCTGCTCGATTTAGCGCACGGCTGACGATTCAAGCGGAGAAGGCCTCGCCGGATCGATGGACCGGATCGACATGTCCTTAAACTGAAAGTCGACCATTGCATCGCAATGGTACCCGATCGCCACGCGGGCCATGGCGAGCACCAAATTCTCGGTGGCATTGCATTCGGAATTGCCACCAGTTGTCGGCCCATGACCCCGGTCTTCGTACTCCAGCACTTTTTGGAAGTGGTTGCCCTTGCCGGTCATCTTGAGGTAGAGTTCGAGCTTCATCCCCGCCGCTGTCCGATAAAGCACGGCCTTCTCGACAATCTCGTGGCCCCGCGCGGGTAGAACAGGCTCCAGCCCCATCGTCGCGGAAGCACCTAACAGAGTACGCAACAGAGTTCGGCGGTTGATCGATTCCCGGAACGCGTGCGTTCAGCTTTGTACGACCACCTGCGCTCCACCCTCGACGGTTCGCCGGACCTGGCTGCGACCCGCGCGCGCCCCCAGGATGGCATCTATTGAAGCCTTACCGGGGCCGAAGATGAGCACCAGAAGAGAAGCGATCAGGAAAGTGTAGGGAGCTGCTCCCGTGAATTTGTCAGGATTCGAGACGATCGAGAAGAGCGCCTCGCGATCGGCGGTGATGTAGGCGACCAGCATGTCAATCGCAAGCGGCAACGCAATCAGTCGCGAACCGAGCCCGAGAATCAGGAGCAGGCCTCCTCCAAATTCGAGACTCGAGATGAAGTACGCATTCAAAGCAGGGGCCGGTATTCCCAGGGTGGTGAAGAAACTCGCCACCTTTCCGATATTGGTTAGCTTACCCCATCCCGTCTGCATGAATTGCCATCCCCAGTACAAGCGCACCGCGAGCAAAAACGGAGACTGCAAGTTCGAAGCTGCGCGAATTAACAGCCGATAATACTTCTCTGCCAGTTGCATCATTGCGTTATCCTCTCTTTCCTCGACTTTGAAGGGCACAACCATCCGAGTTGCGCCCACGCCGCGAACCATGTTTCCAGCATCGACTGCTGTTGCTCCGCCGATGCGGAGCTGTCTTCGAACGCATATGGGATTGCTCTTCCGATTGGCAGACCATCGCCAAGCGCCCTGAGCAGAAGATATTCTTCGGCCGCGATCCGCCGGTAGTAAACGGTGTCATTCAGCCGATGGACGGCAAGGAAGATTTGCTCCGGCTTTAATCGGGCCGCGCGACTCGTCATATTGCGATGCTTCCGCTTTAATGCCGTATTGCTCGCAACGTCACGTTCGTTAGATTCGTGGTTCACCTGAATCCGCAGATCGTCGACTGCGTACTGCAGAACGAGTAATCGAATGTAGGGCTGCAAGACGGCGCGAAAGCGAGGGCCGAGATCCAGCAGATCCTCTGGGCAAAGTATCTTTCCTGCGACATTGTCGAACGCTTCGATATGCGCCCATTCGAGGCGCACCATATCCAGTGCCAGAGCATAGCGATTTCCGGCGTACTGTGGATTCCGCCGCAGCCAAGCCTCCAGACGCGATCCCAGGTTGCGCAGCGTGAACGATCGCGACGGACATTCGGCGAGATAAGCGCGCGAAAGTAAGCGGAATGTCCGCTCGCCGACAACGGCGCGCAAGCCGGGAAAGTCGTCGTAAAGAGAATCGAGAATGCGGAACCAGTAGCTGCGGCTGTAAATTTCGAGGCGCTCCGCCGAAGTCAGACGATCGTTGGGCTTGATGTAGTCGACATCGGTTCCAGGAGCCATTCGATCGAGCTTCGTGAGCGGATGGAAGATGGCGTTTGACATGCGCGTCTGAACATCGAGCAGCGTCATGCGGTCACCAGAGCAGGAGCTTGGATGTACCTCTCGGCCTTGAGCGCTTCGGCGTGGACTTCATCGAACGACGGAATCCGGTCGTCCCACTCGAGCAGAGTGGCGGTGGGTCCGATGCGGCGAATCGCGTGTTCGTACATCTCCCACACCGGGTCGATCACTGGATGGTCGTGCGTGTCAAGGATGTATTTCTGAAATTTGGAGTGGCCTGCGATGTGAATCTGCGCCACGCGCTCGGCTGGGATGCTGTTGAGATACTCGTACGGATCGAAATCGTGGTTACACGAGGAGACGTAGATGTTGTTCACGTCTAGAAGAATTCCACAATCGGCCTGCTCGACCACTTCGGTCAGGAATTCCCATTCCGTTATCTCGGACATGTGGAACTCGGCGTAGCTGCTCACGTTTTCGACCGCGATCGGCACTTCCAGAAAATCGCGTGCCGCCCGTATCTTCCGCGCGGTGATCTTCGCCGCTTCGAAAGTGTAGGGCATGGGGAGAAGATCGTGGCTGTATGTTCTGTCCACACTTCCCCAACAGAGGTGGTCCGAAAGCCAGGGGGTCCTGGTGCGCTTGACGAGCGCCTTCAGGCGCCGCAGATGACCCTTATTCAGCGGCTCGGCCGAGCCGAAGTACATAGACACGCCGTGCTGCACCACGCGATAGCGTTCGAGAATCCGGTCCAGGGTCGCGAGCGGCCGGCCGCCGTCGACCATGTAATTTTCCGAGATGATCTCGAACCAGTCGACTACGGGTTGTTTCTCGAAAATGTGGTCGTAATGAGGAATTCGAAGGCCGATTCCGATCCCGTAATTCGTGAAAGCATTAAATCGATTCGCAGGCATGGCGATTGTATAGTGGGTTGCAGTTCCTGGTTAAGGTTGCGTTCGTGGTTGGTAGGGAGCGCGCGACGGACTCGGGCTCCCCCTCTCAGAGAAACAAGCAATTACTTCTTGGATCCGTCGGTAGCGCAGGCGCCCTGTCCTTTGCAGGAGTTCTTGCCCCGCTCCTTCTTGCTGCCGCCGCCGTTGCCCTTACAGGAGTTCTGCCCCTTACAGGCGTGCTTTTCGATATCCTTTTTCGCCTTGTCAGCCGCCGCCCCTGCAGAGGAAGGCGCGGTGGAGGACTGCATCGGCTGCGCGGCGCGCGCCGCAGTGCCACCAATCAGACCGGCAAATGCGGCCGCAAGAGCCAGAGAGTTCTTCGAAATCGTCATATGTGTATCTCCTTACGTATTCGCTGAATCGTGCGGGCCTGCCGGATTGCGTCTTATCGCGCCGGCCGGCTACGCTCCAAGTTACCTACACTCACTACTTCGATTGCGCGGGGCAAGAGTTACGCACGCCGACGATCCCATATGAATTTGTAGGTCGATTGAACCCAAAGGCAGGCACCCGCATCGACTCGAACCGGTTAAGGAGCGATTTTCCACGAAGATCGGTTCTCTGTGGCATGGCAACGGAAGCAAAGGTGCGAGAACTCGAGGATTTTCCTGAAAGTTTACTTCTTGACACTGTTACGACCCGCGCTCCGGCCCCGAACACTTAATACGAAGGCAACTTTTAGTCTCGCAACGGTCACGGGCATGGAAAGTAACGGCGCGGGCGGAGCTGCGTCCGCGCAACACTCATCAAGATAGGGGATCGAAATGAAAATCGGGTTCGCGGCATCGGCCGCCGCTCTTTTGTCCGCGTATCATGCAAATGGCGCTCCGGTTTGATTTCCAAGAGCGGGAGAGGGCCGGAGCGGCGACTCCCCGGCCTGCCCCCGCTGGGGAATCAGACCGGTAAGGGTCTTTCCGCGTCCGTGTGAACGCGGACGTCAATTTTCCCGCGAAGCGTATTCATCATGATGCACCCGCGGTCGGCGATTTCCACCAGTCGGTCGAGCGTCTCCGCGTCCATATTTTCGGCCGTGATGCGCAACTCCAACGAAGAAAACCGGCTTGGCGAATCCTCAATCACGCCGCAAACCTCGGTACGGACGTCGGATATCGCAACCTGCCGGGCTCTGGCCGCCGCCAGCAGATTGCTCATAAAGCATCCTCCCACCGCCGAGAGGAAGAGTTCGCCCCCCATCGGACCTATATCCGCGCCGCCCTTCTCAACCGGCCGGTCGACGAGCACCCGATGACTGCGCATTGTCGCCTCCGAGGTTGACGTTGACACTTGGCGAAGCTGAATCTTCATCTGGTTCGTCACACAAAACTCCTTTCATGCCGTCGCATTACTGTGCGCCATAATCGAATTGGATTCACGGAACCGCGAACACGTTCCTCTTGATTTTAGGCGAATGCCAGGGGCCTGACCCGAGTCGCCAGGGTTCTTCCAGTAAATGTGCCATCCCGGCTCCAACTGGAAGTGGAGGCCGAGTTTCATCGGTCCCATCGGCGCCGCGCTGTTATATTTGCTCAACAGTTCGACACTGCCGTGCGGGAGATTCGCTGCATGAAGCGGGATGGACGCCAACAGTAGCACGGGGAATTTCGTTTTCATGTTGGGACCGTCTAAAGCCTCTGCGCCGTCACGGCTAGCACCCGCCCCGTCTTGGTATCTTGAATGAACGCGACGAGCCGCGACCCGTTCACTCCCGCTCCCGGCTGAATCGCAAGCGTGACATCCCTGTCTGTGGCGGCTCCGAGATCGATCGTGCCCACCCGCTTAAGAACCCGTGTCACGCCCACATGCGCCAGAGAGCGCCCGGCGTTCTCT
This sequence comes from Bryobacterales bacterium, assembly GCA_963743705.1. Lineage (GTDB taxonomy): Bacteria > Acidobacteriota > Terriglobia > Bryobacterales > Bryobacteraceae > PALSA-243. The sequence goes on along the minus strand of CAVUQS010000015.1, from coordinate 130,999 downwards.
CCGCGCGCTACCTGGGATTCCGCTCGGTTGTCGGCGAGAGCTATATATAGAATGCCGCGCCCGCCTTTGAAGCTCTGATCGGCCCCCGGCACTTCGATGTGTGCCGTCACCTGGTTTCCGTCGCGCGACGCATTGGAGATCGCGATCGAAATCTTCGGCTCGCGCATCGCTTCTTGAATGGCCGATGCGGCCTTGTGCCCGTCACTGCCTACGAATCCGAATCGTCCATCGACGACGAGTTCAGGCGTGTACACGCCCTCGCCGTGCAACCGATACGAATACTCCTGCTGTCGCGCGGTGAATAGCGATGAAGAGAACGGGTCCTTCCAGCCGAGCCGGTCCCAGTAATCGACGTGTTCGCTCAGCACGATCAGATCTGCTCCCGGCACAGGTTGCTTCTGGTCGAAAAGTGCGAGCAGGCGGTCTGCCGGCGGACAACTGGAGCAACCTTCAGACGTAAAGAGTTCCAGCAAGACAGGAACGCGGGGAGAGTCGTTATCGGCAGCCGCGCAAATGAGCGCACCCGCTGACAAAGTGAGTACGGCGGCGAAAAACCTGAAGTGCGACATGACTTCCTTTCGGGACCGACGCAAAAGTTGCGCTGCGAGATGGCAGCGCCTCCACTCTTGCATTCGCACAGCGATCTTCGAAAGTTACGCAAGGTACGCCGCGACCGTAGGGTACCCTGGCATTATGAAAATCTACTTCGGCTTTACCGTGGCCGGGGACCGATCTACCATCGATACGGCACGCAAGGTTGTGCGGTTGCTGGAGGATCTTGGACACGAGGTATTGACGCGTCACCTCGTCAGTGATAATGCCTGGGAGGCCGACCGTTCAATTAGCCCGCGGGACGTATTCCGGCGCGATATGGCATGGCTCGATCAATGCGAGCTCTTCATCGCTGAAGTCTCGGGGTCTTCCTTTGGGCTGGGGTTCGAGACCGGCTACCTTTTAGGCTCAACGAACAAGAAGGTCGTATTGCTTTATCGCGGCGAGCTGGAAAAGAGAGTGTCGCTGCTGATCACCGGGAACACGCACCCCAACTGCACGCTGGTTCCGTATATGACGGTCGAAGATGCGGAGAACTTTATCGCCGGCAGCCTAGGCCAATTTCACCACGGGCAAAACGAACTTTGAATCGTTGTTGCGGATGCGTTCATCCCATTCGCGTAACGATTTCACCAACGGTCGTGAATTACGCAACCAGCGACTCCGATGCGCAAAACGTCGTGTCGCGCATTACGGCTCGCGGTGGCCGCGGGGCGGCCGTTAAGGCGGACGTGAGCAACCTGGCGGATATTCAACGGCTGTTCGATACCGCCGTCAAGGAATTCGGCAAAGTCGACGTACTAGTGAACAACGCGGGGGTATACGAATTCCGTCCGCTGGCAGCCGTCGACGAGAATCACTTTGACCGGCAGTTCGACGTGAACGTCAAGGGCTTGTATTTTGCGGCGCAGGCCGCTGGTCAGGCATTCGGCGATCACGGCGGGTCGATCGTGAATATCTCCTCGGTGGTTTCGTTGTCGCCTCGTGCTAATGGCTCGGTGTATAGCGCCACCAAGGCGGCGGTCGACGCCCTCACGCAGAGCCTGGCGTCGGAGCTGGGTCCGAAAAGATTCCGGTGAACTCGATTCTTCCAGGGGCGACCGAGACCGAAGGCTTCGCTGCGATGGCCGGGTCGGCCGAAATGAAGCCGAACGCGATTTCGCAAACGCCACTCGGCAGGATTGGCGCGCCCCGCGATATCGCCAACGTAGTTGCTTTTCTGGCATCCGACGACGCCGCCTGGATCACGGGCCAGATGATTCCGGTGCCGGGCGGCTTTCGCTAATTTAATCTCAACCGCGTAACTTCCCCGGGGCCGGCGGCGAACAGATCAGTACGGCCTGGTTTGGCCGAACATTCTTACCAAGAGAGAGGTAATTCCGTTGAATCGCATACTGATTCCTTTGCTTGCGTGTGCGGCTGTACTGCCGCTCGCCGCGGCTGCGCCGCCGGTCGTGGGTGAAAAGGCCCGAGACTTCACGTTGTCCACGCCCGAGGGGAAGCACGTCCGCCTTTCGGATGTAATGTCGCAAGGTCCCGTAGTGCTGGTGGTGCTGCGAGGGTACCCCGGCTACCAATGCCCGTATTGCAACCGCCAGGTTCAGGATTTCATCCAGAAGGCGCAAGGCTTCGCTGACGCCGGTGCTCATGTGGTGTTGGTATACCCCGGTCCAGCGCAAGATCTTGGCGCTAAGGCGAATGAGTTCTTGGCCGACAAGAAATTGCCGGATCATTTCGACCTGGTACTGGATCCCGACTATGAGGTCACGAACTTGTACGGGATCAGGTGGGATGCGCCCCACGAGACGGCCTATCCGTCGACATTCCTGATCGATCGGCAGGGAGCCATTTTCTTCAGCAAGATCGTCAAGGAGCACGGCGGGCGGACCACTGCCGCCGAAATCCAGGACGCCTTACCAAAGCGCAAGCCCGCGCAATAGTAGGGCAGAACCATGCACAATAGAAGATCATGTCCGTTCCATTCTTGAAAGAGGCGGCATCGGCCGGACAGAACGATAAGCTGGTCCGTTTTGTCCGGCTTCACCTAGGCGACGGAAACGAGCAAGTCGGGGCGCGTGAGATCGATAAGTCTTGGGCGGAAGCCATCAAGATCCTCTTGCGTTACGATCCTGTCGATGAAGGCACGATTGCCCGCGCTCTCGCGGCCGACGAGTCCACGCTAGCATTGCTCTATTTCCACTTGCACTTTTACCTGATCCGAAAATCCGGGGAATGGATTCATGACGGGAGCCGATAGGGAATCCAAAGATCCGCGCGAGACCGGGACACAGCTACGCCCGGGACTTTGGCACACGATCAATGAGCGATATCCGCGCTCGATGATCGAAAAGCCCGATTTCGTGCCGCTGGCCCACCTGCGAAAGCCTCTGTCCGAAGCGCGCTTGACGTTGATCAGTTCATGCGGCGTGCATAGCAATGGCGATCCTCCACTGGACGTCTGCCACCCTTTCGGCGACTTCCGGTTCCGGCGCGTTCCGTCATCTGCGCGGCACGAGGATTTGATCATCCATCAACTGAAGTATCCGCACGATGACGCGGACCTGGACATCAATATCATCTTTCCGATCGAACGGCTGCAGGAGCTGGCCGCCGAGGGTGTGGCCGGCGGCCTGACCGGCAATTTTTTCAGCTTCATCGGTTACAACATGGATCCAGAGAGGTTCGAGCGCACGGTCGCGCATGGGATCGCCGACGCGGTTGCGATGGAAGAGAAAGCCGATGCCGCCTTGCTGGTCCCCGCTTGACCGATCTGCCATCAGTCCGTCGGACTGATCCAACGTGCAATTGAAGCGCGCGGCATACCCACAGTCTCAGTTACTGTCGCTCGAGATGTGACGGAGAAGATCAAAGCGCCCCGCGCTATTTTTCTGCCGTGGCCGATGGGCCACCACTTTGGCGTCCCGTTTCACCGTGATCTGCAAAGGCGTGTGCTTTTGGAAGCGCTCGATCTGCTGGACACGGCGCAAGTGTCCGGAACCATTCGCGATATCCCGATCAAATGGGCAGATGTGCGTCGCGGGGCGAAGACCCTCACGGAACAAGGCCGCCGGCTCTAGCAGGTTTTGGGATTGCGCCGCCGCTGGATGTATTCGGCGGCTGCTCCGATGAGCGCGCCGGAGGCCGTGCCGATCAAGACCACGCCCCAGTGCCAGATCACGATGTGAAACACATTCACGTCCGCGCAGTTGAACTCCAGCACACTGAAGCCCGCTAGGCCGGCCAATCCGCCTACGGCCGCTCCGATTAACTTCGGAGAAAGGATAGCGCCGCGCCGCAGCAACAGCGAGAAGAGAAATGCTGCCGGTATGGAATAAGTAAGACCCCTCCGGACACACGCCAATCCGTTCTGCACGAATGCCAGTTCCCGTCCGGGCCGAAAGGTGACCGCGAGAATGATCATGAGGACTGTCAGAACGCCAATCGGCATCAGCGTAGGGGCCAGCGCGTATTTGTTTCCAGGCGCCATCTGTCCAATCATGGAAACCGCGAGGATTACCGCGCTGGCGGCCATGGTGGCAAAAACCGCGATCCGCTGCATCCCCTTGAGTGCGGCCCAGCCGTCCATACCAGAAGGCGTTATACCGATCGCCACAACACAGAGAAAAATAACTGCGCAGGCGCCCAGGAAAAATCGCATCGGCGCTAAAGGCCGAACCGGCTGAAGGCGCGCGGTGATCATGGCCTGGATTCGCTTTACCTGGCCCTCCAAAGGGACCGGCGCTTCCTCTATTTTCTGCAGCAGTCGCACAAGACCGCTGCAATGCTTACATCTGGCCATGTGCTCCAGGGCATCCGGCGATTGCAGGAGGTTTGCAGGACCCGAGGTCATCAGGTCATCTATGTCAGTGCAGGTCACTTTGGTGCTCATTTCGGTCACCGAGCTTCGCATTTGCCGGGGGCGGGAGGAGCGGCGTTCGGAGTTTCGCCGGCCCCAGTAATCCCGATCCCCCTGCCTGTAACTTCGTCGCGGCGAGCCGAATTGTTACGGAGCGTCAAATAGTCAGCCGCGATAACTTCTTCCCGAGGTGGGCGAATGATCGGCCGTGGGTGATCGTGAGCAACTGGCTCAGAAATCAGTCTCACACCATTGGGCTGCCGTGCGGGCAGTTCCTTCTAGCCGTCTACGATAATTGTCCCCGCCTCCCGCGCGAACGGCCAGCCGGCCAGTCTCCGGTGGTCTCTCGCGAAGCCTTCGGGTGCGGCGCCTGGTCCTAGAATCGACGCGCCGGTCGCATGACTCTGTGGGCCAGCAGCTTTTCATGTTCGCCGGGTTGGACAATTCGGGGGACCGCAACTACTGTAGGAGTACTAGAGTCGATGACTAACAGCGGACTCAACTCAATCCCGGGAAAGGTGGAGGTCGCGGCCCATTTGCATTCATAAGAACCTCCGAGGCTCCGGCCACGAAATCGACGAGAGCGAGGAAATATTTATCGAGTCGCGACGCGGCCGCGTAACCTTCCCAGAACGGTACGCGAAAGGGTTAGTGGGGAGCGATCGATCAGCGCGCATCGGTGCGCAAGATGACAAACCCCAAATTCTTGACAAAGAGGAGAATCTCAATTGAGTTGGATGAATTCGACACTTCGCGGTATTTCAAGCGGCACGATGGCGGCTGCGATCGGCATCTCGCTGAGCATGGGTGCCATAGCGCAAGATTCACCGCGGCATCGCACGCCGCGCAGGCTGGTCCAAGGACCGATCCAGCAGACATTTAGTCGCGCGGATGCCGACGCTACTACCACCACAGGGGACCCCAACACTGCGCAAGGGCCCGGCCCGGCGCCGATGGGCCCGGGGCCGGGCTGCAACGTGTTTCCCGCCCCGGCTTCGATTGGCACGGCAGTAGGCCTCTCTTACTTCGGACCGCCGCCCTCGACGGTGAATCAGAGCCTCGTCGGCCCTGTTCAACTACTCAACACCGGCCCAATTGATACCGCCACCGGCACGATCACGCTTCCCCTTTATCTGGGACATATGAAGAACGGGAAAAACGTCTGGTACATCCTGACAGACGTTGACGATCCAGGCGTGGCGGCTGAACTGGGACTCAACTTCTCCGCGAAGATGAGCTTCATGGGCAACGCCGTGCGAACAGCAAATATAGATCAAAACGCTGACCTGGTATTCAACGCGGGAACAGTAGATTTTTCGCCCGTCCGCAGTGTTACGCCCGGCCCGGCGGGCAGCGAGTTTCCGCCTACCGATTACCAGCCTGGGGAGATCGGTGACCCGAACTATAGTCCGTATGTTCAGATTGCGAATGCCGGCGGCGTTATCTACAACGCGCCGATCGTTGCGTTCAACGTGAATGCAAGCGATATTAATTTCCCAAACGGCAACGTGGACTACTCCAAGGTGCACGATGAGGTTGTCGCGATCGATACGGTGAACATGACAGTAACTATTCAACTGATTAACGGCTTTAGCTTCGGAAGGCCGGTCTGGTACATATCAATGGATGCGAGTATCCCTCTGGCCGCGGCAATCGAGCACAACACCTTCGCTCCTTTGATGGCGGCGCTCCATTTGGGCGATGACGACAGCTTCTCCAGCCCGATTGAGCGCATCTTCATTGCCACCAACGGGGCCGAGAACGGCCAGTGTAATAATCCGCTACGGCAAGGCCTGTCCGCCGATCTGGCGGACGGTCACCGCCCCAACAACACTTTGGGCGGAATCCCGACAATAGCATTGGATTACAGTCCCGCCTGGGATGCCAATTTGTACGAATGGACGCAAGCGGCGATCAATAGCGGCTATCGAGGTCAGCTTCGTGAAGAATTCAATATCCTGACATTCGTGCAAGACGGCCTGCTTACTGGTCCTGGCGGCGCTAAATTCGGAAGCGCCGGCTTCTCAATCAATTGCCCGATCGTCATACGGCTGAATTGAGTTCCTTCCCTTGCGCCCGCTGCCAGGATCATTCGAGCAGCGGGCGCGATTTTTTTTGGTCTTGTATCTACTAGCAGTGGAGCCGGTGTCTGCGTTTGATTTCACCGCTTTAACGACAAGGAGAATGAGTCTTGCATTCGATGGACAATCTCACAAAGTTGCCGAACTTGGCGAAGAACGCGCCGGAGGCTGACTTGCACCCATTTTTCGTCCGTTTGAGACCTAAATATTTAGCACAGGTTGCCGGCTTTCAGCAAAGCGCTGCGCAAAGTCCTTCGGTGAGCGGTAATCGAGACTGCCGTGCGGCCGCTCGTGGTTGTACTCGTGGCGCCAGGCGCTGATCTTTTTGCGCGCGTCCCACAGGTTCTGGAACCAACTGGTATTGAGGCATTCATCACGGAATCGTCCGTTGAAGCTTTTCGCGAATGCGTTCTGCACCGGCTTCACCGGTTGAATGTGAGCGAGGGTGATGCGGCGCTCGATTCCCCATGCCAGAAAATGCCGCGACGTTAGCTCGGTTCTATTGTCCATCCGAATGCGTTCCGGCCGCCCACGTTGCGCGATGACTTCGTCCAGGGCGCGCGTGACTCTCTGGCTCGGCAGGCACGTATCCACTTCCAGCGCCAGGCATTCCCGCGTGAAGATGTCGACCACGGTCAGCACGCGGATCGATCGGCCGCCAGCGAGTCGGTCGTGCACAAAGTCGATCGCCCATTGCTGATTCGGCGCGGAGGCCATGGTTTGCGGTTGAGAGGCGCGCACCAAGTGTTTGCGTTTCTTGCGCTTCACGCTTAGACCAGCAGCCTGATACACGCGGAACACACGTTTGTGATTCACATTCTCTCCTTCTCTTTGCGGAAGAATCTGCAGCCGCCGGTATCCGTACCGCGGCTTTTCCTGCGCCAGCGCGGTCAGTTTCTTTCTTAGTTCGTGATCGCCCTCTTCGTCCGCCTGATAGCGGAACGTGGAGCGGGCGATGCAAGCCAGCCCGCAGGCCCTGCGTTCGGTCGCGGCAAAGTTCTCGATCAGAAAGGCCGCGTCCGCGCGCCGGCCTACGAGCTCAGGCCGTTTTTTATTAGGAGGGCCTTGAGCATCTCGCGGTCCAGGCAGACTTCCGCGACCAATTTCTTGAGCCGGTTGTTCTCGTCTTCCAGATGCCGCAGGCGGATGGCTTCATTCGGTTCCATGCCGCCGAACTTCGCTTTCCAGGAATAGATCGTGTAGGTGCTCACGCCGACTTCCCGTGCCATCTCCGCAGCGGTCCGGCCCGCTTCCAGTTGCTTCATCACCGCGATGATCTGTTCATCGCTCAGTTTCCTTTTGGTCGACATCTTCTCCCTTTCTTCGTCCTAATTGATATTTAACTCCGGACGAAAAACCGGGAGCAGGTCAAGCGCCAGGCATATGGATTCCGCAACTTCAACAACTATCGCCTGAGGGTTAAGATGATGTGTTCGTGATTTCAACCAGGGGCGGCAGCCTGCCCCCATTAATGGCGTAGAGCCCGGCAATGGTGGGCGCGCAGGGACTCGAACCCCGGACCTCCTGCGTGTGAAGCAGGCGCTCTAACCAGCTGAGCTACGCGCCCGAAAGGGAAGGCAAACAGCGGCGGACGGGCGCATTGCTGCGCCAACCCTCTACTTTACCCGAATTCCGCTGCGGCCGCCACTTCGGGAGCGCGTGCGGACGTTACGCCAGCCTGGTGACTTCGCCGTCGATTTCCACGCCTACGCGCCAGGCGGAGCCGCGGCGGGCGCAGTTGCGCACCATGGCCGGCGCGCTCACCCGACTGTTCGGCAATTGCAGGTACAGCCGCGTTGCCACCGGCAAAGGCTCATCGCAAACGAACGCGGCGCCGGTTTCGGAAATATTCAATCCCCGAACCGCCATCGGCGCCGGGTCCAGGCCCGGTTGGGGCAAACAAACCTTCATCTTCGAGAACATCGGGAATCGCTCGCTCTGCCGGGCGTCCTCAATCGCCGGCATCGGTTCCGGGAACGAAATGTACATGACACTTTTATAGGGCTAACTTTCGCGTCTGACAAGGCGGGGTCCGTACCGATCGAAGTACTCGCCTGTGCTTTCAGTAAAAGTCCTGGGCTCATTTAAGCTGAAGCCGCCCTTGCAACCCCTGTTGCGTCCCACCACTCCCCGTACCTTCCGCCATAATAGAAGAACCTTGCCTGTCCGAATGAAAGATATCGCCCGCGACTTGGGCGTGTCGCAGATGACCGTATCGAAGGCCCTGCGCAACCACAGCGACATCAGCGAACAAACTCGCGAGCGCGTGCTCAAGCGCATGCGCGAGCTCAACTATCAGCCGGATTGGATCGCCCGCAGCCTGGTTACGCGCCGCACCTACCTCGTCGGCCTCGTAATTCCCGATCTGATGCACTCCTTCTTCGCCGAGGTGGCGAGCGGCATCGCGCGCAAGCTGCACCCGCTCGGTTACCAGGTGGTCATCCTGAACACTGAGGAAGACGCCGCGGCCGAACGCCGCCACGTCGAAAACCTCATCAACCGGAAAGTCGACGGATTCATCATTGCCTCCGCCGCGCGTAGCGGGCAGGAAGACGGTTTCCGCCTGCTCGAAAAAAGCGCGACGCCCTATGTGCTGATCGACCGAGTCGTGCCCGGCCTCGAGGCCAACTACGTTGGCGTGAAGGATGAAGACCTCGGCGAACTCGCCACCAGCCATCTCATCGGCCTGGGCTGCAAACGCATTGCGCACATCCGTGGACCGAACGTCTCCACCGGCGTCGACCGTCTGCAGGGATATCGCAATGCCCTCAACCGCCGCAAGATCTCCGTCCGCAAGGAATATATCGTCAGCGGCCAACACGGCGACAGCACCGGCTACGACGCCATGCTGCAGCTTCTCAAGAACAATCCGCGGCCCGATGGCGTCTTCTGCTACAACGACCCGGTGGCCGCCGGCGCCATCAAAGCCGCGCTCGAACTCGGTATGCGCGTCCCTGAGGACATCGCCATCATCGGCGCGGGCAACGTTCATTATTCGGACCTGCTGCGCGTGCCGCTCTCGACGGTCGATCAAAGCAGCAACCTCATCGGCGAGCGCGCGGCCGAGTTGCTCTCCGAGCGCATGGAATCGAAGAAGCCGCTTCCCGTCGAATCGGTGTTCATCCCGCCCAAGCTCGTATTGCGCGAATCGAGCAACCGCCAGAAAGCGCGCCCCGACGAGCCCAAGCCGGCATAGGTAACCTACCCGTTCGGCTCCCTACCCGTTCGGGCGATGTCCCGGCCGCCCAATTTCCCTTATGCTGGGATTAGTGTCGCCCGCCGTACCTAAAAAGAAAGCCTCTGAGACCCTCCGCAGCGTGATGCCGCTGCTCAAGGAACTCGTCCGCCCGCGCCGCAAGCTGCTGTCGCTCGGCTTTGGACTGATGATTATCAATCGCGTCTGCGGCATGGTCTTGCCGGCATCCACTAAGTTTCTGGTGGATAACGTCCTCGGCAAACACCAGACCAATTTGCTCGAGCCGCTCATCCTGGCTGTGCTCGTGGCCACGCTGGTGCAAGGCGCCACCTCTTTCACCCTGACGCAGGTTCTCTCGAAGGAGGCCCAACGCCTCATCGCCGAGTTGCGCCGGAAAGTGCAGGAACACGTCGGCCGGCTGCCCGTTGCTTACTACGACTCCAACAAATCCGGCCTGCTGGTCTCGCGCATCATGAACGATGTCGAGGGCGTGCGCAATCTCATCGGCACCGGCCTGGTCGAATTCTGCGGCGGAATCCTCACCGCGGTTTTCTCGCTCGCCGTCCTGCTCTGGATCAGCCCGCTTCTCACCGGTCTCGCTCTGCTCTTCATCTCCGGATTCGCTCTGGGATTGCGCAAGGCTTTCGGCAACATCCGCCCCATCTTCCGCGAGCGCGGCAAGATTCAGGCCGAAGTGGCCGGGCGTCTCACCGAATCGTTGGCAGGCGTGCGCGTCGTTAAGGGATATCATGCTGAAGCGGAAGAAGCGCGCGTCTTCTCTGGCGGCGTTCAGCGCCTGCTGGATAACGTCCTGCGCAGCCTCACGGCGATTTCGCTGATGAGCCTTTCCGCCACGGTTCTTATGGGCTTTGTCGGCGCGGTGGTGATGTATGTGGGCGCGCGCCAGATCATCGCCCACACGCTCACCCTCGGCGGTTTCATGATGTTCACGGCGTTCATGGCGTTTCTGGTGGCGCCCATGTTCCAGGTCGTCGGAATTGGCACGCAAGTCACGGAGGGTCTCGCCGGGCTCGACCGCACACAGGAAGTTCTTCGCGAAAAGCCGGAAGACGAAGATCCGCGACGCACCCAGACCATCGGCTCCGTCGAGGGCCGTCTCGTCTTCGATCAGGTCGATTTCGCGTATGACGTGGGCAAGCCCGTTCTGCACGGCATCAGCTTCGAATCCCAGCCCGGAACCGTCACCGCGCTGGTTGGTCCATCGGGGTCCGGCAAATCCACCATCATTAGCTTGGTTGCCGCGTTCCACGAACCGGGCGCGGGCCGGATTCTTTTGGACGGCGCCGATCTCTCCACCATACGTCTCGACGCCTACCGTACGCAGCTCGGCGTGGTTTTACAGGACACGTTCCTCTTCGATGGAACCATTCGAGAGAACGTCGCCTTCGCGCGTATGGACGCCACCGACGCCGAGATTCTCCAAGCTTGCCGCATCGCGCGCGTCGATGAATTCTCCGAGCGCTTCGAGAAAAAGTACGACACCGTGGTTGGCGAGCGCGGCGTCAAGCTTTCCGGCGGACAGCGCCAGCGCGTTTCGATCGCGCGCGCCATCCTGGCGAACCCGCGTATTCTGATTCTGGATGAGGCCACTTCCAGCCTCGATTCCGAATCCGAAGCCGCTATTCAGGAAGGCCTGGCGTACCTGATGCAGGGGCGAACCACGTTCGTGATCGCGCACCGCCTGTCTACCATTCGGCGCGCCGACCAGATCCTGGTCGTCGAAGATGGCCGTATCGTTGAGCGGGGAACGCACGAATCGCTTTACGACTTCCGCGGCCGCTATTACGACCTTTACACGCGCCAGCACGGCATCGACGCCAATTTGTTCCTGGCGCCGGGTGAAGGCGATGCTATTCCGGAAGGCGCCGCCGGCAGCCCTCGCATTGCCGGCGCCGCGGCGCCTACCGCCGCCTCTTTACTCGGTGGCCGCATCGCATAGACATTTTTCCAGCGAATTGTTTCACCAGACCACGGCGTTCCCAAATCAACCCACGATTTTTCAATAGCTTGATTTGGGCATTTCAATTGCTGACCCAATCGTGGGAATGCCGTGGCAACCGTGTCGAGTCAGGGGAATGGAAATGCGCAGGAGTCTTCCGCAAGGGAAATCAACCAAAGTTCCAAGCTGGAAACCGTCGGGCGGCTTGCCAGCGGCGTCGCGCACGACTTCGCCAACATCGTAACGCTCATTTCGGGCTACGCGGAAATTCTGATCGCGCGCGGAACGCCCGGCCGCGTTGAGCTGGAAGAGATCCGCCGGGCCGCCAATCGCGCGGCCGCGCTCACCACCCAGCTTCTTGGTTTTACGCGCGACCACCTCGAGGCCCCCAAGCCAATCGACCTGAATACCGTGGTGACGGGCGTGGAGCGCATGCTCCGGCCCATCATCGGTGAGTCGATCCACCTTCAATTGCGCCTCGCCCCCGGTCTGGGGGTGGTGGTTGCAGATCCCGTCCAAATGGATCAGGTGGTGATGAATCTTCTTCTGAACGCGCGCGACGCCATGCCGGGCGGCGGAACCATCACCGTGGAGACTCGCGACGACGACGTGGATGCGAGCCGTGCCGCAACCCTTGGTATGGCGGCCGGCCGGTGCGTCATGCTCTCCATCCGCGATACCGGCGCCGGCATCGATCCGGGCGTGTTGCCGCTGCTCTTCGAGCCGTTCTTCACTACTAAGCCAAAGGGTCAGGGGTCCGGCCTCGGCCTGAGCATTGTTCGCGAGATTGTCCGCTCATGCGGCGGCGCCGTATGGGCCGCGAGCGGCCCGGTCACGGGCGCTACATTCCAGATTTGCCTGCCGTGCTTAGAGAAGCCCAAGGTGATGCGCGAAATCAATCCCGCCGAACACCCCGATACGCGCGGTGACGAAGTGGTGCTGCTGGTGGAAGACGAAGAAGGCGTCCGCCGCCTGCTGACGCACGTCTTGCGCATGCGCGGCTACAACGTTCTGGAAGCGCCGGACGGAGAAGAAGCGTTGCGCCTGTTCCGCGAGCACGGCGCCGCGATTCGCCTGGTGCTCACCGACGTCATGATGCCTCGCATGACCGGTCCCGTGCTGGCCGAAAAGCTGCTTACCGAACAGCCCGATCTGAAAATCGTCTTCATGTCCGGCTACCCGGACGACCACCTCTCGCGGGCCGGCGCGCTCTCCCGCGGATGTTCTCTGCTTCGCAAGCCGCTGCTTCCGGAAACGGTCGCTCTCGCGGTGCGAGAAGCGCTGGATTCCTCATCCCGCCCGTTCAACCCCGAATAGGCGCCAATCGGCCCGCGGCGCCAGGCAAATCCTGCCAAATGTGTTGTAATAAAGGGTCTTACTGTATGCCCGGCCTGCCATCCCAGCTCCGTCGAACATGGAAACGCGCGCACCGCCGCGCCCGCGAAATCGCCATGATCGCCAAGGGCCTGGCCTCGACGGATCACCCGGTATTGGCGCACGTGATTCCGATGCGCCGCTGCAATCTGGCCTGCGGCTATTGTAATGAATATGACGATGTGTCGAAGCCGGTGCCCATCGAGACCATGTACCAGCGCCTCGATCGCCTGGCCGATCTGGGAACCAATATCATCACTATCAGCGGCGGCGAACCGCTGCTCCATCCCGATCTCGACCTGATCATCGCGCGCATCCGCCGCCGCGGCATGATCGCCGGGATGATCACCAACGGCTATCTGCTGGTGGCCGATCGCATCAAGCGCCTCAACCATGCCGGCCTCGAGCACCTGCAGATTTCGATCGACAACATCATGCCCGACGAGGTGTCGAAGAAGAGCCTCAAGGTGCTGGATAAGAAGCTGCAGCTTCTCTCGGAACACGCCGAATTCCACGTCAACATCAACTCCGTGGTCGGGGGCGGCATCCGCGATCCGCACGATGCGCTGATCGTCGGCAAACGCGCGCTGGAATTGGGATTCACCTCGACGGTCGGCATCATTCACGATGGCGACGGCCAGCTTCGTCCATTGGGCGGCGCCGAGCGCGAAGTCTACTCGCAGATGCGCGCCATGGAAAAAGCCAGCTACGCGCGCGTGAATTACTTCCAGGACAATATCGCGCACGGCAAGGAAAATAATTGGCGATGCCGCGCCGGCGCCCGCTACCTATATATTTGCGAGGATGGCCTGGTGCATTATTGCTCGCAGCAGCGCGGATATCCGGGCAAGCCGCTGATGGAATACACGCGCGAAGATGTGCGGCGCGAATACCGCACGGCTAAGAGCTGCGCCCCTCGCTGCACGGTGGCTTGCGTGCACCAGATTTCGTACATCGATTTCTGGCGCGGCAAGCAGGATCTGCAACCGGCGCAAGTGGGCGAACAGCCCAACCGCCTGGTGCAGATTCAATAGCCAGCCGCGGGGTTCCGCGTATCGCATGCTACGGTAAAAATTCGAATGCTTTCGCCCTCCGACCTATTGCGCCAGACGCCGTGGGCCCCCAATTCCTGGCGGGGTCGCGCGGCTCTCCAGCAACCAACATACCCCGACCCTGCCGCGCTCGATCGCGCTCTGGAAGAACTGCGCCAGCTTCCGCCGCTCGTTACCAGTTGGGAAATCCTGCAGCTGCGAGAACAACTCGCCGAAGCCGCCGCAGGCAAACGCTTCGTCTTGCAGGGTGGCGATTGCGCCGAGCGTCTTGCCGACTGCTCTCCGCGCCGCATCGCCAATATGCTCAAGGTGCTGGTGCAGATGAGCCTGGTGCTCGTGGTCGGCGGCGGGAAGCCCGTGATCCGCATCGGCCGCTTTGCCGGCCAATACGCCAAGCCGCGCTCTTCCGATACCGAAACCCGCGACGGCGTAGAACTGCCCTGCTACCGCGGCGACAACATCAATAGCCCCGAGTTTACGGCTGAGGCGCGCACGCCCAATCCTCAGCTCCTGTTGCGCGGCTATGAGCGAGCCGCGCTGACGCTCAATTTCATCCGCGCGTTGGTCAAGGGCGGATTCGCCGATCTCCACCATCCCGAGTATTTCGATCTCGACTGGGTGCGCGATTCGCCCCATCGCGCCGAATATCACCGCATGGTCGAGACCATTGGGGAGTCGCTGCGTTTCATGGAAAACGTTCTCGGCGTGCGCGCCGGGGAATCCGACCGCATCGAGTTCTTCACCTCGCACGAGGCCCTGCATCTGGGATACGAGGCGTCGCAAACGCGCACCGTTCCGAGCCGCCCTGGGCATTTCAACCTCTCCGCGCACCTTCCCTGGATCGGGCTTCGCACGAATCACCCCGATGCGGCGCACGTCGAATTCATGCGCGGCATCGAGAACCCAATTGCCATCAAAGTCGATGCCAGCGCGAGGCGCGGAACCATCGCCCGTTGGTTCGATCTGCTCGATCCGCAACGCACGCCCGGCCGCCTCACGTTCATCCATCGTCTGGGAGTGAAGAAGATCGCCGAAGGCCTACCCAAGCTGATCGAGGACGTTCGCGCCGAAGGCGGACGCGTGCTATGGATCTGCGACGCCATGCACGGCAACACGCAAACCACGTCGACCGGCGTCAAAACGCGCCGTTTCGAAGATATTTATTCGGAAGTCGAACAGGCTTTCGATATACACACCCGCATGGATTCGCATTTGGGCGGCGTGCATATCGAATTGACGGGCGAAAACGTGACCGAATGCATCGGCGGGGCTCGCGGCCCAACCGAAGAAGACCTCGCGCGCGCTTATGAATCTCAAGTCGACCCGCGCCTGAATTACGAGCAATCCATCGAGCTCGCATTCCTGATCGCCCGCAAGATGAAGAGCGAGAGCGCCTAAAAGCCGAAAGGGCCACGCCGGAACGCCGAAGGCACAGATAGAGACTTCTGTGGCCGGTGTTCCGCCGTGGCCCTTAAGAAAACGTGCCGCGCGAGACGCTTACTTCCGGATGGTTGTGGGCGTCGGCGGCTTCACCGGACCGGCAGGTTTGGCAGCTGGGGCTCCCATGGCCGGATGCGCCTGGTCGTAAAGCTTGATGATATCGGCCGTGATGTCGGCCGAAGGCGCCATCCAGATTACCGGCGTCTGCTGGTTGCTCACGTCGATCACGACGGCGTAGCCGTTCTGATAGCAGTAGGGTTCAATCGCGGATTTCAGCATCTTATTGCCGATCTCCTGGAAGATCTTGCCCATTTCCTGCTCGTAATCGTCGCTGACTTCCTGCGTGTCGCGCTGCAAGGACTTCGATTTCGCGTCCAGGTCCCGCTCCAGCTTCTGCTTGGCATCGTCGCTCATAGTGGCGCTGCCCTTCTTGAGCTGGTCCGAGATCTGCTGCATGTCGCGCTGGCGCTTTTCGAAGTCGTCCTTTTTCGGCTGAAACTTCGCGGTCACGGCGGCGGCGGCGCCGGAGCCTTCTTTGGTGTTGTAAATCGCCTGCTGCACGTTGATCACGGCCACTTTAGTCGGCAGGGATGCGTTCACTCCACTGGGCGCCGAGGCGGGCGGGGTCGCGGTGCTGGCCGTCTGAGCCGGCGCGGGCTGGGCAAACGCGATCGCAGCGCAGCCCAGGGAAAGTACAAATGTTGCAAAATTCTTCTTCAAGCAAAACTCCTAAGTGTGAAATTACTATTATACCGTCCGGCGCGGCCCTCTAGAATGTCCTTCCCACCGTAAAGCGGAACAGCGTGCTCCGCTCGTCGAAGGGATACGCCTGCCCGAAAGAAACCACCGAATTGGCGAACGTCGCCGCGTTGGGGAAAGAGGCGCGATTCGCTACGATTGGCGGCTGCAGATTCTGTTCCACGCGCAATGGATTGTAGGCAAAATAGACGCGGAACGGGGCGTTCACGACTGGCAGCAGCACCTGTATTTCGAGCCCGGTGGAAGCCCGGGGCGACTGCGTTCCCGGGGCGATTTGTACCTTCCCGCTGAAGCCCGCCTGCGGAAATTGCAGGTTCAGATCTTGTACGCGCTGCGGATCCATGTTGAGCTGGTCGGTTCGCAAAATCCGGTTGATGCCGGCGTCGAAAAATGGTGCGATGGTCACCGGCCCAAGAATCGGGATGCGGTATTCGAAGTTGAACACGCCCTGCGTATCGCCGCCCGGCGTGATGAGCTGATAGATCGGGATATTCATCGTCACCGGCGTGGGCGTCAGCACGCCGCCTTGAACCGTTTTCTGCGTGCGCGCCGACCCATCCGAATTGAGTACGTTGACGGTGGCGCTGGAGGCGATGAACGCGATCGGCGTAATGCCCCAGATTTCGAATCCGCGCACGTCTTGCTCGCCGCCCATGAAAGAGCGCGAGAAGGGCGGAACGTCTTTGCCGCCGTAGCCGGTGATCAGCCAGCCCATGGCGCGGAACGCCAGCACGTGCTTTTTGTTGATAGGCGAGGGATGGAAGTATTTGACTTCCACCGTCGGCCGCACCGTATTCACGTTGCCGCCCAGCACGCTGCCCGCGAACGCCACGCTAAAGAAGATGCTCTTGCCGCCCGTCGGATTGATGGGGTGGTTGACCGTGTTATACGTCAGCGACGGGGTGATGGTGCTGGTCTTGATGCCATCCAGGGAGTTGGGCCCGAACACGCCGCTGAAATTGATGTACTGGAAGTAGTTGGTAGCCGCCGTCGTCTGGGTGATGATATGCGAAATATCGTAGCCGTAGGTGATGCTGGTGCGCCAGAAACTGCGATGCAGCTGGTAGCCCATGAATACGTTGAACCCGTGGCTATCCTGCACGTAGTTCAATAGGTTCTGCTGGCCCAGCGAATTATATAGAGGAATCAGGTTCTGTCCGGCCAGAATCGAAGCTTCGCGGCCTTGATCGAAATCGAACCGGTTCAGGTAAACCGTGAAGCCGGTCTGAATCGGGTGATCCAAAAGGTAGGGCTCGGTGAAACCCAGCGTCACGTTGCGTTGTCGCGTGCCCAACTGAGCTCCGAGGGAGAGCGTTTCGCCCAACCCGAGGAAGTTGTTGGTGGAGTAGTTGAAGCCCACGAAACTGCCCGCGATTCCCGAAACGCCGCCGTTCAAACCGATCGAATTCTTCCCGCGCTCTCTTACCTTGAGCGTGATGTCCACCGTGTTCGAGCCGATATTCTTGTGGATGTCCGCCGCGTCTTCCTTCTTCAGCACTTCGAAATAGCCGAGCTGGTTCAGGCGCAGAATGCTGAGATCCCACAAGCTGCTGTTGAACATGTCGCCTTCATCCAGCAGGATTTCGCGCCGGATAACCTTGTCGCGCGTGGTGGTGTTACCAGAGAAATCGATGCGCCGGATGAAAAACTGCTTGCCTTCATCGGCCACGATCGTCAGATCCACCTGATCGGTATTCGGAATGAAATCGAACGAAGGTTCGGGCGAGAAATCGATATAACCGAACTTGCCGTACAGGTTGCGCATGTTCTCGATGCCCTTACGCAGCTTGTCGGTCTGGAAAATATCGCCGGGGCCCATCCCGAATAACGGACGCATCAACGCTTCCGGCGTCTTAAACAACGTCATGCCTTCAAACTTCATCGCGTGCAGGTGATAAAGCCGCCCCTCTTCCACCGGCTGTACGATGTCCGCGAAAATGCCGGGCGTTTCCATCTTGACGATGGGCAGCCGCCAGCCCTTGCCGCCGCGCGGCACAATGTTCACCGTGGGTTCGAGCGCCTTCGCCTGGAAATAACCGTGATCCGTATATGCTTGCCGGATGCGCTCGCCGTCTTCTTCCAGCTTCGCCGCATCGTAGGTCTTGGCGAACATGTTTTCAAAGATGATCGAGTGCGGAACGCCGTAAGGATGCAGGTTCTTCATCGCCTCGACCACCCAGCGCTGGCTGAACGCGTGGTTGCCGGTGATGGTGATAGTCCCGACCTTTACCTTCGGGCCTTCGTTCACGTTGAACGTCAGCGCCAGAGAAGACGGCGGAATCTGCTCGATCTGCGCGTCCACCGTGGCGTACTGCCGGCCGCGCTCCGAGAGAAATTCCTTCAGTACGTTCGCCGCGTGCTGAATCTTGTTGGCGTCGTATTGCGATTCCACTACCAAGCCGACCTTGCGTTCCTTGAACCGGTCGAGAATTTCCGATTCGGTCACGGTGTGGATTCCGTTGTAGTGAATGGTGCGGATGACGCGGCGCTCCGTGACCACGAATGTGACTTTCACCGAATTCGGGCGCTCTCCCGGCTCGGTCTCCAGGCGGATATCGTCGAAGCGGCCCGTATTCCACAACTGCATGAAATCGCGGCGCAGCATCTCTTCGTCGTAGATATCGCCAGCCTTGATCACCAGCAGCGCCTTCAGCATCTCGGATGGCGCGCGGCGCGCTCCGCGGACGTCGACGGAATCGATAACCTGCTGGCCCGGCTGCAATTGCCTTTGTTGCGGCTGCGCCGGTTGCGCCTCCAGTTGCTGCTGCGGCTGCCCGGGTTGCGGCGGTTGAGCCGTGCGCGGCGCATTCTCAAAGGGATTTCCCGGACGCGGTGGGTTCTGTTGAGCCGGTGGGGTTCGCGCGGGCGGAGTCTGCGCAGGCGGTGTTTGCTGTTGCGCCGGTGGGGTAGTTTGTTGCTGTTGTTGAGGCGGCGCCGCCTGCTGTCCCCTAAGCCCGGCGGCCGCCAGACAGACACAGGCCACACGGGCCGCCAAACCATTTCCCCGGAAAAAGTTCATGCGAGATTGACCAGGAGCAGCTAGATCTCCAGTTGGTAAGCCATTATTCTAGCGGATGATGACGCCACTCAACAACGAGTGGTGACCGCTACAGGTGTGAAAGTGGGGCACAGAAGCACAGATGTAGGACCTGAATGCATTCCGCTTTCACGAACCGGGTTCTTGACCTTTTACTCTGTAGAAATCCACCAACCCAATTTGGCCGCCCCGGTAGATATTAATTGTTATTAATTTACCTACCCTACTTTTCTTGCGATCACCTGACGACCATGATATGTAGGCTCAAACTTTAGCGGAACCAGCGTTCATACGTCGCGAGTTCCGCTATCTGAGAGAGTCCAATGAGGCCTTGGGGAGGGCCGCAATTGTTGATTTCCCCCGTGCAAGCGTGCTAAAAACGGTCCAAACTTAACGGAGTTGTAAGCTACGCGACAAACTCCGGGCTTTTCAGAGGTTCAAATGAGGGATACATCACGTAACGGCCGTCGGCTGTCGACGATGGCTTGTTTTCTGACTGCGCTGCTTCTCAGCATCGCGTCAACCGCATTTAGTCAAACCATGACCACCGGCGATATCGTCGGCACGGTTACGGACGCCACCGGAGCGGTTGTGCCGAAGGCGATGGTTACGATTAAATTCACGGCCACAAACGAAACCCACACAGCGACCAGCGACGGCACCGGCCATTACAGGTTCTCGCTGCTGCAACCGGGCGACTACACGCTCGAGGCCGCTGCCACCGGGTTGAAATCCAAAACCGAAAAATTCACGCTTCTGGTTAGCCAGGAAGCGACCATCAATGTTGCGCTCAGCGTTCAAGGCGCCAGCGAAGTGGTGGAAGTGAAGGCTGAATCCGCCATTCTTCAGACGGAAAACGCCAACCTGACGACCGGTTTCAACACTTCCCAGGTAGCCAATCTGCCGATGAACGGCGGCGATCTCACTACGATCGCCTTTACTGTTCCCGGCGTGCTCGTGCTGCCCGGCGGAGGCGCCGCCGGCAACTTCAACGTCAACGGCATCCCCGGCGCCAACGTGCTCTACACGATGAACGGCTCCGACGACATGGATCCGTACCTCAATATCAACAATTCCGGTCCCAGCAACAACCTTTTAGGCAGCAACGAAGTGGCCGAGGCCTCGGTTGTTCTGAATGCGTTCAGCGCGGACTATGGACGCATGGCCGGCGCGCAGGTCAACTACGTGGGGAAGAGCGGTGGTAATCAGTTCCACGGGAACGTGGTCTACGACTACAACGACGCTATCTTCAACGCCAACGACTTCTTCAACAACGCGAGCAATACCAAGCGCGGGCGTTCCGACGCCAATCAGTTCGGCGGCTCGGTGGGCGGCCCTATCCGAAAGAACAAGCTTTTCTTTTTCACGAACTTTGAAACGTTGCGCTATGCGCTGCCGACGTCCGGCGTGGTCACGATTCCCTCGACGCAGCTTCAGCAATACGCTCTGGCCCACGTCGATGCCGCCGCGGTTCCGCTCTATCAGGATGCATTCGCCCTGTGGAACAACGCGATTGGGGTGAACCGCGCGGTGCCGGTCACCAACGGCCAAGGCATTTTGCAGGATCCGAACAACCATCTCGGTTGCGGAACGCAGACGTTCGCTACGGCAGGGGTTGCCGCGCCGGGCGGAGGGATCTTCGGTCAGACCGTCCCTTGCTCTGAAAAATGGGGAACCACCGCCAGCGAAACCAACACGGAGAACTACTGGACGCTGCGCGGCGATTACAACCTGAACGATAAGCAGAAGTTCAGCGCCCGTTATCAAAAGGACTGGGGCCTCCAGGCAACTGGTCCCAGCGCCATCAGCCCGGTCTTCAATTCGCAGAGCAACCAACCCTCCGATCAGGGTCAGTTGACCTACACCTACGCAATCTCCCCGACGCTGGTCAATAACTTCGTCGGTTCCGGTAGCTGGTATACCGCGATCTTCGGCGTAGCCGATTTCAGCAAGACCACTGCCCTGATGCCTGAAACCATCAGCATGAGCGACGGTGGCTTCAGCAGCGTTGGCGCCAGCTTCCCTAACGGCCGCAACGTTGGCCAGATGCAGTTGGTGGACGATCTGACTAAGGTCAAGGGCCGCCACACTTTCAAGGCCGGCGTCAATTACCGCTTCGACAAGATCACCGACACCAGCATCGCCAGCAGTTCCTATAAGGGAACGTACAGCTTCGCTGACATCGCCGATTTCGTTTCCGGCTCGATCAACGGTACCAGCAAGGGCAGCAAATTCACGCAGAGCTTCCCTGATATTTTCGCCGCGCACATCCGCATGAATTCGTTCGGCGCCTATGCCCAGGATGAGTTCAAGCCAGTGTCCAATGTCACGCTGACCTTCGGCTTCCGCATGGAGCACGACGGTAACCCGGCGTGCATGGACAACTGCTTCGCGCGCATGAACACTCAGTTCGGCACGTCCGGTTATGTCGGCGGCGCCAACGTTCCTTACAACCAGACCATCACCACGGGTATCCATAACGAATATCAAAGTCTGGAATACGGCATCTACGAGCCGCGCTTCGGCTTTGCCTGGCAGCCCTTCAAGGATGGAAAAACGGTAGTTCGCGGCGGCGTCGGGCTCTTCTCCAGCCTCTTCGCCGGCAGCACCGCGGCCAGCGTTTTCGGAAACGCCCCGAGCAAGTTTTCTCCCAGCGTCAGCTTCGGGGAAGTGGGACTTCCCACCGATCCGAATAGCTCGGCCGCGTTCGCCTATGCTGCGAACAGCATCTTTGGCTCCAGCTTCTCGCAAGGCGCTACCTTGACCGGCATCCAAGCGGCGCTGGGCAAGATTCCGTTCGCCGCTCCCAGCTACTATTCGCCGCCGAATAACTTCGTGGCCCCGAAGGTCACCGAGTGGAGCTTCGAAATTCAGCGCACCTTAACGCCGCACAACGTGTTGGCCGTGACCTACACGGGCAACCACGAGTTCGATGCGCCGCTTTCCAACTCCGACGCCAACGGCTTCCTCTGCGAAGTTTCCACTTGCGCGTCCCTCACGAACGGCGTGAACAAGTATTACGGTACGACGTTCGCCGGCTTGCCCACAGTGGCCCCGGATCCTCGTTTCCTGTCGGTGACCACCATTCTGACCCAGGGCTACACCAACTACGACGCGCTGAGCGTGCAGCTCCGTCACGCCATGAGCTATGGATTCGCAGGCCAGATCGGTTGGACCTGGGCGCACGGCTTGGGCGATACGTCGGTATATAACCCCTACAACCTGGGCTACGGCTACGGCAACACCACCATCGACGTTCGCCACGCCATCGTGAGCGATCTCGTTTGGCAGGAGCCGCACCGGTTCGCCAACAAGGGCATGAACATGCTTCTTGGCGGTTGGACCTTGGGCGCCAAGCTCTACATCTATACCGGCCGGCCGTTCTCGTCGAGCGACAGCAAAATCTCGGCGCAGATCAACTCGGTTGGAGGCATCGGCACCACGTTCCTTGCCACCGCGATCGATCCCACGATTCTCGGCAAGCCCTGCTCGACGGTGCAAGGCAGCGGCAACGCGGCCTGCTTCACCGCCAACCAGTTCGAGACCTACAACAACACCAGCGGCATCGCCACGCCGGTTCAGATGGATTTCGGTCAGACCGGTCCTGGCGTGTTCCGCGGCCCCGGATACTTCGATCTCGACACGAACATCACCAAGAAGATCTTCATCAAGGAACGGATGAACTTCGAATTCGGCGCTCAGTTCTACAACACGCTGAACCACCCGAACTTCTCCAGTCCTTCGGCCGCCGTCACCTCCGGCGCCATCGGCACTACGGCCGGCGATCTCGCTCCTCCCACCAGCATCTACGGTTCGGGCCAGGGCGCTATCGTCACGGGCCGCGTGATGGTGGTGACCGGCAAGTTCACCTTCTAAACCTTGCTTTGCAGGAAAGCGCCTCCCTTTCCGGGGAGGCGTTTTTTTTGTGTATTATGGACTCCTGTTGACGCCGCGTTCCCTTCTTCGCTTCGCCGCCATCGCCTGTCTGTCCCTGGCTTTCGCCCAAACCGATTCGGTCCGGATCGAGACCTTCACTCTCAAGTCCGACGTCATTCAATCGCGTCTCGAATCGATCCGAACAAAAATGCCGGAGCGCCGCGCTGCGCTGGAATCGCTCTTCCGCGAGGGCGGGTGCGCCGCGGATCACCTGACCGAGCAGCCGATTCCGCACGAAATGAATCCAAATATCGTCTGCATGCTTCCCGGTACGGAATCGAGCGTGATTATCGCCGGCGGGCACTATGATTTTGCGGAACACGGCGACGGCGCTGTGGACGATTGGAGCGGCTCGGTGATGCTCCCCAGCCTCTATCAAGGGCTGAGCTCGAAACCATTCATCCGGGAGATTACTATACGGCTTACCGGCTCATCTTGAATTATCTGGCGCTGCTCGATCAATCCGTGAAGTAACGGATGGTCTCCGTTAGCGCGTCACCGTCTGCCGATGCCCGGCGACGTACTTCTTCAGGTATTCGCGGAACGTCTGGGTGAGCGCCCGGCGCGCGGTATCGCCCCCGCCGACTTTCTTGCCTTCCACCTGGAACACCGGCAGCAAATCTCGCGTGGTCGAGGTGATGAACACCTCTTCAGCGGTTTCCAGATCGGCCGGCGTGAAGGCCTTCGCGTGTACTTTCACGCCCGGCGCCTGCACTTCGCCCAATAGCAGCTCGCGCGTGATACCGGGCAGACAGCCGGAATCGAGCGGCGGCGTCCACACTTCGCCGCCGTTGGCGATAAAAATATTCGCCGACGTGCATTCCGAAACTTCGCCGCGTTCGTTGAGCAGAATCACCTCGTCGAAGCCGCGCCATTGCGCCGCTTCCAGCCAGGTGAGATTCGCTGCCCAGGAAAGGATCTTCGTTCCGGCAAATGGACACGCGGCAAACCGGCCATTCGCCTGGTATGCCAGTTTTACGCCGTTGCCCCAATCCTTCGATTCCGCCGTCAACGCGATCAAATCGCTCTCGCGGCCCGTCGCCGGCCCGGCCCACATTCCGCCTCCGTTGCGCACCACCACCAGCCGCAACGTGCAATTGGCCGATCCGTTGGCTTCAATCAACTCCACCAGCTTGGCGCGCACGGCCTCCGGGTCTTCCGGCATTGCGATATGCATAGCGGTGGCGTCCCGCCGCATACGCGCCCAATGGCGCTCGAAAGCGAAAAGCACCCCGTCCGCCACTCGCAGCGTGCTAAACACGCCCCAACCTGAGAGGAGACCCACTTGGCCTGGGGAAAGGCTCAATTCCGACGCTTCGCGAAGCGCGTCGTTATGAAGGACATGCCGGTGGATCACGATGCCATTTTATCGGATTGCGGAGACCCCCCGGACGCTATCCTTTGACGGTCCAGTTCCGGAAGGGGTTGGCGCGTCCATTACGGCAGTTGGCGATCAGCTCCGGCAGTCGTCCCCGCCGCTCATAAAGGCGCTCCAGCACCTGCGCCAGTGCGTCTTCCTCGCCCGCAACCCATTCGGGAGGAATGCGCTTCCACGCACGGTCGATCGCCTCTTCGGGAAAGTGCGTCGTCTGGCCCAGCCACGGCTCGAAATCGTCGAGCGAGCGCACGCCGTCATAGACGCTGTGACGCGGATAGAGGCCATGCAAAGGCGAATCGCTGAAATCCCATCCGGGCCCGTTGAAGGCAAAGCCGTGATCGATCATGCGCGCCACGAAACCCTTTTCGGCCGCGGCGTTTTCGCCGGCCTCGCGGCGCACCAGCGCGCGATAAAACACCGATTGCCGGCCGTCGGTATTGCTGGTCCATTTGTCGAATACCAGAATCGCCCGAAAATCCTCGATGTTCGCGATCCGCCCGAGCAGCGCATCGGGCAGAAAATCGTACACCGCCAGACGGTTCGGGTCGCCCGGATAACGCGAGCCGAAGTGCCACCCCGGCTCGGCCCCGATGCGTTTCGAGCCAAGCGTCAGATGCACCTCGGGATTCGCCGCCAGGAAACCCTCGCTCACGTGAACCAGCGCCGTTTCCGGGGCCGCGATTTTCAGGTAGTCGAGCAGTGTTCCGCAGATCAGTTCGTTCACCAACACCCGCCAATGCTGCGGATTGTTGCGGAACTTCACCACGTACCAATTGCCGTCGTCAGCCTCGAGCAAATGGGCTTGTGCGCCCCCTCGCATCTTGCGGACGTGCCGGATGGCGGTTAGCGGCATCGAATGAAGTAATCTAGAGTTGTATCACACGGCCGGCGAGCGGCCGCCGTGTATTCGATCGGAGAGGAAGCGAACTCTGCATGGCGGAAACAGGTAATCCCACACAAGCGGCGGCGGACGCGACAGGAGCGGCGGCATCCGGCGGAGGCCGAAGCCCCGATGAAGTAGCTTTGGAGCTGATGAAATTCATCGCGGTTTCGACCGGGTACGGAAGAGGAACTCAAGGCGGAGCCGGGTTTTCCGGCAAACCGATCACGAAGTCGCCCGAGGAACAAACGGAGGCCTTGTTGGATTTGTTTCAGAAGTGCCGCCGGGCCGTTAAGGAAGCATAGGCAAACGTTCACACCGCGGACCCGCCTTAGCGGGTCCGCCTAATCGCTTGCCCATCCATGGAAGTTTGTTGGCTAGCCGGGAGGCTCGAAATCGATAGCGCCGGGTTGGGGTCCTAGCGCTTACCCTTTTTCCCGCCCTTCTTGGCGGGTGCTTTTTTAGCAACCTTTTTGGCGACCTTCTTAGCCGGGGCTTTTTTCGCGGCCTTCTTTACCGGCGCCTTCTTGGCAGCTTTCTTGGCCGGAGCTTTCTTCGCCGGAGCTTTCTTGGCAGCCTCCTTAGCAGGCGCCTTCTTCGCGGCCTTCTTGGCCGGAGCTTTCTTGGCAGCTTTTTTGACCGGGGCTTTCTTCGCCGGGGCTTTCTTGGCGGGAGCCTTCTTCACGGCAACCTTCTTCGCGGGAGCTGGAGCCGCTGGCTTCTTGGCAGCCGACGCTTTCTTAACCGGCTTCTTGGGAGGCGCTGCGGGCGCGGCGGAGGATTCGACCGGGGCCGGCGGTTCTGTCGCGCCTGGCTCCGTAGTAGAGGTTACGATGATTACCTCCTCGATCTCCTCATCGTCGTCTTCCTCGTCGTCGAAGTCATCGAGCTTCGAGTGCTGCTCCGAATGCTCTTCGTCTTCGTAATCGTGGAAGTCTTCTATATCTTCTTCGTCTTTCAGCAAGAACTTCGGGCTATCGAACATTAAACGAGCCTCCTGTAGTCAGCCACAATCACACATAGAATACCCCTTTTTCGCGGAGGCGCAACAGCGAAAAAGTGAGAAAGCGTGAATTTCGATAGGAAGCGATTAGTGGGAAGTCGCGCGCGCTACAATCGCCGCGGGCTTCTTTGCGGATTTCGCTGCGGCCGGAGTCTTGGTTCCCGATGTCGAGGCAGCGGCTTTAGAGCCAACCGGAGCAGCGGTCTTTGCGGACGCCGTGTGAGCGTGCGCCGTGGCTGGCCGCTTGGCCGCGACCTTTGCGCGGGCCGTCGTCACTGGCCGCGCGGCTTCGATGCGTGGCGCTACCGGAATTACCAGCCGGTCTCCTGCCATGGGTTGGTTCGATTCCAAATGATTCGCGGCCACGATGGCGCCCGGGGTCACGCCATAGCGTTTGCCGATGGTCGCGAGCGTATCGTCGGAGCCCACGCGATGCAGGCGCCACGCCGCGCGATGATCCGCCGGAACCGTATCGATGGCTTCCGCCACCTGGCTGCCCATTCCTTTAGGAACGTGCAGCGAGTATCCTTCGGGCAGCATGCCCTTGAGCGCCGCCGGGTTCAGTTCGGTTAGTTCCGCCACCGAAACGTCGGTGATGTCGGAGACTAACGTAAGGCTTGTCAGCGCGCCGGTCTTCAACGTGTCGTATTCCATCGAGGGGTCGAGCGGCAAGCCTTCCAGGCCGTATTCCGCGGCATTTTTCTCCATGATGGTCATCGCCAGGATGATCGGCACGTAGTTGGTGGTTTCTGCCGGCAACGCGCCGCGATTGCGCAGTTCGAAGAAGTCGGCATAGCCAGTGCGCTCCACTGCTTTTTCCACCGCCCCCGGGCCGCAGTTGTATGCCGCGATGGCGAGGTACCAATCGCCGAATTCGTTGTACAGATCATGGAGGTGATGGGCCGCCGCGCGAGTCGCCATTTCGGGGTCCATGCGGTCGTCGGTATAGCGCGTCTGCAGCAGGCCATACTGCTGGCCCCGGAACACGACGAATTGCCACATGCCACCCGCGGCCTTGCGCGAAACCGCGCGCGGAATAAAGCCCGATTCCGCTTGTGCCAGGTGGATCAATTCCTGCGGAATCCCTTCCTCCTGCAGCACTCGTTGGATCATCGGCCGGTAACGCCCGGAGCGCTCATAGCCCGCCACCAGCGTCCGGTGTCCGCGGTTGGAGAAATAATTGATGTACCCCAGCACGGCGTCATTCACCGACAGCGGCAATTGCGAAACCGTGGCCTTCACCTGCTCGCGGACCTTGTCCTTGAGCTTGGGATCCACCGGGAAGGTCAATTGCAGAATGTCTTCCAGCGGCGCCTTTTCGAATTTGCCTTCGTCGATGCTGGCCGAAGCCCCGAGGCTGGCGAGGTCGAAGTGATGAATAGACTCCACCATGTCGTCGAACTTTTTTTCGAAATCGGTGCGGTCCGCCGGCATCGCGTCGGAAGCTTGTAGCATCAAATCGACAGCGGCGTCGAATTCCTGACGCGCGGCCGGGAGATCTTTCCCTTGGTAAAACTTCTTTCCAGCCTCGAAACGGCGCACAGCGCGCTCGACCATGGCATCCCCAGCGGTGGGGCGTGGCGGCATTTTCGGCGTGGCAATCAGGGAAACGGGAAGATCTTTCAGGTAGATGTTAGGTTGTGCCGGAGGAGTGGAGGCGCTTTCGGGCTCGGGGAGAACTAAAGACTGCGGAGCAGGCGGCAGCAGGGCTGTTTGGAAACTGGAATGTTGGCTTACCCCGCAACCGGCTGTGGCGAATGCTGCCATCAACACGGAAGAGGAGAAGAACGTCTTCTTTCGACCGTCCATCCGCTACCTCAACAAAGAAAATAAAAGACTTTAGCGGGGTCGACCCCGTACTGCGGAATTCCAAGCCTAGCAGACTTGAACTGTGTCAGGCAACCGTAACTTTGGAGGTAATCCATAGAACAGTATTTTCATGGGTTACCGCCTACACGGTTTGGAAGGGGGTGCGGCGCCGTCCATGCGCCCGTTTTGCGCGGCTTTTCAGGCTGCTTCAGGCCGCACCGACCATGTCGCGCATCTCGTGCACTAGTTCCCGCAGCGCGTCGGCATGCGAATTGAGTTCCGCGCCGGCTGAGGCGCTTTGCTGAGCGGCCGCCGCATTCTTCTGCGTGACGCCCTGCATTTGCAGGACGGCGCGCGAGATCTGGTCCATCCCGCGCGATTGTTCCTGGCTGCCTAGATTGACCTCATCCACCAGCGACTTCACGCGCACCGAGCTTTCCGTCATCCCGCGTACCGCCCCGGCCATTTGATCCAGCCGGACGTTGCCGTCGCGGGAGGTTTCGATGGATTCCTCGATCAATCCCGCCGTATCGCGTGCTGCCTGGGCGCACCGCTGCGCCAGATTGCGGACTTCATCGGCCACGACGGCGAAACCTAAGCCGGCTTCTCCGGCGCGGGCTGCTTCCACGGCCGCGTTCAGAGCCAGGATGTTGGTCTGGAACGCGATTTCGTCGATCACCTTGATGATCCTCGCGATCTTGTTGCTCGACGCGCCGATCTCCTTCATTTTCTCCACCATGCGGTCGAGCGTCTGATTTACTTCCGACGCGCCCTGCTCCGATTGCTGCATCAGGCCGGCGACCTGTAGCGCGCTGTCCGCGTTACGCCTGGTGATGGAAGCGATCTCTTCGGTGGACGCCGACGTCTCTTCGAGAGATGCTGCCTGCTCCGACGCTCCCTGCGCCAGCGACTGGCTGGCACCCGAAACCTGCGACGCCGCGCCCGCCACTTCCTCCGCGTTTTGGGACATCCGCGCCGCCAGTTGCTTCAGCGACATGCTGGCCTGCCGGACATAGAAAAACACCCCGCAGCCCACCACTACCGCCACCAGAGTCAGACAGATGGCGATCCACTGTGCCCGCGCCGATTTCGCCGCCGAAGCCGCCGCGGCTCTCGACAATTCGCCGTTCTGCTGCGTCACGAGCGATGCGGATTGCCGCCCAATCTCCTCCAGTTGGGGTTGCAGGTTTTGGCCGAAGTTGGCCAGCGCCGCATCCATCTGCTGGTTCGACATCGCGCGCCGGAATTCTGCATGCGCTTGAATCACTTCCAAAGTCTGGCGGTCTAACCGCCCCAGCAGCGCTTCGCTCTCCTGCGATTCCGCCAGTTTGTGCAGGCTCTCCAATCCTCTTTTCAGATCGCCCGCGCCGGCTTCGAACTTCGTCTGGTATTCCTCGGAATGCGCTTTGTCTCCCAGCATCGCGGAAAGCACGGTTCCCCGTTCAAAACTAGCCATGGAAGATGCGGCCGCGTTCACTTCGCCCGCGAGATATTGCTTACGCGCCAGCAGGTTGGCCGCCCGGTCGAGATCCACATTCAGGTCGCGCATTTCCCATAGGCCGCCGCCGCTCATCAACAGCATCAGCGCCACCATGGCGCCGAAACCGCTCAACAGTTTCCTGGTAAGGCTCATCTGGCGTTCTCCCGGACTACAGCTTGAAGCTGATACTCAACGGCGCGAGCGCCTTACAAGGCTTGCCGCCATCCGCGAATGGAACGAACTTCCAGTGCTTCACGGCTTCCGCAGCGGGTTTCGTCAGCACCGGGTTGCCGCTCACGATGTTGACCTTTTCCACCGTGCCGTTTTCCGCCACCACGGCTTCCAATTCGACCTTGCCTTCGATCTTGAGCTGTCTCCCGAGGGGGGGATAGTCCGGTGGAACCTTGCTGGTGACGGCCGCATTGGCTTCCGCCAGCGTGACTTTCTTCATGGCGTCTTGTGCGCAAAGCGCGAACGCCGCAAGCAGGGGCAGGATAGTCAGCTTTTTCGTAAACATGGCACTCCGGGTATGTTGACCTCAAGAGTTATATCGGTCGCTGTCCACAAAGCTTTAGCGGCGTCGCGCCACCTATAATCGAATAAGGCTTTCACCCGTGAAAAAGCGCATCATTTACGGATTCCTGTTGCTCGCTCTCGTGGCTAGCCTGCTTGTGATCTTCTGGCCATGGAATCCCGGCCCGGTGCATCCGGCGTCGGTCGCCCAGACCTTCGATTTCTGGGCCGTGATCAGCGCCATCTTTCTCTTAATGGTTGCGCTCTCGTGGATCCTGTTCCGCGAAAGCGTCAACCTTTTCGAAGAACGGCGCCGCGACCGCATCGGTTCGCATATCAAGACCAAGCTCGTGCTGGGCGCCGTCGCGCTCAGCGTGCTGCCCGTCTGCTTTCTGGTGGCCTTCAGTTACGGCGTGATGAACCGCAACCTTACTAGCTGGTTCCGCTCTCCCGCCAATAAAGATCTTCAGGCGTTCAAGCAAGTCGCCGACCTGCTCGATAAGGAAATGTCCGACGAGACCGTGGCGCAGGCCGAGTTGCTCGCCGCCAAGTCCGAAACCCGCGCCGCTTTGCTTGGCTCCGCGCTGCCCGCCGACTATCTCGAAACCTTTGCCCGCGACCACGAATTGAGCGCCGCCGCCGTCTTCTCCGGCGACGCCAAAGTCCCCGTCGCATCTTTTGGGCCGTATGCAAAAAGGCCCGACCCCGGGCTCGCCGTGTCGGCGGACTACCCTGTCATGGATGGCGGCCGTAAGATCGGCGCCGTTTCCATTACCGCGCCCATCCCGCTCGATATGGCGCAGGAAAAGCAGGACATTTACGACTCCTGGACACAATGGCAGCAAATCTACGACGACTGGAAGTACGCGCGCTTTTCGTACATGTCGATGATGGCGCTAATCACGGTGTTCGTTCTCTTTATGGCCGTCTGGGTTGCCCTTTTTGTGGCCAAGCAAATCAGCGTACCAATCGGCGCCCTGCTTGGCGCGGCGCGCGAGGTAAGCCGGGGCAACCTGCAGCATCGCATTGAAGTGCGCGCGGCCGATGAATTGGGCGACCTTGTGCGCGCGTTCAACAGCATGATCGGCGAACTCGACGCCACTAGCCTCGAACTCGATCGCCGCCGCCGCTTCACCGAAGCCATTCTCGAAAGCATTCCCACGGGCGTCATTTCCATCGGCGCCGATGGCTCCATCAAGCGCCTCAACCGCGCCCTTTCGCAAATCTTCCCGGCCGACCAGGCCGCACGCGCCTCGCGCCTCGAAGATCTGTTCTCTCGCGAGGATACGGCCGAGATCAAATATCTCATGAAGCGCGCTCGCCGCACTGGCGCCGCCGCGCGCCAACTCGAACTCCGCATCGGCAATAGGAATCTGCATCTGGCGGTGACTGTTTCCGCGCTCGAGGAATCGCTAACCTCCGGCTTCGTGGTGGTTTTGGAAGACACCAGTGAGCTGCTGCGCGCTCAGAAATCAGCTGCCTGGCACGAAGTGGCGCGGCGCGTGGCTCACGAGATCAAGAATCCGCTCACGCCCATCGCGCTTTCCGCGGAGCGCATCGCGCGCCATCTCGAGCGCGTCGATTTGCCGCCCGCTACCGCCCGCATCGTCAGCGACTGTGCCGCTACCATCGCCAAATCCGTCGAATCGGTCAAGACGCTGGTCGATGAGTTCTCCCAATTCGCGCGTTTCCCCGCCGCGCAGCCGGTGCGTTCCGATTGGAACCAGGTGGTGCAGGACGCAATTCTGGTCTTTCACGGCCGCCTCGACGGCATCGCCATCCGCGCGAATTTTGAGGACGCACTGCCGCCCGTCAACATCGACCGCGAGCAGTTCCAGCGCGTGGTAGTCAATCTGATCGACAACGCCGCCGAAGCGATGCAGGATTCCCTGGTCAAAGAGCTCTACATCACGACCCAGCACGGCGGCGCCGACACCGTTGAGCTGGTAATCGCCGACACCGGCCCCGGCGTCAGCTCGGACGATAAGGAAAAGTTGTTTCTGCCGTACTTTTCCACGAAGAATCGTGGAACCGGCCTAGGCCTCGCCATCGTAAGCCATATCGTGGCCGAACATGGTGGACACATCCGCGTCGAAGACAACGAACCCGCCGGCGCCCGCTTCATTGTGGACATCCCTGCCATCGCCACTGACCCAGAGGCGGTGGAGGTCAATCCCGCTGGGGTGCACGTAGGATGAGCCCTTTCTTCGACGCAGAGGCGCAGAGACGAGGAGGTCTTTTTAGAGTTTTCTCTGCGTCTCTGCGCCTCTGCGTCAAATGCACACCCCCTCTCAACGCATGAAACCCCGCCGCATCCTGGTAGTAGACGACGAAGCCGGTATCCGCCAGTCCCTGGGCGGAGTACTCGAAGACGAAGGCTACGCCGTGGAATCCGTCGCCACTGGTGAAGAATGCCTCGATCGCCTGCCTGAAGGGGCCTTCGAGCTGGTGCTGCTCGACATCTGGCTCCCCGGCATGGACGGTCTGGACGTCCTCTCCCGCATCCAGGAGATTCCATTCCTCGATCGCCCCGTGGTGGTCGTCATCTCCGGCCACGGCAATATCGAAACCGCCGTCAAGGCCACCAAGCTGGGCGCGTTCGATTTCCTCGAAAAGCCGCTGTCCATCGAAAAGGTTGCCGTCGCGGCCAAGAACGCCCTCGCGCACCGCAGTCTGGCCCTGGAGAACAGCCGCCTCCGGGCTGATTCCGGCTCGCGCTATCGCATCATCGGTGAAAGCGTTCCGATGAAGGCGCTGCGCCAGCAGCTCACGCTCATGGCCGCTACCAACGGCCGCGTCCTTATATATGGCGAAAGCGGGGCAGGGAAGGAGCTGGTCGCACACGCGTTGCACGCCATGAGTCCCCGCGCGTCCGAGCCCTTCGTCGAGGTCAATTGCGCCGCCATCCCCGAAGAGCTGATCGAAAGCGAGTTGTTCGGCCACGTCAAAGGCGGATTCCCCGGCGCGCACGAAGCCAAAGCCGGCAAGTTTCACAAGGCGGACGCCGGGACGCTGTTCCTTGATGAGGTTGGCGATATGAGCCTCCGCACGCAAGCCAAAGTGCTGCGGGCACTTGAAGAGCAGCGCTTCGAACCGCTCGGCGCCACCGAATCCGTTAATGTCGATGTGCGCGTGGTCGCTTCCACCAATAAGAATCTCGAAGACGAAATCGAGCGCGGCAATTTCCGCGAGGATCTCTTCTACCGCCTCAATGTGATCCCGTTTTCGGTGCCCCCCCTGCGCGAGCGCCGCGAGGATATCCCGCTGCTTGCCGACCATTTTCTGCGCGAATTCACCACCGCCTACGGCCGCAAACCCAAGGAACTTACGCCTGAGGCGTATGGCGTACTGAGCGAATATCACTGGCCCGGCAACGTGCGCGAATTGCGCAATCTGATCGAGCGCATCGTAATCCTGAACCCGCAGGTGCGCGTGGACGCCCGGCACATCCCGCTGGCCGGTCCGCGCCGTCAGCAGGATCGCGCCGTCCGCTTCGGCAGCCTTCAGGACGTGCGCGAGGCCGCCGAACGCGAGTATATTCTGAAGAAGCTCGAAGAAACCAGCGGCAACATCACCCGCACCGCCGAGTTGCTGGGCCTCGAGCGCAGCAATCTCTACCGTAAGATGAAGACTTTGGGAATTGGACCGAAGGAATAGGAGACGCCTATCGTGACTGACGCCGCTCATATGCCCGCCGGGGCGCCGCTCGAACGCATCCAGTGCCAGTGGTGCCAAAGCATGAATGAAAAGGCTGCGACCGCCTGCCGCGCATGCGGTGCGCCGCTCGATATTCGCAATCTGGTCAGCGAATCGGGCTGGCGTGAAGCCCCGCGCATCCGCGATATGACGGAGATCCAGTTTAGCGCCAGCACCTGCCAGGTCGAAGGCGAAATCGTCCCTGTCGCGGAAATCAATCTTGGCGCCGGCGATTCGATCTTCTTCGAGCATCACGTCATGCTGTGGAAGGACGTCAACGTGCCCTTGAGCGTCCTGCAGCTCTCGGGCGGCCTGAAACGGGCCTTCGCGGGCATGCCGTTCATCATCAGCGTAGCTACCGGCCCCGGCCGCATCGCGTTTTCGCGCGACGCCACGGGCGAGTTGGTCGTACTGCCGCTCCATCCCGGTATGGAACTCGATGTTCGCGAGCACGCGTTCCTGCTCAGTTCGCATCAAATCGGCTATTCGTTCATACGCATCAAAGGCCTCACCAATATCCTTTTCGGCGGCCAGGGCATGTATATGGATCGTTTCATCACCACCAGCACCCCCGGCCTGTTGATCCTGCATGGCTACGGCAACGTCTTCGAACGCCGCCTCGCCGCCGGCGAGAGCATCATGGTCGAGCCCGGCGCCTTCTTATATAAGGATTCCTCGGTGACCATGGACGTCGAATTTCAACGCTTCGGATCCGGCTTTTTCGGCGGAACGAATATGGCGCTGGCCCGGATGACCGGCCCGGGCCGCGTCGGTATCCAGTCGATGTACGTGCATCATCACACCGAATAAGGAGCGACTATGTTCTGCGTACAATGTGGCTCCCAAATTCGTGACGGTCAGAATTTTTGCGTGGGTTGCGGCGCCCCGGTAAAGCGTCCAGCCGCTCCCGCGCCTCCTGTTGCTACCGCTGCTGTACCTCCGCCTCAGGCCTATGCCGAACCGGTGGCCGACGTTGTTTCCGACGCCGCGCCTGTCGACCACTCCGGCAAATGCCAATGGTGCGGCGCGCCGTTCCACCGCGGCGAAACCAGTTGCGCGCTGTGCGGCGCTGCGCTTTCCATGCCCGAAGAAGTTTCGCCCTCCGGCTGGGCGCAGTTGCCCGGTCGCAAGGATATGGCGAAGCTCCAGTTTGGCAATTCGTTCTGCCAAATTGAAGGCGCGTATGTCCCAGTGGCAGACATGAAACTCGCTCCTGAGGACGGCGTCTACTTCTCGCACCACGTGCTGCTGTGGAAGGATCCGCAGATCAACATCACGACGATGGGGATGAAAGGCGGTTGGAAGCGCATGCTTGCGGGCCTTCCGCTCATCATGACCCAGGCTCAAGGCCCAGGCCACATCGCGTTCTCGAAGGACGACCCCGGCGAACTCATCGCGGTTCCCCTACAGCCCGGCGAAGGCGTGGACGTCCGCGAGCACATGTTCCTCGTGGCCACACACCAGGTGCAATACGATTGGTTCAACACCGGCGTCTGGTTTGAAAGCCGCAACGGCGACGAGACCGAAACTCACTACCCCGTCGGTTCGCTGATGGATCGCTTCACCGCGCCGCAAGCGCCCGGCTTACTGCTGCTCCACGCGGCTGGCAACGTATTCGTGCGCGAATTGGGCAATCAGGAGGCGATCCTGATCAAGCCCAAATCACTCGTCTTCAAGGACCCATCCGTCGGCATGCAGTTGCACTTCGAGCAGCCCAGCGTTCAATGGAGCGCCTGGGGATCGTGGGCCAATCGCTACATGTGGCTGTTGCTCTATGGGCCGGGCCGAGTCGCCATTCAATCGGTCTTCCCGCCCTCCGAAGGCGAGAACGTCCGGATCGTGCGCAACTCACACGCCTCCTGGCAACAGTGGTAGTGAGTGGCGCGGGCCGCCCGCGTTACTGAGCCCCGCCGCACTCCGGGCAAAACTTCGCCGGCTTCGGAATTTGATGCCCGCAGTTCATGCAGAATTTCATCGCCCCCGGCGCGCCTGCAGGAGCTCCGCCCTCCGGGGCCGCTGGCCCTGGCCCCGCTGCCGGAGCGCCCGGCGCCGCCGGTCCCGCGCCCGGACCACCCAGCCTCGCCGAATTCAACACCTGCTGCGCCATGAGCATTCCGGCTCCCAGCCCCATGCCCGCGCCCGCCAGGCCGCCGCCTTCGTTCGCCGCGGCGATCGGCATCGATTGCGCCACCTGGAACTGCGTATAGCGGTTCATGTCGCCGACCATGTTCATGCCGATGCGCTGATCGAGCAGCTTCTGCAACTCTTCCGGCAGCGAAATATTCTCGACGGTGAAGCTGTCGAGCAGCAATCCCAGATCGGCGAAAACCGGACGCATCGTCGCCAGCATGTTCTGCCCGAGCTGCGTCTGGTGCGAGGCCATATCCAGAAAATCGACGCTGCTATTGCCGAACAGATCGGTCATCTGCCCGATGATCGTATTGCGCAACTGCCCTTCGAGTTCCGGAACCGTATACGATGCGCGCGTGCCGCTGATCTTCTGGTAAAAGACTTTCGGATCGGAAATCCGATACGAATAGATGCCGAATGCGCGCATCCGAACGGCGCCGAATTCCTTATCGCGGATGGTAATCGGCGATGCGGTGCCCCACTTCTGGTTGGTCTGCAACCGCGTCGAGAAAAAGTAAACGTCCGATTTAAACGGCGACTTGAACGCCTTGTCCCAATTCATCAGATACGTGAGAATCGGCAGCGTATTCGTGCTGAGGGTATAGAGTCCGGGTCCGAAAACGTCGGCGATCTGTCCCTGATTGACGAACACCGCGGCCTGCGAATCGCGCACCGTCAACTGGCCGCCGTTCTGGATTTCCATATCCTCCATCGGATAGCGGTAACCCAGCACGCCGTCCCCCGGTTCCGTCCACTGAATAACGTCGATGAATTGCTTGGAAAAGAAGCTCATAGCGCCCTAGTCCGAAGTATACTTCAGACGCGCGTGGGCGACAGCCCGGAAAGCCGAATGTCTTGGCCGGTCACGACCGAATAAAGCGCCAGCGGATCGAGATCGGCGCCGTTTGGCCAGCAGACGGTTCCAAGCTCATGATTGACAAACAAAGTCGCAAACTCGGCCGGGTCGCGCAATGCTGCAAAGATGCCCCGGAACCCCACTTGTTCCGCCAGATCGACTACGCCCTCGACGCCGTCGTCGAATCGAAGCCAAATATGATACGGATTCAGAGCACGCGCTTCCGTTATGTCGCGTAACACGTCTTTACTCCAGTGGCGCCACTCGCGTCAACGATTCCAGCTGCCGGGCGCGTTCCCAGTTCAACGCCAATTCTTCCCGGTGGGCACGCGCCCACTCGACTACTAAACCAAGCACCCTCGGCGACAGATCCCCTTCCAGGATAGCGAAGGTTTCGATTGCGATAATCGCCTGCTGATCACCATAGCGCACGTGGAAGTGCGGAGGCGGGTGATCGTTGTAAAAACATCGCGATTACGATCCCGAAAAATCGGCTGATTTCAGGCATTTGCCATGCCGTAGTTTATCAGGGCAGTGCCAATAGAAAAACTCCGGAAGCGCCGGCATAAGCGCGTCCGGCGCCGCTAAGTGGGCACTTACTCGTTGCGCGCGCACGTTATAATCGTGCTTACCAATGCCCGACGTCCGCCACTCCGTGTGCGCGCTTGATTGTCCCGACACTTGCTCGCTGCTCATCAACGTCGAGGATGGGATTGGTTCCAAGCTTCGCGGTAATCCCGCGCACCCGGTAACTCGGGGCTTCCTTTGCGGTAAGGTCGCGCGTTACCTCGAACGTGAGTATCATCCGGATCGCTTGCTTTATCCGCAGCGCCGCATCGGCGCCAAGGGCGAAGGCCGCTTCGAGCGCATCTCCTGGGACGAAGCCCTCGATACCATCGCCGCCCGCCTCCAAGCCATCGCGGCCGAATTCGGTTCCGAATCGATCTTGCCTTATAGCTACGCCGGCACCATGGGCTTGCTCCAAGCCAACGGCATGGACCGCCGTTTCTTTCACCGCCTCGGCGCCTCGCGCCTCGACCGCACCATTTGCGCCAGTGCCGGAATGGCGGGCATGACCGCGGCGCTCGGCGTCCGCTACGCCACCGAGCCCGAACAGTTCCGTCACTCCAAGTTGATCATCGCCTGGGGCGCGAACGTGCTCGGCACCAACGTGCATTTGTGGCCGTTCATTGTCGAGGCTCGCCGTAACGGCGCCAAGTTTTACGTCATCGATCCGCATCGCAACCGCACCGGCGCGGCGGCCGACAAGCATTTCTTCATCAATCCCGGCAGCGACGCCGCCCTGGCGCTCGCCATGATGCACGTCATCATCGGCGAAAACCTGCACGATGCCGATTACGTCGCCAACTACACCGAGGGCTTCGATGCTCTGCGCGAGCGCGTCCTCCCCTGGACGCCGCAACGCGCCGCCGAACTCACTGGCATCGCGGCTGAAGAGATCGCCACTCTGGCTCGTGAATATGGCGCCACGCGTCCCGCCGCCATCCGCGTCAATTACGGCGTGCAGCGCTCGGAACGCGGCGCCATGGCGGTGCGCGTTATTGGATTGCTTCCCGCGCTGGTCGGCGCCTGGCGCGATGTCGGTGGCGGCGTCCAGCTTTCGACTTCGCAAACGTTCCGGTTGAACAAGACTGCCCTCGAACGCCCCGACCTGCAGGAAAAATCCCTCGGCCGCGAAGCGCGCCTCGTCAATATGTCGGAACTTGGCGCCGCGCTCACAAAGCTCAACGATCCGCCGGTGAAAGCGATGGTGGTCTACGCGTCCAACCCCGCGGCTATCGCGCCCAATCAGAACGCTGTGCTCGCCGGACTCCGCCGCGACGATCTCTTTACGGTCGTGCTCGAACAGTTCCAGAACGACACCGCCGATTACGCCGATATTCTGCTGCCCTGCACCACGTTTCTCGAACACACCGATCTTTACCAGGCTTACGGCCACTACTATCTGCAGCTCGCTCGCCCCGCGCTGCCGGCGCCCGGCGAGGCCAAATCGAACGTCGAAGTCTTCCGGTTGCTGGCGCAGCGCATGGGCTTGGACGACCCGTGCCTGCGGGATTCCGAAGACGATATGATCCGCGCGCTGCTCGATTCCGATCATCCGTTTGTCAAAGGCATCACGCTCGAAGAACTCGACCGCGAACACTTCGTTCGCCTGCGCGTCCCGCAACCGTTCCAGCCCTTTGCGGAGGGCAACTTCGGCACGCCCAGCGGAAAGTGTGAATTCCACGCCGAGACGCTCGACTATACGCCACCCATCGAATCGCGCCATGGCGACGCCGAACTGCGCGGCCAATACCCCTTCGAGCTGATCTCGCCGAAAAACGACGACAGCATGAACTCCACCTTCGGCCACCGTGACGAAGTGGATCGCCAAACCGCCACGCTTCACGTCAACGCCGAAGACGCGGCGCGGCTCTGCATTCAGGAAAACGACCAGGTTCGAGTTTTCAACGCGCGCGGTTCGTGCATCCTCACCGCGTCCATCGATGGCGTCGTGCGCCCGGGCGTCCTCTGCGCGCCCTCGGTACGCTGGACCAAACGCTCGCCCGGCAAGCGCGGCCTCAATGTTCTTACTTCAGAAC
Source organism: Bryobacterales bacterium (assembly GCA_963743705.1). Taxonomy (GTDB): domain Bacteria; phylum Acidobacteriota; class Terriglobia; order Bryobacterales; family Bryobacteraceae; genus PALSA-243. The sequence continues at coordinate 91,408 of CAVUQS010000015.1, read as the reverse complement.
GCCTCACCGATGCCGGGGGCGGCCCAACCTTTTATAGTTGTCTCGTTCAAGTGGAGAAAATCGGAGACTGATGAAGAACGCACGAAGGTTCTGCGCCGCCCCGGCTCTCGCCGCGCTCGCGCTCATATTCGCCGGCTGCTCCGGCAAACAGAATGTTCCCACCAAGGAGACAGTGGAAGAGGCGCCCAGCGCTCCCAAACTCCTCTCGACTGTCGCCATGGGCGATCCCAAAGGCGCTAGTCAGCTCATCAGCGGCTTCTACCCCATCGAAGCCAACGCCTGGCGCTGGACCGGCAAAGACTTCTCCGTCAATCTGCGCCCGCCCATCGGCGCCGCGGCTCAGGGCGCGGTGCTCAATTTCGCGTTCTCTCTGCCCCAGGTGGCGGTCGAGAAGCTGCACAGCATCACTCTTTCGGCTTCGGTCAATGGAACCGCCCTGCCGCCGCAAACGTTTTCAGCGGAAGGACAGGCCGAGTACAAGCGTGAGATTGCCGCCAGCTCGCTGAGCGGAGATTCTGTGCGCGTCGATTTTCACCTCGATAAGGCCATGCCCCCCGCGAACGGCGACCGGCGGCAACTCGGCGTAGTAGCGCGAAGCGTGGCGTTGGAAGCGAAATGACCCGCGCCAGGGCCGTGGCGTATTGGACGGTCCCGGCACTCATCTGTCTCGTGGTCCATTGGCGGGGGTTCGAAGCCTGGTTCCGCGCCGACGATTTCGCCTGGCTCAGCCTCTACAACCACATCCACGGTTTTCCCGGTCTGCTTTCCGCGCTGTTCCGTCCCGAAGCGCAGGGGACCATCCGGCCTTGGAGCGAGCGCGCTTTCTTCATCGTGGGTTACGCCCTATTCGGGCTGAACGCCCTCCCTTATCGCATCGTCATTTTCGCTACGCAGTTCGTGGGTCTCGCCCTCGCCCAAACCGTTGGGACCCGCCTCACGGGAAGCCGCGCCGCGGGCTTTTTAGCCGCCATTCTCTGGACCGTCAATAGCTCAACCATGGAGCCGCTGGGCTGGGCCTGCGTCTACAACGAAGTGATGTGCGCCGCGTTCCTGCTCGGCGCGCTTTACCTGCTGATGCGCTACGTCGAAACCGGCGACCGCCGCTACAAGGCCGCGGAGTGGGTCGTCTTCCTGCTTGGTTTCGGCGCGCTGGAAGTCAATGTTGTTTACCCCGCGCTTGCCGCCGGATACACGCTTCTCTGCGGCCGCAAATTCTTCCGCGGCACGTTGCCGATGTTCGCCGTGTCGATCGCATACGCGGTCGCGCACATGGTGGCCGCTCCGCCGCCGGCAACTGGCGGATACGCCATGCACTTTGGCCCATCTTTGGTGCGCACGCTGGCCACCTATTGGGGCTGGTCTCTTGGCCCGGTCTATCTCGAAACGCCTCCATTCATGCGCCGCTGGATGATGCTGGCCGCCATCGCCGTCCTATCGCTTGCGCTCCTGATATTCCTGGTCCGGAAATGGCGCACCGGACGCTATGCCGCGCTCTTTTGCATCGTCTGGTATCTGGTGACTTTCGCGCCCATGCTCCCCTTGCGCGATCACCGCACCGAATACTACCCTTACATTCCCGTGATTGGACTGGCATGGCTCGGCGCCTGGGGACTAACCGAAGCCTGGAAGCGCGGGAGTGGCGCGCAAACCGCCGCCATCGCGCTTGGCGTGCTCTATTTGATGCTGGTTCTGCCGCGCACCGTACGCGCTTCTGCCTGGAACTATGGGCTTACCGTCAAAGCGCGCGATCTTGTCGCCGGCGTCGCGCGCGCCCACGAACTGCATCCCCGCGAAGCCATCCTGCTGCGCGGCGTCGACGAAGACCAATATCTCAACGTGGTTCGCGACAAGGCTTTCATTCTGATTGGCGCCAACAACGTATATCTGACCCCGGACAGCGCGTCCGAACTCACCGATGAGCCGGCCTGGGGACGCGTCGAAGACTACCTCCTCGCGCCTTCCGTCGCCGCTAAGGCGCTCGATCGCGGCGCCCTCGAAGTCTACGATGTCCGGGGCGGCACGCTGCGCAATATCACGTCCAAATACGGCTCCACTCTCCTCGCCGGCGGATTGCCGCTGCGCGTTTCCGTTTCCGATCCCATGACGGCCTACCTGCTCGGCCCTGAATGGTACCCCATCGATGTCGACCATCGTTGGATGTCCAAGCGCGCCAGCCTCCGCATCGGCGCGCCGCCTAAGCCCGGCTGCAAACTCTATCTCACCGCCTACTCGCCGGAGGGCCTCGGCCCCGCCGAACTCACCGTGTTTGTCGACGGAGTTGCGCTCCCCTCTGTGCCCGTGCGCTCCGGCGCCGTCGAGGCATCTTTCGCCTTGCCGGATTCCGCCGTGGGCAAACCCGAGTTAGGCCTCACCGTTGAAGTCAGCAAGACCTTTCGCCCCCCCAACGAGTCCCGCGATCTCAGCCTTTCCTTCGGCACGTTTGAAATCAGATAGGAAAGCGGCGTAGGCGTTCTGGCCTGGGCAAGCTGCAGCAGGCCGTTGATTTGCCTCAATGCTAAACTTACTTCGTGTTCCGCTTGCTTGCTACCGGACTCCTTTTCCTCCTTCCCCTGGCCGCCTTCGATGATGGCCGCGACTTTTCCGGCAAATGGTTCCTGGATGCACGCCGCGCCAATGCCAACGGGCTCTCCGTCCTCACGCCGCAAACGCTGACCGTGACCCAGCACGACCCCGCCATTCAATGCGCCGCCACCTATGCCGATGGCGCCAATCTCCGTTGGTCGTATCTTCTCGACGGAACCGAAACCCGTCTTTCCGTAAACGGCGCCACGCAGAGCAGCGTCGTGAAGTGGGAAGGCGCCGCGCTCCTCGTCAACACCCTCGTTTCCGGTGCGCGCGACTACACCCTCATGGACCGCTGGCAACTTTCCGAAGGTGGCGCCGTGCTCACAATCACCCGCCAAATTGTCGACCGCAACGGCCAAACCGAAGCCGCGCTGGTCTACACCAAGGACAACCCCGAAGCCAGAGTGGATGTCGCCGCGCTTCCCGAGCCAGTTCCCGCGCAGCCGGTTACGCAGCCCGCTCGCGCGCCGGCGCGCGCACTCATCCGCCAACCGGCCGCTCCCGCTTCCAGCGATTTTGTCGTCACCCAGGGCACGCACATTGGTCTCACTTTGCGCAACGCCCTCGATACCAAGCACACCTCCGAGGGCACGCACGTCTATCTCGAAACCATCGCGCCCATCGCCGTAGCTGGGCGCGTCGTGATCCCGCGCGGCAGTTACGTTAACGGCACGGTTACGGAAAGCAAGCCGGCTAAGGGCATCAAGACCAAGGGCGAAATGTATATTCGCTTCGATTCCATCGTGCTGCCCAACGGCGTCTCGCGCGATTTCCATTCGCGCCTGGTTTCGGCCGACGCCGGCCACGTGGATACCGACGAAGGCAAAGTCGTCGGCGAACGCGATAGCTCGGGCGATGCGCGCACCGTCGCCACCGGCGGGGGCATAGGCGCCGGAGTCGGCGCTATCGCCGGATCGGCTGCCGGCCATCCTTTGACCGGGGTCGGAATCGGCGCGGCCGCGGGCGCAGGCGTCGCTCTCGCCACCATCTTCCACGGCAAGAAACCCGAAGCCGTGCTGCCGCGCGGAACCATCCTCGAGATGGTGCTCGACCGCAATCTCACGTTCACGCCGAACGAACTGTCCTACTGAGCCGCCGGTTCGAACCGGTATACCTGGAACACGTTGCGTCCAAAGCCGTCGGATACCGTGGCTATCGCCACGCGCCGGTATCCCAGCCCCGACGCGATCTCGGTCAGCCGCTCGCTGGCGCCGCGGAAAAACTCGGCGCTTGCGGTGTGCGCCACGAATTCGGCGTCAGGCTGATCGAGCATCCATTTCACGCTGCGCAGATCGTCCGCTCCCGCATTGCGTATCGGATAGATTGCGTCCGTGCCTACAAACAACTTCAGTTGCCCGTTGCTCAATAGCAGCAGGCTGTTCAGCATGCCCCAATCCATGCAGAAAATTGATTGCGTCCGCCCGTGCAGAGATTCGTGCAGCGGAAACAGCGCCTCTGTCCACGCGATAGTGGCGCCGTTGCGAACCATGTGCGCGCGGTATTCGTTGGTCACCAGAATTCCGATCGCCGCGAATAGCGCCAGGCCCGCCCCCAGCGCGGGCAACCCGGCGCGCCCCAATCTTCGCGACGCCGCCGCAAAGGAAATGGCGATCACGGCCTGCGGCAGCGGCCATAACAGAATCGTGTGATGCACGCTTGCGCCCGTGTTGGCGTTCACCGCCATCTCGATCCACGCGATTACGCCCGTAATCAGGCAGAACAGAATGGCCCGTATGGCCGGGCCGCCCGCCAGCGGCGCCAGCAGCAGGGCCGCGAAGAAGACGAAAGCCAATCCGCTGCGGCGCGGATGGCCTGCCAACTCCGAGACCTTCGCCGAGAGCTTTTCCCACGCGCTCGATGGCCGATGCGGCGCCGGCGTCTCCCAGTCATCGCGCGTCAAATAGCTGAATAAGCTGCCGCCCTCCGCCGCATCCAGCAGAAAGCGCGCCTTCGCGGCCATCGGTATCGTGTCGCGCGCCGTGTTGCTGCGAAACGTCGCCAGGCCGCTATTCACGTTAAACACGATCAACGGCAGCGCCCCCACCGAGAACGCCGCCACCGCAATCGCCGCGCGCCGCATAGTGAACAGGCTCGCCAATCGTTTGCGGTAAACCGCCACCGCCGCGATCGCCATGCCGCTCAGCAGCCAGACGGCGAGCGCTTTGTCCCACATCGCGAGCCCCATCAGAAAGGAAGCCCCTGCCAGCGCCACCGCTCCTCTGGTCTGACAAAACCGGATTGCCAGCAGCGTCCCGCCCAGCAGCAGCAAATGCTGCAATGCCACGGGCCCCCAGTCGTAACACGAGGTCAACAAATATTCGGCGTCGACTGCCAGCAGACACACGCCAACTGCCGCCGCCCGCGTTCCCGCCGCGCGCCGCATCAGCAGAAAAAACAACCAAAGGCTCACCGTGGCCGCGATCAGCGTTGGTTCGCGCAATTGACGCGTGCCCGTTCCGAGGATGTGGAAAACTGCTGCGTAGAGCCACGTCTTCAGCGTTCCCGCGTAGCTCGTCACCATCAACGGAACGCCGGGAGTCCCGATCTTGTAATAAGCCGCTGCGGGGTCGAACAACGGGTTGGCGAAAATCGCCTCGTCGTTCTCTATGCCCAGACGCACAAGGAATGCCTGGCCGGCTACAAAAAAGTAGAGGCAGGCAGCCAGCGCGATGGCGTTTCCCCATTTACGGGAAACGGTAAACCGTGAAAACGTTCCGCCCATATTCGTCGGAGATGACTCTGATCTCTTGCGGCTTGCGTCCCAGTTTGGCGGCCGCGTCGATCAACTTCTCGTTCATGCCGGGAACGACTTCCGATCCCTTCAAGTGGCCCACCACGAGGTTGCCCGGTTCGCTCAAGATCCACTTGAGGCCAGCCGCGTCCGTAGCAGGTCCCATGCCATCGCGCACCACAGGTCTGTTGCGGTCAAGAAGGATTAGAGTCTGTAAGATACCCCAGTCTGTGCAGAATACGTGCGGCGCGTTCGCGTTCTTCAGCGACACAGCCAGCGGAAAAACCGCCGCACTCCAAACCGGCGCGCCTCCGTTGCGCACTATCTTTATGTAGTATTCGTTGGTTACCAGAAGAGAGCAGCCCGCGATCAGCACTCCCGCTGCCGCCAACGCCGGAACCCCGAACCGCCCGAGCCGCTGCGATGCGCCCGCAAACGAAATCGCGATAATCGCGAGCGGCCACGGCCACAGCAGAATCGTATGGTGCACGCTGCCGCCGGCGTGAGGACTGATCGCCATCTGCGCCCACGCGATGGCGATCGCCATGACGAAGAAGATCGACGTGCGCAGCGCTATCATGCCCGCGAGCGGCGCCAGCAGCAGGGCCGCGATCAGTGCGGCCAGCGTCCAGTTCGCCGGACGCGTGCCCGCGACTGACGAAATTCCGGCAGACAATTTCTCAATAGCGCCTGTTGGACGATGCGGTATAGGTGTTTCCTGGTCCGGCGCATTCAGCCATCCGAGTAATGCCGCACCGCGTACCGTTTCTACCGCGATGTGCATTTTGGTAGGTACGTCTCTCGTCTCCCATCCGGTGTTTTCCCGCAGAGTTGCGAGCGGTTTGTCCACATTGAAACCGATCAGCGGCAGCGCGCCTAAAGTGAACGCGCCGGCCGAAATGAGGAGGCGCCGAAAGTCAGTCACAGCAAAAATTTGCCGTGGGAACGTCAAAATTCCAGCGATTCCCAGGCCGCTTAACATCCATGCTGCCAATGCTTTATCCCATAAAGCCAACCCCCACAGCAGACACCCGGCAGCTAGTGAAATGCTTGACAACGTTTGGTAGAATCGCAATAGAAGTAGCGCGCCGCCAACGATCAACAGATGTTGCAGAGCCACCGGGCCCCAGTCATAGCAGGTGGTCAGCAAATACAGTGAATCCGTTGCCAGCAGCCAGCATCCAATCAGGGCTGCCCGGTCCCCGGCGATGCGCCGCAGCAATAAAAAAAACAGCCACACGCTAACTGCGCCGAAGATCAGCGCGGGTTCGCGTAGGGCGTAGACGCCGGTGCCGAAAAGCCTGAAAATCGGCGCGTAAATCAAGGTTTTCAGGCATCCGAGGTAGCTCATTAGCATGAGCGGAATTTGGCGGTGGTGCAGCCACGGCCAAGCGTAGAGCGCTTGTAGAGGCTCGTAGAGAGGACCGGCGAAGAGCGCCTCATCGTTTTGTATTCCGAGGCGTGGAATGAAGGGCTGTCCCGCAAGAAAGAAAAAAAAACTTGCGAGGAATCCGCCCACGGCGCACCTATTAATTGAAGGTGAGGCCGTGTACGGTTTATTTTGGCGCTTCAACTCCCAGATGGTAGCATCTGCCGATAGCCTTTAGTCGTAGTACGAAGGAGAGCGCAACTCCCCTGGAGAACGAGGGTTTGGAGCTGTTGGTTGAATTGGCGCCAGGATTGCTCAATTGGAAAGCCGTGCAGAGCCGGACGTTGGGTAAAATTTCGTAAATAGCTCGAAAGGAGCGGCCCGGGGGCTGCAACCTTTAGCAAAAATTGTCGTCTATATGGTTGCTGAGGGAAGCGGTAAAAAAGAACAATTAAAAAAAATTACCGGCTGACAGGAGATGGATCGATGAACCAGACCGAACTTAACAAATACAGAGCGATGCTTGAAGCGAGGATGGCGGAAACTTCCGCCGGACTCCGCAACCGGGAAGACATCGCCATCGAAAAGACCCCGGATGCACTCGATGAAGTGCAGCTTGCTGGAGAGCGCGAGTTGGCTATTCGCAATCTGGACCGCGAGTCGAGCATGCTGCGCAGTGTGCGTGGCGCCCTCGCGCGCGTCGCAGACGGTAGCTATGGCGTTTGTATGCATTGTGAAGAGGACATCAAGCCGAAGCGCCTCGAAGCGGTACCGTGGGCAAAGTATTGCATTCGTTGCCAGGAAGCGGCCGATCGCCACGAGTTCGAAGCAGAATCGGGCGACGCGGACGAAATGTTGCTTCACGCGGCATAAGGCTAACAGCGCAGGCGCTCCCGCGCCTGCGCTATCCCGCCCCATGCAGTTCCTGCGCCGCGCGGCAGGCTTTCCCACCCGGATCGCCATCCTGCCGGGCGCGTTCAATCCCCCAACCGTTGCGCACCTGGCCCTCGCCGCCGCCGCTCTACGGCACGCGGATGAAGCGCTATTCGTGTTGCCCCACGTCTTCCCGCACAAGGCCTACGAAGGGGCGTCCCAAGAAAGTCGTATTGCGATGCTTCGCGCGGCTACGGCCCACGAACCTGCGTTCTCGATAGCTGTCGCTAACGGTGGCCTCTTTCGCGAAATCGCGGTGGAGTGCCGCGAAGCGTACGGTCCCGCGGTACGTTTTTCGTTCCTTTGTGGGCGCGATGCGGCCGAACGAATCCTGAATTGGGACTACGGTCACAACGCCGCCGTGGAGGAGATGCTGGGCGAATTCGACCTATTAGTAGCCGCGCGCCGTGGCGAATTAGAGCCGCCGTTGCATCTACGGCACGCTATCGAACGGTTGAATCTTTCGGATGATCTCGATCATATCTCTTCCACCGAAGTCCGCCGCCGCATCGCGCAAGGTCTTCCGTGGGAACACCTGGTTCCCGCTGCCGCACACGTAATAGCTCAAAAGGCCTATGCCGCGCCTCACAACAAGCCGTAAACGTTCACCGCGTTATCGTAATTGGGAATGTAAACCTTGCCGCTCACTACAACCGGCGGAACAAATTTCATTAGCGTTCCCAGGCGGTCGCGCTTCACGTTCTGTTGCGAACTCCACAGCAACTCGAGGGTCTCGGCGTTGTAGGCATACATCACGCCCGCGGTGTTTCCGTGATCCGCGCTCGCGCCGTTGGTGATTGTTCCCCAGACGATCCCTGTGCCCGTTTTCGATCCATCTGCCGAAATACTGATCGAGCCACCCGGCGAGCCCTTCGACGGCGCCGAACCCTTGGCGAATGACTGCCCGTCGATCATGCCATCCTTTAAATGGAACGCGCGCACGAAATCGCTCTCATTCCACTGATACATCGCCGGCCCCGCCGGGCCTTCCCAATACGCCGGCCCCGGCAGCACGCGTCCGCCCGTCGTCGCCAGCATCTGGACCAGTCCGTGATCGTCCGCGGTCATGTGTCCCAGGTTGCGCCCGTCGAGCACATAGAAGATTCCCTTCTTGCTGCCCGCGATCAGCCGGTTCGTCCCCGGAATCAGCATCGGCCCCGTCGCGCCGATATCGGCGTCGCGCTGGTTGAGATCGGCATAGTCGTGCGGGGTGAAGAAATCTTCCAGCGCCAGCCCGTGCTGGCCGATCGCGAAGCGCAGCACCGAAATGCCGAAATTCCGTTGACCGTCCCAATCTCCGTTGCCCACTTCAAAATAGATCGAGCCATCCGCGCCGACTGCCGGCGGCCGGCCCGATTGCCAGATGCCGCCTTCGCTTCCCTCCGGAGTCACGCAGAACGCTCCGTTCGGTTTGAGCGTGGCCGCGTCGTAAGCCATTACCCATCCGTGATACGGATCGATGTCTTCATGCGAAGCCCACGCGATCACCACCGATCCCTTCACCAACACCAGCCCCGACCGCTGGTTGCCCGCCTTCGGATCGAAATGCAACTGCCCGTTCACCGCCTCTTTTGAGGTGCTCTTCACGCTGACTTCGATCACAGCCGGCGAGTGCAGGTCTTTGCCCGTGGCCCAATCTACCTTATATAGACGCTGCACGTACGCGCCGCCCTCTCGCGTGCGCGCCACAAAGAAAATCGCGTGCGCCGCGGGGTCGATCACCGGCGTTCCCAGAATTCCCACATCGCCCACGATGTTCAAATCCGGACGGCTCGTGATATCCGTCACCGGCACCGGGACCACGCCCTTCAGCTCATCCACGAAATCGCGCATCCACAGCGGCGCGCCCGGTTTATCGGCGTCGAAAGCGTAGACCTTATCGTTCATCGTCGCGACAAAAAGCACGTTGTGCGAACCGCGCCCCGGAATCGCCACCGCCGGCGCATACAACGGCTGCGCATACACGGCGCCATCCACGTAGTAGCTGTACAGCTTCCCGAACCGCGCCTGGTTGACGTTCGCCTGAGTCAGAATCGTCTCGTGCGTATTCGCGCCGGTCACGGCCTGGTCGTACCGGTTCATGAGCACGCTCACCTGAGCGTGCAGGCAAAGCGCGCAGAGCGATAGCGATATAGTACGGCGAATCATCGCCTCACATTGTAGCCGGTCCGCCGTTTCAATCGCAGCGCAAACAGCGTATCGGATCGACTCGCGCCGCGCGCCACGCCGGCACTAAACACGCGGCCAGCGCCAGCGCGAGGAGCAGCCCGGCCGCGCCGAGCATCGTCGCCGGGTCGTGCGCTTTCACGCCAAAGAGCATCTTCGAGAGCAACAGCGACAGTTCCCAAGCCGCGCCCAAGCCGATGGTCACGCCCAACGCCGCCAGCGCCAGGCCTTGCCGCAAGACCAGCCGCAGAACTTGCCCGTGCCGCGCGCCCACCGCCATGCGAATGCCGAATTCGCGCGTCCGCTGCGTTACCGTGTATGCCATCACGCCGGAAACGCCGATGCCCGCGAGCGCCAGCGCCATTGCGCCGAACAGCCCCAGCAAAAACGCCGCGAATCTTCGTTGCGCCACCGATGCCGAGATCGCCGCAGTCATCGCCGTGATCTTCGGGGGAGGCTGGCCCGCCGCGACATTTTGAATCGCCACCGACGCCGCATGCGCCAAGCCCGCCGGGTCACGTTCCGTTCGCGCCACCACCGTCATGAATCCCACCGGCATCTGCGCGGCCGGCACGAACACTTCCGGTGAGACTGGGGCCTCGAGTCCAACCTGGCGGATATCGTCCACCACGCCGATCACCTCTAACATTCCGCCCTGCGAATTGGTGACCAGGATGCGCTTGCCCACCGCCGGCTCATGCGGCCATAAATGCCGCGCCAACGTCCGGTTCAAGATGGCGGTGTTGACGCTGCGCGCATCGTCGCTTTCGGTGAAAAACCTGCCTTCGATAAGAGGCGTCTGGATCACCGCGAAGTAGTTCGGAAGAATCATGTTCAGCGCCGTCCACGGCATTTGCGAAGGGGGCGCTTGCGCCGCGCCTTCCGGCGCGTACGGCGAGGTCCAGCACGTGCCGGAAAGAGGAGGGCACATCGCCGCGCTGGCAACGCGAACACCGGGAACTGCCGCGACATTCTGCGCCGCCCGCGTAAAGAATTGCAGGTCCTGCTGCGGATCGCGGCGGCCGGTGCGGATCGCGTCCATCGCCAGCAGGTGATCCGCTCGAAAGCCTGGATCGACGCGCAGGACCGCGGCCAGGCTGCGCAACAGCAATCCCGCTCCCACCGTCACCACGACCGCGATCGCGATCTCCGCTACAAACAGCGCCGAACGCAGGCGGCGCCCGTGTCTCGCCCCGGCCGATGGCGACCCCTCCTGCAGCGCCGCCCCGATTCCCATGCGGCTCGCCTGCAGCATCGGCGCCAGGCCGAACAGCGCGGCTGCCAGCACGCAAGCTCCCAGGGCGAACAGGAGAACCTGCAGATCGACGCGCGTCTCGGCGAGTCCCGGCACCACGTACGGATAGAGCTTCACCGCGCGCGGCGCCGCCCACAGAGCCAGCAGCAGCCCGGCCGCTCCGCCAAGCAGAGAGAGCAGCGCGCTCTCCGCGCAAAGTTGTTGCGCCAACCGTCCGCGGCTCGCGCCCAACGAGGCGCGAATAGCAAATTCGCGTTGCCGCGCCGCCGTGCGCGCGAGCAGCAGATGCGCCACGTTGGCGCAGGCCATCAGCAGCACGAATCCAACCGCTCCCAATAGCACCAGCAGCGTGGGGCGCACCGAACCCACAAGTTGGTCGGCGAGCGGGACCACCACCGCCTTTTCATTGCGGTTCGACGCCGGATACGCCGCCGCCAGCCGGTTCATGATCGTCTGCATATCCGATCGCGCCCGCTCCAACGTAACGCCTGGGCGCATTCGCGCGATTGCCATCAAGCCCGGATGATTCCCGCGGTTGATAAACTGGGGCGCAACAGCTTGCGGCGCTAAAGGAACGTAGACGCTCCATTGCCAGGGCGAGAATTGAAACTCCGGAGCCAGGACTCCCACCACCGTGGCGAGTTTGCCATCCAGTGGAAGCTCCTTGCCGATAATCTGCGGATCGGCTTTCAGCTCATTGCGCCAGAATTCGTACGAGATCACCGCTACCGGGGGCGCGCCCGGCCGGTCCTCCGCATCGGTGAACGGCCGGCCTATCTCCATTCGCACTCCGAGAGTGCGGAAAATGGACGCCGCCGCCAGAGCGCCTGGAACCAGCTTCGGCTCTTCGCCGCCGGTATAGTACAGCCGGTTGGCCTGAAACACCGTTATCTCTTCAAACACCGCGTTCTGCGCGCGCCAATCTTGAAAGTCCGGCCAAGACACGTTGAGCGGCGTCTTGGGTAGCGATTCGCTGATCCAGACCAGCCGGTCGAGGTGCGGATAGGGCATGCCTCGCACCAACACCGCGCGCGCAATGGAAAAGATGGCAGTGTTCGCGCCGATCCCTAACGCCAGCGTGAGGATGGCCACGGCCGAGAAAACCGGGCTCCGCGCCAGCATGCGGAAGGCGTGCGCCAAGTCGCGGCCTATTTGCTCGACCCATCCGCGCCGCCAGACGGCGCGCGCCGCCTCTTCCACCATGGCTGCGTTGCCGAGCTCGCGCAGCGCCGAATTCCGCGCTTCGCTCGCCGCTTCGCCGCGCTCTACGCGGTCGCGCGCGGCCATGTTCAAGTGGCTGCGGATTTCCTCCCGCAGCTCCGATTCGCGGCGTTTCCGCCGGCCAGGTAGACGCATAGGGCTTAGACGTAGATATTCTACATCCTGTTAGTAGAATGCCTACAGCCCGGTGTCAGCCCTTCGGTTTCTTGCTTTTGAGCGGTTCGGCGCGGTCCCATTTGAGCGTGAACCGCTCCTGCCCGTCCGTGGCTTCCATGCCGATCTTGAAGACTTGTTTCTGGCCGTCGAAATACAGGTACATCGGCCCGCGCAGCCCGTCGAAGCGGTCGTCCGCGGCGACGTCGGCCTTCATCACGCTGCCGTCGAAACTCATCACCGAGCCGCTGAATCCCGCGAAACTCCCGCCTGCGAACGAGATCACCACGAAAAGTTTGTTGCCGCGGTCGGCATCTACGGTCGCTCCCGTGAGCGCCAGTTCCTGTCCATCGTTCAGCCGCGCCGATCCACCGCCTTTGCTGGTGGAATGCAGCGTGTTGTTGAAACTCATCGATGGCGGCGGCGCGGGTGGCGGCATGATCCACGAAAGCCGGAAGGCGTATCGTCCCTCGCCAGAGGCGTTGTCATGGATGAACACCACCGCCGCATACCCATTGCTTTTCGAAGGCGGCGCGTTCAGCTTCATCTCGCCGCGTTTTTCCTTGGCCGAGAATTGAAAGCCGCCGAATTCATGAGTCGGCAGCGGCGAATTGCATTCCGACCCGTCGTCGTGCGCGTCGTGACCCTCGATGGTGTGCAGGTGGATTCGATCGCCTTGCACCGATACTTCCACCGTATCGTCCACCAGCAGCCGGATATCGCATTGCCCCTTGCCGTGCGGCACATCGCGCATCATCTGCTTGGCGGTGAATTCGGTGTCCGCGTAAGCGGGCAGCAACAGAACCAGCAGGAGCGTCGCGCGCATGTTACCCATCCTAGCGCGCGGCGCCTTCGAGCCTAGGGTAGAAACCTCAACCCCGGCGATAAGGGGTGTCCAGCCGTTTCTTCGCTTCCAGCGCCGCATCGGAACCGGGCGCATATGCGATCGCTTTGCGATATTGCGCCAGAGCCTCCTGCCGTTGGCCCTTCAAATCGTAAATCTCGCCCAGGCGCAGGTACGCGTAGACGCCGGTGTTGAGGTCGACTTCGTTCGCCGCCGCGGTCACCTTCTTCAGGTTCGCCAGCGATTGATCGAAATCGCGATACCAGAATTGGATGATGCCTTCCTGGAAGTAAATCTTTTCCCACGGCACGCGGCCATATCCCGGCGCGTTCTGCTGCTTCATCCGCGCCACTTCCTCTACTGCTTCGAGCGCGTGCGCCTTATCGCCGGCCATGCTGTACATCTGCGAAAGCTCGAGCCGCAGAATGAAATTGCGCGGAAACCGCCGGATCAGATCCTGTACCAGAGGAATCACCAGCAGCGGCTTGTTCTCGCGGCGGTAAAGCGCGCCCAGCAGGATTTCCGCATCGTAGCGGTTGTCCTCGCCGTGCTCGGCGACGTCTTTCACAATGCGGATACCTTTCTCTTTATCGCCGTGGATGCCGACTAAGAATCCGAGCGTCCGCCACGTCCAGGGCAGGCTGCCTACGATGTAATCGTCGAGCCCCTCTACCAGACGGGCGTCGACGTTGTTCGGCTCCAGTTCCTGCACGCGGGCGTGCATATGCCGGGCGTTGGTGGCGTCGCGCAGCGAATCGCGCCAGGACTTCTTGACCACCCAGTAGTAGTTCGACCGCAGCCCGTACGATACGCCCAGCGCATAATACGCCTTCGCATCGTTTGGATTCTTAGCGAGCTGCGCGTTGGCCAGCGACATCGCTTTCGCGACCTCATCCAGAAAGCGCTTCTCGGTTACCGGGTCGGGCTCCATCTTCGGACGCCGCAGGAATGAGTTGTTCCCCGACACCATCTCGCTTTCGAGCGCTCCGTTGCGGAACATCTCCTGAAAGACCAGGGTCTGCGCTAAATGGTTGTGCAACTCCGGATCGTCCGGGTTCTGCGCGATCGCCTTTTCGAAATCCGCGATGGCCTCCGGATATTCGAGATTGTAGAAATGATCGAACCCCTGGGTAACCAGCGGCGATGAGCCCATGAGCGCGGTTGCGGCGCCCAAACCCAAAACGATGGAAAGGCCGATGCGCAACTTATACCCGAACCACACGATCCATCTCCAAAAACTCCCGAATGTGCGGATGATCCGACTTCGCGAGATCCGCCACCGGTCCGAAATAGATCACGCCGCCCTCATACAGGAACACCACCCGGTCCGCTACCTTATGCATCAGATCCAGATCGTGGGTCACCACCACCGAGGTCAAATGAAGCTGCCGCTTGAGGCGCAGCATCAGGTCGCCCAGGTGGTCCGACATGATCGGGTCCACCATCGTGGTCGGCTCGTCATAGAGGATGCACTGCGGTTGCGCCGCCAGCGCCCGCGCGATCGCCACAGCCCGCTTGTATCCCGTGGAAAGGTCGGAGGGATAGGCGTCTTTCGAACCCGCGATGTCCACCATTTGCAACAAGCCGTTCACCACGTCTTCTTTGTTCTGCCGGTTGTAATCTTCGCGTAACTCTAAAGAAAAGAGCACGTTCTCAGCCACCGTAAGCGAATCGAACAATGCTCCGGATTGGAAGACCATAGTCACTTTGCGGCGGATTCGCTGTAACTCCGACTCCGGCATGTCGGTAATATCCTCATGCGCGACGATAACCTGCCCTTGGTCGGGCTTTAGAAAGCCCATAATGTGCGAAAGCGTAACGGATTTCCCCACGCCGCTGCGCCCGATAATCGCCACCGTCTCACCTGGCTTAACGTGAAAACTGGTATCGACCAAAACGGGCCGGTCGAACGTCTTATACACGTGCCGGAACTCGATGTAATACGGAAACGGGTCATCCTGCGGCATAACCGGCCCAGTCCTCCGGAGTATTAACGTTTTGAAATTGCGCCACTTCTTCCATTGGCATGCGAAGCGTGCGCACCGCTTCGAGCGCCGCCGTCACCTTACGCGCTCCGCCGGCGAACGCCGCTTCGAGTGCGCCCAGGCAAACCCGCCGGTAAACTGCGCACAAGGGCTCCGGCCTTCCCTGGGCGGTCACGGGCAGCAACGCGTCCGTGCCCGATTGGCTGGCGGCCTCGATCAGCCGGGTGAGCAGCGCCACATCGATTTCGGGCATGTCGCAGGCTATGATCAGATTCCATTCGGCGCCCGAATCGCGCAAGGCGGTTACGATGCCGCCCAGCGGGCCTTCCCCCGGAAAAAGGTCTGGAATAATACGAAAACCGAGGCCTGCGTAGCGTTCCGGCGACCCCACCAGGGTCGCGTTACCAGCGGCTTGGGCGGCCATTTGAGCGGCGAATTGCGCCAGCGCCCCTCCGCGGAAGGGCAGCAGAGCCTTGTCGCGTCCCATGCGGGAACTGCGGCCCCCAACCAGCACGTATGCCGCGCGTTCCACAGCAAAATGATAACATTGACATTTCCGCGTCCTGTTGGCGGCGGGGCATGCTTTTCTGCCCGCCCCTGGGCGGCTGGGGACTATTCCCGCGCCCATTCGTGGTATATACTTAGGAGCGAAACATTTTGAGGCGTTTCTGTTTTTTGGTGGGGCTCGGGGCTTTTGCGGTTGCCGGTTTGCAGGCAGCCGAGCCGAACACGCCGCGCATCAAGACGGTGGTGCGGGCCGATCCTCGCACAGGGAAACTGGTGAGAATCGTGGTCCCCGCCACACAACCCGGCCTCGGAAAGACGACGCCGGCGGCTTTTGCCGCGCGTTCGGTATTCAGCGGCGCGGTAGAACGTGTGGCCGCGGAACAATCGCTTTCGCCGGAACTGCTCCATTCCGTGATCGCGGTCGAAAGCAACTATAACCCCGCCGCGGTGTCGCCCAAAGGCGCCCAAGGTTTGATGCAGTTGATGCCGGAGACCGCCAAGCGGTTCGGCGTGCCCGATTCTTTCGATCCGATCGAAAACATTCAGGGCGGCGCTAAGTATTTAAAGTATCTTCTCGATCTTTACCACGGGGATTATCCCCGCGCCTTGGCGGCCTACAATGCAGGGGAAAAAGCGGTAGCCAAGTACGGCGGCATTCCGCCCTACGCGGAAACACAGAATTACGTCGCGCAGGTGCAGCGGCGCATCGAAGCTCTCAAGCCGGCGGTGCAGCCCAAACCGGCCACCAAGATGGAATCGAAACCGGCGGAAACCCAGCCCGACGCCCCACGTCATATTCAAGAGATCGTAGCCGCCGACGGCTCGGTCCGCTACGTGACCCATTAGCTTATGAAATGGATGACCGCATGCGCGACCGTGGCAGCCCTGGTAACGCCCATCGCGCTGCTGTCGCAATCCAACCGTACCGCTTCCCATACCGTCACCGCCGTCCGCCATTGGAATACCTCCGGTGCGACGCGCATCGCCATTGAGGTATCGGGCGAGTTTGAATACCGCAGCGACCGGCTGCACGATCCCGAGCGCGTCTACTATGACATTCACGACGCCCGTCCCAAGTTCGACGGCAAGCGCGCCTACTCGGAAGATCTCGACGACCCCTTCGTCAAACGCATCCGCATAGCGGAAACATCGCCCGGCATTACCCGCGTGGTGTTGGATTTGACCGGTCCCGCCGACATCGGCGTATCGATGTTGAGCAGCCCGAACCGGCTGGTGGTGGAACTCCGCCACGCCACCGCCACGACCACAACGAACACCAGCGCGGCTACCAGCCCGGCGCCGGTTGAGCCTGAAGCGGCCAATCCATTGCCTGTTGTCCCCACGCCGCCCGCACCCGACCCGGTGAAGGCGCCGGCCGCGAAATCGAATCCGCCCGCGCCGTACGTCAATCTAGCGCCCCCCAGGATCGACCTGGTCTCTATCAGCGCCGCCGCGCCCGTGCCAAGCGAACCCGTGAAATCAGCGCCGCCGGCGCCCGCGCCCAGTCCGGCTCCCGCCAGCGTTGCCAAGCCCGCCCGCCGCACCTCCGGTGGAGAGACTTCTCTCGTGCGCGCGCTCGGTCTCAAAGTGCAGCGCATCGTAATCGACCCCGGCCACGGCGGGCATGACGAAGGTACTCAAGGTCCCAAGGGCCTGCTCGAAAAAGATCTGGTGCTCGATGTCAGCCTGCGCCTCGGCAAAATGATCCAAGAGAAGATGGGCGCCGAAGTTGTCTACACGCGTTCGGACGATACGTTTATTCCTCTCGAGGGGCGCACGGCGCTGGCGAATGAGAAGAAGGCCGATCTGTTCCTTTCGATCCACGCCAACTCGTCGCCGGTGCCGCACATCACCGGCGTCGAAACCTACTATCTGAACTTCACCGACGTGAAGGAAGCCCTGGCCGTCGCCTCCCGTGAAAACGCGGGCGCGGAGCAATCCATCTTCGATCTGCACGACATCGTGGAAAAGATCTCCGCGCACGATAAAGCTGCCGAATCGCGCGATTTCGCCGAGCGCATTCAAGCCGCGTTGTTCGCGTTCTCCGCGAAGACGTTCACGACGGAAAAGAATCGCGGCGTGAAGAAGGCCCCGTTTGTGGTCTTGATCGGCGCCAACATGCCGTCGGTGCTCGCCGAAATAGGCTTCGTCAGCAACTCGCGCGAAGAGGCTCTCCTGAGCAAGCCCGACTACCGGCAAAAGCTCGCCGAAGCGCTTTTCCGCGGCGTCTCCAAATACGCCGAAAGCCTGAGCCACTTCCAGGTGGCGGCCAATTAGCCTTGCGCGTTCTCGCTTTCCGCCATGTTCCCTTTGAGGGTCTCGGCCTGATCGAACCCGCGCTCGAATCGCGCGGCGTTGCATTCGACTATTGCGACCTTTACCGGCCCGGCGCCGTCATGCCGGACACGGCGTCCTACAACGGCCTGATTTTCATGGGCGGTCCCATGTCGGTGAACGATGACGCGCCCTACCTCGCCCAGGAGCTGCGTCTGGCCGAGCGCGCAGCGGCCGCCGGTACGCCCATGCTTGGCGTCTGTCTGGGCTCGCAATTAATCGCTAAGGCTCTCGGCGCGCGGGTGTATCGCAACGCGGAAAAAGAGATCGGCTGGTTCGACGTCTCGCTTACCGAAACCGGCCGCCGCGACCCCTTGCTTTCCGCCTTGGAGCCCACCGAATCCCTGTTTCACTGGCATGGCGAGACGTTCGATCTTCCTTCCGGCGCGGAACTGCTCGCCTATTCCGATCGCACCCCGCATCAGGCTTATCGCGCCGGCGATTCGATTTACGGTCTGCAGTTCCATCTGGAGATCACGCCCGAGATGATTGTAGACTGGAATCTGCAAGACGATAATTGCGGCGACGTTCGGGAATTAAGCTCTCCGCTCGACCCCTGGCGTAATCACGCGCGATGCCGCGAAGCAGCGCAAGCGGTATTCGGAAAATGGTGTGATATGCTCTCATCCGCCGCTTAAGTGGGAGACGGGCATTCGTGACTGAGGGACCCTACGAAGAAGCTCCGGAATCGGACGAGAATGACTCCCCCGAGGAGCCTCGCCCATTTCCGCGCTGTCCCCACTGCGGGTGGAGCAACGTCCGTTTCTCCCACACCCACAACGCGATCGATGTCGTACTGGGCGTCTTATCGGTGAAGCGTTTCAAGTGCCGCGCCTGCGGCCGTTACTTCCGCCGCTGGTATCGTTCGTCCGATGAATAGTTCCGTATAATTCTGGCCCTTTCGGGTCATAATACCCCCTTTCGCGGCTTCAGAATCCCATCCAGGGGGGATTGTGCGGAATTGTTCTTTCGCCGCACACTAAAAGTGAAGCATTAGCTCGCGCCTTATTTATGGCTTCATGCACGCAGACCGGCGTGATAGTGATCGTGGAAGATCCCTCCATTCGCCGTTTAGTAAAGAGTGTTCTCGGCCGTGACGGACACCAAGTGGTGGAATGCGGCGCCGAACAGGCGATGCGCTATGTCGCCGGCGGCGAGCCGGCGGTGAAACTGCTCATCACCAATCGCCCGCAGGAATTCTCGGAACTCGACGCCGACGTTCCCATCCTGTATTTGACTTCGACGCCCGATTGGGATGTTGCGCGGCGCGCGCGTCAGGTGCGCGTCCTGCAGAAGCCCTTCCACGCGAAAGATCTCCTCGAAGCCGTCGGCGATCTCACCGGCCATTGCTAAAATAGCCTCAATGGGGTTCTATCTCTGGCTCGATCGCGATGTCGCCTGGGCTCAGGGGACGTATGAATACCGCCCCATGGGAACGGCGATTGTGGCCGCCAGCGATCTTTTCACGCGCCGCGATTTTGACCCGCGCCGCAAGACCAAGCCGCCCGTCACCGCCCGCTACCTGGGCCAGTTCGCCTCGCTCGGACAATTGAACGGCATACTCACCGTCAATCGAGGTCGATATCGCGTTTCGGCGGCGGCGCGTTCGGATCCTCCATCACGCGCTTGAAGAGTTCGTCGAACTTTTTCTCCAGCACCTTGCCGTGCGACTTTTCCGCTTCGAAATTCTTGCGGAACACCTCGTCGCGCCGCGCGCCCTCGCCCTTGAGTTTGGCCACTTCGGCCGCCAGGTCGTCGATGAGGCGGGGCTTTTCGGGAACCGTGTGCGCGATCACAGCCTCGGTCTCCGGATCGACTCTCAACACGGCTTGGCAACACGGGCACGCCACGTCGAACATTCCTTTGGCCATGAAACCATGGTAGCGAATCGCGCGTGATCGCACGGCGGGTCCGCCTCGCCGAAAAGCCGGGAGATATACTCGAATCGTGCCGCGCCTTTTGATTGCCCTGGCGTTCGCCGCGTACGGTATTGCGCAAACGTCTGGTCTTGCGCAGACGCCGGCCGAGCCCTCTGCTTCGAGCGGAGTTCTGCTGGAGCGCGACACGCAAATCGAAGGCGGCGAGTTTGCTCTGCGCGTCGCCGGCAATGAGGTGCTCCGCTACCGCTTCGATTCCCATACGCACGTGGATCGCGCCGGCGCGGACGCGTCCATTCCGCAACTTCGCCCCGGAGACGAAATCGAAGTCGCATCGGACCCGCTGCCGGATTCGCCGCTGCGCTATGCGCGCACCGTCCGCGTGATCCATGCGGTGTCCCCGTCGCGAACGGTTTCGCGCGCACGCGCCGCCGCCCCGGCTTCCGTCGATTCGCTGTTCCCGCGCGGAGACGTGACGTTTTCCGGCGTCGTCTCTTATCTCGCCGATGGACACCTGCTTTTGCGCACGCGCGATGCGGGCGATTTGACCATCCTGCTGCGGCAAGACACCAAGTACCTGGCTGGCGGGGACATCGTGAAGGGCTCCGAACTGAAAGCTAACATGCGTGTTTCGGTGCGTGCGGGCAAGGATGTCTTCGGGCACATGGAAGCCTACCAGGTGATGTGGGGCCCGTTCCTGCAACCGCGTTAGTGCGAGTTGCGGAACGACTGCGCGCGCGCCGGTTTCGAATCCTTGCGTAAGCCGTAGACAGCCAAGGCTCCCGACCAGGTCGGTACGAACACCTTGCCGTTGACCACCGTGGGGTTCGCGAACTTCGCGAACATGCCGACGCTATCCTGGCCGCCGGTCATATCGCTGTTCCAGAGTTCATTAGTCAGGTCCGCCGCATCGAAGGCGTGCAAAGTTGCGGGCAGCGTGGGGTCTGAACGATTGCCGGTGGTCTCCCACAGAACGCCTGTGCCCGTTTGTGAGCCGTTGGCGGAAATCGACATGCCCACGAAAGGCATCGCGGCGCCGGTGGGCGCGCTTTCCGAAACCACATTGGCGCTCAAGCCACCCGTGATCTGGTAGGCCTTGATGGAACTGCCCTGTTCCTGCACGTAGACAAACGTTCCCGAGGGCGTCGGCCAAAGCGCGAAATTGAAGATGCCTCCCCATTCCACGCCTTGAATGATCTGCGCGTTGCCGGAATTGCCGCCTTGCAGCGGCGCGAGGGCATCGGCATACACCAGGTATAGCTCTCCGTATTTGTCTCCAGCGACGATCTGATGGGTGCCGGGAATCAGCGCGGGGCCGGCCGAAAGATCGTAATCGTTATTCGCCAGCATCGACCAGTTGGGCGGCGTAGCCCAACCCGCGAGCGTCAGATCGCCGGAAAACTTCAGAATGCTTTCGGAGAATTCCGTCTGCCCGTCGTACGATCCGTTGCCCGAGATCGCGTAGATGTTGCCCGACTCATCGCTGGTTAATCCGAAGCCCGATTGCCAAAAGGAGCCGCCCCAGCCGTTGGGCGACGCCATGAACATGGCGTTCTGCGTCGAGAGATCGGAAGCCTTGTAGCTCACCATCCAGCCGTGCCACGGGCCGGCGTCGCCGTGAGATCCAAAAGCCACATAGACGGAGCCGTTTGCCAACAGCAATCCCGGGCGCTGGATGTGCCACATCGGATCGAAAGGAATCTGCCCGCCTGTGGAACCGCCTTCACCGGTGCCCGCGATCGATGCCTGGATCAGCGCCGGGCCGTTGAATTTCTCCTGGCCAGTGACGAGGTCGAGCGCATGCAGCCGGTAGACCACCGAGCCCTGTTCCAGCGTCGCCGCCGTCACGTAAATCGCGCCGCCCTGCAAATCGATCACGGGCGTGCTCAGGATGCCGATTTCGGGGCTGACGTCGGTGTAATCGGCGCCAAATGTGGATGCGGGAACAGATGGCCCCAAATTCACGTGCCACAGCAGATTCGGCGCGCCGGCAGAGTCTGCATCATACGCGTAGACGCTGTTATGCTGCGTGACCGTATAAACGACGTTGAACAGGCCGCGATTCGGGAACGTCAACTGGCTTACATAGAGCGGTTGGGCGTAGATCTGGCCGTCAACGGCCAGATTGCCGATTTTCTCGAAACCGCCCACAGCAATGTTCGAAGTGGTTAGCTGGGTTTCCTGCAGGTTCGCGTTCGTTCGCTCGTTGCCGTAGTTTGCAGTTAGAACGTTGGTTTGGGCTACAATCGCAGCCCAACTAAAAAATAGGAGAAGCGCAGCGCGCAACGCCATCACAGGCCTCCGTAAGGTTGTTGGCGTATTACGCTTTTCGTTGCGTCTTTTTGCCTCTAACGGGCTATTCCGCCAAACGCCTCAGGCTCTCATCCGGCAGATCCGGTCCGCCGGAGAGCTACATGATGCTCACACTTCTACAAATGCATATCGGTTTCCAAAGTTGCGCTCTGAGGCACAGTACGAATGTTTCTGGCATACAGTACATATGAGAAATACCCAAAAGGGAGCGCAACTTTTCTAGTACGGGCGTGTTTGCGCCAATCCTCGCTGCGTGTTAGATTTGTGATGTTTCATACCGCCTTGGGGGTTTTCGGGGATGGGTCTAAGGTGTTCTAGGGGTCGTGTCTTTCCGCTTATCGGATTGATTTTTTGGGGAGTTACCAGCCTTTCCGGGCAGAGCGCCACAACAATTTTGGGCGCGGAGGGGTTGGCGGTAAGCGTCGCTCCCAGCGGCAGTTTTTCCATTGCCGTTCACGATCCGGCCTGGCAATTTGGCGGCAGCGTCGGGTATCCCCTGACCAATTTGGCCACCACTTCCAGCGTGGATGCGGCCGGTCACTATAGCGAAATTTCGTTCGATTTCCAGGCTGACGTCGCCCGCCACGGAGCCATCCGCGCATATTGGAACCGTACCGCCGTACTGTTTACGTTGACTGCGCCGGCCGGCGCTACCAACGGTTTTTCGTTTCCCAACCTCCATACCTATCCCAGCGGCTTGAGTCATGTTGCCTATTCGGGAGTTTTCGCCAACCCAACGTTCAGCGCATTACCGGAAGAAGGACCGTGGGCTTTCTTCGATTCCGCCGCGAATACGTTCGTGATCTCACCGGCGGCGAACTTCATGACCGCCAGCACGTCCATGCGGCCGGACGGAACCATCGTGAGCGGCATCGATTCGGGCGTGACATCTCTGCCGCCGGGGTTCGTCCATCAAACGCTGCTCGTGGCGGGACAGGGAATCAACAACACGTTCGCGGCGTGGGGCGCCACACTCACCAGTCTGCTCGGTAAGGGCACGGTCGCCAATGACGCCGATCAGAGCCTGCGCACGCTCGGCTACTGGACCGACAACGGCGCCAATTACTACTACCACACCGAAGGATCGCTCTCTTATCAGGACACGCTGCGGGCCGTCAAAGCCGATTTCGATCGCCAACGCATTGGCCTCGGCTACATTCAGCTCGATAGCTGGTTTTATCCCAAGGGGCCGAATTACGATTGGACCGACGGCGCCGATGGCTTCCCGCAATATGAAGCGCACCCGGCGCTATTCCCCGCAGGTCTTGCGAGTTTCCAAAACGGCCTGGGCGTGCCGCTCATCACGCACGCGCGCTGGATTGACGCCAGCAGCCCATACCGCCAGCAATACAAGATCTCCGGCAACGTCGCTATCGACCCGGCATATTGGGCGCAGGTGAGCGCGTATCTGAAGGGCTCGGGCGTCGCCACCTACGAGCAGGATTGGCTCTCCGGCCCGGCTATCCCTAATTTCAACCTCACCGATGGCGATGCGTTCCTGGGCGGCATGGCGTCGGCGATGGCGCAACAGAACCTCACCATGCAATATTGCATGCCCACGCCGCGCCACGTACTGCAAAGCGCCCGCTATCCGAATCTGACAACGATCCGGGGCAGCCAGGACCGATTTGTCTCCGACCGTTGGACGGCGTTCCTCTTTGCCTCGCGCTTCATCGGCGCTGTGGGCGCATGGCCCTTCACTGACGTGTTCCTGAGCACGGAGCGCTCGAACCTTTTGCTCGCGACCTTATCCGCCGGGCCCGTCGGAATTGGCGATCAGATCGGGACCATGAACACGGCGAACATTCTGCGCGCGGTCCGCGCCGATGGAACCATTGTGAAGCCAGATGCGCCGATCATGCCTCTTGACGCCGGCTACGTCACCAATGCCCAAGGAACGGGCCAGCCTTTGGTCGCCGCAACCTCTACCAGTTTTGGCGCGTGGACGCAGCATTATGTCTTCGCTTATCCGGTGGGAACGAATACCGAGGCGAGTTTCAAGCCGTCGGATCTCGGAATGGTGGGCTCGGCCTACGTGTACGATTACTTCGGCGGGACGGGCCGCGTGGTGAACGCGACGGACACGGTCAGCGCAAACGTCGCCGGCGATTCGCTGTACTGGGTGGTCGCGCCCATCGGCCATTCCGGCATGGCGCTGCTGGGCGATACCGGCCAGTTCGTCACCGCGGGACGCAAGCGCGTCACTTCGGTCTCGGACAACGGCGCTATCCACATGACGGTCGCATTTGCGGCCGGCGAGGGCCCACGAAAAATCGAAGGCTTCGCGCCTGGCGCGCCGCGTGTTTCATCCGTGGATGGATCGATTACCGAGGCGGCTTACGATCGCAGCACGCACCGCTTCAGTTTTTTGGTGGCGCCCGGCGCGAGCCTGGCGGCCACCGTGACGATTTCACACGGCATGATTTCAAACGACGCCGCCGGCCGGCGATAAAAGCCGAGCCAGCGGCGCGCCTGTCACCCTCAACCTACTTCTGTGTCACCTGCATAGCTACGCGCCGGTTTCGGGCGCGGCCATCGAATGTCGAATTATCGGCCACGGGGTATTGCTCACCATATCCCTGGGCCGAAAGCCGGCTCGGGGAAACGCCCATGCGCACTAGTTCGGCCACCACCGCGGCAGCACGGCCTTGCGAGAGCGCCATGTTCTGCGTTGCGTCGCCTACGTTATCCGTAAATCCGCCGACCTTGATCTCCACGTTCGGATAGGCCTTGAGAATGGCGGCCACATTAGCGAGTTGCTCCTGCGATTCCGGCCGAAGCGTTGTGGAGCCGGTATCGAAAAGCAGCCGGTCGTAATCGAACCAGGTGGTGCTATCCACCGAACGGGTCGGATCCTGAATATACGCGAGCAGGTTCGCTTCTACGCCGTGCTCGGGTACGGTGAGGTCCACATTGCCCGGCAGATGGCGCTGCACCATCTCACCCAAAGATGCCACGCGGTCGGCGCTCGATCTCGCGGCCGACTCGATCCGAGGTCTGCGGGCCATGTTGAAGATCCAGAACGCGAGCAGAGCCAACGCCAGCAGGCCGAGGATCATCGGCCACGAAGACGCCGACTTCGCCGTCACGGTTTGCGCCACTACCGGCGAAGGCGTGCGCACCGTCGAGCGGAAAGAATCACTCAGGCCCTGTGGCAACGCGCTGCGGATGCTGGAGCTCTCACGGTGAAGAATGCTCCCCAGCGCGCCATAGGTCAGGCCTTCATCGCGCACGCGTCTGGCGAGGAAGCTCATCACCATCGGCGCCGCCATTGCCATCAAACTCGACACGCTCGAGAACCGCAAACCCGAATGCTCGCTGATCGCATTCATGACGGAACTCTCGCTATTGCCGAAAAGGCTCGATACCAGGCGTTTCCCGCCCGAGAGCAGGGGCGAATTCGGGTCGGTGACGGCCGTAGCCATCCTCGACGGCGTTACGTCGCCCAGCGTATTCGAAGCGTGGTCGACGATTTGGCGGATCGCGCCCGGATCGTCGGCCCTCGATGTCAGATTGTCCAGCACGGTGGCGACGGACGCTTGCATGCCGGTCGTAACGGATTGTTCGGGCTCTCCTAACGAAGTGGCAATCTCCCCGATATTGCGCTTGTCCAACGTGCTAAGCAACGAACTAAAGATTGAATCGGCCATTTTAGACGCACCTCACTCTACCGGCGCTCCGGTCATTAATTCGATTGGATCGGCGGAAGGTACGTCTTAATAAATTTTGAACGCGTGAGTTGTTCGATTTGTACGGAATCGCGAACTGTACGCGCGTACACGGCGCCGTTGCGCTCAGTTACGGAATGCGCTCTTGATCTCTTGTTTCAGATTGAGATTGCGGACCAATCGGTGCAGATAGTTCGGATGAACGCCCAGGATCTTCGCCGCTTCCGTATACTTTCCGCCGGATTGTTCGAGCGCCGCGAGAATGGCGCGCTTTTTTTCCTCGCGAAGCGTCTCATGATATCCGCCCGCCAGTTGCGCCGCTTCCGGCGCCGTATCGAGGACGGCATCCGGCAGATCCTCCGGCACGATGAGCTCGGTTGAGCCGAGCACCACGGCGCGTTCCACCGCGTTCTCCAACTCCCGCACGTTGCCCGGCCAGTCGTATGCCGCGAGACAGGCCAGCGCTTCGGCCGAAAGCCCTGCGAGCTTTCGTTTGGCTCGCTTGCCGTGTTTGGCCGCGAAATGCCTGGCCAGCAGGGGAATGTCTTCGCGCCGGTCGCGCAACGGCGGCATGATCAGGGACACTACGTTGAGTCTGTAATAAAGATCCTTGCGAAAGCCGTTGGTGGCGATCGCGGCTTCCAGGTCGCGGTTGGTCGCCGCGATCAGGCGAACATCTACCTTGATCGGCCGCGTGCCGCCGACGCGCTCGAACTCGCGCTCCTGAAGCACGCGCAGCAATTTCGTTTGGAAAGCCATGGGAAGCTCGCCGGCTTCGTCGAGAAACAGCGTGCCCCGGTCTGCGATTTCGAGCTTGCCCCGTTTTTGAGCGATCGCGCCGGTGAATGCGCCTCTTTCGTGCCCGAAGAGCTCGCTTTCGAGAAGCGTCTCCGTCAATGCGGCGCAGTTGATGGCGACGAACGCCTGATTCGCGCGCGGGCTGTTGCGGTGAATGGCGCGCGCCACCAGTTCTTTGCCAGTTCCGCTTTCCCCACGGATCAGAATCGTGGAGTCCGTGGGCGCTGCCTTCGCCACCAGTTGGAAGACCTCGCGCATGCGCGGACCGGCGCCGACCATCTCGTGCTCCAGGTCAGTCGCTTCCTGCAGACGCCGGTTCTCCGCTTCCAGCCATTCCATGCGGCGCGCGTTTTCAAAAGGCATTCCCAGCATGCCGGCAATCGCCGTGACCAACTGCAGATGTTCTTCGTGGAATGCAGCGCCGGCGCTGGCCGCCTCGAGGTAAATCAGGCCGAGGGTCTTGTCTTGACTCGCAATCGGTGCGCCGAGGACGCGCGCCGATCCATCCTGCGACGGCGCTGCGGCCAGAATCGCGATCCCTTCCCGCCGTACCTTCGTGACAATCTCGCTATACGTGCGCATCACGGGAATCGGCCGCCCGTCCCGTTCGCACGCGTATGTGTAATCCGGCTCTTCGCGATCGCCCTCAAACAGGAGGACCGCCCCGCGGCCGGCCGGAATCGCTTCCATGATCCGCTCCAGCGACTGGCGCGCGATCTCATCCGTGCCCCGTGCTGTGGGAATGGCGGTCGCGAGCTGCATGAGCACTGCAAGACTGGCGGAGGCTCGCGAGCGGCTCGCGGATTCGCCTGGCAAAGCATCCAATCCCAGACGATTGTCCGCCGGCCGGAGATAGTGGAACGCGTGCGTGTCCAGCGCCTCATCGTCGAACTCAACCGAATCGTGACTCGACGGCTCGCGCGATTCCGCCAGTAGAAAAACAAAGTGACATTCGCCCAGACGGATTTCATCGCCGTCGGCCAGCACCCGTTCCCCAACCGGCAGGCGATTGACCACGGTCCCGTTGCGGCTGTCCAGATCACGGATTTGGAAACGATCCGGCGCCAGTTTGCGGATGGAGCAATGCCGTCTCGAGACCGAGCCATCTTCGATCGGCAAACTATTGCCGCGATCCCGGCCGATGGAGATCTCGGCATCCCCCAGCGCGAAGACGCCGCCTTCCACCGGGCCGCCGATCCCAACCAGTCGCGGATTGAGCGCGCGTTCTATCTGGCTGCTCACCAATCAAGAACACCACATTCCTATCCGATTAGATAGGCCAGCACACGATCGGATAGGTTTCCGGGCATGCCGCCATCTCGCCCGCAATTGTTCGAAACTGCGAAGCGCCCTGGAAACAGCAGCTTGTGCGTAGAGCGAGGCCCGCGTGGCGTATGGCGCTGCGGGTGCGTTAGTAGAAGCAGTTCAAGGTGGTGAGGCAATCGGCTGCAAAGCGGATTCCATCAACTGAGGTGCGGGGGATGCTTCATTCCGCCCGCGGCAACCGGGACTGAGGAGGTCCATTATGAAACGCCTGACTTTCACTACGCTGAGTTCCTTGACGCTGCTTACCGCCGCGGCTGCGTTTGCGCAGAGCGATCTGCCGATGCGAGCGAACATTCCGTTCGATTTCCGGGTCGGGAAGGCTATCCTTCCGGCCGGCCTCTACACTGTTCGCCCAGGCGGCGTGACGGGTTGTCTGAGCATCCGCCGCGTCGACGGCAAGGGTAGTGCGATGGCGCAGACATTCGGCGCCGACGCCCGAAAGGGCTCGACAGCCACAACCGGCACGTTGCTGTTCAACCGCTACGGCGACACCTACTTTCTGGCGAAAGTCTGGAACGCCGATTCGGCGGAGGGCCGCCAGATAGTCGCTTCGAAGGTGGAACGCGAGTTAGCTCGCAATAGCTCGCTGGCGCCGCGGGTGAACGTTGTACTCGCAAAGAAGTGACAACGTATGGGGCTCCGGGTGCTCTGAAGATGGGGCATCCGGAGCGCGCTGGTTTTGCCGCGCCTAATGCCGTCTCAGTGAAGTAGGGTATCCAGCACCGGCAGCGGCACGCCGCTCTCTTTCAACGCCCTCTCGTGAAATTGCTTCAGCGAAAAGTTCGCGCCCTGCGCTTGCTTGAAGTGCTCGCGAACCTCGAGCCATCCCTTCCAGCCTGAATAATAAGTAGGCAACTGGCAGGACGATAACTGCGCCCTTTGTAACTTCGCCGTCGCTTCCTCTTTTTCCTGGAACGTGTCGTTGATCATCAAATCGAGCGCTTGCTGATCCGTCATCCCCATCGTCTGCAGGCGGATGTCCAGAATCGTATTCGCGATCACGCGCAGAATCTGCTTGTAGAACGTCAGCGTCAAACCCTGCGGGTGATTGAGATACCCCTCGTCCGTCATCAACTGTTGGGCGTAGACTCCCCAACCTTCCGCGTACGTCCCGCTACTAAAAACGGCCCGCAACAGCCGGCGCGATTTCGGCTGTACATCGTTCGCATACTCGAATTGCACATAGTGCCCCGGCATCGCTTCGTGAATAGTCAATTCCTGAAGGCCGAAATTGTTATATTCGCGCAGCTTCGATTCGATCCGTTCCCGGGGCCAGGTCTTCGGAATCGGCGTGATCCAATAGAACGCGCCCAACTCCGGTTCCAGCGGGGGCGCCGCGCTGAATCCGCCCACTCCATAAATTCCGCGCATGAATTCCGGCGTTTCGATCACCTGCAAATTCGCGCGCGACGGCAGCGTCAGCAAGTCTTTTTGTTTGACGAACGCCGTTGCCTCATCCAGAGCCTTCTTCGCCTCCGCCATGTATGTATCCGGTGTGGCATGCTGCCTGGCGATATCGTCGAGCGCCTGCTTCACGGTCTTCGGCGCGGCGATCTTGGCCATTTGATCGCGCGTCGCCTTCAAATCCGTTTCCGCCAGCGCCAGCATCTCCTCCGGCGCCTTCCCCGTAGACAATGCGAAATCGAATTTCTTCGCGTATTTTTCTTTGCCGAGGCGCCAGTCGCTCTTCTTCTGCGACAGGGTTTTCTCGAGCCACGAATTGAAGTCCTTGCAAGCCGCAATGGCCACATTCGCTGCCTTATCGTAATCGGCCTTTTGCGCGCCGGACACCTCCTGGCGCAGCGTATGGTCGATGAGATCGATATTCCCGTCGTTCTCCTCGCGAGCGACGCGATTCCAAACCTCAGGCGAATCGATCAGGTTTGCCTTGGCCTGCTCGAACAGGGCCGGCAATTTCTGCAGCCGCTGAATGATCTGCCCGAAGCGTTTTTCTCTCGGGGCGTAATTCAGCACATATGGCGTGTAAAGCGCCGTGCCCGCAAGCTCGACGTACGACGTCGGGTTGTGCTTGTACGTCTGAATTTCGGTGAGATCGAGCAGCGCGAACCCAATCGCATTCTTGATCACGCCGATATCGGCCTTTTGTTCTTTGTCGAACGACGCCTGATCCAGCGCGCCTATACGCCGGTCAAAATCCTGATAGAACCGGAGGCTCGCCGCGATGCCTGCCGCGCTGAAATCGTCGACGTTCTCGTCCATCGAGATCCCGTTGTGCTCGTGATAGCCGGTTGCCGTCGCGCCGACCGGCGAAAGCGCCAGGCTGCCATAAACAAAATCGTCGACCAGCTTATCGAAATCCGCCGACGACGTTACGGGATGCGGCGGGGTTTGCGAACAACTCATCAGAATCCCCGCCAGCGCAAATACGAACCATCGCTTTTGCATGGAGGCTTACGAAGATGGTGGGCGGTCGCGGGCTCGAACCGCGGACCTCCTGCTTGTAAGGCAGGCGCTCTAACCGGCTGAGCTAACCGCCCGTCCTTTGAACCAATGATGTAATAAGCGCGAACTGCATGTCAAATGCCGTCACGCGCCCCTTTGCGAATTTCCGCGCACCGCGCTGAGGGAAGAAGATAACTCTTCCCGGCGACGGCGATGTGGCCATAGTCGACCTCCACCGATGAAGTGAGGATTCCCGTGCCTATACGAAAACATTCGTTGACTTTACGAATGGCTTCGTATAGAATCCGTTTCGATGGGTAAGCCCCCAAAGCCAACCGAAGCCGAATTGGCGATTCTCGGCATTCTGTGGCAGCGTGGACCGAGCACGGTCCGCCAAGTCCATGAAGCTCTCAACTCTGTCAAGAAGACCGGATACACCACTGTCTTGAAGTTCATGCAGATTATGCATGAGAAAGGCTTGGTAACCCGCGACGAAAAGCCGTACGCGCATGTTTACGAGGCGCGGTTGCCGCAGGAGCAGGCCCAGCGCACGCTGGTGGCTGACCTGCTCGACCGCGCGTTCGAAGGCTCGATGAGCAGGTTGTTGATGCAGGCTTTGTCTTCGAGGAAAGCCACTGCGGAGGAGTTGTCCGAGATCCGCAAAGTCCTCAAGGACTACGAGCGAGGTACGAAATGACGTTGGAAATCCTACTCGCACATCCAGCAGTGCAGGCTCTGGGCCGGGCGCTGCTTCACTTCCTTTGGCAAGGGTCGCTGCTGGCCTTGGTCTTATGGATCGTCAAGACGATCGCGCCCTCATCGGCGGCCCGCCTTCGGTACGCAGTAGCGAGCCTGATCATGCTGCTGATGCCAGCCGCGCTAATCGTCACAGCGACGTGGAATTCTCGTAGCGAGCCGGGGAGAACTGCTGCGGTTCCTCGATTGCCCATGCAGGCGGCAGCCACTAGGCCGGAGCAGGTCGTCTACTATGCCCCGACCTCCAGTGCGCCGCACGCCGGAATCTTAGGATGGGTCGTGTGCACTTGGGTGATCGGGGTGCTGCTGCTTTCCGCACGCGTCGCAGGCGGCTGGATGGGCGTGCGGAAACTGAAGCGTGGAGCAAGCCCGGCGGGCGCTGAACTAGAGGACATTGTCAGAGGCTTGAAACGGAAGCTGCGTGTTTCCGCCCCTGTCCGATTGTGTACGTCTGCAATGGTCCAGGTTCCCACTGCGATTGGCTGGCTTCGGCCCTACATTCTTCTGCCTGTGACCGCGCTCACGGGTCTCAGCGAGACACAGATCGCCGCGATCCTCGCGCATGAGCTGGCTCATATTCGCCGGCACGACTACATCGTAAACCTCCTGCAAACAGCGGTCGAGACTGTGCTGTTCTACCATCCCGCTGTGTGGTGGGTGGGCAGGCAGATGCGGCTGGAACGGGAGCATTGCTGTGACGATATGGCGGTCGCCGTCTGCGGGAACGCCTTCGAATATGCGAGCGCGTTGGCTGAGATGGAGCAAATCCGCGACCGGATTCCCGCGCCTGCGCTTGCCGCTACCGGAGGTGACCTGCTGGGCCGAATCCGGCGGGTGCTGGGCCGGGAGGACCACACGTCACGGTCCCTGGGAGGCATTGCAGCGGCGGTATTAGCGCTGTCGATGGCAACCGCAATCGTTTCACTATATGCCGCGCCGCAGGAGGCGCCGCCGGCGTTCGAAGTCGCGTCGATCAAGCGCGATGTCAGCGGCGAGACCGGCGGAATGTTCCTTCTGGCTCCAGCCTTGCACCTTGAAAGAAGGACTTTGAAAGACCTCGTCATATTGGCCTACCATATCCACGATTTCCAGATCACAGGAGGTCCGGGTTGGATCGATTCCGACCGGTATAACATTGATGCGAAGGCCGAGGGCCCTCCGTCCTTTAACCAGGAGTTCATAACTCTGCAAAAGCGGAGGCTGCAGACGCTGCTCCGTGACCGGTTCCACCTGGCCGTCCACCGTGAGACGAAAGAGCTTCCTGTCTATGAGCTGACCGGGGCGAAAGGCGGCCCCAAGTTGCAGACCCCGAACTGCGTTCATCGTGAACCTGGTGATTTGACTATTGCGCCCGGCAAGTACTGCGGGCTGATTGGGGGTTCAATGACAAGTGGCCGGCTTCAAGCGTCAGGCGCGACCATGGCGTTTCTGGCCGATTCCCTTTCTGGCGTGCTCACCCGCACGGTTATTGATAAGAGCGGGATCGCTGGTGAGTTTGACTTCCAGCTCACCTTCACGTCGTACAGGCCGGCTGTTCGTCCCGCCGATGGCGCCGCAGCGGCCGATCCCGGCCCGGACATCTTTACCGCTCTGCAGGAACAACTCGGCTTGAAACTCGAATCAGCCAAAGGCCCGGTCGAAGTTCTGGTCATCGATCGCGTGGAGAAGCCCTCGGAGAACTAAACAACCCCCAGGCGCTCTTACCGGCAGAGCCAACCGCCCGCAAATCATTGAAACGCCCTATCATGAATGAAAATGCGGACCGCGTTGCTCCTTCTGTTGGGGTGCTCTTTGCTCAGGGCGCAAATGCCCGCTGGACAGCAGTTCGAAGTCGCCTCCATACACCCGACTCCGCCGTCGGTTGCGCATGAACACGTCGGCATCTCCGGCGGCCCGGGGACTTCAGACCCGACCCAGATCACGTATCGCTATCAAAACCTCAGGAATCTTGTTTTTTGGGCCTACGACGCGAAATCGAACCAATTCGATATGCCCGCGTGGATGAGCGAAGCGTACTTCGATATCGCTGCCAAAGTACCGGCAGGAGCAGCGAAGAGCGATGTGACCGTGATGCTCCGGAATCTGCTGATCGAGCGCTTCCAGCTCAAGGTTCACCACGAACAGCGGGAGACGCAGGCTTACATTCTGACCGTGGGCAAGAACGGCCCGACGATGCCGGCCTATCCGATGGAACTGCCGGACGGCGCAGCCGATGGCGTCATTCCCAAGTTCAAAGGCTACGACAAAGACGGCTTTCTGATCGCGCCGCCGGGCACTGTGACCTCGCTCATCATGCATAACGCGGGCCAGGCAAGAATCAATAGCTTCCGTGAGCCGATCCGTATTCTCTGCTCGGCTCTGAGCAACATGCTTAAGGCGCCCATGGTCGACCAAACCGGGTTGACGGGCAGATACGACATCCGCTTGTGGTTCGCGGAAGATGGCGGTTCGCCGGCGGCTTCCGACGCGGCTTCCGACCCCGCCCCGACCGTCTTCAACGCGGTGCAGACGCAGTTGGGTCTCAAGCTCGAACAGAAAAAGCTGCGGCTCGATTTTCTGGTGGTGGATTCCGTCGACAAAACGCCCACCGAGAACTGATATGGAGCGACCGTGTCAAGTACTCGGCGCTAGCGCGACGATTGATCACACTGATATGCGCGGGTCGGAACCGCATGGCCATGATCCGTCGGGAGCTGCCTCGGACTGACTTCGCGGGTTGGGTCCGTAGACCGTGCCGCACAATTCTCGTCGAGGATTCTCCTTTTCGTGGGCCCTCGGCTGTCATCGGCTCTGCTGTCCAGTAGACTCTCACGATCTCAGGCTGCTTTGGTCAGTTTGCACTGTGCTTCGGTATTTACTGCGATCGCCCACATGAAGCCGAGTAACTCGCGCGCGATCGCGGTCACGATTTGATTTTGATTCTTGCCGCGGGCTGCCAGCGCGGTGAATCGTTTGTTCAAACGTTGCTGCGCTTTCCAGGCAATCTTCTTGGCTTCCTCGTTCAGCGCCAGCGATTTTTGCCTCCGCAGCACTCGGCCTTGGACATTCGGCCGATGCCGGTAAGTCCAGGACGCCTCCACCAATACCCGCCGCAGATGCGCATTGCCGCTCTTGGTGATGGCGCCACGTTGCGTGCGCGCACCGCTAGAGTATTCCCGCGGCACCAGGCCGCTATAGCCCATCAATTGGCGCGGATTTTGGAAGCGCGATAGACGGCCCAATTCACTCACCACGGTGGCGGCCGTTGTTTGCGCTACCCCGCGCAACGCCTGCAGCGCTTCAATCACCGCGCGAATTTCCGGCGCGGCTTGCTTCACCGCTTCGTCGATGGCCTGTTCCAGCCTTACTATCCGCTCGGCGATGTGATCGATTTCTTCCAGATAGTGCGCCACTGTGGCGGCCAAAGCCGGCTGCTCGAAGCGCGCGTGAATCCGAATCCAGTTTACATACTTCTGTGTCCACGCCTGTCCCGCGTCGGTGGGACGTTTGCCGTGGCGCAGCAGAAATTTCCCCAATCGGTGGCGATGACGAAGCTGATCTTTCTTGGCCGCTTCGCGCGCCCGCACCAGATCGCGCAATGCTTCGTGGCTGGCGTCCGGAACCCAGACCGCAGTCAACTCGCCAGCCCGGTAACATCGCGCCAGCTTCTCTGCGTCCCGACGGTCCGTCTTTACCCGATCGCCAGGCTTGGCCGGAATCAGCGAAGGCGCGATCACTTCGCACGCCACGCCCATTTGGGTGAGTTGCCAATACAGAACATAACCGGTTGGACCCGCTTCATAACAGCACTTCAAAGTCGAGATCGGCGCCAGCTTGCCGATCATCTTCCGCACCGCTTCCAGTTTGTTCGGTATGGTTCCCAGGCTGCGAACCTCTCCACCCATCTCGGCCACCGCCACCGCGATTGTTTCGGCATGGACATCCAATCCGACAAAGCGTAATTTAGACATGAGCGACCATCCTTTCGTATGCGGCTCTGCGCCGCTGGATTCATCTCTTCGCAGCGTAACCCGCGCTACTGCGAAACGGTTGGTCGCTCCATCTTGACTGACTCGAAGGGTGAATCCGTCGTCAGCCGTCCTTTTCTGGTAGGATTGCGCGAGCATGTCCGCCGTTGAGATCTCTTCCGTTACCAAGACCTTCGGCTCCGTTACGGCCGTCGACGATTTGTCGCTCGCCGTGCCCGAAGGCGCCGTATACGGGTTCATCGGGCCGAATGGATCGGGTAAGACGACCACCATGCGGATGATCGTCAATATTTTTTATCCCGATTCGGGCTCGATCCGCGTTTTCGGCGAGCCGATGACCGCCGCACGCACCGGCCTGATCGGCTATCTGCCCGAAGAGCGCGGGCTCTACAAGAATATGGGCGTCAAAGCCCTGCTCGAGTTTTACGGCGAGTTGCGCAGCGGCCGCAAGGTTGGCGCCGAGGTGGACAGCTGGCTCGAACGCTTCGGGCTTTCCGATTGGGCGAACCGGAAACTGGAAACCTTGAGCAAGGGCATGACGCAGCGCGTGCAATTCATCGCCGCCGCCATCGCTTCGCCGCGGCTGCTGATTCTTGACGAACCGTTCAGCGGCCTCGACCCGGTGAGCGCGGAGGCGCTGCGCGAGGGGGTGCTCGATTTGCGGCGCAACGGCGCCACGATCCTTCTCAGCACGCACGACATGTACACCGCCGAGACGCTGTGCGATTCCATCTTCATGATTTTCCGCGGGCGCAAGGTGCTCGATGGAACGCTGGCCGAGATCCAGGCTCGATTCGGCAGCGATACCATCCGCGTCACGGCCGACGGCGGAATCGGCGCGATGCAAGGATTGCCCGGCATCGAGCACATCCGTGACCTCGGGCGCGTGCAGGAGCTTCGCATCGCGCGCGGCAGCGACGCGCAGGAGACGCTGCGGGCGCTGATCGCTCGCACGCGGGTGGAAAGCTTCACCATCGCGCGGCCCTCGCTGAACGACATCTTCGTGCGCATCGCCGGCCCGGAAGGAGCGCAAGAGCAACATGCCTAAGCTGACCTACCGCACTCTGCTGATCGCCAAGCGCGACTACATCACTTCGATCCGCAGCAAGGCGTTCCTCATCGGCCTCATCATCTTCCCGCTGCTCTTCGGCGGCGGCCTGTTTGGCGTGGCAATCATGAAGGCCAAACCGGATCTGCGCGACCGTCATGTGGCGCTGATCGACCGCACCCACAAAGTTACGTCGTATGTTGCCGCGGCTGCCGCGCGCAAGAACGAAAAAAGCTCGCACGATCCCAAGACCGGCTTGCAGATCGCCCCACGCTACTTCGTCGATGCCACGCCCGTGGAACCCGGCGACCCCAACGAACAGCGTCTGGCGCTTTCCGGCCGCGTGAAGAGGGGCGAGATATTCGCATTCGTCGATCTCGGGCCGGATGTTCTGCATCCGCCGGAGCCGCCGCCGGGAAAAGAGCCAAAGGGCGAGGCCGGCTTCTACGCCGATTCGGGCAAGATGGATGCCGCGGAGAATTGGATCACCGGCGCCATCAACGATGGCGTCCGCACCGCCCGGCTGGCGGAGGCGGGAATCGACGCCGCGCGTTCGCCCGATTTGCTTAAGGGCATCAACGTCGACACGATGCACCTGGTGGTGCGAGATCCGAAAACCGGCGCGATTCACGAGCCGGAAAAAGAGGATCAGATCGCGGCGTTCCTCATCCCGTTCGCCACCATGATGCTGCTCCTCATGATCGTGATGATCGGCGCGGCGCCGATGATGAGCGCCGTGACCGAAGACAAATCGCAGCGCATTGTGGAGATGCTGCTGGGTATCGCGACGCCCCTCGATCTGATGGCCGGCAAGGTGATTGCTGGCGTGGCGCGCTCGCTCACCAGCTCGGTGCTTTACGTAACCGTGGCGACTATCGCGCTGCTGGGGCTGAATGTTGCCGGCGTGGCGCCGCTGACGGTGCTGCCCTGGTTCTACGTCTACCTGCTGGCGCAAGTCACGATGCTGTGCGCGCTCTCCGCCGGGCTGGGCGCCGCGTGCAATACCCCGCAGGAGGCTGCCAATCTGGTGATGATTGTGATCGCGCCGCTGATGATACCGATGTTCATCCTGGTGCCGCTGATCAACAAGCCGAACGGCGCATTCGCCACGGTGATGTCGCTGCTGCCGCCGTTCACGCCTTCCGTCATGCTGTTACGGCAGATGATGCCGGGCGGCGTCCCGGCGTGGCAGCCCTGGGTTGGCTTGGCGGGCGTGGTGGTATTCGCGGCGTTCGGGATCTGGGTTTCGTCGCGTGTGTTCCGCGTCGCAATCCTGATGCAGGGCCAACCGCTGCGATTGAAAGAACTCGTGCGCTGGGCCGTGCGTGGATAGTAGGCGCCGTGCCTTAGCGGTCCGGCATCTCGCTCAGCGTTAACTTCACCTTTTGTGTCGCGCCATTCCGGTAAACCGTAAACTCGATGGTATCGCCGGCGCGCTTTTTGTCCATCACACGCTTCAGCGCATCCTTGCTATCCACGGGTTGTCCATCCACCGCTTGAATCAGGTCGCCACCCACGCCAATCTGATATGCGCCAAGGAAGCCGTACTGCCGCGGCGGGTGCAAGCCATACTTTTCAGCCGGCGATCCGCGCTCGATCTGTTGGATCAGCAGGCCGCCTCTGCGCGGCAGATCCAGCGATTGCGCCAGGTCTTCCGACACAAACTGCGCCGTAATTCCCAGCCATGGCGGCGCCACGTGACCCGTCTTCTCGAACTGGTCGAGCATGCCCTTGGCGCGATTGATCGGCATGGCGAAGCCAATGCCGACGTTTCCCTGGCCGAAAATCGCGGTGTTGATGCCGATCACGTCGCCGTGTGAATTCAGCAGCGGGCCGCCGCTATTGCCGGGGTTGATCGCGGCATCCGTCTGGATCATGCCTTCCAATTGACGGCTCTCCTCGGTTTGAATGGTGCGGTCGAGCGAACTCACCACGCCGGTGGTCAGCGTGCCGCCGAACTGCCCGAACGGGTTGCCAATGGCTAACACCTTTTGGCCCACCACCAGGTTGTCGGAATCGCCCAGGCGCAACGCAGGCAGCTTGCTGCCGGCTTCGATCTTGACCAGCGCCAGATCGTGCGTCGGGTCGAAGCCAACCACTTCCGCGTGGAACGATTTCTTATCGGAAAGCGTTACCGTCACCTTGTCCGAGCCCTTCACCACATGGTTGTTGGTGAGAATCAAACCGTCGGCATTGATGATAAAACCCGATCCCGCGCCTTCGACCGGATACTCGAAGAGCCAGTTGCGCTCCATTTGGCGCGAGGTGATATTGACCGTAGCGTCGCGCGACCCGTGGTAGACGTCGATGTTATTCTGTTCATCGCTCGTGTATGCCGGCGCAGCCGCCGCCGATGGCCCGCTCCAGATGGGGCTCGAACTGTGCACCGGCGCCAGCCGTATCACGGCGAAAAAACCGGCAAGAATCACCAGCGTTGTGACCAAGGTGCGAACGGCTCTCATTTATTTCTCCGATTCGAATTTACGCAGGGCCTCGTATACTGCGCGGGTTTGGCGCAAGGTCTCCTCCTTGGCGCCCGATGTATCTATGACGAAGTCCGCATACTTTCGTTTTTCCTCTAGTGGCATTTGGCGCTCAATTCGCGCGCGGACGTCGGCCTCTGCCGACCCCGCCCGGCGTAGCGCCCGCTCCATTTGCTGCCCCTGAGCGCAGAATACCAAAATCAGCTTATCGACGCGGCGGTAGCTCCCCGTTTCGATCAGAATAGCCGCTTCCAGCACCGCGATTCCGTGAGGATTTTGTGCGAAAAACCGCGCCGCCAGTTCGTCCTCACGGCGCAAAACCGGAGGGTGTACGATCGCGTTCAACCGCGCCAAACGTTCGGGATCGTGGAATACCAGCGCCGCCAGTTTCTGCCGGTCGATCGTCCCGTCCGCCGCCAGTATTTCCTTGCCGAACTCGCCGACAACCGCCTCGTAAGCCTCACCATCCGGCGCCAGAACCTGATGACCGAGCTCATCGGCGTGAATCACGTAGCAGCCGAAACTCGCGAGCGCTTCGCTCACGAACGTCTTGCCCGAAGCCAGGCCACCGGTCAATCCGGCCTTCAGCATACGCCGCGCCGCCGCTCGGCGGACGCCACCGTGTTCGACATCAGCATGGCGATGGTGAGCGGCCCTACTCCGCCCGGAACCGGCGTGTACGCCGAAGAACGCTCCGCCATCGCGATTGGGTCGACATCGCCCACCAGCACACTACCGCGAGCTTCCAGCGCCGCCAGTTTTTCTTTCGAATCGCGGAAGATGCGCGCCACGTCCTCGCGCTTGGTCAGCCGGTTGATGCCGACGTCGATCACTACCGCGCCTTCGCGAATGTAGTCTGCCGTCACCATGGCCGGCCGTCCGATGGCAGCCACCAGGATATCGGCGTCGCGGCACGTCGCCGCCAGGTCGGGCGTCTTCGAATGGCAAATCGTGATCGTCGCGTTTTCGTGCAGCAACAGCAACGCCACCGGTTTCCCCACGATATCGCTGCGCCCCACCACCACCACGCGCTTGCCCGAAATCGCGATGCCGCTGCGCTTCAAGATCTCGATAATTCCGGCGGGCGTGCATGCGCGCGGCCCGGGCAAGCCGGTAGCGAGCCGCCCGACGTTGCAGGGGTGAAATCCATCGACATCTTTTTCCGGCGCGATGGCCAGCAGGATCCGTTTTTCGTCCACCTGCTTCGGTAGCGGAAGCTGCACCAGAATGCCGTCGATATCCGGACGCGCATTCAATTGCTCTACCGACGCCAACAGCTCGTCCGTCGTCACCGTTGCCGGCGGCGCCAGCGATTCCGAAAAGATGCCCAGATCGTGGCAGGCCTTGATCTTGCTGCGCACATAAATCTCAGAGGCGGGATTGTGCCCCACCAGCACTACCGCGAGCCCCGGCGGCTGGCCCGTGGCTGTGAGCGCATCGATGCGGGGCTTCAGTTCGCGCAGGATTTCATCGCGAATGCGATTACCGTCGAGGATTTGGGGCATCAAATTTCATCATAACTGCCCCGGCTTCCTCGTTAGGGTCATTGACGAGCCGGTAAAACTCGAATCGACCCCATCATGCCGGCGTCCTCGTGTTCGAGGATGTGGCAGTGATAGAGAAATGTTCCGACGATATCGGGACTGCGAAAGTCCACGCGGAGAGTGACGCTGGGGTACGCGGAGCTTTTGCCGTCCCAGAACGGCAGATCGATGCTGTCGCGAAGCTCGGGCTCATTGACCGCGACGCCGTTTCTCGCGACGACTTGAAAATGAACTTGATGAATGTGGAAAGAGTGCGCTTCCTGAGCCCGATTCTCGATGGTCCAATCTTCCACCGCGCCTTGTCTCACTGTGATGTCCGGGGTCTTGAAGTTCATATCGAACATCTTTGGCGCGCCGCCATCGGCCGTCACGTAGTAGCGCACCGCGCCGGCTTGACCTTTCGCGCCAATGCGTTCTTCCGAAAAATATAGCTTTCGACTTGCCGTTGGCTTGACTTCGCTGAGAGAAACCAACTTTTGACTTCCACCACTGGTTCCATCGCCAAGCGGTATTCGTGACGGCGCGGGCGGTGCATCGGCACGGCTGATGATATTGGCGATCGCGCGCGCTGGGGTAATTTCGCCGTCGGGGCCTGTATCGTAGGATCGCCTCACCAACTGTGCGAAGACGCCGGCGGGAGGCGTCACGACAACGAATTCAGCGCGGGCGCCCGGCGTCAGCAGAATATTGGTTATTGGCTGGGCAAACCGTTTCGCAGATACTGGGACGCCGTCCAATGCGACTAAGTTCAGGTTTTGCGGCGTGCCGCCGCGCTGGGCGCCGGTGCGGTAGACAATTTGTAAGTCGAAGTAAGTATCCGCGGACGCATTCAAGACGCGCCAAAACTCGCGCGCTTC
Organism: Bryobacterales bacterium; assembly: GCA_963743705.1. Classification (GTDB taxonomy): domain Bacteria; phylum Acidobacteriota; class Terriglobia; order Bryobacterales; family Bryobacteraceae; genus PALSA-243. Next base: position 50,283 of record CAVUQS010000015.1, on the reverse strand, counting down.
GGGGCGCACGAGAATGTTTCCTGGAATCGACGTAGGCATACTTACGGGGACGAAGTTGAGAGAGATGTCCTTTCCGGGGCCGGCGTCATCGCTATCGCTGGCCGCGCGGCCGGTGGCGGGCTGGTCCCGAACGACGAGAATACGTTCCGGCAGTCCGGCGACTTCCGGACGCTCGCGTTCGATTCCCTCGATGACGATCGCGCCGGAAGCGCCTCCGAGCACCTGAGCCTCGCTGTAGCCGTGCGGATGCGGATGATACCAGTACAAGCCCGGCGGTTGGAAGGAAGGAATCCTGACGCGATATTGGAAAGTTTGCGATGGGGCGATCAGCGTGTGTATGACTTCATCCTGATGACAAACAGGGGGGATTTCGAGGCCGTGAAAGTGGAGGTTCGTCGAGACGGCCGTCATAGGCGCGCCGCCACAAACGTGGGAATCGTGAGCGGCAGCGGGCGGCGTGGTTGGGGGAAGACGGTTTTCGAGATTCAGGATGAGATTGTCGCCCGCTTGAAGCCGCAAGGTAGGCGACTCTGCGCCGGTGGAGGAGACGTAACAAAATGTCCCGGCTGCCGGGACGCCGCGGAGGGCGAGATTCACTTGCAGTTTTCCATCGGCGCTACGAATTTCTGGCGGAGATGCCACCGTGCTCCCGGCGAAAGGCCGGCGGCAAGGCTGCGAAAGATCGTCGGCATGCAGAACAAGAGCAGCTCCGGCAACGACTATTACAAAGAGGTGTATTACAAACAGGTTTCGCATCCGCTTGGAATCGAGATCTCATTCTAAGGTCGCGATAGACGCGCGTCAATTTTTCTGTCGATGACTTCCCAATTCACGTACGTGTAACTTACCAGTCGTAGAATGTGCCTTTGCAGTTCACATCAATCGGTTGCAAATGGAGGCATTTTGCTAGAAATGCGCACGCTCAAGTTGTGTCTTGCAGTCAGTTTGACAACCTTGGCCCCCGGATTCTTCGCCCAGGCCCAGACAACGGCGACCCCGCCTAAAACGACGACCCCGATTCAGAATATCGTGGTGATTTTCGACGAGAACAATTCCTTCGATCACTACTTTGCCACCTATCCAAATGCCTTGAACCCACCGGGCTCGCCTGTATTTACGGCCGCGCCGAATACCCCGAGCGTGAACGGATTGAACGGGCCGCTGCTTTCGAACAATACGAATTCGACCGGACCCTTTCGTTTGGACCGCAGCCAGGCGTTGACGTGCGACAACGACAATGCCTACATGGCCGAACAATCGGCTTACAACCACGGGCTGGCGAACAAGTTTCCAGAGTTCACTGCCGCCACTGGCGCCGGCTGCACGCCCGCCCTGTCGATGGGTTATTACGACGGCAACACGGTGACGGCGCTGTGGAACTACGCGCAGCATTTCGCGATGAGCGATAACTTTTATGCCACGGAGTTCGGCACGACGGTGATGGGGCACTTGAATCTGCTGTCGGGCCAGACGCACCAGACGAATACGGCGACCATCGCCGGCATAGTCTCGAACGGTTCAGTAGTTGCCAATCTCAACCCGGTAACCGACGATTGCACCTCCGGCAAGACCGTGGAGATGACGAGCAAGAACGTCGGCGACCTCTTGAATGCGAAAGGCATCACGTGGGGCTGGTTCTATGCAGACTTCGATCCCACTTCCGCGGCCGCGAACGGAACAGCGACTTGCTCCAGCCTCTACAATGCGCACTACATGCCCTTCCAATACTGGGCGTCGACCGCGAATCCGCATCACCTGCCGCCCAGTTCGCCGGCCATGATCGGACAGATGGACCAGGCGAATCATCAATATTCGCTGACCGATCTGTGGAATCTGGTCGCTAACGGAGGCACGCTTCCGGCGGTGACTTTCTTGAAGGCAACCTCTGCGCAGACCGGACATCCGCAAAATTCGACCCCGCTGGAAGAGCAGGCTTTCCTGGTTCAGACCATCAATTTCCTGCAATCCCTGCCGCAGTGGAGCAATATGGCTATCTTCATCACCTACGACGATTCCGACGGCTGGTACGATCATGTGACCCCGCCGATCGTCAGCCCGTCGGCCGACGCGTCCCAGGACACGCTTACCGGATCGGGCTTGTGCGGGACGCCGACAGCGGGCGCCTATAACGACCGCTGCGGTTATGGACCTCGCCTGCCGCTGGTAGTGATTTCGCCCTACGCGCGCCAGAACTTCGTGGATAGCACGGTGACGGATCAGAGTTCGATCTTGCGGTTCATCGAAGACAACTGGCAGTTGGGCCGGATCGGCGATCAATCGTTCGACGCGGTCGCCGGCCCGCTGACCAATCTGTTCAACTTTTCGGCCACAACGCCTGCGCCGGCGGTATTTCTTGACCCAGCTACTGGTCAGGTCGTGAAGTAAGGCGTCTTTTGACCTACTTCATCTTTCCTTAACCGGCTGTGCCGCCGTCCATACAGAAAATAGACCGCCTGACCGATCGCCAACCAAATCGCCAGGCGCAACCAGTTGGCGCGTCCCAGCGAGTACATCAACGCGAGGTTCGCAAGCATACCGAGAATCGGCACATAGGGCGACCAGGGCGTGCGAAACGGCCGCTCCTGTTCTGGATTGCGGCGGCGCATCACCAGCACGGCCGCGCACACAATCACAAACGCGAATAGCGTACCGATGCTGGTCATACGGCCGACAATGCTCAGCGGCAGAAAAGCCGAAAACGGCGCCACGAAACAGAAAAACAGAAGATTCGACCGCCACGGCGTCTGAAATCGCGGATGAATCTGCGAGAACACCGCCGGTACCAGCCCGTCGCGCGACATCGAGTAGAACACGCGCGACTGTCCCATCAACATCACCAGAATCACCGAGCTGAACCCGCAGATCACGCCGAATTTGACCAGATGGTTCAGCCACACAAACGGCGTGCGGTCGATCGCCAGCGCTACCGGCGCCGCCACCCCGAGTTTCGTGTAAGGTACGAGGCCGGTGAGCACCAGCGCAAAGAGAATGTAGAGGACGGTGCAGATCGCGAGCGCCCCGATCATCCCGATCGGCATGTCCCGCTGCGGGTTGCGGCACTCCTGCGCCGCAGTCGAGACGGCGTCGAAGCCGATATACGCGAAAAAGATGGTGCCTGCGCCCATCATCACGCCGCTCCAGCCGAATGAGCCGAACGTGCCTGTGTTCGCCGGCAGGAACGGATGGTAGTTCGCCGGGTTGATGTATGACGCGCCCGCCCCGATAAACACCACTACCACGGCAAGTTTGATGGCGACGATCACGGCGTTCACGCGCGCCGATTCTTTCATGCCGATCATCAAAAGCATCGACATCAGAAAAACTATCAGCACCGCGGGTAGATTCGCGTAGCCGGGCGCGGCCATGCCGTCGGGCAAGGCCACTCCCTCGAACGGGCCCGCCACCCACCGCGCCGGAAGGTCGACGTGAAAGGTATGCAGCAACGAAACCACATACGCCGACCAGCTGATCGAAACGGTCGCCGCGCCGATGGCATACTCGATCACCAGATCCCAGCCGATGATCCAGGCAATCCATTCACCGAGCGTGGCGTAGGCGTACGTGTACGCACTGCCGGACACCGGGAGCATGCACGCGAACTCGCTGTAGCATAGCCCCGCGAGCGCGCATCCCACCGCCGCAATGACCATCGACCAGACTACGGCCGGACCGGCGTTTTCCGCCGCCGCCAGGCCGGTCAGCGAGAACAATCCCGCGCCGATAATCGCCCCGATACCCAGCGCGATCAGCTGTGCCGCGCCGAGCGTGCGTTTCAAGCCATGTGCGCCGGCGTCGGCTTCGGCGAGAATGCGGCTGACCGATTTGGTGCGAAACAGACTCATATATTGGAATCGCTTCGCAGCCGCGAAATCTCACACCCGGGAAGAGTATTTTTTCCCGGCGGCCAAGGCTACAATGATGCAGTGTTTGCAGTCCGCCCGACAGACGCCTGGGAGGATCGATACCAGCAGAACCTCGCGCTCATCCGCGAGCGCGTGCTTGGCTTCGCCCGCCGCAGGCTAGTCCCGCACGAAGCCGACGCGGCCGCGGCGGAGGATATTGCTCAAGCCTGCATAGTCACCCTTTGGGAGCGATACCCCGAAAAGCGCGAGTTGGGAGAAATGACTGCGATCGCCATCGGGACGGCCCGGCATAAGATCGCACAGTTCCGCCGCGATCGCGAACGCGGCCCCGAGGCTGCGGCCGTGGAAACGCCGCAAAGCGGCGACATCTTCGAGCGCGTTGCCGCTCGCGAATCGGTGGATCGCTTTCTTCGCGCCATGCTGCAACTCGCGCCACGCTGCCGCGAGCTAATGCGGCTCAAGTTGATCGAAGAGTGCGATTACGCAGAGATTCGCCTGCGCATGGGAATCACGGGCAACATCTACGAAATGGCGAAGCGCTGCCATCTGGCGCTCCTGCGGCTTGCCGGAGGCGCACTCAAGTGAGCAATCCCGAACACTTCGACGCCGATGCCCTGCTGCTGGGCCACACCGCCGGCGAACTGACGCCCGCACAGGAACGGGAATTGTACGAAGCCGCCGCGGCCGATCAGGATGTGTTCGACAAGCTGATGGAAGCCGACGCCCTGAAACGCGGGCTCGCGATGCCGGGCGAACGTCAGCGCGCCGCCGCTGTACTCATCGCATGGGATGCCGATGACAGCGCAAACGTGGACCTCGTGCAGCAGCCGTACGCGGCGCTGCAGCCCCCTCCACGGCATGGCCCGCCCGCGCTCGTCACGGACGTTCTTCGCTCTGTCGTCTCGACCGTCGCCACCGCCCTCGCACTGCGTCTTGGTTATCTGTTGCTGGCCGCCGCGGGCGCAACGTTCGTCGCCGTACCCGGAGCCATGACGCCCGCGGCGCCGGCCGTCCTGCACCTGGTTCAAGCCGCCATCGCGGGTCTTTTGCTCGCGATGCAATTCACCGGGTTCCTGAAGCCGCATGCAATCGATGCCGCCAAACACCCCATCGCCCGCAAATGCCTGACGCAATTCATTACCGGCTGGCGGTGCACCTGGGCATTGTGGTTCGCACTCTACTGCTGGCTGTGGGTGCTCGCGGCGGCCGGCCGCAATCCATACCCCGTGGCCGACGTTCTCAACTGCCTCACCGCATTCCCGCTCTTCTGGTGCTTTTTTGTACTGGACAAGCCCAGCGTCACCGCGCCGGGGCAGCCGGAACGCAATGCCTCCTTCCGGAAAGCCATTGGCATCACCTGGGGAATTGGGGCCGGCGTCGCGCTACTCGCCGTCGCCGGCCGCATGCATGTCTGGGGATTGAACGAATACTGCCTCGTCTTCATGGGCATGTATGACGGCCTCTCCATCGCGTTCCTCGTCGGCCGCTTCGACAGCCACTGGATCAAAGTCCCGCGCTGGATGCTCGCGCCGCTCTACGGTTACGCGCTGATCCAGATGATTTATGTGTTCTTCTTCAATCTCCCGGGCGAGTGGCAGATCTACACCTACCTGGTCGCGCTTTTGTTAAAAGTCTGCCTCTTCTTCGTGGTCACGCACCTGTTGCACGCCGGCAATCTCCGCGTCTATCTCGAAGCCGCGGAGGATGGCAAACTCGGACCGCAAACCTAAGCCGATCCAATCGCCTGCTCTGCCAGTATTTGCAGCTCCCGTCAATTTAACTAAATCTCCGCGCGCAAAAAGTTCATCAGACCTCTAGAAATCAAGATGTATGATTGGCCTTTAGGGACCGCTATTAAGGCTACTGCAGAATGTGGATAGTCAAGGTTGCCCTCAATCGTCCCTACACCTTTATCGTTCTGGCTCTGCTCATTCTCATTCTCAGTCCCGTCGCTATTCTCAACACCCCAACCGACATCTTTCCCAACATCGATATACCTGTTGTCGCGGTCTCCTGGATCTACACCGGGATGAACCCGGAAGAGTTGGAGGGCCGGCTCACCACCGTCTATGAGAAGGTTCTCACTACGGTGGTCGACAACATCCAGCACATCGAATCCACCACCGTGAATGGACTCGTTGTCGTCAAACTGTTTCTACAACCGGGCGCCAGCATCGACCGCGCCAACGCGCAGGTCACCGCCGGCTCGCAGACCATCTTGCGCCAGTTGCCCCCAGGCACTTTGCCGCCGCTGATCATCAACTACAACGCCTCCACCGTCCCCATCCTCCAGCTTTCGCTTTCCGGACTCGGCCTCACAGAACAGCAGTTGAACGACCTTGCGTTGAATTTTCTGCGCGCCCAGCTTGTCACCATCCCCGGCGCCGCGGTTCCGTACCCCTACGGCGGAAAGCAGCGCCAGATCATGGTCTATCTGAATCCGGCTCTTCTGCAATCCAAAGGACTCTCGGCGCAAGACGTCTTGAATGCGGTCAGCGCGCAAAATGTCATCGCGCCTTCCGGAACCGTGAAAGTCGATCAGTTCGAATACGACGTCGCCATGAATTCGGCGCCGAGAAGCGTGCAGGAACTGAACTACCTCCCCGTCAAAGTTGTGGGGAACTCCACCATCTATCTCAAAGACGTCTCGCAAGTGAGCGACGGCTTCCCTCCGCAGACGAACATCGTTCGCCAGGATGGCCGCCGCGGCGTCCTGCTCACCGTCGTGAAATCGGGAGATGCTTCCACGCTCGAAGTTGTCCAAGGCATTCGCGACCTTCTACCCCGGGTCAAACAGACGCTTCCGCCGCAACTCAAGATTCAGCTACTGGCCGATCAATCCATCTTCGTCCGCGCCGCCATCGCGGGCGTGGTCCGCGAGGCCATAACCGCGGCTTGCCTTACTGCGCTCATGATCCTGGTCTTCTTAGGAAGCTGGCGCAACACGATCATTATCGCGATCTCGATTCCGCTCGCGATCTTGAGTTCGGTGATCGCTCTCGGCTTCTTGCACCAGACCATCAACTTAATGACGCTCGGCGGCCTGGCTCTGGCGGTCGGCATTCTGGTCGATGACGCCACCGTCACCATCGAGAACATTGCCCGCCACCTCGAAGAGGGCCAGGCGCTTCACGACGGCATCCTGGAAGGCGCGGCGCAAATCGCCGTGCCCGCACTGGTCTCCACCCTGTCGATCTGCATCGTCTTCCTCCCGATGTTTTCGCTGCAGGGCGTGGCTCATTTCCTGTTTACGCCCCTCGCCGAAGCAGTCATCTTCGCCCTGCTAGCCTCGTACATCCTTTCGCGCACGTTAGTCCCTACGCTGGCGATGTACCTGCTGAAAGCTCCGCAACAAAATCCCGGCCGGTCGCGCAATCCCATCACTTGGGCGCTAAGAGCATTCGACCGCAACTTCGAGCGCTTTCGCCGGTCGTACAAGCGGCTGCTGTCTTCTTTGGTCGCGGCCAGATGTTTTTTTGTCCCCGCCTTCCTTCTGATTTGCCTTTCCGCGGCCTTCCTGATTCCTTGGCTGGGCCAGGATTTTTTCCCGTCGACCGACAGCGGTCAGTTCATCCTTCATCTTCGCGCCAAGACAGGCACGCGCATTGAAGACGTCGCCATGCTTTGCGACCTGGTGGAACGCTCCATCCGCGAAAAAATTCCGCAACAAGAGCTGGCAGGCATCCTCGACAACATCGGCCTGCCGTACAGCCAGCTTAATTACATGTACGGGACGTCCGGCGTCATCGGCGCGGCCGATGCGGACATCCTCGTCACGCTTCAGCCCAAGCGCCATCCCACGCCGGATTATATCCGCGATTTTCGCCGGAATCTACCGCACGAATTTCCCGGCACATTGTTCTATTTCCTGCCGGCCGATATGACCACGCAGATCCTCAACTTCGGACTTCCCGCGCCCGTGGATATTCAAGTCGAGGGCCAGGACATCCAGAAGAACTTCGAAGTCGCCAGCCAGGTACTGAACCAGTTGCGGCATGTCCCGGGCCTTACCGACCTGCGCATTCAACAAGAACTCGACTACCCGCGGTTCAACTTAGATGTTGACCGCACAAAAGCCGCGCAAGGCGGCTACACAGACCGCGATATCACCAGCAGTCTTCTGATTTCGCTAAGCGGCAGCTTCCAAACCACGCCCTCATTTTTCTTGAACTGGCAAAACGGCGTGCAGTACAACTTGGTCACTCAGATGCCGCAATACCGCATTGAATCGCTCGCGGATATGCGCAACCTGCCGATCAGCTCGCAGGCCATGGTTCATCCCGAAATCCTCTCCGACGTAGCTTCGATATCTCGCGGCGCAGAGATGCAGGTGTTGTCGCACTACAACATCCGCCGCATCCTGGACATCTACGGGGCCGTGCAGGATCGCGATCTCGGCGCGGTGGGCCGCGACATCTACCGCATCGTCAATGACAACCAGAAATCGCTTCCGCGCGGTAGCTTCTTCCGCGTCCGCGGCCAGTTGGACACCATGCAGACATCGTACAAAGGCCTGCTGGCGGGGCTTGGATTCGCCATTGTCCTGGTTTACCTGCTGATTGTGGTGAATTTCCAGTCATGGCTCAACCCCTTCATCATCATCATGGCTCTTCCAGCGGCGCTCGCGGGCATCATCGTCTTCCTGTTCCTTACCCATACGCCGCTCAGCGTGCCGGCGCTGATGGGCGCGATCATGTGCATGGGCGTAGCAACCGCCAATAGTATTCTCGTTATCGCGTTCGCGAAAGAGCGGGTTGAGGCGAATGTCACGGCGACCGATGCGGCCATCGAGGCCGGATTCACGCGCTTCCGGCCCGTGCTCATGACCGCGCTCGCCATGATCATCGGCATGATCCCCATGGCGCTTGGCTTGGGGGATGGCGGTGAGCAGAACGCGCCCCTCGGGCGCGCCGTGATCGGCGGTTTGCTCTTCGCCACCGTGGCTACGCTGCTCTTCGTTCCCGCGGTTTTCAGCCTGGTGCACAGTATTCGAGGCGCTTGTGGATTTGCGCCGCCGGGACGTGGAAGATTGCGGCTCCGCTCATGAGTAACTGATTTTCCAAAACTACCAGGTACAGTCAGATGGAACCCGACCACAGCACCGACGCCACCCCCGATGCCCCAAGCCACGTTCCGAATGACGCCAAAAGCCCCGCCGAAGTCACGGAAAGCCGCACCGGGCGACGCGGTCGCTGGCTAATGGGATTGCTGCTTCTCTTAGCGGCCCTGGCCCTTGGGTATTACATTTACTTCGGCATCCACGGCCGTCTGGAGGCCGCAACCGTCCTCAAGCGCGTCACGGAACAGGCCGCCGTCTCCGATGTCGTGGTGGTTTATCCCACGAAAAATCCGGCCACGGAAGAGATCGTACTGCCCGGCGGTGCGCAGCCTTACATCAGCTCTCCCATCTACGCGCGCTCCAACGGTTATCTCGTCAAGTGGTATTTCGACATCGGCGCGCATGTGAAGAAGGGCGACTTACTCGCCGTCATCGACACGCCCGAACTCGACAAGCAACTGCAGCAGGCGCACGCCGATCTGGAAACCGCGAAAGCGAATCTATCGCTGGCTAAGATCACCGCGGATCGTTGGGAGCGCCTGATCAGTACGCGCTCTGTCTCTCAGCAATCCACCGATCAGGCCGTGCAGACCCTCGGCGCCAACCAGGCCACGGTCGAGTCGGCCGCCGCCAATGTCCGCCGTCTCGAAGACCTTGTTTCGTTCGAGAAAGTCTATGCACCATTCGATGGAATTGTCACCGTTCGCAACACGGATATTGGCTGGCTCATCGATGCCGGAGCGAATCCCCCCACCAGCCAGCTGTTTCAACTTGCCGCGACCCGCACGCTCCGCGTCTTTGTCGCCGTGCCTCAAGTCAATTCCAACGCGGCGCGTGAAGGCGCCGTGGCCACCATCACGCTCGACGAATTTCCGAACCAGACGTTCCATGGAAAGGTAGCCAGAACCTCGAATTCCATCGACCTGGCGTCGCGCACCTTGAATACGGAAGTCGACGTCGATAATCCAACCGGCCAGTTGCTGCCCGGCGCCTACGTTCAAGTTCACCTGAAGTTGCCGGGGAAAACATACGCCGTGACGATTCCCTCGAACACCCTTCTTTTCCGTTCCCAGGGGCTGCAGGTTGGCGTCGTTCGAAATGGCCACGCGGAATTGGTTCCGATTACCATCGGACGTGACTATGGAGCGACCGTCGAGGTCGTTTCGGGGCTGACTCCCGCCGACGCGATCATTGTCAGTCCGCCTGACTCCCTGATCACCGGCGAGCCTGTCCGCATCGCCGCTAAGAAGGAAGGCGCTCAGCAATGAGCGCTGCTCGCGCGTGGCCGGTCATTGTCTGGGCGATTCTGTTGCCGGGCTGCATGCTTGGCCCCAAGTACACCCGTCCCTCGGCTCCTTCCACGCCCGCGTACAAAGAGCCCCCGCCGGACTCATTCAAAGAATCGGATCAATGGAAGACTGCGAATCCAAACGCCGATAAGCTGCGAGCCAACTGGTGGGAGATTTTTTCCGATCCTCAGTTGAATGCGCTCCAGGAACAGGTCGCGCCCGCGAATTTGAATCTGAAGGCCGCTGAGGCGCGCTTCCTCGCCGCGCGCGCTGCAGTGAAATATAACCGCGCCGCCGAGTTTCCGACGATCTCCGTAGCGCCCAGCATCAGCAGCCTGCGCGAGTCGCCGAATTCGCCGTATTTTCCCGTGGGTTCGAGGGGCATAGGATCCGCCGGCGAGTTCCTCCTGCCTTTCGACGTCTCCTACGAAGTGGACCTTTGGGGCCGCATACGCCGCACCGTCGCGGCCGCCGGCGAAGAGGCGCAGGCCACCGCGGCCGATATTCAGACTCTCAGCCTAAGTCTTCACGCCGAACTTGCTCTCGATTACTTCGAGTTGACCAGCGCCGACGCCCAAATCAGGTTGCTGGAAGACACCGTGCGCGCCTATGCCGAGATGGTGCAACTGACCACGGACCTGTTCCGCGGAGGCGCCGCGCCTGAGTCCGATGTGGTCCAAGCTCAGACGCAGCTCGACACCGCGCGTGTGCAGTACACCGATATCTTCGTGTTCCGCGCCCAGTATGAACACGCCATCGCGATCCTGATCGGCAAGCCGCCGGCCGAATTCGGCCTGTCGCCATCGCCGTTGAACGCCAAGCCGCCGGCCATACCCGTCGGAGTGCCTTCACAGCTTCTCGAGAGCCGCCCCGACATCGCGGCCAGCGAGCGCCGTATGGCCGAGGCCAATGAACAAATCGGCATCGCGCGCGCTGCGTATTTTCCAACCCTGGCGCTGGGCGCGACAGGTGGCTTGGAAGGAAACTCGATCACCAATTGGCTTACGTGGCCCAGCCGTTTCTGGGCAGTGGGTCCTAGCATGGCCGAAACTCTGTTCGATGCGGGACGCCGCCGTGCAACCTCCGACTCCGCGCGCGCCAGCTATGACGCTACCGTCGCCGACTACCGCGAGTCAGTCCTGGCCGCATTTCGCGACATCGAAGACAATCTCGCGGCGCTCCGCGTGTTGGAGACGGAAGCCAAGCAGCAAAACGACGCCGTCACCGAAGCGCGGCGCGCCGTGGAGCTGTTCAGGACTCGCTACGAGGGCGGCGTCGACCCGTACCTTCAGGTTGTCACCGCGCAAACTATCGCCCTGTTGAATGAGCGCAACGCCATCGACATCCTACGCCGCCGGATGGAAGCCAGCGTCCTGCTGATCAAAGGCCTCGGCGGCGGGTGGGATGCATCGAAGTTGCCTACGATTCAGTCGATGCACTAGAACTCCGCGGCCGCAACCGTCGTGCATCCGTCATTGCATAATCCCTAAACAAAAAAGCCCCGGCGCGGGAGGGCGCCGGGGCCAGTCAGGGCTATGTCTGAATCGGAGTTATGCAACCACGTACATCGTGTTGCCTTGGCGGTTCACCAGCAAAAGCGGGCTGTTCTTGGAAGCGCGCACTGCCTGTTCGAAGTCAGATACGCTCGAGACCGGCTTACGGTTCACTTCCTGAATCACGTCGCCCTTGCGGAGGCCGGAATCGGCCGCCGGGCTTGACGGGCTGATGTTCGAAACCACCACGCCGCTGGTCCCGCTGGGCAAGCCCAGCTGGTGCGCGGTTTGGCCGTCCAGGTTCTGCACCTGCACGCCTTGCAGCGCGCTTTCCGATTTCTCGCCCGGTTGGCGATTGCTCGCCTCCGTGCCGGGGAGGTCGGCCAGGTTGGCGGTGAAATCGCGAACCGCGCCTTCGCGGATTGCCTTAAGCTGGACGGAGGCGCCGGGCTGCATCATGGAAATCGTCATGCGCAGATCGTTGGCTCCGTTAACGGCCTTGCCGTTCACTTCGGTGATGATGTCGCCCTTGTGCAGGCCGGCGCGTTGAGCCGGGCTGTCCGCGGTCACATCGCCCACCAGCGCGCCCGTCAGGTTCTTCTGGCCGAACGCTTCGGCGATAGCAGGCGTCACGTCCTGCGGCAGAATGCCGAGGTACGCGCGCTGCACTTTGCCGTACTTCACGATCTCATCCATCACATTGCGTGCCATGTTGGCCGGGATGGCGAAGCCGATGCCCTGGTTGCCTTCCGATCCATGCGCCAAAATGGCCGTGTTAATGCCGATCAATTCGCCGCGATCGTTCACCAACGCGCCGCCCGAGTTGCCGGGGTTGATCGGAGCGTCGGTCTGGATGAAGTCTTCGTATTCCTCAATGCCGAGGCCGGTGCGGCCCTTCGCGCTCACGATGCCCATGGTCACCGTCTGGCCGACGCCGAACGGATCGCCTACCGCGATGGCATATTCGCCCACGCGCACTTTCTGCGAATCGCCGAACACGATCGCCGGCAGGTTCGTCGCGTCGATCTTCAATACCGCGATATCCACCTTGGCGTCCGTACCGATCACTTTCGCCTGGAACTCACGCTTATCCGACAAGCTGACGCGGATATCCGTCGCGCCGTCCACCACATGGTTGTTCGTCAGAATGTAGCCGTCCGGGCTCACGATGACGCCCGATCCCAAACCCTGCTCACGCTGCTCGCGAGGCATTTGCGGCATGCTGCGGCCGCCGAAACCACCGCCGCCTCCGAAGAACTGGCGCAGCATGTTGTCGCCGGGATCGTCCGATTCGTCATCGCCGCCGCCATTGCGGAAGCTGGTTGGCGTCTTGACGACCTTCGTCGAAGAAATGTTCACCACCGCCGGGGCTACGCGCTCCACGACGGGCGCAAAACCGCTGTGGCTCGGAGCTTCAGCCGGGTCGGCAAGTTTTACAGCGACCGGGGAATTGGCGCTGCGGATGTGGTCTACGCTTGCCAGTCCGAGCCCGGTCAGGCCCAGCGCGAGCGTAACGGCAAGCACCGCTTTTTGCGGATGCCGCCCTAGATTGAAGTTGTTCATTTTTCCTCCCAGGAATCTGTGGAGCGCCGAAAAGGCTCCACTTAGAGTGACGGCCCGCCGCGCGCCACGTTTGTCATGGGAACTTGGTATATCGGACCCCGGCGATTGGGGATAAGGCTATCTTCTACGAAATAATCCCTTTGCGTACCGCATAGAGGATCAATTCCGGAATGCCGTGTAGGTTGAGCTTCTGCATCACGCGCGCCCGGTGGGTCTCGACTGTATTAACGCTCACATTCAGCAGGCCGGCGATTTCCTTGCTCGACTTTCCTTCCGCCACCAGTTGCAGTACTTCCCGCTCGCGCGGCGAAAGCAACTCGTAGGAATCCTCAGCTCCGGTGCGTTGTAGCTTGCGCATGTAGTCTTCGAGCAGCACCCGTCCCACCGAGGGACTGAAGAAGGATTTTCCATCCGCCGCCGCCCGGATCGCACGCGCCAGATCGGCCTCGGCCGAATCCTTTAATAGGTAGGCCTTCGCGCCGGCTTTCAGCGCGCGCAGCACGTATCCCTCATCCGAATGCATGCTCAACATCACGATGTGCGCATCGGGCAGCTTCTCATGGATCTGCCGCGCCGCTTCGATCCCATTCAAAACGGGCATGCCGATATCCATCACCGCCACATCGGGCCTCAGCGATTCCGCCATGCTCACTGCCTCGCGCCCGTCGCCGGCCTCGCCCACCACCATCAGGTCCGGCTGCGCATCCACTACCATGCGCAACCCAGCGCGAATCAGGACATGGTCGTCCGCCAACAAAACCCGCGTCTTTCTCACGCGGAAGCCCCCTCGGGCAAAGGCAATTCCGCCGTCACCGTCGTCCCTCTCCCAGGCGCCGAATCCACCGTGAGCGTTCCGCCCAACCTCTTAACCCGCTCCCCCATTCCCATAATTCCCAACCCTCGCGCCCGCTTCGGATCGAACCCGTGCCCATCGTCCGAGACTCGCACCCGAATGCTTCGGCCCATCTGCTCCAAATCTACCCGCGCCGTCCTCGCGCCGGAGTGCCGCACCGTATTATGCAGGGCCTCCTGCACCACGCGATAAATGCACGTCGCATATTCCGGCGGCAAATCGCTCGAAGCGTTCTCCGAATCCACTTCCACTTCGATCTCGCTCCGCCGTGATACCTCACGTCCCTGCCATTCCAATGCGGGCCCCAGCCCCAGATCGTCGAGCATCGAAGGCCGCAGCAGCAGGGCAATATCGCGCACCGCCTGCACCGAACTTTCCGCTACCGATTTCATCCGGTCCACCTGGCTCTTCACTTCTGGTTGGTCTGCGGGAACCGTAGCCGCGAAGCGCGACAAATCTACCAGCAGGGCTCCTAGCGATTGCCCGATTTCATCGTGAAGTTCGCGCGAAATCGACCGGCGCTCCGATTCCTGTGCGTCCACCAGCCGCGACGAAAGCTGCTGCAGTTCGATATTTCGCAGGTGTGTTTGCCGCTCGAGGCGCAGAATGTAGATCATGCTGGCTGCCACCAGCGCCAATGCGCTTGCGAGAGCGATCAGGAAAGCCTGATACAGAGTCCCCTGCAGTCGCCCGAACTGTGCCAGCAGCATCTGGTCTTCGCGCTCCAGTCGCCGCGCGTTCCACTCCGCCGCGTTTTGCGACAACTCGAGCAGCAACGGATCCACCGGCATGCCGTGCAGTTGCTGTTCGGTCAGCGTATTGCGAATTGCCGAAAGCAGTTCCGTTTCTTGCGAATGCGCGTCGGCGGCGTGCCGTGCGGCCAATTGCCCGGCATACATATCGCGTAGCGCACGCACCGCCACGCTCGCCGCGCCCAGCGTCAGTCCAAGCAGTGCCGCAAAGGTTGCCACCACCACCCAGCGCGGATTCTGTGGCGCGGTCACGCCAGCCACTCCGCGTCAGACGCGGCGTAGCGCCAGCGCCGAATTCTTGCTGCCGAAGGCGATGCAATTGGCCACTGCGTTTTCGATATTGATTTTGCGCGCCTCGTTCGGAACGTAGTCGAGATCGCACTGGGGGTCCGGCTCATCTACATTTATTGTCGGCGGTACGACGCCATCGCGCATCGCCAGCAAAATCACGGCCACTCCGGCCGCGCCGCACGCGCCTTGCGGATGTCCGATCAGGCTCTTCAGCGACGATCCCGCGAGCTTATACGCGTGGCCGTTGAACGCGAGCTTCACCGCGCGCGTCTCGATCCGGTCGTTGAGTTCGGTCGAAGTGCCGTGGTAGTTGATGTACTGCACTTCGCTGGGCGGAATCCCGGCTTCGTCAAGCGATAGACCGATCGCACGCGCGGGTTCCTCGCCACATTCTTCCAGCCGCACGCGATGGAATGCTTCGCAGGTCGAGCCATACCCGGCGATTTCTCCGTAGATATGCGCGCCGCGCTCTTTCGCCTGTTCCATCTCCTCCAGCACGAAAAACCACGCGCCTTCGGCCAGCACGAAGCCGTCGCGATCGCGCGAGAAAGGCCGCGACGCCCGCTGTGGCTCGTGATTCCAGCGCGTGCTCATGATGCGCATAAGCTGGAATCCGCGCAGGATCAGTGGCGCAATAGGAGAATCCACCCCGCCGGCCACCATCGTCTTCATCATGCCCATCTTGATATGGCGGAATGCGTAGCCCAGCGCGTCGGTGGAAGAAGTGCATCCCGTCGAGACGATATGGCTCATGCCGCGCAGCCCGAAGCGCATGGAAACTTCGCTCGCGAGCGTGCCGATCGTACTGGTCGGAATGGTGTAGACGCTGCACTGCTTGAGAAGGCCGCTGTAATAGAGGCGGTATTGCTCTTCCGTGAAATCCTGGCTGCCTCCGCCCGATCCCACGATCACGCCAATCTCGCGCAGTTCCTCGCGCGACATGGAACGCACATCCACGCCTGCATCTTCCAGCGCTTCGTTTACCGCCGCCGCTGCCAGCGGCACGGCGCGCGAAACGTGCGGACGGTCTTTCGCCTCCACCCAGACTTTTTCATCGAACGCCTCGGAAACCTCGCCGGCTACCTGCACAACGAATGGCGATGGGTCGAAGCGCGTGATACGGCGAACCCCACTTTCGCCGTTGCGAGTGGCTTCCCAAAAAGGTTCCCGCCCGATTCCATTCGGGCTTACTGCTCCAATTCCGGTGATGACGACGCGGGGCATTGTTTCCTTTTGCCTTTACTCTGTACGGCAGTATAGGCTGAACTTATGGACGATACCACGGAAACGCCTTCCGCCGGGGCCGGGTCCGAGATGCCCCCTCCGGAAGCGCGTCCGGTAACGCCCGGTTTGGGAGCGTTTCCCGCCGCATTGGCCGGCCTTCACGCCGGAATCCTGGGCGCGCTGTGGATGCTCGCATGGCTCGGTATCGATTCCGTTTTGGACCGGCGTGGCTTCTGGGCTCCGGAGAATCTTTTCGCCACGGCCTTTTACGGAAACGACGCGCTGAGCAACAGATTCGGGTGGAAAACCTTCTCCGGCATCGCCCTGTGGGTGATGATGTACGGCCTCCTGGGCTGTGTTTTCGCGTCTGTGGTGCGCGGCCGCTTGCGGCCCCGGCGCAGAACGCTGGCCGCGATGGTCTTCGCTCTGGTGTGGTTCTACGCGGCGTTTCACGGCCTTTGGAAAACCGCCATGCCATTAGTTTACCTGCTCTATCCGGAGCGGCCCACTATCATCGGCCACCTCATTTATGGACTGGTGCTGGCCGGATTCCCCACCTATTTCCACCGCCCGCGCCGCGCCCCAACGCCTCCTCCTGCGCCCCCTGAAGAGCTGCCGCCGGCCGGCCAGCGCGAGGCGCTCTGATCGTCTGCATAAATTTAATCGATCTGAAACACGTCCTCCAACGTTTGGTGGACTAACGGTTCAGTGTTAAATAAAGTCTATGGGGAAAGGGAGGGGTAAGGATTGAGGCTACCCGTATTTCGAGGCGCGCGCACCCCGTACGGTTGGCCTCTGTTCCTCGGAGACTGCTCCGGCGGTCTCATTGCCGCGTTAATCGCACTTCCTTACGGCCTCGCCATGGCTTCGCTGATGGGCCTGCCGCCCGTGCTGGGCGTCTTCACTTCCATCCTCACCGCGCCAGTTATCGCGCTGCTTGGCCGTAACCCGGTTCTAATCGGAGGTACCGCCAGCGCTACCGTTCCTTTTATTGCCATGGCCGCGCGCAGCCAGGGCATCGGCGGAGCAGCTAAAGTCTCAATCGTCGCTTCTGTGATCATGATGGCGTTTTGCGTCATGCGCCTGGGGCGTCACATCACGCGCGTCCCGCATGCCGTTGTCACGGGCTTTTCCTGCGGCATCGGCGCCATGATGATCCTCTCGCAGCTGGATATCATTCTTGGCGTCGCCTCGCCCTTGGCGCGCTCCAGCAGTACCGCCGTGGGCCAGCTCGCGAACGCGTTCAGCCGGATCGGCGAAGCGCGTGCGGTGCCGATCCTGTTGGGCCTTACGGTCATCGTCGCCGCCATTGCGGCCGCGCGTTTTTCTCCGCGGATTCCGGCTCCGCTGATCGGCGTGGGCTTGGCGTTCCTCATTGCGCGGCTCCTGGGAGTGCGTGAGCGGGAGGTCGGCGCCATCGCCGCTTCGTTCCCCGATTTCGTTGGCTTCTCCTGGAGCCCTCGCGATGCCTTCACCGTGTTGCCTTCAGCTTTTGCGCTTGCTTTTGTTTCCTCGGTGAACATTTTGATCACCTCGCGCGTCGTGGAGCATTTTCAAGGGCGCCATCAACGCATGAAAGCTTCGGCCGCCGATGCCGAGCTGGGCGCTTACGGCATTGCCAATATTTTTGCGGGCATGATCGGCGCGCCACCCAGCGTCGGTATCCCCGCGCGCAGTCTGGCGGTTGTGCGCTGCGGCGGATCGACCCCCATCTCCAACCTGATGCACGCTGTTTTTCTGATCGGAATTCTGGAGCTTGGCGGGCCGTTCATTTCGCGTATCCCGCTGCCCGCGCTGGCGGGCGTCACGGCCTGGATGGGCTTGTGCCTGCTGGATTGGAGCACCTGGCGCCGTTTGCCGAAAATGAATCCGTGGGATGCGGCCGCGTTTCTCGCCACCGCGCTGTCTGTATTGCTGGTGAACGCCGTGCTCGCGGTCGCGATCGGCTGTTCGTTCTACGTGGTGCGCGCCATGTTCCGCCGCCCCGCCACTCTGGAGCAGGCTTCCGCGGCGAGTTTCGGCTCGTCCGGACCGTCCTAAACGGCCCTCGACCTACTCCGCGCCGAAGGCTGTTCCGACCTCACCGGCTTGCGTTCCGCGCCTCCCGTGAGACGCCGCGCCTGGTCGGTCACGCACACTAAGAACATCGGCTGCTTGGCGTTCTTCAACAGATCGATGATGCGGTCCGGAGCTTCTTCCAGATAAATCGACTTGCCGTCCGTGAGCAGATGCACGCTCGCGGTCGCCGCCAGCGCTTCGCTGAGGCGCTTGCCCATGTCCTTCTGCAAAAATCGCAGGACGCGGCGAATTTTTTGCAGCGAGAATCCTTTGCGCCGCAGTTCGGCGATGACGGAAATCTCCACCACCTCTTCGCTCATGTAGACGCGTTTGTGGCCCGCCTGCCGCGGAGAGACGACGTGCCGTTCATCCCACCACTGCAATTGGCGCAGGGTGACGCCGCAAATCCGCGCTACTTCGCTGCTGTTGTAGCCTTGCACATCCGCTGGAACTACTTGAGGTGATTTTTTCGCTTTGAACATTTCGCGGTGCTTCCGTCGTCAATTTTTGGCGCCACTCTGGATTGTACATGGACGGACGGCAGAGTCAATAGGGTTAGCCGTTGCCTCGCGCACAGTGGACCCGTGGGTGCAGCGTGCTAAGTCATGAAACACGAAACCAATGCCGCCGAGAATCGCGCGGCCACCATCGTCCTAGGGGTCGTCGCGGGGGCCGCGATCGGAGTTGGAATCGCGCTGTCGCGCCGCACAAAGAAAACGTCACGCTTTGACGTGCGCCGTGTTACGCGCCAGTTCGCCGATCGCTCGTCTGAATTCGGCGATATCGCTCGCGACATCGTCGGGCACCTGAAAGAAGTCTGCGATGTCGGCAAAAAAATTGCCGATGATGCTGGCCATCTTTGGTCGCATGGCCGAAAAATGGTCACCCACTGAAAATGGGCTCGGCCCGCATCGGGCATTTCCCCCATAAGGGTATTACCAAGGTTTTATCTCCGATGTGATGGTACTCTCATAAGACACGGCAAAACAAACACTTACTGTTCTTTAGCCGGGTCTTGGGAGTAAAATTGGCGTTGCTACGTTCGTGACTGAAGCAACGCCAACCGCCCGCATCGATTTCGTCAACGGCAATGCCGTCTTCGGCGATACTCTCGCGCTCAGGCTGCGTCGCGAAGCTCTCTCTCCCGAAGAAGTGATGCGCTACGCGCGCGACATCGGGTCCGCTCTGGCCCAAGTGCATGCGCGCGGACAAATTCACGGCAGCGTGTCGCCCTACTCGGTTGGCATCACCGAAACCGGGGCGGCAGCATTGCTCAAGCCACTTGTCAGCGCGCCTGTGCCGCGGCAATACCGCGCGCCCGAACAGGTCTTGGGCGAGAAAGTTGACTCACGCGCCGACATCTTCGCCTTCGGCGGATTGCTCCACGAAATGGCTTCCGGCGAGCCCGCGTTTTCCGGCGAGGGAGCGGAAGTCGATGCCTCGATCCTCGAAAAAACTCCGCCTCCGTTAAGCTCGACATCGCCAATCCTGCAGGGAATCCAAAACGTCATTACGGGGTGTCTTGAAAAAGATCCCGGCAAGCGCCGCCAGCGGATTCAAAACGCCGTTGTCGAGTTGAAGCTGGTTGGCGCAGGGCGGGGAAGGCTGGGAGCCGCTGGCGCTAGCGGCCGAAACGGACGGCCGCCTCTACGCAAAATCAAGACGGGCCAAACGTCCCACGTAGAACCGGCCGCGGATTCGAGTCCCACCGAAGTCATCAAGGCGCCGGTCCGGCGGCCCGCCCCGCCTGCCGCCCCCGCATTCCTGGTCACGCGCAAGAAACGTTCACACGTTGGCCGGTGGGTAACGATTTTCGCCGCCCTCGTTCTGCTGGCCGGGCTCGCCGCGGCGTTGATCCTGCTGTCCGGGCGCACCCCCGCTCCTACTTATCGCTTCGTCGTCGATCAGGAAGACGCGAAATATCCGGGCATGCCCGCCGTCTCGCCCGATGGCCGCAGTCTCACGTGGTCCGCCACCGGACCCGACGGCAAGCGCGTTCTTTGGCTGCGGATCCTCGAGACCATGCATGGCGAGCCGGTTCCGAACACCGAGGGCGCATCCGCGCCGTTCTGGTCGCCTGACAATTCGAATATCGGATTTTTCGCCAACGGCTTTTTGAAGAAGGTGCGCATTCAGGATGGCCATCCGGTTGGCGCGCCGCAGAACATTTGTCCGGTGGACAATTTTTCGGGCGGCGGCGCATGGAACAAGGACGGAACCATTCTCTTCGCTGCCAGTCTCACGGGCGGCTTATCGCGCGTTGCCTCGGGCGGAGGCGCGCCGCAGGCCGTCACCAGCCTGGACGCCGCGCGCCAGGAGCACGCCCATCTCTGGCCCCAATTCCTCCCTGACGGGAAGCGCTTCATCTTCTTCGTGCAGGCCGGTTCCGCGGATGATACTGGCATCTACGTCGGCGCCATCGGCTCGACCAGCTACAGCCGCTTGCTGAGCTCGGAAACCAACGCCGTGTTTGCCGGCGGCGGCTCGCCGCTTACGCCCAGCTCCGGCTACCTGCTCTACATCCACAACGGCAACCTGGTGAGCCAGGTGTTCCGCGCGTCCAATCTGGAAATTGCGGAAGCCAGCACCATTCTGGTTCCGAACGTGGAACCCGTCGAGAACCTGTCGCTATCTCAGGTTTCGGTATCCGGCAACGGAACGCTGGTCTATCAGAGCGCAGTCAAATCCACGCGCCAGTTGACATGGTTCGATCGCGCCGGCAAAAACCTTGGCGCGCTCGGCGAGCCCGGCGACTGGGGTCCGCCACGCATCTCTCCCGATGGCAAACGCGTCGTTGCGGGGAAACTTGACCCTAAGGCGCGATTGCCGATGCTCTGGGTGTTGAACGCTGCCGATTCAACCGCTTCTTCCTTGCCGGGCGTCGACGCCGGCGAAACCTCCCCAGTGTGGTCGCCCGACGGTTCACGCGTCGCTTTCGCGGCCGCTGAAACCGGGGTCTTCAGCATCTACGTTTCTCCCGTGGCCGGCGCCGCCAAGCCCGAATTGTTGAGCCGCTCGCCGAATCGAACTCATCCCGACGATTGGTCGCGCGACGGGAAGTGGATTCTCTTCGACACGTACTCGCCAGGCACAAGGCAGGGCCTCTTCGCCTGGAATATGTTTGAACGGAAGGCCTACACCATCGTCGATACCATCCGCGCGGAAGGATATGGCGCGCTCTCGCCGGACAGCCGCTGGCTCGCCTATCAAGCCACCGAAGGCGGCGTCGATCGCGTGGTGGTACAGGCGTTCGACAACGGCGTTGGCGGCACAAAAAAGACTTGGGTAATCTCACCCAACGGCGGCGGCCTTCCGCGTTGGCGCCGCGACGGCGGTGAACTCTACTTCATGACGCAACCCGGCCGGTTGTTCGCCGCCACGGTTCATCCGTCGGGCGATGCCTTCGCATTCGATACGCCGCGTGAGGTCTTCCACACGCGCCCCACGCCGAAATAT
The DNA here is from genome assembly GCA_963743705.1 of Bryobacterales bacterium. Taxonomy (GTDB): domain Bacteria; phylum Acidobacteriota; class Terriglobia; order Bryobacterales; family Bryobacteraceae; genus PALSA-243. The sequence goes on along the minus strand of CAVUQS010000015.1, from coordinate 28,382 downwards.
TACAACCTCTATGACGTTTCCCCCGACGGCCAGCGCTTCCTCGTCAACCTTCCGATGGATTGGTCTAGCGGCGCCAAGATCGTCGTGAATACGAATTGGCTCAGCGAGTTAAAATAAATCCATTATTTTCATTAGATTGCGGGCCGTCCTGGATCGCGGTCGGCTTGCTATAATGGATTCGCACCCCTCCTGCAGAAATCAGGTAAGTCTATGAACGACAAATCCCAATTCTGGCCGCTAGATTACGATCCCGAGGGGGAGATTTACGAAAGCCTCTCGTGGGATCTGCCAGGTTTGCGCCGTCACCCCACCGTCACGCCGGACAAGCGCCGGCGTGGCCGTAGGCGCGCCCGTGGCGCCGTAAGCTCACGCTAATTGCATCGGATTTCACCTCGAAACCCGTACTAGGCCGCGTATTTTTTTCGTCCTCTCTTGCTAACAGGTTGCGCTGTGAGTAAGCTTTACATCGGGACTGACCCGTACAACCCCATATATAGTTGAAAAGCGGGCCACTTGCCTAAAGGCGTCGAAATTGCTAAAGCGTCGGTGAGGTTTTTGACCATGAAAGCTTTTCTTGCGACCACGTGTATCGTAACGGGCGCTTTGCTCGCGGGGGGATGCGCCACGAAGAAATATGTGCGCAACACCACGGCTCCCATCCAGGCCAAAGTAGATCAAGTTGGCGAGCAGACCACCCAAAATTCTCAACAGATTCAAGACACCAAAAAACAGGTGAAGGACGTTGATGACCGCGCCACGAACGGCATCAGCGCCGCCAATGAAAAGGCGGGCGCCGCCGATCAGCATGCCGGTCTCGCCGATCAGCACGCCGGCCAGGCGATGGACCATGCCAATCAGGCCATGACCGTTGCAAGCACCGCCGACCAAAAGTCGGATAAGAACGCGCAGGGGCTGAACAACCTGCGGCAGGCCGTCGCGAACATCGACGACTACAAGCTGCTGAATACGGTGACAGTGCCTTTCGCCTTCAACAAATCCGCGCTCACCACCGATTCGAAGTCGGAGCTGGATAAGCTTGCTCAGGATATTCAGAGCAACAAGCGCTTCTTCATCGCGGTGGAGGGTTTCACGGACAAGACCGGCGCTGCCTCCTATAACGAAGTGCTGAGCCGCAAACGCGCCGACGCCGTCGTGCAGTATCTGGTTGCGAAGCACGACATTCCGATCTACCGGATCCACATGATCGGCCTGGGCGATGAGAAGCCGGTCGAGGATGCGCGCAATCGCGCCGCCAACGCCAAGAATCGCCGAGTCGAAGTGAAGGTGTTCAGCGCCGACCAAGTAACCGCGTCGTTGAACGATCAGGGCGCCGCCAATCGCGCCGATGCTGCAGGGCATTAAGACGAGACGCAATATTCATCGGCCGTCAGCGCTCGGCGATTGAACCGCTTGAGTCGACGGCCGATGCTTGTCGCGTACGATTTCCATTGCGGCGGAACGCCTGCCAGAAGATGTACAGGGCGGTCAAGTCCGCTACCGTGAGTAAGAAACTGCCGGTATAAGAGAGCCCATGAGAGTGGCGCTTGGCCGCCATCGAACGTAGCGAATCCCCGATCGCCTCCCCCGTAAACTGAATCCCCAATCCTCCAGTAACCAATAACAAACGCGTGTCGCGTTTGCGCCTCGAAATTAAAAGAGCCCACAAGCCTAGATCGAGAATCTCAGCAACGAAGCTCAGATCTAGGGACATTGGCGTCATCCACATGCCTTTGCGCAAAGCGGAGCGGTCAAAATGAATCAGGAAGGATATTGCGGCGATCAGAACGGCGCCGCCGATAATTCCGATCAGCACGATACGGCGGGAACGGAAATGAGAGGCGGCCTTGTAGATCAGACTAATGACAACTGCGTAAATGAGGGCTTCGACGATCGCATCGTTCCAGAAATTCCAATCGGCCATGCGCGTTCGCGCGTTAACCGAATGCTTAAAATAGAAGTCGAAATATGCAGGGAGTCCGGCTACTGTGAGCAGGAATTCAGTAATCGTATAAATAAACAGTACTGGAAACTCTTTGTAGGGACCGCGTAACATGGCTGCGATCACCATGAGGATGAGAGGCAGTCCGATGCCCCAGAAGGCGAGTTGTAAGGCGAGTTGCACTATCCTGACTTATTCTAGGCTAGGCGTCCGCCCAAGTGTCGAGATTTATCCCTATTGCCTAAGCAATAGTTGTCAAATCCCAGGGATCGGTCGGCACATTGGGTCCGCGGCTTACGGCATGGTTGCTGGCAGTCAGGTCCCAGGGATCGGTCGGCACATTGGGTCCACGGCGCACGGCATGGTTGCTGGCGGTGAGGTCCCAGGGATCGGTCGGCACGTTGGGTCCACGGCGCACGGCATGGTTGCTGGCGGTCAGGTCCCAGGGATCGGTCGGCACGTTGGGTCCGCGGCGCGCGGCATGGTTGCTGGCGGTCAGATCCCAAGGATCGGTCGGCATGTTGGGTCCGCGGCGCACGGCATGGTTGCTGGCGGTGAGGTCCCAGGGATCGGTCGGCACGTTGGGTCCACGGCGCACGGCATGGTTGCTGGCGGTCAGGTCCCAAGGATCGGTCGGTACATTAGGCCCACGGCGCACAGCATAGTTGCTGGCAGTCAGGTCCCAAGGATCGGTTGGCACATTGGGTCCGCGGCGCACGGCATGGTTGCTGGCAGTGAGGTCCCAAGGATCGGTCGGCACGTTAGGTCCACGGCGCACGGCAGGGTTGCTGGCGGTCAGGTCCCACGGATCAGTCGGTACATTAGGCCCGCGGCGTACCGCGGTCAGGTCCCAAGGATCGGTCGGCACGTTAGGTCCGCGGCGCACAGCATGGTTGCTGGCAGTTAGATCCCAAGGGTCGGTCGGTACATTAGGTCCACGGCGTATCGCAGTTAGGTCCCAAGGATCAGTCGGCACGTTGGGTCCGCGGCTTACGGCATGGTTGCTGGCCGTCAGGTCCCACGGATCGGTCGGCACATTGGGTCCGCGCAGAATTGCTTGTAATCCGAATGTCGCTTTAGTTACCTCGTCGGTTTTTGCGGGCGCTGCGCCCAGCGTCGCATTGCAGACTAGTGCTAATGCGAACAATAAGAGAATCGCGACCAAGGTAAGTTTGTTTTCGAAAAACCGTTGCATCGAATTTAGGCTCCTTTTTTCTTAACAATTTTGCTTTGCGATCCCCCGGCTGGGATCGTATTGGGATCATATCGGCCATTTCACTTGCCCAACGCAATAAATGCAGATGGCCTATATGTGTAAGTTTATCCCAAATCAGTAACGCTAACTGCGGAGAGGGTTCACCTAGTACTTTGAAGCTTGAATTAGAATCTTGGATATCAGGTAAACACCTGATTTAGAGGCTATGCCTGTGGAAATGAAATAGAGGATCGCAGACGAGAGGTATCTGGTACTTTCGACTTCGGTGCGCGTGCGGGGCGGTGTTCGGGATACTCGAGACGCATATCCGATGTGACTTCGTCGAGCATTTCGAATGTTGCTGTCCTGGTTTCCATCGCGAACGCGGTGAGCAAGAGATTGTCGCAGATGGCGTTCATCAGTCGGGGAATGCCTTGAGAGCGATAGTGAATTTCGGCAATAATCTCCGCCGAAAAGATTTTCTGCGCAGGCATGCCGGCGCGCTCCATGCGCGATTCGATATACGCGAACGCATCTTTCAGATCGAATCCGCGCAGCGTGCATCGTAGGGAAATGCGCTGCTTAAGCTGGCGGAATTCCGGCCTCTCCAGCTTGGCGTCCAGCTCCGGTTGTCCGGCAATCACCACTTGCAGCAATTTCCCCTGGCGGTTCTCCAGATTGCCCAGCAGCCGGATCTCTTCCAGCACGTCCCAATCGAGATTGTGCGCCTCGTCCACAATTAGCGCGGTATTGCGTCCCGCCGCATTACGCTCGAGCAGCATTTCGTTAAGCGCCAGCAGCGTTTCGGTTTTGGATTGCCGGTTTCCCGGCAGGCCGAAATCGTAGGACAGCATTTCAAAGAATTGCGGCGCGGTAAGGCGGGAATTAAAAAGCGAGGCGAAAGCAATTTGCTGCGCCTGCAAAAAATCGCGCAGGCATTCGAGCATCGTAGTTTTGCCCGTGCCCACCTCGCCCGTGAGCGCAATGAACCCTTTGCGGCTTTGAACGCCGTACATCAGGTTGGCAAGCGCTTCTTCGTGCTGTTTGCTCCGGAACAAAAACGTCGGATCCGGGCTCATGTTAAACGGGTTCTGAGAAAGGCCAAAGAACGCGTTGTACATTGGCTCAGGCTTCGGGCGCGGTTGGGGGAGGCGTCGAGGGCGTCGCCGACGGAGGCCGCGGAGGTTTTTCGCCAATCGGCTTCTCGCCGGGCAGTTTTTCGCCGGGCTTGACCGCGGCTTTCACTGGGCTGATGAGAATGTGCGCGTTGCGGCCTTCGAGGCGCGGCGAACCTTCCATGGCGCCATAGGTAGTCAAGTCGCCGGCAAAGCGCATGAGAAGCTTTTTGCCCAGGTCAGCGTGCGCGATTTCACGTCCACGGAACTGTACGACAGCCTTCACCCGGTTGCCTTCCTGAAGGAAGCGGATAGCGTGGTTTTTCTTGAAATCGTAGTCGTGGTCATCGGTATTGGGACGGAACTTCAATTCCTTGACTTGTACGACATGTTGCTTTTTCTTGGCGTCGTGCTGCTTCTTCTTTTGCTCGTACTGGTAATGACCGTAGTCGACCGCCTTTGCCACCGGCGGAACCGCGGTGGGCGCGATCAGCACCAGATCGAGGCCAAGCTCTTGCGCGCGCCGTAGCGCGGCCGCAGTGGGCATGATCTCGGTGGCGCCGTCCGGGAAGACCGCGCGGACTTCGCGCGCGCGGATCGATTCGTTCACGTTCTCTCTACGGTTTTGCTTGCGAGGAGGATAATTTCTGCCTGGATACATTGTTTATGCGTTGTGGTTTAGAATTGCGGGGCTGTGCTACTCCGGGTTGAGCGCCCGGTTAGACTCTCGGGGAAAGTCGAAATGGCAAGATGGAAGGACAAGCGTAAATTTGTCGTCTCTCTATTCTACACCAAATCCGGAAATGCAAGGGCACAGTCGTAGCGGCGGAATGATAGGATTCCAGAGTGCGCTGTCCCGTCTGCACACACGAATCCGCCGAGGACGCCCGCTATTGCGCCCATTGTGCGGCGCCGCTCGATTCCACCTCGGCGGAGACAGCGATTATGAACCCGCCGGGCAGCGTCACGCCCCATTGCGATCCGCTCACCACTACCAGCGTCGATGAAGGCCGTTTTCTCCCCGGCGTTGTAGTCGCCGGACGCTACCGCATCGCGGGATTGCTAGGCCGCGGAGGCATGGGTGAAGTCTACCGCGCTACCGATCTGACGCTCGGCCAGGCCGTGGCGCTCAAATTCCTCCCCGAAGCTGCTTCGCAGGACGACCGCGCGCTCGCGCGTTTCTACAACGAAGTCCGCATGGCGCGCCAAGTCACCCATCCCAATGTCTGCCGCGTCTACGACATTGGTCAGGCCGACGGACAACATTACATCTCCATGGAATTCGTCGATGGCGAAGACCTGTCCACGCTACTACGCCGCATCGGCCGCCTGCCCGCCGATAAAGCTGCCGAGATCGCGCGCAAAATGTGCGCTGGCCTCGCCGCCGCGCATGAAAAAGGCGTGCTGCACCGCGATCTCAAGCCGGCCAACGTGATGATCGATGGCCGCGGCAACGTCGTCTTGATGGATTTCGGCCTGGCCGGCCTTGCCGCGCAATTGCAGGGCGACGTCCGCAGCGGCACCCCCGCCTACATGTCGCCCGAGCAGCTCGCGGGCACGGAAGTCACCGTCAAGAGCGACATCTATTCGCTCGGCCTGGTGCTGTATGAGCTGTTCACTGGCAAGCGCGCCTTCGACGCCGCTTCGCTAATGGAACTGATGCAGATGCAGGAGCGCGCCGAGCCCGTCAGCATCACCACCGTCGTCAGGGATCTCGACCCCGCGGTGGAACGCACCGTCATGCGGTGCATAGATCACAATCCCGCCGGCCGTCCCAACACCGCGCTCGCTGTCGCCGCGGGTTTAGGCGGCGATGCCCTCGCCGCCGCGCTCGCCGCCGGCGAAACGCCTTCTCCCGAACTCGTCGCCGCCGTAGGCGAAAGCGGAGGGCTGAGCCCGCTGCTGGCTGTCGCGTGGCTGGCCGCGGCCCTGGCCGGCATTGCCATCACGGCCGTGCTCAGCGCCAACTGGAGCCTCACCGGCAAGATTCCACTCGAAGCCTCGCCGCAAGCGCTCGATCGCGATGCCCGCACCATGCTCAAAGGATTCGGATACGCTGCCAAGCCCGCGGACACCGCTTCCGGTTTTGCTTATCACGACACCTACATCCGCTACTTGCAGCGCGACCGCACCGCCGCCGTCGCCCGTTGGTCGAATCCCGCCACCGGCCTGCCCCCGCTCATCTATTTCTGGTATCGCCAAAGCCCCGCTTTCATGACGCCCCAACTCGGGTTCGCGACCTCCGCGTCCGAGAACGATCCGCCCCTGCAGATGTCCGGCATGATCTCCATGCGCACCGATCCCGACGGCAAACTGCTGATGCTCGAAGCCGTGCCGCCGCAGCGTGAGGCCCCAGCGCCGCCCGCGCCAGCCTTCGATTGGTCCGCGCTCTTCCGCGCCGCTGGCCTGGACATCGCGCGCTATCAGCCAGTCGAGCCCCTCTGGACGCCGCTTGCCAATTGGGATGCCCGCGCCGCGTGGACCGGCCCCGGCGGCCCCAATGGCGGCCCCCTGCGCATCGAGGCCGCATCCTGGCGCGGCCGTCCCGTATTCTTCCGCGTCATCGGTCCTTGGACCACGCCCGAACGCATGGAATCCGGCTCAGCGTCCCAGGAAATTATGGTTCTCGGCGTAGTCTACGCGCTCCTGCTTTCCGCCGGAGTGATCGCCTGGCGCAATTTCCGCTCTGGCCGCGGTGACCGCCGTGGCGCCGCCAAACTTTTTCTGCTTTATTTCGGATGCATGCTCGGCGGACATTTGATCGCCGGCCATCACGCGCCTGTCATGGGCGAGCTCAATCTGTTTTGGAAGGCGCTCTCGGTCTCGGCATTGAATGGCGCAGCGCTCTATCTTTTCTATATCGCGCTCGAGCCCTGGGTGCGCCGCGCATGGCCCCACACCATGATTTCGTGGAGCCGCTTCACTACCAAAGGCATCCGCGATCCCCGCGTGGGCCGCGATATTCTCTACGGCGCCGCGATGGGCGGCGTAATCGCCATTCTCAAGCTCATCCAAACCCACCTGCATGGCGTCGCCGCGCCGCCATCGATGCCCAATCTGGACGGCCTGCAGGGCATTCGCCCGCTGCTGGCGTTTGGCCTCGAAACCATTTCCAACGCCATTTTCGATCCCATGATCGTGCTCTTCGTGCTCTTCCTGATGCGTGTTCTGCTGCGCAAACGCTGGATCGCCGCCACCGCTGCGGTCGCCGTGCTGACGCTGATTTCGCTCGGGACGCCCACCGCGCCCGCCATTGACATCCCCGCCACGATCATCATGGAATTGCTCGAGGTCGTAGTGCTGCTGCGCTTCGGGGTCCCCGCGGTAATCACCGGCGGCATCGTGGCCGTCTACCTGCTTGACGTGCCCATCACGCTCGATTTCTCGCTCTGGTACGCCGCGATCGGCATCGTACCGCTCGCCGCCTGCGCCCTCATCGCCTGGTACGGATTCCGCACCTCCCTGGCCGGCCGCCCGCTCCTCGCCGAGATCTCTTAGTGGCGCGGGGGCGGCAGATTAAGCCCTGCCCAACGCCGTCTCCAGATCCGCCACCAGATCCTCAATATTCTCCAACCCTACCGACACCCTCAACAAATTCTGCGGCGTCTTCGTATCCGGCCCTTCAATCGACGCCCGATGCTCAATCAAACTATGGGTCCCGCCCAGGCTCGTCGCCCGGATAAACAACTCGCAGCGCGCCGCCGCCGCCATGGCCTCTTCGCGCCCGCCCCGCACCTGAAACGAAAGCATTCCGCCGAACCCGCCGCACATCTGCCGCTTCGCCGCGGCATGCCCGGCATGTTCCGGCAGCCCGGGATAGTGCACTTTTTCCACTCGCGCATGCCCCTTCAGAAACTGCGCCAGCGCCATGGCGTTTTCGGAATGCACTCTCACGCGGCACGGCAACGTCTCGATGCCCCGCAGCGTCAGCCAGCAATCGAATGGTGACGGGACCGCGCCGCCGTAGCGTTGCGATTTCCGCGCCCGCTCGAAAATGTAATTGTTGAATCGCGCGATCAGCGCCCCGCCCACCACGTCGCTGTGCCCGCCGATATATTTCGTCGTCGAGTGCGTCACCATGTCGATGCCGCAATTCAGCGGGTGCTGCAGCACCGGCGTCGCGAATGTCCCGTCGCAAACCGTCACCGCGTTGCGCCCACGTTCGTGCGCGATCTCCGCAATCGCCGCCAGATCGGTAACCCGCATCAGAGGATTCGATGGCGTCTCCACCCAAACCAACCGCGTATTCGGGCGCATGGCCGCGCGCACCGCGTCTGGCTGCGTCATATCTACGTATGTTGTCTCCAGGCCGCCGCGCGCGAACACGTCGCCGATTACTCTGCGCAGCCCCCAATACACGTCGTCAGGCGCCAGGATATGGTCCCCGGGCTCCAGGCTCTGGACCACCGCCGTCGCTACTGCCAGACCCGAAGAGAACGCGATCGCCTCGTTCCCGCCTTCCAGTGCCGCCAGGCACTGCTCCAGCGACTTCCGCACCGGATTATTCTCTCGCGAATAACTGAACCCGCGCGGATAGTCGCCTTCCGGGCTGCGCTCGAACGTGCTCGAAAGGTGAATCGGCAAAGCCACCGCACCGGTAGCGGGATCTGTGTGGCGTCCGGCGTGCACCGCCAGTGTTTCGATCTTCATCACTTGCCACTATACACAGTGAGCGTCTCGCCGCGCCGTCTTAGCGCCCGGTTCGACCGAATGTTTCAAAAGGTACCGCCCGACGCGTCCGCCCACGGCAGCACGGCCCAAAAAGAATAAACTGGCGCGAGGGGCCTTGCATCCATTCGCTGTATGCCTGTCATATACCGGATCGACAAGGCTAATCAGCTCATTCATACCCGATGCACCGGCGACGTGACCATCGAAGAAGTTCTCGATCATTTCCGCGTGCTGGAGCGGGACCCGGATTTGCCCGCTCGCGCGGACGTCTTGTTGGACTTGAGCGAGCAAACCTCCATACCCGAAAAGGAGAATCTGCGCGAGGTCACGAACGCCATCGCCAGGATTCGAGCGAAAGTTCAGTTCGGCGCCTTCGCCATCGTCGCCCCCGCCAACGCGCTGTTCGGGATGCTGCGCATGTTTGAAGTGTTCGCCGAAGAATACGTCTCCGAGTCCAGCGTTTTCCACACCCTCGGCGAGGCGGAGGCGTGGCTGGCTGTCCGGCGTCCCACCACGTCGGCGGCGCATTAGGCGCCGCACGCGAACCTTACCCGCGCTTCGGCAAACGCTTTCCCAAACCCTCAAATCGTGTTGGATGAAAGTGACCCTCGCGTCGGCCGAGGCCACGGTAGTTCGATGTCTCGCTTAAGACGGGTCGGCCGCAACCTGCTCGGGGATGCTGGCCTGGGGTTCCCGCGGGAGGAACGGATGCAGCAGTTGTTTGCCCAACGAATCGGGCAGCTTTTCCTCGATGCCGTAAGCCAGCGGCCATTGCTTCGGCAGATAGTAGGTACCGAAGATCAAGTCTACCCAGGGCAGCATGGATGAGAAGTTGCGGTCCCGCGGCTCGCTTAGAGTGTGATGCCAGTGGTGGAAGCCGGGGGTGGCAATCAGCCATTCCAGCGGGCCTAGCCGCCAGCGCAAATTGGAATGGATGAAGAATCCCCAGAGGGTAGCAACCAGAACGATCAGCACCGGGACCAGGCTACCTGTTGGGGTCAGGGGACTCGCCACTCCCAGAATGTAGGCCGGAATCAGGCCGCACAACCGAATGAACACATTGTCGAGAGGATGGGCTCGCGAACTGGTCAAAAAGTAGACATGCTCGGCGCTGTGATGGACGGAATGGAAGCGCCACAGAAATGGGATTTCGTGCGCCCAACGATGGCCCCAGTAAAAACCGATCTCACCGACTACCAGTCCGGCCAGGATGCGTTCCCACAACGGCCAAGCCGCGACCGCAGCCTGCAGGCGGTATGGAACGATGGCGTGGGCGCCAAGTGCCACGACCGACAGTGGGAGGGTGAGCAGCAAGCCAGGGACTAAGCCACTGATGAAGTAATATCCCAAATCTTGAAGGAGGGCTTTACGGAAGAACTTTTTCGGATGGATTGCGAAGAGCCACTCCAGGGGAGCAAATATCAGGGCTAGAAGCAGGAGCCAAGTGCAAAGCCTTGCCACGCTTAACAGGAACGAGAGAATTTGCTGCAGGTCCAGGAAGTCAAGCACAGACGTTATACCGAGGGGCCTCTGAGTATTGTATTCGGGAAACAGCTAGCCGTGCGATTAAGCGTCCCAAATAGTTTACCGAGGCCCCCCAGGTTTAACTAAACGGCGGTCGCGCGCCGGCGGCGCCGGATGGCCACGCCAACGCCCAGAAGCATGCTGCCGAAGAGCACTACGGTTCCCGGTTCTGGTGTTGCCAGCCCAGGCGCCGAATCGACTCCGGCCAGGAACACGATCGGCGGAAGATTAACCGTGTTGCCGTTGTCACCCCAAGCCAGGAAGCTCAGAATGTCGGTGGTGGCGTCGGCCGTAAGGTTCACCGTGACGTATTCCCAATCCGTCAAGCCGCCCGGGGCGGTAGTCATCAACGTCGTAGCCTGGACGCTTGCGGTCGCATCCGCGTTGGAATAAGTGGAGTCGTGCCCGCCATAATAAGCATCCGCGGCGCCGCAGCCGTTACAGAAGTTCATTCCAGAGGTGCCCAACGAGACGATCCACTGCTCGGTCGTGTTGAGACCGTTGGCGAACCCCTGTTGTTGACTGCCCGCTTCATAAAAACTCAGCGAATAGGTCTGTCCCACGGTCAGCCCGGTAACGACGTAGTTGAAGCCGCTTTCGTAGCTGGGATTGCCGTCCGCCTCTACCTCGTTATAGCCCCCCGGAATCGCCAGTGTGCTGGGGCAACCGTAGGTAGCGAGGTAAGTCGTCCCGCACGCGCTTGTCGGACTGCTCGACGAAGTACCCGGCGCATCGATATAGATGAGGCCGCTTCCACCAGTCCAGCCGGTGGGTTTGACATCGGTAAACGCGCCTTTGGGTGCGCTCCCCGTGTAATTTAGAAAGTTGAGATTGACCAGCCCCGGGAGAGGCGTGTCCGCCACTGCCGGAAGCGTTATGAGTGACAAGCCGGCGGCAAAGAAGCCGATGGCGCACGATTTGCGAAAAACTCTATACAAAGTAGTTCCCTCCTGAAAAGCAAAAGCTTGGGGCCCATAACGCAACAAAAATCCCGGCAACACGCGGAAGGTGGGAGCCGAGACGCACTTAGCCCTCCGGGTTCCTTCCCTAGGGCCGGAACCTTGGCACGCTTCGGGCCAAATCGTTCAATCATGTAACAATAGGTACTTAAGTGTAAATTGAGCCCTGGAAAGGAACGGAAATTGCCCAAAGACAGGAAGTTATTTACAACACCTTCCCACATTTTGGTCTGTTTTGTACCCTGGGCCTTTCGAGAGATGTCTTTTCCTGTCACCTCTCAGGATGTTTGCGAATGCCACTCAGTGGCATGTCACGTGCGGGGGATTCGCCCTAAATATGATTCCCACCGCTGAGGCGCTGGTTTCGCGGGGCTCCCGTATGCTTGCCCCTATGAGCATAGGGCTTCTTTTGGCGATGTCGATAGCGTGCGCCATTTCTCCACAGACCAAGGAAGCCAGGTTTCTGCGCCGGGGCCAAGATCTCCTCGCGAAGAAGGACTACGGACGCGCCTTCCTGGAATTCAAGAATGCATCGGGTGTAATGCCGAAGGATTCCGAGCCGTACTATCAAGTGGGCCTCCTCTATCTGGCGCAGGGAAACGTTGCCAGTAGCGCCGAAGCCTTCCGCAAGGCGACGGAGCTGAATCCAAAGGATAAGCGCGCCCAGTTGAAGTTGGGCGAATTGATGGCCATGAGCGGCGCCAAGGAAGTTCTGCAGATGGCTACCACCCGCTTGGAGGCCGTGCTTCCCAATTTGTCTCCGTCGGAATCTTCCGACGCGAACGATTCGCTCGCCTTAGCGGAATGGAAACTGGGTAAGACCGATGAAGCCATCGGCCGCCTGGAGAATACGCTACAGAAATTCCCGACGCGGCTGCACACTTCCGTGGAACTGGCGCGATTGAAGCTGGGCCAGAAGGATCTAGCCGGCGCGGCGAAGGCTCTGAAGCAGGCCGTGGCCGACGAACCGCAATCCTCCATGGCGGAGTTGGCGTTGGGGCAGGTCTATATGGCGTCAAACCAGCCTGCCGAGGGCGAGGCGGCGCTGCGAAAAGCCGTTCAATTGGATCCGAAGAACGGCTTGGCGCTCATGGGGCTTGCTGCGATCCAGACCGCCGGGAAGCGTATCGGCGAGGCCGAGGAAACCTACAGGCGAATGGCCGCCCTTCCCGACGCCGAATACAAGCCGCAGCATGCTCTCTTTCTTTACAACCACGGGAAACGCGATGCCGCCTTGGCGGAGTTTGAGAAACTTGCCAAACAGGATCCCACCGACCGGGCCGCTCGCACCCGTCTTTTCACCGCATGTGTCGAGATGGGCAAGAACCAGGCCGCGCTGAGTCTGGTGGCGGCGGTCTTGAAGAAAAATCCGAAGGACCGCGATGCTTTGTTGGAAAGGGCTGGCATTTCGCTGCGGTCTGGAGACGCTGAGGATGCCGAAAAGGATCTTCAGACGGTCCTGCACTTGGACCCGAATTCCGCCGAAGCGCACTCCACCATGGCGGGCGTCGCCAAAATGAAGGGGCGGCCCTTGGTCGAGCGGCAGGAATTGACCGAGGCGCTGCGGCTCAACCCGGCGCTGCTTCAGGCGCGGCTCGCCTTGGCTCGGAACTATACCCAGGCCAATGAGGCGAAATCCGCTCTCAGTCTGCTGGACGCCACCCCGGCGAACCAAAGAGCCATGTTAGCGGTCATCGAGGAGCGCAACTGGGCGCTGCTCGGAGCCGGGGAAACCAAAGAGATGAGAGCCGTTCTGGACCATGCGCTGAAAGTCCACCATTATCCCGAACTGATCATCCAGGATGGTGTTCTGCGGATGCGGCAGGCGGATTACCCCGGCGCCATCGCCGACGCCGAGGAGGCGATTAAGAACAATGACATTCGCGGGGCGCGCCTTCTGGCTGGCGCTTATCAAGCGCAGAAGCAACCCGCAAAGGCGGAACAGCGGCTCAAGGAATTGGTAGCGTCGCATCCCCAATCGGCGCCGATGGCGAATTTGCTCGGGCTTTGGTACTTGGACGCTGGGAACCGTCCCGGGGCGCGAAAAGCATTTGAGACGGCGCTGGCGGCCGATCCCAAGTTCCTCGATGCAGGTTTATCTCTGGCGGGAATCGACGCCCAGGAAAACCACATGGACGCCGCCCACCAGCGCTTGCTGCGAGTTGTCTCCGCCAACCCGAAGAACATCGGAGCGCTGTTGATGCTTGGCGAAGTGGCCGGAGCCATGGGCGACGAAGACGAAGCAATGGACCGCTATCGCGCCGTGCTTGCCATCGACAGCTCCAACGTCCTCGCACTCAACAACCTCGCCTATGCGCTTGCCTTTGCGCAACCCGACGAGGCGTTGAAGTACGCAGAGCAGGCGTCGGAAATTGCGCCCGACAACGCCATGGTGCACGACACGCTTGGCTGGATTTACTATAAGAAATCGATCTACGGCACTGCTGCCACTTACTTGGAAATGGCGGTAGCCAAAGAGCCGACCGCGCGGCGCGAGTTTCATCTGGCGATGTGCTACATGAAGCAGGGCAATCGCGATAAGGGCGCGAAGACGCTGCAACTGGCGCTCAACCAGGATCCGAACCTGCTTAAGACGGAAAAGGGTTGGTAGATACGTCAAGTTAGCGATGAGTCACTGCGACGGTAAACGTGTAGAGTATGAGGCATGCTTCGCAACCCCGCGTGCCTCGAGCCCAAGCCCGAAAATCTTTTCTTTCCACCCAAAAAAGGCGATTACGTTTACTTTGAAGCGCCACGCCCCGTGCCGGGCGGATCGTTCCTCGTCGATGCCGCCTGGGCCGCCGACGCATCCATGTTGGCCTACGCCCGCTATGGCGCTGTTCGCATGCAAGAGGACGACTTCAACGCCATCGTGCTCGGCGCCGGTTTCACCAGCGTCCAAACATTCGGCGACTGTTTCGTAGGCGGCGCTTGTACCGCCCGAGGGTTTTTCGCAACAAACGATGAGCGGGGCCTGCTCGCGTTTCGCGGTACCGAGAAGGACAATGTCTATGATGTTGCGGCGGATGGCGATCTGCTACTCATCGACGATGCCGGAACGCGCGTGCATCAAGGATTTCATCGCTATCTTCGCACCGTCTGGTGGCAAGTCAGCCGGCTCGTCGCTGCATATCGTAAGGACCATCCGGAGCAGGACATTTGCGTCACCGGGCACAGTCTGGGCGCGGCGCTTGCGACCCTCGCGTTCGCGTACCTTGGCGATCCGCATACAAGTTTGTACACGTTCGGCTGCCCACGGGTGGGCAACAAAGCATTCTGCGATCGCATCACCGCCGCCGCAGGCAAGCAACGATGCTATCGGATCGTCGATAACGAAGATCTCGTCACGCACATTCCTCTTCTTGCCGCTGGCTTGGAATACGAGCACCCCGCGATCACTTTGCTCTGGCTCGACGCAAACGGCAAACTGGTCACGAATTCGCCGGACCATCCGAGTGACTGGCTTGACCTCGCGCACACTGCGCTCGGTTTCGTCAACGGGCACTTGCTCGAATTCCTTCCTGTAAATCTTCCCCGGCCGCTCGCAGACCACTCTCCGGTACGCTATTGCCACTGGATCGCCCAAAGCGGCGAGCAGCAGGAAAAAAGCCAGACTGTATAGGAAATCATGGGCACAGTTGTGCCCGAACTGTTAACGCTGCAACAGTCCGCGCCGGCAAAGGGCTGAACGCACGGAGTATCGCGCCGGCTGCCGCAGGTTCGCATGCTACACTCACAGTCGTCGGAGGCAGAACGTGCGGGCCGGGTTCTGGTTTCCCATCATTCGCGCAGCAAGTTGCGCCATCGTCGCGTCGCTGTTTCTAACGCCCTCGCGCGCGCAAACCGGCACGCCCCAGGCTCCGCCCACCTTCCGCGCCGACTCCAATCTGGTCGTCATCCCCGTTTCCGTCACGGATAAGTTGAACCGGTTCGTCCTCGGCCTCGAAAAGACCGAATTCCACCTGTTCGACGATGGCGTCGAACAAAAGGTGATCCACTTTTCCGGCGAGGACGTCCCGCTCTCGATCGGTCTGGCTTTCGATATCAGCGGCAGCATGGATTACAAAATGAGCGCGGCGCGCGACGCGGCGAAGCTCTTCCTCAAAGCCTTGAACGCGAACGACGAAGCGTTTCTGGTGGAGTTTAACGATCAGGCCGCGCCATCGGTTCCATTTACCGGCCGCGTGCAACAGATTCAGACTGCGCTCGAGACCATCCACCCCGGCGGTTTAACCGCGCTGCTGGATGCCTTAAAACTCTCCTTGACGGAGATGGATAAGGCCAAGAACGCCCGCAAAGCCATCGTGGTGATTTCTGATGGCGGCGACAACCACAGCACCTACACGGCGAAGCAGATTGAAGAGTTCGTGCGCCAGGCCGGGGTGGAGATCTATGCCATGGGCGTGTTCGATCCGTTGGCGTCGATTGCGCTCACGCCCGAGGAAATCACCGGTCCGCGCCTTCTCTCGGAAGTGGCGACGCAGACTGGTGGCCGCGCCTTTGCGGCTTCGGCGTCGAGCGACTTGCCGAGCGTCGCGGCCCGCATCGCAATTGAACTCCGCAACCAATACGTTCTCGGTTATTACCCCACCAATCAGGCTGGCGACGGCAAGTATCACACCGTCGAAGTGAAGGTTACTCAACCCGGATCCATGCCGGATCTGAAACTGTACTGGCGCCGCGGATATTACGCGCAGTCCGGGAAGTAGCTCGCGCGTCTACCGGTGAATCACGTGGATGCCGATCGGTCTGCTCACTGGCGCAGGGTGCGCGACCGGTAGCGGCCGCGTGAGCGGCGCGCGCGGCATCGTGGGGGTCGTGACAACGGTTCGCGGTGGAAAATGGAAGGAGCTCAATCCGCCCGCCAAACCGAGTATCGGCAGCGGCGATCCCAAAGGCCGGCGGGCGTAGCCCGGCAGATAGAAGGCGTAGAATCCCGTCTGATAAATGGGAGAGGTCGGCGCGGCGCCCGGATATGGATAGGAGGTCGTTGTTCCGTAGGCGCCGGCGCTGCTCGTTACCGAGGGGAAGGGCAGCATCGGGTAATACGTAAAGGCGTCCTGCGGCAAGCCCGACGCCGGAAGATCCGCCGGATCTTGAATATTCGCCGCCACTGCATTGTCCGACGAGATGGCTTCCTTTCGTCCCTGCGCCCACTGGCTGAGCCCGTCGTGAGACTCGCTGCCCAACGGTTCGGCAACCGCCGCGCGCTGAAGCGGCAGTCCCATGCCTTGCGCAACTTTCAGGGGCGCAGCGCCTTCCGATGACGCCTCCGCGGCGCCGTCGGTCACCTGCAGGCGTGGCGGATCATAATCGATGCGGTACGCGCCTTTATCGGGCTGCCGCACGCTCCATTCCTTAACAATCAGCGTGACCGATGTGCCCGCGTTCGGTTCCGTGGAATCGACCATTGCCGATCCAGCCAGGAGTTCCACGCGCGTGTCGGAAAGAGCGTTAGCCTGCATACGAATCGCGCTGTTCTCACCCACGCGCAAGAAGACGCCGGGGGTAAGCAGAACTTCCGCGTGGCCTTTTTCGGTTCGCAATTCCGCGCCCACCGGTACGGTGTCGAACTTGCCCAAATGCGCCTCCAGCGGCTGCCCGGCGACGGTGACCGCGCCTTCGAAATAATGGACAACGCCGGCTCGCGTGGAAATGACGGCCTGAGCATGCGCGGGCACGCTCGAAAGCCATAGCCCTGCCACGAAAACTAAATAGACGGAGGAGCACGACATGAAAAAGAACCCCTTCCGTCCCGAGTATCGGCCTCTTCAGGCCCGGCGTCAAGCGCTCCAACCAGCGAAACGAGCTGAAATTCGCCTTCAAAACGCCCTGCTGGTGATCCCCTAAGAAGTCTCGTTCCCGCCGCTCTCCAGCCGGTTGGAGGCGGAAAGCGCTACCAGTGCAAAATTCCGCGGATAGCGCGCGCCAACCGCTTGCTCACAGTCAATTGGAGAGAATTGCTGAGAGTGACAAGCCACCGCTGGCTGCTCAGCGCGGTCAGTTTGCGCACATGATTCACGTTCACGATCGCGTTGCGGTGAACGCGGCGGAATTGCGTGTCTGCCAGTCTCTGTTCGATCGCGTGCAGCGGTTGCGTCGCCAATAGGCGCTGTTTCGCGGTAACTATCCAGACCAGCTCGCGTTCCGCCTGGAACGCCAACACATCGTCCGCGTCCAGAAGATGATACTCGTCGCCCGTGCGCCCGACGATCTTGCGGCTCGGCGCTGGAATCGACGCGTTGCCGGTGGAAGCGATTCTCGCCAGATCGTTCGCCGCCTCCAGAGGATGCCGACGCAAAGTTTGCGCGCGCTCGACGGCCTTTTGCAGCCGCGCCGCATTCACCGGTTTGAGCAGGTAGTCGATCGCGCCGGCCTCGAAGGCGCGGATGGCATGCTGATCGAACGCCGTGACGATCACGACCACGGGTCCCGGCGCGCCCTGCAGGTTCTGGATCACTTCAAATCCGCTCATAACGGGCATTTGCAGGTCCAGAAATACTAAATCGGGCTTGAGTTTCGAGATCTTGAGTAGAGCCTCCTTCCCATTGGAAGCTTCCCCCATCACGGTCACCTCCGGAAACGCCTCAAGCTCCTCCGCGAGAACCCGGCGCGCAATCGGCTCATCATCGACTATTAGCGTTTTCAACGGACGCTTCCTCATCATGAACGTTTACCACCGAAGCCGCTCCATCCCAACGGCAAACTCGCAGCCGGAGCGATTTCCGATGCGAGTTGCCTGGATTCAATAGCAGGCGGACGCCGTGCGCGGCGCCGCTTCGCGCATGTGCGTTTCATCGGCGGGCTCGATCGCTCATTGGATAACTTAGTCCGCCTGCAGGCATCACCCGTCCGTTTGTCAGATTTTTCTAGGCAATAAGCGCACGACCTTCCAAGCTTGGTGATTATGAAACTCGCATCGGTCAGTCTGGCATGCGTCATCCTGTGTGCGGCTTCCGGCCCCGCGTTTGCGGACGATGGTCCTCAATCGAGCAGTAGCGGAACGGCCGGTACGGTTCGCGGCTCGGTTAACGACCCTTCCGGCGCCGCAATCCCCGGCGCCGCAGTCACGATTGAAAATCCGGTTTCGCACTATACTCAAGCCACAAAAACCGATGGCCAGGGCAAGTTTGAGTTCGGCAACATTCCTTTCAACAACTATCACCTCGTCATCTCCGCCTCCGGCTTTGGCGCGGGTCAGAAGGATGTCGATGTCCGCTCGCCCATCCCAGTCGAAACTAAAATCGGGTTACAGCTCGGGACAGCCTCTGCCAGCGTGATTGTCGAGGCCGGGGGAGACTTAGTCGAGACCGATCCAGTGACGCACACCGATATCGACCGTGGCCTGTTCGAAAAGCTGCCCCTGGAGAGCCAATCCTCGTCGCTCAGTTCGCTAGTGACTCTGGCATCGCCCGGTGTTGCCGCCGATTCCAATGGACTGTTTCATGGAATGGGCGATCACGCCTCGAATTCGTTCTCGGTGGATGGACAGCCAATTACCGATCAGCAAAGCAAAGTCTTCTCGAACCAGTTACCGGTGGAGGCGGTGCAATCGATGGAAGTGATCGAGGGCGCGCCGCCCGCCGAATATGGCGATAAGACCAGTCTGGTAATTGTGGTGACTACGCGCTCGGGCCTCGGAATGGATAAAGCGCACGGCTCGGTGACAGCATCCTATGGGTCGTTCGGCACTTCCGGCGGCGGATTCGAACTGGGGTTTGGATCGAAGAGCGTCGGCAATTTTATCGCGCTGAACGGCATGGACACCGGACGGTTTCTGGACGGTCCGGAGTTTGGAGTCCTTCACGATCGCGGCAATCAGGCCAATGTGTTCGACCGCCTGGACTTTAAACCGACGTCCGGGGACACGATCAACCTCAACTTCAGCTTTACGCGGTCGTGGTTTCAAACGCCGAATTCCTACGACATGCAAAACGCCGCTGCGTGGTCGGGCGGAGTGGTGGATACCGGGGGAGTCGGTCCCGATGGACAAGTGGTCGGGCCCACCGACCAGCGCTCGAAGATTCGCACGTTCAATTTCGCGCCCACCTGGACGCGCAGCCTCGGGAGCAACATGGTGTTCGCGCTCGGTGGCTGGGTGCGCCAGGATCAATTCGATTACTACCCGAGCGGCGATCCCTTTTCGGATTTAATTCCCGGCCTGCAACTGCAGACGGTGGGACAGAACCGCAAGCTGACCAGCATCGGCGGACAGCCCACCCTCTCTTATTCCAAGGGAATCCACAACGTGAAAATGGGGGCGATGTATGAGCACACGTTCCTCACGGAGCGGGACAATCTGGGCATCGTCGATCCTACGTTCAACCCGGTTTGCTTGAATGCGGATGGCAGCCCCTTCACCGGCCCTTCGATCACCAACCCGTCTGGCTGCACCGGGCAACTTTCGGCCAACCCGGGCTTCGTCCCGCTGCTGGGCTGCTACGACCTCACGCGCACCGCCTCTTTACCCGCTTCCGACGGTTGCCCCAAATCGACCAGCGGCTTATATGGATTTTACGGTCACGCGGATGTGAAGGAGTTGGCGCTCTACATCCAGGACAGCATCACGGTAAAGAACTGGAACTTCAATATCGGTCTACGCGCCGATCTCTATAACGGGCTCGCCGAGAAAAAACAACTGGAGCCGCGCCTCGGGGTGGCATATAACATCAAAGGCACGAGCACGGTGATTCGCGCTTCCTACGCGCGCACTCTCGAAACGCCGTTCAATGAGAACTTGGTGCTTTCGAGCGAGGGCTGCAACGATCCGGTTGTCTACGCCGTCATGTCCTCCCTCGGCCCGTGCAACACGGCGCCGCTCGGACCCGGCTGGCGCAACGAATTCCACGTTGGATTACAGCAGGCGTTCGGCCGCTACCTGGTGGTGGATGCGGAGTATATCTGGAAGTACACGCACCGCGCGTACGACTTCAGTATCCTGGGAAACACTCCCATCACCTTTCCGGTGGAATGGAACAACTCCAAGATACCGGGCTATGCGATTCGCGCCAGCGTGCCGAACATACACGGATTCTCCGCGTTTGTGGTGATGTCGAGCGTGGCCGCGCGCTTCTTTACTCCGCAGGTGGCGGGGATCGGCGCAACGCCCGGCGGCAGCACCGTGTTCCGCATCGATCACGATGAAACCTTCAATCAGACCACGCACCTGCAATACCAGGTGGGCAAGAGCGGGCCATGGATCGGTTTCAACTGGCGCTATGACTCGGGCCTCGTTGCCGGCCCGGTTCCCTGCGCCGGAGGCAACTGCGCCAACGGCGCCAACGGCACGGACAGCATCGTGGACGTTTCTGACCTGACACCGGACCAACAGTATCAGGCCGGTCTATTCTGCGGCGGCGTGCATGCGACGCCCACGATGCCGATCAGCCCCTCGGGGCTCTGCCCGGCAGCGCAATATGGATCTTCCCTGGTCAAGATCCCCACCGCAGGTACGGAAGACGACGATCACAATCCGCCGCGCATCGCGTCGCGCAACTTGTTCGATGTCTCGCTTGGCCACGACAACCTCTTCCACGCCGAACGATATAAGTGGAGCGCGCGCATATCGGTCATTAACATAGCGAATAAAGTGGCGCTCTATAATTTTCTTTCCACTTTCAGCGGGACGCATTAC
Organism: Bryobacterales bacterium; assembly: GCA_963743705.1. Lineage (GTDB taxonomy): Bacteria > Acidobacteriota > Terriglobia > Bryobacterales > Bryobacteraceae > PALSA-243. Next base: position 7,345 of record CAVUQS010000015.1, on the reverse strand, counting down.
GTCACGCCGAGGGCGATTACGGGGTCGATTAGCTTTCATTTCTAGCCACGCGTGTCGATCGCACGCACAAAGGATGTAGTTCTCTCATCGAGGAATTCAGCCCCGCTTGCGCCGCGAAAATGGCCGTTTGTGAATTTTTAGGCCGCGCGGGGCGTTGCCCGCACCGTTAGTCCATGATCCTTTTGCGCCACGGCATGACGTGTCTCGTTTTGTGCGCCGGTTCCGTATTCGCCGCTCCGTCCGATGGCCCACAATCGAGGAGTGGAACTTCCGGCACAGTTCACGGTTCGGTGGCCGATCCCTCCGGCGCGGCCATTCCGGCCGCCGGCGTCACCATGCAGAATCCTGTCTCTCACTACACCGTCTCCGTCAAGACGGACGCGCAGGGCAAGTTCGAATTCGACAATGTCCCGTTCAACAACTATCACCTTGTGGTGACCTCGCAAGGATTTCAGTCCGCCGAACAGGATGTCGACGTGCGCTCGCCTGTCGCTCTCGATCTCAAGTTCACGCTCGCGCTTGGCGCCGCCAAATCCAGCATCGAGGTCAAAGCGGAAGGGGGCGATCTGGTTGAGACCAGCCCCGTCACGCACACTGACGTAGATCGCGGCCTGTTCGAAAAGCTCCCGCTCGAAAGCCAATCGTCGTCGCTGAGTTCACTCGTGACGCTGGCCGCGCCCGGCGTTGCCGCCGATTCCAACGGCCTGTTTCACGGAATGGGCGATCACGCGGAGAACTCGTTTTCAGTCGATGGCCAGCCTATTACCGACCAGCAGAGCAAAGTTTTCTCCAACCAGATTCCCCTGGACTCGGTGCAGTCGATGGAAGTCATCGAAGGCGCGCCGCCCGCCGAATACGGCGGCAAGACCAGCCTCGTCATCGTCGTGACCACACGCTCCGGCTTGGGCGTGGATAAGCCGCACGGCTCGGTCAACGCCTCTTACGGGTCCTTCGGAACGTCCGGCGGCGGCTTCGATCTTAGCTTCGGCAGCAAGACCGCGGGAAATTTCATCTCCGCCAACGGCTTGGATACGGGCCGCTTTCTTGATGGCCCGGAATTCGGCGTCATCCACGATCGCGGCAACCAGACCAACCTGTTTGACCGTCTCGATCTGCAGCTTTCGCAAAACGATTTCCTCAACTTTAACTTAGGGTTCACGCGTTCTTGGTTTCAAACCCCCAACTCTTACGACTCCCAAACCGCCGCCGCATGGTCGGGCGGCGTCGTCGATAACGGGGGCCTCGGCCCTAACGGCCAGGTCGTTGGTTCTCAGGATCAACGCTCGCAGATTCGCACCTTCAACGTGGCGCCGAATTGGACGCGGGCCATCGGCGGCGACGAGATCTTTACTTTTGGCGGCTTCCTGCGGCAGGATCAATTCAACTACTATCCGAGCGACAATCCGTTTGCCGATCTCACACCCGATTTGTAGAAGCTGACCATTGGGCAGAACCGCCGGTTAACCAACATGGGCGCCCGTACGACTTTCTCTTATGTCAAGGGTATCCATAACCTAAAGGCTGGCGTCGTTTTTCAACATACCTTCCTGACTGAAAGGGACAACTTCGGAATTGTCGATCCTACATTCAACCCGCCCGGCCCCGATTTCAACCCCCTGCTCGCGTGCTATGACCTGACCTACACGGGCACTCTGCCGTCATCGTACGGCTGCCCCCGCCCTACCAGCAGCCTCTACCAATTTCATGGCCACGCTGATGTCAGAGAGTTGGGAATGTATATCGAGGACGCGATCAAAATCCAGAACTGGACCGCCAACGTCGGTTTGCGCTTCGACGTCTACGATGGCTTGGCCTCACTGACGCAAGCCCAACCGCGGCTCGGCCTTGCGTACAACATCAAAAACTCGAACACCGTTCTTCGCGTTTCCTATGCGCGGACCCTCGAGACGCCGTTCAACGAGAACCTGGTGCTCTCGAGCGTCGGTTGTGACGACGCCGTCGTAAACGCTATCATGTCAACGATAGGCCCGTGCTTGCCCTCGCCGCTCGGGCCCGGCTGGCGCAACGAATTCCACGCCGGTTTCGAGCAGGCTTTCGGACGTTACCTTGTCGTCGATGCGGAATACCTCTGGAAATACACCCACCGCGCATACGATTTCAGCGTGTTTGCCGCCACCCCCGTGACGTTTCCTATTGAGTGGGAACGTTCCAAAATCCCCGGTTACGCGATCCGCGTCAGCGTTCCCGACTACCATGGCTTCACCGCCTTCGTCGTGATGTCGAGCGTCGCCGCGCGTTTCTTTACTCCGCAGATCGCCGGTATCGGCGCGACGCCTGGCGGAAGTACGGTTTTCCGCATCGATCATGACGAAAAGTTCAACCAGACCACTCATCTGCAATATGAGTTCGGGAAGTTCGGTCCCTGGTTCGGGTTCAACTGGCGCTACGACAGCGGACTCGTTGGGGTCCTGTGCCTTGCGCAGGCGGCAATTGCGCTAACGGCCCGAATGGCACGGATACTATCGTCGACGTCTCCAACCTCTCGCCCGATCAGCAGTTCCAGGGAGGCTTGTTCTGCGGCAACGTTTTCGCCACGCCGGCTATGCCAATTAGCCCCACGGGCCTATGCCCCGCCTCGCAATATGGGTCCAAGTACACTTCGATTCCGGCGCCCGGCACGGAAAACGACGATCACAATCCGCCGCGCATCGCGTCCCGTAGTCTTTTCGATGTCGCCGTAGGCCACGACAACATCTTCCATGGCGACCGTTATAAGTGGAGCGCCCGGATCTCGGCGGTGAATCTCACCAACAAGGTTGCTCTCTACAACTTCCTTTCCACATTCAGCGGCACGCACTATGTGACGCCGAGGGCGATTACGGCGTCGCTTAGCTTCCATTTTTAGACTGGGCGTTTTTTAAAGCGGGCCGAAGACCACCGGTTTGGCGAAAGCCGTACCTAGTGCGCGCCTGCGGTATTTTTCCATGGGCGCGAACGGGCTCAGCAAATCTCCGCGGCCGTCGAAATCGAAATCCACGGTCGCTTCGATTTCGAGCAACGGGTTGCTCTCGACTCGCGCGCAGGTTTTCGCTTAAGCCCAGCCGCGTGAGCTCCATGCTGTTGCGGATCCACGCATAGGTGACCTGGCTCAGATCGACTTGCCACTGGCCGCCATCGTGTCCAAACATTCGCGGTCGGTAGCATAGTGGATCGGCGTGCGGATCGCCTCGGGCGTATCCGCGGTCAGCGAATTGATCGGCGTTGGCGTCCAGTCGATGCGGTTCACGAGCCGGTCCGTCACCACGTCCGCCATGCCCAGGCCGACGGCGCTGTTATAGGTCAGTTCGCTCAGGTCGCGTATGAAGATGCGTTCGAACCGTCTATCCGGCCGACGGATTATATTGCCCCTGCACGCCGCGGTTCACAACCTTCGTATCCATGCCCGCGCCGCTGATATTCTTGCCGATCTCATCCAGAATCAGGACGTCGGCATCCACCGGAATCTTCGCCATCCACGATTTCACCAGCGCCAGATTCTCCGCCTCGCGCGCTTCCATCGCTTCTACCCGCACGGCTTCATTTTTCCCGTGTTGTGGTACGCGCTTCCAGAATCGCGATGCCGCCCAGAATCTTGCCCGATTGCAACACCTGCCGCCCCACCGTCGTGATCACGTGCTCCAGCCGAGCCGGCAGGCATACGCGTGATAGCGTTGCGCGCCCGCCTATTCGCCGAGGCCGATCGCCATCATCTTGAACAGACCACTCTCGATCTTGCCCGAGTAGTCCGTAGGCCATTTACGCGGCCCACGAACATCACGCCATCGGAATCGTAAGCCAGCTTGTCCATGAAGGCCTCGATACCGTCCGCCGTCTTGCCCACCGACACTACTTCCAGTTGGCCCAGCAGCGGGCATCCCATCGACGCTTCCGTGATGCCGTAGTGCGCCAGCACATCGGCTTGCCCCTGCGCCGAAGCCGCGCCGTGGCTGCCCATCGCGGGGAAGATAAAACGATTCATGCCCGGTCTTTCCAATACTTCACCGCGCTGCGCACAATGGCCGCGATGTTGTGGATGCCACGGCTGCCCACGCCGATCGCGACGCGCGCCCCCGGCTTCAACCGCGAGGCGAAGTTCGATGCCGAAAAGCCGTTTGGTGACTTCCAGGCGATGTCCGCAATCTTGGCGGCTCGGAAATTTCTGGCGGATGATCATAAAGCGGGGAAAAGGCATAAAGTTATTCTCTCACCGCCGCGGCGTGGAAGTGCAGGGAAATACGCTTTATCCGCCCATTCGGTCTCGAGCATTTTCGTTCCGCCGAGGGAAAGCTCGAAGCGGAAGTTCTTTGGCGCGCCCACCCGGTGTGGCTCCGATTCCATGAAAGCCTGATACAGGAGATCGGCCGCGCGATGATAGCCCCGCAGGAAATCCTCTGCCAGGGCCCCGAATTCCGGCGGCTTGCCGAAAACCGTATGCAATCCGATAGCACGGGCAAAAACCGAGGCATAATCGCCAACCCCCCACCGCACCAGCTTCTCGCGCAAGGCCCGTGGGCGGAGATGCCAGCAACCCGCGCAACGTTGGCCGCTTGACGCCGGATTAGGCGACGCCCGGCTCGCGTTGCACGATCTCCATGCACTGCCCGATCCATCGGAACGCGTCTTTTCCCAGGTAAAACAGCATTCGGATTTCCGAGTGCCTTCCGGCCAAAAGCTTGCGTTTCAGTTCGTTATGGTCAGCCCCGTCACTCGGGATCAGCCCCGAGAGCATCAGGGCCGCCTTGGAGTTTTCGAGCAACGTCGCGGCTGAAATCCGCTCGCTGAATGGGTGCAGAATGAGCGGCGGCATTTCCCAAACGGCTTCGCCTAGGGCGGGGAAGAATGAGACCATAACTGTCTCTCATATCATCGGCTAATCCGGGAAAACCTTTAGGGCCCATAACCAATGACAACCTAGCCATGGAGCCTCTAGTCCCCTTAGAATTTACTCTAGTGGTAGAGAGATTGTTCCATACGTGGATGGGTAATCTTCGGAGGAGTGACCGGGGGCAGGACCTCGCCGAGTACTGTCTCTTAACCGCTGCGATCGCACTAGTTGGCCTGGGTATTTTTATTTACCTCTCGGGCGGATTACAAAGCCTGTGGAACGGGTTCAATGGTACGGTTGCAGCGGGCAGCTCCAATGTGGCCTCCGGCACTCCGACCGGTTCAGCAGCGGATCACTAAAGCAGCAATGAACGCGTCCTAGGAATTTAGCCGCCTAAATCCAGACCCAGAAACCGCTCGGCGTTGTGGTAGCAGATATCGCGCACCACCGGCCCCACCAGCTCTTCATCGTCCGGAATCTCGCCCGCGTTCCATCTCGGTGCCGAGCAGGTTGCACAGCACACGGCGGAAATATTCGTGCCGGGGATAAGAGAGGAACGAGCGCGAATCCGTCAGCATGCCGACGAACCTTGAGCTGAGCCCGTTATTCGAGAGGGCGTTCATCTGCCACGTCCATCGCCTCTTTCTGGTCGAGGAACCACCAGCCGCTGCCGAACTGAATCTTACCGGCGAGTCTGCCATCCTGGAAGTTCCCTACCATGGTCGCCACGACGTAATTATCCGCCGGATTCAGGTTGTAGATCACCATCTTCGGCAACGCGTTCTCGTCCGCCCAGCCGATCCATGTAGCGGCCCAATCCGGGCAGGGCTTGCGGCCAGTCGCCGATGGAATCGAAGCCCGTGTCGGGTACCAGTTCCAGCGCAGCCGCCGCGAATTATTGTTGCGCAGCGCCCCGATATGGAGTTGCTTGGTCCATCCTCAGCTCCGCGTCCCAAAAGCCCGAACATCAGCATCATATAGGATGCGAACCGCTCGTGCTCTTCCGCTGAGGAGGCTCAGCCTTGCAAGCTGCGCGCGGTCAAAAATTGCAGGCCACTTCCCGCCAGGCCTGAGGGAAATTCGAGAACGGGGTGATTGAATGCCATGATCGGATAGCCTTCCGCCCATCCGTGTGGAAGAAATCGTGCCGCGACTTCAGCGCATCCCAGGAACGAGTTAAAGTTCCCCACGCTACGCATTTCTCACCGCTTCGAGGCGCGCCACACCCATCGGTTGAATGCGTCGGGCAGGTTTACCGATGAGGGCCCTATCCGGGCGGAAAGACAAGGAAATACTTTCGTCTCCAGGTTAGATGCGGCGATGGTCTTGTGATGATCCAGATCGTCGGCCGGGTCGTCCGTGGTGCAGAAAGCGCCTTCACCCGAAAACTTCCGTAAAATGCCGTGCGCACAGCAGATCGGCAGTGGCCAGCATCGGACGTTGGCCTTTTCCATATTGCGAGGGGTGCGGTGGATTCCAATCCAGCAGTTCGTCAATTCCGAAGTAGCGCTGCAACTCCAGATGTGTCCAGTGATAGAGCGGATTTCGCAGTGTCTGCGGCGCCGTCCGCGCCCATGCCAGGAACTTATCGTAAAGGCGGAGCGTCGCCCGTGCAATAGCGCTCATCGACCGCCGTTGGCGCGCATGGCGCGCCATTTATAGTGATCGCCTTCCAGCCAGATCTCGAAAAGGTTCGAGAACTGGCGGTTCGCGGCGACTTCGGCCGGCGGCAGGTGGCAGTGATAATCGAGAATCGGTTCTGTCCGCGGCGAAGCGGTGATAGAGACGGCGCGCGGTCTTATTGCTCAGGAGGAAATCGTCGTGAATGAACGCCATAAAAGGGGTGCCAGAAGCATTGTGGCACACGGCGGCGGAAGTATGGCGTTCGTGGGGGCTTAGGAGGCTGCGGGAGGCGCTATGCGCACGCTCGAAGCAGCCATCTTCCCTGTGCGGTCCATGCCCAGCTCGTACAGAACGCGAGCGCCCGGCTTGAGATCGGTCGCCAGACCTTCCACCAGACGGGAGACGTGGAAGAAGATATCGCGGCCACCGTCGTCGGGCCGCAGGAATCCGAAGCCCTTGGCTTCGAAATAGGTGACAACGCTTCCGGGCTGCTCGCCGGTAGGCGCTTCTTCAGCGGCTTCGCCGCCCCCAGAGGCTTGAGCGGGGCGCGAAGTTTTATCGCCGACGCCCTGCTTGATCAGGGCCAGATCGGCTTCAGTCCAGTCGTTGGGAGGTGGAGCTTCGACGGGAATTTTGAGATCCGGGTTGCGTTTCCGGGCTTCTTCGAATAGTCGTTTTTGGCGTGCGTTCAAACAAAAATCCTCAATGGGTCCTGTTATACCGCGACGGGAGCTGTCTTCTTGCGGCTCGCGCGCTTCTTCTCCGCGGGCGGCTGCCGGTCGCTCTTCTTGAGACTGCCCATGACCAAATTAGTGACGAATTTTTTCTCGCCATGGTCGTCGAATTTGATCACGATCCGCTCGTCGGTGCTGGACATGACTGTACCCAGACCGAACT
>CAVUQS010000014.1:0-610959 GCA_963743705.1 Bryobacterales bacterium | reverse complement strand
GGTCGGGGCGGTGTGATTCGAACACACGACCCCCTGCGCCCAAGGCAGGTGCGCTACCAGGCTGCGCTACGCCCCGACATTCTACATATCTGATTCTAAACCACTTTTTGCGGAACGGCAATCGCTCCCCACCTCGACCGTGGAAAAGTGGTAACAAGGCTCGATCAAGTTGCTCCCGACGGCCGAACTACCTCTCAACAAAATCAGCTAGATACACAAGCAGCGCACCGCACGTTCTGGGAACTCGCGCGCGGCAAAATTAAGCTCCCAAGCTGCTCCCTGGCCCGAAATCCGCGATTGGCGCCTGGTTTGCCGTTCCAAAGCTGAGAATGCAACCCAAACCAAAAACTATGATTGTGACCGGCGCATCGCAGGGAATTGGCGCCGGCGTCACGAAAGCGTTCATCGACCGTGGTTATAACGTCGTCGCCAATTCGCTTGACTTCACAAACTCGTCCCTTGCGCCGGGCCACAGGCTCGCGTTGATCGACGGGAATATCGGGAAGGCTTCCACCGCCGCGAAGATTGCCGAGACCGCAATCGCCAACTTCGGGTCGATCGATGGCGTCGTCAATAACGCCGGCATCTTTTTCACGAAGGCGTTTACGGACTACACCGCCCACGATTTCGAGCTGCTCTCCGAAACGAATCTGGCGGGCTACATCTATATCACCCAGCTTGCCGTCAAGCAGATGCTGACGCAAAAGACGGGTGGAAGCGTCACCTGCATCACCTCCGCAATGGTGGGGCATCCCATTGCGGGAGTAAGCGCCTCCGTAGCGATGATCACCAAGGGCGGCCTGGAGGCGATCACGCGCAGCCTGGCGATGGAGTATGCCAAAGAGGGCATCCGCTTCAACGCAGTCGCCCCCGGAGTCGTTCATACGCCAATGCATGACAAGGATTCCGAGGACTTCTTGAAAAGCCTGTCGCCGATGGGATTGATCTCGGACGTCAAGGACATCGTCGACGCGATCGTTTACCTGACCGAAGCTCGTCAGGTGACCGGGGAGGTGCTGCACGTGGACGCAGGTGCGCACAACGGCAAATGGTGAAGAGCGCATAGGAAAGGCTCGCCGACTGACGAGCAATTCAAAAGGAGCATTTATGGCATCGACAACAGTCGCAGTAGGAACGATGAAGGTGGCGCAGGTCTCCCGGCCGGGCGCCGATTTTCAGATCGTCGAGCGTGAGGTTGGGGAGCCGGCCCCGGGGCAGGTGCGAATCAAGGTGCAGGCCTGTGGCGTCTGCCACAGTGACGTGCTCACGAAAGAAGGCTCCTGGCCCGGTATTCAGTATCCCCGGGTTCCAGGGCACGAAGTGGCGGGCATCGTCGATGCGGTAGGCGACGGTGTTTCCGCATGGAAGGTGGGGCAGCGTGCCGGCGTAGGTTGGCACGGTGGCCACGATGGCGTCTGCCGCGAGTGCCGGCGCGGCGATTTTCGCAATTGCCGGAATTTGAAAATTCCTGGCATCAGCTATGACGGCGGCTACCAGGAATACATGGTTGCGCCGGTGGAGGCGCTGGTGGCAATCCCGGAAACGTTGAGCGATGCCGAAGCGGCGCCTCTGCTCTGCGCCGGGATTACAACCTACAACGCCCTGCGGCACAGCGGCGCCCTCCCCGGCGATCCGGTGGGCGTGCAGGGCATCGGCGGTCTTGGCCACCTGGGAATTCAATTTGCCAACAAGTTCGGCTATAAGGTCGCGGCCATCGGGCGCGGATCCGAAACTGCCTCACTGGCAAGGAAGCTGGGAGCGAGCGTCTACATCGACAGTAAATCGGCCAACGCAGCGGAGGAATTGCAGAAAATGGGCGGGGCAAAGGCAATTCTGGCGACGGCCCCGAGCTCGAAGGCCATGTCTGAGCTGATCGATGGCTTGGGTCCGAACGGCAAGCTCATCGTGGTGGGCGTGGAGTTCACTCCTATTGAGGTTACGCCGGTACAGCTCATTGCCGGGAGCCGCGCAATTCAAGGCTGGGCCGCGGGAACGCCGGCCGATTCCGAGGATACGTTGCGCTTCGCCGAACTGAGCGGCGTGCGGCCTATGATCGAAACATACCCGCTGGAAAAAGCCGGCGAGGCCTACGCGCGCATGATGAGCGGCAAAGCGGAGTTTCGCGTCGTTCTGACCATGTAAGTTTCGCGGCGGCGCGTTTTAAACTTCATGCCTCCCAACTCCGCCATCCCGGCCCGCGACGCAGCGTCTGCGCCAGCCGCTTCACGCCCCGTTCCCAGTCGGGAAAGAGGTCGACATACTGTAATTCCCGCTGAATCGAGCGGGGCACGCGGCATTCGTCCAGGCGCACCGGCGCGATAAATATATCGTCCAAGGGCATGCGCCGCGCGCAATCGAGCGCATATCGCACCTCGGCCTGAAATCCGCCTTTCTTATTCACCGAGTGCGTCGAAAAGCAGGGAATAAAGAAGTCGGAGGTTTCAATCGCGCTCTCGATCGCCCGCGGCCAATTCTGCCCGGCCAGCAGCTTGCGCACGTCCATCCAGACGCTGAAGCCTTTGGCCTCCAGCGCGTCATAGAGGCGCCCTGCCGCCGCTGCGTCCTCGGTGACGTAAGCCAGGAAAACCTGCGGCTGGCGGCGCGGTTCGAAGCGGAATCCGGCCTTGGTATCGGGTTGAAACGTCCCCAGCCCGTCGATTTCCACCGCTTGCCCCGCCGAAAGCCCGCGGATCACCACGTTCGCCACCTGTTCCGCGTCCAGCCCGGCCACTGTCCGGGCGTCAGTCTCGCGGCGTGGCACTCTCGCCATCTCCTTCGCGTTCGAACCGGGCGCCCTCGTCTCCCGGCGTAAAGGTCCCCAGGCCCGGCAGCGCCGTCTTACGCCCTCGCCGCAGGTTCGAAAGGATCCCGTGCACCACCCGGTCCAGCCGGTCGGCTGCCTCCGCCCGCGTCAGCCCCGATTCCCGCGCCATCCGGCGGGCGATTTCTTCCTTCTTCATACGCCCTTACTTTATCAGCGAGGTGTGAAAAAACAGGCAGTTCCGGCCGGGATATACCGGAGGTATCCATCTGAAAATAAAGCGAAAAGTACATCCAAAATGAATCATTGTACGCTTGTGACCGGCACATGAACCGATTTTAATTGTCGATTAAGAGACACTTCATGTATGGTTCGCTATGATAGCCCACAGACGACGCAATCGTCTCAATTACAAGGAGAAGAACCGCAATGAAGAAACTGATGACTTTGATGCTTGGCCTCGCGCTCGTGACCGGAACCGTGGCCGTGACTTTTGCTCAGGACACCAAGTCCGACAGCACCATGAAGAAAAAGGGTAAGGGCGGCAAAAAGGGCGGCAAAAAGGGCGACGACACCTCCAAGCGCGGCAGCCGCTAACTTTAATTTTATTTCCGGGATGCCGCGCGGCTCCGCTGAAGGCCTGTGCGGCTCCCGGAAATCTGTTTTTCCTCTCGTCCAGCCCTCTTCTTCCCCTGGTTTTAGCAGTTAATTCCTCCATTTCCAGTGGTTTTCCGGCAAACGCCCAACGTAGTTTTCGTGTAACCTTCTTAACCTCATGGACGCCCTTGAGTTTACGCTTCTTTGCGTAAGGGTTTGAACTCCATGAAGTCCCGTTGGTTTGCCTTATTTTCAATTGCCGCGACAATCACATGCGCCCCGGCGCAACAGCCGCAGGGTACTCTTATCCGCGGCGCGATCACCGCTATCAGCGCTTCCAATAATCAGGTGACGGTAAAGACCTTGACCGGCGAAACGGTCGAGTTGGCGATTGCCCCGCGCAGCCACATCATGCATCTCGCCGTAGGCGAGACCGATATGAAGAAGGCCACGGAACTCAAGTTGACCGATCTCGTAGTCGGCGAGCGGCTCGTCGCAACCTACCAGCTGGGCGCGGATAAGAAGAATGAAGCTCGCACCCTGTTGATCCAAACGCAGGCCGATCTGGATGAACTCGCCAAAAAGGACGACGAAGATTGGCGCAAGCGCGGCACCACGGCAAATTTGGAAACGGTCGATGCGGCCGCCAAAACCTTCACATTGAAATCCGGCCCCAAAACCATCCTGGTCAAACCGGCCGAAAAGATCGAGTACCTTCGTTATTCGCCCGATTCCGCCAAGAGCTCGGACGCCAAGCCCAGTTCGTTTGCCGAACTCAAAGCTGGCGATGAAGTTCACGTGTTGGGCAATAAGAACGCCGATGGCACGGAAATCGTGGCGGAAAAGGTTGTCTTCGGGGCTTTCCCGCAGATTGCGGCCACCATCAAATCCATCAACGCCGGCAGCAACGAAATCGTAGTCACCGATCTGGCGACGAAAAAGCCGGTCACCATCCGCCTCAGCTCCGATTCGAACATGAAGAAGCTGCCCGATATGGCGGCGCAAATGTTGGCTCGCCGTTATGGCGCTGCCCGCGGTGGCGCTGCTGACGATGGCAACGGCGGCGGGCGCGGCGCAGGCCGTGGCCGCGGAGCCGGTGCGCCGGGCGGACCGGGCGCTGGACGCGGTGGCGATGTAGGTCAGATGTTGGAACATGCTCCAGCCATCACGGTGGCGGATCTCAAACCGGGCGACGCCATCATGGTGAAGACCACCGCTGGGAGCGGTTCCGGACCGGGTACGGCGGTGATGCTGATTGCCGGAGTGGAGCCAATCCTCACGGCTGCTCCTAATTCCACGCGCGACATTATGGCGGGCTGGAATTTGGGCGGTGGCGGCGGTGGAGAAGGCAATTAAGAGTTAAACAAGGTCGCCTGCAAGCGGGCCATCGGCTGAGCGTTTCTTTGCTCGTTGTAGTTTTTCGGGGGCTAAAAGCTTTTCATCGACATGACTAACAGAGGAAGTATGGCGAAACTGAAACAATTGGGTTTTTGGCTGCTGATGGCGGCCCTGGTTGCTACCTGCGCCTTCGCGCAGCCGGGCACGGGAACCATCAAGGGAACGCTCGTTGACGATTCCAGCTCGCCCGTTCCGGCGGCGAACATCGTCGTAACCGGCGCTGGCAACTTTAACAAGACCGTGCAAACGCAGGCCGATGGCAGCTATACGCTGGCCGGCTTGAAGCCCGGACCGTACAAGGTCGCGGTGACCTTCCCCGGCTTCACGCCGATTAACCAGCCGGTGACCGTCGCGGCGGGGCAAACCGCCACCACGCCCTTGCAATTGTCCATTCAAACGGAAAAAACCACGGTCGAAGTGAAGGGCGAATCCACCGTCACCGTGAGCGTGGAGCCCGACAACAACGCTACCGCGCTGGTCATAAAGGGCGAGGACCTCGCTTCGTTGCCCGATGATCCAGACGACTTGGCTGACGCGCTCCAAGCGCTCGCCGGTCCCGGCGCCGGCCCTAACGGCGGACAGATCTATATCGATGGCTTCAGCGGCGGCCAGCTTCCCCCCAAGGAATCCATCCGCGAAATCCGCATCAACCAGAATCCGTTCTCCGCGGAATACGATCGCCTCGGTTTCGGCCGCATCGAAATTCTCACCAAACCTGGCAGCGATCATTTGCACGGGTCTTTCCGCTTCAACGATACGGACAGCCTGTTTGACTCGCGCAATCCGTTTGAAAGCAACAAGCCGGATTATTCGGTGCGCAATTATTCGTTCAGCATCGGCGGCCCGCTCAGCAAGAAGGCTTCCTACTTCTTCGACGTCTCTCGCCGCGATGTCAACGATAACGCCATTACGTTCGCGCAGTATGTCGACCCGGTCTCGTATTCCATCATCCCGGTAACGACCGCCATCGTGACGCCGAATGTGAGCACGCGCTTCAATCCGCGATTAGATTATCAGCTCAGCACCAACAATACCCTGACCGTCCGCGTCGAAGAAGCTTTCGGGTCGCGCCAGAACGCCGGTTTGGGCGGTTTCAAGCTGCCTCCGGGTTTCCAGGCAAGCCCGCTGCCTTCCGAGTTCGCGTACAACACCAATAACAATAACCAGAACGTGATGATCACGGAGACGCACATTATCAATCCGAAGGTCGTCAACGAGACCCGTTTCCAGATCACGCGCAGCCACACCCAGTCCAACGGTAATGAGCTTCCCTCGATCAGCGTCTCTAACGAGTTCACCACTGGCGGCAACGGCGTCGGCAACAGCAGTGATATCAGCAAGCACTTCGAGTTGCAGAATTACACCTCGATTTCGCACGGTCCGCACACCATCCGCTTCGGCGTGCGCGTCCGCCGTGAGAGCGATCAGAGCAACAATCCGCAGGGCTTCAACGGGTCGTTCTCGTTCCTCGGCGGCAACGAACCGATGTTGAATTCCGCTAACCAGGTCGTCCTCGATGCCAACGGCAACCCGGTCACTACGCTGCTCACGTCGGCCCAGCAATACATTCGCAACTTGCAGTTGACCGCGCTGGGCTATTCGGAAGCCACCATTCAGACCCTCGGCGGCGGCCCGTCGCGCTTCAGCATTCAGGCGGGCGAGCCCTACATCAGCTTCACCCGTTGGGATGCGGGTCCCTTCGTCCAGGACGATTGGCGCATCAAACCGAATCTGACGTTGAGCCTCGGCCTGCGCTATGAAGTTCAGACGCTCCTCAATGAGCATCATGACATCGCCCCGCGCATCGGATTCGCATGGGCGCCCGGCAACCCCAAGAATGGCCGCCAGAAGACGGTCATCCGCGGCGGATTCGGCGTCTTCTACGATCGCGTGGGCTTTGGGCCGTTTGAGAACGCTGCGTTGAATAACGGCGTCCGGCAGTTGAACTATACCGTCTACAACCCCACGTTCTATCCGACCATTCCGTCCGTCTCCTCGCTCACCGCCGGGCAAAATGCCATCGACCAGGTCGATCCCAATCTGCGCTCCGATTACAGCATGCAAGCGGCGATCGGCGTCGAGCGCCAATTGCCCCGCAACACGCGCGTTTCGGTCACTTACACATTCGATCACGCGATGCACCTGAACCAGACGGTGCCCATCAATACGCCGCTTCCTGGAACGTTCAATCCGCTGTTGCCGCTAAGCGCCACCAATGGCGTCTTCCCCTACGGCTACAACACGGGCAGCATTTACGAATATGAGTCGGGCGGCCGGTTCAATCAGCAGATCGTTATGTTCAGCCTCAACACTACTGTGTCGCGCAACGTTTCGCTCAATGCCAACTATCAGTTGCAGTACGCGAAAGATCTGCCGGGCTCGCCCACGGATCCCTACGATTTCAATCTCGATTACGGCCGTTCCAGCCTCGATACTCGCAATAACTTGAGCGTGTTCGGCAACATTACCGCGCCGCTCGGGATTCGCATCGCTCCGTTCATCACCCTTCGCTCCGGAGCGCCCTACGATGTTTTGATTGGCCAGGATATCTTTGGCGACAACAATACTGCGGTACGCGCAGCCTTTGCGCCTCCCGGAGCGGCCTGCACCGGAACCGTGAGGTGCACCCAGTTCGGGAATTTCACCACCAATATTTCGGCGACGAATCTCGATCTGATCCCGCGCAATTATCTGACCCAGCCCGGTCTGATTTCAGTGAACGCGCACGTCTACCGCATCTTCGGTTTCGGTCCGAGGCGTGGTGGCAATAACGCCCTGAACGGTGGCCCGGATGGCGGGGGCGGGCCTGGCGGTCCCGGCGGCGGTGGCCCCGGCGGCGGTGGCTTCGGCGGCGGCGGTGGCGGCGGCGCACGTGGCGGCGGCGGCGGTGGCGGCGGCGCACGTGGCGGCGGCGGTATGCGCATGGGCGGCGGTGGCCGTGGCGGCGGCGGTGGTAACACCGAGCACCGCTTCAACCTCAACGTTGGCGTAAACATCACCAACGTGCTGAACCACTACAACCCTTCGGGTATCAACGGCACCCTCACTTCGACGTTGTTTGGCGATCCGACCGGCGCCAACACCAGCTTCGGCGGAGGCCGCGGCGGAATGGGCGCGGGCTCCAACGCCAACAATCGCAGGCTGGATTTCGCCGTCTCGTTGAACTTCTAATACCGGCTTACCCAAGGGCGCGGGGTTCGGAAAGGCTTGACCGCTTTTCCGTTTCTCCGCGCCTTGGCGTTTCTGAACGTCTTTCTGCTTTAATAAGGGGCTGGCGCCCATGAACATCTCCGTGAAGGGTGAGTACGCTCTCCAAGCCATCTTCGACCTCGCCCTGCAAAAGCCGGGAGAACCGGTGAAGATCGCCGCGATCGCCCGCCGGCAGAAGATTCCGCAAAAGTTTCTCGAGCTCATCCTCGCCGGCCTCAAGCAGGCCGGCTTCGTCGAATCGCGCCGCGGCGCCGAAGGCGGCTACTTGTTGGCGCGCTCCGCCGACTCGCTCACTGTGGGCGAAGTGCTGCGCTTTGTCGAAGGCCCACAGACTATCAAGGGCCGTCCGCGCCGCAAACCGGATACGCCGTTCGGCGAGATGTGGCAGCGCGTCGATCGCGCCGTCTCCGGCGTCATCGATAAGACCACGTTCGCCGACGTCATGCGCGAATGGGCCGACCGCCAGCAGCGCCACGTCCACACCTGGGAGATCTGATCTTGCGCATCTTCGACGACAATTCGCTCAGCATCGGCAACACGCCTCTCATCCGGCTCAATCGCGTCACCGGAGGCGCCAAGGCGACGGTGCTGGCCAAGATCGAAGGCCGCAATCCCTCCTATTCCGTGAAGTGCCGCATCGGCGCATCCATGGTGTGGGACGCCGAAAAGCGCGGCATCCTGCAGCCCGGCAAACAGCTCATCGAGCCCACCAGCGGCAATACCGGCATTGCGCTCGCTTTTGTCGGCGCCGCGCGCGGCTATCCTGTCACGCTCACCATGCCCGAGACCATGTCCGTCGAGCGCCGCAAAGTTCTCAAAGCGCTCGGCGCCACGCTCGAGCTCACCGATGGCGCGGAAGGCATGGCCGGGTCCATCGCGCGCGCGGAAGAAATCGTTGCCTCCGACCCTAAGCGCTTCGTGATGCTGCAGCAATTCAAAAATCCGGCGAACCCTGAGATCCATTTCCGCACCACCGGCCCGGAAATCTGGAACGATACCGAAGGCGCCATCGATATCTTCGTCAGCGGCATCGGTACCGGCGGTACCATCAGCGGCGTCTCGCGCTACATCAAAAAGGAAAAGGGAAAGAAGATTCTCTCGGTTGGCGTCGAGCCCATCAACAGCCCCGTAATCGCGCAGGCTCGTGCGGGAGCGGCCATCCGGCCCGGGCCGCACAAGATCCAGGGCATCGGCGCCGGCTTCATTCCCGATACGCTCGACCTCTCGATGGTGGACCGCATCGAAAGCGTCACCGATGAAGAATCCATCGAGATGGCGCGCGCGTTGGCGAAACAGGAAGGAATTCTTGCCGGCATCTCTTGCGGCGCGGCCGTCGCCGCTGCCGTGCGCCTGGCGCACCTCCCGGAGTTCGCCGGAAAAATGATTGTCACCATTTTGCCCGACGCAGCCGAACGGTATCTCACCGGCAATCTGTTTGAGGGGATGTTCGATGCTTAGAAGCGATTTTAAGTAGCGGGCGCAGTTTGGGTGATAGGGGTGAGTGCGCCCGCTGTCGTAACGGGGATTTAACTAGTAGACGCACCCCTAGCCATGCGATGTTACAGGGAGCGGCCGAAAATTATTATTGACGATGGAGTCATTTCCGGCTAGCCCTTTTGAGCCATGTTACAAAGACTCACCTTCGCAGCCCTCGCTGCTTCGGCCCTTCTGGCGCAAGACACGCCTCCGCTCACGGAGCAAACTCAGCCACCTGCGCCGCTGACATTCACCTACGAGGGCAAGCCGATTACTCTCCCCTTTCACTGCTCGCAGGACGATATTCGTTGGGCCGGGATGAGTTGTTCCGAAGAGGAACCGTGTCCTATTTATTTGGAACTTTCTTCGGCGGAAGCGGTCGGCGAAAAGGTATTCGCTGCAGGCAATATTCACGCCGATACAGTCACTCTCTACTCCGTGTTACTAAGCAGCGTGGATAGCGGCCACAGTTGGCAAGCCTCGACCGATAGCGTGCGCGGCGCGGGCCTCGATCGCATTCAGTTTCTCGACGGCCTCACCGGCTGGGCCGCCGGCCAGACGCTCTATCCCATCTCGCAGGATCCGTTTTTTCTCCTCACCACCGATGGCGGCAAGTCATGGCGCTTGAAACCGATCTTCAATGAGAGCCGCTTCGGTTCCATTCAGCAGTTCGCATTCGAATCCAAAACCGTCGGCGATGTGATCATCGACAACGGAGTTTCGGGCGACACTGAGCGCTACTCGCGCCTCGAATCCATCGACGGCGGCGAGACGTGGTCCATCAAAGAAGAGAACAAGAAGCCGCTGCAACTCAAGCGGCCCGCGTCGCCGGCTGCTTCGTCCTGGCGCGTGCGGGCGGACGCCGCCACGCGCTCTTACCGCATCGAACACCGCACCGGCGGTCAATGGACTCCGGTCGCCGCGTTCACCGTGAAGCTGCCGGTCTGTAAGCCCGAATAGCTCAGTTCCCCGGGTGGTATTCGCGCTCGGTGTGCCCTTTCAACTGCGCCACATAGAAGTAAACCTCTCGCAGATTGCCCGTGGCGTACCGCTGGGCCTCGTCGTTAAAGTGCTTCGCCCCCACGTGCCCGCTTTCGCCGCCCGCCGTAACCGCTCGGGCGCGCACCTTGTCGCCGAACTCGACCACGGCCACGAAGCTGTTGCCGCTGGTGCCGTACCACTTCTTCGTTCCTGGATACGCCCGCGCGGCAAACGAAGCTAGCGAACCCCACGTCGCAGCAGTAAATTCCACCGGAGTGCTAGGGGCCGCGTCGTTGAACGGCTGCTGCAAATCGTCGTTGATTCGCTGGAAGCGGTTGATATCGCCCCATGGCGTCTTCCAGCTTCCAAAATCGGCGATGAGTTTGTCGGACGCGGTCACCAGGGCCTGCAGCATCTGCTGCGGCGGAGTATCCTCCGGAGCCGCTCCTCTGCCCCTGCCTCCGCCTGCGCCACCGCGGCGGCCGCCGCCCGTGCTGCGCAGCGCATCGGCCCAGAAAATCGCCAGCGAGGTCGGTACCGACGTCGCGCCCCAGCGCAAATCCCACTTCCGCAGCACCGCGATCTGCTCTGCCGTTTTGGCCTTCAACGGATCCGAATCCGGCGTGGAGTCCCAAGCCTTGATCAGTGCCGGCATCGGCTTTTCAAACCACGTCAAATAGCTGTCGTAAGCCGCCGCGATCAACCCATCCAGCGTAAAGTCTTTCTTGTTCGACAGCACCCGCACGGCGTGCTCGCCGCGCGCCGAGGGGCGCCGCTATCCACATACGCCGGAAAATCCTCGCGTTTCGGGCTGTCCGGCCCCGCCGCGGCCCATGGCCAGTCGTTCGAGTTATACAACCAGCCGCTCCTGGGGTTCAGCAGGTGCGGCGTTTCCTGCACCGCAAGCAGCCCGTGCCATTCGGTTTCCGGGTCGCTCCCATCCACCGGCCGCGTCCAGTCGAATTTCGTATCGCGCCGCGGAATGAAATTACCCTGGAAATACGCGATATCGCCGGCCGAGTCCGCGAAAATCGTGTTGTTCGACGAATTCGCCTGCAGGTCCATCGTCTTCAGGTACGACTTGTAATCCGTCGCCTTCGTGCGCAAGAACGATTGTTCCAGCGCCTTCACCGGCTCTTGCATCATTCGAATGGCGACCCACTTGCCGTTCAACTCGCGCACAATCGGCCCATGATGCGTGCGGTAAACCGTAAACTTCCGCTGCGCCATGCCGTGATCGGTCTTGTAATTGATCGTGATTTCCGAAGCCGTCACCGGCCGCTCGTCGTTACCGTATTTATAAACGTACCCGTCGCCCTTCTTGGTCACCGTTTCCAGGTAATCGTCCACCGCGTCCACCGCGCTGGAGGTGTGCATCCAGCCGCAGTGTTCGTTGAACCCCTGATACAGGAAAAACTCGCCCCACGTGGCCGCGCCGTAAGCGTTGAGCCCTTCGTCGCTGGCCATTTGTAGTTCGGAGCGGAAGAAAAAGCTGGTGTGCGGATTGATCAGTAGCAGCGCGTGATGCGCCACAGTATTCGACGCCGCCACCGCCATGCCGTTCGACCCTCCCGGTTCCAGCGGCGGCGGGTCTTGCTGAATCGGCGCCTCGCCGGGACCCTTCCCGTAAAACGCCTGCAACTGGTTGAGGTTCACCTTGTCGATATCGCCGCCCAGCGGCACGCTGCCCTCGGTCAAACTCAGTGCCATCCACGGCTCGAAGCGGCGGATCAGCTTCGGCGCATCCGGATGTTTGGAAATGAAGTAGTTCAACCCGTCGGCCCACGCGTTCATCAGCGCTTGGAGCCACGCCGGGCTTCCCGCATAGAGCTTCTTGAGGTTTTCCGGGTCGATAAAAATCCGCATCCGCAAATCCTGATAGATCCTGCCTTCACCCTCGGCCTCCGCCTGCCGGCCCAGCGTCGTGATGTAGTTGCTCTCGACGCGAAAAAAATCGTCTTCCGCCTGCGCATAAATCATCCCGAATACCGCCTCGGCGTCGGTCTTGCCGTGAACGTGCGCGATCCCCCAGTCGTCGCGCGTGATGGTAACGTTGGCGGCTTCACGCGCCCAGCGCGCGGCATCGGCGGCTGGCGCCTGGAAACCGAATGCGCTCGATGCGGCGGCCGCGAGAAGGGCGGCGCTTGTGAGTAAAAGTCTGTTCTTCATGGGGATGCTCTTCGTCATTGTAATGCCGCGAATCGGCCCGGTGATAAACTGAAGGTTATCCTGGAGGACATCAATCCGTGAAGTTCTTTCTCGACACTGCAAATCTTGACGAGATCCGTAAGGGAGTGAGCTGGGGCATCGTGGATGGAGTTACCACTAACCCTACGCTGATTGCCAAGGAAGGCAAGCCGTTCGAACAACATATTCGCGAAATTTGCGGCATCGTGGATGGAGATATCAGCGCGGAAGTCGTCGAGCTGGAATCCGGCCCCATGATCAAGCAGGGCCGCGAATTGGCGAAAATCCACAAAAACGTCGTGGTGAAATGCCCATTGACGCGCGAAGGAATTAAAGCCACGTCTGCCCTGAGCAAGGAAGGCATCCGCGTCAACGTGACGCTATGTTTTTCCGCGGCGCAGGCGTTAGTTGCGGCCAAAGCCGGCGCGTACATCGTCAGCCCGTTCGTCGGACGCCTGGACGATATCGGCTACACCGGCATGGACCTCATCCGCAGCATTGTTCACATCTATAAGAACTACGGTATCCGCACCAAAGTGTTAGCGGCGTCGCTGCGTTCGCCCACGCACGTGGTGGATTCGGCGGCTGCCGGCGCCGACATCGGCACCATGCCTTTCAAAGTGATGGACATGCTTTTCAACCACCCGCTCACCGACAAAGGCGTTGAGCAGTTCATGAGCGATTGGAATAAGACGTTCCACGAAGCCACCGTCGCCCGGTAGAGTTGCTTTGATTTACCAGCCCGCGGACTACATCAGCCTGACACTCGGTGGAGTGTTGGTGGCGTTGGCCGGCGCCCTCGGTTACCGGACGTGGAAGTCGGCGCGCGTCACGCCCGAGGAATTTGAGCGCCGCCGCCGCGCCGCCCTGGTGGGGCACGGCAAGATCAACGATGCCGTGCTCTTGGAAATACACGGCCCCTACCTGTTTTATTCCTACGACGTGCGCGGTGTGGAATACACCGCTTCGCAGGATGTTTCGTTTCTTCCATCCGGCCTGCCCGGTAATCTCGCCACCGCCGGCTCCATCTGCGTGAAATACGATGCGCGCAACCCCGCAAACTCCATCGTCGTCGCCGAACAATGGACCGGCCTGCGCACCGAACCGGAGACCCAGAAAACATAGCCCGTTGCTCTTGTTTTCTCTGCGCCTCAGCGTCTCTGCGTCGAGAAATCGTCTCCTCCCGGCGCCCGTACGCTATGATGATTAGAAACCCCCTATGATCCAGGAAGCGCTTGTCGAAGGCCTTACTTTCGACGATGTCTTGCTCGAACCGGCCCGCAGCGAGGTGTTGCCCGCGGAGACCGATACGCGCACGAATTTCACGCGAAATATCGTGCTCAACATCCCGATTTCGTCCGCCGCTATGGATACCGTCACCGAGTCGCATTTAGCGATCGCGCTGGCGCAGCAGGGGGGCATCGGGATCGTGCACCGCAATATGACCATTGCGCGGCAAGCTGAAGAAGTCGACCGCGTGAAGCGCAGTGAAAGCGGCATGATTGTCGACCCGATCACCATCGGCCCCGAGGAGCCCATCTACGCCGCGCAAGCCCTGATGACGCGCTACCGCATCTCGGGCGTGCCCGTAACCAAGGAAGGCAAGCTGGTCGGGATTCTCACCAACCGCGACCTTCGCTTCGAAAATCGCTTCGATCTGCCGATTTCCGAAGTCATGACCAAGGAAAATCTGGTCACCGTGCCCGTGGGAACCACGCTCGAACAGGCGGAAGCGATCCTGCATACCCACCGCGTGGAAAAGCTGCTGGTGGTGGACGATCACTATTACCTCAAAGGCTTGATCACGGTCAAAGACATCCAGAAAAAGTTGAAATACCCCAACGCGGCCAAGGACAACCAGGGCCGCTTGCGCGTCGGCGCCGCCATCGGCGCTACAGGCGATTTCATGGAGCGCGCGCAGGAACTCGTCTCGAGGAAAGTGGACGTGCTGGCCATCGATACCGCGCACGGCCACACCAGCCGCGTGATGGCCGCGGTGAAGGCGATCAAGAGCAAGATGCCGGAGGTCGAATTGACCGCCGGCAACGTCGCAACCTACGAAGGTGCGAAGGATCTGGTGTCGCTTGGGGTGGACGGCATCAAGGTCGGCATCGGCCCCGGATCCATCTGCACCACGCGCGTCGTCTCGGGCGCCGGCGTGCCGCAAATTACCGCCATCTCCGAATGTGCGCGCGCCACGCGCGAAGCCGGCGTGCCGCTGATCGGCGACGGCGGCATCAAATTCTCGGGCGATATTACGAAAGCCATCGCCGCCGGCGCGGACACCGTCATGATCGGCAGCCTGCTGGCCGGAACCGATGAAAGCCCCGGCGAGACCATCCTCTATCAGGGCCGCACCTTCAAAACCTATCGCGGCATGGGTTCCCTCGGCGCCATGTCCGCCGGACAAGCCAACCGCTACGACCAGGACCCCAACATGAAGCTGGTGCCCGAGGGCATCGAAGGCCGCGTGGCGTCCAAGGGCCCGCTGGCCGATTTCGTTTACCAGCTTGTGGGCGGCCTGAAATCCGGCATGGGATACTGCGGGGCGCGCGACATCCCCGAGCTCCAGCGCAAAGCCCGCTTCCTGCGCATCTCGCCCGCCGGCCTGCGCGAAGGCCACGTACACGACGTCATCATCACCAAGGAAGCCCCCAACTACCGCGTCGAATAGCCCTTCTGGCTGGAGATTCCGCTTGGGCTGGCGCTGTATCATAGATAAAGTCTCCAGACCCCATGTGGATTGTTCAGCTCGCACTCCGCCGCCCCTACACCTTCGTCATCATGTCGATGGTGATCGTCATTTTGGGCGTGCTTGCGGCGGTCCGCATGCCTACCGACATCTTTCCTGAAATCGATATTCCGGTCGTCAGCGTCATCTGGCAGTATGGCGGCATCTCGCCTCAGGAGATGGCGGAGGCGATCACGGTCCGCTCCGAACGCGGCTTCACCGTTTCGGTCAACGACATCGAGCACATGGAATCGCAGTCGCTGCCCGGCCTCGGCATCATCAAGGTTTTTTTCCACCCGCGCGCCAAGATCGAAGCGGCCGTCGCGCAACTTACCGCTACATCGAATTCGTCGCTGCACTCGCTGCCGCCGGGGACCACGCCGCCCAACATCCTGCGCTACAACGCGTCTAGCGTGCCCATTCTGCAGCTCAGCATTTCGAGCGACACGCTCAGCGAGCAGCAGCTCTACGACTACGGCTATAACTTCATCCGCACGCAAATGGCGAACGTCGAGGGCGCGACTTTCCCGCTGCCTTACGGCGGCCGCCCGCGCCAGATTTCCGTTGACCTCGATCCGCGCGCGCTTTTCGCCCAAGGGCTTTCGGCCAACGACGTAGCCAACGCGATCAACGCGCAGAGCATCATTCTGCCGTCCGGCTCGGTAAAGATCGGCTCGCAGGAATACGCCGTGAAGCTCAACAGCGCGCCGGACGCCATCTCGGCTTTCAATCGCCTTCCGATCCGTCAGACCAATGGAACCACGGTGTACGTAGGCGATGTGGCGCACGTGCGCGATGGCTACGCGGTGCAGACCAACATCGTGCGCCACAACGGCTCCCGCGCGGCGTTGCTCACGGTGCTGAAAAACGGCGGATCGTCAACCCTCGAAATCATCAAGGATCTGAAGGCGATTCTGCCGCGCATTCGCTCCACGCTTCCCTCGGCCCTCAAATTGGATCTACTTTTCGATCAATCCGTCTTCGTGCGCGCCGCCATCGAAGGCGTGCTGCGCGAAGCCATCATCGCCGCGTTTCTCACCGGCTTGATGATTCTGCTGTTCCTGGGAAGCTGGCGCAGCACCATCATCGTCTGCATCTCGATTCCGCTCTCGATTCTCACGTCGCTCGTGGTCCTTTACCTGCTCAACGAGACCATCAACGTCATGACGCTCGGCGGCATGGCGCTTGCCGTCGGAATTCTGGTGGACGACGCCACCGTGGAAATCGAAAACATCCACCGCAATCTCGGCATGGGCAAGCCCATCGTGCGCGCCATCCTCGATGGCGCCATGCAGATCGCCACGCCGGCGTTTGTCTCCACGCTGTGCATCTGCATTGTCTTCGTGCCCGTGATCTTTCTCACCGGCGCCGCGCGCTATCTCTTCACGCCGCTCGCGCTGGCCGTGGTCTTGGCGATGATGGCGTCGTACCTGCTCTCGCGCACACTGGTTCCCACCATGGTTCGCTACCTGCTTGCTTCCGAAGTTGGCCACGAGCATGAGCCAAAGGGCTTTTCCGCCGCGTTTCAGCGCTGGTTTGAAAAATTGCGTTCCGGATATCGCGTGGTGTTGAGCTCCGCCCTGGCGCATCGTAAGTTTGTGGCAGTCAGCTTCTTCCTGTTGGTGGCCGTCTGTCTCGGGCTTGCTCCCATGCTGGGCCAGGATTTCTTCCCCCAAGTCGATGCCGGCCAGATTCGCATGCACGTGCGCGCGCCCGCCGGCACGCGCATCGAAGAAACCGAACAATACTTCGCCCAGGTCGAAAGCGCCATTCGCCAGGTGATTCCGCCTGCTGAATTGACTGACATTCTCGACGATATCGGCCTGCCCTATTCCGGCTTCAATATCGCGCTCAGCGATTCCGCGTCCATAGGCACTTTCGATGGCGAAATCCTCATATCCCTGCGCCCCGGCGAACACGGCCCTACCGCCGAATACGTGCGCGAATTGCGCGCGCGCCTCAATCGCGAATTCCCCACGTTGACCGTCTTCTTTCAGCCTGCAGATATCGTCGGCCAGATCCTCAACTTCGGATTGCCCGCGCCCATCGATGTGCAGGTAGCCGGTCCGCTCGCCAACGCCCGCGCCGATTACGAGCTCGCGCGGCAGATCGAGCGCCGTCTCTCGCGAATCCCGGGCGCTGTCGACGTTCACACGCACCAGGTGGCCGGCGTCCCCGAGTTGCTCTTCAACGTCGATCGCACGCGCGCCTCGCAGATGGGCCTTTCGCAGGTCTCCGTGGCCGATAGCCTGCTGATTTCGCTGTCTTCCAGCGCCCAGATTTCACCCAATTATTGGATTGACCCGCGCAACGGCGTCGATTATCCCGTCGCCGTGATGACGCCGCAATTCCGCGTCAACACTACTTCGGAGTTGCTCAATACGCCCCTGCGCGGCGGCGCGCAAGCGTCTTCCCAAATCATCGCCAACGTCGGAAAGCTCGAACGCGATTTCACCGAATCAGTCGTGAATCACTACAATGTCCAGCCGGTTTACGATGTCTACGCCAACGTGCAGGATCGCGATCTCGGCGCGGTGGGCACGGATGTCGAACATGTTCTCGCCGGGTTCCAATCGAAGCTGCCCAAAGGCAGCTTCTTTGAAACACGCGGCCAGGTTGCGACCATGCGCTCGTCCTTCCGAGGCCTGAGCGTCGGCCTGATCTTCGCGATTTTGCTCGTCTACTTCGTGATGGTTGTCAATTTCCAATCCTGGCTTGACCCATTCATCATCCTGATGGCGTTGCCCGGCGCGCTGGCCGGCATCGTGCTCATGCTTTTCCTGACGCAGACCAGCATGAGCGTGCCCTCGATGATGGGCGCCATCATGAGCATCGGCGTCGCCACCGCCAACAGCATCCTGCTGGTGAACTTCGCCAACGATTTGCGCGAAGAGGGCGCCGACGCCGTTCAAGCCGCGCTCGAAGCCGGTTTCACGCGGCTCCGCCCCGTGGTAATGACCGCGCTCGCTATGATCGTCGGCATGCTGCCCATGGCGCTCGGCATGGGCGAAGGCGGCGAGCAGAACGCGCCCCTGGGCCGTGCGGTGATTGGCGGCCTGCTGCTGGCCACAGTCGCTACACTATTCTTTGTGCCGGTGGTGTATAGCGTGCTGCGCCGCAAGCCGCCGAAGTTCGGCCGCCAGTCGGATCTCGAGGAAAAGGTGATGGAAGTCTGATGGCCCACCCGCAAATTCAGCCTGCTAAACCCGGCGTGCGCCCGCTCCTGGTGTTCTTCGCCATTCTGGGATGCATCGTCGCCGCCGCCATTGTGGCTGGCCTTTTGCCGCGGCTGTCGCGTCAGCGTGGCCTGCTCGCGGCGTCGGAAAAGGCGGCGCAGCAGCGCCCGGTGGTAATCGCTTCTCCGGCCCACATCACCGCCTCCAAAGATGGCATCGATCTCCCCGGCGATTTGCAGGCGCTCATCGAATCTCCCATCTTCGCTCGCGCCGATGGCTACATGAAGACGCGCAAGGTGGATCTCGGCGACCACGTCAAGGAAGGCCAGTTGATGGCGGAAATCGAGACGCCCGAGCTCGATCAACAAATCACGCAGGCCCGCGCCTCCCTGGCGCAATCGCAGGCGGCCATTAAGGAACTGCAGGCCGATATCGAGCTCTCGCGCGCCAATTTGAACTTAGCGAAAGTGACCCTTGACCGTTGGGACCATCTGGCCACCAAAGGCGCCGTATCCAAGCAGGAGCACGACGAAAAACGCGCCGATTACGACGTGAAAAAAGCTCAGACCGATCGCGCCGAAGCCAGCCTTTCCACCGCGCAGGAGACCGTGCACGCCAGCGACGCTAACCTCAAGCGGCTGCAGGAAATGAAAGGTTTCGCCAGCGTCACCGCGCCGTTCGATGGCGTCGTCACCGCGCGCAACATCGACATCGGCACGCTCATCAACGCGGGCAACGATGGCATCAGCAAGGAAATGTTCCGCGTTGCCAAGCTCACTCCGATACGCGTATTTGTCAACGTGCCGCAGGCCTACGTGCAGGAAATTCACCCCGGCCAGACCGCTCAATTGCGCGTGCAGGAACTCCCGAACCGCGTGTTCCCGGCCCAGGTGGCGCGCATAGCGAATTCGCTCGACGCCTCCTCGCGGGCCATGCTCGTGATCCTCATGACGCCCAATACCGATGGCGCGCTCTATCCCGGCATGTACACGCAGGTGCATTTCGCCGCGGCCAACGCCAAGCCGCTGCTGCGCGTGCCTGGCGACGCCGTCTTGCTGACCAAAAACGGCCCCCGCGTGGCCGTGGTAGGCGCGGATAACGTGGTGCATTTCCGCCCCGTTACGCTCGGAGAAGACCTCGGCGCGGAGGTGGAAATCGTCTCTGGCTTGCGCGAGGGTGAATTGACAATTTCCAATCCTTCCGACTCGGTGCAGGAAGGGGCGTTAGTAGAGGTACGTCGGCGGTAGGCAATCCGCGCTATAACGAAGGTAGGAGGCCGTTCCGCTTGGCACGTGGCGGAGACGATAAGCCATGAAGATCACATACACGGGCAGGCAAGTTGAATTGAAGCCGGCGCAGCAAAAGAAGTTGGAAGCGCAATTTGCGAAAACCGGCAGGCTTCTGGATGGCAAACACGAAGCCGAAGTCCATGTGGTGCTTTCCCTTGAGCGCCACCTCCATAACGCCGAGGCCACGATCAATCTTTTTGGACACCAGATCGCCGGTCTTGGCTCGGATTCCGACCTCTTCAGCGCCATTCACGCGGCTGCGCAGAAACTCGAAAAGCAAGCCATGAAGGCGCAAACCAAGTGGCGGGACACCAAACGCACGCCACGCAAGGAAGCGCTGAACGGCGCGGCCGTGGAGGCGGAAGCCCCGCCGGAAACTGAGGCGGAAGCGGCAGCGGCAGCGCCGGCCGCCTACCGTATCCATCACGTCAATCACTATGACCGGCGCAAGCCAATGACGCTTGACGAGGCGCTCATCGACATCGACGGTCTCGATTATCTCGCTTACCGCGATGCGAAGTCTGACCGGCTGAATGTGCTGGTCCGCCGCCGCGACGGGCATTTCGATTTGATCGAGGGATAGCCGCGCGGATGCCAAAAAAGAAAGCCCAGCCGGGGCGAAAGCCGGAACTGGTAGTGATCACCGGCCTCAGCGGCTCCGGTAAAGGGTCGGTGCTGCGCGCGCTGGAAGACCTCGGCTACTACGCGGTCGACAACATGCCCGTCGACCTGATGCCGAAGTTCGCCGAGTTGATTCGCGATAACACCAGCATTCAAGGGGCGGCGCTGGTGGTCGATGTGCGCGAAGGCGAGGGGCTCAAACGCTTTCCCGAAATCCTCCCCAAATTGCGCGCGTCCGTTCAGGCGCGGCTTATCTTCATGGAAGCGGAAGACGAAGCCATCATGCGCCGCTTCAGCGAAACGCGCCGCCCTCATCCGCTCGGCGCCGGCAAGACGATTTCGAAGAGCATCCATTCCGAGCGCGAACGCCTGGCGCCCATCCGCGCCTTGGCCGATCTGATCATCAACACCTCGAAGTTCACCGTTCACGATCTACGCGATTTCATCGGCGAGCGTTTCCGTGGCCAGGGCGAGGAATCGAAGATCATGATTTACGTCACGAGCTTCGGCTTCCGCAACGGCGTTCCGCCGGATAGCGATCTGGTTTTCGACGTCCGCTTCCTGCCGAACCCCAATTACATCCCGCGCTTCAAGAACCTCACCGGCCGCAATCCGTCGGTGGCGAAATATATCCGCTCCTTCCCGCAAACCGTCGAATTCATCAAGCGCATTTCGGAATTGCTCATCTACCTGTTGCCGCATTACATCCGGGAAGGGAAGAGTTATCTCACGATTTCCTTCGGCTGCACGGGTGGCCACCATCGCTCGGTGATGATTGCCGATCAGATCCGCAAGAACCTGCAAGAGTCCAGCTACAACGCCAAAGTCACGCACCGCGACATCGTGCGGCGCTGATTTCAGCGCCATGTTAAAACTGGCGTATGCCCACTTTTTGCGTCGAAACGCCGCAGCGGAACTATGCCGCCGTGGTGGAGCGCGGCATAGTTGCTCGCTCGGCGCAATACATCCCCGCAAAAGCCGGCAAGGTCTTCGTAATCTCCACCGAAGACGTTTGGCGCCACCAAGGCGCCGCGCTCGAAAGGGCGCTGGCGGATTTCGATTATGCGCGGCTCTTCTTGCCCGGTGGCGAGGATAACAAACGCCTCGCACCCCTGGAGCAACTCGCGGAAGAGATGGTGGAGCGCGGCGCAGATCGCTCCAGCGTCGTGATCGCCTTCGGCGGCGGCATTGTGAACGACATGGCCGGATTTCTCGCCGCCATATTCATGCGCGGAATTCCGGTGCTGCAAATTCCCACCACGCTCTTGGCCCAGGTCGATGCCGCGATCGGCGGCAAGACCGGAGTGAATCTGGTGGGCGGGAAAAACCTAATCGGCAGCTTCCATCAGCCGCTGGCGGTGCTGATCGACCCGTCGCTGCTCGACACGCTCTCCGATCGCGAATATCGCGCCGGTCTCTACGAAATCATCAAGGCCGGAGTGATTCGCGACGCCGCCCTGTTCCGATTCCTGGCCGATTCGAGCGCCCAGGTTCTCTCGCGCGAAGCCGCGGCCGTGGATCGCATCGTGGCCGATTCCGTCCGCATCAAAGCCGAGGTGGTCTCGGCCGACGAACGCGAAGGCGATCTGCGCCGCATCCTGAACTTCGGCCATACATTCGGTCATGCCCTCGAGGCTGAGACGCGCTACACGCGGTTCTTGCACGGCGAAGCCGTGGCCTGGGGTATGCGCGCCGCATCCCATCTGGCGCGGATGACCAATCATTTCTCGGACGAGGAGACGCGCGAGGTCTTCGCCATCCTCGATCAGTACGGGCCTATTCCACCGCTCGATGGCGTCTCCGAGGATCGTCTCTTCGCCCGCCTCGCGCACGACAAGAAAACGGTACAAGGCAAAGTGCATTTCGTCTTGCCGGTGCGTATCGGCGCGGTAGCCATAGCATCGGGCGTCGACGAAACCCTCGTACGCGAAGCCATCCGGTTGGCCTGCTCATGAGCGTCGTGGGACAGGGCGCAACGCCTACCGGCGTGCACAGCGAACGCGAAGCGGCAACCTGGGTGCGCGGCATGTTCGGACGTGTTGCCCCTCGCTACGATCTGCTGAACCACCTGCTTTCGTTCCACATCGATCGCTATTGGCGCGCGCACACGGTCAAGCGCGTCCGCGATGTGCTGGAGCGGCCGGACGCGCGCGTGCTCGATCTTTGCTGCGGCACCGGCGATCTCACCTTCGCGTTGCAACGGCGAAGCGGCGTCGTCGTGTTCGGCTCTGATTTTTGCCACCCCATGTTGACGGCCGCGCGCGAAAAGAGCGCCAGCCGCCATGCGCGTACGGCGATCTTCGAAGCCGATGCCCTGCAACTGCCGTTGGCCGCAGGCTCGTTCGATCTCGTCACCGTGGCGTTCGGCTTCCGCAACCTTGCCAACTACGATGCCGGTCTTGCCGAAATGCGCCGCCTGCTTCGTCCGGGCGGTACGGCGGCGATCCTCGAATTTTCGCAGCCCCCGAATCCACTCGTGCGCGCCATGAACAACCTGTATTGCCGCCGCATCCTTCCGCTCGTCGGCGGGTGGATCTCGGGCGCCCCCGATGCCTATACCTACTTGCCGGATTCAGTCCGGAAATTCCCCGCAGCGCCGGATCTCGCCGCGAGCATGCGCCGCGCCGGTTTCGACGAGGTGAGCTTCGAATATCTCACCGGCGGGATGGTGGCGCTGCACCTGGGTCGGTTGCGCTAGCGCGGCTGTTGGCCCGTTGTAATCCGGCCGCGATCATCGTCGACAGCCCCAGCCCTCCCTTTTGCGCAATCATTCCGGCGAGTTGCTGCTCGGCAAATCCCATGGCTGCTCCGCTCGACGAATCTTCCGAACCAAGCCATCCACCGCCTTCGTGAACCGTGCCCAGAATCTGCGCCAGCAGCAGTCCTTCGAATTGCCGCGCGGCGTCTTTGATCTTCGCCGGGCTGTCCGTCGTCTTGACCGCACTTTCGGCGAGCAGTTGCGGGTCCGCCTTCGCCATCGAAACCTGGCTCATCAGATCACCTCGATTTCCGCTTCGAGCGCGCCCGCGCTACGCAGGCTTTGCAGGATAGCGATCACGTCGCGAGGCGTGGAACCGATCGCCGCCAGCGCGCGCACCAATTCCTCGATGGTTGCGCCTTGTTTGAGCACCACGTTGCGCGCCTTTTCCTCGGTCGCGGTGACTTTATCCTGCTGGACCACCTGCGTCGTACCCTGCGAAAGCGCATTCGGCTGGACGACTTCGGGCGTCGTCTGCACTTCCACGTTGAGGTTGCCATGCATGATCGCAACCGGTGAGATGCGCACCTCCTTGCCGAGCACTATCGTGCCAGTACGCTCGTTAATGATCACCCGCGCGGCGCGATCGGGCTCCACCGTGAGGCTTTCCAGTTCGGCGAGGAACTCAGCCCCCCGGCCCGCGTAGTTCGTTGGGATCGGCACACTGACCAATCCGGCATTATCCGCATGCGCATTGGTGAAGCGCGCATTGATCGCTTGGGCGATGCGCGCCGATGTCGTGAAATCCGGCTCGCGAAGCTGCAAATGAACAGTCGATTTCGGTGTCACCGAAGGAGCGGCTCGCTCCACAATCGCGCTGTTCGGCGCGCGTCCCACGGTGGGATGATTGACCGTCTGGCTCGCGCCCCCGCGTCCCGCGGAGAACCCGCCAGTGACCACCGGGCCTTGCGCGACCGCATACACCTGGCCATCTGCGCCGCGTAGCGAAGTCAGAATCAGAATGCCGCCCTGCAGGTTCGTGGCATCGCCGATCGCCGCGATGGTGGCATCAATGCGCGTGCCCGGCTGCGCGAAGGGAGGCAGCGTCGCTGTAACCATCGCCGCCGCCGTATTCTTCACGCGGATCGCCGTGGGGGAGACCGCCACGCCCATGCGCTCCAGAATATTCGTCAGGCTCTGGTTGGAAAAAATGGTCTGCTGGGAGTCGCCCTTTCCGGCCAGGCCGACGACGATGCCGTACCCCACCAGTTGGTTGTCGCGAACGCCCTCAATATCCACGAGGTCTTTCAGGCGCGCCGCGGAGGCCGCCATCACGAACGATAAGAACAGGCTAAGCACGCGCATATCAGAAAGGCAGAATCCCCAGTAGCATGCGGTAGAGAAAATTCGGCCGCCGGATCGCATCGCCCACCACGCCCTTGCCGTTGACGCGCACTTCGAGTTGCGCCAGGCGCGTGGATTGCACGCTGTTGGTGAAATCGATATCCGCCGGACGGATCACGCCGCGCACCGTAATCGTCTGCCGTTCCGAGTTGATTTGGATGTCTTTTGAGGCCTCGACCACCAGGCCGCCATTGGGCAGCACGTGCGTCACGCGCGCCGTGAGCGTCGTATTGAGCGAAGTCGTCCGCGTGGTCGAGCCTTGCCCGCTCAACTGCGTATCGCCGCTGATATTCGCTAGATTGGCCAGCGGTCCGGTGGCTTTTGTAATACCGGCCAGCGCCGCGATGCTGTTCTTGGCGCTCGACGTGCGCCCGGTTTTGGTCGTACCGCTGCTTACCGCCGATGCCTGCTCATTCACTAAAACCGTCAGCACGTCGTCCACCTGGCTCGCCCGAACATCGCGCGCCGCATCGGCCAGCCGTGAACCGGCCGCCCATGTGGACCCCGGCGTCGCTAGCGAGGCCGCGGCCGACCGCGCTTCCGCTTCGGCCACATAACGGTCCAGCGGCGATTGCGGCGGCGGAGCTTGCTTCTGTTTCTTATCCGCGGAAAGAGCGCAAAGCGCAGTTGCCAAAATAAATCCGAATCGTCTCATGGAATATTGCTCGCTTCCACCGAAACCTTGCCCTTAGCCTCGATCTTGGCGGGGAATCGCTTGGTGGATGTTGGGTTGCGAATAGAAATGGTCTGGCCAATGGAGCCCGACGCTTCCGCGCGCGCCTCAAATTTCAAATGCGCGGCGCCGCTGTTGACGAATACTTCGACAATATCGCCTTGGCGGACGTCCTTCGCGGGCTCGAGCGCGTCACGCCGGATTTCGGCGCCGGCGCGAATGAGCGCGCGCGGGTAGCGCCCCAAAGCTTCATCGAGCGACGCAGCAAGCGGCGCCTGGGAAGGGAATTCCGCGCGCGTCTCCAGCTTGATCTGCGCCGTTTCGATGGGCTTGCCCGGCGCCAGATCGCTCAACGCTACCACTCGTGCCGCTTCGACGGCTACTTTGACCTTGGCCCAAATGGTGAACTCGCGGTTCGGCGCGTAACGGATAGCGCCGAGCCAGGTTGCCTCATCGGATGCCGCATTGCGCCGCAGACCGCTCGTCCGGAATTCCATCTCCCCCGCCGGTGCGGGTTGCTTGCTGATGTCCAGAACCTCGATCGTTGCGCCAGGCAAAGCCTTCCGCATGGCCGCGAGAAGTTCCGCTGGGTCGAGCGGCGCACGGCGCGCTCCACGCAAATCGCGTCATCGGGAACCGACGCCAGATGCAAGCGCGCACCGATCTGCCGTAGTTCCGGCGCCAAGAACGTGCGCGTGAACCCCGGCGCCGGCGCCGGCGAAACGATTGCCGCTGCAGGAGCGCCATCCAGGTGCAGATCGCCCGCAGTGATGTTGGCCGCGCCGGGCGGCAGCGTCAAGCAGGTCGCAAGCGCGAATGGAGCAAAGAACATCATCGGCTGAGATTGTTGACCTGCTGGTACATCTGATCGGCCGCCTGCACTACTTTGGAGTTCGATTCGTACCCGCGCTGCGCCTGGATCAGGTTGATGAACTCATTCACGATGGAAACGTTCGATTGCTCGACGTAACCCTGCAACAGCGAGCCGAGACCTTCCGGTCCACCCGGCGCGCCGACCTGCGGATCGCCCGACGCATCGGTAGGCGTATATAAGTTGTTGCCGATCCCATTCAAGCCGGCGGGATTCGGAAAATTCGCCAGCTGAATTTGTCCCGCCTGTTGCGCCGCTGTCTGATTGGGCAGCGTATAACTCACCGTGCCGTCGGAGGCGATGGTGATCTGTTGCGCGGTGGGCGGAATCGTGATCTGCGGATTGATCGCGTACCCCTGTGAGGTGACGATATTCCCGGTCTTATCGAGTTGGAACGATCCCGCGCGCGTGTAACCCATTGTGCCGTTCGGCATCTGAATCTGGAAGAAGCCGTTGCCTTGGATCACCAGATCGAGCGGGTTTTCCGTCTGCGAAAACGACCCCTGCGTGAACACGATCTCGTTCGATGCCGCGCGCGTTCCCAGCCCGAGCTGAAGCCCCACCGGCACCACCGTCTGCTGCCCGGAATTCGTCCCCGGCTGCACCATGCTTTGATACATCAGGTCCTGAAACTGCGCCCGCCGCGACTTAAACCCCACCGTGTTGGCGTTCGCCAGGTTGTTGGCGATGTTATCGACGTTCGTCTCTTGCGCCGTCATTCCGCTGGCGGCGCTATAAAGCGCTCGAATCATATCTTTCGCCTCCCACTCTCCTACTACCTCTTCAATCGCTTGCTTGTCCATATCCGATCCCATGGCTGCCGCTTTCTGCAGCATCTCGAACTGCCGCATGATGCTCACCAGCCGCACCGCCGATTCCGCGGTCCCGCTGTTCGAGGCCTCCAGCTTGCCCTGTTCCACCGAACTGCCCGCCGGCGCCTTCACGCGGCCGCCAGCATCCGTTGCGACGAAATAGTTATTGCCCTGCTTCCTCAAACCGGCGCCGCTGGTGAAATCCACCAGCTGCAGTTGGCCGATCGTCTTACCGTCTTGCGTCACCGTTCCGTCGCTTGAAACTTCAATCGGCTGTTTGCCGGGAATCGTTACGGCGCCGCCGCTCACCGTTTGCACGGGGTAGCCTTCGGAACTGGTCAGCTTGCCGCCGGCGTCGACGCGAAAGCTGCCGTTGCGCGTGTAAAGCGGCCCGCTCGGGCCCTGCACCGAGAAGAAGCCCTTGCCCGAGATCGCGAAATCGAGCGCATTGCCCGTCGTCTCCATCACGCCCTGTGAAAGGTCGGTGTAGGGTTTCTCGATCACCGGCATGGTCGCCGGATTATCGGCATCGGCGTAGAGGCTGTAGAACTCTCGGTCGGCCTTGTAGCCGCCGGTGGACGCGTTGGCGATATTGTTGGCCAGCAGGTCGAGCGATTCCATGCGCGACCGCATGCCGCTCGCTGCCATCGCCGTAAGTGGATCCATAGCGCAGCCGCAAGGAGCACGGTGGTGGCCAAAAATGAAAGCGGTCCAACTTCCTCAAATTGCGTGGCCGCGCGCCGATGAGATAGATGAGGCCGGCGCCCGTTTCTTGGCGCCGCCAAAATCTTGCCGCTCTCCGTTTCGATAAGCCATTGAAAAACGGCCCTGCGCAATTGGCCGCCGAGATGCATTGAAGCCCGCCGTGATCGTCTCAATGCGCGCCTCGCTGACGTTGCCGCTGGATATCGGCGCGCTGCTTGCGTCAGTCAAAGGCTCACCTGCTTCCGGCAAAACTGATCCGAAGGCCCCGGTGGACGCAGCGCATACTCCGCCGGTCGAACCATTCTCAACCTTGATGGAGGAGTTGTCGCAACCCGATGCCGAGCCCCAAGGCAAACCCGCGCTTGGCAAGGACATCCTGCCGTCACCAGCTGTCGTAACGCCGCCGCCTGTTAGCTCGACGAAGGCCGCCAAGCTATCCCCGGAAGAAGCCCCCAAGAAGCCTGCGAGGAAGCCGGCAAGCAATGCAGTCAACGATCTCGCGACCGTTAACGTTGCCCTTGTCCCGCCAGAACTCAAACCGCCTGTCGGAATTCCGGCGCCGCCGATGCCCGTCGGCAATCCGGCGGCCAAATCATGAGAATCCAAAGCCTGCTCCCCAGGCGTCGCCGAACCATCCGTTGACCGAGCCTATTCCGCACGACCACCCCCAACCTCTTCCCGCGGCGACCCCCTCGGTTGCTTCCGATCCCGCACCCGTCGAAGCAGCCAAGGTCGCGTTTGAAGCCCGTCTGCATCCGCTAGTCACGGAGGCACCCCCAACAGACCCCAGCGCAGTTGAACAACCGAAAGCTCTGAAGCCGCAAGCCGCCGCGCCCGAGATTCGCCCCGCCGAAACGTCGGCCTCGGAGCGCTCCCAACCGGTTGAGGCGCCCGCCGGCAAGCACAACGACAACAGCCGCGAATCTCCCGAACGCCAATCGAAGACAAGCGCCGCCCCGGCGCAGCGCAAGCCCGAACTCACCCTCGCGGATCCCCCAGTAGATAACCAGCCGAAAACAAATCCAATGGCGCCGATCGCTCCGGCACAACCTGCGGCGCTCGCACGTCCAGCCGATCCCGCACCGCCCAAAACCACCCCGGCGCCCACCGAAGCAACGCCCGAGCCAGATCCGGCGCCCGCTCCTCCCGCGGCCCCCAGCGATATCAAAATAGCCCTCAACGATGGTGGCCAGCGCGTCGAATTGCGCATCTCCGAACGCGCCGGCGACATTCACGTCACCGTGCGAACGCCCGATGACCGCCTCGCTAACGCACTGCGCGAAGACCTGCCCGCGCTATCCGGCAAGCTCGAACGCAGCGGCTTTCAATCCGAAATGTGGCGCCCCGCGGCGTCGTCGAGCGGCGAAAGCAAGATGATCGAGACATCCAGGGGCAACCCGGCCTCCGATTCACACGAGCAGCCCGGGGGCCGTCAACAACAGGAAAATCCGCAACAGAATCCCAGAAATCCCCAACAAACGCTGAATCGCAAGTCAGACCGAAAGGAATTTGCATGGTTTCTCCAATCCATTCGTTAGAGCGCAATCGTGATAGCGCGTGGCGCACTGAGTTCGCACCCGCCGCGGGCGCACGCACGGCAACAACCACCAGCGCGACGCAGTCCAGCGCCGCCACCGCCCCCAGTTTCGCTGCTGCATTTGTGGCGGCAAGCGAGGCCAACGCTTCCACCGCGGCAGCCGCATCGACCGCGCCCGCCGCGCAGACAGCGAGTTCCACGTCGTCCTCAACTTCCACCGGCGACGATTCCAACGACCCAGCCGGTCCGCTCTTCGGCGCGAATCCCTGGATGACCGACCCCACCGGCGACGGCCCCGGCGGCTATGTCACGCACTACAACCCGATCTATTTCGCCACGCCGCAGACCGCGCAAACCGTCGCGAGCATGCTCGGCGGCACGGTGGTGCCGTCTGTTCAGATGGTTTCCGCCCCTGGCAGTCCCTTCGGCCAGAATGAGTACAACCTGATGGTTCAATTGCCCAACGGAGGCATGGTGAATCCTGGCCTGATTGCCGATATCTACACCCACGGCTGGAATCAGTCGTTCGTCGATCAGCAAGTCGCCAATGAAGTCGCCGGCGCGGCCCCCGCGCTCAACAGTTAGAGGAGAATTATGTCGCCCATTCCATCCACCAGTTCCACCACCGGCTCAACCGGTAGTTCGAGCCTGGTCAACAGCGCTTCGGTCGCCACCGACCAGAACATGTTTCTGCAGCTCTTGGTCGCCCAGCTTCAAAACCAGGACCCGCTCAACCCCGTCGACGGCTCGCAATTCGTCACGCAGCTCGCCCAGCTTCAGCAGCTCGAATCCAGCGTCAACATGGGCCAGGACGTCAGCCAGCTCCGCAGCGACGCCGATCAATTTCTGGCGGATTACACCGGCGCCAATTCCACGGGAACCACCGGAACCAATTCCACCAATCAGACTTCATAACCCTAACCAGGAGAAATCATGTTCACATCGTTTTCCACCGCGCTTTCGGCGCTGAATGCCACCTCGACGGCCATCGACGTGGTTGGCAACAACCTGGCCAACATGAACACCACCGGCTTCAAAACCAGCGACATCGCCTTCAGCGACCTGCTCTCGCAATCCATCGGCAACGGCACCAGCGAGACGCAGGTCGGTTTCGGAACCGCGCAGCCGCTCACCTTGCAGCAATTCACGCAGGGCGCGATTCAAACCAACGCCGGGCCTCTCGACGCCGCCATTCAAGGCTCGGGCTACTTCATCGCCCAGGATCCGCACGGCAACACCGTCTACACCCGCGATGGCACGTTCCAGGTGGATAGCGCCGGCGACCTGCTCACCGATACCGGCGCCAAAGTGCAGGGCTGGAGCGCCACCGATTCCACCGGAACCATCGATACCACCGGCGCCATCGGCACAATCCACATTCCATCCGGCGCTCTCAGCGCGCCCGTCGCCACCACCGGAATGAGCGTCGATCTGAACTTAAACTCGGCCGCCACCGCCGATTCGTCGTCTCTTTTTTCGACGCCCGTCACCGTCTACGACACCTTAGGCACTTCGCATACGCTCACCGTGACGTTCCAGAAGACCGCGCCCAACACATGGAGCTATCAAGTCAGCATTCCCGGTGCCGACGTTTCCGCCGGAACCGCCGGCACGCCCTATGACCTTCCCGGCGCCAGCGGCTCGCTCACCTTCAGTCCGTCAGGCCAGTTGACCAGTCCTGCGGCGGGCAGCCCGATCGACGTCAAGGTCCCCGGCCTCACCGACGGCGCCTCGGACATGGATGTCAGCTGGGATCCCTACGATAGCGGCATCGGACGTATCACCCAGTTCGGCCAAGCCTCGGCCGCGTCCGCCAGCGCCCAAAATGGAACCGCCGCCGCCGAGCTCGTGAGCGTCACCGTCGCCGATGGCGGTGCGGTGATGGCGCAGTATTCGGATGGCGTCCAGGCGCCGGTGGGGCAACTCGCCCTGGCTTCCATCTCTAACCCCAACACGCTCATAGACATCGGCAGCAACGAATACCAGTTGAGCGCCACCACGGCCGATCCTTCGGTCGGGACGCCGGGCACCGGCGGACGCGGTACCGTAGTCGGCGGCGCGCTCGAAAGCTCCAATGTCGATCTCGCCACGCAGTTTACGAACCTGATCACGTTCCAGCGTAGTTATGAGGCAAATGCCCATGTTGTCACTACGGCGGATCAACTAAGTCAGGACACTATAAACCTTATCCACTAGGACGCCGATGAATCCTCAGGACGAAATAGCGCCGTTTGGCGAAGTGCCGGTCGAGATCGAAATTGAACTCGACCGTAAGGTAATGACCGCGCGTACCGTGCTCGAGTGGGAAGAGGGTAGCCTCATCGCTACCAGCCGTTCCGCCGGTGAAAATATCGATCTCTACATCGGCGGGGCGCTGTGCGGATCCGGCGAGATCGTAGTCATCGAGAACACACTGGGCGTGCGCATTACCGATTTTCTGGGGACCTGATCGCGGGCCCCCCGCGCGCTAACGTCCGGGAGGCTGAACGATGGAGACGATTCAACAGGCGGGGGCGGTGGCGCTGGTTCTGGCGCTGCTGCTGCTCACTCTGTGGTGGCTGCGTAAACGCGGCTTTGCCGGCGGAGCGCCGGGTTCCATCCTGATGCGCAAGCCGGGCGCGCGGCGTCTCGAAAGCGTCGAGCGCGTTCCAGTGGGCCCGCAGCAGGCTTTGCATCTCGTGCGCCTGGGGAGCGCGGCGTTGCTGATCTCCTCTTCGCCTTCGGGATGCGCCCTGCTCCATCGCGCCGAGTGGCGTGAAATCGAAAACTCGGGAGGCGCGCAATGAAACGTTTCGCGCTGCTTTTCGCTGCGACGGCCCTACCGGCCCTGGCTGCAGCCAACGAACCCTTCTCCCTTCTCGGCATATCGGCCGGCAAAGGCGGAGCGTCGCTCAGCGTGCCGATGCAGATTCTGGTTCTGCTCACGCTTCTCACGCTGCTGCCCGGCGCAATCATGGCGATGA
Organism: Bryobacterales bacterium; assembly: GCA_963743705.1. Lineage (GTDB taxonomy): Bacteria > Acidobacteriota > Terriglobia > Bryobacterales > Bryobacteraceae > PALSA-243. The sequence goes on along the minus strand of CAVUQS010000014.1, from coordinate 578,869 downwards.
CGCCGTTCCTGCGCATCAGCATCGTGCTCCATTTTCTTCGTCAAGCTCTGGGCACGCAGACCACGCCATCGAACCAGGTTCTCCTTGGCCTTACGCTGTTTCTCACCATCGTGATCATGCAGCCGGTCGCGGCGGATATGTACACGCACGGTTGGGAGCCGCTCGAAGCCGGCCAGATCACCGCCTCGCAGGCTATGGACGAAGCTGCCAAGCCGTTGCGTACCTTTCTGGTTCGTTTCGCCCGCGAAAAAGACATTAAGCTGTTCGTCGAAATCGCGCACGCGCCGCCGCCGCGCACCCCGGCCGATCTCGATCTCAAAATACTGATCCCGGCCTACATCCTTTCTGAAATGAAGAGCGGCTTCCAGATCGGCGCCGTGCTCTTCCTGCCATTTCTCGTCATCGATCTCGTGGTCGCTTCGGTCACTCTCTCCGTGGGCATGGTGCAATTGCCGCCCGCGATGATTTCCGCGCCGTTCAAAATTCTCCTGTTCGTCCTCGTGGATGGCTGGACTCTCGTGGTCGGTTCGCTAATGAAGAGTTTCTACGTATGACGCCCGATTCCGTGACCCAAATCATCCGGCACGCCCTGATGGCTGCCTTCTGGATCGGCGCACCCATGCTCGCCGTCGGTTTCGTCACTGGAATCGTCGTCAGTCTGGTGCAGATCGCGACGTCGATGCAGGACAACGCCTTCAGCGCCGTTCCGCGGCTGGTGGCCTTCCTCACGGCGTTCCTGCTCCTGTTGCCTTGGATGATCGAGCGGTCGATGTCATACGCCTCGGGCATCCTGGGGGACCTTGCGCGCTATGCACGATAGCTTCGTTCTCTCCACAGGAACTTTACTTGCCTTCTTGCTGACGCTGGCCCGCATCGGTGGCGCGCTCACCTTCGTCCCGCTGCCTGGCCTTACGGCATCGCCGCAGCCGGTTCGCGCCGCCTTCGCGCTCGCTTGTACTTTCGCGCTCTACTCGCGCTGGCCTGTCGTCGATGCCGATTCCATTACCGGCGGCACGCTCGTCGTCTGGGTGGCCGCGGAAGCCGCGCTGGGAATGGCCATCGGGTTGTGCGTCGCCATCGCCCTTGAAAGCTTCGCCTTCGCGGCACAGATGCTTGGCGTGCCGGCTGGTTACGGATTTGCGTCCACCATCGACCCCAACACCGAGGCCGATTCCTCCGTACTCATCGTGCTCGCGCAATTGATGGCCGGGCTGCTGTTCTTCGCGCTCGGGCTTGATCGCGAGGTACTGCGCCTCTTCGCGCTCAGCCTGGAAAAAATCCCCGCGGGCGCCTACCTTTTCAGCCCAAGATCCGCCGATATCCTTATCCATGCTTCAGCCTCGCTCTTCTCCATCGGTGTCCGCATGGCTCTGCCGGTCACCGCGCTGCTCGTGATGGTCGATATCGCAGTCGCCTTACTCGGCCGATTGAATGCCCACCTCCAGCTCATGTCGCTCGCGTTCCCGGCGAAAATGCTGGTCGCGCTGATGATGCTCGGCTGGGTAGCCGCGGTTTTCCCGCGCATGCTCATGGAAGCGAGCAGCCACGCGTGGATCGCCGCGCGCCACATCTTAGGGTTATGACGCCGCATGGCCGATCAGGGAAAGAGCGAACAACCAACACAGCGGCGCCTGAAAAAGGCGCGGGACGACGGTCAGTATCCCTCCGCCCGCGAATTCGTCTCGGCGTTGCAATTCTGCGTCTTCCTTCTCTTGCTGGACGCGGGCGGCGGCCGATGGTTTGCCAGCTATCGCGAAACCGCGCGGTCTCTCTTCGAGATGCCCTTCACTATGAAGGATGTCCGCCCCGAAGACATTACGCATCTCGCCTGGCAACTCTTCCTGAAGCACTTGATCCCGCTGCTTGCGGCCGGGCTGGTCGTCGCCGTGGCGACTCTCTCGTTACGTCTCGCCACCACCAAATTCGGCTTGAGCATGAAGAAGCTCGCGCCGGATGTTTCCCGTCTCAGCCCGCTCGCCAAACTCAAGCAGTTGCCCAGCCAGAACCTGCCCGCGCTCGTTCAAGCGGCCGTCATGCTGCCGTTTTTCCTGTGGGCCGTTTACGCCGTAGCGCGCGGCCAAATCGAACAGTTTCTCTCGCTGCCGTTTCAAAGCGTCGAGAGCGGCTTCGCGGTGTTCAATGCGTCCGTTCTGTCCCTCTGCTGGAAAGCGGCGGGCGTCTTCATCGTGGTCGGCGCGGTGGATCTCTTCCGCCAACTGAAGCGCTACAACTCCGAGCTCCGCATGAGCAAGCAGGAGGTCAAAGACGAAGTCAAGGAGACCGAAGGCAATCCGCAAATGAAGGCCAAAATCCGGCGCATCCAGCGGGACCGCGCGCGCCGGCAAATGATGAAGGAAGTGCCCACGGCCACCGCCGTGATCGTGAATCCGACGCACTACGCCGTGGCCATCCGCTATTCCATGGAAGCCGGCGGCGCGCCCATGGTGGTGGCGAAAGGCAAGAATTATCTCGCCTTGCGGATCCGCCAGAAAGCCGTCGATCATCAGGTGCCCATCGTCGAGAATCCGCCGCTGGCGCGGGCGTTGTATCAATCCTGCGAGCCCGGCCAGGAAATTCCGCCGCAGCTTTATCGAGCGGTGGCCGAAATCCTCGCCTACATCTACAAATTGATGAACGGAAGGCTCCCGTCTTAGCCAATGACCGCCGAAATGAGATCTAGGCCATGACTCCAGCCAAAACCATCGCCGCGCCGCGGGGAAGCGCCACGAAATCCAACTGGTTCACCGGCAGCGCGCTGACCACCCTGAAGGAAATGGCGGTGCCGCTCGCGGTGCTCGCCATCGTCGTCGCCCTCATCACGCCTCTGCCCGGCTTCCTGCTCGATCTTCTGATCGTCGCCGATATTCTGATGTCGGTCACGGTGCTGATGGTGTCGCTGTACCTCGTGCGGCCTGTGGAGTTCCTGTCCTTCCCCACCACGCTGCTGTTGCTCACGCTCTTCCGCCTGGCGCTCAACGTGTCGTCCTCGCGTCTGATCCTGCTCAATGGCAACACCGGCACCTCCGCGGCGGGCGAAGTCATCGGCGCATTCGGCAGCTTCGTGGTCGGCGGCAACTATATCATCGGCGCCGTCATCTTCCTGGTGCTGATCGCCATTCAATACGTCGTCATCAACCACGGCGCCGTTCGCATTTCCGAAGTCACCGCGCGTTTCACTCTCGACGCCCTGCCCGGCAAGCAGATGGCCATCGATTCCGATCTCAACGCGGGCCTGATCGATGAAGCCGAAGCCAAACGCCGCCGCAAAGCGCTCTCCACCGAGGCCGAATTCTACGGCGCCATGGATGGCGCATCGCGGTTCACGCAGCGCGACGCCGTCGCGAGCATTCTCATCACCAGCATCAACATCGTCGCCGGATTCCTGATCGGCGTGCTGCAGCATGGTATGGATCTCAGTAAGGCCATCGAGACCTACACCGTGCTCACCATCGGCGATGGTCTCGTCACCGTGATTCCGGCCCTGATGATTTCGATTTCCGGCGGCATGATCGTCACCCGCGCCAGTTCGGAAACGCGTATGGGTGCAGAATTCCAGCGCCAGATCTTCGGCAACGCGCAGCCGCTGCTCCTGGCGGCCGGCGTCTTGATTGCCCTCTCGGCCATTCCCGGTTTGCCCAAGCTGCCGTTCCTGCTGCTCGGCGGCGGAGCCGGTTATGTCGGTTGGAGGATGAAACAACGCGAGGCGCGAGCGCCCGAGGGCGGCGAGACCAAGTCCGCCAAAGCCGATCCCTCCAAGGACAAAGACAATCTCGAATCGCTGCTGCGCGTCGAACCTTTGTCCATCGAAGTGGGCCTCGGCCTGGTGAGTATGGTCGAAGGCGCCGAGAATTCACCGCTCTTGCGCCGCATTTCGTCCATCCGCAAACAGCTTGCCGGTGACCTCGGTTACCTGTTGCCGCCGGTGCGCGTCGCCGATAACCTCTCGCTGCGCGCGCGCGAATACGCCATTCTGATCAAGGGTATTGAGATCGCGCGATACGAATTGCCGCAGGGCTGCGATCTAGCTATCCCCATGGGCGCGCCTGACCCCGCGCTGCAAGGCACGGCTACGCGCGAGCCTGCTTTCGGCATGAACGCGCTCTGGATTCCCTCGGAACGCGCCGATCGCGCACGCAACGCCGGATACACCGTGGTCGACAGCGTAAGCGTGCTCGGCACGCACCTTTCGGAGCTCATTCGCCGCCATGCGCATGAGTTGTTCTCGCGCCAGGAAACGAAAAAAGTCCTCGACCGGGTCGGCGCCGAAAACTCAAAAGTCGTCGAAGACCTGGTGCCGAAGCTTCTGCCCATGGCCACGGTACAAAAGGTCTTTCAAAACCTGTTGCGCGAGCGGGTTTCCATCCGCGACGCCGTATCGATTCTCGAAGCGCTCGGCGAAGCCGCGCCCACCGCGCGCAATCCGGTGCTGCTTACCGAATACGTGCGCCAGTCTCTGCGCCGTGCCATCGTAAAACCGTATCTCGCGCGCTCCGGGGAACTGCCCGCGTGGTTTGTCGACCCTGCCATCGAACAACTAGTCGAATCGGCGGTCGAGCACGGCGAGCAGAACAGCCACCTTACGCTGCCGCCCCAAGCCATCCGCGACATTCTCAATCGCGTCGCCGCGCGCGTGGTGGTCGCGGAAACGCCGGTTGCCGCCGTGACATCTTCGGGCGCACGCTATTTCCTGCGCCAGATTGTCGAGCCGTCCATGCCCAACCTGATGTTCCTGGCGCACAACGAAATTCCGCCCGGCCAGCGCGTCCAATCCCTCGGCAACCTGCAGTAAGTACGATGGGCCTCCTGGCCCGGTCGCGCCTAAATCTCCGCCCACTGCCTCAACAGGTTGTGATAAACGCCCGTGAACTGCACCGCCGAAGCATGCCCCGGCACGTCCGTATTCAACCGCTGCAGCGCGCAATCCATATCGAACAGCAGCGAGCGCTGTCCATCGTCGCGGATCATGCTTTGAATCCAGAAGAACGACGATACCCGCGCCCCGCGCGTCACCGGTGTCACATGATGCAAGCTCGTCGAAGGGTAAAGCACCATGTGTCCGGCCGGCAGCTTCACGCTATGCGTTCCGTACGTGTCCTCCACCACCAGTTCGCCGCCCTCGTATTCATCCGGCTGCGAAAAGAAAAGCGTTGCCGAAAGATCCGTCCGGATGCGATGGCCCGTGCCCGTGATTTGCCGGATGGCGTTGTCCACGTGCGTGCCGAACGAGTGTCCCCCCTGATAACGGTTGAACAGCGGTGGAAAGACCCGCGCCGGAAGCGCCGCCGAGATGAAGAGCGCGTTCCGGCCTAACGCCGCCAGAATCGTCTCGCCCACCTGTCTCGCTGCCGGGTCATCCTCCGGGATCTGTAAGTTGTCCTTCACGGCCGCCGATTGCCGCCCCGCCGTGACCTTTCCATCCGTCCACGGCGCGGCGTCCAAAATCGCTCGCGCCGCCGCAGCCTCCTGCGCCGTCAATAGTTCGGGTACCGCCAATAACATCGGAAATGCTCCTCAGAATTTGTACTTCACGCCCAACATCGCGGAACGCCCCGGTCCCAACACCACATGCGCCGGATGCAGTTGGTCGTAGTAGTAGCGATTCGCCAGATTGAACACGTTGACTTGCAGATCCACGTGTTCGCTCAGTTTCCGCTTGGCCATCGCCTGGAAGATCCAGTAACTCGGCGCTTCCTTCACCAGCCCCGTCACCGGGTCAAGCGGCGCCGTCGAACTCGACGTGCGGCTCGAAACGAAGTTGGCTCCAAAGCCCGCTTCCATGTTGCTTGGCAAGCGGTATTCGCTCCAGAAGTTGAAGGTGTGCGCCGGCACGTTCGCCAGCCGCGCACCCACCGCGCCGGGATAATACTGCGAGCTGACCACCTTGCCATCCATGTAGGCGTAGCTCGTCAGTAGCTCCCACCGGCTGGTCACATGGCCGCGCGCCTCCACCTGCAAGCCATCCACACGCTGATTTCCCGCGAGCACGTTCAGCACCGGGTTGTTTGGATCGGGTTCGCGCGCGTTCAGCTTCTCCGTGCGGAACAGCGCGCCGCGCAACGAAAGCCGCCGGCGCCCCAACTCCCACTTACTGCCGGCTTCATAGCTGCGGTTCTTCTCCGGCGGAAGACTCGCCGTCGAAGCGCTCAACGCCAGCGATTCCGCCGATGGATTGAACGACGTCCCGGCCGACACGTACACGTTGGCGATCCTTCGAAATGTCGTAAGTCAGTGCTGCACGCCAGCTCGGCATGCGGTCCGTGCGTCGGAAATCCGAGACCGGCGGAACGTATTGCGTGTAGTGCGCATCGAAAAGGTCCCAGCGCACGCCGCCCGAAAGATTCCAGCGCCCCAGCCGGATCGAATCCATCGCATACGCCGCCGCCGACAATGCATTCGTGATGACGCGCGACGTAATCGCTACGGTTCCGCTCAGCGCCTGGCTCGGATCCGGATTCAACAGGCTCGTCGTCGGCACAGTACTGTATGTCGGCCGCGTCGGGTCCGAGCTCTCGCGGCCCGCCTCAACGCCGGTCGTCAGCGTATGTTGCAACGCGCCGGTCTGAAAGTGCGTCGTGAGATCGAGTTGCTCGTCGAGCGACGTCTCCACGCTGTTCACGCCGATTTCGTGGCGCGTAATCGCGATCGAATCCAACGGCGTCGCCGTGGTCACGCCTGCCGGTATCTGCGCTTCGGTGATCAGCGCGTCGCGCACATAATTGGCCGCCCGCACCTGCTCGCGCAGTTGAAAACGCCCGTGGAAGTCGTGCTCCACGCGCGCCGTTCCGATGTCGTCGTAGGTTCGCAGGAAGTTGCCGTTCTGGAAACCGTAATAGTTCGTCCGATCCACTGGCGCAGGCTGGTTAAACAGCCACGGAATTCCGTAATCCGGGTTGTCGTCCGCCGTCTGATGCATGTAGCTCAGCGTGACGCGCGTGCTGGTGCCCAATCCGAACGCCAGTGACGGCGCGATGCCGAAGCGGCGGTTCTCGGCCACGTCGCGCTCCGCCACGCCGCCTTCGTCGCCCATCAGATTCAAGCGGAATGCCGCGCCCGTTCCCAATCCCGAAATCGGTTCGTTGATATCGAACGTGAATCGCCGCGTCTCGTCGGTTCCCACTTCCGCCTGCCCCGAAATGTGCGGCGTCAGCGACGGCGCTTTGCTCTGTTGATTCACCACGCCGCCCGTCGAGCCGCGCCCGAATTCCGCCGCCGCCGGTCCCTGCACCACTTGGACCTCTTCCGTGTTAAACGGATCGCGGTAGTAGCTGCCGAAGTCGCGCGCGCCATCCAGGAAAAGGTCGTTGCGCGCCGTGAAGCCGCGAATCGTCAGGTTGTCGCCTTGTGCGCCGCCCTCGCCCGCCGCCAGGCTGATGCCGGAAACGTTGCGCAGCGCATCGCGCAGCGTGCCCACTCCCTGCTCATCCATGGTCTGGCGCGAGACCGCCGAGATCGATTGCGGCGTCTCATGCAACGTCTCCCCAAATTTCGGCGACGCAATGCCTTCGGTCGAGCCATAAACTTCCACCGTCGCTGTCGGGGCTTCGAGTTCGAGCGTCACCGTGTGCGCGTCGCCGAACCTGTAACGAATGCCCGACCCCTCCAGCAGTTGCTTCAAGGCCTTGTCAGGCGTAAGCGCGCCCACCACGCCCTTCGACGCCACCGCGCCGATGCCGTCTTCCTTCAGAATGGCGCGAATCCCGGTGACCTCTTCGAAGCGCGCCATCGCCGCGCTCAGCGATGACGGTGGAATGTCGAAGCGCACCGCTACTGGCGCCGCTTGCGTTGCCGCCGGCCGTTCCTGCGCGTGCGCAATCGTGATGGTCTTGGTTCCAACCGCCGTATAGACGGCCAAAGTGCCCATCGCCAGCCATCGGTACGTAACCGGCCAGGAACTTCGGCGCTTTTTCGGTTTTCGGGGAGTGTTGTCGGGTCTCGCCATGTGTCGCCTCCAAAAAGTTGCAAACGCAGGCTGGCGGCCCTAAAATCAGGTGGGTCGCAGCCTTCACTGGTTGCCGATCGCGAGGCCTTTTCGCCGCTCCGCCAAGAGTCACTGCGAAAGGGCCTTTTGCTTTCTTAATTGACCTTATCTGAGTTGCAACTCAGTGTCAACTGAAGAATTGGAATTGCTCGTAAGAAGCCCCGAAATGCAGTAATAGTGCGGTAAACGGTTATCTTTCGCGTTTTGTCGCAACTAGTAGCCTTCCGGCTACTATTGTTACTCGTTTGCAGATGAGTGCATAAACGCGCCGCTTCAGTGTGGCCCTACAGCCATCCGCCCCCTCCGCCGATAGATTCCCAGGCGGATGAAGATCAAGTCCTATTTCTCGCGCTCGGTGGAAAGCGCCATGGCGATGGCGCGCCAGGAACTCGGGCCGGATGCAATGCTCGTCAGCAGTCGCAAATCGCCCCCGGAATCGGTCCGCCTCGGCGAGTACGAGGTGGTTTTTGGCATTCATGAAAGGTCAAGCCCGCCGGCGGCCGAACCGGCCGTTTCCCCGGCTTCCGACCGGCTTGCTTCCGATGTCGCCGAGCTCAAACGGGAGCTCGAAGGCATGCGCCGCGCCCTGACGCGCTCGGCCTTTGCGCCGCCCGAATGGCTCAGCGCGGCTCCCGATCTCTCCGAAGCATACGCCGTACTTACTGCCAATGAAGTCGCGCCCGAACTAGCGCGCGAAATCGTACACGGCGCCCAGGCGCGGGCCGGCGAAAGCTCGCACCCTCAAGGCCCCGGTAAGCGCAACTATCAACGCGCGCTGCTGGAGGAAATGGAATCGCGGTTGGCCGTACAGCCCGGTCTCGGCCGCACCGAATTTGGCCCCCGCATCACGGCGCTCGTCGGGCCGCCCGGAGCCGGCAAGACCACCACGCTGGTCAAGCTGGCCGTGGCTTATGGCCTCGCCTGCCGCCGCCCCGTGCTGCTGCTTTCCATGGACACCTACCGCATCGCCGCCGCCGAACAACTGCGCACCTATGCCGCCATCCTCGGGGTCGGCGTACAAGTGCTCGACACGGTTTCCGCGCTGGCCCAAACCTTGGCGGAAAACAGCGGCAAGGAACTCATTCTCATCGACACGCCCGGCCTGAGCCATGGCGAGTTCACCGATCCTTCGCCCCTGGCCCAATTCTTTCGCTCACGCGCCGATATCGATACGCAGCTCACCATTCCGGCCTCCATGAAACCGGCCGACGCCGCGCGTATCGTGGACGCCTACGCGGCGTTTCAGCCGCAGCGGCTGATCTTCACCCGGCTCGACGAAACCGATTCTTTCGGCCTTCTCTTCAACGAAGCTGTGCGCACCGGCCGCCCGCTGTCTTTCTTTACCAACGGACAGCGCATCCCCGAAGACCTGGAAGAAGCGACGCCAGGCCGCATCATCAATCTCATTCTCAACGGCACGGAAGCGCGGGCGCGCTCGGCCGCCTAAGGAGAGCCTATGTACTCCTCAGCCGTACCCGAACGCGTTGGCCCACCCATCGGCGAAGCCGAGCGTGAGCGGCTCATTCTCGAGCACCTGCCGCAAGTGCGCTTGATCGCGCGCCGCATTCAGGAGCGCCTGCCGGAAAGCATCAGCCTGGAAGATCTCATTTCCACCGGCGTCATCGGTCTCATCGCGGCCATCGATCATTTCGATCCCGCGCACAACGTCAAACTCAAGACCTACGCCGAATACAAGATTCGCGGCGCGATTCTCGATAGCCTGCGTGGCCTCGATTGGGCGCCCCGGCAGAAGCGGCGCCGGGCCAAACAGATTGAATCCGCCGTTGCCGCCGCCGAGCAGAAGCTCCACCGGTCGCCCACCGAAGAGGAAGTGGCCGCGCAGCTGGAAATCAGCATCGACGAGTATCACGAGTGGCTGGTCGAAATCCGCGGTCTCAACATCGGCAGCCTGGAAGGTGCGCCCGGCGAGCCCGGCAAAGACGTGCTCAACTACGTGCCCGATTCCACCGACAACCTGCCGTCGACCCTTCTCGAACGTTCCGAACTGGAGCGCATCCTGGCCCATGAAATCGATGGTATTCCCGAGATGGAGCGCACCGTTCTGAGCCTCTATTACAAGGAAGAATTGACGTTGCGTGAGATCGCGCAAGTCGTCAACCTGCACGAATCGCGCATTTCTCAATTGAAGACGCAAGCCATTTTGCGCTTGCGCACCCGTCTTTCCGCGCAATGGCCGGCCGCGCGCGGGCAGGTGACCGCATGACCCCCCAGATTCGCGATCTCTTCGAGCAATTCGCCTCCAATCTGGCGCAGGTATTCGAATCGATGGCGGACCAGCGCCCCAAAACCATCTGCGAAGCTCACGCCGTTCTGCCCGATGGCGAAACCATGTTGTGGTGGGAACAGCCCTTACAGTTCGCGCCCGATATGAAAATCTGGGCCGGCGCCCCGCAGACCACCTGGGAATACTGCGGCACGCTCACCTTAAAAGCCGCCGGTCTCGAATCCGTCGGCGATAGCGAAGCCCGCAACACATGGCTTGAAATACTCGGTCAGGCGCTCTCTCCCACCGCCCGCGCCGTCGGCGCCATTCTCGATCGCGAGGTGGCTTGCGAAGGCGGTTCAGAGACCGCCCCGCCCGCCGGCATCGTAGGCTGGACGCTCGTGCGATTGACCTTCGCCGACGCGCCTCCCACGCCGCTCTACATCGCCTTCTCGCCGCGATTGATCGAAGTCATCACTACCCCTCCGGCGCCTGCCGATGTCCCGGCAATTCCAGAGGATCGCCCCGGTCCGGAAGCCCCCTTCTTTCCCGAACGCTCCCGCACCATGGGCCTCTTACTCGATGTCGACTTGCCCGTGAGCATCTCCTTCGGCAAGACGCAGCTTCCTCTACGCGAGGTCATCAAACTGACCACCGGTTCCATCGTCGAGCTGAACCGCGGTGTTGGCGATCCGGTAGAAGTTCTGGTCAATCAGAGCTTGGTCGCACGCGGCGAGGTAGTAGTCGTGGAAGGCAATTACGGCGTGCGCATCCTCGAGATCGCCAGCCGCCTCGACCGCATGAGGAGTCTCCGATGAACATGTGGATTCTGCTGGCCGCGCTCCTCATTGTGCTGATTCTCTGTTCCCTGGGCATCAGCCTCTACGCTTTATATCGCGCCAATCGCCTGTCGCGCCGCGCATCGGCCGCGGTCGAAGCCGTGCGCAGTGAATGCGCCGCCGCCGTGGCCTCCATGCAATCCCAGATCGAGAGCGTTTCGGTGAGCCTGACCGCCAGCCTCCACGAAGCGGCCCGCGAAGCGCCCCCCGTTCTGATTCCAGGCGCCCCCCGGGCTTGTATGAACCTCACCAAACGCTCCCAAGCGCTGCGCCTGCGCCGCAAAGGCGATTCGCCGGAACAGATCGCCCAATCTCTCGAAATCCCGCGTCAGGAGGTCGATTTGTTATTGAAAGTCCACGACATCGTTTTCAGCACCCTATAATCGATTAGGGACTTTACACGAAACGCGAAAGCCTAATCCTTATATGACCGCCGAGATCGATGGCGTTATCCTGCATCTTGCGCACCCCGACGAACTGGCCGTCCAGTGGGTCGGCCAGGACGAATTGATGCGCCAGCTCCTCGCCGCCTGGATGGTGGTGAACGAGCAGGATCTTCCTATGAACCCGCGCCTGCTCGGCAAGCCGGGCGTCGGAAAGACCACGCTCGCCTATGCCGCCGGCCGCCGTATGGGCCGCGACGTCTATATCTTGCAGGCCACGCTCGATACGCGCCCCGAAGATCTTCTGGTGACGCCCGTGATTGAGGGCCAGGGCAGCCTGCGCTACGTGGCATCGCCGCTGGTCACTGCCATGCTGCGTGGCGGCATCGCCATTCTCGACGAAGGCAACCGCATGAGCGAGAAAAGCTGGGCCAGCCTCGCCCCGCTGCTCGATAACCGCCGCTACGTCGAAAGCATCGTCGCCGGCATTAAGATCAAGGCGCATCCTAATTTTCGCCTCGTCGCCACCATGAACGACGACGCTTCCACCTTCGAGCTTCCCGAATACATCCATTCGCGCCTCCAGCCCCAAATCTTCATCGATTTCCCGGAGCGCGACGAAGAGATGCAAATTCTCAAAGAGAATCTCCCCTTCGCTGAAGACCGAATCCTGACTTACGTCACCGATTTCCTGCAACTCGCCCACGCCGCCGACGAGCGCTACACCGTGCGTGACGGAATCAATGTGGCGCGCTTCGCCATCAAGTTGAAAAGCCTGGCTACCGAGCGCGCGCACGAAACCCGTTCGCTCGAAATCGCTCTGACGCAGGTGTTGGGAGAAGAAGCGCTACGCTATGTCCGGCGGGAACGTTCCAGCCATTCCTGATGCTGCCAGCCTCCGCCGCGGCCGGTTCACCTACTTTCCGGTTGTGCCTGAACGCCTGGAGTTCGCCCTCGAGGTGCGCCGCGCCCTCCTGAGTGAGCGCCCGCAGGTAGTCGCGCTCGAGCTTCCCGCCTCCCTCGAAACGGCTTGGCTCTCCGGCGTCTCGCGCCTGCCCGCCATGTCGCTCATCTTCTATCCCAACAATGAGGAAGAGGCGGAATACGTTCTCGTCGAGCCGGCCGACCCGTACACCGAAGCCATCCGCACAGGCATCGAGGTCGGCGCCGAGATCGTTTTCGCCGACCCCGAAGCCGCCGAACGCCCGCACGTCAAAGACGCCTACCCCGACTCCTATGCGATTCGCCATATCGGGCTCGATCGCTACGTCGAAGCCTATCGCGTCTTTCCCCAGCCGCGTACCGACGAAATCGCCCGCCACGCCGCCGGCATCGCTTGGAAACTGCAAGGCGCCGATCCCACCGCCACTGTGTTCGTCGTGGTTTCGCTCAATCTTCTCGACGCCGTCATGGACGCCATGGAGGTCCCGCAGGAAGAGCCGGTCGCGCGCCCCCGCGAAGGCGTCGAGCTGTTCAATCCGCATCCCGCCTCACTCGCCGAAATCGCCGCCGAGTACCCCTTCCTGCAGTGGCGCTACGAGCAATTCCGCGAATCCATGCTCGACCAGGCCTCCATCGATCGCCGCCATGTCCAGCTCGCCGTCTTCCGCGACGCCGAAAAGGAATACGAAGCCAACACCGGCGAGCGCATCGAACACTGGCAGCGCCGCATGCTGGCCCGCTATTCCCGCAATCTCGCTCTTGGCAACCGCGAACTTACGCCCGGCCTCTTCGATTTGACCGTCGCCGCGCGCGGCATCTCGAGCGATAACTATGCGTGGGAAGTTTGGGAGATCGCCGGCCGCTATCCGCCGCAATCGAGCGAAGCCAATATCGCCACCGTCCATATTTCCGGCGAAGAAATGTGGCGTGACACGCGCAAGATCCGTCTGCGCCGGCGCCTCCCCAGCACCAAGCGCCGCATGCTTCCCACGGGGCTGAAAGCTCGAAAAAAAGAGAAGATTCCCGGTGAATGGGCCAGCGAATTGAACGGGAACAGTATCTGCTCCTATCCGCCCGAAGACCTGATCGTCGAAGACTACGGCCGCTTCCTCAAGAAGAAGGGCAAGAGCATACTTTCCGAAGAGCGCGCCCGCGTCGAGCCCTTCACCACGTCCATCCTCGATGGCATCGATCTCCGCGAAACCATTCGCAAATGGTACGAAGGCCGCATCTACGTCCGCCAATATCAAAAGATCCAGGGCGAAGTCGGCTCCGTGATCGTCGTCTTCGATGAAGATCGGGACAACCGCTACCCCTACATGACCACCTGGCTGGGCGAAGGCCAGAATGAGTCGGACATGGCCTTCTATTCCACCTTCCCCTTCGACCAGATGGTCGGCCCCGGCATTGGCCGCGCCGAGTACGGTGGATTCCTGATGAGCCTTCCGCCGCGCCGTATGTACGACGTATGGCAAGACGTCGATTACGAATTCGCCGAATCGAAATCTGAGCGCCTGCTGCTCGCCGGCATCGATTACTCCATTCATCGCTACGTCGTCTATGTCGCCGCCAAACCGCCGCGCTCTATCTTCAAGACCATAGCCTCGCGCAGCGGCCGCACCATCATCTATATCCCTATCGGGCAGCTTTCACCTGTGTCGGTCAAAAAAATCCGCGTGGTTCATGTGCTCGATGGCTATGACAAACGCGAGCTCGCGAAAGACTACCTCTGGTAAGCGCACAAGCGTATTCCGGCCGCGTTTTATACAAATAAATTCTCTCGAATTACTTTGCGAAACGCCTTCTGTAACGCTTTCGCAAGATTCCTGTAAATTCGGCCCAGCGTAAGAATCAGAACAAAAATATCCGCAACGCTTTCGGTATGATGGTCATCATAGTTGGGGCGGGTAACGGGGAAAGCGTGCCTGCCAACAATCGTTTTAGTAGGACAATCCTCCAATAGAAGAATTTTAAATATGAGTGCCGTTCAATCCTTGTTTGATCAGGCTGTCCCTGCCTGCGCGGAAGCTCCTGGTTTGAGGTCTGCGCGAAAGTCGGAACGTGACTCCATCACCACATTACTCTCTCGGGTGAATGCCGGTGATCGCGACGCCTTCGATAACTTGGTGCCTCTGGTGTATCACGAGTTGCATCGCATCGCGGAAGGTTATCTACGGCGTGAGTCGCAGAATCACACCCTCCAGCCCACCGCCCTGATTCACGAAGCCTATCTGCGCCTGGCGGAGTATGACGGCATCGACTATCAGAACCGGAAACACTTCTTCGCCGTGGCCGCGCAAGTGATGCGCCGCATTCTCGTGGACCACGCGCGTGCCCGCCACGCCGCCAAACGCGGCGTCCACCTGACCGTCGCCCTCGATTGGAACGCCGATTTCGCCGCCGAACGCGACGCCCTCGTCATCTCTCTGGACGACGCGCTCAACGCGCTGGCCGCAGAGGACGAGAACAAGGCCCGCCTCGTCGAGATGCGCTTCTTCGCCGGACTCACTGCCGAAGAAATTGCGCAATGCATCGGCGCCCCGGTCCACATTGTGCGCCGCGATCTCCGCAGCGCCCAAGCCTGGTTGCGGCGGGAAATCGAGGCGTGAACCGCGACGTCCAAAGGCTTCTCAACCTGAGCGCGGAACTTCCTCCGGAGCAGCAGGCCGCGTTTCTCGCGCGTGAGTGCCCCGATCCGCTAGTCAGGGAAGAGGTGGCGGCATTGCTGCGCTATGCGGATGAGGCGGAGTCTTTTTTCGACAACGCCATCCAGGGCGTCGCGGTGGCGTTACAAGCCAAGGACGAACCCTCCACCGGCGATGTCATCGGTTGCTATCGCGTGGTTTCCCTGATCGGCAGGGGCGGCATGGGAACCGTCTACAAGGCGGAACGCGCCGATGGCGAAATTCGGCAGACCGTAGCCGTCAAGCTGCTCAGCGCCGGCGTGAATCGTCCCGAATGGCGCGAGCGGTTTCTCAAAGAGCGCCAGTTACTGGCCACGCTCAATCACCCGTCCGTCGTTCACGTGATCGATGCCGGCCACATGGAGGACGGACGTCCGTTCCTCGTGATGGAGTATGTCGAAGGCGCCCCCATCGATCGCTATGCCGCCCGCATCCCCGTGCGCGAGCGCTTGAAATTGTTTCTACGCGCGTGCGAGGGCGTCTCGCATGCGCACCGTCACCTGATTGTTCATCGCGATCTCAAGCCCTCCAACATCCTGGTGGACGCCGGCGGCCAACCGAAACTGCTCGATTTCGGCATCGCCAAACTGCAGGATGAAAGCGGCGACGTCACGCAGGCCGCCGAGCAGTTACTGACCCCCAACTACGCCAGCCCCGAACAAATGCGCGGCGATGAGCAGAGTACCGCCACCGACGTCTATTCGCTCGGCGCCGTCTTATATAAGCTGCTCACCGGCCAGGCGCCGCGTGAGAACGTGCGCGGTTTCCAAAACGCCGAGTTGACGCCGCCTAGCCGCGTCAATTCCGAAGTTCCGCGCGACGTGGATTTCGTGATCGCCAAAGCTATGAGGCCCGAGCCGGAACATCGCTATAGTTCGGTGGATGAATTGGCTAACGATGTGCGAGCCGTTCTGCAATGGCGCCCGGTGCAGGCGCGCGGGGATGATGTGTGGTATCGCGCTCGGCGCTTTCTACGTCGTTATTGGGTGCCCGTCGCCGCCGCGCTATTGGTGATTGCCAGCCTCTCGGCCGGATTGCTGATCGCCAATCGGGAACGCAGAATTGCCGAACGGCGTTTCGCCGACGTCCGCCAACTCGCCAACAAGCTGTTCGAAATCGATGTGCAGGTGGCGCAGTTATCCGGCGGCTCGAAAACGCGGCAGCTCATCGTCGATACCGCGCTTGAGTATCTCGAGCGCGTCACCGTGGACGTTCGCATGCAACCCGACCTGGCGTTGGAGGTCGGCACTGCCTATATGCGCGTGGCTCGTGTGCAGGGCGTCAACATCTCGCCCAATCTCGGTCAAACGCGGCAGGCCGACGAGACTGCTCGCAAGGCGCAGGCGCTCATCGACTCGGTACTCAAAGCGCAACCGCAGAACCGCACCGCGATGCTCCGCGCAGGCCAGGTCGCGCACGATCGCATGATTCTCGCCGGCGACGGACACCACGACGAAGAAGCGCTGCGCTTTGCCCACATCTCGCTGGAATACCTCAATCGCTATCTCGACGCCGCTAAATTGAATGCGTCCTCCGATCGCATGGAAGCCCAGCAGGTTATCCTCGCGCTGATCAACGTCGCCAATCGCTACACGAAAGCCGGCCAATTCGATAAAGCCATCCGCATTGCCGGCCGCGCCATCGATGTCGCGCACGCCACTAACTGGCTCACCCAGGCCGGCTCCGCGAACATCGTCGTCGCCATGTCCCATCGCGCGCGCGGCGAGTTGGATCGAGCCCTGCAGGCGATTCATGAGGCCGTTCGATTACTTGAGCCTTCGCCCGGCGAAACGGCCGCCGGCCGCTTGCAAGGATACGGCCTGGCTCTCGTGCGCCAGGGTCAGATTTTAGGCGAAGCGCAGGCCATCAGTCTGAATCGGCCGCAAGAGGCGATCCAGAGCTTTCAGCGCGCCTTGCAGATCGGCCAGGAATTTGCCCGCCGCGATGCCAACGATTTCCAGAGCCAGTACCGGGTCTATTTCGCCGAAACCAAGCTCGCCGGCATTCTATCCTCCACCGATCCCGCCCGCGCCTTGGAAATGTATGACGACGGGTTGCGCCGGATGGCCGGGGCCGCGGCCAACGCCGGAACCACCCGCAACGAAATCCAGACGCTGGCGGCGTCGGTTTATCCGCTGCTCCGTCTCGGCCGCCGCGCCGAGGCCCGACAACGCCTCGATGGCGCGTTCGAACGCCTGGCCCGGCTCAAAGAGTACCCCGCCGCCGCTATCGACCTCGGCTCGCCCGCCGGTGACACGCTGCGCGCGCAGGCGGAATACGAATCCCAGGGCGAGGATCTGAAGCGCGGGGCCACTCTCTACGCCGACCTCATCGGTCTTCTCAACGCCGCCCGCAGCGCGCCCGATGCCAGCCTGGAAGACGCCGTAGAATGGTCTGTCGTCTATGCCGCCGCCGCGCCCGCGCATCGCCGCGCGGGACGCGCCGATTTGGCCGCCGATCTCGAATCGCGCCGCCTGGAAATCTGGCGCCGCTGGGACGCCAAACTCCCCAACAACGCGTTTGTAAAACGCCAATTCGAGGCCTCCCGCCTCGCGTTGCTGCCATACCTCGATGCTTCCGGCCGGTCGGCGCGCGATTTTACATTTAAGCGTTCCATGTAGCGTCTATAATCCGCATGTCCTGGTAGAGCCGCTGTAAAAGTGGCCATGAAGCGGGGGACATAGTGAGCGATGCGGATCGTGATCGTCGGCGGCGGATGCAGCGGTCTTTTGGTGGCCGTCCATCTTCTCCGTAACGGATTTCGCGATCCCATCGCCATCTTTGAGCCGCGCGCGGCGCTCGGCCACGGCCTCGCCTACTCCACGGCTTTCGACGAACACCTGCTCAACGTGTGCGCCGGCAAGATGAGCGGCTTGTCCTCCGAGCCCACGCATTTCGCCGACTGGCTCCGCGCCCGCAAATGGCCCGGCGCATCGCCCGAAGCCTTCGTTCCGCGCCGCATCTACGGCGAGTATCTTTCCGGCCTGTTAACGGAACAACTCTCCATCGGCGGCCACAATTTCCGCCACGTTCACTCCGAAGTCGCGGCGATCCACACCGCCGGCGAGACCGCCCGTCTCACGCTGGCCAACGGCCTAACCCTGGCTGCCGACAAGGTTGTCCTCGCCCTCGGCAATCCGCCATTCGGTCCCCATTTGGGGACCCCAACCCCCGGCATGGAGCACCGTTGGGACCCTTCGCCCTGGCTCGGCGGCGCGCTCCAACTGCGCGCGCCGGGTGAGCGCATCCTGCTCCTTGGCGCGGGCCAGACCGCCGTTGACGCCGCACTCGCTCTGCAAAGCCAGCCGGGTGGATGCCGCGTCTACATGCTGTCGCGCAGCGGCCATCTGCCACAGGCTCACGTCACTCACTCCAACGGCTCGCCCCCACCAGTCGCACAGGGCAGCAGTCTCCGCTGTATCTTCCGCGAACTGCGCGACCGGACCCGTGCGGGGCAGGAGGCAGGCATCGGTTGGCAATCCACCATCGATGCGCTTCGTCCCGTCTCCAACGAAATCTGGCAGGAACTCTCGCTTTCCGATCGCCGCCGATTCCTCCGCCACCTGAAAACATATTGGGAAACGCACCGCAGCCGCACCGCGCCTCTCGTCCACGAGCGCTTGGATTGCCACCGCGCCCACGGCCGCGTTGAAGTCATCGCCGGCCGTCTCCGCAGTAGCCGCTGTCGCGCTGGCGCCATCGAAGCGTGCATCGCCCTCCGCCACGGCGCCGAGCGCTACTTGCAAATCGATCGCGTAATCAACTGCACCGGCATCCACGAAAACTATCACGCGCGCCCGCGCCCCCTCATTGCCGCGCTCCTGCGCGAGGGCCTCGCCCACGCCAACGATCTCGGCATTGGCTTCCGCACCGATGACGACGGAGCTCTAACCGGCCTGGCCAGTCATCTCCTCTTCACCCTCGGCCCCCCGCGCCGCGGTCAACTCTTCGAAACTATCGCCGTCCCCGAAATTCGTGCTCAGGCCGAAGCGCTGGCCAAGCGGCTCATGGAGTGCAATTCCGCAGCGGCGTTATAGAATTGAGGCCAACGGTATCGAATGATGCGGCGGACGATCACGGTGGCGGCGTTAACCATGATCATTGCCCCATGCGTGCCTGCTCAAGACGCTGTCTCGCGCCCGAAAGTTCTCGGCGTCGCCCACATCGCTGTCTACATCAAAGATCTCGCCAAGACGCGCCAATTTTACGAAGACTTCCTCGGTTTCGCCGAACCGTTCACTCTTCCCGCGAAGAACGGCTCCGGCGTCCGCATCGCCTTCATCAAGGTCAACGACCATCAATATTTCGAAATCTTCAACGAGGCCGATCGCGGCGAAGGCCAGTTGAATCACATCTCCCTCTACACCGATAGTGCCGATCGCATGTACGCCTACCTCAAATCCAAGGGCGTCGAAATCGTGTCGGACCAGGGCTCGGTGGGCAAGGGACAAACCGGCAACAAGAACTTCAACGTCAAAGATCCCGACGGCCACATCGTCGAGATGGTCGAATACCAGCCCGATAGCTGGACCGCGCGCGAAGCCGGCAAGTTCATGCCGCCAACGCGCATCTCCGACCGCATCATGCACGTTGGCGTCTTAGTTGGCGATCTCGATAAGTCCATCCGCCTCTATGGCGATATTCTCGGCTTCCGCGAATTCTGGCGCGGCAGCGCTTCCCCGCGCATGCTGAGCTGGGTCAACATTCGTCCCGCCGAGGGCGGCGACTATCTGGAGCTCATGCTCTACGACAAGCTTCCCGCGCCGGATGCCCGCGGCACGAAAAACCACGCCTCGCTCATGGTGCCGGACGCCGAAAGGGCGCTCGCGGAATTGAAGAGGCGCGCCGCCAAGGGACTCTATACGCCGCCTGAAGGCAAGCCCATGGAAATCCAGATCGGGCAAAACCACAAGCGGCAGATCAACCTGTACGATCCCGATGGCACGCGTATCGAGTTGATGGAGCCTGATACCACCGACGGCAAGCCCGCTCCCAGCAGCACCGCGCCCGCGCCTCGCCCCGGTCAGTGAGTAGCTCTTCAGTTCGCGGCGAACTCCGCATCAGGGACCTGGTCTATCCGCTCGAAGAATTCCATGCAGTCTTTCAGCGCCTGATGGACGATTCGGCGATGACCTCTATGCGACGGCCATTAGTACCGACGCCACCGACTACCGCTACGCAGCCCGGCAATGCGGCGCCCCCTGCCGACCTGCGCGAAGTGCAGCTCTCGGATGAGCTCGCCGCGCAATGTCTTGGGCTAGCCGCTTCGCTGGGCCTGGAATTCGCCGGCATTGATCTTTTCGAGGGCCGGCGAATTGGGCTGCCTGGCGCGCAATTGCGGCGCGAGATGCGCCACAGCCCGCTCCCAGCAGATGAAGCCGAGCCCAGCGTCCAGATTGTCGGACGTGTGAAACCTCACGCTCATTTCGGCTTGCAGCCTAGTAACCTAGTAGCGCGGCAGACTTGCTTAGCTCATCTGACCAGGCTAATCCGATGGATCGGAAGATTTTTTTGTACCTATCGCTGGCTGTCGGGGTGTCGCTGCTTGCGGCAATCTGTATACGTCAGTCGATGCCACACGCAGGCGCCCGGCGATCGAAAACTTCGTACGCCTTGAATTCGCCCCAGGCCAGTGGAATCGCAAGTAGCGTCCCCCAACCGTCCCGGCCGGCGGATTCGTCTATGGAAGTGCCTGTGCGGCCTTCTCCTTTCAATCCGCCGGCTGCCGAGCCGCCGCCCAAGCCTCCAGCGCCTGTACAGAACGGAACTGGCAACGCTCATCGCGCGGCTGACAGGCCGGCGCATAGCGTAAAGCTGTTCACGCCCCCGCCGCCACCGGTTTCGAATTTGGCGAGGCACGAGATCGAAACGCTTCCGCTGCCCCCCGCCAATGACACCTCGGCGCCCAAATTAGGCGACAGCCCCGCCTTTACCGAAGCGGTCGGAAGCAGCGCGACCGCTACCTATGAGGTGCCCAACCCAAAAGGTATCCACCGGATCATTCACAAGCTGGCTGGAATCCGCAAAGGATCCGCCGTGACCGGGGGCAAAGACTTTGTACCCCCGAAGCCGATCCATGAGATTCGATTTGTGTTGCCGCCCGGAGCCATCCCCATTTTGGCTCAGGGGCAAAAGATGGATTTGAAGGCGAGTGTAGATGCTTCGGGGCGCGTCACGCGAGTGGAACTCCTATCTCCCCGAGACGAAGAACTGGCGACGTTGGCTGGCTATGCAGCGAGCCATTGGACTTTTTCGCCGGCTCAATTGGATGAACAAGCGGTGCCCAGCGAAATCATTCTACACTTTGACTTCAATGGCCGCGGTCATCACCAATAAACAAAACTGCCGCTTACCATGCCCGCGGAGAACGCGTCGCTATACCGATTGCCGCAGCAGCCACCGAACGGCGTTGTGCTGCAATTTCACATACTCGGGATTCCACAGCACTGACAGCAAATGTCCTGGGGAGACATAACAGACGCGCCCCTTCCCATAATCAAATGCCCAGCCGCCCTGCGATTTGGCGCCGCGCCCGCGGTAATCCAGCCCGTCGACATTCACCGTCTCCATGAACACGTACTTGGGATCTTTGTCGTAGTCCATGTAGTGCTGTTCGTCGGTAACCACGAAATCACGAACTCCCTTGGTGATCGGATGATCGTGATTCGTCACATTCACCTTGAAAGTCCGGATCGGCGGATGGCCCGCATAAGCTGCGCCGAGTACGTCGCGAAAGTCCGGGTCGGTAAGTCCGACGTGCGTCACGTTATGCATAAACAACGCCGACCCGCCGTTGCTGACAAACTGCCGCACCGCTTTGCCTTGCTCCGGCTTCATCCAGAATTGCGCCTTCCCCGAAGACGGCGGTACCGGGGGATCGGATGCCAGGTTGACCTTCCCGCCAGCTACCCACCCCGCGTTTGCCCCTTCATCGGGATAGCCCTCGGGCCAGCTCATCCCATCGCGAAGAATGATCAGCAATTTGTAGCCCTTCAGAGTTTCGGCCGTAAGATTCTTGGTTTCGTCGCAGAAATCGATATTGACGTCCAGATCCTTTTGGATGGTGCGGTTCAGGGCGACCCGTATGTAGTCGGAATTGTGGAAACGGTCGCCAATCAGCCCGTAGGCGGTACCCTTCTGCGCCGCACGGCCAACGCGAGTCGTGGCTGCCGCTCCCGCGGCCATTGCCAACACGGATCGTCGCGAGAAAGTTGTTGCTAGTGCCTGCTTCATAAGCCCTGTCCCTTTTTCTAACCTCTCATCCTCTACATCGCCAGCCGCGGATTGCCGAACTGCGTGACCATTGATCCGAAATCGTAGGGCTGGCAGCTTACACCATCGCGTGAAAGCCGCCTGCCGAGCCGAGCAAAGATAGCGAACGGGTGATCCCAAGAGCGGCCGTTTTCAAATGCTCCGCTAAGTGATATTCATCCCAAGCAAGGAACTGTTGCGTGGGCATCGACGTACTAATCGCACCCACCAGTCCACCATCAGAATCGCGAACTGGGCACCCGAGGCACGACGCGCCTTCCAGGCATTCGTCATAATCCACGGCGAACCCCTGATTTCGAACCGTCTGCAATTGCTTCTCGAGAACGAAACGGTCGGTGATCGTGTGGCCCGTGCTCCGCGCCATGCCGCTTTTCTCAATCGCATACGCGGCCTTGCCAGGGTCGAGATTCGCCAGAATCGCCTTGCCGAGGGCGGTGCAATGCAATCGCGCGGGACCGCCCAAATGTTTTCGAAAGCGGTCTTCCGTTGAGCCGCTCACGTCGTCGATTAAATAAACTTGCAGTTCTCGGTCATCGAAAATTCCGAAGTGCGTTGTCGCCTTGATCTGCTCGCTCAAACCCACCAGCACCTGATGCGCCTTCTCGTGCAGTTCGTTTCGCTGGCAGGCGGCGAGACCAACACGCATTAGCGGCAAGCCAAGCTGATACTTTTTGGTCTGGGAATCCTGCACGATATAGCCGCTTGCCCTAAGGGAGGTTAGGATCCGGTGAACATCGCTTGGCAGCAATTCCGTCCGCTTTGCCAGATCGGTAACCCCAAGCGATCTCCGCTCGGCAAATTCCCCGATGATTCGGCATACCTTCGTAACGGTGCTGGCAGCTTTCATGGCTTCCGTCCGGTCCGCTAAAAAAGACTACACAGTCTGCTTGCGATGGCGAGGATTATATCGGATGTGTTTTGCAAAGTAAAGTCGCCCCCGCACAGTTTCAGATTACGCAAGCCTGGTTTCACAATTCGCTCCTAGATCGGCATTGCGCCAGCCCCGGCGCAAGGTAACCACCCAGAGAAAGATTTCCGCGTAAGTGGGAAAAGTATTTTTGTACCAAAGCCGCCGCCTGCTTAGCGGACAGCCTAATATATTCGGGCAATAGTTCCGGCATAACCCTCAGGCCAATCCAGACCCGGCTTCTTTAAACGGCGAAATAATTCTTGACTGAATATCCCAGGCAATGCCCTTCCATCTGGGGCCACACGGCGCCATGCAGGTCCGTCGCGACCCACTGTTGCTGGGCTGTTCGATCGTCGAACGCGATACTCAATCGGTAGTCGCCGTCCTCCACCGGACGCAGCAACTTGGCGCCCCGAAATCCGTTCTGTTGAGAAATTGCGGGAGTAAATGTCCCGACGAAGGTATCTTCCAGGGCTTTCTGTGCGCCCGGTTTTACCTGAAGCTCAACGTGCAGCACAAACATAATTGCCCTTCATCGCTAGCTTGAAAACCGAAAACGCGGTGCCACCCATCACCTGGTCATAAGTTTCCACATCGAGATCCAAGGCGCGGTATTTGGCGATCTCCACGGGAACGTTGCTCGGCAGATCGGCGCCCATCATGACGCGGTTCGCGCCGATCGTATTGATCATCCACCGGATGTCCTCGCCGATGCACCAGGACGTCTCCAGGTACAGATTTCCGCAGACCGAAGCCGCCACCTGCGCCTCCGCCGAAAACACGGCAAACCCGGCGTGCGCCAGGATGATATTCAACTTGGGATACTTTTGCGCAGCGGGAATGCAAAGCGACGGCAGCGCAAATGGAACGCCGGGCCCCGTGTGAACCATCGCCGGAATGCCTAGTTCGTGAGCCGTCGCGAATACCAGATCGCCGTCTTCGGAGAGCGGATTGACGCCGTGACCGATGGTATGCAGTTTGACGCCAACAAATCCCAGGTCCTTCACGCAACGCGCCACTTCGCGCTGGTACGCATCGCGATCGCCATGCGGGCTCATGCTCGCTAATCCAAAGAAGCGGCCCGGGTATCGCGCGCACAGATCGGCGATTTGGTCATGCGTTTTCTGCGATTCTTTCGAGCCGGGATAAGGCTGCACGATGGTCGCGTCAACCGCGTTTTCATCCATGCGCCGTACGATCTCTTCCTCGGTGGCGACCAGGCCGAAAACACAGCACTCGCCGAGGTGAGCATGCGTGTCGATGACTTTCAGATTCCCTTGCATTTATTTCTCCCGGAGATTAAAGTTCCAACTACTCAGTAAAAGCGCACCTGCGACAGCCTTTAGCGTTATACTCCCATGCCCACTGCCGTTCAAGAGGCGTTTCAAAATACTTGAAAAGCGCGTGGCCACCGGTCATTTCTCTTGAGGCAACGCAAATGGAATGCCTGTGCCGCGCGATTTAGCGCTCAATGGCCGCGGCTGCCATCGCCATGAAGGCGTTGGTCTCGTCCGCCACATCGGACGCGACGCCGCCATTGGTGCGCTGCATCAGAATGATTCCGAGCAGATCCTTTGCCGGGTCCACCCAGTAGTAGGTCCGGAACGCGCCGGCCTTTTCATAGCTTCCGATGGAGGTATAACGATAGGTCCCCAACGTTTCGCGCACGATCTCGTACCCAAAGCCTTGACCAACGCCCGGCGCATAGCCGGCTTTGATGTCGCCTGTCCAAGACCGCGTCATGGCTTCCACGGCCGAAGGCGAAAGAACTCGAGCACCGTTCAGCGTGCCTTTGTTGAGCATCATCTGGCTAAACCGCGCCAGGTCGGTTGCCGTGCTCATCAATCCGGAATCGGGCGACGGATAGGCGAAAGGATTTCTGTTCACGCGCTGCAGTCCGGTCGGCTCGTAGGTATAAATCGCCGCCAATCGGGATTGCTTGTCGGCTGGAAGAAAGAACGTCGTATCCTTCATCCCCAGCGGCTGGAAAATCCGATCGGCCATAAATCTTTCGTAAGGCTGCTTGGAAACCACTTCGATCAACCTGCCGAGCGTCGCGATCCCAAAGTTGCTGTAGTTCCAGGCCGTTCCGGGATCGAACAGCAGGGTCGCGTGCTCCACGGCCGAGATTGCTTCAGCCAGCGTCTTGGGGGGCGCCGCGGTCCCGCCTCGCCCGCGAAATCCGTCGCCGACGCCGGACGTGTGGATCATGAGGTCCAGAACATTTACAGGCCGGGTTGGTTCCATCAACTGGCAGTTATAACCGACCCTTGTCCCGCAGGGGTTGAGCTTCAGATCCTTAAACTCAGGAAGATAGTTTTCCACCGGATCGAGTAAGGATATCTTACCTTCGTCCACTAGAATCATAATGCCGGCGCAAGTTATCGGCTTAGTCATGGACATAATTCGGAAGATAGTATCCGTCTTCATCGGGCTCTTATCTTCCAGCTCGCGGTTGCCCACGGCGCTAATCTGTGCGACGTAACCATGCCGGGCGACTAATGTGACAATCCCCGCCACTTTGTTCGCGTCGACGTACGTTTTCAGGCGCGCGGGAATAGCCGCCAGCCGTTCCTGGCTCATTCCCGCGGCAGCGGGATCGATCTTGTCGGTTGAAAACCTATCTGCGCCTAAGCCCGCCGTCGAGAAGCACAAAAGGAGACTGATCGCCTTCATGGCCGTTAATTATGGAGCCAACGTTCGGATTTTGTCAATAACAGTCAACCACGTCTTCCGATGCTTGTAAATAATTGATACGGCGTCCAATAACATCTCTGAATACGATCAAATTATCTTTTCAACTATTTTGAAGCCTATCTTGACGCCGTCGGGTCCTCCGTAGATGCCTGAGGCCGCGCTTTGTCCCGCTTGACCTGGAAACCGGGCGCTGATACTATTGCTGCGTCATTTGCATTGCGCATTGCATGTTGCGCTCTGAGGTTCTGTGCGTGTGGGCTTGCCGGACTCCATGCCGGACGATCCTGCCGCTCCGCATCGCAATCAAGGAGGCTGACCTGACGCGATCCTTCAGCTTGGTGGAACGGCTTGCGTTACTCGTTCTGGCCGGCGCCATGGCCTTGACTGGCCAGGACCACAAGAAATGGAACGACTACGGCGGTGGTCCGGACTCGTCGCATTTCGTAGATCTGAAACAGATTACGCCTGCGAATGTGAACCAACTGCAGGTAGCGTGGAGTTATCCGACCCAAGACAATATCGCCTATATCTTCAACCCGGTGATTGTCGACAAGGTCATGTACGTGTTGGCCCGGAACTATTCCCTGGTGGCTCTCGATGCCGAGTCCGGCAAGGAAATCTGGATCCACGAGAATCTGGCCGGCATCAGTACCCGCGGGATTGCTTACTGGGAGTCGAAAGACCGCTCGGACCGCAGGCTGATTTTTTCCATGAACGATTATCTGGAGGAGATCGACGCCCGCACGGGGAAATCGATTCTCAGCTTCGGTAAGGAAGGGCTGGTCGATCTGCGCCAGGGGCTTGGGCGCGATCCGGATACAATCGGGCGCATCCAATCGAATACGCCGGGGCGAGTCTTCGGGAATCTGATTATCGCCGGGTCGGCGACCGGCGAGAACTACTTCGCGCCTCCCGGAGATATTCGCGCCTATAACGTGATCACGGGCGAGATAGCATGGACCTTTCATACCATTCCCCGTCCTGGAGAAGAGTTCTACGATAGCTGGCCGAAGGACGCCTGGAAATACATCGGGGGCGTGAATACGTGGGGAGAGATCACCATCGATGAGACGCGCGGCATCGTGTATCTCCCAACCGGATCTCCCACCTATGACTATTACGGCGCCGATCGGGCCGGAAATAATCTCTTCGCGGATTGCTTGATCGCGCTCGACGCCCGGACGGGAAAGCGTCTCTGGCATTATCAGATGGTCCACCATGACTTATGGGACTACGACGCTACGGCAGCTCCACAACTGGTGACTGTGAGTCACAACGGAAAGATCGTCGATGCGGTCGCCGAGTCGTCAAAGCAGGGCTTCCTCTATGTCTTCGATCGCGTCACCGGCGAGCCATTGTGGCCGATCGAGGAACGCAAGGTTCCGGCGAGCAAGATGGATGGAGAGCATGCGTCGCCGACTCAGCCGTTTCCAACCGCGCCTCCCGCGTTCGCGCGCCAGAAAATCACAGCGGATGACATTGATCGCAATCTTCTCACTCCCGAAGAGCGCGCTTATTGGAAGGATCGGATAGCCTCGGCCCGGAACGATGGCTTGTTCACTCCGCCCGGGCTGGACGAGAGCCTGGCTCTTCCCGGCGCGCGCGGAGGATCGAACTGGGGGACCGGAGCCGCGAACGCGTCGAAAGGGACCGTGTACCTGACGACTCAGGATTGGCCCACTCTCTACCGGCTTCGCTCGGAAGACCCTCTCGGGTCGCGGTCGCGCGGCGCCGTATCGCCAGGGGTGGACGTCTACAGGCAGAGATGCCAGACTTGTCATGCGCTCGATCGTCCCGGCGTGGCGCCGGCGCTGGCCAGTATCAATGCTCGGTTCACCCTGGAGCAGTTCGGAAACCTGGTTCACTCAGGACGCGGGGAAATGCCCGCGTTTGGCGATTTGAATGATACGGCGCTTGCCGCACTGTATGGATATTTGGGCAGCCCGGCCGGCGTGGGTGGGAGGAACGCAACGGCGGCGGGCGATGTCGAAAAGAAAGCGGCTTCAGGACCCGTTGTCGCTTCGAGCGGGGCGCCAGGGGGCGCGGCTCGCGTCAGGAAGGGTCCGCGATACACGCCGATGGGAGGACCGCCGTATCCCGACGGAATCGACGCGCCCTCCGTTCGGTACTACACCGATTGGGGCCTTTTCCCCGACAAGCCATACGTCATCAATCCTCCGTGGTCGTCTCTGGTTGCGTATGATCTGAACAAGGGCACGATCAAGTGGAAAGTGCCGTTGGGTGAAGATGCGAAAGCCGCGGCGCAGGGCGCGAAAGATGCCGGCGCGTTCGGGGCTGAGCGCCACGGAATCGTTGTCACTTCGACGGGGCTGATCTTTGTGGGCGCTTCCGACGGGAAGCTTCGCGCCTACAACGAGGAGACGGGCAAGGTGTTGTGGACGGTCATGCTTCCGGCGGGCTCCGAAGGGATTCCGGCAATGTATGAAGTCAACGGCCGCGAGTACCTCGCGCTGCCCGCGTCATCGAATCTGAATCCGGGCGGCGGCCATCTGGCGCCAGGCGAGGTTGCAGCGCCTTCCAAGGTGAGCCGTGGATACGTCGTCTACGCGCTCCCGCGCGGAAAGTAGGAGCGCGCTCCCAGTAATCATTTGTCAAGAGCCTATTCGAAATATTTGAACTGCTTTTGCCAGCAGAAGTCGCGTCGAAGCATAAATTTACGCTAGTAAGTCGACGCATCGAAATTGGTCACTTTTACGATTGACTTTTATCGTGCGGGTGATAGAATTGCCATATTGTTGAGTGGGATTGCGCATTGCGCAACCTCTGTTGCGCGCGATTAACGCCCCGTTCGGCGCACCGGCTTCGGGTTGGCAAATGTCGGAGAAATCATTGACGCTTCGTCTCGCGTTACTCGTGGTAATCGTTTTTGTTGCAGCTGCGCCTGTTTCCAGCCAGGCATCTTACCCATCCATCGTCCAAACCGTCACCGATCAATCGAACGCTGGGTTGGTTGGCGCAACGGTCACCCTGCCCAATGTCGGAACTGGGGAGCGCTACCGGAGTAAGTTCGGTACAGGCGGTAACTATCAGTTCCTGAACTTAGTTCCCGCGGCGCAGGCCTCGCAGATCCAGACCGGCGGAAACCCCGCGACCAACCCAGCAGACGCCCAACTCATCAACGATGTCCCCAATGTGACCCAGAATTTTTTTTTACGCCATGCTGCAGAACGGCGTCCGCCGGGCAGCGAGACGTCCACCAGCACTTTAGGAGATCTATAAAATGATCGGCAGAGCGTTTCCGCCAGTTAAATTGGCTTCGGTTTTCAGTCTCGCGCTACTCCTTGCGAGTATCGCTGTATTAAACGTCCGGTTGCACGGGCAGGTCATCCTCGGTTCGATCGTTGGGACGATCGTGGATACTTCCGGAGGCAGCATAGCGGGCGCGAAAGTAAGTGTCACCAACACCGGTACTGGCGAACGGCGGGCGGGGGCGTCCCGCGCGGGCGGGGACTATGAGTTCCTCAACCTGGTTCCCGGAATTTACCGGGTGGAGGTGGAACAGGGCGGCTTCAAGAAAGCCATCCGCGAGAATGTCGAAGTGACCATATCCGGGGCAGTCCGTGCGGACATGGTGATTGAAGTGGGCGACGTGACCCAAAATGTTGAGGTGCGGGCCACCACGCAGTTGCTGCGGACCGAAAACGCCAACGTGAGCCAGGTCGTCCCCACCCGCGCCATCGAAGAAACTCCGGTGAATGGCCGCAACCTTATGGCCCTCACCACACTAGTGCCGGGCGTAATCTCGAGCGGCACGACCGATGGAAATGCCATCACCGGGAAGAACATCTTCGCGGCTGGCAATTACCAGATCGGCGGCGGCATGGCGAACCAGGGGGCGACGTTTTACGACGGCGTTCCGAACAACTCCGTCCTCGGCAACCTTGTGAACATGGTGCCGAGCCCGGACGTGGTTTCCGAGTTCCGTGTGGAGAGCAACAGCAACAGCGCCGAATACGGCCGGTACTCGGGCGGCGTCATCAACATCTCTTCGAAGTCGGGTACCAACACATTCCACGGCGCCGCGTATGAGTATTTCCGCAACACCGACCTGGACGCCAACCTCTTCTTTAATAACGCAACCGGTATCGGGAAAGCGCCGGTCCACCAGAACCAGTACGGAGCCGATGTTGGTGGGCCCGTAAAGAAGAACAAGCTCTTCGGCTTCTTCGGCTGGGAAAACTATTACGGCCGCCAGGGAGCGAATTACCTTGGGACCGTTCCGCTTCCGGGCATGTATAACGGAGACTTTTCGGGTTTCAGAAACGCTTCGAACGCGATTATCCCGATCTACGATCCGCTGACGCAATGCGGCACGAGCAATAACTCCCCCTGCCCGGGTGGGGTTGCGGCACAGTCGTACAGCGCCGGGCCGGCGCGTAATCCATTCCCCGGCAACGTCATTCCGGTCAACCGGTTCAACGCGACTGGCTTGGCCATATTGAACTTTCCGATCACTGGGAGACCCAACGTGCCGGGGGTGCAGTATACGGCAGCCAACAACTTTAGTACGGTCTGCCAGGTCGGCGGGAACAACAACCAAGAAACCGCTCGCGGCGACTATAACATGAGCGACAAGCTTCGGATGTTCGGGCGCTTTTCGCGCTGGCATTCGCAGGCCAACCCCTGCGCGCCCATGGGCAACGGAAATTACGCGAACGATCCTTACTCTCCGGAGGAGTTCACCACCACCCAGGGCGTCCTTGGGGTGACCTATCTGATCTCTCCCACCCTCATTTTCGACGTCCGCGCGTCTTACGTGCGCTTTCCGTATCAGCGCTTAGAGTCGTACGCGAATATCGATGAAAGCAAGACGTTCGACCTTCCGGCGTATATGGATACGCTGCTTCCAATTGCCCATGGCGGTCCGGGCACCGCGGTTCCGAGCATCGGCATAGCCGGCTATACCGTGCCGAGCGGTCTGCACATTCTGTCCACCGAAGACTCCTATTTACTCGCGCCCAGCCTGAGTTGGGTGAAGGGCAAGCACACTATCAAAGTCGGCAGCGACTGGCGCGACCAGCAGAACGGTTACTACCAGAACTTCGATGGCGGCTCGCTCTCAACCGCCATCACCGGTACGTGCTCGAACGCTCTCGCTTGCGGCGCCAGCGGCAACGGTATGGCTTCGATGCTGCTGGGGTTCGGGTCCGCCTACAGCGTGTCGGCCTTCTCCTTCCCCTGGCAATCTATACACTACCAGGGGTATTATGTTCAGGACACTTGGCAGGCCACGCCCAGACTGACCGCGACGCTGGGCCTGCGCTATGAGATCCCTGGCGTCTACACGGAGCGGTATAACCGCAATGCTTCCATCAACCCGAACGAAATCAATTCGGCTTTGGCAGCGGACGGAATTACGCTGAATGGCCAGCCGATCATGGGCAACGTGGATTTCGTTAACACTCCTTCACATCCGGAGTCAGGCAACCAGACGGAACACTTCAAACTTTTCTCTCCTCGGTTGGGCCTGGCCTACCGCCTGAACGACAAGACCGTGATCCGAGCCGCCGGGGGAATTTATTATCTCCCGCCCACTACTTATTTCAGTAACGCGCCATTTGGGCAGTCGATCAATCAATTCGTCACTAATGGGGTGGCGTCGGTGGACGGCGGCGTCACACTCGCCAACCCCATCAGCAATCCGTTTCCGACCGGCATATTGCAAACACCTGCCAACTATTCCCACGCGGCGGGGGAGGCAGAGTTGCTTGGCGGCTCGCTCGGCGGAATGACGCTCGGGACTCTTCGCTACCCCTACCAGGAGCAGGCGAATATCGCCGTGCAGCGCCAGTTACCGGGCGGCGCGGCCCTCGAGGCCGCCTACGTGTTTTCGGCTGGCAAACATCTGCCGGGTCCGGGCTCAAATTTGAATGTGGACGCTGTTCCGCAGTCAGATTTGGCGCTGGGAAACGCTCTGACTAGCCTGGTACCCAATCCCTTCGCCAAGGTCGTGACGACCGGAGCGCTCTCGCAACCAACCGTGCAACTGCAGCAACTCCTCCTGCCTTTCCCCGAATACACCGGCTTTTCGGAAGCCAACGTGAATATCGGAACCTCGACCTATCATGCCCTGCAGATGAAGTTCGAGAAGCGTTTCAAGCAGGGCGGCACCTTGTTGGCGAGCTACACTTTTTCCAAGCTCATGGCCGATGTCTCGACACTGACCACGTGGCTGAATGGGGGCTTGGGTCCCACCCCCGGCGTTCAGAACCCGTACAATATAGCCGCGGAAAAATCGCTGTCGGGCTTCGACGCCCGCTCGCGGCTCACCATAAGCTATGCGCTCGATCTCCCGTTCGGCCCGGGTCAGAAATTCCTAAATGCCGGCCCTGGCATCGAAAAGAAACTGGTTGGCGGCTGGACCGTGAGCGGAATTTCCACCTTCGGGGACGGCTTCCCGCTGGCCTTGACCGCAACCGGGACCGCCAATGCCACTGGCTACGGCCGACGCCCCAATGTGGTGCCTGGCTGTAATCCCCAGCTCAGCGGCCCGATCCAGTCGCGGCTGTTCGGCTATTTCAACACCGCGTGTTTCACTGTTCCGGCTGCTTATACGCTTGGGGGTGAAAGCTCGACTGATCCCGTGCTCCGTGGGCCGGGCATCAACAATTTCGACGCCTCCCTGGGGAAGAAAACGGTGATTACAGAGCGTGTCAATCTACAGATTCGGGTGGAGATCTACAACCTGTTCAACCGGGTTCAGTTCAGCCAACCGAACACCAGCATAACCACAGCGGCGAACCCAACCACGGGATGGATTACAGCGCAGCAAAATCAGCCGAGACTGTTGCAACTATCGGCGCGGGTGACGTTCTAGTATCCTGAGCTGGAAATCACTCGGAAAGGCTACAGGCTGCGAGGCATGGGCGGCGCGGGGAGATCCTCCGCGCCGCGTATCGAATGTAAGGGGCGTTTGCGAATCTTGATGTGCCGCCTCATTTGTCAATGAAAGAGACTCGCAAGCCGCGGCGATCGCACAGAGCCGCGCTACCGGTCGCGCGGGAAGCCTCCTCTATCCAGGCGGCGCATCCCGCCTGGCGGCGGCACGCATGGCGCATGTTGGCGCTTTGGGCCTTGGTCTTGACGGCGTATTCCAATTCCTTCCAGACGGGCCTGGTGTTCGACAGCGCCGCCGTGATTTCGGAGGATGCCCGCGTCCACGCGGTGACCCCGCAAAACCTTTGGCTCATTCTTACCGGACCGTATTGGCACGGCAGCTCCACCTTGGGACTGTATCGCCCGCTCACTACTTTCTCCTACCTGCTGAATTACGCCATCTTTGGAAATGGGACGGCCCCGGCTGGCTATCATTGGGTGAATCTCACGCTGCACGAAGTGAATGTTTCGCTCGTCTACCTGCTGGGCATATTGGTGTTGGGGACGGCCGCGCCGGCTTTTGCCCTGGCAGCCGTCTGGGGACTGCATCCCCTCCTCACCGAATCGGTCACCAATATCGTGGGCCGCGCCGACCTGTTAGCCGCCTTCGGTGTGCTGGCAGGTTTGCTGTGTTACGTAAAAAGCGCCACCGCCGCCGGGTGGCGCAAGGCATTCTGGGTAGCGGGCACGGTGGCCGCTCAAACGGCCGGGATTTTCTCCAAGGAGAATGCCGCCATCCTGCCCGCAATCATGCTCCTCTACGACCTGACATGGCTAAAGCGAGCGCCTTGGCGGGCGCGTGCGCCGGCCTACGCCGCGCTGGCGCTGCCATTTGCCGCGTATTTATATTTGCGCGGTACGCTGCATGTGCATATTCTGGCTCCCTTCGGCGACAATCCCCTGACGAGCGCCGGTTTCTGGACGGCGCGGCTCACGGCTATCAAAGTAATCGGCAAGTATCTGTGGCTGTTCATCTGGCCGGCCCGCCTGTCGGCGGATTATTCCTATAATGCAGTCCCACTATTTGGCTGGCATCCAACGCAGTGGGAGGACGCGAAGGCGCTAATCGCGCTGGCATTTTGCCTGGGCGCCGCTCTGCTGGCTGTGCGCTCGTACCGCGCGAACAAGCCGCTATTCTTCTTCCTGGCTTTCTTTTTCGTGGCGCTCGCCCCGACGTCCAATCTGGCGATTCTCATCGGGAGCATCATGGCCGAGCGGTTCGTTTATTTGCCTTCAATCGGCTTGGCCGGGTGCGTGGTCGCGGCCATCTGCATGCTCGGCCGGAAAATCCCACGCCCGCAGTTCTTGGACATGCGGGCGATATGGGTTGCGATGGGGCTCCTATGCCTGGCATGTGCCACGCGGACCTATGCCCGGAATTCCGACTGGCTCGATGACCGCAGCCTCTGGACCAGCGCCGAGGAAGTTTGTCCGGGAAGCGCGAGGGTCCACAACAACCTGGGGCAGGCCCTGACGCAACTGCCCGGCCGCCTGCTGGACGCCATAGCCGAGTTACAAACAGCGCTGCGGATTGACCCCAATTACGCCGCAGCGCACAGCAATCTGGGGAGCGCCCTGGCGCAACTGCCCGGCCGCCTGCCGGACGCCATCGCCGAGTTTCAGGCGGCCCTGCGTATCGACCCCGATTACGCCGAGGCGCATTACAACCTGGGAAACGCCCTGACGCAACTGCCCGGCCGCCTGCCGGACGCCATCGCCCAGTATGAAGCCGTGTTGCGCCTGGAGCCCGGCGACGCGGCAGCGCACAACAATCTGGGACTGGCACTCGCCAATTCCGGCGGGCGGTGGCTGGAGGCGGTGGCCGAGTATGAAGCGGCGTTGCGGGCCGATCCCGATCTTGCTGCGGCGCACCTCAACCTGGGAAACGCCCTGTCGCAACTGCCGGGCCGCCTGCCGGACGCCATCGCCCAGTATGAGGCGGTGTTGCGCCTGGAGCCCGGCGCCGCGCCAGCGCACCTCAACCTGGGAAACGCCCTGTCGCAACTGCCGGGGCGCCTGCCGGACGCCGTTGCCCAGTATGAAGTGGTATTGCGGATCAATCCCGACTACGCGATGGCGCACTTCAACCTGGGAAACGCCCTGTCGCGAATGCCCGGCCGCCTGCCGGACGCCATTGCCGAATATGATGTGGCGCTGCGCCTTGAACCCGGCAACGCGACAGCACACAATAACCTGGGACTGGCGCTGGTGAATTCCGGGGGGCGGTTGCCGGAAGCGATCGCCCACTTTGAAGCGGCGCTGCGCATCAATCCCGATCTAGCCGAGGCGCATTTCAACCTGGGAAACGCCCTGTCGCAACTGCCCGGCCAGTCGCCGGGCGCCATCGCTCAGTATGAAGCGGCGCTTCGGATCAGGCCCGATCCGAAGCTACAGCAACTGGTGAACCGGTTGCGCGCGGGTCGAAAGTGAGCCGTGGATGAAGGGGTATATCGTATTTAGCTGGATGGAGTTTCTTCCCCGGACTGCAAAAGCCACGCCCAGGCTTCTTCTTCGATGTCTTACCGCGCTGGTAATCGCCGGGTGGCCCATGCCCGCTGCCGGCGCGGATACGGCTTCGGGATATGCCGGCAGCGCAGTCTGCGGGAAGTGCCACGCCGCTCAGTTTGAATCGCAATCGAAGACCGCGCACGCACATGCTCTGAGGCCGGCCCAGGCGACGGATCCGGGTCCTGGAAGCCACTCTCAGTGGGCCTTCGGCGCGGGCACTAAGGCTATTACATGGACCAGCCAGACCGGGGAGGAGACCATCGCTGAACATGGCCTGAGTTATTACGCCGCGACGAAATCTCTCGCCCCGACCCCCGGCCATGCCTCTTCCGCGGACTTGGTCTATCGCACTTTCGATCCGGTAGCGACAGCTCTTCGCTGCTTCCGTTGTCATTCGACAGGACCCATCACCCTCGGGGCGAAATTCCAGATCCAGCCGAGTGAGCCTGGCGTCCACTGCGAGTCCTGCCATGGTCCCGGGCTCGCGCACGCCCAATCGGGCGGCAAGGGCGCGATTCAGAATCCCAAACGCCTGAGCGCGGTCCAGATTAATACGCTATGCGGCGCTTGCCATCGCCAGGCGAGCGAGTTGGACGACGAGACGGATTGGAGCAACGCCTGGAATGTGCGCCATCAACCGTCGTACCTTCACCGCGCCGCTTGTTTCCGCAACAGCAACGGCGCCCTCTCCTGTCTGACGTGCCATGATCCTCATCAGCCTCTGAAAACAGCCGCGTCGGCATATGACGCGCACTGCATGTCGTGTCACGCGAAGGCCGTGCACACGACCCCGGTCGCAGCGCGCAGTTGCGTCGGGTGCCATATGCCGCAAGTCGCAACCAGCGCAAACCTGAAGTTCACAAATCACTGGATCGGCATCTATGACCCGCACAAGAGCAATCTGGTTCCTTCGAAGCGGGCTGTGACAGACTTGCGTCCGGTATTGGTCAAAGACGAATCCGCCAAAGGAATGATTGTGCCGGCCGACCCCTCGACGATCGCGCCCGTATATGCCCAGGCGCTGGCCGAAAGACAGCGCGAATCGGGTCCTGATAGCGCGAAGACGGCGCACGCGGCCGCAGATTTCGGGCGGTTTCTTCTCCAGATCCAAAAGAGCGCGGAGGCCGCAGCGCCGTTGCAGCGCGCGGTTGCCCTCGACGGGCATAATTCAGATCCGGCGCTCGACGCCGATCGGGAGAGCTTGGCGCTCGCGTTCGAGGCTCAAGGCAAGCCCAAAGAAGCGTTTGAGTATTTCAGGCAGGCCGCCCAAGGACACAACCCGCGCGTCGCTGCACGGTCTTTCGCGAAGCTCGCCGGGATGGATCCTGAGCACGCCGACATTTATTCCCGAAACGCCGTCATATCGGAGGAGAAAGCCTCTGGAGCCGACTCGCCCCGGGTTGCTCTTCTGTTGCAGGAGTATGCGCTCGCCTTGCGCGCGCGCAACCGCGATGGGGAAGCCGAGCCGCTCTTGCGCCGCGCGCTTTCCATTCAGCAGGCTGCGCCGGGAGCTGATCCGCAAGTCACCGTAACGGTCCTGAACGCCCTTGGGAACCTGCTCGAGGGACGCAAGCAATTGGATGAGGCCGAAAAACTGGAACGAGCCGCGCTTTCCCTTTCGGAAGAGAAGTTCGGCCCGGAGAGCACTCAGTTGGCGATGACCTGCACCAACCTGGCCGACGTCCTCTGGAATCAAAAGCGGCTGCGGGATGCCGGGTTGCTCTATCGGCGCGCCATCGGCATCGACGCCGCACTGTATGGTCCGGACCGGCCGGAGACGGCGGCAGACATCGCGAATCTGGGAATGTTGATGAACGAAGCTGGACAATCGGCCGCCGGGGCGGCGCTGTTGAAGCAGGCGCTCGCGATTTATGAGCACACTCTCGGAAAGGATAGTCCTCAGGCACGATTCCTGAGAGAGCGGCTGAGCGGGCCCGGACATTGAGGAAGACGAATATGCGTACAAAGATCGAACGTCGTGACTTTCTGAAAGCCGCCGGACTGACCGCGGCGTTGGCTTCACCGTTGGCGAGCGTTGCCCAGCGCAAGAGAAACGTGAAGATCGGCCACACCGGTATCACATGGGTGGCGCCTCCGGCGCCACGTCCGGCGGTTAGCAACGGAGCTCCGCCGCCCGGGCGCGGAACCGGCGGTCCCAGGCGCGTGGATCCGGCCTATATCGGGCAGATCTTCCAAGACATCAGCGGTCTCGGATTTTACGGCCTCGAGTTGTTCAGTTGGCAAATCCAAGCCATGGAAGAGAACGGCGGGATGGCGCCGTTGATTGAGAAATACAAGCTCCCGCTGATATCGGCGTATGGCGGCCCGGATCTGCTCGACCCGGCGCAGCGCCGCGACAGCATTGTGCAATCGCTCGAGTGGGCGAAACTGCTGAAGAAGTACGGCGGCAAAGTAGTGACGATCGGGCCCAATGGCGTCCGGCGCGACTCCTATAATTTCAAGGAACATAAGAGCGACATCGTTACGACGTTGAACGAATACGGCAAGGCTCTGGCGGATATCGGTCTGACGGGATGCCTGCATCAACACACGGGAACGTGCATCGAGTCGCGCGAGGAGACTTACGCGGTGATGGAATCGGTCGATACGCGAGTCGTCAAGTTCGGCCCCGATATCGGGCAGCTTCAGAAGGGCGGCTCCGATCCGGTTCAGGTAGTGAAGGACTTCCTGCCGATCGTGAATCACATGCATCTTAAGGATTACAACGGCGGCGAGTATTTCGTCGGCTACTGCCCGCTGGGACAGGGCAAAGTGGACATTCCAGCCATTCTGGACATGATGGACGGCAGGACTCTGGCCGGAATGATTATGGTGGAACTCGATGGCGCGCCGCGTATGCCGATGACTGCACTGGAGACGGCGGCCATCGCGAAGTCATACCTCGAAAAGCAGGGCGTCGCCTTGCGGAACGTGTAACCGGAACTCTTATGAGACATGGCACTCTAACAGCTTTGGCGCTGTTCGTCTTCTCAGCAGCTACGGCGTTCGCGCAGAAAGAAGGCGTGAACTGGAAGGATTATCTCGGCGGCCCGGAAGGCTCGCACTATTCGCCGCTCAAGCAAATCAACGTTGCGAATGTGAGCCGGATCGAAGCGGCGTGGACATATTCGGCGGGGGACGGCAATTCCGTCTTTTGTCCGCTTGTGATCGATAACATCGCGTACATCTCGGCCCAAGGCGGCGCCTTGGTGGCTTTGGATGCGACGACGGGCAAGGAGGTGTGGACTCACTCGTTCGGCGCCGGCGGCCGGGGCGGAATCGGAGGCCAGCGCGGCGGAAATTACTGGGAAAGTAAGGACCGCAAAGACCGCCGCATATTGGTCACCTCGGGCGGCTATCTCTGGGCGATCGATGCGCTGACGGGAAAGACGATTGATTCGTTCGCCGAACACGGCAAGCTGGATCTGAAGATCGGCATCGATCGCGCCCCGATTCCGCTGGCTTCGCGAACCGCGGGCCGGATCTTTGAGAATCTGATCATACTCGGAAGCTTTCCGGGCGAAGGATATTTGGCGCCGCCGGGAGACCTGCGAGCCTTCGACGTGCAGACAGGCAAGCTGGCCTGGGTCTTTCACACAATTCCGCATGAAGGCGAACCTGGGTATGACACGTGGCCGAAAGACGCCTATAAGTACATGGGCGGCGTGGATGTGTGGGGCGAGATCACGGTAGATGAGAAGCGCGGAATCGCGTATTTTCCGGTGTCATCCCCGAAGTATGAACTCTATGGCGGCGATCGCCCGGGTGACGACTTATTCGCCGACTGTTTGCTGGCTCTCGATGCGCGCACCGGCAAGCATCTTTGGCATTTCCAGACGGTACACCACGATATCTGGGATTACGATCCCACCGCGGCGCCCCAACTGGCGACCGTCAAGCACGATGGCAAGAGCGTGGATGTCGTTGCACTGGCTTCGAAAAACGGCTTCCTTTACGTGTTCGACCGCGTGACGGGGAAGCCACTGTGGCCAATCGAAGAGCGGCCTGTTCCGAAATCGGAAGTGCCCGGCGAGTGGACTTCGCCGACCCAGCCTTTCCCAACCCTGCCGCCTCCGTTTGCGCGGCAGAGCATGACCGCGAAGGATCTGTACTTCGGCTTCATGACTTCCGAGGAGCAGACGCACTGGAAGGAGCGTTTCTCCAAGATTCAGAATAAGGGCATTTTTACCCCGACCGGTCTGACCGATACGATGTCGATCCCAGGCGTGAACGGAGGTCCGTACTTTTGGGACAGCGGCGCGGATGCCGCCAAGGGTATGGTGTTTGTGGAATCGAAGGACCACCCCTCGATTATGAAGATGGTCAAGGCGGGGGAATCGACCGCGGAGAATTCCGGCGGCACGATTCCGAGCCACACTGAGCCGGGCGGGCGCGGACGCGGCGGACGCGGCGCGGCCGGTGGTCCGCCGATGGCGCTGCGCTTTGGCCGCACGATTTATGAGGGCTCTTGCGAGAAGTGTCATGGTCCCGATCTGAAGGGCGATCGCGGGCCCGCGGTCAATGATGCCGTGAAGCGGTTGGGCGCGGACGCGATCCGCAAGATCGTGAAGAACGGCAAGGGCGGCATGCCGGCGTTTCCAACCATGAACGCGGAGGCGATTACCGACGTGATCGAATTCCTGGATAAGTCCGAGCAGGCGCCGCCAGGGACGGGAGTTTCAGGCATCGCGCTGACGCAACAGCTAGAGCCCGACTATCCGCCGGACATTACGCCGCCGCCCCCGCGCTACAAGACGGGCTATGGGACGGAAGGCTACATCATTACGCCGCCATGGAGCACGATTACGGCGTACGACCTGAACACCGGCAAGATCATGTGGCAGACGCCGTATGGCGATATGCCACAGGCGGGTCCGAGCGACAAGCTGCGCGGAAACGTGTCGCCGAAAAGCGGGTTCGTGGTGACCGCCGGCGGCCTCGTGATCTTTGTCGATAACCAGGGCAAGCTATACGCGCTCGACGAGGAGACGGGCAAGGTGGTGTACGCGCGCGATGTTCCCAACAGCGCCGTCGGCGTTCCGGCGGTATATGAGGTGAACGGGCGAGAGTACATTCTCTTTTCACTCGTCGGTGGACCGAGCTTTCCCGCCGGCGCCCGGATGGCTCCAGGCGGAGTGAATCCGCCTGCGGGAGAGAAAGTTTATGTCGCATTTGCGCTGCCCGCACGATAGATCTCTGGCACGTTATGGGAAAGGAAACGGTATGAGGAAGAAGATCGTTTGTGGAATCTTAGCCGCGGCAGGCGCGTTTCTAATGCTGCCTCGCGCCGGCGCGAACAAGAATTTCGTGCCGGACTGGACCTTCAAGGGTTCGTCTCTCGCATCGTCGCACAAGCTCGGGAGCGCCGATTGGCGCGCGGAGAACGGCGAAATCGTGGGTACGCCGAAAGCGCCTGAGGGCGGCTGGCTGATTTTGGATAAGCCGCTTCAGGACGTCCAGTTCGCCACCACGCTCCGTTGCACCGGCGGCTGCCGCACCGGAGTGATGCTGCGCGCGCAATCTACAAAGGACGGAATTCAAGGCATCTATGTGGCTTTGCCGGATGGAACAAATCCCGCGGCCGCATTCGCGTTGAAACTCGATGAGCAGGGGCGCGAAGTCAGCCGCGAGCCATTGCGGCGCGCGGGCGGTACGGTCCGTTTCATACCGCCTCCGCCGGAGGGCCGAGGCGCGGCGCGCCGCTGGTGGCGGACGAGCAGCCGGAGGACGCGGTGGGGCAGGGCGTGGGCCCGTCATGCCTCCGAACACTCCGTATACGCGTACCGATTACTCCTATCGGCCCAATGAATGGAACCCACTCGAGATCATCCTCGACGGCAACTTTCTGCGTGCCTGGGTCAACGATGGGCCCGAAGGTGGAATGACCAATGGACAGGCCGATGAAGAGATCGCCAAGTACGGACCGGTGGCGCTCTACGTTGGCGGCGCCGGCGAGGTTCATTTCAAACAGGTTGAACTCAAGGATCTGGGCCGGCGCTATCTGCCGGACGAACGGGTGTCGAGCCGGTTCCGCATGCAGCGCATCAACGACTTTTACTATGGCTGGTCCGCGGCCGCAGCCGATATCAATCGCGACGGCACGCTCGACATCGTCTCCGGTCCTTTCTACTATTTAGGGCCCGACTACCGCGTCTCGCGAGAGATCTATCCCAGCAAGACCTCCAATGTCGGAACCGAATACACGCCCGCGATGGTCGAGTTCGCCTACGACTACACCGGCGATGGCTGGCCGGACGTTCTGGTGGCGAATGGCAGACCGATGTCGCTTTATGTCAATCCGAAAGGCGAGCTGCGCCGCTGGGACAAATACGATGTGCTGCCGACCATCACTTCGGAGATCGCAATCTTTAAAGACATTGACGGGGATGGAAAGCCCGACGCGGTGTTCGTCGGCGGCGGAGCGGTGTGCTGGGCGTCTCCCGATCCCGCGGATGCGACCAAGCCGTGGATCGTTCATCAAGTCTCGGATCAAGGCTACGGAATTCCCAATGCGCAGCACGGCATCGGCGCCGGCGATATCAATGGAGACGGCCGCGTGGATATCGTATCGCCCGCCGGTTGGTGGGAGCAGCCACCCAAGGGAACGCCTGAGGGACCGTGGCCGTATCACTCCGTTGAAGTTCGGTCGCTGGCCGCGCGCCGGCGGAGGCGTCGGCGGAGCGGAGATGGGAGTTTACGACGTCAATGGAGACGGCTTGAACGACGTTGTCACCAGTCTCGAAGCTCACGGCTGGGGTCTCGCGTGGTACGAACAAAAGCGCGATCAGAAGGGCGCGATCTCATTCGTCGAGCACATTATCACCGACGATCTCTCCGCGAAGAATCCCGGCAACGCGGCTTTTACCGAAGCTCATGCGGCGACGTTCGCCGATATCGATGGGGATGGCATCCCCGATTTCATCGTCGGCAAACGGCTCTTCTCTCATCTCGAGAGCTACACCGACCCCGACCCGCTCGGCGCCCGCTGTTCTGTACTGGTTCCGCACCGTGCGCAACCCCAAAGCTCCCGGCGGAGCGGAATTCGTTCCGGAGTTGATTCACAATCGTTCGGGCGTAGGGTCTACCGTATTGGCAGTGGACTTGAACAAGGATGGCGCGATGGACATCGTGACTTCCACTACGCGGGGAACGTTCATCTTCTGGGGCAAGCCGCGCTCGGGAAAGTGAACGGCTCATCGAAAGGTCGTCCAGGCCATGTAAACCGTGAGCGGGCCCTAGCTCGCTCGTTTTTCCGCCAAAGGCGGATGCCTGGGAGGTTTAACTGCTTGTAGGGAGGAGACTTGAGGTTTGGTTGCGGGGGAAGGATTTGAACCTTCGACCTTTGGGTTATGAGCCCAACGAGCTACCAGACTGCTCCACCCCGCACATCTATCCTATCGCAGCCTTCGTCTCCGGTCAAATTTGGGCAACATCCAGCGCGGGCAATCGAGCCGCAACTTTAATGCGCCGCAGCCGGCGGCAGCGAGGACGCTGCAATCGTAGCGATCGGCTCATCCTTGGGGCCGAGGATCTCCACTTTCAGCACGTGCGCAAACATTAGCGCCTGCGGCGGCTTCAACTGCCGTTCGTAAGCGACCTGCGTCGCGTCCATCCGGTCCGCCGAAATAAACACGCGCGCATGCAAATTTCGCAGCGCCTGCACCAACGGCTCGGCGCGCTTCGTGTCAAACGGAATTGAGCTCAACTTGAGTTGCCGGTCGAGCGCCAGCACGCCCAGCGGCAGCATCTTCATGTCCTGCGTGTTGCCCGTGATGCTCTTTCGCCAAACCTCTTGCGGATCGGCCCCGTAGATGATCACCCCCGGCCTCGCAACCGGAACGTCCGCCATCACCAGTGGCCGGTTGTAGTTGGCGGTCGAGCGCGCCGCCGCGGGCAGGATCGTGTGATAGTCGCGGTCGGTTGGCGCCGGAAGATTCTGCATCGAACCAGCCGCGAACGTGACTTGCTGCGTCGGCGTTAGCAACTCGGCGCTATCCGCCACCTGATTGCTGTTGGCCTGCAGGAAGCGGATCGCCGCCTGGCCCACGTCGTAATTCGAATGCAACGCGATGTCAAAATACA
This sequence comes from Bryobacterales bacterium, assembly GCA_963743705.1. GTDB lineage: Bacteria > Acidobacteriota > Terriglobia > Bryobacterales > Bryobacteraceae > PALSA-243. The sequence goes on along the minus strand of CAVUQS010000014.1, from coordinate 535,453 downwards.
ATTTTGTCGGCGCGTGAGCCACCGCCATTTGCAAATGCTTTTTCAGCGTGGGGGCTACTTCGCGCGCAACAAATTCGGGCTGCCGGCCCTGAATTTTCTCGCGCGCAAAAAGGAAAACATAGACGTAAGCGTCGTATCGCTCGTCCCATCCCTTCTCCTTTTTCAGGAACCCCCAATCCGGGTCCGGCCGCAAAAACACCGGCAGCAGAGCCGAGGCCGCGAACGCGGGATTGGTCTCCGCGTATTTCTCCCACTCGAAAACGAATTGCGAACGCTGCGGGTTGAGTTCCACTCCCGGAGGTGGAGTCCCTGCCAGCGCGGCATCGAACAATTTCCAGTTGGATTGCTCGCCGATGATCTGCCACTTGGCGATCTCCGTCAAGTAGGCATCGCTCATGGTTTGCGGAAAGTCGCGAAACTCCAGCAGGGACACGCGGTAATCCGTCAACGGCGCCGCGCCGCTCGCGTCAGCCGGCAATGCCTGTGCGCTACGCCCGTCCGCGCCCAGCCGAGTCGTCGAATGGCTGGGTGGCGTCTGGTTTGTTCGCGCGAGCCCGGGTGGCGCCGCTGCGCCGTCGCCCGGTTTGGGAAGATTCTTACCGGTAGCGGCGCCCCCGCCTGCGGCCGCCCCGCGCGCGGCGAAAACGAAGTCGCCATACTCGTGGCCGGAGTTCTGCATGATCTGATAGAGCGGCACCTGCGCCGATCCCCCGATCACCGATTCCTGAATGTAACCGGTGAAGAGCGTCGATGCCGTGAACAACTGGTCCGGCGTATCGTTCAATCCCCGCAGAAGCGCATTCGAGAAGACCGAGTGCCCGCCGCTGCCGCCATCGGCCACCGGCTCATCGCGCCCGCTCGAGATGAGCACCCGCGACTTGTTCTTCAGCATCGTTTGGATGTAGCTATTGTGGTCCGTGGGTGCGGTATTTGCCGCGCCGGCGCGGCTGATGCCGCCCGAATAGCAACTGTCGGAAATAACCAGGATGTGGCGCGCGGAAATGACGCTCACGCCGTTGGTGATGTCGTCGGCGATGATCCAGTTCGCGATCGAATCCGGCCCCGAATCCACCGGCAGCCAATATGCCTTGCCGCCGTCGCGCGAGCCGTGGCCCGCATAATAAATCAGCAGGTTGTCGTTTTCGCGCAGCCGGCGCCGGTAGTCGCTAAAGGCGTTCAGGATGTTCACGCGCGTTGCGGCGCCGTTCACCAGCAGCGTGGTCTGAAATCCAAAGCGTTGCCGCAAGACGCTATCGAGCGCTCGCGCATCGTTCACCGCCGTTCGCAACACGGGCCAGTGCGGATATTCGTCGATCCCGACTACCAGCGCATAGTAGGCCCCGTTGCCCGCAGTCGCCGATGGAACCGTCGGAAGCGCCACGCCGCGCTGGGTCTGCGCGCCGCCCGAGTAGGCCAGCAACCCGGCAGCACAGACGGCCAGGCACCGCTGCCGATTCCTAGCCCCTCCGAATCCCACTCCCTGCTCCTTTCGTATCAGTCTACTGCAACGTATCGGGGATCGGGAGTAAATCGAAATTTGACTCCCAGCGTGCAGTCTGAAAAAATGAAATCTCACACCCATCGTGCGGATGTGGCGGAATTGGCAGACGCGCTAGATTCAGGTTCTAGTTCTCGCAAGGGAGTGGAGGTTCAAGTCCTCTCATCCGCACCAGAAGAATCAATCATTTACGGCCAATTTCCTAGGCTTTTGTGGGGCACGGTCTTCCGTGATCACATCGGCCATCGAATGCTTTTGTGGGTCCGCTGAGAGCGGCTTCCACCCAAAGAACCACAGCGCAGGTTTCGATAATGGTCTTGAACTGGCGATATCGGCAAGTAGCCGCCAGCCTGCGCATGGTCACAGCTTTTGGTCATGATATGATTAATTAATTAATCAATCAACATGACGCGCAAAATCTCGGCCCTCACAGCCCGCACACAACTCGGCCAGATTATGAATCGCGCCGTTGAGAACAGCGACCGCTTCCTCGTCGAGCGAAACGGAGAGCCTGCGGTGCTGATTCTGAGCGTGGCCGATTACGTGAAGACCTTTGCTCCGCCGCCAGACTGGCTCGAAAAGTCGTGGAACAGCGCGAAGCGCCAAGGGCTCGACAAGCTGACAACGAAGGACATCGACGCGGAAATTGCCGCATCCCGCCGCCGGACGCGCGCGCGCAAAGCCAAGCCTGAATCCGGCCGATGATTCGGGTCGTTATCGACACCAACATTCTCGTCTCGGCGCTTCTCCAGCCGGATAGTCTTCCCGCGGCTGTGCTGATGCTGGCTCTTAGCGGTGACGTACAGTGGTGCGTTTCCGATGCGGTCTTCGCCGAATATGACGAAGTGATCCGCCGCCCACGTTTGAAGCGGCCGCCGGATGTTATCGAAGGCACGCTCCAATCGATCCGAAAGCTGGGATATTGGGTAAAATCCGGCGTTCCCGTCGAGGAATGTAGCGATCCCGACGACAACATGTTCCTCGAGTGTGCCCAAGCTGCCGAGGCGGACTATTTGGTCACCGGCAACAAGCGGCATTTCCCGGATCGATGGAAGAAGACCGAGGTGATCGGCGCCCGTGAGTTGATCGAACTTCTCATCCAATAAGAAAATAGAAGGCAATCGAGGGCAACCTAGCCCCTCTCACGCCCCCACATCGCCAGTAACGGCGGCTTCCACTTCCGGAAATACTCCTGGAACTTCGGGTAGAGCTTCACGTTGTTCGCGTAATCCAGAAACAGGTCCAAAGGAATATTGGTAGTGCCGGCCGATTCTCACCGGGAAGCGGCGGGCGCGGACTACAAATGCCTAACAAAGAGGCCGCCCACTCGGAAGCGGCCTCTCGTCCTCACCCCTACTTGAAGCTCGCCTGCGCCTTCGTATCGGCGTTGATCGTCACCACGCAAGTCGGCGCCGTACCCGAGCAAGCCCCGCTCCAGCCGGTGAACTTCGCCGTGCCCGAAGGCGTCGCCGTCAGCGTCACCGTCGCGCCCTGCTGGAATTTCGCCGAGCAACTGCTCCCACAGTCGATGCTCGTGCCGAATTCCCCGTCTGGAGTTCCCGTCACCGTCCCGTTGCCGCTGCGGCTCGCCGACAGCGTGTACACCGTCGTGAATGTCGCGGTCGTGGTGAGGGCGCCGTTCACCGTCACCGTGCAACCGGCCGTCGTGCCCGTGCAAGCCCCGGTCCAGCCGTTAAACACGCCGTTCGAAGGCGCTTGAGCGGTAATCGTCTCACTCGTTCCGGCGTTGACCGTCGCCGTGCAAACGCCGCCGCAGTTGAGGCCGCCGCCGGTGACCACGCCGCTGCCAACTTTCACCACCGTCAGCGATGCGGTTTCAATGTTGGCCGCCGCGTTTTGCGCGCCGATGATTTGGCCCAGTTCCCCGGGCCCAGGCGATGCGCAATCCGCCACCGCGCACAGCGCTTCATGTGTCACCGGGTCGAACGTGCCCGTATATTCGTAGTGCTCATACCGCCGCACCACCGCATGCGATCCGTTGCCGAGCACTGCTTGATTGTGCAGCACGCCGCTATTGGCGCTGTGCGGATTGGATTGCAGCAGCGTCCACGGCAGCTCCGCCTGCGCCGGGTCTTCGGGAACCACCGGATTGCCTCCCATCAAGTCGTTGAGATCCACCTCATTGGGCAATTCCAGCTTGTAGACTTTCACCCACTGCGCGGGACCAAATAGCGCCGGCTGTGGAGGGGCCGGCGCGGGAATTGCGAAATCCACCACTTGGCCTCCACCAGCCGCAGGAACCAGGTTGATTACCGGCTGCGGAATCGGCACCGGAATCGGCGGGGGTGGCGTCGCCCCGGGAAGCGGATTGCCGTTGTAGTAAGTAAGTTGTCCCGGGTTATTAGGATCGGGTACTAACCAGCGATAAATGATCTTACTCGGGTTACGCGCCGTACTGATTCCGAAATGCTCGCAACCCGCCGCGGGATAACGTCCGCCCAGGCCCGAGGTCCAGCAGCTCTCGCCGCTCGCCACCGTTCCGTTCGTAACAGGCGTCGAGATCGTGAATGTATTAGTAGCCGGGTCATAGGGGCTCATCCACCGGATGTACACGCCGCCCGTAAACGGAACCACCGTGCCATAGCAGTAACGGATCAGGCACGTGCCGGGAGGGGCCGCCGCGGGGAACACGCGCGTCACGTCGTTGGCATTGATGCCATCGGCCTCGATCTCGAAGCCGTAGGTGGGCGCGCCGGTATTATTGTACGCGTCGAAATTGGCCGGATAACCGACAATCGCGCTGGCTTGCGCGTGCAGCGCGGCCGGGGCGATCGTTAAAAGCGCCACCGCTAAACCTTCATAGAGCCTCTTGCTCTTTGCTGATGGGATTCGTTGAAGCAGTTTTTTCATTCTTGTCCTCTTTTTCCGCGTTTGGCCGTGCTCTGCGCCATCGCGGTTCATGTGTACTGGGACAATCGCCCTTTCGGTGCGGAACAGAACTCGTGTAAACTCTCGCGGAAAATACCTGTTCCGCGCTGCGCATTATCGCGTCTCAACATTTGTGAAAGCGGATTCGACGCGGCGCGGGCCTTATAATCTCGATGATGGGACCGGTATCCGACGAGGAGTTGCTGGCGCAATACCGGGCTCAGAAGGACGATCCTCGCTCCGCCGCTCTCCTCGACGAACTCTTCGCGCGCCATCACAAGCGCGTCGCTGTCTGGTGCTTGCGATTCACGCAGGATCGCGAAGCAGCGGCCGATCTGGCGCAGGAAGTGTTCGTCAAAGCGCTGCGCGGCCTCGACTCCTATCGCGGCGAATGCAGGTTTTCCACGTGGCTCTTCAGCATCGCGCGCAACCACTGCTTCAGCGAAATCAAATCGCGTTCCTCGCGGCCGCAGGAGGCGGGCGAAGAGACTCTCGGCGAATTGAGGGATCTCTCGCCCGATGCTCATCATCGGCTCGAAAGAGAAGGCTCGGATCGGCTCCTGCGCGAGTTGCTGACGTCGAGCGCGCTCACCGATCTCGAAACTCAGGTAATGACCTTGCACTACAGCGAGGAGTTGCCGCTCGATGCCGTCGCGAGCATGTTGCGCCTCGAGAACCAAAGCGGCGCCAAAGCATATATCGTGAGCGCGAAGCGCAAACTGGCGCGCGCCGTTCAGCGCTGGAAGGCCGGTAAAGGAGCCGTATGACCGACCCTCAATTTGACGGCCCGCAAGCCATGAAGGCGGCCTTGGGACGTACGAAAGATTGCCTTCCGCCTGAAATTCTCGAAGCGCTTGCCGAACCGTCGGGCGATTCCGCCGCGCTCGCCCCTGCGCGAGTGCACCTCGATTCCTGCCCGCATTGCCAGTCGGAATTGCGTCTGCTGCGCGAGTTCATGGCGGCCGAGGTGCGCCCCGAAGATGCGGCGGCGGTCGAGTTCGTCGCGTCCCGTCTCGCGCGCCCGCAGCGTGCGAGCGTGCCGCGCAAAGCCTCATGGTGGGAAGCCATCTTCGCGTGGCCGCGCATGCCCGCATATCTCGCCGCGGCCACCGTCTTGTTGCTGGCCGGCATAGGCGTCTACTTCCGCCAGCGCCAGACCCCCGGCGCGCCTCAGCCGATGGTCTATCGTTCCCAACAGTTCAACGCCGATGCTCCGTCGGGTGATATCCCCGATGCGCCTTCGCGATTCTCATGGCGGGAAGTTCCCGGAGCCGCACGCTACGACCTCGTCGTCATGGAAGTAGATCGCACGCCGGTCTGGTCCACGCAAACCGCCGCCGTTTTCGCCGATGCGCCCGCCGATATCCGCCGCCTCATGACGCCTGGGCGAAGTTTCCTTTGGCAAGTAGTCGCGCGAAATCCAGCGGGGGAAAAGATCGCCGAATCGAATTTACAGAACTTTCACGTCGCCATAGCCACACCGGCGGCGCCGTTGCCCAAAAATTAAACTTCAGAGCTTTCGGGAATAAACCATGAACCTAAGAACTCTAGTCCTCACTACAGGTGTCTTCGCTTGCGCCGCGTCAGCGCAAGTAACCATCCGCCTCTCCAGCGAGACCGCGCCGCCCGGCGGAATGGCGCAATTGAAAGTGCAGCTCACGTCGCCTCAACCGATATCGAGCGGCTGGGGCGCCGTGGATTTCTCCGGTTGCCCCATCGATTCCATTGACGGCATCGCCCTCTTCAATTCCGCCGGCACAGTGATGGGCGCGGCGGTGATCGACGGCCAAAAGCCTACCCTCCGTTTCATCTCAACCGATGGCTCGTTCGGATCCGTTGACGATTATCCGCTGATGACTTTCGCCGTCTCCATCCGCCCCGACGCGGCGCCCGGACAATTCTTCCTGCTCTCCATCGACCCGCAGTCGCAATGGCTGAACCTGCTCGGCTCTCAATTTCCCATCGAGCTGCAGCCCGGCGCAATCAGCATCGGCGGCAGCGTCTCCATCACTAACGTCATTCCCGGCGGAGGGATCATCGCCGGCGGTTCGACGTTCGATATCGTCGGCATCGGCTTCTCGCCCAAGACCAGCGTCTCCATCAGAGGCCTCAATGCCTCCTCCGTAACATATATAAGCCCCACGCTGATCCGAGCTACTGTTCGCGAAACCGGAATCCTCGATGGCACGCTGATTCAGGTTCGAAATCCGGATAACTCCGCCGACAGTTACTACTCCTACATGCGGGGCATCCCGGTTGGGCAAAGCATCCGCCCGCTGCTGCAGCGCACTGTGCCGGTCTTCTCCACTGCCACTGCCACCGAAGCGCTCCTGCCCGCGCCCCTGCAGCTGGATGATGCCAAGCACTTCACAGCCGTCGCGTTTCAGAACCCCAGTTCGGCGCCGGCTACGATCTCCCTCCAGGCTGTTTCTTCCACCGGACAAGTTACTTCTTCTGCTCAGTTAGTCCTCTCGCCGGGATACCGCATCACGCGCCAGCTCTCGGAGTTAGGTCTCAGTTTGCCGGCCGGTGGCAATCTGCACCTGCTATCCACCGCGCCCATACAGCTCGAAGGCTTGTTAGGCGACGATCAGGCGGAGGCCGTGACGCCGGCCGCATTTGCCATCGTGAGTCCCGCTAGCGCGCAGCCATCCGTTCCTTCGGATCCGGGAGTGAGTCATAATGGCGGCGCGAGCGGCGGAAGCGGTGGAGGAGGCGGCGGTAACTCGGGCGGTAGCGGCGGAAGTGGTAAAGGAAACTGAGCGCCGCTAGTAGTAGCAACGGCGCCACAATCCAACTCCACGACCAGAAAGCGCGCACCGGCAATTGCCCGTCTCCATTGAGCACGAACGCCGCCCAGAATTGGGGCGCCGCCATCGCGCCGCCCGAATGTAGAAAACTCAGTTTCGCCCCGCGCAGAGCGTCAGCCTTGTTTTCGCCGCGCGCCAGATGCGCGTAAAAAAGCTTCATGAACTGCGCGGTCGGTCCGTCCGCCACCCGCCAAAGCGTGGTCACCGTGGCTTGGGCGCCGGCCGCCAGAAACGCGCGGCTAAAGCTTTGGATGCCCTCGCCCGGAACCATCTTGCCGCCCTCGGTATCGCACGCCGAAAGCGTCACCAGTTCCGCGCCGCCCAGCCGCAGCCCTTGCGCCTCGCGCCAGAACAAATACTCCGACGCCCCATCGCCCTTTTCCGGCGTGAACAGCATGCGGGACCGGTTCGAATCCCTGGTGTCGATCAGTGCGTGCGTCGCGAAATGCAGCAGTGGCGCCGGCGCTGAGGTCCACCCCGTCAGATACTTTTTCAGATCGTCGGGGGCCGCGTGAATTTCCGCCCGCCCCTGCAAAACACTCGCCACCGAGCGCAATTCCGCGCCCGCCTCCGGCAACCGGGCCCATCTCTCCTCGTTCGGCAGCGGTCCGGTGGATGGCGCTACAGGGTCGCCGAATGCCACCAGCTGTTTGCGCCACGGCGGGGCCGCGCCCGCCGGCGCACGCGGGCCCAGCAATAGCGCCGCCGAGGGCAAATAACTCACCGCGCAGCGCGCCACCAGCAGCTTGCCCGCGCCGTCGCCCAGCGCCTCGAACGGAACATTCTGCAGAATCCCATCGGGCACAATCAGCGCCTGCCGCACGTTCTGGCCAATCGGAATCCCGGAAAGCAGCAGCGCGCCCGCTTCCCGAATCTCGCCTCGCCAATCCGCACTTCCCAGCGCCAATGTTTCCGGCAATCGCGTTAGCCGCTCGCGATCCCCCGCCGAAAGCGCCTTGGCAACCACTCCGCTTTCCTTGCGGTTCGCCCAAAACGCCGCCATCCCGTCGCGCCCCACCCAATACTCAACCAACAGCGACCCTTCTGCTAGCTTCGCCTGCGCTGCCTGCAGCGTGATCGAGCCCATATTGCGCCGCAGCGCATCTTGCAAATTCCGCGACCGGGCCTGTTCCATCAGCGCGAAAAGCCGTTCGCCCGTCACGCCCGATTGCAACAGCAGCTCGATGCATGCGTCGTAAACATCGCGCTTGTTCGCCAGAAATTCGGCCTTCAGCGAAGACGCGCCCAACCCCGATCGCACCGATTCAATCCGCGCCACCGCCCCCTGAAACAAAGCCAGTGCCTGACCGGTATCGCCGCGATCCCGCCAGATCCGACCCAACCCATACTCCGCGGTCCATTGCTCTTCCGACGCCCCAAGTTTCCGCGCGCCCTCCAGCCCGTTTTCGAAATCGTTCTGCGATTCCGTCAGCCGCCCCATGCGGTATAGCAGCTCGCCGCGAAACAGCAGCGCCAGCACTGTCTGCCGCTGGTTAGACATCCGCTGCGCGAGCGTCAGCGCCTGGTCGAACTCGCGCCGCGCGCCGTTCAAATCGCGATAATCGAGCGCCAGCGCAATCCCGATATTCTCCAGAACGTGCGCCGCCCCGTCCGCATTTTGCTCGCGCGCGAACAAATCCTGCGCCGCGCGGTAAGTCGTCAGCGCCTTCGCGGGGTCTCCCAGCCGCCGGTAGAGCGTCCCCAGGTTCGACAAAAGCTGCGCCCGCTCGCTCGCTGGAAGCGCCTCGCCCACGTTCTGCGCTTTGCGGTAATGGTCGAGTGCCGTCTCATATTGCCCGAGCTGCTCATAAAGCGTCGCGAGATTGGTCTCGGTAATCGCGCGCCGCCGCGCCTTCCACGGCTGGTCGCCGGTTTCATCCAGACGCCGCGCCGCCTCCTGGTAGCTGTGGAGCGCTTCCAGATACCGTCCCTGAAAGAAATCGACGTTGCCGAGATTATTCCGCGCCGTAATCTCGCCGTCCGCATTCCCTGCGGCCACGTCCAGTTCTACCGAGCGCCGGAACGCGACCCGCGCGTCCGCATACCGCCCGCTATACAAATGCGCCAGCCCGATATTGTTCGACGCCAACCCTTCGTTCGCGTGGTCACCGCGCTTTCCAAAAATCCCGGCCGCCTCCGCCGCGCATTTGCCCGCCCGGTCGTAATCGCCCGTCGCGATATCCACCTGCGCCGCTTCCACCAGAATGTGCCCGGCCAAATCCTCCGGGCCTTGCGATCGCGCCAGCGGCAGCAGCGCTTCATACGCCTTGGCCGCCGCCTGCATCGCGCCTTGAGCCCGTAGCGCCCGCGCCGATTCCAGCCGCGAGGCAAGATCCGGAGCCTGCGCGCTGGCTACGGCCAGCGAAACAAATGCGCACAAAATCGGCCCCCAAGATCTAACCACCCATTGAGTGTCGTATCGTCTTCCGGCTTCTCGCAACTGGCGGTAGCCCCAAAGAGTTGCGGTGTCCATCCCGTTCGGCCTCTTTCGCACGTAACCCCAACGTAACGCTCAGGTAAAAAGAATGCCGAATCCCTCTCCCGAGCCGCGTCATCTGGTAAGCTGATCCTCGCATGCACTGTACCTGCGTCCGCCAAACCGAACTGCCCGGGCTCTCCCGGCTGATGGCGGACGTCCTGTACCATCCTGATCGCACTTCGCCGTTCTATCGCCATCCCATACGCGATTTGGCCGCGTTTCAGGCCGCTGCTGCCGAAATTGAGTTCTCCGATGAACGCCGGGCCGCCCTGGTCGATGCTCTCCGCGTGCAGAACCCGCCCAGTCCCGCGCTCGATCGCCTGGCCCAACCCGGTACGGTTGCCGTGATGACCGGCCAGCAGGTGGGCCTTTTCTCCGGCCCCGCCTACACCATCTATAAGGCTTTGCATGCCATCCGGTTAGCGGAATGGCTGACCGAAAACGGTCTCCCCGCGGTCCCCGTGTTTTGGCTCGCCACCGAAGATCACGATTTCGCCGAGGTCAATCACGCCTGGGTCTTCGGCCCCAGCCACCGCCCCGTCAAGCTCGAAATGCAGCGTTCCGCCAACGCCCAGCCCGTGGGCGGCGTCACGCTCTCCGCGCCCCCGGTGGCGCAATTGCGTGAAGCGCTCGCTGGCCTGCCCTACGCGGAAGAAGTAGCGGCTCTCGTCGAGGAAACCTATCGCTCCGGCGAAACCATGGGCTCGGCGTTCGGCGCGTTATTGCGCAAGATTCTCGCGCGTTTCGACATGCCGCTGGTCGATCCCATGTTGCCCGCCTTCCGCAAGCTCGCCGCGCCCACCTTGCGCGCCGCCGTGGAAGCCGCGCCGGAATTGACCGCGCGCATCATGGAACGCGATCGCGCTCTCGCCGAAGCCGGATACCACGCGCAGGTTCACATCGAGGATCACACCTCGCTCGTCTTCCTGCTCGAAAACGGCAAGCGCCTGGGTTTGCGCCGCAATGGCGGCGGCGAGTTCGGCTACAACGGACGCCGCTTCAGCGCCGCCGAACTGGCCGAGCGCGCCGAAGATCTCTCGCCCAACGCGCTGCTGCGTCCCGTGGTGCAGGATGGCATGCTCCCCACCGTCGCCTACATCGGCGGACCGGCTGAGATCGCGTACCTCGCCCAATCGGCGGCCATTTACGATGTCCTCATGGGACGCATGCCCGTCGCCGTCCCGCGTTCCGGGTTCACCATCCTCGACGCCCACTCCGCAAAACTGCTCGATCGCTACCGCCTCTCGCTCACCGATTTTTTCAACGGCGAAGATGCCCTGCGCGAGCGCGTGGCCTCGCGTCTGGTGCCGTCGTCGCTTTCCGCCTCTGTCGATCAAACCAGCGCCGCCGTCGAGCAAGCCGTCTCGCGTCTGCGCGGCGAAATGGAGCGCTTCGACCCCACGCTTGCCAAGGCCCTGAATAACAGCGAGCGCAAGATCCGCCACCAGATCGCGCGCATCTCCGGCAAAGCCGGCCGCGAATCGCTGCGCCGCAATCAACAGGCCGCGCGCGACGCTTCTTCGCTCTACGGCTTGATCTATCCCGAGCGGCATTTGCAAGAGCGGCTGTACTCGATGCTCCCGTTCCTCGCCAAGCACGGCCTCGACCTCATCGACAGCATCTACGAATCGGTCCAGATCGATTGCCCCGACCATCGGCTGATGGTCGTGTAAAGCCCCATGAATGCCGAACACGCGCGCGTAGAGGATTGCCGTCTGCGGCGCGCTCGCTGGAATCGTTGGGGACCCTATCTTTCCGAGCGCGCCTGGGGCACGGTGCGCGAAGACTACAGCGCCGATGGAAACGCCTGGGATTATTTCCCCTTCGAGCACGCCTCCTACCGCGCTTATCGTTGGAACGAAGACGGCCTCGCCGGCATTTGCGACCGCCACCAACGCATCTGCTTCGCGCTCTCGCTCTGGAATGGCCACGACCAGATGCTCAAAGAGCGGCTCTACGGGCTCTCGGGCAATCAGGGCAATCACGGCGAAGACGTCAAGGAACAGTATTTCTATCTCGACAGCACGCCCACGCACTCCTACATGAAGTGCCTGTACAAGTATCCGCAGGCCGCGTTCCCATATCAGGCGTTGCTCGATCAGAACCGCGCCCGCAGTCGCAAAGAATCCGAATTCGAATTGCTCGACACCGGCATCTTCGCCGCCAATCGCTACTTCGATATCTTCGTCGAATACGCCAAGGCCGCGCCCGACGATATCGCGATCCGCATCACCGCCTTCAATCGCGGACCCGAAGCCGCGCCCCTTCACCTGCTGCCCACCGTCTGGTTCCGCAACCGCTGGTCGTGGGGCTTTCATCAGGAACGCCCTTCGCTGCGGCAGGCCGCGCCCGGCGCCGTCGAGTTGCAAGATCCCTATTACGGCGCTCGCTATTTCTACGCGCGCGGCGATTCCGAATTACTCTTCACGGAAAATCACACCGATCGCGCCGCGCTTTGGGGTCAGCCCAATGAATCGCCTTTCGTGAAATCCGGCATCGGGCGCTATGTGGTCGGCGGCGCGCGCGATACCGTCAATCCCGAAAAGCGCGGCACCAAGGCCGCGGCGCATTATTTCACCACCATCGCTCCGGGAGCTTCGGCTGTATTCGAATTGCGCCTCACCGATGCTGCCACCGGCGATCCGTTCGGCCCCGCATTCGACGCTACCTTCACCGACCGCCAACGCGAGGCCGACGAATTCTACGCTGTCGTCACGCCACGTGACCTTTCCGAAGACGGCCGCAACGTCATGCGCCAGGCTTTCGCCGGCCTTCTCTGGTCCAAGCAGTATTACCACTACGTCGTGCGTGATTGGCTCCGCGGCGATCCCACGCCTCCTCCTCCTCCCGCTTCGCGCCTCAATGGCCGCAATCACGAATGGATTCACCTCTTCAACGACGACGTGATTTCCATGCCCGATAAGTGGGAATACCCGTGGTATGCCGCCTGGGATCTCAGCTTCCACTGCGTGCCGCTCGCGCTCATCGATCCCTCATTCGCCAAAGACCAATTAATCCTGATGCTGCGCGAATGGTACATGCATCCCAACGGACAGATGCCGGCTTACGAGTGGAATTTCAGCGACGTCAATCCGCCCGTGCATGCGTGGTCCGCCTGGCGCGTATACAAGATCGAAGCCAAACGCTCCAACAAGCCCGATCGCAAATTTCTTGAACGTATCTTTCACAAGCTCACGCTAAATTTCACCTGGTGGGTCAACCGCAAGGACGCCGAAGGCAGGAACGTTTTTCAGGGGGGCTTCCTGGGCCTCGATAACATCGGCGTCTTCAACCGCAGCGAGCCGCTTCCCAGCGGCGGCTTCGTCGAGCAGGCCGATGGCACCGGCTGGATGGCGATGTACAGCCTCAACCTCATGGCCATCGCCCTCGAGCTCGCCCGCGACGACGATGCCTACGAGGACGTCGCCAGCAAATTCTGGGAGCATTTCCTCTACATCGCCAACGCCATGAATCACCTTGGCGACGATCACATCGGCATGTGGGATGACGCCGATGGCTTCTATTACGACGTGCTCCGCCTCCCCGATGGCCGCCATCAGCCGCTCAAAATCCGCTCCATCGTCGGCTTGATCCCGCTTTTTGCCGTGGAAACTATCGAGCCTCGCGCGCTCGATCGCCTCCACGGCTTCAAGCGCCGCATGAACTGGTTCGTCGAGAATCGCCGCGATCTCACGCACAACGTCGCGTCGATGGTCGTTCCCGGAAAGGGCGAGCGCCTCTTGCTCTCCATCGTCGACCCCGCTCAGTTGCGGCGCATTCTGTCGCGCATGCTCGATGAAGAAGAATTCCTGTCGCCATACGGCATCCGCAGCCTCTCTCGCGCACACAGCGACCATCCCTTCGTTTTTGAGGGCGATGGCGTTTCGCACGCCGTCAACTATGAGCCAGGCGAATCAGCCACCGATATCTTCGGCGGCAATTCCAATTGGCGCGGACCCGTATGGTTTCCGCTGAACTACCTGCTCATCGAGTCACTGCAGAAGTTTCACCACTATCTCGGCGAAGACTACAAAGTCGAATGCCCCACCCGCTCGGGCCAGATGCTGACGCTATGGCAGGTGGCGGCCGAAATCTCGCGCCGCCTCGCGCGCCTTTTCCTCCGCGACGAAAAAGGCCATCGCCCATCCTGCGACCACGACATATTCAACACCGACCCCTACTGGCGCGACCTCGTCCTCTTCCACGAATACTTCCACGGCGAAACCGGCCAAGGCCTCGGCGCCAGCCACCAAACCGGCTGGACCGGCCTGGTCGCCAAACTCCTCCAACAAAGCGGCGAGTAGTTTGTGGGGCAGGCTTCAGCCTGGCTTCCGCACGCGCTCACTGCTGTTGCTGCTGCTGTTGCTCCTGTGCCGCCTGCCCCTCATCCACACTCTCGTGCGCCAGCATCAAGACCGAATCCTCCGGCCCAATCTCTTCTTCCGGCGGCGGCGTCTTATCCGACTGCGCCACCAGCACCGACACCGTCAACTCGCTCGCCGCATCGCCCTTGAACACCCCGCGCGTCGGCGGCACATCGGCGTAATCGCGGCCCACTGCCGTCCGTACGTGCGTCTCGGCCGCTCGCACATTATTCGTCGGGTCGAAACCAACCCATCCCGCGTCCGGCAGATAGGCCTCGATCCACGCATGGGTTGCGCCTTCCGACGACCGGTGCTTGTCGCCGTCGCGGTGGAACAAATAGCCGCTGACGTACCGGCAGGGAACGCCTATCCGGCGTATCAGCGCGATGGCGATATGCGCATAATCCTGGCAAACGCCTTGCCGGCTGCGCAGCGCATCGTCCACCGGTGAATCGACGCGCGTACTCTTGGGCGTGTATTCGATGGCGCCATAAAGGCGCGAATTCATTTCCGCCAACAGTTCCAGCGGATCCCACTGTCGCGCCTCGGCCGCCGAGGGAAGCCGAAGGTCTTCGGCGAATGCGTCAATGTGCCCGTTCCACTGTGCGAATTGACTGGGTGCCAGCATCTCCCAAAAATCGCCCTCCGCAATTTCATTGTCCAGCCGCGCCCACGCGTCCGGGGCGCAGAAATAGGGCATTTCGAGAAGCGGTTGGACATCCACAGAGGCTTCCGCCGTAATAGTCAACTGCCGGTGCGGACCCGGCACGTCGAAATGATGCACGACGTTGCCCAGGTAGTCGCGATAAGATTGCAACCTTGCCCGCGGCGTCACTCTTACGTCAAATCCGAGGCACCGCTGCGGTCCTTCCGAGCGCGGGTGCATCCGCAATTCCATCATGCTCTCGCGCACCGGCGCCGCGTAGCGGAAGCGCGTCAAATGGCGAATCGAATAGAACATTACGCCCCAACCGCCGTGTCCAGCGGATAACTGATATAGATTTGATAGACTCCGGAATGGATCTGGTTACATAGCTTCCGGATACTCAAAGTAAAATTCCGTAAGTCGCTCATAATCTCTTCGAGCGGCGTATAACTCAAGGACGCCGTAAGCCTGCCTGCCGACTTACTCAGGTAATCCGTCCTCCGTGTTCCGGCAGTCTGATGAATGGCTTCGAGCGACCGCCGCAACTGGTCCACGCCGAAACGCGCCGCGTGCGGGAACTCGGGATTCAGCAGCAAAAATTCCGCCACGCGGTCCGGCCGAAGCTCGGCCGTATAGACCTTGCAGTAGGCCTCGAACGCGGTGCAGCTTCGCAACAGCCCGATCCACTCCATGTGACTCGCTCCCGGGTCCGCGCTGCCGGAAAAGAACTCGGCGAAATGGGATTCCACCAGCGTCGCCGTGGCCTGCACCCGTTCCATAAATCTGCCCGCCTGAATGAACTGCCAGCCTTCGCCGTGCGTCATCGTCGAATCCGTAACGCCCTGGAACAGTTGCGAGCTTTGCACCACCGTGAACACCAGGTCGTAGCCGCGCGCGTGGAAGAATTCGGGCGTGCCGATGCGCTTCGATTCGTGGAACAGCCGGTTCAGTTCCTCCCACATTTCCGAGCTGATCAGTTCGCGCACCTGGCGGGCGTTTTCGCGCGCCGATGCGATGCTGTCGTTGATCTGCTCCAGGGCATAGCTTTGCGCCGCCGCAAAAGCGTCTTCCACCGGCTGGTTTTGCAGGCTCAGGCAGGCCAGCACGCGCGACCAGCGCCGCCCGCTCGACCCCTGGTCGTATTCCAGCGCCAGGTTCCAATGCACGCCCATCACGCGCGCCGTGTGCTCCGCCCGCTCCAGATAACGGCTCATCCAGTACAGGTTTTCAGCCGCCCGCGACAGCATCCGCGCCTCCCTTGACCAGCACCCACGTGTCTTTGCTGCCGCCCCCCTGCGAGGAATTCACCACTAGCGAGCCCTTGCGCAGCGCCACGCGCGTCAATCCGCCGGGAATGATCGTGATCTTTTCTCCGTAAAGAACGTAGGGCCGCAGATCGACGTGCCGCGGTTCCACGCTGCCGTCGAAAAAGCATGGCGCGCGCGAAAACCGCAGCGTGGGCTGCCCGATGTAATTACGGGGATCGCTCTCGATCCGCCGCCGGAATTCCTCGCGTTCCGCCGCCGTGCTGTATGGCCCGATCAACATCCCGTAACCGCCCGATTCGCCCACTGCCTTCACCACGTAGCGGTCCAGATTCGCCAGCACGTGCTGCCGTTGCGCCGCCTCGCTGCAAAGATACGTCTCGACGTTGGCCAGCACCGGCTCTTCGCCCAGGAAATACCGGATGATCGCCGGCACATAGGCGTAAAGCGCTTTATCGTCCGCCACCCCGGTGCCAATCGCGTTCGCTAGCGTCACATTACCCGAGCGGTAGGCGTTGAACAATCCCGCAGCGCCCAGCGCCGAATCGGGACGGAACGCGAGCGGATCGATGAAATCGTCATCGACGCGCCGGTAAATCACGTCCACGCGCCGCACGCCCGCCGTCGTCCGCATATAGACAATGTTGTCGTGGACCACAAGGTCGCGGCCTTCCACCAACTCGATGCCCATCTGCCGCGCCAGAAAGGCGTGCTCGTAGTAGGCCGAATTATAAACGCCGGGCGTTAGCAGCACGATATTCGGATCGCTGCGGCCCCCCGGCGCGAGCGACCGCAATGTCGCCAGCAGCGCCTCGCTGTACTGATCGATCGGACGCACGCCCGCCATCTGGAAAAGTTCCGGAAAGATGCGCTTCATCACCTGCCGTGACGTCAGCATGTAGGAAACGCCGCTCGGCACGCGCAGGTTATCTTCCAGCACCACGAAGTTGCCGTCGGGAAGGCGGATGAGGTCGGTTCCGGTAACCGCGATATACACGTCGCGCGGCGCCTGGAAGCCGCGCATCTGCCGCCGGAAATGCTTGCACGAATGGACAATCTCGCGCGGCACTACCCCCGCCGCCAGCGACCGTTCTTCGTTGTAAATGTCCTTCAAAAACAGGTTCAGCGCGGTAATGCGCTGGGCCAGTCCGCGCTCGATCGTTTCCCACTCGGCGCCGGTGATGATGCGCGGCAGCAGGTCGTGCGGGAAGATGCGCTCCGTGCCCTCTTCGCGCCCATAGACCGTGAAGGTGATGCCCTGGTGAAGAAATGAAATGTCCGCCGATTGCTTGCGCCGCCGCATTTCCGCCAAAGGCAATTGGCGGAGTAACTCGTGCAGCCCGCGGTAATGCGCCCGCGGCGCCGATGGCCCCTCGAACATCTCATCGTAGGCGCCATCGAGCAAATATTGATCGAAGCTGGACCGGTCCGGTTGTCGCTCGTCGATTGCAGGAGTAGCCATGGGAGACCCGATCGACGTGGAAAGGAGTTGCCAGTGTAACACAGGCCTTTCTCCCCGCGCGATCCCGCGCTTAAATCGTTTGACATCTTCTCAAAATTCCTGCATACTTTGTCCCGTTCTTACTGTGGATGCCGCTATGGACACGCTCAGAATCGTAGCCCGTTGGGAGATGATTATTCTCATCGCATCCTTTGGGGTCGTCACCCTTTGGAAGCTGTTCCAATCGGCTAGCTTCGACGGCCTCATCCGGTCGGGCGACGGAACCATGAGCCCCGCGCGAATTCAACTGCTCGTGCTGACGGTTCTGACCGCGCTACAGTACCTTTTGACGACGATACAGGATCCCACGCACTTGCACGCGGTCCCCGGAAGTCTGGTGATGGGGATCGGCGGCAGCCAGGCCTTTTATCTCGGCGCCAAAGCGTGGAATATTTTCGGCCCGAAAAGCAATAATGGGGAGGAAAAATGAAACCGGAAACGAAATACATGTTGATGGGAGTCTTGGTCTTGGTGATCCTCGGCTTCATCTTGACCTATTTGCCGGGCGATCAGGCAAGCACGCAGGCCGCGCTGAATAAGTTGAAGATCGCGACCGGCTTTACGTTGCTCGCCCTGATATTCCTGTTCGGCTTCGCGGTGCTCGTCTACATAGCCAACGGCAGTATCGACCTGAGCGATTTACTAAGTGAGACCGGCACGTCAAAAGGCGCCAGCATGTCGCGCTTCCAACTGCTGATCTTCACGTTGGTCATCGCCTTGAGCCTCTTCCTGGTGGTCGTCGCCAATATGAGCTTCCCTGCCAGCATCCCGCCCGAGATCCTGACTCTCCTGGGCATCAGTGCTTCGACTTACGCTGTGAGCAAGGGAATCCAGACGAGCGGCAACCAGCCCGCACCTCCTCCTGACGACGAAAAAGCGAAGGGCGTAGGAGCGTGACTAGAAAACCTCCAGCGTCCCCGGCGCCGCCCGCGAAGTCCGGCGGGCTGATGCGGACCGTGGGGCCGCTCGCCCCGCTCGCCATCGCGTTGGTAGCGGGTCAGGCTATGGTGTCGTCTCCGTCGAAGGTGGTTCCATCAGCCTCCGTCTCCATTGGCGCGCCCACCCCGCTGCTGAGCGTGGGACAGCCTGTCGATTGGTGGTTCGTCTTCAAACTCAATGCCGGGCCCTTTCCGGGCTGCGCTGACAGCGCCCAGCAGGCCTGCCCCTTTGGCGGCACGGTTCACGCGGGCGAGAAATTCAGCCAGCAATTCGCCTACGCCAGCAGTGCCAATCACACCCTCCAAAAAGGCGGCGGTTGCCTCGGTGATACCACTACCGACCCCGTCGGCGCCACGTTCGACGAGGTATATAACGGTCACTCCTTTTACGTGCTGTGGAACGACCAGTTCGACGGCGATCCCATCAACACCAAGGGCGCGCCTGCCGGGCATTCCAAAGGCATGCTGGCCTGGGACGCCGCCGGAGATGGCGTGGTGATGCAGGTCTCCACTCCCTCCTGGCCCGCGTCGGGCAGTGCGCAAAACCCTCGCAAAACCGACGGCAATAGCCTCGGTTGCATCAAAGATAATGACATCCTGGTCAGCCAGCATTTCTTCTCGCTCAAGTTGAATAAGGATGACGTCGTCACCGTGCTGCGGGCGATTCAAAATGCAAGCGTTGTGACCGATCCTAAGAATCCGGAAGCCGTGAACAACGGCGGTCCGCCCGATATCCAGGCCTTGGCCGCCAGCCTTGGCAAGGTTTCCCCGAGCAACCAAGCCACCAAGACCACGCTCTCAACCGGCGTCCAGGTAATCTCGAAGCCGTCGAAGCTGGAGGTCCCGCCATGGCAGATGGTTTCGGCAATGTTGGGTGGCGAGCCGCTGCGCGTCGCTTCCTGGTGGGCCAATCCGGAGATTCCATCGACGACCGCGGAAACGGCGATCGGATGTTGGGATACATCGCTTGGCAAACCGGGCGCGGTGCAGATTGCGACGTCGGGAACATGGTTGGGGAAAACCATCGGCCTTGAGGGAATGCCCGAGCCCGATGGCAATCATGCCAAGGTCGGCGTTTCCACCGGTACGCACACCTACGCTATCTTTGGCGACATGAACCAGCAAGGCTCGCTCGCGGCGCCCAAGTGCGACAGCAGCCAAAACGGCCGCGGCGGCCTCTTTTACGTCATCGACGACAAAACACTCGCCAGCTCCGTCAGCGATTTGATCAAAGGCGACAGCGCCCCTGCCGCGCCCGAGTCCAAATCCGCATCGAATTAGTAGGGCAGACTTCAGTCTGCAGACCCGCTTTAGCGGTCTTTTCCCGGGTGCGTTTGCCCCGAATGCTACAATCCTGACCTATATGCCGCGGCGATTCCCGTTGTTGGCGCTCCTTCTCGTCGCCGCGCCGCTCCATCCTCAAAGCACGCAAGCCTACCTCGCTGGAGCCATTGCCGATTCCATCACCGGTCGCGCCATCGCCGCCGCTTCCATCTCCTGCCAAAACCTGACCGGCGCCGCCCCCATCCCCGCGCGTAGCTCCGCCTCCGGCCGCTTCAGCTTCGCCGCGCTTTCCCCCGGCCAATACTCGATCCGCGTCGATGCCCCCGGTTACCAGTCGCAGGAACTCCACCTCCTGGATCTGCCCATCGCCGCGCGCCTCGAGCTCGAATTCCATCTCCGCCCCCTGAACGACGTTTGGGAAGCCCGTCAATACCAGAGCTACCTCCAGCCCGAATCGCTCCAGGTGCTCACGTTCTACGGCCCCGACCTCGACACCAGCCGCGTAGCCTCCTTCGAAAGCAACCACGGCGTCATCTCCAATCTCGAAACCTCGGTTTCTAGCGTCATCGATTCCCGCGAGCTGAGCGAACTGCCGCTCGCCGGTCGCGACGCATACGCCCTGCTGGTGCTGCTGCCCGGAGTAACCGCCGATACCGCTACGGCGCGCGGCCTTGGTTTCTCGGTAAACGGCCAGCGCGCTTCATCCGCCAACTATCTGCTCGATGGCCTCGAAAGTAATAACATGCTCGTTACCGGCCCCCTCGGCGTTGTAGCGCCCGAAGCGCTCGAAGAATACCGCATCTCGACGAACAACTTTTCAGCCGAATTCGGGCGCACCTCGGGCTTCCTGGCCAACGCCATCACCAAGTCCGGCGCCGATGCCTGGCACGGCTTGGCCTACCTGCACGTCAAGAATGAAGCTCTCAACGCTAACAGCTTCTTCGAGAACACCAACGGAATCTCACGTGCGCCGTTGACGGAGTTCCAGCCCGGCTACAGTGCTTCTGGACCGCTGTGGCGCGCGCGTCTCTTTGCTTCCTCGTCGCTCGACTTGCTTCGCTTCCGCAGCCGCAACGATCCGCAAACCTTCGAGCTTCCCACCGCGCAGTTCATCGCTTCCACCGCCGCCGGCAGTGTCGCAGGCAGGCTGCTACGTGAGTATCCGGCCGCCGCCGTTCCCGCCGGACCCGGCGATGCCGGCCTCGTCTCCATCGCCGCTCCAGCCAGTGTGGATCGCGTGGCCGCCGTCGAACGCCTCGACTATCTTTCACCCTCCGGCGCGCACCGTCTCTTCGCGCGCGCCGCGTTCGAGCGCGACCGCCAGCCCGATCTGACCTATAATCCGTATCCGCAATTCTCCTCGCCCTTCAGTCACGCCGCCCTCGCCATCGGCATGGGTTGGACTTGGCAGGTTGGCGCCAATCTCACCGGCGAACTGCGCGCCGGCCGCACCGGCGATTCCTCCCGGTACGACCGCCCGCATTCCGAAGTGCCTGAGCTCTCTCTCGGCGACAGCGCCACCAGCTTGCCGGGTAGCGCATCTCCGTTCGGATATCGTGACCTCTCTCAGAATTGGGAAGTCGTCGATAACTGGAGCTGGGTTTCCGGCCGCCACACCTGGAAATTCGGCGCGGGCCTTCTGGAGCGCACTACGCAATCGGCCTTCACCGAAGCACGCGATGGCCTCTACGATTTCGACGACTTGAACGCCTTCAGCGCTGGCGAGCCAACCTATCTATTCGCCGCCTACGATCGCACCGTCGCGTGCTGCCAGCCCGTACCCTACAATCGCGAATACCGCTTCCGGCAATTCGACTTCTTCGCGCAGGATTCCTTCCGCGTCACCTCGCGCCTGACACTAAACTACGGTGCGCGCTACGATCATTTCGGCGCCCCGAGCAACATCGGACCGGCCAAAGATCTGCTGCTCGCGCTCGGAACCGGCGCCAATTTCATCCAACGGCTGCAGGGTCTGCATTACGAGGCGATGCCCTCCGGCAATCAACCGCTCTTCAATACCGATTCCGGAAACGCCGCCGCGCGCTTCGGCTTCTCCTACGACATCAAGAACGCCGGCCTCGTGCTGCGCGGCTCCTACGGCATCTTTTACGACCGCCCCTTCGACAACCTCTGGCAAGTCGTCTCCAGCAATCGCCAGCGCGACGGCGCATGGACTTTCAATGGCCCCGTATCGCTCCTCTCGCCGCCTCTCGTCGCGGCTACGCAGGGTACGGCTCAGTCCTCTTCCGAACTTTATCCGTTGCAGCTCTTTCAGCCGGGCCTGCGCAATCCGATGATTCAATCCGCCTTCCTCGGCGTCGAGCGCAACCTTACCGATGGCATCACGCTGCAAGTCAACGCGCTGGCTTCCCGCGGCCGCCGCTTGTGGACCACCGATATCGTCAACCGCTTCTTCTCCGTGGTCCCATCGCCCGCCAATAATAACGGCCGCTACTCCACGAACTTTGAGGACATCGATTACCGCGCGAATCAGGGCTCCTCCGATTTCGCTGCGCTTGCGGCCACCGTGCGCTTTCGCCGCCGCGCCCTTAGCGGGCAGGTTTCCTACACCTGGAGCCATTCCCTCGACAACCAGAGTGACCCTCTCGCGGGGGTCTTCGAAGACTACAATCAGGGCGCGATCGCCGGCAAGCCAGCTCAAATCGTCCAAGCCGCGTTCACGCGGCAGTTCGCCAGCCATACCGATCGCGCCAGTTCCGATTTTGACCAGCGCCACAATCTGGTCTTTTTCGCGGTCTATCCCATCCCGGGTGCGCTATTTCGTGGCTGGCAAATCTCTGGCCTTGGCGCCATTCGCTCGGGCCTGCCCTTCACTGTCTACGCTCCGCTCCTGGCAACCGTAACCAGCGGCGCGTTCCTCGTGAATCAAAGGGCCAACCTCGTCAACCCAGCTCTCGCCCTCTCACCGGCGGTGACGAACATTCCGGGCGGCCGCGTGCTGCTGAATGCCGACGCGTTCTCCACTCCCGGCGCCGGCCAAATCGGAAACACCGGCCGCAATGCATTCGCCGGTCCGGGCCTCTTTAGCGCCGATATTTCGATCTCGCGCTCGTTCCGCCTGTCGGGAACGAATGAAAAACGACGCGCCACCGTGCGCGCCGATTTCTACAACGCGCTCAACCACGCCAATCTCGGCCAGCCGGAAACGTTCCTTGGTGCCTCCCTTTTCGGCCAGGCCTTCTACGGACGCCAGGAGAAGAATTCGGGATTTCCCGTTCTGGCGCCGTTGAACGAAACCGCGCGCCAAATCCAGCTTTTCTTCCGCTTCGAGTTCTGACCGGCGGCTATTGTTTGTAGACCGCGCGCACTGAAGTGAACGCCCCGTTCGCCCCGCGAATTCCCAACCCGTAGATGTTCACGTTCGAATCGTATTCCACCACGCCCCGCCCGCTCAGTCCGTTCAATCCCGGCGGATTGAACGCCACATGATTGTGCGCCGTCAGCTTGATCGTGCGTGACGAGAGTTGATTTCCATTCTCGTCGCGAATGATCTCCGTGATCGTGGCGTCTTGAGCCGTGCTGGGGTTAGCCAGCGCCACTCCCAGCGCCAGTCCGTTGCCCACCTCATACGGAATCGCCAGCTTCGTGCCGCCGCTCGTCAGCAGCGGCACGGCCGCCTCCTGTCCCACCGTGTCGAGACGGAAAATCGCCGTGCCGCCGATGGATTGGCTGCTGACGATCTCCGCCCATCCTTCGGTTAAATTCTTCGGATCGGAATCCGCGGTTCGAATCGTCACCGACCCGCCCACGGGGATCGTTCCCTTACTCAGTCCCAAGCTCAGCGCTGGCGAATACGCGGCGCCCGCTTCATTCCAAAAGTTCACCGCGTACGTTGCGGGCGCTGAATCGGTATTCACCAGAATGATCGTCGATCGCCACCCGCCTCCATCCGCAATATGCGAAACCGTCTTCGTCGATGCCGCTTGCGGCAGCACGGCGTCAATCGAAGTGAACGCAGACCCCGCCAGCCGAATGCCCAGCCCATAGATGTTGCTCGTGGAATCGTACTCAATTACCCCGCGTCCGGATACCGTATTCAACGCCGCCGGGTTAAACGCCGTGTGGTTGTGCGCGTTGAGCGTGAAACTCCGCGTGGAAAGCTGATTCCCGTTTTCGTCGCGAACTACTTCGGTGACGCTGGCCCCCTGTGTCGTGCTCGAGTTCGCCAGCGCCACGCCCAGCGCCAATCCGTTGCCGGTTTCATAGGGAATAATCAGTTTGGTCCCGCCGCTCGTCAGCAGCGGAACCGCCGCCTCCTGCGCACCCGTGTCGAAGCGGAAAATCGCTGTGCCGCCGATCGATTGGCTGCTCGTGACTTCCGCCCAGCCCTCGCTCAAGTTATTCGGGTCGCTGTCGGCGGTCTGAATAGTTGCCGACCCTCCCACCGGAATCGTGCTCGTCTTCGAACCCAGCGCCAGCGGCGGTGAAAACGTTGTGCCGCCTTCATTCCAGAAGTTCACCGTGTAGCTCGCTACCGTCGCGCCCGAATTGACCAGAATCGCCGTCGATTTCCACCCGCCGCCATCCGCAATGTGCGAGATCGTCTGCGTCGTCCCGGTAGTCGGCGTCGCCGACGCGCTCAGCGACGTCGGGATGCTCACCGAGTTCTCCGCCTGCGCCGACGTCACCGTCACCGTTCCGGCGTAATTGCCCGCAAGCAGTCCCGACGTGTTGCACGAAATCGACAGCGTCTTGGGTGTAGTCCCCGACGTCGGATTCGATGTCAGCCACGCGCCGAATGCAGGCGTACTCACGGGGGTTTGCACCGCGAACGTGAGCGTCACCGTGGGGTCGGAACTCGTGATCTGAACCGATTGCGGCGTGCATGCCGCGCCCGTTTGCGTTGAAGTCAGCGCGATCGTTGTTACGCTCGCCTGCAGCGAAGCCGTCGCGGTCAGAGTCATGGTGACTGGAACATTAATCTGCTGCGCGCCGCCGAGCGTAATCAGCACATTGCCCGTGTAACTCCCAGGCCCGAGCGCCCCTGGCGTTGCCGTCACGGTCACCGGCGCGGGCGTCGATCCGTTGGACGGGCTAACTTGCAGCCAGGTCCCACCGCCGGTTGTCGAAGCCAACGTCGTGAAAAACGTCGACGACCCCGCCGAAACGTTGATCGTCTGCTGACTGGCCGCCGCGCCCGCCGAAAGACCGAAGTTCAAGAAGCTTTGGTCGACGCCGCTCGCCGAAGAGCCCCCGCCACCCACTTCCACCGTCACCGCGAAGCTTCCTGTAAATGGCGTTTGACCCCCTTGTTGGGTAATCAGCACTGCGCCCGAGTAAATGCCCGCCGCCAGTATTCCCGGATTCACCGAGACGTTAAAGGTGAAGTTGCTCGTCTGCGTCGCCGATAGCCAGTTCGTCCCATCCACCGTGCTTGGCGCCAGGTTCACCGGATACGCAAAATTTCCCGTGCCCGGCGCCGTGCTCGTTCCCTTTGGCTGTCCTGCATTGAAGCCCACGCCAAAAGACGTTGTCTGCCCTCCCGCCGACGCCGAAACAGTCTGGCTCTGCGGCGTCAGGTCGATATCCACGCCGCCGGTCACCTTCAAATTAACTGTGATCGTCGCGCTCACCGTTCCAGTTGTGACGAGGACCTGGCCGGTAAATGTCGAGTTCACCGTCGGTGAAGTCGGAAACGCCGCCGGATTCACCGAAATCGTCACCGTCACCGGAGTTCCCATCGCAATCGTGTTGCTCCCCAAATATGCGGTCAACCATGGCACGCCCGCCGGGGTCGAAACCGATGTGGAGACGCTAAGGCTCGCGCTCCCGCTTCCGCTGGCAATTACTACCGGCGCCGAATTGGTCTTCGCCGACCCGGCATTCGAATTTAAGATGTACATCGTGACGGCGGAGGGCACGGCTGTAAGCCCGGTCACCGCAGCTGAAGCGCTCAGCGGCGCCAGAAAAATAACGAGAGGCAGCGCTCCCAGCAGTAACTTCCTCGAAATGATCAATGGGTCACCCTATCACAAATGGTGATATTGTATACGAATCCGAAATGCCTCGGCGCATTGCGCTCTTAATCTGCTTAGCTTTTGCGCTACCGGCCGCCGAGCCTCTCCAAAAGCCCGTCGGCATCGTCGTCTCCGCTTCCGGTGAAGTCCTGATCGATTCCCACCAGACTGAGACCCAATGGACCGCCGCCCCGGGAATGGTGCTCTTTGACGGCTACTCGCTCCGCAACGTCAACGGCACTGTCCGCTTCTCTTACTGCGCCAAGGATTCCGAATTCACGCTCGCCCCCGGCTCCTCCATCACCTTCCGCGCGCAATCCATCGACGGCGATAACTCGCGCTTGACCACCGCCGGCAAGCCGTCGTTCTGCGACCTTCCCATGCTGCCTACGGCGTTCACCGCAGCCACTCGAGGCGAATCCGAACCCACTGCTCCGCCGCTTTCCGCCGAAAAGCAAACCGAGCTCGATACTCGCCTCAAACCCATCGATCAGGCTCTCGCCGCGAACCCGTACGATCTCTCCGCCGCCGCCGCCCGCATCGCCGTCCTCCAGCAGTTCGGCCTTGCCGCCGAAACGCGCAAGGCCGCTCAGGCGCTAGCCGCGCTTGCGCCCGAAGCCACCTGGACGCGCGGCGTGCACATCGCCCCTCCGCCCACCACCACACGCTCGGCTCCGGGGAAAACCTACGCGCTGCTCATCGGAATATCGACTTACAAATACGACCCGCCCGGTTCGCTTCGCTTTGCCGACAAAGACGCCGAGTTATTCGCGCAATTACTCGAAGCGCCGCGGGGCGGGGGACTCAAGCCGCCCGGCGATATCCGCATCCTCACCAATGAAAAAGCCACCCGCGCTGCCATCGATCGTGAAGTCGAATGGCTCGCGAACGAGAACTCAGCCTCGCCCGGCAGCAACACCCTCGTCCTTTTCATCGCCGGCCACGGAGCCTATCTCAAAACCGAAATCGACCCGGTCACGCAGAAGCCCGTCAACCGCGACCCGTACATTCTCACTTACGACAGCAACCCTCAGGACGCGAAAACAACCGGCTACCCGATGGGCGAATTCCGCCGCCTGATCGCGGCCCAATCCGCGCGCTTCGGCCGCGTCTTGGTCTTTATCGATGTCTGCCATGCCAATGAAATCGGCCCTATCGCGAACGGTCTCGAGTTAGAGCCCGCCGTCCGCCGCGCCTTCGCCGGCGAAAATGGCGAGTTCGGCATGATGCTTGCCACGAAAAGTCTGGCGTTCGAGTCCGAGCTCTTCGGCCAGGGTCATGGCGCGTTCACTTACTTCGTGGTCGATGGCTGGAATGGCAACGCAGCTCCGTCCGGCAGCGCCACCCTCGAATTCGAGGACTTAGCAGAGTATGTCGAAACCGGCGTCCGCAAAGTAACTAACCGCAAGCAGTCACCCGAGAAGGTCGTCCCAGACCCGGCTCTTCTCGTCGCGCCCGACGTCAAGAATAAGACCGGCATCCAGCTCGCCCCCGCGTTTCCTCTCCCGCCCGATGCCACCGCTCGCTACCGCCAGTCGCCGCCCGGCAAAGCCACCATCGCGCCCGGCGCCGCCGAAGCCCAATCTACGCCAGCCGCCGCGCTCGAGTCTTTCGAAGCCGCGCTCGCAGCCGGCGTTCTGCTCTCTAGCCAACCCCAAAGCGCCGGCCGGTACCTCGAACAAATCCCCGCCCCACAGCGCGACGAAATGCGCGCGCGCCTGCTGGTGGCCCTCGAAAACCGCGGCCAGGAGACTATTCTTCGTTATCTCGAAGGCGACCAGATCCCGCAAACCAAAGACGATTTCCTGCTGGGCGCCGAGTATTTCGCCGACGCTCTCCGCCTCGCGCCCGATTCCGTTTTCGACGAAGCCCGCATGCTCTTCTGTCAGGGCCGCGCGCAGATCTTCGACCGCGCCTACCCCTCCGCCCGCGCCCTGCTGGAACGTTCCATTCGCCTCGACCCCACTCGCGGCTACGCCTACAACGCCCTCGGCATCGCCTATCTGGAGCAAATCGCCGCTAACGCCTCAACTTTCGATGCCGCCATCCGCGCCTTTCACGACGCTATCCGCTTCGCGCCTTATTGGGCCTATCCGCGCCACAACCTCGCACTTACTTTCGAGCAACGCGGCGCCTATGCTGACGCCATCCGTACTTACAAAGACGCTATGGCTCTCGGCCCGCAGTATTCCTATCTTCCCTATAACTTGGGGTTACTCTATCGTCAGTTGAATGAGTTGCCGCTCGCCGAAACTTACTACCAACTCGCCAAGACCCGCGCCGAACGCAACCCTCACATCGTCCCCACCGCCGCAGGTCCCGGCTGGACCGAGCGCTCCGAAATCTTCGACGCCCTCGGCGCCGTCGACGCCGCCCGCAAGCACTGGGCCGCCGCCGAAAAGGACTACCGCCAGGCCCTCGCCGACGATTCCGCAATCCCTCAACGCCCGACAGAATCTCGCGCTGCTCCTCTCCCGCAACGGAAGATCCACCGAAGCCGAGGACCTGTGGAAGCGCAACCTCGCCGCCAACCCAGATCACTTGCCCACGCTCACCGCCTACGCCGGCTACCTCTCCCGCACCGAAGCGGCGTCCGACGCAGCTTCGCTGTATGAACGCGTCGCCGCTCTCCGCCCCGATTACGCAGGCGTCCGCCGCCAGCTTGCCACGTTATACCTGAAACTGGATAATCCAAAAAGAGCGCTCGAAGAACTGCTCAAAGCCGCCGCATCTCAGCCCGCCAACCCCGAATTGCTCGAACAAATCGGCGATCTCGAAGCTCAATCCGGCAACCGCGCCGCCGCCTTCACAAACTGGCGCGAAGCCGCCGCCCGCGCTACGGACCCCGCCGCCCGCCGCCGCCTCCAAAAGAAGCTCGGCGTTTGAGAATCCCTTCCTACCCCCCGCCCACGAACTGCACAATCTCCACCTGCGCCCCCGCCATCAACTCCGTCTCGCCCCACCGCGCCTGCTTCACGATCCGCCGGTCCAATTCCACCGCTACTCGCTCCGGCTCGATCCCCAACTCCCGCAGCAGCCCTAAAATCGTCTGCCCTTCTTGCGCCGTGTGCGCTTCGCCGTTCAATAAGATGGAGATGGACATGGTCTGGTTGACACCCTGCTTTTTAACCAATTATAGTCAAGGTTGAGCCGCCCCACTTCTCAAGCGCATGCCTAACTCTTATCCGGAGTTGTATTTTCCTGTCCTGGTGCAGGCCATCATCGCGGCCGTGCTGGCCGCCGCGCTGATCGTCATTTCCTACGTCTTCGGCAAGAAGATCCGCAACCGCGTGAAAGACATGCCCTATGAATCCGGCATGGTCCCCACCGGCGACGCCCGCCAGCGCTTCAGCGTCAAGTTCTACCTGGTGGCGATGCTCTTCATCCTGTTCGACATCGAAGCCATCTTTCTTTATCCATGGGTGGTCGTCTATCGCGAGCTGAAAATGTTCGCGTTCGTCGAAATGCTCATTTTCGTGGTCCTGATTTTCTCCGGCTTCTTCTACATCTGGAAGAAGGGCGCGCTCGAATGGGGCGAATCGGACACTGGACGCAAACGCTGATGCTGCCCGATAACGTGCGTGAACAACCCCTCGCCGCCGCCATCGATGCCTTCGATTCCGAAGCCGTCACCGGCGGCCGCTTCGATCGCAACGAGCTCACTGTTGAAATCGCCGCGCCCAAAATCGTCAGCGTCTGCGGCTTTCTGAAATACGATCAGGGCTTCGTGCGCCTAAGCTCCGTCACCGGCGTCGATCGCTACCCTGCCGAGCCCCGTTTCGAAGTCGTCTATCATCTGCATTCCATCGAGCGCAATCAGCGCCTGCGTCTCAAGTGCCGCTTGCCCGGCGCCGACCCGGTGATTGAATCCGTCACCTCCGTCTGGCGTGCCGCCAACTGGTATGAGCGCGAGACGTTCGATCTGTTCGGCGTGAGATTCCTCAATCACCCCAATCTCACCCGCATCATGATGCCCGAAAATTGGGAAGGCCATCCGTTGCGCAAAGATGCTCCCGTAACCGGGTCGAGGGTTTAGTATGGCCGTCGAAATCGAAAATCAACCGCCCCAGGCGCCCGCGCGCCGCAGCATGGTCCTCAACATGGGCCCCCAGCATCCGTCCACGCACGGCGTGCTGCGCCTGCTGATGGAGCTCGACGGCGAAAACATCGTCTCCTGCAAGCCTGATATCGGCTATCTGCACACCGGCATCGAGAAGGAATTCGAAGCCAAGACTTACCAGCAGGCCGTCACCCTCACCGACCGCGTCGATTACCTCGCGCCGCTTTCGAATAATCTTTGCTATTGCCTCGCAGTCGAAAAACTCCTCGGCCTCGAAATCCCGCCGCAGGCGCAGTGGATGCGCGTGATGCTCACCGAGCTCACCCGTCTCAACAGCCACCTGGTCTGGCTTGGCACCCACGCCATCGACATCGGCGCCATGTCGGTGTTCCTGTATTGCTTCCGTGAGCGCGAAGAGATCCTGCGCATTTTCGAGATGTTCTCCGGCCAGCGCATGATGACGAGTTACTTCCGCATCGGAGGTCTCGCCCTCGAGCCGCCGCGCGGCTGGCAGAACCGCGTCAAGAAATTCGTCGAGATCTTCCCCAGCCGCATCGACGAGTACGAAAACCTGCTCACCAACAATCCCATCTGGATCGGCCGCACCCAGGGCGTCGGCTTCATTTCCATCGAGAGCATGCTCGATCTCGGCGTCACCGGTCCCATGCTCCGCGGCGCCGGCTTGAAGATCGATGCTCGCAAGACCGAGCCCTATTCGAGCTACGAGAAATTCGATTTCGAAATCCCCACGCGCACCGAAAACGACGTCTACGCGCGTTACCAGGTCCGCATCGAGGAAATGCGCCAAAGCACCCGCATCATCCGTCAGGCCATGGAAGGCATGCCCTCCGGCGCCTGGAAATCGGATGCCCCGCACGTCTCACTCCCCGACCGCGAAAAGATGAAGACGCAGATGGAAGCGCTCATCTACCACTTCAAGATCGTCACCGAGGGCTTCCGCGTCCCTGAAGGCGAAGTCTACCAGGTGATCGAATCCCCTCGCGGCGAACTGGGCTACTACGTGATCGCCGACGGCTCCAAGAGCCCCTTCCGCGTCCACATGCGCACCCCCAGCTTCGGCAACTTGCAAGCCACGCCCACGATGGTCGAAGGCTGCCTCATCGCCGACGTCATCGCCTCCATCGGCAGCATGGATTTCGTCCTCGGCGACACCGACCGCTAAGACGCCGCGATCATCGTCCGCGAATGTCCTCAATGTATCGATCCACAGACGCATACCCCAGCTTCGCGAATGTGGTGCCGCAACGGCCCTTCCACGCCGCTACATTCAGTTCGGGAATCTTCCTGAGGACTATAGATCCTCTCACCACGCGAAACTCCACCTCGCTCTTCGCGCCGATGCCAAACTGATCGCGAATCTCCTTGGGAATAGTTACCCGTCCGCGTTCCGCCACTTTCATATCCCCAGTATGTTACAGGATTCGCCCGTGGGGCCAGCCCTTTTGGGCTGCCGTCCGGGCTTCTGCCCGGCGCTGCCTCGAATCCGGTGACACATTCTTAAAATTTACCAACCCAAATCCCCTCAATCACTTACCGCCAGCACCGCGCCAGAAATTACCACCACCCTCCGCATAATAAGACTAGGAGCCCGTCCACCATGACCAATCACCCTTCCACCGGCCCGCGCACCCCCGCCGGCAAGCGCCGCGCCAGCTTCAACGCCTTCCGCCATGGCCTCACCAGCAAGGTCCACATCCACACCCCCGAGGAATCTGAAGCCTTCCGCGCCCACTGCCAGGCCTACCGCGCCGAGCTCGCTCCCGTCGGCGCTCAGGAAACCGACATCGTGCAATCGATCGCCGAGGACCGCTGGCGTCTCAAGCGCGCCCGCGCCATCGAGAACAATATCTTCGCCGAAGGCATCAACCGCCACGCCGGCGAAACCGCAATCCGGCGACCCCGAAATCGATAACGCCCTCGCCGAAGGCGCGACCTGGGTCGAGCAGTCGAAATTCCTCGCCCTCATTACCCTCTACGAGCAGCGCATCCATCGCGCCATCCAAAAGAACACGGCCGCCCTCGCGTCTCTGCAGCAAGCCCGCCGCGAAGCACACGCCGTCGCCCAGCAGGAAGCCATTCTCCTTACGCAACACGCCGCCAGCCAGGGTGAAACCTACCATCCTGGCGACGATTTCCTCCCCGCTTCCGCCCACGGCCACTTCGTTTATTCGGACTTCCGGAATCGCCCGTCTCATCGACCGCCACAATCGCATTTCCGCCGCGCTTCAGCTCGTCAATCGCGGCCCCGGGCGGTCTTCGAAAGCCGCGGGAGGCCAGCGCGCCGCTTAACGGCCATCCATTCCGGCAAAATCCTGACGGCCCCGCGGAACCACTCTGGAAACCCGCGCAAGCGTGTCGGTTGACACCTAAGTTTTCAACCGACTATAGTCAAGGTTGAGCCGCCACATTCTGCACTTGTACGTTGCGACGACGCGTGTGGCCGCCGTGCGTACGCAAGCGTAGACGAGTCTGCCATGACCTTTTCTCCCGAGCTCGAAGCCCGCTTCGCCAAGCTCCTCACGAGCTACCCGGAAGGCCGTCAGCGCGCCGCCATGATCCCCATGCTGATGTATGCGCAGGATGAAATCGGCCACGTGACCGACGAGCTCATTGAAGAGATCGCCAAGCGCGTCGGCGTCACGCCCCTGGCCGTCAATGAGGTCCTGACGTATTACTCCATGCTCCACAAAAAACCGTGGGGAAAGTATCACGTCCAGATCTGTACCAACATCAGTTGTCTGCTGTGGGATGGCGACAAGCTCTGGGAACATGCCTGCCAAAAGCTAGGCGTCGGACACCGCGAAGCTACCGCCGATGGCCTGATCTCGCTCGAAGAGGTCGAATGCATCGGCGCCTGCTCCTGGGCCCCGGCCATTCAGGTGAATTACGATTTCCACCACTTCGTGACCCCGGAAAAGCTGGATGAGATTCTCGACGGCCTGAGGAAGAAGCAGTAGCCAGGATGATACGGAAGCCCCATGCTCTATAACGAACCTAGCCCGCTCGAAACCAGGGTCTTGACGCGCCGCTTCGGCCTCGCGAATTCGGCTTCCATCGATACCTATCTCGCCAACGACGGCTATAAAGCGTTCATCAAGGCCTCCGGCATGAAGCCGGATGAGATTATCAACGAGGTCAAGATTTCGAATCTCCGCGGCCGCGGCGGCGCAGGCTTCCCTACCGGCATGAAGTGGGGCTTCGTGCCCCGCAGTTCGCCCAAGCCCAAGTACATCGTCGTCAACGCCGATGAGAGCGAGCCCGGCACCTGCAAAGACCGCGTGCTGATGGAGTATGACCCGCACCTGCTCATCGAAGGCGTGCTCATCGCGGGCCTTGCCGTCGATGCGCACAAAGGCTGGGTCTACATCCGCGGCGAGTATCGCTACCTAATCGAAATCATGGAAAAAGCCATCGCCGAGGCGTACGCCAAGGGTTGGCTCGGGAAAAATATTCAGGGCACCGGCTTCGATTTCGATCTTTACGCCCACTCCGGCGCCGGCGCTTACGAGTGCGGCGAGGAATCGGCGCTGCTCGAATCGCTCGAAGGCAAGCGCGGCATTCCGCGCATCCGCCCGCCGTTTCCCGCCGTCGTCGGCGCATTCCAGTGCCCCACGGTGCTCAACAATGTCGAGACGTTCTGCGCCGTTCCGCCCATCATCATGGATGGCGGCAAGGCTTTCGCCGATCTCGGCGTGCCCAAAGCCGGCGGCACCAAGCTCACCTGCCTCACTGGCCACGTCAACAAGCCCGGTGTTTACGAACTGCGGCTCGGGTTCCCCGTTGACCAGATGATCGAAGAAGTCGGCGGCGGCATCCGCAACGGCAAAAAGCTCAAAGCCTTCATCCCCGGCGGATCGTCCTGCCCCGTGCTCACCGCCGAAGAGTGCGTCGGCGCCACCATGGATTACGATTCCATGGTCGCCCGCAAGAGCATGCTCGGTTCCGGCGGCGTCGTCATCATGGATGAAGACACCTGCATGGTCAAGGCCGCCTTGCGCATCATCCGGTTCTATGCCCACGAAAGCTGCGGATGGTGCATCCCGTGCCGTGAAGGCACCACCTGGATTCGCAAAATTCTCACCCGTTTCCACGATGGCTACGGCCGCCGCGAAGACATCGACTTGCTCGGCGATCTTTCGCGCAACATGCTCGGCCGCACCTTCTGCCCGCTAGGCGACGCCGCCGCGCTCCCCATCGAATCCATCGTCGTGAAGTGGCGCGGTGAATTCGAAGACTACCTGAAGCATGGACCGGCCCCGTCCGAACGTGCGAACCAATTGGTGACAGTGTAATGCCCGACCTCGTCAAATTTACGCTCGACGGCCGCGAGATCCAGGCCGCGCCGGGAACTTTCGTAATCGATGCCGCCAAACAGGCCGGCGTCGAGATCCCCGCGTTCTGCTATTACGAAGGTTATTCGCTGGCGGCCGCCTGCCGCATGTGCCTGGTCGAAGTGGAAAAGATGCCGAAGATGCAAACGGCATGCACCCTCCCAGTGGCCGAAGGCATGGTCGTCCGCTCCGAAACTAAACAGGTGGCGGAGGCCCGCAAGTACACGCTCGAATATCTCCTCACCAACCACCCTCTCGATTGCCCCGTCTGCGATAAGGGCGGCGAGTGCGAATTGCAGGACATGGTGTTCCGCTACGGCGCCGGTGAGAGCCGCTACACCGAAATCAAGATCCATACGCCCGAAAAGCAGTATTCGCCGGTGGTCTATTTCGATGCGCCGCGCTGCATCCTCTGCTTCCGCTGCGTGCGCGTCTGCAATGAAGGCATGGGCGTCGGCGCCCTGGGCGTCATCAACCGCGGCGCGGTTTCCGAAATCGCTCCCAACGTTGGCGATCATCTCGAGTGCGACGAATGCGGCATGTGCATCGACATCTGCCCCGTCGGCGCCCTCACCAGCGGCGCGTATCGCTATAAGACGCGTCCCTGGGAGATGACCCACGTCGGCACCATCTGCACTCACTGTGCCGATGGCTGCAAGACCACGCTGGGCACGCGCAACGACCAGATCATTCGCGGCAACAATCGCGATCATTCCGGCATCAACGGCGAATTCCTCTGCATCAAGGGCCGCTACGCTTTCGATTTCTACGATCACGCTGAGCGTCTCCAGGCGCCGCTGATGCGCGTCAACGGCAAGCTCGAGGAAGTCTCCTGGGCCAAGGCGTTATCTGCCGTCGCCAAGAAGTTCAATCAGACGCTCGCCGATGGCGGCGCGTTCGGAGTCGTGGGCTCCAACCACACCAGCAACGAAGAGAATTATTACCTTCACAAGTTCTCGCGCGAGATTCTGCGCACCAACAATATCGATCATCGCCGCACCGGCGATGTCTCTAGCCTGCTCGATGCTCTCAGCGGCAAGACCGGCCAACTCGCCACCGTCGCCGATCTATACGACCGCAAAGCCTTCCTGATCCTCGGCGCCGACCTCGCCCTCGAACATCCGCTGCTGTCGTTCCAGATCCGCGCCAATTATCGCCATCATCAGGCCCACGTCTACGTCGCCACCGCCAAGCCCGTCCGCGAAGACAGCTACTCCACTCTCAGCGTGCGCGCCGGCGGCCTCGATGCGCTCGAAGGCATGCGCGACAAGCTCAAGTCCGAGCCGGAATTGGTCGTTCTCTTCGATGACTCCATCAAGGGCGCCGACGTTCAAAAGCTGGTCGAGTTCGGCGAGTCTCTCGGCATTTCCGTCAAATACATCTGCCTGCTCGATTACTCCAATTCGCGCGGAGCGTTCGACATGGCTCTGAATGCCGCCGGGCAGGCCACCGGCGCTGGCATGAGCCTGGATGAGATGTTGGCCGCGAACCTCGATGTCATGTGGGTACTCGGCGAAAATCCCTACCAGTCCGGTTCTCCCAAGCGTGCCGGGTTCCTCGTCGTCCAGGATATGTTCCTCACCGAAACTGCTCAACAGGCCGACATCGTCCTCCCTTCCGCCAGTGCGTACGAAAAGAACGGCACTATCACCAACGTCAGCGGCGAGGTGCAGCGCCTCAAGAAGGCCATCAACACCATGGGCGCCAAGTCCGACCTCGAAATCATGGGCTTCCTGGCGCGCGAGATGGGCGTCGCCCAGGCGGTAGGCCCCTGGGTCCCGGATGTGGTCTTCGATGAGATCCGCAAGAACGTCCACGGTTACGATATTCCCGCTCCCGTGATCGCTGTCGGTGGCGCCGCGCAAACCAGCCCGGTCAATGGACGAGTCGGCGTCGCGCCGCGGCCCGATCTCATCCGCTCCGATCACAATGGACTATTCGACTCGGGAACGTTGGGGCGTTATTCTAAGATTCTGCATTCAGTTTTGGAAAGCCACCACCGTCAATGACGAGCCTGCTTGACAACTACTACGTCATCGCGCTGATCAAGATCGCGATCGTCATGGGCGTGCTCATGCACGTGCTGGCATATCTGCAGTGGGTCGAGCGCAAAGTCATCGCGCACGTGCAGGTGCGGCCCGGTCCTTACAACGTTGGCTGGCACGGTCTGCTGCAGCCCCTCGCGGACGTCATCAAGCTCATCACCAAAGAAGACATGATGCCGCCCTACGCCAACACATTCTTTTATCTGTTGGCGCCGTTCCTTGCGGTGTTCATGGCGTTGATCTCCATCGCCGTGATTCCCTTCGGGCCCACCATCACTGTCGCCGGCCACCCCACCTGGATGCAACTTACCGATCTCAACATCGGCGTGCTTTTCATCCTCGCTGTCTCGTCCATGGGCGTGTATGGCATCGCGCTGGCAGGCTGGTCCTCCAACAATAAATATTCTCTGCTCGGCGGATTGCGCAGTTCGGCGCAGATGATCAGCTATGAGCTGCCCATGTCGCTCGCTATCGCGGCGCCTCTGCTGCTTTCCAACACGCTCAGCCTGCGCGGCATCGTGGAATCGCAGGCCGGCAGCATCATTCACTGGAACGTTCTGCGCGGGCCCTTCCCGCAGATTTTCAGCTTCATCCTCTTTCTCATCGCCGCCTTCGCCGAAACCAACCGCGTGCCCTTCGATCTGCCCGAAGCCGAAAACGAGCTTGTCGCTGGCTTCCACACCGAATACAGCAGCATGAAGTTCGCTGCGTTCTTCATGGCGGAATACGCCAACATGGTGACCGTCAGCGCCATGGCGTCGATTCTTTTCCTCGGCGGATGGATGCCCTTGTTCCCGGTGCGCTTCGGTTCCAATTACGTCCCCACGGCCATTTTCCTCTTAGCCGCGCTCGCGCTCTTTTATCACGCGGCCAATGCCGCCCGCGCGCGCGATAAGCGTTCCTACCCTGTCTTTGGCGTTCTATTCCTCATCGTCGCCGGCGTTTTTGCTTTGCCCATGGTTCAGTCTTGGCTGTTGCCGCTATTCTGGTTTATCGCCAAGACCGGCAGCATTCTCTTCGCATTCATGTGGATTCGCGCTACTCTTCCGCGATTCCGGTACGACCAGTTGATGAGCTTTGCTTGGAAATTCATGTTCCCGGTGGCAATGTTGAATCTGCTGGTGACCGGCTTCCTGGTCGCCTGGTTTTCGTGAAATGGACGTCATTCTCTTTCTGGTCTTCGCAATCATCGCGGTAGTCTGCGCCATCAACGTGGTGGTGCAGACCCATCCCATTTCGAGCGCGCTCTCTCTGGTCGGAGTCATGGGCTCGCTCGCCGTGCTCTATCTCCTGCTCGGCGCGGAATTCATCGCCGCCGCCCAGTTAATCGTCTACGCCGGCGCCATCATGGTGCTGTTCATCTTCGTCATCATGCTTTTGAACGCCGGCGCCGAAGGCCCACGCGGGCGTTCCGTGATCCCCGGCGCTCTGGGCGGATTGCTGTTGATCCTGCTGCTGGTGCCGCTCGCCTATTTCGTCCAGCGCTGGTATCCGGATAACCCCATCGTGAAGTTCGGCGCCTTCCAGGGCGGCACGGCCTTGGCCGTCGGCCGCGCGCTCTTCACCACTTATTTGCTGCCCTTCGAAATCACCTCGCTCCTGGTCCTGATCGCGATCATCGGCGCCGTAGTCTTGGCGCGAAAGGAGCTCGATTAATGTCCGGCGTCCCGGTTTCCTGGTATTTGGTTCTGAGCGCGATCCTGTTCACCCTAGGCGTAGCCGGCTTCATCTTCCGCCGCAGCATCATCACCGTCTTCATGTCGATCGAGCTGATGCTCAACGCTGTCAACCTGAGCTTCGTAACCTTCTCCTACCAATTCAAGGAAGTCAACGGCCACCTCTTCGCCTTCTTCGTTATGGTAGTAGCCGCCGCCGAAGCCGCCGTAGGCCTGGCGATCATCCTGACCGTCTTCAAAAACCGTCAGACGCTAAATATCGACGAAGTAAGCTCCATGAAAGATTAAGACTTATGATCTTTGACGCAGAGACGCGGAGACGCGGAGAAAAACAGCATATAAGAGGCTCTCTGCGTCTCTGCGCCTCTGCGTCAAAAGGTCGGCTTCTCTAACCCATGCAACTCTGGCTCATCCCCATCCTCCCGCTCGCCGGCTTCCTGATCAACGGCATCTTCGGACGCCGTTTCTCGAAGAGCATGGTCAACGTGTTCGCCATCGGCAGCGTCGTGGCCGCGTTCCTCTGGGTCCTCAAAACCCTCTCCGGCCTCGGCGATCTCAACACGCCCTACACCGAGCACTATTTCACCTGGATCCAGAGCGGTGCGTTCAACGTTGGCTGCGATTTCACCGTCGATCGCCTCACCGCGATCATGCTTTTGATCGTCACCGGCATCGGTTCGCTGATCCATATCTATTCCATTGGCTACATGGCGCATGAGCATGGCCCGAATTTCGGTGGCTATTACAGGTTCTTCGCCTATCTGAACCTGTTCATGTTCTTCATGCTTACGCTCGTCCTGGCGTCGAACTACCTCGTTCTGTTCGTCGGTTGGGAAGGCGTGGGTTTGTGCAGCTACCTGCTGATCGGGTTCTACTTCGATAAGAAATTCGCCACCAACGCCGGCAACAAGGCGTTCATCGTCAATCGCATTGGCGATTTCGGTTTTTCGCTGGCGATGTTCTACATATTCAAGCAATTCGGGTCGCTCGATTTCAGCACGGTCTTTCATCAGACCGCCGGCGTACCCGAATCCACCATGACGCTCATCGGGCTGCTGCTTCTGGTCGGCGCCTGCGGCAAATCGGCGCAAATTCCGCTCTATACCTGGCTGCCCGACGCCATGGCGGGTCCCACACCGGTCTCCGCGCTCATCCACGCCGCTACCATGGTCACCGCCGGCGTCTACATGTGCGCGCGTTCCTGGCCCATTTATGTGCATGCGCCCGACGCGATGAACGTCATCGCCATCATCGGCATCGCCACCGCGTTTTTTGCGGCCACCATCGGCATGGCGCAGACCGACATCAAGAAGGTTTTTGCGTATTCCACCGTTTCGCAGCTCGGCTACATGTTCGTCGGCGTCGGTTGCGGCGCGTTTTCCGCCGGCATCTATCACCTGATGACGCACGCCTTCTTCAAGGCGCTCCTCTTCCTCGGTTCCGGTAGCGTAATTCACGCGTTGTCCGGCGAGCAAGACATGCGCGAGATGGGAGGCCTGCGCAAGAAGATCCCATGGACGTTCGCCACCATGATGTGCGCCGCCGTCGCCATCGCCGGGGTGCCCCCGTTTGCCGGATTCTTCAGTAAGGATGCTATTCTCCTGGCCGCCAACCATCACGCGCCCTGGATCTTCTGGGTTGGTGTCATCACCGCCGGGATGACCGCCTTCTATGTTTTCCGCGCCATGTTCATGACGTTCTTCGGCGAATACCGCGGCCGCCAGCATCCGCACGAATCCAGCCCGGTGATGCTGATTCCACTCGCCATCCTGGCTGTTCTGTCGCTCGTTGGCGGATTCATCAAGGTGCCCGATATTCTCGGCAAATTCTTTCCGGCGCAAGAAGTGCCTGAAGACGCCACGCTCATGGCGATTTCTGTTGCGTTCGGCTTGTTCGGAATCCTCATCGCCTACGTCATGTATGTAGCCAAGCCCGGCATGGCCGATTCCCTCGCCAATAGCCTGGGCGGCTTGTATCGCGCCGTCTACAACAAGTGGTACGTGGATGAAATCTACGACGCCACCATCGTCAATCCCTTGATAGACGGCTCGCGCACTGTGCTTTGGAAGGGCGTCGACGCCGGTTTCATCGATGGCATGGTCAACGGAACCGGATATGCCGCCAAGCGCATCGGCAGCGTGCTGCGGCTCATGCAATCCGGCAACATCCGAAACTACGCCACCTGGGTGCTGTTCGGCAGCGTGTTGGTCATCGTCGCGATCACCGTCGCGGGAGGCGCGCGATGAACCTGCTGCTGGTCGTTCTCGTCCTGCCCCTCGCCGCGTTCTTGATCGCGCTCCTGATGCCGCGGTCTTCTGGGAACGCGAGCCGCATGTGGGCGCTGATTACTTCGCTCGCCACCTTCTTCCTTTCCATCGGCTTGGTCTTCATGCTCGACCGCGAGCACGCAGGCGAGCAATTCAAGATCGACGTGCCGTGGATTACGTCGCCCGATATTCACTTCCACATTGCCGCCGATGGCGTCAGCCTCTGGCTGCTGATGCTCTCCACATTCCTTACGCCCATCTGCGTGCTAATCTCCTGGACCTCCATTCAAAATCGCGCCAAGGAGTTCTACGCCTTCCTGCTGTTGCTCGAATTCGCTCTCATCGGCGTCTTTATCGCGCAGGACCTGTTCCTCTTTTTCGCCTTCTGGGAGATCAGCCTCGTGCCCATGTATTTCCTCATCGGCATCTGGGGTCATGAGCGCCGCATCTACGCCGCCGTTAAGTTCTTCCTCTATACGATGGCCGGCTCTGCGTTGATGCTGGTGGCGATCATTTATCTCTACAACAAGGCGGGAACGTTCAGCTATCCCGAAATTCTCGACATGCTCGCCAGCGGCAGCCTGTCGTTTGCGCCGCAGGAGGGCTTGTTGCTCTTCCTGGCGTTTTTCCTCGCGTTTGCCATCAAGGTCCCGCTCTTTCCGCTGCACACGTGGCTGCCCGATGCGCACGTGGAAGCACCCACCGCCGGATCGGTCATGCTGGCGTCCGTCATGCTGAAGATGGGCACGTTCGGTATCCTGCACTACTGCCTGCCGATGTTTCCCAACGCCGCGCGCCAGTGCGCTCCGTGGATCGCGACGCTCGCCATTATCGGCATCATCTATGGCGCGCTGGTCGCCATGGTGCAGCCCAACATGAAGAAGTTGGTGGCGTATTCTTCCGTGAGCCATCTCGGCTTCGTCGTGCTCGGCATCTTCTCGTTCACTCAGTTGGGCCTCGATGGGGCCGTGTACCAGATGCTGAATCACGGCGTCTCTACCGGCGCGTTATTCGTTTTCGTGGGCTTCCTCTACGAGCGGCGGCACTCGCTCGAGATCAAGGATTACGGCGGCGTCGCCACGGTTGCGCCCTGGCTTGCCACCATATTCCTGGTGACCACCCTGGCCAGCATCGGCTTGCCCGTGCTCAACAATTTCGTCGGCGAATTCCTGGTGCTTCAGGGAACCGCGGTCGACCACTTTACGTGGGCTGTATGGGCAGCCATCGGCGTGATCCTCTCCGCCTGCTACATGCTGTGGATGTTCCAGCGCGTCATTTACGGTGAAACCGGCGATGAGGTCCGCCATCATGTGTTCGATCTCAAGCCGCGCGAGTGGGCCGCTGTGATTCCTTTAGTCGTGATGATGGTTTGGATGGGCGTATATTCGCAATCTTTCCTGCCGCCGGTAAGCAAGACTACGGCGCGCGTGCTGGAGCAAACTCAGTTGAACGTGCCGTTCCGGGTACAAAACGGCTCCCACTCGGAGGTGGCGCGTGCCCGTTAACTTCGGCTTCAGCATGGGAGATACCGTCCGGTTCCTTCCTGAGATTATTCTCAGCGTCGCTGGAACTTTCCTGATGGTGCTCGATCCGCTGCTCCACAAGCGCGGTTCCAACCTCTTCGGTCATCTGAGTATCGTCGCCTTGATCGCTTCCATCTTCGCTTCGGTCTACGCCTACGGCGATCCCGGACCTGCGTTCGGCGGCATGATCGTCGTCGATGGATTCGCCACGTTCTTCCGCGTGCTGGTCATGGTGGTTGGCATTCTGACCGTCCTCGCGTCCTATCGCTTCCTGAGCGTGCAGGATGCCGAAACCGGCGAGTTCCATGCCCTGCTTCTCTTCTCCATCGCGGGGCAATCGATCATGGTCTCGGCCAATGAATTGATCGTCATCTTCATCGGCCTCGAAATCTCGTCCATCGCCAGCTACGTGCTCGCCGGATATCTGCGCGACGATAAGCGCGCCAATGAAGCCGCCCTTAAGTATTTCCTGCTCGGATCGTTTGCCACCGGCTTTTTCCTGTACGGCGTCGCGCTAATCTATGGCGCGGTGGGCAGTGTTGATTTGACCAACATCCGCGCGGCTCAGGCCGGCGCGGGCGCGCCATCGCCGCTCTTCATCGGCGTAGCCGCGGCGCTCATGTTCGTTGGCTTGGCATTCAAGGTTTCGGCAGCGCCGTTCCAGATCTGGGCCCCCGATGTATATCAGGGCGCGCCGACGCCTGTGTCAGCCTTCCTTTCAGCCGGACCCAAGGCAGCTGCGTTCGCGATCTTCCTGCGGATCTTCATGACCGCCTTCGAGCCCATCGGCGGTGGTTGGGAGCCGCTGGTCTGGATGTCGGCTCTCCTTTCGATGACCATCGGAAACTTCGCCGCCCTGCTGCAATCTAACGTTAAGCGCCTGCTGGCCTACAGTTCCATCGCGCATGCCGGCTATGTCATGGTCGCGCTGACTGCCCGCTCCG
This sequence comes from Bryobacterales bacterium, assembly GCA_963743705.1. Taxonomy (GTDB): domain Bacteria; phylum Acidobacteriota; class Terriglobia; order Bryobacterales; family Bryobacteraceae; genus PALSA-243. Next base: position 492,934 of record CAVUQS010000014.1, on the reverse strand, counting down.
ATATTGGCGTGGCCGCAGCCATGTTCTATCTCGCCGCCTACGCCTTCATGAATATCGGCGCGTTCGCCGTGGTCACTCATCTCTCGGGCAAGGGCGAGCGCTACCAGAGCGTCGATGACTTCTCCGGCCTGGCGCAGAAGCAGCCGCTCGTTGCCGCCATGCTGACCATCTTCATGCTCTCGCTCATCGGCGTGCCGCTCACTGGCGGATTCTTCGGAAAGTTCTACATCTTCAAAGCCGCTCTGGAATCGCACCTGGTATGGCTCACGGTGCTCGGCCTGCTCAACAGCGCGGTGGCCGCGTATTACTACCTGCGCATCCTGGTCGTGATGTACATGAAAGAGCCGAGCGAAGCCGCATCCGCAGCCGAACCCCTGTCGCTGGGCCTCAGGGCCGCGCTGCTGCTTCCGGCGGCCGCTACCCTGATTCTGGGTATCTTCCCGGGCTGGGTCCTCGATTTCGCCGGCCGCTCCTCCAACTTATTGCGTTAGTGAAGCGCCGCAGGTGCGATACAGTAGTATCCGTGATCAGGGCCGCGTTCCTGCTTGTCACACTCTCCTGGGCCGTTTTCGCTGATGAGCGAACGGACGCTGTAAATAAAATTCTCGCCCCCCTGCGCGATCCCAACGCCCCTGGATGCGCCATCGGCGTAATGCAAAACGGCCGCTTCCTCTACTCGACCGCCTTCGGTCTGGCCGATCTCGAAACGCACGCGCCACTCACTCCCGCCAGCGCTTTCCACGTGGCTTCGATGAGTAAGCAGTTCACCGCGGCGGCGCTGTTCTTCCTGGTGGAGAACGGCAAGGTGCATCTTTCCGATTCCGTGCGCCATTTCGTGCCCGAGCTTCCCGATTACGCCGACGCCATCACTGTCGCCGACCTGTTGCACCATACCAGCGGCCTGCGCGATTTCGGTCCGCTCCTCGATATTTCCGGCCGCGGCGAAGAATCTCTCGATGTCGCGGGCAGTCTCAAATTGCTGGCCCGCCAGAAGGCCCTCAACTTCACGCCCGGCGCGGGCTATGAGTACACCAATTCCGACTATCTGTTGCTGAGCGTCATCGTGGAGCGAGTCACCGGTATGTCGCTCGCCGCCTATGCCGAAGAGCGTCTGTTTGGGCCGCTGCGCATGACGAATACCCAGTTTTACGGGCAATATGACAAGCTGCGTCTGCGCGCCGCCGGCTACGTCGAGCGCGGCGCGCGCTTCCGCAAGACCAGCGCCCCAATGCTCGTCGCCGGCGATGGCGGCCTTTTCACCTCAATCGAAGACCTGCTGCGCTGGGACGACAACTTCGCCAATCCAACTCTTGGCGGTCTTTCCTTCCTGAATTTCATGTTCGCCCGCGGCCGCCTGCGCACCGGCCAGCCGCTGCCTTACGCCGCGGGATTAATCCTGGGCCGCTATGCCGGCCTCGAAGTCGTGAGCCACCCGGGCGCATTGCCCGGCTACCGCTCCGAGATGATCCGCTTCCCCGGCCAGCATCTCACCGTCGCGTGCCTGTGCAATCGCGGAGATGAAGAAAGCCCGATCCTGGCGCGCCGCATCGCCGATGTGTACCTCGAAGACAAGCTGCGTCCCTTACGCGGAGCAGCCAATCTCGATTACGCCAGCAGCAGCTTCCCCGAGTTAGACGGCGTTTGGGAAGCGCCGCAGGGCTGGATTCTGCGCGCCTGGAGCTCTACCGACGGTATGTGGCTGGAACTGCCGGAAGGCGAGTTCAAGCTCTACCCGCTCAACCAGCGCCAGCTCTTCGCCGACACCGGCACCAATCGCCTCTCGCTCACCAAGGTGTCGCGCGATGAGCTCACTCTCGCCTGGGACCGCTTCCCGCACGTCGTCTATCACCGCCTCGAAGGCGCCGGCATGGGCTCGGTCGACCCGGCGCCATACCTCGGCGATTACCGCAGCGGCGAGGCCGATGCGCGCTATCGTGTCTTCCTGCAAGATGGGCACATGTGGATCGCGGGCGCTGCGGCGTGGAATGTAGCGGTGGAACCAGTCGCTGCGGACCGGTTTCTCGCCGGACCGTGGACGCTGCACTTTGTGAGGGATTCGAATGGGCGCGTGCAAGGTATGCAACTGCACGCGCCCCGTTTGTGGAATCTGTGGTTCGATAAGACGCCGGATACCGAGTAGCCGGCGTCGTCTTTACTTCGTCAGCCCTTGCGCTTTCGCCAGGTCTGCATCCGCCCCGGTCTTATCGCCCGACGCCCGCTTGGCGGCGGCGCGGTTCTGGAAGGCGTTCGCGTACGCGGGGTTCAGCTCAATAGCCTTGTCGAAATCGGCGATGGCTTCCGCGAATTGCTTCAAGCGCATATGGGCGTAGCCGCGGGCGTTGTACGCCAGCGTCATGGAACCATCGGCCTGCAGGGCTTCGCTCAGCTTCGCGACGGCCTGATCGAAATGTCCCGCCTGGAGCAGTTGGCGCCCTTCGGCGTGCAACGCGGCGGCGCTGGCCGGTGGCACGGTTGGCTTCGGCAGAGAGGGAGCGGGCGGGGGCTCGGGGGCAGTCTCCGCTTTGACTTCCGGCTTGGGCTCCGGCTTCACTTCCGGCGTGGCTTCCGCCTTGGCTTCGAGTACGGGCGCCTCGGCAGGTGGAATCACTGGTTTCGACGCTTCCGGCTTCATGGCTTCGGTTCGCGGAGCCGGCTGGACCGGCGCTTCCGTCTCGGGCGGATCCGCCTTCACCGCTTCCGTTTTGGGAGCATCGGCCGACGCAAGCTCTGGCTTGGCAGCTTCCGTCCTCACGGGTTCGACGGGCGGGGCTTCCGCGTTCAGAACTTCGGTTTTGGAAACCCCGGCTACCAGAGGCTCAGGTTTTGCGGCCTCGGTTCTTGGAGCTTCGGTTCTGGTGGTTTCCGCCTGTAACGGCGTTCTTATGGCCGAGGGCGGCGGTGGCAAAGTCACCATCACCGTGTCGGGGCGAATCTCCCTATCCTGGGCCTTCGCGACCTGATGGCGGATTTCGTCTTCGGCTCGCGCGACCAGCGACGCGGTTTCCACGTTCGAAGGGTCGAGCGCTTCGGCGTGCTTCAGATCCGCCAACGCTTCGTCGTAGCGGCCCAACAGGAAATAAGCATTGCCACGCGCCATCCAGCCGAGCGGCTCGGTGGGCGCCATGGCGATCGCCTTGGTGCGGTCCGCGATGCCCTTGTCGTGCTGGCCCATCAAATGGTAAGAACTGCCGCGCGCTACGTAGGCGTTCGGATTATTGGGCTCAAGATCCACCGCTTTCTGGCGGTCCGCCAGGGATTCGTCGAGCTGGTTGTTTCTTGCGTAAACAGCCGCGCGCGACAGGTAAATGCGCACGTCCTTGGGATCGAGCCGCATGGCTTCGGTATAGTCCGCGACCGCACCGGTGTCATCGTGCAGGCGCTCTTTCACGGCGCCGCGCACGCGCAGGGCGCGCATGTCGTCGGGCTTCAGCCGCACAGCCTCGTTCAGGTCCGTCAGCGCACGCGCAAAGTCGCCGATGCCGGAGTAGGCCACGGCGCGCTCCACATAGACAACCTGATAATCGGACTTGTGCGCCAGGCAAAGATTGAAATCGTCCACCGCGTCGCGGAACTGGCCAATCGCGGTGCGCGCGATGCCCCGTCCTTTATATGGTTCCGGGTTATCCAGACGCAAACGGATGGCGGCGGCGAAATCGGGAATCGCCCTGACGTATTCCTTGGTGGCAAGGTAGGCGTTGCCGCGTCCGGTGTAGACGTCGGAGCGCTCGATCTTCATGTTGATGGCGATCGAATAGTCCGCAATCGCGCGGCTTTCCTGGCCAATCGCCGTAAAGAACTGCGCTCGCCCGGCGTAATTTTCCGCGTTGGACGGCTCCATCTCCACCGCTTTGTCGAAGTCGCCCGCGGCCTTGAGCTGATCGCCCGCCGCAAGATAGGCTGCGCCGCGCGCGCGCCACGCCGAGCCGTTGTTCGGATCGGCTTGCACCGCCTCCGTATACAGCGCGATGGCTTCGTCGCGATGGCTTGCTTTGTCGGCTTTGAGGCCCTGTTCGTACAGGACCCGCGCCTTTTTCTTGTCTGATTTGTCGCCCATCGCATGGACGGGGTATATAGCCGCGAATAACACTAAAGTTAGTACAATCCGCGGGAGCTTGTAGCGGAAGTTACGCATTTTGATCCGTTGTTAGTGTACACTTCGATGGAAGTTATTTCGCACAATTTTTGAGCTATGAGCGAACCTTTCGATAATCCCCGTTTGGCTATTAACCGTGTATATACGCGCCGCGGCGATCGCGGTGAAACGGGCCTGGTGGGCGGCCAGCGCGTGCCCAAGGACGGCCTGCGCATCGAGGCATACGGCACGGTAGATGAACTAAATGCATTTACCGGCGCGGCGCGCGTTTCGACGGAGGAACTTATAGCCAAAGGCTCATCCGACTTACAACCGCTGGCCGTGATTCTGTTGCGCGTGCAGCACGAGCTATTCAATCTGGGATCGATTCTTGCGACGCTGCCAGCGGACGTTCATCCCAAACAAGCGCGCGTGACGGATGCGGAAATCGTGCAACTGGAAGCGGACATGGACCGGATGAACGAACCGCTGCCGCCGTTGCGATCCTTCGTGCTGCCGGGTGGCAGCCGCCTCAACGCCGATCTGCATATTTGCCGTACCGTCTGCCGCCGCGCCGAGCGCATCGCGGTGGCGCTTGCGCGCGAGCAGGAAATTCCGGAGGAAGCGGTCCGCTACCTCAACCGGCTGAGCGACGCCTTCTTCGTTTGGAGCCGATGGGCCAGCCACGCGACCGGAACGGCGGAAACGCTGTGGGAACCGAACCGCTCCAGCTCCGGGTTGACTGAGGCATAATAACTAAAAGGAACCGCATGGATAAGACAACAAGACCGTGGGCGGCCGGAATGACCGTTGTGGCTGGAATGGCGCGTATGGCGCAGGGTCTGAACTTTGCTCCGGTAGGCGCTCTCAGTCTCTTCGCCGGGGCGCGGCTACGCGGATGGCAGGCGTACGCGTTGCCGATTGCGCTGATGGCGGTCACCGATCCGTTTCTAGGCGGGTACTCGTCGGCGACGCCGTTTGTCTATGCCAGTTTCCTGATCAGCGTTTGGCTGGGGACGAAACTGCGCAACACGGAGAATCCGGTTTGGATCGGCGGCATGTCGCTCTTGGGGAGCGCGCAGTTCTTCTTCATCACCAATTTCGCCAGTTGGCTTGACCCGCGTATCGGCTACGCCCACAATCTGAGCGGGCTCGCCGCGAGCTATACGGCGGCGCTGCCGTTTTACCGGCATACGTTCGAATCGGACATCCTTTATACCGCCGTGCTCTTCGGCGCGCACGCGTTGCTCAGCCGCGGTTTGGCGCGCACGGAGCGGGTTGTTCCACAGCCCGCGTAAGGCGCGCAGTTTCCCTGTCGGTACCGATGAAGCGCGCTATGATGACGGTGTCATATGGCGTTGGTAGCTGTGTCGGGTCATCCTGGTTGCCGGTATGACGAGGTTGCGCGCATCACGGCGCAGCGCCTGCAATTCGAGTTGCTAACTCAAGCGCGTCTGCAGAAAATGGGCGCCGAAGAATTCGGCGCGGAGATGCAGATTCCCCCGAAAGCGTGGCCCAGCCTGGCGACATCCATTCTGGCGCGCCTCGCGATGAGCCATCACATGGTGTACTGCGCGGCCGGCGGAGAGCTTCAGGCGCGTTACTTTCCAGGATTGCTTCGAGCGCACGTGGTGGCGCCGGAGAGTGTGCGCATCGGGAATCTGATGCTGGATCATCGCGTCGACCGGACGGCGGCGCGGCAATTGATGCTCGACCAGGAAGCGGCGGATCGCGCGGAGCGTAAGGCCAGATTCGGCAAGACGCGCGCTACGGCCGATCTGTTCGATATGGTTCTGAACGCTGAAGCGCTCACTGCGGACCAGATCGCGGAACTGATCGCTTCGGCGGCTACTTCGATGGAACTGGCGGCCCGCGGATTTCTTTCGCCGGCGGCCGAGGCGCAACTACAATTCCAGATGCGTCTTCGTCTGGCGCGCTACGGCTTGGCGCCGCCGGGCAATGTGGCGTTGCGCAAGAAGATCTTCGCGCACCACAGCGAAGAGATGTTCGCGAATCTGCTCGATTTCTACCGCATCGCGTGGGAGTACGAGCCGCGCAGCTTCCCTATTCATACCGGACCGAATGGTGAGGCGCTGGAGGCTTTTACGCCCGATTTTTACCTGCCTGAGTTCAAGTTGTATGTCGAGTTGACTACGATGAAGCAGTCGCTGGTTACCAAGAAGAACCGCAAAGTGCGGCTTCTGCGCGAACTCTACCCGGATCTCAATATCCAGGTCTTTTATCAGAAGGATTTTGAGAACCTGATTTTCAAATATGGGTTGGCGCAAAGGCCGGTTGAAGCATGAGCCAGCCGCTTCCCCCCGGAATCGAGAAGGTACTCTTCACGGAAGAGGAAATCACGCAACGCATTCGCGAGGTGGCCGCGGATATCACGCGCGCGTACGAAGGGCGCACGGTGAAATTGATCGGCGTGCTGAAGGGGTCGGTATTTTTTCTGACGGAGCTGGCGCGCCACATCGGAGTGCCGGTGAAGATCGATTTCCTGGCGATCTCGAGTTTTTCGAATCGCAATGGCGCGCCCGGCGTGGTGCGGATTGCGAAGGATCTCGACGACGGCATCGAGGGCGAAGACGTCTTGTTAGTGGAAGACGTCGTGGACACCGGTTTCACGCTGCGTTACTTACTGCAAACGCTGGCCAGCCGCGCGCCCAATTCGCTCGCCGTGTGCACGTTTCTGGATCGCACGTCGCGCCGCATCGTGCAGGCGCCGGTGGATTACCGCTGTTTCGAAATCCCGGACCGTTTCGTAGTGGGCTTCGGCCTGGATTACAACCAGCTTTACCGGAACCTGGTGTGCGTCGCCGTGTTGAATCCCGAGGCGTCGCAATCACCGCAGAGACGCAAAGACGCAGAGAAAAATGGCTAGCGCCCCGCGCCGGTTGCTTGCGTGTCTCGCGGGCCTGGCGATGCTGCCGATCATCGGCGCGGCTCAGAGCGATCGCGCTGTTTTACGCGGCAGCATGCATCCGTTGGCGCGGCGGGAATTCGATCGCGGCCGTCTTCCGGCGGATACCCCGATCGGGCTGGTGACTCTCTTCTTTCAGAAAACACCTCAGCAACAGTCGGATCTCGATTCGTTGCTGGCAAAACTGCAAATGCCCTCGGACGCGGCGTATCACCGGTGGCTCACGCCGCAACAATACGCAGAGCGCTTCGGCGTAAGGCCTGCTGACGCGCGCATGGCGACGGAATGGCTTCGCTCGCAGGGTCTGGCCGTGAATCGCGTCGCCCGCGCGGGCACATGGGTTTCGTTCAGCGGCACGGCGGGCCAAATGGAGCGCGCGTTAAAGACCGAACTGCACCGCTACGAAGTCGATGGAGAGATGCGCTACGCGCCGGCGCGCGAACCCTCCGTGCCGGCGGCGCTGGGACGGGTCGCCGCGGGCGTTGTAGGGCTCGACGATTTTCCCATGAAGCCGTTGCACCCGCCTTTCATCGATCTGGCGACCGGCGGCCACGGTGTCGCGCCGGGCGACTTCGCGGTCATCTACGATGCCGCGCCGCTGTATGCCATGGGAATTGACGGATCCGGGCAGGCCATCGCGATCATCGGCGCAAGCGATTTCTCCTTTTCGGATATCGCGGCCTACCGCGCCTATTTCGGTCTGCCGCCGAATGCGCCGCAAGTGATGGTTTACGGGCCGGCGCCGGCCGCCGACCCTTCGTGGGAATTTGAGGAGACGATCGATGTTGATCTTTCCGGCGCCGCAGCGCCCAACGCCAAGATTATCGTGGCGGAATCGAACACCCCCATCACAGCCCTGCAATATGCCGTGGACGATAATCTGGCGCCGGTCATGAGTTTCAGCGCCGGCGACTGTGAGCAGAAATTTACGGACAACCTGCCGCTACTCACGCGCGCCATTGTGCAGCAGGCCAACGCGCAGGGTGAGACTTTTGTCGCGGCTTCCGGAGACTCGGGCGCAGCTGCCTGCGAAGGCCATACGGATGCGCCGGTGGCTACGAAGGGCGCCGCCGTCGCCTTTCCGGCAAGCCTGCCCGAGGCGACCAGCGCGGGCGGGACCGAATTCGCAGAAGGCGGCAGCACATATTGGAGCAGCGCCAACGGCTCCGATCATTCCTCGGCGCTCTCTTATATTCCCGAGGCGGTGTGGAATACCAGCGCACTAGCCGGGTCCCCGCATGGGAGCGGAGGCGGCGCGAGTCTTCTCTATGCCAAACCCGCATGGCAGGCGGGGCCGGGCGTTCCGGACGATCACGCGCGCGATGTGCCCGATGTTTCCTTTCCGGCATCCGGGGCGCACGATCCGTATCAAGTCTTCTATGGCGGAGCGCTTATCTTCATTGGGGGCACGTCGGCAGCGGCGCCGGCGTTCGCTGGAGTTCTCGCCCTACTGAACCAATACTTAGCGATGCGAGGGATCGCCAGCGCGCCTGGGCTAGGCAACATCAATCCGGGGCTCTACCGGCTGGCTCAAACGCTGCCCGGCGCATTCCACGACATTACGAGCGGCGACAACATCGTGCCGTGCGTAATCGGAACGCCGGATTGCGCGACCGGTTCCTTCGGTTTTGCCGCCGGGCCTGGGTACGATCGGGCGACAGGTCTCGGGTCGATCGATGTTTTCAATTTCGTGACTGGTTGGAGTTCCGCCGGTTCGGGATCGGCAGTCAGGCTTTCGGCCGATGCGGCGAGCGTTCCTCTCAGTGGGAGCCTCAAGCTTACGGCAGTGGTCGTGCCAGCCGACGGAGGACCAACGCCCTCGGGAACGGCGACGTTTCTCGTGGGAACCAGCGTATTGGGCGCGGCCGCGCTCGACAACTCGAGCGGCGCCGCGACGTCCGAGATTAATATTTCGGCGGGACAACTGGCGGTGGGCGCGGACACGATTACCGCGGTGTACGGCGGCGATTCGCATCTGAACGGCTCGGCGGCGTCCGTGACGGTCACCGTGACCGTGCCCACCACGAATTCGGCGGTTGTGCCTTCAGTTATTCCGAACCCCGTCTACCAATCGCCGCCCGATTCGCAGGGGAACACATTCGTCGTGACGGTGACTCTACAGGAGATGGCGGGGATTGCGACCACGTTGACCGGGTTCACGATCGACGGCGCCGCTCAACCGCTTACAGGCGTATTCCCAGCGACGGCGATTGCCGCGAAGGGCACGATCTCGGGCACGGTTCGAATGCCACCGCGGCCGGTTCCGGCGACGGTGACGTTCGGCGTTAGCGGGCGCGACGCGAGCGGATTCGAGTGGCGCCAGCAGGTAAACGCGCAGTTCGCCGGCCCTGTTTACTTCACGCAAGTGGTGGGCGTAGGGAACGCGGCATCGGGGCAACTGGCCGCGGCGCCGGGGATGGCGCTGAGCGTCTACGGGACCGGGCTGGCATCGAGCGCCACGATTGCCGCCGGCTTGCCGCTGCCGGAGACGCTGGAGAACGTGAGCGCCACGGTGAACGGCGCAGTGGCGCCGTTATACTTTGCTTCGCCTACGCAGATCAATTTGCAGGTTCCCTATGGAACGGCTCCCGGTACGGCGGTTCTCGCGATCAACAACAACGGGTTGGTCTTTACCAGTGCGTTTCCCGTGCAAGCGGCCTCTCCAGGAATCTTTGTGGACGTGAACGGGAATACCGTGCCATTTGCGGCGGGTTCACGCGGGCAAACGCTGACGTTGTTTATTACCGGCGAGGGCGCTCTTTCGCCGGCGCTCGCGACCGGCGCGACTCCGCCGCTGGGCACGCCGCCTTCGCAGCTTCCCGCACCAGTCCAATTGGTTGCGGTAGGCATAGGCAACGTGCCTGCGCAGGTGACATTCGTGGGCGTGCCCAGCGGTTTGGCGGGAGTGACGCAAATCAATTTCGTCGTTCCGCAAAATGCGCCGCTTGGCGCGCAGCCGATTGTAGTGGCGGTCGGCAACGTTCTGAGTCCCGCGGCTAAGTTCACGGTTCAGCAATAGGATTGACATGGGAAAACGCGAGGCTTCGCTTTTATAATGGTTGCGCATGCCTGCAGCTATCGATTCCTACGTTCAGCAGCATCGTCCACGCCTTCTGGATGAGTTGAAAGACTTCATTCGCATTCCCAGCATCAGCACGCTCCCCGAGCACAAGGGCGACGTCGAGCGTGGGGCGAAGTTTGTGGCGGAGAGCCTGCGCCACGCGGGGATGGAGAACGTCGAGATCATTCCGACGGCGAAGCATCCGCTGATTTATGCCGATTGGCTGCATGCGCCGGGCAAGCCTACGGTGCTTTGTTACGGGCACTACGATGTGCAGCCGGCCGATCCGCTGGAGCTTTGGGTGACGCCGCCGTTTGAGCCGGCGGAGCGCAACGGCAATCTGTATGCGCGCGGCGCGGTGGATGACAAGGGCCAGATGTACATGCACATCAAGGCCGTGGAAGCGCTGCGGGATCTGAACGGCAAGCTGCCGCTCAACGTGAAATTTCTGATCGAAGGCGAGGAAGAAGTGGGCGGGGCGTCGATCGCCAAGTATGTGGCGGAGAATCCGGCGAAGCTGGCGGCCGATGTGGCGCTGGTTTCGGACACCGCCATGTATGCCGACGGCATGCCGACGCTTTGCATCGGCTTGCGCGGGCTGATTTACATGGAAGTGCAGGCGGACGGTCCGGCGCGCGATTTGCACTCGGGTCTATACGGCGGCGCGGCGCCCAACGCGGTCTATGGGCTGATCGAACTGCTCGCGAAAGCGAAGGATGCCAACGGGACCATTCAGATCCCCGGCATTTACGACGATGTGGAAGAGCCGGCGGCGGCCGAGATCGAGAGCTGGAAGAGCCTGCCGTTCGACGAGCGGGACTTCCTGGCGAAAGAGGTGGGCGCATCGTCGCTCACGGGCGAGCCAGGCCGCCTGGTGCTGGAGCGGGTGTGGTCGCGGCCGACATTCGAAGTGCACGGCATCGCGGGAGGCTTCACGGCAGCGGGCGCGAAAACGGTCATCCCGGCCACGGCTACGGCAAAGGTGAGTATTCGCCTGGCGCCGCGGCAAGATCCGGACAAAGTGATCGCGCGCTTTTGCGATTGGGTGGCGAAAAATACGCCGCAAGGCATCCGCGCCGAGGTTCGCGTGCTGAGCGCGTCGCCGGGGCTGGTGGTGAACCCCGATCATCCGGCGATTCGAGTGGCGGCCGAGGCGTTTGGCCAGGCTTTCGACAAGAAGACCGTATTTATCCGTTCGGGAGGATCGATTCCGATCGTCGGCGATTTCGCGAGCCATTTGAAGATCCCGACGATTCTCATGGGCTTTGGACTGCCGGACGATGGGCTGCATTCGCCCAACGAGAAATACAAAATCGAGAACTACTATTTGGGGATCGCTACGGTGGCGCGCTTTTTCGAACAGTACGGGGCCACCGGCCAGACTACTGCCGGCGCCTGACGAACAAACCGAGCATGACGGAAAGCGTCACCGCGCTGGCAAAGGTTCCGGCGATCAAATAGTCGAACGACTGGTGCGAGCCCGGAAGGGCCAGCACAGTCAGGCCGGCGCAGCAGGCGAAAAGCGCCGCCATTCCTGCGGTCAGACGCACATATCTCTTGCGCTCGAGAGCCACCAAACATATTCTAAGGGGGACATCGCGGTTACGGTTGATAAAATGATGTCAAAGGGTGGAGTCCGGTCCCATAACCAAGGTTAGCGTCGCTGTAAACATCGTCCTTGCGGTTCTCGTTCTGGGCTCGGCTTGCGGCCGCGGACCAAGCCGCACTGCCACGATCGGAGAGGCATTTGTCGGGCCTTCGACGCTGAACGTTCGCAAGGATATTCCGATTCAATCCGCCGTGGTTGCGACGCTCAAACACGGGGAGCGTCTGCAGATTCTGCAGCGCCGCCGCTCGTTCTACCGGGTGCGCACCCCGAATGGCGTGGAAGGGTGGGCGGACCAGCGCCAGTTGCTGGCGGCATCCGACATGGCCAGCCTGAAGCGTCTGGCGGAGGTAACGGCCAAGTTCCCATCGCAGGGCGCCGCCAGCCCGCGGTATGGCGATTTGCGCGTCTACACGCTGCCGTCACGCGATTCACCTAGTTTCGTGACGGTAAAAGAGACAGACAAGGTGGATGTGCTGTCTCACATGGAAGTGCCAAGGGTACGGACGCCGCGTACGCCGCTGCTGGCGCCTACCCCCAAGAAAGAGCCGCCGCACAAGAAGGCGAAAGAGGCGAAGGTTCCACCGGTGCCGATGCCGAAGCCGCCGCCGTTGCCTCCGGATTACGACCAGCTATCGAAAACCGATACCGGCGAACCGGAAGAGGAACCCGCCGACGAGCCGCCACCGCCCAATGACGATTGGAGCCTGGTGCGTACCTCCGATGGGCAAACCGGCTGGACGTTGACCCGCTGGATCTCGATGGCGATTCCGGACGAGGTGGGCCAGTATGCGGAGGGCCGCCGCATCGTTTCCTACTTCTCGCTGGGCGCGATGGAGGATGCAGGCAAAAAGAAGGACACGTGGCTATGGACCACGGTGGGGAGCGGCGAGCACTCTTACGACTTCGACAATGTGCGCGTGTTCTTGTGGAACCAGCATCGTCATCGCTACGAGACCATCTTCATCGAGCGAAATCTGACGGGTTTCGAGCCGGTGAAGCGCGGAATCGTTACCTATTCGGGCGCGCAATATCCGGGCTTTTCAGTCTGCGAGCTGAAAAAAGATGGCGGACGGTACTGGCGCGACTATGCGCTGATCAACAACGTAGTGCGGTTGGCGGGCGAGCAGGCTTGCGAGCCGCAGAAGCCTATTCCGGAGGTGGTGGGCGCGGCTGCGGCCCCAGCGAATGCGGCCGCGCCCGCGCCAACGGCCAAACCATCGCTCGCCACGCGCGTCAAGAATAGGGTGAAGTCGTGGTTCGGGAAATAGAGAACCGTACGATCACGTTGCGGAGCGCGTCTTAGTGTGATATTCATGGGTTAAAGCTGGACCGACTGTAAATCATACGACGCCGCGCCCTCCCAGCGAGTAGCGACGGCAATCATAACCTCATCGAAGGATGGCGTCCCGTGGAAGCTGTCAACCGGAAACTTATTCGTCCGTCCCTGAACGAAATTAAAGAGCAGATCACTCCTCCGCGGCGGGCTCCGCAGCAGAAAAAGCCCGCACCGCCGGACCAAACTAACGCCGAGAATTTTTACTACGTAAAGCAGATGCAGGCAAAAACCGCCATGGTCTTCGTGTTGCGCGACGGCGAAACGCTGCACGGCGTGATCGAGTGGTATGACAAGACCTGCCTGAAGGTGAATCGCACCGAAGGGCCGAACATTCTGCTCTACAAGCCGAGCATCAAGTACATGTACAAAGAGGCATAGGCCGTCTACAGGCGCCCAGCGTTCATCCGCTGCCGGAGCGCCAAACGGAACTCGCGCCGCTCGCCAGCCTGGCGATAGCGGCGCTGTTCTTCCTCCGATTCCGGAATGACGGGCGCCACCGGCGTCGCCTTGCGGCTTTCGTCCAAAGCGACAAACGTGAGGTAGGCGGAGCAGGTGTGCACCTTTTCGCCCGTCAACAAATCTTCCGCCACCACTTTGACGCCCACTTCCATGGACGTGCGAAAAACGCGGTTCACGGAAGAGCGCAGAATCATCAACTGGCCGATGCGGACCGGATGCAGGAAGCTTAAGCTATCGACGGAAGCCGTGACTACGGCGCGTCGCGAGTGACGCATGGCGGCCATGGCCGCGGCGAGATCGACGAGATGCATCACTTTCCCGCCTAGGACATTCCCAAGACCGTTGGCGTCGTTGGGCAGCGCAAATTCGGAATATTCCGCGGCCGATTCGCGAACAGGCTTGCCTGGGATCACGTTGTGTGGATGCGATGACGAAGCGGGATGGTGCGGATGGCGCCTGTCGGCCGGCATAGAATTCAGCTTACCCGACCGCGAGCCTCACAATCAGCACGCGCGCGCTTCTCGGGAGTGCCCCCGAATTCGAAAGATACGAGCCGCGTCGCAGCGGCTGCAACGTATACTCCTCCTGCAATGCACTCATAAGGAGGAGCACATGCGACAGGGACCGGTGTGGCTGGGGACTGTTATTCTCGGCCTGATGCTTGCGGCGCCAGCCGCGGGCGACGTCATCTACAACAATCTGACGCCGAACAATCTGATCGGCATGGCAACCCGTCCCGATTTGGGAGGCGCCTTTGAGATCGAGACCGGAGACGATTTTACGCTCAGCGCGGAAACGCTGATTACAGGCGCTTCGTTCGCCGGGCTGTTCGTTTCGCCCACGGGCGGCCCCGTAAGCATTTCGGATGTGGTAATTGAGATCTACCGAGTATTTCCCACCGACTCGGATACGACCCGACTGCCAGCTGTGCCGACGAGAGCCAACTCTCCTTCGGATGTGGCTTTCGATAGCCGGGACAGCGCAGCGAGCGGACTGACTTTTGTCTCCACGACCCTGGCGTCGAGTTTCACTGCGCTCAATAGCATCCAGCCGGGTGGAATTCACGCATCGCCCACCCCGTTCACGGGCGGCAACGGCCCGGTTACCGGCCAAGAAACGCAGATCGATGCCACCTTCTCAACGCCATTCGATCTGCCAGCCGGTCACTATTTCTTCGTCCCACAGGTGGGGCTGACCAGTGCGGGCGAGTTCTTCTGGTTATCCGCGTCGCGGCCGATCAGCGGCACAGGAACAACGCCCATCCTGCCTGATTTGCAGGCGTGGACGCGTGACGAAGGGCTGGACCCCGACTGGTTGCGCGTTGGTACCGACATCGTGGGTGGGACGACCGCCCCCACGTTCAATGCCGCCTTTTCGTTGACGGGCACAGCGACCCCCGAGCCAACAACGATTGTCTTTTTGACTTCGGTGCTGGCTGTGATTGCTGTCTGCCGGTACCGCGCAAGCCGCCGTTCTTCTTAGTGGCCTCCTCCAGGTCCGCCGTGGCCGCCTTGTCCACCGGGGTTGCCATAGCCGCCGTTGCCGCCGCCGGCGATGACGATGGTCTGAGAGCCGATGGTTAGAGACGTCGCGTTCACGGCTTCGAGAGTGCCGGTGGCGGCGCATCCGCTCATGTTTAAGGAAGTCATGCCGGTGACGGAGACCGCGGCGCCGACAATCAGCAGCGGCGTCAGCGTGGCGCTGGCGCGCGAACCGGTAGATACGAAAATGGAAGACGCGCTGGTCGGCGTGAATACGAAGCCATCGATGTCACCGCTGCCATCGTAGTTGAGTTGCTTTAGCGTGCCCGAAGTAGGGCCATAGCTCGTAGAGGTGGTGGAGGTGGGCGCCGTGTAGGCGGCTTTCGTCGTGTTGTTGGTGAAGCTGGTGATACGCACCGATTCAAAGCCGGAAGTCGCGGTTACGGCCGAGCCGCTGTATGTGATGCTGTTGCCCACAACTCCAAGAGTGCTTACGCCACCACAAATGTTCGTGGGGAACGTGAGAAGGATCTTCGCCCCGGCGAGGAAGCCCTGAACCGAACCATCCGTACCGTAATTTAACTGCGTGATGGTCCCGGTTACATTCGTAACGGTGGTGGCTGTCGAACTGCTGGTCGCGTCCGGAAACTGCGCCATGGCGTTTAGCGCGCTGCCGGTAAAGAGTGCAATAAGCGCTATGGCGCCACGAGTGTTTGAGCGTTTCATAGTTATCCTTTCAGACTGAGTTTTTACCCAGAGGCATGCGCCTCGAATACTTCAATAGCGAGTTCGACGTAAAGGATTGCGGATCCATCAATCGTTTGTTTTTGGGGATCAATTGACGGCGCCTATGAATCAAACAGCGGCGGCCGAGGGGCCCAGCGGGTTCTTCCCGGGGATGCGATCCTGAACGAATTTGACGAAGCGGCCGATGCCATCCGCGCCGCCGCTCTTCCAGTAGGCCAGCGTGTACTGCACGTGAAGCGCGCCTTCGGGCAGAGGGACAAACTGGAGCGAGCCGTCTTCTTGCGCCGGCTTCATGAATGAAGGAAGGAACGTGATTCCCAATCCCTCGCGAGCGAATTGAAGACACTCGCTGAATGTGCGGACCTGCTGCGACATTTTGGGACGGTAGCCTTGCACGGCGCAGAGATCCATGAAGCTGTCGTATAGGAACGGATCCACCTCGCGGCTCAGCCACACGACCGGCTCATCGCGCAGGCGATCGAGATCAAGGGACGCGGAGCGGGCCAGCGGGCTACTGGAACTGAGAACCGCGGAGAAGTTTTCGCGGAACAATTTCACAGAGTGGAAATCGGGATCGTAGGGGCAGCCGGCGAAGAACGCGGCCTGCAAGGTTCGCTTGGCGAGGTCTTCGCGAAGGTTCGCGGCATCGGCGCTGACGAATTGTACGCCGGGGGCGGGCAGCCCGCCGTTTCGCGCGTGCGTGATTAGCGAGGCGATCCAGTGAATGTTGACGGTGGCCGAATATCCGACCTGCAGCGGACCGAGGATGTCCGGGGAACAACCGCGCACCAGGCTGACGGCGCGCTCGCTTTCCTGGATGAGGCGGCGGGCCTCGGCGACGAGAACGCGGCCGGCTTCCGTCAGTTCGACGTTACGGCTGGTGCGGTTGAAGATCCGCACGCCGAGATCGCGTTCGAGACTCTTGACTGTGCCGCTGAGAGCGGGCTGTGAGACGTGCAGCGCCGCGGCGGCGCGACCGAAGTGCAGTTCTTCGGCGAGCGTGACGATCAACCGAAGGATGCGTTCGTTGAGAATCATAATGGCGTCACGAAGTAGCAATCTTCAAAAGCGCCGTGGATTGCGAGTTGAATCCCCCGGCGCTGGCGATGACGATGTTGTCGCCGGCGCTCAGCCCGCCGGGCACAGTCAGGTTGATCTGATACAACCCCGGACCCACCAGGCCGGCAAATGAGACAAACGCCGAGACGCCGGCGATGGTGACCGCGACGGCGTTGACCGTGGGGTACGCGCCGGAGAATACCGTGCCTGTAGCCGGCGCGCCTGTGGCGGGGCCAAAACCAGTGCCGTAAAGTTCGAGGACGTCGCCGGCTTTGGCCGCGGCCGCGGTGGTGTAGCCTGAAACCGCCGCGCCGGTTCCGTTGATAATTGCGCCGTCAGAGGGCCGCACGGCGGCGGCATAGTTCGACAGCGTGAACAAGCCAGGAAGCAAGGGCTGCGAAACGGCCGCAATAGCGGCGGAGGTTCCGGCGGCGTTGGTGACGGCAACCAACACCGAGCCGGTTGTTGCATCGTCCGGGGCGAGAACGTTGATTTGCGAGGCGCTGACGTAATCGACGAAAGCGGCTTTGCCGTCGATTTGTACGCTGACGCCGCCGAGCGCGGCCGGAATCGCGCTGCTCACGATGTCGGTACTGGCGAGCGCGCGGGCGGCGGTAGCGAGATTGGCGCCGTACACGCTGATCCAGGCGCCGGGAGCGATTCCCGCCGCGCCGCTCGCCGCGTTTGCGATGCCGCCGGCGGCGATGGAGGGAAGGGAAGCCGCCGGAGTCTGCACATTCACGGCAAGGTTTAGCGCGGCGGCGTAGCCGGCATTGGTTTTGGTGAGCGTCCAGAGATTCAGGCTGGAACTACTGGAGCCGGTGTAGACGCGGTCTGTAGCATTGCGCGTATCGCGCGCGCCGCGCGAGTTGTAAGGCGCCTGCGCAAAGACGACGTCGGTGGCGGAATCATCAAAGAACGCTTGGGTTTCGAAATTGGCTAAAAGGGACGCACCGGAGTAAGTGCGCACGCGGACGTGAATGTGCACGGTGCGTCCGCTGTACCAGCCGGGATAGATGGTGGTGAACTGCACATTGCCGTTATCGTCCGTAATCTGATAGCCGCGCAGATATTTCTGGCCGATGGTGTTCTCTTGCGCTTCATCCGAATAGAGGCCGGTTGCGCTGGCGTGCCAGATGTCGATGTAGGCGCCGGCAAGGGGGCCGCATACGCCGTTTTGATTTTGAATAGTAATCGAAAGAGTCACCAGCGTGCCCTGCTGGACGACCCCTGTGGCAGGGTCGCTCCGGATGTCAGACCGAAGGAGTTTCTCCTCGATGAAGTACGGCCCTTCTTCGAGAGCGGGGCTCGGGCTGAGACATGAGACAGTTGCGGCGTTGGCAACGCTTGGGTTCCCGCGGAGGGCGGCAGCTATGCCGGCGCCGGCAAGGGCCGTCAAAGCTTGTCTTCGATGCATCAATTTCGGGTTCAGCTTCATTTCGCGAATCGATACCTTTCCGTTATTCAGGCGCTCAGGCAGCGTACGCCACGATTTCGGACGCGGGTTGATCTGTGGGATTTCCCACGTGTTGTGCGGCGCCGGTGTACGCGATGACTACGAGGGTTTGATCGTCCTGCGGGGCAGCGGTTCCGGCGAATGCGTCCACTGCGTCGAGGATATGGTTGCGGATCTCTTCGGCGGTATCGCCAGCATGAGCCCTCACGGCCGCGAGAACACGGTCTTCGCCGAATTCCTCGTCGGCATCGTTGGTTGCCTCGACGATTCCATCGGAATAGAGAACGAGGATATCGCCGGGATCGAGGCGCACGGAGCCTTGTTGGAATTCGGCGCCGGCGAGCACGCCGAGAACCGGGCCTCCCGCAGCGAGATGCAGGATGGCATTGCGGTGACTGCGGTTCAACAACAGCGGCGGACAGTGCCCGGCGTTGATGTATTTCAGATGTTGGGAGGCGGAATCGAAATACGCCCAGAACATGGTGGCGAAGCGCGCGCTGGAGGCGCGCTGGCAAAGCAGACGGTTCATTTGCCGAGTGGCTTCCCGATGTTCGCGCGGCGATTTATTCCAGGCGCTGGAGCGCACCGCGCCATGCAATACGCCCATGAGAAGGGCGGCCGGAATTCCTTTGCCCGATACGTCGCCCAGGACAAAAGCGGCGCCTCCGGGAACAGAGAACGCGTCGTAGAAATCTCCGCCGACCGGCGACGCCGGCATGTAGTCGCCCGCGATTTCGAAGCCATCGAGATCACATCGCGAGGATGGAAGAAGGTCGCGCTGGACGCTGCTGGCGATCTCAACTTCCTGTTCCAACTTCCGGCCCGCAAGATACGAGCGAAAACGCAAGGCGATGATGGAAAGCGCAATCAGAAGAGTCAGCGCGGCCGCCAGATTGACCATGAGGTGGCGCCTGACAGACCATAACGCGACATCCGTTCCACCCCAGAATTCCGCGATTTCCACGGTAGCCATGGGATGGCGGAATTCGCCGGCGGAAGTTTGCCGCACGGGGCGTAATGGGCCGGGTGGCAGCATGAAAGGCAATACTTCGACCAGGATGGGTCCTTTGGGCGCGCCGGCGATTTTGAAGACTGGCCGGTGGTTCTGTATGCGCGAACGGATATCCGGCGCCGAGAATACTTGCGCGGACGGCGAGCCGGCGGTGGCGATTGCATCGCCTTCGGCATTGCGGACGATGACCCACGTGATGCGGCCGCTGCTCTGTTCCACGGCGTGCTGCAATACCTGAGAGAGCTGATCGCGCGTTTGAACTGAATTGCGCTGCGCCTGTTCCTCCATCATGGCTTCCTGGGAATGGAGATCGCCGCGCAGGTGTTCGACGATCAATCCGCGGGACACGGCGATATAAGTGGATATCGAGCTGACCAATAACACCACGGCTAAGGCGACGCCGCTGGCTATGGAGAGATGAAACCAGAGATAGCCGCCCGTGCGGCCGCTCCTGGCGGCGCTTTGTCTTTTGGAAATGTAGTGAAAGGGTTCTTGCATGAGCGTGTTCCCTTCTGAAGTTTGGTGCGGGTGCGCGTTCTGCCTCGCGCGAAACCCGCACCACCGGGTCAGTGACGTGCTACTGATGGCAGATTACCGTTTGGGGCATTAAGCCAGGATTAAGCCGTCAGCGCGGGAATGGCGGCGGCCCGCCCGGACCTCTGCCTGGGCCTCTGCCGGGCCCGACCGGACGTGGAGTGAGATCGGGATCGACGGCGAGGGTGATGGTGGCGATGAAGCCGTCCGCGCCTGCGCTAGTGGCGGTTTTTTCCAGCTTCACGATGGAGCCGCTGCCGTGCTGCGAACGGAAGACGCCATCCTCTTCCGGCGTGGTGCGATGAACGGCGGAGTGCTTCGCGTACGGCTGCAGCTTGGCGATGCGCTCGGTGACATCTTCGGGAAAAAAGAGCTGGCCGGTGTGACAGACGTGGCCTCCGGCGTAAGTATCCGACGCGTGGTCACCGCCCAGATGGACTTTCAAGTGGACGTGGATGGTGCGGCCTTCATACCAGCCGGGATAGAGCGTGGCGAATTCGGCCATGCCGTTGGCGTTGGTGATTTGCAGGCCGCGCAGGAAGCGCGAAGAGCCGACGTTGCGCGGGCCGCGTCCACCGCGGCCTGGACCGAAGTCCTGCATGCCGGGCGGCGGAAACGGCGGCGGGCCGTCGCCGCGGCCGGGAGGCGGACCGGGGCCGCGCCCGCGACCGAATCCTCCAGCGCTGGCGGATTCGAAGGCGGAATATACGCCCTCAGCGTCGCAGTGCCAGATGTCGAGGGCGGCGTTAGTCAGCGGCGCGCAGTGTTTGGAATCGACGAGCATCACGCGAAGCGTCAAAGGCACGCCGGATTTGCTCTCAGTAATATTGCTCCGGAACTTGGCGCCATCGACGTAGTAGGGGCCTTCTTCCTGTTCGCTGGTCAGGACGCAGGAAGGAGTGGCGGTCTGTCCCTTGAGGGCGGGTAATCCGGCGGCAGCCGCGCTGAATAGGAAACCCCGGCGGCTCAGTTCCGGCCATTTCAAGAGTGTCGGATTCATTTGTCTAGAGAGTAGCGATTCGATGGTTAAGATGAGATTAAGCCGGTAGCCGCGCGGGCGCTTAATCGCCGCTTAATGGACGGTGGATTACTCTGAAAACCGATGGAACCGGCGGGAGGCGTCAGACGCCCAAAACAGGATGAGGCGAGGTTTTCCGGCACGGTGAAGATTCTTGTGGTTGAAGATGAGCCGCGCTTGCAGCGCAGCTTGGCGAAGGCTCTGCGCGAAGAGGACTACGCCGTGGATACGGCCGGCAATGGGGAAGAGGCTCTGTACAAGGCCGAATCCTCGGATTACGACGTCATTATTCTGGACGTGATGATGTCGGGGATCGACGGATGGCAAGTGTTGCGCCGTCTGCGCGAGCGGAAACAGACTCCGGTGCTGATGTTGACGGCGCGCGACGCTCCCCCGGACCGCGTTCACGGACTCGATCTGGGCGCCGACGATTATGTGGTGAAGCCATTCGATCTGCCGGAATTGCTGGCGCGCTTGCGATCGATGATACGCCGCACGGCCGGACATGCGAAGCCGGTCATTCAGGTGGGCGATATCGCAGTGGACACGCGTTCGCGCACGGTCGCCATGGCGGGGAAGGCAGTCAGTCTGACGGCGCGTGAGTTCGGTATTCTCGAATATCTGGCGCTGCATCGGGGCAAGGTTGTATCGCGCACCGAGCTCTACGAACATCTGGTGGATGAGAATGACGATACGCTTTCCAATCTGCTGGACGTGCATGTGTTCGCAATTCGCAAGAAGCTGCGGCCCGATTTGATTACGACGCGGCGCGGGCAAGGCTACTGCATTGAGTAGGCGGCTTCTTCGCGGGCTGTGGCCGCGGTCCCTCAAATGGCGGCTGCAATTGTGGCTGGCGTTCCTGTTGGCGTCGGTGCTGGGTGCGTTCACGATTGCGGTCTATCAACTGCAGCGAGTGAGCCGGTTGGCGGCGATCGATGGCGAGCTGCAGATCCGAGTCACTGCTTTGACCAAGGCTGTGCGCGACGTGTATCGCGACGGACAGCCTCCCCAGGGCGGCCACGACGATCACGAGCGGAAGGGACCGCCGCCGGATGGGCGAGGGCCGCACGACTTCGAAGGGCGTCGGGGCGGCCGTTTCGAACGAGATGGAGATCGAGGAGAACATCGCGGACCACCGAAGGGGCCGCCGCGCGATCGCGGCTTCCCGCCGGACAGAGAACGGATGCCCCCGCCACCGGACCCGATGATGAGGACGAACTTCTCACTTCCCGCGGAGACGGCCGCGATGTTCGATGCGCGGGACGGATATTACTTCACGATCTGGCGTCGCGACGGCGTGGTGTTGCAAAAGTCGGCGAATGCGCCGGAGCGTCCGGCCCCCGGCGCTTTCGAGCGCGACACGCTGCCGCATTTCCGGACGAACGGAGAGTTTCGCGAGGCCGTTCATTGCTCAGGCTTCGGCGATTGTTCGATGGCGGGGCGTTCGCTCGCCGACGAGTTGAGCACGCAGCGGAGTTCCCGGCTGGTCTTGTTGGGCGTGGGCGGCACGGTGCTCGCGCTCGGGCTGGCGGTTGGGTGGTTGATCACGAGCCTCGCTACGCGGCCCATGGAGCGGATCAGCGCGGCGGCGGCCCGCATCGCGGCCGGCGACCTTTCGGAGCGCGTGCCGGTGGCGGATGCGGAAAGCGAGGTGGGCAGGTTGGGATCGGTTTTGAATTCGACGTTCGATCGATTGCAGGCGGCTTTCGGCCGTCAGCAGCAATTCACCGCCGATGCGGCGCACGAAATGCGCACGCCGCTGGCCGTCATCATTTCGGAGGCGCAGACCACGCTGGCGCGGGAGCGATCGGCGGCAGAATACCGAGAGACTGTGGAGGGCTGCCTCGACACCGCGCAGCAGATGAGACGAATTACGGAAACGCTGCTGCTGCTGGCGCGTATCGATGGCGGCGAGGCGGCGCTGTCACGCCAGGAAGTGGATCTCGCCGATGTGGCTCGCGACTGCGTTCAGAAATTGGATGGCCTGGCGAACGACCATGGGATTCAAATTCGCACGGATCTCGCCGCGGCGCCGGCGTTCAGCGTGCGCGAACGGCTGGAGCAAGTGGTCTTGAACCTGGCGTCGAATGGGATCTACTACAACCGCCCCGGCGGAGAGGTGCGGCTGACCACCGGGACGGAAGGTGGAGAGGCGATGCTGCGGGTGACGGACAACGGCATCGGCATCGCGGCGGAAGATATTCCGCACGTGTTCGACCGGTTCTATCGCGCGGATAAGGCGCGCTCGCAGGCACAGGGTCATACGGGTTTGGGGCTGGCGATTTGCAAGACGATCGTGGAAGCGGAGCGCGGAACAATCGAGGTGAGCAGCGTGCGGGGGCAGGGAACGACGTTCACTGTCAGGATTCCGAGCAAAGGCTGAAGGCTCGCTTCGCGAATCAAGCTTTGCGGCGCAGGTAGCTGGCCGAGTAGGCGTGCGCTTGCGCGCAGAGCGTCTCGGAACGCTGTGAAGCATCGGCGATGGCTGCCGCGGCGCGCGAGTACTCGAGCGGGCCTTGCGCGCATGGGTGGTGATCGCGTTCGGCGACGTAGTAGAGTCGAAGAGTGGCGCCATCATCGTGAGAAATGGTGAAGCGGATGGCGTCCGGGCCGCTGTCATCGGGGAAGCGCGAGCAGATTCCGCGAGCGTAGCCGAGATTGCAGCGGCGCTCGAGATCCGCGCTGCGCGGTTCCCAGGCATCGCCGGGAATGGCGCGGCACTCGCCGGTCCACGCGCCGCCGAGCGGCAACATGGCGGAGTGGGAATCGGTGGCGTCTGAGCGCGGCGCGCGCGGATGAAAATACGGGCACGACATTTCGGAGGCATCATAGCATGAGCCGGCTGGACACTTTGAAGAGCATGGTGGCGCAGAATCCGAGCGATTCGTTTATGCGCTACGGCCTGGCGATGGAATATAAGAACGCGGGCGATTGGGAAGGCGCGATGCGCGAATTTCACGCGCTGATCGAAGCGAATCCGGACTACCACGCGGCATATTTTCACGGCGGCCAGACGCTGGAGCGCATGGGGCGTGAGGATGACGCGCGCGAGATGTACCGCGAGGGAGTGGAGGCTGCGACGCGCGCGGGGAACGGGCATGCGCGCTCGGAAATGCAGGGTGCGCTCGATTTGCTTGGATGAAGGCCAGCCCGATCTATGAACACGGATAAGACACTGGCCGCGACCTACGCCAGCGGGCCTCAGCGCATTATCTGTCTGACGGAAGAGACCACCGAGACGCTGTATTTGTTGGGCGAGGAGCATCGGATTGTGGGCGTCTCCGGTTATACCTGCCGCCCGAAAGAAGCGCGGCAGAAGCCCAAGGTTTCCGCGTTCATCACAGCGAAGATCGAGAAGATATTGGAGCTGCAGCCCGATCTGGTGATCGGCTTTTCGGATTTGCAGGCGAAGATTGCGCACGATCTGATTGCGGCCGGCGTGAACGTGATGGTGTTCAACCAGCGGTCGGTGGACGAGATCCTGCAGACGATAGTGACGGTGGCGCGCATCGTTGGCGCGGAGGCGCGAGGAATCGCGCTGGCGGATCGCTTACGCGGCGAACTGGCGCAGATTGCGGAATCGGCGCGGCGCTTCGGGCGGCGGCCGCGCGCGTATTTCGAAGAGTGGATGGACCCGTTGATTAGCGGCATACGGTGGGTGGAGGAATTGATCGAGATCGCTGGAGGAGAGCCGGTGTTCCCGGATCTTCGGCGGCATCAAGCCGCCAAGGACCGTATCTTGGCCCCGAGCGCGGTTATTGAGGCGAATCCGGAGGTGATCATCGCGTCGTGGTGCGGGCGCAAGGTGAACAAAGACCAGATTCGCGCGCGCGAAGGTTGGGGTTCGGTGGATGCAGTGCGTTCGGGGCACGTCTACGAAGTGAAATCGACGTACATTTTGCAGCCGGGGCCAGCGGCGCTGACGGAAGGCGTGCGGCAACTTCACGCCATCCTGGCGCGCGTCATGCTGTGCGAGGCGCCGGCCAATTTGCGGCCCGCGGAAAGCGTCGACCCGGACCTGGCGACGACATGAGCGCTCGCGCGCTGATGATTCTGGGAACGGCGTCGCACGTGGGGAAATCGATTCTGACGGCGGCGTTGGGGCGGATTCTGGCGGACGAAGGTTTTCGCGTGGCGCCCTTCAAAGCTCAGAATATGTCGTTGAATTCGGCGGCGACGCCGGACGGGCGCGAAATCGGACGTGCGCAGGCGCTGCAGGCCGAAGCGTGCCGTGTGCCGGCGCGGGCGGAGATGAATCCGATTCTGATCAAGCCCTCGAGCGACACGGCGGCGCAAGTGGTGGTGATGGGGCGGGTCTGGGGCCAGGTCTCGGCCGCCGACTACCATCAACGGCGTGTGGAAGAGTTGTTTCCGGTGGTGGTGGAAGCTTACGAGACGCTGGCGCGCGAGTATGACGTGGTGCTCATCGAGGGCGCGGGCTCGCCGGCGGAGATCAACCTCAAGGCGCACGACATCGTGAATATGAGGATGGCTGGCGCCGCGGGCGCGGCGTGCCTGCTGGTGGGCGATATCGATCGCGGCGGCGTTTTCGCTTCGCTGCTCGGCACCATGGAGTTGCTCGAGCCGTGCGAGCGCGAAATGTTTCGCGGATTTGTGGTGAACAAGTTTCGCGGCGATGCCGAGTTGCTGGCGCCGGGGATCGAGACGATCGCGCGACGCATCGGGATTCCTTGCGCGGGCGTGGTTCCGTATCTCGCCGATCTCGGGTTAGATGAAGAAGACAGCGTCGCGCTGGCGGAACGGCCCCGAGCGCGGCAGGTTTGGAACGGAGCCGGTGAAGGATGCGCGCGGCCGTTGCGTATCGGCGTGGCGGCATTTCCTTACCTGGCGAATTTCACGGATTTCGATGCGCTGGCGGCCGAGCCTTCGGTTTCACTGGCGTACGTGGAACACGCGGAGGAGGTGCGCCAGGCGGACCTGCTGATTCTGCCGGGCTCGAAGCAAACGCTGAACGATCTCGGATGGCTGCGGCGATCGGGGTTGGAAGCGGAGATCCGGAATTTTCGCGGGCGCGCCGGGATTGTTGGGATTTGCGGCGGCATGCAGATGCTGGGCGAGACGATTGAAGATCCGGATGGGGCGGAGAATTGCGGCGTAGCGCGTGAGGCTCGCGGGTTAGGCTTGCTACCGATCTCGACGACGCTGCGCGCGGAGAAAGTGACGCGGATGGCGCGCGGACGCGTCAGGCAGACGGCGCTGTTCGGGCAGCCGCTCGCCAGCCAATATTTTGAGGGTTACGAGATTCATCTGGGCGAGACTCGATATGGCGATGGCGCGGAACCGTTCGCCGAAATCACGCGCCACGGCGAAGATTGCACGCAGCTGGATGGCGCGGTGTGGGGGAACGCGTGGGGGACGTACATTCACGGGCTGTTCGCCAGCGACGGTTTCCGGCATTCGCTGATCGCCGCGGCGCGCACGGCGTGCGGACTGGCTCCCGCGGCGCGAATGGCTTATGTTTCCGGCGAGCGCGAGCGGCGTATCGACCGGCTGGCGGCGCATGTCCGCGGCGCTCTCGATATGGATTTGATCCGGAGCTGCGTGCGATGAAAGCGGCCGTCTTGGTGTACACTAAATAAGACGGCGGGTCGACGGCTCGCCGCTTTTCATTCCTTTAATCGGGCCGTGGCGCAGCCTGGCTAGCGCGCTTGCTTGGGGTGCAAGAGGTCCCGAGTTCAAATCTCGGCGGCCCGACCAAAACCCTCAAAGACTTACAGTTAAACCATTCATCGCAGACTACGTTCTGGAGTCCAAAGTGGCCTAAAGCCCGCGATGCTGCCGCCGATGTTCCCTTGCTGGGGGGCTGATCGATACGCCGCCTCGCAATTCTTACAAAACCAGACAGGAAAAGGACGACACATGGACAGCCTTACGGTGAAAGACGGCACTCAGATTTTTTACAAGGATTGGGGCACGGGTCAGCCGCTTTTCTTCCATCACGGATGGCCGCTATCCGCGGACGACTGGGACGCCCAGATGATGTTCTTTTTGGGACATGGTTACCGCGTCATCGCTCATGATCGCCGCGGACACGGCCGCTCCACCCAGACAGTGAACGGCAATGACATGGACACCTACGCGGCCGACGTTGCCGAACTCGCGAACTCGCTGGATCTCAAGAACGCCATCCACATCGGTCACTCAACCGGCGGCGGCGAGGTGACGCGTTATGTCGCTCGGCACGGCAAAGGCCGAGTTGCCAAAGCGGTGCTGATTAGTTCCGTTCCTCCTGGCTTGCTGAAGTCGGAGAAAAATCCCGACGGGCTTCCGATGGAAGTGTTCGACGGCCTTCGCGACGGCACAGGCAATCATCGGGCTCAGTTCTACCAGGACATCACCATGCCTTTCTACGGGTTCAATCGGCCCGGCGCGAAGATCTCACAAGGCATCCGGGACAACTGGTGGCGCCAGGGAATGATGGGCGGCATCAAGGCCCAATACGATTGCATTAAGGCCCTCTCTGAAACCGAGTTTTACGACGATCTCAAGAGCATCGACGTGCCGGTTCTAGTGATGCACGGCGAGGATGACCAGATCTGTCCGTTTCCGGCTTCCGGGGCAAGCACAATCAAGTTGCTGAAGCATGGGACGCTGAAAACCTACCCCGGGTTCCCACACGGCATGCCTGCCACGAATGCGGACCAGATCAACGCCGACCTCCTCGAATTCATAAAGCGTTGAGCGCAAGCCGCCGGGCGAGTCACGGTGAAACAGGGCTTCACGCCCAATGAAATCGGCAAGATCGGCGGCGGCAATTTCTGCCGCGTTTTCGATAAGGTCACCGCCGGCACTCGCTGAGCCTCGATTTTGCATCGACTCTCGCGTCCATTCGCTAGCCGGCGGCCCAAGTCTATTCATCGTAAAAAACGATGATATGCGTCCAAACAATCTATTTGTCGATGAGGCAGAGTTTCCGTAGAGTGAGGCTAGGAGAAAACAAATGAAGAACACTCTGCGCCGCACGATCGGATTCCTGGGCGTCACGTTGATGGCGACTCAGCTTATTGGCGCGCCTGTCACGGCGTCTGTTCCGGTCCGGCAATCCAGCACCGATTTTGAACAGGCCACGCCGGTCACGCCGGCGCAAAAGGAGGTCGACAGGCTGCTGAAGCAGATTTCGTCCAACGCGGCAGCGGCGAGCCGGCATGCCGATAAGCTCGAATCTTTCACGCGCGGCTCGCGGCTTCAGTATGAGTCTCACGCTTCCGAACTGATGCTGGCCAAAGAGGCAGTCAACGCCATGGGAGGGGATTTCCGCCAACTCCAGGAACTGCGCATGAGCGCCCTTCCCTGGCAGCAGATGGTGATTGACCGGATCGAGCCTGTCCTGGTGGGTCTGGCCAGCCATACCACCGAGGCGATCGAGCGGTTGAACGTGGACCGCCGCGGCGTGCCGTCAAACCAATACCGCAATGCGGTGCTGAATCTGGACGCTTATGCGGGGCACGCCCGCAACATCGTCGCGGTGAACCTCGACTACGCCCAGGCGCGCGAAAAACTCAATCGTCTGGATACGGCGACGCTGGAACCTGTGACGATGGCGTCCGCGGAGCGGGTTGCCCCGGCAAAGGCCGCCAAGAGTCTGGAGCAACGGGTCCAGAGCGAACTCTTGAAGCTGCCCTATTACGGTGTGTTCGATCATCTGGCGTTCCAGGTGAACGGCGATCAGGTTACGCTGAGCGGCGACGTCAGTTGGCCGGCGCTGAAGGGCGATGCGCAGCGCGTGGTGAGCCGCATCGAGGGCGTGGCGAGTGTTAGCAACGGCATTAATGTGTTGCCGCTCTCGCCTGCCGACAATCGCATCCGGATTGCGGCGTACCGGGCCATCTACGGCCACTCCGCCATGACGCGGTATCGCCTCAATCCGAATCCCCCGATTCGCATCATTGTCGATAACGGCAACATCGTGCTGAAAGGCTTTGTCGGCAGCGAGATGGATCGGACGATCGCCAACCTGCAGGCCCATAGCGTACCGGGCGCGTTCTCGGTTACCAATAACCTGCAAATCGGTGGCTAAGGCCGCCCCCTTGGGAGGCGCTCTCCGGAGCGCCTCCTTTTTTTTGCCTGCCCCGTTAATCCCTCCTACGCACGAACCCCGAATAGCTTGTGCTTCGCCACCTCCGCAATCACCGTGGCGGCCGGATGCTTGATTCTGCGCTCCGCGGAAATCGCATAGTATTCGGCGATGCGGTCGTCCAAGTCACCGAGTTTTGACACGCGATATCGTTTCTGCACCTCGCGTTCGATCGCCAGCGGCGCCGCGAAAATGCCGGTTCCGGTTTGGCCGAACGTCGTCAACAACGCCGTGTCCTGGAATTCGCCTACGATGCGCGGCCGGATGGCGTGCGCGTCGAACCACTGATCCAGAATCTGACGGAACGTGGAGTTCTTCATCGGCAAAAGAAACGGCGCGCCCGTGAGACTCTCCGGATAGCGCTTGCGATAGAAATTTGCCAGTGGCGGCGAGGCGAAAAGGCCTACCCTAGATGACCCCAACAAATGATTGAAGACGCGCACGCGGACCGCGGAATTTGCCGGAGCATCGGTTAAGACAAGATCCAACTCGTGCGCGGAGAGCCGGAGAAGAAGCTTTTCGGGCGTGTCTTCATAGCATTCGATGTGAATGCCTCCCTTGATGGCGAGCGCCGGTTCCAGGATGCGGTAAGCGATCAGTTTCGGGATGAGGTCGGATACCCCCACGATCAGGCGAGTCGGCCGGTTGCGCGGGCGCCCTTTGAGAACATCGGTTAGTTCGCCGCCAAGGGCGAAGATCTCTTCGGCGTAGCGGTAGACTACGCGGCCGACCTCGGTCAATGCCAGACGCCGGCCCTGCCGGACGAAGAGTTTCTCGCCCAGGCTCTCCTCGAGCGCGCGAAGCTGCCCGCTGATGGTGGGCTGCGCCAGGCGCAGTTCTTCGCAGGCGCGCGCAATGCTGCCGCGCTTTGCGACCATCCAAAAATACAGCAGGTGGTGATAGTTAAGCCATTCCATGCAGTCCCAGCATACATCCGAATAACCGATGGATGGCTTCGGAAGTATCTATAGATCCTATATGCGGGCCCGCTCGTCTATTCCAATGAAAGGTAGATCAAACGATGCTTAAGCAAGTCACTTCCACTGTCTTTAATGCGGTAGTCGTCCTGGTAGCGACGGCGACCGCGGTTTGGCTCACCGTCACCGGGCACACGTTGCAGGTCGGCGGGCTGTTGCTGGCCATGGGCGCCATTCTGGGCGCGGTCATGTACGGGTTCCGCCTGGCTGAAGGTTTCGGGCCCGACCGGCTATCCATCTGGGCCGGCTCGCTCGCGTCCATGCGTACGGCGGCCGCGTCGCGCACGCGCTTCCCTGTGCGAGGTGAGCTTCGATAAACTTCAGGTATTGGAATTCGGTCCATATCTGCTTTCGTTGCCTGAGCGCGTAGTGCGGTCGGTCTCCGCGCTCTCCGCAGGGCTGGTTCGGGAGATTGGGAACGTCACCTTGCCGAAGGCTGTACGGCAGACCAAACTCTACGAGACGATGGTCGAAAGCACGCTTCGCTTTCTGGTGGAACAGGTCGGCCAGGTGGAAGGCGTCTATCCGGCGGAAGGCAAACTGGCGGAGAATTTTCTGCTCAAGCGGACGCTGGGCGATGGGATCGATCTGGCCGGTATCGTGGCTTTTCACGCTTCGCCGGTTTGGGTTTTGGCGGCTCTCGCCGACATATCCGGCGCGGGGCGGCAACTGGTGGACGAGATCTCGTCGAGCTTGAAAGACGAGGGGCTGCTGGACCGCAACACGCATTTTGAGAACGTCGACCAGCTTCTGGACGGCCTGGAACGCACGGCCGGGCAGCTTGCTTCCTCGATCCGATTTCCGCCGCTCGATATTCCGGCCCTGCGCAAGGAGTGGACCGCCCTGAAGGAATCGGCGCGAAGCATTCCACCGCGCAATCTGCCTTCGGCGGGCGTCGTACGGGAGCAATGGGAAGACTTGAAGCAGGAGGCCGCGCGCGAGCATCGCACGGTTCTGGAGCTTTCGTCGCTGATGGCGCTTTCGGCCGTGCGCGCCGTTCCGGGGAACCTGCTGTGGCTTTCGCGCTGCGCGCGCACGGCGACGCGCCGCACGGGGCAGCTCTTCGCCGAGGGACTGTTAGACCATTACCGCATCACTCTCAAAGAGATTCGCGACACGGGGTATCTGGACTACTGGACCCGCGAGTTTCGTCCCTACCTGCGAGCGGCGGCGGGACAGTTTTCGCCGGCTCATCAATCGCTGACGGAGCGGCTCTGGAAACACCGGCACTCGTAGGCGCTCTACGGCGCCGGCGGCTTGGCTGCGATCAGCGCGTTCCAATTGGGCGTCGGCTGTCCCGCCAGATGCCGCAGGAAGAAATCGTACTGGCGGCGGAGACCGTAGTCGACCGGTCCGGAAGAACGCAGCGCGGTATGGCCTTCGCCGGGTACCACGATGAGGTCGAAATCCTTGCGCGCTTCGATCAGCGCGTGAACTACCTGCATGGTGGAGGAGGGATCGACGTTTTCATCGAGCTCGCCGACGACCATCAGCAGACGGCCCTGCAACCGCCATGCGTTGTCGACGCCGGACGATGCCGAATAGCTCTCATCGAGAGGCCAGCCCATCCATTCTTCGTTCCAACTGATCTTGTCCATGCGGTTGTCATAGCAGCCGGCGTAAGCGACTCCGACCTTATAAAACTCGGGGTGGAAGAGCAGGGCAAGCAGCGTGTCCTGGCCGCCGGCGGATCCGCCATAGATACCCACGCGGCTGATGTCATACCAGGGATATTTGGCGGCCGCGGCTTTGTGCCAGAGGATGCGATCGGGGAAGCCGGCGTCGGCGATGTTCTTCCAGGCCACGTCGTGGAAGGCTTTGGAGCGATTTAGGGTACCCATGCCGTCCATCTGTACGACGACGAAGCCGAGATCGGCGAGCGATTGCATGCCGATCACTTTGTCGCCACCGGATTGAAAACCGAAAGGCCAGAAGGTTTTCGGCGTGAAGGAGCCATGCGGTCCGGCGTAGATGTTCTCGACCACCGGGTATTTCTTGGAAGGATCGAAGTTGCGCGGCCGGACGATCAGGCCCCAGATATCGGTCTTGCCGTCGCGACCCTTGGCGACGAAGACTTCGGGCGGCTTGAAGCCGGCGGCAACCAGCTCCGACATATCGCCGCGCTCGACTTCGGAGACCAGCGAATTGTCGGCGGTGCGGTGCAGTTCCATGATGTTGGGAAGGTCGGTGCGCGAGTAGTTATCGACATAGAAGGCCATGTCGGAAGAGAAAGAGACGTCGTGATAGGCGTTGGCGGTGGTGATGGGCGTGAGATTCCGGCCGTCGAAATCGATGCGGTAATAATGCTGCAGATAGGGATCTTCATTGGGGCGCATGCCACTGGCCGCGAACCAGATCTGGCGTTTTTGATCGTCGACTTTGACCACCTGGCGCACCACCCAGTCGCCCTTGGTGATCTGGTTGCGGACTTTGCCGGCGCGCCCATCGTACAGATAGAGATGATTCCAGCCATCGCGCTCGGACATCCAGATCACTTCGTCGCCCAGCCCGTTGACATCATGGCGGAACAGGCGGCTTGAGCCAGTGTTGATAAACGTCTTGGTCTCGTCCCCGGCGGCGACGCGCGGCTTGCCGCTCTCCGCGTCAACTTCGATCAGGCGGTAAACCTGATGGCCGCGCTGGTCGTATTCGAAGGCGAGAGTGGCGCTGTCTTTCCGCCAGGAGAGTCTCGACATCTGGTACGGATTGGGAAAGAGCGCGGAATCGATGTTGACTTGCCGCGCCGGGTTGACTTGGAAGAGCACGGGGCGGTCGATATCCACGGCATCGCCGGGTTTGGGGTAGAACTGCAGGCTCACCTTGGGCTGGAGTTGATCTTTGGGCGACGATTCGACGTGCGTCACGTTGCGGTGATAGCCGGGCTGCACGCGGTAAGCAGCGAGTTTCCTGGAATCGGGCGCCCAGACGATGGATTCCGGGTCGTAGAAGTTGGCGGGCGAGCCGTCGCGGCTCAGGGTGGCGACGGCGCCTCCGCCGGCGGGGCGAATGACGACATTGAAGTTGTTCACGTAGGCTTCCCAATGCCCGTCGGGAGAGCGCTTGGGAGTGTTGTCGGCAGGGACGCTCAAGTCGCGAACCACGCCAAAGCCGCGAGGCTGGCCGGCGCGAAAGGGCGCGGGCGCGCAGACATAATTCGTCAGGCTGCATCGCCAGCGGGATTCCGCGAAACGGAAGGCGATAGCGGTCTTGTCATTGGTGAAGTCGGCCTCGGTGAAGGGAAGGCGGAGCGCGGTGTACGTGGTTCCCGACGCTTTGCTGAGCGCGGTGGCCAGCCGTTCCTGATCGAAAGCCGGGTGCTTTTCGAGGGTGCGGGCGTCCATTACGACAAAGCTGAAGCCGCCAGGAACGGTCTTGCGGTATACGAACTGGCTGGTGTCGCCAATCCATCGCGCCGGGTCGGCGACATTTTTGGTTAGATATATCCACGCGTCGCGCAAGCCTTCGGACCTGGCGTAGTCGGCCGGCGAGACCTGACCCGAAACCAAACCTGCATATGCAAAAACGGCCGTCGCTAGTAGGCCAGTTCGCAATCTCATAGTCACCCCCAAGGTAACCATTCTGATACAGTCGAAAAAACTATGTCCCGTTTTTCCTCTCGAATCCTTCGCATACTGGCCGCCGCGAGCCTGTTTGCTGCTACGCTTGCCGACGCGCAACATATGGCGGACCACATCAACCCCGCTCCGGACCGCCGCGCCGGGGAAGGCGAGGGGCCGTTCGATCGCCTGGTGATCCGGGGGGTGACGGTGATCGATGGAACCGGCGCGCAGCCGCGCGGACCGATCGATATAGTCGTAGAGCGGAACCGCATTGCGCAGATTATCAATGTTGGCGTTCCGCATGTGCCGATCGATCCGGCTGGAAGGCCGGCGCGCGGTACACGGGAGATCGATGCCACGGGCATGTATCTGATGCCTGGATTCATCGATCTGCATACGCACACCGGCGGCGAGCCCAAGGCGCCTGATGCCGAATACATATACAAGCTCTGGATGGCCCACGGGGTAACGACGACGCGCGGCGTTGCCTACGGCCCCATGGATTGGTCGCTGCACGAGCGCGAGCGAAGCGCGAAGAACGAGATCGTCGCGCCGCGCATGTACGCGTATTTCATTCCATTCACTGGGGATGGGTGGAAGAGTCCGGCAGTAATTACGCCGGAGACAGGCCGCGAATGGGTCCGTTGGGCGAAGGCGAAGGGCGCGGACGGAGTGAAACTGTTCGGCGGCGATCCGGAGATCATGGCGGCCGTGCTGAGCGAGGCAAACCAGCTCCAAATGGGGTCGGTGGCCCATCTGGCCCAGGACTATGTGGTGCGGTTCAATGCACGAGACGCCGTGGGCATGGGCCTGCGCAATGTCACTCACTACTATGGGCTTTTCGAAGCGCTGCTGAAGGACAACGCCATTACGCCCTTCCCGGCCGACCAAAACTATAACGACGAGCAGATGCGCTTCGGGGAGCAGGCGCGCCTGTGGAACCAGATATACGAGCGCGGTAGTAGGCAATGGAATGACTTATTGCAGTTTTTTCTGGACCATAAGACGGTGCTGGATCCGACGATGTCTGCCTATGTGGCGTTGCGGGATATGGAGCGGGCGCGAACCGCGGAGTGGCTGGAACCCTATGCGCTGCCTTCGATGTGGGCGTATTCGGAGCCGAACCGCACGCGCCATGCCACGTGGTTCTACCACTGGACCACCGAGGACGAATATCAGTGGAAGAATTTCTACCGGGTCTGGATGTCCTTCCTGAACGATTATAAGAACTTAGGCGGGCGAGTTACCTGCAGCACGGACTCATTTTCGGTCTGGAGCTTTTATGGGTTCTCTTACATTGAAGAGATGACTCTGCTGCGCGAGGCCGGGTTTTCGCCCCTCGAAGTAATTCGCGCGGCGACTCTGCACGCTGCCCAAGCGCTGTTTGAGCCGTCGGGGAAGCCGATTGAATTCGGGTTGATCCGACCGGGCCTGCTGGCGGACATGGTGATCGTGGACCAGAATCCGCTGGAAAACCTGAAGGTTCTCTACGGGACGGGAACCATCCGGCTGAACGATCAGACGGGTAAGGTGGAGCGCGTCGGCGGCATTAAGTACACCATCAAAGACGGCATCGTCTATGACTCGAAGAAACTGCTGGCGGATGTCCGGGCGATGGTGAAGAAGCAAGCGGAGACGAACCCGGGCGCGCCGTCGATTGGCCCCGGTAGCTTGAGGTAGGACCGCTACTTCCCCGCTGGCTCTTAGATTCGACTTATGGCCTACCCCAACCAGATGGTGGTGGGCCTGCGTCCGAGACAGTAATTCCGCCGAGTATATAGCTCCGTGGGGTTACGCCTATTACTGATGCTTAGGCGATGGATTCGTCTGATTTTCCGTAGTGTCTCTTCCCCTAAAGAAGCACTGTTGCCTAAGGTATTTCACCAAGTCCTTAATTTCGGGGAACATCCAAAACCCGGTGTATCGGGGAAGCTCTTGATTCCGTTTCGTTTGGGACTAGGAATTCTCCTGGTCCCTCAATTGCTTGGTCGCGGATGCTTTTGAGGCATTTGTTCGGACTTTCACGGCCGACCCCTGGGTAAAAAATTCTAGGTGCACGAAATAGCTGACAGCCAGTCATGGAGGATTTTAGAGTGATACGGCGATTGCGAAAGTTTCTTGTCTTGTCAGGCGCGATGGCAGTTTTTAGTATGGTGGCATCCGCTGACATTTATAACGTGGGCATCTTGTCTTACGACCAGATCAGCTCCAGCCAAACCCAATTTGACATCACCAACGGCACGGGTACGAACGCGGGAGCGTTCGGATTCCCGATCACGAGTCTGGTGAGCTTTAGCGTAACGAACATGGTGGTGAACTTTACCTCTGGGCCGGCTCTCGTGCTGCCGGGATCGGATTTCACGGTTGTAGATGCGCAGGGCGACTTGAATTGTACCGGGTCGGGGTGCAACCTCTTCGGTGACAGTATCACCAGCGCGGTTTTGACTGGAACGTTCAGCCCGACCAGCGGCCTCAGCGGCCTCGACGGCGGGGATACGGGAATTCTAGCTGCATTCTCGGCGACCATTACCCCGGGCTGCGGCGCCACGCTTTCGGCTGGTTGCGACGCGGTCCTGATCACCGCGACGGGTACGACCGGCGGCGGCACGGGTGGCGTTCCGGAGCCTGGTTCGGTTTTCCTTCTTGGCACTGTCATGGCCGGTGTTGTATTCGCCGGGTATAAGTCCAGGAAACAGCGTCAAAACGCCGCCTAGAGATTGGCCCGGTTTCGGGCTCTCCTAGTCTGGCGTAATGGGTCCCTTGTGAAGGTTCAGTACGGCAGTCGCAACAATTCAAATTTTTAGGGAAAGGATCCAGATGAGTTTGAGAAGGCTTCTCTCGGTAAGAGGTATTTTAAGCGTCGTAGCTGTGGTCGCGGGCATCGCGCTAGTGCAAACCTCAGCTCGGGCCCAAAGTTTAGCAGGTTCAGCCAACCCTCCTTCGGGCTTGGCGGGTTTTAACGATTCGTATCTGACGGGTTCAGGATTCCCGGCGGGGACCCTTACAGGTACGGTGGCATTCGGAGCCAGTTGCGCCGCACCTGCGTTGGCAACCGCCCCGATCATCCAGGTCACCACTATCGGTGGTCTGCGGCGCTTCGAATTTTTGATTCCGGCGTCGTTAACAAGCGGGACGTACCAGGCGTGGGTTTTGGGAACGAATGGAACAACGTCATTCAACACGCTGAGTACGCCCAGTTGCTCGTCGATTACGGTAACCGCCTCGTCGACGACATTGGCGTCCTGCGTCCCGACGAGTTCGCTAGCCGTAGTCGCGGGTTCGGACGTGAACGCGTTCGTGCCGTTCGGCTGGTGGGGCGGTACTACAACCGGCATCGCGCGAGTTCCGCTCGAGGGCGCCGGCTCCGCTACGGTTTTCGCCACGCCCGGCGTGGTGAACTCCTGCGCCGCGAATTCAGCGACTACCGAAGTGGTCTGCACCGAGAACACTGCGAACGTCGATCTGATTAACGGAGGCACGCTGAGCACGATTACGAGCGGGTCCAATACGCGCGCGAGCTTCAGCGGCGGCAGCTGCCAGAATTGCGGCGTCGGCATCAACGCCGCCAACAATACGGCGGTTATCGCGATGGGGTTCAGTCCAAGCAGTAGCGCGAGCGGTGTTCAGATCCTCAATCTTTCGAACAACACCTTCAACTCCCCATTTCCGCTGGTGAATATTGTTTCTGAAGATATTTCGATCGATCCGGGGCGCAATTTGATCCTATCTCCCGGTGAAGGCGGGGTTTACGATCTGATGCAAATTGGGACCAACAACGCCCTGACCGAGTTCGGAATGAATATCGGCGGCACGCTGGATTCGGCGGCGGAAGATTGCACGACGGGCATTGCTTTGTCGAGCGATGAATTCACCGACGACGTCTTTATTACGGACTTAACGCAAGCCGTATTTCACGCCGGCGCACCCGGAACCTGGACCGCTCCAAGCCAGTTCATCAATCTCGCCGACGGCAATTACTCGGCCGGAACGTCCGGAATCTCTTCGGCGCCTGGCACGAACCATTTGGCTGTCGTAACGGGCGAGTTTGGGGGCAGCTCGTATTCGGCGCTGCAGATGCCCGCGACCTCGGGTAGCGGCACTCCCACCCTGGCTGACCATGCCTACGTGGCAACTATGCCAAACACTCCGGACGGGGTGGCATTTAACGCCGGCTTCGACCCGCACACCGTAACTGCATACACCAGCCCGAATACGAATAAGTCGTATGCGGTGTTTGCGGACTATGGAAACTTCTCGACGCCGAATTGGCTCGGCGTTGTAGATTTGGCATGCGTGCTGGCCCAACCCCGGACTGCGGGAACCCACAATGTCATCGGTAACGCGTCTACTTGCACGCGGTATGTAGCAATTCCGTAGGTAACGCTCGGCCTAACCTCCAACGGCGGTTGGGAGACTCCCTCGGGGCGTCTCGCAACCGCCATAGTTTTCTGTGATATGTTGAGTTGACCGGAACTGTATCGCCGCATACAATTCAGGGTGACGCTCGCTTGAGGTTTCTTCCCGTAAGTTGCCGCAGTTAGGAGACACGATTGAGGGGATTTCGTTTTTTAGGACTCTTGGTTGCCTTCCTCGCAGTTTTTCCGCGTACCCAAGCACAGTCGCCGCCGAAGCAAAAGCCTCAAGCCCAACCTCAACCCAGGATCCGCACCTATTACATCGCAGCAGATGAAGTCCGGTGGAATTACTTGCCGAGCATGCCGACGTTCCTTCATCACAGCGACAAAGAAACAACGCCGACGCCCACGGCCAGATCCAGTACCTATTTGAAGGCGGTCTATCACGAGTACACAGACGGCTCCTTTACGACGCTGAAGCCACGAGATCCGCAATGGGAACATCTCGGGATATTGGGACCCCTGATCCGTGGCGAAGTGGGCGACGTGATCAAAGTCGTGTTCAAGAACAACACCAGCATAGTTACCACGATGCACCCCCACGGCTTGAGTTACGACAAGGATTCGGAGGGCGCGTATTACAGTGAGAGTGCGAGCCTGCCTCCCGATTCCACCAAAAACGGCAACGCCGTTGACCATGGCAAAATCTTCACGTATACGTGGACGGTTCCTGAGCGCGCAGGCCCAGGCCCCATGGACCCCAGCTCGATTCTATGGATGTATCACTCGCATTTCAGCGAGTCGCGGGACATGAACTCGGGTCTGATCGGGCCCATCATCATCTCAAAAAAAGGTTCCACGAAGCCGGATGGAACGCCTAAGGATGTGGACCGTGAATTCGTCACGGCATTCGCCATCTTTGCTGAGACCAACAGCGCCTACTTCATGATGAATATCGTGCACGACCAGAAGTATCCGATCAACGTTATTACGGACCCCAACTTCAATAAAACGCTCGAGTACTTCACGATAAACGGTTACACGCGGGGAACGATGCCGCTGATGACCATGAAAAAAGGCGAGCGGGTGCGTTGGTACCTGTTGGCGAACAGCAATGAGGACGACATTCACGCGCCGCACTGGCACGGGCAAACGGTGGTGTTCAACGGCATGCGAACCGATACCATCGGGATGTCGCCGATGGGAATGGCCGTCGCCGACATGGTCCCTGACATGCCTGGGACATGGCTGTTTCACTGCCATGTGAACGATCATCTGGACGGTGGCATGTACTCACTGTTCAAAGTTACGGAATGATTCCCATGAAATCGGTTCGTCTCACTTTTTCGACCGTGTCGGCGGGCATTCGCCTTCGACCCGCATTGGCAGGCTTGTTGGCCTGCGCTCTTCTCACCCCCGCGCTCCTCGCCCAGGATGGAAAAGCGCGCTCCCCGGAGCAACTCGCGGTATTTGACGGGCAGCCAATCTATGAGAGCCAGCTTCCGCCGCCGGACCAGGCGCAGTTGCAGCGGATGCTACAGCAGGTGTTTTCGGTTAGGCGCCGGGCGCTGCAAGGCATTTTGAACCAGAAGTTGCTCGACGCCGAGGCCAAGAAAAAGGGCTTGAGCGTTGACGACCTGGTGAAGACCGAAGTGGACGCCCGCGTGGGAAACCCCACGGACGATGAGGTCACCGTTTTCTATCAATCCCGCCAAAGCCAGATTACGCAGCCGTTCGATGAGGTGAAAGAGAAGATCCGGCAGGGATTGAAGGAGCAGGAGATCCAAAAAGCCCGGACGGCCTACATGGAAGGGCTCATGCAAAAGGCCGTCGACAGCGGGCAGCTAGCCGTATTGATGATCCCGCCCAAGGTGGAGGTGCCCGTCGACAAAGGGCGGCTCCGAGGCGATCCGAACGCGCCGGTTACGATAATTGAGTTCTCCGATTTCAGTTGCCCGTACTGCAAGCAGGCTGAAACCACGGTGAACCAGCTCCTGGCAAAATATCAGGGGAAGATTAGGGTGGGGTATCGAGACTTTCCGTTGAGGCAACTGCACCCCCAGGCGCAGTTGTCGGCGGAAGCATCGCGCTGCGCCGGCGACCAGAATAAATATTGGGAATATCACGACCTGCTGTTCGCCAATAATTCCAAGCAAGGACGCGAAGATCTGATGGGATACGCTCGGGCGCTGAAGTTGGACGACAAGCAGTTCGATGTCTGTCTCAACAG
The DNA here is from genome assembly GCA_963743705.1 of Bryobacterales bacterium. Lineage (GTDB taxonomy): Bacteria > Acidobacteriota > Terriglobia > Bryobacterales > Bryobacteraceae > PALSA-243. Next base: position 452,947 of record CAVUQS010000014.1, on the reverse strand, counting down.
CGGGCGTTTCAAGCCGCAGATCGAACAGGACATTCGGGTGGGAAGCGCCGCAGGCGTGGTGTCCACCCCGGCGTTTTTCATCGAAGGCGATTTCGTCAACGGCGCCCAGCCGGCTGCGATTTTCGAGAAGATCATCGACGAAAAGCTGGCGGAAGCTAGTAAGAAAAGCGGCAAATGAAACGCGCGCGGCGGGAGCCCCGCGCGCCAATCACCAAGTGCCGAGACGCAGTATCATGCCGCTGCTGATTTGGAATCCGGAGCTGAATCGCATGCCGTTGACCGAATCCACGTTCGAGTGCAGATAGTCGATGCCAATCGCCCGGATGGCGAAGGCCGCGCTTAGTTTGTAATTGATGCCGGCGCCGGCAGTGATGGCAAAGCCGGTCCCTTCTTCGTGAGTGGTGTACTGGTCGTGGAGCGTGTAGGCGAGAGAGGGATCAATGTTCGGATTGGCGGCTTCCACCGCCACCTTCTTGGCCGGATAAAATTGCTCCTGCGTGATTTTCAATCCTCCAACCAGAATGTGGGCGTAGGGCGACCACTTGCCCATGGGCAAAGGAGTCCAACGCGGACCGACTTGGAAAACCAGGCCGTCGCCGCTGTCGTTGGTAGGCACGCCGAGAAGTTTGCAACCGTTGACGGAAAGGATGAGTTGGAGCTGATCGGCCACGCGATAAGCGCCTTCCCCACCGGCGCCGAGGCATGGCGTTCCGGAGAATACGCGGTAACCGGATGCGATCGAGAACTCGAAGGGCGCGGGTCTTAGGTCAAGGTTTGGCGTGGCGTCGGCTTGCATAACGCGCGCCGCATAGGAATCCTTCGGCGCCGCGCGGTAGGCCAAGACGCCTTCGCGGGAGCCGCGGTCCCAGGGCGCGCGCCAATCCAAGACATTGGCGAAACTACGCGCCGGATTGAGCCCGGTCCTTGCGGCCATGCGCCACCACCGGTTGGTTGTATGATCTTCTATCCGCTGAATGATATACCGGTCGATGGCGTCTTCGCCGACCATCCATGCCAAGCCCATGGTCGGGGTTATGACGTGGTCTACAAAGCCCTGCTGCGGGAAATAAGCCTGAATATGGCCGATGGACGCCTCGCTGATGGCGCCGATTTCGAACTGTTCGCTGAAAGCCCAGGCGAACGCTGTGGCCCGGAGCTTGCCCTTCCAATAGTCGGGATCCTTCCCGAACGAGGTGCGGTAATAGCGCGAGTCGTTGAGTTGGAATAGGCGGCCCGAAACGCCGCCTTGCATGGGATGGCCTACGTAGTTGACGTAGAACGGATCGCCGTCAGCCCATCCATGCAGGTTCCCCACGGCGTTGAGGTAGCTTCTGTCCAGTCCCACGCCGCCTGAGCGCGTACCCGCCTCGGTACCCCATCGAAAGCCTTGCATGATGCCGAGGAAGAGTGTCGAATCCCGGGCAAGTTTCAACCAGTTCACTCCGCTGGGCTTTGCAGGCTGCACTGTGGTGGTTGCGGGCGGCGCTGCGCTTTTTGGTACAGGACGCGCGAGAGCGGGAAGCACGGGGGGATCGTCAGACCTCTCACCGCCGGTCTCGAAGGCTGTCGGCGCCCCATCGGCGCAAAACAAAGAATTGGCTATCGTGGGATCTTGCCGATCGAACCCGAATAACGGAGGTTCGAGGGGAAGAGTTGGTACGACCGGCAGCGCTGCCGGGATCGACACTAAGCAACCGATTACGATCTCAGCCAGCATCAGGGACCCGACTCGATAGTAGCTTGGCTCTCCGGTAAATCGCGTAGAGGCGTGAGGGTCCAACGTGCGAGAATCCTCAGCGGCCTAAGCAGCGCCGTGAAGCCGTGCACGATTGGATTTTAAGTGCTTGAAGGCAATCGGACGAGTGTTCGTACGATATAACCAAACGGCTAGTTCAAAAGAGTCAGGCGCGTTTTCAAAGAGGGTTGCAGGCTACGAGCGCCGCAGGCTACGCCGCGCTGGCCGCGCGCCGCAGGACATCGGCGAGTTGCGCGACCGTGAACGGCTTTTGCAGATAGAGCGTGGAGAGATGAAGCCGGCCGGCGTCGCTGAGAACGTGATCGCTGTATCCGGACATGAAGATCACTTTCATTTGGGGATGGATGCGGTGGAGTTGTTCCGCCACTTCGGGCCCGTTGACGCCGGGCATCATGACATCGGTCAACAGGAGCGGAATCGGATCCTTGTGTTCCTTGGCGATCTGGAGAGCTTCGGCGCCATTGGCTGCGCCCATCGCGCGATAGCCTAACTCTTCGAGCATGTCGCAGGTTACGCTGCGGACATCGTGACGGTCTTCCACAACCAGAATTGCGCCTGCGCCGCGATGGAGTTGTTCGCCGGGCGTGATTTCGGGCTCGTCCTCGGCCTCAGTTTCGATGCGCGGCAGATAAATGCTTACGGCGGTTCCTTCGCCGGGCTGGCTTTGTACTTCAATACGGCCGCCGGAGTGACTCACGATACCGAATACCATCGCCAACCCGAGGCCGGTGTTCTTAGAGCTTTTCTTGGTGGTGAAGAACGGCTCGAACAAGTGGCGGCGCGTGCGCTCATCCATGCCCTGGCCGGTGTCGCGAATCTCCAGCAAGATCTGCGAATCGTCCTCCAGATTGCGCGTTTCGATGGTCAACGCCCCGCCATGCGGCATCGCTTCGCGCGCGTTGGCGGCGAGGTTCATCAGAACCTGGTTTATCTGGCCGCGGTCCGCCTGGATGGCGCCAAGGCCGGGCGCAAGCCGCGTGTGAATTTCGACATCGTCGCCGAGGATGCGATCGAGAATGCCGCGCGATTCACCAATAATCTGGTTGAGGTCGAGCGGGCTGAACCGAACGGCTTGCTTGCGGCCGAAGGCCAGCAATTGCTGCGTGAGATCCGCGCATTGCTTACCCGCGCCGTGGATCGCCGCCATCCGCTCGCGGAAAGGATCGCCGGGCCCCATCTCGCGGAGGATCCAATCGGAATAGGCGTTGATGACAGTCAGGAGGTTGTTGAAGTCGTGAGCGACGCCGCCGGCAAGACGGCCGAGGCTTTCCATCTTCTGCGATTGAACAAATTGCTCCTCAAGACGCTTGCGGTCGGTGACGTCGAAGAAGGAAACGATGACACGCGACCAATCATGGCGGGCGGAATCGACGATGGAGACGATCATGTCGACCGAGCGCTCTTCCTGCTTCAGCGTGCGCGTCAGAAACTCAGTGCGATACGAGGAATGATTCTCCGTCAAGGTCGCGATCTCGTCGCGGAAGACAGAGTAAGCCGGCTCGTCGAAAATGGCAGCCAATCCGCCCAGTAATTCCTCTTTGCTGCCGGCGGAATAGAAATCGCAAGCCGCGCGATTCACGTCGAGGATGCGTACTCTGCGGACGCAGGCTTCCACCGTAGACCGATGGTCGGCGAGATAGCCGCGCATATCAGAAATGCCCATGGCTGTGAGCGAATCCAGATAGCGTTTGACCTCCGAGAAATCTTCCTCCCACATGGGGAAGGGCGAGTTTTCAAACAGCGCGCGGTACCGTTCTTCATCTACGCGGAGTTTTTCCTCCGAGTGGCGCAGCGCCGTTTCCGCCAGCTTTCGCCGCGTCAGATCGAACTCGCGCCCCTGCACGCCGATCTGCCGGCCGGAATCGTCAAGAATGGGAATCCACGAGCACACGGCCCATTTCACGCGGCCGTCTTTGGTGACGAGACGGTACTCTTCCTCGTGAAACGATTTGCCGTCAAACAGGGTTTCCCAAAGGCCCAGCATGCGGGCTTGATCGTCGGGATGAATCCAGCAGATGAAGTTGGCGCTTTCGAGTTCCTGCATCGAATATCCCGTGAGAGTTTCGACGGCGGGATTGACGAAGACCAGCTTGCGGTCCATGTCATAGGCAAGCACCATCTCCGTCAGATTCTTAGTGATCAGACGAAGAATGTCAGCCGACGGCTTGGAGGGTTGCGCCTGCAAGCTTAGATTATAGATGGCCGGAACGCATCTTTCAGGCGGTCAGGGGCGGGGCTTCGCTTCGGGCAGGGCGAAGGCCACGATGCTGCTGCCCGACTGCGCATCGTTCTTGCCGCCGCCGCACACGATCACTACATACTCGCGTCCGCCGATCTCATAGACGGACGGCGTCGCATTGCCGGCGGCAGGTAGCACGGTTTCCCAGAGCAGTTTTCCGGTCAACTTGTCGAAAGCGCGAAATTTCTTGTCGAAGTTAGTCGCGCCAATGAAGAGCAGCCCGCTCTTAGTAACCACCGGTCCGCCGTAGTTATCGCTGCCGGTATTCTTGATGCCCTTTGCGACCAGCTCGGGGTATTCACCGAACGGAATGCGCCAGCGGATCTCGCCGCGGTTCAAATCGATGGCGTTCAACGTGCCCCACGGCGGCGTCAACGGCGGGTAGCCATCGGGATCGCGCATCAATATGTAGCCTTCGTTGCGATATTTCTGATAATTCGGGTCTTTGGCGAGCGCTTCGTGGTTCACCGCGCCGGTGTCTTTGCCGGTCAAGAGGAAGTCGACGATTTCGCTCACGCCGCGGCCCAAATGGCTGAAGCCGGGCATGCGTCCGGTTCCCTGGTTGATGAGAGCCATGAGTTCCGGTCTCGATCGCCGCCTGCCGATATCCACCAGCGAGGGGAAAGTCGGCGGAGTTCCTGTGCGATCGGACTTGTGGCAGGTGGCGCAGTTGTTGTTGTAGAGCGATGTGGTGTCGTGCGTCACCATGCGGATGATCCACGGCTGTTCGTTCGAGTTCACATAGAGCAACGCCGTGTCCGGGTCGAACGCCGCGCCGCCCCACTCGCCGCCGCCGTCTGTGCCGGGCATCAACACCGTGCCGCGGGCGCTGGGCGGCGTGAACATGCCTTTCGAATCGAGCTTGCGCAGCCAATCGAGCACGGCGGCGTGGGCTTCGGGCGTCCGCCTGGTGACCATATCTTCGGTGAAGCTCTGACGGGTGAAGGGAGGCGGCTTGACAGGGTAGGCCTGCGTCACGGCTGCTTGCTCGCCATCCAAATTCGACGCGGGGACTTTACGATATTCGATCGGGAAAAGCGGCGCGCCGGTTTTGCGATCGAGCACGAAGACAAAACCGGTCTTGGCGATTTGCGCCACGGCGTCCACTTTTCTGCCGTTGCGAGTTACGGTCACGAGATTGGGCGCGGCGGGGAAATCGAGATCCCACAGGTCGTGCTTCACGCCCTGGAAATGCCAAATGCGTTTGCCGGTGCGCGCGTCGAGGGCGAGCACGCAATCGGCGAATAGATTGTCGCCGTGACGATTGGCGCCGTAGAAATCGAACGACGCAGATCCGGTGGCGGCGAACACCATGCCCAACTTCGGGTCGACGCTCAAGCCCGCCCACGCGTTGGCGCCGCCGTTCAACTTCCAGGCATCGGGCGGCCAGGTATCGTAGCCGAGTTCGCCAGGATGCGGGATGGTGTGGAACGTCCAGCGCATCGCGCCGGTGTTGACGTCAAAAGCGCGGATATCGCCGGGCGCGCCGGGCAGCGTTTCGGGCACTGTAGAGCCGAGGATGATCATGTCCTCGAAGATCACGCCCGGGCTGGACGCGCTGACGCTGAGCGCTTCGAAGGGGCGGTCGAGCCCTTTGCGCAGATCGATGTGCCCATCGTCGCCGAATTTCTGGATTGGCTGGCCGGTTTTGCGGTCGAGCGCCCAAAGTAAATTGCGGTAGGTTACGAAGACGCGGTCCTTATAAACGGTCACGCCGCGATGGCGGAAGCGGCGCTGCGCCGTGTCGCCGCGGCTGGGATCGAATTTCCAGACTTCGCGCCCCGTAGCGGCGTCAAGCGCGATCACGTGCATGCGAGGCGTGGTGGCGTAGAGCACGCCATCGACGACGATGGGATTGCTCTGCATTTCCGAATCTTTGAATGCCTCGTGGGCGTCCCAGCTCCACGCGACCTGCAACTGACCGACGTTAACGGGCGTGATCTGCGAAAGCTCGGTGTACCGGATGTTGTATGGGCCGCCGTTGACCGGCCATTCGGCGTCTGCGCCGAAAAGCGGCGCGAGTAAGAACAGTAGGGCGGGCGTGACGATGCGGGTCATCCGCCGTCGATTTTCCCACATTCGTTCCTACTCTTTCTGCCGCACGGCGGAACGATATACTAAGCGTTAACGTCTGGCTTTGGTCTGCTCGCGAAGGATTCGTACCATGGAGGTGCTCCCCAGATGACCGCTCTCGTGAAACGCCTTCGGCATGCGTGCTGGCTCCCGATCTGCTGCCTGTTCCTGCTCGCCCCAAATGGCGAGGCGCAAGGGACGGCGTCGATTTCGGGGCGAGTCGAGGACGCGTCGCACGGCGCCGTGAGCGGAGCCACCGTTACCGTGAAGAGTCTGGAAACCGGGGCGACGCGTGTGGTATCCACCGACGAGACCGGCGGCTACCGCGTTTCTTTGCTTCCGCTGGGTCCGCAGGAAGTGAAGGTAGAGAAGCCGGGATTTAAGGCCGAGGTTCGCCAGGGCGTCAGCCTGCGCGTCGGACAGGAAGCGGCTGTGGATTTTCGCCTCGAAATCGGCGAGGTGCTGCAGCAAATCAAGGTCTCCGAGGAAGCTCCGATCGTCAACACCACCACCGCCGCAACGGCCGGAGTGGTCGGCGAACGCGAAGTAAAGAACCTGCCGTTGAACGGGCGTAGTTTCGACGCGCTGATCACGCTCAACCCGGGCACGATCAACTACAGCGCCATGAAGAGCGCCAACACCAGCACCAGCGACGGCAATACATTTTCGGTGGCGGGCCGCCGCACCGGAGAAAATTTGTTCTTGCTGAATGGCATCGAGTACACCGGGTCGAGCCAACTCGCCATCACGCCCGGCGGCGTTAGCGGCTACCTTTTGGGAATAGACGCCGTGCGCGAATTCAACGTCCTCACCGACACGTACCCCGCGGAGTATGGGAAACGCGCCGGCGCGCAGATCAGTGTGGTGACGCAATCGGGCACCAATAACTTCCACGGGACCTTGTTTGAGTTCCTGCGGAACAACGATTTCGATTCGCGCAGCTACTTCGCGCAGACCTCGTTCGTTCCGCCGTTCCGCCAGAATCAGTTTGGCGCGGCCATGGGCGGGCCGCTGAAAAAAGACCGGCTGTTTCTGTTTGGCAGCTACGAGGGTTTCCGCCAGGCGCAAACGTTGAGCAGCGTGAGCGTCGTGCCGGATGCGCAAGCGCGCCAGGGCCTGCTGCCGAACAGCTCCGGCGTTTACACGCCGGTGACCAATTTGAATCGCGCAATCCTGCCGTATATGTCGTTCTGGCCAACGTCCAACGGTCCGGAGTTGATGGCCGTTCAATCCAACGGAACGGCCCTGCCGAGCGGAACTGCATTCTCGTTTAATAATCCGAGCCAATCGATCCGTGAGGATTTCGGCACCTTGCGCTCGGACTACAGGCTGCGGGAACGCGACTGGCTTTCGGGAGCGTATACGATCGACGACGGGAATAGCTTGATACCGCTGGTCGATCCGCTCTTCGGCTCAGCCACAACCTTGCGTATGCAGGTGGGCAGCTTGCAGGAGACGCATGTCATTTCGCCGCAGGCCTTGAACACGTTCACGCTCGGGTTTTCGCGGGCTGCGTTTCAACTGGCGTCGGCGCTCTTGGGTTCGGTGTCTCCCGATCTTTCGTTTGTGACCGGCGCTGGGCCGGGCGGAATCGTAGTTGGCGGTGGAATCACCACGACGGGCGGCAACAATACCATCACCTCCGCCGGACCGAACAACGCCGCGGGCGCGTGGAATCGCAGAAACCTGTTTACGGTTTCCGATGGCGTCCAGATCACCCATGGAAGGCATCAGCTGAGCTTCGGCGTCTGGCTGCAGAGAGTGCAGGACAATGAGGACAGCGCCTCGCGCCAGCTCGGACAGGCTACGTTTACGAGCCTGACGACGTTGCTTCAGGGCACGGTCAGCAGCTTTCAAGTGATTCCCACCGCCAGTGAGCTGGCATGGCGGAGCGTTTTCGGCGCCTGGTATATCCAGGACACGGTGAAGTTGCGCCGCAACCTGACGCTGGAAGCGGGATTCCGCCACGAATTCACCACCGGTTGGAATGAGCCCGACGGCCGCGCCGCCAATTACATTCCCGACGCCAACGGCGTTCTGATGACGGCCCCGCGCGTGGGCGATTCCACCTTCACGCAAAACAACGCGAAGAAGCTTTTCGGCCCGCGCGTCGCGCTTGCTTGGGATCCTTTCGGAAACGGGCGCACATCGGTGCGCGCTGGGTTCGGCATGTACGATTCGCTGATCGACGATCTCAGTTTTCTGCTGAATTCTCTGCCGCCCTACAACGGTTCGCTGACTTATTCGGGATCGCTATTCTCGTTCACGCCCATCGCGCCGGGCTCCACACCGCCGCCCACCTGCGGGCCGGGAATTGCGCAGCCATGCGCCACTTATGCGCCGCAAGGCGTGCAGGCGGACGCGAAAACTCCCATGGTGGCCGAATGGAACCTGACGGTGGAGCAGCAACTCAACCACGACACGGTTTTGCGCGTGGCGTATGTCGGCTCGCACGGTTACCACGGCCTGCTCAGCGTCGACCCCAACACTATCGCGCCGCAAATCTGCGCTAGCGCCAGCGGGTGCGTTGCCGGCGGCACCCCGGGAACCACCACCAGCCTCGCGCCGCAGGGTACGCAATACATCCCGGTGTCGTCGCGGCCGAATCCTTATTTGGGCGCGGGCTTCTTCTGGTACACGGAAGGCAACAGCAGTTACAACGCGCTTCAAGTGGACGCGACCCATCGCTTCAGCCACGACGTGGAATTCCGCGGCAACTTCACGTGGTCGAAAAATTTGGACATGAATTCCGGCCTCACCGGCGCGCAGGCGCAGAATCAGGCGCAGATGATCATGAACCGGTTCGACCTGATGCGCGATTGGGGGCCATCCGCTCTGAACATCGAGAAGCAAGCCAGCATCTCGCTACTCTATGAGCTGCCTTTCGGGCATGGCAAGCGATGGTTGCGCGACGCGCACGGCGTTGAGAACAAGATATTCGGAGGGTGGCAATTCAACGCCATTTCCACGCTCGCCACCGGCTTCCCCTTCACGCCGCAGATCGGTTCCAACCGCTCGGGCGATGGCGACACCAGAAATCCCGACCGGCCATCGTTGAACCCAGCGTTCTCCGGCCCGGTCATCCTCGGCAAACAAAGCCAGTGGTACAACCCCCAAGCGTTCATTCTGCCCGCGGTGGGCACGTTTGGGAACCTGGGACGCGGCGTCTTCACCGGCCCAGGGCTCGCCGATCTCGACGTGTCGCTTTTCAAGACCACGCGCATCGCCGAAAGAACGTCGCTCCAGTTTCGTGCGGAGTTTTTCAACGTCCTGAACCACACGAATTTCGCGACCCCCAACGCCACCGTGTTTTCGGGCGCCGCGGTCAACGCCGCGGCCGGGTTGATTACGACTCTTGCCACCACACCGCGACAGATTCAATTCGGCGCCAAGCTGATCTTCTAGCCGGCACGCCAAACCCTTTCGACGGGCTCGGCCCTCACTCGGGGACGGTAACATCAAGTATGGAGAGGTGCATATTTACCCCGGCAGACCCAAGTCGAAGGGCGCTGCGTTGAGAAAGCGCGACCGTACCGGCATTTCGTAGCGCAAACGGACTTGGCCGGCGGTCAAACGGCCTGATGCATCCTCAATCCTCAGTCTCGCCTCCGCGGCGGCTCAACTCGTTGAGTTTTTCGTTGTTGTCATTATTGGTTGGCATCGTAGCCGGCTTAGGCGCCGTCGCGTTCCGGGCGCTGATTGCGCTGGTACATAACCTTTTCCTGCTGGGCCGGCTCTCGCCGGTCTACGATGCCAACTCCTACACTCCGCCTTCGCCGTGGGGGCCGGGGGTGATGCTGGCCCCGGTTCTGGGCGCCGTCGCGGTCGCGTATCTGGTGAAGAACTTCGCGCCCGAGGCGCGCGGACACGGAGTGCCTGAGGTAATGGACGCGATTCATTACAACAAAGGCATCATCCGGCCGGTTGTGGCATTCATCAAATCGATCGCGTCAGCAATCTCGATCGGCAGCGGCGGGTCGGTCGGCCGTGAGGGCCCCATCATTCAAATTGGCTCTTCGTTCGGCTCGACCATGGCGCAGGCGCTACGCCTGCACGCTTGGGAGCGCATGACATTGGTCGCGTGCGGCGCCGGCGTTTGCGGTGGCTGGGATGGCCGCACTGGTCGGCGGTTCCACCGGCGCGGCGCTGGCGGCCATTGTCATGATTTTCGAGATGACTCTCGACTACAACGTGATTGTCCCCATGACGCTGACGGTAGCGATCGCCTACGGTGTTCGCAGGCTGCTTTTCAAGGAGAGCATTTATACCTTCAAGCTGGCGCGCCGCGGCCACCCCATGCCGGAGGCGCTCGAAACTAACGCTCACTTTTTCCGCCGCGCCCGCGATCTGATGGATGCCCGCATCGCGGTGGTCTCCGCGTCCCTCACTCCCGACGGGCTCCTGCAACAAGCTCAAGAGCAGCCCGGCATCGAATACTTTCTTCTCGAGGGCCCCGTCGGGATCGCGGGCGTGAGTAGGCGCGGGTGTGGACCCACAACAGCCGATTTCTGCGCGCTGGACGAAGATCTCACCCTGCCCGACTGCCTGGAGCGCATGCACCGCACCGGCGCGCGAATTGCCGTGGTATCGAATGGCGGCAGCCTCGAATCGGCCCATATCAAAGGGATAATCGCCAAAGACCAGTTGGCCGATGCCTTGGCCGAGTCGATCGAGCGCTACGCTGACGAGTAGCGGCGCCTTCTGCGAGCGATCGGGAAATCCAAAGACGCCGCCTCCATTAGTTTGCTGGCGCTAACATAAAAGTGGGTGGCGAATTCCCAAGCAGTTCCTATGATGCCTTTCCGCAAGATTCTTTTCCCGGCCGATTTTTCCGATGCTAATATTGCCATGATTCCGTATGTCACGGAAATGGCGAAACGCTTCGACGCCACCGTAACTGTGTTGAATGCTTTCAATCTCATCCACGAGTACAGCTTGGCGCCCAGCCTGGATACTGTTTTGTCTGGACCTATCGCGATACCCTATGTTCCCGATTGCCAGCAACTTCGCAACGAGCGTGAACAGCGTCTTGAGGAGTTTTCGCAGAAGCATTTCGCCGGCGTAAGACTAACGGCGCGGCTTGAGGATGGCGATCCGGCGAAGGTTATCGATTGGGTTGCGCAGCAGGAGAATACGGACCTGATCGTGATGCCTACGAAGGGCCACGGAAGGTTTCGCCGGATGCTATTAGGGTCGGTGGCAGCCAAGGTGCTTCACGACGTTCGCTGCACCGTACTGACAAGCGCTCATGTACCTGGCCCGGGGCCGGCGCCGCCGCACGGCTACCGTTCCATCATCTGCGCAATCGAATTGAACTCCGAGGCCGATGTCATTCTTAGAGCCGCGGTCTTTCTCGCCCAGGAATACGGGGCAAGGTTATGCGTGCTGAACATCGAGCCATCGCTCGATGAACAGGAGCGCCAGGCTTTCACCGAGTCTGTAAGGGTGGCTTTCGAAAAAGCCTTGCAAGACGGCCGCCAGGGCATTGCCGTGGCGGCTACTGTGTGCGTCCTGAACGGGGTTGTGCCAGAGGGCATTCGGCGTGTGGCGACGGAAGAAGGGGCGGACTTGGTGGTGGTGGGCCGTGGCGGCGAGCAAGGAAACCTTTCGCGCCTTTGGTCGAACCTGTGCGACATCATTCGCGAATCGCCGTGCCCGGTCCTGAGCGTCTGATGCGCGCTTCCAGCCGCCAGCTATAATTTTCCGAATTTGATGTGCAACGCCTGAGGGCGCCGCCTCACTATCGAGTGGAGGGCGGCACGGGCCGCTCACATGGATACGGAATTCTTAATTCTCATAGTTTTTGCGTTGCTACCGGCTTGGCGGATCACGCACCTGCTCGCAATTGAAAAAGGGCTGGGCGATGCGATACACAGGCCGCGCACGCTCGGGGGCCGCGGCTTCCGGGGAGAGCTGCTGAATAGTTGTTATCGCCTCTTACTCTGGACTGCCAGGCCCCTCACGCCCTCGATTGCACCGAAGCTCGCATCGAACTTACAGGAGGATTTATTGCATGCCGTGTAACTGCGGACAGAAACGGGAAGCATTGACCGCTGCCCAACAGGCTCCGGCGCTTCCCTCGCGGCGGGCTGTTGACGCCGGCGCGAAGGTAACGTTGAGATCGCTGAACCCCTCGGCGGTGGCCATCACGGCGCTTTCGGGCACGCGTTATCAATTCCAGGAGATGGGCGCCACGCTGCCAGTGGAGAAGGCCGATGTTGACGTTCTTCTTGCCACGCGATTGTTCGAGCGCGCCTGGGTCCAGTAACTATCGAAATCTGCAGCCCCCCGGCGCCCCTTTAGACGAACCTGCATGATCCTGATCATTTCCGCGAACGAAGATGTCCACGCCCAGGCGGTGATGCGCGAACTGGCGCGTCATGACTACGCCGGAACGCGTATGTTGAATCTCTCCGAATTTCCCGTGCGCCACGAGCTTCAATTTCCGGACCGGACTGTTTCGATGAAAGAGGTCTCCGCGGTTTGGTGGCGCCGTCCGCGGCCTTTCGCCATTCCGGCGGAAGTCAAAGATTCGGAGTTCCAACGCATGTGGCAATCGAGCCGCGCGCTTTGGGTCAACAATATTCAGCGCGACGCGGCTGCCTCCAACAAGCCCTACCAGATTGGCCTCGCCAACGAAATCGGACTGAGGATCCCCGAGACGCTCATCACCAGCGACCCCGAGGAGGCCCGGGAATTCTGGGCCGCGGTTCCAGGGCAGGTGATCTACCAGCCGTTTACAGCCAAGCTGGAAGAACAGACGATGGCGGAATCCGTCCGCCTCGCGCCCGTCATCTTTCAAAAGTATGTAGCGGGCAAAGACCTTCGCATCACGGTCATCGGCGATCGCCTGTTCGCGGCCGAGACGGGCGCGCGAATCGGCGAATATCAGGCGGGCATGCGACCCAACACCGGTCTTCGCTGCCGCTGTCACGAGTTACCCCCGGCGATTCAGGAAAAGTTGCTCATCTTGATGCGCCGTCTGGGGCTGGAATATGGCGCGATCGACATGCGGCTTACGCCTGAAGGCGAGTATGTCTTCTTCGAAGTCAATCCGGCCGGTCAATTCCTGTACGTGGAACTGGCGACGGGCATGAAGATCGCGGCCGCGCTGGCGGATCATCTCTCCGCCGGCAAGGCGTCTTCAACGATATAGCGCGCGGGTGAACGTCTCGAACGCGGCCCAGTAGCGGGGCTTGCGATAGACTTTCGTGGACGCCATGAGTTTGAGTTTCGCCTGGCGCAGCGCGGCGGCGGGCGGAAGGCCCGATGCCTGGGCTTCGTAGAAAAGATCCATAAGCCCGGCAGTCGCGCGATCGTCCACCTGCCACAGGCCGGCGACCACATTGCGCGCTCCCGCGCTGAGAAAAGCCCAGGAGAATCCGAGCGAACCTTCTCCGTAATAGGTGCGGCTTCCGGCGGTTTGACATGCCGACAGAGTGACTAGCTCGGCGTGGAGCGGCTGCCGCAGAATGTCGCGGGCGTATAGCTTGCGCGTCTCAGCCGGGCCGGCAAGAATGATCGCCGAATCGAGCGGGCTCTCGCGATTCGCCAGCGCGTGAGTAGCGAAATGCAAGTTAGAGTAATTTTCCGGGTGTCCGGTCTCGTAGGCGGCGGGCGTGGCCACCGACGCGGTGAAGAGCGTCTTATCTGCGAAGCGCTGCGAGACCGCATCGATTTCCGCTGCCAAATTGGGCAGCCGAGGCAAATCGCCGCCGGTGAAGTCCGGGTCGCCGAACAAGAGAAGGGTGCGCTCCGTCTCGACGGACGACGTTCGCAGCAGGGCGAGCGAGGGCGCGATCGAAACCGTGGCGTCCTCGATCCAGAAGCGCTTGCCATCGTCGGTTGGCAGCGATTCGAAATTGAGCTGGTGCAAGGCGCCATCGGGCTCGATGACGATGTTGCGGCCGCGAAGCGCCCGGAATTGCGCGGGCAGAATCTTTGCCGAAAGCCACCGCGCATCGGCATTCTCTGTCTCGAGAGGGTTGGCGCCGCCGTCGATCGCATCCGCATACCTGCGCACGTGCGGAGCGATCTCGGTTTCCGCCGGAAGAATGAAGAACTTCGGCTTCGACCCGTCCAAGGCCCAGAGGAATGAGCGGTGCGGCGCCAGCCAATAGGAAAGCACGGTCGATCCGGATGTCCTCAGAGACCGATTGAGCGCCGCAACATCGAGCGCGGTTTGCGGCGCGCCCGCACGATGCTGCTTCTCATCCAGAAGACGGGCGCGGCACGACTGCGCGACGCGAAAGGCTTCGTCGGTGTCGCCGCGGTCGACCAAGAAATCGATGTAGTCGCCGTAGAAGCGGATGAGATGCGAAAGGAAAGAGAGCTTGAATTCGTCTACCTGAAGCTTCGAACGTTGTCCCTCTATGGTCGCGATGGCGAGGCGGTATTCGCGTTCGGCGTCGGCGACGCGGTCCATATGGCGGTATGCGGAAGCTTGACCCGCGTGGCACAACCACAGCGAAACCGGGTCTTCCGACCTGCAGGCTGCCGCGAACAGCTTCAGTGCGCCTGCATACTCGCCTTTCGCGGCAAGAATTTCGGCGGCCTGAACGCGCTGGGCAAGCCGCGGGCCAACAATAGACTCGGGCAGCCGGTCTGCGATCACGCCACTTTCGCGGTTCAGGCGATCCGCGGAGGCAATGGCGTCGTGCGACAGGGCAATCTCCGAAAGGTCTGAGAGGCTGCCGGCCAGCCACTCGTCGTCATCGCCTGGAGAGGCCAGCCCTTTGGCCCTCTCCAAGAGCTTCTCCGCATTCGCGTCAGCGCCCATCTGAAGCGACGTTTCTCCCATCGAGACCAGCGTGCGCAACAGATTGACGCGGTCGCCCAGTTTCTCTTCAATGGATTCCGCTTGCTTCAGGTATTGCATCGAGCGCTCCAGATCGCCGAGTTGCTGAAAGGCGAATCCGAGGTTGCTGTAGGCCAGAAGCGTGGCGCCCTGCATTCCTGACCGTTCTGACTGCTTGCGGGCTCGGTCGAGCCAAAGCACGGCCTCATCGTTCCGGAAAGCGTGTAAGCATCCCACCCCGAGATCGATGAGAGCGTATGCCTCGACGGAAGATCCCGTACCACCGACCGATTGCAGCACGCGGCGAAAACAGGCCTCGGCTTTCACCGGGTTATTCGTGCGCGTATAAATGGTCCCGCGAATCAACTCCGCCTTGCCAGTGATGTCCGACGAATCGATCAGGTGAATCGCTTCCGCGGCGTCGAGCGTGCTCTGTGCTTCGTCGTATTTGTGTTTGCGATAGTCTACAAACGCGATTCCGACCAGCCGGCGAGCTTCCCATTGGGGCAATGGCGCGTGGTCCTGCAACAAGGGCGCGGATTCGGCCAAGCGGCCCTGGTTCATCAGCGATTCGGCGAGGAGCAGTCGAAATGGCCAGTGCCAACGCGATTGTGGGTCATGCCAAAAGCCGTAGGCAGGCTCCGCGGCCTTTCGCGTCGATTCAAAATCGCCGCGGTTGAATTGCTCCATCGCGCGGGCATAGATATCCGCCCAGCGATCTCCGCCCGCGTCACCGCCTTCCACAAAACAGAAGGCGAGCAGAATGATCAGGCTGAGGGCGGCCATCCCGATCCATCGTTGCCGACGACCCCGGTGTCGTTGTCGCCGCCAAAGTCACTGCCGAGCGCCAGCCGCAACATCGTGATGTTCTGACGATGCTTCTCGTCCGGATGCGCCCAGACCCACTCGGCGTAAAAGATCGTTCCCACGCCAGGTATGACAATCGACGGCGGGACTGGCCCGGGATGAAAGGCCGGATCGTCGTCGCAGCCGCCTTTGAAGAATTTGTCCTGCGACTTCTGGTCAGAAAACGCAGGCGGTAAGTGGAGTTCCTGCACCTTCCCGTCAATCTTCAAGTTCTGGATTGTGCTGCCCGCCGGCGAAATCCGTGCCACCATGCGTTTCGGATAAGCCCGTAGCATCGTACACCGAGGTCAAGACGCCCGTCACTTTGTCCACTGTCAAGTGTTTGCCGGCTCGTAGATTCACCACCTCCGATGTAACTACGCATCGATACGTGTTAGCGTCCACTTTCTCGGCTAGAATCTCCGTCGAAGCGCTGTCGTAGGCGATTCCGTTTCCCGCCAGGTCACTCACCGAGAAGCCCTTGTCGTTGCTGCTGCGCCAATGTCCCGCTGAGCCGGCATATGTCGAAATCTCCAGATGCTTACCGAGGTCCTGGAAATACGGCTTGCGGATGCTACCTCGCATCGCGATCGCATGACCTTTGAACAAGTACTTCTGCATTTTGGGTACTGGATTGAGTTGAATCGACATGAATAATCCCCATTATGCGGGCATGCTGCCCGGACTACAACCAATTAATCGTGTTTCGGTACTTGTAACAAGCAAGTTCCGAGCTCTTCGCGAAGGGTCCCGCTAACGCCGGTCACAGTTACATGATAGTTTCCGGGAGCGAAACGCAAAACCGGAATTCTAATATATAAGTATTCAGTCGCCGCGCTGCTGAATTCCCCCGAGATTGGACGGCCGCCCGCGGCGTTCGTAATGGAATATTGGTACTTCTCATAGCGCCGCGGCAGATCGAAGGAAAGGACGGCCACCGGTCCGGTGGCGGTCACGGTTGGCGCGCCGCCGGAGGCATCGCGCACGGCGCCGTGAACGCCCACGACATCCACCGCGCCGGGCGCGTCCAAAACGGCGATTTCATTGCGCAGAGAGGGAAAAACGCCCAGTAAGCCGTAGCCAACGATGGCCGCCAGCGCCACATTCAGGGCGGCCGAAAAAGCAAATGTGGGAAGCGGCTTCAGCCTCCACCACGGCGCGCGGGCGGCCACGGCCTCCCGCGTTCCTTCCGCCCGAAACACTTCCTTTGCGTTGGCTGCGAACGCCGTTGCCATCCAGACTTCATTCATGCAGTTCGAACAATCGGCAAGGTGTTCTTCAAACGCATCGCGATCGGTGGCCGTCAGTTCGTCCAGCACATAGCGCATCGGGAGTTTCGTCTCGATTGCCTGATCGTGGTCCATCAGCTCTCTCCCCGAAGTAGAATGTGACTTATCGCACTATTCCTCAACAAAACAACATCCCTAACCCAGCAAGATTGCCGCGTTTTTTTACATAGGCCCGCTCAAACCGCGACTTAGCGCGATGTAACAGCACTCTCAAATAACCCGCATCTACGCCGAGTTTCTGACATACATCTTGCCGATCGGCTTCTTCAAAGAAGAGCATCCGCAAGATCTCGCGATCCTTAGGCGGCATCTCTTTCAGAATCCCGGCTACCAGCCGCGTGCGCTCCTCGGTGATCAGCGTGGCGTCCATATTCACGCGATCGTCGGCGGGTTCCGGCGTCCCCTCCGGCGCGGGGGCATGCTTGCCCTCTTTATTGAAGAACTCCAGCGCGACATTGTTACAAACGGCGTTTACGAAGGCCCCGAAGCGCTCGGGATGAGTCAACCCGGGCCCGTGGCGCAGGGACTTCAGGACGCGCAAAAGCGTCTCCTGCCGCACGTCTTCCGCCATCTCCGGAGAGACGCGGCGGGCGCGCAGTTTCAACGTGAGGAATCTCGCGAAGTATGTGCTGAAATGGGCTTCCGTGGCGGGGTCTCCCGCCGAAAGCCGCTGCACATACGGCGCGTCGAATATGCAAAAGTCCACTCGGTGGCAACCGTCCCACCTATTATATAGATGGGGTTGCGGAGCAGGTACGCGTTTCACCGGTTTTGCGCCGCTCCGGGAGCCGACTTTCGCTTCCAACATACGCAAGGTAGTGAGATCGACGGCGAATTCGTTTCACCGGCGGCGTTACATCTTTTCGGTTCTCGGTTGAGGCCGCACGCCTGGGAAATGATGGCGCACCACGGCCAAACCAATGGCCGCGCACACCATCGAGGCGGCCATGAAGCCCCAAAAGGTTGCAACTCCGGCATGGATAATCGCCGCGCCGCTGAGAGAACTCATGATGCCGCCGACCCTTCCGACCGCGGCGGCCGCCGCAACGCCTGACGCCCGCACTCTCGTCGGGTAAACATGCGCCGCCAATGCGAACATGGTGGTCTGGACGGCGTTGGCGAACAGGCCCTGCAGTCCGATTGCGGCGATGAGTAGAGTGTGGCTGCCCGCGGGCTGAATGTGCAAGAACAGCAGCGAAAGCGCACTCGCCGCTCCTCCCAGCGCGCCCCAAACCATCGGCGCGCGTGAGCCCAAGGCGGTGATGAGGCCCGCCCAGATGACAACCCCCAACACGCCGCCGGTATTGTAAGCCGTCAGCCCGGAACTGGAGGCCGCGACGTTCAGCCCATGCGCGCTGAGCATCGCCGGCAGCCAGCCAAATATCAGATAGACGCCATTCAGGGAGAAGAAGTAGGCAATCCAGATGCCCACGGTGTCGCGCAAGTAAGCGCCGCCCACAAGCGAACTCCACGCCGGTTTATCTTCGGCCTCACGCTCCGAACGGTCTTCGAAGCGGCATTCGGCAGGCGCCGGATGGCCCATGCGGCGGAGGAGGCCTGACAGTTCTACCCACCGTTGGGGATGACGGGCGAGGAAACGCGGCGATTCAGGCAAAGCGGCCAATAGAACGAGCGCGAGAAGCAGGGGCGCCGCTCCTCCGAGAAGATACATCACGTGCCAGCCGTAGGCTGGGAGGATGTAGCCTGCCGCAACGCCGCCGACCATGCCGCCGAGTGGAACGCAAACGATGGTGAACGTGACGGCCATGGGCCGGCGGCGCATCGGAGCGAACTCTGCCGCTAACGCGCTGGCGTTTGGCAATGCGCCTCCCACACCCATTCCGGTGATGAAGCGCAGAATGGTCAATCCGGTGAGGCCCTGCGAAAACGCGGTCGCGATAGTGGCGGCGCCGAACAGCGCCACGCAAGCGATTAGCGCAAGCCGGCGGCCGGCGCGGTCGCCGAAATACCCAGCCAGCGGACTTCCCACAGCCATGCCGGCGAGGCCGATGGCGGCTACGGGCGCGAAGCTGGCGCGCGCCAAATGCCACTCGCGCATGATCGACGGAATGGCGAAGCCGAGAATCTGGATATCGAACCCATCGAACATCACAGCGATGGCGGCGAGCAAGGTGAGAGCTTTTTGACAGGGCGTCCATCTGCCCTGGTCCAGCGTCGCGCCGATATCGATCGGAGAACGGGCGGCAGGCATCATGCGAATCCTTCCATCGGGAAGCCCGCATAGTTCTCCGCGAAATTGGTAGCGGCAGCGCGGGATTCGGTCAGGTGGCGCAGTTCGGCTAATTGCCGGCGGCGGTCGAAGCCGTCGTCTTCGTTTATGCGATGCAGCATCGAAGTCATCCACCAGGAGAAGCGTTGAACGCGCCACACGCGGCGCAGGCAGGTCTCGGAATAACGATCCAGCAAGCCGCTGTCGCCCGTCTTAGCGTGATGAGCCAGCGCGCGCGCCAGCACGGCGACATCGGCCGCGGCCAGGTTGAGGCCCTTGGCGCCGGTGGGCGGGACGATATGCGCCGCGTCGCCCGCCAGAAATAGCCGGCCGTATTGCATTGGCTCCGAGACGAAGCTGCGCATGGTTGCGACGCCCTTTTGCAGGACAGGTCCGCGGTTCAGACGGAAGCCGTCGCGCGTCGCGAAGCGGGCTTCCAGTTCCTCCCAGATTCGCTGGTCTGGCCATCGATCGAGGTCTTCATCCGGCCTGCATTGCAGGTAGAGCCGCGTGAGCGAACGCGAGCGCATGCTCAAGAGCGCGAAGCCGCGGTCGTGGCTGGCGTAGATCAGTTCGTGCGAGGCAGGTTCGGCTTCCGCCAAAATGCCGAGCCACGCGAAGGGATAAATCTTCTCGTACGTCCGCAGCGTCCCCGCCGGAATGGAGTGCCTGCACACGCCGTGAAAGCCGTCGCAGCCTGCGATAAATTCGCAGGTGATCTCGTGCGCGTGGCCATTCTTGCGGTATCGGATGACAGGCGAACCGGTGTCGAAATCGCGAATCGCGACGTCCTCGGCCTCGTACTCAAGCCGCCCGCCGGCCGCAAGCCGCGCATCGGCCAGGTCTTTGACCACCTCATTCTGGCCGTAGACGGTGATCGAGCGGCCGGTCAGCGCGTGCATGTCGACGCGGTGTCCGCAGCCTTCGAAGCGCAGTTCGACGCCGTGGTGCACCAAGCCTTCCCGCGCGAGGCGCTCGCCAACTCCGGCCTCGCGCAGCAGGTCGACCGTGCCTTGCTCCAGCACTCCGGCGCGCACGCGCTCTTCGGTATATTGCCGCGAGCGATTCTCGATGACGATGCTTTCGATGCCTTCGAGGTGAAGCAAGTGGGAGAGCAGCAGGCCCGCGGGCCCGGCGCCTACGATGCCGACGTGTGTCGTCTCCCTCTTGACGTTCATCAGAATTGACTCTACCGCGTTGCGCAAGGGTCTA
This sequence comes from Bryobacterales bacterium, assembly GCA_963743705.1. GTDB lineage: Bacteria > Acidobacteriota > Terriglobia > Bryobacterales > Bryobacteraceae > PALSA-243. The sequence continues at coordinate 432,505 of CAVUQS010000014.1, read as the reverse complement.
ACGCTGAAGCGCCTGTCGTCGAAGGTTTGGGGTGGATTGCCCGCTCGGAACCGACCCATCCGATAACGCCAACGAGAATGCCGGCTCCGCTGATACGCGCCAGTGTGAAGGCGCCTCAATACCGGCGGCGTGCATAGGCCCGGCGGCCGAGTCTCATTTTGCGCCGGTCGGTTTGACGTTACCACAGTCTGCCGAGAGCCATTTGTCGGTGATGGTCATCTTCGTATCGGTGGGGCCCCCTTCTGCGCTGGGGTCGTCAGGGCCGCGTCTCATCGTCAGGGTTACCTTGACGTGGCCGGAATCCGCGCGATCCACCACCGCATCTGCGCTCATCCTCTTTTGGCAATCCACGTGGATCTCCTGCCGCGAAGCGGTGGAACTGACCAGTTTGGTGGTGCAGTCGCGACCGGGGATAGAAAACGGCTTATCCAATGACGCGCGGAGCTGGCAAACATTGGTCGTCGCTGGCACTCCGTTCCGGTCCTTCATCATGGCGTCGACTCGCGCGCGCTCGGCGGGAGGCATCTTCGCCAACGTCTCTGCGGAAAACTGCGCTTCCGTAGTTACGGTCCTTTCCCACAACCCGGCTTTGAGGTCAAATGGCTTGACATCGTCCGCCCAGCAAGCCGGCAACAGCGTGAACGCCACAACGTGCAAAATAGTTATTCTCATCGTTGATTCTCCTGAACATACAGGTCGAGGGAACCGTGGCATCACAGTCCCAACCACTGGATCGGCCACATAGTCAATGCCGGCACGTAAGTAATCAGCAGCACCCCGGCTAACAGTATCAGATACACCGGCAAAGTAGCGCGGTACACCGTGGTCATTGGCTGCTTGAAGCGGTAAGCCGAGAGGCACAGATTCATGCCGATGGGCGGCGTCAGGTAACCCAGTTCCAGATTCGCCAAGAAGATGATTCCGAGTTGCACAGGGTCGATCCCGAATCGCGCCGCTACCGGGGTGATCAGCGGAACCATCACAATGATCGCTGAGAATACATCCATGAACGATCCTTTGACCAGCAAGACCATGTTCAGCAGCAGCAAGAAAACGTACTTCGAGTGAATGTGCGCGTCCACCCAGCCAATCAGCAAGGTGGGCGCATCGGCCGCCACCAGGTAGCTGGTCAATCCCACCGCCACGCCGATAATCATGAGAACGCCGCCCACCACCGTGACGCATTCCAGCACGACGCGCGGAAAGTCGCGGCGGACGGAAAAATGAGGCGCGGCGAAACACTCCACCACAAAACAATAGACCACCGTGATGGCGCCGGCCTCCACCAGCGTGCCGAAGCCGCCGAACAGTCCGATCAGCACGATAACCGGAACGGCGAGTTCCCACTTTGCCTCCCACAACGCTTTGCGGGCTTCGGGAAACGAGAATCGGGCGCGATTGGCGCCGCTACGCACCGCCTGAAACACGCCCCATCCCGATACCATGGCAACCATCATCAATCCGGGCAGGAAGCCGGCGACAAACAGGTTGCTGATGGACGTCTGGGAATAGACGCCATACAAAATCACCGGCAAGCTTGGAGGAAAGAGCAGCCCCAGGGAGCCAGAGCCGTTGATCAGCCCGATGGAAAACTTCTCGGGGTAGCGGGCTTTGACCAGCATGGGCAGCAATAGTCCGCCCATCGAGAGGATGGTGACTCCCGAGCCGGCCCAGGTAAATATGGCGCACCCGACGGCTGTAGTGATCGCCAGCCCGCCGGGCAGCCAGCCGAACAGCGCGGTGTAGACCCGCAGCAGCCGCACGCTGGCGCCGCCTTCCACCAATAAGTACCCCGCAAGTGTGAACAGCGGCAGGGACGGCAGCACCGGGGAGGCCACCAGCCGGTAGGTTTCCACCGGAACCGAGGCTACCGGCAGGCCGGCATTCCAGAAAAGCATCAGCGCGATGCCGCCCAACGTAGCAAAGATCGGCAGCCCCACCAGGGCTCCCACGACGATCGCCGGAATCGCGATCCACATCGCCACGGGGCCTCCGTGCGGCGAGTAATACAAGACGAGCGGCGCCAGCAGGAACAGTGAAGCCAAAGCGCGGTGGGCCATCCGCGGGCCGGCTCCGCGAATGGCGCGCAGCGCGATTAGTAGAAAGCCCACCGGCATGACGGTCTGCGCCACCCACTTAGGGATTCCCAAAGCTAGAATCGTGCCTCCCTCTCTTTGGGAAACTACGAACTCATAGCTGGCGTAGCAGAGACTCGCGGCGATCGCCGCCGTCGCCCCGCAAGCAAAGACGCGCACCGGTTGAGCCCATTTTTCCGGCAGGAAGGTGTTGGCGGAGAGCGCAAGCAGGCGGTCGGAATTGGCAGCCATGGCCGCTCCCACGAAGGCCACCCACAGAGTGAGATGTTGTACAAAAACCGTTGACCCCGGAATGCCATTCAACCCCGTTTGGCGCGCTATCAGTTCGGCCACGGGCAGAACCGCCATCAGCCCCATCGCCGCAATCGCGAGCGCCTTTTCGCCGATCCCCAGATAATCGCCCGGCCGGCTCACTTCGCCCCGCCCTGATTCCCGGCGCGGTATTCGTCGCGCAGGCGGCGAACCTCGTCGAAGAGATCCTCTGAAATCAGCTTTCCCCTCATCTTCGGATAGACGGCCTCAGTCTGCTTGCGCCAGTCAGCCAAGGCAGCCTCGTCGGCGTGCACCACCGTCAGCCTGTCCATCCGTTTTCCGGGCAGCCCGGCGGTCATCGCCGCGATGGCCTTGTCCCCCATGCTACGGATTCCGTTGCGCAACTCCCGGCCGGAATCGCGCGCCGCCTGCAGCATTGGACCACGCTGCGCTTCCGGAATCTTCTCCCACGCGGTTTTGGACACGATGGTCGCGCCCACCAGCGGCGCCCACTTTACGTCATTCATGAACTTGGCCATGGTGAAGCATTGGTTCCACTCGGCATATAACGGAGTGGTCGGGATGGCGTCGATCAGTTGGGTTTTGAGGGCCATCTGGATGTCGGTGGCCGCCAGTGGTACCGGCCGGAATCCATTCGCCTTCCACAATTCCAATTCGTCATTGCCGCCGGCCCAGGTGAACATCCTGAGTTTCCGCAGATCGTCCAACTTGACCACCGGCTTGTTGGAGAAGAAATGGACCCAGCCGGCATCGCCCCAGTTCAGGACCAGGTACCCGCTGGCTTCGATCTTCTTTTCCAACTTGGGGGCGATCTTGTCGCGCACGTAGTCCAGCTCTTCGTAGGATTCAAACATCAGGGGGATCTGCAGGCAAGCGACTCCCCGTTCGATGTCGCCCATCCCGGCCCCGGAGAGCGCCACGGCCTGGATCAGCTTGATGCGCAGCTTGTTGACGGTATCCGGTTCATCGCCCATCACGCCGCCGGCGTAGATGGTCAGCTTCACGTTCCCCTGGGAGATTGTTTTCCAACGTTCACCCATGCGCGTCAGGACGTCACACCAGGGCGAATCTTTGGCGCCAGAGTGGCCATCTTGATTTCGATCGGCTGTGCCCGCGCGGCCACGGCGAAACCACAGAACACCAGACAGGCGATGGCTCTCTTTGACATGGTTCTCCTCTATTGCGCCGCGGGCGCGGATTCTAGAAACAGGTTGTTGACTCGACTCAGCAGCCATTTGGCGCGACGCTGGGCCAAGGTGTTGGCCAGCCGGTTGGATGGATCGGAATCGACATCGATGGCCAGCGCCTTCCCCAACATGGCTTTGAACTCCGTCACGTTCTGTGCCGGAACGCAGGCGTTCTCGGCGAAAGATACGTACGTGCCGGCGCGTTTGCCGTGGGAGATCTCGATGGCCCGGTCGAAGTGGCGGCGCATTGCTTTTTGCTGCTCTTCCGGTTTGACTCCGCTGCGCGAGGCCTCGAGCGTGATCAGGAACTCGGGCACGGCGCCGTTGTCGAACCTCTCGTCCAATTCAGCGGTGCGCTGGACGATCATTTCCACCAGGGGCAGTTGCGCGATCATCTCGGGGTTGGCCTTGGAGTCGGAGATCGCCAGGCCCAGCGAAGCCGCCGTCCAATAGAGCAGGGGAACCTCCTGCTTGCGGACCCGTTTGAGAGCCGTGACCGCATCGTCATCGAGCTTGGCGCCGAAACCGGGATAGCGCGATTCCAGCCCGCGCATGCCATAACGATTCGCGCGCAGGTAGAGCCGCCGGGCGCGCTCGCGCAAGGCGTCTGCCTTGTCCATGCTTTCTTCTTTGGCTTCCTCCGCCTTCAGGTCCACGAACGCATAGGCATACTCGGTGAAGCCCGTGCATGCCGCCAACAACAGGCCGGGGTGTTTGGGCGATTCCGCCAGCAGACTCTCGTACAGTTTGAGCCCGAACGGGATGGCGGCGGCTACCAGCTCGGGGTCGTCATCGCCCTCGAAAGTAGAGCCGCTGGAGGCCAGGGCATTGCCCATCTTGTCGATGGCGATGTGTTTGATGGAGCAGCCGCAACCGGCAGCCGCCAGGCAGCAGGCGGCAGCGAACCGGAACCAGGCGTGGGCGTAGCTCATGTAGTGACGCTTTCTTCTACTAATCTCTTGTACGGGAGGGCCGTTATCTCAAATAGTGAGCGATGGTAGACAATCGTTTCAGGCGCCGTCCACTAGAAGTTCTCGACCGTGTATACGTTCGAGTCGTCCGTGACCATCACCAGCGCCAAATACTTGCCGTCCGGCGACGGGGTGCCCCAAATCGAGGACGTATTCCCGGGCTGACGCCAGAGGAGGGAAGTATCGCCGTCGAGGTTGATATACATCTCCCGGAGCTCACCCGGCAAGCGATCGCCCCAGAAGAAACCTTTACCGTTGGGTGCATAGTTCAGACTGACTAAGTCCGTAGCCACACGAACCGGGATTTTCCTGGCGACTGTCCCAGTTAAAAAGCTATGGAGCACGATCTTCGTCTCCCGGCCAGTCCCCGATGTGGTTGCAATCCATTTCCCGTCGGGAGAAAGAAAGAAGTTGCCTACCTGATCGTCACGATAGATCTCGCGGACCTTCCCTTTTGTGGGGTCAAGTTCGGAGATGATGAAGGTTTGGCCTTCCGGTTGCGCCATCACGCAGACGCCAGCTGGAGCGCAGCGGTAGTAGATGCCTACGTTCTCCGCATTTGGAATGGTCTCCGGCGTTCCACCTCCAATAGGAATGCGCATCAGTTGGTGTTTTCGTGTAACCGGATCATAGGTTTGGAACAGCAGCGAATTGCCGTCGGGAGTCAGACGGGCGAGAATCTGATGTCCAGGCATGACAACAATCGGCTCCGCCGTCTGCTTGTCCAGATCCTGGCGAAAAATACCCTGCGGTCCATTCCGGCTGGACGTGAATATAACCGTCCTGCTGTCAGTGGTCCAACCCGTCGGATAGTCATCGCCCAGATCCAGGGTTAGCCGCCGCGGCGTTCCCATGCGGGTGTTGCCCGCTTCCAGTGGGGCGACATAGACATCCCGCTGCCGAAAACTCCGTATGAAAACCAGTCTCTTGCCGTCTGTACTGAGAGATCCGGACCGAATGGGGAAATCCGTCCACGACGTCAACTTGCGCAATCCGCCGGCAATCAGCTCTCCACTGTCATTCAAGCGGAGTTCCCAAAGATTGCTGTCGTACTGGTTGACTCCAAGGTCTTCGTCGATCGACATAACGATTCGATTCTGCCTGGGCCAAACTACCGAGCTCATCGATAGCTTTTTCTCGGGTGGAACCAGCACGTTCTTTTGCCCGCTGGTGATTTCGATCAGTTCCAGGGCGAAAGCGCTTTTATTAGCGTCCGCGTGCTCCGTTGAGCTCAAAACCGCGATCTGCTTGCCGCTCGGGCTCCATCGGAACTGATCCAGCGTACTCTGGCCGGAAGCTCTCCAAAGTTCCCGCAAGCTTCCTCCGTTCGCATCCTGAACAGAAAGCTGTCGACGGTCGGCGGATACCGTCGCGCGATGGCTCTGGTCGGGCGAAGCCACGAATGGACCGCCCGTCGCCTGGGTGGGCGTGCCGCCTTGCAGAGAAACGACCATGCTTGTGGTCCCTCCGGCAGCGTTCTGTAGTTGCGTTTGCACGCTGTTGCCATCGGGCATCCACCGCACCAACAGATGATCTTGAGTACCCGGCAGCAAGCGCGTCGCGCCGCCGGCTACCAAACGAACATGGATTCCGAGCCGATCTGAATACGCGATGGACTTACCATCGGGCGAGAGGGACGCCGCCTGGATCGTGAGTTCCGGGGTATTCGCCGTCAGCCGTTCTGGCTTCAGTTCCTTGAGCGCCGGAACCCGCCCGGTCGAATACGATGGGAGGCGCGCCCGCGCCTGCCCCCCGAGGAAGATCCAAGGCGCCGCGATTGCCGCGACGATAAGCACGCCGCCAATCGCGAAAAATGGCGCCAACCTGTGCCGTCGTACAAACTTCTTGCTTCGATAGCCGATACCGGGAGGTCCGGCCATCACGGGCTCGTTACCCAGGTGCCGCGCGATGTCGGCCGCGAACTCCGAAGCGGACCCGTACCGCCGCGTCGGGTCCTTTTCAAGCGCCTTCATCGTGATCCATTCCAGATCCCCGCGCAGCAGGCGGGCCATCGTCCGGACATCGCTGCTTCGGCGCCGCGCCACGTTCTGCGCCTCTTCGCCCATGGTGCTGAGGCGAGTCGAAGGCTTGGGCGGCTCTGTCTCCCGGATCACCCGCTGGATCTCGGCATATCCCGCCTTCCGCAATGATTTCGAATCGAACGGCAGTGCGCCCACCAGCAATTCGTAGAGCAGAACGCCGAGCGAATACACGTCCGTCGTACTGTCAATGTCCAGGCCCGTGAGGCCGGCCTGTTCCGGGCTCATATATTCAGGAGTGCCGATCAGCATTCCGATTTCCGTGAACAGCGTCTTTTCCGTGAGGCGCTGGTTTACCGCCTTCGCCACACCGAAATCAATCACTTTGGGAACCGGCTGGCCGTCCTGCAACATGACCAGGACGTTCGAAGGCTTCAGGTCACGATGAATCACGCCCTTCTGGTGGGCATGGTGGACGGCCTGGCATACCTGCTGGAAAAGCGTCAGCCGCTCGCGGAAACCAAGCAGGTTGCGGTCGCAATAGTCGGTGATCGGAATGCCGGGTACATACTCCATTGCGAAGTACGGGCGTCCGCCGGACGTGCTGCCCGCGTCGTAGACCCGGGCAATGTTGTGATGGTCCATGAGGGCCAGCGCCTGGCTCTCGGACGCGAATCGGGCGAGCACCGTGGAGCCTGCATCTCCGGATTTCAGAACTTTCAAGGCGACGCGGCGCCGGACCGGTTCGCGCTGCTCGGCGAGGTAAACGATGCCCATCCCGCCTTCGCCGAGCACGCCAACAGTGTGGTACAGCCCGAAATCGGGCAGGATTCCGGTGCCGGTTCCAAAGGAAGGCAGGCGTTGGCGCTTCTCGGTGGTCAGTGTTTCCGCCAGGCCCGACTCGAGGAGACAGCGCATACAGAGACCCTCCGCCGCGCCTTCCACAAGCGGCAAGCCGCATTGCGGACAGATTTGAATAGGAGCCATCCTAGGACTCAGAGAAGAATATCGCCCGAAAGGTTACAACGCCTTCTCGCCCCGCGCCAAAACTGTCAAGAGGTAGCGGATCTCATCATCCACTTGGACCGGATCGGCGACCGTCCTCGCGATCTCCGCCCGCAGTTCATCGCGATAACGCTTTCGTAGCCGGTGAATCGCAACTTTGAATGCGCCAGTGGACATTCCCAGCCTCTCCGCCGTAGCAATACCATCCCCACGAGCCTCCTCGCCAACCAAAAACGGTTTCAACACTTCGAAATCACGATCCGAATATCCGTCGCGTAAGCGCTGAAGGATCCGCTGCAACAGGCTCGTTGCCCAGGAATACTCGAATAGAGCCTCGGGCGTAAGAGAGTCTGCGGGCACGTTCCGGTAAATGCCCTCCGCGTTTTCCATTTCCAGTGAAAGAAACCGCTGCCCGCCCCCACGCTTTTGTGCTCTTTCTGCGGCAAACTGGTTGGAAAGAAAGTGGCCCACCGCGGCCAGCAGGAACGACCTGAAGTTGCCTTTGGCACGCTCCACACCAACCAGATAGTCCTTCTCAAGCAGCGCAGCGAAGAAGTCCTGCGTGCAATCCCGCGCCTGGTCGGAGTCCAATCCCTTGCGGCGAATGAACGCAAAAACCGGATACCAGTAGCTGCCGCAAAGTCTCCCGAGCGCCTCCCGTGACACGTTCTGGTCGAGAGCCTGTGCATTGACGATCAGCGTCCATGAGGTTGTGGGGAAGCGGCTTGTTCCTTCGACGTCTTTGAGATTCTCCGGCATTGGCAATCAGCCATCACATTGTATTCCCCTCCGGTTGTTTGCGTTGAAGTCGTGTTGGAGGAAGGTCAACCGATGAAACCGTCGAGTGTCCACACCTGCGGTCACGAAAAAAATCTAGAAATCGACCGATTCCCCTCAATCACTTACCGCAAATCCACCTCAGTCAGTCCAAATCGCCGTTGTAGAGTGAGACCGGAAATACCCATGCGAGACAAAGCCATTGACAAACCGCGCGATCCGCGCGCCATCAACTCACTCACGCACGGCCTCACCGGTCGCATCTACCACCTCACCGCCGAAGACGAGGCTGCCTACGAAGCCCATGTCCGCGGCTATCGTCAATCCTTCGCCCCCAGCGGCCCCGTCGAAACCGACCTCGTCCAGGCCATCGCCGACGATCGCTGGCGTCTCAAGCGCGCCGCCACCATCGAAAGCGCCATCTTCGTCCTCGACCGCGGAATAGATCCCGCCCCCCAAGCCGTCGCCGAAACCTGGCTCAGGAAGGGCGCGAACCTCGCCCTGATTAGCCTCTATGAAACCCGCATCCAGCGCCGCGCCGAACGCAATATGCAGCAGTTGCGCCAGCTTCAGGCCGAACGCAAAGCCATCGAGAGCCAATTCATCGAAGAAGCCGCGCGTTTGGCGGAACTGGCGGAATCGAAAGGGGAAGTCTACGACCCCGCCGAAGATTTCGCCGCCCGGAACTACCCCGCCAATTTTGCTTTTTCAGCGCAAAATCTGATCCGGCACCGCCGCCTCGCCGAAGCGCAAAGGAATCCCACTGCCATTCAGAAGCCAATGAAAATGGCTGCCTGACGTTGCCTGCTCGCGGCTCGTGCGCTATCTGTTGACAGGCCGTCCGCCTTGCATCACCATGTCTGATGTATATGAGCGCCTCAACCGCTGCGGCCACGATTGCCGTTACCGACCTGGCTTGGGAAACGATCCGAGGCGCATACGACTTGCACGTGCATGTCGCGCCCGATGTCATCGGCCGCCGCATCGACGATATCGATCTGGCGCACGAATTCCTGGCACGCGGCCTAAAAGGCTTCCTTCTGAAGTCGCATTACACGCCGACCGGCGAGCGCGCCAAAGTCGTGACCAAGGCCGTGCCTGGCATCTCGGTCTTCGGCGCGATCACGCTGAATCACGCCATGGGCGGTCTGAATCCTGTCGCGGTCGAGATCGCGGGACGCTCCGGTTGCAAGCTGGTCTGGATGCCGACGGTCGACGCTGAAAACGAGACCGCGGGCTTGCCAACCAGCGGCCACAAAAAGCTGCCGTTCTGGGCGGAGATCCAGCGCGAGCTCACGGAAATGGGAATCTCGCCGCCGCGCATGCGGGTGATCGACGACGCCGGGAATCTGCTGCCGCAGGTGAAGATTTGTCTCGAACTGATCGGCCGTCACGACATGATCCTCGCCACCGGACACCTGGGCCGCGCCGAAATTTTCGCGCTGGTGAAAGCGGGCAGGGAAATGGGGCTGCGCAAGATCCTAGTGACGCACGCCGAATTTCCGTCTCAGAACTTGACCGCCGATGAGCAAGCCGAATTGGCAAGCCTCGGCGCCATCATCGAACATTGCTTCACCACGATGTATACGGGCAAAGCGCCATGGGAAGGCGTTTTCGAGAGCATCCGCCGCGCGGGACCGGAGCGCTGCCTGATTTCGACCGACCTCGGGCAGACGATCAATCCGCCGGTCTCGGAAGGCTTCGCCATGTTCGCGCAGAAGTTGTTGGACGCCGGCTTTAGCGTGGCCGATGTCCGGCGCATGGCGGTTACCAACCCGTCGGCTTGGGTGGAGTGAATGGAAGACGCGCAAAAAACAGTTCTGGCCGTGAGCGCGCATGCCGCCGATTTTGTGTGGCGGGCGGCGGGCGCCATCGCGCTCTATGCGGAGCGCGGCTACAAGGTCAGGATTCTCTGCTTGTCCTACGGCGAGCGCGGCGAATCGGAGAGGCTTTGGAAAATCCCGGGCATGACGGTGGAGCGCGTGAAGGAAGACCGCCATGCGGAGTCGTCGCGCGCGGCGGAAATTCTCGGCGCTGAGATCCGCTTCTTCGATATGGGCGACTATCCGATCGCGCCCACGGAAGAAAAGATTGTGGAGCTGGTCAGCGAATTCCGCCGGCACAAGCCGGAGATCGTACTCACGCACAGCTTCGAAGACCCCTACAACCCGGATCATCCGATGGCGAACGATCTGACGCTCAAGGCGCGCGTTTACGCGCAGGCCGCGGGATATCCGGCCGAGGGCAAGGGCAGGCAAGACGATGCGCCGCCGGTCTTCATGTTCGAGCCGCACCAGCCGGAGCAATGCAATTTTAAGCCGCAGGTGCTGCTCGATATTACGCCGGTGTGGGAAAAGAAGCTCCTCGCGATGGAATCGATGGCGGCGCAGGAACACCTGGTGCGCTATTACACCGATCTTGGCAAACGGCGCGGCGTGCAGGCGGTGCGCAATTCCGGGCGTCGGGGCATTCAATACGCCGAGGCGTATCAACGCATATATCCTCAAGTGACGGACACGCTGTCATGAAGGAGAGACCATGGGGCAAATCGTAGCAGCGGGCGGAACGGTGCACGCGCCGCAGCTTTTCTCTTACCCGCCGACCGAGGATTTCAAACAGCTCGATGCCAGCATCGCCGCCATGCGGCTGCTCGGCCATCAGATGCTCGACGATACGCAGCCCGATGTGGTGATCGTCATCGGCAGCGATCATCTGGAAACTTTCTTTCTCTCCGCTGTGCCGACGTTTGCGTTGATCGCGGGCGAGCGCGTCAAAGCCGCGTTTGCGGGCCGAAACTACGATCTTCCTTGCCATCCAATGGTCGAAGGCCTGCTCGATCACCTGATGAATTCGGGCTTCGACATGGTCTATTCGCAGGATGCGGAGCTTGGGCACGCCTTCGCCGCGCCTTTCGAATGGGTGTTGGAGAAGCGCGAGATACCGGTGATTCCGATTTTCGTGAACTCGTACCTGCCGCCTCTGCCGACGGCCCGGCGTTGCGCGGCGCTTGGCAAAGCGATAGCGGAATACATCGCGCAACGGCCGGAGCGCGTGGCCATCATCGCGTCGGGCGGCCTCTCGCATTACCCGGGCACGTGGAAGTATCCGCAGCCGGCCTATGATTTCGATCGCTGGGCCATCGCGCAGATGGAGCGCGGCAACACCGAAGCGATTCTCAGCATGACCAATCGCCAGTTCGATGAAACCGGAAACACGGAGATGCTCTCATGGGCGGTCATGCTCGGCGCGCTGGGCCCGCAGCGTGGTGAACTGCTGACCTATCAGCCGACGTGGCACCACGGCCATGCCGTCATGCGCTTTCTGCCGGCGCCGCAAGGCGCGATAGATACCACGCCGATTGCGCCTTATTCGTTTTCGAACGAAGCGAACGAGTTTTATGCGCATCCGGCGTCGTCATCCTACAACTTGAATAAGCTGCTCTACGATTTACGGCACGATGCCGATCTGCGCCGCCGCATGATTGAAGACCCCGCGTCGCTGGCGGTGGAACGCAAGCTCAGCGCGCGCGAAGCCGCGGTGATCGATTCGTTGCTCGACGAAGATATCGACTTGTTGCGCAATCGTAAGCCGCATCCCATCGTGGAAGCGGGCGCGCATCCGCTCGGATTACTGATGTCGCTAATGGCGGTGCAGGGCGAAATGCGCAAGATGAGGAAACAGGCGGGCCAATGAGGCGTTTGGAGAATCGCGTGGCCGTGGTCAGCGGCGCGGCGACCGGTTTGGGCCGCGCCATCGCCATCCGCCTCGCTTCGGAAGGCGCGGCGATCGAGATCCTCGACCGCAAAGATGCCTCGGAGGCATGCGCTGAAATCGCGGCCGCCGGCGGCCAGGCGAACGCGACGCTATGTGACGTCACGGATGACGCGCAAATCGCGGCCGCGGTAGAGAGCGTCGGCGCGAGGCGCAGCGAGGTCGACATTCTCGTGAACAATGCCGGCATTCTTTCCGGCCGGTCGCCCTGGCATGCGATCTCGCGCGAGGACATGGAGCGCTTCCTCGACGTCAATTTCCTCGGATATTTTCTTGTCACGAAGGCCTTTTATCCGCTGATCAAGAAGAACAGCACGGGCCGCATCATCAACGTCGCTTCGCGCACATACTTTCTGGCGAATCCCGGCCAGATGGCTTACGTTGCGAGCAAAGGCGCGGTCATGGGGATGACGCGGGTTCTCGCCAAGGAGTGCGGCGACGACGGCGTCACCGTCAACGCCATCATGCCGGGAATGGTGGCCACGCCCGGAACCATGGCCAACTCGCAGGAAGAAGCGTTCAACCGCGTCATGATGAACCAGTGCATCAAGAAGCGTGTGACGCCCGAGCATTTCGCGGCCTTGGCTGCGTTCATCGCGAGCGATGACGCTGAGCTGATCACCGGGCAAATGATCCTGTGCGATGGCGGCGGATACTTGCACTAGCGCCGCGTCTGTAACAATTCCATTTCTCCCGATTGGTACAATCATGCCGACGACAATGTTGCACGTATCCTCGATCAAACGCCGTGATTTTCTTCGCGCTGCCGGCATCGCGCCGGCTGTTCTCGCGCCGGGACGCCTTCTGGCGCAAGCGCCAAATTCCGCTGGCTGGCGCACCTTCGAAGTCACCACGCGCATCGAGGTACTGAAGCCCTCCGGCCCGACCAGAATCTGGGCGCCGGCCGCCCTGACTCGCGACACCGCTTACCAGCGGACGCTCGCCAACACGTTCCATTGCGAGACCGGCACGGCGAAGATGATCGAAAATGCGCCTGACTCGCTGGGAATGATTGCCGTGGAATTCCCCGCGGGCGCGAAGCCGGTTCTTGCCGTCACCAGCCGCGTTTCGACCAGGGACTGGGCCGTCGATCTTTCCGCGCGCCCCGGCGTGCGCAAAGTGAATCCCGCGGAGCTGAAGTACTTCCTGCGGCCCACCAAGCTGATCCCAACGGACGGCGTTGTCAAAGAAACGGCGCTGCAGATCACCGCCAGCGCCAAGAACGATAGCGACAAAGCGCGCGCGATCTACGAATGGATCGTGGAAAATACGCATCGCGATCCCAAGGTTCGCGGCTGTGGCCGCGGCGATATCCGCTTCATGCTGGAATCCAAAGATCTCGCCGGTAAATGCGCCGATCTCAACGCGCTGTACGTCGGCCTGGCCCGTGCCGCCGGCCTTCCGGCGCGTGATGTTTACGGCGTCCGCATCGCCAAATCGGAGATGGGTTACAAGAGCCTGGGCGCCTCGTCGGAAGTCGTGACGAAAGCGCAGCACTGCCGCGCCGAGGTGTACCTAGGCGCCTATGGATGGGTGGCGGTCGATCCCGCCGACGTGCGCAAGGTCATGCTGGAAGAGCCTCCGGGAAACCGCGCGGTTGATGACGAGATGGTCAAGAAGGCTCGCGGGCGGCTGTTCGGTTCCTGGGAGATGAACTGGATGGCGTACAACTTCGCGCACGATGTTGCGTTGCCAGGCTCCAGCGGACCGGCGGTTGGTTTTTTCATGTACCCGCAGGCGGAAACGGCCGGCGAACGGCTCGATTGCCTGGATCCGGACAATTTCAAGTACGAGATCACAGCTAAGGAAATCGCGGCCGGCTAAGCGCGGTTCTTCAGAACTTCATCCGCCACGTCCGCCACTGTCCGCATCTGGCGCACGTCGTGTACGCGCACGATATGCGCGCCCGACAAAATACTGGCAGTGACCGAAGCGGCAGTGGCAAACGTGGTCTGCTCCGGGTCGGGGTGGCTGACGAAGTGTTTGCGCGAGGGGCCGGTCATTATCGGCAATTCCATCGCGGCGAGTTCGCCCAGGCGCGCGATGATCAGGGAGTTCTGATCGCCGCGCTTGCCAAAGCCCAGGCCGGGGTCGATCACCATGCGCGTTTTATCGACCCCCGCGAGCCGCGCGCGGCTGGAGGCAGCGTCAAGATCGCGGCCGACGGTGGCCATCGGGTCGGGCAACGGGCCAAGTTTCGCCCAGGTTTCGGGACGCCCGCGCATGTGATTCAGAATGAGCCCTGCATCGTAGTTCGAAACCACGCGCGCCAGTTGCGGCTCCCATGTCAGGCCGGAGGGGTCGTTAATGATCTCCGCGCCCAGTTCGATGGCGCGTTCGGCGACTTCGGCCTTGTAGGTGTCGATAGAAACGGGAATGGTGAGGCGATCCTTGAGCCGCTTCAGGACCGGCACCAGGCGGCGCATTTCTTCGGCGGCGCTGATGCGTTGCGAACCCGGGCGCGTCGATTCGGCGCCAATGTCGATGACATCCGCGCCTTCTTCCTCGAGTTCGAGCGCGCGCGCAAAAGCGCGATCGGGCTCAGAGTAGCGGCCGCCATCCGAAAAGGAATCGGGCGTCACGTTGAGCACGCCCATAAGCACGGTGCGCTCGCCGAGACGGATCTCGCGGCGTTTCAGTTTCCAAAAGAAGAGTTTTCGCATGGAGCGGCGGGCGCCTGGCGCTACATCTTGTAGCGGCCCAGGTCCTCGTCGTTCAGGCCTTCCAGGTAGCGGCGGTACTCGGTGTCGTTCACCTTGTCGGACATCGAAGAAGTCACCTTCGAATGCTTCAACACGGTCTCTTCGACATAGATCGGGCAATCGAGCCGCAGCGCCATGGCCAGCGCATCGCTGGGACGCGAATCGACGCTAATCAACTCGCCGTCGCGGTCAAGCCATATCACGGCGTAGAACGTATCGTCTTTCAATTCGCTCACCACAACCTTGCGCAAGCTCGTGTTCAGGCCCAGCAGCAGGGTTTTGATGAGATCGTGCGTCATGGGACGCGGGGTGGAGACTTTTTCGATTTCGAGCGCGATGGCATTGGCTTCGTAGACACCCACCCAAATGGGTAAAACCGATGCTCCGCTGACGTCTTTCAGAATCACGATGGGCATGTTCGTCACCGGGTCCATCATCAGCCCGCGGATTTTCATTTCTACTTCCATCGTGTCCTCCATCTCAATTACACCACGCTTTCGCCAACCAGCGAATTAGGTCCGGCGCGCGTTACGCGCACATCGAGGTACTGGCCGGTGAGAGATGCGTCGGGGTCGGAGTGGGTGAAATTCAGCGTGCGATTGGACGACGTCCGGCCGATCCACTGGCCGAGCGCCTGATTTCGCCCCTCCACCATAACTTCCTGGATGCCGCCGATCAGTTCCGCGTTTCGTTGGATCTGAATCGCGCGCTGCTTTTCCTGCAAAATCAGCAGCCGGCGCTGTTTTTCTTCTTCCGGAACGCGGTCTTCCATGGTCAGAGCGGCGGTATTGGGCCGGGGCGAATATTTGAAGCTGAACAGCGAATCGTACTGCACTTCGTCCAGCAGTTTAAGCGTCTCTTCAAAATCGCGCTCGGTCTCGCCGGGGAAGCCGATGATGATGTCGGTGGTGATGGCGTACTTGCGCTTCGCCGATTTCAGCCAGTCGATGCGGCGCATGTAATCGTCGCGCGTGTAAAGACGATCCATCGACGCCAGCACGCGCGACGAACCGGATTGCACCGGCAGATGAACATGCTCGCAGAGCACCGGATTTTCATCCATCGCATCGACGATTGCCTTGACGAAATCGCGCGGATGAGAGGTCGTATAGCGGACGCGGCGGATGCCGGGCACCACCGCAACCCAGGCCAGCAGCGTGGCGAAATCCCAGTTGGCGCCGGAGGGATCGCGGTAGCTGTTGACGTTCTGTCCCAGTAATTGGATTTCGGTGTAGCCACTGCCCGCCAGCTTGCAGGCTTCGGACATCACGCTTTCACTGGTCCGGCTTCGTTCCGGTCCGCGCGTGAACGGCACCACGCAGTAGGCGCACGATTTGTCGCAGCCTTCGATGATGGTGATGTAAGCGCGGTGCGGATTGTCGCGGCGCGTGAACGGCGTATCGAAGGTCTCTTCGGTATCGAGGCTCAGGCCAGTCACGCGGCGCGCCCCGTTTTCCAGCTGCACCAGCATTTCGCCGAAGCGCGGATAACTGGCGGAGCCGCAAACCAGGCTGACGTGCGGAGCGCGATCGAAGATTTTTTCGCCCTCCTGTTGCGCCACGCAGCCTAGCACGCCGAAGATTTTCCCTTTGCCGGCGTCGCGTTTGAATTGCTGCAGCCGGTTGAAAACCTTTTGTTCCGCTTTGTCGCGGATGCTGCAGGTGTTGTAGAGGACCAGTCCGGCATCCGCGGGTTCAGCGACCTGCGCGTAGCCTTGCGAGAGGAGAGTGCCCACGACTTTTTCCGAATCGTGAGCATTCATCTGGCAGCCGAATGTTTCGATGTAGAAGGTCTTGGAAGGCACTTTCTCTATTGTAGCCGTCCGGAACTACTTTACGGTCAGCATTACCACGCCATGCGCCGGCACTTCGGCGGTGTAGTCGGCGCCCGCGTCCAAGTCCTTGTGCGCCCACAAATCGCGCACTTTTGGATGCTTCTTGGTGACGCCGGCCTCGCTCCATTTCACCGAAATCTTGGCGGGCTGCTCGCTACGGTTGAACAATCCCACTGCGACGCCATCGGCCAGGGGCTTCTTCCAGACTTCCGAGCAGGCAATCTTCGCCGGCTGTCCGAAGTTCCCTCGCGTGAGCGAGCATTCGCCGTCTTTCCGCACGGCGATTCCCTGCACGCCCTTTTTATCCTGATCGATCGCGATCACTTCTTTGTTCATCAGGATCGACTTGGTGTCGTCGGTCATGTCGCGGATATCGTTGCCCGCGAGCAGCGGGGCCGCGAGCAGAGACCACAGGCTCAGGTGGGTGCGGTATTCGTCGCTCGTCATGCCGCCGTTGCCGATCTCGAGCATGTCCGGGTCGTTCCAATGCCCGGGCCCGGCAAATTTTTCGCGGCCGATCTGGTTATCGAAGCCGATGGTAGACATCGACGCCCAGTTGTCGCTGATATCGCCCGTCGTGCGCCAGAGATTTCCGCCGACAGTGGGGCCCCATGCGCCGGGATCCTGCCAGCCGTACTCGCAGAGGCTGAAAATCATGGGGCGCTTGGCGGCGCGGAGAGCCAGCGCCATCTTCTGGTAGACGGATTTCAACTCGTCGGGATGATAAACTTCCGACGCGTTGCACCAATCGTATTTCAGGTAATCGATGCCCCACGCGGCCCACGTATGCGCGTCTTGTTCTTCGTGGTTGTAGCTGGCTTCGAAGCCGGCGCAGGTTCGGGTGCCCGGCCCGGAATAAATGCCCAGCTTCAATCCTTTGGAATGGACGTAGTCGGCGAGCGCTTTCATGTCCGGGAATTTTTCGTTGGACGTGATGTTGCCGCTGGCGTCGCGTTTGCCTTCCCAGGTGTCGTCGATGTTGACGTAAACGTAGCCGGCGTCGCGCATGCCGCTTGAGGCGATGGCATCGGCCATGCCGCGAACGGCCTTGTCGTCCACATTGCGGTGGAACTTGTTCCAGCTATTCCATCCCATGGGCGGGGTTTTGGCGTAGCCGTTCTCGGAAATAGGCTTGAACGGAGGAAACGGTTTGTGCGCCAGCTCCGGCGCGACTTTATATTCTGTTTCGGCGGAAAACCTCTTCAACACCGTGGGACCCTGCGGTCCGCGGCCTCCGCGGCCTGCGGTCACAGCCGGGGGGGTGGCCAATTCGACGCTCAATTCCTCGCCTGAGAGATCGCCCTTGAACGAGACCGCGCGGCCGTTGCCGTCGATGCGGTCGAACGTGATGTGCGTTCCTTCGATCACGCCGTTGCGGATGTCGGCGATGCCGGGCACGGCAATGGTCCCGGTGAAGTGAGTTCCATCTACCTTGAACACAAAGATCTGTTCGCGCGGTTGGCGGTTGCCCTTGGCTTGCGGATTGGGCGGCGGAGTGAACTTCCACGTGCCGGCGAGATCGGCGGCGACGCACAGAGGCGCCAGAAAGCAGAAACAAAGGATTGTCTTACGCATCTTGAAATCTCCCAGGGGTCACGATCGCGGCGGAGGCGCAGTGGTCTGGCGGATGACGAGATTGGTCTTCACCACATAATCCCCGCCCGGGGTGTCGTTAATCAGGCTCCAGAGCGATTGGAAGGCCAGCCGTCCAATGTCGGCGCGCGGCACCGCAATCGTTGTCAGCGCAGGTTGTGTGAACTGCGCGAAATTGATGTTGTCAAAGCCGATCACGGAAAGCGCCGAGGGCACCGCGATCTGCCGGTCATAGGCGTAGTGCAGCGCGCCGATCGCCATCATGTCGTTGGCGGTCATGATCGCCGTGGCGTCGAACCCGCCCAAAAGCCGTGAGCAGCCGAAATAGCCGCCTTGCACGGTGAAATCAGAATCGAATACGCGCGTCTCCAGGCCGGCAGCGGAGGCCGTTTCGAGAAAGGCAGCCTTGCGCCGCTGGGCGAAAGCCCCGTCGGCAAGGCCGCCGATGAAGCCCACCTTGCGGTGTCCGAGCCCGGCCAGATGATTGACCGCCTCGCCGATTCCACCGCACTGTTCAATCGCGATGTTAGCGATTCTCGGACCCGGCGCGCCAAACCCGAGGTATGCGGCGCAAATGCCCTTCCTGGCGACGAATTCCTTGACGGGAGCATCCACCTGCGAGGTGAGAAACGCGATGCCGGGCACCTGCAAGCTGAGCATGCGCTCCACCATATTGCGGGTGCGTTGCGGGTCGTTGTTCCCATCCATCACCACGGTTTCCATGCCGTAAAGCGTGGCTTCCGCCTGGAACGTCCGGGTGATTTCCGGGAAAAAGGGATTGGACATATCGGGCACGATCAGCCCGATGATGGTGCTGCGGCCTACCACCAAAGAACGCGCGGCCGTGTTGGGATGGTAGCCTAGTTCGCGCGCCGCCCATAGCACGCGCTGCTCGGTTTCCGGGCGCACCTTGCGCGAGTCGTTTAACACATACGACACGGTAGCGGCGGATACTCCCGCCTTTTCGGCGACTTCCTTAATCGTGGCCATTATCAGGGTAGCCCCAATTCCTAAAACGAATCCGGGATGCTTTCTTCTTGGCAGTTCGGTTCGCGGAAAGTACAGAGTGCCAGAAGTAGGGGGCTGTGTCAAGCTGCAAGTGAAACGATTAAATGGGGTTGTAATTCCCCTTCCAAAAATGGAATAAAGGCTTTAGTATCTTCAGCTAATGGGAGCCTAAATTTGCTTGACATTGCATTTTTGGCGGCATATACTCCGAATAAATTTAAATACGGATTAACTGACTACAGGGGTCGGGTCGGCTTTCGCAAAAAACCGTAACTGGGCGTTTCGGGGACAAGAGTTTTCTTTTTTGGAGAAAATATGTCTTACGAGCGTCAATCGAGCTTAATTCGAGCATTCCTCCTAGTTTTCCTGACCGGTGTTCTCGCAGTCGCAGGTTTCGCGCAATTGACCGCCACGGGAATCCATGGCGTAGTTCGCGATCCTTCGGGCGCGGTAGTGCCCAACGCGAACGTCATAGCGACCGACACGGGAACCGGGATCGAAAGAAAGACCACAACGGCGCAGGATGGCGGGTTCGTTTTCCCGAACCTGCAAGCCGCCACATACAAGATCACCGTATCCGCCTCCGGATTTCAGACCTCGGTGCTTGCTGCCGTCTCGGTCGATTCCGGCCGCGTGACGGACGTGCCGGTCGCCCTGACGGTCGGAACGTCAACGCAGACGGTGGAAGTAACATCCGCCGCCGCCCAACTTGAGACGACCTCGAACGAGGTCGGCACAACCATTAACAACAAGAACATTCTGAACCTGCCGTACAGCAGTCTCGACTCGCTGAATTTCGCTCTCCTCCAGGCCGGCGCCCAATCTGGCAGCGGCGGCAGCACATTCAACGGGCTGCCGAACGCATCGCTGAACATCACCATCGATGGCATGGATAACAATTCCGAGCGCTTCAAGAGCGGCGGCACAAGCTTCTATGCGTTCGCTCCCGAGCGCATCGGCTCGACGGAAGAAGTGACGGTTTCCACCACCGGCCTGGGCGCGGACGCCTCCGGCATGGGAGCCATGAATATACGTTTCACCACCAAGCGCGGCACCGATCAGTACCATTTCACGATCGGAGAGCAGCTCGCCAACGAGGACTTGAACGCGAACTCATTCTTCGGCAATCTACGCGGCCAGCCCATCTCAAAGGTCCGCCAGAACAACCCCTACGGCGGAATCGGCGGCCCGTTGGTCCCGTTCAGTAATAAGTGGAAGCACAAGCTCTTCTTCTACGCGTACTTCGAAGCGCAGCCGCAGCCCGGCACCACCACGCTGACCACCAAAGTGCTCAGCTCCGGCGCGGCGCAAGGCTTATTCACCTACAACGGAACGGATGGCCAGCAGCACACGGTCAACCTGTTGTCAGCGGCCGGAGCGGCGGGCTTCACCAGCGCGGTCGATCCCACCGTCGGCAGCATGCTCAGCTCCATTAGCGGTTCGGAATCGAAAGCCAGCGGATTTCTTCCCATCACCGGTCAGCCTTACTGGCAGACCATGGAATGGACTCAGCCCACGAACACGCTGCAGTTGTTCCCCTCGGCGCGCGTGGATTACCACATCACTCCCAGTCTCGCCTGGCACGGTTCCTGGAACTTGAGATACGAGAACATCTCCGGCAGCGCACCGCCGTACCCCGGGGAATCGCAGTACGCCTTCCCCAACGGCTACAAGATCACGACATACGTCGCCACCACGGGGTTGGATTGGACCATCACCCCGCACATGATCAACACGGTGAATTTCGGCGTACAGAGCAATGGCGAATATTTCTACCAGGGCGCCAATCCCCAACAGTGGGCGCCTTATGGCAACCGCGCGCTTTACTCCCCGCTCGTCAACACGACGATTCCCAACCCTGTCAGCGCCAACGTGCTGCCGTTCATTCGCAACAATCCGGTCTACCAGATTCGCGACGATCTCAACTGGAGCAAAGGCAAGCACACGATTCTGATCGGCGGCATCTACAAGACCACCAATTTCTGGGAAACGTCATACGGCACCGCGGGCGTTCCCACCTACACGCTTGGCATCGCTTCCGGCGACCCGATTGTGACAGCCTTGACGGCGGCTTTGCCCGGCATTAACACTGGCAATGGCGATCTCACCAACGCTGAAAACCTCTACGCGCTGCTCACCGGGCGTGTCAGCGGCATCAGCGGCAACGTGAACGTGGATGAGAACACCCACGCCTACAATGCTTTTCAGCCGCAGACGCAGCGCTGGGCCTATAAGACGGGGGCCCTCTACATCCAGGACAACTTCCGCGTTTCGTCGCACTTGACGTTGAACTACGGCTTCCGCTGGGAGTTCGACGGCGCCATCAACACGACGAACGGAATCGATGGCGAGCCTTCGGGCGGCGCATTCTTCGGTCCGTCGAATGGGCTCTTCCAGCCTGGAACCCTCAGCTCGAATCAGAACCCGACGTACTCGGCCGTGAGCGCGCCATACAAATCCGACCTCGTCAATCCGTCGCCCAACTTCGGCTTCGCCTGGAATCCGTCGCCGCAGGGCGGCCTTCTGCAGAAGCTGTTAGGAAACGGAAAGACAGTTGTCCGCGGCGGCTACTCGATCACCTACTACAACGAGGGCATGAACGCCATCTCCAACACCATCACCAACAATCCCGGCTCTTCGCAATCTATCTCGGCCACGCCGGGTGGAGTTGGCTTCCCGTTGGGTGGTTTGAACCTGAGTTCTGCGGCCCCGCCGCTGAGCACCTTCCCGGCCACATTCGGCTTCCCGTTCCCCGAATCGGAATTCGCCCTGGCCGGCGGACAGACGCTCGGCTATGTGAACCCGGATCTGGTGACGCCCTACGTGCAGAACTGGAACCTCGGCATTCAGCGTGAACTGCCCTCGCACGTCGTGCTCGAAGTTCGCTATATCGGCAACAAGTCCAGCCACATGTGGCATTATCAGAACCTGAACGAAGCCAACGTCTTCGAGAACGGGTTCTTGCCGCAGTTCGTGCAGGCGCAGAATAACCTGACAGTCAATCAGGCCAGTGGCAAGGGAGCTACCTTCGCCAACAACGGCCTGCCTGGCCAGGGCGCCTTGCCGATCTTCGACGCCGCTTTCGGCGCCAACGGATCGTTCGCGCCTCTCGCTGCCAGCTCGGGCTACACCAACTCGACGTTCATCACCGATTTGCAGCAGGGCCTGGCCGGAACCCTGGCTGGTTCGCTCGCCAGCACCACCAGCACCAGCCCCGGTTACTACTGCCGCCTGGTGGGCAGCAACTTCTCCCCCTGCTCCGCGGCCGGCTTCACCACCAAGACCGCCTACCCGCTCAACTTCTGGACACCCAATCCGTTCGCCAGCAACCTGGAATATCAGGACGATAACGGTAACAACAACTACAACGGCCTGCAGATCGAAGCACGCAAAGCGTTCAGCCACGGGCTCGCATTTACCGGCAACTTCGTCTGGAGCCACTCGATGGGCGACCTGCTGAACTCGAGCGACCAGACCGCCACCTACCAATGGTTCACGCAGCGCAACGGACACCTGAGCTACGGTCCTTCGCCGTTCGACCATCGCCTCGCCTGGAACTCGTTCTGGACCTATGATCTACCGGTCGGCAAAGGCAAGGCGCTGAACATCAATAACGGCATCCTCGACCGCGTCATCGGCGGATGGACGCTGGGCGGCGTGGAACAGATCGCCACCGGCGCACCAACCATCCTCAGCAGCGCCCGCGACACGTTCAACAATCGCGCGCAGAGCGGCGTGACCTTCGGCAATGGCTTGACGCCCGGGCAACTGCAGCACTCCCTTTCCAGCATTCCCAACATGAACGTCGTGGTGGGCGGCAACCTCATCAGCTCCATCGGAACCTTCGCTCAATCGAACGGCATCGCCAACCCGGCCTACTACGGTCCGGCGGCGACGCCCGGCGCATTCAGCGATTTGGTCTACCTCTACGGCAACACCACCTTCGCGCTCAACATGAGCCTGAATAAGTCGGTGCGGATTAAGGAACGCCTCAACATCGGCTTCCGCGTGGAAGCCTTGAATTTCCTGAACCATCCGTTCTTCACTTTGGGCAGCACCTCGGTGACGGCGAACACCTTCGGTCAAGTCAGCAGCACCGCCGGCACCCGCACCGTTTTGTTGCGCGCTTTCGTGAGCTGGTAAGTCTTAAACTTCCCGTCGCAATCGGCAGGAAAGCACATCAAGTCCGAAACAAATATCGGCCGCCCGGTCCTCGGGTGGCCGATTTTTTTTGCGCGGCCTCGTGACGTCTTTTGGTAGCCGTGGCCCTTCGTTTCCAGTAGCGGCAGCCCCGAAGTGAAGCGATTAAATGAACTTGCCGCGTAATTCCAGAAAACGGAATAAACGCTTAAAAGTCTTCAATTAACGGAAGTGAAAATTCGCTTGACATCAATTTTGGGGGGGCATATACTCCGTTTAAATTTAAGTGGGGATTAACTGGAGGGCAACCCTCCAGTTGGGTTTGAGCTGCGTTGGCTCCCAAGGACACAATTTCCGAGCGCGTGGAGGCGTCATGTTTCACTACCGTCGATTTAGCTTTTTCCCGATACTTTTAGGCGCCCTTGCGGCTATCTTATTCGCCGGCGGTTTGTTCGCCCAGGTGACCACAACCGGCATTCACGGCGTTGTCCGCGATCAATCCGGCGCGGTAGTGCCCAACGCATCGGTCAAGGCGACGGACACCGGCACGGGGATCGAAAAAACCACAACGTCGGCTGACGACGGCGGATTTGTGTTTCCGAACCTGCAGGCGGCCACTTACAAGATCACGGTAGCGGCCTCCGGATTCCAGAATGCGCAATACGACTCCGTGGTGGTGGACTCCGGCCGTATTACCGACGTGCCGGTGCAATTGACCGTCGGCGCGGCGACGCAGACTGTCGAGGTTGCGGCGACTGCGGCGCAACTCGCGACCACGTCGAACGAGGTCGGGACCACCATCAATAACACCGCCATTCAAAATCTTCCGTACAGCAGCCGCGACGTGCTGATGTTCTCGCTGCTGATGGCCGGCAACACCACGGCCAACGATGCCACCGGCCGCAACAGCACGTTCAATGGGCTGCCCAACGCCTCGCTGAACATCTCGATCGACGGCATGAACAACAACTCGCAGCGCTTCAAAAGCGGCGGCACGAGCATGTACGCCTTCGCGCCGGAGCGCATCGACGCCATTGAAGAAGTGACGGTTTCGACCACCGGGTTGACCGCCGATGCCGGTGGCCAGGGCGCGATGAACATCCGCTTCACCACCAAGCGCGGCACCGATCAATATCACTTCACGATCGGTGAGCAGTTCGCTAACGAAGACCTCAACTCGAACACGTTCTTCGGAAACCTGCGCGGGCAACCGATTGCTCGGAGCCGCCAGAACAACCCTTATGGCAGCGTTGGCGGCCCGTTACTGCCCTTCATACCGAAACTGAAGCACAAGCTTTTCTTCTTTGCCTATTTCGAAGCGCAGCCGCAGCCAACTTCGACCACCAACACGACCACGGTTCTGACGCCCGGTTCGCAGGCCGGAAATTTCACGTACATCGGAACCGACGGCGTGACGCGCACCGTGAATCTTCTCTCGGCTGCAGGCGCGGCAGGGTACAGCAGCGCGATCGATCCGACCATTTCGAGCATTTTCAGCGCGATCAATTCCAGCCAATCGAAGGCCAGCGGTTATCTTCCCATCAACGGCCAGCCCTATTGGCAGACCATGGAATGGACGCAGCCGCAGAACACGTTGTACCTGTTCCCGACGGCGCGGGTCGACTATCAGTTCACGCCCAAGATCTCGTGGTCCGGCACTTGGAACCTGCGCTACGAGAATATCGCCGGCGCGCCCAACTACCCGGGCATGACGCAGTATAACTATGGCGGCGCCTACAAGATCACGACTTACATCGCGACTAACTCCCTCAACTGGACGATCTCGCCGCACATGTTCAACAGCACGACGTTCGGCGTGCAGAGCAATGGCGAGTACTTTTATCAGGGATCCAACCCACAGCAATGGTCGGTCTACGGCAACCGTAGTCTGAGCCTCCCGCTGATCTCGCCGGTCGTGGTAAACCAACTCCCATTTATTCGCAATAATCCGGTCTATCAAGTCCGCGACGATTTGAGCTGGGTAAAGGGTAAGCACACGTTGTTGTTCGGCGGAGTCTTTCTGCATACCAGTTTCTACGAAACGTCGTATAACAGCGCCGGCGTGCCAGCGTATAGTTTTGGCGTTTCTTCCGCGGACCCGGTTGGCGCGGCCTTGACTGCGGCTCTTCCGGCCATCAACAACGGCAATAGCGATCTCACCAACGCCCAAAACCTGTATGCGTTATTGACCGGGCGCCTCACCGGGATTTCCGCTTCGGTGAACGTCAACGAAAACACGCATCAGTTCAACCAGTTTGCGCCGATTACGCAGCGTTACGCGTTTACCACGGGCAGCTTCTATTTTCAGGATAACTTCCGCCTCTCCCCCAGCTTTACGCTGAATTACGGCTTACGGTGGGAGATGGATGGCCCAATCAAGAACACCAACGGCATCGACGCTGAACCGATCAACGGAGGCTTTTATGGGCCTTCCACCGGCCTGTTCCAGCCGGGTTCGCTCGGCGGCGTGCAGAACCCGACGCTGAGTTCCGTCGGAGCGCCGTATAAGTCCGATCTGGTGAATCCGGCGCCGAACGTTGGATTCGCATGGAATCCCAAGGGCGGCGCGGGCTTCATCGGCAAACTCATCGGGGATGGCAAGACGGTCATCCGCGGAGGCGCCTCGATCACTTCCTATAACGAAGGCATGAACGCGATTTCAAACGTGCTTTCGAGCAATCAGGGCAACGCCCAGTCCCAGACCGCGACGGCCGGCAATCCCGGCTTCCCGATTGGCGGCGTGAATTTGAGCTCGCCGACGCCGCCTCTGAGTATCGCTCCCGCATCTTTTGGTTATCCGATCAACCAATCGTCGTATGTGTTCACCGGCGGTAATTCGATTTACATGATCAACCCGAATCTGGTCACGCCGTACACCACGAACTGGAATATCGGCATCCAGCGGCAGCTCCCCGGCCGCACGGTTTTCGAAGTGCGCTATATCGGCAACAAGTCGACGCATATGTGGCACTACCAGAATCTGAACGAAGTCAACATTTTTGAGAACGGATTCCTGCCGCAATTTGTCCAGGCGCAGAGCAACCTGACCATCAATCAGGCCAATGGCAAAGGCAATACGTTTGTGAATAACGGACTGCCTGGCCAGGCGGCGCTTCCTATCTTTGAGACTGCTTTCGGGGCCAATGGGACTAATGCGGCATTGGCGTCCGGATCGGGTTTCGGCAGCACGACGTTCATTACCGACCTGCAACAAGGCTTGGCCGGAACGCTCGCAGGTTCTCTCGCCAGCACCAGCACCCCGACCTACTATTGCCGGCTAGTGGGTTCTAACTTCTCGCCTTGCGCGGCGCAAGGCTACACCACGGCGACGAAGTACCCGATCAATTTCTTCACGCCGAATCCGTATGCCACCGGCCTGCGGTATCAGACCGACGACGGCAACGTGACCTACAACGGCTTGCAGATCGAAGCCCGCAAACAAACCAGCCACGGCCTGACGATCACGGCCAACCTGGTTTGGAGCCACGGCCTTGGCGATTTGCTGAACGCCAGCGATCAGACCGCGACTTACCAGTGGTTCACGCAGCGCAACGCGCGGCTGAGTTATGGCCCGACGCCGTTCGATCGCCGCGTCGCGTTCAATTCCTACTGGACTTACGAACTGCCGTTCGGCAAAGGCAAGTCCGTGAACATCAACAACGGCATCCTGGACCGAATCGTGGGCGGATGGATGCTCGGCGGCGTAGAACAGATCGCCACTGGGTCGCCCTCCATTCTCAACAGCGGCCGCGATACGTTCAACAACCTGGTTCAAAGCGGTGTGGTTTTCGGCGGCGGTTTCACCCAGGCGCAATTGCAGTCCGATTTGAGCTCGATTCCGAATAAGAGCCAGGTTGTGGCCGGAAACCTGGTCAGCAATGTCTCCTCGGTGGTTCAGTCGAGCGGCATCTCCAACCCGAGCTATTATGGCCCGGCAATTACGCCCGGCGCCTTCGGCGCCTTGACGTATATCCGGAACAACACCGGCTTCATCCTCAACATGAGCTTGAACAAGGAAGTCAGGATTCACGAGAAGCTCCGCGTCGGGTTCCGCATGGAAGCTTTGAATTTCCTGAATCACCCGTTCTTCGCTCTCGGCAGCACGTCAGTCACAGCTAACAGCTTCGGTCAAGTCAGCTCTGCCAGCGGCAACCGCACAGTCCTGCTGCGCGCGTTTACAAGCTGGTAGACGGTTTCCCGTTCCGGCGATAGCTCCCGCACTCAGGTGCGGGAGCTATGCCTTTTTGAGAGCCTCTAGCCTACGGTTCGGTGAAGCGATTAAGTTGGAATTGCTCCAAAACCTCAGAATAGTTATAACCGCTTTAAAATCTTTCGATAACAACGAGTAATTGCTTGACAAGTTTCCCGGCCGCCCCCTATACTCCGAGGATAAATTTAACTGCGGCATAACAGCATCCGCCGAGGGAGAGTCGCCTGTACTCTCGCGATTTGGAGCGGCTCATGTTGTGTTCGCCGAGGAATTGGGGGTATTCGGATGCTTCAGCAAGGCCGACGCCGTTTTTTTGCCGCGCCCTGTTTCATGCTGGCCGCAACACTGCTTTCGACGGTTGCGTTCAGCCAGACAACCAATGGTATTCACGGGATCGTGAAGGATAGCTCGGGCGCAGTTGTTCCAAAAGCCGCCGTGAAGCTGTTGGATACCGCCACGAACATAGGTAGAGAAACTGTTTCAGGCGGCGACGGCTCCTTCGTGTTCGTGAACATTCCGGCGGGAACGTTCAAACTGACGGCGACAGCGGCGGGCTTTCAGGCGTCGGTTCTGGATTCGGTCGTTGTTGACACCGGCCGCATTACCGACGTGGCCGTCGAAATGAAAGTCGGCGCGACCACCGAAACCGTCGAAGTTTCCGCGTCCGCCAACCACTTGGAGACGACTTCCAACGAGGTCGGCACCACCATCAACGTTTCCTCCATCAACACGCTGCCTTACACCAGCCGCGACGCGCTGAATTTCTCTCTGTTGACTCCCGGCGCGCAATCCGGGTCGGGCGGAAGCACGTTTAACGGTCTGCCCAACGCGTCGATGAATATTACGCTCGATGGCATGAACAACAACTCGCAGCGCTTTAAGAGCGGCGGTACCAGCTTCTACACCTTTGCGCCGGAACGTCTCGACGCGATCGAGGAGGTCACGGTGTCCACGTCGGGCATGAACGCGGACCAGTCGGGTCAAGGCGCGATGAACATCCGCTTTACGACGAAGCGTGGTACGGACAAATATCACTTCCACGTCCTCGAACAGTTCGTCAACGAAGATCTCAATGCGAATTCCTGGTTCAATAATGCGCGCGGCCTTCCGCGCAACAGAAGCCGCGCAGCCGATTACGCCGGCAACATGGGTGGCCCGCTGGTCCCCTGGATCCGCCCGCTCAAAAACAAGGTCTTCTTCTTCGTCAACTTCGAAGATGTGCCATCACCCGGCAGTTCCATCGTCAGCCGCACGGTGCCGACCGACGCCGCGCTCAGTGGTAACTACACGTATCTTGGTACCGACGGACAAAACCATACCGTCAACCTGCTGAGTCTGGCGGCTGCCAATGGATTCCCCGGCGCTCTTAACGCCACCACTCAAAAATTGGCGCAGCAGATGGTCCAGACCCGCACGAACCCGCAGGTGGTCGGCTTCATTCCGGTGACCGGTACTCCCTACGAGACCAACATGCAATGGAACCTCGCGGGAACCACCAGCAACCTGTACCCCACGGCTCGCCTGGATGCTCATATCACTTCCAAGTTGAATTACAGCACCACTTGGAACCTATATCGCTGGGACATTGTAGGCGAGCCCTATTACCCTGGCGCTCCGGTGCCTTCGTGGAATACCAACAATAACGCTGCCTATATGTCGACCCGCTATATTTGGACGCACACGTTGGATTACACATTTACGCCGCATTTGATAAACAACTTCACTTTCGGCATTCAGTCGAATAACGAGTACTACCAAAAACCCGCCGACCCGCACATGTGGGATAACTACGGTTACAACGGCCAGATTGTCACCTTGCCTATCTTTTCCGCTGGAACGCTGATTTACAACGCTCTGCCGGATGGGCGCAACAATCCGGTCTGGCAAGCTACCGATACGATGACCTGGGTTCACGGCAAGCACACCATGACCTTTGGCGGCGCGTTCCTGAACTCTTCCTTTTTCGAAATTGCATACGGCGGCGCCGGCATTCCCAGTATTGGGCTTGGGGTCGGCACCAGCGATCCGGCTAGCGCGATGTTCACGACGACGAATCTGCCGTTCATTAATTCGAGCAACAGCGATATCGCAAACGCAAAGAGTTTGTATGCCCTGCTGACCGGCCGTATTTCGAGCTACTCGGCCAATGAATCGGTGAACGAGACGACTCACCAATATCAGCCGTTCGCTCCCGGCACGCAGCGCTTCCTGCACCGCAATCTCGGGGTGTTCTTCGCCGACACATGGCGCATCTCCCCTAGCTTAACTTTGAACTACGGCCTGCGCTGGGAATTCGATTCTCCGACGCACAGCACCAACGGCGTGGACGCGGCGGAGAGTTCGCTCTTTGGGCCGTCGACCGTCCAGTTTGCTCCCGGCACTTTAGGTGGCGATATGAATCCGCAGCTCAACATCAAGAACGTTCTCTATCACAACGACTACGTCAACCCCGCTCCGAATATTGGCTTGACGTGGAATCCGAGGGTAGAGGATGGTTTGCTGGCTAAACTGCTGGGCCATAACAAGAGCGTGTTCAGCGCTGCTTACCGCATCACCTACTACGACGAAGGCATGAACGCGATCTCGAACGTGCAAAGCGGCAGCCCGGGCGCGACGCAGAGCGTCAACGCTTCTTCGGCCATCGCCGCGAACCCGGGCGCGTACTCGGTGGGCGGCCCTGCGCCTCCGCTGAGCACCACGCCCTCCTCCTTCTCCTTCCCGGTTCCTGTGAGTAACTATGTACTCAACGGCGGATTAACCTGGCAGTATGTGAACCCCGACCTCAGGATGCCGTATGTTCAAGATTGGAATATACGCTTCCAGCGGGAAATCGCTCGCGGCACCGTACTCGGCGTTTCCTACGTGGGCAACAAGGGAACGCACATTTATCACTATCAGAACGTGAACGAGACGAACACGCTAGAGAACGGCTTCAGCAAGGAGTTCGTGGCGGCGCAGAACAACCTGGCGATCGCTAACGGTCTGAGCGTCGCTCAGATGACGGCCCAGCCGTACGTATCGCTGAAGACCCAGAACTTCGCGAACCAAGGTTTGCCGGGGCAGGTAGCGCTGCCGATCATGCAGACGGCATTTGGCGCCAACGGCACCAACGCGGCTCTGGCGGCGTCCACAGGATTCGGCAATACGACCTTCGTGACGGACCTGCAGCAGGGTTTGGTAGGTACGCTTGCCAGTTCGCTTGCCAGCACGAGCACCGCAGCAAACAGCTACTACTGCCGTTTGGTGGGCGCGAACTTCGCCCCCTGTGCGGCCCAAGGCTACACGGCAAAGACGGCCTATCCGATGAACATTTTCCGCGCCAATCCGTACACCAACACGCTCGACTATCAGGACGACAACGCGAACAGCAACTACAACGCCATGCAGGTTGACGTACGCCACAATTTCGCGCACGGTTTGACCATGGCCGGAAACTACGTTTGGAGCCACACGCTGGGCACGGTGCAGAATTCGAGCGATCAGACCGCAACCACCACATGGTGGACGCTGCGCAACGGCCGGCTAAATTATGGCCCTACGCCCTTCGACCACCGCCAGGTGATCAATATTTACGGACAGTACGATCTGCCGCTCGGCCGCGGAAAATTGGTCAACGTCAACAATCCGGTGCTGAATAAGATCGTGGGCGGCTGGACCGTGGGGACCATCAACACCATCAGCTCCGGCACCCCCGCCATGTTCCTCGGCGGCCGCGCCACGTTCAATACCACGGCCGACGGCGGCGTAATCTTCGGAAACGGTTTGACGCCGCAGGCTCTGCTGCAACGCACCTCGACCCAGACCAGCGGCTTCCTCGCATCCTGCACCTGCATCAAAACCAGTGTGTCGGATATCGTGCAGGCGAACGGCACGGTAAACCCGGCGTACTTCGAGGCCGCGCAGACCCCAGGCGTGATCGGCAGCCCCGTCTATTACACCAGCAAGACGGCGTTCACGTTCAATGTCTCGCTTCGGAAATCCATCCGCATCACGGAGCGCGTGACCTTCAACCTGTATGGCGAAGCCAGCAACTGGTTGAATCACCCGTTCTTCGGTCAGGGAAGCACGAGTCTTACCGCGAGTACTTTCGGCAACATCACCAGCGCCAGCGGAACCCGCAGCATGTTACTCCGCTGGTATCTGGACTTCTAAATTAGTTTGTTGGGCCAGTCCGATGTTCGAATGCGGCGCTTCAGTCACAGACTGAGGCGCCGCATTGTTTTCAGGGTGCTCGCGCTGGTTGCTTGTCTGACCGTGGCTTCCGCCTGGCAAGGCGTGGGCCCCGACGAAGTCCAAACGCGTTTCGCTCCCTATCTGCAAAAATCCAGCGCATCGTTTCGCGCGGAAACCAAGTTAGTCGAAGTCCCGGTGATTGTGCGCGACGGCAGCCGCACGGTGGATGGTCTGCGCCAGCGGGATTTTGAGCTCTTCGATTCCGGCCGCCTGCGCGACATCACCGCTTTCGAAGCCCACTCCGGCGTACGCAGCGTGGCGCCAACGAACTCACCATCGCCGGACAATCCCAAAACAGATTCCACTAAACCCGCTGACAAGCCCGCGCAGCGTTTCGTCGCATTGGTCTTCGACGACGAAAGCATGGGTTTCGACAATTTCACTTATGACGGCCTGGTGCGCACCGCGGAGGCCGGCTCTAAATTCGTCCAGGAAGGTTTGGCCGCGAACGATCGCGCCGTTGTCTTTAGCTTGTCGCAAGGACCCGTCTCGCCGCTCACTTCCGATACCGCGAAGCTTGTGGCGGCCATTCAGGGCCTGCGCAACCATCCGCGGCTACCCCGTCCCGATCCATTGCTCGGCTTCGTAACTCCCTACGATGCCTACGCCGGTTCGCAGTTGAACAGCAACGCGCCCATGCCTGCGCCCCAACAACGATCTGGAGGCGGAAGAAGCCCAAAAGCGCCGCCCGGCGCCGGGAGTGGGGCGCAAGCCCGGCAACTCTGGATACAGGTGGAGTCGAACTCGCGGCGCTTGCTCGGGATGCTCGAAGAGATCGTCGATTTCATGGGCACGCTCCCCGGCCAGCGAATGGTGCTCGTGGCTTCGCCCGGCTTCATGACCCAGACCCTCGTCGCGGATCGCGAGCGCGTGATCGAACACGCGTTGCGCGCCGGCGTGGTGGTGAATGCTCTCGACATGAGCGGTCTCTACGGAGGCCCTCCGATTGCCGCATTGCCTGGCGCGGTCGCCATTCATCTCGAACGCATCGCGTCCATCGCGCAAGCTTCGGCCAACGGCGTACTCGAAACCCTGGCTGCAAGCACGGGCGGACGGTTCTTCCACAACAACAATGACCTGCTTCAGGGCTTTCGCGATTTGGCTGCGCCCGAAAACTCGTATCTGCTCGGATTTGTCCCCGACGGTGCGCAGGATGGCCGTTATCACAAGCTCCGCGTGCGCCAGACCGTTACCGATCGGTACGACGTGCAGGCCAGGCCGGGCTACTACGCGACGGATCCGGATAAAGCGAGCACTCCGCGGGAGCGCGAGATCGATGAAGCCATGATGGCCAGCGACGCCAAGAGCGGCATTCCGGCGAGCGTCACGGTCGTAAAGGATATGGTGAAGGGCTTGCCGGCGGTCTGGGCGGTGGCGCATCTGGACGTGGCGAAAATGCGGTTCGAGCGTGAAGACGGTAGGCGCGTGCAGGAGGTATCTATCGTTGCCGCGCTCTTCGACGTCAATGGAAACCTGGTCGCGGGCAAGGAAGGCAGCGTGTCGTTTGCGCTAAAAGAGCCCAGTTATCAGGCCTTGTCGAAAGAAGGAGTGAATTGCACGCTCACGCTGGTTGTTGGTCCGGGGAGCTACCGGTTGCGCACCGTGGTCACCTATGCCGGAGGCGGTCCGTTAACAACCGCAAACCATTACGTGGACTTGCCATGAAACCTTCGAAACCAAGCCGCCAAGTGAAGCGATTAAATTCGCCGGCCGCGGAGCCGGAATCCGCAACTAAGTGTAATGCAAGGCGATATGTGGCGCGCTTGACAGCGCTGTGTGCGAAAGCATAAATTTAAACGTGATAAACGCTACTATCGAGCGTCGTTTATCAGAGGATTTGAGGACCCCATCATGACATTGCGCGCTTTATTTGTATTCGGAACGGTAGCGTTGTGCGCCGTCCCCGGTTTTTCCCAACGTGGCGGGCGTGGCGGGGGCGCGGCGCTTCCCCAGGATCTCTCGTTCCGCTTCATGGGCCCGGCGGTCGGTAACCGCATTTCGGCCGCGGCAGGCGTAGTCGGCGATCCAAACACTTCCTACGCCGGAGCGGCATCGGGCGGCGTTTGGAAATCCACCGACAAAGGCGCCACCTGGGCGCCGATCTCGGACGCTATGCCGGTTCAAGCCATCGGCGCATTGGCCATCTCGACGACCGATCCCAAACAAGTCTGGGCCGGGACCGGCGAAGCGTGGGCCATCCGCGATTCCGACATGATGGGCGACGGTATTTACAAATCGACGGACGCGGGCGCCACGTGGCAGCACATGGGCCTTACCGAAACCGGCCGCATCGGCCGCATCATCGTGCATCCCACCGATCCCAACATTGTTTATGCCTGCGCGCTCGGCCGCACCACCGGCGATCAGCAGGAGCGCGGCGTTTACAAGACGACCGACGGCGGCAAGACCTGGACGCGCTCGCTCTTCGTCGATCCCAAGACCGGCTGCTCGGGCCTCAACATTGACGCCAACGACCCTAACACGCTCTTCGCGGGCATGTGGCAGGTCGAGATGCACACCTACGCGATGTTCAGCGGCGGCCCGGGGAGCGGGGTTTACGTTTCGCACGATGCAGGCGCGCACTGGTCGCATATCGAAGGCCACGGCTTACCGAAATCGCCGCTTGGCAAAATCGATGTCGCGCCCGCGCCTTCCAACTCCAAGCGCGTCTACGCGCTGATTCAGACCGCCGATCAAGGCTCCATCTGGCGCTCTGACGACGGCGGCCAGAACTGGACGCAGGGAAGTTGGCAGCGCGAATTGATCGGGCGCGCCGGCTACTACATCAAGCTGGCGGTGAATCCGAAGAACCCGGATGAAGTCTTCGTGGCGAACAGCAGCTTCTGGGGTTCCACGGATGGCGGCAAGAGCTTCCGCACCATGGGTTGGGGCGGAGACACCCACGATATCTGGATCGATCCCACCGATCCCAATCGCATCATGATGACGCACGACGGCGGCATGTTCATGACCAGCGATCACGGCCAGACCTCGAACCGCGTCACGCTGCCCATTGGCCAGATGTATCACGTGGCGGTCGACAACGACGTGCCATACAAGATCTACGGCAACATGCAGGACAACAGCACCATGCGCGGCCTGAGCACGACGCAGGAGGCCGGCAACAACGTCCCCGGACAGGCAAACGCCGGTGGGGGCCGCGGAGGGCGCGGCGGCAGGGCTGGCGGGCGCGGCGCAGCCGGCGCCGGCGGAGCGGTTGGAACCTGGGAACACGGTCTGGGCGGCTGCGAATCGGGCTTTACGCTGCCCGATCTCACCAACACGGACATCGTTTGGGCCTCGTGCTACGGCAACGAGGTGACGCGCTACGACGCCAAGACGCACGTCGCGCGCTCCATCAGCCCCTGGCTGCACACGCTCGATTCGGAACCGAACAAAGCGAAGTATCGTTGCCATTGGACGCCGCCGCTGGCGGTGGATCCGTTCGATCACAATGCCGTCTACTACGGCTGCCAGGTCATTTTCCGCACTACGAGCGGCGGGCAAAGCTGGTCGGTTATCAGCGAAGATCTTTCGACGCGCGATCCCAAATACATCGTCTCCTCGGGCGGCATTGTGGCCGATAACCTCGGCCAGTTCTATGGCGAGGTCGTGTTCGCCATTGCGCCCTCGGAGATCCAACGCGGCCTGGTTTGGGCCGGCACCAACGACGGCAAGGTTTGGTACACGCGCGATTCGCTCGCTGCCACGCCGCATTGGACGGACGTCACCAAGAACATCACCGGGCTGCCGCCATGGGCCGTGATTTCGAAAATCGAGCCGTCGCATTTCGACGCCGGCACGGCTTACATCTGCGCCGATTTCCACCTGATGGATAACCGCGATCCGTGGGTCTACAAGACCACCGACTTCGGTAAAACCTGGAACAAAATCAACGGCGACCTGCCCACCGGTAATCCGTTGGACTACGCACGCGTCATCGCCGAAAACCCGAACCGCAAGGGAATGCTGTTCGTCGGCACCGGCCACGATCTCTTCTACAGCCTCAACGATGGCCAGCACTGGGAGGTGCTGGAAAAGGGGATGCCGCACGCTTCCATGTCCTGGGTTGTGGTGCAGAAGCAGTCGCACGATCTGGTAGTTTCCACCTACGGCCGTGGCTTCTACATCATGCACGACATCACGCCGCTCGAGCAGGGCATGATGGAGCCTGGCTTCACCGAGTCGGCCGCGCTGGTTGCGCCGCGCACCGCGTTCCGCGAACCGCGCGGCGGCAGCGCCGAGCTTTCGTTCGTGCTCAAGGCCGCTCCCGCGGCGCCCGTCGAAATCGACATTCTCGATTCCAAGGGCGTGCAGGTAGCTAAGATGCCTCCCATCACCGGCCACGCTGGTTTGAATCGCGTTGCGTGGGATATGCGCCTGCCCGGGCCGCGCCTCATCGCCCTGCGCACCACGCCGTCCGAGAATCCGCACATCTGGGAAGAGCCGCGCTTCCAGGGCCAGGAAACGCGCCCTGTGACGCACTGGGGCATCGAAGGCGCGGCTGGTGGTCCTATTGCCGCTCCTGGCGACTACACGGTGAAGATGACCGTCGACGGCCATAGCTTTACCAAGCCGTTCCACATCGGCGTGCCGCCGGGCGCGCACGGCACGGAGGCCGATTTGCAGGCCGCAGCCAAGTTGCAAATCAAAGTCAGAGACGATATCAGCAACGTATCCGACATGACGAACCAGCTGGAATGGATGCGCCGGCAAATCGAAGACCAGCGCAAGACCGTGCAAGGCAAGGATGCGATGTTGCGGGCGATGGTGGAGATCGACAAGAAGCTGAAATCGGTCGAGCTGAAGCTTGTCACCGAATCCGACATGCTGAGCGACGACAAGTATTATCCGGAGCAGTATCAGCTCTACATGAATTTCATCTGGCTGAACGGCGAGATCGGAACGGGCGCGGGCGATGTGGCGGGAACGGGCGATTACGGTCCGACCGAGACCGACACCGCGCTGGTGCTCAACCTCGAACAGCAACTCGATGCGGTGAAGACGCAGTACAAGGGCATCATGGATAAGGACGTGCCCGCGTATAACCAGATCGCCCAGCCGGGTGGCGTGGCCCCGTTGAAGACGACGGGCGCTCCCCCGGCGCCGCCTAGAGTCGGACGCGGCGGTGGCGGGGATGGCGACGACAACAATGACAACAACTAGCCGGAACGGCTAGCGAGAGCGCGGGCCTGCGGGCCCGCGCAAACGCCAAAAGCACTCGAAGAATTTATTGGTGGTGCGAGCAGCAGGTCAGAATCTCGGGGAGATCCGATTTCCGCGTCGTAGCGCTAGCGAAATAATTCTGCTGCGCAAGATTGCGGTACAGAGCGCCGGCCACGCCGGAAGCTAACGGGCCGCTGACTGACTTTATCGGACTGGTCAGCATTACGACGACTACCAGCTGCCGCTTGCCGACTTCAGTAAACGAACCAAACCACCCCATGTGAACGCCCGCGCGGAAATCCGTGCAGGTGCCGGTCTTACCGAAAAGCATTTCGTTGGGATCGTAATTGGCGCGCCTGGCGGTGCCGTAATCCACTGCGCCGCGCATGCCGAGCTTGATGTCTTCGATGCCGTTGGGCGCGATTTCCAGCGTGCGCTTGACGCGCGGCGAGAATTGCTCGATCTCGGAGGGCGTGCGGGGATATTGCAGGTAGTAGAGCGTACCGCCGTTGGCGATCGACGAAAGAATTCCGGCCAGTTCGAGCGGCGTCATCAAAAAGCCCTCGCCGAAACTGGTCATAAGGCCCATGCCGCCGGCCTTGGGAGGCGCATCGGCGATCCAACCGGGCTGCTCACCTTGGATATCCAGGCCCGCTTTTTCACCCAGGCCCATCATCTGCGCGTAATGCACGACGCGTGTAAAGCCGAGACGCTCGCCCAGAGCGGCGAAATATTGATTGTTCGATTTCGCCAGCGCCAGCGTCAGGTTGTAGGTCATGTAGCGGCCGAGATGCAGGAAAGTGTTGGCGTCAATGACGTTTTCCGTCAATGCCGCAAGAGATGTCACCAGCTTGATGGTGGAGCAGGGAATGAAGCCGCTCTTCAAAGTCAGCTTCTGATTCACCATGCTGAGAACGCGGCCGTTGCTGGGGTCCACCACGACCACGCTGCCGGCCTGATTGCCTAGCGCGGAGACGGCGGCGCGGCGAATGATGAGATCGTCGCCATCGGGGTTATCGCCTTCCGTGGGGTCGGCGACCGGCGTGCGCGGCGTCCGCTTGCGAACGGCCGTCTTGGCAGGCGCCTTCTTGGTGGTTTTCGACGGCGTCTTGGAAGTACTACTACTCTGGGCCGACGCGCCGATAGTAAAGAAAACAATGGCCGCTAAAAATAGCGCTGAAAAGGTGATCCCCTTCATCGTGTATCGATCGCGTTAAATTTTACGAACCGTCTGATTGTACCAGATCTACTATTCGTTCCGGAGTGCGATTATCGGGTCTACGCGCATGGCGCGCCACGCCGGAGCCAGACAGGCGGCGAATCCGGCGAGTGCGAGCGCGGCCGCAACTGCCGCGTAAGTCGCTGGATCGGTTGTCTTTACTTCGAAAAGCTGCGGTTGAAGCAGGCTTCCTGCCGTGAACGCAATGGCCACGCCGATCACGACCCCTACGCCGATCAGCAAACCACCGTAGGAGAGCACGAGTTGCATGACATCGACGGGTTGCGCGCCCAGCGCGATGCGGATGCCGATCTCTTGCGTCGCCTGGTTTACGGAATATGCGAGAACCCCGTAAATCCCGATCATGGCGAGAATCAGGGCCAGCGCGGCGAAGATGGCCATCAGAAGCATGCCGAAGCGGCGCTGCGAAAGGGATGTTTCGATGAGCGTATCGACGGTTCCCACGGCGTCGAGCGGCAACTCCGAATCCAGCTTATGGAAGACCCCGCGCACGCTCGAAATCAGAGATTCGGGGTCGTTGGCGGTGCGCACGCCGAAGTACAAGCCGCCGAATACCGATTGCGATTCCGGCCGGTAAACGGCCACGCGCCCCTTGGATTCGAGTTCTTCATCGCGCACATCGCCCACAATGCCGACGATTTCCGAGGGTTTGCCGTTGGGACCGGTGCCTACGAGGATCTTCTGGCCGATCGGATTTTCATTCGGATAATACCGCTTGGCCATCGACTCGCTGATGATGGCGGCTGGCGGCCCGTTGGCTGAATCGGCTTGGGTGAAGTAGCGGCCGGCCTTGAGCGGAATGCGCAGCGCCTCGAAGTAGCCGGGCGTCGCCGCGTAATACTTGCAATTGTCTTCCTGGCCGGCCGGCTTCTTGGGTTTGCCCACCTGAGTAAACGTCAGAATGTAGTCGTCGCCCGCGAGCGGGAAGATGCTGGCGGCCCCCGCCGACGCTACGCCCGGCAACGCGCGGATATCGTCAAGAGCGCGATCGAAAAACGCAAGCTGCTGCTCATCTTTCGAATACTTCGCCTGCGGCAAAGTGACGCGGAAGATGAGCACGCTGTGCGGGTCGAAGCCCACGTCCACGCTTTGCAGGCGATAAAAGCTGCGCATGAGCAGGCCGGCGCCGGAGAGCAGCGTCAGTGCGAGCGCCACTTCACCGGTGACGAGCACGCTGCGCAGCGCGTTGCGCCGGAAGCCCATGGAATTGCCGCGGCCGCCTTCGCGCAGCGCGGATTGCAGATCGCCGCGGGCCATTTGCAGCGCGGGCGCGAGTCCGAAAAGGATTCCCGTGAGGATGCCGACGGCGGCGGTGAACCCCACCGCGCGCCAATCCAAACCGATTTCCGTCGCGCGCGGAAGAATACTGGGGTCGACGTGCACCAGCAGCCGCGTTCCCGCCCACGCGAACAACAACCCAAGCGCGGTCCCGAGAGCCGCGAGCACCATGCTTTCCGTCAGAAGCTGCCGGATGAGAGTGGCTTTCCCGGCGCCCAGCGCCCCGCGGATACCGATTTCCCTGCGGCGCGCGGCCGAGCGCGATAGCAACAGGTTTGCCAGGTTCACGCACGCGATCAGCAGCACGAAGCCTACCGCGGAAAGCAAGGTCAGCATCATTGGACGCACTCTGCTCACGGCGGTGTCCTGCAGATCGAGCAGCAGCGTGTCCCAGCCGTGGTTGGAATCGGGATAAGCCTGCTGCAGGCGGCGCGCGATGGTATTGAGATCGGCCCACGCGGTTGGCAATGTCACGCCATCCTTCAAACGGCCGATGCCACCCAGATAGTGGCCGCCGCGCTGCAACCAGTTTTGCTGATTCATGGCCAGCGGGCGCCAGAGATCGACGCGATTGGGGAAGCTGAAATCCTTCGGCATCACGCCCACGATGGCGTAGGCTTCGCCGTTAAGTTTCATGCTTTCGCCAAGGGCTTCGCGTCGTCCGCCGAAGCGGCGCTGCCAGAAGCCGTAACTCAAGATCACAACATGATGCGAGCCAAGTTCGTTTTCCTGTTTGGTGAACATGCGCCCGAGAACCGGCTGAACGTGCAAGACATCGAAGAAGTTTGAGGTCACTTGCGTTGCGCGCACTTTTTCGGGTTCCTGCGCGCCCGCATAGTTCATGCTGCCGCCGCCGAACGCGGCAATACCGGCGAACGAGCGGTTCTCGTCGCGGTAGGTAAGGTAATTGCCAGGAGAGAGGGAAAACTGAGGGAAGCCGGCTCCGAGGTTGCGCTCACGCAGCAGCACCAGTTGCTGCGGCTGATAGAACTTCAGGGGCCGGAGCAGCACCGAGTTCACCACGGTGAAGATGGCGCTGTTGGCCCCAATTCCCAGCGCGAGGGCGAGAATCGAAACGATCGCGAAGCCGGGATTACGCGCGAGCGTACGAAGGGCGAAGCGAAGATCGTGCTTCAGCATGAGAACCTCGCTGGTTCGACGCGCCCGTTCTAAATAAGTTAGGAATTTGGGCCTCCGCAAGGACAAGCGGAGGATGGGCAGGCAGAAGCCTGCCCTGAGGCAGCTACATGCCGAATTCGATCTTGTTCTTGGAACCGCCGAGCTCGATATCCTTCACCACATCGACATTGCCTTCTTTGTTGGCGTCGACGCGCGTGCTATCGAACTTCTTGTCGACAGTCTGCACCTTCACCGGGACGGTGAACTGCTTGGAGGTTTCGACGAAGGTGAAGACGGCCTTGTCGCCATCGACTTTCAGGGTGTATTGGCCGGCCTTCAATTGCACATTTCCGACCTTGGTAACGGAAGAGAGCGAGATCTCGTAATTCTTGGCGCTGGCAACGGTCAAGCTGCACACCGCGAGTATTCCAACAGTGAATAGTTTTTTCATTTGAAGTGCTTTCCTTGGAGATTCTGGCAAACGTGGCCAACCTCGCGAGCTTCAGCCCGCAGGAACGTAGTTGGCTCTAATGTTGTAGGCGGTAGTCTCGCGGAGCAGGTTACACTATCTGCGGATAGTGGTGGTCTAGTGCTGTGCGAGGCGGCGCCGTACCTGCACAGGCACCTCGGACGGGCTATTGACAGCGATAAATTCAAACCCCGCGGCGCGAGCGGCGGCAATTCCCGCGGCTGAATCCTCTACTACCAGCGGCGTTCTGGCGCCCAACACGCGCGCCGCCATCAGATAAGGGTCCGGCGCCGGCTTCAAGCCGCCCGCTTCTCTATCGCAGACCATGGTCTCGAAGTATTCACGCAGGTGACCGGCTTGTAACAAAGGTTCTATCTCCACGCGGGCGCTGGATGTTACCACCGCCAATTTGTAACGCCCGTGCAACTCTTCCAACAGGCCGCCCAGGGCCGGATCAAAAGGCGGAGATTTCAGCGTCCGTTCGCGGAACAAGTCTCTCTTGGCCGGGTATTGCGCCCATAACTCATCCCAATCGCGCGGCGGATCGGATTGCGTCGCCATCATGCGCAGCATCTCGCGGTCGTCGATGCCGATGCATTCGCGGCGATAGAAATCCCATTCCAGGTGGACGCCGAGCGGTTTCAAAACTTCCGCCCAGCAGGCGCAATGCAGCGGCTCGCTATCGATGAGCACGCCGTCAAAATCAAAAAGAATCGCGTCGATTTGGTTCATTGAAATCCGTAGAGAGCGCGGGCATTATCGCGCAGGGTCATGCGGGCCAACTCCGATGCCCGCGCGCGCGTGATCTCGCCATCGCGCATCATGCCGGTCAGCGCGATGGCCAGAGCTTCGCGCCCCGTGCGCGCGGCGATCCAGCCCGATTCCTCCCAACCCATTTCCGGGATGTAAGGATACGCATCGGTGGCGAAGAGGACCTTTTCCGGCACATACTCCAGCCATTCGCGGATGCTGCGCGCCAATGTGGCCGGAGAAAGAGCGAGATCCTGCGCGGAAAAATCGAGATAAGCGTTCGGCTTGGTGAGCAGCGCGGTGATCTCGCGCGTGAACGGCCAGCCGCCATGCAGCATGACGAATTTGGTCTTGCGCAATTCGGGATCGTTGAGCGTGGGCTCGAGGTTCATGGGATTGCCGCCGCTCACATCGAAGTATCCGCCGGCGCCGGCGTTGGTGTGAATGTGCACCGCCATGCCCAGGCGTCCGCATTCCATGGCGACATAGTGGAATAGAAAATCCTGCAGCGGTTTGTACGCCGCCTGATCGAGCGTGCCCGGCGTGACGTAGATTTTCGCCGCGGTGGCGCGATCGGCTTTATCGAAAGCCAGAGAACGCAGGTAGGCGGCCTCGAATTTTTCGGCTACTGCGCCGCCCGCGCGCTGGTGTTCCAGCGTCGGCGTGACCACGCGCGCCAGGTATTCATCCAGTGTCTTTGGCCGCGCATCCAGGCCGGCGTCTTTCAGGTATCGCGCGCGCAGATTGTCTTCGAGCGCGAAGAACGATTTGCGGTCGGAATTGACGCCAAGCTTGGAATTATCCAGCGGAAAAATCAGCGCGTCGGCGTAGGGCACCCAGCGGAAGCGTGGCGGGCCGATGCTGGGGCCCATCGACACGCGGTTGGCGAGCATGATGTCGATTCCCATTTGATCGAGCGCCCATTCTGTCCAGGCTGCGCCTTTCGCTTGCATCAACGCCTGTTTGCGGGCCTGGTCGGGATGATCTACGCCGTAGAGCGCGCGCCAGGCATCGGCGATGGCGGGCGCGTTGGGGCGCAAGTTCACGGGGTCGGATTGCGGCTCCATGTTGTCCACAGGCAAAGCATCGAAGAACCGGTCGGCCGGTTCGCCCGCCGCGGTGATGCGCGCGGGATGCGCGTGGTTGTCTATGGCGCGGATGTGTTGAATTTCCGCGGAAAGCTCGGGATCGGCGGCCGGTAGCGGCGCGCGGGCGCATCCCGTGAGCGCCAGGAAAACCACGGCGAAGCTGCGTCGCATGAGGCCTCATTTTAACTTCCGTCGGTGGGCGGAAGCACCCACACGCCTGATATGATTCGAATTCATGTCGCGGCGCCTGCTTCCGCTCCTCCTTCTCGTTATGGTTTACTCGGCGCGGTCTCAGGACCGTTCTTCCGCTCGTTCGATGGTGATTTCCGACCGCGGCATTGTCGCCACCAGCCAAACGCTGGCGTCGCAGGCCGGCTCGCAGATTTTGGCGCGCGGCGGTTCGGTGATGGATGCGGCCATCGCCGCCAACGCCGTGTTGGGCGTGGTGGAGCCGGAAAGCTGCGGCATGGGCGGCGATCTTTTCGCCATCTACTATGACGCCAAGACCGGCAAACTCAGCGCCATCAATGCCAGCGGGTGGGCGGCCAAGGGGCAAACCATCGAACTGCTGAAATCGATGGGCATGACCTCGATGCCGCAGGAGGGAATTCAATCGGTAACGGTTCCCGGCGCGGTCAGCGGATGGTCCAGTTTGCACCGGCGCTTCGGCAAGCTGGCGTGGAGCGAATTGTTCCAGCCGGCTATTTATTTCGCCGAGCACGGCTTCCCCGTCACCGAGATGATCGGCGCGGCGTGGAAGGAAGAAGAAGCCAAGCTTGCGAAGGAACCGAACGCCAAGCGCGTTCTGCTGCCCAACGGGCGAGCGCCCGCGGTGGGCGAGATGTTCCGCAACCCCGAGATGGCCGCGGCCTATCGGGTGATTGCCTCGGAAGGCGCCGCGGGATTCTATAAAGGCGCGATTGCGCGCGCGATCCTGAAAACCAGCGAGCGCCTGGGCGGCAAACTCAGCGCGGCCGATCTGTCGGAATTCGAGCCGGAATGGGTGCAACCGATTTCCACCGAATACCGCGGCTGGAAAGTGTACGAACTACCGCCTAACGGTCAGGGAATCGCCGCGCTGCAGATGCTCAACATCCTGTCGCTTTTCCCCCTATCCCAATTTGACTCGCGCGGCGTGGACGAATTGCACACGCAAATCGAGGCTCAGAAACTGGCGTACGCCGATTTACGCCGGTATGTGGCCGATCCGCGATTCAGCAAGGCGCCGGTTGAGGGGATGCTTTCGATGGAGTATGCGCGCCAGCGGGCCAACCTAATCAATCCGCAGCGCGCCAATTGCGATGTAGGGCCGGGCGTTCCTCCGGTAATTCACGGCGACACAATTTACATGGCTGCGATCGATCGCGAGGGAAATATTGTCTCCCTGATCCAAAGCCTGTATCAACATTTTGGGTCGGGGGTGGTGGTCGATGGTTACGGCTTCGCTCTGCACAATCGCGGGGGCCTGTTCGATTTCGATCCGCAGCATCCGAACGCGCTCGCGCCACGCAAGCGGCCGTTTCACACCATCATTCCGGCCTTCATGGAGAAGGGCGACATTCACGTCGGGTTCGGCATCATGGGCGGATTG
Source organism: Bryobacterales bacterium (assembly GCA_963743705.1). GTDB lineage: Bacteria > Acidobacteriota > Terriglobia > Bryobacterales > Bryobacteraceae > PALSA-243. The sequence continues at coordinate 388,025 of CAVUQS010000014.1, read as the reverse complement.
AACCAGGCGCAGGCGCACGCGCAGTTCGTTTCGCACATCGTGGATCACGGCATGAATATTCAGGAAGCGCTGGAAGCGCCGCGCTTCACCAAAAAGACATTTGGCGGGTGCGATGTTTTAGTGGAGAGCCGAATCCCGCTCGACATACGCGAGCGGTTGATGGGCCGCGGCCATGAGTTGCAAGTTGTGGGGGATTTTTCGAGCGAAATGGGCGGAGGGCAAGCGGTGCTGCGCGACGCCAAAACCGGCGTCAATTTCGGAGCTTCCTCCCCACGCAAAGATGGGGCTGCCATACCGGAGCCCCATCCCTATCAGTCTTCTCAGAAGTAGCAGTTAGCGGCGCGACGTTTTCGCGTTCGCCGTGCGTGGCGTCTCGGTCGCCGTATTGGTGGCAAATGCAGCCAATGGCGGCGCCGCGGAGGTATCCACCATTTGCACCATGGCATAAGCCGGCATATCTTCCGCTTCCTTGAAGAATGTCAACCGCGACACGGCTGAGTCGAAACCGACGCGGATCAAATCGCCTCCGCGTACCTGTTCAGTCGCGATCAGATTGGAAAGCGAATGCACCAGATTCCGTTCAATGGCCCGTTTCAGGTGACGCGCGCCATATTTCAGATCGGTGCCTTCGCGCAGCAGGAACTCTTTGGCGTCGTTAGTCAACGAAAAAACGAACGGAGAGCCGGTGCTCGAATTGAAGATACGCTGCTGCACTACGCTCAATTCCAGCGCCAGGATCTTGCGCAATTCGGGCTCGCCCAGCGGACGGAATACCACCGTCTTATCGATGCGGTTGATGAACTCCGGGGTGAACTTGCGCCGCGCCGCTTCCAAACCTGCGCGCGTGATCTTGTCGTTGAGATTATCGTCCACGATGCCGGCTGCGCTCATCCTCTCAGTTTCGCCGGCGGCGAAGCCCAGATTGGGCCGCAGGATTGAACCCATTTCCGCCGCACCCAAATTGCTCGTCATGAAGATCAGTGCGCGCGAGAAATCGACGCGGCGATTATCGCCCAAAGTTAGCGTTGCTTTGTCCAGGATTCCAAGCAGAAGGTTCCAAAGCGCATCGCTAGCTTTCTCAATTTCGTCGAACAGGACGAAGCTGAGCTTCACGCGTTCGGTGTGATATTGGTTCAGTACTTCCTGGCTAAGTAGGGGGTGAGTTTCCCGGTGCCCGAGATATCCGGGAGGCGAACCAATTAGTTTCGCAATTTCATGACTATGCTGAAACTCGGCGCAATCGATCTTAATTACGGCGCGCGGATCTCCTACCAGACTCTCCGCCGTCGCCTCGACTAGCCGTGTCTTACCCGATCCGGTCGGTCCGAGAAATAGGAAGTTACCGATCGGACGGCCGGGGCTAGACATGCCGGCTAGATTTGTTTGATAAATATTAATGATTTGTTCGATTGCTTCATCCTGCCCGACGATCCGCTTCGAGAGATCGCATTCCAGCTTCTTAGCCTGGAAGCCGGTCTGCGCAGGATCCAAATGCGTATTCAATTGCCCCATCTTCGCACTCCCTCTGTCGAGTCCTAAACCCATCAAGGCCATCGCACCGACAAGAGGAGCAAATTAGGCGCCATTGGCACGGGCGAAACTCTGGGAGCTCCGGAGGCGCTCAGACGGTACTAACGCTCACCGTTGAGGCCGCGAAGGGCGCATTTCAATCCGGCTGATCATAGTACGGACTGGCATCCGTAGAACTGTTATGACCGCTTCAGCGACATCTTCGGGAGCGATCATCCAGCTTGTGTCACCAACGCGCTTATTTGGTTGCCCGGAAAACTCCGTAGCGACGCTGCCTGGCATGATATTGCAAACGCGGAGATTATCTTGCCGGTGATCGAGCATCATGGCTTCTGCAAAAAGGTTCAGACCAGCTTTTGCCGCATTGTACCCAGCGCCTCCGGGCATCGCATTCTTGCCGGCAAGGCTGGAGATGTTGACGATGAAGCCTCCGCCGCGCCGCTCAAAGCGCGGCAACGCCTCGTGGGAGCAATAGAAAGCGCCGTTCAGGTTCAAATCGATGTTGCGATGCCAGTCTTCGACGCTCATCTCGGCAACTTTGCGGAACACGGCCGCGCCCGCATTATTGATGAGGATGTCGAGTCCGCCGAATTCCTGATCCACGGCGTGGAAGAACGCGTGCACCATTTGGGGCTGAGTAACGTCCGCAGTGAAGCCGGCGACCGTACCAAGGGGTTTCATGGCGGCCACCGCGGCGTCTACCGACTCACTGGTGCGTCCACAAATCGCGACCTTCGCGCCTTCCTGTAATAGTCGCGTCGCGATGGCGCGCCCGATTCCGCGCGTTCCGCCAGTGACTATCGCCACTTTTCCAGATAGAGATTCCATAGCTTGAATTGTACGCGCAGTACTTGAACTGCAGTACTGTCTTCCGCGTGTACACTCTGACGCTTGCTAGAATAATGGACACGCTGCCGTGAGCTCCCCCACACCGTTTCGCTCCCTGATGGAAAAGTTTGCCGGAGACGTGGAGCGCCTTCGGACGGATGCCGAGCGCATTTGGGCCGATACGGAGCGCAACAAGGCTGAAGCGTGCGCGCAGGCGCGCCGCGAGGTAGCCAGCCAGTTGAATCAAGCGGTCCGGTTGATGCGGCAAGCCGCCACGCGCGATGAGCTCGGCGACACGACGGCCGATAAGGCCGCGCCGTTCGCGTCAGGGGCCGTTTGGCTTCGCGTCGAAGACAATGCGGCCCGGTCGGAGAAATTAGATCTGACGATTCCGTTGCCGTCGGCGGCGGCGCTGGCAGGGGCAGTGCATACGCGCGAGCCGGTAATCGCTCTCGCCGCCGCCGCCGAGGTTTCGCCGCAACTGGTGGATAAGTTCGGCCACACCGCGGAATCGCGCGCGTTCATTCATCCCATCGTGGCGGAAGGAAACGCGCCGGCGCTGCTTTATGCCTGGTCGGACGGGCCGGCCAAAGTGGAAAATTCGGCGCTGGAGCTTTTGGCGCAGACCGCATCGGCCGTCTGGGAATCATTGAAGCCTCCGCCTCCGCCCTCCGCGCCGCTGGTGACCATTGCTCCAGTTGCGGCCGCGGCCAATCCCTGGGAAGCTCTCAGCCAGGTTGAGCAGCAAGTTCATTTGCGCGCGCAGCGTTACGCGCGCGTGCAGGTGTCCGAGATGCGGTTGCGCCATAGCGCTGAAGTGCAGGCGGGCCGCGTGCGCCACAGCTTGTACGAGTCGCTGCGCGAGCCCATCGATGCAGCGCGTGAAAGCTTTCGCAATGAGTTCTTCGTAAAATGTCCGAGCATGGTGGACTACCTGCACGTGGAACTGACGAGAACGCTGGCCAACGATGACGCGGATCTTCTCGGCAACGACTATCCAGGGCCGATGGTTTAAACTGGCCGCAGCCTCGATTGCCGCCGCGGCGCTCTGGCCGGCGGCTGCGCCGTCCGGTCTGCCGCAGCTTGTGCGCGCTTATCGCGCCAACCCCAACCCCGCGAAGCGCGCCGCGATCGAATCCTATGCCGCCGCGCACCCGAACGAAGCGCCGCTGGCGCAACTCGCGCTCGGGGTCTCGGCGTATGAGCAGAAGGATTACGCCGGGGCCATTGCCGCGTTGCGCGGATTATCCGCCAAGCTGCCGCTGATTGCGGATTATCCGGCGTATTACCTGGGCGCCGCGCGCGTGGAATCGAACGATTTCGATGGTGTTGGCAAAGATCTGGGGCCCGTGCACGCGGGCAGCGCGGCGTCGCCGTTAGCCGGCAAATCCTGGCTTCTCGATGCGCGGTCCCTGCAAGCGTCCGCCGCGCCGGACGCGGTCCGCATTTTGCGTGAACACTACAAGGAATTGCCGCAGCCGGATGGCGATCTCACGCTCGCCGACAGTTTCCAGGCGGCGAATCAGTTGCCCCAAGCGGCCGACATCTATCAGCGCGTCTATTCGCAGTACCCGCTGGGCGCGGCCGCCGACAAAGCATTTGCCAACCTGACCACGCTGAAAGCATCGATGGGGGCAGCGTTTCCCGAGGCATCGCCGCCGCAATTGCTGCATCGCGCCGACCGGTTGTATGAGCTTCGCGCGTATCCGCAAGCGCGTGCCGAATATCAAGCCGCCGCCGACAGGCTTACGGGCACGGAACAAGATCAGGCCCGCGTCCGCATGATCGCCACCAGCATCGGGAGCAACGCGGGGCCGGCCTGTGCCTCGCTGACTGGATTGTCGCTGCCGGAATCTGAGGCCGATGCCGAGCGCCTCTATGACGTGGAAGAATGCGCGCACCATCTGAACAACGACGAAGGCGCTAACACCGCGGTGCGCACGCTCGCGGAAAAATATCCGAAATCTCCGTGGCGGGCTAAAGCGCTGCTAGCGCTAGCGAACCGCTATCTGCTGGATAACCGCGCCTCCGACTATCTGCCGATCTACCAGGCGATCTATACCGATTTCCCATCCGATGCTAACGCCGGTATGAGCCACTGGAAGGTGACGTTTCACGCGTATCTGCGCAATGAGATCGGCGCGGAAGATTTGCTGCGCGCGCATCTGGAGTTGTATCCGGGGCATGGAACCGCCGGTGCGGCTCTCTATTTTCTCGGGCGCGTCTACGAGGCCAAAAATGACGCCGCCGGCGCTCGCGCCTGCTATCAGCGGCTGGCGGAACGCTTTCAGAACAGCTATTACGCCATGCTCGCGCGTGCGAAACTGAGCGTGCCCGAGATTGCGCATGCCACGCCGTCGCCTGGCGTCAACGCTTTCCTGGCGGCGCTGAAGTTTCCGCTCGTCGCGCCCATTCCCAATCGGCCGACGCCCGCTACCACGCTGCGCATCGAGCGTTCGCGCCTGTTGCGCGCGGCGGGGCTCGCCGATCTCGCCGATTCCGAACTGCGCTTCGGCGCTCGCACGGACGCGCAGCCGGTTCTCGCCGGTATGGAGATCGCAAGCGCGGCGGATGCGCCGTATCTCGGCGTGAAAGCCATGAAGGCGCTGGCGCCGGATTATCTCAGTCATCCGGTAAGCGATGCGCCACGCCCGTTTTGGGAGTATCTCTATCCGCTGCCTTATCGCACCGAGCTCACCGCCGACGCACGGCTGCACAACCTGGATCCGTTCCTGGTGGCGGGGTTGATTCGCCAGGAATCGGAATTCAATCCCGGCGCGGTTTCGTCCGCGAGCGCCAACGGTCTGATGCAGGTGCGCGTGGCAACGGGCCGCCAATTCGAGCGCGCGGCCGGCGTGCCGCGGGTGACGGCCAGCACGCTGCTGCAACCGGAGCCCAACCTGAAGATTGGCACGGCGGTGCTGCGGTCTATGCTCGATCAGAACGGGGGCAGCATGGAGCAAACGCTGGCCGCTTACAACGCCGGACCGCGCCATGCCACGGAGTGGAACAGCTGGAACAGCTACCGCGAACCGGCTGAGTTTGTCGAATCGATTCCCTTCACCGAGACCCGCGAATACGTGCAAGCCGTGCTGCGGAATGCGGAGATGTACCGGCGGCTGTACGGACCGTAGTTGGCGCGCTTAGGACGCGAGACGTTTGCGCGTGCGGCTGTCTTCAAGAACCCGTTCGATCATGTCTGGTATTTCGTAGATCGCGGTGTTCCGCATGGCCGCGGCAGCCTGGCGATAGCCCGCGTAGCGCTTCGCATCGAGCATGCCGCGCACCGCATGTACGATCTGCGAGAAGCTTCTTACGACCATTCCGACGCCTTGCTCTTCCACCCAATAGGTATTGAAGCGTTCCTGAGGCAGCGTCCTGGCGTTGCGCTCGACAATCACCGGCAGTTTCATGTGTAGCGCTTCGCTGATGCTGCCGGGGCCCGGTTTGCCGATGAAAAAATCGGCGAGCGACATGAAGTGGGGGATTTCGCGCGTGAAGCCTTCCACATGAATCGGCATGCGCCATTTGGCGGCGCGCAGCTCACGGACCGCGGCCTCACTGCGTCCGCAAAGCGCGATCAACTGCAGATCGAGCTTCGATTGATCCAGCAGGCGAACGATGCGCGCGATCTCGGTGGAACCTTCGCCGCCGAAGAGGATCAACCCGGTGGGGAGATCCGGCTTCAGGCCAAGCTTCATGCGCTCGGCGGCGCGATCTGTCGAGACCGGCGCGTAGAATTTCGGATGCAGAATGACCCCCGAAGCCTGCAGGATATAGCGGTCCGGCAATCCCACCGCTTTCGCCTGGCGCGCGGCCTTCACGGTGGGGCAAACCACGTATTGATTCTGGCGTTCGATCCAAAAATTGGGTGGATAATCGGCGAGATCGGTGATGATCGTGAGGTACGGCGTCGCGGGATTAACCCGTGCCAGCGCCTGAAACATAGAGCGGTTGTAGTGCGGGATCAGCGATACCACCATGTCCGGCGGGCTGGCTTTCCACTGTTTTTCGAGGACGCGCACCTGCGCCATATGCGACATCTTGATCAGCCCATGCGCGATGGGCACAAGAGGCGGAGTGATAGCGGTCCAGCCATGGCGCAAGATGATGTTGTAGACTTCCTGAAACTCAATACCGGTCGACTTACGAACGAAATCGATTTCTTCCAGCAGATCCTGAATGCAGAGCATTCGCGTGTCCCACGGACGCTCCTGCTGCCGCGCCATCTCGAGCAGCGCGTTGGTGGCGGCGCGATGGCCGCCGCCGGAATCGACGTAAATGAAATCGATTCGTGAGTTCACTGATGCCCTTTGCTTTCAAATACGAGATGCGGAGCGACTCCGTTCCCTGCGCCCACGGGGGACGCCTCGGGCGCGCACGTTCCAACGGCGTCGCGGTGCATATCGGGGTGCGGAGAGTGCGCGGCCACGGTCTCCGCGCGAAATGCCGCCAGCGCGGGGCGCGCGATCCAGCAATCGGGCATGGTGAGCCCGAAGATCCATGCGATGGTGGCCGCGGAATCGAACGTGTTGACCGGCGCGGTCATACGCCCTGTGGTGATTCCGGGGCCGGCAAGCATCCACGGGATCTGGATTTCACCCAGCGTGTTGCCGCCATGATTGCGCCCTTTGCCGCCGTGATCGGAGGTGATGAGGATGTAGGTATCAGGACTCGCGAGCAGCGCGTCGAGCAGCTTGCCGATGTACATATCGGCTTCCTCAACCGCGCTGTAGTATTCGCGCGTGCCCCAGCCATATTCGTGGCCGGCGTGATCGGCATTATCCAGGTGGACGAAGAGTAAATTGGGATGATTATGGTTCCAATCGCGCAGCGCGGCCTCGACGGTTTTCCGCGGGCCGGATTCGTGTTGCAGAATATCGGGGGCGGATTTTTCCAGCAAATCGGCAAAGCCGGGCCAATCGTGAAAGACCGCGATGCGGCTGGCGGGACGCTGGTCGCGCAGGATTTGAAAGATGGTCGGATATTTGCCGGCGGCATCCAGGCACACAGGGCGCAACTCGATTTTCTCTTTCAGATACCCATTGGACGTAATGCCGTGTTGCTCAGGCGCGGAGCCGGTGATGATGCTTTCCCAATTCGGACTGCTGAGGGTTGGCATCACGGCGCGCGCTTCGAGAGTCCACGCGGCGATTTCCATGAACTTGTGCAGGCGCGGTGAACGGGTATTGCGAATGCCATCGATGCTCAGGCCGTCAACGCCGATGACGGCGAAATGGGGAAGGGAATTGGAAACGCCCGATTGTGCATAGCTGGCGGGCAGCCAGATGAGCAGTGCGAGAGCGGCCGCGAATCGAATCATTTGCGCCTCTTTTTTGGTTAGCATTTGGTGTGTAGTTATTCGATTACAATCTCAATAATATTCGGTTGGCGCAACGATTTGGGTCTGCGAAAATACGGTGACCTGCGGGCCAAATTCCAGTGTAAATCCTCATAAGAAAAGACGCTGTAGTTTCTCAACAACATTCACGCCGTTTTGATCCTCCTGAAACGTTCGCGGCTCAATCTTATGGTTAGAAGAATGTACTGCCGAATCCCGGACATGGCACGCGGCGCGCGGATGAAATTCGCCGCGATCGTACTTGCCGCCGCTGTTGGGCTATCAGCGCAAACGCCGGCCGAGGACTTCATCGAGGCCGGACATTGGAAGCGTGCCCGTGCTCTGGTGGAGGCGCGCCTGCGCGAGGCCCCAGACGATCCGCTGGCCCTCTTCCTGATGTCGCAGATTCATTTTGCGTTCGGGCAAAAGGATGCGCCGCTGAAACTGGCGGAGCGGGCGGTGAATCTCGCGCCGGACGTAGCCAAGTTTCATCGCCAGCTGGCCGAAGCGATGGGCGTGATGGCGCAGCGTTCCAACATGCTGCAGCAGGCGTTTCTGGCGCGCAAATTCAAGAAGGAAATCGATACGGCGATCGCGCTCGACCGCAAGAATGTGCAGTCCCAGCGCGACCTCATGGAATACTACCTGCTTGCGCCCGGGCTGATCGGCGGCGACAAAAAGCAGGCCCGCGAAGTTGCGCTGGGCATCGCGCGCATCGATGCGGCGGAAGGATTTCTGGTCGAGGCGCGGCTGGCCGCATTCGAGCGCGACCGCGGCCGCCAGGAAGCCATGCTGCGCAAAGCGGTGGAGGCCGAGCCTGCGCGATACAAGGCGCGCATCGCGCTCGCGCAGTTTTACACGAAGGAGAAGGTCAACTGGGAGGCCGCCGCCGAACAGGCGCACGAGGCGGTGAAGATCGATCCGGCGCGCGTCGATGGTTATTCGATTCTTGCCACCGCGTACGCTGCGCGGGGCCAGTGGCCCGAATTGGAGGCCATCCTCAATGGAGCCGCGCGCCAGGTTCCGGACGATTGGACCTCGTTTTTCCGCGCCGCCGAAGCGACGATCGCCACCGGCAAGAATTTCGCCACCGCCACGGTTTATCTGCGCAAGTATTTGACGCAAGAGCCGGAAGGCAACGCGCCCACCCACGCCGAGGCGCGTGAACTATTAAAGCAAATCGCCGCCCACCGTGAAGATAGGCCGGTTGGCCTATAAACTTTTGCCGCAGCGCGCCGATTCTATGTCATGGCAATGGGTTCCATCGCATACGCGGAAAGCTGGCAGCGCCTTCTCATCGGCGAAAGCCGCGAAATGCAGCAGGTTCACCGCACGGTTGAACTCGCCGCGCCACGCCGCGCCACGGTACTAATCACCGGCGAGAGCGGCACGGGCAAGGAACGCGCCGCCCGAGCCATTCATCTGGCTAGTCCGCGATGCAACGCCCCGTGGGTTCCGGTGAACTGCAGCGCACTACCGGAGAACCTTTTGGAAGCCGAACTTTTCGGCCACACGCGCGGCGCTTTCACCGGCGCCATGCAGAGCCGGGTCGGCCGATTCGAACAGGCCGACGGCGGGACGATATTCCTAGACGAAATTGGCGACTTGCCCATCGATTTGCAAGCCAAGCTTTTGCGCGTCTTGCAAGAGCGCGAGTTCCAACGGCTGGGCAGCTCCGAGACCTTACGCACGGACGTGCGCGTGGTCGCCGCGACCAATTGCGATCTCCTGGAACGCGTGGAGGAAGGCCGCTTTCGCGAGGACCTCTATTACCGATTGAACGTGGTGCCCCTGCGAATGCCGACATTGCGGCAGCGGCGCGTCGATATCCCGATGCTCGCCGGACATTTTGCGGCCAAGATTTGCGGCAACGAAAGCATCCCTTTAAAATCGATCGAGCCCCAGGCCCTGGAACGATTGTGCGCCTATGCTTGGCCGGGTAACGTGCGCCAATTGGAAAATGCGGTGGAGGCAGCCATCACATTCGCGGGAGACCGCGACGCGCTGGCCACCGCCGATTTCCCTCTACCATCGAGCAGGAAGATGCTGCCGGTCGATACCAGCGAGATTCCCGCGATCCCGGTTCCCGACGGCGGTTTGGATTACGAGCGGACGCTCGCGTTCATCGAACGGAGCATTCTGAATCAGGCGTTGGAAAAAACCGGCGGCAACAAGAAAGCCGCGGCCGAAATGCTTCGCCTCAAGCGCACGACGCTCTCGGCCAAAGTGCGTACGCTCGAAGCCCGCGATTGCGCGTGAACGCTGCGCTCATTTGCCGGCGGGCCCCAGAAAGCCAGCTTTGAAATTCTGCGGAGGGATGTTCAGCGAAAACCGGATGGAATGACGACGGTGGTTCCGAAAACCGCTACCGGGTCTTCTTGCGCGGGCGCGGGCAAGCAGAAGCAGCAAACGCCCAGCGCGAGAATGCAGATCGCGGCGCGCACGACGAAAGTATAGCAAGCGGGGTCAATCGATCAGCCCGTTGCGCACCGCGAACCGCACCATTTCATTGATACTGTGCAGGTTCAGTTTCTCCATGATGCGGCCGCGATGGGCGTCCACGGTGTACACGCTCAGGTTCAAAATCACGGCGATTTCTTTATTGGTTTTGCCTTCCGCGAGCATTTGCAGCACTTCGCGTTCGCGGCTGGTGAGCATGTCGATGGGATTGGTAACGTGGCGGCGGTAATCGTCCAGCACCGCATTCGAAACGCTGGGGCTAATGTAGCCTTCGCCTTGCGCCACGGCTCGAATCGCCGATACGAGATCGGCGGCCACGGAATCCTTTAGCAGATAGCCCCTCGCGCCGGCGCGAAGAATCTCTCGCACATAGACGTTGTCCTTGTGCATGCTCAACGCCACGACGCGGGCATGCGGCGCGGCGTCGCTCATGCGGCGGGTGGCCTCGATTCCGTTGAGCTCGGGCATCGCCACGTCCATCACGACGATGTCTGGCTTGAGCGATTCAGCCAGCGAAAGGGCCTCTCGCCCGTTGCCTGCCTCGCCAACGATTTCCATGTCGGGCTGCTCGGCGAGAATCATTTTGAAGCCCTGCCGGACTACGGCGTGGTCGTCAGCCAGCAGAATGCGAATTCGTTTCATTGCCAAGGGGCGCTCGAACCTCAATTAGAACACCGCCCGTGGGCGCGGACAGGATCTCTACATCGCCGCCGGCGCTGCGGGCGCGGGCGCGCATGCCGATCATTCCCATGCCTCTGCCGTTTACAGTTTGCGGCTGAAGACCGCGTCCGTCGTCATGAATCGTGAGGCGGATTTCGCCGGCGCCGGCGTCAAGCTTCATCTCGACGCGCTTCGCGCCCGAATGCCGCGCCACGTTGGTGAGCGCTTCCTGCGCGATGCGGAACAGATGCGTCTCGGTTTCATCGGGCAGACGGCCGGAGTAATTGGAATCCACGCGCACCTCGATACCGGTGCGGCCGGCAAAGCCCTCCGCCAGCCAACGCAATCCGGCCTCCAGGCCGAAATCGTCGAGGATGGTCGGGCGCAAAAGCTGCGACATCTGGCGCACGTTGCCGATGGCTTCGTCGGCGAGACGCAGACAATCGTCCAAACGCGCGCGATTCATCTGGCCGCCGGCGTCGAGAGCGGCGAGGTTGGTTTTCATCGCTGTGAGCTGCTGGCCGAGCTCATCGTGCAGCTCATGCGAGAAGCGCCGCGCCGTGGCTTCCTGATCTTCCAGCATGTGAAAGGATACGCGGCTCAATTCGGCCGCCTGCCACTCCATGCGGCGGGTGAGATCGAGCGTGTTTTTGATCGTGATGGCGGCGAATAACAGAGCGAGCAGCACGCTCGCCGCGGCGAAGACGATGGTGAGCGTGAGCAGCCGCGTGGAGCGCTGGTCGATGGCTGTCTGGGCCGCGCTCACCTTGTGGTATTCGGCCTCGATCAGGCGCGCCACCACCGAAATGAACGCTTCATGGTCCTTGAACAACTCCGTAGGCGCGAACGTTTCCGGTTCATCCACCGCCAGAATCCGCCGCGCTTCCTGCGAAAACTGCATCGACGATTGCTTCAGTCGCAGCCAGAGGTCGCGTTCGGGCGTTTTCGCGCCCTCGGCCGAGATGCGGTCGATATCCTGATCGGCTTCGTCGAGCTGCTGCAGGATGTGAATGTAGTCGAGCGAATCGGGGTCGCGCGCCATCACCGAAAAAACGTCGCTCAGGCTGGTCTGCTGGCGGTGCAGTTCATCGATGAGGCCATTGGTGACCGATTGCTCGCGCACCAGGTTTGCCGCATTCTGTTGAATCGATTGGATATTGTAGGCGCCAACGGTGGCCGCGGCGAGCAACAGCAGAATCACCAGCGAAAATCCGCCCACCTGCGCGCGCAGAATATTGCGGTCCGTGATCTGCCGCGGATGCATGGCGATTCCAGTATCGCTAATGAATCTTAATCGCGATAGACCCAAATTCGGGGCCTAACATAGCCTGCGCAGGCTATCGAGAAAAACGGCGTTCTGCCGCAACATGGAATTGTGAGCGGGCGATAAAAAAACGACCCGCTGGGAGAAGAAAAAATGAAAAATACGATTCTTGCTATCGCTTTGACCGCCGCCGCCGCCGTGCCGTTTACCTTCGCCGCTCAGGCGAATCCGCCCGCTGGCGCCCAGGCGCAGAGCGCAACCACAAACTCGACGAGCACCGCCAAGACGGGCTCCAAGAAGACCCACAAGAAGTCGGTGAAAAAGGCCCCGGCCAAGAGCGATAGCACCGCCGCTTCGTCCGCGGTGAAGAAGTAGATATTCGCCGCCGCCATGCGGAGGTGGGATGGCGGAGTCGATTCGAGAAGGCGCAGGCTTCGGCCTGCGCCTTTTTGCTGTTTGGAGGTGCGAGAATAGACACAGGAGGAGACCATGGTTTCACTCCGTGAAGACAATTTGGATGGCTTGGTTTGGAAGAAGGGGGATGGCTATTCCTTCGTTCTGAATTCGCCTCGGGGAGAATTTGCCCGCCTGGTCTTCAGCCGCGCCGGTGGGCCCGCCACTGCCGTCACCGCGCGAGGCGGATGGACCTTCAAGCGTAAGGGCTCCCTCCACCCGCGCGTCGAAATAGGACGAGAGGGCGTGGAAGCGCCAGTGGCAGTCTTCTTTCTCACGGCATTCGGCGGCGGAAGAATCGACATCGGCCCCATCGAATACAGCCTTAAGAGACATGGCAGTTCGGGCGCTGCTTGGGAGCTTCAACCCGAAAAGACCCCCATTGTGCGCTTCGAGAAAAAAGACGGCGCACTGCACGTTGGAATCGCGCAATCGGGCGCCTGTTTAGACACGCAATTCCTGCTAATTCTGCTAGGCCGCTACGTTCTTTCGGTCGCCGATGAGGACGCAGTCATGACCGCCGTGATGATGTAGTTACGCGCCCACCCTCAGGCTTGCGGCGATCCGTTCGCCAAAACCGGCTGGGGCTGTGGCTGCGCATCGCCGATCCGCTGGCATTGCCGGTAGGTGTAGATCATGCGGTGCACCACGGTGAGATTGGAAAGCACCGCGATCACCCACAAAACAGGCGCCATGCGGTTAAACAGGGCTCCGATGATGATCAGCACCACACGTTCCGGCCGCTCCAAAAAGCCCACTTTGCACTTGGGAATGGTGCATTCCGCCCGCGCCCGCGCATAGCTGGTCATCACTGAGCCGGTCATTACGATGGCCGTCAGCACGATGTAGAAAAACCGGTTGATGGAAGCGTAATAGACCAGCAGGCCCATGAACAGAGCCAGATCGGAATAGCGGTCGAGAACCGAATCGAAGAATCCGCCGAAGCGCGTCACCTGATTACTGGCGCGCGCCACGCGGCCATCCACCATGTCGAAAAGCCCGGCGCCGATGACCACGATTCCGGCCCAGAAAAAGCTTCCCTGCGCTAATAAAACCGCGGCCCACGCGTTGATCAGCAGGCCGAGAAAAGTCAATACGTTCGGATTGATGCGCGAAAGGGCAAGCCACCGCACAATCCGGTCGATAACAGCGCCGAATACTACGCCGATGGCGCGGGTGTAAGTCATTGCTTAAGCCGCATCGTGGATCGTGGTTAATTTTCGGATTTCGAGTTCCTTAACGCCCCCCGGACTCTGTACCTTAACCACGTCGCCTTCTTCTTTGCCCAGCAACGCACGCCCAATCGGGGACGTGGTGGAAATCTTCCCATTGGCGGCGTCGGCTTCTTCGCTGGTGACAAGGTTGTAGGTGATCTCCTCGTCGCGCTTGGTGTCGAGCACAACCACCGTCGAGCCGAGGCCCACCTTGCCGTGCGGAATCTTGGTGAAATCCACCATGGCGACTTCAGAAAGCCGCTTTTTCAGTTGGCCGAGACGGGCGTTGACAAAGCCCTGCCGGTCTTTCGCCGCGTGATACTCGGCGTTTTCGCTGAGGTCTCCGTGCGCGCGCGCTTTCAGAATCTCTTTGGGGAGTTCGACGTGCAGTTCGTGCTCCAGCACGGCGATCTCGTCCTGCAATTTCTTCTTGATATCGATCATCGGACGGCGAGGCTTCCCACGGTTGTCATTATAACGGTTGTCAGCTACTTCCTACATCCCAAGGTTAACTGGCCAGGTGGCCATTTGGGGCCTGCTTCCCGCCATATTGGCATCCTGCGATGGAATCATTTATACTTCCGTATCACCCAAGGAGGTACATGTCGCCCGAGTCGACTGTAAAGATCATCGCCGCCGTGCTGCTGGTAGTGGTTGTGGCAGCGCTGCTTTTGCGCCGTAAAGGGAAGAAAGCGAACGCCGCCGACGAAGAGGAGTTCTGATTCTCTCGTTATAGGTTTACTTCCACCACTTCATCGAACACCGAGGGCGGCATCTCGATGCCGAACGCCTTCAGCCGCTCGAGAATCCTCGGCTCCTCACCCGAACTGCGGAACCGGCCTTGCACTTTCCCCTCCGGCGTAATGCCGGTGCGCTCGAAAAAGAAGATATCGCGCACATCGATACGGTCGTCCTTCACCCCGCGCACTTCGGCGATACTCACGATCTTGCGCGAGCCGTCCTGCAAGCGGCTAACCTGCAAAACCATCTTCACTGCGCCCGCTAGCTGCTGTTGAATCACGCGCGACGGAATCTGCAGGTCGCTCATCAGCACCATCGCTTCCAGGCGCGAAAAAGCGTCGCGCGGTGTGTTGGCGTGAACCGTGCTCATCGATCCTTCGACGCCGCTGTTCATCGCCTGCAGCATCTCGAGCGCTTCCGCGCCGCGGCATTCGCCCACGATGATGCGGTCCGGCCGCATGCGCAACGAGGTCCGCAGCAGGTGCCGCTGGTTGATTCCGCCGGTTTTGTTGAGGCTGGGCGGGCGCGTTTCGAACTTCACCACGTGGCGCTGCTGCAATTGCAATTCGGCAGTGTCTTCGATGGTGATGATGCGTTCCTCTTCCGGAATGAAGCGTGAGAGCGCGTTGAGCGTGGTCGTCTTGCCCGAACCAGTTCCGCCGGAGATCAGAATGTTCGTTTTCGCCTGCACGCAGCCCGCGAGAAAGCGCAGCATGCCGCGCGTGATGGTGAAGTTGGCCACCATTTCGTCAGACGTGATGACGTGGCGGCCAAAGCGGCGGATGGAGAGCGCGGGGCCATCCAGCGCCAGCGGCGGAATGATGGCGTTCACGCGCGAACCATCCAGCAGGCGGGCATCTACGATTGGCTGCGCTTCATCGATGCGCCGGCCCACCTGGGAGACGATTTTGTCGATGATGTGCAGCAGGTGCGCATTGTCCTTGAAGCGAACCGAGGTGAGCGAGAGTTTGCCGCCACGCTCGATGTACACCTTGTCGTAGCCGCTGACGAGGATATCGGAAATCGAAGGCTCTTTCAGCAACGGTTCGAGCGGACCCAACCCGAGCACTTCGTCGAGCACTTCTTCGATGATGCGGTTCTGCTCGGCGGTGGTCATTGGAACGTGCTCGCCGGCGAGCAACTGCTCGACGACTTCACGGATTTCCGCGCGGATGCGATCGCGGGGAATCGAAGCCACGCGCTCCAGATTCAGCGCGCCGATGAGCTTGCGATGAATTTCGCTCTTGAGTTCGAAATTGCGGTCGGAGGCACGCGGCGCATTGCCCGTTGCCGCAGGGCGCGGAGCCGGTTGCGAACGAAAATCGCTGGCCAAATTCGATTCCTTCCCGGAGGACGTGCGCTTCATTCTAGCGCGGATCGAACGACGCCGCCCGCGCGCTGAAGTTCCATTTTCTTGGCGGGTATTTTGCTTGCGAAAAGCGCCGGCTTCGCCCTGCCGTCGCTTATAATCGAGCGTTATGATCGCGCGGAAGCTCGCGGGCCTGGCGGCATTGTGCAGCGTTTGCGCGCTTTCGCAAACCAGCCTACAGGTGGGCGCCGGGTCGACGGCGGACGTACAAGGCGCATTTATGGCGGCGTATCAGCGCAACGGGTTCAACAAGCTGGTCGGCGATCCGTTCGGCAATGTGATGCCGTTTCTTTCCACCGGCCTGATTCAAACCTTTCCGGGGGCGGCCGACGCATCGCAAATATTCGCGCTGATCAAGCCGGATGCGACTTCCACCATGAACGTGGTGCAGGTGCAGCCCGACATGTTTGGCTATTACGGATTTCTCGGCTACGCCACGGCAGGTTTCCCGACCGCCGATACCACCGCATGCCCCAAGCTGGTTTCCGCCGCGGCGGCGGGCAATTCCTGCCAGTGGCAGCCGTTCTCGGGCGACTACGCCCTCTTCATTTACGGCGTGCCGTTCCCCGACGGCAATCAGAAATTCTTCATCGCGGACCCGTTCTACACAACTTGGAACAATCTGGGAGGCATCGCGACGATGGGTTCGGCCACCGGCCTCCTCTCGCAGATCAACAGCCAGTTCCACTCCACAGCGCTGCGGCAGCCTTTCGATCAAGGCACGGCGGATAGCTTGAACGGTGGGCCTTATACCGGGATCTTCGCCGTGCGCCCGCCAATTTACACCCTCTATGCCGCGAACGGCGCCGAAACGGGCTCCATGGGTTTTCCGGTCACGGCGGAAGTCTTGCTCGCGAACGGAATGCGCCAGCAGGCGTTCGAGCGCGGCGCCATCTCGTACAATCCATCGACTCTGCTGGCGACGCAGCAGCCGGCGGTTGCGTCTTTGTCTGTGTCGGCGGGCGCGTCGCTGCAGATGTTCCCGGGCGAGACATCGCCGGTTCAGGTTTCGCTCGCGGCGGCTGGCGGCGTTGCCGTAAGCGGACGGCCGGTGGTGTGGAACTCGTCGAATCCGAATGTGGTTCAGACCCACGGCAGCGGACTTTCCGTGAACCTGTTCGCTGTCGGTGTGGGAACGTCCGTGGTTACCGCGTTTGCGGAGGGCCAGACCAGTGCGCCGCTGAACGTGACGGTTTCGTCGTCGTATTGTTGTGCGATCGGGCAAGGCGCTCCCACAGCGGCGATCCAGCAGGCATTTCAGGATGCCGTCACGCGCGACGGGCTCAACGTCGTCGTGCCGGCGGCGTCGGGCGTCGTGCGCCTGGGCGCGGGCTATGTGCAGTCTTTGACCGGCGCTGGCCCGTCCGCGACAGCGTATTTGGTTGCGGTAGCGGATAGCACTGGCGCAGCCTACGTTGTCACTGGCGCTTTGCTGGCGCAGTATTTGCAGCTTGGCGGACCCGCGGGCGCGATCGGCTATCCGCTCACGGACGCCAACCCCGCCGGAAGGCAGATGTTTCAGAACGGCGCACTGGCGGGCGCCCCGGTTCAACTGGTGACGGGCGCGATTCTCAGCGGATGGCAATCGCTCGGTTATGAAACCGGCTTGGCGGGGCCGCCCACCAGCGCTTCCGCAGGCTTCACCACGTTCCGCGGAACCATCGGCGTAGCCCAGAATTTTCAGACGGGGGAGATTCTCGCGGCGTCCACCGGCTCGCTCGCGGGGCAGCCCTTCCTGGTCAGCGGCCTGGTTCTTAAGACATACAGCGCCGGCGGCGGACCGGCGGGAAATCTCGGAGCGCCCATCACAGTCGAGCGCCCCCTGAACGGGCAACAGCAGCAGGATTTCGAAGGCGGCCACGTCGCCTATGCGCCCGGCGCGTCGCAGGCTACCGAAACCGATACGCCGCGGCAGCCATTGGTCACGGCTACGCCGAGCGCCGTGCGCGCGGGGGCTTCGGCGCATCTGGTGATCGGCGGCTTCAGCAACGGCGCCTCGGTGCGCGTTTCGCAAACCGGCCAGGCGGATTTTCTGGTGACCACAACCGGCGGATTCTATGCGTGGGACGCTTTCGTTCCAGCGAGTACCGCCGCTGGAACCGTGACCGTGAAGGCCGCCGATTCCAGTAGCGGCGTTTCGGCGCAAGCCACTTACAGCGTGTATACGACCGCGGCGAGCGCCATGACGATCGCGGCCGTGAGCGGCGATCAACAGTCCGGTGCGCCCGGCGCCAAGCTGCCGCAATCGCTGGTGGTGGCGGTGAAAGATCAGAACGGGAATCCCATGGCCGGTCAGACCGTTACCTTCGCCGCGTCCGCGGGTGGCCAGGCGCAACCCGCCTCGGCATTGACAAACGCAAACGGGATGGCCAGCGCCACCTTGCGCTTGCCTCCGGCGGCAGGCGTAGCGCTGGCAACGGCCGCCGTTGGGGCTCACGTCGTCACGTTCAGCGCCAAGGCGGCGTCGTTTTCGCTCAATAATTTCCCCGGGCTCTCACAAGCCGTGGCCGGAACGCTTGGCAATGGCAGTGACACAATACAGAGCAAGGGCGCTCTACTCACCGCCGTCGCTTCGATTCTGCTCTATCACCAATCGCGCGGCGAGCTCCCACAACCGAACGGCTTGGCCAGCCCGGCCGCGCTCAACCAATTCCTGACCTCATTCTGCGCGCCGGATACGCAGGGCAATCAGATCTGCGACGGCTTCGTGTTGCTGGGCTCGAGCCCCGAACATACGGTCAACCTGTGGCGTTTGGGCGCATTTGTCTCAAACAACATCACCGTGCAGATCGAGCCCTTCGATTCCAGCAGCGTGCGCGATCTGGTGGCTTCCGGCGCGCCGGTATTGCTGGCGCTCTCGTTGACCGGCTACGGTTCGCACTTTGTCGTTGCGACTGGCATCGCGGCCGATGGAAGCATTCAGATCGCCGACCCGAATCCGGCATTCGCCCAGACTAGTCTCGACGCATATCTCAGTGGCTTCGCTGCTGCCGGACAAACCTACAAGGGCGTCGTGACCGGCGCGGTGCGGCTTCTGCGGCAGGCGGCCGCGCTCCCTGGGTTCGTTGTGGCGGCGAATGCCTCGACGGCGCTGGCATCGTCTTCGGGGAGTTGCGGCAACGCGCTTACCTTTCCGGGCGTGGCATCGACCGCCGGTTCACCGCTGGGCGCATCGGCAAGCGCACTGTTCTTCCTGGCCTGCGATGGGTCCGCGGCGCCCTACGAGCTTGACCTGGGCGTGTCATACAACGCGACGTTCACCGATCTGTCAAGCCCGGGGTCGCGGGTGTTCTTGAACGGTGTTGCCGCCGGGTCATATTTGATCTCGCGCGCCTCGCAGCAATGGACCGTCGCGCCGCTTGCAAGCGCGATAGTCGGCTCTGTCCTCAACGCCGCGAGTTTCACGAATCAGGTGGCTCCGGGCGGGTTTATCTCCATCTTCGGCGCTGGGCTTTCGGGTTCCGGGACAACCAGCGTTCAGATCAACGGGACCAACGCGCCGGTGGTCGCGGCCACTCCGTTCCAGGTGAATGCGCTGATACCGGCGAGCCTGACGCCCGGCGGCGCGCAACTCACGGTCGCGTCGGGCAACGGAACCGCGCAGCAGGCGTTCACGATTTCGAACGTCGCGCCCGCCATTTTTTCCATCTCGGCCTCGCAGGCGGCAATCACCAATGCCGACAACGCCCTCAATACGCCCTCAAATCCGGCCAAGCGCGGCGGCGTCATCGTGATTTACGCCACCGGCTTCGGCGCGGTATCTTCCGCGGGCGTTGCGTCCACGCCGGTAACCGTGGTGATTGGCGGCGCGAATCTGCCGCCGCTGTACGCCGGCGTCAGCCCCGGTACGCCGGGACTCAATCAGGTGAACGTGATGTTGCCGGCCAACCTGCCTCCCGGGTTGGCTTTACCGCTCTATCTGCAGCAGGGGGGCGTCGTGAGTAACACCGTGATGGTCGCCGTTCAGTAGCTGCGTTAGCATCGAGTTGATGCCGGCGCCTCAAAAGTCGCGCAAGTTCGCCGCGACTCTGTTGGCGTATGGCCTGGGCCTTGCCCTCTTGGCCCTGTTGGTTTATTGGGGCCTCCATCCATCCAGGCCGAATGAGATCCCGAACATCGTCGTCGGACTCAAAGACCGCGTTTACTTCGACCATGCCGCAACCAAGGAAGATGCCGAGTCTTTGGGCGAGGCGCTGCGGGCCATGGGTTTTTTCAACGGCCGCGGCACGGCGGTCCTTTTGTCGAAGGGTACGGAGGGCACGATGATCTCATTTGTTCTTGACGACAGCGGCTGGGACCATGCCGATACTGTTTTCAGCTTTGAGGAAATCGGCCGGCGCGTTGCCAAATCGGTGGGCGGCCTTCCCATCAAGGTTCGTCTCACCGATGCCGTTTGGAGCGTACACAAGGAATTGTCGGTCGGCAAGGTGGTGCCCGGCGTCAAAGACGAAATCTACTACTTCGGTTCCGCTACTCAGGCGCAGGCGGAAGCTCTCGGCCGGGCGCTCAAACGGGACGGCTTTCTGGTGGATACTGGTGCCAGCGTTGTGCTTTCCAAAGGCGATCGAACCGTGATAGCGTTCGTCGTCGGTGATGGCGTCTGGACCCGGCCGGACGCCGTGGCCGGTTTTCTGCGGCTGGCGCGCGATGCCGCGACGTCGGTCGGCGGGTTGCCCGTTACCCTCCAGTTGTTGAATGCCGCCATGGAAACCAAAAAAGAGATTGTGATTCCGGCGGGCTTTTAACCCTTCGCCGCGGATCACTCCTGACGTAACGTCACGGCAGGATCCACCTTCGCCGCGCGCCACGCCGGCGCCAGACAGGCGAGCAGCGCGACCAGCCCCAGCAGCGCGGCTGAGCCGCCGAAACTCAAGGCATCGAACGGCGTCACGCCGAAGAGCAGCGAAGCGAGCGCGCGCGTCAACAGAGCCGCCGCAATCAACCCCGCCGCTACTCCGGCGGCTGCGATCTTCAGCGCCTCGCGCAGCACCATGCCGAGCACATCACGCGATTGCGCGCCCAAGGCCATCCGGATTCCGAACTCGCGGGTGCGCTGGCTCACGGAAAACGCGAGCACGCCGAAAATCCCCACCGCGGCCAGCGCGAGTGCAAGCATGGCGAAGGCTCCGGTCAATCCGGCGCGGAAGCGAGGAGTGGAGACGGTATCCGAGACCACCTGATCCATGGTCCGCACGCGTGTCACGGCTTCCTGTTTATCGACTCGCGCGATCGCTGCTTCCACGGCGCCCGCCAACGCGCGCGGGTCCCCCGCGGTCCGTACCGAGATCGCCGACCAGAACCACGGGTTCTGCGCTTGCGGCACGTAAATTTCCAGATCGTTCTCGCGTTCCGCCAAGCCTTCCAATTTCACCTGGTGGCTCACCCCGACGACCTGCCTCGCAACTTTTTTCGGACCCTCCGGCATCATTGCGTCGACGCTCACCATAGCGCCCAGAGCATTGCCTTTCGCGAAGTAGCGGCGCGCGAACTCTTCGTTGACGATGCAGACTGGCGGCGCCGCGGTAGTATCGCGATCGGTGAAAGCGCGTCCGAGCACGAGCGGGATTCCGAGCGTACGGAAGTAACTGGCGCTCACCATCTGGTAGTGCGCCGAAGACTGATGCGAGGGATCCATCGTGGGTTGGCCCAAGACCTGAAAGCCCTGTCCGATGTCCCAACCGTCAGTCGGAAGGATTGTCGAAAGCCCAACATTGCGCACGCCCGGAACAGCGCCGATCTCACGCTCGGCCGCTTGATAGAACGAGAGTGCCTTCTCCGGTTGCGGATAGCGCGAGTTGGGCAGAGAGACGTACATCGTGAGTACATGATCGGCGTGGAAGCCCGGGTCGACGCGATCGAGCGATGCCAGCGTACGCAATAGCAAGCCTGCGCCCGCCACCAGCAGTACTGCCGCCGCGATCTCGGCCGATGCCAGAAGGGCTCGCAGGCCTCCACCTCGTGTTGCCGAACGTCCGCCGGATCGAAGGGCCGCCGCGAGCGGAGTGCGGGCGGCCTGCCACGCCGGCGCGAGCCCAAATAGAATCGAAGTGAAGAGCGCCGACGCGGCTGCGAATGCGGCCACGCGCCCATCCAGCGGCAGCTTTAGCCACACCGGCAAGAAATCCCGCGGCAAGAGGTTCGGGGCGGCGCGCAGAATCAGCGCCGCCAGTCCGATTCCCGCAGCTCCGCCCAACACGCCCAATAGAGCGCTTTCCGTGAGCAACAGGCGCGCAATACGCCACCGGCTTCCGCCAATGGACGCGCGCACTGCGATCTCGCGCGCTCGCGCGGCGCTGCGCACCAGCATCAAGTTCGCAACGTTGGCGCACGCCATCAGCATGACAAATCCCACCGCGCCCCCTAGCATCAGCGTGGTGGTGAGCAGATCGTTCGCCACCAGGGCCTGCCGCAGAGGTTCGATGGCGACGCCCCATCCCTTATTGGTGGCCGGCGAAATGGCCGCGATGTGAGACGCGACTACCGCCATATCCGCGCGCGCAGTTTCCAGCGTTGCCGCCGGCTTGAGCCGCCCAACAGCTTGCATGAAGTGCATTTGCCGCCACTCGGGCTTGTTGGGGATGAAGTAGGGGGTCCACAACTCGGCGTGCGCCAGGATTTCGAAATCTCCGGGGACGACTCCGATTACGGTAAACGGCTGCGCATCCAGCAGAATCGTTCGGCCCACGATGTTCGGGTCGGCGCTGAGCCGTTTGCGCCAGAATCGCTCGCTCAGAACTACGGTATCGGTGCGCGGCTTGACGTCGCTGATCGCGAACGTCCGTCCCAGCAGCGGCCTGACTCGCAACACGTCAAAAAAACGCGCCGTTACCGCCTGGCCGGGAATCTCTTCGGCGAGTCCATCGCGCCCAATAAAGGTGCGCGAGCCGCCGGAGATCGCGGCCATAGCGTCGAACGTCCGGTTCTGGTCGTTCCAATCGACGAAATTCAGCGGCGTGATGCGATGGTGAGCCACACTCGGACTGCGTTCCCACAGCATCACCAATCGCGACGGCTCGCCGAACGGCAACGGTTTTAACAACACCGCGTCGAGCAGGCTGAAGATCGCGCTGCTTGCGCCAATGCCCAGCGCGAGCACCGTCACCGCAATCGCGGTGAACCCCGGACTGCGCAGCAACATGCGCGCCGCGAAGCGCAGGTCCTGAATCAACATAGCCACGTGTCCGTCTCCTTTGCCGTTCCAGCGCTCCAACGCCACGCCCGAGGCCAGGTTGGCGACTGTCCGCGCGCCCAGCCGCCAATCGCCGCGCTCGCGCCATTGCTGATCGAAGGTTTCGAGTAGATCGCCGCCCATCCGCCGCCGGAACCGCGCCGGATAGAGCCGCAGCAGCGCCGCCACGATGCCGCGTATCACCCCCGCGCCTCCCGCAATAGCTTTCGCACCGGCGCCAATTTCACCAGCCCGGCCAGACGCCGCGCCTCGGCTTCCAACACGCGGCGCCCGAACGTGGTGATGGCGTAATCGCGCCGCCGCCCGCCGGATTCTTCGGTTTCGATCAGCCCGAGATCGAGCAAGCGCCCCAACAGCCGGTAGAGCGAGCCCAATTCGAGCCGCACCTCGCCGCCAGATTCCCGCTCGACGGCTTTCATAATGCCGTAGCCGTGCAACGGACCCTGCGAGAGGGCCAGCAGAATGTGAAAGTCACCGGGTTTGAGCGGCAGCAGATTGCGTGGGTCGGGCATATCAGTAAATCGAGTATAGTCGCTTTACTGATAGACGACACGACGGAAAAATGGATAGGGACGGAAGGGAATGGTGCAGAAAGGTTGGTGCTGGAGGTGGGGGTCGAACCCACATGCTCAGTGAAGAGCGCGGGATTTTGAGTCCCGTGCGTCTGCCAGTTCCGCCACTCCAGCAACCCTATTGCACTCGCCAGTTTAACGCACATTATTGAGGAGCGCACTTTTCCGGAGATCATGGAACAGAAGGTCGGGAGTGCCCGTGACGCACATTGGGCTTCGATTGTCGAAATGGCCCGGCATATGATTGAGCCATGCCTCGCGTCATCGCTGTTTCGCGGTTGGTGTTGCCGTTGTTACTTCTCAGCTGGGGAGTGGAGGCGCAGCGCGGTGGCCGCCGTGACGCCGTGGACTGGCCTCAATTCGGCTCGGACGCCGCCAGTTCCAACGCGGTCGTAGCTCCCACGGGAATCAGCGTCCGCAATATCTCCTCTTTGACGCGCCGCCAGGTGAAGCTGGATGGCACGGTTGACGCCTCAGTGATCTATCTCCACGCCGTCGCGGTGGGCGGCGCCAATCACGACGTCTTTTTCGTCACCACCAGCTACGGCAAAACCATTGCCGTCGACGCCGGCAGCGGCGCCGTTCTTTGGGAATACACGCCCTCTGCGTACTCGACCTGGGTAGGCTCAGCGCAGATCACCAACAGCACGCCCGCGGCAGATCCCGGCCGCCAGTATATCTACGCTGCGTCCCCCGATGGCGCCGTTCAGAAGCTTGCCATTGCCGATGGCCACGCCCTGTGGAGCACCCCTGTCACGCTGCTGCCCAGCCGCGAGAAAATCGCCTCGCCGCTGAAAGTGTTTGACGGCCACGTCGTCGCCGTCACCGGCGGCTACATTGGCGACGCGCCTCCCTACCAGGGCCACGTCGCGGTGCTCGACGCGCAAAGCGGCGCTCTCCTGCACGTCTGGAATTCGCTGTGCAGCGATCGCGCCGGACTAATCCAGCCCTCGTCCTGTTCGTCCACGCGCTCCGCGATTTGGGGCCGCGCCGGCGCCTTGATCGATCCCGTGACCGGCAACCTATTCGTCGCTACCGGCAACGGCCCGTATGACGGCAAGACCAATTGGGGCGATTCGCTGATCGAACTCGACCCCAAGGCCACGCAAATTCTCGCCAACTACACCCCCGCCGACAACGCCAGCCTCAATGGCAGCGATCTCGATCTCGGCTCGACATCGCCGGTCTTTCTCGCGCCCGGTATTCTCGCGCAAGGCGGCAAGGACGCGCTGATCCGCCTTGTCGGCATCGCGTCCATCGCCGGCGCCACCGCGCACGTCGGTAACGAATTACAGAGCGTGCCCACGCCCGGGCGCGCTATGCTCTACACCGCACCGGCGGTCTTGCGGGATCGCGCCGAAACCTGGGTGTTCGCCGCCGATAGCGGCGGCACAGCCGCGTGGACCGCCGCCAACGGCAAACTCACCCCAGCGTGGAGCAATTCGACTCCCGGAACCAGTCCGGTCGTCGCCGCCGGCCTGCTTTATGTCTACAACCCGAATGGTGGCCTGCTTGTCTACGATCCAAGCAGCGGAAAGCAGGTTGCCAACCTCGCCTCCGGCAGCGGCCACTGGAACAGTCCGATAGTCGTCGATGGAAGAATTGCGCTCCCCGAAGGCAATGCCAATCAACACGCCGTCACGGGCGTGCTGGATGTCTGGACCGCGCCCGCCCGGCAGTAATTGGCTTCAATTCGTTGGCGAAGGAGTATGATCGATAACGCCTGGAGGACGCCGGATGCTTGGCTATCTCGATACGCTCATTGGATTCTCCGTAATCATGCTGGGGGCGAGCCTGATGGTCACTATCCTGACCCAGATCGTCTCCACTCTGTTTAGCCATCGCGGCGCAAACTTGAAGTGGGGCCTCGCCACGCTCTTCCAGCACGTGCCCAACTGCCCGCTGCTGAATGTGCCGGAACGCGCCAACCAGATCGCTGCCGACATTTTGTCTCATCCGCTGATTTCCGATTCCATTTTTTCCGTCAAGCAGCCGCTGCCCATTCCCTCGTGGTTCGCCGGCCGTTTCAAACTAGCCACCGCTTTGGACGCGTCCGAGTTGGTCGCCATCCTGAAGGATCTCGCTGCCAAGCCGGCCTACCAAGCCGTTGAAGGACTGCCAGCCGAAATCGCCGCGCTGGTCGCCGCGCAAAATCCAGCCTTGGAACGCCGGCTCGCCCTCTTGACGGGCGCTCCGGCTCTGGTGGCGCTTCCTCTGTCCAACGCGGTACCGCTGCTGCAGGACACCTTGAACGAAATGAAGAGCGAAGCCGGTAAGCTCGAAGCCTGGTTCAACTCCACCATGGAGCGCGTTTCGGCAAGGTTTACGATGTATATCCGTCTCTGGACCGTCGCTTTCGGCATCACGCTTGCGTTCATCACGGGTTTGAACACCGTGACAGTGCTCAGCGCTCTCTATACGAATGGCGCCTTTCGCGAGCAGGTGACCGGCGCCGCCCCGCAAATGATGGATCTGGCGCAGCGAGTGGCGCCAGGCGGCTCAAACGACGCCGCGATCAAGATGTACACGGACCTGGTTTCTCAAGCGCTTCAGAACGCGAAAGTCCCGGTGAATCCACCGAGCGCATCGGACGCTCTCGACTCGCAGGCCAAGGCGGACGCATGGATCGCCAATCACGTGACGGACGCTACACAACGCCCCAACGTTCAGGCCGCGTTCGACAATGCCTTTCTGACCCAGCGCTCGCAGGACGCCGCCACCGTGCGGGCAATTCTTAGTAAGTCCTCATTCGATATTCTTCAGTTCCGCTGGGACCATAAGCAACCTTTTTGGCCACAACTCCCCGGAGTGTTCGCGACTGCCGGGCTGGTCAGCCTCGGCGCGCCATTCTGGTTCAATATGCTGAAGCAGCTTAGTAACCTGCGGCCAATTCTAGCCAATAAGCAGGATGTGCCCAAGACGTGATCGGCGAAAGCGCTTACAGAAACCGTTTACATTATGCTAGAATCCCGGCGTTAGAGAGAGCGTAGTAAGGGCGCAGAAAACGTTCAGGATCGCCCGTCCCTAACGGCGCACACGCACGATCGAATCATTGCAGGAAACAAGGTGAACTAATCCATGAAAAAGTCATTCAGCCGCCGACAAGCGTTGAAGAGGGTCGCAACCGCCGGGGCAGGCGCGTTGCTGAGCCCGGCGCTCGCGATCTCTCAAGACGGTGCGATCCAGGTCGCGGGCCGTCCGGTCGAGATTACGCTGACGGCTGCCAGTCCGCAAACCGTGCGGATCACGATTCAGGCGCTCGAAAATGGGCAGCCGCAGCCGATTCTTTCCGACGGCATCTTAGTCAAGGACACTTGGGGACAGCCGGTAACGCGCTTGCGGACGCTGTCCGGTTCGCGCAATTTCAAATGTGGAAATTTGACGGTAAAGGTCTCTGCGACACCGTTGACCATTCGCGTCGAGGGCAAAGGCGGCCAACTGATTCAAGAGCTGAAACCGGATGCGGCCAGCGGCAACGTCAGTTTCCCGGCCGGCGACAGTCCGCTGTTCGGTCTCGGACAGGGTGGCCCCCAATTTGACAAGCGCGGACAGATGGACCAGATGCGCAGCGGCCAGGGAGGCTTTCAGCTTCGAACGCACGGTTCGAAAGTGCCGGTTCAATTGCTGATCGGAACGTCCGGATGGGCGATGTTCGTTCATCAGCCGATGGGATCGTTCGATCTGAGGAATACGGACGGACAGTTGCAGTTTGCGAATCCGGCGGCGGCGTTGCCGTTCGATGCGTTCGTGATCGCAGGTCAGGAGCCGGCGGCGGTAATGAGTGAATATGCCAAGATCACGGGCTATCCGGAAATGGCGCCGCTGTGGTCTTTCGGCTATCTGCAATCCCACCGCACGCTGGGAGAGCCGGAAGAGATCATGCAGGAAGCGAAGATGTTCCGCGAGAAGAAGCTTCCCTGCGACGCGATGATCTACCTCGGGACCGACTTCTGCCCGAACGGCTGGAACACGCACAACGGCGAATTTACGTGGAATACCAAAGCGTTTCCCGATCCGGCGGCGGCCATCAAGGAATTGCACGACGAACACTTCAAGGTTGTTCTGCACATCGTGATCGAAGGCAGGCGCGTGGCGGGCAAAGTGACCGATCCGTGCACCGCCGCCCCTCTGCCGACCGGACGCACGCCCGACGGCAAATGGCCCAATGACCGTCAAGTAAGTTGCTATTGGCCCGCCCACAAACCTCTGATCGATCTGGGAGTGGATGGCTGGTGGCCCGATCAAGGCGACGGCCTGGATTTTGCTTCGCGCCTGGCGCGCAACCGGATGTATTTTGAGGGGCAGCAGATGTACCGTCCGAACGAGAGGGTGTTCGCTCTGCACCGCAACGGAAACGCGGGCATGCAGCGAATCGCTTCGTTTCTCTGGTCGGGCGATATCCAGTCTCTTTGGGAAACGTTGAAGACGCACGTTCCTAATGCCATTAATACGGGGCTGAGCGGCATTCCGTATTGGGGCACCGATATCGGCGGCTTTGTTCCGACGCCGGACTTCACAGGCGAGCTATACGTGCGATGGTTCCAGTTCGCGGCGTTCAATCCGTTGTTCCGCTCGCACGGCCGCGATTGGAGACTGCGCCTTCCGTGGGGGTGGAATACAGGCGGCTTCGGATTTCAGGAGACTCCTGGCTACAATCCGGGCCCGAAAGAACTGCACAACGCCGCGGTCGAGCCGATTTGCAAAAAGTATCTCGAACTGCGCTACCAGATGATGCCGTACCTGTATTCGGCGGTGAAGGAAACGTGTGAGACGGGACTGCCGATCATCCGTGCGCTCTGGCTGCACTACCCCAACGACAAAGTTGCGGTGGCTCGCGGCGACGAGTTTCTGTACGGCCGCGACATCCTGGTAGCGCCGGTGGTGGAGAAGGGTGCCACTTCGCGTCAGGTTTATTTGCCGCAGGGTTCCTGGTACGACTTCTGGAACCGCGAAAAGATCGAAGGCGGCCGCGAGATCAGCAAACCGGTGGACCTGGAAACGACGCCTGTCTACGTTCGCGCCGGCGCCGTGATTCCCATGGGACCGGTGAAGCAATATGTGGACGAGAAAGTCGATGGCCCGCTCGAGTTGTGGGTTCATCCGGGCGCCGACGGAGCTTTCTCGCTCTATGAAGACGACGGCAGAACTTTCGATTTCCGCAAGGGCGAATTCATGCGCGTGAATATCGCATGGAACGACAAGCAGCGCCGGTTGAGCATGCGCCTGGCGAACGGATCCAAGATGCTGGCGCCCTCGAAGCGCAATATCGTGGTGCACGTTGCCGGTGAATCGGCGAAGCGGGAGGTTGTATTCGAAGGCCGGCCTATCGAAGTGAAGCTGTAAAAAGCGATACCGGCGCGTACCGTGCGGAGACGCCTCAAGCCCGGTAGCGCTTGATTTCAGACTCCGGAACCTCGCTGCTCATGCCCGGTTCTTCGGGACCGGCAACTTCGCCGTCCTTCATCGATTTCTGCGCGCCGCTGGTTTCCATATAGATCGCATTGGGCATAGCGAGCAGCATGTTCATGTTGGTGCGGCGCCACCGCCGTGGCTGGCCACTTCGAGACCATGAGCGTCGGCGATGGCGGCGATCTCCATCCACTCGGTGACGCCGCCGGCGCGCCGGTTATCCGGCTGCACGACATCGGCGCCGCGGCGCGCAATCAGGTCGGCGAAGGCATACTTGGTATTCAGGTTCTCTCCTGTGGCAATACGGATGTCGAGCTGCTGCGCAAGCTCGGCGAACCCTTCCATATCCTGGGGCGGCAGCGGTTCTTCGTACCAAAAACAACCCATTTCCTGATAGACGCGGCCGCGCCGCAAGGCCTCGTTGCGATTGAAGACTTGATTTGCGTCTACCATCACGCGCCGGCCCTTGCCCAGAATCTCTTGCGCGGCGCGGATGCGGCGCACATCGTCATCGATCGAATCGCGCCCAACCTTGATTTTAACGGCCCCGTACCCCTGCTCGACGGCCTGCGTGATGACGCGGCGAAATTGCGACAGGCCAGCGTCGTTATCGTAATACCAGCCGCACATCGAGTACACCGGGATGCGGTCGCGATAGGCGCCCAGCATCTTGTAAACCGGCAAGCCAGCGCTCTTGCCGAGAATGTCCCAGACCGCGATATCGACGGCGGCGATGGCGAATTGCGTTGCCCCGCCTACCCCCTGATACTCGAGCGCTTTCCAAAGATCGGCGCGGATTCGGCGCGGGAACGCCGGGTCCTTGCCCATCAGGATCGGTTTGATCTCCTGCTCGAGGATCGTCTGCACCACGCGGGGGCCACCCTCGATCATGCCGAAGGAACTGGACGCCCATCCGGTGATGCCGCCATCGGTGCGCAGGCGGAGCACAACCGAGCCATTTTCGGTTCCGAACGTGTGGATGGCGTCGTAATACGGGCTTCCCGGCGGGTGCTTGAGAACGTCGGTTTCAAGCGCGGTGATCTTGAGAGTCTTCTGCTGCGACGCAGCGGCCTGAAGACCGGCGCCTGCCGCGGGCAGGGCAGCGGCTGTGCGCAGAAGCTGGCGGCGATTCATATGAGTATTGTGGACGCGCGGCGTTCCCACCGCAACGGCCACGAGGTTGTTCCGGCGCCAGGTTTCGCTTTTAGATCGACGGATTCGTCCTCATTGCTGAGGCCGCACAATGCAACGGAAGCCGACGTGGCACGTCGAGGTGTCGACCGGGTGTGCGTAACGGGCGGCCGGCCGATAGCGGCGGCAGTAGTTCGGCGCACACAGATGGGAGCCGCCTTTGAGTACTTTACGAGGGATCCTGACTCCAGGCTGCCCGAGGTCGTAGCTTGCGTTTTCCGCCCCTCCGCGAGGATTGTGGGGCACGCAGCAGGCTTTCTGCTCTTCGGCGGGATGGCGAGGGTAATACCAGTCGGTAGTCCATTCCCACACGTTACCGATCATGTCCAAGAGCCCGTAGCCATTTGGTGGAAACGCATCTATCGGAGACGTACGCTCGAACCCGTCGCTGCGTAGATTCTGCCAGGGAAACTCGCCCTGCCAAGTATTCGCCATATGCACGCCATCGCGATATAGCTCGTCACCCCAGGCGTAGTCCGCGCCGTCGAGGCCGCCACGGGCGGCGAATTCCCACTCGGCTTCGGTCGGCAGTTCCTTGCCCGCCCATTTCGCATACGCCTCGACATCGCGGCAAGCGACGTGTACGGCGGGGTGGTTCTCGAGACCCTCGATTGAGCTTTCCGGCCCCAGCGGATGACGGACGTCCGCTCCCCGCACGAACTGCCACCAGGTACAACCGGCGGGATTTACTCCATGGCGTGGCTTGAAAAATACCATCGAGGCTGGGTAGAGCATCTCCGGAAGCGCGCCCGGGTAGTCTTCCGCTCGCGGCGGGATCTCGGCGAAGGTCAAGTAGCCGGTGGCATCGAGGAAACGCGCAAAATCAGCATTTGTGACAGGAGTACGGTCCATCCAGAAACCATCCACCGCCACGCGGTGTGCGGGCGCTTCCTCTGGATAGTGCTTGTCCGAACCCATCCGGAACGTGCCTCCGGGAATCCAGACCATGCCGGGAAACGGCGGCTCGTCCGGGTTTGGGGAGGCCGCTTTCGTCTGCAAAACGTTAAGTTCAAGCATGTATTGCTCCTGTTCTGAGGCTTCGTCCGACTGATGAGTTCGGAACGGCTCCAGATTTTATTAATTGGCGGCCACAGGTTCGGTTCCTCTTATCGGTGGCCGTTTAACCCGAAGGCTGCGCCAGCGCAAACGCGTCTTGTTAAGATTTATCCAGACCTCGCGTAGGGGATTCACCCCGGTTATGGTGGCGCGCCACCTCGGAGGTGATACGTACGCGCGGGAAGGGAGTTGACAAACATGGATATACCGGCGGCAAATTCTCTTATGGAGATGGTCCGAACGATCAACGAAATGTCACGGAGAGCCAGAGCGGGCGAGCCGGGCATAGAGGATTATCTAAAGGCGGTGAGCGCGGACCCGGTGACGGAGTGGTTCACGACCCTGCTACAGGAGAAGAACACTGAGCTGCAGACGGAGAGGGAGCGATCGGACCGTTTGGCGAGCGCCCTCCGAGCCTGGTGGCGGGAACTGGGTGAAGGAGAGCCCAACAGATGCCAGAGCGATGCAGATCTGCGGCTTCTAAAGGTTCTAAATGGCATGGGGATAATCCAACGCTAAAGCGCTTGTCCTTCTGACTACGATGCGTCGAACACGACGTGATCGTGCCACCACAGGCGCTCAAAGAAGTTGCGTGCATCCATCGGCGATTGTCCCTGCGAGGGTGGAAGCGTTGTTTCTGCAAGATCGCCAATAGTGCGGCTTCCGTCAATCGCGTCAAACAAACGCTTTTCGGTGGCGCTTATCGCCAGTAGAATATCCTTGCACGTGTGAGTTTGGTTTATCAGAACCGCCGCGTACCCGGGAGGCACTCGCTCCTGGACACAAACCGTCTCCGGCATTCGAATTGGCTTATACCGGCGCCATGCGTCTCCTGCAAAACTGACTGCTGGAGAGCCGCCGGGCGTATCGTCCCGGTAAACGACAGCGCTATGACGAACCATCGTCCCACGAAAAAACTCCACAGCGGAATACTGCTCCGCCAAGGGAAGAAGCGCCATCTGAGTGGTCTGCGGGATACGCGCAACTACACCGCAGTGAGGCGAATAGGGCGCCTGTTTCATCCACCTGCCAAATGTCAGTCCCCCCGCCTTGATGAAGTCTAAGAATTGAGGCACGGAATACGCGCGGTCCTGCGGGTGCAAGAGCGCATCGGCCAGCGCGGCCGCCTGCTGGAATTCCGGGGCCTCGCGCATCACATTTTCCAGCGGGTGCCGGGGAGGTAACGCGCGGAGCGCAACAATGAGTTGCCCAATATCTTCATTTGTGGCGCGGATACCGAGCCTCCGGCAGAACTCCCGCAGCATATAGATGCCGAGCCGTCCGTAAGGCGCATACACCATCAGATGCATTGCGCCATCTGGTTTGAGAACGCCCCGCAGAGCTGCGAGTCCCGCATCCGGGTCCTCAAGATGATGGAGGACTCCTGTGCAGATAATCTGGTCGAAGGTTTTCTCCAGTTCGTTCAGACGATCAATAGGGAGCTGGCGGACCTGAAGATTCGTCAAGTTGTGTTTACGCTTGAGTTCCTCGGTGCACTGTACGCTCCTGGCGCTAAGATCGATGCCGGTCACTTGGGCTTTAGGCCAGCGCAGCGCGTGTTTGGCCGCCTGGGATGTCCCGCAGCCGGCAATGAGAATGGAAGAGTCTTCCCGATAAGATCTGCGCGGCCAGAAGAGATGATAATCCGCACGGCGTTTTTGCTGACTCTGCCAGCGCCGGCCGTATTCTTCGAGACTATCGATCGGCAGAGGATAAGGATATTGTTCGTAGAAGTCCCGGACCTCCTCTTCTATATCGGGACGGCGCGGAGAGTCTTGTACTTGTTGGGCCATGTTAGCGTATGAAAAGGGAGGTCCTCTTGACCTCCCTTTTCACCAGTGTCTTGACTTCCTGCGGGACTGACTATGTCATCTTGCTGTGAACACTAGGTCAGTTATGGGGCGCCACAGTGGACTGCGCTTTAGACAGCGAGTCCATTACAGCGTCCAGGTTGAATGATGCCGCTTTTTGGCGCGGTGGGTACTTCACGAAATTTTCAATCTGCGCGGCGACGAGTGCTTGGCATTCGTAAAGCTGCGGGATGTGTTGGACAACCCAGTCCCAATACGTATTGGAGTTGAAATCGGCGCGCTCGAACGGATCGCGCCGGAGGTTAAAGATATGCGGGACCCGCAGCTTCACCATGGGTTCTGCCCAGACATTCATTTGGTGAGCATTCTGGATCTCAAATACGAGCTTATAGTCGCCCGTCCGCACCGCCATGATGTCGCCGTCGTCGCTGACGTAGAAGAAAGAAGTCCTGGGGCTTTCCTTCACCTTGCCGGTGAGATAGGGCAGCATGTTAACCCCATCGATATGCACCTTGAAGGTCTTATTCCCGGCCTTGTAGCCCTTGAGAAGCTTCTCGTTTATGTCCGGCTCGCCCGCCGCAGCCAGAAACGTAGGCAGCATGTCCTGATGTGAGACGATGCCGTTCAGAATTGATCCCGCCTTGATCTTACCGGGCCAGCGTATGAAACAGGGAACCCGCCAGGCGCCTTCCCAGTTCGTGTCCTTCTGGCTGCGGAACGGCGTATTAGCGGCATCGGGCCAAGTGTCGTTCTCGGGGCCGTTGTCAGTGGAATACATGACGATGGTGTTGTCTGCAATGCCCAACTCATCGAGCTTATCGAGCATCTGGCCGATTTGTTCGTCGTGGGTCACCATCCGGTCGCTGTAGTCGTCCTGCCCGCTCTTGCCACGGTTCTTGGCTGCAAGGTGGGTCCTGAAGTGCATCGCAGTCGAGTTGTACCACAGGAAGAACGGCTTGTCCGCTTTGGCCTGTTTCTCCATCCAACCAAGCGCGGCTGTCGTGATTTCCTCATCGATAGTTTCCATGCGCTTCTTGGTGAGGGGCCCCGTGTCCTTTATAGTCTGGCCGCCCTTGCCGTCAGCATGGCAGTGAAGCACGCCGCGGGGTCCGAACTGTTTCTTGAAAGCCGGGTCTTTTGGATAATCGGGCAGTTCCGGTTCTTCTTCCGCATTCAGGTGATACAGGTTGCCGAAGAATTCGTCAAATCCGTGCATGGTCGGCAGGAATTCATCCCGATCGCCGAGGTGATTCTTGCCGAACTGGCCGGTTGCGTAGCCGAGCGGCTTGAGCATTTCGGCGATGGTGGGGTCTTCCGCCTGAAGGCCAACCGTTGCGCCGGGCATTCCCACTTTGGTCAATCCGGTACGAAGCGGGTTTTGGCCGCAGATGAAAGCCGCGCGTCCCGCCGTGCAACTCTGCTGGCCATAGAAATCGGTAAACGCCACGCCTTCGTGGCCAATGCGGTCGATGTTGGGCGTGCGGTAGCCCATCATGCCGCGGCTGTTGAAGCTAAGATTCCAAAAGCCGATATCATCGCCCCAGAGCACCAAAATATTGGGTTGTTTTGTCGCCATTGCTTATCCTTTTCCTTATCCTCGACAACTTGATGTTGACAAGGCAGTCGCCAAGACTCCGCTACGGTCGATGCTGCCGGCGCGGCCTCGGTTCTTTTTTTGCTCGCAGCCGGTCGCCGGGAGAGCAGCGGCGCCGCTTGGGCGCAGGATCAGCGGGATGTTAGGCCCAAAGGTGAAGCAGAGTTGAGGGTTCGAGGTAAGCACCCTGCCATTGAAAGGCGAAGTGCAAGTGAGGGCCTGTGGCGCGGCCGCTCGATCCGCTTTTGGCGATGCGTTGACCCCTCTCTATCGCCGCCCCTTCTTTTACCAGGAACTCGGAGAGGTGCATATACAGAGTGAAGATCGATTCTCCGTGATCAATCACGATCAAACCGCCTTCGAAGTACATGTCGCGAACGATGGCTGCGCGGCCGGAGTTAGCGGCTTTGATCTCGGTGCCCATCGCGGCCGAATAGTCGAGACCCTGGTGAGTACTCTGCGTTGTGCCGTTGTAGGTGCGGCGCACGCCGAATGAAGAGGTGTAGCCGGTATTGGCCGGTGCGGTGAAGGGGCCTTGCCAAAGGCGCTCGGGAGGCGAGGATTTGAAGACTGCGCGCTTGATCGCTATTTCCTCATCGATTCTGGCTTGAGCTTCTTTGGGCGGCTGTACGAACTTCGGCGGCACTTTGATGGTGGAGGAAGGATAGAAGTGGGCCTTTACTGCGACCTCGATGGTCTGGCCATTGAAGACGAGTGGGTATCGGCCCGGTGCGCGATCCAGGCCAACGCCTGCGAGAGCCGAGAAAGCGCCTTCGCCATCAGGTCGGAACTCGATCTTTTTGTCGAGCCAAGTTGCGGAGCCCGAAGACGCCGTCGTCTTAAATAGGATCGGTGCACCGACGAAGACAGGGAGAGGCGTCCAGTCGACCATCGGGCGATCGGGGGCAGCGGTCTCAGCGACGGCAGGCGTGGCTATGGCGAGCAGCAGTACGCGCCTCCGCGTCATCGCGGCCGGGCTGTCAGAGATCGTCACAAGCTCTCGATTTTATTATCCTATTTCTCGCGGTCGGTTGCGAAACAACAATTAATTCAGTCATTTAAGTAGTCATGTGACATACCTTAGGGTGCTGAGGACCGCAACGGAACCGGAACTCCGACGCTAGCATCCAAATATGTAGAAACGAGGTCGCGAGATGAAGATTCGGCGAGACGTCGTGACTGGAACGATTGCCGTGGTTTTCGCGGCGGCAAACCCCGGGGTATCGGCTTCTCTCCCCAATACGGCTGGGGTTCCGACTCAGATGGTGATCACAGTCCGTTCGGCGCAAAGGGGCAGTCCGCCCGCAAGCTTGGTTGAGGGCGATGTGACGGTTCAGCAGGGCAACACTCGCGCGGCCGTAATTGGCTTGCAGCGCCTAGTGGGCAGCGTGGCCGATATGCAACTCTTCGTGTTGCTGGACGACGGCACGCGATCATCCAGCCTCGGCATACAGTTGCCCGAGTTGAAGACGTTTCTTGCCTCCTTGCCTGACACGACCCAGGTAGCGATCGGCTACATGCGGAACGGGACGTTCGCTCTGGCGCAAGCATTCACCGCAGATCACCAGAAAGCCGTCGGCGCTTTGCGCCTGCCAGTCGGCCTTCCGGGCGAGAATGGCAGCCCATATTTTGCGCTTTCGGATCTCGCGAAGCATTGGCCGTCGAAGCAACCAGCCGACCGCCGGGCAGTGTTGATGTTGACAGACGGTGTAGATCGCTATTACGGCGCGGCGGTTATGGACGATCCTTATGTTGACGCGGCGATTCGCGACACTCTGAAAGAGGGCGTGATGGTCTACTCCATTTATCTTCGCGGCGCCGGACTCTACGGCCGGGGAACGTGGGAGACTACCATCGCGCAGTCGCGTCTCGTTGACGTCAGCGAGGAGACCGGCGGCTATGCTTACTTTCTGGGTTTCACCGATCCGGTGACCATTTCGCCTTTCCTGAACGATTTTCAAGATCGCCTCGCGAATCAGTACCAGCTGACTATCGCGGCGTTGAACAAAAAGGGCGTCCAACCCGTGAAGCTGCGGACCGAGGCGCCTGGCCTAATGTTCCAAGGCCCAACGCACATTTACGTGCATTAGTGCGTTGAGCGGCAGCCAAACGCCGTTCGGTGCGTGAAGAGTTGGCGCGCGTTCTCGCCGATTCCGAGGCTGTCTGTTATCTGCGTCAGGTCCAGTAGTTCCGATCCAAACTTCGATACTGCACGGCCTCGGCGACGTGTTTGGATGCCACCGTTTCCGACTGCGCCAGATCCGCCACGGTGCGCGCGACTTTGAGGACGCGATCGTGGGCGCGAGCCGATAGCCCCATTCGCCGGACCGCCATTTCGAGCGTCCGCTCGCCCGAATCGTCGAGTGCGCATTGCTTACGGATCATGCGCGACGGCATACGGGCGTTGTAATATCCGCGAGCCGTCTGCACAGCGCGGGCGCGCTCGACGCGAGCGCGAATCTCGGCGGACGATTCCGACTGAGAATCGCCGCGCAATTCCTTGTACGGAACGGCGGGCACTTCGACGTGGATATCGATGCGGTCCAGCAGAGGGCCGGAAATCTTGCTGAGATACTGCTGGATTTGCGCGGGAGTGCAGCGGCATTCGCGCGTAGAATCCCCGTAGAAGCCGCAGCGGCAGGGATTCATAGCTGCCACCAACATGAACACCGAGGGGAACTGCAGCGACAGATTACTCCGTGAGATGGTGACCGTTCCGTCTTCGAGCGGCTGGCGCAGCATATCGAGCACGTCGCGCGGAAATTCGGGGAATTCATCCAGGAAAAGGATGCCGTGATGCGCGAAGCTCACCTCCCCGGGGCGCGGCGTTCCCGCTCCGCCGCCGACCAATCCCGCATCGGAAATGGTGTGGTGCGGCGCGCGGAAGGGCCGCTCGCGCAACAGGCCGGAGCCATTCCGCAGCAGACCGGCGATGCTGTGAATCTTGGTGGTCTCGATGGCCTCCGGAAAGGTCAGCAGCGGTAGAATGCCCGACATGCGCTTGGCAAGCATTGTCTTGCCGGAGCCCGGCGGACCGATCATCAGGACGTTATGAGCGCCGGCGGCAGCCACCTCGAGAGCACGGCGCGCAACGGTCTGGCCGCGCACATCGCGGAAATCGGGCATAGACGCCGGATCTTCCACGGCCGGCGCGCTATTGACTTTCGCTGGCGCGAACTCCTCCGGCCGCGAGAGCAAGGCCACCACTTCAGCCAGATGGCGCACGCCGTAGACGTTGACCTCGCGTACCACTGCCGCCTCCGCTGCATTTTCCGCCGGGACGATCAAATTCGGAATCGATTGATCGCGCGCGCACACTGCCACCGAAAGAGCGCCGCGAACAGGCCGTATGGCGCCATCGAGCGAAAGCTCGCCCATCAGCAAATGGTGGTCGAGGCACCGAACCGCGCCCATCGCGCCCAGAATGCCCATAGCGATTGGCAGATCAAATCCGGCGCCTTCCTTGCGCACGTTTGCGGGCGCCAAGTTGATCGTCGCGCCCTTGCGTGGGTAGGTGAATCCGGAGTTGAGCAGTGCCGATTTAATGCGCTGGCGGCTTTCGCGGACCGCGAGATCGGGCATGCCGACCATGGCGAAATCGCGCGCCGATCCGGCCGCGAACATATCGACCTCAACATCAATGAGATGCGCGTCGATGCCATAAACTGCGGCGCTGCGGGTTCGAAAAAGCGGCATAAAGTGAGTCCTTCCGAAGCCTTACCTTATAAGGTGCATTCGGCAGATGGTTCCTCTCACTTTAATTTTGGCTACGAAGTAAAGCGGCAAACGCCGAATCAAACGCCCGCGGCCTTAAGCGCCGCCAGCACGCGAGCATCTCGGAACGGTATCCTGCGGATGCGAACGCCGGTCGCGTCGTAGACCGCGTTTGCAATCGCAGCAAGCATGGGTTTGAGCGATGCCTCACCGGCGCCATAGGGCGGCAGGTCGGTTCGGTTGGGGTTCGGATCGCCGTTCACCAGCACGATATCGATTCGCTCCGGGACGTCGGAGTGGCGAAGAGTCGGATGCGATATCCAGTCCACGCTCGTGATCTTCTCCGTGTCGAACTGAACTTCTTCGTGAATCGCACGGCTCAGCCCGTGCAGCGTGGCGCACTCCAGCGTATGGCGCAGGCTCTGGGGATTGACCACGAGACCGCAGTCGTGCGCACATGCCAGCCGCTTAGCCCACACATGACCGGTCTTGCGGTTCACTTCTACTTCGGCGATCAGCGCGACCACGGTTTGCCCGCGAAATGAGTAGGCCAGCCCGCGTCCCGTCAAAATATCTGCAGTGCCGAGAGGTTTGGGCGAAGGACGTGCGTCCCAGCCATAAGCTTCCGCGGCGGCATTGAGAACCGCGATGGACCGGGCGCGGCGGAATCCGTTATCGTCGGCTGTCGCCGCTTTGAGCATCCTCATGCGGAATTCCAATGGATCGGCTTTGGCTGCTGCGGCCAGTTCGTCGATGAACGATTCCGCGGCGAACGTCGATTGCGGGCCATTCGGATCGCGCAGATTGCCGGTCCGAAGCGGCGTCTCCCAAATAGCGGGCAGGCCGACGACATCGCCCACCATCCGGCGATTCGGAATCGCGTACATTTCAGAAGGAATTTCGGAACTGCCGCGGCCCGGTCTGGCTGGCCTGATTCCCATAAGTTGCGCGATCAACACGGTATCGGGCTCGTTGTACCCAACATGGTTGTAGTCGCACGAACGCGCCTTGTAGTCGTAGGCGACGAGATGTCCCGCGGCATCCAGGCCCCCGCGCACTTTCACGAGAAATGCCGGACCCTTGGTATCCCAAGCCGTCTCTTCATCCCGCATCCACTGTATGCGGACGGGCCGGCCGATCTCGCGCGCGATCCAGGCCGCCTCACAACCCGCATCGTCCGCCGCGGTGCGGCCGAAACCCTGCGGACCTTGCATCCAGACCACGCGGACATTTTCCCGCGGCATGCCGAGGAACGTTGCGACGCCGTTTCGCATGCCATACGACTTCATATCGTTCGAGTAGATGGTCATCTGGCCATCCGACGGATCCGCCGTGGCGTGAGCGCCTGCGAACGCGGTGTGTCCCTGGAAGGGCACTTCGTATTCCGCTTCGATGATCTTGGCCGCGCTCGAAAATGCCGCTTCTGGGTCTCCCACGACGGCCGGATTGGACGCCGAAGTGGGCGTCGCGGTGCGCATGTAGCGGAAGAGATCTTCGGACGAGGGGAACGGAGCGGTCGCCGGCTTTTCCCAGGTGGTCTTGAGCTGCTGCGCGGCTCGGATGGCCTGTTCCTCGCGTTCGCACACCACCGCGACGTAGTTGCCTTTGCTCACCACTTTGATGAACCCAGGCAGATTTCGTACGGAGGATTCATCGATGCCCGTCAGCTTGGCGCACGCGAAAGGCGGTTTAACGTTGCGCGCATGAACCATGCGCGGCAGTTTCACGTCGACCGCCCATTTCAGAGAACCGTCCACTTTGGCAGGGATATCGTCACGCTGTGGAGACTGGCCGGTGAACTTCAGCTCCTGCACCGGTTTCACTTTGGCAATGCCCGTGACCACATTGACATTGGCGCCGGTCAGCGTGACGTTGAACTTCTTTCCCGCGATCAGTTCACCGTAGGTAACGCGTTTTGCGGGATCGGCCTTCGCGGTGATTACGCCGTTGCTGACCGAGAGTTGATCGGCCGGCGTTCCGAGGCGATCCGATGCCATTTCAAGCAGCACCCTGCGAGCTTCAGCGGCGGCGCGGCGCATCGGCCAGGAATCTCTCTCCATCGCCGTCGATCCGCCCGATCCGCCTTGATCCACGGTGTTGTCGGTACTACCCATGATGCAGGTAGTCCGCTCGAAGGCGATGTCGAGTTCATCCGACATCAACTGGCGGAAGGATGTGCCGGTGCCCTGGCCGCAGTCCGTTTTCCCCACGTAAAACGTCGCCGTGTTGTTTTCATGAATGACGATCCACGAATCGAGTTGGTGGAAATCGGGACTGGGATAAGGCCCGGTTGCCCGGCCCGCGGAGTTGCTTTGAGCGTCGGCTTCCTTAATCAAAGCGCCGGCGCCCGCGGCAAAGCTCACGACCAGCAGCCCGGCGTTCTGGAGGAAGCCCCTGCGGTGCGTAGTGAGGAGGTCTTCTACCTGTTTCGGAATCCCGGTGGAGGCGATCATGCGGCGACCTCCTTTCCGGAACCTGGCTTTCCGGTGGCCGGTTGGATTTCTGCGATGACCTTGGCGGCGCGTTTGATAGCGGCCTGAACACGGTAATAGGTCATGCAGCGGCACAAAGTTGCGTTCATGGAGTTACGGATCTGCGCATCTGTCGGATGCGGAGTTTTGTCCAGCAGCGCCTTTGCCGTCAGGATTTGTCCGTTCTGACAGAATCCACATTGCGGCGCCTGCTCATCGATCCAGGCCTGCTGCAGCGGGTGCAGTTTGCCGTTCGAGGAGAGCCCTTCGAGTGTGGTGATCTCACTCCTGACTGCAGAGGCAGGCAGAATGCAGGAACGAACCGCTGCGCCGTTGATGATTACGGTGCAGGCCCCACACTGACCAAGTCCGCACCCAAAACGAGGACCTTGCAAGCCGAGGTCGTTGCGCAGGATGTAGAGCAGCGGCGTAGCTGGATCGATATCCAGCGTGTGCGTGCCGCCGTTCACTTTAAGTGTGATGTTGCTCATTCTCGCTCTCCTTATAAACGCCGCTACCGGACCTGATGCGTTGCTTCGCGCGCCGCGGTAAGACCGCCGGCTCGCTGAATATCCGGCACAAAGAACTCCGAAGCGAAGTCTTCGTCCGTGCCTCGAAATGACGAGAGATCCGCGTGCAGATCCACCGGCGTGGCGGCTACCGCTGCTGCAAACTGGCACCACACGGCCGCCTTCCCCAATCCCACCAGCCGCGTCTTTGGGGTGTTCAGCCATGCCAGAGCGGTCAAGATGTCTTGCACGCGGTTGGCATCGTCGCTTTTATTGAACGTGAGGAACATCTTTGCGTCCCGATTGCGCGGGGCCACCGCGCTGCCCGTCTGAAACGCATCGATCAGAAGCACCGCTCGCCCCGCGCGCCGCAACTCTGCAACCTCAGGCGTTTTGCGCGCGGCCTCGGCGCCATCCGGATGCACCACCAGCGCCGGCGGGTTCGACCCTTTCATC
Organism: Bryobacterales bacterium; assembly: GCA_963743705.1. Taxonomy (GTDB): domain Bacteria; phylum Acidobacteriota; class Terriglobia; order Bryobacterales; family Bryobacteraceae; genus PALSA-243. The sequence continues at coordinate 346,193 of CAVUQS010000014.1, read as the reverse complement.
CAGATTCCCGGAATGCGGTCTCGCCGGCCCGGCCGGCTCAGCACGATTCGATCGCCGTCCACTTCGTTCAATACGTGAGCGGGCCATTCCGCGGCCAGCGCCGTCGTCAATCGCTCTCGCGCATCGCCGCTTTGCGCTTGGGACATGCGCTTCCATTGATCGAACAATTGCGCGAACGAAATTGCGTTATCCGGGAGCTTACGGTTGTGCAACACGAGCAGGTCTTCCAGTTTCTCGACGTGAAAACCTTTCTCCTTGAGCGCCTCCATGTTGCTTTCGCCCAGCACGTGCTTGCCGAAGAACGCGTACATCGCCTCGCGATTCGCCTTGTTGTAATTGTGCGGCGCGTCTTGAAAGAACGTCTCTACTTTGTCGCGCGCGCCGTACAACTCATAGATGGCGCGCACCGCCGGAAACTCCTCCTGCAGCATGTTGCGCGTCCAATCGCCGGTCGCAGCCGACATGATCATGGGCCGGGGCGCCATCATGGCCGCGATCTCCACGTTGTTCGAGTCGAGCCGTAAATTCGGCGCATTCTCGCACAGCCCCCCGCCTTGCATGATCAGCGACACCATGTTCGCGGGCGCATCGAACTGAATCCGGTCGTCCACCGCCGCCAGCAGCATTGTCTGGGTAGCTCCGCCCGACGCTCCCGTCGCGCCAATCTTTTTCGCGTTCACATCCGGCAGCGCTTCCAGAAAATCCACGGCGCGAATCCCGTTCCACAGTTGCAAGCCCAGTGGCCCAAATGCCCAAAGCTGCTCCACCGGCCTGTCACCGAAATCGTGCGGCGTTTGGATGGTGTCGTTGTAACCCACCATGTCGTACGTGAACACGACGTATCCCTGCCGCGCCAGCGTGATCGCGCGAGCCGGCACCGAGGCGATATCGGTGTTCTCCAGCCGGCCGTACGCCCAATGTCCATGCGGGCTCACGATGGCTGGGAACCCGCCCACCGGTTTTGCGCGCAGCGGACGATACAGATTTCCGCCCAGATAGTATCCCGGCAGCGTTTCCAGCAGCACCTTCTCCACCGTGTACTCGTGCTGGTCGACGTGCCCGAAAACCTGCGCGTGCAAATCTGTTTTCGGAAACATGGGGAAGAGCCCGGCCGCGGAGAGGATCTGCCGCCGCAATTGTTCCCGCCGCGCCTGCCATTCCGCCAATGTCTTATAAGTCTTGGGGGCGAAATGCGTGTCCGTGTTGGGAATCTGCGTGTTGCGCGAATCCGTCATGGGAATCTGAGCCTGCGCGGTTAAGCAAGCCGCGAAAAACGCCAACAGACGCATGGTCTATAGTGTAGTCCGAAGCAGGGGACCTAGATAAAAATACGTTCCAGTCCCGCGTCGGTGACGCCCGGCTAGAGCTTGCTTACATTCACGTAGTACAAATCCGTCGCCACCTGAAATTCGTCTTTCTTCAGCGGCGTTTTCATGGTCTTCCACTCCGTCGTCGGCTGTACGATTTCCCAGTGGTCCTTCGTTCCCACGCGCACCGGCATTGCGAACGCAGTCTCGTCAGCCTTCCAGCGGTATGACACCTGACCGGCCGCGTCGTCGAACTTCAATTCCAAAACCGGCAGCGGCACATGGCGCAGGTATTCGTCGAAGATAGGCGTCAGGTTCTTGCCCGTCTTCTCGTTGAAATACTGCACCACGTCTTCGGTCATGATGTTCTTGTACTTGAAGTGCTGGAAGAAATCGTGCAACAGCGCGAACCATTTCTTGTCGTCGTCCACGACGCTGCGTAGCGTATTGATGAATAGCGCGCCCTTGAAATACTGATCCTCCGGCGGGGTTGCATTGACGCCGCGCGGGGCGATAATCGGCTGCCGCAGACGCACATGCGACTTATAGCCGTTCGTGTACTTCAACCCGTCTTCTTTACCCCACCTGTATTCCACATACAAGCATTCGAGATAAGTCGCCCAAGCTTCATGAATCCACATATCGGAACGGTCGGCCGCCGTAATTGCATTGCCGAACCATTCGTGAGCGCTTTCGTGAATGATGATGAAGTCGAATCGCGGGCTGATGCCCACGCCCGTCCAATCGCGGCCGCCATACCCGTTCTCGAACTTGTTTCCATAGGTCACCGCGCTCTGGTGCTCCATGCCGGTGTACGGAGCTTCGATCAGTTTGTAGCCGTCCTTCTTAAACGGATATTCGCCGAAGTAGTGCTGGTACGCCTCGATCATCTCGCGCGCCTGCGCAAAGGTTTTCTTGGCTTTCTCCAGATCTTCCGGCAGCGCGTAATAATCCAGCGGCACGTCGCCCAACTTATCGGAGAAGTGCTCATACGTTCCGATATTCATCGAGACGTCGTAGTTATTGATTGGATACTGCACCAACCAATCCCACCTCGTGTAGCCGTCACCGAGATCGGTCTTGCCCACAAACTTTCCGTTCGATGCGTCCACCAGGCCGTTTGGAATCTCGACGCTGATCTTCATGCCTTCCACTTCATCGCGCCACTGATCTTTATTCGGCCACCATACGCTGGCCCCCTGGCCCTCGCACGCCGTATTGATCCAAATGCGTCCCGCGGGATCTTTCTGGAACGTGATGCCGCCGAATCGGCCTTGCGAGACCGGGGTACCCGAGTAGTAGAAGTCGATCGAGTATTCGCGGCCCGCACGCAGCGTCTCGGGGAAGCCCACAAATACCGCGCCTTCCTCCCGCGTGTACTTGAGTTGCGTCTGGCCGAGCAAAATCTTGTCGATATTCAGCGCCTGGTGGAGATCGAGCTGAATGCGCGAGCCATCCTGCAGCATCTTGAACCGGATGTTGTTCTTCCCGGAAAGCGACTTCTTCTCCGGATCCACACGCACGTCGAGCTGGTAATAGAGCAGGTCGTTGTTGGCGCGATAAGGCCCGTATTCGCCTCGCAAAATATTAGCGCGCGTCGGTGCGGCTGCCGGCGGAGGGGTTTGCTGCGCGGGTTGCGCCAAAAGCCATCCGGAGAACGATGCAAGCGCTATCAGAAAAACTGCGATTCGGTTCATTTCAACAAGGATACTACTCTGGCTAGCGCCGTACCTGCTTGGCGAATTCCGCCGCGCGCGTGAACTCTTCCTGCAGTTCGCGCGTGCGCAGGTTTTCGCGGATATGCTCGAGCTCCTGAATGTACGCCGCCAGCGCCGTGTCGATCCGCTCCGCGTTGGTCGCCAGAATATCGCGCCACAAGTCGTAAGAACTCAATGCCAGCCGCGTCATGTCTTTCAAGCCCGAACCGGCGACCTCCGCCTGCCCTTCGCGCAACCGCGTATCCAGCGTGGCCGCGAGCGCCGTCGATGCCAATTGCGGCAGGTGCGAAGTCAGCGCCACGATGCCATCGTGCGCTTCGCAAGCCAGCACCGCCACGCGCGCGCCAATCCGTGTCAGCCACCCGCGGAACTCGCGAGCAGCGCTGGTTTCGAGCGCGCTCGATTCCACCGGCGTCAGCACCCACGTCTGCCCTTCGAAAAGGGTCGCCGAAGCTTCCGCCGCCCCGCGTCGCTCTTTACCCGCCATCGGATGTCCGCCGAGAAATTCGCAGCGCGTCAGATGCTGCATCGCGGCATCCACAATTTCGCATTTGGTGCTGCCGGCGTCGGTTACGAGAGCGCCTGCCTTCACCAAAGGATCCAAATGGCGCAGCGTGTTCACGATGCGGCCAATCGTCTGTGACAGGAAAATCAGATCGGCGGCTCCGGCCGCCTCCGCCAGCGTCGCGCCCCGGTCGATAGCGCCCGCCGTTACCGCATCTGCAATCGCGCGTTCGGAGCTGACGCCGATAATCTCGCCGTGGAATCCGGCCTTACGCAACGCCAGCCCGAATGACGCCCCAATCAGGCCCGTACCTACAATCGCGACTTTATTCATTGTTAAATCGTGCGGCCCACCGCGGGCGCGATCATGCGCAGTTGCGCCATCAATTGCTCGAATTGCTCCGGCCGCAACGATTGCGCTCCATCGCTCAGCGCGCGGTCGGGGTCTGGATGTACTTCGATGAGCAATCCATCCGCGCCCGCCGCCACCGCCGCGCGCGCCATGGGCGCAATCTTGTCGCGCCGCCCCGTGCCGTGCGATGGGTCGGCGATCATCGGCAGATGCGAGAGCGACTTCACCACCGGAATCGCGGAAATATCCATCGTGTTGCGCGTGTACGTCTCGAATGTGCGGATGCCGCGCTCGCACAGAATCACGTCGTAATTTCCGCCAGCCAGCACGTATTCCGCCGAGAGCAGCAGTTCTTCGATGGTGGCTGCAATTCCGCGCTTCAGCAGCACCGGCTTGCGATGATGGCCCAGCTCGCGCAGCAGGTTGAAGTTCTGCATGTTGCGCGCGCCTACCTGCAGAATATCGGCGTACTTCGATAACAGCGGAATCTGCGCAATCTCCATCACCTCGCTGACCACCAAAAGCCTGTGTTTATCGGCCGCCGTGCGCAGCAGACGAAGTCCGTCCTCGCCCATGCCCTGGAAGCTATATGGCGAGCTGCGCGGCTTGAACGCGCCGCCGCGAATCACCTTTGCGCCGCCGCGCGCCACAATCTCCGCGCAGCGTTCGATCTGCTCTTCGCTTTCCACGCTGCAAGGCCCAGCCATCACCACGATGCGTTCGCCGCCGATTTCGACGCCGCCGATCTTCACCACCGTGCCATCCGGCCGGAATCCGCGGCTCGCGAGCTTATATGGTGAAACGATGCGGTGCGCTTCCTTGACGCCGTCCATGACTTCGAATGCTGCGAGATCGAATTCGTCCGTGCCGCCCACGCCGCCCAGCAGCGTATGAATCACGCCCGTGGAACGATGAACGTTAAAGCCCAACTCCACCAGGCGATCGACCACCGCTTCGATCTGCTCCCCCGTCGCGCCCTGTTGCATCACCACCAGCATCTATTTCACCCCGTCGTTCTGCATGCGCTCGCGTTGAATGCCCCGCATTTCGTCAATAATGCGCTCGAAGATTCGCCGTACGGCCTCATTGCTGATCGGCCCGTTGTTAGCCTCCGCGATGTTGGCATAGACCTGATCTTCGCGGCGCGGTTCATACACCGGGAGTTGCGCTTCCTTCTTAACTCGCCCGATGCATTCGACGATTTCCGTGCGCTGGTTCAGCAATTCCACCAACCGCCGGTCGATATTGTCGATCGCCACGCGATACTCGCCCAATTTCTCGCGCGCCTGTTCGGGCGTCACGCGTGCGCTCCCAATCCGCCGCGCAATTGGCGGGTGAACGATTCCAATTCCTGAGCCAGCCGCGGGCTGTCGCCGTGCTCTTCGATCACGCGCACCAATGCGCTGCCCACCACCACCGCATCCGCCTGTGCCGCCGCCTGCGACACCTGTTCCGGCCGCGAAATACCGAATCCCACGGCCAGCGGTAGTGTCGTGACTGCGCGCATCGCGCTCACCAGCGGCGCCGCGGCCTGCGAGAGTGAATCGCGCTCGCCGGTTACGCCCGTCCGCGACACCAGATAGACGAAGCCCGTCGAATACTGAGCCACCAGCTTGAGGCGTCGCTCCGTGCTGGTCGGTGCGGCCAGAAACACCGTGTCGAGCCCATACTTGTGCATGGCGCCCACGTAATCGTGCGCTTCCTCCACGCTGGCATCGGTCAGCAGACACCCATCGATGCCGCTGGCCGCTGCATCTTTCGCCAACCGGTCGAGGCCGTAACGCACCACCGGGTTGAGATAAGTGAAAAGCAGCAGCGGAACTTCCGACGTGCGCCGGATCTGCCGCGCCATTTCCAGCACGCCCGCAAGCGTCGTGCCCGCCGCCAGCGCGCGTTCGCCAGCGCGCTGAATTACCGGGCCATCGGCGATCGGATCCGAGAACGGCACGCCCAGTTCGATCAGATCGGCCCCGCCGCGCACCAGCGCCTCCACCAGTTCCGGCGTACGCGCGGGGGTTGGATCGCCCGCCGTGATATAGGCGATGAAACCCTTACGGCCTTCTTGCTTCAGGCTGTCGAACAGCTTGCCGATTCGCGTCATGCGAGGTCTAATTCCGGAAAGTTTTCGCGGTAAATATCGATGTCTTTGTCGCCGCGGCCAGAGACATTGACGATGAAGATCTGTCCCTTGGCTCCGGGCGCGCGCTGGAACGCTTCCGCCAGCGCGTGCGAAGATTCGAGCGCCGGAATGATGCCCTCGGTGCGCGAGAGCCTCAGCGCGGCAGCTAGTGCTTCGCTGTCCGATGCGGCCACGTACTCCGCCCGATTTCGGTCGTGCAGCCACGCGTGCTCGGGGCCAATCATCGGATAATCGAGCCCCGCCGAAACCGAATGCGTGAGCGAAACCTGTCCGTCGTCGTCCTGCAGCAAGTAGCTGTGCGACCCTTGCAGCACTCCCGGCGCCCCGCCGCGGAAACGCGCGGCATGGTCGCCGATCTTCTCGCTGCGCCCGCCGGCTTCAATTCCTACCAGCCCTACATTGGCGTCCGGCAGAAACGCATGGAAAATGCCGATGGCGTTCGATCCGCCACCGACGCACGCGAAAATCGTATCGGGCAAGCGGCCTTCGCTTTCCAATATCTGCTGCCGCGCTTCTTCGCCGATGCATTTGTGGAAGTCGCGCACCATCATCGGATAAGGATGCGCGCCCAGCGCCGAACCCAGCAGATAATACGTATCGGCGACGTTCGTAACCCAGTCGCGCATGGCCTCGCTGATGGCGTCTTTCAACGTGCGGCTTCCCGTCGCCACGCCTTGCACCTTCGCGCCAAGCAATCGCATGCGGAAGACATTGAGGCGCTGGCGCCGCATGTCCTCTTCGCCCATATAGACGACGCAATCGAGCCCGAGCAGCGCGCACACTGTGGCGGTGGCCACGCCGTGCTGCCCTGCGCCTGTTTCCGCGATGATGCGCCGCTTACCCATGCGCCGCGCCAGCAACGCCTGTCCCAACGCGTTGTTGATTTTGTGCGCGCCGGTGTGCAGCAGGTCTTCACGCTTCAGCCAGATGCGCGCGCCGCCAATCGAGTCGCTCAGCCGCTTGGCAAAGTAAAGCGGCGTAGGGCGGCCGGCGTAGTTGCGCAGCAGGCTGGCTAATTCAGCCTGGAAATCGGCGTCATCGCGCGCTTCAAGATACGCCTTTTCTAGTTCTTCCACCGGCGCCATCAGCACTTCCGGTACGAAGCGTCCGCCGTACGGTCCGAAATGTCCGCTGGCATCGGGTTGCGGTGTCATGATTCGAGCGCCTTTCGCGCGGCTTGAATGAACGCAAGCATTTTCTGGTGATCTTTCTTTCCTGGCGTGCTTTCGATGCGCGAACACGCATCCACGCCCCACGGACGCGCAACCGCGATCGCCTCGGCTACATTCGACGCATCAAGCCCGCCAGCGAGCACAATGCGGATCGCTGCCGCGCGCGCCACGTTCCAATCGAAAGTATGGCCCGCGCCGCCGTAAAGGCCGCCCGCCGGACCGTCGAGCAACAGCGCTTCCGCAGCCGTCTTTGAGTATGGGGCGAAGTCGAATCCGGCCGCGACGCGCACGCCCTTCCAAACCGCGACGCCCGCCGGATATCCATCGGCCTCTTCTTCGCCGTGAAGTTGCGCGGTATCGAGCTCCGCGATCTGCGCGATCTCCGCAATGCGCGCCGGCGCTTCGTTCACGAACACGCCCACACGCCGCACCCCGTTGGTCGGAATCCTCGCGGCGTCTTCGGGCGCGATATACCGCGGACTCTTCGGATAAAAATTGAAGCCGATGGCCGTCGCGCCAGCGCCAATCGCCGCCGCCGCGTCTTCCGCATTCGTGATGCCGCAAACCTTCACTATCATGCGGCCGCCAAAATTCGCAGCGCGCCTTCCGGGTCGCCCGATTTCATCAAATGCTCGCCCACCAGGAACGCGCTATATCCTGCCGCGCGCAGCGTGGCGATGTGGCCGGCATTATGGATTCCGCTCTCGCTCACCAGCAGCGCGTCCTTCGGCATGAATTCGGCCAGCCGCAGCGATGTCTCGAGCGTCACTTGAAACGTCGTGAGATCGCGATTATTCACGCCGATCAAATCCGCGCCTGCGCCGATCGCAATATCGAGCTCCGCGCGGTTATGAACTTCCACCAGCGCGGCCATTCGATATCGCTGCGCGACTTCGCGAAAATCGCAGATTTCGCGCTCGCTCAAAATCGCCGCGATCAGCAGAATCGCGTCGGCCCCATGCGCCGCCGCTTCTACAATCTGCGAAGGATCAATCGTGAAATCCTTGCGCAGCACCGGCAGCTGCACGGCCGCGCGCGCATTCTCCAGATCGCGCAGGCTTCCCTGAAAATACGAGGCGTCCGTCAATACCGAAACCGCCGCCGCGCCGCCCGCCTCATATACCGTTGCGATGCGCGCCGGGTCGAAACTCTCAGCCAGCACGCCGCGGCTCGGCGAAGCTTTCTTGACTTCGGCGATGATCGCTGGCGTGTGTGCCTTTAACGACGCACGAAAATCGCGCCGATCCGCAGTCTTCGCTTGCGCCGCCGCCCCCCAGTCGTCGCGCGCACCCGCGCGCGCCGACACCTCTTCGCGTTTGGTAGCGACAATTCGAGCCAGGATGTCTGGAACGGTTTCGATCAAAGGATTATGTTTTTATCTTAGCGTAAGCTTTATTGCTCTCCGCCTCCGCCAGCACCGCCGCCGGCATGGCCCGGTCCGCGAAACACAGCGTTGATGAACAACAGGTTCAAGCCATCCATATAACCGCGGTAGTTCGGATCGGCCGTGAAGCCGATCTCGTTGCCGCGGCCGTCGCGCTGCACAATCACGAACGGCTTGTACGCGAGCTGCTTGCGGAACTCTTCCCACGAATAGCCGCTGGCCATCACCGAATCCGCGCCCGCAAACACAACAGCGTTCGCCCCACGATCCACCTTAATCGGCGTGTAGATGGCCGAGCCGCTCACCAGCGCGTAGACATACTCCGGCAGGCCTTCATTGATCCACTGCTCGGGATCGGTCTTCGCCTTCGCGAGGAATCCGTGCGCCGGCCAAGGCGCCTGCGTATCCGGCTGCGTTGCCTTTTCCAGATCGGCTTCGGAAGCAAATGTCCGGCCCGCCACGCGCTCGATATTTCCACCACCAGCGGCGCCCGCCGCCCCGCGCCCGCCGCCTGCGGCTTCCGCGCCTCCTGCAGGCGCCGCTGTGGCCGCCGCCGCGCCGCCGCGTCCCCCGCGACCGCCGCCACCCGCCGGCGCACCCGCGGCCGAAGACAATGCATTCTCCTGCTGCACCGCCATCATGCCATTGCCGGCCATATAGGAAATCGCGCTTCCCATGCCGATCAGCGTGCCACCCGCCTGAACCCACTCATGCAGGCGCCGCGTGCCGTTGGTGCCCAGCGAATCCGCATACCCATTGCCTTCCGGCAGAATCACCACCTGAAACTTGCTGAGATCGGCGCCGCCGATCTGTTGCGTGCGAATCACCGTCACCGGATATCCGAACTGCCGTTCCAGCACCCAACGCGCCTGACCTGCCGAACCGGCGTTCGTCGGCCGATCCCACGCCATCAGAATCGACGGTTTGCGCAAATACGCCACCCGCGAACTCCCGAAGTCGGGGCCGTCGTCCATCCAGCTCGAGTCCGTTGCCACCACGTCCGCGCCCGAGTTTTCCGCGAGCCCGCGCAGCGTCTCATACAGATTCGCCGGATTCTCTTTCACCATCAGGATTAGCGTGCCCGCGGGAAACACGCGGCCGCTTTGCGTAAATTTCTTGTCCGAACTGAGCACGCGCAGATTTTCGTGAAGAGCCGACGTGAGCAGCTTCGCCGCCGCCGTGGTTCCCCACGGAACCAGATACGCCACCGCCGCCTTTCCCGACACTTTTCCACCCGGCGTGTCGCCCAGTTTCACCGGCGTGAAATTCCCCGTGGCTTTGGCGTTCGCCGCCGCCACGTCCACGTTGAATTGCAGCGGCAGCGACCACGCCGTCACGTCGTAAATCTCGCTCCGCTGGCGTTCCTTGCGGCGCTGCTCCTCGCCTTTGAGAAACTTGTCATCCATCGAGACCTGCGGATCGAGCACGTCGCGGATCAAGCGCCGTTCCGGCTGCGCCAGCGAAATCGCATATGAGCCCGCCGGGTATTCCTTGCCCGAAACGTTGAACGACGCCGCCGAGCGGTTCACTTCCACGCCCTGCAGCGCCAGCAACTGCGCCATCTTGTCCACCGCGGAGGTATTGCCCGTGCGCGGAAGAATATACGCTTTCAAATCGTCCTTCGCCGCGTCGTCCAGCGCCGAAGTCTGATAGCGGTAGAACATATCGAGCAGTTTTTCACGGTTCTTCGCCACCACTTCGCAGCTCGAAATCGACGTCACGAAATGCCGCCGCACCGTCTCGCGATACGTCACCGTGGTGTCATCTGTCTTACGCACGATCAGCCCGCGCGTCGAGCCGTTCTCATACGTCATCGCTATGCCGCCGAAGTAAAACGGCCAGCTCGCGCCGTAGCCCGGATAGAACGCGTCGTAGTTTTCGCGCGTAAAGTAGCGGAACCCGAATTGGTCGAAGTACTTCGCGTTGTTCTTGCCGAACCAATAGAGATCGTCGTGCTGCTCCTTGGTCAGGTAGGGGTTATACGGGTCCGATTCCGGAGTGAAATAGTAAGTCGCGTCCGTGCCCATCTCGTGCAGATCGATGAACACCTGCGGATACCAGTCCTGCAGCGCTTTCACGTGCCCAACCGTCTCCGGCTGGGTGATGCCCAGCCAGTCGCGGTTCAAATCGAAATAATAATGATTGGTCCGGCCGCCCGGCCAAGATTCGCTGTGCTCCGCGGCCAGCGGATTTGCGTCCGGCTCCAACCCTTCAGAGACCTCGAAATCGTGAATGAAGCGGTTGCGTCCGTCCGGATTCTGCTCCGGCACGATGATCGTCAGCGTATTCGCCAGCGTGTCCGCGACAGCTCTATCGTTGCGCGACGCCAGCAGGTGGTAAGCCGTCACCAGCGCCGAATCCGCGCCGGAAATTTCGTTGCCGTGAACCGAATACGCCAGCCACAAGATCGCCGGCATGTTGGCGATGAGCTTTTGCGCTTCCGCCGCTGGCGTCTTTCGTGGATCGTGCAGTCTTGCCATGGCCGCGCGAATTTCCGGCAGCCGCTTGATATTCGCTTCCGACCCAATCACCGCGTAGATCAGTTCGCGCCCCTCCCACGTCTTCGCGTATTCGAAGACCTTCATGCGGTTGGGTTCCGAGGCCGCCAGCGCGTTCATGTACTTCACGATGTTGCCGTGGCTCGAAACGCGGTCGCCGAAATCGTAACCAATCACTTTCTTGGGCGTCGGCACGGCGGGGTCGTACGTGGCCCCTGGCCACATTTCAAATTTGGATTGAGCGCCCGCGGGGAGCGCAAGGGCGAGAAGCAGCGCGGCTATCCTCATAAGCCAACTAGGATACATCGCTTGCAGCCGCTAGTTGGCGCGCGGAAGGCTGCCCGGCTCGCGTTTGAGCCTAGCGTTTGACCTCGGCCTCGACTGCTTCCAGCTCCTTGCCCGCCTCTGACCACCGGCCTTGCGCCGCCAGTTCGCGATATCGCCGCAAGTGATCGGCGATGCGCTGCAAGCGGGCATCCGCGCCGGAACCAGTCGGAGCGTTGCTTTGCGTCGGCGTGGTCGCAGTGGAAGGCCCGCCGGGCGACGGCGCCGGCCGCGGAGACGTTGCCCCGAGCTGGGCCAGCGCTTCGTCGTAGGTGTCGGCGTAGATCAGCCGGTTGCCCATCGCCAGCACTACCTTCTTAAGCTGCGGCATGCGCGCCTGAGTCGCCTGAATGTAGATCGGGTCCACATACAGGAACGTATTTCCCACCGGCAGCACCAAAGTCTGGGCGCGCAACACCTGCGAGCCTTGCTGGTTCCACAGCGTGAGGTCCTTCGAGATGGTTTGATCCTGATTGATGCGCGCCGAGATCTGCATTGGCCCGAAGATCAACTCCTGTTTGGAAAGCATCAGCACCACGATTTCTCCCAGATGCCCGCCATCGCAGCGCGCCGCCATCAGCCCGATCAGGTTGTCCTTGCCGCGCGGCGTGAACGGCGTCATTAGCAGAAACTCGGCCTTGCTCTCGCCCGGCAGGGACGCGACGACATATGTCGGATCCACCGATTCCGACCCGCCGTTCTGAGCCGACGCGTGCCGCGCCAGATCCCAAAGATCCTCCTTGTTATAGAAGCTCTGTGGGTCCAGCATGTGATACGTCCTGTAAATCTCAGCCTGTACGCGGAACAGCGTTTCCGGGTAGCGCGCGTGCGCTCGCAGATCCGCGGGCATTTCTGATTCCGATTTGAATAAGGATGGGAAAAGCCTCCGGTAAGCCCCAATCAACGGATCGTCGGGAGCAAATACATAAAGGTGGGTTTCGCCGTCATACGCGTCCACCGTCGCTTTGACCGCGTTGCGGATATAGTTCACGCGCCCATCGCCCAGATCCACCGCGCGCGAATTCGGGTGCGCGTCCGACGTGGTGTAGCCATCTACCATCCACACCAGGCGCCCCGATTTCGTGATCACCATATAGGGATCGGGGTCCCAATCTAGAAATCCCGCTAACTCTTGCAATCGTTCGCGCACGCGGCGGTGAATCATCATGCGGCTTTGCGCCGTGAAGTAGTCCGTGAGCAGAATATTCGGCTCAGCCTCGTGAACGGCGGCGGCCACGCGCATTGCAAACGACGAGATGGGGAATCCGCCCTTGCCCTCGTACTTCGAACGGACGTTGTCGTCGCCCGAAGGATAGTTGAACTCCGCCTGCGCGGTATTTACGAAGACCGGTTCGTGCGTGGCTTCGCCGAAATAAATTTCCGGTCTCGTCAGGGTCAGGCTCTTGGTCTTCACTACCGGCGGCGCGTCGTCGATCAGCAACAACGGCAAACCGTCCGGCGTAATCTTGCTGACTTCGGCCAGCACCATTCCGTAACCGTGCGTATAGATGAAGGCCGGATTGATCCAGCTCGCGCGCGCGGCCGGAAGCAAGCTGATATCCAGTTCCCGGGGCGCAATGAAAACCTGACGGTATTCATTGTCGATCGTGTAACGATCGACGTCGATATCGTGGAACGTGTAGTAAGGCCTCAGCGCTTGAATTTGCGTGACCGTGTCGTGAAATGCCTGCACGTCCCACAGCCGGACATTGTCCAAAGTCGAACGGTTTTGTTCGATATTGATCGGTGCGTCCGGCTGCGCTTTGAACTCTATTTCTCTTACGCTTTGTTCAATATCGTACGCGGAGCGCGTCGCGTGAATGTGCGTCTGAATATAAGGACGCTCCAGCGAAATCTCATTCGGCTTGACATAGAGCGTCGATACAATGCCGGGTACCACGAAGTCGGCGATCAACGCCACGCCCAGGAATGCAGCCCACAGAAACCGCCCCATCCATACCAGCACCGCCGCCGCCAGACACGCGAAGATCAGCAGCCATTGCAATGGAATGCCGACGTTCTGGTCCACCCAGTCGACGCCTACGAGAAACGCGCCGTGCTCGTTGTAGACCATCTGGTAGCGCGCCAGATAGAACTTCCACGCCATCGCCAGCAACAGAATCACGCCCGCGCCGCGTAGAAAGCGCGATTCCAAGCCGCCTTCCAAACGCAGAAACGAAACGTCTAATTCATGTACCCCGCGTAACTCAGCCATGCGATCGCGCAATTGCCACGCGCGCGCCACGATCCAGTAAATAAGGATCGCCGCGATCAGCAGCCCGAGTACATAACCGCGCAGCAGTTCGTAGAACGGCAGGTCGAAGAGGTAAAAAGAGAGCGGCTTTTGAAATACCGCATCGCGCGTTCCCGCGGCGGCTGCAGCCAGTCCGCGCGAGCCAGCGAAGCGCACCACCGTCCAGTTATCGATGGATGCCGCGGCGATCAAATAGCTGAGCAACAACAGAACCAGCGGAGAGAGTTTCGCATACAGGCGATGATCGCGCAGCGATGTCCGCGCGAATTTGAGCGCTCGCGCGTGGGCGATCCACAATACGGCAAAGGCCACCATTGTGGCGGCCGCCAGTGGCGCAATGTTGTATGTCAACATACTCAGCCACGTATCCAATTGGCCGAGTTCCTTCCACCATTCCACTTCGATTGCGTAAGAAGCCAGTGAACGCGCCGCGAGCAGCAGCACAATCGCAGCGGCAATCCACACCCATGGAATGCGGGGAGACCGCGTCGTATGCCCGTAATCGATTTGGTACCGCGCCATGCACCCAAGCGTAGCACTTGCTTGCGCGAGAATTAACCAACAGCTGAGGGACCAACTCGCGGATCACTCGTCTATTCGGGTGAGAGGTGAGTGCGAAATGCAGGGGATTGCATTTCAGTTAGCGTCGGTATTCGTATTGACCGCCGCTGTTGTTTCGGGCGCGCCGCAAACGCAAGCTCTCGACTTGAATCAAAGCGGCCTCGTCTTGGCCGCGCAGCGCGAGTATGTGGCCGCTGAAAAAGATTACCGCCGTTCCGCGGAGCTTTACCGCGCCCTCGGTGAGCAGTATGAAGCTCATCTATCCATCGTGCTGTACAACCTTGGCGAATCGTTGGTCGGGCAGGGTAAGTGGCGCGAGAGCGCTCCGGTGTTTGAGGAAGCCCTCGTTCTGAGCCGCCGCCAATTGGGGCCCAAGCATATGCGTAGCATCGCCGCGCTGAATGCGCTTGGCAATGTACAGATGATGTTAGGCGACGAAGAGGGAGCCGAGACCCTGCTGCAGGAAGCTGTCGTCTACGCGCGCGAAGCTTCGCCGCAGGATGTTCAGTTGTCGCATGCCTTAGCCGGTCTCTCCGCGTTGCGTCTACGGCAGGGTAAGCCGGAAGAGGCGCTGCCGTTTGCCGAAGAGGCTCTGGACGTCACGCTGAAAGTGGATCGCGAGGAAGGCGTAGAGACCGCCATGATGTATCAGAACGTCGGCCAGATCCACCGCGCTGCCATGCGGCCGGAGCGCGCGCTGCCGTTGTTGCGCAAAGCGCGCTCCATCTACGAGCACGCGCAAGCCACTACCGATCCCCGATACGCGTCGTTGCTCAGCCAGGAAGGCTTGGCGTTGATGGACGATGGCAAGTTCGTTCAGGCCGAATCCGACATGAAGCACTCCATCGCTCTGCTCAGCGATTGCCCTGGATGCGGCTTCAGTTTGGCCATCGCGCGCAACAATTTTGGCATCCTGCGTCTTCATCAGAAGAAGTACGCTGAGGCCGACGATCTTCTGCGGAAAGCGCTGGCTGCCGAGGAGCTGTATAACCCGGCCGATTCGGCGCAGATCGGCATCACCCGCGACGCCCTGAAGCAGGTGCGGTCCGCCCTCCGTTAGCCGGTTCGTGCTTCGAAGTCCATTGGCCATGTGCATGCAGCTTTCAGGGTATGGCTAAGACTATTGCCGGATTCTTCAGCACTCGGGAGCAGGCGGAAACGGCGCAATCCGCTCTGATATCCAATGGATTCACGCCGGATCAAATCAGCTTTGTCGCGGGTGGCGTACATGCGCATGACGCGCCGGCGATTGGTCCGCTCAAGGAAACAGGCGCCGAATCGGAACTGGGACAGGATACGTTTGTCGGTAGCGCCATCGGCCTCGCCGTGGGCATGGTCGCCGTGCTCATTCCTGGAATTGGCGGCCTCGTCGCCGGTGGTCCAATCGCAGGCGCGATCGCCGGAATGGCGGTGGGCGCCGGCGCTGGCGGCTTGTTCGGCCTGCTGCGGGAACATGGCATCTCCCACGAAGAGGCGGAATTCTACTCCAAGGGCGTCGCGCAGGGAGGCGCATTGCTTGCTGTTCACGGAGCCGACGAGCAGGGCGAGAAGCGCGCGGCGAAAGTGATGACCGAAAACGGGGCCGTCGCCACGGAAGAACTGGCTGCTGGTTTGCGGTCATAGCGCCAATGCGCTGTTGCGCTAATCACGTTTGATGCGTCTTCCGCGCATTCCATAGGCTAGAATAGGCTTACATAAAACTAGCCAACCAATGGAAACCAAGATCCGGTCGACGACTGTGCTTTGCGTGCGCCGTGACGGTAAGGTCGTCATGGCCGGCGATGGCCAGGTAACTCTGGGCCACGAAGTACTCAAAGGTACCGCCCGCAAACTGCGGCGTTTGTATAACGATAAGATACTCGCGGGCTTCGCGGGATCCACGGCGGATGCCTTCGCCCTTTTCTCCCGCTTCGAATCGAAGCTGGAGCAGTTCAACGGCAATCTGCCCCGTGCGGTGGTAGAACTCGCCAAGGAATGGCGCACGGACCGCGTCCTCCGCCATCTCGAAGCGCTGCTGCTCGTTGCTGACACGAAATCCATCTATCTCGTGAGCGGCAATGGCGATGTCATCGAGCCCGATGAGGATATCGCCGCCATCGGCTCCGGCGGCCCTTTCGCAACGGCTGCCGCGCTGGCTCTCATGCGCAACACCAAGCTCTCGGCGAAGCGCATCGCCGAAGAAGCCATGGGCATAGCCGGTAAGATTTGCATCTACACCAACGAGAACGTGATTTTTGAGGAGCTGGCATAGCCATGGTCATCTATCTGCCCAGCCAGTCGGTGGATGAAGAGCCATTGCTCGATGAGTTGACGCCGCGCGAAATTGTGCGCGAGCTCGATAAGCACGTCATCGGGCAGGCCGACGCCAAGCGCGCCGTCGCCATCGCCCTCCGTAATCGCACCCGCCGCCAAAAGCTTCCGCCCGAGATGGCCGACGAGGTAATGCCCAAGAACATCCTCATGATCGGGCCCACCGGCGTCGGTAAGACCGAGTTAGCCCGCCGTCTCGCACGCCTTTCCAATTCGCCTTTCATGAAGGTGGAGGCCAGCAAGTTCACCGAAGTCGGTTATGTCGGCCGCGATGTTGAATCGATGATTCGCGATCTCGTCGATATCGCTATCGATATGGTCCGCGAAGAACGGCTTGACGAAGTCGCCGATCGCGCCGAGAGCGTGGCTGAAGAGCGCCTGCTCGATCTGCTCATGCCTCCGCAGCCCGAACCGAGCGAAAGCGTGGACCGCACGCGCGAAAAACTCCGCGAACGCCTCCGCGAAGGAAAACTCGATGAGCGCCTGGTCGAAATCGAAGTCAAGGACCGCGCGCCCACGTTCGAGATCAGCACCAACGCCGGCATCGAAGAGATGGGCATCAATCTTAAAGATATGCTCCCCAATCTCTTCGGCCAGAAAACGCGCAAGCGTAAGATGCGCGTCGCCGAAGCCATCGACTATCTGGTGCAGGAAGAAGAGCAGAAACTGATCGACATGGATCAGGTCACGCGCGTCGCGCTGGAGCGCGTGGAATCGGGCGGCATCATCTTCCTGGATGAGATCGATAAGATTGCCGGCCGCGAGTCCGGTCATGGTCCGGATGTGAGCCGCGAGGGCGTGCAACGCGATATCTTGCCCATCGTCGAAGGTACTACGGTAAACACCCGCTATGGCTTTGTCCGCACCGACCACATTCTTTTTATTGCCGCCGGCGCATTTCATGTTTCCAAGCCCAGCGATCTGATTCCCGAACTGCAAGGCCGTTTCCCCATTCGCGTGGAGCTGAAGTCTCTTTCCGTCCAAGACTTTATCCGCATCCTGAAAGAGCCCAAGAATGCCCTCGCCAAGCAGTATGTGGCGCTGCTCGAAACCGAAGGCATTAAGCTGACTCTCACCGACGACGCATTGGAAGAGGTCGCGCGTTTCGCCGCGCAGGTCAACGAGAGCTCTGAGAACATCGGGGCGCGCCGCCTGCACACCATCATGGAAAAGCTCCTCGAAGAAGTATCTTTCGAAGGGCCGGATATGAAGAAAAAGAACGTTCGCGTGGATGCGAATTACGTGCGTAAACAGCTGGCGGATATAGTAAAAGATCAGGATCTCAGCCGCTATATCCTTTAATTATCCTTATCAGGTTAAAAATTATCCCCCTATTAACTTTTGGGGACTTGCAGCTACTGCTACCACCCACGTAGGTTAAGGGTTGCGAGGACACCCATTATGAACGTGCTCAAAGCCTTTGTTAAGGACGAACAGGGACAAGACTTGATCGAATATACGCTGTTGATGGCCTTCGTCGCGTTAGCGTCAGCGGCCCTCTTCATCGGAGCCGGCGGCAGCATTTCGGGGATCTGGAGCCAGACCAATTCCCAGCTGGTGACGGCAAACGCAAATTCGTA
The DNA here is from genome assembly GCA_963743705.1 of Bryobacterales bacterium. GTDB lineage: Bacteria > Acidobacteriota > Terriglobia > Bryobacterales > Bryobacteraceae > PALSA-243. Next base: position 328,089 of record CAVUQS010000014.1, on the reverse strand, counting down.
GCATCAGGACCGGGCGCCCAACTTCTTCATCTCGGCGCCCAATTCTTTTGCCTATGATAAATAGTTAGAATGCTAATAATCTGTTGGTGGGCCCTGTAGGATTTGAACCTACGACCGACGGATTATGAGTCCGCTGCTCTTGTTCCTTCAACGAGAACTAGATTTGGAGATCGGTTCATCGGACTTCAATTGCCTCAGTAACGGCAATGCTGAGGTCGCTTTCGTCAAATTGGGTGACCCTGAGTCGCCCGTCGGCGTCCTCTATTCTTGTAAGCGGCCCATCGATTCGTGGATCCGCTTTTGACGCCCACTGCGCCGTGCCGCTTCCGATTCAACGCTAACGTATATCGACCGCTTGCTTTCAGCCGCGGGCATAGCGATGCTATGCTGCGCTAATGTCACGGATCTTGGACTGCCAGAAAGAGTTTGAATTCTCTCAGAGCCCTCTAATATGAAGAAGCTCATCTTGCTGTGGGTTTACGTCGGTCTGGCTAAAGCTCAAAGCCCTTGCACACCGCTCCCGCTTCCAGTTTTTGGAATTTGTCCTACCCCGCCGCCTCCCTCGTCATCGGTATTGTTGATCAGCACGGCGAATCCCTCGACGTTGGGGCAGGCGGTTACCTTCACGGCCGGAATCAATACAGCCAATTCTAGCGCCGCTCCTACTGGAAGCGTGAAATTTTTCGATGGCTCGGTACTGCTGGGCAGCGTCAGTTTGGACGGTGTAACCGCCGTACTCACGACAAGCGGTTTGGGGGGCGGCTTGCACAACATCATTGCGCAATACAGTGGCGACGGAGTATATCCAGCCTCCGCGGGTACCTTGCAACAAACCGTGCAAACGTCGGTCAAGCTGACCGTAACAGCTTCCCCGGCAACGCCGGTATACGGGCAGAGTATGACACTGACGGCAACTGTAACCTGCAACTGCCCCGCCTGGATTCTCAGCACCGACGGGCCGGGTGACGTTCTCTTTGCCCAGCACGGGGTTGTTTGCGCCCTCCACGCCGCTGGGCGGCGCCGCGCTGGCATCCGGGGTTGCGTCGGTTAGCTTGAGCAATCTGGCCGTGGGGACAGAGACCATCTCGGCGCAATACAGCGGCGACGGCACTTGGAGTTCGGCCAGCCATTCGATCGATGTGACAGTGTCGCAGGCTTCCACGAACACCACGGTTTCACTCGCTGTGGCATCCGGCCAACTGGCTCTGACGGGCGCCGTAGCCCCAGTGGCGCCGGGCGGCGGTGCGCCTACAGGCAGCGTACAATTCGTGGATACATCCACCAACGCGACCGTCGCCCGCGCCACCCTTTCCGGCGGGAAAGCCTCCGCCATCCTCGGAGCTAGCGCGGCGCCCACCGTGCTGGCGCGGCCCATCGCGGCGCTGTATTCGGGAGATGGTAACTTCAAGGGCAGCACCTCAGCGCCGCTCCCGGCGGCAGTGAATGCAGCGACGAATTATTCCGCGAGTTTCGCCCCCGACGAGATCGCCAGTTTCTACGGAGTTACGGGGCTCAAGGGCGACAGTCCGGCCGCGGTGCCGTCGACGACGACATCGCTCGGTGGCGTGACAGTCTCCATTCTGGATGGCACGGGCACAAGCCGCCAGGCGGAACTCTACGGCGTGTTCGCTTCCGCCGAACAGATCAATTTCTTGGTTCCGAGCGGCACTGCAGCGGGTCAGGCGGCCGTGGCTGTCACTCTCCCGGGAGGCGCCACGTTGAACACTATGATCGAGATAGCCGCGGCAGCGCCAGGACTCTTCACCGCGAACATGAGCGGGCAGGGTGCGTATGCGGGTCAGATCATTTACGTGAACGCCGCAGGCTTGCAGACGGTGGCAAACTCGGTCGTACCGAGCGGGGCGGGTAACGCCTTTCAGCCCAATCCGGTCAACGTAAATGCTCCTGAAATGCAGGTGTACCTGGTGATGTACGGAACTGGGCTTCGTCATGCTACGACGCTGACCGCGACTATAAACGGCGTGAGCGTGCCGGTGGTCTACTTCGGAGCTCAGGGACAGTTTGATGGCCTCGACCAAGTCAACATTGGGCCGCTGCCGCCAACTCTTGCGGGAGCGGGACTGGTCAGTTTGGTAATCACCGCGGCAAGCCAGACGGCGAACGCGGTCGCGATCGATATTCAATAGCAATCAGCTGATAACTGGATTGAACGCCAGAGATGTTTAGCGATATTACCAAATAACGTAAGCGCCCTAATAGCGGTGCATATCGCCCCAAGCGCAAAGGGGAGATCTCGAAATACTACGTCTGCGAGTTTGTGTACCAGGGGAAACGCGCGATGCTGGAACGCTGCAGCCACATTCGCATGGCGGCGAAGCGTGAAGCGCTGGCGGCGATCACGCTACGTCCGGTGATCGAGAATTCGGAAGTAGTCCCTGTGAAAGTCCCTGTAGCAGCGCCGTTGGGCCAAATTCAATAGCCCGCAAGTGATTGAAGGAATTGGTGGGCCCTGTAGGATTTGAACCTACGACCGACGGATTATGAGTCCGCTGCTCTAACCGCTGAGCTAAGGGCCCGTTGGGTCTATTGTAGCGTTCCCCCCGATTTCCTGTCCCTTTTCCTGTCCCTCAAAAAACATCGATCCCCACGCCGATTTCAGGCGGAAATTCTGGGGCGCGTCATTGCCGGTTGTGTTATAGATAACCTTAGATAACTCAAGCCCTGTCTGGCGCCGGAGGAAGAGTGAGGAGTCGAGCGTTCGCCAAAATCTGATTGCCGCGTTCCTGAGCGTGATCCCCGCGCATGCCGGGTTGATCATTAATACGGTTTTCGATTCTTCGATCACCAGCGACGCAAACGCCTTGGCTATCGAGAACGTCATCAATACGGCCGCCCAGACGTATGAAAGCCTCTTCTCCAACAACGCCACCATCAGTATTTATTTTCAGGAAGGCAGCGGTCTCGGCAGCAGCACCTATTTCGTGTATGACGAGGCCTACTCGACAGTTTACTCCGCGCTGATAGCGACCGATGCGAATCCAGCGGCTTTCGCGGCGCTCGCGGCGAATGGCGGAGGCGGCATCGATAATCCAGTCACCGGCACTACCGGCATCGAGATGAAATCCGCCACTCTTCGCGCGCTGGGAATGAATCAGCCTGCGGGTTGTTATCTGATGTCCACCGGAAGTTCCAGCGATCCTAAAACATGTACTGGCGGAACCGGCGCTGGCGCGGTAGACGGCATCATCACTTTGAACACTTCCATCACCGATCCGCCCCAAGCCAACAACGGCAGCAATTATGGCCTTCTGTCCACGGCAGAGCACGAAATGGATGAAGTGCTGGGGCTCGGCTCAGCCCTCGAAAATGTGAGCTGTTCAGGCACGGGTTGCGGAACCGGTGGCATTGAAAACGCCTCCAACGACACGCCGTTCAATGCTCCTTCGATTGAGGACCTTTATCGCTACGACGGTAGCGGGCACCGCACGTTGAGCGCGAGTTGCGTGAGCGGCAACGCGACCTCCGCGTTCTTGTCCTACGGCCCTTCCACCGGGAACATCGCTCCGTTCAACAACCTTTGCAACGGTGGCGATTTTGGCGATTGGGCTTCTACTGCCACGCCGCGCGTCCAGGATGCGTTCGCGACCCCCGGGGCAAATCCCGCGCTCAGCGCTGCGGAAATCGACGCGCTCACCGCTATTGGTTTCGAAATGGCAGCGCCGGAGCCGAGTTCCTGGCTCCTGATGTTCGGCTCTCTCGCGTTGCTGGGAATCGTGAAACGGCGAATCGTCTGACTGCGGCTCTTATTTGCGCGGCATCTGCCCGCGCGCATCCACAGTCTTGTAGTCGGCTGGCGGTTCGAACAGCGAATGGCTGGGCTCGGTGCGGCTGACGTTGGTCAGTTTGGTAACCGTTTCGCCCGTCCGTGGATCGTTGCGCCGCGTCAGTACATCCATTTGCAAATCTGCGGAATACCATCGCTCCGTGACAATCTGAATGGGAAGTTCGTTGCCCATGGCGCCGGCTGGAATCGTCTGCGTTACGCGCGTTCCTTCCGCCTGCACGCCTTCAATGGTCTGCTTGCCCAGCGATTCTGTCTTGAAATCTCCGGCCTGCGCCGCGCCGCGTCCCCAACCTCCCGTCTTCGGTGGAGGCGGCTGCTTGCCGTTCCGGCCGCCGCGCCCCCATGAGGGTTGATCCATTCTGGAAACCGTGTGGCTCGACGGATTAAGCGCGTAGCTCACGCCTGCCACGGGATCGGTGATGAAAATCGCCTGGCTATCGCCCACCGCCGCTCCGAGCGGTCCCAGCCCGTTCAAGGATTGCTCGCGGCGCGTCCGCCCCTCGCTGTCGCGCACCAGGTGCGCCGTGGTGGATTGGCGGATGTGGTTCCCGTCGCCCAGCGTCTGTGAGGTTTCGGTTTCCAGATCGCCCGTGAATGGCGCGTTCTTGACCACGCGGCCTGGCATCCCGGGTTCTCCGCCCAGAAATCGAGCCCCAGGGCCGCCATCCGGCCCAAACCGCCCGCGTCCGCGTCCCGGAGGCGGAGGATTTTGCGCCAGTGCGGCCACGGCGATTAAGGGCAAAAGAATTGAGATCAAACCGCCACGCATCTTCACTCCATGAAGCGCACCGCACGCGCTAATCCATCCGAACCCAGCATCACTTCCGCTTCCACCGTGCCTGAAACCTGCTCTGGGCTCACTTCCAGGCCCATCGCGAGCATCGCCGACCCCGGCAACTCCATCCGGACCACGTTCACTTCCTCATTAGGATCGCTCTGCGGGGCATTCGGCAACGGAATGAACCCGTCGTCGGTTTCTTCCGTGGTGAGCGACGCCAACTCCACCCGGCCCGGCGCCGGCGAAGGCGCCGCGCGATGCGTCATCGGCGGATGCACCCGCTGTTTGGGCGAGAGCCACACGCTGAAGGCCAGCGCTGCCGCAGCCATTCCGGCAGCCGCCCAGGGAAGCGCCGGCGTCTGCCACCAGGCCCGCCGCGCCCTCTTCGGAGGGTGGACCGCGCGGAACGCCTGGAGCAGCCTGGCTTCCACGTGCGCCGGAGCGCCCACGGGCTCCAGCTCGGTCGAAAGAGCCTGTAGAGCGCCTGTCAGGCGGCGCTGCGCTGCCAGCCGCGTGCTGCAGGCCGCACATTCCGTCAAATGAAGATCCGTGGCATCCTCGGCGGACGCCAGTTCGGGCATTCTATTCCAAAATTCTTCGCAAGTCATAATGCATACCTCGCTGGCTTCAGGGCTCCTAACCCTGGCTTAGGGCGGTCCTTGTTCAGCTTGTCCAGCAATAGCGCTCTGGCGCGATGCAGCCGCGACCGCACCGTTCCAATCGGGCATCCCAGCGCCGCTGCGGCATCCGCATAATCGATCTCTTCCAAATCGCACAGCGCAACCACTTCGCGATAACGGCGCGGCAGGGCCGCCACCGCCCGCCGCAAAGCTTCAATGCTCTCCCGGTGGGTCAAAGCCGCCAACGGGTCATCCTCCACCGAGAGTTCCGGAAGCAGGGCTTCTTCCGAGTCACTTTCAATTGCCACATCCACCCGGCCCCGTTCCATGTGACGCAATGCCTGCTTGCGGGCAATCCCAAAAAGATATCCGGAAAGCGTTCCACGCTCCGGATTGAAACCGCAATCGCTCCGCAAAAGCGTGATAAATACTTCCTGCACAATATCTTCCGCAACGGAAGGCGATCCGCTGGCGTGCAAGGCAAAGCGGTAGATCGACGCCTGACGGCGGCGATATAACGTAAGAAATGCATCCTCCTCGCCCCGCCTCAGCCGGGCCAGAAGTTCGTCGTCGGTGGGAGGTCCCAACGGTTCTATCTCCTCATATGTTATTTCCAGCACTCAAGCAAAAAGTTCCACAAATCGCGCTTTGTCAACGGCTTACATGTGATATCGCCCCAAGTCAAGGTGACGGTTAACTAAAATAGTACTTTACGCTTAGTACTACCTGTCCTATGATCTTGAGTAACATGGCTGCATTTGGATACGAAATGGCCCCGGGAAAACATACTGAAGACCTTAGCGTCCTCGGGAAAAGAATCGCCGATCTGGAAGATCAAATCCGGCAAGCAAAACGCGTCGCCGAACAGCGTTTCCGCACAATTGCCGACGCTTCGCCGGCCATGATCTGGATGGCCGGACCCGATGCGCTCCACACCTATTTTAACCCCTCATGGCTGGAATTCCGCGGTCGGACCTTGGAAGAGGAAACCGGTAACGGATGGACAGAGGGCTTACATCAGGACGACAAAAGTCTATGCCTGGAAACCTTCCTCAAGTCGTTTAGCGCCCGTCAACGTTTCCGCATGCAGTACCGGATGCGGGCCGCCAACGGGGAATACGCTTGGCTCGAGAGCACGGGCGCTCCGCTGTTCAACGACAATGCGGAGTTCGCAGGCTATATCGGATCGGCTTCGGACGTCAGCGGCAATCGCCGCGGCTACTTTACGCCGGACGATGATTCTGTGCGCATGGTCTTCTCGCTTACCGAGCGCGAACGCCAGGTGCTAGTACTGATCGCCGATGGCCGCTCGACCAAGGAAGCCGCCGCCCGGTTGGGAATCAGCTATAAAACGGCCGATTCGCACCGTAGCCGGATCTTGGAAAAACTGGGCATTCATGAGACCGCCAGCATGGTTCGTTACGCGATCCGTGCCGGCTTAATCGCTCCGTAAGGAGCTGGGCTACTCGTGTTTCTCCAGGGTTAAGGTGATCGTCCCCACGGCGATCGACATTCGCACGCGAATCTGAACCGGGAGTTTGCGTGCGTCGTCGGTCAGCCACACATTCAGGTGGGCCGGCCGCTTATACAGAACTCCGTTGAACAGATAAGCTTCGTAGCGTATGGTGTGGAAGGTTCCCTGAGGCGTCTTGATATCCTCACGCGCCTGGGCCTCCACCTTCGCGCTCACGCTTTTCTTGCCGTCGCTCATGGCTTCCACCGCGCTTTGGCCCGGTTCGAGGTTTAGCGTGCGCATGAAATAGAGGCCGCCCACGATATCGTGGACGCACGCGGGGATCTCGGTTTCCTGGGAGGCCAGCGTCGTATTCTTGAGGCGATCGCGCTCATTGTAGATCGCCTTTTGCGCCGCGTAATCGAAGGTGATCTTGGTTTCCCGCTCCCGGTTGCCTTCGCGCGACAGCATCTGTGAAGATTCCGCGCAAAGATTGTTCCGCATATTGACGCTGTAATCGTCTTCCACACGGAACAATTTCGATACCAGCCCCGTCGATTCCACATGCACATTCGCCTGCCATCCCGAACCCTCGCGCAGCCATTGCACTTTGGCCTTGCCTGCCGTAATCAGCCGCCACTCGACGTTGTAATAGAGCGTCTCGCGCGCGGGGATGGCGGGATTTACTTGCGCGAAACCGGCGGAGACCAAACTCAAAATCAGCGGCAAGCCCTTGAGCATGAAAGGCCAGTGTCTCAGATGGCGGCGCGGGCGCGCAATGGCGCTATGATAGGGGTTACCCCATGAGCGTCACCAGTCAGACAGTTCTCGACGAATCCGCTCTGGTCGCGCAGGCCCGCGAGGGCAATGCGGAGGCCTACGGGCAATTGGTTCGCGCGTACCAGAACAAAATCTTTCGTTTGGCGCAACATATCACTCAGAACCGCGAAGATGCGGAAGATGTGCTCCAGGAAACGTTCCTCAAAGCCTACGAGCATCTCGACCAGTTTCAGGGCAATTCCAAGTTCTACACCTGGGTTGTGCGTATAGCCGTTAATCAGGCGCTCATGAAGTTGCGCCGCCGCAAAAATGATCGCTCCGTCTCGCTCGATGAAAGCATCGATACAGGTGAGGACACAATCGTCCGTGAGATTGCCGCTTGGGATGAAGATCCGGAACAGCGGTTGTCGCGCACGGAGATAGGGGATATCCTGGATACCGCCGTGCAAAGTCTCGATGATGCTTATCGCTCCGTTTTCGTCCTCCGCGACATCGAAGAGTTGTCCACGGAAGAAACCGCGGAAGCGCTGGGTCTGAGCGTACCCGCCGTTAAGAGCCGGCTATTACGAGCCCGTTTGCAACTGCGGGAAAAGTTAACGCGCCAATTCAAGCGCAAGGGAGACGACGCCTTTGCTTACCTGTAAGGACTTTCTTCGCGAGCTGAGCGATTACCTCGATGAGTCGCTCGATGCACAGATTCGCGCTCGCTTGGAAGAGCACATTGCCGCCTGTCCGAATTGCTGGGTGATTGCCGATACGACGCGCAAGACCATCAAGATCTATAAGGGCATGGACCCGTATCCTGTCCCTGTCGATGTTCAGGATCGTTTGATGGCCGCGCTCGAGCGCAAGATTGCGGCTAAAGGCGCGAAACAGGGTTGCGACTGACGGGTGCCGCGATTGACGGCCCAAAACAGGAAACTTTAGTCGCTGCCCCTTAGTTCCAGGGCATATTCGCGCAATAGCGCGCCTTCCGGCAGCGATACTCTGGCCGCGTAGACGCCGCGCTGCTGCGGCGGAACCAGCGCGGTTCCCTCCGATGCGAACACCGTCCCGCGCCAGACAGCCGAACCGGACGCGTTCACCATCTCTATTGCGTAGGATTGTGCTGCGGGAAGTCCGCGAAGATCCGGCTTAAGCAGGAGCGGGCGCCGCGAAGGCCCCCGCGCTTCGGCCTGGTTGCCGCGCATCGAATAAAGCGCGATTTCTGCCGGCTGGTCGCGCCTTCCGGAGCCGTATTTCACCGCCGCCGCCGTAATCAGTAAAGCGCAGAAAATAAAGGCCGGCAACAGGACCCGAAAATTCCAGTGACGCTTGGGGGTCTCCGCCAAGCGCTGCGAAGCGTCTTTCATAGCGCGGACATAACCATCTAATTGTCCCACGCGCTCGCGGCAGGCGTCGCAAATCAAAAGATGCTGGTCCGCTTCGTCGAGCTCTTCTCTCCGTAATGAGCCCAGGATGTAGCTCTCGATCGAATCGTCGGCGAGGTGGCGATCGGCTTCAATGCCCATGCTGTTTCCGGTCGGCGGATATCCCACAGAACGTGCTTCCATTCGTATGGTCCGCCCAGCAGGCAAAAATTCTCGCCTAAATTTGCAGGCAGGGGATAAATTGCCGGTCCCGGGCCGCTTTACGCGGTCTTGGCCAGGTTTCGGGCGGCCAGCCGCCGTTTCCCCATCTCCCCGAAGCGCGCCTTGGCTCGCGATTTCACCAGCCGGAACTGATTCTCGCTCAGGCTGAGGGCGCGGCAAATCTGCACCGGGGTCTCCTGTTTCAGATAGAACCGCCCCAAAACCTCGCGATCGCGCTTCGGCAGGCTGCGCAGCACCCGCATCGCAAGCGCTTCGTTTTCCCGCCGGATCGCTTCGGTCTCGGGGTCAGGGCGCGTATCGTACGCGTCTTCTTCGAAATCCAGATCCACCCTGTGCCGCCGCGCGCTCACCGCCCGGTCGATATAGGATGCGATCTGACGTCTCACAATGGTTTGGATATAACCCATCAGCCGCGACGGATCGCGCAATTCGCCGTTGCGAACGGACTGAGTGATGGTCACGAACACGTCGTGAACCTTATCGTCCAGATCTTCCGGACCCAATTGCCGGAACAAAGTAAATCGGACGCCCTTGGCGAATACATCGTACAGCTCCTGCATCGCGTCTTCATCGCCGCGTTCCAGGCCCTTGGCAAGCGCTTCCCACGCCGAGAGTGAAATCGCCCGCTCGGATGAACTGGATGAACTGATAGCTACACTCATTCTTTTTCCACCGTGATATGCCGCTATCTGAACCTATGCCACTTACTCGGGATCGAGATAATTGCGTATCTATATTTATTTGGGTTTTTCCTACGGAAAGGAAATATCCCCTGAGAATAATATCAAGTTTTTCTCAAATTGGAATACCTGCATTTAGAAAGTTTTCTAAGATGTTCCGCTTATAGTCCCAGTACACGGCTGCCGTTGGTTAGTTGCCTCCGGTGATCAGGCCGTATCCAATAGCATCAGTTAGCCTTATTGTTATTAGCTGATTGGTGGCAACTATCGTTTACCTCAGTTATTAGCTGGCGTCGTCCTCAGGGAATGGTTAATATTAATTTTTTAAAAATAAATTATATTAAATTAGAATTTAAAACATAAATACAGAGGCGCCAAAATTTGGTCACCGCCAAACTATCGCCGCCGCTTCTCTTGTCTCGAAATTGAAACCAAAAGCTTTATCTCTGGCTTTCCGCGTGCCTATAGGGCTGCGGCATGTTAGACCATCTCTCCGGACAAATCGAGCGCTATATGGATCTGCTCAGCGCGCGCCAGAAATTGGTGGCTTCCAACATCGCCAATTCCGATACGCCCGGCTACCAAACGCAGGACATCGATTTTCAGTCGGAATTCGCCAGCGCCATAAACGGGCGCCACAGGCTGTCGCCGTGAAGGGACTCGCGGTGAAGAACGATGGCAATAACGTTAATCTCGACCGCGAAGCGCGGCTGCTTTCCGAGAATGCCCTTCGTTTCAGCGTGGCTTCCAACCTGATGCGCGGGCAGATTCAGTCCGTGCGGTCGGCTATCAAAGAAGGACAAAGCGCATGAGTTTGTTTTCCGCGTTATCCATCGGCGCATCCGGCATGGCTGCGCAACGCGCCCGGGCGGAAGCGCTCACCGAGAACCTTGCCAACGCCGAGACCACGCGCACCCCGGAGGGCGGTCCCTACCGGCGTAAGGACGTCGTATTTGAAAGCGCGTCCGTGGTCTCGCCGTTTTCCTCTGTGTTCGATTCCGAGTTGCAATCCGCCAATGGCGTGCAAGTTGCGGACGTCGTCACCGATTTGAGCGCGCCCGAGCAACGTTATCTTCCCGGGCATCCCGACGCCGATGCCAACGGCTATGTGGCCTTCCCGCACATCAACCCCGCCGAGGATATGGTCGATCTCATGGGCGCATCGCGCAATTACGAAGCCAACGTGGCCGCTATGAACGCGGTCAAAGACATGATCCAGAAGTCCATCGATCTTCTCCACTAGTCAGCCATGTCTCTGCCCATCTCTCCCATCTCCGGCGTCCCGCTTACCGGCGCGATTCGTCCCATTGCAGGCGCGGCTGGCGCCTCCGGCAACGCATTTCAAGATGTGCTGAGCAGCGCCATTCAGAAAGTGGAGTCCACGGGCAATGAGGCCTCGGCCTCCATCGAGCGCTTCCTGGGCGGCGAAGGCGAAGACCTGCACACCACCGTGCTCGCCGCGCAGCGCGCCCAACTGTCTTTCGACATGTTCCAGCAGGTTCGCAACAAAGTGGTCGGCGCCTATCAGGAAATCATGAAGATGCAGCTCTGAGCCATCGTGAGCCTGCCGCGGCTCACGTTTCCCCCAATTCAGCCGATGGATGACAAGGCCAGGCTACCGGCCGGTACTGCGCAATGAAAAAGCTTCTGGCCAATCTCTCGCTGGCGCAACGCATCACGATCGCGGCTGTGGCTCTCGCCGCCGTCGGCGGCATCTACGCGCTGGTCCACGCGCAGAAAGAGGCCGACTTCAAGCCCCTGTTCACCGGTGTCGCCCCGGAGGACGCCGCCGCGATCGTTCAAAAGCTACGCGAAAGCGGCATCGAATACCGTTTACCGGAAGGCGGTGGCTCGGTTCTGGTTCCCTCTGCCCGTCTGGCCGAGTTGCGGCTCAATATGGCCGCTGCCGGTCTGCCGAAAACCGGGCGCATCGGTTTCGAGCTCTTCGACAAGACGAACCTCGGCGCGACGGAATTCACCGAACACATTAACTACCGCCGTGCGCTCGAAGGTGAGCTCGAACGCTCCGTGATGTCGCTCGCCGAAGTAGAACAGGCGCGGGTACACCTCACCTTTCCCAAAGACTCTGTCTTCCTGGATGCCCAGCAGCCGGCCAAGGCGAGCGTCCTCGTGAAAATACGCCCGCACGCGCAGCTTGCGCCGGGTAATGTAGCGGCCATCAGCAACCTGGTCGCAAGCGCGGTGGAAGGTCTGGCGCCTGGCGCCGTCTCCGTGCTCGATATGGATGGCAATCTGTTGAGCCGGCCCAAGGCCCCGGCCACGGCGGACGATGCCAATTCCGGCGATTCGCTCGATTATCGCCGTCAGGTCGAAACCGATCTCCTGGCCAAGATCAATGCCACGCTCGAGCCGCTGCTCGGCGCCAACAAATTCCGCGCCGGCGTTTCCGTGGATTGCGATTTCTCCGGCGGCGAGTTGAGCGAAGAAGTCTTCGACCCTGCGCGCAGCGTCATGGCCAGCTCGCAGCGCACCGAGGATGCCGCTGGAACGGCTGGCACGAGCGGCGTACCCGGAACCGCATCCATCCTGCCGCGCCCCACCTCGCGGCCCAGCGCCGCCGAGTCGCGCCGCGTGACGCGCATGACCGAAAACATCACCTATCAGACCAGTCGCACGGTGAAAAAGACGCGCCTTCCAGCCGGCTCGGTCAAGAAAATGTCGCTTGCGATCCTGGTGGATAACGATCTCTCCTGGCAGCAGGAGAAAACCGGATTCAAACGCGTGCTTGTGCCCCCGACCCCGGAAAAGCTCAAGGTGATTCATGACCTCATAGCGGGCGTCGCCGGCTTCAACGCCGAGCGTGGCGACCAATTAGTGGTCGAAACCTTGCCGTTCGAAGACACCCTGAACAGTGAGCCGCCCGAGATCGCGAAGCCCACTGCCACCACGAAGCCAAACCGTCCCTTCGCTTGGCCGCCCGACCGCAACACGCTGCTGATTGGTGGCGGCGCCGCTGTGGCGCTCATCGTCTTGGGTTTCGTCGCCGCCATGTTGCTGCGAAAGAACAAAAAGAAGGCCGCCGCATCCACGGATAAAGCTCTGCCCGCAGGCGATGCCGGCGCAAGCTCCGGAGCCGGACAGCTTGAAAAGCAGCTCGAATCGAAGCTCGCCGAGCGCGATGCCGCGCAGGCGCAGTTCGAAGCCCAAGCCCTCCGGTCGCTGCAGGTCGCGCCGGTCATCACCAAGACGGCGGAGGTCCTCGCCAAACACCTGCGCGACAAGATCAAGCAGGAATCCGATGTATCCGCCCAGGTGCTTCGGACCTGGATTAACGAGACCGAGGACGCCTAAAACAAAGCTGGAAAACGCGATTCCATGATCCTCAATGCCAAACTCGAAGTGGAGAAGCTGACCGGCGTGCGCAAAGCCGCCATGCTGCTCATCGTGTTGGGAGAACAGACCAGCTCGGAAGTTCTCAGGCATCTGAGCGAGGATGAAATCCAAAAGGTGAGCCACGAAGTGGCGCGCGTCACCTCCATTTCCGCCGAACAGGCCGAAAGCGTTCTCAACGAATTTCACCAGATCACCACGGCGGGCGATTATGTAGCGCGCGGCGGCATCGATTACGCCCGCAAGCTGCTCACGCGCGCCTTCGCGCCCGAAGTTGCCAAGCGCCTGCTTGACCGGCTCACCAAAGCGCTCGGTTCCGATGCCGCATCGTTCGACGCCATCCAGAAGGCGGACCCGCAACTCCTGGCCAAATTCATCCACAACGAGCATCCGCAGACCATCGCGCTGGTGCTTTCGCACCTGAATTCCGTGGCGGCGGCCGGATTATTGACGTCGTTGCCTCCCGGCATGCGCGCCGACGTGGCGCAGCGCATGGCCAGCCTCGATCAGATTTCACCCGAGATCGTCATGAAGATCGTCGGCGTGATCGCCCAGAAGCTGAGCGCTCTTGGCGAATTCAGCCGCGAATCGTACGGCGGCGTGCGCGCCGTTGCCGAGATGATGAACCGTTTGGATTCCACCTCGAGCCGCGGCATCCTCGACCACATCGAAACCCAGGACACCCACCTCGCTGAGACCATCCGGCACCTGATGTTCGTCTTCGAAGACCTGCTGTTGATCGACCCCATGGGCCTGAAGGACGTGCTCGCCAAGATCGACCGGAAAATTCTCACGGTGGCGCTCAAGGGCGCCAGCGATCAACTGCGCAACCAGATTCTCTCTTCGATGTCGCAGCGCGGCGCCGAGATGCTGCGCGAGGACATGGAGGCCATGGGTCCCATCAAGATCAAGGAAGTCGAAGCCGCGCAGCAGCAAATCATCGCCGTGGTCCGGCAGTTGGAAACGGAAGGCGTGTTGAGTCTGAAGGGGGCGGTGGGCGAACAGTATGTCGTCTGAAGCCTGGAGGCCTCGCGTCGAAGTGCAGCCCGGAGCCGCGCGCGCCCCGCGTTTTGCCCGCATTCTCGCGCCCGGCAGCGATGCCGTGGTGACGCCGATCGAGTGGCGTCCCGCCGGCGCCGCGGCCGCGGGCTCAGCCCAGAGCGCCGGTTCACCGGACGCCTCGGCTGCGCGCATGGCTCAGCTTCAACAGCAGTGCGAGCAGAGCGTTCGCGAGGCCCACGCGGCCGGCCTGCGCGAAGGTGAGACAGCCGCCAAAGCCCGCGCCACCTCCGAAACCCAGCCGGCATTGGAAAAACTGGCGCAATCTATTGCTGAATTGGCGCAAATGCGCCCGCGCCTTCGCAAACAGGCGGAAGGCGACGTTATCAAGCTGTCCCTCGCCATCGCCAGGCGCGTGCTGCGCCGCGAAATCGCTATCGATCCGGACGCCATGCGCGGCCTCGTCTTCGTCGCCATGGAAAAGCTGCAGGCGCAGGAAGCGTGCCGCGTGCGCGTCCATCCCTCGCACGCCGCGGCCATCGCTGCCATGCTGAAACAAACAGACTCCAAGATCGAAGTTATCCCCGATGGCGGCCTCACCCCCGGCGGCGTGGTCTTCGAAACCAATCAGGGCAATCTCGACGCCTCGGTGGAATCGCAGCTTCAGGAAATCGAGCGCGGGCTCGCCGATCATCTTCGTAAACAGCCATGACCTCGCCCCTTTCCCTCGCGCCCTACTTCGCCGCGGTCGATCGCATCCCTTCGCTCCGTTGGACCGGCCAGGTCACGGAAGTCGCCGGATTGCTGGTCGAATCGCGCGGACCCGCCGCCGCCATTGGCGATTTCTGCGAAGTTGCGGCGGCGAACGGCCGGCGCATCCGCACGCAGGTAATCGGCTTCCGCAACGGCCGCGTGCTTTCCATGCCGCTCGAAGAGATCGACGGCTTGCAATTGGGCGATGCGATCACCGCACGCAGCGAGGACGCTCGCGTGGAAGTCGGCCGCGGACTCCTGGGACGCGTCATCGATGGCTTCGGCAAGCCGATGGATGGCGGCCCGCCCATCGTTGCCGAAGATGCCTACAGCCTATACGGCGCCCCGGTCAGCCCGATGGATCGCGAACATATCACCAAGCCCCTGGTCACCGGCGTCCGCGCCATTGATGGACTGCTGCCATGCGGCCTGGGCCAGCGCATTGGCATCTTTGGCGGCAGCGGCGTCGGCAAGAGCACGCTCCTCGGCTCGATGTCGCGCCACAATTCGGCTGACGTAACCGTGATCGCCATGATCGGCGAACGCAATCGCGAGGTGCGCGGATTTTTGGAAAACGAACTCGGCCCCGAAGGACGCAAACGTTCGGTGGTGGTCTGCGCGACTTCGGAACGCCCGGCGCCTCTGCGCGTAAGGGCTTGCTTTGTTGCGCTGGCCGTCGCTGAATATTTTCGTGATCAGGGCGCCAACGTCCTTCTGGTGATGGATTCCGTCACGCGTCTCGCCATGGCGCAACGCGAGATCGGCCTGGCCGCAGGCGAGCCGCCCAGCCAGAAAGGCTACACGCCCTCGGTTTTCCATCTTCTGCCCAAGGTGCTCGAACGCGCCGGCAATTTTCAGCGCGGCTCCATCACCGGCTTCTTCACCGTGCTGGTCGAAGGCGACGATTTCAACGAGCCAATCTGCGATGCCGTGCGCGGCATCCTCGACGGCCACTTTATCCTGTCGCGCCAACTGGCCGCGCAAGGCCACTACCCGGCCATCGACATTCTCCACTCCGTCAGCCGTCTTACCTCGGCCATCGCGAAGCCGGCGCAGAAGCAGGCCGCGCAGAAGATGCGCGCCGCGCTGGCGGCCTATCGTGACGCCGAAGACCTCATTCAGTTGGGGGCCTACGTTTCAGGAACAAATCCAGCGCTCGACAAAAGCATCCAGCTTCGTTCCGAGTTGATCGATTTCCTGCGCCAGGATCATCTGGTAAGCGTCCCTCTTTCCGAAACGTTGGCGAAATTGGAAACCCTGGGCAAGCGCCTGGAGATGCCCGCAGCGGCCCTGGCCGTTAAAGCGCAATGAACGCGTTCCGTTTTCCATTGCAAAAGGCCCTGGATCTGCGCCAGTTGCAACTCAATCTGGAAGAAGCCAAATTCGAGCGCGCCACGGCCGGTCTCGCCGCCATCGATCGTGAACGCGACATCGTAGTGGCATCGCGCGCCGCCGCCGAGAAGCAAGTCCGCGGCTCTGCGGCCGTTGCCGGGCAGGACCTCGCCGCGCTCGGCGCCTTCCGGCATCGCCTGCGCGCCGAGGAAGAGCGCATCGCCGTACGGCGCGCCCATTGCGAACGCGCACGAGAAGAACAGCGCCAAGCCATGCTGGAAGCTCGCCGTAGATTACGCCTGCTGGAACGCCTCAAAGAGCGCCGCCAAGCCGAATGGAGCGCGGCCGCAGCCAAAGAACTTGAGGAAATCGCCTCCGAATCCTATTCTTCGCAATGGGTGCGTAGCGCGCAGCAGCAAAGGCAGTGAAATAATAGTTGTGATGACGCCTCAAGCCACCTCCGCCGTCGCCTTGCCACCGGTTCCGCTCACCGTCGATGGCGCCAGCGTCCTGCATCAGATGATGCGCGTCCGCTGGAGCCCATGGCGCGCGCTATCCGACACGGATCGCAGCGCGATTCTCGAAGAAGCATCGGCCGCGCTCGCTCCCATGGAGCTTCCCGCCGAGGGCCGGCAAAGCGCCGTTTTTTCTTTGCTAGGGCATAAGGGCGACCTTCTGCTCGTACATTTCCGGCGCAACTTCGAAGAGCTGAACGAGGCCGAACGCGCCATTGCCAAGCTGCGGCTGAGCGACTACCTCGAGCAGACGCACTCCTATCTTTCCGTGGTTGAGCTCGGCCTCTACGAATCCACTTCCAAGACGTACACCAGCCTCGCCGAACGCGGCATCGAACCCCATTCCGCGGAATGGAACCGCGAAATCGAAGCGGTGCTGGTGCGCCAGCGCGCCGCCATGGCATCGCGTTTGTGGCCTGAGATCCCGCCCGCCAAATACATCTGCTTCTATCCCATGGACCGGCGCCGCGGCGAATCGGCCAACTGGTATTCCGTACCCATGTCCGACCGCCAGCGCATGATGCACGAGCACGGTACTATTGGCCGCCGCTATGCCGGCGAGGTGCGCCAGATCATCACCGGCTCCATCGGTTTTGACGATTGGGAATGGGGCGTCGATCTCTTCGCGGAAGACCCGGCCGTATTCAAGAAACTGATCTACGAAATGCGCTTCGACGAAGTCAGCGCAGTCTACGCGCTCTTCGGTTCGTTCTACGTTGGCTTGCGAACCAAAGCTCAGGACCTCGGCAAAATCTTCTGAGATAGCACGGGGAACGCGATTTCGCGCTCCCCTGCGGCCCTTCAGTTCTTAGAAAGTCAGCTTCGCGCCAAATTGCAGCGCGCGGCCGAACTGCCCGACGCCGTTGACTCCGGCGCCGCTGCCCACCGTTCCGGTCACCTGTCCGAACGAACTGCTCGTCAGCGACCCGTTGGGGTTACTGAAAGCGGGCGTGTTGGTCAAGTCGAACGTCTCCGCGCGGATCTCCAGCTTAAACCGCTCGGTGAACGCAAAGGTCTTGAAGAGCGAGAGATCCAGGCGGAACATTCCCGGGCCGCTCAGGATATTGCGCCCCGTGGTTCCGAACACGCCCGCGCCCACCGGCTGTGTAAAGCTCGAGGTGCTGAACCACAACTGGCCCGGCCCGATTCCGTGCAGGAGACTCACTGGCGCCACCTGATTCGCCGTCTGCGTTTCGCCCGGCGTATTCAGCGCGCCGCCGTTGGCCGTGATGTAGAATGGCGTTCCGGTCAACAGCGTAAGAATGCCCGAAACCTGCCATCCGCCGATCGCTTTCGAGGCTGCGCCATGATCCAGGAACTTCTTGCCCGGCCCGAACGGCAGTTGGTACACATAGCTCTGAACGAAGTTGAGCGTACGGTCGAAATCGGCGCGCGCCCAGTTCCGCTGCGCCCCGATGTACCAAAGCAGGTTCCCGTCATCGCCCGTCTGCATATCCATCGCCTTCTGCCAGGTGAACGAAGTCGTGACGCTCAGGCCGTTATAGAAGCGATGGTCCACCTTCACCTGCAGCGCGTTGTAAGACGACGAGAAGCCGCGCCAGTACTCGGTATAGCTTTGCGTGCGCGGGAAGAAAAGGTCGCCCGCATTACCCGAGTTCGGCGTGTAGCTGACGTTCAGGTTGTAGTTGTCTGGCGTTCGGACGCCATGGTTGCCCACGTACGCCGCCTCCAATGTGAAATGGGCAGGCAACGTACGCTGCACGGCCAAATTCCACGATTCGGTGTAGGGGTTCTTGTAGTCCAGCGGAATCACGAAGAAGTTGGAGCTTGCCAGCGTGCCCGTCGGCGTGATGATTCCGTTCGACGGAATGACGATCGGCACCGGGGCGGGGAAGCCCTGCTGGAACGTCGCTGCCGTAACGCCATCGCCTAACACGGCGGGGCCGTAGCCGTTGCCGGTTGGGCTGGTGTTGTAAGCGTTGTTGGCGCGCACCGGGAAGTTATAGGCGTACGTATTATCCGGGAAGGGCGTATAGCTGATGCCGAAACCCGCGCGGATTACCGTCGAGGGCGTCAACCGATAAGCCAGGCCGAGGCGCGGCGCGAAATACTTATAGTCGTTCTGCATTCCGAGATTCATCGGATTGCCGCCGATTCCCGCCACGACCAGCGTGTTGTTGTACGGGTTATAGTTCGAGAACCCGCCGGGGAAGTGAGGCGTGGCGGGCTGATACAACTCCCAGCGCAGGCCCAGGTCCAGCGTGAGCTTGGGCGAAATCTGCCACTTGTCGCCGCCGAACGCGAAGAACCAGGTATCGCGATAAGCCGGGAAGTAGGTGTCGAGATCGCGTCCCGCGCTGCTCGGCTGATCGAGCAGCAGGCTCGCGATATCATTGCCCCAGTTCGTCGTAGCGCCCACGATCGAAGTCTGGTTCGCGCCGAAGGAATAAATACCGCGCGGGCTGTAAGTCTGATCCTGCAGTAAGTCGTCGCGCACGCGGCGGATATCCACGCCCCACTTGAACGTATGGTTGCCCTTGATCTTCGTCCAGCTATTGACTAAGTCGATGTTGGCTTCCGATCGGTCCCACGGAAGGCTGGCGGAGTATCCGACCAACGGCTGCGAAAAAGGGCCGCCCACGTTGATCCCGACGATGCCGCTGGTGAACGGGTCGGACGACAGGTTCACGCCCGGGATGCCGAGCGCCGTCGCATCATTGGAACCGAAGTCGCTCGGGAATGCGTCGTTGTGATAGTGCGCAACGCCCGCGCGCAGTTCCGTGATCAATGTCGGCGTGATGGTACGCGTGTAGTTGAGACCCACGCTGTAAGTTTTCTGCACGCCCGTTCCCATGAACGCGCCGCCGGGTCCATCGCCGCCCGCGCTGCCGAATAGCGGCGCCTGAAAGACGACCGGGCGCTGGAAGCTGAAGCGGCCGCTGAGGCGATCTTTATCGCCGATGTTGTAGTCGATCTTTGCGTCCACCGAATCCGAATCCTTGGTGAACGGCAGCGCCGCGAAATAATTGTTCACCGGGTTGGCGGGGTTAAAGCTCTGGTTGGGGGCGGGAAGAAGCGCGAGAATCTTCGCCGCCACCGGGTTGATCAGATTCTGCGGGATGATGTTGCCGGGAAACGGAGCGCGTCCCGCGTCCGTTCCATTTTGGGAGCCGGAAAACGGGTTATAGACCGGTGCCGGCGAAGCGCTTTCATCGCCCGTACGGCTGGCGGCCGAAGGAATCGTGACCAGGCTCGTATTGGCCTCGTGATCTTCCACGCGCAGATAGTCGGAAAAGAAGAAAAGCTTATTCTTCTTGATCGGACCGCCAACGTCGCCCCCGAAATAGTTGTAGGCCACATGCCCGGTGGAGGCGTTGAAGAAGGTGCGCGCATCCAGATCGCTGTTTTGCAGGAATTCGAATCCTGCGCCATGGATCTGGTTCGAGCCCGATTTCAAGATCACGTTGGTCACGCCGCCGGCGGCGCGGCCAAGCTCCGCGTCGAAATTGTTCGTGGAAACGTCCACGGTCTGGATCGATTCCGTCGGCGGAATCAAAATTTGCAGCAGACCGGTGCGCTCGTTATCGTCGATGCCTTCAATCTGATAGTTGTTGGCCTGGCGCGGTTGGCCATTGACTTCGGTCTGCAGCGAACTTGCCGCATTGAAAAACTGCGAATGCTGCTCGGTCGCCGGTGTCGTGCCCGGCACCAGATTCAGCAGTCCCTGAAAATTTCGATTCATGCCCAAGGGCAAATCGGAAACCACCTGCGTGGCGATCGAACGGCCCACCGCGGCGCTGTCCGTCTGCAGCGCCGGAGCCGCCGCCGTCACTTCCACCGTCTCGGTGACGTTGCCTGGCTGCAATTGCAAATCGACGCGCGCGGTGGAATCCACGACAACTTCGATTCCCTTACGCACTTCTTTCTTGAACCCGGCTAACTCGACATTGACCGTGTAACGTCCCGGCGGCAGATCGGGGAAAGTAAAGTTACCGCTTTCATTACTGGGCGCGGAATGCGAGGCCCCGGTTGTTTCCTCGGTTATCGTTACCTTGGCGTTCGCAACAACTGCGCCGGAAGCGTCGGTGATAGTGCCCAGCAGCGTCGCATGGACGGCTTGGCAGAAAGCTGGAATGGAGCTGAAAAGCAGAAGCGCGAACAACGCGCAGATGCAACGCGCACGTGGCATGCAAAGGACTCCCTTTTGTGTTTTCGGCCGGAGCCGGAATAAGACCCTGATGCCGCGATTATGAGAGGAAGCGCGCAGAACTGGAAGTTTCGGCGCGTTAATTAACGTTGATTGGCGTGATGGAAAGCCCTAATTCTGGTCGACTTCGATCGCCGTCAGCAGCGCATAATTCACTACCGGAACAAAGCTGAGGTCGAGCTTGCCTTGCGGCGATGCCTGCAGATCGGGGAACGTCTCGACGAGCGCGTGCCCGCCGCTGCCGCCGCTCGCTTTGAGAATGTCGAATGACTTCAATAGCGTCGATCCATTGCAATATACGTCAAAGACGCGGCTGCCCACGCCGCCATCCGAGTTAGGCGTTCCGAACCAGGTCTCGGCGAAATAGAGTTTGAGCGTGTAGCGCTCACCTTCCACGACTGGAATTGAGTAATTGAAGTGTCCGAAGCGCTGCACTAGATATAGATTAGGATCGGCCGTGCCGGTAATTTTGCTATCGCGAGACGACCTTCGCCCGCCGCTGAATCCCAAATCTGGAAGCCACAAGTTGCCGGCGTTATCCCGGAATGAGGCGTCGCGCGCCGTGAATCGCAACGGCCGCATCCGCCCCGGAAGTCCCGGAAGCACTTCGATCGCATTGACGAAGCTTGGTCCGGTACTTTGAAACGTCAGGTGAAGAATGCCATCCTTGGCCGGAGAGATGTCTTTAAAGACCTTGACTGTAGCCGTGTCCGCGCCGCCCGCGTCCGAAGCCACGTCGAGGCTTGCCTGCGGAATGCCGTTGATCGCCAGACTCACCCCGCGCATGCCTTCGCCCGCGAAGCCTGTCTCCGCAAAATAGAGCTGCAGTTGATAGACTCCCGGCTGCAAGGGAATCTCATAAACGAACTGCCCTTCGCGCCCGCTTTGAAAGATTTCGGGATCCTGCGTGCGCAGAATGGCGTGCGGCCGATGGAATGTCGTTCCGCCGGTGAAGTAGCGGTCCGATAGCCACGCGCGGCCGGCTTTATCGATGTAGTCGCCCTCGCGTTCGCCGGCCAGAATGCGAATGGCTGCTTCACGGTTGTTGGCCAATGACGCCGTTATGGCCGCCGAAGAATGCCGGGCGCGCAGCGTTTCTACCGCGAAAAAGCCAAGTCCAACCAGCACAATCGCGGCCGCCGCCAGCCATCGGGGCAATGCTGCGCTAGCCGGTTGCATTTCCGGCCCCGCTACCACCGTGGCCGCCGCAGGCGTGCGGTCCACGAATTCCGGGGCATAACGGCCGCTGGCGATCTGAATTTGCAGCGTGTGATCCTGGCCCACGGTCTCGTAGAACTGCTTGAGCCGCTTGCGCAAATGATGGGTATCGACGCGCACTACGGAATCGACTTGTGGATCGAAACCCGGACCGCGCTCCAATACATCCAACGCAATACTGAATTCCGTAACCGAGGCCGCTTCGCCTCGGAAATATCGTTCACAGATATACGACAGTAGACGGGAGAGCTTCGGGGATCGCCTGAACGATTCCGAGGCGAGGACGCTTTCGAGTTCGGCCCGCTCGGCGTCATTTGTGGGCGAGCCCGGCGAGTTAGACATAACCGAGGCCACCTGATTTTCTGGATCAAGCTTATCACACGCCTGAGGCGTGCTCTTTAACGCGCCGCCTCGATGTTAAACGCGGATTTAACGCCTTGTATTTGTCTGATTTGAACCTAAAATGGGTTGGACAACCCCGTGCATGGATACGCGCAACCTTGAGGAGCTGTACCGCCGCCGTGGGGCAGCCTCACGCCTGCGGCGGTTGCTCACGCCCCCGCAGCCGTTCGTGATGAACCCTCATGAGCCGGTGGGTCCTCCCTTGGGGAAGTGGAACCTTTATATAGGCGGCGCAGGACGCACGCCGCCCGGCTACGTCAACCTCGATCTTTTTCCCATGCCTGGCGTCGATGTCGCCGCCGATGCTGAAGCCCTGCCCTTCGCCAATGGCGTTTTCACCCGCATCGAATGCGACGCGGTGCTCGAGCACGTCCGCGATCCGCAGCGCGTGATGCGCGAAATGAAAAGGGTGCTCGCGCCCGGCGGCTATCTCCACCTGGTGACGCCGTTCTGTCACCCCTTCCACGAATACCCCAAGGATTACCGCCGGTTCACGCTGGATGGGTTGAAGCAACTCGGCGCCGGTCTCGATCCGGTTGCGGAGGGCTGGCGCACCGGTCCCACCGCGACGCTGCTGGTGTTCTCCATTGAGTACGCCAAGCTGATCTTCCCGTCGAAGATCTGGCGCGCCGCCGCGCACGGAGTATTCGGCTGGCTGTTATTTCCGTTGCGCTATCTGGATCTGGCTTTCTTCCGTACCGCCCGCGCCGGGCGCATCGGCAATCACTGTTATCTCTGGCTGCGGAAGCCGGAATAGACGCTATGCGCCGGCCGCGCGCGCCCGCGATTTCCGCCACTCCAGCAATGTCGGCAAGAGCGACAGCGCAATAATCAGCAGAATCACTTTGTCGAAATAGCGGCGAACGATCGGGAAGCCGCCGATTTCATAGCCCAGCATCGTCATCAGCGTCACCCAACCAATCGCGCCGCAGATGCTATACGGCACGAATCGGCGGTACGGCATCTCGGCCACGCCCGCCACGAACGCCGTGAACGTGCGGACGATCGGCACAAAGCGCGCATAGATGATCGTCTTGCCGCCGTACTTCTCGTAGAACGCCTTGGTGCGCATCAGGTGTTCGTGCTTGAAGAGGCGCGAATCGGGACGGCTGAAAATCGCCTTCCCGGTTCGCCGCCCGAGGAAATAGCCGGTGGAATCGCCAATGATCGCCGAAAGCGAAAGCAGCGCGATCACCAGCCCGATGTTGAGCACGCCGTCGCCCGCCACCACGCCCACCGTGAACAGCAGCGAATCGCCCGGCAGGAAAAATCCCACCAGCAGGCCGGTCTCAGAGAAGACGATGCCGCACAACGCCGCGTAGCCGAACCATCCGGAAAAAACGTGGCCCAACAGCTCGCGCAGGCCATCGGGCGACGTCAGCGAGCGCAGAAAATCGATCAGAGTTTGGATCATCCAGCCAGCCGCGGGTCTAGCTGCGATAGCTCGCGATCAGCTTGTTGATCAAATCCTGATGAATTTTGATCTTGCCGTCCTTCACCAGCCGTTCTTTCAGGCCGGCGCGGAAGAGCGTGTCGCGGTCGCCCGCTTTGCGGCTCTTGATCTGGTCGCGAATGGTGGAGCGTTCGGACGACGTCAAGTTCGAGATATTCGCTGGAACGCGCTCCACTACCTTCACCACCACCGTTGCATCCGGCATCTGGATGGGCCCCAGGATCGTGCCGTCCGGGCTCGAGAAGCCCTGCGCTATGTAGTTCGCCGAGCCGAAGCCGGCCACGGTATCGGTGCGCATGAAGGGGTCGGTGCTCTGCACCGTGAATCCAAGTTCCTTCGCGGCCTTGCCGAGATCGCCTTCGGATTTCGCCTTGTCGATGAGCGCCTGCGCCTTCTCCCGGACCTTTACCGGCAGCCGGAATTGGATCATCGCGTCTTTCACCTTGTCCTTGACTTCGTCAAAGGTGGAAGGTTTCGGCGCCACGATGCCGGTAAGCTCGGCTACCGCGATCTTCTTATCGCTGAGCGCAACCGCCGGCGTCACCTGGCCTACTTTCAACACGGCAACCGCCTGATCGAAATCAGGGTTCGCGTCGATGCCCGGAATCGGCTTGCCCGCTTCCACGCCATCCGCGTGAATCAACTGCATGTCGAGATCGGCGGCCACCTTATCCGGATGCGAAGGGTCCTTCGCCAGCATCGATTGCGCCTGGTCCGAGGCTTTCTGCATCAGCTCGTTGACGCGCACCTTCTTGGCTTGCGAGGCGATGCTTTCCTTCACTTCGTCGAAGCTTTGCTGATGAGCGGGCGCGCGCGAGATCACCTGCACAATGTGATAGCCGTAGCTGGTCTTTACCAGCGCGATGTCGCCCGGCTTTTGCGTGAACGAGGCGTCCTCGAACTCCTTCGCCATCTGACCCCGCTGCACGTCGTATTCGCCGCCCTTGTCCTTCGATCCGGGGTCTTCCGAATACTTCTTGACCATGTCCTCGAACTTCACCTTGCCGCTTTTGATCTGGTTCATCACGTCTTCGGCCTGGGCTTTGATCTTGGCTTCGTCGGTGGCCGGCTTGCCCTGCGTCATGAAGAGGATGTGCCGCACTTTCGACACCTCCGGAACATGATACTGCGCGGGATTCTGGTTATAGATCTTCCGCAGGTCGTCGTCGGAGACGTCGATTTTCTTTTCGAGGTTGGCCTGATCCGCCAGCAGAATCACCAGGTTTTTCTTTTCCGGCGTCTGGTAGCTCGCCAGATTCGCCTGGTAGTAGGTGCGCATCTCGGCGTCGCTGGGCATCACCTCGGCCTTATACTTGTCCGTCGGAATCTTGACGTACTGAATCTTGATCTTTTCGTACTTTTCTTTGTATGCCTGCTCGATCTCGAGCGGAGTCACGACCGTGCCTTCCACCGCGACATCCTGCAGGCGCGTCACCATGATCTGCTGCCGCACGTCGTTCTCGAACTGATCCGGCGTGATGTTCTGTTGCGCCAGCATGGCGGCGTACTGATCTTTGCCGACGAAGCGGCCATCCGGAAACAATCCCGGATACATCTGCTGGATGGTCGTCCGCAACTGCGTGTCCGTCACCTGGAAGCCAAGCCGCTGCGCCTCATACAGCATGGCTTTTTCCATGATTACGCCGTCGATGACCTGCGGCAGATAAATCGGCAGCATGTCCGCCGGAAGCTGGCGGCCGCGCATCGCGTTCTGCGCCCGCTGCTGTATCTCTTGCGCCGTGATATTCTGCGAGCCGACCGTCGCCAAAACCGTATTGCCCGTGGGGTTGCCGCTGTCGTAATTCGGCACCAGGTACGTCAGCATCGAAATCGCGACGACCACCAGCAGGCCGCCGAGCATCAGACGCACCGATTTATCACGGCTACGAAACAGATCAAACATGTATTTAGTGAACTCCTAATGTAGTGCGAAGGAAACCCATATTATAACGCGAGCGCCGCTCAATCCACCGCGACCGTCGGGACCACAACCCCCGTGGTGGGGCTGTTGACGCCCCCGATGCGTACGGTGATCGGCAACGCATTGCCGTTGATGTGGAAGCCTGGTATCTGCAGGTTCAGCTGATAGACGCCGATCATTCCGGGCGCAAGGCCCGCCCAATCCACAATAATCGCGGCCTGGGTATACGTCGGGTCGCCGAAAAACACCTGCACGCCACTCGAAACCGCCAGCGGATTCGAGGGTGACGGCATCCCCGCGGTCACCGGTCCCCCCGTGGTCGCGCCCAGCCCCGTGGCATACATCGTCAACGGTTCGTCACGCGTCGCCGGGTTGTCCTTCGTCACCTGGTTTCCGTTCGCGTGGTAGAGAAGCGCATTCCCGGAGGCGTCGACGAACACCGCCGGCGCGTACTTGCTCACCGTGACATTCTGCGATGCCGACGCCGCCAGATTCGTAATGGAGTGCACCACCAGCGGATACGTTCCGGCCGCAAGACTAGGCGGAATTTGCGCGTTAATTTGTCCCGAACTCACCAGAAACAGCGGCAGCGGGGAGTTGTTCAGCGTCACGCACGTGCCGCCCAGAATCGTGGGCAGCGGCGTAGAGCCCGGCGCCGCCAGCGCGCCCAGATTCTGGCCGAAAATCGAAAGCAGCCCATTGACCGCCACCGGCGTCTGGTAACTCGCCACGTTCACCGCGCCGCCGCGCGAGACCGAGGGCCGTTGCGCCGCCGGGGCCCCACCGGTTAAAGGAATGATACTTAAGCCGCTGGTGGTGATGGCGTACATCGCCGAGCCACTGGCGTCGATCGCCATGGTTCGCCCGCTCACCGCAGTGCGCGCGCCAGTCGGACCAGCGGCTGCGGCCGGCGTCACCGGTCCTTCGAGCGCATTCACCGTCGTGGTGGCATTTCCGCTCCTCGCGTCCGCCAGCGAAACCGTCGGCGGAGTGGTACTCGTCTGCGACACCGGCGTGAAATACGCGTACGAAGTCGCGCTGACCGGGGCCACTGCGGTGACCGTCCCGGTAGCAGCGGAGCCATTCACCAACTGCAGGTTCGTATCCAGCAGAACCCCGTTCATGACGTAATATTGTCCGCTCGTGCCCGCCGCCGCCGGACCCATATAGCCGGTGAGCTGCGCTCCGGAAAGCACCTGCCGCCCCGTCACCCAATCGTCCAGCGTCGCATCGTAGACGTACGCGAAGCCGCCGGTGGTGGCGCTGGTCGAATTGACCGTCATCAGAATGTATTCGCCGCCGGGCGTGGAAACCATCTGGCTCGGCATCGCCATTTTCACCGGAGCGCCGGCCGCCGTCTGTCCCAGCAGCCTGCTGACGGGCCGCGTCACTGCACCGTTCCCGACTACCTTCCAAAGCGTGCCGTCGCTGGTCAGGAACTGCAATCCGTTGAGGCCCCACGCCAAAGCGCTCGGTGTTGTCAGCGTAATCGTGGAAGCGAACGGCAGCGGCGGAAAACTCACGCCGCCGATATTCTGCAGCTTGTTCGTATCCACGATGCTGATACTCTCGCCGCCCGAATTTCCCACGTACAGCGTTCCGCCATCGGTAGTCAGCGCCATCGAGATGGGCAGTTGCCCTACCTTAATCGGCGTTAGAAACGCCTGCTGCTTGATGTCGTAGATCTCGATGCGGTTCAGCGTCGTATTGGCGACATAAACCCGCTGATGAACCGAGTCGTACGCGAGATCTGGAAACGGATTCGTCGATCCCGGCCCGACCGGAATCGGCAGCACGGTCCCGCGCGCTTCCGAATCGCGGCTATTTTCGTAAACGCGAATGCTGTTCGGAATATTGATCGCTTCGTTAGACGTCAATAGAAAATCGTCTGGCGGCGCCACCGTGCCGCGCTGTTTCGCCGCCGCCGCATTGAAGCTGAAGATCAGTTGCGGCGATCCGCCGGCTTGCGCATTTCGCACGCTGGCCGCCGTCGTGGTGCTCACTTGCGTTCCGGGATTGACGAAGCCCCCGGTTGCCGCGCCGCGGTAGAGTTGCGCCGAGACCGAGAACTGCCCCTTGCCTTGATTCGCGACGCTCACCGATGCGCTGGCCGTCGCTGCCGTTACGCCACACGGATCGTTCGTCACCAGCACCGCCTGGGCCGCCGGAACCGCCACTGGGCTCTGCGCGATGGTGCCCAGCGGCAGCGTGGTGAAGCCCGAATCCGAAAGCGCATAGGCGTTCGAGGCGTCGGACGCGATCACCATCTTGCCCGAGAAATTCTCCGGCAACGCAAAGCCTGTGCGGATCAGCAGATTGTCCGGATCGTTCATCATCAGTTGCCCGGCGCTCGGCGTGGCTGCGCCGCCCGGAGTGGTCGTGGTCGAATTCGAGGGCGGCGCGACGTTCCACGCCGCGTAGAGCGTCTGCCCATCCGGCGAAAAAGCAAATCCGCCCTGGTTGGTCTGCGTGGTGAATGAAGTTCCCGCCGTGATCGGATAAGGCGCGTTGGCCACGTTTTCCTGCGCCAGCACTTGCAGCGTCGTGGCATCGAACAACGTCAGGCCGCAGATGATGCGCGAGCCGTCGTCGGAAATCGAAACTGTGGTGGAATTGCCCGCGATAATCCGCGCCAGCGGCACAGTCGCCGATGCCGCCGAATAGACGAACAGCGTCGCGGTTCCGGTTGCCGGGGCATTCACGCCCACGATGAACGAGCCGTCACGCGTTGCCGTCAATTGGCTCTTCTTCGCCAAATACGGACGTCCCGAAGGCGCGGGAAAAACGATCGCTCCCGGCGCCGCGGGCGTTACCGAAATGCTGGTCAGCGACGAAATCGCCTTCGGCGAAGGATCGTAAAGCATCAAAAGATTCGCCGTGCCGTTGGCCGTTCCTATGGTCGAAATCAAAACGCGGCCAGACCGATCCACGGCCACGCCTTCCGGTTTCGCGGGTAGGCCGATGCGGTTGACCACTGCCAGCGAAGTGGGGTCGATCACATCCAGCACTGCGCTGTCATAGCAGGCCACATAGAGCGCGCTACCGTCGCGCGCCAGCGCGGCCGAAAGCGGAGTTTGATCGGTCGAGATCGGGGCGAGAAACTTGTTCTGCTTGGTCGAGTAGACCTGCACCTGATTCGGAATCGGCGCAGTCAGATACAACTGCGCGCGCGCCTCATCCAGCACGATGTCGGACGCGCCGCCCACGAGCGCCGTCACTTTGCCGAACGTCGCCGCATGAATCGACAACGCGCACAGCCCGAAAAAAAGAGCCTTTCGCATGCTACTGCCCCTGAGTTTGCACGGTGATCACCACGGGCGCGCTGCGCTGCGCGTTATCGAGCGACCGCACCTGCAACACGTTCGACCCCGAACGCAGGTTCGTGGGAATCTGCGCCTGAATCTGCGTCGGCGAAGTGGAAAGCAGCGGAATCGCTACGCCGTCGATCAGCACGCACGATCCGCCCAGCACCGTCGGCGGCGGCAGCGTATCCGCCGTCGCGTTCGAGGCGAGATTGCTTCCACTGATCGTGACAAAGGACCCGGGCCCAAATGACGCCGTGCCGGTGGTGGCGTTGATCAAGGGTTTCGATGACGCCAGCGCCGGCAGCGTCGAGCCGCCCGTCGCACTCGTCGGCACCACGCTCAAGCCCGAAAGTGTCAGCGCATAGGCCGTTCCGTTGGCATCCACCACCATTTGCCGCGGCGGCATCGGCGTGCGCGTATTATTGAAAATCGAAAACGCCGGGTTTTCGGGCATCTGTGCCACCGTCGACGCCACTCCGCTGCGCGTATCGACGCGCTCGAGCGTCGTGTGCACGTTGTCCGTGGTCGCCGCCGTGATCGAAGTGCGAACCGGCGTGGTCATGCGCAGAAACACGTTTTGATCCACCGGCGCCACAGCCGCCACATTGCGCAGCGGGCTCTGCCCGGCGCTGTTGGCCGGCTGGCCCGGCGGCGTCACCGGCGTCTGATTCGCCAGCGTGGCTCCGCCGATCTGGGTCAGCGCGCTGTTGAGCACCATGCCGTTCGCCAGCAGATAGTTACCGTTCGGCGCGGCGCCCAGCGGTCCGTAATATCCCGTAATCGTGCCGGTGAGCAGCGTGCGCGAAGTCGAATAGACATCGGTGAGCCCACTATATAGGTAGGCGTTCGCATTGTTGCTCAGCGCAATTACCGCCGACCCGTCGGCCGACCCGACCATCGCGCCCGGCGTCGAAAGCGCCGTCTGCGCGCCCGTGGTGGCGTTCAACCCCGTGACAAACGTGCCCGGCCGCGGCGTTGCTTCGCCGCCGATCACTTCCCACAGGAACCCGCTGCTCGCCACGAATTGCAGCGCCGTCAAACCAACCGCCAGCGAATTCACCGAAACAATCGCCGCGTTCGCATTGCGCGGAAACGGCGGCAGCGTGATCGTTCCCGTCACCGCCATCTGCGTGAGGTCCACGATGTCGATGGTCTCGCCGCCGGTCTCGGCCACGTACAGGGTGTTGCCGTCGAGCCCCATCGCCATCTGATGCGGAAGTTGGCCCACCGGAATCGCCGGCTGAAATTCCTGTTTCACCGTATCGAAGACTTCGATCCGGTTGTAGCCCGCGTTGGTGATGTAGACCAGGTTGCGCAGCGGATCGAGCAGAATATCCTGCAGCCCCTGATTCGAGGCCGTGGTCGAGTTCGGCACGGTCGGAATCGGATAGATTCGGCCGCGCATCGTCGAGTCGCGGTAATTCATGAACACGCGGATCGCCGGCGGAACGTTGATCGCATTCGGCGACACCAGCTGAAAACTGACCACCGTACCTTGATTGGTCGCGCCGCCGGTCCCGCCCGAATAAAGGTTGGTTCCGGGAACGCGAATCACCTGCGACCGGCCAGGGTCCATCGTCAAAGTAAGATTCGCCGGAGCCACGCCGCTGACCGCGGTGACTTCGAGAGCCGCTCCGGCGCCGGTAATTGTGGCAGGCACGGCGAACGTCAGATTGCCGCCGCCGAGGTTATTGATCTTCAGTTGCGCCTGCACCACGCCCTGATTGCAATCGTCCTGCGGTAGGAAAACCGTGGTCGAGGCGGGCATCAGAATCGGGTAGGTATAGAGAGCCGAGAGCGGCAGGTGCGTCACACCGGAAAGCGAAAGCGCCCACGCATCCGTGCCACCGGAAGTGATCACCATCTTGCCTACGATGCTCTCCGGCAGATTGATTCCCAGTTGAATCGCCAGGCTTTTCGGCTCGGAAATCATCAGCGTCGAAGCTTGCGCGGTGGGCGGCGGCGTAGTCGCGGCGGCGTTGTTGAACGCGCTGTAGAGCGTTTTCCCGTCGGGCGAATAGACGCTGCCTCCTAAGTTGTTGGTCACCGTGAAGGCCGTGGTCAATGTAAATGGCGCATTCGCGATATTCTGCTGGCCCAGCACATTCAGCGACGTCAGATCGTAGTGCGAAAAGCCCGCCATGAAACTTTGGCCATCGGGCGCGACGGCCATCGTGCTCGATTGGCCCACCACCGTGCGGCTGTTGAGGACCGAACTCGACGCCGGCTCATACACGAACGTCACCGTCGATGCGTTGGCGTTGGTGCTCAGTACGCCCACGATGTGGCTGCCGTCGGGCGTACGTTGCAAGCGGCTGTTGATTGAAGTCGATGGTTTCGCCGTCACTGGCGTCAGCGATGGCGGCGTTGCGGCCGGGGGTGGAATCGTTACCGCCTGCACCTGCGACGTCATCGGCTGCGATGGATCGAAGATCAGCAACGTATTGTTGGCGTTGTTGGTTCCCGTTCCGTCGGTGCAGATCACCACGCGGCCGGAAAGTTCCGTCTCCAGGCCTTGCGGCGGCGCGGGCAGCGGAATGGTCGCGCTCACTGTAGCGATCTGCCCCAGCGGTCCGCCGCTGAGCGTAATCACGCTCATGGTGGAATCGTCGTGATTCGCTACGTAGAGAAACCCGCCATCGGGCGACATCGCCGCGCCCAGCGGCCGGTTTCCAACCGGGATGGAACCAATTACCGACTTACCCGAATAATCGAAAACGTCGATCCGGTTAGCCGTTGTATTTACCAAATACAAACGCTGCCGGCTTTCATCGAGAACTATGTCGCTAGGTATTCCGCCGAGCGCAATCACTTCACCGAATGTCGCGCTAGTTTGAGCCTGGAGCGCAGGAGCAAGAATGGCGAAAGTTCCAAAAAAACTCAATAAAAATGCAGCTTGCGTTCGCGCCACAACCAATGATACTGTATGGCCTCATACTGTCAAGATTTATTCAGTGGCGTCTCTCACACGAGCATTTTGTAAGTGTAAGTAGGCACGGAAAGCGCCTCGCATGGCATATTTTTGCGGAACTTTCGGAGACGGGAAGCCGGTGTCGCCGCGTGTCTTCGCGGTGACGATTTGCGCGCTTGCCTGTTCCTCGTGCGTGCATCAAGTGCAGACCGCTTCCTCTTCCACCACCGTTCCTGCGGTTCCCGCGGTCCACGAAATGATGATGCGCCAGGCGCGAAATGCGGCCGAAGCCGGCGATGGCGATCTCGAATTGCGGCGCTTGCGTCAATTCCTCGCAGCCAATCCGAAGAACCCGGATGCCCGCGTGCTTCTCGCGCGCTATTACGAATCGCGCGGATTGCCCGATCTCTCGCTCGAACATTACCGCTTAGCTGCTGAAGAATTCCCGGAGTCCTCCGCGATTACTATCGCGCTCGCCAAGACGTTGCGCGAGATGGGCAATCCGGCTGAAGGCGTTCGCGTCTTGCAAGCCTACTCCGCGCGCCAGCCGCACGCCGGTTGGGAAGCGCTCTCGCTGCAAGGCATTCTCGAAGACGAGCAGACGCATTACGCCGCCGCCGAAAGCGCGCATCGCGCCGCCGTCGCCGCTGCTCCCGAGCGCAGCGATCTCCACAACAATCTCGGCTACAACCTGCTCACGCAAGGCCATGCCGATGCGGCCATCGAAGAGTTCCGCCGCGCCATCGAGCTCGATCCTAAATCCGAAATCGCGCACAACAATCTGGCGTCCGCGCTTGCTTCGCAGCCTGGCCCCGCATCTAAGGAAGCCATCGCGGAATGGAGCCGCTCCGCCGGAGAAGCCGAAGCGCATAGCAATATGGCCGCGGTGCTGATCTCGCAGGGCCGGTACGCCGAGGCCCGCGGCGAGCTCGCCGCCGCGCTGCAGCTTCAGCCCGGATTAGGCGCCGCGCTCGCCAACCTCCGTCTGCTGGCGGAAAAAGATGGGCAGCCGGCCACGCTTCCGTTGCGCGCTTCCAATTCCCGCAAGCGTACGCTTTGGGGCAAGATCTTCGGCAAGCGCGAGGAGCCGAAACCGGCCGCCGCGCAAACCGATGTTTCTTCTAATGGCGGTCCGGCCGATTCCGTAGCGGCAACCGCCGCCAACAAGAAGTGAGGTCAATGATGAAGAAGTTCATACTCCATTTTCTTCGTGACGAACAAGGCCAGGATCTGGTCGAGTACGCTCTCATCGTCGCCGCAATCGGTCTGGCTCTCATCGCCACCGTGAATCAGGTGTCCACTGCCATCGTCAGCTTGTATCAGAGCATCGCTCAAGGCCTGACCACCATTGGCACCAACGGCCAATAGCGCAGCGCCGGCGCGGAGCGCGCGCCGTCCGCACATTCCGGCGGCTGCCCGGATTTTTCTGCCAAGCCTCGCGGCCACGCTCATGCTGGCGACGCTTGTCTATTGCCTCTTTCTCTATGGCGCGGGTGTGAAGCTCTTTAGCGATTCCGACACTGGCTGGCACATTCGCAACGGAGAGCAAATTCTCGCTCAGCGATCTCTTCCTGCGGCCGATCCTTATTCATTCTCAAAACCGAACGAGCCGTGGTTCGCGTGGGAATGGGCCGCCGATGCGCTCATGGGCTCGGCCAACCGTCTAGGCGGTTTACCGGCCATCACTGCGCTGTTCGTCTTCGCCATCGCCTGCGCCTCATGGCTCTGGGTGCGCCTGAATTTTGCTATGGATGGCGATTTTTTGCTCACCGGCTTGTTTGCGCCGCTTATGGTCACGGCCGCCAGCCCGCACTGGCTCGCGCGTCCGCACATCTTCAGTTGGATTCTGCTGCTTGCCTGGGTGATCTTTCTCGAAAAGCAGGACGCGCGCCCAACCGATCGGCGCCAGCACAGAACTTGGATCGCCGCCGCACTCACCGGTGCGCTTTGGGCGAACGTCCACGGCAGTTTCTTTCTCGCCCCCGCGATCGCAGCGTTGTATGCCGCGTCGCATCTGATTCGTCCACTTCTGTGGCCGCTCGATGCGCGCGAAGAACACGGGCGCGCGCGAAACTTCCTCGGCATTGCTCTCGCCGCCGCGGCGGGTAGCCTGTTGAATCCCTACGGCTGGCGTTTGCACGAGCACGTGTTCGCGTTTCTCACGAACGGCCGTCTTACCTCACAGATCGCCGAATTCCAATCGTTGAACTTTCACAGCAAAGACGCCACGCGGATGGCGATCGTCATGGCCGTGGCCGCGTTCGGCGGCATGCTCGCGCTCACTCAAAAGAAGCTCGCGCATTTTCTGCTCGCGGCTCTTTTCGTGTGGGGCGGATTGCGTTCGGCGCGCGCTCTGCCGATGGTCGCGCTATTAATTCTGCCCGTTGCCAATTCCGCGATCGTCGCCGCGCTACGCCACACTCGCGCTCTTCGTCCGGCTCTGCTCAACCGCCTGGACGCCATGCTCGCTTACTCAGCGCGCCTCCGACGCATCGATGGTCATCTCAATAGCATCGCGGCTTTCGCTCTTGCCCTCACGCTCTGCCTGCTCGTGCCACGCGTCCCTGCGTATGCCCACCAGATCGGCTTCCCGCGGAATTCGTTCCCCGTAGCTGCATCGCAAGCAGTCGCCAAACTACCCGCCGATGCGCACATTCTGACTTCCGATAGCTACGGCGGCTATCTGATCTACCGTTTCGCCGGATCGCGCAAAGTATTCTTCGATGGCCGCAGCGATTTCTATGGCGCCGATTTCCTCGACGACTACGGCGTCCTCAGCGCCGCGCGCCCCGGTTGGCGCAATATCGCTGCGCGCTATCGTTTCACGCACGCCCTACTGCCCAATTCCTCCGCCCTAACCGCCGCGTTGGAGCAATCCGGATGGGTCACGCTCTATCACGATCGCGTCGCTACGCTGCTGGAGTCCCGCTAGATGGATCGCAAACGAATCCTGCTGATCTTCGGCGCCGCCTGGGTCTCCGCGGCGCTCCTCACCTGGTTCCTGTACGCTTCCACCACGGCCCCGCACGCGGAAAAGACGGTCGCCATTCAAGCCGCCGCGCGCGATTTGCCCGCCGGCACTTTGCTGCGGAAGAAAGACCTCAAGACCATCGCGCTACGCGCCAATGAAGTCCCACGGACTGCCATTCTCGATGAGCAAGTCGTGCTCAATCATCCGCTGCTCTATCCAGTCAGCGCCGGCGAGCCGCTCACGCGCGCCAAAGTCGGCCTCGGCGGCATCGAAGGCTTGGCCGCCACCATCGAAATCGGCAAGCGCGCCGTTACGGTTCCCATCAACGATTCCAGCGGCGTGGCGGGCCTCATTCCTCCACGCGCGCATGTGGACGTGCTGTTCACGCGCCCCGGTTCCGCTTCCGAAGCGGTCACCAGCACCATCTTGGAAGATGTCGTCGTGCTCGCCGTCGGGCGTAACACTGAGGTCGCCAACACGCCGCCGCCGGCCAACGGCTCGGCTGCGCAGACTGCTGCTGCCGCGCGGCCTTCGGCGCAATCGGCCACGCTGCTGGTGACGCCCGAACAAGTCCGTCGCATTGAGCTCGCGAAAAATCTCGGCAAGATCAGCCTGGCGCTGCGCAATCCGCTCGACAGCGCGCCCACGCCCGACGATCAGGCAACTGCCACCACGCCCGAAGAGCTCGGCATCGTGCCGCCTCCTCCGCCGGTGCGCCCGGCGCCGAGGATCGTGGAAGTCAAAGCGCCCAAGCCGGCGCCGCCGCCGAAAGAAAAAGTAGTCGAAGTGTTTCACGGGGCCACGCACGTTCAGGAAGCTTTCAAATGAAGATGCCCCGCTCGCCATTGCGAATGATCCACGGCGCCCTGCTCTTTGCTCTCGGCGTTCACGCGCAGACCGTGGCCCCCACCGCCGTCCGTGCCGTTTCGCTGCTCGAAGGCACGGGCGAATTGTTGCAGTTCGATCGCGACATTCAGCGCGTCGTCATTTCCGAGCCCAAGATCGCCGACGCAGTCGTGGTGTCTACCCACGACATCATGGTCAATGCCAAGGGCCCCGGACAAACCACATTGGTGGTTTGGGAAACCGGGTCCGCGCCGATGCGCTACAACATCCGCGTGGCGCGCGATACGCACGAAGCTGACGCCCTCCGTGGAAGCCTCGCCGCCTCGCTCAAAGCCGGGTTGCCCGATTCCGCCATCGAATTCAATAGCGACGGTGAATCCGTCGTCCTCACCGGCCACGTGGCCAACGCCGAACAGTTCAAGCGCGCCGAGGCTATCGCTAGCGTTCATGCGAAAAAAGTGGTCAATCTCCTGCAAGTGGCCGATCCGCGCCAGATCTTGCTCGAAGTGAAATTCGCCGATGTCGACCGCACCGCGCTTTCGCAATTCGGCTTCAACTTGTTCAGCCGCAATCAGACTACTCTTGGCGCTACCTCCACGCAGCAGTTCCCCGAGGCGCTCTTCACCCAATTGGGGCAGGCGGGCGACGCGCAGAACACCACGCTCAACCTCACGAATCTCCTGAACATCTTTATCTTCCGGCCCGATATCAACCTGGGCGCGACCATTCAGGCTCTGGAGCAGCAGAATATCGCGCAGATCCTGGCCGAGCCGAACCTGATCGTTGTCGAAGGCTCCGAGGCCAGTTTCCTCGCGGGCGGCGAGTTTCCGTACCCCACCATCACGTCCACTCCCACCACCGGCGCCATCGCGCCAGTGGTAACCGTGCAGTTCAAAAAGTTCGGCGTGCAGTTGAATTTCAGGCCAATCGTGACCGCGTCCGGCGCCATCAATCTCAAAGTGAAGCCAGAGGTCAGCGCGCTCGATTACACCAACGCCGTGACCGTCGATGGCGTTTTGATTCCCGCGATTTCCTCGCGCGTGGCCGAAACCGAAGTAATGCTGAAAGACGGCGAGAGCTTCGCGATCGCGGGTCTCATCGACAATCGAGTCACGCAATTCGTCAATAAGATCAAAGGGCTCGGCGACCTTCCGATTCTCGGCCAACTGTTCCGTAGCCGCTCGACGCAAAAGACCGCCGACGAATTGATGGTGGTGGTGACCGCGCGCTTCGTCAAACCTGTGGCGCCCGGTCAGGAAGTGAGACTCCCGCAAGCACCGGTTCCTTATCTACCGCCCGCCGCGCCGCCGAAGAAGGGCAAAAAGGACGCGAAGAGCACCGTGTCCGATGGCAAGCAACCCGAATTTGTAGGACAACGAGGTTATGTTCTGCCGAAGCAGTAAAGGCACGCGCAATCGCGCCCGCACTCAGCGCGGCGCAACGGCGCTGTGGCTGGTCGTAATCTTCACTCCGGTGCTGCTGGGCCTTGCCGGATTCGCCCTCGACCTCGGCATGCTCTATTCCGCCAAAGGCGAATTGAAAACCGCCGCTAATGCCATGGCGCTCGCGGCCGCGCAGAATCTCATCGGCACCGACGCCGCCACCGGCAACGCCCAGAACGCCGCCATGCTCACCGTGCAAGGCGGCGCGGGCGGCAACAGGTACAACTTCCAGGGCACGGCCGTCGGACAAGGTTCCGGCAACCTCACCAGCACGATTTCCGACCCCGCCTACTTCAGCGCCGCCGCCGATGCCATCGCCAGCACCAGCGGCAATGCATCCGAAGCTGCGAGTTCGCAGGCCAAGTATGTCCGCTACACCGTTACTGGCGATACGCCGCTAATCTTTTTCGGGCTGCTGCCCACTGGCGTCAACCCGCAAGCTCTCCGTTGCCGCCACCGCGGTTGCGGGCGTCAGCGCGCCCCTATGCCAGGCCTGCGGTCTCGAGCCTTTCGCCGTCGCCGCCCCCAATCAATCCGACGCCATCGATTTCGGTTTCGTCTCCGGCACAGTCTACACCTTCGCTTACTCCTGCATCGTGATGGGCGGTGGCGCCGGCGCCCCGCCCGCGCCGCCTCCGCCGCTGTTGGGAGGGACCTCGGTGTTGCTCAGCTACCTGCTGATCAACCGGCTCGACCCCAACAATGCCGCATTCCCCGATGAAACTTCGCAGGCTTACCAGGATGCCGCCGGC
Source organism: Bryobacterales bacterium (assembly GCA_963743705.1). GTDB lineage: Bacteria > Acidobacteriota > Terriglobia > Bryobacterales > Bryobacteraceae > PALSA-243. The sequence goes on along the minus strand of CAVUQS010000014.1, from coordinate 290,042 downwards.
GGACTTCCCGGCAGCACCAACAGCGCGCAGGCCTGCTTCCGCATCAACAATGTGGAGGCGATGTGGGCCGATGCTACCGTCAATCGCTGCGGCGTGCCCGTGGCGTTGGTGGTCAATTCCGCCGTCTGTGGCCTCGACGCCCGCTTCGAAGCTGCCTCGCCTGCCGCATGCCAGAACACCGTCGCCATCGATACGCTCTCTACCGTCTATCAGCCCGATACCGACGTCAACAGCTACTCCACTTACACCGATTACACGGGCAATGGCCGCCGAATCATCACCATCCCGATTGTCGATACGCTCAGCGCCACGGCGATGACCGTTCTCGGCTTCCGCGAGTTCCTGCTCCAACCGAATTCCGGTACGACCGACATCACCACCGGCGATGTTTACGGACGCTTCGTCGCCATGTATATCGGCAGCGTCGCGCCCGTGCCGCAAGGGCGTTTCGATGGCTGCTCGGTCGCCGCAGGCCCCGGAAAGGTGGTGCTGCACCAATGAACCGCTGGGTGAACCGCCGTGGCGGCGCAGCGCTGGAGGCCGCTTTGTTCGTGCCCGTGATCTTCGCCCTGTTCATCGGCATGGAAGAACTGGGTCGCGTCACCTACACCTATTACATGCTCCAAAAGACGCTCTCCGGTCTCGCGCGCTATCTCGGCACGCAGCAGGGCGTCAACTTCTGCAACGCCGAAGACCCCACGCTACAAGCCGCGATCAACAATTTTTTAACCGGGACGTCGGATGCATCCGGCACCCCCGTCGTGACCGGCCTTACGCCTGATATGGTGCAAGTTGCCATCGAACGCTACGACGCCACCGGCCAGACGCTGGTTCCTTGCGATTGCTCCGCCGCCGGGTGCGATGCCAGCCAGGGCGGCACCGCGCCCGGGTACCTGGTGGTCTCGCTGGCCAACGGCTACAGCGTGCGGCCATTGTTTTGGGGATTCAGCATCAGCCCATTTCCGCTCGTCCCGAGCGTGACGGTGCCTTATGGCGGAACGTAGACGCCGCAAGAGCGGACAGGTGACGCTCGAATTCGCGCTCATCTTTGCGAGCGTCCTCGCGCCCGTGACCTTCGGCATGATCTTCACCGCGCGAGCTTCTTTGGGTCTGGCACAGCGTCAACGATTTCACGCGCCAGGGCGCGGGCTACGCCGCGACGCACTGCTGGCAGAGTTCCGGCGGCAACGTCATTTCCTTCATGCAGACCAACGTCCCGGCGATGCCGCATCAGGGCCAGTTTCAAAACGGTCCGGTGCAAATCGCAGGTCTCATATTTCGCCGAAGATCCCACCACGGGCCTGCTGAGCGCTTTCTCTTGCGATGGCGATTGCTCCACCAATTGCATCCCGGATGTCGTCACGGTGAGCGTCGCCGATTTTCAGTTTCAACCGTTCTCTATGTTGCCGCCCATCGTGCTGCCCAACTTCCAAGCCACCGTTCCCATGGAAAGCTGCGGCTGCGACCCGGAGACCGGAATCTGCCAGCCATAAAATAGGAGACTCGTGCCGATCTCACTCTTAGTTGCGTCCCCCGATGAGCGCTTCCGCGAAACCGTTCGCGACAGCATCGTCAACATCGACGGCGCCAAAGTCGTCTCCGAATACCCCGAGGTTTCGTCGAACCTTTATATCCGCGTGCTGCAGGATCTCGAACGCCACCCCGAAGCCGCGCTCATCGCCGATCTTTCCGCCGATCCTGAAGCGTCGCTTAAAGCGCTCGAAAAGGTCACGCAGGCCGCTCCCGATCTCTACGTGATCGCCTCCAATTTTCACGCCGATGGCGACACTGTCCTCGCGAGCGTGCGCGGCGGGTGCCGCGATTTTCTGGTGCAGCCACTGAAGCGCCTCGAATTCCGCGAGGCCATGACGCGCCTCGAACGCACGCCGCGTCACGCCGCGGTCGGCGGCAGCCGCCTGGGCAAGATCTATGCCTTTCTGGGCGCTTCACGGCGGCGCCGGAACCACCACGCTCGCCGTCAATTTCGCGGGCGTACTCGCGCAGCGCAAGAAACAGCACTGTTCTAGTGGATCTCGACTTCACCGCTAACGATTGCGCCATGCAGACCGGCGCTTCGCCGCAGCACAGCCTGCTCGATGTTGGCGACAACCTCGGGCGTCTCGATGCGGCCCTGTTTGAAGGCCTCACCATCCGCGACCCGCTGGGCTTCCATCTGGTCGGTCCGCCCGCCGAGATCGAACAGCGCCTTCCCTTCACCGAGCCCATGTTTCGCGAGTTCGCCAGTTTCCTGGTGGAAAAGTACGAAGCCGTTGTGATCGACGCCGGGCGCTGGATCTCCGATGAAATCGTGCTAGTCGGCGCTGCAGAGCTCGAGCTCCATCTTCCTCACCATCACGCAGCAATTTCCATCGATTCGCAACGCGCAGCGCTACATCGCCGCGCTACGCCGCCTCGGCTTCAATCAGGAGCAGATCCGCATCGTCGTCAACGCATACCAGAAGAAGCCCTCGGCCAATCTGGCCACGCTCGAACAGATCAAACAGACGCTCAACATGCCGGTGTTCTACGGCATCCTGGCGTCACCTGCCGCGCTGGCAGCCGTCAACCGTGGACGCCCCTTCGTGGCCGATCGCCAGGCCGCCGGCGAACTCGACCGCGCCTTCCGCGCCTTCGTCGACAAGGCCACCGGCGCTAAGCAGGCTGCCTCCGACGCGGCGGCTACGGCCACCGGCATAAACCATGGCGCACCCGTCCCATCCCCGGAACCACCCAGCGGCGCAAGCCGATGGTTCGAAATCAAATCGCGCATCCATGCCCGCCTCGTCAATTCGCTCACGCCCGAGCAGTTGAAGTCGCTCAACAAGGAAGGCGTGCGCGATCAAATCGGCATCGTCGTAGAGCGCCTCGTCAACGAAGACCGCATTCCCCATGACCGCCGCCGAGCGCGAGCGCCTCATCGAGGAAGTGCTCGACGAAGTCTTCGGCCTCGGCCCGCTCGAGCCGCTGCTCAAAGACCCCACCGTCAGCGACATCATGGTCAACGGCTTCGACAACGTCTACATTGAACGCGCCGGCAAATTGGTCGAGACCAACGTCCGCTTCCGCGACCAGGCCCACCTGCGGCATGATCATCGACCGCATCGTGTCCAACGTCGGCCGCCGCATCGACGATTCGTCGCCCATCGTTGACGCGCGCCTTGACGACGGCTCGCGCGTTTGCGCTGTGATCCCGCCGCTCTCGCTCATCGGTCCCGTCGTCTCCATCCGCCGATTCGGCAAAAAGCTGCTTTCCACCAACGATCTGCTGCGCAACGAAACCCTCACCCCCGGCATGCTCGATTTCCTGAGCGGCTGCGTGCAGGCGCGCCTCAATATCCTGATCGCCGGCGGCTCCGGCTCCGGCAAAACCACCCTGCTCAATACGCTCTCCCGCTTCATTCCGGAAGAGGAGCGCGTGGTCACCATCGAAGACACCGCCGAACTGCAATTGCAGCAGCAGCACGTGGTGCGCCTCGAAACGCGGCCCATGAATATCGAAGGCGCGGGCGCCATCACGCAGCGCGACCTCGTCATCAACGCGCTGCGCATGCGTCCCGACCGCATCATCGTGGGCGAATGCCGCGGTCCCGAAGCGTTCGACATGATGCAGGCCATGAACACCGGCCACGATGGCTCCATGACCACCACCCACGCCAACTCCGCGCGCGACGCCTTCGCGCGCGTCGAAACCATGGTGATGATGGTGAGCCAGAACGTGCCCGATGCCGTCATCCGCCACATGCTGGCGTCAGCCATTCAGATCGTCGTCCACTGCGCGAGGCTTGGCGATGGCACCCGCAAGCTCACAGCCATTAGCGAAGTCGCCGGCGTGGAAAACGATCAAGTCCAGATGCGCGATATCTTCGCGCTCGAGCGCACCGGCACCGATCGCCAGGGCCGCATTCTCGGCCGCTTCGCCGCCAGCGGCGTCGAGCCGCAATGCCTCGCTCGCCTGAAAGCGCACGGCGTGCGCCTCCCGGCCAGTGTTTTCTCGGAAGTGCAGGAGCTGAAGGGCGTCTAGCTATGTTTCTCCTGGTGGCATTCCTGATCTTCTCCGGCGCTCTTGCCGCCGCGGGCTACTACGTGTGGAGCGTGCCGCGCCAGCAGGAAAACGAAATTCTCGGCACGCGCCTGCGCGAACTGCGCGTACCCAGCGGCTCTCGCCGCGTCTCGGGCGGTTTGATGCGCCGCGAAAAGCGCAGCGCCTTTGCGCCGCTCGCGGATTTCATGGCATGGGTAGGCCTGTTGCGGCGCCTGCAAATCTACATCGACCAGGCCAATCTCAAATACCGCGCTCCCGAAGTGTTCGGCTTGAGCATGGCCATTCTCGTCGTGTCCTTCCTGCTGTTCGGCCTCTTCGGCGTGTCGATGCTGATTCTGCGCACCGCGCTGGCTCTGCTCTTGGCCTGCATTCCAACCTTCTATATTTTCCGCGCGCGCGCCCGGCGCATCCGGAAATTCGAAGAGATGCTGCCCGACGCTATCGATCTCTTCAACCGCTCGATGAAAGCCGGCCACAACACCCACGCGGGCCTCGAAACTATCGCGCAGGAAACCTTCGACCCCGTGAAGATGGAATTCCGCAAGGTCATCGAAGAACTCGCGCTAGGCGCCCCGCTTGAAGACACCCTGCACGGCCTGGGCCGCCGCGTCCCGCTCATCGACCTCAAATTTTTCATCACCGGTCTCATCCTGCAGCGGCAGACCGGCGCCGATCTCGTCCAGGTACTCGAAAACCTTGCCCTGCTGGTGCGCGAACGCTTGAGCCTCTCCGCCAAGATGAAGGCCGCCACCGCGCAGCAACGCTTCTCCGCCGGCCTGCTCTGCGCGTTGCCGGTCGTCGTCGGCTTCGGCTTCTGGATTTTGAAACCGGAGTACGTCCGCCTCCTCTACGCCGATCCGCTCGGCCAGAAATTCTTCACCTACGCCATCATTTCTGAGATCATCGGCATGCTCATCATCCGCAAGATCGCCAACCCGAGGTTCTGATGCTACCTGCCATCTTTTTTCTCCTGACTTTGGCGACTCTCGGCGCGCTGGCATGGTCGGCCACGGCGCTGTTCCGCGGAACCGAAGACCCGCTTGGCGCGCGCCTCGAAGAACTGCAGGCGCTCTCACCTTCCACCGGCGCCCGCCGCACCGTCCGCCGCCGCGGCGGCGTCCTCAACAGCGTGCTCTACGCCATTAGCATCGTCCCCGGCGGCGAAGATTGGCTGCGCGAAACCGAGCAGGAACTCGCCTACGCCGGCATGCGCCAGCGATGGGCCGCCGGCGCCTACGCGCTCTTCCAATTGTCGTTTCTGTTCCTGGCGCTCGGCATCATGGCTTACTTCCAGCGCGGCAACGATGCTCTTTCGCAGTTCATCGGAATGGCTGCGGCCCTCATCCTCGGTTGGCTGCTGCCGCGTCAGTTGCTGCATTTCGGTGTTCGCCGCTACCGGCGCAAACTTCAGGACGCCCTGCCTGACACGGTCGATCTCCTCGGCGTCGTTCTCGGCACCGGCCTCGCCCTCGATCAAGCCATGCTGCGCGTCAGCGAAGAGATGCAGTTCATCTATCCCCAGCTCGCCGCCGAATTCGCCACCGTGGTCATGCAGGTTAAGGCCGGCCAGGAACGCGCCAAGGCGTTCAAGCAACTCGTGCGCCGCACCGGCATCGAAGATATCAAGGCGCTCTCGGCGATGATCGTGCAGAGCGAACGTTTCGGCACCAGCCTCTCGCAGGCCCTCGCCGTCTACGCCGAATCCTTGCGCACGCGCCGCCGCTTGCGCGCCGAAACAGCCGTCGCCAAGGCCGGCATCAAAATGCTATTCCCCATCGTTCTGTTCATTCTGCCCGCGCTCTTCGTCGTCACGCTCGTCCCCGGCGTCTTGAGCGTGCTGCAAAGCCTCAGTGGCGGGCTCGGCGGCGGCCGCTAGTAACCACGGCGCTACACTGTAGTTTGGGACGAGCTAACCGGCGAACCCCAGGACATCTGTGCAAACCAGCCTCTTTGATCTCTTCAAAATCGGCATCGGACCTTCCAGTTCCCACACCGTCGGACCTATGCGCGCCGCTTATCAGTTCGCTAGCGGTCTCGCTCAATCCGGCGCTCTGGAGAACGTCGCGCGCCTTCGCGTCGATCTCTACGGTTCACTCGCGCTCACCGGGAAAGGCCACGGAACCGATCGCGGCATTCTGCTCGGCCTGATGGGTGAACGCCCCGATTCCGTCGACCCCGCGTCGGTCGAATCGCGTATCGCCGAAATCGCGCAAAACGCGCAGTTCTCGCTCTTCGGACGCCGCTGCGTGCCTTTCGATGTCGTCGAAGACTTGCTGTTTCACACCACTGAAACGCTGCCCGCGCACCCCAATGGCATGCGCTTCACCGCGTTCGGCGCCGACGGCGAAATCATCGATCGCCGGATCTATTACTCCATCGGCGGCGGCTTCATTCGCGAGGAAGGCCAGACCCAATCTTCCGACGCGCGCGCCGTCGTGCCCTATTCCTACTGTTCCTCGGCCGAATTGCTCGAGACCGGCGAACGCCAGAATCTGAAAATCCACGAGATTGTTTTCGCCAACGAACAAACCTGGCGCAGTCCGGACGCGATCCGTTCCGGCATCCAAAAAATTTGGGAAGTCATGAGCGCCTGCATTGCTCGCGGCCTCGAAACCGAAGGCATCCTCCCCGGTGGACTCCATGTGCGCCGGCGCGCTCCCGGAATGGCGCGCAAGCTCACCGCGCGCACCACGCAAGACCCTCTCACCGGCATGGATTGGCTCAACATCTTCGCCATCGCAGTCAACGAAGAAAACGCCGCCGGCGGACGCGTGGTCACCGCACCCACCAACGGGGCCGCCGGAGTCATTCCCGCCGTGGCGCAATATTATGTGAAATTCCTCAACGGCGACGCCGCGGGCCTCGAACGCTTTTTTCTCAGCGCCGCCGCCATCGGCACCTTATATAAGGAGAACGCTTCGATCTCCGGCGCCGAAGTCGGATGCCAGGGCGAAGTCGGCGTCGCCTGTTCCATGGCGGCCGGCGGTCTGGTCTCTGCGCTCGAAGGCGCGAACGCCCAGGTGGAACATGCTGCCGAAATCGGCATGGAACACAACCTCGGCATGACCTGCGATCCCATCGGCGGTCTGGTGCAGATCCCCTGCATCGAGCGCAACGCGTTCGGCGCCGTGAAAGCGGTCAACGCCGCGCGCATGGCCATGCAGGATACGGCCGAACACAAAGTTTCCCTCGACCAGGTAATCCGCACCATGTATCAAACCGGTCTCGACATGCAGTCGCGCTACAAGGAAACGTCGCTCGCCGGTCTCGCCGTCAACGTCATCGAATGCTGATTCTTCGCGCCACCCTTTTTCACGTTCCTCGAAATCCGTTTCGCGAAGCCAACGCCCTCGAATCCTTTGCCGATGGCGCCTTGCTCATCGCTGGCGGCCGCATCGTGGCGTGCGGCGATTACTCAACCGTACGCGCCGTCCATCCCGATGCCGAGGAGCGCGACCTGCGCGGCGGCATCCTGCTCCCCGGCCTCATCGACACCCACATTCACTACCCGCAGGTCCGCGTGATCGGTGGCATCGGCTTCACTCTTCTCGATTGGCTGGAACGCCACGCCATGCCCGAAGAGGCCAAATTCTCGGACGAAGTCTACGCCACGCAAGTCGCCTCCGAATTCCTCAGCAATCTGGCCTCGCACGGAACAACCAGTGCGCTCGTCTTCGGCGCGCATTTCGCCAACGCCACCGGCATACTGATGGAGCAGGCGCGCGCCTCCGGATTGCGCATCGCCACCGGTCTCGTGCTTTCCGATCGCGAACTGCGGTCCGACTTGCTTCAGACTCCCGAGCGCGCGTATGCCGAAAGCCAAGCCCTGATCCACCGCTTCCACGGCGCCGGACGCATCCGCTACGCCGTCACGCCGCGCTTCGCCGTTTCCACTTCGGAATCCATGCTCGATGTCTGCCGCACGCTGTTGCGCGAGCATCCCGGCGTGTACCTGCAAACGCACCTCAACGAAACTAGGCCCGAAATCGAAGCCGTCGCGCGCCTGTTCCCCCAGCATCGCGACTACCTCGGCGTCTACGAATCCTTCGGCCTCGCCGGCCGCCGCTCCATTTTCGCGCACAGCGTGCAATCCACCGATAACGAACTCCAGCGCCTCGCCGCCCATCAAAGCTCGGTTGCATTCTGCCCCTCGAGCAACGCAGCCCTCGGTAACGGATTCTTCCCGCTCGCCCGCCATCTGGCCGCCGGCGTTTGCTTCGCGCTCGGCACCGATGTCGGCGCTGGAACCGGATTCGGCATGCTCAAAGAAGGCCTACAAGCCTATCTCACGCAGCGCCACGCCCCCACCGGCGTAACCTTGAACGCCGCTCAACTCCTCTACCTCGCCACCCGCGCGGGCGCCGAAGCGCTCGATCTCGCAGCCGAGTGCGGCGATTTTACCGCCGGCAAAGCCGCCGATTTCGTCTACCTGCATCCGCCCGCTACTAGTCCCCTCGCCGCAGTCATGCGCAACGCGCCCGATGCTGAACGTCTGCTCGCCGCCGTCATCACGCTCGCCGGCGCCGATTCCGTCCGCGAAACCTGGGTCGAAGGCGCTTGCATCTTCCGTGGGGCAGGCTTCAGCCTGCAGCGGGCTTGAGCCCGCTTCTTAGGGCGACGATAATTGTTACTTCATGTCCCGAGCCAAAGGCGCGCTCTTATTCCTCTTACTCGCCGCCGTCTTCCTCATCTGGAACCGCTCCTCCTACCGTGGCTACTTCCAAACCGACGAAATCGATAACGCCAATTGGACCCCGCACACCAACGCCATCGACTATCTCAAAGCCGCCGTCAGCCCGCGCTTCGAAGTAAATAACTTCCGCCCCGTCGGTCACTTCTACTTTCGCGAAGCTTCCCTCGCCTTCGGCTTGACCTTCTGGAAGTATGTCGCCGTCATTCACGCGTTCCACTTACTCAACGTCTGGCTCATCTGGCTGATCGCGCGCCGCCTCGGCTCGCCGCCACTCGCGGCCGCAGTCGCTTGCTCATTCTTCGCCATTCACATGGCCGTCTTCGACGCCGTATGGAAGCCCATGTACGTCTTCGACGTCCTCTGCGGCACGTTCTGCCTGCTCAGCCTGCTCTGCTACATGCACCGCCGCTGGATTCTCAGCTTCATCTTTTTCTGGATCGCCTACCGCTCGAAAGAAGTCGCAGTCATGCTGCCGCTGGTGCTCGCCGCCTATGAAATCTGGTTCGGCAAACGCAACTGGAAGCCGCTGGTCATCTTCTTCCTCGCATCGCTCTCGTTCGGAATCCAGGGCATTCTCTTCAATCCCAACAAAGACAACGAATACACCTTCCGTTTCACCTTCGCGGCTCTACGCACCACCGTCTCCTTCTACGGCCCCTGGATTTTTCTCGCGCCCTATGCCGGCTTCCTGCTGCCGATCGCCGCCATCTTCGCCAAAAATCGCCGCGCTTGGTTCGGCATCGCCGCGATGACGCTCTTCTTCATCCCGCTGCTCTTCCTCCCTGGCCGCCTCTACAGCGCGTACTGCTACGTGCCCCTCACCGGTCTCGCATTCGCCATCGGCGGCCTCTCCGAAGCCATCGGCATCGTGCCTCTCATCTGTTTCGCTTGGATCTTCCTCGCCCTCGATTACCGCTCGTTCGCCGCGCAGCGCGCCATCACGCTCGAACGCGACAAAGACGTCAAAACCTGGATCCGCACCGCCGCCCAATTCGCCGCTACCAATCCGGCCATCGACACTATCGTCTTTGCCTCCTCCCCCATCGGCTTCGGACGCACCGGCGCCGAAAGCGCCCTGCGTTACGTGTTCCACAATCAATCGCTGCCGATCGTCTACAAAGACGACGCCGGAGCGCCCGCCCTGCAGCATCGCGAGAAAGTCGCCTTCCTCACTTGGGATTACGATCAGCGCCGCGCCTTTATCCAAGCCCACACCCCCAATCTCCCCGACGCCGCATATCTCGATCTGCGCTACTCCGCGCGCGTCTGGCAACTCGATCGCGGCTGGTACGACCAGGAAGGCGATCACATCTGGACCGGCCCCGTCGCCACCGCGCATCTCTCCCGTCCCGAAGCCGCTCGCAAGTTCCAGATGAGCGTCGATCTCTTCTCCATGCAGCTCGACGCCAACGGCCCCGTCACCATTCACGTTTCTCTCAACGGCGAGCCGCTTCCACCGCGCGTCATTTCCAACGCCTGGTGGAACACCGTCGAATGGGACCTTCCGCCCGCGCCAGCCGGTCCCGTCACCGTTGAGATCCGCTCCGAGCCTCTCTACAATCCCGCCGACCCGCCACGCCCTCGCGGCATCGCCGTCGGCGGCTTCGGCTTCAAGTAACGCGCTTGCCCGTGCTATCCTCACCGGACATGAAGTCCTGCGCCCTCTTCTTCGGTCTCGCCGCGCTCGCCGCAGCGCAACAGGGACGCCAGCAAACCACGCCCCTGCAGCGCCTCGAATCGAACATCCAGCAGATCACGCACTCCATCAACGCCGATTGGGGTATCTACATCAAGTGCATCGAAACCGGCGAAGAGATCGCGCTCGATGCCGACAAGCAGATGGATACCATGTCGGTCATCAAGATCCCGCTGATGGCCGAAGCCTTCCGCCAGATCGAAGCCGGCAAGTTCGCGCTTACCGATCGCGTCACGCTCACCGAAGCCGCCAAGCGTCCCGGCACCGGCGTCATCCGCTCGCTTGACCCCGGCATCCAGCTCACCATCAAGGACCTTCTGACGCTCATGGTGATCGTCAGCGACAACACCGCCACCGATCTCATGTACGACAAAGTCGGCGGCACCGACCCGGTCAACAAGCTGATGACCAGTTGGGACCTCAATTCCATCCGCGCTACCGGCACAGCCGACGTCTGGTTCAAAGCCTTGCGCGCCGCTGGATCGCCCGAGAAATTCCATCGTGAAGGCAAAACTCCGTTCGGTCTCAGCTCTCCGCGCGATATGGGCAAGCTTTTGGAGAAAATCGAAAAAGGCGAAGCCGTCAGCAAGAGCGCCAGCGACCAGATGCTGCAAATCATGCGCGGCCAGCTCTACACCACTCGCCTTCCGCGTTATGTCACCGGCTTCCGCATCCCGCACAAGACCGGCGACTTCCTTCCTTACATCGGCAATGATGTCGGCATTCTCGAAACTCAGTCGCGCCACATCGTGATGAGCGTCTTCACCGCGCATCACTACGGCGCAGGGGTCAATCTCGAAGACGCCATCGGCCGCATCGCCGAACTGACCGGCAACTATTTCGCCGCGCGCCCGTAAGCATTCTGCGTCAACTCGAGTGGCTTTCGCGAAACCCGTTCACTCATCGGCCATAACAAATTGGGACTCGCTCAGGTCTAACTCCCGCTCGATGCGGCGCAGCACTTCATCGTTGATGCGCCCTTCGTTGCGCAGGCGAACGGCCGTCTCGCGCTCGATGCGCAATGTCTCAAGCGTAAGCTCCAGGTAACGGTTGTGATCCGCGGCTTCCTCTTGATTTTCGTCACCCGGGCTCAGGCTTGCCAGGCGCTTACGGTAATGATCGGCTAGATCGTCATAGAGTGCGGAGGATTGCCCGCTGTCCCTTCCTTTTGCCTCTTCCAGATAAGACAGGACAGCGTCGATCACGATACGCCGCGCTTCCTGTTCCTCGCAGTCGGGTCCGGCGGCTCCGGCCAGGCCGAGAGCGCGGATGAGGGGCGGAAGCGTGACGCCTTGCAGGACGAGGGTGGCGAGAATAACGCAGAACGTAAGGAACACGATCATGTTCCGATGCGGGAACGGACTGCCGTCAGCCAGCAAGCTGGGTAGAGCGAGGGCGGCCGCGAGTGAGACAACGCCTCGCATACCCGTCCAGCCGACAACAAAAATCTGGCGGCTGCCGGGCGGACCTTCGTTCTGATGCGCGAGCCTGGTTCGCAGGAAATAGGAAAGGTGCGCGCTCGGAAACGTCCACACGAGGCGGAGCAGAATTAGCACGACGCTGAGAAGCGCCCCGTCTAGAATGAGCGTCGCGAGGCTATATTCCCGGATGTGTGCGCGAATCCCGGGGAGCTGAAGCCCAATCAGCACAAAGACCAGTCCATTCAGGACGAAGGTGAACGACTCCCAGAACGACCAGATCTGGATACGAACCGAGGGTGAGAAGAACTGGGCGCTGCGGCGGCTCAGAAACAATCCGCAGGTAACCACCGCCAGCACGCCCGAAGCGTGAACGGCGTCCGCGGCAAGGTAAACGGCGTATGGGATCAGGATGCTGAGGGTGATCTCGATGGGGCCGTCGTCAATTTGCCGCTCGACATAATCCGCGATCCAGCCGACCAGCAGCCCGAGTCCTACGCCGCCTACGGTGAGCCATATCAGCGTGAGGATAGCGCTGGACACGGGCGGCACGGTCCGGCTCACGACAATTGCGGTGGCGAACTGAAGGGCGAGCAGGCCTGTAGCGTCGTTGAGAAGACTTTCCCCTTCGAGGATGTCAACGATGCGGGCAGGTAGTCCGATGCGCCTGGCGATCGATGTGGCGGCGATGGCGTCGGTAGGGGCCACTACCGCTCCCAGCACCAGGCCGAGACGCCAGTCAAAGCCGGAGAAAGCGTGGGGCGCCACCAGAGCGACCCCTAGGACAGTGAATCCCACCAACCCGAAGGCGAGCAGGAGAATGCTCGCGAAGTTGTAGTGGAAATCGCGCCAGGAGGTCGTCCAGGCGGAGGCGTACAGCAGGGGAGGGAGCACGACAAGGAAGATCAGGTCGGGGTCCAGCGAAAAATCGGGGATGGCGGGAACGAATCCCAAAAGCAGGCCGCCGATCACCATAACGATGGGATATGGCGTCCCCATCTTCCGGGCCACGAACCCTAAAACGACCACGAAAAGAAGCAGTAGAAGAAAAACAAGTTCGACTGCTCCAATCTCACTCATTCAGCGCACCCCACCAACCAGAGTAGCCAGCGGCAGCGATTTTGTTTTCATCGCCCTTGCAATAACAGCAGAATTTCTTGTTGCTGAGCCTTCGCCTCGGGTGAGCCGGACCCGCTGCGGCCCGTAGTATGCAATGCGAGTTGCATGGCCGTCGAACCGTTCTTGTTGCGGATTGCCGCGTCGGCCCCGTGCTCGAGAAGAGCCCGCACCGCGCCCGCGCAACGTGTTCGAACGGCGCGGTGCAGGGGAGTGGCCCCGTCCATATTCTGGGCGTTCGGATCGGCCCCGGCTTCAATGAGGCGCACAATCGTCGCCGCTTGGGCCGCCGGATCCCAGCTGGGCGAACCCGGACCTCCGAATGCCGCCGCATGAAGCGGCTCGGCGCCACGCCGGTTCTTCGCTCGGAGGTTGGCGCCCGCCTGGATCAATCGGCCCACCATTTTTTGACGATACGAGGCCGCGGCGAAATGCAGCGCTGTATCGCCGGAAAAGATGTAGTGCCCTATTTCTTCGATGAAGTACGGTCTCGGCCCCTGACGCGTCGCTCCCTGGGAGAAACGCGCGGCCGCCAGGGCTGGCGACGCATCCATCAAGTCAGAAAAAAGCGCGCCATCGTTGGCGACGATCGCGTCCACCAATCTTCGCAGAGATTGTTCTGAAGTCCCGGTAGCCATGTTTTACCCACGAAAACCCTAGCATCCCACACGAAGCGAGTACGTCAGGCACAAAGCGAAGGAGACAGTCACCGAACATTAACTCTCCCGATGTAAGCTGTAGCCTTATGACTCGCCGCGCCTTGCTAGCGCTGTCCCTGTTTCTTGCGCCCTTCCTCTTCGCCCAGCCCGCTCCTCAGCGTCCTTACGTCATCCTGGTTTCGCTCGATGGCTTCCGCTACGATTACGCCGAGCGCTACCACGCCGATAATCTGCTCGCCATCGGAAAATCCGGCGCCGCGGCCGAAGGCATGATCCCGTCGTTCCCCTCAGTCACTTTTCCCAACCACATCAGCATCGTTACCGGCATGTATCCCGGCCATCACGGCATCGTCGGCAATTCGTTCTTCGATCCCGCGCGCAACGCGCAATACGGCATGCACGACAGCGCGACAGACGGTTCCTGGCTGCACGCCAAGCCGCTCTGGGTGGTCGCCGAAGAACAGAAAGTCAAAGCCGCCTCGATGTTCTGGCCCATGGCCGACGCCGAGATCGCCGGCGTCCGGCCGTCGTATTGGTCGCTCTATGATGGCAGCGTGCCCAACGAAAAACGCGTCGCCACCGTGCTCGGTTGGCTCAAGCTTCCCGAAGCCGAACGTCCGCACTTCATCACGCTCTACTTTTCCGATGTCGATAGCGCCGGCCATTCCTTCGGTCCCGATTCGCCCGAAGTCGAACACGCCGTGCAGCGCGTCGACAAACTGATCGGAACGCTCTGGGAAGGCGTCCAGGCCACCCATCTTCCGGTCAATCTCGTGGTGGTGTCCGATCATGGTATGCAAAAGGTCGAAGGCTCGTTGAATCTTGGCGAATTCACCGATCTCAGCAAAATGCGAATCATCTCCGACGGGCCAATTCTGCTGATGTATGCGCCAGACCACCAAACCGCCGAGCGAGTCTACGCGCAATTGAAAGGCAAGAGCCCGAAATTCGATATCTACCGCCGCGCCGAGACGCCCAAGGAGTGGCATTATTCGGAAGACCCGCGGATCGGCGATCTGGTGGTGTCTGCCAACGAACCAATCTCCCTGGTCGTCGGTCCTCGGCCGGAACGCCCGCCGACGCCCGGCCGGTCGCGCGGCGCCCATGGCTACGACCCCGCCAAGTTCCGTACGATGCAGGCCATCTTCTACGCCGCTGGGCCGAACATCAAGCCGGGCGTCACCGTGAAGCCGTTCGAGAATGTGAACGTGTTTCCGTTCATCACGAAAATTCTCGGCCTGCGGAATCCCGAAGGAATCGACGGCTCTGAGAAAGTCCTGGCCGATCTTTACCGTTAGTAGACGCGTTTTGTCACACACCTTGGCCCGCACGTGCCGATCTCAATGAGCCTGCTTATTTTTCAATGTGATACCCCGCGCTTTGGTTTGTTTGTTCGCGCCCCCGGCCTTCTCCATAGCCGCCACGTTTGGACACAGGTGCTACAATAGCCTTGAAGGTCGAGCCAACCCAGTGGGCGCAAGCCCACTTTTTTGTTGGCTGAAGCAAATTAAGCGATGCAATCCACGGTGGCGTCAAAAATCGAGGAAATCGCGCAGCGGGTGGCGGAATCCGAAGGCATGGAAATTGTCGAGGTGGAAGTCAAAGGCGGCGGCGCCCATCGCTTTGTGCGTATTTCCATCGATAAGCCGGAAGGGGTCACCCACGGCGATTGCGAGCTTATTTCTCAACAGGTTGGTACTATTCTCGACGTCGAAGATGTGGTCCCCGGCGGACGTTATACGCTCGAAGTCAGCTCGCCTGGCATCGAACGCAGACTGGTCAAACTGCGGGATTATGAGCGCTTCCAGGGCAAGAAGGCGAAAATCGTCTTGAAAGAGCCTATCGATCAGCGGCGCACTTTTGAAGGCGCGCTCGCCGGCGTCGCTGGCAACGAAATTGCCCTTGAACTTGCGCCAGGCCAAACCGTGCGACTGGATTTTGATCGCATACAAAAGGCCAATCTGAAGTTCGAGTGGTAAGCCGCCAAAGGGAAAAATCGACGGAAGCAAACAAGAGGTAGCTTTGGAAACGATATTTCAATCCATCGAGATACTGAGCAAGGAAAAAGGCATCGATCCGCAGATCGTCTTCGATGCCGTGAAAGACGCCATGCTCATCGCGGCGCGCAAGCACTACCGCACGAATGAAGACTATGTGGCCGACATGGATCCCAAGACCGGCGCCATCCAGCTTTTCGCCGTGAAAAAGGCCGTCGAAGCCGTCGAGGATCCCGTGCATGAGCTGATTCTCTCCGAAGCTCGCCGTATCGATAACTCTGCTGAGATCGGCTCCGAGATTCGTATTCCCAAGAACACCGACGCCCTGGGCCGTATCTCCGCCCAGACCGCCAAGCAGGTGATTTTTCAGAAAGTCCGTGAGGCCGAGCGCGAAACGGTCTACAACGAATACTCCGGCCGCGCCGGTGAACTCGTCAATTGCACCATCAAGCGCGTCGAAGGCCCGGATTACGTTCTCGATCTCGGAAAGACCGAAGCGCGCCTACCCAAGAAGGAACAATCGCGTCTCGAAAGCTACAGCGTCGGCGATCGTGTCCGTTGCGTCATCAAGCTCGTCGACAAAGCCTCCAAGGGCCCCGGCGTACTGGTTTCGCGCGCCGCGCCGGAACTCGTCATGCGCCTGTTCGAACAGGAAGTCCCCGAAATCTACGATGGCACCGTGCAGATCCGCGGCTGCGCCCGCGAAGCCGGCGAGCGCACCAAAATCGCCGTTCAGAGCCGCGACCGCGACGTGGATAGCGTCGGCGCCTGCGTCGGCATGAAGGGCATGCGCGTGCAGTCCATCATTCGCGAGTTGCGCGGCGAAAAGATCGATATCATCGAATACTCCGAAGACTCGGTGGTCTTCGCCACTCACGCTCTCAGCCCCGCGAAGGTCAGCCGCATCACCGTCCTCGATGCCCTCGAACATCATATGGAAGTGATCGTCGACGATTCGCAGCTTTCTCTCGCCATCGGCAAGAAGGGGCAGAACGTGCGTCTCGCCGCCAAGCTCCTCGGTTGGAAAATCGATATCAAGAGCGAGGAAGAAAAGCGCCAGGAAGTGGAATCGCAAATGGCGGCCCTGGTGTCGCCCGGCGCGCCGGTGTCTGTACTAATTGAGTACGGCCTGGCCGAGAACATCGCCGAAGCCCTGGTCACCGCCGGCGTCGGCGCCATCGATCAGCTCGGTTCCATGACCCCCGAGCAGCTCGAAGAGATCCAGGGCATCATCCCCGATTCCATCGAGCGCATTCAGGAAGCCATCAACGCGTATTACGGGCAGTTTGAAGAAAGCCCGGAGCCGGCTGAGTCCGCAATGGCGGATGAGGAACCGGCCGTGGAGCCGCCCGCGGAAGCGTCTGCCGAAGTTGAGTCTGAAGCCCAAGCGGATGCGGCGAGTGAGTCTGGTACGATAGAAAACGCTGATTCCCCCAATCACGACGGACCGAATGCCGTCGGCGAGCGGGAGAATCCCGGCGAATAGGAGCGGCTGCAGAAGTCGTAAACGATAGTTTTGTCTATGGGAAAGATCCGAATTAACGAGCTGGCGCGGGAGCTCGAAGTGAAAGCTCACGAAATACTGGAGCGGCTTCCCGAGCTCGGCGTCGCTGAAAAAAAGACGCACTCCAGCTCCATCGACGAAGACGTTGCCCTCAAGCTTCGCCGG
This sequence comes from Bryobacterales bacterium, assembly GCA_963743705.1. Classification (GTDB taxonomy): domain Bacteria; phylum Acidobacteriota; class Terriglobia; order Bryobacterales; family Bryobacteraceae; genus PALSA-243. The sequence goes on along the minus strand of CAVUQS010000014.1, from coordinate 272,752 downwards.
TATTATGGCCAGGACGTTCCTGACCAGCCTGCCTCGGCGCCGGAGCGCGATGAAGTTTCAGCGCCGGCCGCAGTGGCTGAACCCGAACACGCCGCCAAGCGGGAAGAAGCGCCGGCCGCCCCCGCCAACGGTCACTCCAAGATCTCCACCGCCGAACCTGTTGCGGCCGAGCCCGCCGCCAGGCGCGAAGAGGCTCCCGCTGAAGCCGAAAAACCGGCTGCTCCCGTCGCGCCCGTTCGCCCGCCGCTTGCTACCGGCCGTCCGCTTTCGCCGCCGATTGGAACGCAGAGCTCCGTGCCAACGCACACCTACACGCCGCCGCCTCCACGCCCTCCTTCGCCTCAGCCCCCCGCTGCGGTGATCGCTCCCGGACGTCCGGTTGCGCCCACAGCCCCGCAGCGCCCTGCGGCGTCTGCGCCATCTATCCATGTGCCTCCGCGTCCGGGACAGGTCCTGTCGACTCGCGCGCCGCTGCCCGGCGCGCCATCGGAAGCGCCCCGGCCATCCGTGCCGGCCATGCCGCGTCCGCCGATGCCGCGTCCGTCTATCACGCCCGGCGCGCCAACCCGTCCTCTTGCCGGTCAACCCATTGCGCGTCCGGTAGTGCCGCCGCGCCCCGATCTTGCAGCCAAGCTGGGAACGCCGCGCCCGCCCATGCCCGGAGCGCCTGCCGCGCCTCGTCCAGGGGCGCCCAGGGTCAGCAGTGCGCCCGTTCCCGGTCAACCTATTTATCGCGGTCCCATCCGCCCCGGTCAGCCGATTGTCACGCGGCAAAGCCCCATCGGTCCGCCCCGTCCGGGTGGCCCCATGCGTCCCGGCGGTCCCCGGCCGCAGCACCCCACTTCTCGTGGCCGGCTCGAACCGGGCCTGCCGCCTCCGCCGGTGGAAGCTCCTCGTGGACGTCCCGGCGATAAGCGTCCCGTGCGCCAGCCTCGTGAGCGTACCGAGGAAGAGAGAACGCTTCGGCCGCAGCGCCGCCATGTGGATGCGGGTCCCCCGCCCATCAGCCGCGACATCACCATTTCGGAAGGCATCACCGTCAAGGAGCTCTCCGAGAAGCTTGACGTCAAAGCCGCAATGATCATGAAGAAGTTGATGGATCGCGGCATTTTCGTCGCCATCAATCAGACGCTCGATTCCAAGCTCGCTACCGAAATCTCGCGCGATTTCGGCGCTTCCACTTCCACCGTCACGTATGAAGAAGAATCGATGCAGGGGGTTGAAGAGGCCGAGACCGCAACCGATCTGCAGCGGCGCGCGCCCGTGGTCACCATCATGGGCCACGTCGATCACGGTAAGACTTCGCTGCTCGACGCCATTCGCCAAGCTAATGTAGCCGGGCGTGAAGCCGGCGGAATCACCCAGCACATCGGCGCATACCAGGTGGAAATGAACGGCCGCAAGATCGTTTTCATCGATACGCCCGGTCACGAAGCTTTCACCCGCATGCGCGCCCGCGGCGCCAAGGTCACCGATATCGTCATCCTGGTGGTCGCCGCCGACGATGGCGTCATGCCGCAAACCCTCGAAGCCATCGATCACGCCAAAGCCGCGAAAGTTCCCATCATCGTGGCCATTAACAAGGTCGATAAGCCGGATGCTCAGCCCGATCGCATCAAGCAGCAGCTTTCCGATCGCGGCCTGTTGGCTGAAGATTGGGGCGGCGACACCGTTATGGTGCCCGTCTCCGCCAAAACGCAACAAGGCATACCTCTGCTTCTCGAAATGATTCTGTTGGTCGCCGATCTGCAGGATCTCAAAGCCAACCCCAACCGCCCCGCCATGGGCACCGTGATCGAAGCGCAACTCGATCGCGGACGCGGCCCCGTGGCCACCGTGCTGGTTCGCAACGGCACGCTTTCGGTCGGCGATTTCTTCATCGTCGGATCGGTTTTCGGTAAAGTCCGCGCCATGATTAACGATCGTGGCGTGCAGATCCGCAAAGCCGAGCCGGCCACCCCGGTCGAGGTTCTGGGTCTCGATTCGCTACCCGAAGCCGGCGACGATTTCCAGGTGGTTACGGATACCGCCAAGGCCAAACAGATCGTCGGCTTCCGCGATCTGCGGTTGCGCGAAGCTGCGCTCGCTAAGAACAGCCGCCTGACTCTCGAACAGCTGCACAAGCAGATGGAAGCGGGCGAGGTCAAGGAACTGCCTATCATCATCAAGACCGATGTCGGCGGTTCGGCCGAAGTGCTCACCGAAACCTTGCAGAAGCTTTCCAACGACAAGGTCAAGGTGCGCGTCATCCACTCGGGCGTCGGCGCCATCAACGAGTCGGACGTTTTGTTGGCATCGGCGTCGAACGCCATCGTGGTCGGTTTCAATGTCCGGCCGGAGCGTAACGCGGGCGCGCTGGCGGAACAGGAAAAAGTTGACGTCCGCCTGCACACCATCATTTACAACCTCACCGATGAGATCAAGCGCGCCATGACCGGCTTGCTCTCGCCGGTCTTCAAAGAGGTCTACAGAGGCAAGGCGGAAGTACGCGAGACGTTCCGCATCACCAAGGTGGGCGCGGTGGCTGGTTGCATCGTCCAGGATGGCTCGCTCAGCAGCAAATCCGAAGTGCGCCTGCTGCGTGACAACGTGGTGGTCTACACCGGCAAGATTTCCTCGCTACGCCGTTTCAAAGACGATGTGAGCGAGGTCAGGAGCGGCCAGGAGTGCGGCATCACGCTGGAAAACTTCTCCGACGTCAAACAGGGCGATATCATCGAAGCCTTCGTCACCGAGCGTGTGGCGGTCGAGGTGTTCGCTTGAGATTATGGCGGCCGTCGGAGTTCTCACGCTCGAGCTAAGGCTCGAGAATTCGTTTTCCCTGAAGGACAAACGTCAGGTAGTGCGCAGCCTGAAGGACCGTCTGCGCCGCAAATTCAACGTAGCCGTGGCCGAAATCGACTACCAGGACCTCTGGCAGCGCGCCGCCCTGGCCGCCGTCACAGTCTCCCCCGACCACAGCTACGCCGAGAAGTTATTGCAGTCGGTCGAAGACGAAGCCGCATCGCTACTCGGCTCCGAACTGGCCGCAACGAGTGTGGAATGGTTAGCGTGATTTCTAGACGCAGAGACGCTGAGACGCTGAGAAAACATTTTGTATTGGCTTTCTCAGCGTCTCAGCGTCTCTGCGTCAAAAATCGCCCCCTCTCTTAGCATGGATGAACGCCGCTCATTACGCGTCTCCGAAGCCGTCCGCGAGGAGCTCGCCGAGATCATCGGTTTCGAAACCGACGATCCTCGCCTTCTCGCAGTCGACGTGGTCGAGGTGCACGTCTCCGCCGACGGCCGCCACGCCAACGTCCGTGTCGCCATTCGGGGGAACGAGCGCGAACAGCGCGAATCGCTCACCGCGCTAGACCACGCCCGGCATTATTTGCGTCACGAGCTTGCGCTGCGCCTGAGCCTCCGGCATGTCCCGGAGCTTCATTTCGACCATGACCGCAAACCGGATGTCGAGAGCCGCATCGATTTCCTTTTGAAACGTGCGAAACGATCCCGTGGCAAGGCAGACTAGCCCGGCGAATCAATTTCTACATATATAAGATTATGCGGCGCAGTGTCTGGCAGCTATCGGAAAATTGCGGACAACTTAAACAAATTGTGCTAGTTTTGTTTCTGTCGGGAACCGTGGTTGCGCCGGTTCCGGCGGCTGATGGAACGGGCCTGCTGCGGGTTTCGAAGACCGCCGACGCCATGGGTTCTTCCTATACGGTGGAACTGTATGGCCGCAACCGGGCGCAGTTGGAGGAAGCGGCGGATGCCGCGCTCGACGAAGCGAAACGGCTGGACGATCTACTCTCGAATTACAAGCCGGATAGCGAGTGGAGTCAGGTCAACCAGCGCGCCGCCGGATCGCCGGTCAAGGTGTCAGCGGAAATGTTCCGGTTGCTTTCAGCGTGCGTCGAATACAGCCGCGAGAGCGAAGGCGCGTTCGATGTTAGCGTCGGTCCGCTGATGAAGGTTTGGGGATTTTACAAGGGTACCGGCCACCTGCCGCATCAGGCGGAAGTGGCTGCGGCTCTGACCAAGGTGGGATACCGGCACATCCACCTCGACGCGCGGGCGCAAACGGTCTCGTTCGACCGCCCTGGCGTTGAGTTGGATCCGGGTGGCATCGGCAAAGGCTACGCCGTCGACCGGATGGTGGACGTTTTGAAGGGGAAAGGCATCGGAATCGCTCTCGTGGCAGGGTCGGGAAGCAGCATCTACGGATTGGGCGCGCCACCCGTGTCGCCGCAAGGCTGGCCGGTCGATATCCGCGACCCCTGGAATCACGAGAAGACCATCGCCACCGTCTATTTGAAGGACATGTCGCTTTCCACTTCCGGGAGTTACGAAAAGTTCTTCCGCGCCGAGGGCAAAGTCTACGCTCACATCATGGACCCGCGCACGGGTTATCCCGCGCAGGGCAGCGTCGCGGTGTCGGTAGTGACGCCGCGCACCATCGATAGCGAAGCCTGGGCCAAACCATATTTCATCAATGGCCGCCATTGGGCGGCTCAACACAAGCCGAAAGACTTTCGCATCTACTTCTGCGAAGACAGGAGGGATCAGCCATGCGCGTGGCTCCAATGACCAGCCGTTTCCTCGATGCCTGCCGGCGGCGCCCGACCGATGTGCGCCCGGTGTGGTTTATGCGGCAGGCCGGCCGCTACATGAAGCAATACCGGCAGATCCGCGAGCGCCACGGCATTCTCGAAATCTGCAAGCGCCCCGATCTTGCCGCCACGGTTACGCTGCAGCCCGTCGAAATGCTCGACGTGGATGCCGCCATCATCTTCGCCGATCTGCTGCTGCCTGTGGAACCCATGGGCCTCAAGCTGCGCTATGAAACCGGCGAGGGTCCCGTAATCGGCAATCCCGTGCGCAATTCGAACGACGTCGATTCGCTCTCCACCGGCAATGTCGATGAGCTAGGCTACGTCGGCGAGGCCATCCAGCAGGTGGTCCGCGCGCTCGCCGGCCGCGTGCCGGTCATCGGTTTCGTAGGCGCGCCGTTCACCATGGCGAGCTACATGATCGAAGGTGGCGCGTCGCGCAACTTCATCCGCACCAAGAAGCTCATGTATAGCGACGAGACTTTGTGGCGCCGCTTGATGGGCAAAATCGTCGACGTGCTTGCGCCCTTCGCGCACTTGCAGGTCAGCGCCGGTGCCCGCGCCATCCAGGTGTTCGATAGCTGGGTGGGCGCGCTCGGCTCCGACGATTACGTGCGTTTCGCCGCGCCTTACTCGCGCGCGCTTATCGAACGCATCCGTTCCACCGGCGCCCCGTGATTCACTTCGGTACCGGCGCTTCCGGGTTCTTCCGCGAGTTGCACGCTGCTGGCGGCGATGTGATGGGCGTCGATTGGCGCATCAACATCGATCAGGCGTGGATGGACATCAGTTACCGCTCGGCGATCCAGGGCAATCTCGATCCCGTGGCGCTCTTTGCGCCGCTGCACGAGTTACGCGCCAAGGTTCACGAGCTTCTCAAGCGGACAGGCACGCGCCCCGGGCACATTTTCAACCTCGGGCACGGCATTCTTCCGGAGACGCCCGTCGAAAATGTGCGCGCCGTCGTAGAGATGGTGCGCGAGTTCCGTCCCTGACGCGGGCGCGCCACGCAGCGCGTCGCGATGCTTTCCCGCACGGTAGAATTAGTAGGTTTGTGTCTAAATGAAAAACGTAATTATTCTGGGCTCGCAGTGGGGAGACGAGGGCAAGGGCAAAATTGTCGACCTGTTCTCCGAGAACTTCGACATCGTCGCGCGGTATCAAGGCGGAAATAACGCTGGCCACACCATTTTCATCGGCGAAAAGAAATTCGTACTCAAGTTGATCCCCAGCGGCATTCTGCGGCCCGGCAAGCAAGCCGTGATCGGCAACGGATTAGTGCTCGACCCGGTGGCTCTACTCTCCGAAATCGATGGGCTCGAATCCGCCGGCATCGATGTCCGCAATCATCTCTTCATCAGCAACCGCGCGCACGTGCTGTTTCCGTCGCACCGCATGATGGAGAAAATGTCCGAAGGCCGGCCCGGCCGCATTTCCATCGGCACCACCGCGCGCGGCATCGGCCCCTGTTACGAAGACAAGATCGCGCGCCGCGGCGTGCGCATCGCTGATCTTCTCGACGCCAAGGCGTTTCGCGCCCACTACGATTCGGTGATGGAAGAAAAAGCAGCCATCGCCAAGCTCTTCGGAATCTCCGAAGAGATCGACTACGAGCGCGTTCGTGAAGACTACGCCGTCATGGCTGAGCGCATCCGTCCCATGGTGCGCGACACCGCCATCCTGCTCAACGAGGCCATCCGCGCGGGTAAATCGGTAATGTTCGAAGGCGCGCAGGGCAGCATGCTCGATATCGATCACGGCACTTATCCCTTCGTTACATCGTCCAATGCCACAGCGGGCGGCGCCTGCACCGGAACCGGCGTCGCGCCCACGCGCATCTCGGGAGTCATCGGCGTCGCCAAAGCCTATATCACGCGCGTCGGCGGCGGTCCGTTCCCCACCGAAGCGCTCGATGGCGCGGGCGAACGCATTCGCGAGCGGGGCAAGGAATTTGGCGCCGTGACCGGCCGGCCGCGCCGTTGCGGCTGGTTCGACGTGCCGCTGATGAAATACACCGCGTCCATCAACGGTTTCGACAGCCTGGTCGTAACCAAGCTTGACGTGCTCGATGAGTTCGACAAAATCCCGGTCTGCGTGGGATATCGAATCGGGGGCAGGGAAGCCGTGGAAATGCCGCCTACCGTTTCGGAAGTCGAAAAGATCGAGCCGGTCTACGAATGCATGCCCGGTTGGGCCGAATCGACCTTCGGAATTTCGTCCTATGACGACCTTCCCGTCAAAGCCAAGGACTACCTGGCGTTCCTCGAGGAGCGCACCGGTGTCGAAGCCGGTTGCATTTCCACCGGCCCGGAGCGCAACCAGACCATCGTGCGCAAAGGTTCGCGCTTGGAATCCCTGCTCGCCTAGCTTAGAATCGTCAAGGCAAGGAGTCACGAAATGCCTGACGATACCGCGAGCATTCACTTCACCGTCGTAGACGGCCGCCGGCAGCCGCTGCCACCCGATACCGAGGTGCTCGTCCGGTTACTGAACGGCGCGCGCCCCATCAACCCCATGTGGGCGAAAGGCGGCGATATCACGTTGAACGGCATTCCGTTCACCGATGCCGGCAACGACGCCTACAACGTGTTCGTCCACTTCAACGGCTATGACGATGCCGTCACTCCCGTGCGCGTGCCGCTGGTTCGCAACGGCACGGTGGAGGTCGCCCTGCTCGCGCTACCTCACAACGGAAGTTTTCACTTTCAGCCCTGGGCGCAGTTCCAGCAGGTGGATCAGCGCATTCTCAATCTCATCACTAACGGCGCGCCCGGCGACCCCGGCCAGCGCTATTCCGCCACCATGGAATCGAGCCCCATGCAACTGGGCGCTCTGCTCAGCCTCGCCACGGCCATTCGCGATATTCCTCTCGGCGACAACACCAGTCCGCTCGACAACTACTACTGGGAAGTGATTTGGGACCTGCTCGCTCCCGACCGCTTCTGGGCCTGGGTCGATGCGCGCCTGGCGGACCGCATCAAGAAATTAGCCGATCTCCACGCGTTTGCGCCTGAAGCCGATGCCGCCGGTTTCCACCCCGGCGTTCCCGGCCTCATCGACGCCGCAACGCGCAGTTGGAAACAGACGCGCTTCGAGGTCGCGAACGTTCAGCTCACCTTCCACGAAAACACCAAGCGGACCCTAAAGGATCAACACGGCAATTCGGTGGATTGCGTCGTCATCGAGCCCGACATCGATCTCTACAAGGATTTGCTGGCGCACGGCTTACTCGAAGTCGTCCCCAACGCCATCACCGGCGGCAAGACCGACCCCCGCGCCGTCTACTCGATGCGCTGGATGGCCACGCGCCAGGAAAACGGCGTGCCCGAATTCAATCCGCCGGTCACCGTCGAAGCCTGACGCGGCTACAGCATCAACTGGCCGCCATTTACCTCGATGGTCTCGCCGACGACGTAGCTCGAGGCGTCGGAGACCAGGAACGCGATCGCCATCGCGCATTCCATCGATGTGCCGGTGCGCCCCAGCGGAATCGCCTTCACGAAATTCGCGATCATTTCCGGCGTCGAAAAAACCTCATGGAATGGCGTGTCGATCACGCCCGGCGAGATCGCATTCACGCGGACGCCGCTCGGCGCCAGTTCCTTGGCTAGCGATTTGGTGAACGCGATTAATCCGGCTTTGGCGGCCGCGTACGGCCCCGCGCCTGGCCCGCCGCCGTTGCGGCCGGCGATCGACACCACATTCACGATAGCCCCGGCTCTCCGCTCCACCATTGCCGCCGCGGCGGCTTGCGCGCACAACACCGCGCTTTTCAGGTTGAGATCCATCACTTCGTCCCAACCCTCTTCCGTCAACTTGCTGATCGGCAGGCGGGCCACCAGCGATCCGGCGTTGTTCACCAGTATGTCGATTGGCCCCAGCGCTTCGGCCGCGCGCGTCACCAGCGGCGCCACCTCGGCGGCCTTGCGCATATCCGCCTGTAGCGTAATCGCCTTCCCGCCCTTGGCCGCAATTTGCTCGGCCGTCTCATCGGCGCCCTTCTGATTGTTGTGATATCCAAGCGCGACGCGCGCCCCCAAATCCGCCAGTACGAGAGCCGTCGCGGCGCCGATGCCGGAAGACGCCCCGGTAATCAGCGCGGCCTTGCCCGTGAGATCGAGATAGTTATGCATGAAGCCTCTGTGTATGTTCGAAAGTAGCGATGTAGCAATGCAATCCGGTCACGCCGGTCGCCCCCGGCCTTCCAATTCTCTTCGCTGCTGCCCCGAATAATCAGCTGGCATTCGAGACACAATTCGCGCCCCACGCCGTTGACTCGATTCTCGATGCGGTCCAGCAGCATCTTCGCCGCCGCTCGCCCCTGCTCGGCCGTCGATTGCGCCACGGTCGTCAGCGGAGGCGTCGTAAACGCCGATTGTGGCACATTGTCAAACCCCGCGATGGCGATTTCTTGCGGGATAGCCACACCCTGATCGCGCGCCGCGCTCATGGCGCCCATGGCCGTGAAATCGTTGCGCGCAAAAACCGCAGTGGGCCGGCGCGGCAAGTGTAGGAAGCGCTCCATGGCGGCGTATCCGTCGGCTTGCTTGGAATATCCTGGGCCGGTTTCGAATTCCGGACCGGCGATCAATTCCTCCGGCAGTTCCAAACCGTGCGCGCGTAACGCTTCAAAAAATCCAAGGAAGCGGCGTAGCCGGCCCGCAGTCTGCGGCGATCCGCCGATATAGCCGATTCTCTTGTGGCCCAACGAAATCAGGTGCTCTGCGGCGTCGTATGCGCCCTTCCAATGGTCGGCGGTGACGCGATCGATGTTGGGCGGCCCGCTCTGCCGGCCAACCAGCACGATGGGTAATCCGCGCCGCGTGAACCGCTCCAGTGCTTCATTGCCGGCGCCGGTTTCGAGCGTCGAAACGATGATTCCCGCCACCCGGTGATCGAAGAACGCACTCAGCGCCGCCAATTCGCGTTTCGAACTTTGCTCGGTAGTCGAGAGAAATGCCGTGTAGCCGCCCTCCAGCATCACGTCTTGAATGCTGCCCGCCAATTCCGCCGAAAACGGGTTTTGGACATCCGGCGCCAGGATGCCGATCACGTGCGTACGCTGGCTTTTCAGCCCCCGCGCCAGCGCGTTGGGGTGGTATTCCAACTTATCGATGACGCGTTGCACCTGCTCGCGAAGCTTGGCGCTCACGTACCCCGACCCGTTGATCACTCGCGATACGGTCATGGGCGCAACGCCCGCCTGCTTCGCGATATCCACCACCGTGGGGTGCCGCTGCTTCGAGCGGGGCCGCTTCGCCATTCTATTTACCCGAAGCGAAGTTTACAGCAACCGTGCGAATCTCGTATGGGCCCGTCTGCAAGGTGAAGCTGCGTCCGTCGGCGGCCAACGGAATGGCGCGCTCGCGCTTCTCCATCAGGTTGGCTTCCGTGGCGCTAACCGCTTTCTCCGGCAAATCGAGTTTTACCTGCGCCGTCTTGCCTTCGAATTCGTAGAAGCGGAAGATCACCGCGCCGTCGTCCTCGGCTTTCTTCATTACCGTGAGCATCACATTGCCCGGCTCGATGCGCGCGAACGCATGTTTGGCCGGCAGCGCGCCGCCGTGGGCTTCCGTCTTAATGGCCATCAGCGGATAATTCAGCTCGTAACCCTGGCGCATCGTTTTTCCTGCGCGCCAATCGCCGCTGTGCGCGTAGAGCGCATACGTCATGTCGTGGACGCCCTGATCGGCCGGATGGTTGTCCGGCGCGGGCATATTCGGCGAGCGCAGCAGAGAGATACGAATCACGTTGTCCTTCGCATCGTACCCGTACTTGCTGGCGTTGAGCAAACTGAAGCCCTGCGTGCCATCCGAGATATCTCCCCAGCGTAGCGCCGGAACCTCGAACATGGCTTGCTCAATCGAATTGCGGCGCGTGGTGGGCCGCTGGATAGTGCCGTAAGGAATCTCGAACGTCGCTTTCTCATTGCGCGCCGCCGAAGGGAATCCAACCTTGAGCAGAATGTGATTCTCGTGCCAATCCGCGTGCAGGTTGACGTCGACGCGCGGCGATCCGGCACGCACGATGACGTCGCGCTGGAAGGCCGAGTTTTGAAACTTGTCCATGATGCGCACCACGGCGCGTTCCGGTCCGCTTTCGATCACCTTCACTGATTCCGGCTGCTTCAAATCCCAGCTCTTTTCGTCGAACTTGATCTCCCAGGCGTCCTGCTGCGCCGGACGGTCGACAAAAGTCTGCAGCAAACCTCCACAGCCCCCCTCGGCAACAGACTCCTTGCCGTCCGATTTGTTAACCAGGCTGGTCACGCAGCCGGTTTTGGGGTCGATCTTCATGCGCAGAAATTCGTTCTCGATCGTCGTGCCCGCCACCTTCAGCGGCGTCGTTTCCGCGCGCGCCGCCGGAACCGTGACGATATGGATGGTCTCGTAGCCCACCGGCGGAATGTTTTTCACCATCACTTCGAGCGTTGCGCCCTGCGTCGCCGCGTCGTTCGCAACCACTTCCGAGAGCAACGCCTGCCCGGCCGAATCGCGCGCTTCATAGCGCTGGCCCGCGGGCGGCGCATGCAACTCCACCGTGACCGGGCCCGTGCGCTCCCAGGAGAGCGGATTGTAGACCACCACCGGAACGCCCGCGCCCTGCGTATCCACGCGTGACGCGATATCGCCGAGCGCCCCGTCGAGGATCACGCCGCTATCGCGGTGTGCGTCGTTGAGGTTTTCCAGCGCTTCCGTGTAATTGATGCCGATTCCCGACCCCGGCATCACGTCGTGGAACATATCGAAGAGCACGCGTTTCCAGATCTCCTCGAAACGCCCATTGGGATACTGCCCGGTGCGCAGATAATTCAGGGCCGCGAATTTCTCCGCATTCTGCAATTGCTCTTCGTTGCGGCGAATCTGCTTCTTGGTCTCCGATTGCGTGGTGTAACAGCCGCGGTGGTATTCGAGATACAGCTCGTTGTCCCAGGTGGGCGGCTTGAGGTCGCCGGTATCGATCTTCTTTTCCAGATCGTCGAAGAATCCGCGCGCCGTGCCGAATTCCAGCTTGGGGAATACCGCGCTCGTATCCTTGAGCCGTACGGCTTCGTCGAGCATCTGCCGCGTAGGTCCGCCGCCGTGGTCGCCGACGCCGTAGAGGTGCATGATCTCCGGGAAGCGATCTTCGGGGACATACTCGGCGATATCCTGTGCCAGCTGCGTCTGGTCGATGCCCCGGCTATAGCCGTGCGGAAAGTAAGTCAGCACCTTGCTGCCATCCGGTCCCTGCCACCAGAAAAGCTTGTATGGGAAAAGATTGGTTTCGTTCCACGACATCTTCTGCGTCACAAAGCTATCGAAGCCCGCACGCTTGTAGATTTGCGGAAGCTGCCAGTTATAGCCGAACGAATCCGGATTCCAGCCGATGGTCGTGCTCTTGCCGAATTCCTTTTGGAAAAACCGCGTGCCGGTCAGCAACTGCCGCACCAGCGATTCGCCGTCCGGCATGTTGAGATCGGGCTCCACCCACATACCGCCGACTAATTCCCAACGCCCTTCTTTGACGCGCTGACGAATCTGCTCGAAAACCGCCGGATATTTGTCGCGCAGCCACGCGTAATCCTGCACGCTCGACTGCGCAAAAGTGAAGCCGGGATATTCGCGCATCAATTCGAGCGCCGTGGTGAACGTGTCGCGCACCACCTCCACGGTTTCCGTCCAGGACCAAAGCCACGCCATATCGATGTGCGCGTTACCCACCGCCTTCACCGTGTACTGCTGCATCCAATCGCGCAGCGGCTGCATGGCGCGGTTGCTCGCGGCCAGCGAGCGCGCGAACGCGGGCTGATCGCCGCGATCCAGCGCCGCAAAATCGATAGCTTTCACCGCGGCGTCGAGTTGCCGTTCGTGGTCGTCCTTGCCGTTCGGAAACACCGCCGCGATATCCTCGGCCGCCATGATGTCGCCGCGCAATTCGCCGGGGTCGGTCTGGCCGGGATTATCGGCCATCAACTGTGCGCCGTTGAGGCGTCCATTTTCGGCGTGATACGGCGTGCGCACGGCCACCGTGACCTTCGCGCCGGGAACCGCCTTCTCCGCAATCAGAATCGGGTCGAGCGTGCGCCCATCGCCCTGCGCCACCAGCGCGCCATTGAAGAAGATGCGGGCATCGTTCGAGAGCCGCACCGCCAGCCTAACTCGCGAACCGCGAATATCGCGCCCACCGATGGCCGCCGGAATCTCAATCACCGTGCGATACCAGGTGTGTCCGTTGCCGGGCGCGCCTGCGCCACCGCCGCCTCCCCCGCGCCCGCCGGCGAGAGTGATCGCGGTCCATTGCGAATCGTCCAGCCCTGGGTCTTCGCCGTGCGGCAATCCTTCCGCCGCATGCGCGCGCCAATTCGTTACCGGCGCGCTCGTCATGGCGGCCAGGCGTGTAAGCACAGCCGAATATTTCTCTGGCGGGCGGGCTTGCTGAGGTCTGGTGCGCGGCTGTGCGGCAATTGGTGGAAGCGTCGCGATTGTCCAAAAAATTACAGCGGCGCCGGCATACGAAAATTTGGGGGTTGCCATAAGCTTCGGCTCTCTGATAACGTTACCCCATTCGCTCAAAAAAAGCGACAAGTATTGCTGGGAGGGATCAAATGAAATTCCGTATGGGGCACGTTTTTCTCGCCGCGGCTCTGTTGGCCGCTGGCGTTAGGTCTTGGGCGCAGGAAGTGCGCGCGTCTGTCGGCGGACGCGTTACCGATCCACAGGGCGCTGTCATACCCGGCGCAAAAGTGGTCGTCCTATCCGACGAGACAGGCGTCAAACGCGAGACCGTCACGAACGGTCAGGGCAACTGGTTGGTCGACTTTCTGCTGCCGGGCAAGTATCGTTTCACTGTCTCCGCCGCCGGCTTCAAGGGCGAAATCCGTGAAGGCGTCACTCTCCAGACCGCGGATCAAAAGCAATTCGATGTCCGCATGGAAGTGGGCGAATCCACCCAAGCAATCCAAGTGACGGCCGAAGCGCCGCTCATCGACACTACCTCCGCCACATCCGGCACGGTTATCACGCACGAACAGATTCTCGAGCTGCCCTCCGCCTCGCACGTCGTGACGCTGCTCGCCACGCTCTCTCCTGGCGTGGTCGCGCAAGACCAGAACAACAACGTCGTGCACCTGTGGTCGTATAACGGCGCCTCCCAATTCACCGCGGATGGCGGCCGCAACAACGTATTCTCCAACAATTTTCAGTTGGATGGCGCGCCCGACGTCAAAGCCGGCGGCGATGTCGCCTTCGTCCCCGCCATGGATTCAGTCCAGGAATTCCGCGTTTCCACCAACGCCTACGACGCCGCCATCGGGCGGCAGGCCGGGGCTACCGTTAACCTGCAAACCCGCAGCGGCACCAATCAATATCACGGCACGGCCTATGAGTTTAATCAGAATTCGATTCTGAACGCGAATCTGTTCCAGACCAACCTCATCGGCGGCGCCGTCGCGCCCGTTCACTTCAACGAGTTCGGCGGAACCTTCGGCGGCCCGGTCTGGATTCCCAAGCTCTATCACGGCAAGGCGAAAACGTTCTTCTTCGTCTCCTACGACAAGACGCTTAACTCGAACCCGCTAGGGGATTCGACGCGCTCCGTACCGGATGCCGCCGAACGCACCGGCGATTTCAGTCAGTCATTTACTACCCAGAACGTCGGCGGCGTGCTGCAGCGATTTCCGATTCTCGTTTACGATCCGGCCAGCGTGAACGCCGCAACCGGTAATCGGACGCTGTTTCCCAACGACGTGATTCCGGCAAACCGGCTCAGCCCGATCGCGCAGAGCATACTCAAGTACGTTCCGCTGCCCAACACCCCCGCCGCGCCTACTGGCAACGAAGACAACAATTACGTTCCCCCCGCCGTCCGCACCGATACGTTCCCCGAAATCTCCGTCCGCGGCGATCAGAACTGGAATAACTCCCAACGCACCTTCGCCACCATCCGCTATCATCATCTGACCGAACTGACGAACCCCGATTTTGGCGTTGGCGATATCGCTTCCGGCACTTACAACGTCCGCATCGATAAAAGCATCTCGCTCGATCACGTGTGGACGATCAGTCCTACCAAGATTCTCGATCTGCGCACCAGCGTGACCCGCTACGAGGAGCCCAACCACGACGCCGGTGCGGGCTTCGACCCCGCCCAGCTTGGGTTCGGGTCGAACTTCACCTCGTTGCTGGCGAAGGCTTCATTCCCCTATATCACTGGCATCGCCGGCAATTTCGGCACCACGCAGGCCGGCGGCGTCCAGGACACGACTTACTATACGTGGGCCGCGTCTATGACTCACGTACACGGCAATCACACCTTCGGCTATGGAGCGGAATATTGGGTGCTGCAACAGGGCAACCGCAATATCGGAAATCAGGGCGAGTTCGACTTCAACGGCAATTGGACGCGCCAGAATAACGCTGTAAGCGGCGGCACCGGCGTCGGCTCCACGTTAGGCTCGTTTCTTCTGGGGCTGCCCTCCGGCGGCAATATTCCGAACAACGCGTCCGCGCTCTATTCGCAGCACTATGCCGGCCTCTACTTCAAAGACGATTGGCGCGTGACCAATCGTCTGACCATCAACCTCGGACTCCGCTGGGATTTCGAACGTGAGCCAGAGGAGCGCTTCAACCGGCTGACCGATCGCTATGACCCGACCGCGGTCAATCCCATCACGCCCGCCGCTCAAGCGGCCTATGCGGCGATTCTCTCCAATCCCGCTACCGTCGCCGCCAATCCCGGCCTGGTCTATCTGCAGCAGAATCTCCCGGCAAGCCAGTTTCAGGTTTTGGGTGCGCAGTTGTTCGCCGGCGTCAACGGCACGCCGCGGACGCCCGTGAATAACGACTATCACGAATGGCAACCCCGCGCCGGCTTCGCCTATCAAGTAAACGCTCACACCGTGGTCCGCGGCGGTTTCGGCAGCTTTGTACAGGCCGATTATGTAACCGGCGGCCAGAATGGATTCAGCCGCAGCACGTCGTTGATCGCCACTAACGACAACTACCTTACCCCTTACGGAACGCTTGCCAATCCATTTCCCACTGGTCTCCTTTCGCCCACGGGTTCTTCTCTCGGACCGCTCACCAATCCCGGCTCGTCGCCGAATTGGGATAGCCCCACGCTTGCCCGGCCGCATTCCTGGGAATATAGCCTGCACATTCAGCATGAGTGGAAGGGCTGGCTGCTCGAAGCCGGATACTCGCACAACAAGACCTACGGCATCTCGGTGCAATGGTTCGAAAACGAAGAAAGCTTTGGGCTGTGGCAGCAGCTGCAAACTCCCGTCTTCGATGCCAATGGCAAACCGCCCGCGCAGCTTCCCTGGAACCTCCAGGTTCCCAATCCGTTTCTCGGCTTGCCTGCCTTAGCGGGCGTGTCCATCGGAACCAATAAGACGATTCCAGTAAGCCAACTGCTGTCGCCAAATCAAATGTACAGTTCCAGCGGGGTCTCCGAAAACAACCCGAGCGGAAAGAATCAGTACGATGCCGGGCTGGGCAAAATCGAACGCCGCTTCAAGAACGGCTTCAGCTTCATCGCATCCTTCACCTGGTCGAAACTATTCGAAGACACGTCGTTCGTCGGCCCCCAGATCGCTGGCTATCATGTAGAGCACAAACTGGGCGGGGAAGATCGCCCGTTCCATCTCAACATCGCGCCGATCTGGGACATCCCCGTGGGCCGCAAGCAGCGCTTTGGCTCTGGAATGTCGCGATGGGCGGACGCCATCGTCGGCGGATGGGAACTAACGGGCAACTTCAACATCCAATCGGGCGTGCCCGTGGTATTCAGCACCGCCGGTTTCTTCAGCGGCAAGGATTTTTCATTGTCGCGCGGCCAGCAATCGCTCAATCGATGGTTCGACACTGCGCAATTCCTGCCGTTCCCTAACGCCAACACCTCTGTTGCGACGCTCCAATCGTATCCCGCATGGACCGGAGTCCAGAACCTGCCCGGCTATAACTACGTTCCGCAGGCGGGTGACTCCATCAAGAACGGCGTCTATCAGGATTTCGCCAATTTCGTGCAGACTTTTCCGACTCGCTGGAACGATGTGCGGGCGAGCAGGGTAAACGAGGTCAACGCCGGTTTGTACAAGAACTTCGCCTTCACCGAGCGCGTCAAGTTCCAGTTGCGCGTAGACGTGTTCAATGCCTTCAATCACCCGCGTTTCGGGGCGCCCGACACCAATCCCGGCGATTCCACCTTCGGGCGAGTGACGCCTTCGCAGCAGAACCAGGCGCGCAGCGTGGAGTTGGGCGGAAGGCTCAGCTTCTAACTTACATTCCGGTCGCGCGCACCACTAGCGCCGCGGCCACGGCGCCCAGCAGCGGACCGAGAATAGGTACCGGAGCATAACTCCATTCGGAATCGCCCTTGCCGGCGATCGGCAGAATCGTGTACGCGATGCGCGGACCCAGATCGCGCGCCGGATTAATGGCATAGCCCGTCGTCCCGCCGAGGCTCAACCCGATGCCCCACACCACGCACCCCACCAGATAGGGCGAAAGCCCGGGCGCCGGACCGGTGGGAGCGCCGGCTTTCGAGCCGATGGCGCTCGCTACCAGAATCAGCACGAAGGTGCCTATGATTTCGCTCAATAGATTGGCCGGCAGATTGCGAATCGCCGGTGACGTGCAGAAGCAGCCACGTTTGATGTCCGGCTCTTTGGTCTCGCGCCAGTGCGGACCGAAGTGCGCCCACACCAGCGCCGCGCCCAAGATCGCGCCCGCGAGTTGCGCCGCGACAAAGGGTCCAAAATTGCCGAAGTCTCCGCTCGTGATCGCCGCCGCCAGCGAGACCGCCGGGTTCAGATGCCCGGGCGCGCCACAGGCCGCGGCCGTGAACACGCCTGCCATCACGGCGAATGCCCATCCCGCGGTGATTGCCACCCAACCCGCGCCTTCCGCTTTCGATTTGCGCAGCAGTACGTTCGCGACCACGCCGTTCCCGAGCAGGATCAGCACCATCGTGCCCAGGAACTCGCCCAACACTTGTTTCTCCATTCGTCTCCCTATTCGTCCAGCCAATCGAACGACCGCGTGACCGCCTTCTTCCAGAAGCCGTACATCTTGGCGCGCTGCGCCTCTTGCATCCGCGGCTTCCATGTTCGATCGACCGACCATTGCGCCCGCAACTCGTCCACGCTCGCGAAGAACGCGGTGGCAAGCCCTGCGGCATACGCAGCGCCGAGCGCGGTTGTCTCTTTCACCGCCGGCCGTACCACTTCGCGCCCCAGAATATCGGCCTGGAATTGCATCAGCAATTCGTTCACAACCATGCCGCCATCGGTGCGCAGCACGCTTACGGGGATTCCCGAATCCTGCTCCATCGCCTCTACTACTTCGCGCGTCTGGAAAGCGGTCGCCTCCAGCGCCGCCCGCGCCAGGTGCCCCTTGTTCGTATAGCGCGTCAATCCGGCGATGATGCCGCGCGCGTTGTGCCGCCAATACGGCGCGTAGAGTCCGGAAAAAGCCGGCACGAAGTAGATGCCGCCGTTGTCCTCCACCGTGCGCGCCAGCGATTCGATCTCGGGGCTGAATTTGATCAGCCCGAAATTATCGCGAATCCACTGCACCAGCGCGCCCGTAATAGCCACGCTGCCTTCGAGCGCGTATTGCGCCGGCTCGCCCTTCCACTGAAACGCGGCCGTGGTGAGAAGCCCGTGCTGCGAATGCACAATCTCGCGCCCGGTGTTCATCAGGAGAAAACAACCGGTACCGTAGGTATTCTTCGCCTCGCCCGCCTGAAAGCAGGTTTGCCCCACCAGCGCCGCCTGCTGGTCTCCCAGGATGCCGGCCACCGGCACGCCTTTCACCGGCCCGAACGTGGCATGCCCGTAAACCTCGCTGCTAGATCGAATCGCCGGCAGTATCGCCCGCGGGATGCCGAACGCGCTCAGCAGTTCATCGTCCCAATCGAGCGTCTGCAGGTTCATCAACTGCGTGCGGCTGGCGTTAGTGCAATCGGTGATGTGCAGGCCGCCCGTCAAATGCCAGATGAGAAACGTATCGATGTTGCCGAAGAGCAGATCGCCCGCCTCCGCGCGTTCGCGCGCACCCGCCACGCGATCCAGCAGCCAGCCGATTTTCGTGCTGCTGAAATAGGTCGAAAGCGGAAGTCCGGTTTGTTTGCGGAACCGATCGGCGCCGCCGCCCGCGCGCGCCAGTTCCGTGACGGCGTCGCCGGTGCGCATATCCTGCCACACGACTGCGTTGTATGCCGGCTTGCTCGTCTTGCGATCCCACAGCACGGTGGTCTCGCGCTGATTGGTAATGCCGATCGCGGCCAGATCGCGCGGCCCCAGCTTCGCGCGTTCCATGGCTTGCGTTATGACTTCTTCGGTGCGGCGCCAGATCTCGTCCGGGTCGTGTTCCACCCAGCCCGGTTGCGGATAAATCTGTTCATGTTCCTTCTGCGCTGTGGAGACAATGCGCCCGGCGCGGTCGAAGACGATGAAGCGCGTACTGGTGGTGCCTTGATCGAGGGCGGCGACGTAATCCGGCATGGTCCAAACCAGAATACCTGATCGTCGGGCCGCCGCCGTCAGCCGGCTTTGTACTCCTCGAAATCCGCCATTACGGCCTTTTCCATCTTGCGCGCCGCGCGATACAGCCAGCCGCGCGTCCGCGTACTCAGGTCTTTAGCGAGAGCGCGGGCCTTAAGCGAGCCCAGATGCACATTCGCGGTTTCATAGCCCATGGCGTAAAGCAGTCGCCGTTCGTCGCGTTCCTTGGGCAGGGCCGAAAGCTCGATGCGCGAACAATCCGGCGCCAGCCGCCGGACAATCCAACGCTTTTCGAGCTTGACGAACGGATCGCGCGCTCGCACCGCACAATCGAGAATCTCCTGGTAGTGAATCGGCGCCGCGCCCTTGCCGCGCTCCGCCCACACGCACGCCGAAGGCGCCAGCGCCTTGGCTTCCCGCGCCACCGACCCGCCGTGCCATTCGGCCACCGCCACGTAACGTTGGCGTCCCAGGCTGCCGAGCCCCGCCACGCGGTGCGTCACGTGCCAGTGCAGCCCCGCTTCCGGCATCAGTTTGCCCATTGCGTTGAGCGCGCCGGCGGGGGGTTCGTCGGCGACCTCGGGTAAGCTATGCAGCTTCTGCCAAAATGCCTCGGGATCATGCAGCCGGTGCGTCGCCATCGCGCGAAGCGAGCCGTGATGCTCAGCCAGAGCGAATGGCCGGCCGCCCGTCTCCAAGGCGTCGCGATAGCCTTTCACGATCTGGTCGATGCCCTCGCGTTCCGCGCAAACCATATTTGCCAGCAGCGCGCTGGTGGCCAGCCGGATCAGGTCGTTGGTGTACGGCATTTGCCAGGCTTCGTCGAAATCGTTGATACCCCAGATCAGGCGGCCTTCGACGTCGCGCCAGGTGCCGAAATTCTCCACGTGCAGATCGCCCACCGCCAACGCCTGGGGCGCGCGCGCTTCTTCCTGGCACTGATCGGCCCAGATTTGCGCCCAGCGGTAATAAGTGGCGCGCAGAAATGGGAAGACGGCGGAACGCATCGCCTCGTGCTTTTTGGCGAGATCTTCCGGCAGGATGCGCAGGCGCCGGCTGAGCCAGTCTTCGTAGCGTGCGGTGGCTTTGGCGATTTTCATGGGGAACGGCCGTTCGGCCTGATATCAGGCTAACGCAGCCGTAAGTAGCCACTTCAGAATACAGCGCGGCGACGGGCCGAGTGACTCGGCATCCACGCGCGCCAAAGCGCCCTTCTTGAAATCGGTGTGCAGCGCGGGGGCGCCCAGTAACTGCGCCAGCAGCGAACTCATCAATGGCTCGTGACTCGCCAGCAGGATGGAGTCTTCGCCCCGGCGCGACCGGATTTCCTCCCATATCTCCGCTGGCGACGCATTGGGAATCAGCGCGGGAGTCAGCACGATCTTGCCGCCATACTCCAGCGCTTCCGCGGCGATTTCCGCGGTCTCTTGCGCACGGCGGTAAGGGCTCGACAAGATCAACGAAGGCGCGACGCCGGCTTCGTGCGCCCGCTTCAGTACGCGCCGCAACTTTTCGCGCCCCTCGCGGGTAAGCGCGCGTTCGGAATCGGGCGACCCGGCAGCCGCGTCTTCCGCGATTCCATGCCGTAACAGATAGATTTCCATTGGGTTCCCGACTCATTGTAGCTTTGCCCGCCTTTTCGCTGTGTTACATGCCGCCCCGGGCCGCAACTATTGATCTTAGTTAGGTTTAATAGAGTACAGAGGATAATATGCGCAGTAGAGCACTTCTAGCGCTGGCGTGCGGCGCGTGTCTGGCGATCATTCCCGTCGTCACAGCGGCCGCCAATAAAGACGCCCCCGAAGCGCGCCAATTCCTGGAGCAGATTTCGAAAGACCAGCGGATCGAACAGGCGATCAATCGCCTGACCTTCGGACCGCGCCCCGGCGACGTCGCGCAAGTGCGAGCCGTCGGCTTGAAAGTCTGGATCGATCAGCAGCTTCACCCCGAACGCATCCCCGAGAATCCGGTGTTGCTCGAGAAGCTGAAGATGTTCGACACGCTCTCGCTCAGTAGCGATCAGTTGGTCCGCCGCTATCCCTCGCAGCAAATGGTGAAGCAGATGGCCACCGGACAAATGCCCCTGCCCAGCGACCCCACCACGCGCATGATGATCCAGCGTCTGCTGAAACGCTACGAGGAGAAGCGCGCTGCGGGCGTCGATCCGAATGCGCCGCCGGATCCGAATGCGAATCCGGGTATGGCCTCGATTCTTCCCCCCGATCCCCAAACTCTGCGCGCGATGCTCACGCCCGAACAGATCCGCGGCTTGCGTCAGGGCACGCCGGAGCAGCGGGTGGCGTTCTTCCAAACCTTGTCCGTCGAAAAGCAGGACCAGGTCCTCGAAGCCATGCCCGGCGTACGCCAGGCCGTTGCCACCGTTGGTCCTCCCGAATTGCGCCGCCGCGTGCAGATGATGGCCGGACCGCAGCAAGTGGTCTATCGCGATCTCGCCGAGGCCAAAATGCTGCGCGCCATCTACAGCAATCGCCAGCTAGCCGAGCAGCTCGACGATTTCTGGTACAACCACTTCAACGTGTTCGCCGATAAGGGCGCCGATCGCTTCCTCATCACCAGCTACGAACACGACGCCATCCAACCGCACATCCTGGGCAAATTCCGCGATCTCTTAGAAGCTACGGCCAAGAGCCCGGCGATGCTGTTCTACCTCGATAACTGGCAATCCGTCGGTCCGGACGCTCCGCAACCGCGCGGCCAGGGCAACAAGGCCAAGCGCGGGCTCAACGAAAACTACGGCCGCGAGCTGATGGAGCTGCACACGCTGGGCGTCGACGGCGGCTACACGCAGAAAGACGTCACCGAAGTCGCGCGCTGCTTCACCGGCTGGACCATCAATCAGCCGCAACGCGGCGGCAGGTTCCTTTTCAACCCCCGTCTGCATGACCGCGGTGAGAAAGTCGTGCTCGGCGTGACCATCCCCGCCGGCGGCGGCGAGAACGACGGAGAAAAAGTTCTCGACATCGTGGCGCATCATCCTTCCACGGCGCATTTCATTTCAAAGAAGCTGGCGATGCGCTTCGTCGCAGACGATCCGCCGGCAGAGCTCGTCAACCGTATGGCTGATGTCTTCCTGAAAACCGATGGCGATATTCGCGAAGTGATGCTGGCCATGATCAACTCCAAGGAGTTCTGGTCCGTCGGCGCCTTCCGCACCAAAGTTAAATCGCCGCTCGAGCTGGTGGCGAGCTCGGTCCGCGCCATCGGCGGCGACGTAGGCGTCGCCTTCCCGCTGGTGAATCAAATCGCGCAGATGGGCGAGCCGCTGTATCGCAAGCTCGAGCCCACCGGCTATTCGAATTCGAGCAGGGAATGGGCGAATTCCGCGGGCCTCATGGCGCGCATGAATTTTTCGCTCCAGTTGGCAAGCAACAAAGTGCCGGGCGTGAAAATAGAAACAGCCGCGGCCAAGACGGACGATCCGTTAGCGGGCATCCCGCTGGGGTCGCCGGAGTTCCAGAAGCGTTAGGCAATCGAGGTAGCTATGTCGAATCGGCGTGTTTTTCTTCGTAATTCCGCCATTGGCAATCGGTGGGAGTAGGCGCCGGCGCCGCTCTGGTTGAAGCGTGCGCTCTATGCGGCGGATGCTCCTTCTCCGCGCAAGAAAATCCTGGTCGCGATCTTCCAACGCGGCGCCGCCGACGGCCTAAACGTCGTCGTGCCCCATGGCGAAAAGGCGTATTACGATCTGCGTCCCACCATCGCCATCCCGCGCCCGAATGGCGGCCGCGACGCTGCGATCGATCTCGACGGCTTCTTCGGCCTGCATCCCTCGCTTGCGCCGCTCAAGCCGCTGTTCGACGCGCAGCACCTGGCGATCGTCGACGCTGTCGGGCTCGCCCGATCCGACGCGTTCGCACTTCGATGCGCAGGATTATATGGAATCCGGCACGCCCGGTCTAAAGGCGACCGAGAGCGGCTGGATGAACCGCGCGCTGCCCAAAGCCCTGGGCAAGGAATCGCCGGTGCGCGCCGTATCGCTGGGCCCCAAGCTCCCGCGCGCCATGCGCGGCCCCGAGCCGGCGCTTGCGCTGCAAACCATCGGCCGGTTTTCAAGTGCGTAATGAAGAAGCCGCCAAGCAGTTCATAGATATGTACGAATCGTCCAAAGACACCGTGCTGCAATCGGCCGGGCGCGAGACGTTCGAAGCCATGTCGCTACTCCAATCCATACAGAAGCAGCCCTACGCCCCCGCCAACGGCGCGCGATTATCCGTCGGGCCGTTCGGCAACAGCCTGAAGCAGATCGCGCAACTGATCAAAGCGGATGTCGGCGTGGAGATGGCCTTCGCCGATATCGGCAATTGGGACCACCACGTGAACGAAGTCGCGCAGCGTTCTACCGAAGGGCAGCTAGCCAACCGGCTCTCGGAATTCGGGCAATCGTTGGCCGCGTTCTGGCTGGATATGGGCGACCGCATGCAGGATGTGGTCGTGGTGACCATGTCTGAATTCGGCCGCACCGCGCGGGAAAACGGCAACCGCGGCACCGATCACGGCCATGCCAATTCCATGTTGGTGATGGGCGGTGACGTCAAAGGCGGGAAGGTCTACGGGAAGTGGCCCGGCCTCGAGCGCGAGCAGCTCTACGAAGGCCGCGACCTGGCTTTGACGACCGATTTCCGCGATGTGTTGGGCGAACTGGTGTCGCGCCACATGGGCAACCCGACCGTCAAGGGCGTGTTCCCGGGCTACGATCCCAAATTCCTCGGCTTGGTGTAGGTCGAACCGGCGGCCACTCGGAGGGAAGCAGCCACCGGTTCTTTGACCCACGGGCAAAGTGCATCCTCCGTGGGCCTATTCGGAGAGACGTTCTGGCTTACCCCCGGGTTTCCCCGCTTATGTCACCGCAAAATGCTGTAAAGATTGGAGAAATCGTCAGTCCAGGTGCGGAAATTGGGATGCGGCTTCAATTCCACGCCGCCGTTTTGGAGCTCCGGATGGGCGTGCAGCGTCGCGCGGTTCATCACCAGCGTCCAATCGCAATCAAAACAAAGGAAGTCGCTCTCCTGGGCGAAAAACTCGTAGTGCAGGGCTACTTTGCCGAAGGCCGTCGCTGCGCGTTCCATCACCGGCCGCAGATCCAGGTACCGGTTGGTCACGTTGATGGCCAGAATTCCGTCCGGCTTCAGGTGCCGGAAGTAAGTGCGGAAAGCCTCCAGGGTGATCACGTGCACCGGCACCGCATCGCCTGAAAAGACGTCCACCACCAGGATGTCGAACTGTTGCGATGGCTCCGTTTCCAGCGACAGCCGCGCATCGCCCATGGCCACTTCGAGCTTCGCCGGCGTGTCCTTCAAATAAGTGAATTGGTTTTGCGCGATCTCCAACACCAGCGGATTGATCTCGTAGATGCGTAGCGAATCGCCGCTTTTTCCGTAAGAGGCCAGCGTCCCGCAGCCCATGCCGATCACGCCGATCCTTCGGCCCGGCGCATGGATGGCGCGCATGGCGCGGCCCACGCCTGAATCCGGACAGAAATAGGTCACCGGCAAGCGGCGATATTCGTCGCGCTGGAATTGTTCGCCGTGATTGATGGTGCCGTGCACTAATTCGCGATTGGCCTCCGCTTCGTAGCGCGGGTTGCCGTCGTCGATCACGCGAAGCTGTCCGTAGAAATTGCGCGCCACCAACCGGTAGCCTTGCGTCAGGCGCGTGATCACACGTCCTGCGCAATACGTGTAGCCGCACAGCGCCACAACCAGCATCGCTGCGCCCGCATACCGCACTTTGGCAGGTTTCGG
This sequence comes from Bryobacterales bacterium, assembly GCA_963743705.1. Classification (GTDB taxonomy): domain Bacteria; phylum Acidobacteriota; class Terriglobia; order Bryobacterales; family Bryobacteraceae; genus PALSA-243. Next base: position 247,904 of record CAVUQS010000014.1, on the reverse strand, counting down.
CCCCAACTCGCGTAGGTACACCGCCGCCAGCACAGCGGCGCAGATCCATAAGCCTAGCGGAAATTCGTAGTACGCGCGGAAAAGGTTGGGCGCCGCGAGACCTACGAAAAGCCCGCCCGCCGCGCCGCCCAGCGACACGGTCACATAGAAGCCTGTCAGATGCCGTGGATGTGGCTTCAGCCGCGCCAATTCGCCGTGGCAAACCATGCAGGCCACGAACAGCGACCCCGCCAGAAACTCGATGGTGCGCCAAATGGAAGCGCTGGCGTCGTCATTCCACACCTGATAGAACATGAACCCGAGCGCCGCGGCGAATAATGGCAAAAAGAATATGCGGTTGTAGAGGCGCGGCGCTTCGAAGCACACAATGAAACTGAGTAGATAGGCCGCCAGCGGAATGATCCACAGGAACGGAATCGCAGCCACGTCTTGCGTCAGATGATTCGTCACTGCAAGCAGCAGAATCGACGCGCTGGCCGAGAGCCCGAACCAGAGCAGGCGAGTCGTCGCGCCCGATCGCTCAGCCGCTACACCATCGCCATGCATTGCTTCGATAGGCAGCGATGCCGCCGGGTGGTTGCACGCCCGCCACGCGGTGACCGCGCAAAGAGCGGCGAAACAGATGTATGCCACGGACCACGAATATCCCTGCATGCGCGTCGGCAAATTCGGTTCCACCAGCAGCGGATAACTCAGCAGCGCGAGCATCGACGCGAAATTCGAAAGCGCGAACAACCGGTACGGCATGCCGCCCTTGTGCGTGCGCGCGTACCAGGCCTGCAGTAGCGGGCTGGTCGACGAAAGCAGGAAGTAAGGCAATCCAATCGTCACCGCCAGCAGCGCCAGGATTTTCAGCGACGGCGCTCCCCCGGCGGTCTTCCATACCGGGTTGGGCAAAATCGGCAGCACGGCCAGGCTCAGCATCAACGCCGTGGCATGAACGATAGCCTGCATGCGCGGCCGCAGTTTCTCATTTAACCAGTGAGCGTAGAGATACCCCAGCAACAGCGTCATCTGAAAGAAGAGCATGCAAGTGCTCCAAACCGCCGACGATCCTCCGAACCACGGCAGGATCATCTTGGCGATGACAGGCTGCACGGCGAACAACAAAAACGCCGAAAGCGCAATGGTGAGAGCGTAAAAGACCATGTCCAGGAGGATTTATTGTAAGCGACCACGCGCCCCCGGCGGGCGGCTTTTTAGCGCTTGCGGGATGCCGATTTTTTCTTGGCGGAGGGCGGTGACACAGCAGCGGCAGCGCCAGACGCACCGATTCCTGCCACAAACGGAATAGCAGGCAACCGAACAGGATCAGAAACAAAATGGAAGGCGCGTCCAAAAATCCAAGAGAAAGCCTGCTGAATGCGTCACCGATCATTCGGGTCTCGCCGCCATGACGGCTATACCAGCCACCGAAGTTGCGTGAATTCTCCGCGAGTTCCGACCTCATCTGACCGGCCATTCCCTGAACGGCGGGGGTTGGGGGCATCGCCGCAAGCGCGGCGATCCACCCGTTCACGTTCTTCTCCAGGTGTTTTCGCAGCCAATTGCTCCACGCCGCGCGGTTCAATGAATTCGGGCCGGTTTCCCCGATATGGATACCGTCGCTCGCCACTGTCAGGCCTTGAAATACAGTTGTTGCCGGCGGGTTATCCAGATTCTCGATGCGCACATGCAGGAAGATGCCGAACGAGAAATCCACTACGCATCCAGCCAGAAGCAAAGTGGCGGCGACCCGGCTCCAGGGAAAGCTGGCCGCGATCAGCGTGATTCCTAACGCTTCCAACGGAAGCAGCGTGAGATGAGCGGAGCCCATCGGGTCGCGTTCACCAACCACCGCGATCCCGAGTATGATAGCCAGCGGAATCAGGACCAACCAGAAGCCACGTTCCGGGCTCGCATCTGGGCGTCGCAGCGCGCGATATAGCAACCAGAGGACGAATGGGCCTCCAATCAATCCCATGCCAAAGATCATATTGGCCTGGTAAACGATGAATGCATCGTCGCGCACGTTCGCCATCTCATTCGGTTGGCGAAAGGCGCTGGAAGATTCTGGATCGCGGAGTAGGGGCGGGACCACCGTGTCATACAGGTTGGCGGCCATCTTCGCCACCGCGTTGCCTTGATAAGCCTGCGCGCTAGTGATGCTGGTGTTCGATGCGAACGTCGCCCGCGCTCCATAGGTCTTAATCGACCAGCCGAACCACGTGGCGAGTAGTAAAACGCAAGCGATGCCGATCGCCGCTAATTCGCGAACCTTGTGCGGCCGGCCCCAAAACACGCGCAACAGATAATGCCCCGCCAAAATTGCCGTGTATGGTCCTGCGGAGTAATGCACCAGCAAACCGGCCGCCAGGCACACGAACGCCGCGATGATGCGCGTCCCCTCGTTGCCGCGCCAGCCCGTGAGATACAGCGATAAAGCGAATACGACGAAGAACGCCGCCAGCATTTTGGTCCACGGATACCAGGCGTTTTCCATCATCATCGGGTTAATTGCGAAGTAGAACGGTCAGCGCCAGATAGCGCGCCCGATGGCCCGCCTCGGAGGCGCGCAACATCAGGCAACAGGGCAGAAACAACAAGAGACTCAGAAACGCGAAGACAACCTGATAGACCTCAAACGATTCGCCGATTTGTCCCAGAAAGAATGCGCCGAGCACGTTCATCATCGGCGGGCGTGCGGGCAGGGCGTAACCGCTGCCGATCGCGATGGTGGGCGGAAGGTGGTGTAAGAAGAACAGAGTACGCTGGAAATGTTCAAGCCAATCGCCGAACCACCCCGCGCCGGAATACGTGCGGATCATGGCGAGAGCTGCCAGGCTCCACGCGGCGAGAAATCCGAAGCCGGCCAACGCTTGACGCGCGCCGAATGAGAGCGCCAGTTTGCGAATGTCGCGCCACTGCCAGATCGCGATTCCCAAGGCCGCTAAACCAACAGCCCGATAGACTCCGGTTTCCGCGCCGGGCGCGAAGCAAAACACCGCCCAAGAAATCAGATAGAGCAAAATGAGCGAGGCCGCCACGGCGGCGCAGAGCTTTTCCAGCGGTTGCCAGGCTAGGCTGCGGACAAAAAGGAATCCTGGCGCAAACGAACAAATTCCTAACGAAAATAGGGTGAGGACGATCTGTACCCCGAGCATTTTTTTCGCTTAGTGTATCAACCAGCCGGATCTCAGCGCCGCGGCGCCCTCATCGCCGTCTGCCCACCGCTGATTTCTTCGCATCGGGAAGCGGCCGCGCATGGGACGTCGCGAAGCGCATCGATTCCTTCCCAAACCGGAACATAAGTTCACAAAAGAGAAACAGCAATACGAGCGAAGGAAGATCAAAACTATTGAACGATAAGCTCGAAAAATCGTCTCCAAGCAGGCGGATCTCGCCGTTGTGGCGTTCGTACCAACCACCAAAATCCCGGGCATTCTGATCGGACGAATTCTTTATGGATTTGGCCATGGCCTGCACTTCGGGCGTCTGCGGTATGGCAGCCAGTTGCTGCAGCCACTGTGTTTGAAGGCTGGCGCGATGTTTCCAAAACCAGTTCGTCCATGCCGCGCCGTTCAACGAATCTGACGTCGGAACGTCTGCCGCCCCGCGGCTGGGCCGAATTGTTACTCCTGATTCGAAAATGATCCGTCCGGGCGTATTCTCCAGATGCTCCACGTGAGCTTGCAGAAAAATCCCAAGCGAAAAGTCCACCACGCAGCCGGCTAGAAGGAATACGGTGGCCGTACGGCTCCATGGAAAGCAAGCCGCCAGCAGTGTGATTCCAAGCGCTATCAGGGGCGCCAGAGTGACATGCGCCGACCCCAGTGGATCTGATTCGCCAACCACCGCAATCCCGATTACGAACATAGTTGGGATAAACGCGAGCCAGAATCCGCGCTCCACGTTGCCGGGTTGCCTGCCCCGCAAAGCGCGGCAAAGCAGAAAAATGGCAAACGGGCCGCCGAATAGCCCCATGGCGAAGATAAGATTCGCCTGATAAATGATGAAGATGTTGTCGCGCAATTGGCCCAGTTTGTTCGGCTGGTCGAAAACGTCCAAGGCATCTGGGTTGTGGACAATTGGCGGCACGAGCGTCGCCAGCATGTTGTAGCCGATTCTAGCCCCGGCGCCGCCTTGATACTTTTGCGCCGCTGTTACGCTGGTGTTCGAGGCGAATGTGCCGCGCGCGCCATAGATGTGTAGCGCCCAAACGAACCATGTGGCAAGCAATAGGCCGCTGGCCACGCCGATTACCGCCAGTTCCCTCAACCGGTTTGGCCGGCTTGAAAGTACGCGCACCAGATAATGCGCCGCGACAAACAAGACATAAGGGCCCGCGGAATAATGGACCAGAAGGCCCGCGGCCAAGCAAATAAAGGCCGAAATGATCCGCACGCCGTCGCCTTTGCGGAGCCCGGCGAGATAAAGAGCCAGGGCCGTAAGTACAAAGAACACCGCAAGCAACTTGGTCCACGGATACCACGCATTTTCCATCATCATCGGGTTGAGAGCGAACAGCGCAACCAACGGCAGATAGCGCGCCCTTCGGTTCTTCACTAATGCGCGCATTAGCAGGCAACAAGGCAAGAACGTCAAAAGGTTCAGAAAAGTGAAGGCAATCTGATAGATTTCAAACCGGTCGTCGATTTGCCCTAGGAAGAACGCCCCCAACAGATTCATCATTGGCGGTCGAGCCGGAAGCAGATACCCGCCGACAATATTCGACTGAACCGGGAAATGGTGGAGAAAAAACAGCGTGCGCTGGAAGTGCTCGATCCAATCCCCCGACCACTGCGCGCCCGAGTAATTGCGAATGACCGCAAGCCCAGCCAAACTCCAGACCAGCAGAAATCCGTAACCGATGAGTGCCTGGCGCGCCCCGTACGAGAGTGCAAGCTTGCGGATGTCGCGCCACTGCCAGATTGCGATTCCCAACGCGATTAAGCCAACCGCCCGGTAGACCACGGTCTCCGTGCCTGGCGCGAAACAAAACACCGTCCAGGAAATCAGATAGAGCAGGATCAACGAGGCCGCCACCGCTCCGCAAACCTTCTCCAGTGGACGCCAAGGCAAGCGGCGGACTATGAGGAATCCGGGCGCAAAAGCGCAGACCGGCAAACTCCCCAGAGTAAGTCCAAACTGCAACCAAGGCATTTGCGCTAAGTGTAGCAGTTGGATGCCGCATGCTATGCTGAATCCGGATGTTCAGCAGGCAACGTAAAGCCCGTATTTTGTTCGGACTATCGGACATCATCCTGGTATCGCTCGCCTATTTCATCGCCTATCAGACGCGCGCCATTCTCCAACTGCGCAACGCCTTTTTCCTTAATTCCGAGCGTCAGGCGCTGGTGTTGGGCACGGCGATGTTCGCGTGGGTCTTGATCGGCCTCTGGCTGGAGATCTACGACAAGCTCGATTCCGCCCACCCGCGCATCATTCTGCGCGATACCGCCAAGCAATGCGTTTACGGCGCCCTGTGCCTGGTGGTTTTCGAATACTTTTGGCGGCTGGATCTCAGCCGTTTCTTCGTGGTCCTGTTCGCGGCCTTGGCTTGGGTGCTCCTGCTCCTGTTTCGTCTCACCGCCGGACGCCTTGTCGGGATGCTACGCCGTGGTTTTGCCGCGCCGCATTATGTCATGGTGGTCGGCGCCAACGATCGCGCTCGCCGTCTGGCCGGCGAACTCGAACGGTCCCTCGAATACGGCGTGTGCCTCCGCGGCTTCCTGAATGAGCTCCCGAATGCCGAGCCTTCCGAAATCTCGTTAGGCGCGGCGTATCCGGTCTATCCTATCCGTGAGCTGCCGGCACTCTTGGGCGAGAACGTGATCGATGAGATCGTCTTCGCAGTGCCCAGCGAAAGTATTGCCGACCTTGAGGAAGTGTTCCTGCTTTGCGACGAAGAGGGCGTTCGAACGCGCATCGCCGTCGATTTCTTTCCTCACGTCAACAGCACCATTTCCCTGGACCGCTTGGGCTCCACGCCGCTGCTGACGTTTTCCGCCGCGCCTTACGACGAAATCCGCCTGCTCTTGAAGCGGGGCACCGATATCGCCATCGCCGTCGCCGGACTGATCGTGCTCGCGCCCTTCATGGCGCTGATCGCCATCCTCATCCGCATCAGTTCGCCCGGTCCCGCCATTTTTCGCCAGGTGCGCTGCGGCCTGAACGGCAGGCGCTTCGAGTTTTACAAGTTTCGTTCCATGGTCGAGAATGCCGAGCAGTTAAAGGCGTCGCTCGAGCACCTGAACACCAAGGGAACAGCGTTCAAAATCCCCGGCGATCCTCGCCTGACGTCCCTCGGACACCTTCTGCGCAAATTCTCCGTCGACGAGTGGCCTCAGCTTTGGAACGTGCTGCGCGGCGACATGTCGCTCGTAGGCCCGCGGCCCGCGGTCCCGAGCGAGGTTGAGCGTTACAAGCGCTGGCAGCGGCGGCGTCTCCGCATGCGTCCCGGTCTAACCTGCCTGTGGGCGGTCAACGGCCGCGACAAACTGGATTTCGAAACCTGGATGAAATTGGACATGCAGTACATTGATAACTGGTCGCTGGCGCTCGATTGGAAGATCCTGCTGCGCACCATTCCGAGAGTTCTCACTGGCCACGGAGCCAACTAACTCATGCATCTTACCCCTACCCAAGACGAAGTCGTAGCCGTGTTGCGCGACACCGGCGCTTTGCGCGAAGGACATTTCGAAGACCCGAGCGGCTTGCACTCGAACGAGTATCTACAGGTGCCGCTCGCGCTGCGTTTTTACCAGCAGCACCGCATCCTTTGCGTGGGCCTGGCCCGGCTCTTGCGGGCCAACCCGGAAATCCGCGCCATCACGCAAGACCTCTCCATCGTCACGCCCATGACCGGCGGCCTGCCGGTCGCATTCGGCGTCTGCGAAGCGCTACGCGCCAAGAAGGTCTATTGGGCCGAACGCGACAACGCCAATGAGCCCCTCCATTTCCGCCAGTTCCTGCATCCGGAAAAGGGCGAACAGGTGGTGCTGGTGGATGACATTCTGCGCACTGGCACGAAGCTCACCGAATTGAAGGCGCTTCTCGAATCCCGCGGCGCCATAGTCGTAGGCTTGGCAGTAATCATTTATCAGCCGGCCCCTGGCTGCGCCGATTTCGGTAATTTGCCGCTTTACTATCTGGCGAAACTCGAGGCCAGATACGCCGTCGATAGCGCGCATTGTGAGTGGTGCCGGAGCGGTCAGCCGCTCGTCAAAACGTGGATCTAAGGTCCCGCTGCCGTTAGGGGCCGCACTTGCTGTAAGAAAGTGCAAAATGTCACGAATGCGTGACAGGCATGTGTTTCACGATGGCGCCGGGTTGCTTTCCACAGGCTTTTCCACACTACGGTGGAAAAGGTTAGCCCCGCAACCCCGGGCTAGTTTTCAGACTCCCAGCGGCGCTCTTTGTTCCCGCCGCACTTTTCGGTAAGCTGAGGGACGTGTCCCGTACCCACACTCCATTTACTCCCGAACTTGCCGAGTATCTGTTCGCGGTCACGAACCGCGAGCCTGATGTTCTAAAGCGCGAGCGTGAAAGCACCGCTGATCGCGAAGACGCAGGCATGCAATCGTCGCCCGAACAATGCCAGTTGCTGCACCTGCTGGCCCGATTGGTGGGCGCGAAAAAGACTCTCGAAGTTGGCGTGTTTCTCGGCTACAGTTCCACCTGGGTGGCTCTAGCGCTGCCTCCGGGCGGGAAAATCGTGGCATGCGATCGCAGCGAAGAGTTCACCAAGGTCGCGCGCCAGACGTGGCGGGCGGCCGGCGTCGAAGATCGCATCGATTTACGTATCGGCCCGGCGCTTGAAACACTCGACCGACTGCTGGCCGAGGGCCACGCAGGCTCGTTCGACATGGCGTTCATCGACGCCGACAAGGCCAACTACTCCAACTATTACGACCGCGCTCTGCAACTCGTGCGAACCGGCGGCTTGATTGTCGCCGACAACGTTCTCTGGGATGGCAAGCCGATTGACCCGGCGGTGACCGACGCCGACACCGAGGCCATCCGCGCCTTCAATCAAAAAGTACACGCCGATCCGCGAGTGGCCATCAGCATGATCCCGCTCGGCGACGGCCTGACGCTCGCGTGCAAGCTCTAACTCCTTCGCTCACCATTTGCTTCGCTCCCGCCGACCGCGAGATCGCGGCTCGGATCGCCGCCTTCATCGAGCGTGGCGCGGATGTGCGAGTACGCCTCGATACCGGCGAAATGCAATCGGGCGAAGATCTGGCCGAAAAAGCGCGGCAGGCGCTGGGGTCGAATATGGCGCTGATCCTCTTCTCGCGCCGCTCTTTGCCGTCCCGATGGCCCCGCGTGCAATGGGAAGATGCGCTGGTGAACGAACCGGCCGCGGCCGGGGTGCGCATCGCTTTCGTTCGCTGCGACGATTGCATTCCGCCGCGCATACTCGCGCCCCTGTTCGACGCGGGTGCGTTGCGCTCCATCAAGCGTTGGGCGCGCGGACACATGCCCGCGCCTTACGCCGAGCCCTCGCACGATGGCGCGCTCGAGGTTCTCGGCATCGCCATCGCTGACCGGCCAGGCGGCGACTCTGTTCCCGATGAGGAGACCGCGCGCCGCTTCATCCGCGCCTTCCAGCACGATTTCGACGCCATCTTCGAGCTGGAATGCGGCGCGCGCAGCCTCGCAGCTTTGGTCGGCGATCTCGGCGCGCAGTTAGGATTGCGCCTCGAAGGCGATGCTGAATCGAATCTCGAGAGTCTGAGCGAATTCTGTGGCCGGCGGCGCTTGCTCTTCGCACTTAAGGATGGCGCCGACGCCCCGTTCGAACTTGAGGGAAGAGCATCCACACTGAGCTTCGCGGGTACCGTCGTGGAACCGGAGGATGAATCGATCCGCGGCATTCAGAACGCTCTCCGCCGGGCCCAGGCCGATTGGTCCGAATACTGCCGCCTGGCGCGTCTCGGACGGCGCCTGACCCGGGATGCCGGGCGCTTCGCCGAGTGCCACGAGATGATGACGCAATGGCGCGCCGCCGCGGAAGCGCAAGGCGACCGCAAAGCGCTCGACGAATCCTCGCGCGAGTTGGTGTGGATTCTCGAGAGCTGGGGCCGCCTCGCGGAAGCGCGCCAGTTGGATTATCTCCGCTCAACGGAATACGACGAGCAGATGGCGCTTCCTTTCGGCGGCATTAACCTAAGGGAGCATTGATGCGCCGGGTGCTCTGTTTTTCAATGGAGGATGGATGACCACGTTTAAATTATTTGTGATCGCGTTGGCCGCAGGCGCGGCGGCGCACGCGGATTTCAGCTACACCTCGACGCGGAAGATGCCCAACATGCCCGGGGCCGCGGGCGGCGATCAGGTGACGAAGCAATATCTCAAAGGCCAGAAAATGATGACCGACCTCGGCTCGAGCGCCATCCTCATCGATTTCGACGCCCAAACCGTCACCAATATCAACCACACGCAGAAGACCTACACCGTGTCGAAGGTTTCGGATGTGACGCAGGGTCCGGCGGGCCCTGATATCAACGTGTCGGCGCAGTGGAAAGAGACCGGCGAGCATAAGGTGGTCGGAGGCTTCAACGCCACGCAATCCGTGGTGACCATGGATATGGACATGTCGCAGATGGCGCAGCGTCCCGGCATGAAGATGCAGATGGAAATGGAAATCTGGGCGTCGCCGGACGTGCCGGGCGCCTCGGAAATGGAAGCCTTCTACAAGCGCAACATGAGCCGCTTTCCGTGGGCTGCCATGGGCGCCGGGGGAAACGCGAGCGCGCGGTCCGCCATGGCGGAGTTGCAAAAGAAGATGGCGGCCATGCACGGCGTCCCGGTGCTGGAAGTGATGCACACGAAGATGGCCGGCGGGCCAACGCTCAGCCCGGAACAGCAGGCCCAAATGGATAAAGCCCGGGCGCAAATGGAAGCCATGCAAAAGCAGGGCGGCCCGCAAGCCGCCGCGGCCGCACAGGCGATGGCGCGCATGGGCATGGCGTCGTCCGGCGGAGGCGGCTCGGAGATCACCATCCAAATGAGCGGCTTTTCCACCGCGCCGATTCCGGATTCGGTGTTCGCGATCCCGGCCGACTACCACCAGAACGCCAAGTAGACGTTACTCGCGTAACTCGACGATGGTCGCGCCCGCGCCGCCTTCGTGCTGCGGCGCCGGATAGAACCGCGCCACGTGCGGATGGCGTCCCAGCAGTTCGTGGACGGTCTTGCGCAATACGCCCATGCCGTATCCGTGCACGATGCGTACGCGGCTGGCCGTGGCCATCACCGCGCGATCGAGGAATTCATCCACTGCATCGCGGGCTTCTTCGGCGCGTTGCCCGATCAGGTTGATTTCCTGGAATGCCGGCGATAACTCCGGCCCTGGCGTATAGCTGACGCCTTGCGGCAGCTTTCCCTTAGCGGGGCCCGCTTCGGGCAGCACTTCGATCACGTCGTCGATCGAAACCTGCATCTTGAGGAAACCGGCTTCCACTTCGAGCTTGTCGTTGCCGAGTAGGCGGCGAACGCGCGCCGGCTCTCGGACGTCGCGCAGCCGGACCCGCGCGCCCTCTTCCACGCGTAGCGGAGAGATGCGGCTCTGGCGCGAATCGTCTTGCGTGGCGAGCACGGTAGTGTCGAAGTCCTCGCGCAACTCGCGCTTGGTCTTGGCCACGCGGCGCTGGGCCTCCTGGTCGGCTTTGCGCTTGTCCGCGGTCTGCGCGATGTGGGCGATGGTTTCTTGCGCCGTCTCTTCGAACTTGGCGAGCGCCTGATCGGTGCGGCGTTCCAGTTCCTTGAGCTTGGCCGATTCGCGCCGCTCCCATTCGTGGGCGATTTCCTTTTCGCGCTTCTCGAGTTCGCTCAGTTTGGAGCGCAACTGCTCTTCGAGCGCCTGCGTCTCCTCGATGCGCCGGTGCAGCTCGCTGAGGAAGCGCGTGACGTCGCGCTCGCGCCCGCTCATGGACCGGCGCGCACGCGTCATGATGTCTTCCGGCATGCCCAGGCGCGTGGCGATTTCGAGACCGGCCGATTTGCCGGGCAAGCCGAGCTGCAAATGATAGGTGGGCTCGAAGGTAGACTCGTCGAAACCCATGGAGCCGTTGACCACGCCTTCGGTGGAGGCGCCGTAGATCTTGAGCGCCATCAAGTGGGTCGAAATCAGCGTGAACGCGCCTGCCGCGCGGAAGTGCTCCACAATGGCAACGCCGAGCGCGCCGCCTTCCTCCGGATCGGTGGCGGCGCCAAGTTCATCCAGTAGCACCAGGGAATCGGGCGTCACATCGAGCGCCATCTCGCGGATGTTCGAAACGTGCGCGGAGAACGTGCTGAGGTTCTCCTGGATCGACTGATAGTCGCCGATATCGGCCAGCACTCGTTCGAACAGCGGGAACTCGGCCTCGGCGGCGGGCACCGGCAGCGCGGTTTGCGCCATCAGACTGAGCAGGCCCACGGTCTTGAGCGTCACCGTCTTGCCGCCTGTATTGGGGCCACTGATGAGCAGCGTGCGGCTCTCGGAGGTTAGTTCCAGGTTGATCGGGACGGGAGACTTGTGCTTGCGGCGCAGTACGTCCTGCAATAGCGGATGGCGCGCGTCGCGCAGTAGAACGCGCTTGCCGAAGCGCGGGATCACGCAATCGAAGTCCGTGGCGAACCGCGCTTTGGCGAAGATGACCTCGAGCGCCGCCATAGTGAGCAGCGCGGCGCGGATGGAATCGGAGTAGCCACGCATGTGGTCGGTCATCTCGCGCAGGATGCGATGGACTTCGCGGGCTTCTTCTTCCGCCAAGCGCACCAACTCGTTGTTGAGATCGATGGTTTCGAGCGGTTCGACGAACAAGGTGTGGCCGCTGGCGCTCGCGCCGTGGATCACGCCATCGAGCTTGCGGCGCTGTCCTGCGATGAGCGGCACCACGAAGCGCTCATTGCGGATGGTGACGAACTCTTCCTGCAGAATGCCATCGTCGCGATGCGCTTTGAGGAAGCGGGCGAGCGATTCCTGAATCGCCTTCTTCTGCCGTTCGATGTCACGCCGCAGGCGGCCGAGCGCCACGCTGGCGTGGTCGGATACGCTTCCATCCGGCAGGATCTTGCCATCGAGCTCGCGCAGCAGAGTGCGGAACTCCCCGATGGTTTGCGCGCGCTGGCCAAGCAACGGAAAGCGCGGCGACGCCGCAACCAGCAGAGACTTGGCGTCGGCCGCGCGATCGAGCAGCGCGAAGACGCCGAAGATCTCACGCGGTTCGAGGCTGGCGCCTTCGATGCGCAGCTTGTGCACGGCGGGTTCTGTGTCGGGCAAGCCACCGAAATCGATACGGATGGCGGCGCCGCGCGCGGCCGCCTGCGGGCGTGAGGCCGCGCGCAGGTATTCGATGGCTTCACCCGCTTCGGCGAGATCAGCTTCAAGTTGCGCCTGGTCGTGATGCGGCGCGAGCTTCTCCACTTCGCGCCGGCCCATATCGGTGGAGAGATATCCGGCGATCAGCTCGCGCAAGGCTTCGAACTCGAGAACTTCCCCGCTGGTTCTCATTGGAACTTGCCGCGCTCGCGAAACGCCTTCTCAATCACGCCCAGCGTACCCTCGGTGATCTTGAGCTTGGAAAGGTCCGCCCGTTCGGTCCATTGAACGTTGCCGACATCGTCGCCGGCCTGCAGCGTTCCGCCGGTGACGCGGCAGACGTAGTCGATCAGCACGTAGTGGTATTCCGGCGCGCCGGCTTCATCACGCATGATGCGTTCGAAGATCTCGATTACGCCCAGCGGCTCGATTTCGAGGCCGGTTTCTTCCAGCACTTCGCGCCTTATAGCGTCGGCGAGCAATTCGCCGGTTTCGAGCGCGCCGCCCGGCAGCGACCACCAACCGACCAGCGGCGGCTTGCGCCGCTGCGCCATGAGGATGCGCTCGCGGTCGAAGATCAGCGCTCCCACACCCACGAGCGGTCGCTTGGGATAGCGGCGATCATCGACCGGAGTCAATAGAGTCCCTTTACATCCACTTTGGTGCGGTAAAGATTGCCGCGGGCGGTGATGAAGAGCGTCATGGCGTCGGGGAGCCCGAAGGCGCAGTTCGATACGCGGTCGTGCACCTCGATGGATCCAGCAGGGCGGCCATCCGAGTGAAAGACCAGGATCTTGCCGGCGGCGACGTACAGGTTGCCCTTCTCGTCCACGTGCAGGCCGCTGGGAACGCCCTCGATCTTAGAGACGAAAACCCGTTCGTTGGACGCATCGCCTTCTTTGTCGAGATCGTAGGCGCGGATGGAGTGCTCATCCGACGCGGAGACGTAGAGCGTCCGCCCGTTGGGCGAGAGCGCGATGCCATTGGGGCGCGTAGTCCACTTGGCTGCGAGCTTCATCGGACCCTTGGAGGGGATGTGATAGACGCCGTAGAAATCGAGCTCGCGATGGTCCTGCTGCTCGCCGAAGGCGGGATCGGTGAAGTAGACATGATCGGACTTGCTAATCACAATGCCGCTGGGCGCGTTCAGCTTCTTGCCTTCCCATTCGGAGGCGATGGTCTCGATCTGGCCGTTCTTCGCGGTCCGCGTCACGCGCCGCGAGCGCGTCTCACAGGTGTAGAGGCGATCGCGGGAATCGAAGGCGTTGCCGCTGGGGCCGTGGGCATCGGTGCGGAACACTTCCGCGGAACGGCCTGGAAGCCATTTCAGCAGACGATCGGTGGGGATATCGCTGAAGATCAGATAATTGCCGGCTGGCGACCACGCCGGACCTTGCGTGAATACGTAGTCCTTGGCCGTGAGTTCGAGCTTGATGCCGGAGAAGTCTTGCCCGATCAGCGGAAGCAAGACGCACACAGGCAGAAGCGCCTGTGCCGCAGCACGGATCATTTGGCCATGCCGCCCTCTTTCAGGTTGATATTGTTCGTCACCTGCTTGACGCCCTTCACCTGCTTGGCGAGCTTGGCGGCCGCGCGATTTTTGCTTCTCGTTTTCCACCTGGCCGCCGAGGGTTACGACGCCGTTCTTCACATCCACGGAGAGCGCGCCGCCTTTGACAATGGAATCGCTCGCGAGCTTAATGCGAACGTTGTCGGTGATCATGTCGTCGGTGGGCGGTTTCTTGTCGGCCGCGAGGCAGATGCCGGTGATCATGAGGAGTATTGCGAGCAGGGCAACCAGTTTATGAGTCATCTTCACCCGACATTGTACGCCAGTCGAGGGCATTCAGAAAGGCCGGTTGCTCGCGCCACCCGGGCTGCACCTTAACGTGAAGGTCGAGATAGATGTGGACCCCGAAGAGTTTCTCCATCTCCTGACGGGCAAGGGTGCCGATGCGCTTGAGCGTGGCGCCTTTGGCGCCGATGATGATTGCTTTTTGACCGGGGCGCTCGACGCGAAGGGTGGCGAAGATGCGCGTGATCCTCGGCGTTTCTTCCCAGTTGTCGACACTAACGGCGACCGAGTGCGGAACTTCCTGACGCGTGGCGTGCAGCGCTTTTTCGCGGATCAATTCGGCGGCAAGGAAGCGCTCGGGCTGATCGGTGACATAGTCCTCGGGGAAATAAGACGGGCCTTCGGGAAGCCGCGAAACGATGGCTTCGCGCAGTTCGTCGAGACCCTGGCCTCGGGCCGCGGAGACAGGAATGTAGTCGACGAAATCGAATGACGCTTTGTATTGCTCGATGACCGGCAGCAGGCGCGCTTTTTCTTTGATCAAATCGATCTTGTTGAGCGCGAGCAGCACGGGCGCGCCGGGCCTGCGCGAGAGATCGATGGCGCGGCGGTCTTCGGTTCCGAAAGTTTGCGTGGCGTCGGCGACGAAGACCAAGAGATCGCGCTCTTCGAGCGAAGCGCGAACGGTGGCCATCAAGCGCTTATTCAGCGGTGAATCGGCCTTATGGATGCCTGGCGTATCGAGGAAAACGACCTGCGCATCGGGCAGCGTGAGGACGCCCTGGATGGATGTGCGCGTGGTCTGGGGCTTATCGGCGACGATAGCGACCTTTTGACCGACGAACGCGTTGAGCAACGTCGATTTGCCCGCGTTGGGACGCCCGACGATCGATACGAATCCTGAGCGGAATAGAGATTTACTCATGGGCAACCGGCTGACTTTGAGGCTTAGAGATGCGGACCTGCTCGACGCGAAGTCCGTCGCTTGCGATTACTTCGATGCGGACGCCATCGCGCTCGACCACTTCGCCGGGTTTGGGCACGCGGCCCAGCCATTCGCTGAGCAGGCCGCCGATGGTGGTCGATTCCAGATCTTCCTCGCGGCGGAAGGTATCGAGCAGATCGTTGACGCGCGCGAGATCGAAATTGCCAGAGACGATAAAGCCGCCGCGGTCTTCGGTGATGTCGCTATCGGGTTCGTGCTCATCGCGGATCTCGCCGATGATCACTTCGAGCAGATCTTCCATGGTGGCAAGACCGGCGGTGGCGCCGTATTCATCCACGACGATTACCATGTGGGTGTTGTCCTGCTGCATCTGGCGCATGAGGTAGCTGACGGGTTTGGATTCGGGCACGAAGAGAATGGGGCGCAACAGCTCGCGTACCTTGCGGATTTCACGCTGGTCTTCTTCCACTTCGAACATGTCGCGCACGTGAACGAAACCGACGATCTGATCGATGTTCTGGTCGTAGGCCGGGATGCGGGAATACTGCTCGGTGATGACGAGCTGCCGCAACTCTTCGAGCGAGGCGTCCGCCCCGATGGCCACGATGTTGGGGCGCGGCGTCATGACTTCGCGCACGACTTTATCGCCGAATTCGACTACGGATTGGATGAGTTTGCGGTCTTCTTCGTGGATCAAGCCTTCTTCCGCGCCGGCGTTGATGAGCGCCTCGATATTCTCGGCGGCGGAAGGTTCCTCTTCTTCGGCGGAGGACTCGCCATCGGTCAGATCGACGAGCGATTGGAAGAAATCGAGCAGGCCGGTGCAGGGACGCGCAACCAGCGCGATGGCGCGCAGCACCGGTACGAGCGGCAGCAGCCAGCGCGCCGAGGTGCGGCGGTAGAGAAGCTGCGGCAGCGCATAGGCGACGGCGATCATGGTGAGCCACGCAGACAGCGCGGCCTCCCAGAGGTTGGCAAACCAGGCGCAGCACAGCACGCCTAGCGCGATGAGCAGCGAGTGCTTGATGAGCGAGAAGGAGCCTGCGCCTTGTTCGGTCTTGAAACCGATCTTCTCTTCCAGCTCGTCCTTGAAGAATTCGAGCGAGGGCAGATCGCGCGTGCGCAAGCGGAGGCTTTCGAGATAGAGCAGTTGGACGAAAGTGACCAGGGCCAGCAGCGGAATGATCAACAGGATGGCGGCTGCAACGGCGAACATCATGATTGCACCCGCTCGATCAGGCCATTAGGCAGGCCGAGCCGTTCGCGCCAGCGCTTTTCGGCGCGGGCCATGCGGCCGGAGTCGGTTTCGTGATCGTAGCCGAGAAGGTGGAGAAGGCCGTGCAGCATGAGGATGCGGACTTCGGTTTCGGCGGTGTGGCGATAGGCGCGGGCCTGGGCGCGGGCTTGGGGAAGAGAGATGGCGATGGAACCGAGGGGTTCACGTGAAGGTTGGGCGCAGGCCGGGAGGCCTGCGCCACCGGCCGGAAACGACAGGACGTCAGTCGGATAGTCTTTTTGCCGGTATTCCCGATTTAGCGAACGGATTTCGGCGTTGCCGGTGATCAGGCACTCGAAGGGGCGAGATTTGGCGACGTCGAGTTGCAGTTTGCGGGCGAAGAGTTGGAGCGCGCGCGGGCGCACGTCGGCGGCGGAGCGGCGAAATACGATGCTACTGCCTTCTGGGGAGGACATGGGAGCGCTCAGGCCTGCGGCGCGGCTTCGGCCGCGGCGTCGATCGGCAGGGTGAGTTGGCGCCCGGCGCCGATCTGCTCGTTGTAGCGTTCGTACGCTCTCACGATGCGCTGCACCAGCGTGTGGCGCACCACGTCGGTTTCGTCGAACTGGACAAAGCTGATGCCTTCCACGCCCCTGAGGACATCGACGGCGTCGATGAGCCCGCTGCGGCGTCCGGTGGGAAGGTCGATCTGCGTTATGTCGCCGTTGACGACCATTTTGGAATTGAAACCCTGGCGCGTGAGCACCATTTTCATCTGCTCGGGCGTGCTGTTCTGCGCTTCATCGAGGATGATGAAGCTGTCATTTAGCGTGCGTCCGCGCATGAAGGCGATAGGGGCCACTTCGATGACATTGCGCTCCAATAATTTCTCGACGCGCTCGCTTTCAAGCATGTCGTAGAGCGCATCGTAGAGCGGGCGCAGATAGGGATCGACTTTTTCCTGCAAAGTGCCGGGCAAAAAGCCCAGCCGCTCGCCGGCTTCGACGGCGGGGCGGGTGAGAATAATGCGCGAAACCTGCTTGTTGATGAACGCCGAGACCGCCATGGCGACCGCCAGGTAAGTTTTTCCGGTGCCGGCGGGGCCGATGCCGAACACCATATCGTTGCGCTCGATGGCTTCGATGTAGCGGCGCTGATTGACGGTCTTCGGCGCCAGCATTTTCTTGCCGAAATTGCGCTGCTTGCCGCTTTGCACGAGGCGAAGCAGGGAAACTTCCGGATCGCTGGTGACGACGCGCAAATAGCTGTTCAGATCGCCGTTATTGAAGACGTAGCCTTCGCGCATCAGGCGATTGTAGTCTTCGAGAATGGTTTGGGCGCGCGTGACGGAATCCGTTTCGCCCTCGATTTCGATGCTGTTATCGACTAATTGCGTGTGGACGTTCAAACCACTTTCAATCAGCCGGATATTCTCATCGCGAGTGCCAAACAGGCTCTCGACGCCGCGGTTAATGCGTACGCTGGCTTTCATGGAGTAATGGCTGGAAAACGGGACGGCAAGGGACTGGTAGATGGGAGAGGCTCGAACCTTCGATAACCCGCTTCCGCAGGCTTCTTGAAACCATCTGTATTAATTATATCAGGGACAGTCAAGAGGGGCGGCCGGGGCGACAGCGCCTTCGGCGTGAATGCGGACCCAGGAATTCATTTCCGCTTCATTTTGTAACAAATCGCGAAGGGTAGCCTTGCTGAGGACCTGATCGACCGCGACTTGTACCGCTTTCCACAAAGAGCGGACGGAACAATCGACCGACCGGGTGCAAATGGCCGCCGAGCCGGCGTGCGATTCGCAGAAGCTGCTCTCGAAAATACGGCCGCCGAGCGCATTCATGACATCGCCGATCACGATCTCACCGGCGGGGCGCGCGAGCGTGTAGCCGCCTTCCTTACCACGCGCGGCGGTGACGAACCCACCCTGGCGCAAAACGCGCAGGAGCTTCGCGGTGTAAGCGGGCGAGACGCCTTCGGTCTGGCTCATCTCGGGAATGGTGAGGCCGTGGCCGGCGTAGGCCAGGCGCAGCAGGCAGCGGATTCCATACTCTTCGTTGGAACTGAGCTTCATCGCAACCTCCCACCGGGCAGGCTCCTGATGGAAATGACGTCTTCCAGCCCAAGCGCCAGTTTCGCGGCTTCCGACATGCGGGCCTTGGTCCACGGCGGATCGAAGACCAGTTCGAGTTGGACATCGGTGACGCCGGGCACGGCGCGCGCGGCGCGCTCTACTTCGCCGGGCAGCGTTCCAGCGACCGGACAATTGGGCGCGGTGAGAGTCATGCGAATAGCGGCGTGGCCCGCATCATCCACCGAAAGATCGTAGATCAGCCCCAACTCGTAGATGTTGACGGGCATCTCCGGGTCGTAGACTTTTTTCAACGCGGTGATGATTTGATCGTGCAGGCTCATTCGGTGCTCGCCGGCTCGCTCTTATTTTCGAGCGCGGAACGCAGGGTATGCCAGGCGAGGGTGGCGCACTTCACGCGGGCGGGATAATCGCGCACACCGCAGAAGACCACGAGCTTGCCGAGATCCTTGTTCACCTGCACGTCGGTTGTGAGCAACTCGTGAAACTCGTCGAGCAGATGCAGCGCTTCGGCGCGGCTCTTGCCCTTGAGCGATTCCGTCATCAGCGACGCCGACGCGGTGGAAATAGCGCAGCCGCTGCCGGTAAAACTGGCCTCGCGGACGGTATCGCCATCCATCTTGAGATAAAGCTTGAGCTTGTCGCCGCACAGCGGGTTGTAGCCATCGGCCTGACGGTTGGCATCCGTCATCGCGTGGAAATTACGCGGGCGCTTGCTGTGATCGATAATGATTTCCTGATACAGATCGTCAACCATCAGGCGAAGACCTCCAGCACTTTGAAAAGTCCCGCAGCCAGGGCGTCGATTTCCGCCTTGGTGTTGTAGAAGGCGAACGACGCACGCGTGGTGGCGGGGATTTGATAGCGATCCATCACCGGCTGCGCGCAGTGGTGACCGGTGCGCACGGCGATGCCGAGCTTATCCAGAACGGTTCCGATATCGTGCGGGTGAATGCCCTCGATGACGAACGAAATCACGGCGGCTTTTTCACGCGCGGTTCCAATGATGCGCAGGCCGGGGATTTTCGAGACGGCCTCGGTGGCGTAGACGAGCAGCTCGTGCTCGTAGGCGGCGATATTTTCGATGCCGAGGTGATTGACGTAATCGATGGCCGCGCCGAGACCGATGCCGCCGGCGATATCGGGCGTTCCGGCTTCGAACTTGTAGGGCAGATCGTTGTATGTGGTCTTCTCGAAGGTGACGGTGCGGATCATGTCGCCGCCGCCCTGATAGGGAGGCATGGCTTCGAGCAGTTTTTGTTTGCCGTAAAGCACGCCGATGCCGGTGGGTCCGAACAGCTTGTGGCCGGAGAAAGCGTAGAAATCGGCGTCGAGCGCCTGCATGTCGACCTTCATGTGCGGCACGGCCTGCGCGCCATCGACCAGCGCCAGCGCGCCCGCGGCGTGCGCCATCTGGATCATCTTGCCCACGGGATTGATGGTGCCGAGCGCGTTCGAGACGTGGCCCATGGCGACCATGCGCGTACGCGGACCGAGGAGCTTGGCGTATTCTTCGATGATCAACTCGCCGCGATCGTCGATGGGAATGACGCGCAGGTGAGCGCCGGTCTCCTCGCAGAGCATCTGCCAGGGAACGATGTTGGAGTGGTGTTCCAGGCCGGCGACGATGATTTCGTCATCCGCTTTGACGTTCTTGCGGCCCCAGGTTTGGGTGACGAGGTTGATGCCTTCGGTGGTTCCGCGAACGAAAATGATTTCCTCAGTGGCGCGGGCGTTGAGGAAACGCTTCACCTTGGCGCGCGTATGCTCGTAGGCCTTGGTGGAGCGCTGGCTGAGCTCGTGGACGCCGCGATGGATGTTGGCGCAATCCACTTCGTAGAATTTGACGATGGCGTCGATGACGGCGCGCGGTTTCTGCGCAGTGGCGGCGTTATCGAGATAAACGAGCGGCTTGCCGTGGATGGTTTGCTTGAGGACAGGGAAATCCTCACGGATTTTTTCGACGTCGAACACGGTTTCCAAAGCGGTTGAGGTCATGGCTTTACGCTGCGGAACTTTTCAAACAGCATACGCTCGAGCGATTCGCGGAGCGCCTGGATTTTGATGCGGTCGATGATGTCTTGCGCGAATGCGTAGGTCAACAGGCTGCGCGCTTCACGCTTGGGAATGCCGCGCGACTGCAGATAAAACAGCGACTCGGCGTCGAGCTGCCCAATGGTGGCGCCGTGGGTGCAGCGCACATCGTCGGCGAGAATTTGCAGCTCCGGTTTGGTGTTGATGGTGGCCTCGTTGGAAAGAACGAGGTTCTTGTTGGTCTGCTTGGAATCGGTCTTCTGCGCGTCTTTGCGGACGACGATGCGGCCGTTGAAGACGGCGCCGGCGCGGCCATCGAGGATGCCTTTGTAGAGTTCGTGGCTTGCGCCGTGCGGCTTGGCGTGATCGAGCACGGTGTGATTATCGATGTGCTGCGTTCCATCGGCGATGTAGAGGCCGTTGAGCGTGGCTTCGGTGCCTTCGGAGAGCGTGGCGTTGGCGTCATTGCGTACGAGAGCGCCGCCGAGCGAGATGGAATGCGAAGTGAAGTTGGCGCTGCGGCCGAGCGTGGCTTGAATCGTGGAGATGTGATAGGCCTCGGGCGATTCCTGCTGGATCTTGTAATGATCGATCACGGCGCCATCGCCGGCGACGATTTCGGTGACGGCATTGGTGAAGTATTTGCCCGAGCCAACGTACGTCTCGACGATGGAGCAGTGCGCATGAGGTCCGACTACGATCAGCGTGCGCGGCGCCAGGTACTGTCCTTCGGCGCCGGTGGCATCGTAAGTGATTTCGATGGGCTCTTCGCGGACCGTGCCGCGCGGGACTTCGTAGAAATGGATGCGGTCGAGAAACGCGGTGTTGAGCGCGGTGAAGGCGGTTTCGGGAGCGTGTTTAGCCAGGTGCTGTTGCGCTGCTTCGGGGATGGGCGAACCAAAGGCCGGTCCCGCTTTCCAAGCCGCGCGGGCGATGGGGGCTACGTTGGTGAAGCGCCACTCTTCCTCGCGGGTGGTGGGGAAACCGAGCTTGGCGAAACGCTCGAAGGCGGCTTCGCGCAGGGACTGGATCCACGGTTCGGCTGCAGGCCGGCCGGTGAATTCCGCGAGCCAGGCGCCGGTCTGTTCGGCAACAGCGGTCATACGCGCGCCACAGCCTCCGCTTCGTCCTGGATGCCGAGCGCGGCGTATCCGCCGGCTTCGAGCTCGAGCGCCAATTCCTTGCCGCCAGATTTCACGATGCGGCCTTCGGCAAGCACGTGGACGAAATCGGGCACGATCTCACTCAGCAGGCGCTGGTAGTGCGTGACCACCACCATGGCGCGATCGGGTCCGCGCATGGCATTGACGCCCGCGGCGACGAGCTTCAACGCGTCGATATCGAGGCCGGAATCGGTCTCATCGAGGATGGCGAGGCGCGGTTCGAGCACGGCCATCTGGAAAATTTCGTTGCGCTTCTTCTCGCCGCCCGAGAAACCGGTATTGACGGGGCGATTCAGCAGCGCCTGATCCATCTTCATGGCGGTCATTTTGTCGCGCACGAGATTGAGGAAATCCATGGCGTCGAGCTCGGGCTGTCCGTTAGCCTTGCGCACGGTGTTGAGCGCGGCCTTGAGGAAATACATGTTGCTGACGCCGGGAATTTCGACCGGATATTGGAAGGCCAGAAAAATGCCGGCCTGGGCGCGCTCTTCGGGGTCGAGTTCAAGCAGGTCTTTGCCGTCGTAGACGACCGAGCCGCCGGTAACCTGATATAACTCGCGTCCGGCGAGGACCTGGGCGAGCGTGCTTTTGCCCGATCCGTTGGGTCCCATAATGGCGTGGACCTCACCGGCGTTGACGGTGAGATCGATGCCCTTCAGAATTTCGCGGTCGCCAACTTTGGCGTGCAGATCTTTGATTTCAAGTAGTGCCATCGGTAGTGGATCGAATCCTTGTAAACTGTTGTTCTATATCGAGCTTAGCTAATCTGTACTTATTAGTCAAGATTACGCAGGGAGCGGTCGGAATCGGGGGTTAAACGGGGTCTGAACCCGGATTGTTGCGGGAATCTTGCGACGGCGCAGAATCCCGATAGAATGCCTACATGCAGGGATTTACGGTGGAGATGATTGCCGACCCGGAGTTGCGGGGCCTTACGGCTCGCGTGCCGGACATCCCTGCCTATGGTGAAGGCGCCATGGAAGAAGAGGCGCTCGCAGATCTTCGCGAGGCCCTTCAGACATATGTTGAGGCCTTCGGCTTTCTCGAAATGAGTCCGATGCAATTTGCCGAGCTTCGGGGCTGAGGGCAGAGCCTTTTTCATTACTTTGCCGAAGGATTCAGGCCGGTGGGGCAGGATTTGGCCGGGCGGCGGACGGCAATCCGACATAGAGGGCGTCCTGTAGACGCTGATTGCGGTCGACATGGCGCGCCAAAGCGGCGGCGTTGAAAACGAACCCACCGCACTCGGCGGGATTGGGGAAATCGGGCGCGGGATCGTAATCTTCTCCCTTGCTTTCGGCCAATCGCGCGAGCAGGATAGCCTCACTTCGGGCTTGAGCATGGGCCTCTTTGCGCGCGGCCTGGAGGGCCTTGAGCGCGGCAGTGTTCTCCTGGACGGAGCGCAGCAGGCGGCGCTCGAATTGGGTGAGCGACGTGAGGAACCTGCACTGCTCGATCCAGACCTGACCTTCGGATAGGGCATCGTCGACTTCGGCGTGGCCGGTGTCGTGGTCGAGCGAACGATCGTGGACGCCGCGGGCGAAGATGGAGTTCTCGACCGACCGGGCGCGTTTGAGACGCCAACGGTCCTCGGCGATGGATTGGACGAGTTCGAGCTCCTCGAAACCAACGGGGGCGAGCGCTTCGCGGTAGCCGGCGCAATGAGCCTCGAACGCCGCGGTCTCCTCAGGAGTGGCGATATGCACCTTGCTGTAGAGGTTGTGCTTGACGGCGTTGAGGCGGCTGCGGCTCTTGCCGCCTTCGGTGCGGGGACCGGTGGAACGTTGCGCGTTGGCGCGGTTGGCTGCGAGCTGACGATCGGTCATGAGCGGGAGAATCCTTTGTGAAAAATGAAAGGGGCCAGACGTTGGTCCGGCCCCCGGTTTTACGATAGCGCGCGGGGCGTGGAATTCCGGGTGTCAGCGGGCGTTACAGAGGGGCATAAGTTTTGGCGGGCGAGGGGGTTGCGGATTATTTTGAGGGGCTGTGACTGGGGCGCTGAGGTTGGGCTGGCCTGAGCGCGACGCCATCTCATGTAAGCCCTGACCCATGTCCACAAGATCTTGAATCAAGCCGGCAGTGGGCGCATCAGGACCACAAAGCGAGGAACCGAGCACAGCATGTCCCACCATCTCGACTCACCACTTGCCAGGCAAGACATAAGGCTCGACATTACGGACCTGTATGTGTTTCGCGGCCAGACAGGTACCGTGTTTGCGATCAATCTCTGCCACTCGATATTCGGCCCAATTCCAGTGCCTGGCTACCATCCGGAAGGCATGTACGAATTCAAGGTCGATCTCAATGGCGATGCCGTCGAAGATCTGACCTACCGTTTTACCTTCGACCAGCGCGACGCGAAAGAGAAGCAGCGCTACGTTGTGCGCCGTATCAGGGGCGTCGATGCTGTCAATCCGGATGCGCCCGGCGACATCGTCGCACGCGGAACGACTGAGGAGACGGTAACCACGCCAACCGGTCTGCGCATCTGGGCGGGCAAAGCGGGCGACCCGTTCTGGATTGAGCCTGATGTACTGCACGCGGTCGGCCATGCGCTTCAGGACGGCACAATCGTGAACCTGTCCGGATGGGATCCGAGCCGCGCGAAAAACCTCTTCGCCGGCCATACGGTCTATTCGGTGGTGCTGGAGGCGCCCGATGCGGAGTTGCTCGCCGGCGCAGGCGACAAGCGCCGGATAGGGGTATTCGCTCTGTCGAGGCTCGCGACCGATGCCGGGGGATGGCAGTCAATCAATCGTGTGGGCCTTCCGATGATCCACCCGTTGTTCACCCAATTCAACGAAGATCTTGGCAACCGTCTCAATGGCGGGCGCCCGGCCGACGACTTGGCGACTCACGGAGAGACCGTCGCCAAGGCAATTGCCGGAGTTGTGTCCGCGACGGGAACCGCTGAAGACCCGCATGCCTATGGGGAGAAAATCGCGCGCCGGGTCTGTCCCAACCTTCTGCCTTACGAGGTCGGGACGCCGGCTGTATTCGGCTTCGCCGAATGGAACGGCCGCTCCCTTACGGACAACGCGCCGGATGTCATGTTCTCGCTTGCGGCGAATACGCCGGTGAGCCTTGGGATCGGCAAGGAGTCGGTGACGTCGAAGCCAAGGACCACCTTTCCCTACGTTCCCCCGGCGAAGTAAGCGGACTGATTTCGGCCGGACGCCCAAGGCGTCGCCTGAACCGCAATCGAATCGTGGCTCACCGTTTCCGCGTGATCTGCCAAATGGCAATCCGGTCTGAACGCCGGGTCACCTCTTCGGTCAGAAACACGTGCGACCAGTTGCGATCATGGGTATAGAGGCAAATGTCGTCGCCGGGTCCGAGGCCGTCGATACGGATCTTTGCCTCCTTTCGATACGCATCCTGACAATCGCCGCGCGGGAGGCCTGGCGTCGCAAGAGCGGCTCCGTTCATCGCGGTCAGATAGACTCCATTTTCGTCTCGTGTGATTCGGAGGTCGGCGTCTAGTTCGCCGCCCGCTCCTTTAGCATCACCCGGGCAGAGCACCTTGTTCCGTGTGAAGCGCCAACATGCAGTCAGTTTGCACCTGAAGGTAACCACTGCTGACATCCGGATCGTCCGGAGGCGCCGCCCCGAACGAATCGCAGATCACGCCAGGAGCATCGCAACTGGCCATACCTAGCTGAATGTTCCCAAGGTCGATTGTTGCTGTTTCCGTGCTCACGGCGACTCGGGACGCTACGGCTTCGAAAGCCCTGGCCGCCGGGCTTTCAGAACATAATTGCCTGAAGATGCGATTTCCATTTGAAACTTGCCGGAATCGGCCGTCGTCGCGTGCGCGACCTCTTCGGAATCTGACCGAAGGAGACGAATGGATGCCTTCGGGATCGCAGCCCCGGTCACGTCTACAATTGCGCCTTGGATCTGCTGACCAGCTGAGACGCACGAAGACGCAGAGACGAATGCGAAGGCGAGAGACCACAGCCTGAACATAGAATCATCTATACCTCAACGCGCGGTGCGTTTGCCTGGCGCCGCGACGTGCGACGGCATCCCCCCGATTCTTTTACAACTTCTATTTTCAGAACCTGTTCCGCATTCCTTCTTTTCCTGTCTCAACCAACCGGACGCCCACGTGTGGCGCAGAAAGGTTGAAAGCGAAATGGGAAAACTTCAAACATGCTTGTTCACGGCGGCTATGTTAGTTGGCCTGACCCCGATGAAGGCTCAGGTTCTGGCAACGCAGCGCGCGGGATTCAATGTTCCGCCCGGCCAAGTGCCGGCACCGAATACACCGGGCGGCGGCGTCGTGGTGGGAAGCAACGTCTATACGGGCGATGCGGCCAACGGATTCCGTCACTGGAAGCCGGCGGACCCGAATAATCCGGATCCGGTCAACACCGGGCTCCTGGTTTTCGATCCCAACGGCGCAACGAGCTTCGGGGGCACCGCGCTCTGTATCGAGTTTTGCGCGGTGGGGCAGGTCGCTTACGACGGCAATCAAAACGTCTACATTGCGTCTTACGATCACCAGCGCGGGAACGGTATCAGCAATCCGGGCGTGTGGCGGCTCTCGATTTTCGTCCCGACGGGGCAGGTGTTCAACGGCGTGCAACTGGTCCCCAACGCCGGATTGACCGGGAACAATCCGACGTCGATTGCGCTGGGTCCGGACGGCAACTTGTATGTCGGTTTTTTGAAGAACGGCAATGTGGTGCGCATTGTGAATCCGAACGCGACGCCGCCGGATGCGACGCAGGTTGTGCAGTCGGTGGGAAGCGCGCCCAATGGGCGGCCGATTCGCTCGCTGGCGTTTGTGGGAAGCGACCTTTATTTGGCGCACACCGATGGACTGGCGGTGATCAAGAATGCGGTGGCGACGAACTGCCAGGGCGGCTGCAATGGCGTGGCGGTGGCGGATGGATTTTCGGGCAAGGCGCACGCCGGTTTGACCAGCGACGGAATCAATCGGCTATACATGTCGGTGAACAACCAAGTGTGGCGCTACACGATTTCGTCCGGGGCGGCGACGCTGATTTCAACGGGCGGCAACGATGCTAATTCGGGCGCGGTGGTTCCGTTTGCGTTCGTGGACGGCCACAGCAATCTGCTGCAACTGGATCGGCTGGGGAATTTGTGGATTGGCGACGATACGTCGGATGGCGTGCTGAACTTCGACGGGCGGATCTGGTATATCCCGGCGGGTGCGCTTTCGAATATTCCGTAGCTGGTTGACGCAGCTTGGTTGAAAGAATTGGGGCAAAATCGGCTGTCCGCTATCATGAACGCTTCGTGCCCCGATTTCCGATCCAGCGCATTGCCGTCACGGTTCCTCCGCGCGATTGGTTTCACGGTATTACGTTCCAGATGTTTCATCTGTACCGCGAGGCCCTGGTGGAATTGGGGTTCGAAATTTTCGATGTTCCAGTCGAGGCGTTTTTTCCTCCCGATCGGCGGCGTATCGGCCAGTTGCGCGCGGATCTGAAGCAGTTTCGGCCGCAACTGGCGTTCGGTCTGCCGAAGGGCGCTTACGCGCTCATTTGCCGGCTGGAGGCGCGGTGGAATCGGCAGCGGCCGAACCTGTTCACCGATGTCCTCGAGATTCCGACGATTTGTCTTTGGGACCATGCGCCGCTGGAATTGGCGGATCAGCTGCTGACGCCACATCCCACGGAGCCTGCCGCATCGAAAGCGGGAGCGATGAAAACGCTGCGGCGCGCGCTGCGGCATCCTTGCTTGATTCATTGGTCGCCTGATTCCGGGCAGACGCAGGTCATGCAGGAACTCGGGCTGGCGCTCCCGAATCGCGTGATTCAGGAGCCGCTTCCGGCGCCGCCGATTTCCGCTTCGCCGGTTGAGCCTTCGCCCGGAGTGGGATTTGTCGGGCACTTCTATCAGGAAGAGCGGGGCGCGAGCGATCCGCGCTTGAGGGACGTCGCCAAGCGCGCGATCAGCGAGTGGCTGAAAGACTGCGAACAGCCGCTATGGCGGCGGCTGCTGGAGCAAGCCGGCGGTATGAGCCGGGCGGAGCGGAAGAAGTGCGCGCTCGATTTCGATCAGACTTACTTCTGGCATTTCGCGCATCGGCTGATTATCCACGAGGCGCAAACGGCACTGCGGCTACGGATGTTGGGAGCGGCGGGAGTTCCGGTAACATGCTATGGCAACTTGAAGACCGATGCGCTGAGCGTGCCGCGCAATCTCCGCTCCGTGACCGGCCACATTCCCTACGGTCCAGACGTCGCGGCGGCGCTGGCGCGGCATGAAATCTCGCTCGACGTGTTCAATCCCGGCGCGATACACGGCTTCAGCACGAAGCCGCTGGTGGCGTTCGCGTCCGGCGGTTTCATGCTGGTCAACCGCAAGCGCGATTTCCTTCGCGCGTTTGGAGAGGCGGGGGAGGAGGTTTCCTACGGCGACGATCCGGCCGCCAAGATCGATCACTTCCTTTCGAACCCGAAGCGCCGGCGGGAAGTGGCCGGCGTGCTTAGGGACGAGATCTTGAAACGCTTCCAATTGCGGGATGTGTTGGCCAGGGTGGTGGATGCGAGCCTAAGCGGTGGCTTGGGCGCGGGCTCGTGACGCCGGCAGCCAGTTGGCTGCGTGACGGGCCAACTCAGCGCGGGCTGCTTCGAGGTCTTCGGGCGACGCGGCGGCCCAGTGGTCGAGGCGGCGGCGGAGCGCGAGAACGGCGGCTGGAAAGGCGTCTACGGGCGATCGGTTGACGAACGAGCGGGAGATCCACGCCCCGGTGGCATCGAGCCGCGGGTATTGAGCGAATACGAGATCCGGCGGGATGGGCAAGGAATCGTCGTCTACGCGCCCGACTCCGCCAATGGCCAGGGGCAAGCCTTTGCGGCGCACCTCGGCGGCCAGCATGTCGATCAACGGCGACGCCAGCAATTCGAATCCGTTGGCGGCGCCGAGTTGCAGATGGAGGTCGTTGAGCCCGATCATCACCTCGTCGATTCCGTGGATGGCGAGAAGATCACGAATACGCACGGCAGCGGGCGCGAGCTCCACCATTACGATGGCCCTCGCTCTGCCGCGGATGATCCGTACGAACGTAGCAGCCTCCGCGGCGGTTCGCACGCCGGGCAGCATCAGGGCTTTTGCTCCGAGTTCGAGAGCCGTTTCGATTTCGGTTTCGCTGAGGGAATGAACCGGATTGATGCGGACGAATAACTCGGCGCGACGGACGGACGGGGAGATGCGGGCCAGATCATCCCAATTGTGGCGCGATAGACGCATGCCACAGCCGGCCTGACGTTCTTCCTTGCCGAGAGTCTCGAGGTCGATTCCGATGCGATCCACGCCGGCCTGGTCCGCGGCGTCCGCCAATGACAGGTCATTGGTGACCAGGGTAAGTAGGAAAGCGTCTCCGAAGTTACGCCCCATGGGTTATAAGATGTTAGGAATACCGGTGGCGTCGGCGGCGAGGCGCCAGTTATCGGGCCGCTCGTAGTTATACAACTGGTTAGTAATATTGAGATAGCCGGCGGGTTGTCCGCTCTCGTTGCGCAATGCATGCCAGATGCCGGGCGGAACAACTACCAGGACAGGACGCATCGCGCCTATGCGGATGATTTCGCTTTCGCGGTAAGTAGGAGAGTCTTCCCGCCCATCCCACAAGGCAAGCTTGATGACGCCGCCAACGCCCACCAGGTGATCGATTTGGCCATAATGGCGATGCCAATCGGTAACGCCGCCGGGAGTAAGTTCCACCCAATTGATTTGACGCGGAGTGACTTCGATTCCATCCCAATTCTGACGGAATATCTCGGTCATCCAACCACTGCGAGTCAGGACATTCCCTAACTCCAAGATCTTGAGCCCGGCGATTTTTGGCGGCGCGGTCCGGCGGCCGCCTGCCTGTACGGTTTGACTATCCTGTTGCCCGGTGGAATTCGACATGGAAGCGACGCCTCAAATTAACACATGTGTTGAGCGGATGTCGCGGTATTTGGGGCGGCGCTGCGATATTAGAAAAATGCGCGGGGAACTTACCCGACGCTGCCTTCGAGGCTTACGCCTAGCAGCTTCTGCGCTTCCACCGCAAACTCCATGGGCAATTCGCGGAAGACTTCCTTGCAGAAGCCGTGGACGATCATGGAGACAGCGTCTTCGGTGGAGATGCCGCGCTGGCGGCAATAGAAGATCTGGTCTTCGCCGATTTTCGAGGTGGAGGCTTCGTGCTCGACCTGCGAGGACGTGTTCTTCACTTCGAGATAGGGGAAGGTGTGCGCGCCGCACTTGTCGCCGAGCAGCATGGAGTCGCACTGCGAGTAGTTGCGTGCGCCTTCGGCCGATTTCAGAATCTTCACGGCGCCGCGGTAGGTGTTCTGGCCGTATCCGGCGGAGATGCCCTTCGACACGATGGTCGAAGTGGTGTTCTTGCCGATGTGAATCATCTTCGTGCCGGTGTCGGCCTGCTGGCGGTTGTTGGTGAGGGCGACGGAGTAGAATTCGCCGACGGAATTATCGCCGATCAACAGGCAGCTAGGATATTTCCAGGTGATGGCGGAGCCGGTCTCGACCTGCGTCCATGAGATTTTGGAGTTCACGCCGCGGCAGGCGCCGCGCTTGGTGACGAAGTTGTAGATGCCGCCCTTGCCTTCTTTGTCGCCGGGATACCAATTCTGCACGGTGGAGTATTTGATCTGCGCGTTGTCGAGCGCGATCAGCTCAACCACGGCCGCGTGCAACTGGTTGGTGTCACGCATAGGCGCGGTGCAGCCTTCGAGATACGAAACGTACGCGCCTTCGTCGGCGATGATCAGCGTGCGCTCGAACTGGCCGGTTCCCTTGGCGTTGATGCGGAAGTACGTGGAAAGCTCCATCGGGCAGCGGACACCCTTGGGCACGTAGCAGAACGATCCGTCGCTGAACACTGCCGAATTGAGGGCGGCGTAGAAGTTGTCGGTGGTGGGGACGACGGTTCCCAGATACTGGCGGACGAGATCGGGGTACTCCTGCACGGCATCGGAGAACGAACCGAAGATGATGCCCATGTCCTTCAGCTTTTCCTTGAAGGTGGTGGCGACGGAGACGCTATCGAAGACGGCATCCACCGCCACGCCGGCGAGCAGTGCGCGCTCTTGCAGCGGGATGCCAAGTTTTTCGTAGGTCTTCAGTAGCTCGGGGTCGACGTCATCGAGGCTCTTGGGCCCGTCGTTCTTGGATTTCGGCGCGGCGTAGTAGATGATGTCCTGAAAATCGATGGGCGGGTAGTGAACGTTGGCCCAGGTCGGCTCTTTCATCTGGAGCCAGTAGCGGTAGGCTTTGAGACGCCACTCGAGGAGCCATTCGGGCTCATTCTTCTTACCGGAAATCAGGCGGATGACGTCTTCCGAGAGGCCGCGCGGAATGGCGTCGGATTCGATATCGGTGACGAACCCCCACTTATATTCCTGATTCGCAAAATTTTCGATGGTATTGGTAGAACTGCTCACGGTAGGATCCTCGTAAACTATTGGTCTACCTTTACTTTAGCTAATCTATACTTCTTGGTCAAGATTGGGCAGGGAACGGGCGCGGGGCGTGGTTGAACGGGGAATGGCCAGCCCGAGGCGCGGTCTACCACTCGCCCGGGGTGATCACGATAATGACGGAGCTGCCTCGAAAAACCAGGTTGGCAGGGCCTTTGCGGGTGGCGTCGGGGGGACGCTTTTCGACGCGGCCGTAGACCACGGCCCAACGGTCGTAATCGGAGGTTCCGAAGCGGAAATTGCCGAGGGTGCTGCGGCGCTGCACCAGGGCGAATTTGCTTTTGAGGGCGGCGCTATCGAGATTGAGATGCTCGGGCGGTTTCGGTCCGTCTTTGGGGTCTTCCACCATCCAGAGCTCGGGGACGGGGCCGGGCGAACCGCAAGTCTGTTCGCTGATCCAGCGGCCGGTGGAGCGGTAGGAGTAGCGGCCGATGGCGGCGACGACTTTGCCGTCCTGCGCGGGGAGGTTGGCGACGATTTCGCAGATGGTCAGGGGAATGACGTTGGCGGAGGATTTTTCCTGCGCATTTTCCTGCGCGAACCCGGCCGCAAGCAGAGTTGTAGCTAGGAATACGGCCCGGAAACCCGGGGAAGTACTGAAATTGGCCCGAAGCACTGTAGTGACTTAACACATAGACTAGCGCAATACCGGCCGCGTTACACTGTTGATCGCATGATTTGGGAGCCCACGCGCGAGTTCAGCGAGCAGACCAACGTCTGGCGCTTCATGCAGCGGCTCGGGTTTCACGACCTTGCGCAATTCCTGCGCTTCTCCTGGGAACAACCGGAGGAATTCTGGGACGAAATGATGCGCGAGATGGATGTTGAGTGGTTTGCGCCCTACCGCAAGGTGCTCGACGCCTCGCGCGGGCCGGAGTGGGCGCAGTGGTTCGTGGGCGGGAAGCTGAACATCGCGCACAACTGCCTGGGCCGGTGGGCGGAGACGGATCGCGTGGCATGCCTGTGGGAAGGCGAGAGCGGTGAAACGCGGCGGGTGACGTTCGCGGAACTGCAAGTGGAAACCAACCGCGTTTCGAACGCGCTGGCGGCGATGGGGATCGGCGTGGGCGATCGGGTAGCATTGGCGATGCCGATGGTCCCGGAGATCCTGTCGATTTTGTACGGGTGCTTGCAGCTTGGGGCGATCGTCGTGCCAATCTTTGCGGGGTTTGGGTCGGGCGCGATTGCGACGCGGCTTGAGGATTCCGGCGCGCGCGTGGTGTTCACAGCCGACCATCTGGAACGGCGCGGGAAATCGCTGCCGCTACTGGAAAAAGTTCTGGAAAAGCTGCCGGCGGCGGTAGAGCGGGTTGTGGTGCTGCGATATCGGGGCGGCGACATCGGGGCGCATACTTCGTGGGAGGATTTTCTCGCGGGACAGGCGGCGGAGGCGCCGACGGCGTCGCTCGATTCGGAAGCGCGGGCGTTTTTGCTTTATACGTCGGGCACGACGGGCAAGCCGAAGGGCACGGTGCATACGCATGCGGGATGCCTGGCGCAGATGGGCAAGGAAATCTGGCTGGCATTCGACCACCGCGACAGCGACCGCTTCTTCTGGCTCTCGGATATCGGCTGGATGATGGGGCCGTGGACGATTCTGGGCAACCATCTGTTCGGCGGGACGATTTTTCTTTACGACGGCGCGCCCGATTTTCCGACGCCGATGCGGTTGTGGGAGGTAATCGAGCGGCACGGGATTACGACGTTTGGCGTATCGCCGACGGCGATCCGGGCGCTGTCGAGGTCCGGCGGTGAATTGCCGGCGATGGCGTCGCTGCGATTGCTGGGATCGACGGGCGAGCCTTGGGATGATGCGTCGTGGATGTGGTTCTTCGAGCGCGTGGGGCGGCGGCGCTGTCCGCTCATCAATATTTCGGGCGGAACGGAGATCGTGGGCTGTTTCCTGATGCCGATGCCGATTCAGCCGTTGAAGCCGTGCACGTTGGGCGGTCCGGCGCCGGGGATGGCGGCGGAAGTGGTGGATGAGAACGGCGTGCCGGTGCGCGGGCGCACGGGATATCTGGTTTGCACGAGGCCTTCGCCTTCGATGACGCGCGGCATCTGGAACCACCCGGAGCGGTATATCGAGACGTATTGGTCGCGATTCCCGGGCTGGTGGTATCACGGCGATTGGGCGAGCATCGATGAAGACGGCTACTGGTTTTTGCACGGGCGCGCGGATGAATCGATGAACGTGGCGGGGCGGAAGGTAGGCCCGGCGGAAGTGGAAGAGGCGATGATGCAGCATCCGGGTGTGGCGGAGGCGGCGGTGATCGGCGCGCCGGATGAGATCAAAGGCGAGGCGATTGTGGGCTACGCCGTGGCGAAGCCGGGCGCGACTTTGGAGGCCGCCGCGATTTGCGCCACCGTCGCGCAGGTGATGGGGCAGGTGTTCAAACCGCGCGAGGTGCGGATTGTGGCCGAACTGCCGAAAACGCAAAGCGGAAAAATTGTGCGGCGTTTGTTGCGGCAGAAGTATCTAGGTGAAGCATTGGGGGATCTTTCGACCGTGGCCAATCCTTGGAGCGTGACCGGGAGCTGATGTTTACACGCACCATCACGCGCCTGCAAGATCTGATCGCGAGCCGTATTCGCTACAAGATTACGCGCGGCGGTATGCTGTTCACCGCGGCGATCCTGATCGTCGGCGCGGCGGCGGTGTTCACGGGCGACAATCCGCTGTTCCTGATTGTGGCGGCGATGATGGCGACGCTGCTGGTCTCGGGATTTGTCAGCCGGTTGTGCCTGGCGGGGCTGGAGCTGGATTTTCTGGTGCCGGAGCATGTGGCGGCGGCGCGGCTGGTGCCGGGGCGGCTCTACGTGCGCAACCGCAAGTGGCTGATGCCATCGTTTTCGACGCGCGTAGAGGCGGTGCGCGAGCGGGGCAGCCCCACGTTGGAATCGGGCGTGTACTTTCCGCTGATCGCGGCGGGCTCGACTCTCGATGAAACGGTTGAGGTGCGGTTTCCGAGGCGCGGAACGTACAAGCGGAATACGTTCGCGTTTTCGACATCGTTTCCGTTCGGGTTTTTGGAACGGTCGGCGCGCGTGACGTTGCTGCGGGAGACGATCGTGTACCCGGCGATCGATCCGCAGCCGGGGTTTGAGGAACTGCTGGCGGGGCTCGCGGGGGATATCGAGACGCATTACCGCGGATTGGGGCGCGATTTTTATCGCATCCGGCCGTATGAGGCCACCGAGAGCGCGCGCTTCGTGGATTGGAAAGCGACGGCGCACACGGGGGATTTGCAGGTGCGCGAATTCGCGCGCGAGCAGGAGCGGACGGTGGAGATGTTTCTCGACCGGGGCGTCACGCCGGAGCTGGACGCGTGGTTCGAGCATGCGGTGGATTGCTGCGCATTCCTGGCGTGGCGGCTGGCAAACGAGGGCGTGGCGGTGAACTTCCGCTCGAACTCGTATCAGATGCGGCAACCGGAAGACGGCGACGTTTACACCGTCCTGAAGTATCTGGCGTTGGTGTATCCGCAGCGCGCCGCGGCGGCGGAAGCGCCGCTCGATGACAACAGTTTCCACGTCGTGTTCACTGCCGCTCCGGAACGCTTTCGCGAGGCGGGGTGGAGTCGCGCGCGGATTCTTTCGCCGAGCGACTTGCCTGCGCCGGTGAGGGTTGAGGGCGCGGAGAGAGTTTCGCTTTGACGCCGAGGCTCAGAGACGCAGAGAAACTACCAGTAGTACGCCTTCACGACGTGCGGGGAAGCGGGCGCGCCGGAGATCACTTTCACGTGCAGCACTAATTGCAGATTCTTTTGTTGCCAGCCTTTGGGAGCGTCGCGGAGGGCGTCGGCCATGAGTTCGGGGCTGGTGACGAGGTCGCTGGCGGCGTCGGTGCCGTATTGGGTGATGCCGGCGAGTTCTACCAGCATGGCGTGCGTGTCGGCGTGGAATACGCGCGAGACGATGGCGTAGTCTTCGAGCGTCCGGCGGTCGCGCGGCAGGTTGGGGAGCGTCCATTGCGTGGGCTTGCCGTTGTCGGTGATGCCGATGGGATCGCGCGATCCGTCGATGAAGTAGCGCAACTGGTTGCTGATCTCACGCCAGCGCGTGTAGGAGTAGCCAACCAGAATCGCGGGGCCGGTGCGCAGGTCGGCAAACGAAACGGCGGAGCCGACTCTGACCTGAAAGGGACGCCGGAGGCGCGTAAGCATCGATGACAGGCGCGTGGACGCCACTAAGTCGCCGCCGCCCACGAATTGATCGGTAAGTTCGATGAAATCTTGTGGGCGCACCGCCTCGGTTGGGGCGCCAGCGCCCTCGCGGCTCCAGACCGGAACGAAGGCGGCGCCGACCAACACCGGCGCCGAGCCTTGCAGCACGGGCGCCCAAAATTGATCGAGTGCGGTGGAGCTGGGGCGCGTGAGAGCCCAGGCGGCTAGTCCGATTGCGCACATGATTCCGGCGCCGGCAGCGGCCCATACGGCGCGATCACGCCGCGAAAACGGGTTAGGGTCGGGCGGCGGCGGAGTAGGCGCCGGGGGTGGAATCGGGTCCTCGGCGGGATGTGGTTCGGGCGGGGCGGCGAGCGCGGCGTGAAATACGGGCACGTAAGTTCCCGGCGGCATTTCGATGCGCAACGGGTCGGCGGCGCCTTGAGTCGAGTAATAAAGTACGAGGCGTTTGCGTACTTCGCCGGCTTTGACTCGCACCGTCGCGTCGTCGCTGGGGTCGTAACTGGTGGGGCGGCCGAAGACCTCGATGCCGATGGTGCGTTCCTTGAGTGCGTCGGCATCGCCGTTCAGGGTGTGCTCGACCACGAAACGCAGAAAGGCCTGGCTGCGTTTGCTCGATCGGAACTCTTGGCTGGCGAGGACCCGCATCAGCTCTTCACGCACCTGCTCTTCGGTGGGAGATACGCCGTTACTTTCCCGGGTCGGCGACTTACTCGCAGCCGTCTCGCTGTGAGGCATCTAAGGATTTCCGGTCCGATTCTAACAGACAATCCAAAATGTAAACGGATGAATGTGAACACGTTCGATGCGAATCGAACGTGGCCGAACGCTACTGCAACCGTTCGATACTGGATCTTACCCGCCCGCACAGGCCACTATCTTTTTGGCCAGTGCCGATGTCCCGAATGCTCGTAGAAACGCGGCAGCAGCCGGAGGCGCTTTTCCGCACGCTTCACGACGGACTCGACGCCTTACGGGAGCTGCGCCGTGAGTTCGAAACGCGACCGCCGCGTCTTGCGATGCTGGTGGCGCGCGGCACGTCCGATAACGCCGCGCAATTCGGCCGCTATCTCATCGAGATCACGACCCGCATTCCGGTGTCCCTGGCCGCGCCGAGCGTCCTGACGCTGTACCGGAGCCAGCTCGATCTTACCGGCGTGTTGGTGGCGGGTATCTCGCAATCGGGGGAATCGACAGATACCAATGCCGTGCTCGAAGACGCGAGGGCGCGCGGCGCGGTGACGGTGGGCATCACCAACGAAAGCGAGAGCGCGATGGCGCGCATCGCGCAATATGTGATTGCCGTGCGCGCGGGGCGGGAAGAGAGCGTGGCGGCAACGAAGACCTACTCCTGCCAACTGATGGCGCTCTATCTTCTGGCCTCGGCGCTGGGCGGCGCGGTGCAGGTGGAGATGCTGAGGCGGATGCCGGATTGGGTGCATGCGGTTCTCGAACTCGACGAACGCACGGGAGAGATTGCAGAACGCTACACGTTCATGACGCGCGCCATTACCGTGGGCCGGGGTCTCAATTACGCCAATGCCCTGGAGCTGGGCCTCAAGCTGATGGAGACGAGCTACGTGGTGACGGAGCGGTTCTCGCCGGCCGATCTGATGCACGGGCCAATCGCGCTGATCGAACGCCTGTTCCCGGTATTCGCTTTCGCGCCGCCGGGGGTGACGTGGCCCTCGATCTCCATCCTGCTGGAC
The DNA here is from genome assembly GCA_963743705.1 of Bryobacterales bacterium. Classification (GTDB taxonomy): domain Bacteria; phylum Acidobacteriota; class Terriglobia; order Bryobacterales; family Bryobacteraceae; genus PALSA-243. The sequence goes on along the minus strand of CAVUQS010000014.1, from coordinate 210,997 downwards.
AGGCTGGAAGAGTTGAAGGCGGAGACGCTGATTATCACGGACCAATCGAATCCGGAAGGGTCGGCCAAGCCCGCGCGCGTGATCCAGCTACCGATCGACGCCATGGCGCCGGATGGTCCGGCCGATCTTTACACGCCGATTCCGTACATCGTGCCGGCGCAGTTGTTCGCGGCGCACTTAGCGGCGATCAAGGGCTTGAACCCGGACCGGCCGCGCACGCTGCAAAAGATCACGCGCACGCTATGAGCGGTATACAGGCGCACCGCGTGACTATCGGCGCTGTGCATGTTCGATGCGGTTACGAACTCCACATAACCGCGGAGCAACCGTTTGGAACTGGATTAGGATGCCGCCCTGGCTCAGTATGTCGTAGAAGCGGAGTCAGTCGGTTCTGAGAAAGGGGTCAACAGGTGAATTACCGCACTATCACGACGATTCTTGTAGCGCTGCTGCTCGCTGCGATTCCATTTACCGCTCTCGCACAGGATACGGCCAGCATTACGGGCCGCATCACCGATCCGTCCGGACTCCCGGTCCCTGGCGCCAAGGTCACGGCGACTGACGCCGATCGAGGAACCACGTTCCCCACGGTGACGAATGGCGAAGGCATTTACAACCTGGTACGGCTTCCCATCGCGCGTTATACGCTGCGCATCGAAGCCGACAAATTCGAGACGGCGGTGCGCCCGATATTCGCACTATCGCTGGGTCAGGTAGCAAATATCGATATCGCTTTGACTCTTGGACCGATGACGCAGGAAATACAGGTGTCCGCGGGAGAGGTGGCGCTGCAAACGCAGACTACGGAAGTAGGATCGCTACTCGAAGCGTCGTCGATCGCCAATCTGCCGCTGCAAACGCGCAATTACAACCAATTGACGCTGCTGGTTCCGGGCGCGGTGACCATCAGCCCCGCGTCATTCAATGCCGGTCTGAAGACGTTCAATGCCGCGCGGCCGAATTTGAACGGCAATCGTGAGCAGGCGAACTATTACCTGCTCGACGGCATGGAGAACGTGGAATTTGTGGATAACAACGTCGCGTTCTCACCCAACGTGGATGCGATCCAGCAGCTGAGTATCATCACGAACAACCCCAGCGCAGAATACGGACAGTTTCTCGGCGGCGTGATCAGCGTGGGTTTGAAATCCGGGACCAACGGGTATCACGGCGACGCGTTCGAGTATTTGCGCAACGATTTCTTCAACGCCAACGAGTGGTCGAACGGCTTCAACGGCCTTCCCACGCCGCGCCAGCATTGGAATGAATACGGCGGTACGTTTGGTGGACCGATCCGAAAGAACAAGCTGTTTTTCTTCGTTGATTATCAGGGCTCACGCTTCGACTTGCCCGCGACCGCGACGGCGATGACGACGTTCACGGCGCAAGATGCAACGGGTAATCTATCGGACCTTGGCGTTAGCTTGCATTACCCGGGAACCACGGTCGTCATGCCGTCGAATCTCAACCTCGCGTCGATTTGCGGGCCGGGACAGAAGATGGGCGTGGACCCGTGCATTACCGGCATCAGCCCGACCGCGCTGAAAATTGCGGCGGCGCTACCTAAGCCGAATCTGCCGGGTCTGGTCAACGGAACCACTAACAATCTTGTGAACGTGGTGCAAAACTACACGCACGGCAATCAGGGCGATGCGAAGGTGGATTGGTCGCCAACGGATAGGGACCACGTCATGGCGCGTTATTCGCAGCAGAACGTGCAGAACCCGATCCTCAACAGCGACGTGTTTCAATATAGCGGCAGCGGAAGCAACTTTTTCCCGTTGCAGCAGGGCGTTGTGGATTACACGCGCACGCTGAACCCGACCCTGCTGAACGACATTCGCTTCGGCGTCAATTATTTTCCCGCCGAGGCCAACATCCAGTCGCTCGGCACGACTGCGGGCGCCAATCTGATTCCGGGGCAGCCGACGCAGTATCTGCCCGGGCTGTCTTTCGCCAGCTCCAGGCTGGGCGGCCAGTTGAATGGGCCGTTCGCGTTCGGAACGGTGGATGCGCCTGAACTGTTCCACCAGACGGCGATCCAGTTTTCAGATTCGGTCATCTGGACAAAGGGCGAACACGTGATCCGCATGGGATTCCAGGTGATTCGGTACCGCAACAACTACATTCCGGCGACCACCAGCGATGGCGCGGCCGGGCAGCTCAGCTTTAGCGGAACCTACACCGGCTACTCCGAAGCCGATTTCTTCCTCGGCCTGCCCGCCTATATGGGCTACGGCGTGGGATTCAATGGAACCGTGGGCCAGCGCAATTACGCGTTTGGCGCATATGTGCAAGACGATTGGCGCGTTACTCCGAAGCTCACCATCAATATTGGCCTGCGCTGGCAACTATTCACGCCGATTTACGAGGTGGGAAACCGCATGACCAACTTCGGCGAGTACTCGGGGACGATCATGCTGGCGGGACGCGACGGCAACAGCCGCGCGCTCTACAGCCAATACAACGGTATTGCGAACTTCCTGCCGCGGCTGGGACTGGCCTACAGCATCAACAACAAGACCGTAATTCGCGCGGCGTTTTCGCGGTCGAGTTTCCAGGAGGGCACGGGCGAATACAACCGCCTGGCGACGAACGCGCCGTGGAACACCGATCTGGTGGGGCAGTGGGGCGCGACCAATTCCAATGGCGGGATTCCCTCGAACCAGGTGTTTCTCGATCAGGGCTTCGGCGCGCTGGGCTCGACCACCGGGTGCACGGTAGCGAATGTAACCTCGGCGCCGCCAGCCTGCTTCAACGGCGTGCGTCTTCACGCGACGGATCCGAACTATCGCCCCGCGGTTTCGAATCAATGGAGCTTTTTCATTCAGCGCGAAGTCACCCGGTCGCTGACGGTGCAGGCTGGATACGTCGGCCAGCACTCCGACCACATGGCGGCGATTTACAACATGGGGCAGAATTTCCTGCTGCCCGACGGCACGGCGGTTCCCGGTCCGTACCTGGCCGGTAATCCAGCGTTGAAGAGCATTGCGACCGGACAGCAGCGGCTCAACACGACGACCGCGATTCAGAATTACAACGGTCTGCAAATGCTGGCGCAACAGCGGGTGGCGAGGGGACTGGCATTCCAGTTCAACTACACGTGGTCGAAATGCCTTACGAACAATCAGGGATACTACGGCCGCTACGGCAACCTGGCCGTCGCGCAAACCACGGCCGATGTTTCGTTCCAGATGTACGTGTATAACATTGGCCTCGATTACGGCCTTTGCGACGCGGACGTCACCAACATCTTCACCGCCTACCTCAACTACGATCTGCCTTACGGCCACGACCGCATGTATGGCAAGAGTTCCAACAGCGTGATGAACGCGGTCTTTGGCGACTGGCATTACGATTTCATCGTGAACGCGCACGGCGGGCTGCCGATCTCGATGATTCAGTTCGGATACGACCCGACCGGCGCGTACTTCCAGCCGCGGCCGGATTGCATGTCGCCATCTATCCCGACGCCGTACAAGAATTTCGTGGGCGGCGGCTACGTCTGGTTCAACCCGCTCACCATGTCGATACCCACTACCGGGATGCTGGGCACTTGCGGCATCTCGACGGAACGCGGCCCCGGCTGGAAACAGATGGACATGAGCCTCTCGAAGTTGTTCCACATCACGGAGCACCAGACCATCCTGTTCCGCTTCGACGCCATCAACACGTTCAATACGCCGGTCTTCGCGGTGAACGGGTACGCGACGGACGTGTTCCCCGGCGGCGGCATCGACCCCAGGCAATACGGCACGAACCCGAGTTACGCGGCCAGCATTCCGACCGGCGTGGTGAACACTTCGCTGGGCGCGAGGAACCTGCAATTCTCGCTGAAGTATCAGTTTTAGAAGGGTTTACGGAGCAGCGGGCGAACCGCAAAGATCGCCCGCTGCCGCCCGACTTTTTAGCGACACGGCGCGTCTTAAGATGAAACTATGCGCTGTACCGCGATTCTTGCCTTGTTTGCGGCCTCCGCGTTCGGACAGAACACGGCCGACCTGTTCAATCGCGCTCCGAAGGAAATTGACGACGCGCTGCGAGCCCGCATCAACCAGTTCTACGAATTTCACGTCAAGGCCAAGTTCCGCGAGGCGGAAGCGCTGGTGGCCGACGACACGAAGGACTTCTTCTACGATCGCAACAAGCCGCAATACGAGGGCTTCGAGATCATGCGCATTGAATACTCGGACGGCTACACGCGCGCGAAGGCGACCGTGGGCGTGGAACAGCGCATCATGATGCCGGGGTTCGAAGGCAAGATCATGAAGATCCCCGCGCCCAGCTACTGGAAGTTGGTGAAAAACGCCAACGACAAAGAGCCTCAGTGGTATTGGTACGTGGATCAGGAGATTCTTTCCGATTCGCCCTTCGGCAAGATGAAGGGCGGCCCGGATACGAGCAAAGGGACGCTGCAGTTGCCGCCGATGCCGGGCGACATGGCGCAGTTGATGGCGATGGTGTCGCCCGAAAAGTCGGAAGCGATTGTGAAGGCCGGCGAATCGGACCATATACAGATCCCGAATAAGATGCAGGGTCCTATCACCCTTACCCTGCAAGGCAAGATTGAAGGAATCGAAGCGGCGTTGGACACGACGACGGTGGAACCAGGGAAATCCGCGACGCTCACGGTGAAGGCCGGCAGCGGCGCGAAGAATGGCACGCTGACGATCATGGTCAGCCCGCTGGGCAAGGCGATTCCGATTCAGGTGACGGTGAAGTAGGGGCGGCTAGGCCCAGCTGGCTAATCCCAGCCGACGTACTGCACTTCTTCTTCGATCTCAATGCCGAAATGCTCGCGCACGCGGCGTTTCAATTCGAGGATCAACGCGCGCAAATCGGCAGCAGTTCCGGCGCCTGCGTTGTAGATCAGGTTGGCGTGATAGGTGGCGACGTGAATATCGCCGCGCTGCATGCCTTTGGCGCCTGCCCGTTCGAGGAACCATGCCGCAGGGATCTTGCCTTCGCGCACAGCGCTTGCGGGAACCTGCTCGGCCACGCTGGCGGGAAGCTCGTTGACCAGGAAATTCTTGAAAATGCTGCCGGCGCATTTCATGGTCACCGGGAACTTCTCGTTGCGCACTTTGAGAATGCCGTCGGCGGTGGCGCGCAGCGTGGCAGCGTCGTCGAGATCGAGCGAGAGCGTGGTGGAAAAAATGATCCACGCCTTACGGCGCTTGAAAATGCTTTCGCGATATTGAAATTCGCACTCATCGTTCGAGAACGAGCGCACGGCGTGACCGTCATAGAAGCGCACGCCGACTACCCGCTCCGCGATGGAATGGCCGTAGGCGCCGGCGTTGCCGTAGATGGCGGCGCCCACCGAGCCGGGAATGCCGGAGAGCGTTTCGAGGCCCTTCAATCCGAGCGTGATGCTGAAATCCACCAGATCTTGCAGGACGGCGCCAGCGTCGGCCGTGACTAGGCCGCCATCGGCGGAAACGCACGATGCGCGATAGCGAAGGACGATGCCGCGAAAGCCGGCGTCGGAAACGATGAGGTTGGTGCCGTCGCCGATTACGACCACCGGGAGGCCGCTGGCTCGCGCGGCTTCGAGCGCGGAGGTGAACGCAGCGGGGTTGTCGGTTTCGACGTAGAGATCGGCCGGTCCGCCGATGCCGAAGCGCGTATAGCGCGAAAGCGGAGCGCCGGGCAAAATAGTTAAAGTGGGAATCGCGGCGAGATGCGAGCGCATCTCTTCCGTGGATAGCATTGCTTTAATTATGCCTCGTCAGCGGAATTTGTGGGTCTCGTCGAGGATCGCTCCCTGTGTCAGCGAGGAAGGATGACGGCTGCTCCCGCCGCCCTCAATGTCAGACGTCTGGTGTAGGCGACGGGTTGGCTTTCAGAGGTGCGAACATTGACGATCCTGACTGTGCCGCCCGGTTTTACACGATCCATCGCTTCGCCCAGCGTGCGGAACGGATCCCCGAAGTCTCCGGCCGACGGGGCGGCCCCCGGATAATTCGAGTCCACCCAGACTTCGTCGTTTGACCCCGCCGTTTCGACCTTGCCGGACTCCGACGTCCGTGATGGGTGGTGAAGCCCGAACAGTGGGTCGCCGGCAGCGGCGCCGGCTCGCATATCGAGAGTGATCGTACCGACCGCCGGGTTGGATATTGTGATCAACCCGGTCCCCACCGGGCGCTGTGTAAGATCCTGCCCGCTGACTTGCCCGCTGTTCACCACCGACCCATGCGCAAATGTGCGCCTGAAGATCGATTGATCCGGTTCGGCCGTAGTGGATACGATGCCGGTGACCGGAGCGAGAGTGAAGTCGATCCGCTGACCGGAGTGGGTGGTGTAAGTGCTTATCTCAAAGTTCCCGGCCCGAAGGACGAGCGAAGCGTTGTTGGCCTTAACCGAACGCCGGAATTCCTCAAACGTCAGGCCGGCCGAGCCACCCGGTTCCGGGGCGAAGGAGTTCAGAAAGGTGTCGTAGGCCTCGAGCACACCCCGGTTCTGGGCTCCGGGAGAATCGTTCACCCTGAAAATGGCCAGATAGTAACCCGGCCCGCTACTCCCGCTTCCGCGATTGACGAAGGTCCAGTTTCCGTCGCCCACCACCGTCGGATCGCCCGCATGCGGTTCGAAAACATCGGGGACGTAGACTGGCGAGCCGCAGGCGAAGTTCGGGGCCACTCCAAGATTGAAGGCCGCTAAATCTGTGGTTGCCTTTCCGAACTGAATGACGTCGCTCAGCATGGTCCCGAACCCGGGCGGGCGCGGATTGCAATCCACGCTTGGGATAAACGTGGTGGGCATCGCAATGCCCAGATCGGCGTCTTCCCCTGGGTGAGCGATTCCCAGAATATCCGCGCGATATGCGAAGAATGACGGGCTACCGCCGGCTGTGATGAGGTAGCTGGGCGATCCGGCGTAGAGTTCTCGTATTGGCGCCGGAATGCTGAGGTTTCCTTCATCCCGCTGAAAGCCCTGATGGAAAGTCCGGCTCGCGGGGTTCACAAACAGGTCGAGAATCGCTGGCGGAATGCGGTAGTCGCTAAGACCGGCATGTACCATCTCAAAAGCGTAGTTCGCAGGGGCGTGACCCGGAATCGGAGGCGGAGTTTGCGCGGGGGGCGAGGCGAACACGCCGGTGTTCCCGGCCAGCAGCGTATAAAAGCCGATTTGCGGATCTGGCTCAAACGGAGTGTCGCCAAAGTTGTAAACCAGAGGCGAGCCCAGAAATCCATTTGGCATTGCCGGTCCAAAGTTTGTGGCCTTGTTCAGGCGCCGATAAGGAGGGCACCGGCGCAGATCCTGGCTTGAGACCGCCACTTTTGCCGACACATAATCGAGTACCATGCGCGCCGCCAGCCTGACCCGGTCGTCGTATGCAAAGCTGACCAGGTTCAGCAGCGCCGACATTGTGTAGTCCTGGTAGGGCCGCGCGTTGTATTCAATGAAGTCCGCTATCAGGAAGCGGCGCAGCATGTCCAGGATCACATCCACCATGGACGGATTCGAGCCGCCGTCTCCGTTGCGGTTGTTGTCAAAATTTGCGTGATCGGGGGTGCCCGCTGCGACAGAAGCCTGAAAGTAAAGCTGATTGGTCAGGTACTTCGCCGACTGAATCATCAGCCGGTGGTTTTCCGTCTCAGGTATTTCGACACCCGCTATCTGAAAGGGGGCCACTAGCCGTTCTGCCGCATTGTACTTGCCCCGCTGCGAAAGCAAAGTATCGAAGAGGTTCCGGCGTGCTCCCTCGCTGAGGGCGTCATAGAAGCGGTAATACAACTTGACGTACGCAGTCAGGGCCACATCGTATTCGCCCACGATCACGAAGTGTTGAATGAAGGTTCTGTTCACGGACGAGCCGACATTGCCCGGTACCTGGATCGCGATCGATTCATTTGCTTCCGCCCTCAGCGTCTTCGCAGAAGCCCTTCCCGGAACCTGGTCGGGACCACGGAAATAGTCCGAGTATGCCATTTTGGCCAGTACCCTTGAGCCGTAATCCTCTTCCTGCCCGTTCGCACTGTCAGGAAGACCGTTATTTGCCGCAAGCATCACTGCCGCCGCCGTGCGACGGGTGAATAAGGCATTGGCCCCGTCGACCGATTTCGCCGGTGGTGCGCTCTCCAGATTGATGTCGCCGAACGGAAATAAGTTGCCGACGAGGAAGCGCTGCATGAAATCCAGCGGATCGAGCCTGGTAACCGGGGAGATGGCCCTGTAAAGCGGACGGGGAGGTCGCGACAAGTATGTTCACGCTTTCTGTGATGGTGCTGTTTTCGCTATTGCAGTGCGACCAGGATAGGAATCAGACCTTGCCCGTCCTGAAGCGGCCGAAGCGCCTTTCCGATCAGGGCGCCCAGTGCCTGTGCTGGGTTGATCGCCTTCATCGCGTGGCCCTGCGTCGGTGATGTCGTCAACAGATCGCCCACCTCAATCGGCGAAAACCGCGCGTCCACCTTGCAATAGACCTTCCCCAAGAGAGCGATCGCCAGCCTCTCGCCGGAGGCTTCACGCTTTCCAAGCACAATGCCGGGCCGATAGTCGCCCGCCCCGGAGACAACTCCCGCCACTTTCCGGTCGTACTCATGCTCACTTTGCTGAAGTCCGCCGTTCTGATTAATCACCATGACCGTCCCCGCGTCGATCTCCTGGGCGCCCGGTACATCGAATTCCTCCGCGCAGTCCTCGCCGTTAGTCAATCGGATGTCCCCGGTCACTTCCACATTGCCCTTGAACTTGGCCGCAAGGCCGGTTGCGGAGGCGCCAAAAATGCCAACACCCGTGTTGCTGAAGCCCGCCACTCCGTTGCCCGCGCCATCGTTCTGTCCATAAACCGCATTGTCGGCCGGTACCGAACTCGCGGTTCGTCCGAAGACGCCGTTTTGCCCGCTCTCCCCGTAGACTCCCACATTCCCGTTGAAGAAGGGATCCCGGCCCCCGAGGAAACCAAACGCGTTGGCGGTAGTGTTGACCCCCGTGACACCGTGTCCAGCGCCGTCGTTTTGACCATACACCGCGTGGTCCTCACGGACCTTGCTGGTGGTTCTTCCAAAGACTCCGTTCTGTGGGCTCTCCCCATAGACTCCCGTCGCCCCGTTGAAGAGCGGGTCCCGCCCTGCCAGAAGTCCCAGGCTGTTCGTTGAAAAATTGAACCCCTTGACCCCCTGACCAACGCCATTGTTCAGACCGAGAACCCCGCTGTCGTGATGGTCGCCGCTCGCGGTCCTCCCAACCACCCCGTTCTGAACACTCTCCCCGTATACGCCAGTCGCCCCGTTAACCGCCGGATCCTTGCCGGCCAGAAATCCGAACGACGCTCCGGCTGAATTCACGCCGACGACTCCAATTCTTTCGGGGTCCGACTCTGCGCCAAGAACCGTGGTAAAAAATTGCGGATTAGTTCGCGGATCCTGGGGCGCTCCAATGATTCCTGTTGTTGCCATGACGGTTCTCCTCAAGGTTCTGGTCGCACGGAGTCTCTGCAAGAAAGCGATGCATGAGACCGCGATCACTGAGTGCGGTCTATCTGCTCAACCCAGATAGTCCTGGCGTCCCTGCATGTTAACCAAGGACGGAGCCGGGGTGGGACCGGCGCGGCCGGAGAAACGACATCCCGATCGCTGCCTTGACTATAAAGCCAGTCCGGCGATTGTCAATCGATTTCCGCGGTTGCGGTCGCAGGTGGGAACCCTATCTTAAGGTCATCCGTGAGAAGTGCTCCGAGGCGCTTCCGTCCGCACCCGCGATTTTTTCTGATGAGCCTTTATAATTTGTCTGACGAGCCTTAATTATAGGGGGGCGTATGGCGCGAGCCGCATTTCCGGGGTTTTCCGAAGAGGCATTGGCTTTCTTCCGGAGCCTGGAACGTAATAACAAGCGCGAATGGTTTCAACCGCGCAAGCCGGTGTTCGACGAGAAGGTGAAGGGCCCGATGCTGGAACTGGTGGCGGCGCTCAACGCCGATATGGCGAAGTTCGCTCCGCTGCATGTGACGGAACCGGCGGCCTCGCTATACCGGATCTATCGCGATACGCGGTTCAGCAAGGACAAGAAGCCATACAAGACGCATCAGGCGGCTTATTTTCCGCGGCGCGGTTTGGATCGCAGCCGGGGATCGGGCTACTACTTCGCGGTGTCGCACAAATCGGTCGACATCGGCGGAGGAATGTATATGCCGCTGCCCGAAGTTTTGCTGGCGGTGCGGAATCGCCTGGCGGAAAAGCACGCCGAATTTCGCAAGATTGTGCAATCGAAGACGCTGCGGAAACTATTCGGAGATTTGCACGGCGAGCAGTTGTCACGCGTGCCGAAAGGCTTTGCGGCGGATCATCCGGCGGCCGATCTTCTGCGCTACAAGCAGTTTTTCTTTTACGTGGAGTTGCCTCCGGAACTCGCGACCTCCAACAAAATGGCCGGCGAGATCCGGAAGCGTTTTGAGGCTTTGACGCCGCTGGTCGATTTCCTGAACGCGCCGATTACGGAAGCGCGCCCGAAGGGGCCGCGGATTCTCTTCTAGGCTTGAGATCCGGTGACGGCCAACTGCACCGCGGCGTTGAGCACCTTGGTTGCAACGTTGGGCAGATTCTTCGCCAGTACCTGCGTGGCAAGCTGCAGCAACACATAGCCGCGCTGGGCGACCGGCGTGGCAAGGACTTGCGAAGAAACCGGCACGGCATACTTCTGGAACGCGGCCAGGATTTCCTGGTCGGTGCGGTTGGGAACGAGAGCGGCGATTTCTTCGACGATGGGCAGCGCCTTGGGCACCAGCGACGCAGCTTCGGTCAGCGCAGCCTCAGCCTTGCCGGACTTAAAGAAACCAACAATTTTCTGAATGATGTTATCGACGAACTTCATGATTCTCCTTATTGGCGCGAGGAAATAATCTGCGCGCCGGTGACGGTCAGACTCGTGACTGGGTTGAGGTTGCGGTAGATAATGACGCCGTTGAGGCCGTAGCCGATCAAACGGTCGTACCACTTAGGTTTGGTCAATCGGTTGACATTTTTTGCGGTGCCGGAAACATCGACGCCGATCTGATTCCATGTTTTGAGCATGGGCGGCAGCGCGGCGCGCACGTCCTGACTCATCGCGCCGAAATTCAAAGCGGCGGTTTCGATGCCTTTCGATGCGCCCACGTAACGGTTGAAAACGCAATCGGGATTGTATTCGCAATCGAGAAAGAGCGGGAGGCTGGCGTCCGCTTGGGCCGCGATGGAGGCTGTATGATCGAGCGCCGGCTTCAGATCGCCGCGCAGGTTCTCGAGTACACTGACCGCGGCATCGGCGCGTTGGAGCGTATCGCCGAGACGCCGGTCGGCAGTGGCGCGGATGGCGTCGGTTTCGGAGAATAAATCGGTGCGCAGAGCGTCGGCCTGACGCTCCGAGCGCACGAGGACATCGCGGCGCGCGGCGGCGATTTGCGCAGTCAGATCCTTGCGCGTGGCCGCAACCTCGCCGATTAAGGCGCTGCGAGCGAGAGCTATCTCTTGGGGCAGCGCCGCTACGGCCACGGTAGCGGCGCGCATTAGAAGAGCGGCCGAAAGCGTAAGCCATGCGGCTGCCGCCAACAGCGCGCATGTCAGCATTTGACGAACCGTCTTCATCTGCCTATAAGTTGACAGACGAAAGTGTGGCTGCAGCTATGTGGGGCGACTAAGTGATTGATAGCGGCGGAAATATAATTCCGCCGCTATCGTGACTCACTTTTTTTGCTCGCTAATTTATGGGGGGCTTTTTGCGTGGACGCGAAGTGCGCTTCTTGGCGCCATCGCCCTGCGGCTGCTTGCGCGGCGCGCGGGGACGGCGTTGCGGCTTGGGAACAGGGGCCGGTTCGGGAATCTCGCCGGTGGCGGTGGGCTGGCCGGGCACGATGGGCTGCGGCTCGTCCTCTTCCTCGATGACTTCCGGTTGTTCGGGCTCGGGCGGAGGCGCGGGCGGGTGGAATTCGGAGCCCAGAAACACGCTGAGGCCTTTTTCTTCGTCCGCCTGAATGCGGACGAGGCCCTTATCCTGCGCGAAGTTCAGTAACTCGCTGAAGGCCTGGAAGCCGTAAGCGCCCCAATTGAAATCGGGATGCTCCTGGCGTACCCACTCGGCGAGCTCTTCGGCCGGGGCGCCGTTGTCGATTTCCATGCGATGGAGTTCGAGCACGTCGCGCAGCAGCGGGATAGCCTGCTCGGGCTTAGCGCCGGGTTTTTCGGGAGTAGCGCCGCCCTTCATCCGAATCATATAGCGGCCTTCGCCGCCGGTGACTTCGACGTAATCCGCCTTTTGCAGCTTCTCCACGAAATCGGTGAAGTTGCCGGCGCCGTAGGCGCGCTCGTTAAAGGTGGAATCGAGCTGCAACATGGTGGACTTCAACAGACCCAGTTGCGGACGCACTTCGCGGCGTTCGAGAACGCTGAGCGCGCGCTCGACCAGCGGCATAGCCTGCGCCAACTCGAGATTCTGGCGCCGGTTTTGGGGACGCGGCTGTTGTTGCGGCTGCGACTGCGACTGCGAAGGCGGCTGTTGTTGCTGTTGTTGCGGAGGCCGATCGGAGTGCGGGGGACGCTCCTGCTGCGGGTGATGGCTCTGGCGCGCCGGCCGGTCGTCGATCACCGATTCATAAGCTACGAATTCGTGGCAGTTCTTCTGCAGTATCGTGCTGGTGAAGGCGCGGCCGCCCACCACGAAAATGCGCTTATCGTATTGTTTGAGTTTGTTTACCAGCGCGATGAAGTCGCTATCGCCGCTGACGATGGCGAACGCGTTGATGTGGTCGTGGGTGAACGCCATCTCCAGCGCATCGAGCGCCAGGTTGATGTCGGCCCCGTTTTTGTCGCCGCGCGGAGAGGGATCGCGCTGCACCATCTGCACGGCGTGCTCGGAGAGAGCGCGCGTGGCAGATTCCTGTCTGCCCCAATTCGCGTACGCGAATTTGGTGACGATTTCGCCGCGTTCCTTGAGCGCGTCCAACACCGCCGCGACATCGAATTCGCGGTGGAGAGTGGACTTGACGCCGATCTCGATGTTATCGAAATCGATAAACACGGCGATCTTCAGTTTTTGTTCCATTCACTAGTTCCTTTATGCCGGCGCCCAACGCCTCGGACCTCTTGGGGTCCGCCGCGTCTTCAGGCCGATCGCCCGCCGGCGGCAAGGGCTACGCAAGTAGCCTACGGGTAGTTTACCGCAGGAATCGTCCGGCACGGGGCGGGGGGCGGAGCGGAGTCAGGACGGCTGGAGACACTGGTCTATTTAGAGCTTTTCCGGAGACGGAAACCCGTAAGCAACGCCCTTGCATTCCGCTTGCAGCTTTTGAGAGAATACCGTACGCAGTCGGAAACGTTGTTTGGACGCGCCTCCTAAGTTTCTAGCAAGCCTCGAAAGTTCCGCTTTCCTTGCCTGGGAGTCCCAAGAGCACGACGAACAATTTGAGGAGAGAGAGTAGTGAAGGAAAAAGGCACCGTGAAATGGTTTAATGCCGCCAAGGGCTACGGTTTTATCCAGCGATCGAGCGGCGACGACGTGTTCGTTCACTTTTCGGCCATCCAGGCGAGCGGTTACCGTTCGCTCGACGAGGGCGCGGAAGTGGAATTCGAGGTGAAACAGGGGCCGAAAGGCCTGCAAGCGGAGAATGTGAACAGAGTTTAAGACAAGATTCAGACCCGGCAAAAAAGGGGCTCCCTTCGGGGAGCCCTTTTTATTTGCCGGTCTGTTCGGCAGCTTCTACGCGGGCCTGAGCCAGTTCCGATTCAGCCAGCGCGACGCCCGGATCGGTGGCCGCGGCCTGATCGTTGATGAGCAGGTGATCGCAGGCGGTCTTGGCGGCAACGCGAGCTTTTTCAAGGTCGATCTCTTCGGCGCGCTCGGCGACATCGGCGAGCACCCGGATGTGATCGGGCAACACTTCGACGAATCCGCGATGGACCATGAGAACTTTTCGCGAACCCGATTCGGGCGTGTAACTGAGCACGCCGGAGCCGAGCAGACTCAGCAGGGGCGCATGTCCCGGAAGCACGCCGATATAACCCGCCTTGGCAGGAATTTGCGCTTCGGTCACCGCCTCTTTGACGAGTTGACGCTCGGGTGTAACGACTTCGAGTTCGATCGACTCCGCCATGGTTAGTTCCCGGCCAGTTCCTTGGCTTTCTGCTCAACTTCTTCGATGGAACCCTGCATGTAGAACGCCTGCTCGGGCAGATCGTCATATTTGCCTTCGCAAATGGCGCGAAAGCCTTTGACGGTGTCTTCGAGTTTGACGTACTTGCCCTTGATGCCGGTGAACTGCTCGGCCACGTGGAAGGGCTGCGAAAGGAAGCGCTGGATCTTACGGGCGCGCGCGACGGCTAGTTTGTCTTCGTCGGAGAGTTCGTCGATGCCGAGAATAGCGATGATGTCCTGCAGATCTTTGTAGCGCTGCAATACGGTCTTGACTAACTGCGCGGTGTCGTAATGATCGTTGCCGATGATGCGCGGATCGAGAATACGCGAGGTGGACGCCAGCGGATCAACGGCGGGATAGATGCCGAGGGCCGCGATGTCGCGCGAGAGGTTGGTGGTGGCGTCGAGGTGCGCAAACGCGGTGGCCGGAGCGGGATCGGTGTAATCGTCGGCGGGCACGTAGATGGCCTGCACCGAGGTGATGGAGCCCTTCTTGGTGGAGGTGATGCGCTCTTGCAACTCGCCCATTTCGGTGGCGAGGTTCGGCTGATATCCGACGGCGGAGGGCATGCGGCCCAGCAGCGCGGATACTTCCGAGCCGGCCTGGGTAAAGCGGAAAATGTTGTCGATGAAGAGCAGCACGTCCTGCCCTTCTTCATCGCGGAAGTATTCGGCCACGGTGAGACCGGTCAGGCCGACGCGGAGACGGGCTCCGGGCGGCTCGGTCATCTGGCCGTAGATCAGGGCGCACTTCGACTTGGTGTAATCGTCCGGATCGATGACGCCGCCTTCCTGCATTTCGAGCCAAAGGTCATTGCCTTCGCGGGTACGCTCACCCACGCCGGCGAAGACCGAAACGCCGCCGTGCTTCATGGCGATGTTGTTGATCAGCTCCATGATGATGACGGTCTTGCCCACGCCCGCGCCGCCGAAGAGGCCGATTTTGCCGCCGCGGAGGTAGGGTTCGAGAAGATCGATGACCTTGATGCCGGTCTCGAACATTTCAAGACGCGTGGATTGCTCTTCGAAGCTGGGCGCCTCGCGATGAATCGGATAGCGCTTCTTGGCATTGACCGGGCCACGCTTATCGACGGGCTCGCCGATGACGTTGAGCACGCGGCCGAGCGTCTCAGGCCCCACCGGCACTTCCACCGGATGGCCGAGGCTTTCCGCCTTCATGCCGCGTACCAGGCCCTCGGTGGGCTGCAGAGCGATGGTGCGCACGCGGCCTTCGCCGATGTGTTGCTGCGCCTCGCAAATGATATCGATCGGCTGCGGCACGTCGAAGCCTTCGCTGGTCACGCGGATCGCGGTGTGAACCAGGGGAATGTGCCCTTCGGGAAATTCGACGTCCACGGCCGGTCCGGAGACTTGGACCACTTTGCCCAATACGGTTGCGGTGCTGGTTGCCATAAAATTCCTTTATTCGGCGGCGGCGGCCCCGCTCACCACTTCGATGATTTCCTTGGTGATGCTGGCCTGGCGCGCGCGGTTCAAATTCAAAGTCAAAGTCTCGATGACGTCGGCGGCGTTGGACGTTGCGGCGTCCATGGCCGTCATGCGCGCCGCATGCTCGGCGGCGGAGGATTCGAGCAGCGCGCGGTAGAACTCCATTTCGACATAGCGCGGCAGCAGGTCTTCCAGCATTTCGGCGGGAGGCTGTTCGAAGATGTAGTCGACCGCGGCCTGCTGCGCTTCCACGGTGACGGGCAGCACGCGGTTGAGCATCACGCGCTGAGCGATCATGCTCTTGAATTCGTTATAGAGCAGATAGACCGCGTCCACCTGGCCTTCGGCGAACATTGTCATGGCGCGGCGCGCGACTTCGGCCATATCGTCATATTTGGGCTTGGCGGCGAGATTGATCTGGTCGCCGGAAATCTTTGCGCCGCGCTTGCGGAAGAAGTCGCGGCCCTTGCGGCCAACCAGCTCGAACGTCATTTCCGCGCCCGAATGCTCGGCGGGGAAACGCACGGCGGCTTTGATCAGATTGCTGTTGAAGGCCCCGGCGAGGCCCTTGTCGCCTGAGATCAATACCAGCAGGACGCGCTTTTCCTCGCGTTGCGCCAGCAGCGGATTCACGAGATCTTCGCCCGCGGCCGCGGCGGCCACGTTCGAGATCACTTTACGCAGCGTGGCGGCATAGGGCCGCGCGGCGATCACGCGATCCTGCGCGCGGCGCAGCTTGGCCGCGGAGACCATCTTCATGGCCTTGGTGATCTGCTGCGTGTTTTTTACCGAGCGGATGCGCCGCCGGATATCGATCAAACTAGGCATGCACGGCTACCGGCTGTTCGGCGACGAAGCGGGCTTTGAACTCTTTGATGGCCGCCGTCAATTTTCCCTTGAGCGCGTCGTCGAGGGCTTTCTTATCGCGAATTTCCGTGAAGATTGCGGGGTGCGCATTTTCGATGAAGCGGTAAAGCTCTTCTTCGAACTTGCGGCACTGTTCCACCGGCAGGTCGTCAATGAAACCCTGGGTGCCGGCGAAGATGATGGCGATCTGCTTTTCGAGCGGCAGCGGCTGGTATTGGCCCTGCTTCAGGATTTCGGTGAGGTGCTTACCGCGATTGAGCTGCTGCTGCGAAGCCTTGTCGAGATCGGAGCCGAACTGGGCGAAGGCCGCGAGCGCGCGGTATTGAGCGAGATCGAGGCGCATGCTGCCGGCGATGGATTTCATCGCTTTGGTTTGCGCGTTGCCGCCCACGCGGCTGACCGAGATGCCGACGTTGATGGCGGGGCGCTGGCCGGAGTTGAACAGATCGGCTTCGAGGAAGATCTGGCCATCGGTGATGGAGATGACGTTGGTGGGAATGTACGCAGAAACGTCGCCCGCCTGCGTTTCGATAAAGGGAAGCGCGGTGAGCGATCCACCGCCGTTTTCGGCGCTGAGCTTGGAGGCGCGCTCGAGCAGGCGGCTGTGGAGATAGAACACGTCGCCGGGGAAGGCTTCGCGGCCGGGCGGACGGCGCAGCAGCAGCGAGATTTCGCGATAGGCCGCGGCGTGCTTCGAAAGATCGTCGTAGACACAGAGAACGTGGCCGCCCTTGTCGCGGAAATACTCGCCGATGGCGGTGCCGGCAAACGGGGCCAGATACTGCATGGGCGCGGGGTCGGAGGCCGAAGCAGAAACGACGATGGTGTAATCCATGGCGCCGTAATCTTCGAGCGTCTTGACCACCTGAGCGACGGTGGAGCGCTTCTGGCCGATGGCGACATAGATGCAAATCATGTCGCCGCCCTTTTGATTGATGATGGTGTCGAGCGCGATGGCGGTCTTGCCGGTCTGGCGGTCGCCGATGATCAATTCGCGCTGGCCGCGGCCGATGGGAATCATGGCGTCGACGGCCTTGATGCCGGTTTGCATCGGCTCTTTGACTGGCTGGCGATCGACTACGCCGGGCGCCAGGCGCTCAATGGGGTTAAAGCCGTCATTGACGATGGGGCCCTTGCCGTCGATGGGCACGCCGAGCGCGTTGACGGTGCGGCCGATCATGGCGCGGCCCACGGGCACGGACATGATTCGTCCGGTGCGCTTGACCTCATCGCCCTCTTTGATTTCCGTGTAATCGCCAAGCAGTACGGAGCCGACCTGGTCTTCTTCCAGGTTCATGGCGATGCCGGAAACGTCGTGCGGGAACGAGATCAACTCGCCCGCCATGACGCGCTCCAGGCCGTGCACGCGCGCAATCCCATCGCCCACCGAGATCACCGATCCGGTTTCCGAGACATCGATCGCCTTGTCGTAGTTTTCGATTTCCTGGCGGAGGATGCTGGTTATTTCGTCCGCTCGAATCTGAGCCATAATTTCTTCCCTTTAACTTTCCGCGCTCAACCGCTTCGCGAGCGAAGCCAGCGAGCCGCGCACAGAACCGTCGTAAACAATTGAGCCGACCTTGGCGACCGCGCCGCCGATCAGCGACGAATCCACCGTGAAGGTCATGCGGACGCGCTTGCCGGTGACTTTTTCCAATTCCGAGGCCATGCCCGCGCGCTGCGCGTCGTTCATTTCCTCTGCCGCCGCGATTTCGGCGCGGACCACGCCCATGCGCTCATCGAGCGCGGTCTCAAACGACTGAATGATTTGATTGAGCGAGCCCATGCGGCGGCGGTCGGTGAGGACGAATAGAAAATTGCGCGTGATGAGCGAGAGCTGCATGCGCTCCGCGATCCGCCCGATGACTGCCTTCTTGCGGCTCTTCGCGATGGAGGGCGTGCCGAGCACGAGCGTCAATTCGTGCGATTCGCGGATGGCGGATTCAAAGGCGAGAAGTTCGGCCAGCGCGGCTTCGGGACGCAGGGGCGAACCCGGCGCGGCGACTACATCCGCAAGGGCATTCGCGTATCGCGTGGCTACGGCAGAGAGCGTCATCGTTGTCTTTAGTTGTTGGCTTGCGCGGAGGCAGAGCCGTCAAGGTCTTTCAGGAAGCCGCGCATCAGCGCGTCCTGGGTATCGTGGGTCATGCGCGCGCGGATTTTTTCGCCGGCAAGCTGCACGGCGAGTTCGGCCGAAAAGCGCTTTAAGTCCATGCGCGCGGCCTTGCCCGAGGCGGCAATTTCCTGCTCCGCCTGACTTTGAATCCGGGCGATTTCAGCGGACGTTTTAGCCGCCGCCTGGCGTTGTTGAGATTCCAATTCCGTGCGCGATTCGGCGCGCAGGGCTTCCAGATCGGCTTCCAGATTGCCGAGGCGCCGGTCGACTTCGGCGACGCGGACTTCGGCGTCCTGCCGCACCTTGGCTGCTTCCACGATTTCGCGCTGAATGCGTTCCGAACGGGCGGCGAAGAACGGGGCGCCGTACTTCTTAATGAGATAGCCGAGACCAATCGCCAAAAGAGCGAAATTGGCCCAAAGCAGGATGATTTCGGTGGTGGGGCTGAGGTTGGACGCGGTCTTTTCCGCCTTGCCTTCTTCCTTAGCGAGGAGGCTTGCGGCGGTGAGGCCGAAGGCGATCAGGCCGAAGACGATGCGCCGCGTAGCCGGGCACACTTGGCTTCGTCGCGCTTATGCAGCGCATTATGCAGCCCTCCGCCGGAGCATGGTATCCGCGATTTGATTGGCCAGCGAGTCGCTATCCTTGGCGAGCGCAGCCTTGGCGGTTTCGACTTCTTCCGCGAGCTGGCGCCGGGCGTCCTGAATGGCGGCGCTCGAACGGCTGCGCGCTTCCGCGATTTGGGCAGCGGCGCCATCCTGCAATTCCTTGAATGCCTGCGCCTGCGCCTGGTAAATCTCGCTGCGCGCAGCGCGCAGCTTGGCTTCGTAATCGGCGGTTTTGGCGGCGGCGCGCTCCAGGCTTTGCTCGGCTAATTTACGCGCGCCTTCGGTGGCGTCGTAGCGCTGCTGGAGAACTTTTTCCAGCGGCTTGAAGAACATGGCCTTCAAATAAAAGGTAAGAAAAACCAAGAGCAGGGAAGTAGGCAGGGCAGTCAGCACAAGCTCGCCCAACTGGTGGAAAATTTTGTCCATGAGAGAACAGCGGAAGAGTACGAACCCCGTCTAAGAAATTCAGACTAACATGCAGCACGGAAGCCGTCAACCGTACCCGAATGTGTTGGATAGGTTATCTTGCGCCGCTAACTGCGGCGCGCTGAGCGCGCTTCAAAACGCCCGCCAGCGCGCAAAAAGCGATTCCGGTTCCGAGCAACACGATGGGTTCGGGCTCGGGGGTGGGCGCGACGGTGGTAGCCGTCCTGAGGACGGAGGGAGCGGCGAGCCTGCCGTCGTCGAAATCGGCGCTGTCTACGGTTGCGCCCATGCTCAATGGACCGCCGGATAGGCTGAGGGTAAGATCCTGCCGCAGGCCGGCGCCGGGACGGCCGACGGTGACATCGGGACCGGCGTAGGTGAGGATCAGCTCGGCTTCGGAATCGGAAAAGAGCTCCTGCGAGACGCTGCTCGAAAGCGTAAGGGAGCCCACCAAGGCGGAAACGGCGCCGCTATAGGCGGAATTCTGCATGTAGCCGGCGGTCCAGGCGATGGGGGCAGGGAAGGCGGTCGAGAAGTCGCCATCGGGCGATTCGAGTTCGGCGGTGAAGACGCCGTGCTCGGCTTCGGGCGTGGAGACAAAGACGAAGCTGAGCGCGCTGGGATACGGCGACAATCCCATAGCCGTGGCGCGGGCGGCGTAACTGGCGTCCGAGAAGAGAAATTCGAGCGAATCGCCGGTTTGGAGCAGCTGCGTAGTTTGCGAGGAGACGTCGATGATGTTGGCAGAGCACGTCGACGCGATGGCGCAGAGGTAGAGGGCGATGGCGGGAATTCTCATCCGCGGCAAGTGTACGGCGGCGTTTGGCGTCACGGGAGAGCCTGAGGTACCGGTACATTGAGGCGCGGTTGGCGGAGGAGCTAAGGGGTTGCGGACTTCTTAATAGTGGTAGCGCGCCATGAGGAAATCGATCCGGTCGGGGCTGACCTTATAGATCAGGCGATGCTCTTGCATGATGCGGCGCGACCAGCACCCCGCCAGGGCAAAACGCAGCGGCTCGGGCTTTCCGATGCCCTGGAATGGGTCCCGCATCACGGCCTCTACCAGATCGAGAACACGCAGGGCGGTATTGCGGTCGGTTTCGGTCCAGAACCGAAGATCTTGGCGGAATTCGACGTGAAAGACTGCCAGGCGCTTAGTGGGGGCGCTCAAGCCGGAACTCCCGCCGCAGTTTTTCCACCGGTTCCGGCGCGGCTTTTCGCGATTCGGCGCGCCGCAACGCCTTCATCAGCCGCGCCGCGTTGCGCGGCGACCGCAGGAGATGAGCCGTTTCCATGAGGCCGGCTAATTCCGTCGCCGGAATCAGCGCCACGTCGCGCGCGCCCTTCCGCCGCACAATGACCACCTCGCGATCTTCGGAAACATGGTCGAGAACGCCGGCCAGGTTTGCCCGAAGTCGTGTGTAAGTTGTTTCCGACGGCATACTTCGATTGTACAGGAAACCTGTACGTCAGGCGCGGCAGTAAAATTGGTTCAGATGGCATACGAAAATCTCTCATTGGCTCGCGAAGGCTGCACGGCGGTGCTGACGCTGAACCGTCCGCAGCGGCGGAATGCGCTTTCGCTGGCGCTGATGCTGGAGTTGCTGGCAGCGCTGGATGAAATTGCGCAGGATTCCGGCGTGCGCGCGGTGATTTTGGCGGCCGCGGGCAAGGTGTTCTGCTCGGGGCACGACCTTTCGGAAATGACGGGGCGCGATCTCGGCGAATACCGGCGCATTTTCGACGTTTGCAGCGAGCTGATGCTCAAGTTGCAGGCGATTCCGCAGCCGGTGATCGCGGAAGTCCAAGGCGTCGCGACGGCGGCCGGGTGCCAGCTGGTGGCGGCTTGCGATCTTGCGGTCGCGGCGGAAGAAGCGTGGTTCGCCACGCCGGGCGTGAAGATCGGGCTGTTTTGTACGACGCCGATGGTGGCGCTGACGCGCGCGATCGGACGCAAGCGCGCGCTCGAGATGTTGTTGACGGGCGATCCGGTGGATGCGCATACGGCCGCGGAGTGGGGGCTGATCAACCGGTGCGTTCCGGCAGCGGAATTGGCTGCGACGACGCGCAAAATGGCGGCCAATGTGGCGGAAGCGAGTTCGCTGGTGGTCTCGATCGGCAAGCAGGCGTTCTACACGCAGATCGATCTCGATCAGCCGAAGGCTTACGCGTACGCGAAAGAAGTGATGTCGATGAACGCCCTGGCGGCTGACGCGCAGGAGGGCATTTCGGCATTCCTCGGCAAACGCGCGCCGTGCTGGAGCGGAAAATAAGCGGCCGCGCGGCGCGGATTCAGCGGCGGCGGTAGATCACAGTTTCAGGCGTGCGCGCTACTTCCTGGTAATTGGCGAACCAATCGCGGAGTTCGGGGTAATTGGCTATGGAGAGCTGCGGGTTGTAGAGGCTCAAGCCATCGATCACGAACGTGGGGCGCGATTGCGCAAGCTCGCCGCGGCGGGCGGCGGCGGAAGGCCACTCGATGGGGTTCGATTGCGTGAGGTGGCGGTCCGCGGGGACGCCGGTGAGCGGTTGTGAATCGAGATACTCAGTGGCTGCGGGCAGGCCGGTGTAAACGTAAAGCTCGGGGCGATATCCCCAGATGAAGAGGGTGTCGCCGGGGCGTGAAGGGATGAGTCGCGCGGCGGCGCGGCTGTCGCGGTCCATGGCGGTGTCTCGCCACGTGCGGTCGTGGAGGGCGCTCCAGAAGCTGGGGGCGAAACGGACCAGCGGAATCGCGAGCAGCAGCGCAATCCAGATGGCGCGGCGCCCGAGCATGGTGAAACCGCGCGCTGCCATCAGCACGATGGGCGGCAGAAGCAGAAAGTAATAGCGCGGGAAGAAGCGCATCCCTGCGGCGGCGCCGGCGATGGCGAGAGCGAGCCATGCGAGCCACTTCCAGCGGTGCGCGGGCGCTTTCCAGAGAAAGACCAGCGCCGCCACCACAGCGGCGGCGTGAAAGCCCAGCCAATTGGCGGTGCGCGCCACGCCGTTCCATACGGGATTAGAGACGAACGGGCTCGCGGCGTAGGCTCGGCCCCATTCCCAAACTTCGAGCCAATAGGCGTTCCACGCGCCGCCGCTCCAGAGACACACCGCGCCAAGCGCGATGACTGCGGCCATGCCGGCGAGGATCCAGGCGATGCCGGCGAGGTCCCAGAGCGCGCAGACGGCGAGCAGGAAGAAGACTTTTGGGCTGATCCAAAAGCCGATGCCAAGAGCTGCGCCACACCAGAGCGGCTTGCGCTTCCATGCGAGCCAGACGGCGGCGAGATGCGGCGCGACGAGCAGGAAATCGGAAGCCGCAGGGATGACAGTCGCGGGGAAGTCGAAAATCAGGAAGAACGCCATCAGGGCCGCCGCGGCGATGCCTTCGCGATGCGACCAGATTTCGCGGGCAACACGAAACGCCAGCCAACAAACTAGCCACGCGTAGAGCGCATCGAGCGTCCGCAGCAGCCAGCCATCGCGTGCGCCGCTGAGCAGATGGAACATGGCTACCAGCGGCGGCTTGTCGTACCAGATGTCGCGATAGATCACTTTGCCGAAGAGCATCTGGCGCGCGGCGGCGAGCGGCAGGGCGTCGCCTTCCCACAGAATCCCGGAATGGCAGAGGCGCGACGCGAGGAGCAGGATGGCAAGGACCGCGAAGAAAAGCGCCGAAGAGGATTGTGAGGTGCGCGCGGTTTTGATCTCACTAGGATATCGGCTATAGTGGGCAAAGAAAAGGCGAATAGTGGAGGACGTTCAAGAGCAGCTTGCGGCATTGCGGCGGCGCATCGCGCGCGTAGACCGTAAGTATGCGCGGGCGCGCGGTCCGGCGCCGGTGAAGCACGCGCCGCGGCCGGTGCGCTCGGCGGTGGAGGAGTTGCTTTCGGGTGAGGTGGTGCGCACGCCGCATGGGTATCACTTCGAAACCGAGCGCGTGTGGGAACGGCATCGCCGCCATGGGAGCGTGGGCATCGCGGATCTCAATTGCCTGCCGCACGACCTGCTGGATTCGCTTTCGGAAGGCGCGATAGCGGATGCGCCGCCCGGCAAGTGGGCCTTTCTCGACACGGAGACTACCGGGCTTGGCGCAGGGGCTTGCGCGTTTCTGGTGGGCGTGGGATCGATCGACGCGCACGGGTTCCGCCTGCGCCAGTTTTTTCAGCGCGATTACGGCGAAGAGGCCTCACTGCTCTGGCGACTGGCGGAACATCTGGCGCAATTTGACGCGCTCATCACTTATAACGGGCGCGTGTTCGACCGGCCGTTGCTCGAAGGCCGCTATCGTCTGGCGCGGTTGGCGCATCCCTTCGGGCGGCTGCCGCATCTCGATTTACTTTTCGGCGCGCGGCGGTTGTGGAAGCTGCGGCTGGATTCGTGCCGCCTGATCGAGTTGGAGCATCGCATCCTGGGGGTGGAGCGGGAAGGCGATTTGCCGGGCGATCTGATTCCGTATTGCTACTTCGAGTTTCAGCGCACGCACGAGGCGTTCCGGCTGGTTCCGATTTTCCATCACAACGCGCTCGATATTCTGTCGCTGGCGTGTTTGACGGCGATTGTGCCGCAGGTTTATCGCGCGCCGCAATCGGCCGGGCTGCAACACGGCGCCGATCTGATCGGGTTGGCTCGCTGGCTGCGCGATGCGGGGCGCGAAGCGGAAGCCCTGGCTCTGCTGCGGCAAGCCGTGGAGATGGGGCTGCCGGACCCGTTGCTTTTTTCGACGCTGTGGGATATTGCGCGGCAGGAACGCCGCCGCGGCGCGACTGAGGCGGCGCTCGAGTTGTGGCGCGATCTTGCCGAAACACGCAATCCGTACCGCGCGCGGGCGCTGGTTGAATTGGCGAAACACTACGAACGGCGGGAGAAGAATTTGGCGGCCGCGCTGGAAGTCACGCTGGCGGCAATTGCAATGGAGGATTCCGCGGCGTTACGGCGGCGCGAGCAGCGTCTGCGGGTGCGGTTGGGGCGGATGTCTACTAGTGGATGACGTCCGGCTGTTTCGCCACGTCGGTGCCCAACCCGGCGTACATTTCTTTGACCTTGATGACCTTGTCTCCGGAGAAAGTGACGAAGGTGATCTTGCCGGGCGCGGCTCCGTAAACCCAGTCTTCGGTGTCGACGCCATCTTTGCTTTCGCGCGATTTATTCACCGGCCGGCCTAATGCGAGCACCACCTGATCGCGGGTCATGCCCTCGATCACGTGTTTATCGGCAATCGCCTTTTTGGTCTCGGGCGGCAAAGTGTCGGCGAACAATTCGGTGGCGGAATGCTTGTCAAAATCGAGCACCGGGGCCAGAATCTTTTTCACCTCGGAGGCCTTCATGGCCTCGAGCGGCTTGTGAAATAAGATCTCGATGGTCGTGCCGCCCGGCGCGTTGGCATCACCATCGCCGACGGGAACCTGCGAGGGATTGTTGGACGGGCCCATGCCGATCGAAACGCCGTGATACCAGTGCTGACCGCCCCGGAAGCCGCCGTTGAGCTGCAGAATCAGGCGGTCGCTGCCGATATCGATCTTGGTGATTTGAATCAGATCGCCCACGCGGGCGGCGGGTCCGCTCTCTTTGGCGATGGCGGTCCATGCCTCTTTGCTGTACGTGCCGTCGGAATTGATTTCGAGATTCTTTTTGGAGCGCGGGACCAGTACCTTGGCCTTGCCGTATTCGGCGACGAGCCCGCGGGTGATCTCGATGCGGTCTTGGAGCGTGAGTTTATCGGCCGCGTGCAGAGCGGGAAGTGCGCTCAGGATAATAACGACGACGGCGGTTCGCATACATCGATCTCCGTGGGCGGGTCCGTCAGCGGTGAGGCTTGCCGGCGAACAGGCGCTTTTCGAACATACAGGAACAGCGCAACCAACACCGCGGTAGCCAGCAAGCTGGCCTCCGGGCCATAAGCGCCGCCGCTCCAAAGCGCGCCGGCAGTCCAAGACATCTCGTAACCCGTTACCTTCATATTAAGCCCACTCACGCGTTCACCGAAGAGCGGTAAGGTGAAGTTCCAACCGAAATGGAGGCCGATTGGCAGCCAAAGGTCCCGGCTACGCAGAAAAGCGTACCCGAAAATGGCGCCGAAGCCGACTGTATTGGCGATTCCAAAGGCGGCGGCGTTGGGATTTCCCAGGTGTAACAGGCCGAACAGAATGGCGCAGATACCGATGCTTACCCAAGGGCCCAAGACCGGCAGCAGGGTTTGAAAGCCGAAACCGCGGAAGAGAATCTCTTCGGCGGCGGATCCTATCAATAGGAAGACCGCCAGGAAAATCGGCGCGCCGAGGGTGGGGTGCGCGCCCGCGCTCGGGACGAGGCGTGCGGCGCCCACCAACAAAGCCGGGGCCAGCGCCAGCGACGCCGCGCCGATGCCGCCGAACAGACCGAGCGCGAAGTTGTCCGCCGAAGCGCGATTCCAGCGGAGCCCGATGGCGGTGAGTTCCCGGGCGGAGAAAATTTTCAGCGCCAGCCAATTGGCGAATAGCGCCGCGGCCAGGTTGGCGAGCGTAGCGCCGGGCAACGGGCCCAGGGCGCCGACCATCAAAACTCCGAAACCCAAAAACAGCGGCGCCAGATAGAAAACCGCGTAGACCACCACATGCGAAATTTCACGCACGGGATCTTTGCGGGAAGGCATCGGCTTACCTTACCATCATGTTTAGCATGGCCGCGCGGCGCATTCTGCAGTTAGGCGATCCTTTGTTGCGGGAGATTTCCGCGCCCGCAGACGCTGCTGAATCGGCGGCGATTTTCGACGATTTGCGCGATACGCTGCACGAGTTTCAGCGCACGCACGGCTTCGGCCGCGGCATCAGCGCGGTGCAGATCGGCGAGTTGAAACAGCTGGTCTATATCGAGATCGGCGGGCAGGCATATCAGCTACGCAATCCCGTCTTCGAATTCCAGAGCGAGGAGCGGTTCGCGCTTTGGGACGATTGCTTCTCGTTTCCCGATCTGCTGGTTTGGCTGGAGCGCCATCGAACGGTGCGCATCCGCTATGAGGACGAAAGCGGCGCGGCGCAAACCTTGGAAGCCTCGGACGCATTTTCTGAATTGCTGCAGCACGAGATCGATCATCTGGATGGCATTCTCGCCATCGACCGCGCCTCGGGTCTGAACCCGCTCTGCACGCGCGAGGAATACGAGCGGCGCCGGTGCGCGGCGGTGGGTTCCACGGCCAGTTGAGCGCTGAAACTCAATCTGGCGGGTACGGGCCGCTGCGGCGGCCGCTTTTCCGGAAGCTGTGGATGGCGTCGATCGTGTCGAACGTCGGCGGCTGGATGCAGGACACGGCGGGGGCCTGGCTGATGACGGCGCTCACCACCTCGCCGCTGCTCATCGCGTTAATGCAGACGGCGGCGAGCCTGCCGGCATTGGGGCTGGCGTACCCGGCGGGCGCGGCCGCCGATATTTTCGACCGGCGGCGGCTGCTGATCTTCTGGCAATCGTGGATGCTGGCGAGCGTGGCGATTCTGAGCGCGCTCACGCTGGCGGGAGTCGTCTCGCCGGGGACGCTGCTGGCGCTGACGTTCCTGCTGAACGTGGGCTCGGCATTGAATAATCCGGCGTGGCAATCGATTGTCCCCGAGCTGGTCCCGCGCAGCGAACTACCGGACGCCATCGCTATGAACAGCGCCGGTTTCAATCTGGCGCGCGCCGTGGGTCCGGCGCTGGGCGGCATGGCCGTGGCGGCTTTCGCTACCGCCGCGCGCGGCGCGGGCGTGGTGTTTTCACTGAATTCGGTATCGTTTGTGGCGGTGATTGCGGTGTTGGCGGCGTGGCAGCGCACGCCGCCATTCAAGAGCGCGCTGCCTTCGGAGCGAATCTTCGGTTCGATGCGTTCCGGGGCGCGCTATCTGCGGCACTCGCCCGAATTGCAGGCAGTCTTCGTGCGGGCGTTTGTGTTTACGACATTCGCCAGCGCGGTGTGGGCGCTGCTGGCGGTGGTGGCGAACCAGCATTTGCACAAAGGCGCCATGGCCTACGGTTTGTTGAACGGATGCCTGGGCGCGGGCGCGGTGATCGGTGCGGTTTTCCTGCCCAAATTGCGGCGGCGGAAGGTTTCGGCGGACACCATCACCGCAGGGGCCGCGCTGGTATTCACAGGCTCGCTGGCGGCGCTGGCGCTTTCGCAATCCACGCCGCTGCTGGTCTTCTGTCTGCTCGCCGCAGGGTTTGCGTGGACCAGCACCACTTCGACATTCAACGTCGCGGTTCAACTTTCGGTGCCCGCATGGGTGCAGGCGCGCGCGCTGGGCGCGTATCAGACGGTGTTCTGGGGCGGCATGGCGTTCGGCAGCACGCTCTGGGGATTCATCGCCGAGCATGCTTCCACTTCGAAATCGCTGCTGGTGGCATCCGCCGGCATGCTGTTGACCCTGCCGTTCGCGCTGCGTTTCCACTTGCTGCGCGGCACGCCGCCCGATCTCACGCCATACCAGCTCAACCGGCCGGGACCGCAGGTCGCGATCGAGCCAAGCCACGAGGATGGTCCGGTGCTGGTGACGATCGAATACCGGATCCGGGAAGAGGACTATCAGGAGTTCACGCGCGCCATCCATCAACTGCGCACGGTTCGCATGCGCGATGGCGCGATCCGCTGGGGCGTCTACCGCGATACCGCCGCGCCGGACCGCATTCTGGAGAATTTCGTGGTGGAGTCGTGGCTGGAATTCCTGCGCGAGCGCGAGCGGATGACGAAATCAGACCGCGAGATTCTCGACCGGGCGCGGGCGTTCCATGAGGGATCGTCGTTGCCGGTGGCGTCGTTTATGATTTATGCGCGCGAGGCTGGGGAGTAGCCTGGCAATCCTTGGTATCGACGAAGAAGCGGCGCTTACCGGCGGCGGTCATGCGTTTCTTCCCGGCTGAGGGGTCCGGAGGCTAGCCCCGGCATAGGCTTCAACCTCTTCGATTTTTCGAAGGTCTTCCAATACTCGGCGCTGGTAATACGCATCTGCTCTTCGAGCATGCCGCCGACCAATTTGGATACGGACGTGTTCTCGTCGGATGCCCGCCGGCGCGCCCATCGCGCGGTTTCTTCGCTGACAGTGATGGTGATGTTCTTTAACACAGATTCAGCGTAACGCGAGGTCTGGGTATTCGTGTGAATGGGCGTCGGCAATCGCAATTGAGTGCGCCGTTTGCGCGCGCGTTTCGCGAACCCAACACCCTCCCGCTGCATCTCTTATAATTGAAGTGAACGTGTAATCCAAGAGGAAATTCCGAATCGATGTCAACGCTTGAAGTGTCTCCCGCGGAAGCCCCTGCTGGCCAGCGTCCCGGACCAATCGTCAACGATTTCAGTATTCAGGTCGCGACCGTCAATGGGTCAGGCAGCCAGACTGCCAACAATGTTTTGATGCGCTCCATCTTTCAGATGGGGATTCCGGTGTCGGGGAAGAATATGTTCCCGTCGAACATCGCCGGGTTGCCGACATGGTTCACCATTCGCGCCTCGGAACAAGGCCATGTGGCGCGGCGCAAGGAAATCGATTTCCTGGTGGCGATGAATCCGGAGACCGCGCGCGAAGATGTGATGAAGCTCGAATCCGGCGCGGCGGTGGTCTATGACGAGCCGCTCAAGCTTAACGAGTTGCGCAGCGATCTCAACTTTTATCCGGTTCCCTTCGACAAGCTGGTGGCGCCCGTTTGCCCCGAAGCCAAGCTGCGCAAACTCGTGCGCAACATGATCTATGACGGCGTAGTGGCGTGGGTGCTCTCCATCGAAATGGAGGAAGTGCGGAACGCGCTGGTGCGCCAGTTCGGCAAGAAAAAGGCCAAGGCCGCCGACCTCAACTGGGGCGCGGCGCAAGCCGGCTACGACTACGCGGCCAAGACCTTCACCAAGACCGATCCGTTCCGCGTGGAGCGCATGAATGGCACGGCGGGTAAGATCATCATCGACGGCAACTCGGCCTGCGCCTTGGGCGCAATGTTTGCGGGCGTGACCGTGGTGACGTGGTACCCGATTACGCCGTCGTCGTCGCTGGTGGAATCGCTGATGGTATACCTCAAGCGCTACCGTCACGAGCCGGAAACCGGAAAAGCGACCTACGCCGTGGTGCAGGCGGAAGATGAACTCGCCTCCATCGGTATGGCGCTGGGCGCCGGATGGGCGGGCGCCCGCTCGATGACTTCCACCGCCGGCCCCGGCATTTCGCTGATGAGCGAGTTCATCGGGCTGGGCTATTACGCGGAGATCCCAACCGTGGTCTTCGACGTGGAGCGCGTCGGGCCTTCCACCGGTCTGCCCACGCGCACGGCGCAGGGCGATATTCTTTCGAACGCGCTACTTTCGCACGGCGACACGCGGCATCCGATGTTCTTCCCGGCGTCGCCCGAGGAATGCTTTACGCTGACCATCGATGCGTTCGAGTTCGCCGAGAAGTTCCAAACGCCGGTGTTCGTGATGACGGATCTCGATCTCGGCATGAATAGCTGGATGGCAGATCCGTTCCCTTATCCGGAGAAGCCGATCGAGCGCGGCAAGATTCTCAGCGCGGAAGATCTCAATCGCCTGGGCGGCTTCGGCCGTTATGAAGATGTGGACGGCGATGGCATTCCGTACCGCACGCTGCCCGGCACCAAGCACCCCAAGGCGGCCTATTTCACGCGCGGCAGCGGCCACAATGCCAAGGCGCAATATACCGAGCGCGAAGACGATTACGTCAACAATATGGATCGCCTGGCGCGCAAGTTCGAAACCATGCGCAAATTCGTGCCGGCGCCGGCGGTTTCGGTCAACCCGAAGGCGAAGATCGGGTACATCGCTTCGGGCACTTCGGATTTCGCGGTGCGCGAGAGTATGGAACAGCTTCAACGGGACGGCATCGAGACCAGCTATTTGCGGCTGCGCGCTTATCCGTTCACGGAAGAGCTTGCCGATTTCATCCGCCGCCACGAGCGGGTTTATGTGGTCGATCAGAACCGCGACGCGCAATGGCTGGCGCTCATGCGCCTGGAGCTTGACGCCGAGCTGATCGCCAAGCTGCGCAGCGTGCGCTATTACGGCGGTCTGCCGTTGGACGCCCGCACCCTTACCGACGAAGTGGCGAAACAGGAGGGAAAATGAGCACTGTCGTAACTCCGCAACCGAAGAAAACCAACCGCCTGGGACTCGAAGTTCTCAATTACAAGGGCGGCAAGACCACGCTATGCGCAGGCTGCGGCCACAACGCCATTTCCGAGCGCGTGGTGGAATGCTTCTACGAGCTGGGCGTGGAACCCACCAGCGTCGCCAAGTTCAGCGGCATCGGCTGTTCATCCAAATCGCCGGCTTATTTTCTCGGGCTCTCGCACGGGTTCAACAGCGTACACGGGCGCATGCCTTCGGTGGCGACGGGAGCGCTGTTGGCTAACCGATCGATGCTCGGGCTGGGCGTGACGGGCGACGGTGACACGGCTTCCATCGGCATCGGTCAGTTCATGCACCTGGTGCGGCGCAATCTGCCGCTGATCTACATCATCGAGAACAACGGCGTGTACGGTTTGACGAAGGGCCAGTTCTCGGCGACTGCGGATATCGGGTCAACCGCCAAGGGCGGCGCGGCCAACGAACTGCCGCCGTTCGATTGCTGCGCGCTGGCGCTGAAGTGGGGCGCCACTTTTGTGGCGCGCTCGTTCAGCGGCGATAAGAGGCAGCTCCAAACCATCATCAAAGCGGCGATCGGCCACAGCGGGCTGGCGGTAATCGACGTCATTTCTCCCTGCGTTACTTTCAATGATCACGATGGCTCAACTAAGAGCTACGGCTATATGAAAGACCATGAAATGGCTCTGCACGAGCTTGATTTCGTGCCGTTTTTCGAAGATATTTCCGTGGAAATTCCAGAGGGTGAGGTAAAGGACGTCCGCCTTCACGACGGTTCGCACCTGCGCATCCGCAAACTGGAACGCGATTTCGACCCCACGAACAGACTGGCCGCGCTGGCGGCTTTGGAAGAAGCTGAAAGCAAAGGAGAAGTACTCACCGGCATGCTTTATCTGAATACCGGCAAGCCTACCTTCACCGATTTGCTGAACCTTTCAGACCAGCCATTGGCGTCGATGGATGAGTCGCAATTGAGGCCTTCCCGGGCGGTTCTAAGTGAAGTGATGGACCAGCTCCGGTAGGTTTTCCGAAGTAAAAGTAGCCATCCGGCTAGTTTTTTGGATTGATTTGAAGACCACAGGGTGTTAATATCGACACCGGTCTGTCATCCTCCGAGACAGATTGCAGTAGACCTTTATGCTCCACGCCGAATGGCGTGGGGCTTTTTTTCTGGACTGCAGCCGGGGATACTCCGCGTCCATCCCCGGCTGATTTAGAGTGACAGCCTGCCCGGACGCAGCCCAGTCCCTTCCGTTCTTCCAGGGCCGTGGTATATCATCGGAAATCTCCTCGTGATCCGAGAGGCCTATTCATGACGCCAAGCCTTCGTATTCCCATCGCCGCCGAGTTTGCGGTTTGCCTGGTTGCACTTGCCCAAGCGGGACTTGCGCAGCCCGACGCCAAGCCCAATTCGCAGCCTAACCCCTATCGCACCATCGAGAACTATCTCAAGATTCCAGAGGGGCGCACGTTCGGTTCGAGCAGCTCCATCGATATCGCCCGCAACGGCGATTTTTGGGTTGCAGATCGTTGCGCCGCCAATTCGTGCGCCGCAAGCGACCTCGCGCCGGTGATGCATTTCGATTCCGCGGGCAGGTTCCTCATGAGCTTCGGTTCGCGAATGTTCGTTTTCCCACATAGCATTCTGGTAGACCGCGAGGGCAATATTTGGGTGACAGACGGTCAAGGGCGCGAGGGCAAGGGCCACCAAGTGTTCAAATTCAACCAAGATGGCAAACTGCTGATGACCCTCGGGAAAGCCGGAGTCGCCGGGGACGCGAATGACACCTTCAATCAGCCGTCTGCGGTGGCGATCGGCAAGAACGGCGATATCTTTGTCGCCGATGGCCACGGCGGCAATACCAACGCGCGCGTCGTGAAATTCACCAAGGACGGAAAGTTTATTAAGACCTGGGGTAAGAAAGGCGCGGCCCCCGGGGAATTCGATACGCCGCATGCGCTGGCATTTGATTCCAAGGGCCGGCTTTTTGTAGCCGACCGCGCCAATAATCGCATTCAAATTTTCGATCAGGACGGAAATTTCATCGATCAATGGCCGCAATTCAGCCGGCCGAGCGGTATGTTTATCGACAGCCACGACGTGCTGTATGTTTCCGATTCCGAATCGCGCGAGCGCGATGGCTACGGTCACCATCCGGGATGGAAGCGCGGCATCCGGATCGGCAGCGCGAAGGATGGAACGGTGGTGGCGTTTATACCGAGTCCCGATCCCGACCCCGAATCGTCGGCGACCAGTGGCGCGGAGGGAATCGTCGCCGATGCCGGCGGCGCGGTCTACGGCGCCGAGGTAAAAGAAAAAGACATCAAGAAGTACGTGAAGAAGTAAGTTCAGATCACGCGCAGATCTTTGGCGGTGGGCGTGAGAATCTCGCAGCCGGTTTCGGTGACGAGAACGGTATCTTCGATGCGAATTCCGCCGAATCCCTCGACATAAACGCCGGGTTCGATGGTGATCGCCATCCCGGCTTTTAATTTCGTCTTGTCGCGTTTGCCGATGCGCGGCGGCTCATGAATCTCGAGGCCGAGCCCGTGGCCCGTGGAATGGATGAAGGCCTTATCGAGGCCGTAGCCCTTCAGGACATTACGCGCAGCGGCGTCGACAGCCGCGGTCTTTGCGCCCGCGCGCACGGTATCGATGGCGGCGAGTTGCGCCTCCAGCACCGCGCGGTACATGCGCTTCACCTGCGCCCCGGGCGTGCCCAGAAATAGCATGCGGGTCATATCGCTCGCGTAGCCTTCGAGCATTGCGCCCATGTCGACGATCACCAGGTCGCCGGTTTTGAGCCGCGACGCTGTGGGTTGCGCGTGCGGCCAGGCGGAGCGCGCGCCGCCCGCGACGATGGTTTCGAACGACGGCTTTTCGGCGCCCAGGCGGCGCATGCGGTATTCCAGTTCCGCCGCGAGGTCCGATTCCTTCATGCCGGGCTTGACGCGCGCGGAGGCTTGTTCGAAGGCGCGCGAATTAGTTTGCACGGAGCGGCGGATGAGCTCGCGCTCGGCCTCCGACTTGACGGCGCGCAGACTCTTCGATCCACTCCTTGGTAGCTTCGAACGATGTGCGCGGCGGAAGCTTCGATTGCAGCGCCGCAAATTGATCGCAGGCCATGCGGGCCGGCTCGTAGCCGATGCGCCGCAGTTTCAGGCGGCGGATGGCGCTCAGGACTTCGGTGGCAGATGGGCCCGGTGGCGATGCGGACTTCGCAGGAGGCCTCTTGCGAGGCTTGAATGGTGTAGCGCGGGATCGGTGAAGAGGATGGCCGCGTTCGCGCGAGATCAGCAGGTTTCCGTTGCTGCCGGTGAATCCGGTGAGGTAACGGAGATTGGGGCTGAAGGCGACGAGCAGCGCGTCGAGTTTGCGTTCCGCCAATCCCGCTGCGACGCTTTCGCGGCGCGCTGCGAACTCATCGCCGGGGCCGCTACTTGGCACCGGTCATCTCCCGCGCGAGAACGAGGCCGCGCTCGGCCAAGGCATCGGCCTGGCGCATGTCGCCGCGTTTTTCGGCGTCATCGGATTGCGCGACGAACGTCTGAATGCGCTTGACGGTTCGGTTCTGTTCGGCGCTGAGGCGGTGCGCCTGGACTTGGGTAAGCAACTGGCGAATCTCCGTTTTCCGGCTGAAGGCGGAATCCTGATAGCGCTTCTGTTCTTCGGCCGGCAAGATATCCTGCACGAGCGGACGCTCCGGCTCAGTGGGAGCGGTGGCTGGAGGAGCTACCGGGGGCGCAGCGGTTTCGGGTTTGGGTTGCGCCGTAGCGTTGCCAGCCGGTTTGCGCGAGCGCGATGCGGCCGGCGGCGCCGCGGGTTCCTCCGGCTTGGGAGGCAGCGCGGCCGCATCCGCATTGAACGGTTGCGGCTGCGGCAACTGCACTTGGGTTTGGGGAACGGAAAGCGGCTCGGGCGGCGGCGCCGGTTTAGCCTGGGCCACGGGCAGTTGAGGGGCTGGAGGCGCGGATGCGGTCTTGGACTTGCCCGTCAAGACACAGCCCGATTGCAGGAACGCCATTGCCGCCAATGCCAAGGCGATTCCTGCTTCCACGCGTCTCATCGCAATGCTTTAGCTCACTATCGGCAGCCGGATCGAGAAGGTGGTGCCTTTTCCCGGCTCGCTTGTGAATTCTATCGTACCATCGTGCAATTGGACGATCCGGAAAGTCATGGCCAGTCCGATGCCCGAGCCTTCATTCTTGGTGGTGAAGTAGAGGCGAAAGATCTTGTCGCGCAATGCTTCGGGAATGCCGGAGCCGGTATCGGAGATGCGGATCTCGACGGAATCCTCCGCGGCCACGGCCTCGAAACGCAATTCGCCGCCATCGGGCATGGCCTGCATGGCGTTCACCACGATGTTGAGCATAGCCTGCTTCAGAAGGTCGCGGTCCACGCGCACTTCGGCGCCATCGGCTTCCTGACCCACTACCACGAGGATCTTGGCGGCGTCCGCCTGCGGCCGCGCCAGCTCCACGATCTCATCCAGCAGCGGACGCACTGGCGCCGTTTCCAGCCTCAGTTCCACCGGTCGCGTAAAATCCAGGAACGTCTTCACTACGCGGTCCAGGCGCATGATCTCGCTCGAAATGATTTCCATCTGCGGAACGACGTCGGTATCGCCGCGCGAGAGCTTGGCTTTGGCGACTTCGACGTGCAGCAGGATGGCGTTCAGCGGATTCTTGACCTCATGCGCAACGCCGCCCGAAATGCGGCTGATGGCTGCCAAGCGATCCGCGGTTTGCAGCTCGCGCCCGACCTTGCGTTGCGCTTCGGGGTCACGTAAGCGAACCAGAAGTCCGGTGCCGGTGGCGCCGCCGGGCGTGGATTCCAGCAGGTCCACCGAAAGCAGTATCACCGCCGCGCCGCCGGAGTTGGTGGCGGTGGGTACGCGCCGGTTGCGCACCAGGCGGCCCGTCTGCGCCGCCTGCGCGATGAGCAGGCCGAGGGTGGTGTTAGGGGGAAAGATATCGGCCAGGGAAAGCCGGACGAGATCCTGCCGCTCTTTGCCGAGGAATTTTTCCACCGAACCGGAAGCGAACATCAGCCGCATTTCGCGATCGAAAATGAAGACGGCGTCTTCCAGATCGCCCAGCAGCCGGTCGATATTCCCGCGCAGATCGGACACTTCGAACTGGGCGCCGCGCAGCCGTTGGCTGAGCATGGTCACCTTCGAGGCCATCACCGCCAGTTCGTCTTTGCCGGGCGGTTCGGCGTCGGCTTTTGGCGGCTCGTATTCGCCCTTGGCGACCATGTCGAGCATGTGCCCCAAATGCCCGAGCCTGCGGAACGCGAAAGCGGACGCGAGAAAGGTCAGGCTGACCGCGCCCGCAAACAGCAACAGCGCGACAGCGGAGCTGTGCCGGAGCGCCGGCCAGACGTAATGGGCCACGATCAGCGGCGGATGAACGATGGCGCGCACGTACACCAGCGGCGGCTCATTCTTGGCGCCGAGTGGTTTTTCCATCTGATAATAGACGCCCTGCTCGCGGCCGCCGAGAAGGCTGAGCTTTTGTATCCAACTCTTGCCATGAACCAGCAGATCGAAACTCGGATATTGGTTCGAAGTCAATCCGCGCCGCTCTTCGTCGGTATCGGCCAGAATCTCGTTGTGCGGATCGACCACGGCGATTTCGATGAGCTCGGCGGATTGCGTCATCAGATCGCGCATGCGATAGGCAAGCTCGGGGTCGAGCAGCGCCTCGCGCAGCGGCTGCTGGGGCTGCTTATTCAGCGCCTCTTTCACATATTCGCTGGCGACGTCTCGCACCAATAGCGCGCGATTTTCGGCGGCCTCGAACTCGAGCTGCATCATGTTGCCGAGATAGGCGGCGGAGATGATGCCAACGATGAGGGTCTCGAGCGCCACTGCGCCGAGGGTCAGCTTGGCCTGGAGATTCATGCCTCCCCTACGAAACCGTGAGCAGCAGCTTTCCCGCCGTGCGCCGGCCTTCGAGATCGCGGTGCGCCGAAGCGGCATCCGCGAGGGGATATGTGCGGTCGATGCGGAGCTTCAGCTTGCCCGCTGCGATCCAGTTGAGTACATCGCCCGCGCGCCATTCGAGCTCCTGGCGCGTGAGCAGATGGTGCGCCAGGCTTGGCCGTGTGAGAAAGAGCGAACCCTTGCCGTTGAGAATCGAGGGATCGAAGGGCGGCACGGGGCCGCTCGATTGTCCGAAGAGCGCCATCATGCCGCGCGGGCGCAATGACGAGAGGCTCTTGTCGAAGGTAGTCTTGCCCACGGAATCATAGACGACGTCGACGCCGCGTCCGTTGGTAAGGCGCTTCACCTCGGCCTCGAAATCCTGCGAGGTGTAGAGAATGACTTCGTCGACGCCATGCTCGCGCGCGATGCGAGCCTTCTCTTCGGTGGAAACAGTGCCGAAGACGCGCGCGCCCAGCATTTTCGCCATCTGCACGATCAAGCCGCCGGCGCCCCCCGCGGCTGCGTGCACCAGGCAGGTATCGCCCTTCTTTAACGGATAGGTGGAGTGCGTCAAATAATGCGCCGTCATGCCCTGCAGCATGGCAGCGGCGGCAGTGGGGAAATCGACATGATCGGGAATCTTGACGAGCGCCGCCGAGGGAACCACGGCGTACTCGGCATAAGATCCACGCGCCATCGCGTAGGCCACGCGGTCGCCTGGTTTGACTTCGGTGACATCGGGACCAACGGCTTCCACCGTGCCTGCGCCTTCATTGCCCAGCGTGACGGGCATATCGGCTTTGTAGAGGCCTGTACGGAAGTAAACGTCGATGAAATTGACGCCGGCGGCGACGATGCGCACCAGCGCCTGCTTCGGCCCCGGCTGCGGCCTGGGCGCCTCCGCCACTTCCATCTTTTCGGGACCGCCGAGCTCTTTGACTTGGATCTGTTTCATGGATTAGCCTCTGCGGAAGGCCCTCTGGGCGTGCACAACCGATGCATAGAGTAGCAGATAAAGCAGAGTAAACGGGAAGGAAATCGCGCGCGCCAAGGTGCGGACCGCGCCCGCGCCGGCCAGGCCTGAGCGGAAAAGTACAAACCGCCGAACCTGTTTGAAATGCGCGAGATCAAGCCAAAAATAGTCGGCGTTTTCATTGATGATGAACGCTTTGGCGGGCACTTGCCAGGCCAGCGCCATTTTCCATTTCGTCATCAGTGGCTCGCCGGAACAGATGACTCCGATCACGGAATAGTTGTTACGGATCAGTTCGCGGTACAGCTTGCGGCGCCCTTCGCGGCCCCGGTAATCGGCCACGCGGTAGACGCGCGTGCGCTCGTCAAACCCGTCAGGCCGCGCGGCGAAGCAGGAGACGAGGTCGATGGCTACATCGTCGCCGTATCCGCGCCGTAGAGCGGGCAGTACGCGCTCGACGATGGATCGCGATCCGCTCTCGATCAGCAGAATCGAAGACACGGCCGGATAGCGGCCGCGTAAGAAGTAGCGCACAACATCGAATATAGCGCGCGGAATATAGCGCGCAAACTGTGGCGCGTCTCGCGGTGGCGCGCGCCGTTAGCTGATACGCTGAAAAGAGAACCTGGGCGTCTGCCGCGCCATGCTCGAAAAACTCCTAACTGAACAAGTCAATCCGGCGTCCGCGCATATCGACGCGCTCTCCACCGGGGAGATGCTGCGCGTGATCAATGGCGAAGACCGGAAAGTGGCCGAGGCGGTGGAATACGAAATCCCGGCTATTGCGCGCGCGGTGGATGCCATCGCGGCGGCGTTCCGCAACGGCGGCCGGTTGTTCTACATCGGCGCCGGGACCAGCGGGCGGCTCGGTGTTTTGGACGCATCCGAGTGTCCGCCGACTTTCGGCGTTTCGCCGGAGCTGGTGCAGGGAATTATCGCCGGCGGTGAGCCGGCGCTAAGCCGCGCGACGGAGACGACGGAAGACGACCCCGCTATCGGCGCCCGCGATCTGGCAGCGCGCGGCTTCACGACCAAGGACATCCTGGCGGGGCTCGCCGCCAGCGGCCGCACTCCTTATGTGCTGGGCGCGGTGGCGGAGGCGAAGCGGCTGGGCGCGCTGACCATTGGCATAAGCTGCACGCCCGATTCTGAACTGGCGCGCGCCGCCGATATCGCCATCACGCCGTTGGTGGGGCCGGAAGTGATTGCCGGGTCGACGCGGTTGAAATCGGGAACGGCGCAAAAACTGGTCCTGAACATGCTTACTACAGGGGCGTTCATCCGTATGGGGTACGTTTACGGAAACTTGATGGTGAATGTCCAGCCCAAGAATTCGAAGCTGCGCGACCGCGCGCAACGCATCATCGCGCAGGCGGCCGGCGTGAGTTACGAGCGAGCCGGCGAGCTCCTGAAAGAGGCAGGCGACAACGTACCCGCGGCGATTCGGAAAGGCGCCTCAAAAGACATCCATGGATAAGTTCGTGATTACCGGGGGAACGCCGCTCGAAGGCGAAATCCCCACCAGCGGTTCCAAGAATTCGGCGTTGCCCGCGCTGGCGGCGGCGCTGCTCACCGATGAGCCCGTGACGCTGCGGCGCATTCCGCGCGTGCGCGACATCCGCACCATGCAGCGCCTGCTGGTGGATATCGGCTCGCAGGTGGAAGAAACCGATGGCGCGGTTCGCCTGCATACGCCGCACATTGTTTGTCCGGAGGCGCCGTACGAGCTGGTCAAGACCATGCGCGCTTCGAGCCTGGTGCTGGGGCCCCTGGTGGCGCGTTCCGGGCGGGCGCGCGTTTCGCTGCCGGGAGGTTGCAACATCGGCGCGCGGCCCATCAATCTGCACATTTTCGGCCTGGAACGCCTGGGCGCGAAGATCACGCAGGAACACGGCTACATTGAAGCCCAGGCGCCGGATGGCCTGCGCGGCGGGGTCGTGAATTTCGAACGCATCACAGTCACCGGCACCGAAGACCTGCTGATGGCGGCGGTGCTGGCCAAGGGCGAAACCGTGCTGCGCAATGCCGCGCGCGAGCCGGAAGTGACCGATCTGGCCGCGTTGCTGGTGAAGATGGGCGCGAAGATTGAAGGCGCGGGCACTTCCGAAATTCGCGTGCAGGGCGTGGAGAAGCTGAGCGGCGCCGATCACGCGATTATTCCCGACCGGATCGAGGCCGGAACCTTCGTGATTGCCGGCGCGATCACCGGAGGCGACCTGACCGTCACCGGTTGCGAGCCGGGCCATCTGGACGCGCTCGTGTCCAAGTTGCAACAGGCCGGCATCGACGTGACACAGCCGGCGGCCGGCGCGCTGCGCGTGCGGTCGAACGGGAAAGTCCGCGCCGTCGACATGATGACCGAGGAATACCCCGGTTTCGCGACCGATCTGCAGGCGCAATACATGGCGCTGATGACGCAAGCCGACGGCATTGCCATCGTGGTGGAGACGATCTTTGAAAACCGCTTCATGCACGCCCAGGAACTGGCGCGCATGGGCGCGAACATCCGCATCGAGGGCAAGCAGGCGATGGTGGCCGGCCCGCGCGAACTGACCGGCGCGGGCGTGATCGCCTCCGATCTGCGCGCCAGCGCATCGCTGGTGCTGGCGGCGCTGGTGGCGCGCGGTGAAACCGTGATCGACCGCGTCTATCATATCGATCGCGGCTATGAGAAAATCGAGGCGAAACTGGCGGCGGTTGGCGCCAAAATCAGCCGTGTGGAGTGATCGATGAAACATAACCCGGGGTTTCTCAAGCTGGTGGAAGACGCCAAATCGCGCGTGCAAGAGATCGATATCGACGGTTACAAGAAGATGCGGTCGTCAGGCGGCTCGCACACGCTCATCGACACGCGCGAAGAAAGCGAATGGGCGGCCGGTCATGTGAAGGGCGCGACGCATCTGAGCAGAGGCATTATCGAGCGCGACATCGAAACCAAGATTCCGGATCAGGATACGACGCTCGTGGTCTATTGCGGCGGCGGGTTCCGCTCGGCGTTGGTGGCGGATAATTTGCAGAAGATGGGCTACCGCAAGGTCATTTCGCTCGACGGCGGCTGGCGTGCGCTGAAGGAATCCGGCATCGAGTTGGAGTAGGCCGGCCGCGGAATCGGGGGCGCGCGGCGGCGCGTTGTTATACTCGAATTTCCGTGTTTCATTCCATAGAAAAACAAGTTTCGGGCGCCTTCCGTGCGCATATTCAGGCGCGCTACGGCATCGATTTGCCGGTTACCATCGAGCAACCGCGCCAGAGCGAATTCGGCGAAATGGCGGTGCCGGCCGCGTTCCAGCTCGCCAAACAACTCAAGCAGGCGCCCAAGAAGATCGCGGCGGAACTGGTGGAAGACATCGGTGCGCTGCCGGGCGTCAAGGCGATGGAGGTGGCGGGCAACGGCTACATCAATATCCGCCTGGACCGCGCGGCATACGCGCTCTCGCTCTTCGATGACGAGGCGGCGCCTTCTGCGTCCTCGGGCGAAAAAATTATCGTCGAGCACACCAACATTAATCCCAACAAGGCCGCGCATATCGGGCATCTGCGCAACACCACGCTGGGCGATACGTTCGTGCGCATGCTGCGCTCGCGCGGCGATCGCGTCGAGGTGCAGAACTACATCGACAACACTGGCGTGCAGGTAGCCGATGTCGTGGTCGGATTCCAGCACCTGGAAAACAAGACGCCGGAAGATGTCTGCGCTCTGCTGGCCAATCCCGCCGTACGCTTCGATTATTACTGCTGGGATCTCTACGCGCGCATTTCGGCCTATTACAAAGACAATCCCGAGGCGTTGAAGTGGCGTAGCGCGACGCTCCATTCGATTGAAGCCGGCGAAGGCGAACTGGCGGAACTGGCGCACCTGGTGGCCGATGCCATTGTGCGCGCGCACCTCGCCACCATGGCGCGCATCGACGTGGAATATGACGTCCTGCCGCGCGAGAGCGAGATTCTACATTTGAAGTTTTGGGCGTCGGCCTTCGAGCTGCTCAAAGAGCGCAAGGCGATCTATTTTGAAACCGAGGGCAAGAACTCGGGATGCTGGGTGATGCCTGGGCTGTCGGAAGAGGGCAAGGTGATCGTGCGCTCGGATGGCACGGTGACTTATGTCGGCAAGGACATCGCCTATCAGCTTTGGAAATTCGGCCTGCTGGGCAAGGACTTCTACTATCAGCCGTTCCAAACCTACCCCGACGGCCGCACATTATGGGTTACCACCGATGTACCCAACCAATCGGGCCAGCAATTCGGCCACGGTTCGCGCGTCTACAACGTGATCGACGCGCGGCAATCGTATTTGCAGGATGTTGTAGTGGCGGGCTTGCGCGGCTTGGGATACGACGAGCAGGCGGATCGCTCGGTGCATTTCTCCTACGAGATGGTGGCGCTGTCGCCGCGCTGCTGCGCCGATCTGGGGATTCCGCTTTCGGAAGAAGACAAGAAGCGCCCGTATGTCGAAGTC
Source organism: Bryobacterales bacterium (assembly GCA_963743705.1). GTDB lineage: Bacteria > Acidobacteriota > Terriglobia > Bryobacterales > Bryobacteraceae > PALSA-243. Next base: position 168,998 of record CAVUQS010000014.1, on the reverse strand, counting down.
TCGGGCCGCAAGGGGCTCGGGGTCAAAGCCGACGACCTGCTGGACAACCTGATCTCGAAGGCGCTCGAGGAAGTCGCCTCGCGTCACGAAGAGGCGCCGAAGGACGAGCAACGCGCCGTCGCCACGCAGATTGCGGTAGCTGCCCTGCGGTATTTTCTGTTGAAGTTTACGCGCAACACGGTGATCGCGTTCGATCTGCAGGAGGCGCTCAGCTTCGAAGGCGAGACAGGACCCTACGTGCAATACGCGGCCGTGCGCGCGCGCAAGATCCTATTGAAGCTGGAAGAACGCGGCGAATCGATTCCCGATTTCGCGGCGGAACTTGGCGCGGAAGCGATGGCGCGCCAACTGGAATTGGAAGATTGCTGGCAAATGCTGCTGGCGGCATCGAAGGCGGATACGGCGCGCGAAGCCGCGGTGGCGGCGGGCGAGCCCGCTCATGTCGCGCGCTATGCGTTTCAACTGGCGCAGACGTTCAGCAATTTTTACCAGAAATACCCCATCATTCACGAGGAGAATCGTGAGAAGAAGGTGTTTCTGCTGTGGATGACCGATTTCTTCCGGCGGCAGTTAGAGAAGACCGCGGGAATCCTGGGCATTCAGATTCCCGCGTACATGTAATCAGTTCTCGGTCGCGGTGCGTTCCAGGTGGTCGACTACGATCACATCGAGCGGCGCCTTGCGAGGCTCGAGTTTCAGGCCCGCCAACTGCATCGCGGAAGTCAGCGAATCGCTGATATCGGCGATGGCCATCCGTTGCACTTCGGGCGGGAGGGCCACGCCGGCCGTGATCGCCGAGCGGATCAGCATGGCGCGATAATCCTCAGGCGTCACTTGGAAGGTGACATCGTAGGTGCCCTGAACGTTGGTCATATCGACCGCGGGGCGATCCAAAAACCTCGCCAGAACATCCGCCAGCCGTGTCATCGTCAGCTTTCGGCCCTCGAATTTATCGTTGGCGAAGCTAAAGGCTGCGCCGTGATCCAGAGCGACCGAGACCCCGTCTTTCGAACCGCTGGCCGCGACGGTAGTGGGCGCGCTGCCTGGATTACCGGGTCCCGAATCATCCGGGTCGAGCGGCGATTCCTTGGCTTTCAGGCCGCCCTTCGCCACCACCAGCGCATAGACGGGGAACTCTTTCTTTTCGCGATGGAAGGTCAACTTGAAGCGATCCGTCAGTAGCGATTGCAGCATGTCATTGACTTGCTCGCGAGTCGACCCGGCGGGTAGTTTGCCGGCGATGTCGAATCGCTCCGAGCCGATCCAATCCGGCCCAGTCACCTGGTAATCTTTCACACGATACGCGATGCGGATGTAGTCCTTCAGCGAGAATCCGGTGAAGGCGACCTGGGAGCCATCCACATGAAGGCCGATGTGTACGTTTTCAGTGAGCGGTGACGCCGGTTTAACCGACGCTACTTCGAATTCCGCGCGCGACGGAGGCGATTGCGCAAGAGCCGCGCAGGCGATTAGGGCCGTGGGAACAATACGAGAGAGGCTCATAATTTTAAATACGAAAGTGAGACGAAAAAGATCCGTGGAAATTAGCGATCTCTCGCGCGTTCCTTTCGCGTAAGAGACAATACCAGTATGGACGATCGGGAGATGCTTTGCCGCTGGGTGGAAACGTGGAAGCGGGCAGGACCCGAGCTCGAAGCCATTCGCCAGCGAGAGATCGCGGAGGCCGACAATTTGGCCGTGCTGGCTAGTCTGGAAGGGCCCTTCAATCAGGCATTGCGCGCGTTGCCGCCGCGCAAGTCTTCCGGAATGGTTGAAATGCAGAAGCTTTTGGCGAAGCTTCGCGCATGATCGATCTTTTCGAGGCCGCGAGCGAGCTGCAGGCATTTTGCGACGCGCACGGATGGCGGTCCTGCTTCATTGGCGGCCTCGCGGTCCAACGCTGGGGCGAGCCGCGAGTTACCCGGGACATCGATCTTAATCTCTTAACCGGCTTTGGCGGCGAAAGTCCCTATATCGATGCTTTGCTTGCCGCCTATCCGGGGCGCATCAAAGATCCGAAGGAATTCGCGCTGCGTAACCGCGTTCTGCTGCTCGCTACGCCCGGCGCTATTGGCATCGATGTATCGCTCGGCGGGCTTCCATTTGAAGAAAGCGTCGTCGCTCGCGCAACTGCCTTTTCGTTTGCGCCGGGAGTCTCGATTCGCACTTGTTCCGCGGAAGATTTGATCGTACTGAAGCTTTTCGCTTCGCGTCCTTTGGACGTCCATGACGCGGAGGGCGTCGCGGCGCGTCATCGCGCAACGCTCGATTGGGACTACGTAGAATCCGAACTTCGGCCGTTAGTCGAACTCAAAGGCCAGCCCGAGATCCTCGAAGTATTAGCGAGATTACGGCGCGAACCTTAGGCGGTGCGCGCCGCGCCCCGGCGTCTTACTTCACCTGGCCTTTTAATACTTCGATCGCCTTCTCTACCTGGCGATCGTGACCTGTCAGGAAGTCGGGCGGCGTGTTGTCCACCAGGAAGTCAGGCACGACGCCGTAGTTTTCCATGTCCTCGCCGCTTGCGGTGCGCACGAGCGATCCCGGCGTCCGTAGGGTCTGGCCATCGAGCAGCGTGAACGAGCCGGTGCCGATGACTGCCGACATCGTCGGCATGCCGACCAGCTTGCCGAGGCCGAGGGCGCGGAAGCCATCGGGGAACATTTCGGCGTCGCTGGCGGAGCGCTCGTTTTGCAGAACCACCATCGGGCCGAAGAAGGCTTGCGCGGGCCGCTGCACGTCGATGCCATCGCGGTTGCGCGTGCTCTGATATGACTTGCGCTGGTTGAGAATTTCGAGCAGCTCCATATCGATTCCGCCGCCGCCGTTGAAGCGCTCATCGATGATGAGAGCTTTCTTGTTCTGGTTGTCGAGAAGGTCGCGTTGGAATTTGGCGAGCGATGGCGCATCCATCGCCTTGATGTGCAGGTAGCCAATCTCGCCGCCCGAAAGCTCCTTCACCATCGCATTGTGGTCGTTCACCCAGCGCGCATATTCCAGATCGTTCTGCTGCGCCGTGGTCAGCGGATCGAGGGCTAGCGTCCACGATCCATCGAGCGATGGCTTCGAGTTCACCACAAACTCGAATTTCTTCTCGGGCATGATGTTGAACAGCTTCCAATAGTTCTCACTGGTTTTGAGCGAATTGCCGTTCACCGCAAGAATGAAGTTGCCCGGCGCCAGCTTCACGTATTCGTGATCGGCCGGACCTTTGCGGTAGATGTAAGTGACTTTGTAATAACCCGAAGGATCGGCCGCCATTTCGAATCCGGGGTAGCGCGTGGTGATTCGCTCGCCAGGGGTCTGGCCGGGCAGGCGCGTGCCGCCGGAAATACCGGTATGAGAGGAATTGACCTCGCCGATCATTTCCATGATGACGTTCTGCAATTCTTCGATATCGCCGATATTGCCGAGCAGGGCTTCGTACTTATCCTTGGCCGCAGCCCAGTTTGCTCCGTGCATCTTGGCGTCGTAGTAGCGGTTCTTCATCGTGCGCCAGGCCTCTTCGAAGACCTGTTTGCGCTCAGCCGGAATGTCGATCACCATGCGCAGGGAGAAATCGATACGGCGCGGTCCGCCGCCCGCCGCAGCCGTCGTTGTTGCCGCTGCCGCCGCTCCCGCGCCTCCGCGTCCGCCGCGGCCTCCACGTCCGCCTCCAGCGGCCGCCGCCGGCGCTGCCGTCTCTGCCGCGCCGCCTCCGCCAATAGCCAGCGTGTAGAGGCTGCCGCCTTGCAGGAAGTAGAGGCTGCGACCGTCGCGCGACCATTGCGCTTCATTGCCGCCGCCTCCGCCGCCACCGCCTCCGCGTCCGCCTCGGCCCCGGCCTCCGGCAGTTTCGGTGGGAGTGGTATTGAGACGCGTGAGACGCGTGCCATCCTCGGCCACGGTGTAATACGCTGGGCCGCGCACCGGCCCCAGCGCCCGCGCCTTCTTCCGCGGCCCCGCCGGCGGCTTGGAACAGATAGGTGCGGCTATCGGGCGACGGAATGACGTTGGTGACCGAACCCGGCATGCGCGTGATTTGTGCGATGCGGCGATCGAGACCGTCCCAAACAATCTTCACTTGCACGTTGGCATTGGCTGCTGCGCCGCGTCCGCCGCGGCCCGCGTTTGCCCCAACATTATCGGCCGCCTCGGCTTGCGCCTCGGTATCGATGTCGGACGAGTTGGGATCTTTCTCGATAGGCACGAGCGAAACCGCGTACAACTGCGACGAGCCGCGTCCGCCGGTGGAAGCGATCGCCGCGACGCTCACGCCGCCGAGGAACAGCAGCTTCTTACCGTCGGGCGTCCACTTGGCGCCGTTGGACGACATGAAATCTTCGCTGCCGATTTCGTGTTCCTGTCCGCTGGCGAGTTCCTTGATCCACACGTGCTGACGCGAGAGGTTGTCCGGTTTCGAATAGGAAATGTATGCGCCGTCGGGAGAGAACTGCGGGTTGCCCAGGTTGCCGGCGGGAATCGACGCCAGCTCTTCCGTCTTGCCGCCATCCACGTCCACGCGCCGCAGCTTGTGATCGGAGCCGCCATACATCAGCCATTTCGAATCGTTCGACCAGACGAGGGCGTTCTTGTCGGAATCGACATTGCTCACCTGCTTGACGTTCTTGCCGAGTTCGTCGGAGATAAAGACCTCTTCGCGGCCGGTGCGGTCAGAAACGAAAGCGATCCATTTGCCGTTGGGCGACCAGCGGGGGCTCTGCTCTCTCCAAGGCGTGTCGGTAACGCGCTGGGTCTCGCCGCGCTCGGTGGCAATAGTGAAGATTTCGCCGTGGACGGCGATGGCGGCGCGGCGGTTCGACGGGGAAATGTTGAAGCCTTCCGCGTCGTTGGCGAGCGTGACCAGTTCGGTGTCGGTTTCCTTGGAATCGCTCTTGATATCCACGCGAATTTCGGTGGATTTACCGCTGGCGACGTCGAGTTTCCAGATGCCGAAGTTATCTTCATAGACGATGGTCTTGCCGTCGGCGGAGATGCTCGGGAAGTAGAGATTGCCGTCGCCGTGGTGCGTCACCTGGACCGGTTTGCCGCCCTTGTCGGAGATCTTATAAATGTTATTGACGCTCGTCATCACCTCGGGGCCGCCCGGCTTGAGCGTCTTCTCATTGGGCATGATGTCGGCGACAAAGTAGATTTCGTTGCCGGCGTACATGGGCCAAAGATAGTTGCCTTTGTAGTCGGGGTCGCCCACGAGCTTGGTGAATTTCTTGGAGGCGACATCCTCCAGCCAGAGATCGACGGCGTAGCTACCGCGATAATGCTTGCGCGACCAGACGCCGGGGTGGCGCGAAAAGACCATCTTGGTTCCGTCCTGCGAGAAGCTGGCCGAAGAGCCCCAATCGGTGGAGATAGGTGTTTCGATGCCGCCCTCCACCGGGACTTGCCAGAGCGTGGCGACCGAGGGGAACGCGCCGTTGCCGCGCGTTGACGAAAACACTACGTGCTTGCCGTCGTTGGTCCAGCCCACCACGTTATCGGCCGCTGTATGGAAAGTAAGCTGGCGCGGCTTGCCGCCGGTGGAGGGGACTACGAAGACGTCGTAGTTGCCATCGCGATTCGACGAAAAGGCAATCATCGAGCCGTCGGGCGAGAACCGCGGAAATTGATCGCGAGCCGCGTTGTCGGTGAGGCGCTCAGCGCCCGCGCCGTTCTCGTTGGCGATCCAGATATCTCCCAGATAACTGAACGCGACTTTGCCTTTGGAATACGACGGATGGCGCATGAGCTTCACTTGCGCCTGCATCAGAACGGGCAGCGACAATAATACTGCCGCGAACAGAGCCTTTCGCATGATCAAACCTCCAGGTGCGGAATATTGAAATGTTACTGGTTCGGGGGCGCGAAGACAACTGCCCGGCGGAGGTAGCATACAGTCTATGAGTCCATCCGTCGCTCGCCGGACGTTCTTCCGGTTGTGTTCCGCTTTCGCGGGGTACCTCGCCGCGTCGCCGAAGCCGCAAGCCCAAGCTGCTCCCCAACGGCGCAACGGGGCAAGGAACCGCAAGAACTTCGTCGCCATCCAGATGAAGCCGCACGCCTGGATCGATGAAGGCATCGACCATGTGCTGGACAACCTGCAGGAAGGCGGCGTCAACACGGTATGGGCGTACACCTACGACTATGAGATGGGCCCGCGCAACACGCCCAACAGCGGCATTCCGCTGCCCGACCACGGCAAGTACGGCGACCCGGCGTTCACCGGCGGGGCTTTTTACGACTACGACCAGAAGTATTTTCGCGGCACGATGCTGAACGATTTCCGGTCGCCGGATTACGGCAAGTTTAACGTCATCGCCGATGTTGCGCCCAAACTCAAGGCGCGCGGCATGGATTTCTTCTGCTGGGATTACAACAACGAAAGCCGCCGGATGATCCGTAACCTCCCCAACGCCGCCAAGGTCACGGAGATCGATATGTACGGCCGCCGCACGGTGGGCCCGTGCTTCAATCATCCGGATTACCGCGCGCACCTCATCGGTAAGGTCGAGAGCGTTCTGGCCACATACCCCAACGAGGTGGCGGGCATCGCCTGGGGTTGCGAGCGCCAGGGTCCGTTTCAAAATGCCATCGGCGGCGGATGGACCAGCGAAGGCATCTCCTGCTTCTGCGAACATTGCCGCGCCAAAGGCCGTGATCGCGGCATCTCCGTCGAACGCGCCCAGGCCGGTTATCACGCGCTCAATGAGCTATTTCGCGCGGCGTCGAAGGACGAGCGCCCCACCGACGGCTACTTCATCGCGTTCTGGCGGCTGCTTCTGGAGTATCCCGAAATCCTGAGTTGGGAGAAGCTGTGGACCGACAGCTATCACGAGGTCCGCGCAGAGCTATTTGGCGCCGCAAAAGACATCGCGCCCGAAAAGCCGTTCGGCTTTCACATCATGCAGAACATGACCTTCAGCCCGTTCTACCGGGCCGAAGAGGACTATTCACGCACCAAGGATTACGCCGATTTTCTGAAGATCGCAACTTACAACAACGCCGGCGGCCCGCGCATGGCGGCGTTTCTCGACCGCCTGACCTCGAACCTGTTCCACGACGCGACGCCAAAGGACCTGCTGCCCTTCTACTACAAGATCATGAACTATCAGGAGGGCCCGTACGACCAGTTGCACACCTCGGGGCTGACCCCCGATTACGTGGCGCGCGAGACGAAGCGCGCGCTTGCGGGCGTTCAGGGGCAGACGAAGATTTATCCGGGCATCGACGTCGATGTGCCGACCAAGCTCACGGATAAGCGCACCAAGCCCGACGATGTCGTGCGCTCGCTGCATGCGGCGTTCGGCGCAGGGGCGGATGGCGTGGTGCTGGCGCGCGAGTATGTCGAAATGTGGATGGCGAATCTTCGAGCGGCAGGCACGACGCTGCGGGAGATCTTCGCCCAGAAAGGCTGAAGCGCCTACGCCCGATCGTAATTTCGATAGACCGCGGTGAGGTTGTCGCGCACGCCGCGGTTCATTACCTGAACTGGCGTGTCGAGTTGCACCCGGAAGTCGCAGCGCTTCACTTCGGCGGTCAAATAGTCGCCATAACCACCTTGCGCCAGCGTTTTGAGCGATGCGGGCGTGACTTCTTGCAGCAGGCGCTCGAGGGGTACGCCGCGCTCTTTGGCGCGCGCGACGGTTTCCAGCATCTCCTCGAAGTAGGCGCGCAACTGGCCCAGGCGTTCCGGCGTGTGTTGCACGCCTCCATGCCCGCCAATGACCTGCTCGAACGAAAGCTCGCTCATGGAACGCAGGGTCGCCGGCCAATCGCGCGGATAGCCGTCGCCGATGGTGGGGAAGAATCCGTGCAGCAAATCGCCCGACGCGATCACTTTCTTTTGCGGGCAAAACACCACGATGTCGCCGGCTGTGTGGCCGCGTCCGCGAAAGGAAAGCTGCAGATCGTGGGCCTTATCGTGAATCGTCATGTGCTCGTCGAACGTCATGTTGGGCAGCTCGACGGGCATATCGCGCATTTCTTCCTGGAATGCGCGCGATTGCGCGATCATCTCCTGGAAGTAAGCTTTTTCCTGCGCGGTCTTGGCGGCGTCCAGGCGTTTGCGTAGATTCTCGATCGATGCCGGAATGGCGGCCACCGCAGCTTTCAACCGCGCTGGCCCAAGTTCCGCCAACAACTCGCGCGTCTTCGCGGAAGACACGATATCGGCGTTTGGATAGAGTTTCCGGTACCCTGGAAGCCCCTGCGTGTGATCGCCATGCAAGTGCGTGGTGATGACATAGCGCACCGGCTTTGGGCTCACTTCGCGCCGGATCTGCGCCACCAGCGAGTACACTGCCGAGGGCGCCGCGTGCGCGTCAACAATCAGCAGGTCTTTGTCGTTCTCAAAAATGACGGAGTTGCTGTTGATGAGCGCGCGGCCGCGCGCGATAGCGGCGTAAATTCCGTCTGCTACCTTTTCGATGTCGAACAACTTGGGCAACGGCGCTTTCGATTGAGCCCGCGCCTGCGCTGCGCGCAGCATCGCGCGTTCCGGGAGCGAAGCGCTCAGCCATGCCGCGCCGAGCGTGCGCGCCAGGAATCCGCGCCGGGAATGATGATGCATTGCGTCTCCTTGTCTTCATTGATCCTACAGCGGGCGCGGCGTGAGCGGCGGGTATACTCGTCTTTTATGCGAAAGCTTGCGCTGCTGGCGCTATTTTCTCTTCTGCCACTGCTGGCGCAGAGACAACCCAACCCGGGGCGCGAGTTGTTTGAATCGCGCTGCGCGGCCTGCCACGGCGGCGATGGCAATGGCGGCGAATTCGCCCCGGGCATTGTCGCGCGCGTTGCCACGCTCAGCGACGCCGAAGTTGCGGCCATCATTCACAACGGCGTCCCGGCGCGCGGCATGCCGGCGTTCGGCATCGCCGATACCGAAATGACGGCTCTGATCGCGCATCTGCACACGCTCCGCCCGGCGGGCGGAAAGGCCGCCGCACTGAAGCGCGCCAAGCTGGAACTCACCAGCGGCGGCACGCTCGAGGGCGTCGTCACCGGCGAAGGCATCGAAGATCTGCAACTGCGCACCGCCGATCAGCGTGTGCACATTCTGCGCCGCGACGGGGCGCGTTTCCGCGAAGCCACCTCGCAGACCGATTGGAACACCTACAACGGCAACTACAATGCCAACCGCTACACTGCGCTTCAGCAGATCGGCAAAAACAACGTCGCGCGGCTCATCCCCAAATGGATCTTCCCAATGGATGAGACCACGGCGCTGCAAACCACGCCGCTCGTAGTCGAAGGCATCATGTACGTCACCACCGGCAATCAATGCTTCGCGCTCGACCCGGGTACCGGCCGCCAGATCTGGCATTACCAGCGCGCGCGGCGCAGCGGCGTGCAGGGCAACGCGTCCGGCGGCATCAATCGCGGGGCTGCGGTGGCTGGCGCGCGCGTGTTCATGGTGACGGATGATGCCCACCTGCTCGCGCTCAACCGTTTCACCGGGGCGATTCTGTGGGATCTCGAAATGGCCGACTGGCGCCAAAACTACAGCGCCACTTCCGCGCCGCTGACCATCGGCGATTTCGTCGTCACCGGAGTCGCGGGCGGCGATTCTGGCGCGCGCGGCTTCGTTGCCGCCTACGATCAAGCCACCGGCAAGGAACAGTGGCGCTTTTGGGGCGCCCCGCTGCCGGGCGAACCGGGCTCGGAAACCTGGAAGGGCAGCACCATCGAGCATCCTGCGGTCGCCATGTGGTTCACCGGCAGTTACGACCCGGAGTCAGGCACGCTTTATTGGCCCACGGGCAATCCCGGTTCCGATCTGAATGGCGACCAACGCCAGGGAGACAATCTCTACTCCTGTTCCGTAGTGGCGCTCGACGTCAAGACGGGCAAGTTGAAATGGCATTTCCAATTCACGCCTCACGACGAGTGGGATTGGGACGCGCAGCAACCGCTGCTGCTCGTCGACGCCATGTGGGAAGGCCAGCCGCGCAAGTTGCTGCTGGACGCCAACCGCAACGGATTCTTCTACGTCCTCGATCGCACCAACGGCAAGGTGCTGCTGGCGAAGCCTTACGTTCAGAACCTGACGTGGGCGAGCGGCATCGACGCCAACGGCAGGCCGATCGAGAATCCCAATCAGCGGGCGACGGAGAAGGGCGTGCGCGTTTGTCCGGCGCTCATCGGCGCGGCCAATTGGTGGTCCACGTCTTACAATCCGGCAACCGGCTTCTTCTACGTGCAGACACTCGAAAGCTGCGCCATCTTTACCAAGCGTGAGGAGCAATGGAAGGCGGGCGGCGGCTTCAACGGCGGCACAACGCGCGATTCTCCGGACGACAAGCCGCAGAAGCTGCTGCGCGCCATCGATATCAAGACCGGCAAGATTGCCTGGGAACTGCCCGAGGTGGGTCCGGGCACGACGCGCGGCGGCACGCTCGCGACGGCCTCGGGCCTGGTGTTTTTCTGCGACGATAGCAACGCATTCATAGCGGCGGATGCGGAGACGGGCAAGCCGCTTTGGCACTTCCAGGCGAACCATTTCTGGCGCGCTTCGCCGATGACTTATGTGTTCGACAACAAGCAATACCTGGCGATAGCGTCCGGGCCGAATATTATTGCGTTCGGTCTGCCGGATTAGGCTTTGTCGTCGCCCAGCGCCAGCACGAAATAAGTCGCGGTGGTCTTACCGGCGTTGCGCCAGCCATGTTCGCGGTTGGATGCAAGATAGGCCACCGAGCCCGGGCCAAGCCGCGTGCTTTTCCCTTCGATGGTGATTTCGAGTAAGCCTTCGCGGATCAGCAACATTTCCTCATGCACGTGGCGATGCGGAGGATGCGGCGCTTCGCCGGCCGGCAACTCCGATTCGTGCAGGTCGAGCAAATAACCCGTGTGAGTATCGCCATTCAGGATTTGCCGCATCAGAATCGTGCCGCTTTGCTTCGCAGCGAGCTCATCGTGCGGGAAAGCGTGCCCCGCCATCGGGGGTTTGGGCGCCGCGGTCTGCGCGGCGGCTTGCGCCATGGTGGCGGCGGGCAGCAAAAAGGTCAAATCTCTTCGCGACAATTTCATACGTGAGCGCCAGTATACTCTGCCGTGGGGCTCCGGCGAACGGCCTGTGGCGCTTTTGTTACAATCACCGTCGAGGTCCCAGTATGCCGCAAGAGAATGACATTTCCCGCCGCGATCTGATCAAAGCCGCGGGCGTGGCCGCTGTCGCGTCCGGTCCGCTTATTCAAACCGTGAAGGCCGCCAACGACAAGGTGCAATACGGCATGATCGGCACGGGCAGCCGCGGCACATATCTGCTAAAGCATCTCAAGGAAATCGACGCAGGCCACTGCGTGGCGCTGTGCGACATCCAAAAGGAACACCTCGACCACGGCGTCACCACCATCGGCAATAGCCCGGCGACTTACGAGCATTATCAGGACCTGCTCAATCGCAAGGATCTCGACGCTGTTTTCGTCATCACGCCGCTCTTCACTCACTTCGGAATTACGCGCGACGTTCTGCAATCGGGCCGCCACGTGTTTTGCGAAAAGTGCCTGGTGTTCAAGCCGAACGAAGTGCACGAACTGCGCGGGCTGGTCGAGGCACGCCCCAAACAGATTTTGCAAACCGGCCTGCAGCGCCGCTACAGCGGCTATTACCAGACCGTGAAGGACATGGTCGATAAGGGCATCCTGGGCAATGTGCATCATATCCATGCGCAGTGGCACCGCAACATGATCAACAAGCCGAGCTCACTGTGGACCATGAAGCCCGGCGGCGAATCCAATATCAACAACTGGCGCGTCTATCGCTCGATGTCGGGCGGGCTCACGGCCGAATTGACCTCGCACCAGGTGGATATTTCGGATTGGATGTTCGGATCGTCGCCCGAATTCGTCATGGGTCTCGGCAGTCTCGATATGTTGAAGGACGGGCGCGACGTCTACGACAACATTCAGTTGATCTATAAGTATCCGAACGGCCAAAAGCTGACTTACTCTTCCATCAGCACCAGCCAGTTCCTGCCCTATTTCAACGGTTCGCGTCCCGAGATGGGCGAGATCATCATGGGCACCGATGGAACCATCGAGATCACCGTCGGCGACGATACGCATCCCGCTATCGCCTGGTGGTATCGCGAACCGCCGAAGACCGCCGCGGTTCAACCTGCCGCCAAGAAGGAAGACCACTTCGTCGCGGGCGCCACGATGGTGGCTTCGGGCGGCGGCGCGGTGGGCCCGATTCCCTTGATGACCGGCGACGTCGATATCAACTCCAACGATGGCTTCTTGAGCCGCGAAGTGAAATTCGCCAGGCGCTGGCTCTATCAGAAGGGTGTGTTTGTGCAAGAAGAGCCTGTGAATCCGGTGGATACCGAGTTGCGCAGCTTCTTCCAGAATTGCCGCGACGGACAGAAGCCGCGTGCGGATCTCGAAGTGGGCCTCGGCGACGCCGTCGCCGTCATGCTCTCGAATCAGGCCATGGATGAAGGCCGCAAGGTTTACTTCAACGAGATCGACAAGATGGGTAAGTCCGGGTCCGCTTCGGGCCACAAGCCCACGCTCTAATTCGGATACGGGTTGTTCAGAACGGCGGAGCCGGTCTCCAGCAGGGACTTCAGGTTGGAAATGATCTTCGGCCAGCCGCCAGACACCGCCTCGATGAATTTCGAAGGTTCGCGCTCGATGGTGTGGGTGATAGAGAGCTTGACCGCCGGTCCACTGGGTTCCAGTTCCATCGTGCAGAGCGACTCGCCTTCGGCCTTGAGCTCGGGCTTGTCCTGATGCTGCCAGCGAATCACTAACCGCCTTGGCGGCTCGGCCTCGACGATCTCGCCGGCGTCGGCAACGCGGCCGTCGGGCAACACCATCTTCCAGGAAGATCCCGCCGTCCACTGGCTTTCGCAGTGAACACCGAACCAGTACTGCTTCATGAACTCAAGGTCGGACGTCAGCGCCGACCACAGCTTCTCCGGCGTGGTGCGGATGTAGGTCACGTAAACAAAAGTTGATCTAGCCATTGTCTTTCTCCAGTCGTTTTTTCAGATTCGAAAGCGCTTTGAGGCGCGGCTTTTCGAACTTGGCAATCCACCGCTCGTAGATCTCCTGGAGTGGTACCGGATTGAGGTAGTGCAGCTTTTCGCGGCCGCGCCGCACGGTGACGACCAGGTTCGCCGCCTCCAGCAGGTCCAGGTGCTGCGTCACGCCCTGCCGCGTCATATCCAGGTGTTCGCACAGCTCGTTGAGCGTACGGCCGTCGTGGGCATGCAGCAGGTCCAGCAGCTTGCGCCGGTTGGGATCGGCCAGAGCCCGGAATAGCACGTCGGTGTCGTAGCGCTCTGCCATATAGGCAAGTGATTACTTGCCTGATAATAAGCAAGTAACGCACTTGCATGTCAAGCACTGGTCAACGATCGTTAGTGTTGCGTCAGACTCTCGCGCAGAAACGCGATCACTTTCGGCGCGGCATCGAGCGAAGATTCCGCATCGCCTTTCGGCGATCCACCGTAATCGGTCGCGCGGCCGGAAACCGGGTTCTTCGTTTCGCCATGCCACGCCGGCACGATGTCGGGCCGTCCAGACAGATGTCCCGCGTGCTGGTATTTCAGGTTCTCGAAGCTATATTCGAAATGCGCGCGCCTGAGCCGCCCCATAACCTGATCCGCCATTTCCAAGGAAGGCCAAACGTGGTCGTCCGTTCCAGAAGTCATCAGAATTGGGCCGCGCGTACGCTCCACCTGGATTTCTGCGCGCATCTCCATCTCCCCGGAGCGCGCCCGCGGCAGCGCGAAAGCCAGCGGTTGGCCTTGCCATGTCCATGCATAAGGAAGACGCGCGATGCCCACGCAGCAACTCGGGAAGCGCACGTTGGCCGGCACATAAGCCACCACGGAAGCGATCCTTGGGAACATCGATCCCAATTGCAGCGCGAGTTCGCCGCCGCGCGATGTGCCCATCACCGCAATCTTCTGCCCCGCCGTCTCCGGACGTTGCGCCAGCCAGCCTAGCGCCTTCTGAAAATACTCCAGCGGAATGCCTTCGAGATGCTCCGGCAAGTCTTCATAGTGAAAGTAAGCCAGCGCGAACGCGGCGAAGCCGTGCGACGCCAGCCACGCGGCTTTGCGGGTGGGCATGCCGCCTTCGGATCCGCCCACCACCAGCACGCCGGGATGCGGCTCCTTGCCGGCGGGCGCGAAGAACACGCCATACATTCCGGCTTCGTGAACAGGCGTCCGCTCCACGCCAGCAGCCACGCTGAGTTGTTCCAGGCGCGCCGAGGCCAACTGCTCAGTCTTGCGCATGAGACGGAATTCGATGGTTTGCGTCCCCAGATTTCGCGGCGGCTGGAAGGAGACCGTCTTCCTCGATGCCGGCATCATCGACCACACCAAGCCCATGGCTGAAACTTCTTTGTAAGATCCCGCCACCGGCGCTTGCTTGGAAGTATCCACGCCGCCCTGCGCATCCGCGACAAACTCAGCCGCCGAATCCCACGCATTGCCGCCGCCGTCTTCGAGCGACGCGCGGATCGCGACGCGTTCATTGGGTTGCAATCCATTGGCGCGAATCACCGCCGGTTCATCTATCAGCACGCGATTCGGCGTCACCTCCAGCGTTTGCGCCGCCGCGAAAGAAAAAGACAGCGCGCCGAGAATAGCTGCGAGTGATGCGGGTCCCATGGCTTGAGTATAGACATGGCGGAAAAGCGGCGGCGTCCCTGCTACAATTCGGCTGTGGCCCGCGTCCTGATGGTCTCTTCGGAGGCCGCGCCGCTTGCGAAAACCGGGGGTCTGGCTGACGTCGTCGGGTCGCTGCCCGAGGCGCTGCAATCGTTTGGGGATCAGGTCGCCGTTGTGATTCCGCGCTACGGCTCGATCGACCTGCGCACCGCCAGGCGCGTCTACGATCGCTTGCCGGTTTATCTGGGCGCCACGCGCTACGACACCGCCATCTATCAGGCGCCGGCCGACTATCCGCTCTATCTCGTCGATTGTCCGCCGCTCTTCGTGCGCGAAGGGTTTTATGGCGAATCGGGCGTGGATTATCCCGATAATCACATCCGCTTCGCGGTCTTCTGCCGCGCCGCGCTGGGCGTTGCGCGCTCCCTGTTCCGCACCGATATTCTGCATTGCCACGATTGGCAGGCGGGCTTGGTCCCCGCCTATCTCAAGAGCACTTACTCCACCGATCCGACATTCTTCGGCGTGAAGACGCTGTTCACCATTCACAATCTGGGTTATCAGGGGTTGTTTCCAACCGCCGCTATGCCCGAGGCTGGAATCGACCCTTCGCTCTACCGGCCGGACGGCATGGAATTCTTCGGGCGCATCAGTTACATCAAAAGCGGAATTGCATTCGCGGACGCGCTCAACACCGTTAGCCCGACCTACGCCCGCGAAATCCAGACGACGGAGTTGGGCTTCGGGCTCGATAGCATCCTGCGCGACCGCGCGGATGTCCTGGACGGAATCCTGAACGGCGTCGATTATCGCGAGTGGAGTCCGGACGTGGACACGCTCTTGCCCGCGCGCTATTCGATAGACGATTTCGCCGGCAAAGCGGTCTGCAAGCAGGCGGTGCTGAACGAGTTCGGTCTTCCGTTGGAAGCGATGGAGCGCCCGCTGATCGGTATCGTCTCGCGCTTTACGCGGCAGAAGGGCGCGGATATCATCGCCGAGGCGGCGGAGGGCATTGTGGAAGCGGGCGCCTATATGGTGGTGCTCGGCTCCGGCGAGCCCGAATACGAAGACCTGTTCCGCCGCATGGCCGCCGATTATCCCGGCCGCATCGCCGTGAAGGCCAGTTTTGACAACCGCCTGGCGCATTGGATAGAAGGCGGCGCCGATCTCTTTTTGATGCCCAGCCGCTATGAACCGTGCGGCCTAAACCAGATCTATAGCTTGCGTTATGGCACGGTACCGGTGGTCCGCGCCACCGGAGGGTTGGATGATACCATCGATACTGAGACCGGGTTCAAGTTCGCCGGTTATACCCCGGAAGCGCTTCTGGGCGCGGTTCGGGAGGCTGTAGCGGCGTTTGAGGACCAGGATGCGTGGCGGGAAAGAATGCGCTTAGGAATGCAGCGCGATTTCTCGTGGAAGGCTTCGGCGGCTCAGTATTCGGCGCTTTACCGCCGGCTGCTGGGGGCTTGAATCCTTTCGGCAGGCTGAGATTCTAATAGTATAGGAGAACAAATGGCAGGTCCGAATACTTTAACGTTTACCGATGCGGCGTTCGATCAGGATGTGCTGCGGTCGGATGTACCGGTCTTGGTGGACTTTTGGGCGGAGTGGTGCGGTCCCTGCCGGCAGATCGCTCCGGCGGTCGATCAGTTGGCCACCGAGTACGCCGGCAAAGCGAAAATAGGTAAGCTCGACGTCGATTCCAACGGCGCCACCGCGATGCGCTACAACGTACGCGGCATCCCGACGCTGTTGCTCTTCAAGGGCGGACAGGTAGTCGAACAGCGCGTGGGCGCGGTCGGCAAGTCCGAACTGCAGAAGATGATCGACGCGCACGTCCAAGCTCCCGTCAAGGCTTAAGAAAAGAAAAGGGCCGGGCATGGCTTCCAAGCCGCCCGGCCTTTTTGCGTCTTAGCGCAGCGGCCAATACTCGGGCAGCACCGTGAGGATCTGTAGTTCCTCGGGTGAGAATCTGCTTTGGAATTGTGGCCGCGCCAGGATCTCGGCGCGCTCGTCCGGGGTCGCCCTGCTCAAGCGGACATACGGTTGTCTCAGCGCTTGTTTCCGCTCCTCGGGCAGTGCGTTGTACGAGTTTATCTGTTCTTTGACAAGCTGCTGCTTGTCCGGCGGAAGGCTCCAGAGGCGCTTCAGATTCTCCATCTGCTTCTCTTTTTGCGCTTCCGGAAGTTTGTCGAAATTCTCCAGCGCCTTCCGTATATTTTCCTGCTGCTTCGGTTGGAGCCTCTCAAGCACGCGCTCGCGCTGCTCTGGAGTCATCTCGCGCAACCTCAGAACAGGATTATCGACGTTCGGCAGCCTGGGAGCCTTCGGGGCGCCTCCTCCGCCGGCGACCACATTCGGCCCTCCGCGCGGAGTCACGACTTTGGTTGCGGGCGGAGGTGGATTCTTCGGCGGAGGCGGCTGCTTTTTGGGCGGCTTGTTCTGATCTGCGTAGGCCGCAGTGGCGGCGGCCAGCCACACAACGCCCGCTAATCTGACGGCGCGATTCATGTGCTTTCTCAACAGATCACACTACTACATTTTCGATGGAGCGGGGTCCGCGCGCATGGCGTGGTCGAACTCGCGGAGCATTTCCATATCGTCCAGCGCGCGCTGAATCTGGTCGGGCTGCAACGTTTCCATTTCGGCGGAAAGCCCCGGCTGCTCACGCACCGGGGCGGGGGTGGGGCGGTCCCAAACCACAACGGCGGCAGTCAGCAGCACGGCCGCGGCTGCGAGGGGCAATCCTTGACGGATCAGCATCGGTCCGCGGAAGGGTGCGCTGATGGCGGCGGCCACGCGGTCCCACCACGGGGTATGTGCGATGCGCTCATAGAGGCGCCGGTCGAAATTGGCTGAGACCGAGGCGGGCTCGAATAAGTCGAGCGCCTCCCAGACCGATTTCTGACCCTGGACGAATTCGCTGCACGCACTGCAAGTCTGCAAGTGCTTTTCCAACCGCGTAGCTTCCTGGGTTCCGAGCGATCCCGAAACGTAATCCAGCAGCTTTTCTTCCCGGTTTTCGATTGAGCAACTCATATCAACCTCTTCCCTAAGCCATATGGGCCAAGCGGGCGCGCAGTGTTTCGTACGCCCGGAATAGCAGAGATTTTACCGCCGATTCCGAGCATCCGAGCGCCCGTGCAATCTGCGAGTATTCCATCTCTTCGTACTTGTGCATCAGGACCGCCGCTCTCTGTTTTTCGGGCAGCGTTTGGATGGCCTTTTTCACTTCCCCCATCCTCGCCTGATACACCATGGATTGTTCGACGCTCGGCCGCGCATCGGTAACCTCGCGCGCCGGCTGATTTTCGAACGTATCGTCCAGACTTTCCTGCCTGCGCTCGTTCTTGCCATCGCGAAGCGAATTCAGCGCCAAATGAGTCGCGATGCGGAACAGCCACGTCGTGAACTTCGCCGTCGGCTCGTACGAAGCGCGCGAGCGGTACACCCGCAGAAAAACCTCTTGCGCGAGTTCCTCCGCTACCGCCGGGTTCTGCACCATGCGAAAGAGGAAGTGGATCACAGGATTTCGATGCTTCTCCAGCAACACGCCAAAGCTGGCTTCATCGCCGTCTTTGACGCGGAGCATGAGCTCGGCATCGTAATCTATGGCAGCTGCAAGTCCCGCCATATCTTTCTTAACCCGTTCTTCCATCCGAGGTTGCGCTCCGCAGGGGCCAAATTACTATCTTTCGGCCTACGCGCTATTCACCCTTGAGCGACCGCTCCATCAGACTGCGAATCGCCTCACGCGGGGTTATGCCGAAGTGTAGCATTTGAAACATCTGTTCCGAAATCGGCATCTCCACCGAATGGCGGCGGGCCAGATCGACCGCCGCGTTAGTGGTTTTGATGCCTTCGGCCACCATTTTCATGGAGCTTACGATCTCGTCCAGCTTCCGTCCATGCGCCAGCGCGATTCCCACCTGGCGGTTGCGGCTGAGCTCCCCCGTGCAGGTCAAAACAAGGTCGCCCAAGCCGGCTAAACCACTTAAAGTCTGTGGTTTGCCACCCATCGCCACAGCCAGCCGCGTCATTTCCGCCAGACCGCGCGTGATCAGCGCCGCAGCCGCATTCTGGCCCAAGCCCATTCCATGTAACACGCCCGCGCCGATGGCGACTACGTTTTTAATGGCGCCCCCAGCCTCCACTCCGGCTGGATCCGTACTTCTGTAAAGCCGGAAGGTGGGCCCGGAGAAGGCCGCCTGGACCGTTTCCGCCAGGCTCCCATCCTCAGAGGCCACAACTAGGGCGGTCGGCTCGAACGCGGCCACGTCGCGGGCGAAGGTGGGGCCGGAGATCACGGCGATCCGGGGTGAAAAATGGGGTTCGAGCGTCTGGCGGATCACCTCGGACATGCGCAACAGGGTGCCATTTTCCAGGCCCTTGGCGGCGCTGACGAAGACCATTTCCTGGTTTACAAATGGCGCCATCTGGCCATAGAGACCGCGCACCAGGTGCGACGGCATGACGCTGAGGACGATTTCGGCCCCTTCAAGCGCCGACCGCAGGTCACTCGTGGCCTCGGCATGTTTCGGCAGCTCGAAACCGGGGAGATAGACGTCGTTGACGCGTGTGTGGTGCAGGCGATCGGCCAGATCGGCCTCGTAAATCCATAGGCGGATATGCTCGAAGCGAGGGCCGAGCACGATCGCCAGCGCCGTTCCCCAGCTTCCGCCGCCAATGATGGCGAGTTTTTTCATCGCGGCCGGCTCACAGCCGCGCCCCGAAGCTGAAACGGTGTTCCGTGCCGGTATTGAGGCGGCGGATGTTGTCGCGGTGCCGGTAGATCACAAACGCCGACGCTACGATTGCCGCCAACAAGACGGGCAGTGGCGCGCGCTGCACGATCCAGACCGCCAGCGGAAAAGTCGCCGCCGCGCTGATGGAGCCCAGGGAAATGTAGCGGCTCCACGCCACCACGCCCGTGAAGACTACCAGCACGCAAACCAGAGCGAGCGGCGTCAGGCACAGAAACGCGCCAATGTAGCTGGCCACGGCCTTGCCGCCTTTGAAACCGAGGAACACCGGAAACGCGTGCCCGGCCATCACCGCAAGAGCCGCAAGCGACATCCACACTGGATCCCAGCCCGTGAGGCGTCCGGCGATCCATACCGCCGCGTAGCCCTTGGCGATATCGAGCAGCAGCGTCGCCACGCCTGCGAAGCGGCCGGTGGTGCGCAGGACGTTCGTGGCGCCGATATTGCCGCTCCCCGACGCGCGCACATCCGCGCCGGTGGTCATGCGGACCAGGAGGTATCCGAACGGAATCGCGCCCAGAAGGTAGGCGATGAGCAAAGCAAGGAGCGGCATCATGTATGGGTGAGCGGGAATTCCGCAAGTTTAGTGTACACGGAACCTGTTGGCTTCAATTGACTGCGATAGAGGTAGAAGCTGTGGGCCTGGAAGCCGCCGAAATCGAGCATCGCTTCGCGCTCGATGGCGCCCTGAAGGCGGAAAAGATCCGGCCGCTCTTTGATTCGGGCCAGCGTCAGGTGCGGCGAATATTTCCGCTTCTCGCTGTCGATTCCCAAGGCCGAAGTGGCCGCGTCGGTATCGGCGGCCAGTTCGGCCAAGCCGGGCGCATTCACGCCGCACCAGAAGTTGCGCGGCGATTTCGCATTGGGGAAGAAGCCGACGCTGTGAATGCGGACGTCAATGGCCTGGCGCGACGGAATCGCCGCCAACGCGGTTTTCAGCTCTGCCAAGCGGTCTTCCGGCCATTCACCGATGAACTTCGTGGTGACGTGCAGGTTAGCGCCCGGGCTCCAATTGATCTTGGCGGTGGGTTTGAGCCGCTCCACCAGTTGCGAAACGCGCCCGATGATCTCTTCGGGAAGATCGAGCGCGGTAAACAGGCGCATGCGGCTTATCGCGGCGTGATCAGGCCGCCCAATTTATCGTGTTCGCTGCCCACGGTGCGCGGGAAGCGCGTTGAATAGGCCTCCGGGTACTTCAATCCCGAGCCGGTATTGTAGATGACGATGCGGTCGCTGGTCTTCAGGAATCCCGAAGCGAGCAATTTTTCGAGAGCCGAAATGCAGGCCGCGCCCTCCGGGGCCGCGAAAATGCCTTCTTCCGACGCCAGGCGGATGCCGGCATCCAGCATTTCTTCGTCGCTCACCGCGATTGCCGTTCCGCCGGATGCGCGCACGGCTTCCAGAACCAGGAAGTCGCCCAGCGCCTTCGGCACGCGCAAGCCGCTGGCGATGGTGTGGGCGTTTTCGAAGAACTTGCTGCGCGCTTCGCCCTCTTCGAACGCGCGGATGATGGGCGCACAGCCTTCGGCCTGCACCGCGATCATCTTGGGACGCCGCGAGCCGATCCAGCCCAGCTTTTCCATCTCTTCGAACGCTTTCCACATGCCGATCAGCCCGACGCCGCCGCCCGTGGGATAGAAGATGGCATCGGGCAATTCCCAACCCATCTGCTCGGCGACTTCGTAGCCCATGGTCTTCTTGCCTTCGATGCGGTAAGGCTCCTTGAGCGTGCTGACGTCGAACCAGCCTTCTTTCGGGCCGCGCTCGGCCACAATCTTGCCGCAATCGCTGATCAGGCCATCCACCAGCGTGACGTTGGCGCCGTAGGCTTTGCATTCCAAATAGTTGGCTTGCGGCACGTCGCGCGGCATGAAGATGTGCGACTCCAGCCCCGCGGCCGCAGCGTAGGCAGCCAGGGCGCTGGCGGCATTTCCAGCCGAAGGGATGGCGACTTTCTTGATTCCCAGCTCCACGCACATCGAAATGGCGCAGGAAAGCCCGCGCGCCTTGAACGATGCCGTGGGGTTCAAGCCCTCATCCTTCACCCACACGGATTCCGAGCCCAGACGCGCGCCGAGACGCTTGGTGTGAATCAGCGGCGTCCACCCTTCGCCCAGCGAAACGATGGAGCTATCCGCGGCCGGCAAGACCGGTGAATAGCGCCACATGGTCGAGGGCCCGTTGCCTACGTCGCGCCGCCGCCAGCGTACCCGGATGCTATCGAGGTCGTAGCGGACCAACAACGGGCCGCCGCAAGAGCACAAATTCTGCACGGTTCCGGCATCGAACCGCTGCTTACACAGGCTACATTCTAGGTAAGTCGCTCTGGACATGGGAAATTAGAGTCTAACACCCGGCATTTTGGGCCATGGCGAAAATGATTCCGTCGGCAAATGGCTCAAAAGTACCAATTTACGTGTAGAGATCCTAGAACGGCTGTGGAACACTTGTGTCTTCCCAGACGGGGCGAATGGGTGTTCAATCGAGTCATGGATCAAATCGACACAACAACTTTTGCCATTCTGGCGTTGTTCGATCTTTCGGTGCTCATCTATCTGCGCTACATCAATGGACGAACGGAACGCGTCCAGCGACGGTTGCGCCGCGCACTGCGAGTCGCGCTGAACGCGTAAGGCAGTTAATACAACTGCGGGTATTCGCGGCGCATCTCATCGGCCTGCGCCTTCGCTGCTTCAATCTGAATCAGCGGTCCTTTGCCGATGCCGGGACAATACTTAGCGGTCTTTTTCCATTCGCGCTTACTTTCGATCAGCTCCGGCCAATAGGGGAAGATGCGGCATTGCGTCGGCTTCACTTCGTGGATGGTGCAGCCGCCGTCTTGCAGAAAATAACATCGCGTCTCGGGCGCGATGCGCAGCCGCCGCAGGTGTTTGCGGCGATAGACGTACTTCTGTTCGAAGGCTTCGGGCGTCATGTGGAGAAAGACCGCCGCGCGATCGACATCGTCCGCCGTCAGATAGACGTACCCCTTCTGCGTGCAGCAAGCCGTGCAGCCCGGTTGGCACTCGAAGCGCAATCCCGCGGACATTGCGTCAATCGTAGCAGAGGCCAGCCGCGGCGGTTGCCCTACGGCAACAGATGCTTTTGCACTTTGCCCAACGCATTGCGCGGAAGTTTTTCCACCACGTGAAAGGCGCGCGGGGTCTTGAACGATGCCAGCTTTTCGCGGCACCGGGCTTCCAGTTCCGTTGAGTCTACCTCTCCGCGCAACACGACATACGCCACCGGAACCTCGCCGCGCGCGGAATCGGCGCGTCCCGCGACGGCGGCCTCGGCGATTTCCGGCTGTTCCATCAAAAACTCCTCGATTTCGCGCGGATAGATATTGAAGCCGCCGGAGATGATGAGATCGCTCTTGCGCCCGCACAGCGTGTAGTAGCCATCCGCCGAGCGCTCAGCGATGTCGCCTGTTCGGAACCAGCCCTCCACAAACGCATCGCGCGTTGCCTGGTCGCGCCGCCAGTAACCGGCGAAGACATTGGGGCCGCGTAGATAGATTTCGCCGTCGCGCACCTGTGCCTCGACGCCCGGCAGCGGCAAGCCCACGCTGCCCGGACGGCGCTCGCCCACGTACGGATTGCTCATGTTCATCAGCGTCTCCGTCATGCCGTAGCGTTCGAGGATGGTGTGGCCGAAGAGCGCGCGGAAATCGTCGAGTACCTGAGCCGGCAGGGGCGCCGACCCCGAAACGAAAAGCCGAATCGTGCGGCCGATGGCTTGCGCGCGGTTTCGGGCGGCGTTTCGAGCAGCCGCACGTACATGGTGGGCACTCCGAAGAAGACCGTGGGTTGGAAATCCAGAAACTCGCCCGCGGCTTTCTCGCGTTCGAAACGCTCCAGCAGACGCACCCGAAAGCCGCCGATGAGCCAGCAGTGCAGGCCGTTGGCCAAGGCGTGGACATGAAACAGCGGCAGCGCCAGCAATAGCCGGTCCGCCGGCGTGAATTGCCAGCACGTGAGCAAGTTAATGGCGTTGGACGCGAAGTTGTTGTGAGTGAGAATCGCGCCCTTCGATACGCCCGTGGTGCCAGACGTGTAGACCAGCGCGGCCGGAGCGCTGCCGTCGAGCGCCATGCGCCCTTCGAGCGGCGGAGCGTCGCCCGGCAGTTCGTCCAACTGCCACACCGGCGCGCTGACATCCAAGGCGCCTCGCGTGACGACGGCATTCGGCTCGGCGTCGCTCACGATGTGCCCGATCTCGCGTTCGCGATAGAGAATGTTGATCGGCACGAAGATGGCGCCCAGTTTCAGGCACGCCAGGTACAAATCGATCATCTCGACGCAGTTGGCGAGATACACGCAAAGCCGGTCGCCCAGGCCCACGCCGCGCCGGCGCAGCGCTTCGGCCATGCGGCTGGACCGTTCGGCGATCTCGCCGAACGTAAACGAGCGCCCCTCGAATTCCAGCGCGATTTCGTCGCGGCGGCCCACCAATGAAAGATCGAACAGGTCAAGCAGATTCATGGCAACGGCTGTCCCTTGGTTTCGACGCCGAAAGGAATCAGCGCCAGTCCGATAATAAACGCGATCGACGTGAGCGCGATGGGCATGCCGATACTGTGGAAGTGCTCCACGCCCGCGCCTACCAGGAATGTCACGCCCGCAGCCGCGAACCGTCCAATCGATGTCGTGAAAGCGAACGCCGTGGCGCGGCAACCGGTGGGGTATTGCTCCGGCAGCCATAGCGTGTAGATGGCGAAATTGGCGCCGCCGATTCCCAACGCAAAGAGGCACGCCAGAAACCATCCCAGCGCGTGCTCACGCAGGTAATAAGCGTATCCGAAGCCGAGCGAAATCGATGCGGCCATGAGCGCGAAGTAGACCGCCAGCGCGGCGCGACGGCCGAATCGCTCCGCCAGCGGCGCCGCCGCGAAGCAGCCGATGATGGTGCCGACAGAAAGCAGCATCCCCGCCCACGATGCCAGTTGCGCCGCTTGCAACGCGGAGCGTCCCGCGGCGGTCGCGAGTTGCGTCACCGAGGCCGGCACATAGGCCGAGCCCGCCCACAGCCCTGCAATCGAAACGAAGAGAAACATGGAATTGAGCGCTGTGCGGCCGCGATATTCGCGCGAAAAAATGGCGCGCAGCGGTTCCAGAAATGGCGTCTGCCGGCGTTTCTCGCGCCAGCGCTCCGGTTCCTTCACGCCATGCCGCACCCATGCCACCAGCAGCGCAGGCAAGCCTCCGATCAGAAACATCGCGCGCCATCCGAAATGCGCGCCGACGCCATAGTTTGCCGCAGCCGCAAGGAAGAATCCGAAATAGTAGCCCGTGTGCATGTATCCTGCGCCGCGAGCGCGCCGGTCCTCGGGCCACGCCTCAGCGACGTACACTCCGCCTAATCCCCACTCGCCGCCGATGCCGATGCCCGCCAGCAAGCGAAATGCTCCGAGCATCCACACATTCTGCGCCAGCGCGCCGCAAAACGTGAATACCGAATAGCAGACCACGCTGAGCATGAGCGCTCGCAGCCGGCCGATGCGGTCGCCCACCGGGCCCCAAAGAAACGCCAGGCCCCAACCCACCAGAAACACCGCGAAGAGCAAGCCGCCGTAGTAACCGACCGCGCCGGTCGTGGGCGCAACGCCCGAGCGGGGCAGCAGGTCGCGCAGCGCCGGAACCATTACCAGCGCATAGATGAACGAGTCCATGCCGTCGAGCGTCCAGCCGGCCCACGCCGCCCAGAAACCACGAATCTGGTTGGCGGTGAGCGGCGTGTGCGTGCGCGGCGCCACGGCTACTTGCCGCCCGAAAGGAACCGCCCTATGTTCTCGTTGAGAAACTTCGCGTCCGCTGGATTGCTCGCCGCGCCCGCCGTATGGCCCCACAGCGACGGAATCGGCATCAGCGTGACGTGCGCAATGAAAGGCGCTTCGTAGCGCGCGTCGCCGACCGGAAAATAGAGATCGGTCTCCGACGGCATATAGAGAAACGGGACCTTGATCGAACGCAGCGCCTTTTCCGTATCGCCGCCGAAGCCGGGCGTGCCACCGACGTCATGCTTTTCCCAGGTGCGCATCTGCAGGATCAGATCGTTTGCGTCGGCGCCGGGAATGAAACGCTTGCGGAAGCGATCCATCGTCTGTTCGAACGTGGTTCCTGGCTGCGCGGTAGTGCGCCACAGTTCCTTGCGCCACCACTCCTGCGAATAGAGCCACGCGGCCCAGACCATGCCGAACGCCTCGATACCCTTGGCTGGCGGCGCGGTGTAATCGCCGCCCTGGAACGTTGGGTCCGCCATGATCGCCGCGATCTGTCCTTCGAGCCGCACCACGCCGTGCGGATACGTCTTCGCCGTGCCCGACGTTGCCACGATGCGGTCGGCGAAATCGGGATAGCTCACCGCCCACTGGAATGCCTGCTGCGCGCCCATGGAGAAGCCGATCAGCGCGCGCAGGTGCGTGATCTTCAGTTCCTCGGTGAGCAGCCGGTGGACGGCCTCTACGTTGTCGCGAATCGTCATCACCGGAAATCGCGGCCCGTGAAACGGCTCAGGCGTGTTGCTGGGCGACGACGACCGCCCATTGCCGAAGAGTTCCGTCGTCACCAGAAACAGCTTCGACGGGTCGAGCGCGCGCTCCGCGCCGATCAGCCACTCATAACCGCGCAGATTCGCCATGTAATGCGACGGCATGAGCACCGCGTTGTCCTTGGCCGCATTGAGATGCCCGTAGGTTCCGTAGACGATGTGCGCCACCGGCAGCGTGACGCCGCTTTCGGTTTTGAAATTTGCAATCGTGAACTCGTGGCGTTCGGGAGTTCCGGCAGGATTAGGCGCAGTCTGCGCGTAGAGCGCCGATGCAAATAGAAGGGCAGGGATGAGCTTCCGCATGATGAATCTGGCGACTCATCTTAGCATTGCACCGCGGAGGCGTCGGCCCCCCTCGAGTTGTTGTAAACGATTTCCGAATGGTTGCTACAGTGAAGGTATGGAATTGCCACAACACATCGAAATTCGTGCAGATGTGATGATGGGTAAGCCTTGCCTGAAAGGCACAAGAATCCCAGTGTATCTTGTGCTCGAAAAACTCGGCGCCGGAGAGACCGCGGAACAAATCCTCTCGGCCTATCCGCAACTCACCAAAGACCATATCACTGCCGCGCTCCAATACGCCGCCAGTCTGGCGAGCAACGAAATCGTCCTGGCGTCGTGAAGTGCTTACTCGACGAGAATCTCTCGCCGCGCCACGCCGTCACGCTGCGAGAACTCGGGCACGACGCTGTTGCGGTAGCTGACGCGGGTCTTTCCGGCCGGCCGGATGAGGATGTGCGAGCGTTCGCAATCGAGAACGATAGAATCCTGATCACGCTGGACGCCGACTTTGCCAACCTGCTTCGGTTTCCTCCGGGAGGTACGCCGGGTGTGATCCGGTTAAAGATTCATCCGCCTACTGAAGACGCGATTCTCGCGCAGATTCTCCGCACTCTTCAGGTTCTCGCGAACACTTCGCTAACGGGTTGTCTCGCCGTTTCAGAGGGAACCTTGATTCGCATTCGGAGCTGAACCGGCGTCGGGTAAGATCCGCTCTCACTCCACTTCGAACATCACCACAGCCTTACCGAAGTGGATCTCGTCGCCCGCTTCGAGCTTCGTGCCGCGCGCGGTGCGATGCACTTCCTGGCTCATGCCGTCGCGTATGATCCATGTTGCGCAATCGGCCTTCGGGCCGCGCTCGTACCAGCGATCGTTGAACAGACGGTGCTCGCCCGTGGCGCGGTCCACGCGGATGTGCGCATGCTCGCGTGAAACCGAGCGGTTGACCTCGGTGTCGGCTTCGAAGGCGAGGTCATTACGCCGGAACAGTCCTTCGGAGCGATAGACATCCACTACGCGGCCGATATTGGTGCGCGCTTTTTCCAGGCGCAGCTCGGCGGCGTTGGCGTTGCCTTCGCGCACGATCAACTTCGCAAGCGGCTTCAGCCCCGAATCCGCACGCTCCTGCGACGCGGTCTCCACCCGCAGCCAGGCTTCACCGGCCTTGGGCATGCCCGCGACCGGTTCCACATCGACTCGCAGGTTCTCGGGGAAACGGCAACCGCCATCGCGCAGCGCGTTGCAAACTTCCTGTTCGAGATACTTGCGGAAGAAGCGGCCCGCGAAGACGTTGACCTGGCTTTCTTCCACGCCACGCATTTCAAGGCGCAGAAGATCGTAGGGAAATACCTTCTTGCCGCCCGCGCGGTAACTCTTCTCGCGGATGTGGTCGAGCACCGCCAGCCGGATCTCCGCCAGTTCGGGAGGCTCATCGGTCTTCGACGCGGCCGCGAGCGGCGCTTCGAACAGCGTCTTGCCCCACTTTTCAAAAAAATCGCCTACATTCATCGCTTGTCTCCAGTGGGCTTAACACCATCGGGCTTCACTCCATCAATCAGGCCCAATTGCGCCGCGGCGTCCATCACTTCACGCGCCACCGGCGCGGACGCGCGCGCTCCATAACCGCCGTGCTCCACCAACACCGCGAACGCCAGCCGCTTGTCGGGCGGCGCGTTGTAGGGCGCGAATCCGGTGAACCAGGCGTGCGGCAGGCCTTGGTCGAGCTGCGCGGTTCCGGTCTTGCCCGCGATCTCAATGGCTTCTCCGGCCATGGCGCCGCGGGCCGTTCCTTCCGTCACCACGCGCCGCATCGCGCCCGCGAGAAACGCCGCTTGCGGGGTCGCCAGCGCCAGCACCGGCGCATCGGAGCGCGTGTTGCTGACGTCCGTCACCCATCGCCCCTGCGGCATCAGGCCGCCCGACGCGATGGTGGCCGCCACGCGCGCCATCTTGAACGGCGACACCAGCACTTCGCCCTGTCCATAAGCCGCAAACGGCAGCGAGCGGCGCAGAGCAGCGGGATCGCCGGTGGAGATGCCCAATTTTGCGGCGGTATCGGCCAGCGCCTGCGAGCCGACATCGTGCACGCCCAATTGCGCGAAATATGCGTTGCACGAAACCGCAATGGCGCGTTCCATGTCCAGCGTTCCGTGCGCATGATCGCCGACGTCGTCTTTGATGGCGCGATTCCACCCCGGGATAGTGTTGCCTGCGCGCCCATCGGGCAGCGTGTGACAGAAATATGTGCGATGCCGCAATTCGGGATTCAGGTTGAGCGCCGCAATGGCCGTCACCAGCTTGAACGTCGAGCCAGGCGGATATTGGCCATAGCGTGCGCGGTCGAGCAACTCATCCGGCGTCGGCGCGGCGTTGCGCGAGCCAGGCGGGTCGGGGGCCGGCGCGCTCACCATCGCCAGTACATCGCCCGATGCGGCGTCCATTACCACCACGGCGCCGCTCTGGCTATGGGTGGAGCGCAGATGATCTTCAAGAATTTGCTGCGCGCGCATTTGCAGCCGCAGATCGAGCGTCAGGCGCACATCGCGGTCGCGCGCCAGAATACGCGCGATATCGGGATTGCCGGGCTGATGGCGATAGCGCGCCAGCGGGGCCAGTTCAGCGAATTGGTAGCCTTGCAATTTGGCGTTGGAATCGTGCTCCACCAGCGACGCGTTGCTCGCGTGAAAATTCTCGCCGGTGCGCAGATCGCCGACCACATGCATCGCCGTGCGGCCGAACGGATAGTGGCGCGAATCGAACCGGGAGCAGCATTGGTCGAGCGAAATCCCGAGAGCCTGGTATTCCGCGCGATGCTTTTCGAGCTCGGCCCAACTGCTGGTAGCGACGGGCAGGCCGCTGCGATCGTAAATCGTGCCGCGCGGAATCTCACGCGCGATCGAATTCAGCCGCGGATTGCGCAGCGGGCGTTTCACGCCGTCCTCTTCGAACGTATGCGCTTCGCGCGCGATGTAATCCTGGTCGTGCAACACCTGATATCGCGCCGCCATCGCCACCAGACAGACGCCGGCGCACGCCATCGCGGCCTTCAGCCAGCGCGTGGGCGCCCGCAGCAACTCTGACGGAGCTTCTTCGCGCGGATCGGCGGAAATCGAAACCAACAAGGCGAAGATCGCAAAATTGGCGAGCATCGCCGTGTTTCCTGAGCTGAGAAATGGTGAGACGACGCCCGAAAGCGGCAGGGCGCCGAGTACGCCGGAACTGATCAGCATCATTTCGTACGTGATCAGGCACGCCAGTCCGAGGCCAAGAAAGAAGCCGTAATGAGTCGTCGAGCGCACGGCGGCCCGCAACGCGCGCGACACCAGAAAGGCGAAGAGCAAGAATACGGAGCACACGCCCACGAAGCCCCATTCTTCGCCGATGGCGGGCAGCACAAGATCGGTATTGCCTGCCGGAATCATCGAGGGGTCGCCCCAACCGGGCCCGGAGCCGAACGGCCCGCCGGTCGAGAGAGCCCACAGTCCGTGCGCCAGTTGATCGCCGCCGTGAACATTGTTATCCCACGGCTCGAGCCACATATCGATGCGATCGACCACCGTGTGCGGCTGCCCCAGGCGATAGCCCACCGCGACCGACGCCACCATCACCGTCAGACCCACGAGCGCAAGACCAGGACGCCCGCGCGCCACCGCGAACATGGAAAGAAATACGAAAAACATCACCAGCGCCGGGCCGAGGTCTTTCAACTTGAAGAACATCCCGAGCGCCAATGCCAGCGCGCACAGCACGGGGATCACGTGTTCCAGTCGCGGCAAACTAAAACGGCGGAGAAACACCGGCAGCATGCGTTTTTCCCGCAAGTCGCGCAGCCGTTCCCAGTTACGCGTGAAGTATCCGGCCAGAAAGAGCACCAGCAGGATCTTGATCAGCTCCACTGGCTGGAACGGCCCCAGATTTACTTTGGCGTCGTTGCCCCCCGGCCCACGGCCGAATTTCATCAGCAGGCCGAAAAGCGTCAGCGCCGCGAACAGCGGCGTGTAGCACCAATCCGAGAGGCGCTGGTAATCGAAAAAGCGAACGGCGGGAAGCGCCAGGATCACGCATCCGGCAAGCACGCCGAGCGCGAACTTGTGAAACTCGAGCGTGTCGCGCAACGGATCGCGCATGCTGGCCATCAGCGCGAATCCGATCCCGCTCAGCAGATGCAACGCCGGAAGAAACGACCGGTCACCGCGGAAGCGCCCGATTTTCCAGACGAATGCCACCAGGTAGAAGCTGGCGAAATAGAGCGCCGCCCATGCGAAGAATTGCAACCGGAATTCGCCTGGCGAGCGCACTGCGATCAGGGGCTTCAGTTTCGCAAGCGGCAGCAGCGAAAACCGCCGCGCCGAAGGCTGGGCGCGCAATCGCTTGCGCATCTCGTCCCAGCGCGGGTCGCTCGCGATCTCGTCCGCCGTCACCCGCAATCCGGAGAGCGCGCCCACGTTTTGCACCGGGCGCACGCGTTCCAGATAGTCGAACGTCCTCTGCGCCACCAGCGCGCGTTCTTCGCGATTCGGAAAGGGTTCGAGCAGCGGCAAGAGTTGGTCCACGCTCGATACGGTGTTCAGATTGACCAGCCGTTCCGCGCCTTCCATCTGGATCGATTTCGCCGCGAAAACAGACGCCAGCCCGGCTGCCACGAACAGCGACGCGCCCATCAGCCAGACCCATTGGCCCCTGGGCGCGACGTCGCGCCCTTTCACCATCAGCAGCGCGGGTGCGGTTCCAGCCGCGGTCCAGCTTCGCGTTACCGCCATCGCCGCGCCCTCCCTACGGATGTTTTCTGGATCACCGGGTCGTGGATCCGACCAAGCTCTTTGTAGTGCTGGTCGGCTTTGTCAAATCCGGCGATCTGACGGTAGAGGACGCGAGCTTTCTCCGCCGCGTTCCATGCTTCTCGCGGCGACGAAACCGCCAGTTGCTGTGCCCGAATGCGCCAGGCATCGGCTTGCTCTTCGAACTCGCGCGGTCCAAATTTCGCGCCCAGCGTGTCGGCCTCCACAAATTCGGCCGCCGCATGCTCGAGATTGGGCATCGAGTAGACGAAGATCCGCGCCAGCGCCAGGTGCGGCGCCGCGTCCTGCGGCATGCGCGTCCGGGCTTCTTCGAAATCGCGTTT
This sequence comes from Bryobacterales bacterium, assembly GCA_963743705.1. Classification (GTDB taxonomy): domain Bacteria; phylum Acidobacteriota; class Terriglobia; order Bryobacterales; family Bryobacteraceae; genus PALSA-243. The sequence continues at coordinate 137,671 of CAVUQS010000014.1, read as the reverse complement.
CGCCTCGACGCGCCGCCGCGCGGCTTCCACGTCCGTCAACTGCACGACGCTCAGCGTCTCGAGCGTCGCATAGCCTTTCGCCAACGCGAGCATGCCTAGTGTGTGGTCGTCGGCGTGGCCTTGATCCACGGCGTCTTGCAGGCGGATTTCGGCTTTGCGCCAATCGAAATCACGCAATACGGGGTCGGAGCTGGTGGAGTACGCCGTCAGAATTTCTTCACCTTCCGCGGCATAACGCGCGGGCCAATCGATCGGCGGCGGCAGCTTTCGCGCGGCTGCTTCACGCGCCGCCGCGGCCTTTTTCGCCTCGATCTGCGCGTGGTGGGCTTCCAGCGTCTGCCACGATTGCCACGCGAACGCGCCCGCAATCCACAGCGCCATGCCGGCCGTGAACCATCCGAACGCGCCGATCATCTTCCAGCGCCGGCCTGCACGCCGGATGGTGTGCGTTGCCCGCCGGATCGCGGCGCGTGCCGCTTCTACGGTGGGGCGGGGGTTCCAGCCGCGCCGCTCGATTTCCGCCAGCGTGGGACGGTTGGAGAGAAACGCCTGCAGGTCTGCGAGAAATGCCGCCGCCGATTGATATCGCCGCGATTCGTCCCGCGCCAGCGACTTCGCCACGATGAGCCGCAACGGTTTGGGCACGTTCGATGACAACGCGCGCGGCGGACGTCTCGACCGGATCAGCGCTTCCAATTTGTTCGTGTCACCGGCCTGATAAGGCGGCTTGCCGGCGAGCATTTCGTAGAGCGTCGCGCCGACGGCCCACAGATCCGATTTGGGATCGACTTCCATGCGCGACAGGCGTTCCGGCGAGCAATAACCCGGGCTGCCGAAGTTGTGCGCGGTGGCGTTACGGTTGGCGCGTAGCGTTTTAGCGATCCCAAAATCGAGCAACCGCACCGTATCGTGGTGCCCCAGATGGATATTCGATGGCTTGATGTCGCCGTGCACCACCGTTGCCTGCCACGAGTGAAACTTGGCGAGCTGCTCGCAGATTTCGAGCGCAATCACGGCCGCGCGATTGGGGTCGAGCGCCTGCTCGGCATCCAGCGCCTCCGCCAGATTGCGGCCTTCGACAAACTCCATCGCGACGAAAAAGTAGCCGTCGAGATCGCCGTAGTCGTATATTTCGACCACGCGCGGATCGAGCGATTGCATCTCGCGCTGAATCGCCGCGCCCCGCCGTTCTGCCTCGAGGATCAGCTCCGTGACCGAATCGCCGCCGCACTTTACGAGCTTGAGGGCGGCCTTCCGCTGATCCACCGTGTCGATCGCGAGATAGACATCGGTCATGCTGTTGCCGAGCCGCCGCACGATCTGATAGCGGCCGATCCGCGCGGGCGCAGCCGTCATCCGCGCACCTTCCACAAGGCCCAAATCAACATACCGAGCAGCAGCCCGTAGATTAGAAACGCAACGCGTCCGCCGAAGATGCCGCCCAGCACGCGCACTCTCGTCGTCGCGCTGCGCGGGCGGGTTGCTCCCGTCCGTCCGCGGAATTTCGGCCCGGCCACAAATACCGCGGTGATGTTGTCGCTGCCATCGGCGCAGTTGGCGGCCTCCACCAATTCGTTTGCCACGCGCGCCGCGTCGCCATCGTAGCTTTCGACAATTTCGCGCACGCGCGAGGAACTCACCAGATCGGTGAGCCCGTCGCTGCAAAGCAAAATGGCGGCGTCGTTATGAAAGCGGCACTGCTTGATCTCGATGAATCTTTCGTCGCTGGCACGGCGCCGTTGCGTCCCAACATCCCGGAACACTTCGTTGCGCCGGGGGTGGCGCATGGCTTCTTCCTCCGTTAATTCCCCGGAATCTTCATCTTGTCCTACGGGCGAATGATCGGATGTGATTTTGCGTATGGCGCCGTTCCAGATCAGGTACATCCTCGAATCGCCGACGTGACCGATGGTGATATTACCGTCTTCCACCAACGCCAGCGTAAGCACGCATGCCATTCCGCGAAAATCCTTGTTGCTGTCGGCGAGTTCGAAGATTCGATTGTTCGCTTCCGCGACGGCTGTGCGTACGCGCTGCTCGGGCGTCGCTTCCAGGGTGGTGACGGTTTCGCGGATCGCCTCCACGGCGGTCTGAGCCGCCAGTTCGCCCGCCGCGTGGCCGCCCATGCCATCCACCACCAGATACACGCCGCGCGCGTCGTCCACCCAATAACGATCTTCGTTGCGATCGCGCAGCAGTCCGGTGTCGGTAGCCGCCGCGGACCGGAATGCGCTATCGCCGGACATGCGAAATCACAAACAAAGTGACAAAGGCCAAAAAAGCAATCGCAAACGGCGCATGCAGCCTGTATAACTCGGTCATCGGCGCGCCTCGAATGACAGCTTTACCGATTCCGCGATGCCGATCTCGGCGCGGTCGGGCAGCTTCTCTTCCACACCGTGCGAAATACGCCGCCCGTTGAGCCAGGTGCCGTTGCGGCTACTGTCCAAAAGGACAAACGCGCCACTGGATGGATCGCGCCGCAGCTTGGCGTGCTCACGCGAAACCTCGTCGCTGGCATAGAGCGGCAGATCGACCCACAGGTCTTCGCCGCCGCGCCCGATGCTGATCTCGTTCTGCGTCACGAAATAGGTTTGCTGACCCGAGTCGTCTTTGTAGCGGATTTCCGCGAACACTTTCCCGGCTTGCAGGCGCGTGCTGCGCCGGTCGCGCAAAACGGTTTCCGCGGGTACGGATGGTTGGCGATCGATGAGTGTGGTCTTCGCGCCGCGGTAGCCCGGCTGCGCGGCGTCGTTCAACTCGGAGTGAATCTCGACGTCGCCCGGGGGCACGGAACCTTCCGTATCGGGGAATAACTCGATCCACCAGTTGTTCGTCGCGATGCGGTATTCCTTGCGCGCCGCGCCGCGCCGCCACGGCGTCTTGACCGGCCTGGCCGCGTTCCATTCCGCCATGCGCGCGCTGAGGGCGCGTTGCGCGTCTTCCTTGATCAGATCCTGCACGCTGGAAAGCCGCGCGAAATCATCAGGATGAAGATAGACGCTGAAGAGACACGGTAACAGGACGCTGTAAGCCATCTCCAAGCATCCGGTTTCCATGTTACGAATCAGCTCGTCAACAATTGTCTGACCGCTAATTCGCGAAGAAGGCAACTTCGATCCGTTTTGCGCCATGCCCGTACTCACACTCCCGCGAGCTGTAACAGGAAAAAGGGGCGGCTACTCGCACTCCGGCCGCCACATAGACGCGTTACTTCAGTTTAGACGAAATAAAATTTGCGGGGTTTCCAACTGTGTAGACGTGCACATTAAAAAGTAATAAGACTAGTGAGTCACGGAAATTGCCACGCCGGCCTGACTCTTGGCGCCGTTTACGAGGAACGTGAGCGCCACCTGCGGCGGCAGATGAAAGTCCTTCAGGTTCGGATTTTGGTTGGCGTAGAGCGACGGTTGCGGCACGTAAACCGAGATCTGGTAGACATTCCCGGGCAGTCCCGCAACGGGTACGAGGATCGCCGCGATGCCCGGCGCCCCGAATCCATCGATGTCGACGGTCACGGGCGCGGCGGTGACCGCGTAAGGGCCACTGAACGTCATCGGCCCCACGCCCGTCACGAAAAGCGTGATCTCCGCGCCTTCGAGTGCCGGGTTGGACGGCGAATTCAACGAGCCATCCGCATTGAGAATGTAGCCTTGCCCCAGCCCGCTGCCATCGGCGGAAAACACGCCCGGCGACGCGTTCACGAACGGCGTGAGAATCGATGCCGTGGCGCCGCCGGTTTGCACGGTGACGGTAGCCGCCGCGGGCGAAACGAAATCGAGCGGGATGGCGGTGATTAGCGTTGTGGATGACCGGCTGATCAGCGGCAGCGCGGCGCCGTTGACCTGCACCGCGGTATCGGCGTCAAAGCCCGCACCGGTAACGGCAAATGTTTCTCCCGGCGAGAGTCCCACGCCGAGATGGCTTGCGGCGTTTACGACAGCATCGATGCGCGGCGCGGATTGCGCCGCGACGGCGGTACGTACGACGAAGGCCTGCGATGCGTTCGGTACGGCCAGCTTGATTGGATTGTAGGGGTCTGGAAACGGCGGAATGATCGTCGTTCCACCGAAGATCGCGCCGCCATCGAGCGCCGGCGCCACGGAGAAAACGGTGAACGTTCGCGTATCGCCGGCGAAGGTCGAGAATTGCAGCGCCGAAAGATCGGGCGTAAGCTCCGCCAGAAACGCCGTCTGCGCCGAGAACGAACTCTGCGCCGCTCCGCGCGTGGGGAATCCCTTGGAGTAAGTCGATCCGCCCACGATCACGTTGCCGTTGGGGGCGATCGCGACGGCCTGGGCCTGATCGGGGGCTTCGCCGCCCAGCAGAGTCGAAGCGGCGACGTTGAACTGCAGATCCAGCTTGGTGACGAACGCGTCGCCCGCGCCCGTATTTCCTTGCGTGCCCGGAAGCGATGGAATATTCACCGGCGCCGCCTGGAATGCTCCTGGCGTTCCCGAAATCGGAGCCGAACCGGAGCCGCCGGCGGCGTAAACATTGCCCGCACTATCAGCCGCGACGGAACTAACATTTCCGGCTAATGTCTTCGTGCCGAGCAGCGCCGCGCCCGTAGCGTCGATCCGGTAAAGCGAGAATCCGCCGGCAGCGATCGCGCTTCCATCCGGTGCGAGAGCAAGCGCGCTCGCCGTTCCATTCTGATTGCCGAAGTAGGTGGAGTAAATCAGCGACTTACCGTCCGCGCCGAACTTGGTGATGAACCCGTTCGTGGGCGGCGGCGGCCCCAGCGCCAGAAAGAATCCCATCGGAAAGACGCCCTGAAACTGCGTCTGATAAGCGCCCGGGGTCACCGGCAGGCCGCCCTGCGATGTGCCCGCGAGATAGGCGTGGCCGCTCGAATCCACGGCAATCGCGTTCGGCTGCGAGCGCCCGTCGCTGAAGTAGGTCGAATAGGCTGTGGATCCGTCTGGGTTCAGCTTGAAGAGAAATGTTGCGCCGCTTTTCGCGAAGGCGCCCGGAGTTACAGGGAAGTCAATCGAAAAGGTAGACCCCGTAACATAGACAGCGCCCAGCGAATCTACCGCGATGCCCTGGGCTACATCGGACCCCGAACCGCCGAAGTAAGTGGAGTAAATCGTGTTACCCTGCGCATCCAACTTAGCGACAAAAACATCCGATGTAGCCGCGACCCCGGCGTAAACGCTCGATCCCGCCACAGCCAGCGCCACAGTCTGCTGAGACGGCGGGCCGATCACCGATCTTGTGGCGAATCCGTCGGTGCTCTTGAAAATCGTGCCGCCTATCGCGGCGTAGATGGCGCCCGTTGCAGCGTCGGCGGCCAACGGCCCGACGTTCGTATCTGAGCCGATTTGCGTCCAGGTCGCGCCGCTATCCAGGCTGCGAAACAGGCCGCCATAGGAGCCGGCGTAGAGCGTTCCCTGATGGAGAGGATCCGCAAGAACATATTGGGCTGGGTAGTTGGAGTTCAATTGTCCTAGCGAACTCCATGTTAGGCCGTCGTCTGTGCTGACTTGCAGAATTGTTGGCGTTGCTGCATAGATCGTCCCTTTGGTGAAGGGGTCGAAGGCCATGCTGAGAGGCCCCGCGGAGGTCGCGATCCCCTGCCATCCCACGTGTCCGCGAGCGGCGTTGCGCTGCAGACTTCCGCTTTCAGCCACGAAGAGCACCTGTGGCTGATTCGGGTCCACCCAGATCCGGCCCGCGATGCCCGGTGGGCCGCTTGCAACCCCTTGCCAGGTGACGCCGGAGTCCTCGCTCATGAAGAAAGTGCTGTTCCCGAATGCGTAGATCAGTGCGTCGTTGGTGGGATCGACGGCCACCGAAGAGACCGGACCTTTCACCGGCACGGTCCACGTTGCGCCATCTGTGGTGCGAAATATCCCTTGCGGGCCCACCGCAAAGACCGTCTGCGGATGCTGTACCGAAGCCGCCAGCCAACTTATCGCGCTGGCGCCGGAATTGTACAAGTTACTCCAGTTGCTTCCCGGCCCGTCGATGCGGAAAAGGCCGCCACCTCCGGGGTGCGCCTGCGCTGCGCCGTGCGTCGCCAGATCCGCGGACGTCGTGCTTCCCGCCACGTACACATTGCCTTGCGAATCGGTGGCTACGCCCGCTACCGACGCGCTCGACGAGCCGCCTACGCCTTCTACCCACTGAAAACCGGCCGATTGCGCGAAACAGGAGAAAACTGCGAGGAAGAACAGCGGGGCCCGGGCCGGCATGGTCTCAATGGTAACGCGGGCCGCTGACGAAGCGATTTCTGCGAATGTAAAACCGCAGGGGCAACTCCGCGGATTTAGTAATTCCAATGCGCAGCGACGTCGCGATGTCTATCTTGCGCGGTTCGTTCGGAGCATGAGTCACGAGATTTCCGCGCGTCACGTCCACGCCGTTCTGCGCCCGCGAAATTGCCATGGCGAGAGTCAGCTTGCCCGGGCCGGATGCCAGATCTTCCAATTTCCGCGCCGGTGGCCGCCGCTGCTGCATGATCTCGATCCCCGCAATGGGCTCGAGCGCGCGAATCAACACGGCGCCTGGCGTACCTTCCGGCCCAACTACAAAGTTGAGGCATTCATACATGCCGTAGATGAAGTAAACGTACGCGTGCCCCGGCGGCCCGAAGATGACGCGCGTGCGATTGGTTACGCCACGCGCGGTATGCGACGCCAGATCGTCGCCGCCGAGATAGGCTTCGGTCTCGACAATGATTCCCGCGGTGGGGCCGTGCACTAGGATCTTGCCGAGAAGATCGCGGGCCACATCGACTGTCGGTCGTCCGTAAAATTCGCGCTTGAGAACGGGCCCGAACTTAGTGATGTGCGTCGGAGGGCTCGACGGGTAATTCGGGGTGCTTCGCCCATTCTTCCCACGAGCCGTCGTAGAGCCGCGCATCATATCCAAGATATCGCGCAACGAAATAGATCATACTCGCCTGCTGCCCGATATGGCAGTAGACCACTACTTTGTCGCCCTGTTTGACGCCCGCGGCGGCGTATTGCTGCCGCAAAGCCTCCACCGATTTCAGTTTCAGTTGATCGTCCACCACCGAGGTATACGGAATGCTCGCCGCGCCCGGTATGTGGCCGGAGCGGTTGCGCGAAGCCGATGCGCCGCTGTAGTATTGCGGGTCGCGCGCATCGATCAAATCGACGCCCGCTTGGCGCAGGTGGGTACGTACGAAGTCGAACGAAGCGATGACGTCGCTCTGTTCGCAGGGCATGATCTTGCCCTGCTTTACCGCCGGTACGTCGGTGGTAACCGGCTGATGTTCCGCCTGCCACGCGGGCAAACCGCCATCCAGAATGGAGGCGCGGTGGCCGAGGCCCATTGCATCCAGCGTGAGATAAACGCGCGCCGTTTGCGAGATCCCGTCCTTCAGCGAGTAGACCACGATGCGCGAATCGTCGCTGACGCCCTTCTTGGCGAATGCCTCCGCGAGATCCGCCATGGGCGGCAACTGCAGAGTCAGGTCGCCGCGCGTGCTGATATCGCGCAGTTCCACTAGAACCGAGCCGGGAATGTGCGCGGCCGCATATTGCTGCGGATCGCCCACCGCCAGCATCACCAGGTTCGAATCTTTGAGGTGCTGGGCCAGCCATGCCGCCGTCGCCAGCATCGTGCTGCGATCGCCGTGGGCGCCGCATTCGGCCGCCATCGCAACTGCGGGAAGCAAACACAAACAAGCCGCCAGAAGGATTCGCATCGCTGTTCTCCGTCGCGACCAACTATATCGTTTCACGCCATAGTGTGTCAAGTTATTTGTTCCTGTACCAGACTGGAAACTCGATGGCGGCGTACTTCGCCACAGGGCCATCCGCGCTTGGAACGAAAATGCGCGCCAGCATATGAACCGGATGGCCCGGCTCGCATTCGGCGCGGAGGCGCGGCACGGAATACTTCACGCTCGTGAGGCCGCCCCATTGGTCCGAATCGCGCACGGTGTTATCCACGCAAGGGTCGTTGGTGAATAACTCCGCCACACGGAACGAATCAGCATCCGGCACAAGAATCGCGAAGCTTTCGCCCGGCGCGGCGTAGCCATCGCCGTTGCCTTCGCCCAGCGTGACTTCCACTTTTTGCGAGCCGTGTTGGAACGCCTCGAGCTGCCGCCCATCGGCAATCAGAAAATCTTTCACCGGCGCGGATGCCGCAAAGACCGGCACGTCGAACGCCATGCGGTTGCTCCCTTCCGCCGCGATAACGCGCACGCTCGCAGGCGTGGGGCCGTCGAACGTAAATGCCATAGGCATGTTCACCGATTCGCCGGGTCCCAGTGCAAACAGCCGCGCCGACGGATTTTCGAACTTCACGTGCGTGTCCGGGCTCTCCCATCGAATCGCCAGCGATGCCGATCGTGCAGCGCCCACGTTCCAAAACTTCACGCTCAATTTCACGGGTTGCCCCGACGCTGCCCACGCGGCGTCGGCCACTTCGAAGCCTGAGATGGCGATCGAAGGCTCGGCGGAAATTCCCACCTCGTAATCGTCGCCGTCAAGCTCGAAACTCAACCGGCCCTCCACATCGGCCTTCTGCACCGAACGGCGGATTTTTCCGTCGCTCAGATGGATATAAGTCACGGGATGCGTGCTATTCGGCGTGTACACGCGCGCCGGCGTTTCTATGGAAAGCTTCACGTTCGGCAGCGGAGCGCCACCCGGCAGCCATTCGCGCACTGATGAACGAAATCCCTTGTCCGATACATTTTCGAGCAGCGTGTACCCCGGCTGCCGCTGGTTTGACGCCGCTTCCCATCCCCAAATCGAAAAATTCGGATACGGATCGGCGTGGCTGAACACGTGTGGAAACGCCGGGGGCGCCGCGAACGCCCTCATATGGAAATCGAGCGCCGCCGTGACGTTCGCTGCGTGGTTCAAGGTCGCAACGCCGTCCGACGAGGAGCGCAGGTCATTGAGGTTGCCATCCACATTGAATCCCGCTGGGCCGAGAGGAGCTTCGTTGACGCCGTCCACGTCCGATGCGCTGGATACCAAGTCCGGAAATTTCGCGGCCGTCCAATGCGCCATGTACCCGCCCATCGAGTATCCGCTGACCCCGCGATGCTCGCGGCCGGTTAGCGTGCGCACCGTGAGATCGATGTGTTCCATCAGTTCGGGAAAGTAGAGAGGAAACTGCCCGGTTGATTCCGCCGGACCGAAATCTACAATCACCACTTCATGCGCCGCGACGTAATCGGCGAATGCTTTGCTGTGCGCGTTGCGCAGATCGGACGATTCGAATCCATGGAACCAATAAATCGCCGGGTACCGTTCCTTTTCCGACTGCGCGTAGTGGGCCGGCAGGTAAACCCGATAGACCCGTTCGGCGCCTACGACCTGGCTGAAGTGACTGAGTTCTTGAGGCTCCTGCGCGCACGCAGTCAAAAGGAATACCAATCCGGCAAGCAACCGCACATTTGACCTGTACCAAATCCGCGGACCGCGGCGCAATCGACGGTATGATGGGCTCGATGAAAGCCGCCGTCGCCTGCGATCATGCCGGGTTCCCTTTGAAGGGGGCCGTGATGGACGAACTCCGCAAACTTGGTCATGAGGTCATCGACCTCGGCACAGATTCCACCGCGCCCGTCGATTATCCCGACTACGCGCAAGCCGTGGCGCGCGCCGTCCTCGATGGCAGCGCTGAGCGCGCCGTGCTGATCTGCGGCAGCGGCGCCGGCGCGTGCGTGGCCGCGAACAAGTTCAAGGGCATTCGCGCCGCCACGTGTCATGACAGCTTCTCCGCGCGCCAGTGCGTGGAAGATGACGACGTCAACGTGCTCTGCCTCGGCGCCCGCGTGATCGGCCCCAATCTAGCCGTGGATCTCGCACGCGACTACATCGGCGCGAAGTTCTCGGGCGCAGAGCGGCATCGCCGCCGGCTGGGGAAGGTCGCGAAGTTCGAAGAGGCGTTCGGTGCGAAGTAGCCTCCTCTAACGCGCTAAAATTAAGTAGCTCCATCGCATGCAGTTTTTCCCCGCCAGTTTCGATATCGGTCCTTTGCGCATTGCTCCGGCAACCGTCCTGGCGCCCATGGCGGGCGTCACCGATACCGTGTTCCGCCGCTTCATCCGCAATCTCGGCGGGTGCGGGCTCATCATGACGGAATTCACCAGCTCGCACGGCGTTAGCGCCTCGCTGGGGGCGCGTAAGCCCACCAAAACGCTGACCAAATACCTCGTGTTCGAGCCCGAAGAGCATCCCATTTCCGCGCAACTTTTCGGCGCCGACCCGGCCGTGATGGCGGATGCCGCGCGCGTCTGCGAGGACCTTGGCTTCGACATCCTCGACATTAATTTCGGTTGCCCCGTCAACAAAGTGGTGAAGTGCAATGGCGGTTCGGGCCTGCTGCGCGATCTGCCGTTGGTCGAAGAGATTCTGAAATCGGTGCGCCAGGCGATTTCGATCCCCTTCACGATGAAATTCCGCGCCGGTTGGAGCGACGAAGATCTGGTCGCCGTGAAGATGGCTCAACTCGCCGAAGATTGCGGCTTGCAGGCTGTCGCGCTGCATCCGCGGACGCGCGAGCAGGGCTATAGCGGCCGCGCCGATTGGTCACGCATCGCCGAAGTGAAGGCCGCGGTCAAGATTCCGGTGATCGGCAATGGCGATATCGTCACGCCCGAGGACGCGCTGCGCATGGTGCGCGAAACCGGATGCGATGCGGTGATGATCGGCCGCGCGGCGTCTTCGAATCCATGGATCTTCCGCCAGATTCAGCAATACCTGTCGACGGGCTGCTATGACGAGCCCACGCACCAGGATCGCTATGCCATGATGCGCCAGTATTACGCCATGCTGATCGCTCGCGGCGAACGCGACGCCACCGGCAAGATGAAACAGTTCGCGACTTACTTTACGCACGGCGTACGCCACGGAGCCCAGCTTCGCGCCGGCATTTACAAGGTGCAGGAAGCCGCGGCGATTCTCGATTTAGTAGACGAATTCTTCCAAACTGAGGCTGAACCCGAGCCCGCCCTGGCCTCGTGAAAAAAATCCAACTCATTACAGACGGCGCGTGTCTCGGCAACCCTGGTCCCGGCGGTTGGGCTGCGATTTTGCGCTATGGCGATCGCAAAAAAGAAATCTTCGGCAGCGAGCCGCACACCACCAACAACCGCATGGAGCTGCGCGCCGCCATCGAAGGTTTGCGCTCGCTCAAAGAAGACTGTGAAGTTGAAGTGGTGACCGATTCCGAATATCTCAAGAACGGCATCACCACCTGGATTCACGGGTGGAAACGCAAAGGCTGGATGACCGCCGCGAAAAAGCCCGTAGTGAATCAGGATTTGTGGAAAGATCTGGACGAACAAGTCGCGCGCCATAAAACCGAATGGACCTGGACCAAAGGCCACGCCTCGCACTCCGATAACAACCGCTGCGATGAGCTGGCGTCAGAAGCCGCGCGCGCGCAAACTAACTCGGATTAGTTACTTCAGCCTCTTCCGCAACTCATCTGCATCGCCAAGATCTTTGGCCCGTCCAGTGCTCTCCTTGTTGCGAAGCAGCTCTGCCGGGCCGATGAAGTGAGTTGGAACGCCTTCTAAATCCCCGTGGCGGCGGGCCGCCCAAGCTTCTTCAAAAGTCACGCCGGAGATGGATGTGATCAGGTCGATCCGGTTCGGCTTCACACCCAGTTGCACTATTTTGCGGGGAGATTCCAGATCCGACGTTTGGATGCCCAAGCTGCCAAATCCGAAATCTCGCAGCGCCTGAATTACTCGTGCCGCGTTCTCGGGTGACGATCGCACGAGCAGATCGAGATCCGCTGTATATCGAGGAAAGCCGTGAAAGGCGACGGCGAAAGCGCCAACAACGAGGTACTCAACCCCGTTCGAGTTCAACAACGCGAGAAACTCGCGCAAGTCCTTGTTCAGCGGCATCGGGGTGGCGGCGGTCGCGGAGATCGACGACTATGCGAATACGGTCTTGCGCACTCATCGCGGCGTCTTCACGCGCATCAGCCTCGTCGGCCTCTTCGAAACTGGCGAAAACGCGAGCCACTTTCTCCACGTCCGCTATTATACGCCCGCCTACTCCGCCCTCCGACCCGCTACAGGCAACAGCGAAAGCTGTTTCCCGTCCCAAACCCGCAGCTTCCCACGAAAATCTCCAGCCACCACCAGCTTGCCGTCGAACGATGCCGCCACCTTCGTCAGCAGCGCCTCGCACTTTGGACTCGCGCCCGCGGCCTTGCCGTCGGCGGTCCAGATTCGGATCGTGGAGTCGCGTCCCACGCTCACCAGCCGTCCGTCAGCCGTGAACTGCACGCTCAACACGCCACCGGGAATCACACCGTACGTGTTGGGCGCGGCTTTCGGCGTATGTCCCTTGGAAATCGTCGATATCGGAAATCCATCGGCGACATTCCACACGATCATCTGGCCGTCTTCGCTCGCGGATGCCAGCAGCTTTCCATCCGACCGCCAGCTTAACGCCGTGATCGAGTCTTTGTGCTCACTCAGTGCGCCGGCGTTGCCTCCGCGTGCGCTGTCCCAGAGCAGAATGCCGCCGCTTCGGTCGCCCGTGGCCAGCGTCTTGCTGTCGGGACTGAACTCGATCGCCGTAATCCAATCCGTATGTTTCTTGATCTGGTAAAGTTCCTTGCCATCGGCAACGGAATAGACCTTCACCAGCTTGCCCGGGCCGCCGAGCGCCACCAGTTTGCCATCCGCGCTGATGTCCGCCGCCAGAACGACATCTAGCTCGTTGCCGATTGCCGCGATCCGCCTGCCCGAGCGCACGTCGAACACGATCACCTTGCCCGATTGCACGCCCTTGCCTCCCGCAGCCAGCAGCGTCGCGCCATCGCGGCTGAAGCGGAGACAATAAGGGATGCCTTCCGGGAACGGAAGTTCTCCGGTCAGCGTGCGCTTGCTCAGGTCGTAAAGGTAGATGCGCTCGTGTCCGGAAGCCGCCAACAACGGCGCCCATGGACTCGCCGCCAAAGCCGTCACCGGGTTGGCGCGCGCCGCCTCCGGTAGATCGAGCGGCGCCAGCGATTCCGGCATCGCGGGACTCGCCGGCTTGTTCAGGGTTGAGGGCGTGAAGGCCAGTGGGTTCGGGCCGACAGGTCCCTTCGGCGCGCTGGTTGCCGTTTCAGGTAAGCCGAGCCGGATCCAATCGCCGATCACCGCGATCTCCGTATCCGGCAGTTTAGCTTGCCCCAGAGGCATCTGCGGCGCGCCGGATTCATGCGAGATGGCTTTAAAGAGCAAGCTCGCGCCGGGCCGCCCCGCGACCACAATATCGCCCGATCCGCCGCCCTTCATCACGCCGCCGTACGACTCCAGGCTCAATCCCGCGCGCATTTCGCTGGCATTGTGGCAACCGAAACATCGCCGCTGAAAGATTGGTCGGACGTCGTCGTCGTAGTTGGTGTTATGGGCGGCCTGAGCGTGTAAAGCGGGAGAAAGAAGAGAAATGGCCACAGATGAACACAGATAAACACAGATAAGACCAAGAACCGGCTTTTGTGTTTTATCTGTGTTCATCTGTGTTTATCTGTGGCTAATTGGTTCTTGACTTAGTGATTAAACTCGAACTCCGTGGAATTCAACAACGCCCACAAGACATCGTCGTAGCTCTTCCTGTCGTTGCCCGCCACCAGCGGCATCAGTTTCCTCTTCTCGGCTTCCGATGGCTTTCGCGACACCGCGCGCACGAATAACTCATCCAAGATATCGCCCGGCGATTTCTTGGCCGCGATCATCCCCGAAATTACCGCGCTGCGGTTCAGCTTGCTCTCCACCGTGTCGCCATTAATCAGATGCAGCGCCTGCGCGAGCGTCGGCTCCATCCGCGTCTCCGAAACGCTCACCGATTCGCGCGAGCAGAGCCCGAAGGTCTTCAGGAAATAATTGTTGGCGATGCGGTTGCCTTCGTCCAGTTGCACTGCGCGCAACCCCGCCGGCGTCTGGCCAAAAGTGGAAGGGGTGGTTGTCACCTGCGCGATCGCATCCAGCAGCACGTCCGCGCGCAACCGCCGCAAATGCGCGCGCGAAAACTGGTCGTTATCGTCTTTATTCGTTTCGTTCGGAATTTCCGAAAGCTGGTACGTGCGCGACTTGCAAATATCGCGAATCAGCTTCTTGGCATCGAAATTGTAGCCCGCCAGCTTCTGCCCCAGCGCTTGCAACAGCTCCCGGTTGCTCGGCGGATTGCTGATGCGAACGTCGTCCACCGGATCCACGATCCCCCGCCCGAAGAATTGTGCCCAAATTCGATTCGCCAGGTTTTCGCGGAACCATGCGTTGTCCTTCGACGTGAGCCAATCGGCCAGCGCGGCGCGCGGATCTTTGCCTTTCGCCTCCGGCACATCGCCGCCTAGGAACTTCGCCGGAACCGGACGCCCGTCGAGCAGATGCTTGGCCAGCGGCGCATTCGGATCGTCGTAGATGAAGAATTCGCGCTCCTCAGAAGCCACCTTGCGCTTGACCCCGGTGAAGAAGCTGACGAAGCCGTAGTAATCGTCCTGCGTCCAGCGGTCGAACGGATGGTTGTGGCACTGTGCGCATTGCACGCGCATGCCGGTGAAGACCTGCGCCACATCCTGCGCCACGGCCTTCGCGTCGTACTGCCCCTGCGGCAGCATCGTGTAAAGGTTCACTGCCGGATTAGTAAGATTACTGCCGGTGCCCGCCACCTGCGTGCGCACGAATTGATCCAGCGGCGCGTTGCGCTTGATCTGATCGTGAATCCATTCGTAGTATTCGTAGGCTGCTTTGCGATCGGTGCCGAAAGCGCTGTTGTTGTCGCTGCGCACCATCAGCGTTTCCGCCCATTTCGCGGCCCAAAGATCCGCGTATTCCGGGCGATCCAACAGTTCATCCACCAGCCGCGCGCGCTTGTCGGGCGAACGGTCTTTCAGAAACTCGAAATACTCTTCCGGCTTCGGCGGCAGACCGATCAAATCGAGATACGCGCGCCGCAGGAAAACTTCATCGCTCGCCACTGCGCTGGGCAGAATGCGCAGGTTCTTCAGCTTGTCGTCCACCAGCGTATCGATGTAGTTGTACTCAGCCTCTTTCGGCCACTTGAACTTGCCCGGCGGCAACACAATGATCTCTGCGCCGGTGGTGAACTTCGCGAAACGCGCGAAGACGAACGTATCTCCGCGCTTGCCCGGCGTCACCAGACCCTTGTCGTCGATGTCGGCGGTGGTTTTGTTGTTGGTCAGATAGAGCGCGAGGTTGTTCACAACGCGTGACGCCCCATCGGAATACTTCGCCACCACCTCCAGCGGCTTGTTCTTCTCTTTGCCCGTGAAGACGACCTTGTCTGGCACCAGGGAAATGCTGCTGATCTGCGGAACATTCGCCGAATCGTCCGGCGCGCCCGCTTCGACCCAATGCAGCAACGTGCTGTAGTATTCGCTATCCGCTTTGAAGCGCCGGCCGCCGCTGTGCGGAACCATGCCCGTCGCCTTGAGCAGCACCAGGCTCTGCTGCGGCTCTGCGAAATCGATGCGCCGCCCGGGGATCTGCTGCGTCAGCCGGTAATAATCGCCCGCCGGGTCGTAACCGAAAAGCGACAGATGGAATCCGTCTTTGCCCGAGGCGGCGCCGTGGCATCCGCCGCTGTTGCAGCCCGCGCGGAAGAACACCGGCATCACATCCAACCGGAAACTCAGCGGACGCGGCGGCCCGATCACCGTAGGCTTCTTCGCGGCTGCCGGTTTGTCATGGCCCGCGCCGAACAGCGGCGCCGTCAGCGCGGCCAGCGCCAGAAGGCGTCTCATTTCGCCGCCTCCGCCACGCGCGCTTCATCCACGCGCAGAACTCCGGACCCGCTCTTCTGCTTGAACGTTTCTCCCGCTTCTGTGAACGTCAATTCGCACGCGATGCCCTTGTAGAGGCCCGCCAGCGCGTCTTTGTCAGCCGCGATGCGGAAAGTCACCTGCGTATCTTTCGAAGTAATCTCCGGCGCCGGGTCAAGCATCTTCACGCCCTTCGGAAGCTGCTGTAGATGCGCGATCGCCTTGCCATCGAACGGCTGATTCTGGTGAATATTCGCCGTGATCTGCGCCGGTTTGCCTTGTTCCACCGACCCGTGCTGCATATCGAGCGACAGGTACGGCTCCATCACTTTCAGCGCAGTGAACTTCGACGACGCGCGCACGCGGCCCACGCCGCTATACGCATCGCCGCCCGTCGTCGACGCGCTCAGCGCGATTTGAAACGTTCCTCTGCCGGCCTTATCGTTGGCCTGAATTTGGAACGAGCCTTCGTCTTTATCCGCCGGAATCGTCAGCACCGGTCCTTTCGAAACGCCGGGTGGCAGCCAGTCCGTGACAATCTCCACCGGCCCTTTGAAATCCCCGTGGCGAATCACTTTTGCCTTGAGCATCAGATCGCCGCCCTGCACCAGCGGAATCGCGGGCGTCTCCAGTTCGACCTCGAACGGCGCCGGCTCGGTCACCGCCAGTGCGAACTTGTCGAGCCACACAAAGTGCCACGGCAACTCGCCCGAGCGATTGGTGAGCGCGAAGCCCACGCGCGAGCCGCTATCGAGCTTCGCCGATTTATCCACGGGCCGCGCCAGCAATTCGATCCATGCCGACCCTTGCTCCGCGTCCGGCGCGGCCACGAACTGCACCGGCATGCGATTCATGCCTTTGCCGAACCGCGGCGCGATCATCGTAACGCCGCGCGGCAGCCCATTGGCTTCCAGTTCGATTTCGCCCTTGTAGCTATTGCCCATGCCTTGCGCCAGTTGCACGTCGAGCGTCCAGCGCCCGCCCTGCGGCACGATGAATCCGCTCAAGCGCGGCATCTGGTATCCATCGGGCGCGGTGACGTGCGTGTAAATGGCATCGCGCACGGTTTCCACTTCGATCCGGTAGACATGATCCGACCCCGCTCCGCCTTCCGAATCCGTAATCGCGAGCACGTAATCGCCGTCTGAAGGAATGGGGAACACCGCCACAGGATCCTGCTGGTCTTTGATGTACCAGGAACCGCGCGACGAAGGATAGCCCAGGTCCGGCAGGTGCGAATCGTCCACTTCCATTTGATGCCGCTCGTTGTTCGCCGCATGCAGCCAGATTCTGGCGTCCACCGGCGCCCCCAACGCGCGCGCGAACACGCGGAAATGCAGCCGCTGCCCCTTCTTGGCCGCAAACCGGAACGAATCGATCTGTCCGGGCTTCGCGAGAATTCCGTTTAGCGCCGCCGGAATGGCAGGCACAGGCGTCGGATCGTCACCGGGCGCCGCGATCACGTTGGCGTATGGCGAAACGCGCAATACATTGGCCGAAGGCGGCGGTGTGATGCCGTCGCCGTGTGTGAAGTAATCGAAGTTCCCCGGCGACTTCGGCAGTGCGATCGATTCCGTGCGTTCGCCCCCCGCGTCTCCGAGAATGCGCGCGTCGATCGTGCCGCCAGCCTGCCCGCCCGACGGGAAAATTGCCGTAGGCCGCGAGAAATCGCCGATATGGACCCGATACCACGCCTGCCGCGGCGGATAAAAGATCTGCTGCTGGATGACAACGAAGTAGTCGCCGTCCGTCGGCGCGAGAATCGAAACCACCGGATCCTGCACGTAAAGCGCGCTATCGTCGTCACGCGCTAGTTCCTTGTCGTTCGCGTCGAGAATGCGCACCATCAGATCGTTCTCGCCGCCGAAATGCAGCGTGCCCAGACGCGCCGCTTCCACTTCCACCGAGATGCGTTGACCCTGCCGCGCGTGGACGCGATAGTAGTCGCGGTCCATATCCGGGCCAGGCAGAATCTGGCCTTCGACAGTCGTATTCATGGCGATGGTCTGCGCCTTGGCCATAGAATCGTTCTCGCCGATTTTGGTTTCGGCTTCCGGAATCTGCGGATACGGCCCCACCCAGAACGTCACCGCGTCGCTCAGCGAGGTCGCCGTGCGCACGCGCAACACGTGCTCGCCCAGCGCGCAATCGGCCGCGATCTGAAACTTCACCTTGAAACCGGTTCCGGGCTGTCCGTAAGGCGCAAAACTCGACGCCTCGATGCCCGCGCCGTAAAACAGAATCTCTTTCGGATTCTCGAGCGACCGCCCGTGAAACTCCACGGTCACGCTCGACCCGCGCGCGCCGCCGCGCGGCAGCAGGTAATCCACCATGTATTGCGTGTCCGCCGCAAGCGTTGCGGCCGTCATCGCGGCAAGCAGCAGAAGCCGGCGCATGGCCTAACCGATCAGGCCCTGCACCACGTTTCCGTCGCGCACGATGTCGATGGGGCGTCCGCCCGGCGCAAGCAGCCGGTCATGCGAATCGATTCCCGCCTGGTGATACACGGTCGCCAGGAAATCTTCGATGCTCACGGCGTCGCGGTCGGGTTCGCTCGAGGTCGCCGTCGACGCGCCGTAAATCTGTCCGCGTGTGATGCCCCCGCCCGCAATCGCCATCGAATAAACGCGCGCCCAGTGGTCGCGGCCCGCGCTCTCGTTGATCTTCGGCGTGCGCCCGAATTCCGAAGTCACCATCACCAGCGTGGAATCGAGCAAGCCGCGCTGATCGAGATCCGCAATCAGTCCGGCAAACGCGTGGTCGAAAGCCGGCATGCCGTTCGATACGGCTTCTTTGACGCGTTGGTGATTGTCCCAGCCGTCGGTGCCGCCATACATTACCGTAACCAGACGTACGCCTGCTTCCACCAGCCGCCGCGCCAGCATGAGTTGGCGTCCCACGCCGATGACGCGTCCGCCGCGCGGGCTCTTGTACTCGCCGTACAGCTTGGTCATCGCTTCCGGTTCGTCATCGAGCGAAAACGCCTTGCGCGCTTCGGGAGAACTGATCAGCTTATACGCTTGCTGATAGAACTCGCCCATGGCATCTAGTTCGGCGGGATTGCCCTCGATCTGCCGGAAATGATCTTCCAATGCTTCCCGCGCCGTGCGGCGCCGGTCGAAGCGCTCTTCGCTCATACCTTTCGGCAATGAGATATCGCGTACCTGAAAATTCTTCTGCCCGGGATCGGCGCCCAGTTCAAAGGCGCCGAATTTCGAGCTGAGATATCCCGTGCCGCCTTGCAGCGGAACGTTGGGCACAGCCACATAAGCCGGCAGATTCTTCCGCGGTCCAAACTCTTCCGACATTACCGCGCCGATGCTCGGATGCTGAATCGCCGGCGTGGGCAGATAGCCCGTGAACATTTGATAAGTCGCCTGGGCATGGTCGGGAATATGCCCGGTGATGGAACGCACCACCGTGATCTTGTCCGCGATCTCCGCCGTACGCGAAAGATTCTCGCTGAAGACGATTCCCGGGATTTTGGTTTTTACCACTCCCAGCGGCCCACGATACTCAATGGGCGCTTCCGGCTTCGGGTCCCACGATTCCTGCGCCGCCAGGCCGCCGGGCAGAATGATCTGAATAATACTTTTCGCTTTGCCTTCGGGCCGAGTCACGCCGCCGTTGGCCAGCCTTACGTCGCCGCCGGCGGCCCTGGCGCGGAACAACTCGGGCAGAGTGAGTCCCATGCCGCCCAAGAGTCCGACTTGAATGAAGCTGCGGCGGCCGAATGCGGTGGGATAGCGCGGGCCAGGGCAATGGCAAAGCTTTTCTTCATCCATGGCGGGTTCCTCCCTACGGCTGCTGCCTGAAATGACCAGGATAGCGCCGAAAACGTTGCTTAAAAAATTGGAACCCGCCTACGAATGTAAAGTTGCGCCGGTTAGTTTACGTAAAAGTTCACCGATCTGGTCTGCGACGCGCCTGATGGATCGCGAATCACGACGTTCATCGTGTAGGCGCCAGGCTGCAGCTGAAACGTGCAGTCATAGTGCAAGCGGTGTGTGGGGTTCGCCAGCTTGAGGTTGTCTCTCGCATTGGCCACGGTCTGCGCGCCGTATTTAACTTCGAAAGTCAAATCCCACTGCCCGGTGGCAGCCGCGCTCTCAACCATAGCTTTCGTTCTTCCGCCCGCGCTTACCTGCACGGTGACCTGAGGATCGCCGCCGGTAGACACGAAGCTCATCTGCGGGTTGCGCACCGCGTCTTTCTCAGCCGGGTCCATCGTCATGCGGAATTCGTTCGTACGCAATGGATCGACAAACTCGACGATGACGTTGCTGCCGACGCCGTCGATATAACGGTAGCGCCACTGCTGGAAGGGCACTGTCGTCGTAGTCCCCCCGCCTTCTTCCGGCGGTTTCTGGTAGACGCCGCCCGCCGAATGATCCTCGATCTCATCCGGCGGCCCGTATGTGATGTAGATGCGGCCACGATCGGTCTTCCAGCCCGCAACGTACGATGCGAAATGCTCGTTCGCATACGCGACGCGCCGGTAGTGTTCTTGCTTGAACTCGTTTTCTTCGGTGTTAGGAGTTGGGTCGCGCCGCTTCCAGAACTGATCGATAAAGGCTTCGCGGTCGGTGTCTGTTTCGAGCGCCTTGAACGCGGCCCGCTCTTGATCCGTAATGATGTAAGCCACGTCCTGGGTGAGCCACTTTTTGTAGGGTGTAGTCGGGTCGCCCTGCTGTGGCGCCGTCGCCTGTTGCTGCGTGGCCACCGGGATAGCAAGAGCCAATCTCGTTGGCCGCCGGACGTTATCCTGCGCCGTGGTTTGCGGCGTCACCCATGAAAGAATGCGATTGTCCGTGGTGTCGGCCGTCACGAGCGTCACCGGTTTCGCTTCCGCGGGTTTTGCTTCCTGTGGAGGCGTGGTCTGCCACGCGGCCAGCGCAGCCGCGGTGACGGCCATCAATACAACGGTCGATACCACGGGCGCCAATCCGGCGCGCGTGCCTTCGGGCTTCTGTAGTAACCGGCGAATCCGTTTCACAAGGCTTCCTCCTGTTGCAGCCAGCGCGAGTTCCCGCGCCGTCCAGCGATTCTGTTCCAATGCGGCCAGCGCCGCGGCGTACCCGCGCGCATCGCCGCTTACCGCCACGGCGAGATCGTCGCAGCAGTTCTCGCGTTCCGTGCGGATGACGTGCGACATCCACCACACCGCGGGGTGATAAAACAACAAGCCTTCCACCATCGTCTGCAGCAAATTCACCACATAATCCTGGCGGCGGATGTGCGCCAGTTCGTGCGCCAGAATCGCTTCCACCTGCGCCGCTGGCAACCCCGCCAGCAAGCCCACGGGCATCAGAATCACCGGCTTCAGATAGCCGATCACCAATGGCGCATCCGCCAGTGACGATTCGAGCAGCGTCACCGGACGCGACACGCTCAGCCGCGCCGTCAATCGCTCCAGGCGTGCGGTCCATTCGCCGGCGGCGATACAAACGCCGGAGGTGCGCAGGCGCCGCGCCGCCGCCCATCCGGCCAGCGTGCGCAAGTGGAACGCCAGCACGCCCACGATCCAGAAGGGCGCGAGCCACGGCAGCAGATCGGAGGCGCGGAACGCATGACTCCATTGATCGTCAAAAAATGCCAGCGCGTCCTGCGGAGCGTGAGCTAGCGCTAGCGGCCGCACTGCGCGCCCGATTCCGGCCGCCGGCCATAGCCGCGCCAGCGTCACGAAGAATCCTGCCAGCGTCCCCATCAATGCCAGGCAAGCCGCGGCGTACCGGGCCCGCGCGGAGCGTAGTATCGAGAGGGCCACCACCAGCAACAGGCCCGCTACCGCGCCTTCCCATAAGGAATGCAGCAGCGTCCAGCCCAGCGCCTTGGCGAGCGCCGTTTGCGTCCAGAGTTCAAGTGCCGTCATTGCGTTGCCTTTCTAGTTTTCCGTAGGGTCCTTGTCGAAACGATCGATCACCAGCACTTCTACCGCCGCCTTGTCCGCCTCCAACTGCAAGCCGAGTTGTTGCCGTAGGGCTGCAAAAACATCGGGGCCCGGTTCCGCCGCGCTCGCTGAAGCCGCCGGAACGCCGGCCATCCACGAAAGCGTGAATTCGTATCTGCCTTTGAGCCTCGTGGCGTCCGTCACCGGCCGTTCCAATTGGTTGGAGAGAATCCCCGCCAGATCCGCCATCGACGCATTAAGCTGGCGCGTGCGCGCGTACCCGCTGCGCAGAGCCACCAGCCATGAACCCTCGCGCGGCGGAACATTCGGGTAACCGTCCGCGTGCACTTCCAATTCATTCGGCGGCGCCGGCGGCAGAGGATCGAAAGCCGGCGCATCGTTCGAGGGCGGCGCCTCGGACGACGGCTTCAGCTTGGGTCCGTTCTTGGCCACCGTCAAGCTGTAACCCGGCATCACTCTTTGCTCACGGTGCACGGCCAAGTGGAAACGTTCGGTCAGCAGATTCTGCAGCATCAAGCCGAGTTGAGCCTGCGTCGTCCCCGGGGGTAATCCCGCGACCAGCTCATATGTTTTGGCGTCGAGCCCTTTTGCGTCGGACGCCGAAAGCTGGAAGTCGCGCACATGATACGCAAGCAGAATCAAGTGGCGCAGGCTGATGCCGAAATAACGGATGCGGCCCGGATCGCTGGTGCCCGGCCCACCCTGGATCTGCGGTCTGCTTTGCCGGGCGCCCGGTTTGGCGGCTTTGAGAGACGCTGCTTCAAAGCCGATCGGCCGCGATTGATCCGGCGCCGCGGCGCCAAACAGCACAGCCAGGCCGGCTGCCAGCGGCAGAATCATCGCGTCCCCTTTTCGTGTTCGTCCAGCAATTGGCGCAACTCGGCGAGATCCTGCTTGGAGACCTTACGCGCCGAGAGCGCGCCCATCATCAAGCTGCGCGCCGAGCCGTTGAACGCCCGCTGCAACAGGTCGCCCGCCAGTTGCCGCTGCGTCCACTCGCGCGGCTTGGTGGCCTCGTAAACGTGCGCGCGCTGCGTCTCATTGCGCCGCACCAGGCCCTTCTCCGCCATGATCTGCATGATCTTGAGCACGGTGGTGTACTGCGCCGGACGGCGCTTGATGATGATCTCGTGCACATCGCGGACAGTCGCCGGTCCGCGGCTCCAAAGCACGGTCAGAATTTCGAGTTCGGCGTCGGTAGGTCTGGGCGTTTCCGTCATGAATACGAAAACATTACTACGAATACGTTCGTATGTCAAGCGCTTCTAACGCCACTGACTTGGGGAGATCGCTGGGGCGGCCTTACGCGACCTGTTTCGCAGCTGCGAGGAAGTCCTCGTAAGGACCGTGGAAGTCCTCGATGCGACCGGAATCGAAGCTCCAAATACGGGACGCCACTTCGTCTATGACGTCGTGATCGTGCGTGACCAGCAGCACCGTGCCTTCGTAACGCTGCAGCGCGATGTTCAATGCGTTGATGGACTCGAGGTCCAGGTGGTTGGTGGGCTCATCCAGCGCGAGAAAGTTGGGTTTCTCCAGCATGAGGCGGCAAAAGGTCAGACGCGCCGCTTCGCCGCCGGACAAGGCTTCGGTTCGTTTTAACGCATCGTCGCCGCTGAAGAGCATCTGCCCGAGCACGGCGCGCAATTCCGCCTGCGACGCCATCGGGTCGAACTGATGCAGCCAGTCGATCAGCGTAACACCGGCGCCAATGGACTGGCGATGATCCTGCGAGAAGTAGCCCACCGAGACCTCGTGCCCCCAAGTGACGCTGCCGGCATCGATGGCGAAGGCGCGCTCCGATTCCTCGACCGGTCCCGGCGCCGTTCGAACTAGCGAACGCAGCAATGTCGTTTTTCCCGCGCCATTGCGGCCGATCAAGGCAATCTTCTCGCCGCGGCTCATGCTTGCGGTGAACTTGTCGAGCACCGGAACGCCGTCGTAGGATTTCGACAGGCCTTTCACCTCTAGCGGATGACGGCCGGAAGGGCGCTCGACGCTAAAGCGGATGAACGGCCGCTGGATGTTCGACTTCGCCAGTTCCGACGTCTGCAACCGCTCGACTTCTTTCTTGCGCGAGGTGACCTGGGAGGAGCGGGTTCCGGCGGAAAAGCGGGCGATGAACTCGTTCAGTTGCGCGATTTTCTTTTCGCGCTGCGCATTTCCGGCCTCCACGCTGGCTCGAATCCGCGTCTTCGCAAGCACCATATCATCGTAGCCGCCGGTATAAGTGATGACGGTCTCGTAATCGATGTCGGCGGTGTGGGTGCATACCTCGTTCAGGAAGTGCCGGTCGTGCGAGATGACGATGAGACAGCCCTCGTACTTCAAGAGGTAATTCTGAAGCCAGTGCACCGATTCGAGATCGAGATGGTTGGTGGGCTCATCGAGCAGCAGCGCGCTGGGACTGCCGAACAGCGCCTGCGCCAGTAGAACGCGCACCTTCTGGCCGCCCTGCAGTTCGCCCATCTTCCGCGCGTGCAGCTTTTCGCCGATATCCAGGCCATCGAGCAGCACAGCGGCGTCGCTCTCGGCGGTGTAGCCCCCCTCCTCGCCAACGATGCCTTCGAGCTCGCCGAGGCGCATCCCGTCCTCGTCGGTGAGGTCGTTGTGGTCCTTCGCGTAGAGCGTTTCCCGGTCCTGCAGCGCCGCCCAAAGCGCAGCGTTCCCCATCATGACGGTGTCGAGCACGCCGTACGAGTCGAACGCAAACTGATCCTGACGCAGGACTCCGATCTTCTTGGGCCGCGTCACCGAGCCCTTGGAGGGTTCCATGTCGCCGGCCAGGATGCGCATGAGGGTCGATTTGCCGGCGCCGTTCGGTCCGCTGATCGCGTAGCGGCGGCCGGTGAGAAATGAGGTGGTCACGTCCTCAAAGAGCAGGCGGGCGCCGAAGCGCACAGAGATGTCATGGATGGATATCAAGCAATTTTTCTCGAAAGGGATGAATCGGGCTCAGACCGCGTGGGACGGGCTAAACAACTATTGTACCCTTTCGGCGGCCACGTTGTGAACGCGGCCGCGCCGCCGTTCGCCCTATACTTGAGGGAAGTCGAGCCGGCTCTCACCGGTTCCGGCAAGCCTGCCTTTTGAGGAGTTCATGGCCCGTGTTGATTGATGCGATTGACGTGAAGCGAAGGACCCGGTTTGAGATGGACAACACTCCGTTCTCCTGCCTCGAAGCGGAGGTGAACACGCCTACCGCGCGGGGCGGGCAAACCCTGGTGCGTCTGAAGATCCGTAACCTGATCACAAACGCGGTCTTTGAGAGAACCTTCAAGGCGGGTGAGAAGTTCAAAGAGCCGGATCTCCAGACGGTTCCGGCCTCGTACCTGTATAGCGACGGCGACGGTTCTTACTTCCTGGACCAGGAAAGTTTTGAGACCCTCACGCTTGCCGACGATGTGATCGGCAACGCGCGGGATTTCCTGATCGAGGGCGGCATGGTCGATCTGCTCAAGTACAACGGCAATCCCATCGGCTTGGAATTGCCCCCGTTTGTCGAGTTGGCAGTCGCCTCCACCGAACCCGGCGTGCGCGGCGATT
Organism: Bryobacterales bacterium; assembly: GCA_963743705.1. Taxonomy (GTDB): domain Bacteria; phylum Acidobacteriota; class Terriglobia; order Bryobacterales; family Bryobacteraceae; genus PALSA-243. The sequence continues at coordinate 112,482 of CAVUQS010000014.1, read as the reverse complement.
CGTCGAGCGGCAGCGTGACCAAGCCGGCCACGCTCGAGACCGGTCTCGAGATCCGCGTTCCGCTCTTTATCAAGGAACGTGAAAAAGTGAGAGTGTCAACGGAGAGCCGCGAGTTCGCGGGGCGGGCCTGAGATGGCTTAGGACGGACGGGACAGATTGTGCGATCGGTTCCGAGACGTACCCTCGCGCCTGATACCACGGGCTCGAATAGTTCCTCTTGACACTCTTGTCGCCCGCCAGATATTCTCTGGGAGTGAGATGCAGTAGTTCTGAGCCTCTCACGGTCTCGGTTGCCGCCAAGGCATAATTCCTTCCGAGCCTAAAACAATCTTCAAAATTTGAATTGTGATGGCAAGCGCGATTCGCCGCCTGATCACACAAGATCTTGACCTTGCAATTCGGAAGCCGCTCACCAGTCACACAGAAAAGGAAAATACATTGATCCCCAAGAACTCCATCAACGCGATCCTCGATGCGCTCGCCTCACAGCAGCAGCATGGCGAGACCTCGCTAATCGTCACAATCGAACCCGATCTCATTCAGGATGCGATGAACGCTCTCCGCGGCTACAGGAAGCTATTCGCTCCATTCATTCCCGGTGTGACTGATACGGCGCCGATCTACGCAGCTTACGACCAGATGCGGGCCCACGTTACCGAGCACACTATTTTGCTGTTTGTCGAATGCTCAGCCACGGAGGAGTTCCGTGAGGCACTCGGTCGGCTGCCGATTCGAAAGTCTTCTGAGTGGCGCTCTTTTGACGATGGTCACTCGGAATTCGTGCTCTGAGGTTTCCTTCAAGCCAACTTGACGGAAAACCTCGCCGGCGTATCGCTGCTAGCCTTCATCCGAGATGCCCGGCGCATGAAGCGCCACTCGGCCCAATGTCGTCAACCCGCGCCCCGTCTGACAAAACGCCGAGACTATAACTTCCCGTATTCCGCGCTGGCCTCTTTGAGCACCGGGACGTCGGCGTCGGCATCCTTCCAGACGGCCAGAAAGTCATCGTACGCGCTCCTGGCTCTGTCCTTTTCTCCCAATAAGACGAGCGCTCTCCCCAATTGCAGGTGCGCCAGCGCGCCGATCGGATCCGCAAGAACGATGCCGCGATGGTCGAGAACTTTTTGGAATTCCGCCGCTGCTTCCCGGCCGCGCTCGGCCTCGAGGTACGCCCGGCCGCGGACGTAAGCGGGATAGAGCCCGCCAAATTTAGCGAAGAACGCGGTGCCCGGCATCGCCAGATCGTAGGGAAGTGCCCTTTGCAATCGCTCGATCGCCTCCAGCGGAGCCTCGCGGGCCAGCGCTGCAAGCGCGCGCAGCGTGGGGAGATACTCGTATTGCACCGGGGTATCCTCCGGGAATCGCTTTGCCAGGTCATCGGCGAGGCTTTCCGATCCCGAAGAATCGCCCGCCAGCGCCAACGCGAAAGCCGCTGCATATTCCACATCGCGGCCTTTCCCTAACTGGAGAGCCGCGCGTGCGCGCTCTTTCGCCAGATCCCAATTTCCGAAGTGCGCTTCGCACACAGCCTCCGCCGCGCGGTAAATGCCGGCCTTCTCGCGATCGCCGGCCTGTTGCGCCAGTTCGATCGTATGCTGCCACCGGAGTCTCGCGTTGCGTATCTGTCCGGAACGCGCCAGCACCAGGGCCTGGCTGTGTGACATCCAGCCCTCCAGCTCCAGGTTTCCATGAGCCCGATCGATTTCGTGTTTCATGCCCGCTTCGTCGCCCGCGAGAAACGCGAGATAGTAACGGCTAACTAGAAACATCGGGAATTCCAGTTTGCGCTCCGCGGCCCGCTGCAGCCCGGCCGCGGCCTCCGCGAACCGTTCAAGGCCAAGATTGAGGTCGACCAGATTGATATAGCAAGGCGTGAGGTCCGGATTGATTCGTAGGGCTTGCTCGGACGCCTGGATTCCCTTCTCATAAAGACCGGTGCCGCGCGCCCCCCATCCACCCAACAACCCCAACGGCAGGAAATCGCCGGGATAGGTCTGCACCCAGGATTCGAGAGTCTCCAATTCCTTGTGCAGGTTTCCGGTGACCTGCCGGTCGTACAGGAAGAGGATAAAGAGCCTCTCCCGGTCGCTGACGCGGTCCCGGTGCTCATAGGCTTTCCGGACATACTCGGCGCCCACGTCGGTTTGTCCCATGTTCCAGTAAAAGAACCCTAAATCGGCTAGCGCCATGGCGAATTCAGGGTCAATGGCGATGGCGCGCTGCAGATGGGGAATAGCGGTTCCGGAACCGCGGGTATATAGAGCGATCCGCGCGGCGCTATAAGCCTTCAGAGCTTCCAGCGAGGGCGTGGTTGCCTGCTCGAGGGGCGTGGAGTGCTCCTGGATGGTGGACAGCGATTCGCCCATCCGCGCCCTGATTTGAACCGCAATCCCCGTGAGCGCAGTCAGGACCTCTTCTTTGCTTCCCGCCTGCGCCTGTTCGTGGCCAAGGATGTCGCCGGTGCGGCAGTTTCTGGCGCGTAACCACAAGACATACTGGTTTCCGAGGCTTGCAATCGAGCCTTCCAGGACAGCCGTGCCGCCGGTTCGCTCGCAGATCTCCTGCGCCACCTCGGGAGTGAGCCGAGTCTCGGGCGGGCGGTTCATAAAACGCAGCGCCTGCTGAACCTGTTGATCTGAAACGAGTGTCAGAAGCGGGGACTGTTCCAGTTGCACAGACAAGCCTTGGCGAAGGATTCCATCGAACACCGCGTCGCCAGTCTTGTTCTCGAATTCGCCCAGCACAATCCTGGTCTTCCGCGCGGGTTTCGGCGTGCGGTTCAGAGCAGGCGGTGCGGAGGCTGGTTCCGCCCACGGCTCGCCTTGGGAATCGCCGCCAGTTCCTGCTGTAACTCGGTGGCGGATTGCCAGCGGCGCCCGGGATCTTCTTCCAGACACCGGCCTACGATTGTGTCCAGCCTGCGCGCACGAACGCGTCTCCGCTGGAAGGCGGCTCGCTCGCCCACCAGCATTTCGTAGAGGACCATGCCGAATGCGTAGATGTCGCTGCGGGCATCCGCCGGTCTGCCTTCCCGCTGCTCCGGCGCCATATAGGCGGGCGTGCCCATCACCATTCGTTCCACGGTGAGTGTTTGATCTCCCTCCAGGCTCGCCAACCCGAAATCCAGAACCTTGGCGCCGGATTTGGTCAGCATAACGTTGCCGGGCTTCAGATCGCGATGAATGATGCCCTTCTCGTGCGCCGCCTCCAGCGCCGCGGCGATCTGCCTGGCGTAACCAATTGCCTCTTCCTGGGGCAGCGGGCCTTTTTTCAGCCGGGCCGCGATCGTCTCCCCTTCCACCAGCTCCATCACAAAGTAGTTGGGCCCGACGTCGTGAAGGATGCAGATATTGGGGTGGTTCAGAGAGGAAATCGCGCGGGACTCGCGCTCGAATCGGGCATTGAACTGCTCCCGAGTGATTTTGATGGCGACGGCGCGGCCTAATCGGGTGTCGATGGCCCGAAAGACCTCGCCCATGCCGCCCTCGCCGAGTTTGCTTTCGATGCGGTACGGACCCAGGAGCGCGCCCGCAGCCAGCCGGGTAACAGTCGCATCGTCCAGCAGTTCCAGGGCATTCTGGATGGCGTGCCGATCCAGGAATTCGCCGCCCGTGGGCTGCGCCAGCAGCAGCTCTACTTCGCGGCGCAAATCGGAATCGGTCCGTGCCAGCAGCGCCGCGCGTTCTTCGGCGGTTCCCTCGCGAGCCGCGTGGTATAGCTCTTCGATTTCCCGGAAACGCTCGGGAGTCATGCCTGAGGTCCCGATGGTTGCCCTACGGTGGGGCTTAACTCGCGCAACAGCCAGGCCTTGCCGAGATGCCAATCGCGTCGGGCAGTGCGCGGCGAGATCTTCAGAGCGGCAACGATCTCCTCTTCGGTCAATCCGCCGAAGTAACGCAGCTCGACCACCTTGGCCTGGCGCGGAGCCACCTGGGAGAACGCGGTCAGCGCCTCGTCCAGAGCGACGATGGCTCGGTCGGGCGTGGGTGACAATAGGGCGGATTCATCCAGGTTCACCTTGAGCGGTGTTCCGCCGCGCCTGCGCGAGCCGCGGGTGCGAGCGGCGTCTACCAGGATGCGCCGCATCATCTGCGCCACGATAGCAAAGAACTGCGCGCGCGCCTCCCATTCGACGTTGGCCACGTCGACCAGGCGCAGGTAGACCTCATGGACTAATACCGTGGCCTGGAGGGAGTTGCCCTGGGCTTCGTTCTTCATGTACCGGCGGGCCATGAGGCGCAGTTCCGGGTACACGTGCTCCGTCAGCCGGACCAGGGCGGCTTCGTCGCCGCTGCCCCATGCTTTCAACAAATATGTGATTTCCCCGGTCCGTGCGTCGATCGACAGCTCGTTCACCCGTTGACTACAAAAAATATACAGGAAACGAGACTGCTTTTGGGCGTCGCTGCCGCGGCGTTGGTGGGAATGGCGTGAAGAAAATAGGCTTGAGGTTGGGCGACTGGCTTAGGGCCGGCGCGTCGCGCAAGACGAGAGGCGCTCACGTCTGAGCGCCAGCCCGTCTATCGGCTCCGCGAGGGGGAGTACGCGCATATGCGTCTCCCTGGTGCTACTCGTCTTGGCCTTCCGCCTCCGCTGGCAGTCCCGAAATCATTCCGGTAAATTCGCCCGTAGAAGCAAAAAAGACCGGGTTCTTAGTGGCATCGGCCAACATCGGCAGCACCGTCTCCGTCAAAGTAAGCATGCCGGACGCGCTTTTGAAACGGCCGGTTCCGCCCACAATTTGAAATGCCATGGTGCAGTGCCCCTCCTGGGCCGCGAGATCGATGCAATCGGAGCCCTGTATCAGATTGACCTTCAATAGACTCCCGTCCTGGAAGCGAAATACGCCCGCGCCAGTCACCCTGAAGAAATAAAGATGAGTTGGGCCGAAGCAAGTGAGGGACGCCTGCGGAGTATTTGTCTCGGCGGTGATAACACGAAGGGCAAATTGCCCCAGCGTGCCGTGCCCGGCGAAATTCTCTTCGGGGTTACTCGTGTTGGGCACCAGCAGATTGGTCGTGCTGGCCGCGGCAGTTCCCGAAAACGTCATCTTTACGGGCGTCGGTTGTGCGTAAACGGCGGCGGCCCCGAGATTGAGCATCAGAGCCACGGTTGCTATGTGTTTCATGTGTAGCCTCCTATCCTTTTGGAGGAGATCATTCTGAGAACTTGTTCTCCTTCCGCCGGTACAGGCGGTAGCGCGGGGCAAAAGCGGCCACGTTCTGCAAATATTTTTTCTTCTGCTGAAACCGCGGGTCCGTGGAAAGCCTGAGGCGTCCGCGATCCGGCTGTAGAATAGAGCAGCCAACAGCACATGACCCCCGAGCGCTTCCAGCAAATCGAAGAGCTATACCACTCGGCACGCGAGAAAACCGCCGAAGAGCGCGCGGCATTCTTGGCCCAGACAGATCCCGATTTGCGCCGCGAAATAGAGTCGCTTCTCGCGCAGGCCACTGCTGGCGAATTCCTGGATCGGCCGGCGATCCAATACGCCACGGAACTGCTGGAAGATGGCGCCGTCACGGAAATCGCCGCGGGTCTGTGCCTGGGGCCATACCGTATCGAAAGCAAACTCGGTGAGGGTGGAATGGGCGAGGTCTTTCGCGCCATCGACACGCGATTAGGCCGCGCCGTCGCCGTCAAGACCGCTCATGAACGGTTTAGCGCGCGTTTCGAGCATGAGGCGCGCGCCATTTCGTCGCTGAATCATCCCCACATCTGCACGCTCTACGACGTCGGCCCGAATTACTTCGTAATGGAACTGGTGGAGGGCGAGACGATTGCAGCCCGGCTCCAACGCGGACCTCTCCCGGTGAAGACAGCGCTCGCCTACGCTGCGCAGATCATGGCTGCGCTGGTGGAGGCGCACGGCAAGGGCATCGTTCATCGCGACTTGAAACCGGCGAACATCATGATCGCGAAATCCGGCGTTAAGGTTCTGGATTTCGGATTGGCGAAATCGGGCGTGGATGAAACGGTCACCGCCAGCCGCATGGTGATCGGAACGCCGGCCTACATGGCGCCGGAGCAAAGGGAGGGCAAACCGGCCGACGCCCGCTCCGACATCTATTCGTTCGGATGCGTCCTCCACGAAATGCTGACCGGGGTGCGGCCCGCGTCCCAACGGAAACGCATCTCTTCGCGAAAGCTCGAAAAAATCGTGAACCGGTGTTTGGAGGAAGCTCCGGAACGCCGGTGGCAATCCGCCGCCGAACTGGAGAGGGAACTGGCAAAAGTGACGCCTGCCAAACCCTGGAGATGGGTTTTGGCGGCCGCGGCCACTCTGGCGCTCCTCGCCGCGGAATACATGTATCTACATCGCGCCCCGAGACTCACCAGCAACGACACGCTTGTCCTGGCCGATTTCGAAAATAAGACCGGCGATCCGGTGTTTGACGACACGCTGCGTCAGGGACTGTCCGTCGAGCTGCAACAATCGCCATTGCTGACCCTGATTTCGGACCAACAGGTCCAGCAGACACTGGGTCTGATGGGACAGCCGAAGGATGCGCGGCTGACTGCCGAGATCGCGCGCCAAGTCTGCGAGCGAACCGCAAGCGCCGCGGTCCTCGAAGGCTCCATCGTAAGCCTCGGAAGCCAATATGTGCTGGGTCTGCGCGCCGAGAGCTGCGACACAGGGAAAACTCTGGATCGAGAGCAGATCCGGGCCGCAAGGCGAGAGGACGTCCTAGATTCTCTCAGTCAGATCGCTCGTAAATTCAGAGTCCGGGTTGGCGAATCGCTCGCCACGGTGGAAAAGCATTCGACCCCGCTCGCGGAACTGACCACGCCGTCCCTCGAAGCTCTCAAAGCCTACAGCACGGGGTTGCATCAGGATATATACTCCGGGCCCGTGGCGGCCATTCCCTTCCTTCGAAAGGCTGTTGAGATCGATCCCAAATTCGCTGTCGCTTATGCGCACTTGGGGCTGGTCTACAGCAATATTGGGGAGTCGGTGCTATCGGCGGAAAGTAGTACAAGAGCCTGGCAATTGCGGGACCGCGTGAGTGACCGGGAGAGGTTCTTTATCGACTTTACCTATGATCGGCAGGCGACCGGAAATCTGGAAAAAGCATTCCAAACGCTCGAATCGTGGGCTCAGACCTATCCTCGCGGGGCAAATCCGGATCCCCGGGATCTGATGGGGGGCCTTTCCGCCACTGGGACCGGCCGATTCGAAATAGTCATCGCACAGGCAAAAGAAAGAATTGCCTCCCAGCCGGACGTTTGGCTCGGCTATGGGAATCTGGTTAGCGGCAATTTCTACCTGGATCACTTTGGGGAGGCCGAGGACGGCCTTCGCTTAGCATCGGCGCGAAAGGTGGAACCGCCGATTTTCCCGATGTATCGATACGCCATCGCGTTCTTAACCGGCGATCAAGCGCAGATGAATCAGGTGGTAGCTTTGGCCAAGGGCAAGCATGGCCTGGAACACCGGATCGCGCACTCGCAGGCAATGGTTATGGCTCGTTCCGGCCGTTTACAAGAGGCTCGGGCGTTGTCCAGCCGGGCGATGGATCTCGCGAAGCAGGAGGGAACCATGGAAGCGGCCGCGACGTATCAGGCCGCGGCGGCCGTGTGGGAAGCCCTTTGCGAGAATGCCCCGGAAGCCCGGAGGAACGCCACGGCAGCCCTGGCGCTCTCCAACGGACGGGATGTCGAATATGCCTCTGCACTCGCCCTGGCGTTGTCTGGGGATCCGTCTCGATCGCAAGCGCACGCCGGCGACCTCGAAAAGCGCTTCCCCGAGGATACCTTCTCCAAATTTACTTACGTGCCGGTTCTGCGCGCGTCGTCCGCACTGAATCGCGGCCACGCTGCCGAGAGCATCGAGCAATTGCAAATCGCTCTTCGCTACGAATTGGCTGTCAACGGTCTCAGCCGCAATTTGTATCTCGGTGGTCTCCACTCGGCCTATGTGCGGGGCGAGGCTCTTGTGGCCGCGCGCCGCTATACGGAAGCGGCCGCCGAATTCCAAAAAATCCTCGATCACCGCGGTATCGTGGGCTTGGACCCCATAGGCGCTCTGGCGCACTTGAAGCTGGGCAGAGCGCTCGCGTTGTCAGGGGATACAGCCAAAGCAAAAACTGCCTACCAGAATTTCTTCGATTTCTGGAAAAACGCCGATCGCGACGTCCCGATCCTCAAGCGCGCCAGGGCCGAATACGCCGTGCTGTGATAGACGGGCCGTTGTTAGCGTTGAACCTTCTAGCCGGGTTGCACGTACCCTTATGAGACACTGGACTCTTCCGTGGATCATCCAATTCAAGTTGAGCGCCTCGAAAAATCCTACGGCGCATTCCAGGCCGTCAAGGGCATTGATTTCGAAGTGCGCTCCGGCGAAGTCTTCGGCCTGCTCGGCCCCAACGGCGCCGGCAAAACCAGTACGGTCGAAATCCTCGAGGGCCTTCGCAGCCGCAGCGGCGGCCGCGTTTCGGTGCTTGGTTTCGATCCCGAAGTTCAGACGCACCAGCTCAAAGACCGCATCGGCGTGTGCCTCCAGGCCACCAATCTGCAGGAAAAAATCAAGGTTCGCGAAGCCATCGAGCTGTTCGCCGCCTTCTACACCCGCACCGTCGACGGAATGAAGTTGCTCAAGCGTCTGCAACTCTGGGAGAAGCGCGAAGCCGCATATGGCACGCTCTCCGGCGGTCAGAAGCAGCGCCTCGCGCTGGCGCTCGCCCTGCTCAACGACCCGCAGGTGCTGTTTCTCGACGAGCCTTCCGCCGGGCTCGATCCCCAAGCCCGCCTCGAAATCCACGAGTTGGTGCTCGATCTTCGCCGCGAGCAGCGCACCATCCTGCTCACCACCCACTACATCGAGGAAGCCGAGAAGCTCTGCGACCGCGTGGCCATCATAGACGAGGGGCGCATCGTCGCCTTCGGCACGCCGAGAGAAATTCAAGAGCGCACGCTGTCCACGTCAATCATCGAGATCGAACTGGAGCAGCCGCTTGCCAATGGCGATCTGCCGTGCTGGCAGGATACCGAAAAGTGTTCGCTCGATGACGCCCGCCTTCGCATGGCCGTGACCTCGCGGCGTCCCGCGCGAACCGTGGTCGACATGGTGAAGTGGCTCGACGAGTGCGGCGCCGAGCTTTCCGACATCCGCATCAAACGTCCGTCGCTCGAAGAAGCTTTCATCGAGCTCACCGGAAAGAGTCTGCGCGAATGAGAACCTACCTGGCGTTATTCCGTAACAACATGCGGCTGACGATGCGCGACCGCGGCGTGTTGTTTTTCAATTTCCTGTTCCCGTTCATCTTCTTCTTCGGATTTTCCGAGCTGTTCCATGCGGGTACCGGCCAGGGAGTTGCCTACTTCGTCGCCACCGTGCTCGTGATGGGCATTCTGGGCAACGGACTCTGGGGCGCGGGAATGCGCTCGGTGTCGGAACGCGAAGCCAATATCCTGCGCCGCTTCAAGGTAACGCCCATTTCGCCGCATGCCAATCTTGGTCGCGTCCATTGCTAGCGGCTGGCTGCTCTACGTTCCTGTGCTCGTATTGCTGGTGGGCATGGCGCACTTCTACTACGCCATGCCCATACCGCAGAATTGGCTTTCCCTGTTTTTGCTCTGCTCGCTCGGCGTCTGCGCGTTCCGCGCCATCGGCCTGATTCTCGCATCGGTGACGAACACCATGCAGGAAGCCAACATTCTGATTCAGCTGCTCTACATGCCCATGCTGTTTCTGAGCGGAGCCACCATCCCCGAAGCGATTTTGCCGGTGTGGGCCCAGACGCTCGCGCAATTCATGCCCGCGACATATCTGGTGCAGGGCTTCCAAAACATTTTCTTCCGCAATCAGAATCTCTTCGACAATCGTTGGGCCGTTGGCGCTCTGCTGCTGACCGTCGCCCTGGGACTCTTTCTCGCCACGCAGCTATTCCGCTGGGAGAAGGAGCAGAAAATCGCGCCGCGCAACAAGCTCTGGGTGCTGGCAGTGCTGGCGCCGTTTTTTGTGATGGGCTGCTTTCAGGCCTACAGCAAACAGAACATCGGCCAAAACCAGGCGCTCTTTCGCGATCTCCAGCGCTCCGGCGCGTTTCTGATTCGCAACGTGCGCATCTTCACGGGCGATGGCAAAGTAATCGAAAATGGCGCCGTGCTGGTGCGCGACGGCAAGATCGACAGCCTCTACGAGCAAGGCGCCGCGCCCGATCCCGAAAAGATCCGCGCCGACGCCATCGAAGGCGCGGGCAAGACGCTGCTGCCCGGGCTTGATCGACGTCCACGTTCATCTCACCAGTTCCGGCGGCATCTCGAGTTCCAATGCCGACGAGTTCGATCAGAATAAAGCCATCCTCCACTCCGCCGCCGCGCTGCTCTATAGCGGCGTCACCGCCGCGCGCAGCACCGGCGATGGGCTCGACGCCTCGCTTCAGGCGCGCGACGCAATCGCCAACGGCAGCCAAGCTAGGCGCGCAGCTTTTCGTCTGCGGCCCCATGTTCACCACCGAAGGCGGCCACGGCACGGAATTCACGCGCTACGTCCCGCAAGCGATGCGCCCCACCGTCGCCGCGCAACTCGTCCGCACGCCCAAGACGCCCGAGGAAGCGCGCAAGCAGGTGGACGAACTGAAGCGCGCCGGCGTCGACGGCATCAAAGCCATTCTCGAAGCCGGATGGGGCGACGGCATGCTCTTCGATCGTCTCGATCTGCTGCTCGCCCGCGCCGTGGTGCGAGGAAGCCCAAGCGCAGAACCTGCCGCTCGCTGTCCACACCGGCGATGCCCGCGACGTCACCGATGCCATCGATATCGGCGCCTCGTCCATCGAACACGGCTCGTTCCGCGACGAAATCCCCGATAGCGTGCTCGCCCGCATGGCGCAACACAAGATCTATTACGATCCCACTCTGGGTGTCGCCGAAGCATACGCCAACTACTTCGCGGCGCGCGCCGATTCGCTGAACAACTCGCTGGTCCAGCAGACCGTCTCGGCAGCATCTTGAAAGGCACGCGCGATTTTCTTGCCTCGGGCAAGAGCGCCGATGCGGCCAAGGAAACGGTCTTCGCCACGCGTTCGATCAGGCCAAAGCCAACCTGCTGCGCGCCTGGAAAGCCGGCGTGCCGCTGGTGATGGGCACCGATTCCGGCAACCCGATGGTATTCCCGGGCCCTCGATGCACCACGAGCTGCAGCTTTGGGTGCAGGCTGGAATTCCCGCTGAGGTCGCGCTGCAGGCCGCGACGTCTAACGCCGCCAAGCTTCTGCGCGCGGACAAGCGCATCGGCGCCATCCGTCCGGGCATGGACGCGAACCTGCTGATGGTGGATGGCAACCCGCTGCAGGATATTTCCGCCACCGAGCGTATTTCGCTGGTTGTTTTTGAAGGCGAGCGCATCGGCCGCAGCGGCCTATTCGACCAAAAGTAGCCGGATCTCTTCCGTCACGCGCGCCGGCGCTTCCTGCGGGATATAGTGCGTGCAGTCGTCGAACATTTTCTCGCGCCCGTGGGCGAAGTGCGAGGCCAGATCGACCGCCGTCGGCGACGTGGTGAGGTCGAACACGCCTTGCCGCCGCGCTTTCCCTGCGCGAATCACCGTGACCGGCAGCGGAATGCTTTCGATCTCGGGATAGATGTTCGAATCCGGTGCTTTCGACTGAAAGTAGATCGACGCTTCGATATCCGGCGGGCACGCCAGTACAAATTCGCCGCCGCGCGGCAAAATTCCGTACTCGCAGTAGTCGCGCAGCACCTGCGGATTCCAGCGCGAAAACGGCAGCTTGTCGCGAAAGCGCTCGATCATTGCCTCCGCCGATGCAAATTCGTTCTTCCGCTTGCGAATGAATGACGCGTCTCCCGGAGGCGTGCCGTACGCGTCGCGCGGGAAGATGGTCGGGTCGATCAGCAGCAGTTCGCGGAATGTTTCCGGCCGGAACGCGGCCGCGCACACCGTCGAATGCCCGCCCATCGAGTGCCCCACGCCCAGTGCGCCGTGCACGCCCAGTTTTTCCGCGACCGCCGCCACATCGCGCCCAAAATCGCGCCAGGAATACGGTGGCTCGGGTTTCTCGCTGCGGCCGTGCCCGCGAACTTCCACTGCGATGCGCCGCCGCTCCGGAAATTGCCGCGCGATCTCATCCCACGCGCGCCCGTGAAAGCCTGTGGCGTGCGTGAAGACGATCGCTTGCGCGCCGTTCGGTGAGGCCGCCGGCCAATCCCACGCGGCGATTTCCACGCCGCCGGAATCTACAAATACCAATTCGGGCTTGGCCATCAATGAATGACCGTGTTTGCCATGCGCGAATCGCTGAATTCGGTGCGGTCGCCGGCTTTCTTTCCCGGGACCGGCAGCAGTCGCGCCGCCAGCGGCTTGTTCCACTTCTGCGCCAGCGACGCCACGTCGCCCAGAATGTGTGCGATCTGGTCTTGGGTCGTGCTGCCCGCCAGCGGCACCGTATCCAGGCCGCCCGCGCAAACCGCCGAATACGCCAAGAGTGAATCCAGGTTGTACGTTTTTTCGGCCCACCGCTTCGCCAGCACCGAATCTTCCAGCACCGGAACCATCAGCCCCGAATATCCCGTGCGCTTCACCGGCACGGATTGCACCGCCTGCGTGATGATGCGTGCCGCCGTCATGGTTCCGCTCGCGCCGAAAGGCGCGCCAGTGAACGCCTCGATGGCGCGGCCGATCGAGACTTCGCCCAGCGGCGCCGGCGTCGGGTCAATGCCCGCGTAGGTCCAACCGCTGCTCGATGCGATCCTGGTCGCCACGCCTTCCGCTTCCCGCAAATGCCGTGAGAGCGATTCCGCCAGTCGCTTGCCCGCTTCCACCGGGTCGTGCGTCTGCGAAAAAACGTCGCCCACGATGTTCGCGCCCTCCAGACCCACGGCGAACGTGCGCCCGCCGCCCAAATGATAAGCGCCCGGAAAGAACGGACCGTACGGTTTCACCATCGCCGTCGCCGCGAAATTGAAATTGCCCTCGCCGTGCGGGCTATGTTGCGCCAATGCCTCGATGACCTTCGCGGCTTCGCGAATCGCGCGCCAGTGTATGCCGTCCTCGCCCGCGATCACCAGGCTGGCATTGATCTTGTTCGTCGCGATCGCCTCGACCAGCAGCGCATTCGGCGCCGCGTCGTCATTGTCATTCAGCATCGACGCGCCGATATTCAACGAAAATCCCGAACTGGCCGCTAGATCGTTCAGCTTATGGAAAAGCGCGATCGCATCTTCGTGTTTCAAGCCCGCCGTATAGCGCGGAAACGGCTGTGTCACGATGCGAACCGTCTGCACCTCGAAGCCCGCCTTCTTGTACGCGTCGCGCGCGCTATTAAGAAAACGCATCGTGTCGGCGATCTGCGCGGCGTAATTCTTGGCGTCGATATCGACGAACGCCGTGACCGCCCGCACCCTCGGCCGCGAATCGGCCCCCCAAGCCACCGACGCCAACAACAAAGCCAGAAACGCGTTTCGCATGGATCGGTTATAGCATGCATTTTTCCCTGAGATTTCTCCCGCCCTCCTCCCACTATCTATTCAGCCGCCGATGAACACGGATCAACGCAGATCTGCGACCCCTCGCCCGCGCATCTACGTGGCCAACCCGCTGCTTGCCCCCTGCATCGCCCTCGCCGCCGGCATTCTCACCGCGCGGTTTGTTCCGTTTTCGGCAACTGAACCAGCCGTCGTCACCGCCGCATTTCTCGTCCTGGCCGCCGTCGCCGCCCTGCGCCGCTCGCGCGTTCTCGCTGCCGCGTGTGCCTGCCTCGGCCTTTTCTTCACCGGGATCTGGACCGCGGCCGCCCACCAACCCGGGCCGCCTCCCGAAATCGATGCCGAAGCGCGCGAAGTCGTCATTCTGGGTGGCTGCGTGGTGGAACCGCCCGCGGTCTCCGGCGCGCGCGAGCGCTTCCTGCTCGAACTCGACGCCAAAGCGCGCGCTCAGGTCACGCTTTACACGCGCGAAGGCGAATCGCTGCCGGATCTGCGCTACGGCCAGAAGATCGAACTCGACGCCCGGATTCGCAAGCCGCACAATTACGGCAACCCCGGCGCCTTCGACTACGCACACTATCTCGCCGAGCGCGATATTTATTGGACCGCCTCCGGCGCCGCCGGCTCGGTCAAGATTCTGCCCGGCCACTGCGGCTCGCCGTTCCAGAAGTTCGTCATGGATCTGCGCGCCACCTCGCTCTCGCGCATCGCGCGCCTCTACGCCGGCGATGCCTACCAGACCGGCATGGTGCAAGCGCTACTCGTCGGGCAAAACTACCAACTCCAGCGCGTGTGGACTGACGACTACCGCAACACAGGCACTTTCCATACGCTCGTCATCTCAGGCACGCACGTCGCGATTCTCGCCGCGTTCTTCCTCTTCCTTTGCCGCATCTGCTTCATGCCCCAGACCGGCGCGCTCTTCCTCACCTCGGGCGTCATGTGGCTCTACGCGCTCGTCGCCGGATGGGGCGCGCCTTGCGTGCGCTCCGCCGCCGGTCTCACACTCTTCGCCATCGCACGTTTCTTCTATCGCGAGCGCCGTCCGCTGAATCTGCTCGCGGCCATCGCCATCGGTTTTCTGCTGCTCGATCCCAATCAACTCTTCGATGCCAGCTTCCAACTCACCTTCCTCGCCGTCGCGTTTCTCGGCGCGTTTTCCACGCCCCTAATCCAAGCCACCACGGGGCCGCTGGGCCATGGTCTTTCCGAACTCGCCGACATCGGCCGCGATTTGCGTCTGCCCGCGCGCGTGGCGCAATTCCGCATCGAAATGCGCCTTTTGGCGCGAACGCTGACGCTGGCCCTCCGCATTCCAAAACGTGTGGCCGCGTTTCTGGTCACCGTTCCGGCGCGCGTCGTCTTCTTTTTCTTCGAAGTGGCCGCGCGTATCGGCCATCGCGCAAGCCGGCCTCGCGCTGCCCATGATCGTCTACTTCCACCGCGTCGGCCTGTCCGGACTTTCCGCCAATGCCTTCATCGTGCCGATTCTCGGCGTGGTCGTGCCCATCGCGTTCGTGGCCGTATTCACTGGGTGCGTCTGGATCGCAAAGATCGCAGGCTCGCTGCTCGCCATTTCACGCGCCATCGTCGCCTGGCACGCGGCCATGGAGCCGCACTGGCGCATCCCGCCGCCGCCCTTGTGGCTCGGCATCGCCTTCGGAATCGCGCTGATCGCGTGCGCCATCGCCCGCGGCCGCGCGTGGCGCATCGCAACCGGCGCGGCGCTCGTCGCTTCGCTGGCGCTGATGCTCTGGCACCCCTTTCCGCCCGAATATCATCGCGGCGAATTAGAGATGACCGCCATCGACGTCGGCCAGGGCGACAGCATTCTCGTCGTTTTTCCCGACGGCAAGAGCATGCTGATGGATGGCGGCGGCATCCCGGTTTTCGGCGGCGGTGAAGAGCCGAAGCTCGATACCGGCGAAGACGTGGTCGCGCCCTATCTCTGGGAGCGCTCGTTCCGCTCCATCGACGTCATCGCGCTCTCGCACGCGCACGAAGATCACATCGGTGGCTTGGCCGCCATCGTTGACGATTTCCACCCCAAAGAGCTGTGGACCGGCGCCACGCCCGAGAGCGATTCCTGGCGCAATCTGCGCGCCAGGGCAGGGAAGGCGGGCGCCAAAATCGTCCCCATGACCGCGCCGCGCCAATTCGCATTCGGCGGCGCCCAGATCGAAATACTCGCGCCCTTATCCGACTACGTCCCCTCCGATTCGCCCAAGAACAACGATTCGCTCGTAATGCGCATTCGCTATGGCGGCCGCACCTTCCTGCTCTGCGGCGATGCCGAACGCCCCATCGAGCGCCGCATGCTCGCGGAAAACGAAGTCGCCCACGCCGACGTGCTCAAGGTGGGTCACCACGGCAGCCGCACCTCTAGCGCGGCGGAATTTCTCGACGCCGCGTCCCCCGAATTCGCCATCATCTCAGCCGGATATGCCAACACCTACGGCCATCCCAACCGCGATGTGCTCGATCGTTTGCGCGAGCGCCATGCCGCCATCTATCGCACCGATGAAGATGGGTTGATCACCGTCCGCACCGATGGCAAGCGGCTGATCGCAGAAACCGGCGCGGGTCCGGCGTGGGGTTTTACTTTGCCTTTGGCAGTATTTTAACGTTGCCCGGCAGGTGGAACAGTTCGTCGCGCAGCCCTTTGTTGATTTCCACCGATTCCGAGAACATCTCGTAAATCTTGTCGCCGTTGCGCTCGCGGCGGATGTTCAGCGGCCACTGCACGCCGCCGCCCACGTCGCGGTATTTCGAGAACTCGGTCACTTCGGTATCGAAGTCGTGATATTCCTCGTTGCGCCGCTTGTACACTTGCCGCGTCGGCAGCTTGGTCAACTGATCGAAATAGACCGTCACCGCCACGTTATCCGCGCCGCGGATCTCGACCATGTTCACCGGGCGGTTCTCGTAGAAATCGGTCCCTTTGAAGTAATACGAAAGCTCCGGCTCCTTCAAGCGCTCGCGCAGAATATAGAAAAAGTTGTGCAGCGTGGTGTCTTTGTACTTGGCTAACTGATCTTCGTTGAACGGACGCGCGCCGCGGAAAGTCACTTCCCAGCCTTCGGGAACGTCGGTGAAGATGACAAAGCCGTAGCGCTCCTCGATGCCGAAGCCTTCGCGCTCCACCACCTGCAGCTTGCCCGGAACCGGCGTCCCAACCGGCGTGAGATAGCGCGTATAAATCTTCGCAATCGGCGAAGCGCCGCTCATCTGGCTGTTGTAGAACGAATACGCGCGGCCGGTCTCCACTCGATCCTGCACGCGCAGGAACGCCTCGCCTCCCAGCGCCGCCAGCGCGTCGTCCACCACCTTCTTCCCGCGCTGTTCGTATGTGTCGGCGGCGAATACGGGCGCGGCTATCGTCGAAATTGCAGCCAAAACTGCGGCAAGTCTCACACTTCGGGAAATCATGGCCGTTTTTGTATATCCTCCAACTTCAAGCCGGTATTGATCTTGAAATCCGACACCGTCACGACGGCATACGGATTGCCGTTCTGCGTGATTTTGGTCTGAAACGGAACTTTTATGCCGCTCACGTCGCGGAAATCCGAGTAGTCTTCCTGTATCGCCGGAGGCGCGCCCGCCACACTGACGGCATCATAGCTCAACGACCTCGGCAAGTGTGTCTCCGCGTCCAGAGTCAGCCGCGCGGCGTTTCCGTTCTTGTCGCTGATCTCCACCGTATTGGCGCCGATCGCGTTCACCGTGCGCCCCTCGATCTGCGCGCTCAGCAACAGACAAATATAGGACCGGAACAGATCGCCGTTCGCCTGCGTCGCTTGCGGACCGGCCAGGGCTTGCGCATTCGGTCCCATCGCCATCCATCCGCTCTTGCCGTCTGTGTAGATCTGCGCCTTGGCGACCGGAAGCGTGGTCTCCTCACGCCAGTAATTCGGCGCCAGCCAGCGCAGCGTTTGTTTGACGTGAATGTTCGGGTTGACGGCATCCAGAGACGCCGATTCCACGAAATCCTTCACCGCCGCCAGTTTTTCGGCGCCGCCCACGGCCTGCTGCGCCGCCGCCAGCAGCCGCTTGCCGCGTTCGAGGCTTGCCGCATCGGGCGTGGCTAGCGCGCCCGACGGGCTGGGAATGGTAATGTCGAGCGTCGTTACCTTGTGCGCCAGCTTTTCCATTGGCTGTGTGAACCCGATAGGATTTCCCACCGCTACAATCGCCAATTTGGCCGGGTCCAGATACTGCTTCGCCACGCGCAAAATGTCCGCCGCCGTCACCGCTGCCAGCGTCTTTTGATATTGCGCGATGAACTCCGCGGGATAGCCATAGTATTCGTACGTCAGCGCGCGGTTCAAGCTCTTCGTCTTGGTATCGAAGGCGAAAACCAGGCTATTGAGCGCCGTGTCCTTGGCGGTTTTCAGTTCTTCGTCCGTCACCGGCGTGGTGCGAATGCGATTGACTTCCTTCAAAACCGCATCGATGGTCTCGACTGTCGATGGCGTATTGGTGCTGCCGGAGATCTCGAAGATCCCGGGATGATCGTACGCCGCGCCCCAGGTGGCCGAGATATCGTACACGCTGCCCATCCTGGTGCGGATGGTCTGCACCAGCCGGCTATGGAATCCGCCGCCTAAAATATCGGCCATTGTCTCGAGCGCCGGGTAATCTTTGTCGCGCAGTTCGCCGCTCAGGTGCCCGAGCGCAAAGAACGTCTGGCTGATGCCGATCTTCACCGCGAGATAGGCGCCGGCCGAGTCTTTCGCCGCGACTTTCGGGAACGGAGGAACCGCCGGTTGTTCCACCGTCCAGTCCGCGAAGAGCTTTTCCAGATCCGCCTTCATGCGCGCGCTATCGAAATCGCCCCACACCGCCAGCATGATGTTTTTCGGGAAGAAATAGCGCTTATAGAAGCCCTGCAAATCGGCGCGCGTAATCGCTGCGATGGTGGAGTAATTGTCCTGCCAGCCGTAAGGGTTGTCGCGCCCGTAAATCACTGAGGCGAACTCGCGTCCCCGAATCGATTGCGGCGTGTCGTTGCGGCGCGAGATCGCGCTACGGGCCAGGCTCTTCGCCAGCTCCAGCTTCTCCTGGCGGAATTCGGGCGCCGTCAGAACGTCATGAAAAACTCCCAGTGTTTCCGCCGCGTTCTCCTTCAGCGCCGAAAAACCCACTGACCCCGACGTTTCGCCGATTTGCGCTTCCACATGCGCCGCCACGTTCTCCAGCTCCAGGTCGATCGCTTCGCCCGTCTTGGATTTCGTGCCGCCGGTGCGCAATACCTGCCCAGTCAGCGCCGCGAGACCAATCTTGTCCGCAGGGTCGAACAAATTGCCCGTGCGCACCAGAGCCGCGCCATGCACTATCGGCAATTCGTGATCTTCCAGTAAATAGATCCGCATGCCGTTGGGCAACGTGGCCTTCTCGATCTTAGGAACGGCAATTGGCCGCAGCGGCGGAAACTTCAGGTCTTTGTACGATGGCGCCGCCGGTGCGCTTGTCTGCGCCATGGCCGCTGCAGCAATCGAAAACAACAGCGCGAAGCGGCTCATTGAGCGCCCCCGGTTTTGGCCGCGGGCCCGGAATATGCCGTCGTCCGGTTGCTTTTCACAAAATATTTCGCCGCCACGCGCTGCACGTCCGCTGGCGTCACTTTTTCCATATCGCCGATCGAGGTAAACAGCTTGCGCCAATCGCCATAACCGGCGTACGCGCGCGTCAGCAGCGCCGCCAGCCCGGCGTTATTGTCCAATTGTGCGATCAGCGACGCCCGCACTTTAGTCTTCACGCGCGCCATGGTCGCATCGTCTATCTGCTGAGTCGAGAGACGGTTCAATAGGACGTCGAGTTCCTGCTGATTCTCTTCGAAGGTGTGCCCCTGCGCCGGCGCAAGCAAAAACACGAACAGGTTCGGAAATGCCCCATCCGGGTAAGTCGGGAAGCATTGCGCCGCCAGCGACAGCCGCTTCTCCTCCACCATATCTTTGTAAAGCAGGCTGGTTCGGCCGCTGGAAAGGATGATCGACAGCGCATCGAACACCGGGTCGTCTTTATCGTTCTGGTCCGGCCGTTTGTAGCCGATCACCGCCAGCGGCTGCGACTGGCTCTCAATCGCGATCGCCCGCGGGCCCAGTTGTCTCGGCTCTTCCGTATGCGGCTGGGCGGGCGTGGGGCGCGCCGCGATCGGCCCGAAGTATTTCTCGGCCATGCGCTTGGCCTCCGCCGGATTCACGTCGCCTACCACCGCGATCGCCATATTCGACGGCGCGTAGTATCTTTCGTAAAACGCCTTGGCGTCGCGCACGCGCAAACTTCGTATGTCGCTCGGCCATCCGCCCGGAGGATTGCGATAAGGGTGCGCCTCGAACGCCGCCGCCGTAAAATCCTGAATCAGTAGACCCTGCGGATTCGATTCCACCCGTGATCGCCGTTCTTCCATCACCACGTCGCGCTCTTTGTAGAACTCGCGAAACACCGGATGTAAGAATCGCTGCGATTCCATCAAAAACCACAGCTCGATGCGATTCGAAGGCAGGCTGTAGTAATACTCGGTCGATGCCACCGTCGTGCTCGCATTCAGGCCCGCGCCCCCGCTCTCTTCGATGATGCGCGTATATTCGTTCGGCTTTACATAATCTTCGGCGCGGTTCACTGCAATCTTGACAGCCTGTTCGAGCGTCGAAACGGTCGCCGCTTTGGCGCGCGGTCCCTTGGCGCGTTCCGCTTCCAGTTCGTCGTAAGCGCGCTCAATTTCGTCCATCGCCTTTTTCTCGGCCGGCCAATCGGTTGTGCCGATGGTCTCCGTGCCTTTGAATGCCATGTGTTCGAACATGTGCGCCAAGCCAGTCTTGCCCGATGAGTCGTTCACCGAGCCGGCTCTTACATAAGTGTGGAAGGAAACTACGGGAGCTTCGTGGCGCTCCACGAATAAGAAATGAAGACCATTAGATAGGGTAAGTTCCGAGACTTTTTTCTCGAACTCCGGCAGGTTTTGTCCTGACATCGGAAACGCGAGTGCACATAGCGCCGCGCCCAAACCAATTCGCCTCAATACGATTCGGCCCCCTAACTGAGGATAGCAGCGGCGCCCCTGAGTCAGGTGACGGATGAATGCTTAGAACCGGCATTACCGAGCAGGTACCCGCATGACTTTTACTCAAATTGCGTCGACCGCATAATGAATTCGTCACGGGCAGTGTGCCTGTGTGGATTCAAACTCGATCGGGGTGAAAGCGTGGACCGGATGGATACTATCGGAGGAGAGCGTCGCGGTGATAGGCGCTACGAAATGCAGCTCGAATTACGCTGGAAATTGATCAAACGGCGCCGCGTTGTCGATGCTGGGGTGGGCTATACGTTGGACCT
Organism: Bryobacterales bacterium; assembly: GCA_963743705.1. Classification (GTDB taxonomy): domain Bacteria; phylum Acidobacteriota; class Terriglobia; order Bryobacterales; family Bryobacteraceae; genus PALSA-243. The sequence continues at coordinate 91,704 of CAVUQS010000014.1, read as the reverse complement.
CTCGAGTGGTGGAATCCGCTTTCATGCTGGCCGCGAGCTCCCCATCGGATTGAACGTCGAACTTACCCTGCAGTGGCCCATTCTTCTGAACAATGTGGCCCCGATGTCGCTTTCCATCTACGGCAAGATCGTACGCACCGGCGATGGATGGGCCGCCATCCGCACCGTGCAGCATGAATTCCGAACCGCCGGCATGCAGCTTGGCGACCGCGGCGCTCCCGGCGGCAACCGCAATATCCCGCACGCGCCCGGGTTCCTGATGGCCTCCGACGGCGCCCGCGTTCACGGCAAGCTTCACTAGCCTTATCGCTGGCCTCTGCCGCGGGCAAAGGCAGGCTCCGGAGCGGGTGGCGGAGGGGCCTCCACCGGGGCCTGCCGCGGTGGACGCCGGTCCAGCCGGTTGGCGATCAGCGCCGTCCGTGCCTTTTGGTACTTCGGCGTTCCCGGTTTCCCTTCAATCGCCGCAAATTCCTCCGGCGTAATCTCCTGAACCAGCGGCAGGTACTTCTGGAAGTAATTGCGCAGGCGCTCCTGCACCGGTTTCGCTTCCGAGCGGTAAAGCAACAGCAGTACCTCGTCGGGCTCCGCCTCGGAAACGATCTGATAAACCTGCGACGCCTTGCGGATGCGCGGCGACCGGAGCGTCGTTTCCAGCTTCTTGACCCGCGGTTCCAGCTTTTGCCAGGAATCCACGTCCGCTTTCGTTAACTCCGCGCCCTTGATCACCGCCTGCTTTTCCTTGGCGTTGAGCTTCTCGGTCAATACCCAGAAAAACGGTCCCATGCGCGCGGCGCGCGTACGCGGGTCGTCCGGCAGCATGCGCGCCAGCTTTTCGAACTTCGCAAGACCCGCCAGATTCAGCTTGGGGCCCGTCAATGGTTGTATAAAGACGGAGAGCAACCCCGCATCGTCCAGAGCTTTCAGAATCTCCGACGGGTTGTCTTCGCAAGCCACCCGGCGCAGTTCCTCGCCGAACGCGTGCACCGGAATCGATTTCTCCACTTCCGCCAACCGCGCGTTCTGCACCTGCATCTCGGTGCGCTCTTCCACAGTGAATCCCAGCCGCGCGCTTAGCCGGATCAGCCTTAGCAGTCGCGAAGGATCGTCGTAGAACCCGTACGCGCTGATCGCCCGCAGTTCCCGCCGCTCAATGTCGGCGAGGCCGTTCATAGGGTCAAGCAGCAGCCCGCGCGAGGCCTTGTTCAGCGAAAGCGCCACCGCATTACAGGCGAAATCGCGCCCACGCAGATCTTCTTGGATGGTTGCCGGCGTCACTTGCGGCTTGGCGCCGGTGCGCGCGTACTTTTCCTGCCTCGACATCGCAATTTGCGCCGTCACCCCGCCCGGAAACAGCAGTTCGGCGCTCCTGCGATTGTCGTCGGTGGAAATGATTTTCGCGTTAGTCTTCTCGCTCACCGTCTTTGCGAGCTTCAACGCCGGCCCTTCCACCACAAAATCCAGATCGCGGATGCGGTGCCCGGCGAGCATGTCGCGCATCGCGCCGCCAGTCAGGAAGAGATTGAGGTTAGCCTGCCCGGCAGCGGCTTGCACCGCGTGTACCACCTGGCTTTGGTCAGCGCTCAAGTGGTTTTCCAATATGTAGATGTAGTCGCTCATTTTCGTTGCAGCCCTCTCGGCTCAACGTTCTTCCAGACCCTCAGGCCCGGGGGTGATGTTCTTGAATCGTGTCCCTCAATCTCGACCGCATCACGTGCGTATAAATCTGCGTCGTCGAAATGTCGGCGTGTCCCAGCATGACTTGTACACTACGCAAATCGGCCCCATGCTCCAGCAGATGGGTCGCGAAGCTGTGCCGTAGCACGTGGGGCGAAAGATTGCGAAAGATTCCCGCCTTCCGTCCATGCCCCCCCATCAGCTTCCAGAATGCCTGCCGCGTCAGACACCCGCCCCGCGCCGTCACAAACAGGTACCGGCTGGCGCGTCCTTTCAGCAGCGCGGGCCGCCCGTTTCGCAAATATGCTTCCACCGCTTGAATGGCCTGCCTCCCCACAGGGATCAGCCGCTGCTTGCGGCCTTTGCCCATGGTCCTTAGCACGCCCATCTCCAGGTTCAGGTCGCTGATTCCGGTCCGGCAAAGCTCCGAAACCCGCAGGCCTGTGGCATACAGCAAATGCAGCATGGCGCGGTCCCGCAATCCGGTCGGCTTGGAATCCTCCGGAGCGTCCAACAGGCTATCGATCTCCCCTGCATTCAGATACTTAGGGATCGTCTGCCATTGCCGCGGCGCTTTCAAATGCTCGGTCGGATCGCGGTCGATCGCGCCTTCCCGCAGCAAAAACCCATAAAAGTTGCGCAATGTCGTCAAATGCCGCGCGATCGAACGGTTGCTAAGCTTGCGCTGGTATAAATGGTCGATATAAGTGCGGATTTCTTCTGTGCCGGGCGCGGCCCCGTCTTCGAAGAATTTACTAAAGCCAGCTAAATCAGTGGAATAGGCGTCAATCGAATTAGCCGAAAGCCCTTTTTCCACGCGGCAGAAATCTAGATATCGAGCCGCAAGGCTGCCGATATGCGCGGAATCCGCCAAAGCTGCGGACATCGTGCCAATGATACAATAAGCGCGGAAATGTTTGAAACAAGATTGTGAAAGAGGTTAGCGCTTGGCCCCTTCCACAACCAAGAAGGCTATCCTCCGGCGATTCGACCGGGAATCGTTGCAAGGCTACATTCACCCTGTTTCCTTCCTCCAGCCCGATGGCGTCGAATTGCTTTCCGCCGATGGCAACGTAAGCAAGATCCCGTACGCCGAAATCAAAACCATCGCCTTCGTGCGCGATTTTAACGCCCCAGCCGAGCCGGACCGCCGCACTTTCCTCACTCGCCCCAAGATGACCGGCCTTTGGGTCAACCTGCGTTTCCGCGACGGCGAAACCCTGGAAGGCGTCATGCCTAACAACCTGTTGCAGGTAGAGCATTACGGCTTCACCATCATTCCGCCCGACCCCTACAGCAACCAGCAGCGCATTTTTGCCCCCCGCGCGGCGCTGGCCGGCGTGGAGGTTTTAGGAGTCATCGGCAGCCCTCTCAATCGCCGCAAAGCCAAGCCCGAAGCCAAGGAACAGATTGGCCTGTTTGACGAACCTTAGCGGTATACTTATAATTCAGATTTTTGGGAGGTTTTTTATGAAGATCAGCACCCTGGCTCTGCCCGCCGGGATGGCACTGTTGGCCTTTACCGCGATGGCTCAGGTCACTGGCATCGAGGGCGTGGTAACCGGAGAAGACGGCAAGCCCCAGCAAGGCGCGGTCGTCAAGATCCACCGCACCGACATCAAAGGCGAATACGCTACCAAGCCCAGCGACAAGAAAGGCCATTACATCTATAACGGTCTGCCGATGGGAACGTACGATCTCACCGTCTTCATTGGCGACAAGCAGGTCGACCAATTGAAGGGAGTGAAGACGCGTCCCGGCGATCTGCAAAATCTGCCGTTCGATCTCAAAGCCAATAAGACCGCCTCGGCCGGCGACGCCAACAAGCAGGCCTTGGCCCAAAAGGCCATGGAGACCGGACAGATTTCCGATGAACTCGCGCGCCAGATGACGCCGGAGCAAAAAGCGGCATTGCAGAAACAGATCGATTCCGGCCTCGCGCAGCGCAAGAAGAACAGCGCGCTGAACCAGTCTTACAACGACGGTATCGCGGCTCTCGATGCTAAGAACTATGACGTCGCGATCGAGAATCTGAACAAAGCCGGTGAAGTCGATCCCAACCAGGTTGCGGTGTGGTCTCACTTGGCTCAGGCGTGGCAGGATAAGGCTGGAACCAAGAGCGGTCCCGAGCATGACGAGGCTGTCGCCAAGTCCGTTGAAGCCTACAATAAGGCTCTCACGTTAAAGCCAGACGACGCTTCGCTACACAATAATTTCGGTCTTCTCGAAGCCCACGCCGGCAAGTTCACCGAAGCCTCGACGGAACTCGAAAAGGCCGCGCAACTCGAGCCCGCCAACGCGTGCAAGTATTACTTCAATCTCGGCGCCATCTACACCAACGCCGGCCAGACCGATCCCGCCATCGAATCGTTCAAAAAGGGAATCGCCGCCGACGAAAAGTGCGCCGACGCGTACTTCCAAATCGGCATCAACCTCATGGCCAAGGTCACCACCACGCCGGATGGCAAAATGATTCCCGCGCCTGGCACTGTGGAAGCGTTTCAAAAGTATCTCGACTTGCAACCACAAGGGAAAGACGCGCAAACTGCGAAAGAAATGATCACGCAGCTTGGTTCCACGGTCGATTCGACCTACAAGGATCCCAACGCCAAGACCGCCAAAAAGAAGAAGGGCGGCATCTGAATTTGACCGCTTCTCCGGGGCGGGCCTGAACTTCCCGCCCCGATTTCATGATTCGAACTCTCCTTGAAGAATTCGTAGTCCCCCTCATCCTTTTTCTGCTGGTTCGTTCGAGTCTGCGTGGCTGGTTTGGCTCCCGCGGCCGCCCGCCCATGTCACGCCCGCCGGAACAGCCGGCGCCGAGTTCCACCGAATTGAAAAAAGACCCCGTGTGCGGCACCTATGTTTCCGCCGCCAGCGGTTTCACGCGCACGGTGAACGGCCAGCTCGTCTGCTTCTGCTCGAAAGAATGCCGCGACCAGTGGCAGGGCTGAACCGCCACTCAAATCAGAATCAACCCGCTCCTCAACCCCCGCGTCACCGCTTCCGTCCTACTGCCCGCATCCAGTTTTCCCAGAATCGATGCCACATGAAACTTCACCGTGTGCTCCGAAATCCCCAGTTTCCACGCGATCTCTTTATTTGCTGCGCCATCCGCCATCATGCGCAGCACTTCGAGTTCCCGCGGCGTGAGCGGCGTACTCACCGTTTCCGCCGCGCTGACTGCCGCCGGTCCCGCCAGTAGCGACTCCAACTCCTGCGGATCGATCAGCGCCATTCCGCTCGCCGCGGCATCCACCGCCGCCAGAATCGACGCCGGCGACGCATCGCGCGGCAACAGCGCCCGCACGCCCGAGCGCAGCGCCTCCGCCGTCCACACCGGCTGATTTTCGTTGGTGAGCAGCACCGCCGGAAGGCCCGTCGAAGCCGCCGTGCCCGCCGCCAGCAGCACGTCCGGACGCAGCGCTTCCACGCCGGAAGCGTCCGCGAACGAACCCGCAATCTCCAGGCCCGGCGCTGAAGCCAGCAGCGCTTCCAAGCCCGCCCGCACCACTGGCGATGCTGCCGCGACTACCACTCGAATCAAGCCGCCTCCGCGTGCGCCCCGATATCGACGTGCGTTTCCCGCACCCGGTTGGTGCGCAGAAACTTCAACGTCAACACATTCGTCTCCGCATCCAGCGCGTCCTGCAAATCGTCGAACGTTCCGAGCAACAGATCGCCTTCGAGCAACGAAGCCCGCGCTGCTGCGCCATCCGCTTCGACCTCCAGAATCCGCAGGCCGTGCTCTTCCGGCCGCAGCGTCACGCCCAGCGCCGGCCGCGGACCTCTCTGCACGAACTTCGCCGCCGCATTGGAAGGAATCGCCAGTCCCAACCCGTGATACACCGCCGTGTTGATGCCGATCACCTCGCCGCGCGCATTCGCCAGCGGGCCGCCCGAATTTCCCGGAGCCAGTTGCAACCCCGCGCGAATCCACGCGTGCTTGCCCATGCCCGCGATCGGCCCCACTGAGTGCACCACGCCGCGTGAAAGCGCGCCTGCAAACCCCAGCGGGCTCCCGATCGCCAGCGCCAGTTCACCCGGACGCACCGCGGCGGAATCGCCCGCGATAGCCGCCTCGTAGCCCGATCCATCGACGCGCAGCAGCGCCAGATCACGCCGCTCATCGCGCGAGGTGACGCGGGCTTTGAGACGGCGGCCATCCCAAAGCTCCACCTCCGCCGTCTTCTTGCGCGCCACGTGCGCGTTCGTCAACACCGCGCCATCCGCGCGCCAGATCACTCCGGAGCCGGCCGCGTGCGCTTTGCTGCGGTCGTCGCCTGCAAACACCTGTACCGCCGAGCGCCGCAGCCGCTCGGCGATCTCTCCGAATCCGTGCATGCGTCAGTTCCTCCCGGGCCGCTCGCCGATCGTGATCGAAATACCGCGCGATTCGCCGCCGCGCGATACCACCGTCTCGATCGCCGTCCCCACTGCGTGCCCTTCAAGCGCCGCCTGTATGTCGTCCGTATCCTCGACGGCTTTGCCGCCCACCGACACCAGGATGTCGCCGATCAAAATTCCGGCCTTCGCCGCCGGTCCCGCGGACTCGAGCGAAAGCACGATCAGACCTTTGTGATGATCCGAAAGCTCCACCGGTTGCAAGCCCACGCCCAGGTAACCGCGCGCCACGTGCCCGCGCTTCAGAATTTCGTCCACCACGCGCTCAATGGTCGGTGCGGGAATCGCCACGCCAGCGATTCGCGAAAGCGCCGGCGTCGCGACGCCAATGGCCTCGCCCGCCGTGTTCACCACCAGGCCGCCCGTCGATCCCGGATAGAGAGTCAGATCGAGGCGAATATAGGAATCGAGCCTCCCGCCGCGCCAGGTCCGCCACGCCGGCCCCACCGCGCTCACAATGCCCAACGTCGCGTTGACGCCCGAATCCTCGGACCGTCCGATCGCCAGCGCCAGGTTCCCCGGCGCTGGCGCCTGTTGCGCCGCTCGCACCGGCGCGCCGCCGTCGTCAACCTTGAGCACCGCCAGGTCCGACCCCGCATCGCTCCCGGCAAGCGTCGCCGCCACATTCTTGCCGTTCGGCAGCGTCACTTGAATTTCTTCCTCGCGCCGGATCGCGTGTTCCGCCGTCACGATGATTCCCGGCCTCCAGAACACGCCGCTCGAAGAAAACCGCGGCCGCGCGTGCACCGCCACTACCGATTTCCCCACCGTCTCCACTGCGGCTGCCAATTCGTTCGAAAGCGCCGCTAATTCGTTTGCCATGCTTCCTCCTGTGATTTCAGGATGCGCCCTGGCGGCATCCCGGCACATCGGAAGATCGGCTAGGTGCTGCCCGCCCGTTCAGGTGGGGCGGGGAAGTCTAAACCAACTGGGGCAGCAATTCCCCCGCAGCCCCGCGTAGCGCGCAGTCTACCGTCGAAGAGAAAGCTGTCTCTTGCAGGTTGATCTCGATCACCTTAGCACCCGCCTGCTTCGCAAACGGAATCAGGCCCGCGGCCGGATAAACCATCGCCGAAGTCCCGACCACCAGGAACACTTCAGCTTCGGCTGCGTGCTCCGCTTCTTTCATCATGCCTTCCGGCAACGGCTCGCCAAACCACACCACGCCCGGGCGCGCCATCCCGCCGCAAGCGCAATGCGGCGGAATTTTCGGAAGCGGCGTGCGCCGGTTCGGGAAATTGGCGCCGCATTCCAGGCATCGCATGCGCCAGATATCGCCGTGCAGCTTGAGAATCTTGCCGCTGCCCGCGAGATCGTGCAGCCCGTCGACATTCTGCGTGATCAGCGTAAAACGCGGTTTGCGCTTTTCGAGTTCCACCAGCGCGCGATGGGCCGCATTCGGCTTGGCCTGCGCAATCAATCCACGCCGCCAGTCGTACCACTCCCACACCAGCTTAGGGTCGCGCGCGAACGCTTCCGGCGTGGCCAGGTCTTCTGCCTTGAAGTTATTCCAAAGCCCGTCCGCGCCGCGAAACGTCGGCACGCCGCTTTCCGCGGAAATACCCGCGCCCGTCAGCCCAGCCACAGACTTAGCCTGCGCGATCCACTCCCGGGCTTGTTCCAGAGAAGCCACTATTTATTTATTAAACAGTTTCTCCAGGATCGCGACTTGCCGCTCGGCCTTTTCCAGGAAGTCTTTGGTGGATGTCGTGTCGCCCGCCTTCAAAGCATCCGACGCGCCCCGCATGAAACTATCCATCAAGCGCGCCGGCTCGGTGAAGCGTGAGCTGATATTGAGGCCGCTGGCTGCCTGCTGCCGTTGCAGCGATTGTATGCTGGCCCGGCAATCGCTCGCCCGCGCATCCAGCATCACCAGTTGCTCCCGCAGCGTCTGCAACTCCACGCGATTAGGCGCGGGCGCAGGATTACTCGCTTGCGCCGGAGCTTGCTGCACCGGTTGTGGCGTTACTGGCTGTGGAGCCGCTTGCTGCGGCGCCGGCACTGGCTGGAAGGTCGCCTGCTTAGTCGGCGTCGGCGTGACCGGTTCAGCCTTGGCGACTTGCTTGGGCGCCTTCGATTGCGTTTTCACCGCCGTTTGAGCCGGAGCGGTTTCCGGAACCGGTTGCGGCGAAGCCGCCTGTTCCGTAGGCGCTGATTGCGCCGGAGTGGGTTGCGTCGCCGGCGTCTGCGCTGCAGCGCTCGCTGCTGGCTGCGCGGGCGGAACCTGCGCGGCGTTGGCGCCTTTCCACGGACCAAACTGGATGGCTGCCACCGCTGCCAGAGCCGCCGCCAAAGCGCCGAGCGCCATCCACAATCCTCGCTTGCTCTTTGGCTGTGCCGCGAGCGGCGCGACTGCCGGAGGCGGACCCACTGGCATGGTAATCGCCTGCGGCGGCGCTGGCGCGGCCGCCATCGGCACAGCAGCCGGAGCCGCCATCGGAATCACGCTACGCAGCGCCGCGCGAAAAGCGCCCGCGGTTTGGAAGCGCGAATTCGGATCTTTCGCCACCGACATCAAAATCACGTCGTTCAGCCCCTGCGGCAACCGCGGATCGATCTCCACCGGCGGCACCGGCGTCTTCTCCAGATGCGCCGACATGATGGCAAACTGGCTGTCTCCATCGAACGGCCGCCTGCCCGTCGCCAATTCGTACAGCGAAACGCCCAGCGAATACAAATCCGACCGCGAATCGATCCCCGCCGCGCCCTGGATCTGCTCCGGCGACATGTAATAGAGCGACCCCATCGTGGTGCCGGTCATGGTCAGACGCCGGTCGTTGGCGGCCTTCGCGATGCCGAAATCCATCAGCTTCACCACGCCGCCGGTAGTCAGCATCATGTTGGCGGGCTTGATGTCGCGGTGAACCACGCCTTGCTGGTGCGCGTAATCGAGAGCCGAAAGCGCCTGCGAGATGTAATCGACCGCCCGTTCCACCGCCAGCGGCCCGTTCTTGAGACTCTGCTCCAGCGTCTCGCCCTCGACGAACTCCATCAGCATCAGAAGCTGATTGTCCACGCGCAGAGCCGTGCGCAGCGACGCGATGTTCGGATGCTCCAGGCTCGCCTGCACCTTGATTTCGCGCAGGAACCGGTCCGCCAGTTCGGGTTCGGTGGCCAGATCGGGCAAAAGCACCTTCATTGCCTCGATGCGGTCCGAAATCAGGTTGCGGACCTTATACACCTTGCCCATCCCGCCGGCGCCCAAAATGCCGACGATCTGGTAGTCTCCTACAGTCGCGCCAATCTCCAGGTTCATGATGCCCTCCGTAGGGCAGGCCTTCAGCCTGCGCCGGACTCTAGTCCGGCTGCCCCGCTACTGGTTCGAAACCGTGTCCCCGACCTTCGGAGCGCCTGCGCCGCTGAACTTACCCGTGGCCGAAGTCTCCTCCACTTCCGAGACCTTTAGCGTACCCACCGGATCTTCAATGCTTCGCAGCACCTTGCCCGTCGCCGGATCCTTCACGTCGCGCACCTTGCGCTTGATCGCCAGCGTGTCGCCCACCTTCACGCCGCCCTTCGACCCCACGTTGATGATGACCGTCCCATCCGGCGCCGCATCCGCCACCAGGCCGCTCACCACCACCTTTACCGTGGGCAGCGTCGTGGCTTTGGCTTCCAACTCCTTGGCCATATCCGCGACAGCTTTGTTGGTGGCTTCGCCCAGAATCGTCGCGCTGAAATTGCTCGATTTCATATCGATTCCCGCGCCCGCTTCCGGCCCATAGGCGCTGCCGCCCGAGCCCAGAAGGCCCGTGCCAGACCGGCTCGATTGACCCGTCGCGCTCGAACTTGCCAGAATTTCCGCCGTGCTGGTGTCGATCATGCGGCCGGTAATTTGCACCACCGCGGTGGCGTTCGATTTCTTGACGCCCCCGATGCCGAAACGCCCCGTCACGTTGCCGAGCGCGCCTCCGCCCACGGCCGTGCTCTTATCGTCGCGCCCGAACTGTGTGATGCTGCCGATAATCATGGCGTCCACGCCCAAAATGCGCGCGATTTTCGCTGCGCTCGCCGGGTCGGCGCGGTCGCTGTTCGAAAAATTCTGTTCGGCGATGATCTTGTCCAGTTGTTTGCGCTCGATTACCGAATACACGCCGTCGGCAACCAGCTTGTCCACCAGCAGGTCGGCAATCCCCTTGCCGACGTCCTGATTGGTGCCGAAAAGCTGCGTGACGCTCGTCGTCACCGCGGCATAGTCGAAATTCATGACGGCCATGCGCTTCTTTTGAGCTTCGGCGGTCGACAGCAGAACCAGGAAACCCAAGCCGAAAGCGACCGTCCTACGCAACGTAAACATATACATTCCTCCATGTAAAGCACAGCCACGCGCCGCAGTCGAGCTTTACTTTAGGGTACTGACGATATAGGGTACTGCCGTTACACCCTTACCAGGAAATTATCCAATACCGAGCTCATCGGCCCGTTCCAGCGGGCTGCCGCAAACACGGCAAATCACCGCCTTGCAGTCGCCGCAAACCAGCGGCTCCTGCACCGGATGGTTGCATTTCGGACAATACCATTCGACCGGGCTCTCATTGGCGGACATACCAGCCATTATCGAACGCCGGAAACATCGCCGCTATTGTCTCATCTGTTTCGCTGTCTGTTCTACCGCCGCCATCATGCGCAAGGTGTTTTCGCCGTAGATCTTTCGGATCTCCTCGGCCGTGTAGCCATCTTCCAACAGCGCCCGCGTCAGATTCGGCCATTTGTCGACGCTATCGAGGCCGCTCGGAGCGCACGGAATGCCGTCGAAATCACTGCCCAGGCCCACCGCATCGATGCCTCCCACCTGCACCGCGTGGTTGATGTGCGCCACCGCGTCGGCCAGCGTCGGCCGCGCCGTGTTTGCCCCGCCGGAACCGGCCTTGATAAAGCCGCAGTTGAGATTGATCTGGATCACGCCGCCCTTCTGCGCCAGCGCCTTGATCATTTCGTCGGTCATGTTGCGCGGCACGTCGCACAGCGCGCGGCAGGAGGAATGCGACGAGAAAATCGGCGCCTTGCTGGTATCGAGCGCGTCCCAAAACGTCTTGTCCGAAACGTGCGCGACGTCCACCATCATCCCCAGGCGGTTCATCTCGTGCACCACTTCTTTGCCGAAAGGGGAAAGCCCATTATTCGGCTTGTTGGAATCGCCGGAAGAATCGGCCCAGCCATTACTGTTGGTGTGCGTCAGCGTCATGTAGCGGACGCCCAGATCGTAAAAATCGCGCAACAGCCGCAGACTGTCTTCAATCGCGTGCCCGCCTTCGATTCCGATCAGCGCCGCGATTTTGTGCTGCTCATACGCCTTGCGAATCCCCGCCGATGTCGTGACGAACAGAAAATCGTTCGGGTATTTCGCCACGATATCGTTCAGCACCGTGTCGATCATCTGCAGCGCGCGGTCGGCCGACTTGTTGTCCTTCGCATAGCTCGCCGCCACGTATGCCGCGAAGAATTGCGCCGACATCCCGCCGGCTTTCATGCGCGGGATGTCGGTCATGTGCTTGCCTGTGGTGTCCCGCTTGCCGATGTCGTACCCCTCATCAAGAGTGAAACTGGTCACATCGTTATGCGTATCGATGAGAATCGCCGATTGGTGAACGCGCTTCACTTCGTCCTCGGTTACCGTGCGCTTTTTGCGTCCCGGCAATTGGGCGGAGGCGACCAGCGAAAAGAGCATCGCCAGCGCCGCGGCGGATAGAAGAAGTCTCATTTGGCCGGGAGTATAGCATGGCGGCGCCAAATCGCGGCACAATCAAACTTATGCCCGGACGGCTCTATCTCGTCGCGACGCCTATCGGTAATCTGGAGGACATCACCTACCGCGCGGTGCGTCTCCTCAAGGAGGCCGATTCCATCGCTTGCGAAGATACGCGCCAGACGCGCAAGTTGCTCGACCACTACGGCATCCACAAACCCGTGGTCAGTTATCACGAGCACAACGAGGCCGAACGCGCCGTCGAACTAGCTTCGCAACTGGCCGCGGGCGCAACCATCGCGCTGGTTTCCGATGCCGGCGTTCCGCTTATTTCCGATCCCGGCTATCGCCTGGTGCGGGCTGCGATCGAGCTTGGCGTGCCCGTGCATCCCATTCCCGGCCCTTCCGCCGTGCTCACCGCACTGTCCGCCTCCGGCCTGCCCACCGATTCGTTCCGCTTCGGCGGATTCCTTCCGGTCAAGCCCGGTCAGCGCGTCAAAGCTCTCGAAGCCATCCGCGACGAACACGCCACCGTAATCTTTTACGAAGCGCCCCACCGCATCCTCGAAGCATTGGAAGCCGTCGATGAAACGCTCGGCTCGAGGCCCGTCGTCGCGGCGCGCGAGCTGACCAAAATCCACGAGGAATTCCTGCGCGGAACCGCTAAAGAAATCCACGGCGTGCTGGCTGCCCGCGGTTCCATCAAAGGCGAGTTTACTCTGTTGATCGGCAAAGCCACCGCGCCTGAGCCCGACGACACTCCGTTGGACGAAGCCGTGGATGAGCTCGAACGCTCCGGCATGCCGCGCATGGAGGCTATCAAGCAGGTGGCGCGCCGCCGCGGCCTCTCCAAGCGCGAAGTCTACGCGCAGCTCGTCAATTCGACACGGAAAGCGTAATCCCCGCCTGGCTGGGAACTCCGCCGATTGTGACCAGCACCGGAACGGCCGGCCCGGGCGTCACCGTCGCCGGCACCACGGCGTCGATCTGGATCAGCCCTTCCACCGCTTGCGGCGCGGCCCCGCTATACGGCACCTGCGCCGCGGGAACCGTGACGCCGCCGATGGTCACCGTCACCGATTGGGTCAGGGAAGGGAACGGCGCCGTGCCGCCAGTCACTGCAGCATCCACGCTGACAGGATTAGTCGTCCCCGCGCCCGTCACGAAAATCGCCACCACCGAGCCGGTCTTCGCCGGATTGAGCCGCGCATTCACCGAGTAATCCTGGTTCAGAATTGCGCCGCTGCCTGCGCCCGATCCATCCGCCGCAAAGACTCCCGGCGCCGTCGGCGCCACCGAAATCGTCATCGTGTTCGATGTCGTGCCCTGATATTGCACCTGCACCTGCGTCGATGTTTTCCCCGCCAGCGCCACCGGCGTAATCGCGTTGACTTGCCCCGCCGAAACGTAGATCAAAGGCGCCGGGTTGCCATCAAACAGGACCTGCACTCCGCCCAGTGAATTCGTAATCGCCGTCTTGCTCGCGTTCAATTGCAGTGGCACGCCAATGGATGGCCCCAGATTGCTGCCGAACAGCGCCACAATCTCGCCCGGCGCCACCATTCCGCTGACGTAGCTCGCCGCATTTCCCACCGACGTCAACTGCACCGTCGGCGCCGCCACGCCCGCTTGCGTCACCGTGAAAAGCTGCGCTCCCACGTGGATGCTGCCCACGCGGGATGCGCCCGTGTTGGCGTCAATCGAATAGCCAAGCCCGCCGTTGCCCGTGCCTGTAGTCGCAGTCGTAATGTGCAGCCAGCTAACGTCCGAAAACGAAGACCAGTTGCACGAATCGCCCGTGATCACATTGAAGCGACCGGTGACTGCTGTCTGCAGCGCGCTCAAGCTCGCCGGCGACAACGTCAGGTTCCCCGGCGCCCGTTTTCCGTCACCGCGAAAAGTTGGTTCGGCTGCCCCGTGACGATAATCGATGCCTGCCGCGAATCCACGCAAGGGTTCGCGGCGGCCGTATACCCCACCGTGCCATTGCCCGTGCCCGTGGCCGCGGGAACGCCGCCCGAACTGATAGGCCCATTCACCGTCAGCCAGATCGCATTGCCCGATGCCGACCATGTGCACGGAGTCTGCACTCCGAAACTGCCCGTGCCTCCGCCCGCGCCGATCGTCCCCGCCGCCGGTTGCAAAGCCAGCGAACAAATCGCCGCCCCCTGGCTTACCGTGATGTTCTGGGTGCTGTTGCCGCCCTGAATCGTGATCGAGCCGGTACGCGATGTGGGCAGCGAGCTCGCTAGAACGGTCACGGAAACGGCGCCGCTGCCCGTGACCGAATTGCCGGTCGCCCCCTGCGCGGTTAATAGGATCCAATCCGGCGAACTCGTGGCGAACCCCCACGCGCAAGAAGCCTGATTGGTAGTGACGCTAATAGTACTTCCGCCTCCATTTGAGGAAACGCTAATCGAAGGGGGCGTAATTGTATAAGTACACTGGCCCAGGAGCGGGACCGCTCCCACGAGCAGAAACAGACAAAACCTCATCTGTACTTATCTTAACGCTTCGTGGCAGGCCTTCAGGATATTCACCGCGCCCGGTGTATCCCCATGAACGCAAATCGTTTGCGCCACGCCCTCGTGCGCGAGGCGCAGCGCTTGGGCCGCCGCAGCGGCGGGATCGGTAATTAAAGCGTCTGGAAATTTCCTAGAACGTAATGTGCCGTCTGGCTCATAACGGCGGTCGGCGAAGCCTTCGGCGGCGGTTGTAAGTCCCATTTCCCCCCACCAGCCGAGCATGCGCGATCCCGCCAGCCCGAAAACCGTGGTTGCCGGGTTCCATTGCTGGATGCCCCGGGCGATGGCTCGCGCCACGCCCTCGTTGTTCACCGCCACGTTGTAAAGCGCGCCGTGCGGCTTCACGTGCACGATCTCGCCGCCCACTCGCCGCACCACGGCTTCCAGCCGTTCGATCTGCTGCCGCACCGTATCTTCGATCTCGGCTTCGGACATGGGCATTTCGATGCGCCCGAAGTTGGCGTGGTCGGGATAGCCAGGGTGCGCGCCGATCCGCACGCCGCGCTCCAGCGCCAGGCGCGCCGTGCGCTCCATCACCGCTTCATCGCCGGCGTGCGCGCCGCACGCAATGTTCGCCGAGGTCACATACTCCATCAGCGCGGCCTCGTGCGCCGCGTCTTCCAGTTCGCCCATGTCGCAATTGATATCGATTTTCATATCGAATACAGCCACTTTTCCTGCGCCTGCAGCAATTCCAGCGCGTGATCGATAGTCACTCTCTCGAATCGTACTTCATCCCGCGGCCGAAGCTGCCCCAGCCGCCAGAAATCAGCCGAAATCACATTCGCCGGCTTCGGATATCCGCCCGTGGTCTGATGCTCCACGAAGAGCACGATCGGTTGTCCATCCGGCGGCACCTGAATCGCGCCCATCGCCACGCCCTCCGTCAGCATCCCGCCCGCCGGGCTCGGCATGGCCGCGCCGGTTAGCCGGATCCCCATGCGGTTGCACTCCTCCGCCACCGTGTACGCGCCCCCATACAACTCGCCATGGAACCAATCGGCTTGCGGCCCGTCCGTCACCCGCACCGTCGTAGCCTTCTGCCACTGCGGCGGATTCTTCACCGCCGCGCGCGGTTTACGAATCGCCCCATCCCCGAGGCGCAACGTCATTCCCTTCTTCAGCGGCCCTCCGCCTACGCCCGTCAGCAGATGCGCCGAAGCGCTGCCCAGCGTACGCGGCGCATCGATTCCTCCGCGCACCGCCAGATACATGCGCGCGCCCATCTTCGTGCCGCCGCACCGCAAAATCTCACCAGCCTTCAATGGCGATGCTTGCCACAACGGAATTCCCGCGCCGAAATCCGACCCTGTGAGCGCGATCACCGTGTCTGCCTCGAACTCGAACTCGCCGCCCGTTAGAGTCATTTCGAGCGCCGCCGCGTTCTCCGCGTTTCCAACCAATAGATTCGCCGCGCGCAGCGCCAGCGCGTCCGCGGCGCCCGACGCCGAGATCCCGCGATGCGCGTGGCCGAAGCGCCCCAAATCCTGCACCGTGGTCAGAAAACCGGGCGCCAATACGTGCATCACCGGATCAACCTCACGAAGTCACCCTTACGAACCGCAGCCGGTCTCCCATCCGCAACAGCACAGGCTCGACTGCGCCCGGGTCGAACATCTTTGCATCCGTGTGTCCGATAATCCGCCAGCCGCCTGGCGAAACCATCGGATACACGCCGGTCTGATTCCCGCCGATCGCCACGCTCCCCGCCGGCACATGTTTGCGCGGGGCGGAAAGCCGCGGTGTCGCCAGTTCCGCCGGAAGCCCACCTAGATACGCGAACCCCGGCGCGAACCCCAAAAAGTAGACCAGATATTCGGTGCTCGCATGCAGTTCCACTACGCGCTCCTGCGCGAGACCCGTGTGCTTCGCGACGTCCGCCAGATCCGGCCCAAACTCGCCGCCATACTTCACCGGAATCTCCACCAGCCGGGCCTCGCCGTGTTCGCTTTCCGCCGCTTCGCGCGCGCCCCGCTCCTTGACCAGCGCTTCCATCTGCGCGTGATCGTGCATCCGCGGGTCGAATTCCACCAGCACGGAGGCATACGCCGGATGCAGATTCAGAATGCCGCGCACTCCCTCCAGCGCGCGCGTCAAATGGAAAACCCGCCGGTGCGATTCCAGCGAAATATCGGCGCCGAACTCCACCAGAAGCGAGCGGTCGCTCGCCGCGCGGATGTTCACTCAATCTCCGCCGGCCGCAATTTCGGCGACAGCAGGTTCACGATCACCAGCGCAATCGCATAAGCCGACCCGGCATACAAAAACAAAGGCAGGTAAGTGTATTCCGCGACGCGCCCCGCTACCAGTTGCATCAGCACGCCGCCGAGCGCGCCCATCGTCCCGCCGATGCCCACCACGCTTGCCACGGCGACTCGCGGAAACAGATCGGAGGTCAGCGTGAATAGATTCGCCGACCAGCCCTGGTGCGCAGCCATCGCCAGCCCCACCAGCGCGATCATCACCCAAAGGTTGTGAGTATAAGGCGCATAGAGCACCGGAATTACCGCCACCGCGCAAATCGCCATGGTTGTCTTGCGCGCCACGTTCACGCTCTTGCCGCGCTTGATCAGCGCCGACGAAATCCATCCGCCGCCCACGCTCCCGAAGCACGACATCGCGTACACCGTCAAAATGGGAGCGCTGGTCTTGCTCAGCGTCAGGTGGAATGTCTCGCTGACATAACGCGGCAGCCAGAACAGATAGAACCACCACACTGGATCGGTGAAGAATTTCGCCGAGGCGAACGCCCACGTCTCGCGCAACGGCAACAGCTTCGACCATTGCGTCTTGGCGGTGCTCTGTTCCGGCGGGTCGCTCCGGATGAAAGCCAGTTCTTCCGGCGAAACGCTCGGATGCTCTTCCGGTTTGCGATAGAGCCAAAGCCAGAACGCCAGCCACACGAACCCGCTTGCGCCCGTAATGACGAAGGCCCCGCGCCAGCCCAGCGAATCGGTCAGGAACGGAACCAGCGCCGGCACCAACATCGCGCCGATATTCGCGCCGGAATTGAAGAGTCCCGTCGCCAGCGCGCGCTCTTTTTTCGGGAACCATTCCGCCACCGTCTTAATGCAAGCCGGGAAGTTGGCCGCCTCGCCCAATCCCAAAAAGAACAGCGCAATGCCGAACGTCAGCGGAGAAACCGCCGCCCCCGGCGCCATCGCCGCGAAGCTCCACAGCAGAATCGCGTACGTAAACGCTTTTCGCGTGCCCAGCCGGTCCGTGATGCGTCCCGCGCCCAGGAACCCGATTGCATACGCCGTCTGAAACGCCGCCGTCATATAGCTGTACTGGCGGCTATCGAAATGGATGATGCCTTCGAGCGTCTTCTCCAAAAAGCTCAACACGCCGCGATCGATATACGCGATCACGGTGGCGAAAAACAGCAGCGCGCAAATCACCCATCGAAAGCGCGACGCCTCGGGCCTACGAGCTGCGAAAGTCATCCTCAAGAATTATAGGGGAATGAAGGACACCGTCGAGGAGTCGTCCCAGCGCCGGAAATTTGGTACGACAGAACGAGACAATGGCGGACCTCATTTCCAACTCGAAGAGCTACCAGGATCTGTTGGCAAGTTTGAAGACTCGGATTCGGACCGCGCAGGTTCGCGCTGCGACGGCCGTGAACCAAGAGCTGGTCCTGCTCTATTGGAGTATCGGCAAGGAAATCTTGGCCCGGCAGCGAACTGACGGATGGGGAACGCGTGTCATCGAGCGCCTATCGAAGGATCTCCGTTCAGAGTTCCCTGACATGCAAGGGCTTTCGCTCCGCAACCTCGGCTATATGAGGTCTTTCGCTGAAGCGTGGCCAGACGAATCAATTTTGCAGCAGGCTGCTGCAAAATTGCCTTGGTTCCACAATTGCGTCCTGCTCGACAAGGTGAAGTCCTCAACGGAACGCTTGTGGTATATCCACCAGGCGATTCAAAACGGATGGAGCCGCAACATCTTGGTAATGCAGATCGAGAGCGGCCTTTTTGGGCGTCAGGGGAAAGCCATCACTAATTTCCACGCGACTGTTCCGGCGCCCCAGTCCGACCTGGCGCACCAACTCCTCAAGGACCCCTACAATTTCGATTTCCTGACTCTATCCCAAGAAGCTCAGGAGCGCGATCTCGAACGGGGGCTCCTCGCCCATTTGCGGCAGTTCCTGATGGAACTGGGGGTCGGCTTTGCGTTCGTCGGCAATCAGGTTCCCCTCGAAGTTGGAGGAGAGGATTTCAAGATCGATCTTCTCTTCTACCATCTAAAGCTCAGATGTTTCGTAGTGATCGATCTGAAGATGACGCCATTTAAGCCAGAGTACGCCGGAAAGATGAACTTCTATCTCGCCGCGGTCGATGACGTGCTTCGGCACTCCGACGACAAGCCAAGCATTGGATTGATTCTCTGCAAAACAAAGAACCGGATCATCGCGGAATACGCGCTCAGAAACACCGCTACGCCGATGGGAATCTCGGAATTCACTCACCTTGAAAGGCTCCCGGACCAGCTCGTGGGTACACTGCCGACAATCGAAGACCTCGAGGCGGAGTTGACGGCTTCACAGAAGCCGTCTCCGGAAGTGCCTGAATAGTAGGAACGGCCTGAGACCCAACGCATTCACCCTCATCCCCACCTAGATCCACCCTATTCGAATCCCTGATAGCCCATTCAAACGATTCGTTGGACCCCCGCCGCTTTACTGCCGACACTGGTTATAGATGCTTCCCGGTCTCATCGCAGCCACTCTCCTCGCTTGGGCATCGATCGCACTCCCCGCCCTGCGGCCCTTCGCCGCCATCAGCCCCCTGATGATTGCCATCGTGCTTGGCATCGTGGTGCGGAACACGGTCGGCGTCCCGGCGGCCTGTGCGCCCGGCATCCGCTTCTCGCTGCGCCGCATTCTACGCCTCGCGGTCATGCTGCTCGGGTTCCAACTCAGCGCAGCCCAAATCGCGGAAGTCGGCGCCAAAGGCATGGCCATCGTGGCCGTCACGCTCTTCGCCGCGTTTCTGTTCACTACTTGGCTGGGCAAGCGCCTCGGCGTGGATGGCAAGCTTTCGGAACTGATCGCCGCCGGCACATCGATCTGCGGCGCGTCCGCCATCGTCGCCACCAACTCCGTGACCGAAGGCACCGACGAAGACGTCGCCTACGCCATCGCGGTCGTTACGCTCTTCGGCTCGCTTTCCATGCTGCTCTATCCGCTGGCCGACGTGTTCCTGCGGATTCCGCCGCACGCTTACGGGCTCTGGGCCGGCGCCTCGATTCACGAAACCGCGCAGGTTCTCGCCGCCGCCTTCCAGGGCGGCACTGAGAGCGGACAGTTCGGCGCCGTCAGCAAACTCTCGCGCGTGATGCTGCTCGCGCCCGTCGTCCTGCTCCTCGGTTGGACCACCCGCCGCCGCGATGGCGAATCGGCCACGAAGAAGCGCAGCGTTCCCGTGCCGCTCTTTCTCATCGGATTCATCGCCGCCATGGCCATCAACAGCCTGGGCATCGTGCCCGCCGCGATCACCAAGGACATCGTCAAAGTTGATAAATTCCTGCTCGCCCTCTCGCTCGGTGCTATGGGCCTGGAAACCAGCCTGCGCAAGGTGCGCGATGCCGGCTGGCGCCCGCTCATGCTCGGTTCCGGCGCCTGGCTCTTCATTTCCGGATTCAGCTTCACCCTCATACGTTGCCTGATCTGGTAGCGTTGTACTTCGTGGAATCCTTCCGCCTCAAGGTGTTTCGCGTCGCTGCCGAAGAGTTGAGTTTCACGCGCGCCGCCGAAAAACTGTTTCTCACGCAGCCCGCGGTGACGATGCAGATCAAGAACCTCGAGGATGAGCTGCACCTTCGCCTCTTCGACCGCACCGGACAACGCATCGCGCTCACGCCCGCCGGCCACATTCTGCAGGATTACGCCACCCGCATCGCCGGGCTCTGCGACAGCGCCATCGAGGCGCTCGCCGGGCTTCGCGGCGAAACCGCCGGACGCCTCTCGCTCGCCGCGTCCACCACCATCGCCCAATATCTTCTCCCGGGTCTGGCCGGCGATTTCATCCGCGAGCATCCCGGCGTCGATCTCGAAATCATGAGCGCCAACACCGCCGGCGCGGTGGCCGCGCTCATTGACGGCCGCGTGCGTCTCGCGCTCATCGAAGGCCCGCCCGGCCGCACCGGCGTCAAAACCGATCCCTTCATCGAAGATCGCCTTCCGCTCATCGCCCCGCCGAGCCACGAATGGGCCGCGGAAGGCGCCCTCGACGCCTCGCGGCTCGCCACCGCGCCGCTCATCATGCGCGAGCGCGGCTCGGGCACGCGCGACGTGGTCGAACGCGCGCTGCGCAAAGCCGGCCTCGAATTCAAGAAGCTGCGCGTGGTCATGGAACTCGATTCCACCGAAGCCGTCAAATCCGCCGTTCGCGCCGGGCTCGGCGTTGGGTTCGTCTCCGAATGGGCGCTCTCGCGCGAACTCGCGCTCGGCATGCTGAAGGCGATACCCGTCACCAATCTGGATATCCGCCGCGATTTTCTGTTCGTCTATCAGCGCGGACCGGAGCCCGAGGGTATCGAAGGCGCCTTCCTCAAATTCGCCAAGTTCAAGCGCGGCGAGCTCCGCACCTGAGCGCGCTCACCACTGCAGAATGTCGCGGATGCTGTGCGCCTGCCGCTTGCTCACCACCAGCTGCAGCGAATTGCTCAGCGTCATCAACCAGCGTTGGCTGCTCAGCGCGCTCAATTTACGCACGTGGCTCACGTTGACGATCGCGTTGCGATGCACGCGCCGGAATTGCGTGCCTCCCAGCCGTTCTTCGATGGAATGCAACGGCTGCGTCGCCAGCAACCGTTGCTTCGCGGTGATAATCCAAACTAGCTCGCGCTCCGCCTGAAACGCCAGCACTTCATCCGTATCCAAGAGATGATATTCTTCGCCCGCGCGGCCTACAATCTTGCGGCTCGGCGCGGGGTTCGCCGCCTCGGCTGTCGACGCCAGTCGCGCCAGGTCGCCCGCCGCATCCGTCGGATGCCGCTGCAGCAGGCGTGCGCGCTCCACCGCTTTCGCCAGGCGCGCCGCGCTCACCGGTTTGAGCAGGTAATCCACCGCGCCCGCTTCAAACGCGCGAATCGCGTGTTGGTCGAACGCCGTCACGATCACCACCACCGGAGGCGGCGCGCTCTGCAGATTCTGGATCACCTCGAAGCCGCTCATCACCGGCATCTGCAAATCGAGGAACACCAGGTCCGGTTTCAGCTCCGCCATCTTGAGTAGCGCTTCCCGGCCGTTCGACGCCTCGCCTGCCACCGCTACTTCCGTGAACGCTTCGAGTTCTTCAGCCAGAACGCGGCGCGCGATAGGCTCATCGTCCACAATCAACGTCTTCATCGGGCGTCCCACGTGCTCTCATCATAAGCGCAGAAGCGGCTATTTCAGCCGCAAAGAATGCGTGTCCTCTCACGGTGAAATCCAGCCCGCCTGTGACTGGATCGTGGCCGCCTGCAAGGTTATTCTAGGCCCCGCGCTCCTTTGCCCGCACGCTAAGATCATGATCCTTCCGCGCTTTGGCGTCGCGTGTCTCGTTATGTGCTCCGGTTCGCTGTTTGCCGCTCCGTTCGATGGCCCACAATCGAGCAGCGGAAGCTCGGGCACGGTTCACGGTTCGGTGGCCGATCCTTCCGGCGCAGCCATTCCGGCCGCCGGAGTCACCATTCAGAACCCCGTCTCTCATTACATCCACGCCGTCAAGACGGATGCGCAGGGCAAGTTCGAATTCGACAACCTTCCTTTCAACAACTATCACGTGGTCGTGACGTCGGAAGGATTTCGGCCAGCCGAACAGGATGTCGACGTGCGCTCGCCCATCGGCATCGAACTCAAGTTCGCGCTTTCGCTCGGAACAGACAAGACCAGTATCGAGGTCAGAGCGCAAGGCGGCGATCTGGTAGAGACCGACCCCGTCACGCACACCGATGTCGATCGCGGTCTCTTCGAAAAGCTCCCGCTCGAAAGCCAATCGTCGTCGCTAAGCTCGCTCGTGACGCTCGCCGCGCCCGGCGTCGCCGCCGATTCCAACGGTCTCTTTCATGGAATGGGCGATCACGCGCAGAATTCGTTTTCTGTCGACGGCCAGCCCATCACCGATCAGCAGAGCAAAGTTTTCTCCAACCAGATCCCCATGGAGTCCGTGCAATCCATGGAGGTCATCGAAGGCGCGCCGCCCGCCGAGTACGGCGATAAGACCAGCCTGGTCATTGTCGTGACCACCCGCTCCGGCCTGGGCGTCGATAAGCCGCACGGTTCGGTCAACGCGTCCTACGGATCGTTCGGAACTTCCAACGCCGGCTTCGACCTCAGTTTCGGCGGCAAGACCGCCGGAAATTTCATCTCCGTCAACGGCATGGATACCGGCCGCTTTCTCGACGGCCCCGAATTCGCCACCATTCACGATCGCGGCAACCAGACCAACCTCTTTGACCGTCTCGATTTCAAG
Source organism: Bryobacterales bacterium (assembly GCA_963743705.1). GTDB lineage: Bacteria > Acidobacteriota > Terriglobia > Bryobacterales > Bryobacteraceae > PALSA-243. Next base: position 68,956 of record CAVUQS010000014.1, on the reverse strand, counting down.
CCTTCGCAAAACGACACCATCAACGTCAATCTTGGCTTCACGCGCTCGTGGTTCCAGACGCCCAATTCCTACGACGGGCAATCGGCCGCGGCATGGTCCGGCGGCGTAGTCGATAACGGCGGTCTCGGCCCCAACGGCTTAGCGGTCGGGCCGCAGGATCAGCGCTCGCAGATCCGCACCTTCAACATCGCGCCCAACTGGACCCGAACCATCGGCGGCGACAAGATCTTCACCTTCGGCGGCTTCGTGCGGCAGGATCAGTTCAACTACTATCCGAGCGACAACCCGTTCGCCGATCTCACGCCCGATCTGCAGACGCTCTCCATCGGACAGAATCGAACCCTGACCAACGTCGGCGGCCGCACGTCTTTCGCATACGTCAAGGGCGCGCACAACCTCAAGGCCGGTGTTCTTTATCAGCACACGTTCGTGACCGAGAAGGATAGCTTCGGCATCGTCGATCCAACGTTGAACGCGCCCGGCCCGGATTTCGTCCCGCTGCTCGCCTGTTACGACCTCACCTACACCGGTACGCTGCCGTCATCGTATGGTTGCCCCAGTTCCACCAGCGGCCTCTATCATTTTTACGGCCACGCCGACGTCAAAGAGTTGGGGATGTATATCGAGGACGCGATCAAAGTCAAGAATTGGACGTTCAGTCTTGGATTGCGCGTCGACGTCTACAACGGTTTGGCGGCGGCCAAACAGGCGGAGCCGCGCCTTGGCGTCGCCTACAACATCAAGGGAACCAACACCGTCATCCGCGCTTCCTATGCGCGCACTTTGGAGACGCCGTTCAACGAAAACCTGGTGCTGGCCAGCGCAGGCTGTGGCGATCCCGTGATCAGCGCGATCATGGGCGGCCCGGGCGGATGCACGCCCTCGCCTCTCGGTCCCGGCTGGCGCAACGAATTCCACGCCGGCCTGCAGCAGGCCTTCGGCCGCTTTCTGGTTGTCGATGCCGAATACATTTGGAAGTACACGCACCGTGCCTACGATTTCAGCGTGTTCGCCGCGACTCCTCTCACTTTCCCCATCGAATGGGCCAGCTCCAAAATTCCCGGCTATGCCATTCGCGCCAGCGTCCCCAACCTCCACGGCTTCTCCGCGTTTGTCGTCATGTCGAGCGTGGCCGCGCGCTTCTTCACGCCGCAGGTGGCGGGCATCGGGTCCACCCCCAGCGGCAGCAGCGTCTTCCGCATCGACCACGATGAACGGTTTAACCAGACCACGCACTTGCAATACCAACTGGGGAAGGCCGGCCCGTGGCTGGGTTTCAACTGGCGTTATGACAGCGGACTCGTCGCCGGCCCCGTGCCATGCGCGGGCGGCAATTGCGCCAACGGACCCAACGGCACGGATAGTATCGTCGATGTCTCCGGCCTTTCGCCCGATCAGCAGTTCCAGGCCGGCTTGTTCTGCGGCGGCGTTTACGCCACGCCCACCACGCCCATTAGCCCAACCGGGCTATGCGCCGCGTCGCAGTACGGATCCAAGTACATTCAGATCCCGGCCGCGGGCACGGAAAACGACGATCACAACCCGCCGCGCATCACGCCGCGCAGTCTCTTCGATGTCTCCGTGGGGCACGACAACATCTTCCACGGCGACCGCTATAAGTGGAGCTTCCGCGTCTCTGTGGTCAATCTCACCAATAAAACGGCGCTCTACAATTTCCTGTCCACGTTCAGTGGCACGCATTACGTCACGCCGCGCGCAGTCAGTGCTGTGGTTACGTTCCACTTCTAACCATTGGCCACACTACTACCAGCCTCGTGGTAACTGTCAGTTAAGAAATTTAAAGGGCCGTGCTGGAATATCCAAACGCGGCCCTCGGGTTTTTAGGAAGGGTTATCCGTGTAGGCGCGTCAGGCCCGCGCGAGGTTACTTCGGTGCGAGCCTCGGCGCCGAAAATTCCACGCGCGTTCCCGCCTCGCTCTGCCGCATCGTAACTCCCGCGCGTGGCCCGAAGTGCAACTGCAATCTCCTTGTAACATTTGCCAGACCCACGCCCGCCCCCTTCACTATCGGCCTCGCGGCCTCCGTTGTCGCGCCTGCGCCTGAGTCTTCCACCGTCACCGTCATCTCATCGGCCAACGCTTTTACTGTAACTCTTAACCAACTCTCGCCCTCGCTCGCGGAGATGCCATGCTTGATCGCGTTTTCCACTAGCGGCTGGATGGAGAGAATCGGAATTGGTGTTTGCTGGCAGCTCTCATCGACTTCAATAGTAGTATTCAGCCTCGGTCCTAGGCGTAACCGCTCTATCTCCAGATAGGCAGTCACAATCTTGATTTCTTCCGCCAGCGGAATCAATGCCTTGTCCGAGCGCAGGATATATCGAAAGATATCCGATAGGTTCAGAACGGTCTTACGCGCGCGATCCGATTCGCGTGGAATGATTCCGTAGAGGGTGTTTAACGCGTTAAACAGAAAGTGCGGATTGATCTGCGACTGCAGCGCTCGCAGTTCCGCCTCCGAGACCAGCCGTTGCATTTCGGCGGCGCGGAAGCGCTCCACTTCTTCCGCCACTGCGCCCGCCAGATGAGATAGCGCGCCCAAGTCCTCACTCAAATATCGCCGCCCGCCGCGCCGGCGTCCCAGCAGCAGAACCCGCTGGCTCGCCTGCGTCGTCCGCACCGGCGCCGCCGCTTCCACCCAAGCCCACCGCTCTTCCTGACGCAGCCAGGGAATTTCCGCCGCGATCGCCGGAAAATCGAGCGCGTACGCCCCCTCCGCCGTCTCGAACTGCCGCGTCTCCAAAAACTCCGCGATGCGCTGCCCCGACCATCGCACGTAATCCTGCTCGCTGCGAAAATCCGCCGCCCCCGCGCGCAACTCATGCGCCGCCGAGCCGACGTCGTTCTGTCGGAACACCACCCGCGTGAGGAGCTGTTGCACGGCGCCTCGTAGAAACGCAAAGATCACGAACAGGCCACACCAGCCGGCTAGGATCCACGTTTCGGCCAGCGCGTTGCCCTGTGCGCCGGCCGCGGGCAGCGCCAGAAAACGCATGCCCAACAGCGCCATCGCCGCCGCCAGCAGCACATTCGCCAGGAATCGAACAAAAGCGTCGAGGAAGATGATGCGGTAATCCTGCAGCAGAATCAGCAGCGCGATCGGAATCCCGACATGGTGCAGGAACAATTCGTTCGACCAGCCCTGCGGCGGACGCCCCGACGCGAAGTGCGCGAACGTCACCACGAAAAGAAGCAGGCCCATGGCCGCCAGCGTGCGCGAAAGCCGGCCTTTCAGATCGTGGCCGCCCGCCATCAAAATCCCCGCCGCCGCTGCCACCGTCAAAGCGCCGAAGCTGCCCGCGATCAAGAGCAACGCGCGCTGATGCAGGCCCGCGCCCGGCAGTAGCACCTCGAGCAGATGCATCGCGATCGCCGCGCCGCTCACCACATAGCCCGCTGTCGTCAGCCGCCTCAATCGGCCTGCCAGCGAAAGGTCGAGCAATACCGCCGGAAGCAGGCTGAGCGCCGAATAGCGCACAGCCTCCACCACTCCGTGCGTGCGCCCCGGCGGCAGCAGCAACGCTAAGAATGACCCGGCGTTCCACACCAGCGCCAGCGCCGCCGAGCCGATGGAACGCCAGTTATTCCGCAGCCGCCGCATCGTCGCGCCGCGCAGCGCTAGCGTGAGAAAAATCGCAAACGCGATCGCCCCCGCCAGGTTCCCTACGGCGTTGACGATCAGCGGCTGATGATCGCTGGGCATTTGTTCCTACGGCGTCTTTTCGCTGTGCGCCGCCGTCGTTTGCAGGTGCTGGTAGAAGCCGAGATCGCCGCCCGTCAGCATTTTGGTGGCGAAAAGAATCTGTCCGGTGTGCATCGAGAAATGCTCCACCACGTGATAGACGGCCTCCGCTACCGGCACGTCGTATTTTTGTATGACCTTCCGCTCCGTGAGGCGCTCCGGCGTTAGGTTTTCGATCACCCTCGACGCTTCTTCCACCGTCGAGCGCAGCCGCTGCTTCAAATCCGCGATGGATGCGCCGCCGTGCGCCGCGAACTCCGTGTCGCGTTGGCGCACATCGGTCGCGCCGCCCACGCCCGAGACGATCCACTGGCGTACATTCCCGCAAAGATGCAACGCCAGGTTGCCAATGGCGTTTTCATTTTCGCTGCCACGCGCCCAAACCTGCTCCTCGGTCAGTTTGTCCAGGCAAACTTCGATGCGATCGGTGAGCTGGCCCAGTTTGCGCACCGAATATTCGAGGAAAACGCGGGAAACATCGTCCATTCCCGCAGTATGGCAGATCAGGCTTGGCGCACGGCGGAGCGCCGCCGCTCCGACAGTATCTCGCGCGCCATCTTGTCGAGCGGCAGCACGCGCTCCGCGGCGCCCAGTGCGATGGCCTCGCGCGGCATGCCGAAAATGGCGGACGTGCTTTCATCCTGCGCCAGCGTCCGCGCGCCCGCTTCGCGCATCTTGAGCAGCCCTCTGGCCCCATCCGAACCCATGCCGGTCAGCAGCACGCCGGTGGCGTGAGCGCCCGCCGCCTCCGCCGCCGAAAAGAACAAGACATCCACCGACGGCCGCTGATAGCACACGCGCGCACCCTCTTTCACCTGCACCACATAGCGCTCGCCGCGTCTCCGCAGCAGCATGTGATAATCGCCTGGCGCTACCAGCGCGCACCCGGGGCGCAGTTCGTCGCCGTCGGCCGCCTCCCGCACTTCCAGTGCGCTTGCGCGATTCAGTCGCTCGGCGAACGCTCGCGAGAAAACCGGTGGGATGTGCTGCGCGATGACAATCGGCGGCGATTCCGCCGGCAGTGCGCTCAAAATGGTCGCGATGGCCTCCGTGCCGCCGGTCGAGGCGCCTATCGCGATCACGCTTTCGGGCGTATACGAACCGGCGCGCAGGCGCGCAATCGGCGCCTTCTCCTCCGCCACACGCCACTTGGCCTGCGCCGCCGCGCGGATCTTCTCGGCCAGAATCGTCCGCAATTCCCCCACCGAATCCGGCCCGTTGGGCTTGGCCAGCACCTCCACCGCGCCGAACGCCATGGCGTCGAGCGCCGCGCGGCAGTTGGCCTGAGCCAGCGAACTGATCACCACCGCCGGCAGCGGATGAAACGCCATCAGCTTGCGCAGAAACGTGAGCCCGTCCATGCGCGGCATCTCGATATCCAGCGTGAGCACGTCCGGTTCGAGCGCGAGAATCTTGTCGCGCGCCACGTAAGGGTCGGGCGCCGCGCCCACCACCTCGATATGATCGTCGCCTGCCAGCGCCGTGGTCAGAATATGCCGTACGATCGCCGAATCGTCTACGATCAGGACGCGAATTTTTCGCCCGCGCTGCATCCCGGCGCCTCCGTTCGCAGAGACGCCGTCAGGAACCCATTCCCCAGGGCGACCGCGTGCGCGCAGGTGTCTTCGAAAGCCGCGGAATCGAGCTTGGCGCAATCGGACGCCGGAATCGCGCGCGGTGAGGAAAGGCGGAAGATAGTGGCGCTTTCGGTCCGCGTCAATACCGCCCCGCACACGATGTTGGCGAGCTCCGCCAGCACTTCCCTGGTCTGGGCGTCGCTCATCGCTTCCTCGTTTTCACCCAGAAAATCCGCCGCCAGAGATCGCGCGGGAGCCAACCCGGCGCGCAATGTGAGGTATCCCGAAGGCGAGCCTTCGAAATCCACGCGCACCGCCACCTCCGGTCCGGCCTCACCGCCCGGCGCCGCTTCGCCCAGATCGCGCACGAAGAACATACGCTCGAGGGCCTCCTGCAACGCTTCCCGTAGCGCCGGCGCAAAGGCAACGTCAGGCATTTCCCACTCCCATGCCGCGCTCGATTTCAGCACGCAGTTCTTCCGGCCGGAACGGCTTCGCGATGTACCCGCGCGCTCCCAGCGCCCGCATGCGATCCACGCGGCAAACCGAACCATCGGTCGAAATCACGATGGCGGGAATCGACCGCAATTCGTCTTTCTGCGAAAGACGGCGCAGCAGTTCTTCCCCATCCATCTCGGGCATGTTGATATCCGTCAAGATGGCGTCGACTCGCGCCGATTCCAGCACCTCCAGCGCCATCCGCCCGTTCTCCGCTTCGAGGCAGCTCGCGAGGTCAAAGCCCGATAAATCGATGACGCGCCGGATGAAGGCGCGCATTGCGGGCGAATCGTCCACAATCAGGATGCGATAAGCCATGAACTTTGCGTTTTCCTTTCGGGCGTGAGCAGCATCCGCGCTCCGCCTGCTTCCTGGACCCAAAGATTTCCAGTAGCGATTTCGAGGCGAACCGAACGCGATTGATTGCCCCCCACGGCCTCCGCATACAGCAGCAGGCCGGCTTTCCAGAGCAGGCGGCGAAGCGCCTGATAGTTACGTTTGCCGATATCGAATCCGCCCGCGCTCTCGAGCATGTTGGCGCCGCCCACCGCCCACGCCAGCAAGCAGCGCTTCCTCGCCCCCAGCGCGGAGACCTCATCGAGCAGCCTTGGCACTCCCGTATCCGCGAACTTATAGGGATCTTGCGCGCCCATCGCGGCGTCGATCGAGGAATCGGGCAGCATGAAATGCAGCAGCCCGCCAACGCGCGCCTGCGGATCGTAAACCACCAAGGCAATGCACGAGCCCAGCGCGTAGGTCGCCAACTCTCGCGCGCGATCGCGCGACACCGCGCAATCCGCCATCCCCACGGCGATCGGCATCATGCGCGCTTCACCCCGCCGGCCTTGCGATAAACGGCGGGCTGCACGTATTCCAGCGCGTGCGATACGCCGGCCAGGCTTTCGGCATGCCCGGTGAACAAATAGCCGCCCGGTTCGAGACAATCCGTCAGCCGCCGCACCACGTCCTGCTGCGTGGGCCGGTCGAAATAGATCATCACGTTGCGGCAGAAAATGGCCGCGAACTGCCGTTGCCATGGCAGGGGCTGGATGAGATTGATGCGCCGGAATTCCACCTGCGCGCGAAGGCGCGTGTTCACGCGATACGCGGCCTCCGGCGCCTGCGCGCGCTCGAAATAGCGGTCGAGCCACGCTTTCGGCAGGCCGGCGCAGCGCTCCACGCTGTATTCGCCGGCTTGCGCGCGCCGCAGCGCTTTGTTTGAAATGTCGCTGGCAAGAATGCGAAAGTCGCGGCCGGGCGACGCTTCATTCCAGACGCAAGCCAGCGTCCATGCCTCCTCGCCCGTGGCGCACGCCGCACACCAAAGATCGGCATGAGCGCGCCGCGCCAGCGCGGGAGCGATGTGTTGCCGGAAGAAGTCGAAGTGCTCCGCCTCACGCAAGAAGAAGGAGTGATTGGTGGTCAGCGCGTCCGCCAGTCCCGCCAGCGACTGGCCCGTCGCGTCCGCGGCGATATGACGGGCATATTCGTGAAACGAGCCGAAGTTTCCCGCGTTCACCACGCGTCCCAGGCGCGCCGCGACCAACTCCTCCTTGCCGGATTTGAGATCGAGCCCGAACGCGCGATACGCAATCTCGCGGATCTCGTCGAATTCCCGGGGCGAGAGCGTCGGCGTGCGTGTGGCCACCGGCATCAGGCAATCCGCTCCAAATCGAGGATCAAGCCCACGCGCCCATCGCCCAAAATCGCGCCGCCCGCGATCCCCGGAATGTCTTTCAGCGTCTCGCCCAGGCTCTTGATCACCACTTCCTGCTTGCCGATGAGCTCGTCCACCATCAGGCAGGAACGCGCGCCTTCGACTTCCGCGATCACCAGCACCGATTCCCGTGGATCTTCCGATCGCGGCTCGACTCCGAACTTCTTGTAGAGCCGGATCACCGGCAGCAGGTCGCCGCGTACCAGCGCCATTTCGCCTTTTTGCTGCACCGTCCAGACCGTGTCCGCACCGGGGCGGATCATCTCGCGCACATTGAATAGCGGCATGATGTAGCGCTCGCGCCCTACTCCCACCACCAGGCCGTCGATGATGGCCAGCGTCAGCGGCAGCTTGAGAAAGAACGTCGCGCCTGCGCCCGCCGTGGAGCGGATCTCGATGCGCCCCCGCAGCTTCTCGATGTGCTTGCGCACCACGTCCATGCCCACGCCGCGCCCGCTGACATTGGTCACTTCCGCCGCCGTGCTGAACCCCGGCTCGAAGATCAGGTTGTAGATTTCGTTATCGCTCATCCCCTCGGGCGATTGAATGAGCCCGCGTTCCACCGCCTTGGCGGCGATGCGTTCGCGATCCAGTCCGCGCCCGTCGTCGGCGATCTCGATCACCACCAGCCCCGCCTGATGCTGGGCCCTGAGCAGGATCCGCGCCGCCGCGGGCTTGCCGCTGCGCGCGCGCTGCGCAGGCGCTTCGATGCCGTGGTCGAGCGAATTGCGCACCATGTGCATCAGCGGATCGGCCAGTTCTTCGATAATCGTGCGGTCGAATTCGATCTCGTCGCCCTGCGTCTCCATCGCCACGGGCTTGCCGAATTGCCGCGCCAGGTCGCGCACCAGCCGCTCCATGCGCCGGAACAGCGGGCCGATCGGAACCAGGCGCATGGCCATCGCCGTCTTCTGCAGTTCGACCGTAATGCGCGTGAGCTGCTGCATATTGCGCTGCAAGCGCGGATTGTGCACGCCGCTCAATTCCGGATCGTGGCGCACCAGCGATTCCGCAATCATCATCTCGCCCGCCATATCCACCAGATAGTCGAGCTTCGAAGTATCCACCCGGATACTGGCCGCTTGCGCGCGTTTCGCGGACGCATTGCCCGGGCGAGGGGGCGCGGCCTCAACCAGCGCCGCAACTGGCGCGGGCGAGACTTCGACGATGCCGCGAATGCGCGCCAACAACCCGTCATCCTCCGGTCGGCGCCTCCGAATCTTCCCGGCGCAGCACCGCTTCCAGATGCTGCAGCCAGCCCGACAGGAAATCGGCGCCTTCCAGAATCACATCGATGCCGTCCGGCGTCAGCGTGAGCTCGCCGGTGCGCGCGCCATCGAGCACCGTTTCGACTTCGTGCGCCAGCTTCTGAACGTCCCACAGCTCCAGAAATCCGGCCAATCCCTTGATGGTGTGAAACCCGCGAAATACCGCGTTGAGCGCTTCCGTATCGCCGGTCTCGCGTTCCAGCGTCAGCAACTGGGTCTCGATGTTGGCCAGGTGATCGCGGCTTTCCGTCACAAAGTCGCCAATCAGTTCCGGGTCGAGAGCTACCTGCGCTCGCGGCGCCGCGCATTCCTGAAGCTGCGCCGCCCGCTGCAATAATTCTTCCGCGGTCTGCGCTTCGCGCTCTTGCATCAGTTGACCAACGTCGTCCATGCGAGGCACGGTGGGCTCCTAGAAGGCGGCTTCGTTCTCGTCGAGCGGAAACGCGGAGCGGCCCTGGAAACGTGCTGGCGCCGCCGCGACGCGAGCCTGCGCCCGGGTGCTCTTCGGCGCGACTACGGCGGGCGCATTGGCGCCCGAAAGCTCTTGCAGCAATCCAGCCAGCGTGATCAACCCCTTGGCGTGCGATGCCAGGTCTTCGCCCGCGCTGGCGCTGCGTTCCGCGCTGGCCGCGTTCTTCTGCGTCACCTGCTCCATCTGCGACGCCGCCGCTGCGATCTGCTCGATCCCGCGCGCCTGTTGCTGGCTCGCGCCATCTACGTTATCCACCAGCGCTTTCACCTGCGCCGCCCGCCCCGTGATCTTGCGCACCGATTCCGCCACTTGATCGAGCTTCGCGCTGCCCGCGTTCGATTTCGCGATAGATTCCTCGATCAGCAGCGCCGTATCCTTGGCCGCCTGCGCGCTGCGTTGCGCCAAGTTGCGCACTTCATCCGCCACCACCGCGAACCCCATGCCCGCTTCGCCCGCGCGTGCCGCTTCCACCGCTGCGTTCAGCGCCAGAATATTCGTCTGAAACGCGATTTCATCAATGACGCGGATAATCTTCGAGATCTTCTCGCTCGATCCGTTGATCTCTTTCATCGAGCCCACCATCGCTTCGAGATTCCGGTTGGCATCTTCCACCAGACGGCTGGTTTCGCCCACCAGCCCAGCAGCCGATTGCATGTTCGCCGCGTTCTTGCGAGTCAGCGACGTGATCTCCGCCAGCGATGCGGACGTTTCCTCGAGCGTCGCCGCCTGCTCCGAAGCGCCTTGCGCCGCGGATTGACTGTTGGCCGCGAGTTCCCGCGACGCCGTATCCAATTCGCGCGATTCGCTCCACATCGCCCCCGCGATGCCGCGCAGTTGGCGCGAAGCCGAGCGCGTCACCATCATGGCCAGCGCCGTTCCGGCCAGCGCCGCGGCCGCCAGTGCGCCCAGCGTCGCCGACGGCGCGAACGCGAGCAAGACCAGGTTCAGGCAGGCCGCGATTCCCAGCGCAGCCGTCAGTTTCGAGCCGAAGCTCGCTTTTTGTGTTCGCATTCCGGTCCCCGTTCCTATTCGAAAATGGCGTTCAGCTTCTGCAGGTCCTGCGCCGAAACGATGCGGTCGATATCCAGCAGGATTTTGACCTTGCCCTTCACCTTGGCCATGCCGAGCAGGTATTCCCCGCCGATGTCTTCGCCGAAATCGGGCGTGTCTTCGATCTCCTGGCCGGAAAGGTTCAGCACCTCCGAAACGCCGTCCACCACGATGCCCATCGGAATCATGGTCGAGTTCTCGCCCGCCACCTGCGTCACGATGATGCACGTGCGCTGCGTGTATTCCGCCGCCGGCACGCCGAATTTCAGGCGCAGATCGATTACCGGAATCACCTTGCCGCGCAGATTGATCACGCCCTTGATATGCGCCGGCGTTTGCGGCACAGCCGTGATTTCCTGCACGCCCATAATCTCGCGGACTTTGAGCACGCGGATGCCGAACTCTTCGTTCGCCAGCTGAAACGTAAGATATTTGCCGGCGCGCACGTCGCAACGCGCGGGCGCGGCCGATTCCTTGGTTAGCAGAGTGGATGCCATTGGGTTCTCCGTTCGATCTAATCGGCCGCCATGCCCGCGTGCTCCAGCAGCGTCGCGGCTTTTTCCACCATCGCGAGCGGGGTTGGCCGCGGGTCGCGTTCATGCGGCGCAAGACATAACTTCACCGTGATGATGTCGGAATCCCACCGGAAGCGCAGCGTCATCCAGCCCGGCGCGCCCGCGGTCTTGGTCTGAAAATTCCGGCCGTAAATGACGGTCGGAATGCTCAGCCCCAGCGGCCCCACCCGCGATTCCAGCTCCGTCTTCACGTTGCCGATGATCATATTGGTCAGCTCCGCCACGGCATCGAGGACGTCGGCGTTCACCGCCGGCGTCTCGGTCATGAGCATGCTCTCGCACACGCGGCAGGCAGCCGCCGCGGAGCAACTAATCCTGCCGGCCCCGGCCCACGACCCCGCGAGACCAATCAGGGCCACCACTTCCGCCGGTTCTTCCGGTTCCTCGTCCGCGCGAACCGCCTCCCCTCGCGAGAGTTCCACGCCCAACATGGTGGAAAAGACCTGTTGCGCCGACTGGTTCATGGAGTCGACGATGAAATCCTGCAAGCTCATAACGACATCGCCGGCTCGAGGATTCCCGCCAGCTTCTCCTTAATTTGATCGGCGGTAAACGGCTTGCGCACATAGCCCACGGCCCCGAGTTTGACCGCCTCGCCCACTTTGGTCTCGCCGCCTTCGGTGGTGATCATCACGACGGGAATTTCGGACCACGCCGGGTTGGCTTTGATCGACGCCAGCATCCGCAGCCCGTCCATTTTCGGCATGTTGATATCGCTCAGAATCAGGCGCACGTTTCGGGTCTTGAGCACTTCCAGCGCTTCCTGCCCATCCCCCGCTTCAAAAATCGCGCCGATCGACATGCCGGTCTGCCGCAACACCCGCTGCAAAATCTTGCGGATTGCAGCCGAATCGTCCACCACCAAAACGTCGGATTCCATTCGCCTCCTTACAGAGTGTTTATCGGCCGCGAAATCCGTTTTGTTAGGGGAGATGCGATTCGACGCAGAGACGCAAAGACTCAGAGAAAAAGCCCATACTCGGGTTTTCTCTGCGCCTCAGCGCCTCTGCGTCGAAATCTTTAGAACGTAAATCTCAACTGGAAATCCATCACCCTCGACCCGGGATCATTCGTCGAATTGATGTCGTTATACGCGTTCCTCGTCTGCCCGAATAGGTTGTTGATCGTGATGTTCCCCGAGCTGCTCGGCACCAGGAAGAAGTTCGGGTGATTCAGAATGTTCAGCGCCTGCGCCCGGAACTCGATCGTCTTGCCTTCCGCGATCTTCGTCCGTTTCACAATGCTGATGTCCCACTTCTGCAGCCACGGGCCATAGAGGAAGATCTGATTCCCGAACTGGCCGGGAGTAGTGGCGGGTCCTATATAAGGCTGGGTCGGGTCCACCGCCTGCGGTATTAACTGAAACGCCGCGAGGGTGTTGTTGATCAGCGATTGCGGCAGATAATTCACGATGCCGTTGCCCTGTTTTGCAACCGACATCATGCTCTGCAGTTGGCTCGTCGTCATCCCATGCAGCACCACGCCGCCATCCGCGGTGTTGAAGGTTTGCCGTCCGGCAATCAGCTCCGAAGGCGTGCCCGATTGCAGCCGCGAAATGCCGGCGATCTGCCAACCCTCGGCCGCCTTACGTAGAATCGGGTTGTTAGCGGTCCCCAGGAAGCGATGCCCCGCGCCCACGGGAAGCTCGTACACCCAGTTCAGCTTGATGCCGTGCCGCTGATCGAACGCCGAAGGATACGTCACGCCTTCGCGGTCGCGCAGGGAGAGAACCTGCCCGGTTGTAAAAGCGTGCGACCACGTGTAGCTCGCTCCCACCAGCAGCCCGTGCGACAGCCTGCGCCGCACTTCGATCTGCAATGAGTTATAGCTCGATCCGCCCTGGTTGGTCGTCAAATTCGCCGCCGATCCGCCGGTCGACGGGTTCACCTGGAACAGATTCGCCGGATACCCCGCCGCCGTCAGCCGCCCCATCTGCGTCACGTTACCCGCGATGCTGTTGGCGAAAGCGCCCGTCTGCCCTTGCGCCACATAATTGGCCAGCGTTGAGTTGCTCGCGCCGGCCAGCGCCGTCGTAAGCAGCGGCACGTCCTTCTGCCCCGGCAATCCGGTGTTGAAGAAGTTGGTGCTCTTTAACGTCCCGCCAGTCAGTTGACTCACCGATTCCCCGTTCGCGATCGCCAGGTTATTCTGTGCGATCTGGAACTGGTTGAGGAATCCGCTCTCCACCACGTTCACTTCGTTGAGATTGAGCGACGTCCACGCGCGCGCTGAGTGATTCCCCACATAGCGGACATCGAGCACCGTGTCGTGGCCGAGCGGCCGCTGCAGGCTGAGGTTCCACGACTCCACGTAGCGCGTCTTGATATTGGGGTCGTAATCGTTGATCGAGTTGCCCGGCGCCAGCCCCAGCGGATACGTGGGCGATGATGGCACGGTAACCGAAGGCAACGTCGGGTTGCTAAACAGCACGCTGCCCGCCTGGCCGAACGCCGCCGTATTCGTCGAGATCGGGTCCGTGCTGGTGTTGATGCTCACGCCCTGGTTCGAACTCCACGGAATGGTGAACTGCTCGCGCACCGTGGCGATCGAGAACCCGCCGCGCAAGACGGAATCGCCTTTGCCGCCGAGAATCCAACGCAAGGGGCTCGACATCTCCGGCAGCACATAAGCCACGCCCGCCACCGGCACCGGCATATGGATCGCCGAGAATCCCGTGGTATCGCCAGTCACCGCCGTCAACACCGGCGTCGAGCCGGAGGATGCGCCCGGCTGGAAGAGATCGCCCACTCCCGATACCCCGTACAGCCCCGCATACCCCGGCCGCGTGAAGGTGTTGTTGTAGACATGGAACGGGAATTGGTTCTCGAGGCGCATGCCGTAATTGAGCGTGAGCTTCGGCGTGACTTTCCAGCTGTCCTGCAGGAACAGGCCAAACTCTCTCTGCCGGTAGCGGCTGATGGTCGGGTTCGGGCCGTAAGTCTTGCTTTGCTCGCCCAGCACCACCGAGCTCGTGATCGACGACACGCGGCCGGTCAGCAGCGCATAAAGCGCTTCGGCGTTGCTCAGATCGCTCGCCGAGCTGTTGGGGAAATTCGAAGAGCTGAACAGCGCCAGCGCCGGATCGGTGCTCTGCACGCCAAAAGACACGCGCGGAATTGTCTGCGTTCCCCAACTCGCCATCCATTCGTTGATCTGCGAGAAGCTCCCGCCCATGTTGACGAGGTGGCTGCCGCGCACCCACGTGGCGTTGCCGTTAAGTTGCGCCACCGGGTCGTTGCGCCGCGAGTAAGTGCTGGCATTGTACGGCACGGTCACGTAGCCCGCCATGTTGGGTGCGTACCCGCGCCACGGAGCGAACAAGCTGGGCGAAATATCGTTGAAGAACAGCACGTTCCCAGACGACAATCCGAACCGGATCTCACTCGTCCAGTGCGGAGACCATGCCGAACGCAGCGCCGTCGAACCCGTCCAGAACGCTTCGCGCTGTCCCGCGTTGACCTTCGACCCCAGCACCGTGCCGCTGCCGGGAAACACCGGAATCACCGCGTTGATGCCATCTGGGAACAGGCGGTACGGATTGACTCCGCCCGTAGCCTCCCAATGGTGCTTGGAGTTGATCACCCAATCCAATTTGCCTTGCGGGAAATCGATCTTGTGCTCGCCCGGCGCCAGGAAATTGAAGTTGTTGCGGTTATAGTCGTTGGCCGTGACCCGCGAAGTCAGGCTGCCGCCCTGCGCCGAGGCCGCCGCGATTTGCGAAAGCGTGTTGGCGATCAGCGGGTCGGGGCTCGACGGGAAATTTCCCGCGGCCGCCAGTGAGTAAAGGTTGACCTGGCGCAGCGCTCCGGTAGAATCCTTATACGTAAAGAGCCCGGCGCGCGCGCTGTCCGTCAGCACCGTGAGCTGCGCGCCCTTATCCTGCGCCTCGTTCCAGCTTTGCGGGAAGCGGAACACCTCATAGTTGAAAAAGATGAACAGCTTTTTCTTGATGATCGGGCCGCCGATATGCGCGCCCATCTGGTGCAGCAGAATGCGGTCGCGCGAAAGTCCGTCGATATTGTTGAAGTAGGTGTTAGCGTCGAAGTAGGTGTTGCGCTCCTGCCAGAACGCGCCGCCGTGCCACTGGTTGGTTCCCGATTTGGTCACGAACTTCACTTGAATCGCGCCCTCGCCCAGGCTCTCTGCGCCGGAAGCGGCTGAAGTCACCGAAACCTCTTCAATCGCGTCCGTGCGCGGGTAAACCACCGGATAAAACGCGCCCCCCGACCCGTTCTTGAGCAGGTTGTCCTGGATGTTGACCCCATCGAGAGTCATGTTCACCGTGGCCTGCGGCAGCCCGTCGAACGTTGTATTCCGCGGCCCCGCCGGTGTCTGCGTGCCTGGCAGCGTCACGATCAGATCGGTCGCATTGCGGCTGGGAATCGGCAAATCGTTCACCTGCCGCCCTGTCAGATCCGACGAAACCGTCGCGCTGGTGCTCTGCACCACCTCCGCGCCGCCCACCACCTCCACCGTTTCCGATACCGCGCCCACCTCCAGCGCCAGATTGACCGTTGCGGGAATGCCGGCATCCATCTTGACGTCGGCCTTTTCTACTTTCTTGAAGCCTGCCGCGCTTACCGTCACCGAATAAGTCGCCGTCGAAAGCGAGGGAATTGCCCAATGGCCTTTCTCATCCGTGGTCGTGGAGAGAGCCTGTCCGGTGAGCGTATTGGTGACAGTGACTTGCGCGTGCGGAATCAGCGCGCCCTGCGGATCTTTCACCGTTCCATCCATCGTACTGGTGTTGACTTGAGCGAACGCCGCCGCCACGAAGGCGAGCAGCGAAAAATACACGACGCCTCTGCGCATGTGGAACCTCCCTGGATAACCCTGAACATCGGTCGCGGCGGACCGCCCTGGTGGGCATCAAGCGGCGCAGGGCGACACGTAGAGCGCGCTGCGCAGGCTAACCTTGAAGCCCGCCAAACTAGGGGGACAAGCGACTAACTCAGACTGGGAGCACCCGTTTCCCGTTTTGAAGGATTATACGCTCGAACCCCGATTTCGTCATCAGGGATTTACAACCGGCAACGGCGGAATTGGGCATATCGGCGCAAAAAATCCTGCAAAAAACAATTTCAATTGAAAATGTTTTCTGATATTCTGATATCGCTCTGGTATTCAAACATCCGCGCGAGACCTAATGGAGACAGCCGCACAAGGCATTTTGACTCGCGATGAAATGGAGAGCAGGCGCCTGCTAGCCGCGCAGGACCTGCAAAACGGACTCTCGCAGTCCCAAATCGCCCGTAAATTCAGCGTGAGCCGCACCACGGCTTCCCGCTGGCACCGGGCTTTACACCGCAAGGGCGTCGAGTCTTTGCGTAAACGCCGGGCTACCGGCCGTCCTAGCCGCTTAACCCACGATCAACGTCAGGGAACCATCGAGTTGTTCCGCGCCGGTGCGCGCGCCGCTGGGTTCCTCGAAGACCGCTGGACTACCGCGCGGTTCGCCTCTGCCATTTACGTTCGCTTCGGCATTCGCTACGATCCCGATCACGTCGGGCGTATCATGCATCAGCTCGGCCTCAAGCCGCGCCATCGCATGGAAACGCCGATCGTGGCCGTGGAAGCCAGCCAGTCGGCGGCATAAGCCCCACAGCCAGTCTCGCTTCGGACACCTGCTCCGTGGTGTCTAGGGCAAGCTGCGTGTGTGGTGGAACGTGTACTCGCCCAGGAGGCGTTCACCCTTTTCATCCACCGCCACCAGCTTAGCCACCATCACGCTGGTGGGCGAAGAGCGCGCCACCAGCATCGATTCGTGATAGATCACTTCCGGCGTCCGCGCATGGAACGGAATATCGATCAGTCGGCCCCGTTCTATACCGGTCCCGTCGCAGATGCTCAGATCGACATGCGCCACATTGCCTAAGGCCGCCGCCAGCCTGCCGATCAGCAGGTCGTCGGTTTCGGTCACGGTGCACTCGACGCTCCCGCCCGCCGGTGGCGCATACTGGCGCACGCGCAATCCGTTTTCCGCCGACCGCTTCAGAAACGCATCGCTGGCAATCCACCGCAATGACCCTTGACGCGCCAGTTCCCTCACGCCTTCTGCGAGCGCCCTTATCTCGCCTAGCGCCGCACTGCATTCGTCGCAGCCAAAGAGGTGTTCCTCGACCGGCGCTTCTTCCTCGGCGCTCAATGTGCCGGCCCAATAATCGGCTAGCAACCCGAAATCCAGGGGAGTCTCGCAACTCATGCGCCGACCTCCATGCAGGTCCGAAGTTGGGCGATGGCGCGATGCCTGATCACCCGCACGTTGGCCTCGCTGACGCCCAGGAAATTGGCCACGTCCGCGCCGGTCTGCTCGTCATAAAAGGTCAGAATCACCACCGATCGTTCCCGTTCCCGCAGTCTCTCCAGGCATCGCCTGAGCTGTTCCGTGTCCAACTCCGGCCCGTCGAAAGCCGCCGGAACCAGCAAATCCGTGCCAAACTGATCCAGCAGCCGCTGTCTCCGCTGCGCGTTGCGCCGCAAATCGAGCGCTGTCATCCGGCACGTCCCCAAAACGAACGATGCCAGCTTTTCTTCTTCCCGCAACTCGCCCGCCCGCAGCTTCTGGATCACGATCATCATCACCTGTTGCGTCAGGTCGTCCGCCGCTTGTTCATCGCGTAAATGCCGCAGCCCGTACATCCGTATCCGCGGCGCCATCCGCTCGAACAATTCGCCTTCCGCCTCCCTCGCATCTCCCGCCGAAATCCGCATCGCCAGCCCTGCATCGTCATCCCATCCGGACATTCCCGTATTTTATGTGTAACGGGCAGCCTCTTTGTTACACATCCAGTTTGCAGCAGCGAAAAATAACGAGGAAAAAATGACCGCCCAATTACAAACAAACATCCCCGCCGAACCCCAGGCCATCTGGTTTCTGAATACTCTGACCTTGGTTAAAGCGACCGCTGAAACCACCAACGGCGCGCTGTGCCTGCTCGAACAACTGATGCCGGTGGGCTCAGGTTCGCCTTATCACGTTCATCACGCCGAAGACGAAGCCTTCTACGTGATCGAAGGCCAACTGACCTTCATCCTGGACGGCCGGAAAATCCACGCCGGACCCGGCGATTTCGTCTTCGGTCCGCGCAACATTCCGCACGGCTTCCGCGTCGATGGCAACGCGCCCGCCCGCGTTCTTCTGCTGACCACGCCAGGCGGCTTCGAAAACTTCGTGATCGGCATGAGCGAACCCGCCGCCAAACTCGAACTGCCGGTTCCCGCGCCGCCCGATATGGAGAAACTGATGGTTCTGGCTGCGAAATACCAAATCGAAATTCTGGGGCCGTTGCCGGAGTAGCCTGAGTAGCGCCTCGCGTTAGCGGGAACCTGCTACCCTTGGGTCATCATGTCAGCCATCAACGGAGATAAAGCGCGCTTCCACCGCACCCGGAAGAGCAAGCTCGCCCGCAGGGAGCGTAGTCAGGCTTTGCGAAAGGCATTAGCGTCTCAGCCCAAGCGTCCGGACGCCCGCAACCTCTAGGGCGTACGCGTCAGGCGGCCCCTACTTCAATCCATCCCTGCTGCGGAACGGCGTCCATCGGCAGCCCGGCTTCCCAGATCGATAGCTGAAAGCGCACGGGCCGCCCTGCCACGGTTCCCAGCGACTGCATCGGAATCTTGATTTCCAGCACGCGCGCGAACGCGCACGCCACGCCGTCAATGCCCTCCGCGCGCGCCCCCGATGCCAGAAACGCCACCGTGAGCGAGCTCGTCTTTCCGCTATCCACCGCCAGCGCCGTCAAGCGCAACTCCATCGCGCCCAAGCCTTCCTCGAACCCCTCGTGGAAGTCCACGCGCAAGTAGAGATTCGCCGCGTCGCTGCCGTATTGCACCTCCTCCACCAAAAATTTCTTGCCGTGCATGGCGCCCGAGCGTTCCTCGGCGCGGTATACCCCCGCTCCCATCCATTCGAAGTACGAAGTCACCTCGCCGTCGATGATCGGCGAGATCGGCTCCGAGGGCGGAACCTGCACCGCTTGCACCGCAATGCGCAAAATCGGCCGCGATAATTCCTCCGGTGGCGTCAGGTTCAGGAAGCGATAAACGTTCGCCAGATGCGTCCGGTAAAGCTGGTCGAACTCCGGACGGTTGGCGGAATCGTGTTCCGGCCCGTACCACCAGCACCAATCGCTGCCTTCCGCGATCAGCAATTCCTCGAACGCCAGATCGCGCTGCGTCCACGGAACGGAATCCGCCGTCGCATCGAATGCCTGCCGCGCGCGCAGCAATTGCGTCCACGCCTCGTTGTCCTCGCTTGCGCCGATCCACACATCGAAGTTGGCGTTGATCCACGATCCTGGAAAAATGTGGCCCAGCCTTTCCGGCTGATGCAGCTTCAACCCCTCGCTCACCGTCAGTGCGCGCATCTGCGGATCCTCCGAGATGCCGCGGTAGAGCTCCCGCAGGAACGGCCGGCCGTTGCGGTAGTAATACTCCCAGGCGTTTTCGCCATCGAGAATAATTGGGACCAGCGCGTCGCGTCCCGACCCCAAAATGCCGCTGCAATTCTCGCGAATGCGCCGCAGAAAATCGTGCGCGGCCGCGGCGGCGTCCATCTTCGAGTACACGAACCCGATCAGGTCGCTCATATAGTGATCGCGGAACATCACCGAGATCGCGCGTCCGTCCTGCTCCCAGCGATACGGCTTGTAAAGGGCCGCCAGATCCACCGGACGAGATAGCGTCCGCTGCAGCACGCCGCTATCGGTCGCCGTCCATTCGAAGCCCAGCTCCGACGCGATCTGAAAAACCTCGTCCGAGACCGATCCCTCCGAGGGCCACAGCCCCGCCGGCGCCACGCCGAAGTGCCGCTCCACGTATTCGCGCGCCATCGTAAGCTGGCGGCGCGCGTCCTGCGGGTATCGGAACCGCGGCGGCAACGGCACATTCGGATGCGCCATGCTCGCCACATTGCTGTCGCAAATGAGCGGCAGGATCGGATGATAAAACGGCGTGGTCGAGATTTCGATCTGTCCCGCCGCGGCCAGCTTGCGATATTCCGGAATGGCCGCGCCGCAAATCTCCCGCTGCTTTTCGCCCATGCGCGCCTGGTCCGCGAGCGTGAACCCCCGCCCGCGCCGCACCCATTCCCGAACTTCTTCGTCGTGCTCCTGAAACTCCTCGTCGAACCACGCCAGTTGCGACCACATCTGCAGATCGCGGAATTCCTGCGGGCCGAACAGCGTGCGCGCGCCCGCGCCTTCCTGAGTGCGCCACGCGTTGTATAACTCGCCATACCGCGGATAGCGGTAGATCATGTGCTGCGGATCCGAATAAAACGAGTGCTTCAGCAGAAACGCCTTCTCATTTTCCGAAAGCGCTTCCGCCGGCTTGAGCGCAGCGTCGAGAAAAGGGTCGGCCGCTTCCCCCGCCGCATATTCCTCCATCTGCACCAGCATCGACGGCACCAGGTTGAATGTCTGATGCACCTCCGGAAATTCTTCGAGAATGCGCGCCATGCCGTAGTAATCTTTCAGCGCATGCATGCGTGTCCACGGGAGCTTGTATTCGCCCGAAACCAGATCCTTATAAAACGGCTGGTGCATATGCCAGAGGAAGCAGAGGTGGATTTGCGGCATGAACTCCTAGTTTGGCATCCCTCCGGCCGAAAGCCGCGACAGCCCGAAATGGCTAGTGTCCGCAACGCGGTTAGGGCTTGCCTACGGAGACCGTCACTGTTAGTATTTATAACGTTAGAATGGTTAACACACGCCGCAAACCGCACCGCCCTCTGACCCCGCTCGAACAGTTCCTGATGGATTACGTTTGGACCCATCCCGACTGCACCGCCGAAACATGCCGCGAGGGCGTCTCCAGCATGCGCGCGCTGAAGGATTCGACCATTCGCACCATCTTGCGGAAGCTCGAAGAGAAAGGTTACGTTACGCATCGCGTCGACGGACGAACCTTCATCTACCGCGCCGTAGATTCCCGGCGCAACGTTGCGATCAGGGCCGCACAGCAACTCATCGACCGCTTTTGCGGTGGATCCGTTGAAGATTTTCTCGTCGGCCTGGTCGACAACCAGGTACTCAACCCGAAACAATTGCGCTCGCTAGCGGAGAAGATTGCTGCGCACGAGGAGAAAAAAGCATGACCACCACACAATTTCTTGCGGAGTGGGCGCTCCGTTCCTCCATTTTGATCCTGGCCGGGGCGCTGCTGCTTTGGGCGCTACGGGTGAAGGATTCGGCGGTTCGCCTGGTGGCATTGACCGCAGTATTATGCGGTTCGCTCGCCATTCCGGCGCTCAATGCCGTGGCGCCAAAGACGCCTCTGCCGGTGATGCGGATCGTAAGCCCGGTGCAGCAATCAACGACGATTCGCGAGGCCGTGCCCACTACCGTGGCGCCCCGGCGGCCAAGGCGCAACCACGCCTCGATTGGGCCAAGGCCGCCCTCGCGGCTTATGTGTTGGTCGCCCTGACGCTAATTCTACGGCTCGGTTTAGGCTTGTCCATGAGTTTGCTCTTGTTGCGCCGCAGTGCTGCAGCCCATGTGACACCCGATGGAACCGAACTGCGCGAATCGGACCGTGTCACGGCTCCCGTAACATTGGGCATCCTGAAGCCCACGGTCGTCTTGCCTGTCGACTGGCGCGAGTGGGATCAGGCGAAGCTCAACGCCGTGGTCGCCCACGAGCGCTCGCACCTACGCCGTCGCGACCCGGCGGTGCAACTGCTTTCCGCGATTCACCGCGCGCTGTTGTGGCACAGCCCCCTTAGTTGGTACTTGCACCGCCGCATCGTGCGCGCCTCGGAGGAAGTCAGCGACGACGATGCCATAGCTGCCACCGGCGATAGGGCATTTTATGCGCGGGTACTCCTGGAGTTCATGCAACGCGGCCTGCAAACACCGCGATGGCAAGGCGTCCCCATGGCGCGCTATGGGCGTCAGGATCGGCGGGTTCATCGCATCTTGGATAGCGTGACGCTATCGCGCGGGGTTACGCGAAGCAACGTCGCGGCGATTCTCGCGTTGGGAATTCCGCTGGCATATGAGGCTGCCTCCGCGCACACGCGTCCCTCGCCTCTCCCGGCAACGGTCATCGCTACGCCCATCCAAGCCGCGAGCGCCCCTCCGCAGCAAGCCCCTCACACCGCCGCGAAGCCGGTTCCGGAAGCGCAGGCCGCCGCCTCAGCCGCAGCCGCGCCACAAACTCAGCCCGCATATATCGAAGGCCTCGGTAACGTCGCTCCTCTCTACGTAGTCAACATAAGGTCGCGCGTCGACGGGCAATTGATGTCGGTGAATTTTCAGGAAGGCCACATGGTCCAGGCCGGCCAGTTGCTGGCGACAATAGACCCTCAGCCATATGAGGCCCGGGTCCAGCAGGCGGAAGGACAGCTCGATAGCGACCAGGCCCTGCTGAAAAATGCGAGAACGGATCTGACCCGCCAGGAAAAACTTGCCGAGATGCAGGTGATTCCGAAAGAGCAGCTCGATGCGCCGCGAACCGCCGTTGCCCAGCTCGAAGGCAAGGTTAAGAGCGATCTGGCAATTGCCGAGAACGCGAAACTGCAGGTGATCTATACGCACATTACCGCTCCCATTACTGGCGTTGTGGGCCTGCGGTTGATCGACCCGGGCAACCTTGTTCATGCGTCCGACGCTTCTGCAATCGTGACGATCACGCAGCTTCAGCCAATCGCTGTGGTGTTTACCATTCCAGAGGACGCCTTTCCTCGCGTGTGGGAGCAGTTCCGCGCCGGCAATAATTTGCGAGTGGACGCTTGGAACCGAGACCACTCGGTGAAGATCGCAACCGGACGCTTGATAGCGGTCGACAACCAGATCGACGTCAATACGGGCATGGCGAAGCTGAAAGCCGAGTTTGACAACAAAGATGGAGCGTTATTCCCCAACCAGTTCGTGATTGTGCGGCTCTTTCCGGCCACACGATGACGCGCCGCAATCGATCGCGGTGGCATACTGAATCGGGATGCCTGATCGCATGGTCCGCCGGGATTTTTTGAATCGAACTCTGCTCGGAGTGGGCGCCGCGCTCCTCAAGATGCCCGCCCCCGCCTTCGCAGCCGCGGACACCTACACCGGCTACGCAGGCATTGGCGACTATTCCCGCTCCAACGGCGACCCCTGGCCCGTCGTCGAAGCCGGCCACAAATTGCGCGATGGCCTCTCCGCGCAGAGCAGCCGCAACATCACCGATACCGGTGAACAATTCGACCTCATCGTCGTAGGCGGAGGCCTCAGCGGCCTCGGCGGCGCATACTACTATCACAAAGCCACCGGCGGGTCGCGCCGCTGCCTGATTCTCGAAAACCACGCCATGTTCGGCGGCCACTGCAAGCAGAACGAGTTTCTAGTGGCCGGTCATCGCCTCATCGGTCCGCAGGCCTCCAACGATTTCGGCGTGCCGCGCAAAGGCTCCGGCGGCCAGATGGACGAGTTGTTCACCGAGCTCAAGATTCCGCGCGAATTCCAATGGGCTGAATGGAGCGGGGGTCTCGACCGCCTCCGCATCGCGCGCGACAACTATTCCCACATGGACGGGATCAACGACACGCAAGTCGATGTGGGTTATTACTTCGGCGGCAAATGGGCCCACAACATTTTCGCCAACAATCTGGATGGCGTCCCTTTCCCCGACAAGGTCAAGGCCGATCTCCTGAAGTGGAGAAGCACAACCGGCGGCAACGAGCAGGTCCAGCGCCATCTCGATTCCATCACTTACAAGCAATACATCGAAGGCGAATTGGGACTGAGTCCCGAAGTAACTAAGTTTGCCGAGCCTGTAGTCGGCCTCATTTGCGGCGCCAGTCCCGACGCCGTATGCGCCCGCGCCGGTCACACGCTGGTGCGCCCACCGAATTCCGCGCCCGGCATTTCGTTCCCCGGCGGCAACACCACCTTCGCGCGCCATCTGGTGAAGGCGCTGATCCCGGAATCTATGCCCGGCGATCTGAGTTTCAGCGACGTGCTGAATAATTCAGTCAATTTCAAAGCGCTCGACCGCAAACACGCGCCTACCAGCATCCGCCTGGGCGCGACCGTGATCCGCGTAGAGCACGACGGCGCCGGAGTCTCGGTAACTTATGAGCACGGCGGCAAGCTCTATCGCAGCCGCGCCAAAGCCGTGCTCGCGGCCTCGGCCGGCTGGGCCAATCGCCAAATCATTACGGATCTACCCGCGGAACTGCACGCCGCCTACGGCGAGTTCACCTATGCCCCCGCGCTCAGCGTGAACGTCGCGCTACGCCATTGGCGATTCCTCTATAAGCTCCGTGCGCCTGCCGTGCGCTACTTCGACGGCGATTTCGGCTGGTCGTGCAACATCCGGCAATCGATGACCGCCGGTTCCTTCGCTCCGCCGCTCGATCCCGAAAAGCCGGTCGTCCTGACGTTCTACACCGGCATCTACCAGTCCGGCCGCCCCGCCAAAGAGCAAGGCGACGAAGGCCGCAAGAAGTTACTCTCCACCAGCTACGCCGATTATGAACGCGTGATCCGCAAGCAGATGACTGAGCTATTCGCCAGCGCCGGCTTCAACGCCTCCGCCGACATCGCCGGAATCGTGCTCAACCGCTGGGGCCACGCCCGCGTCATCCAGCCGCCAGGTTTCTATTACGGCCTGGACGGCAAGCCATCGCCGCGCCAGATTGTCGAAAAGGGATTCGGAAAAATCGCGATCGCTCATTCCGAGCTCAACGGTCACCAAAGCGCCACCGGCGCCCTGGCCCAGGCCAAACGCGGCGCCGCGCAGATCGCCTCCCTGGGATGAGCGAAGGTAGACTGATGACCGAATTGCTCCAAAGCATCGCCGCGAAGAAGGACGCGCTCGACCGCTTGCGCCCGTTGCCCGCGGAAGCGCTGAGCAATTTAGAGCATTACTACGACGTCGAAATCACATACACATCGAACGCGATCGAAGGCAATACGCTCTCCCCGGTGGAGACCACGCTGGTGATCGAGAAAGGCGTGACTGTCAGCGGGAAGCCTTTGAAAGACCACCTGGAAGCCCTGGATCACTATGACGCAATGCGATACGTGCGCGAACTGGCGCGAGAAGAAGCTCCGCTGACCGGGAGCGACATCCGCAATCTCCATCGGCTCACGATGCAGCGTTCGCGTCCGGATATCGCCGGGCAGTACGCGACCGTCGGCCGCATGGTCCGCACCGAAACCGGCCGCCACGAATTTCCAACGCCGGCAGAGGTCCCCGCGCTGATGGGCGATTTCGCAGCTTGGCTGCACGCAGCGCCAAACACCCCAGCCACCGCCTTTTCGGCGCATCGGCGCCTCGTGGATATCCATCCTTTTAATGACGGCAACGGGCGCACCGCGCGCCTCTTGATGAACCTGATTCTGATTCGTGGCGGGTATCCGCCGATCGCAGTTCGCGTTGAGGACCGGCTGGCGTATATCCAGGCGTTGCAGCACGCGCAGGCAAGCGGCGGGAGTGAGAGTTTCGATGCGCTGCTGTACGAACGTCTGAATGCCACGCTCGGAGATTACCTCGCGGTCTTGCGTAACGCGCCGCCAAATTCTCCTGTGCTACCCTGAGGGTTCCACGTGTGGCGGTTCGTGTCAGCGAAGCACTCGTTTTACGCACCTACCCGTTGAAAGAAGCGGACCTTGTCGTCAGCTTTCTCACGCGGGATCAGGGAAAATTGCGTGGCGTGGCTAAGCGGGCGCGGCGTCCGAAGAGCGCTTTCGGCGCGGGGCTGGAGCGGTTATCGCACGTGCGAATGGCGTATTTCCAGCGCGAAACGCGCGAGCTGGTCAACCTCGATTCCTGCGAATTGATCCGCTCCCAGTTCGGATTAATTTCCGATTACTGGGCCTCTGTGGCGCTGGACTACCTGGCGGAGGTTACAGAGCAGTTGCTGCCTTCCGCCGAGCCGGGTGAGCGTTTTTTCCGGCTGCTGTTGACGGTGCTGGATGCGATGCGCCAAGGTGAACCGGGGTCGGGCGCGTGGCTGGCGGTGACGTATTTTTCGCTGTGGGCCCTGCGTTTGTCCGGATGGCTGCCTGAATTGAACGTCTGTCTCAGTTGCGGAACGGTGCTTGACGATCCCGAAAATCGGGAGCGCTCCTTCTTTTCCCGCGTTCGCGCCGGGCTAACATGCGGGGATTGCCGCGGCGCGATGGGCATGAGCAGCGCCTGGGAACTGAGCGGCGCCTCGCGCGCCCTCGCCGCTGAAATGTTACGCAAGCCGGTAGCGGACTTCTCCCAGACTCGCTGGACGCAGGACACCGCCGCCGATCTGCGCCGCTTCCTGATCCAACAAATCGAATCGCATGCCGAACGGCGCCTCGCGACCGCGAAACTACTGCTCGAACCGCAAGAGGCGGGTTCCGGCGCGCAATGATATGCAGACATTCCAGGAAATCATTTTCAAACTGAAACAATACTGGGCCGAACGCGGGTGCATCATTCAAGAGCCCTACGATGTCGAAGTCGGCGCTGGAACCATGTGTCCGGAAACCTTTCTGCGCGTTCTGGGTCCGGACCCTTATCGCGTCGCCTACGTGCAGCCCAGCCGCCGCCCGGCGGATGGACGCTACGGCGACAATCCTAACCGGCTCTACAAGCACTCGCAGTTGCAGGTCATTCTGAAGCCCGCGCCGGCGGACGTGATCGATCTCTACCTGGGAAGCCTGGAAGCCATCGGCATCGATCTTCGCGCCCACGATTTTAAGCTCGAAGAAGACAACTGGGAAGCGCCCACCCTCGGCGCATGGGGCATCGGTTGGCAAGCCATGCTCGATGGACTCGAGATCTCGCAGTTCACTTACTTTCAACAATGCGGCGGAATCGACCTCGACTTAGTTCCGGCTGAACTGACTTACGGGCTGGAACGCATTACCGCGTTCCTGCAAGTAAAAGACAGCGTCTACGACATCGATTGGACGCCCGAGTTCACTTACGGCCAGGTGCGCCACGCCGATGAGTTGCAGTATTCGGTATTTAACTTCGAGATGGCCGATATTCCAACGCTGTGGAAGCTGTTCGACTTGCACGAAGGCGAAGCGTCACGCCTTCTGAAGCTTTACGACGCCAAAGCGGCGGACAAAAAGCGCTTCCCGCTGCTCCCCACTTACGACCAGGTTCTCAAGTGCTCGAACCTATTTAATACGCTCGATGCGCGCGGCGCGATCAGCGTCACCGAACGCGTGGGTGTCATTCAGCGAGTGCGCAAACTGGCGGTGGGCGTGGCGCACGCGTGGGTCGATCAGCGAACCGAACCGGTACAGGCGGAGGCAGCCCAATGAGCGTGCCTTTCTTGCTGGAAATCGGGACCGAAGAAATCCCCGATTGGATGATACCGACCGCGCTCGAAAATCTGCTGCTGCTTTTCGAGAAACTCGAGTTGCCGCACGAAAGCGTCAGGCTCGACGCCACGCCGCGGCGTCTTACCCTGCGCGTAGAAGGCATGCCCGAGCGGCAGGCGGATTCCGAAGAGCGTGTGTTAGGCCCGGCGAAATCGGCCCCGCCGCAAGCAGTGGCCGGCTTCGCGCGCAAGCAGGGAATCAAACCCGAAGACCTCGCGGTGGAATCGACGCCCAAGGGCGAGTATTACGTCTTCACCAGGAAGTCGGAAGGCCGGCGCACTATCGACATTCTGGCCGAAGCGTTGCCCGGCATCGTGCTCGGCATCTACTTCCCCAAAACGATGTATTGGACCGCCAAGAACGGGCCGCGGTTTATCCGTCCCATTCGATGGATGGTCGCGCTGCTGGGTGAAGAGACCGTGCCGTTTGAAATCGCGGGCGTGCGGTCGAGCAATCTGACCGCGGGGCATCGCCGCCTGGGCGCACGCGAAATCGTCGTAACTGCGGCTGATTATGAACAGCGCCTGCGCGATCACTTCGTGATTCTTTCAGCCGAAGAGCGGCGCAATCGCATCCAAACCGAACTGGCTGGAATGCGCGTCAAATCCGACCCCGCGCTGCTCGAAACGCTGGTCTATCTCACCGAATACCCAACGCCCATCCAAGGGAATTTCGATCCGCAATTCCTGGAACTGCCCGAGGAAGTGCTGGTGACGGTCATGCGCCATCACCAAAAGTATTTCTCCGTCGCGGATGCCGATGGCAAGCTCGCGCCGCAATTTGTCGCGGTGATGAACATTCCGTCGGACCCCGAAGGCTTCGTCCGCAGCGGCAACGAACGCGTGCTACGCGCCCGCTTCAACGACGCGCGGTTCTTCTGGGAAACTGACCAGAAGAAAAAGCTCTTCGACCGCCGCGCCGACCTCGCCCATGTCACCTTCCAGGCCAAGCTCGGCTCCTATCTGGAAAAGACCGAACGCAACGTCGCCCTCACTGCCGAACTCGGCGGCGATGGCTTCGCGCAGCGTGCCGCCCAGATGCTCAAGTGCGATCTGACCACCGAGCTGGTGAAAGAGTTCACCGAGCTGCAAGGCGTCGTCGGCGGCCTCTATGCGCGCGCGCAAGGTGAGCCCGATGCGGTGTGGCAGGCGATCTACGATCAATACAAGCCGGCCAGCATGGAAGATTCCATCCCGCGCAACCGCACGGCGCAGATCGTGGCTTTGGCCGACAAGCTCGATACCCTGCGCGGATGCTTCAGCGTCGGCATGATCCCCACCGGCTCGCGCGATCCCTTCGCGCTGCGCCGCGCGGCTCAAGGCGTGGTCAAAATTCTCGTCGAAGGCAAGTTGGAACTACCTCTTCTCGATTTGCTGCGCGGCGACGAACCGTTAATCTCGTTCTTCGAAGATCGCGTCAAGTTCTACTTCAAAGATCACCGCGGCTTCGCCTACGACGAAGTCAACGCTGCCATGGCCGCCGGCTGGAGCAATCTGCCCGATCTCGAATCGCGGCTGATTCGCGTCCAGAATCTGCGCGGCACGCCCGATTTCGAGCCCTTGGCCGCGAGCTTCAAGCGCATCCGCAATATTCTGGAGCAGGCCAAATTCACCGGCGGCGCGGCCGTGGATCCTGCGCTGGTCGAAGCGGGACCCGAGGCCGATCTTTACGATGAATACCGCCGCATCCAGGGCCAGCCGGTCGAGACCACCATCTCGAAGTTGCGCCCCAAGGTCGATCTCTTTTTCGATAAGGTGCTGGTGAACGCGCCCGATGCGCGCGTCCGGCAGAACCGTCTCACGTTACTCGATACGCTATTGCGGGAGTTTTCGTCGATAGCGGATTTTTCAGAAATCGTTACCAATTCTTAGGAGCTTAATGATGAAAAAGCATGTCTACTCGTTCGGCGCCGGCACGGCCGATGGCGACGGATCGATGAAGGAAGTTCTGGGCGGCAAGGGCGCTGGTCTCGCGGAGATGTGTCGTGCGGGCGTTCCGGTTCCCCCAGGCTTCACCATCTCGACCGAAGTCTGCAACATCTATTTCCAGAACAAAAACACGGTGCCGCAAGAGATTGAGGACCAGGTCTCGAAGGCGCTCGATCTATTGCAGAAGCGCATCGGCAAGAAGTTGGGCGATGCCAACGATCCCCTGCTGTTGAGCGTGCGCTCGGGCGCGAGGTTCTCGATGCCGGGCATGATGAACACCATCCTCAACCTCGGCCTCAACGATGAGACCACCGAAGGCTTGGCAAAGAAGACCGGCAATCCGCGTTTCGCCTACGATTGCTACCGCCGTTTCATCCAGATGTTCGGCGAAGTGGCGCTCGAAATCGAAATGGAAAAATTCGACGAGGCCTTCGACGCTCGCAAGCACAAGATGAAGGCCAAGCTCGATACCGATCTCACCGCCGCCGATCTGCAGCACGTGATCGCCGAATACAAGAAGATCGTCAAGAAAGAAACCAAGGCCGATTTTCCGCAGGATGCGCGCGAGCAGTTGAAACTCGCCCGCAACGCGGTGTTCAACTCGTGGTGGAATCCGAAGGCGTCTTACTACCGCAAGATGGAAAAGATTCCGGACGAGGTCGGCACCGCCGCCAACGTCCAAGCCATGGTGTTCGGCAACATGGGCGAGACCTGCTGCACCGGCGTCGGCTTCACGCGCGATCCCGGCAGCGGCGCGAAAGTGTTCTACGGCGAATTTCTGGTCAACGCGCAGGGCGAAGACGTGGTGGCGGGCATCCGCACGCCGCAGCCGATTTTCGAGCTCAAGAATTGGAACGCCGATGTCTACAACCAGTTGGTGGAGATCACCACCAGCCTGGAAAACCACTACAAAGACATGCAGGACTTCGAGTTCACAGTCGAAGAAAACAAGCTCTACATGCTGCAGACGCGCAACGGCAAACGCACCGGGCCGGCGGCTGTACGCGTAGCGGTGGAAATGCTGAATGAAAAGCTGATCGATGAGAAGACCGCGGTGCAGCGCGTCGCGCCGGAACAACTTGATCAATTGCTTCACCCGGTCTTCGATACGGCGTCTCTGAGGACGCTCACCAAGCTGACCACCGGCATCGACGCGTCGCCGGGCGCGGCGGTGGGTCGCGTGGCCTTCTCGGCGGATGATGCCGTCGAAATGGCTGCGAGCGGACCAGTGATCCTGGTGCGCAAAGAGACCACCCCAGACGATATCCACGGCATGGATAAGGCCAAGGGAATTCTGACGGCGATCGGCGGCAAATCGAGCCACGCGGCCGTAGTAGCGCGCGGCATGGGACGCCCCTGCATCGTTGGCGCAGGCGCGATTTCGATTTCAGAGCGCGCCAAGACGGCGACGGTATCGGTAGCCGGCAAAACCGTGACCGTGAAGGAAGGCGAGTGGATCTCAATGAATGGGACCACCGGCGACGTCTACCTGGGCCAGGCTGCGACCAAGGAACCGGATCCGCACTCCGGCGCCTTTGGTAAGTTCATGGAGATCGCGGATAAGTTCCGCGGTAAGTTCGGCGTGCGCGCCAACGCGGATATTCCGCGCGATGCCAAAGTGGCGCGGGCGTTCGGCGCCGAGGGCATCGGCTTGTGCCGCACCGAGCACATGTTCTTCGCCGAAGAGCGGATTCCGCACATGCAGGCCATGATCCTGGCGCGCGATGAAAAAGCGCGGCGCAAGGCGCTGGCCAAGCTTCTGCCGATGCAGCGCAAGGATTTCGCGGGGCTTTTCACGGCGATGGATGGCTACCCCGTTGTGATCCGCACCCTCGATCCGCCGCTGCACGAGTTCCTCCCCAAGCGCGAGGATCTCATGGTGGATCACGCCGTACTGCCTTACGCCGACGCCAAGAAGAAGAAAGAACTGGCCACTAAGTACAGCCGCTTCGGGGCCGAAGTCAAGAATCTGAAGACGGTAATTCCGAACTTACTGCATCGCGTGGAGGAGCTGCACGAGTTCAACCCCATGTTAGGCCACCGCGGCTGCCGTCTCGGCGTCACTTACCCCGAGATTACCGAGATGCAGGCGCGCGCCATCTTCGAAGCCGCAGTACAGGTGGCGAAGAAGGGCGTGAAGGTCATCCCGGAAGTCATGATTCCGCTAATTGGCGGTGTGAAGGAACTGCAAAATCAGAAAGAGATCGTCGATCGCGTCGCCAAAGAAGTTCTCGAAAAGGCCGGCATGATGGATTTGCATTATATGGTCGGCACCATGATCGAGATCCCGCGCGCGGCTCTAACAGCGGATAGCGTGGCCAAAGAGGCCGAATTCTTCAGCTTCGGCACCAACGACCTCACGCAAACCACGATGGGTCTCTCCCGCGACGATTACACGAAGTTCCAGAAGGACTACGAGAACAAGAAGATCTTCGCCAACGACCCGTTCGCTGTCCTCGACCAGGAAGGCGTCGGCCAACTGGTCAAGATGGCGGTAGAGCGCGGCCGCAAGACGCGCAAGGATCTCGAAGTCGGCATCTGCGGCGAGCACGGCGGCGAGCCTTCGAGCGTCGGCTTCTGCTACCGCGTCGGCATGGACTATGTAAGCTGCAGCCCCTATCGCGTGCCGATCGCCAGACTGGCCGCCGCACAAGCGGCAATCAGTGGCGATAAGTCGGAAGCCAACCGCACCGCGTAACGATAAACCAGAACCGTAAACGGCGCATGCTCCTCACTCGAGCATGCGCCGTTTGTTTTTGGAACCGCCCTATGCCGAATAAGCCGTCGCCAATTGCGCCATCTCCAAATGGTCATAGAAGGAAACCACTTATTCGGGCCTTGAAACCATCTACCGTCGATTGAGGCCGGATGGATTTATGCGATAGAGTTTTTTCGCTATTTTCTTCCCGGAAGCGTCTTGCCTTCCGACTTGCCGTATGACGATAGCTCGGTCCGGATATCGGTCTGCGTAAATCCGCGACCGTTCCATCGGAAGGTCACGACGTCCATGGCCGACACGCAGCAATGGGCGTCACCCGGAATATAGTGGCTTGAGCGAATTACCAGCGTGTCCGTCTTCGCATCGAAGGAATCCGTCGGTTGGCCCGCGTCGAAATGAGTGTCCCAAGTGATGGTTTGAACTGACTGCAGCCGGCGATCCGAAAAGCGGAAAAGCCTGGCGATCCCGCCCTGGCTCGAACTGACTGCCACGCCCGACCAGGAGTACAAAACGAGCGCGTACTCTTCCGTTGATGACGGCGCCGGTGCAAGGTAATAAGTCGCGTCCACCGTTTCCTGATAGTGGTAGTCGGGGCTGTCATTCCGATAGAGCCCATTCTTGAAAGAAAGCTTCTTCGGCACTGCTCCGTCGCCGGACGAAGGAAACCTGAGATTTCGAAGATCTACCTTTCGAATCGATGAGTCCCGCCCTGGCAAGGAAAGACTGTCTCTTGCGATGGCGAAAGTCGGCCCGGTCACGTCCCCGATTTCCGCATAGGGAACCGGCGACGTTTGGCCGGACGCCTTCATCACCAGGAACAGCAGTAAGATGTTTGGACGCATCTCTCTATGCGCAGTTCACGCTTCATCTTACGTCACCTGCGTCGGTCCAAGAAAAGGGAGCTCCCGTCGCAGGCTGCAGCACAGGTCCCCCAAAGACCGGAATCCCAAGTGAGACGTAACGGCCTCGCCCGCAATACGATCGATCCTCCCGGAAGCCTTCTCTCCGCCGAGGTTCCACATGCTACGCTGAGCGCTTAGCCTACAGGCTTCGGTGCAACCGGCGTTGCGCTACCCGCAGCGTCCGGCCTCCCTTCGCGGCATTTATGTTCGCGAACCTGATCGCTAGGAGTTCCCATGGGATTGATCAAGGATTTGACTCGTCCGGCACGATTGCCGATAGCTCTACTGCTCCTGTTGTCCGCCGCGGTTCAGGCCCAAAACCTGCGCAACGCCGCGTTCAACATTCAATACACAGACGAAGGCATCGTTAGTCTCCGCCGCACCAATGATGTCGCCGACACCGAGTACATCGCCAACGGCGGTTCGCTCGGCCCAGTCGTCGCTCGCTACCGCACCTCTCCGCAAGCCGATTGGCGCGATATCAGCCATCTGAAGCTGGCGGGTGAACCCACCGGCGCCAAGGTCCAATACAGCGTCGGCAACCTGCTCAAGACGCTGGCGGCGCAGAGCGAAGTGAGCGCCTCGGACGCCATCCCCGGCCTCGCCACCGTGAACGACGGCGCCGTCGCCCCAATTGGCGGCGGACGTGGCGCGCGTGGTGGCCGCGGCGGCGCCACGGCGTCCGCAGCCGTTTTCCAAGGCGGCGCCGATGGCGGCGCGCACTGGATCCAATACGCTTTCCCTCAGGTCCAAACGGTCTCGGAAGCCGCCGTCTACTTCACGGGCGCCGCCGAGAATCCGGGCCGCGGTCAGGCGCCGGGCCGCGCTCAGGCTTCAGTTGCCCCCCAGGCGCCACGTTCCTGGCGCATCCTTTACAAGACCGCCGGCAACGAATGGCTTCCCGTTCAGGCCACCACGCCCTACGGCAATGAAACGGCAAAGTTCAACGCAGTCAAATTCGCCCCGGTCAACACCTCGGCGATGCGCATCGAATTCCAGGTCGCTCCGAACACTGAGGTGAGCGTGGCCGAATGGCGCGTAGGTCCCGAACGCACCGTGGTCCTTCCGCAGGATCTCGCCGTCAACGAGTCCTTCCAGTTGGAAGGCGGCCAGCTGGATTGGACCATCACGCTCGCCAACAACACCGCCGGCGATATCGAAGTCGGCGACCTCGCAGTCCCCACGCGCATGGCCGAAGGCACCCCCGGCCGCCGCGGCGACATCTACACGCAAAAGCTGCTGCGCCATAGCCTGATCGCAGGCAACGGCTCTTGGATGTTCTGGGCGCGCAGCAACGGCGTCGGCCCCTACCTGCTCATGACAACCGTCGGCGCCACCAGCCTCGAATATTTCGACAACACGGGCGGCGTCCAGCCCGATGCCGCGGGTCGCGGTGGCCGCGGAGGCTTCACGCCTTACATTCACGCCACGGTCAACAACGCAGCCGACCTCAAAAGGGCCCAGGAAGCCGGCCGCCAGCAGCCCTGGCGTCTCCCGCTCACCAGCCTCCACCTCGCGCCCAAAGGTTCGAAAGGCAGCGAAGTCACTTATCAGTTCCGCTTGCAGTGGGCCCCTGGCTTCCAGGGCGTCCGCGACGCGCTTTATGCCAGCAACCAGTTCGACACGGTCGTTGTCCCCGGTATGACCGTGCCTACCGACCTGCCGGCCATGATCGCGTTGCGCACCCACAACAAAATCGACTCCGTCGAGGCCGAGTTCCCAGCCAAGACATCGGTAGAGTATGTCGGAAAGAAGGGCCCCGACACTCACCTCTACAAGGTGAAGTTCGACAAGCTCGGCGAAAACATGCTCAAAATCCACTATGGCGGTAACAAGGAGTGGACCTCGCTCGAGTTTTTCGTCACCGAACCGCTCGAAACCGTCATCAAGAAGCGGGCCAACTTCCTGGTAACGAGCATGCAGCACAGCGACTCCACCAAACCCTGGTACGGTGGCTACGGCGATTGGGATCAACTGACCCATGTGCTGCGCAATCCCGAAAACCGCGACCGTCTCAGCCCCTGGCTCACGGATTCCAGCGACGATGCAGGCAATGCGCGCCCCGCGCTGGTCGCTGGCGTCAACGCCTTTTTCCCCACGCCGGAAGGCGTCGCCAGCGTCGAACGCTACGTTCGCTATTACTTATTCAACGACTATAAGGACGGCAAGGGCGGCATGCAGATGACCGACAAGGAACCGTACCCTTATGGCATCTACGGCACCTTTGACAACTGGTGGCAGCATCGCGCCGCCCCCGATACGCCGCCCGATACTTACGAGCCCGGCAACGCCAATCGCCAGCGCGACTGGACCGTTCTGCACCGGGATCACCTCTGGCGCATCTACGACTATCCGCACATCATCAACATGTATTACCGGCTTTACCAGATTGGTAAGTTCTACCCCGAGATGGTTAAGTTCAAGACCTCCGCGCAGTATCTGGAACTGGCTTATCGCACGACGGTCGCCTACTGGACGGTGCCGTTCGCCACGCGCAACTGGTCGGCTAACTCGGTTGGCACCATGAATGAGGCCTGCATCGAAGACCTCATCTACGCCCTCGAGGAAGAGGGCAAGCAGGATTGGGCGAACGAGGTCCGTTCCTTATGGGAGACCAAGGTCGCCCACTTCGTGCTCAACACGCCCAACCTCTATGGCTCGGAGTTCTCCTTCGATTCCACCGGTTTCGAATCTACCGAAGCTTTCGCGCGCTATGCCGTACGCAACGCCGGCAAGCATCACGTGGATCCGCCGAAGTTCGCCGTTGGTCCAGGCCGCGGCGAAATCCCGAAGTTCAGCGATGTCACGCCGGAAGCGGCCAAGAAATTTCAGGATTTCCAAATGTCGCTCAACGTGAATGACCGCGGTTGGGTCGAGACCGCCTATTACTTGATGGGCAGCGACTATCGTGGTTCGACATCTTACCTGCAAAGCTACATGTCGCACCTCGGCGGGTGGGGCGTGCTCGATTACGGCCTCAATTTCGCCGCTAACCCGACCGACTATCTTCGCCTCGGCTATGCTTCCTCTCTGAGCGCGTGGTGTCTCGTCAATTCCGGCACGGCCGAGAGCGGTTACGGCTATTGGTACCCGGCCAAGGCGAATGATGGAGCCACCGGCGGCGGTTTTATTCCCGAGGCCTGGGGACGTGGTTGGATCGGCAAGACGATGCCGCGCGGCGCCTGGCACTATAGCGCCGAGGAAGATGTCGGCTACGTCGGCGCGCTACGCACGCATGCCACCGTGGTCGTCAACGATCCCGTATTCGGCGATTACGCCTATGGCGGCATTCTCACCCGCGCCAGGAATAGCGTGCAAGTCATCGCGCGCGACGGATTGCGCATGCGCTTGCACGTCATCCGTGGCCAGCAGCGCTTCCATCTTTTACTGGATAACGACGGTTTCGCCGCCGAGCAGCCCATCACGATCGGCGACGACTTGGGCCATCTCGCGTTCCGGATCGAGAATCGAGCCGGCCGGCCTCACGCCACCCACATGCGCATCAGCGGGATGCCCGCTGGGAACTACGCAATTTCGGTCAACGGAAACCAGTCCGCTACCTTCTCCGCTTCGGATAAAGAGCAGATCGTCCAGGTTCCGCTTCCCACCGGCCAGGATGCCGCGGTGACGATCGTGCGTCGCTGAGCAACGCACGCAGCGGGACGGACGCTTTCATCATCCCCGCCGGCCGCGGGCCTCCATAGCCCCGGCCTTGGAGCTAAAACAAAAGTTCCCGAACATGCTACACTAAGTGTGTACTGAAGTCGTCCGCTTTCCCACCTCCTTAATTGGCGCCGGTTCGCTGATTCCTTCTCAAAACTTACGAATGAAAACTTTCACTGAAATCTCTTTGTCTGCTCGCTTGCAGAGCAACATTGCCAGAAATGGCTTTACCGAACCCACGCCGATTCAGGCGCTTTCCATCGAACCGGCCCTTGCTGGCCGCGATCTCATCGCCACCGCACAAACCGGCACCGGCAAAACGCTCGCGTTTGTCCTGCCCCTCCTCGAATTGCTGACGCGCGAACGCGCCGATTCCACCCAACCTCGTGTGCGCGGGCCGCGCGCGATTGTCCTCAGCCCCACGCGCGAACTCGCCATGCAGATTCACGCCGTCTTCGTCAAGATGGCCGATGGCACGGGCATCCGCGCCGCCGCCATTGTGGGCGGTCTCGGCGAAAGCCCGCAATTGAAGGCGATCCGCGGGGGCACGGAAGTGCTGATCGCGACGCCCGGCCGCCTCTATGATTTCCTGAGCCGCAAGCTCGTCCCGTTTTCCGGCGTCCGCATGCTGGTGCTCGATGAAGCCGATCGCATGCTCGACATGGGCTTCCTGCCCACCATCACGCGCATGCTCGACGCCATGCCCGCCACGCGGCAGACGCTGCTGTTTTCCGCGACCATCGAAAGCTCGGTAAGGCATCTCATCGATTCTCACGTGCGCGACGCCGTACGCGTGGAAACCGGCTCTACCAGCAAGCCGGCCGAACGCATCGACCTCTTCCATTACGAAGTGGAGCAGAGCGCCAAGCATGACCTTCTGAGCCACATGCTCCGCGAAGAATCCGGCCCCGTGCTGGTCTTCGCCCGCACCAAGCACGGCGCCGACCGCATCGCCAAGCGTCTCGCGTTGGAAGGCGTCAAGTCCTCGGCGATTCACGGCAACCGCAGCCAGAATCAGCGTAACCAGTCGCTGCGCGGCTTCCAGGACGGCTACTATCGCGTCCTCGTCGCCACCGACGTCGCTGCTCGCGGCATTCACGTGGATGGCATCGCTCACGTCATCAATTACGATCTCCCGCAGGTTCCCGAAGACTTCATCCATCGCGCTGGCCGTACCGCACGCGCTGGAGCTCGCGGCGCCGCGTCCGTTTTTGGCACTCGCTCGGAACGCTCCGACGTCGCGCGCATCGAACGCGCGCTGGGCGTCCGCTTTACGCGCAAGCCCGTTCCTGTCGGCGCCGGTGGAACCGGTGCGCCCGTCATCGCAATCGATGCTCCGGTGCGCGAAGATCACAGCCGCGGCATGAAGCGGAACCGCCGCGTCCGCAGCTTCCGTCCCACCGCGCGCATCGCCGGCCGTTAGTTCATCAGCATCGCCAAAAAAAAGGGGGCCGGTTTTCCGGCCCCCTTTTTGCGTTGAACGACCCGTGGCGATCTAGAAAGTAAATCTCACCTGGAAGCGCATCGAGCGCGGGTTCTGCCACGCCTGCGGTTTCCCGTATAGCGTGCTCAAAGTACTTCCTTGGGAATTCGCTAGCCCAATATAGTCGTAACCCTTGCTGTTCAGAACGCCGTAATCGAAGCCCGCTTGCGCAGCTTCGGTGGCGGTGCAGTTCGTACCAGCCGAGCCGCATGGGGCAGGATCGAGGCTGCCGGTACGGATCAGGTTCGAGTTGATAATCGTCACGTGATGTTGGTTGAGGCAGTTGAAGCAATCGGCGCCGATGCGGGCCATCAGCTTTTCATTGGTCTTGCTCACGTGGAAATCCTGATAGGCGCTGAGATCTGATTGTGCGAAATGCGGCGTACGGGCGTCGCTCACTGTGCCTGCGACCCAATTCCCGTTGGAATCGCGCGTCACGTTGACGAACTTTCCGCGGCCCTCCACAAACACCGGCGCGCCCCATACGCTGATATAGCTGCTGAGCGGCGTGCCTGAGTATACCTGCTGGAAGATGCCCATCACGGTGTTGAACTTCCACCACTTCAACTGGTAGTAGACGTTCGCCTTGAAGGTATTCGGCCGGTCCGTACCCAACGGCCCGTTGATCGCTTTGCCGTGCGCGTCAAACTGCATGAACGGTTCGTCGAACGCGCGGTCGGTGTTGGCTCCGTTGCGCCCAACCGAATCGCTGAGGTCCGTTGAGGTCAGCCCGTCGTAATTGCCGTAGAGCCGGCTATAGGTGTAGGAAAATGAGCCGGACCAGCTGTGGCTGAATCGCTTGTCCAGACGAAGCTCTATGCCGTCGTAGTCGCGGACGGCTTTCGGGTTCGGCGGGCAACCGTTACAGTTTGGCACGCTCGAGTTAACGCCAAAACCTGGATTGGTAATGTAGTAAACCTCTCCGTTCTGCGTGATGGTGCCGGCGTCTTCGATAGTCCGGTCGAGGCGCGAGCGAGTGTAAACAGGCTCAAATACCAGGTCGCGCTTAATCTCCCACGCAGCGCCGAATGTCGTGACATGCTGCTTCATCGGCTTCAGATTCGGATCCACCAGGCCGGTCGGTCCAAGCGATCCAATCTGGTTCGGGTCGTTAGCCGGTTCGCGGTAGTCGTAGTTCTCGATGAATCGCATCCCCGCGGGGAAGCTGCCAACGGCTGGCGTGGATCCGCCGCCTACCGGGCAGTAGTGACCCTGCGAATCGCGCTGGGGAATAATTTGATTGTAGTTGGGCGTATCCAGCGCGTACACGCAATCATGCCAGTAGGCGCCGCCGAAACTGCCCTGGGGCAGATTGAACTTCATGATGTCGTAGAAGTCTCCCCAACTGCCAAACACCTTGAGCTTGCCGTTGTGCAGCACGTCGTAAGCTGCTCCCAGACGGGGTGCGATCTTTTGGCCCCATCCGAAGCTGATGCCTTCAAAGCCAGGCAGTGAATCGTAGGATGGCAGATTTTCCTTGTCCAACCGCAGACCCAGATTCAGCGTCAAACCTTTGGCGATCGTCCAGGCATCCTGAAAGTAGAAAGCATGGTTCCAGTTACCCACCTTCCCGCTGGCGGAGATGAGATCGC
Organism: Bryobacterales bacterium; assembly: GCA_963743705.1. Classification (GTDB taxonomy): domain Bacteria; phylum Acidobacteriota; class Terriglobia; order Bryobacterales; family Bryobacteraceae; genus PALSA-243. The sequence goes on along the minus strand of CAVUQS010000014.1, from coordinate 29,455 downwards.
GTATGTTAACCGTTCCCCATAGTCCCTGACACGCGGTGCCGTTGGCATTTCCGCCGGGCGCGCCATAAAGCGCCTGGTTCTGCGTCACAATGGCTTGGCAGCGGCCTTCGCCGTTAGTCGTTTGCGGAACGTACTGGATGTTGTATCCCACGTAAACATCGGCGGTGTTGTAAACGCCCAGCTGCTCATTGGCGAAACCATGGTTGAACCCGTACCCGAACTTGATATTGTGGGTGCCGTGGAAGGTCTTGAAGAGGGCGAAGTCCTGGCTAAAACTGTATCTCTTCCAGATGTCGAATGCAGTCTGTGAGTTGGCGCCGATGTTGCTATAGCCGGTCGAATTTACGTACTGCGATGGTAGCAGCGTGCCGTCGAGCGCCTTGGTGGTAGCCAGAGCGGGCGCGTCCCCGGTGTTGTAGCTATAGTTTGTGTCGCGGTAAGTATACTGAATTCCCACCGGCAAGCCACGGCTCTCGGTATTGTAGTAAAAATAACCAAAGCGGGTGGTAGCGATCAGAGTGGGAAGAATGCTGATATCCGCGCCGACGTTGTAAATCGATTGCGGCGATACGGAACCGATGCCGCCGTTAAAGTTGTCAGGGTTGCTCGTCGAGGACGAGTTAAACTGGCCGTGAATGTCGTCCGCGCCCGGCAACGAAGTGCCTGTGCCCCGCGCAAAGTTGTACGACCAGGAGCCAAACACGCGAATTTTCTCCGTGGCCCGGAAGTCCAGGCGCGCGAATGAGTAATAGGAGTAATTGTTGTCGTTGAACGTCCTGGAGCCAGACGCTCCCGGAAAAGTGAAGTTTACGGTGCGTCGTAACTGATTGAAGTCCGGAGCCGTACCGGCGAATAGCCAAAGCCGGTCCTTGATCAGGTCACCGCCGAGGGTGAAACCCGGGTCGGCTACGCGGCTATGATCTTTCACCGGATAGTAGTATTCGAGAGGCTGATCCAGTCGCGCGCCGCCGAAATTGGCGGCATACTGCGGGTTGCGCAATTGGGATGGGTTGGGAGCGGCATTGAAGCGGTCCCCGGTATATGAGGCGAACACGGTCCCGTGCCACTCATTGGAGCCTCGCTTGGAAATCACGTTGACCACGCCGCCGAGCGCGCCGCCGTATTCAGCCTCGAAACCGTTGGTCTTCACCTGCACCTGGTCGATGAACTCCATCGGCACGTTGGCCTGCGAATGGCCGTCGTTGATGTTGGCGGTCTCCTGACCATCCACCAGGTAAGAGTTCTCGGAATTGCTGGCGCCGTTGATCTGGAATCCATTGTTCGCGCTGCCGTTGCTGCTCTGTAGCGGCTCGTAACGGGCGCCGGGAGCGAACTGGATCACGCTTTGGAATGACAGGCTCTGCGTGGGCAGATTCATCAGGCTGTCTTTTGAAATGTTAGTCTGCACCTTGCTCTGGGTCGCGTCGATCATGGTGGCCTCGGACGAAACGTTGACAGTTTCCGCGACCGCGCCCACCTCCATCGTGACGTCCAGCGTCGGTAGATGGCCGACCTCGAGCACGATATTATCCTGCTTAATAGTGCGGAACCCTGCGGCTGTAACGATAAGGCTATAGGTCCCCGGCGGCAGATTGGCGAAGCGGAAGTGCCCCTGATCTGTCTCCATTTTTTTGATGCCGATCAATGCCGGGCTGGTGACTTCCACCGACGCCTTAGGAATAACCGCTCCGGTAGGGTCCTTCACCGCCCCCTGTATACCTGCCGTGGTTTCCTGCGCCAAGGCATTGGTCATCATCGCTACCGCGATCAGCGGCAGTTGTAAAAATAGTCGTTTCCTGGCCTTCAGACGAAGCATTTCGAGCCCCCCAAGACAATTGATAGAAGCCGGTCAACTTCCCGTTGACAAGTGGACTCGGCGAGGCACACCTCCACCTGGCCCACGTTCGTAGATTCAACGATTCGTGAAGTATCTATCTCAAGGCAGCAGTCGCCGCCTATATCGTCCCGATGGCTGCGAGTAACATCGCGCAAGAATGTTGGTTGGATTCATTTACTCTCCGTTTACGCAAATTAACCAACTTCACCCAACCGAGGGAATTTCCCAAAACAATATCACTAATGTAACGAGATGTAAAGATACATTTGCAGCTGCTGTTACGCCGGCCCCGGTCCCGATTTCCGCGCCTTGTGCAACCCCCAGCCTCGGTTGCACCATAAGACATGCGGGAAATCGCACCCGGCATCGCCCTCATCCCCACCTTGGTCGCCAACGCGTTTCTGGTTGGCGATAGCGCATCGTGGGTCTTGGTGGATGCCTGCACGCCAGGAAACGAAAACCGGGTTCGACGCGCCGCGGAACGCCGTTTCGGCCCCGGCAGCCGCCCCCGCGCCATCCTGCTGACGCACGGTCATCGCGATCACGCTGGCTCAGCCGGCCCGCTGGCGGCTGCCTGGGGCGTCCGCATCTATGCTCATGCCCTCGAGTTACCGTTTCTCACCGGCAAGTCTAACTACCCGCCCTTCGACCTCAGCTCCCCCGGGTTCTTCACGCGCATTGCGCGCTTTTTCCCAACCCAGACCGTCAATCTGCAAGAGCACATCGAGGTGCTGCCCGCGGCGCAGCCCGTCCCCGGCCTTCCGGATTGGGAAATGGTCGAGACTCCGGGGCACTCACCCGGCCACGTGTCGTTCTTCCGCCGCGGCGATAGAGCCTTAATCGCCGGCGACGCCGTCACCACCATGAACCTCGATAGTTTCTGGGGAACGGTCCTTCAGCGCAAACAGGTCTGCGGGCCGCCGAAGCCCGCCACGCACGATTGGCCAGGCGCGCGGCAATCTGTCGAACTATTGGCGCGCTTGCGCCCGTCGTTCATCGCGGCCGGCCATGGCGTTCCCATGCGCGATGCCGCCGGTCAATTGTCGCAGTTAGCCGCGGATTTCCGCTGATTGACGGCCGCTTCCGCACATGCTAATTTTCTAGCATGTCGCGCGTTGTGACCTCGATCGCGTTCGTCTGCCTGGCGGCGCAAGCCCAGACTCCGAAACTGGCGTTCGAAGTCGCCTCCATCAAGCCGGCCACCGCGCTCGGCCCTCTTGGCATGCGCGCCGACCGCAAAGGCGGCCCCGGAACCAGCGACTCCGGCATGTATCGGTGTCAGAACTGCCCGGTTTATTGGGTTCTCTCCGAAGCCTACGATCTGCAGACGTTCGACTACGCAGGCCCCGAGTGGCTGCAAAACGCGCGTTTCGATTTCATGGCCAAAGTGCCCGCGGGTACGGCGAAAGAGACGTTCCTGATGATGCTGCAGAACCTTCTCGCCGATCGTTTCAAGCTCGCAGTCCATCGTGAGAAAAAGGAAATGTCCGTCTACGAGCTGACAGTCGCGAAGAACGGCCCGAAATTCCGCGAGTCCAGGCCCAAAGACGCCCCGCAAGATGACGATCCGCCGCCCGGAAGGCTTCAGCGCGACGCCGACGGATTTCCGGTCCTCACGCGCGGCATGACCATGGCTGTCGTGCCCGGACACGCGCGCCTCCACTTGGACAATGAACCGGTATCGTCTCTAGTCCGCATGTTGTCCGGCCAATTGCAAGGCCCGGTCATCGACGCCACTGGATTGAAAGCCAAATACGATTTTCAAGTCTCCTGGTCGTTCGAAGAGAACAATGCATCTGCCCTGGCCGGCGCGCCCGCGGCGATGGTAGATCTCTACCATCCGGCTCTCATCGGCGCAGTTCAGTCGCAGCTCGGCCTCAGGCTCGAACAGAAGAAGGGCTCGATTGAAGTGCTGGTCGTTGACCATATCGAAAAGATGCCCACCGAGAATTAATTCGTTTGCGCCCTTCGTTGGTCGCCGCCAGGCACGCCGGGTTTTCTCCGAAGCCGCCGGCTGCCAAGAGCCGCTACGCAAACAAAGCCAGTCATCCAAAACGTCGCCGGCTCCGGAACCGCCGACCCCAACACGCTAAATTCGTTAGCAATGTTTACCGCCGTGGGTCCCCAACCGCTATTCGTCCCGTTGGTGGTTTCCGCGATCGATAACTCTATGGATGGATCGCCGGCCGATGCCAGCCCCCATCCAATGCCTGTATTGGAGGAATCCACGGGAGCTTCGGACAGCCAGTATTCGTGTCCAGCCGTCAGCAGTGCGTTGGTTGTCGAATTGACTGTAACTACGGATAGGCTCGTATCCAGAGGACTGAGTGGCACGATCCAGCTCTCGATCGTCGTACCGGGCGAATTGCCGTTATCCGCCAACAGAGTTAGCAACATGTCCGACCTCCCCGTGACGCCAAGCGCGGGAAAGTCCTCGTATTCCACGGCCACGCTAACTTGGTAGAGCGCCGCAGTTATTGGCGCAACAAAACCATCCGCAATAACAACTCCGCCGCCGAACAATGGCGCGGCGCCCGTGAGCTCCGGAGGTTGAAGAAAAAGGTTGCCGGAGGGAATCGTATTCTCCAGCGTAACGATGTCGGCGCGCACCGCCAGCGCCGTCCCAAGGACCAGAGTCGACACACTCATCACTCTCGCGATCATGAAAGCTCCTCCTTCGGGCAGAGTGCAATTTCCGGGTTCTTCCGGACCGCTGTTCGCCAAGTCTATACCAATCGAATGTGCCGCGAGACGATGCTCTGCGGCCGTCCCAGGCCAATTCAGTGGCTGATCGTCCCCGCGATAGACTTTCCGCCCCTCCAACCCGTCCATAATTGGGACTGTGGATACCGCGGAGAAACTAGCAGCAGAAGAAAGCCGGGCCAGCCGCACGATTCGAGAGATCTTCGAATCGGGGCGGCCCATCACCTACATCCGCTCGCCGGAGGAGCGTCGCGCGGCATTGCTGCTGCGCGAGGTGGCGCGTTGGCTTCCCGCGCCGGAGCCGCCCATCTTCACTTGGACGCTCACCGAAGGCGTGCGCGCCCCCGGCGGTGAGGGTGTGGCTGGCACGCGCGAGCCGCGGGCAGTGCTCGATTTCATCGTTGCGCACTCCAAAGGCGCGCTGTTTCATCTGAAGGATTTTCACGAGCCCCTCCGCGAATCGGCGGAGATCCGCCGCCGTCTCCGCGACGTTTACGAAAGCTGCGCGGGCGCGCGAAAGTTCGTCGCCATCACTTCGCCCGTGCGCCAGATTCCCGAAGAAATCGAACGCAGCGTGCTCTATCTCGATCTGCGCCCGCCCGACGTGGTCGAGCTCACGTCATTCCTGCGCGAAGAGGGGCGGCGTCAACTTTCGAAAGAACCTGACGAAGCGGATATCGCACAGATGGCCCGCGCGCTGCTCGGCCTCACGCTCGATGAATCCGGCTATGCGTTGCGCCGCGCGATCATGGCCACCGGCGGCGTGGGCCCCGAAGCGCTACCCGCGGTGCGGGAAGAAAAGCGCCTGCTGGTGAACCGCAGTGGCGTGATCGAATACATCGCCGATGGCGCAACGCTCGGTGAAGTGGGCGGCCTCGAAGGTCTCAAGAAATGGCTCCTCGAACGGCAAAAGCTCTTCGAAATGCGCGACACGCTCAGCGCCGAAATCGTCCCCAAAGGCCTGCTTCTGATGGGCATTCCGGGTTGCGGCAAGAGCCTTTCCATCAAAGCCATCGCTTCGTCGTTTCAGCTTCCGCTCTATCGCGTCGACATGGTTGAGATCTTCTCTGGCCGCCACGGCAAGCCCGAAGGCGCGTTCGTGCAGGCCTGCCGCATGATGGAAGACATGGCGCCGGCCGTGCTCTGGTTCGATGAAATCGAAATGGGCATCACGTCCACCGATTCCGGCGGCGAGCAGGGCCGCATCTTCGCCTTCTTCCTCACCTGGATGCAGGAAAAAGCCCGCGGCTTATTCGTCGCCGCCACCGCCAACCGCATCGACCTGCTTCCCGCCGAAATGATCCGCAAAGGCCGCTTCGACGAGGTGTTTTTTGTCGACCTGCCGCTCGACGCCGAGCGCCTCGAAATCTTCAAAATTCACCTCAATCGGCGTGGCGTCGATGCCGCCCGCTATGACATCGAACCGCTCGTCAAACTCACCACCGGATGGACCGGCGCCGAAATCGAACAGTGCGTCATTTCCGCCATCACGCAGGCTAAGCTCGCCGATCGCGAAGTAGTCGACCGCGACCTCATTAGCATCGCGGTGAAGATCGTTCCGCTCTCGCGCACCATGAAAGAGCAGATCCTGCACATCCGCAGTTGGGCGTTCGAGCGCGCCGTGCGCGCTTCACCGCAGGTGCGTTAAGCGTTAGTTTCCGGCCTGAAAATCCAGAAACAGCACGCCCGCAAGCCCGATGCGCGCCTTCGCCGGCACCGGCGTCTCGATATCCTTGTCGCGCTTTTCGCCGTTCACGAATTCGATGCTCGAAGGCGCTTTCTCGCCGTTGATCGTCGTGCCGAGCCGGCTGAGATCCTTCAGGAAAAACTGGCCGGTTGACGGATCGCGACGCAGGCGGAAGTGCTCGCGCGAAACATCGGGGAATGTTTCCAGGCGTAGGTCGGTCCAGTAATCGCGCCCCCCGCGGCCAGCGACAATCTGGTCCTTCGTCATGCGGAACGTCTTGCGCCCCGTGGTGTCCTGGTATTCGATCACCGCGTATGCCGCGGCATCCGGCGCGCCCGTGGTCGTCGGCGGGTCGTAGCTTTGCGAAGCGCTCTCTGCCCCCGCCAAACGCCGCGTCGCGATTCGCTTGGTCATCGAACCCGAGCCGAATTCGTCCTTCGCCGGCATCGCCAATTCCGAATGAATCACGATGTCGCCCGACTCCACGTCGTCGTCCGTGTTTTCCAGAATGCGAATTTGCCATCCGCCTTCCGGCGCCGAAACCTTCGGCCCCTCGCGCTTCGAAATCCGAAGCCGCTCGGCCACCGAGGCTTTGTTCAGCGTTTCGAGTTCGCCATCCAGCGCGCGGCGGGCTTCAATCAGAATGCGCGGAACAATCGCGCGCAGCCGCTCCATGTCGCTCGGATGCAGGTAGACGTGATAAACCGCCGGCGGCAGCGTCGAGTAGTGCAGCGGCTCCAGCCCTTCTCGCATGTTGCGCAGGATCTCTTGAATGATGTCGCGCGCGGTGGCGGATGTGGCGGCACGTTCCATATTGATGTACCGAAGCTCCGGTACGAACTCCTGTACGGATTTTAGCAACGCGGCGTCCCGTCCATTTGCGCACGCGCGAAACGCTCCATGCGCGCATCGGAATCGCCGCTTCTCTCCCAAAATAAAGCCTTTCCGTTCGCCCACCGAGTCCAGGTACATGCCATGCACTGGAATTTGAAAGGCTTTTCGTTTGCCGCGGCGCTGGTGGCGTGCGCGGCCGCCGTTCTGGCGCAGGCGCCATCTTCCGATGCCGCCGCCGATCTCGCAGGCCCCGTCTGGCAACTGGTCCGGTTTCAGGCTAAGGACGGCAACGCGCGCACGCCCGATACGCCTTCGAAATACACCCTCGCCTTCCAAAAGGATGGCCGCGTCAGCGCCCGCCTTGATTGCAATCGCGGCATGGGAAGCTGGAAATCCACCGGCCGAAACCACATCGAGTTCCGTCCGTTAGCCATGACGCAAGCCATGTGTCCGGCCGACTCGATGAGTGACCGCCTCGCCCAGGATCTTTCTTCTGTGCATTCCTACGCCATGAAAAACGGCCACCTGTTTCTCCAACTGGCCGATGGCGGCGTGTATGAGTTCGAGCCGCAACCGCAGCCCGTGCCGCAGCAACCCTTGCCGAAAGCGGGCAAGGTAGCCAAGGTCGAATCCGGCCTCGTCGAAGGCTCCGCCACCGGCGAAGTGCTCTCCTTCAAGGGCATCCCATTCGCCGCGCCGCCCCTCGGCGACCTACGCTGGCGCGCGCCGCAGCCTGCCCAGCCGTGGAACGGCGTCCGCGCCGCCGTCGCGTTCGGCCATGACTGTATGCAGTTGCCGGCGCCCGATGACGAAGCTCCGCTCACCACCACGCCCTCGGAAGACTGTCTCGTTCTCAATGTCTGGCGTCCCAGTCAGATCGCGCCCGGCCAGCGTCTGCCTGTCATGTTTTGGATGCACGGCGGCGCTTATCTGAACGGCGGAACATCTTCGCCCATCTATGACGGCAGCGCCTTCGCGCGCCAAGGCATCGTCTTCGTCAGCGCCAACTATCGCCTGGGCCGTTTCGGATTCTTCCTTCACCCCGCGCTTGTTTCGTCCAAGGAAGGCCTCGCGGGCAACTTCGCTTATATGGATCAGATTGCAGCCCTCCGCTGGGTGCAGCGCAACATCGCGGCCTTCGGCGGCGATCCATATCGGGTCACCGTTGCCGGCGAATCGGCAGGCGGCGATTCCATCATGCACCTGATCGTCTCGCCTCAAGCCAAAGGCCTCTTCGCGCGCGCTGTCGTCATGTCCGGCGGCGGCCGCATGCATTTGTTCGGAGGCTATCAGCCGTCCGGTGGAACGCCTGCGGCGCCGTCTGCCGATGAGATCGGTCTCAACTTCGCCCGCAGTGTCGGCATCGCCGGTGTCGGTCCGCAGGCGCTCCGCGCGCTTCGCGCCCTGCCGGCGCAGCAGGTGGTCGGCGATCTGAACACCGCGTCGCTGTGGACACCCTCCTCGGGCCCGCTCACCCACTGCGAGGGAGCCATCATCGATGGCGTCAACGTGGATGCCCCGCCGGGAGAAATGCTGCGCCTCGGCCAAGCTGTCAGAGTCCCGATTCTCATTGGTACCACCGCCGCCGAGATTCCCACCAGATTTCCGCCATCGCGCGCCAATCCGCTAGCCTACTTCGGCCCCGAGACCGCCAGGGCGAGCGGCATCTACAACCCCGGCGGCAGGCTTGCGCTTTCGGCGATTTACGAGACCGTCGGCATCGATATGACAATGCACGAGCCGGCGCGCTTTGTCGCCGCCGAAATGACGGAGGTCGGCACGCCCGCATGGCTCTACCGTTTCGACTATGTGGCCGAGTCGCAGCGTCCTAAGGTGCAAGCCGCGCCCCACGCTTCCGAAATCGCGTTCTTCTTCGACACCGTCGACGCCCGTTATGGCGGCGCCGCAACCGCAAAGGATCGGGCCTCCGCTCGCGTCGCCAACCAATACCTCGTCAACTTCGTGAAGAACGGCGATCCCAACGGCCCCGGCCTGCCCGTATGGGGAACGTTCGAACCCGCCGTCGACGCGCTCTTGATTTTTGAGAGCAAACGCGGCCCAGTCATGCAAACCGATCCCTGGCGCCTGCGGCTCGATCTGGTCGAGCGCGCGGCTGGGGAGCAACATACAACGCCGGGCTCGAATTAAATCGCACACAAACGGCAGGCGCCCCTTCCGGCGCTTTTCGGCCGTGTTCCGCGGCCCCGGTATCGAACCTTCTTACGTCCTCCGGAACCTGCCGCGAATCCTTACTTACGTTCCATAGGAGAACCAGATGCGACCCCACAGTTACGCGTTTGTTTCACTGTTGACAGCGTCCCTTTGCGTTAGCGTAGGCCGCGCGGAAGACCCCGGTTGGCCGCGCCGCGTCACTGCGCCGCAAGGCACGCTGATCACCTACCAGCCGCAAGTCGACGACTGGCAAAATTTCCGCGACCTGAACTTTCGAATGGCCCTCTCCATCAAGCCAACCGGCGGCAAGGAGGCACTTGGCGTCGCTGTGCTCAGTGCCCAAACCGTGGTTGACCCGGCGACTGACATGGTTCAGATCAACAACATCACCATCAAAAGTCTTAACTTCCCATCCTTGGACCCTGTTGCCGCAGCCAACGACGATGCCTTGGTAAGAACGTTCGTGCCCAATACGATTTCGATGTCGCTTCGGCGCATCGTAGCCTGTACGCCGAAGAAGGAAGCGCCGCCGGTGGTCGCCGTCGATAACACCCCGCCTCCCATCTTCGTCAGCTACAATCCAGCAATTATGCTGTTTGTCGATGGCTCGCCCAGGCTGACCACGATTCCAAACACCAGTCTGGAATACGTGACTAACACGCAGTGGCCGCTATTCCTCGACGAATCCCGGTCCCAGTTCTATCTGCTCGTCGGTCAGCATTGGCTGACGGCCAGCGCCATTCAGGGTCCGTGGGCGCCCACCAGCACCCTCCCGGCCAACATGAATGTTGTGACCGCCGAGCCTCAATGGGCATCGCTCAGAACCGTCGTGCCGGCCGTACCCAATCCGAGCGGACCGATCCCCGCGGTCTTCTATAGTTCGGTTCCCGCCGAAGTCATCCTCTTTAATGGAAACCCGAATTTCTCGAAGATCCCTGGCGTCCAGCTCAAGTACGCTACCAACACGGATAGCAACGTCTTCCGTTACGCCACCACGCAGCAATATTACTATCTGACGGCCGGCCGATGGTTCTCCTCTAACAGCCTGCAGGGTCCGTGGGTCTATGCCACCCCCAATCTTCCCGCCGATTTCGCGATGATTCCTCCCGCCAACCCCGCCGGACGCGTGCTGGCCTGGGTCCCAGGCACCGAGGAAGCGAAAGACGCCGTGCTTCTGGCGCAGGTTCCCACGGTCTTGAATGTAAGTCCCTCCGCCGCCGCGCAAGTCAACGTAACATACAGCGGCCCGCCTGATTTCAAGCCCATCGAGGGAACGTCGCTGACCTACGCCGCCAATACTCCCGACAAAGTAATTGACGTCAATAATACTTACTACTTATGTCTGCAGGGCGTTTGGTTCTTTTCCGCGACCCCGCAAGGGCCGTGGACTACCGCCAGCTCCGTTCCCCCGGCGATTTACACCATTCCACCCAGTTCGCCCGTATATAACGTGACTTACGTGACCCAAACGGCGACCGCGGACGGCAACGTCCAGGCAAGTCATACCGCCGGATATCTGGGAGCCTTCATAGCAGGCGCCGCCACGGGCGCGATCGTCGCCAGTGGAAGCGGCTATTACTATCCTCCTTATTACGGCGCCGCAGCTTACGGCGCCGCTTATACGCCTTATCCCCACACTTACGGCGCCACGCCCTACTATAACGACCACACCGGCGCCTATGGCCTGAGCCAGACCGCGTACGGGCCGGATGGCGGATCCGCATCGCGTTCGGCGTCCTACAATCCATACACCGGAACCGCCGCGCGGACCGCCTCGGTTTCCACGCCATATGGCAGCCACAGCGCCGGGGAAGCATACAACCCCTACACCGGAACTTACGCCAAGACCGCTCAGGGCTCGTCCCCCGGAAAGCAGTGGGGCAGTTCGGAAGTTAGCAGAGGAGATCAGAGCGCCTACGCCGAACACGAGACCACGTCTAAGGGGACGGCCGCCGCGGCCGAGGACTCTAGAGGCGGAGCCGTCGCAGGAACCAGCACCGCGTATGGCAACGCTGCGGTCGGCAAGACCGCAAACGGCGATATGTATGCCGGCAAAGACGGCAACGTCTACAAGAACACCGGCAGCGGATGGCAGAAGTACGGCAGCAACGGCTGGAACAAGGCGTCTTCGACCTCGTCCGATGCCGACCGGATGCAATCCGCCGATCGCGCGAGCGACGCCAGCCACTCCGGTTCTTCCGGCCTGAGTCATGATTTCGACGACCGCCGGCGCGGAGACGACAGCAGCCGCCATTTCGGTGGAGGCGGCGGCCGCCGCCGCTAGACCTCGCGAATCTTGTGGGGCAGACTTTCAGTCTGCGAACCGGCTTTTCAGCCGGTTCATCCGCCGAAGGCGGAGCGGCTGCTGCCCCACGAAGCTTTCTCTGTTAGTGAGAGCACACGCCACGACTAACTGGGTTACTTCGGAATAATACATCCTCGAATCCCGGCCGGGAATCGTAAGTCCCAGGAGTATCTCATCGTGATGTCCCATGGCGTAGGACAACCCCGGCTTACTTGGGTGTTACCGATATTACTGCTGGCAGCGGGCGCTAACGCCCAGCAGCAGCAGACAACCGGCGTGCCGGGTTCGCCCAGCGCGACCACCACCGTCAACGGCCCACAACTGCCGCCTCCGCCTCCGAAATTCGGTGGCGTGATCAAAGAGACGCTCCAGGGATCCAAGACTTGGTGGCCGCCGCGCGTAGTGCCGCCCAAGGGCGCGCCCAATGTCCTGCTCATCATGACCGACGATCAGGGCTATGGCGTCAGCGGCACATTTGGCGGCGTAATACCCACGCCCGCGCTTGATCGCATAGCCAAGGCCGGCCTGCGCTTCACGGAATTCAACTCCACCGCTCTTTGCTCGCCTACGCGTGCCGCGCTCATCACCGGCCGCAACCACCACTCCGATGGTTTCGGCGTGATCTCCGAACTCTCCACCGGTTTCCCGGGTTATGACTCCATCATTGGCCCCGGCAACGCGACCATCGGCAACATCCTCCAGAACAACGGCTATGCCACTTCCTGGTTCGGCAAGAACCACAACACGCCGGACTTCCAGTACAGCGTCGCGGGCCCCTTCGACCAATGGCCCTCCGGGATGGGCTTCCAGTATTTCTACGGCTTCATGGGCGGCGAGACCGACCAGTGGACGCCCTACCTTTTCCGCGATCACACCCAGGTCTTCCCGTGGGTCGGGAAGCCCGGCTATAACCTCACCACCGACATGGCCGACGAAGCCATCAAGTACATGCGTGCGACGAATGCCGCCGATCCCGACGTCCCGTTCTTCGTCTACTATGTCCCCGGCGGAAGCCACTCACCCCACCAGCCGAAGAAAGAGTGGGTCGAAAAGTTCAAGGGCAAGTTCGACATGGGCTGGAATGCCATGCGCGAGCAGATCTTCGCCAACCAGAAGCGCTTGGGCGTCATCCCCTCCAGCGCCAAGCTGACCGAGTGGCCCGATAGCCTGCCGAAATGGGACACGCTGTCGCCCGAAGAGAAGAAACTGTTCGCCCGCCAAGCCGAAGTGTACGCCGGTTACACCGCCTATACCGACAACGAAATCGGCCGCGTCATCCAGGAAGTCCAGGACATGGGCAAACTCGATAACACGCTGATCATCTATATCTGCGGCGATAACGGCACCAGTCCTGAAGGCACCCTGCAGGGCACGCCCAACCAGTGGACTGCTTACAACGGCATCCTCGACTTTCCGATCGCCGAGCAGATGAAGTTCTACGACGCCTGGGGTTCAGCGGCCACTTACCCGCACATGGCCGTCGCATGGTCGTGGGCGTTCGACACGCCGTTCAAGTGGACCAAGCAGATCGCCTCGCACTTCGGCGGCACTCGCCAGGGCCTCGCGATTTCCTGGCCCGGGCACATCAACGATCCCGGCGGCATTCGTAACCAGTTCCACCACATCATCGATATCGTGCCCACCATCCTCGAAGCCACCGGCATCCAGGCGCCCAAGGTCTTCAATGGCATTAAGCAAAAGCCAATCGAAGGCGTGAGCATGGCCTACTTATTCGATAAAGCCCACGCCAACGCGCCCACAACCCACCGCACCCAATACTTCGAGATGATCAGCAATCGCGGCATCTATCAGGATGGTTGGTATGCCAACACCACGCCCCCGCATGGTCCGTGGATCTTGAACGCGCCGATGCCCGCCCCCGGCGATTACAAGTGGGAGTTATACAACCTCAATGACGATTACTCCCAGGCCAACGACCTTGCCGCGAAAATGCCCGACAAGCTGAAGCAAATGCAAAAGCTGTTTGACCAGGAAGCCGCCAAGTACAACGTGCTTCCGCTCGACAACCGCACGTTCGCGCGCGCCGTCGAGCCGCGGCCGAGCACCACCGCCGGCAAAACGTTGTTCACCTACCGCGGCGTGAACCCCGGAATCGCCACCGCCAACGCGCCCAACCTTCTCGGCAGGTCGTACACGATTACGGCCGACGTCGACGTACCGGCGGGCGGCGGCGACGGAATGATCGTCACCACCGGCGGACGCTGGGGCGGCTACGGCCTCTACCTGCTCAAAGGCAAGCCGGTGTTCGACTACAACATGTTGATCCTCGCGCAATATCGCTGGGAAGGCCCGCAACTTTCTGCGGGTAGGCACACCATCGTCTTCGATTACACCTACGATGGTCCCGGCGTCGCCAAAGGCGGCACAGGCGTGCTGAGTGTGGATGGCAAGGTGGTCGACACTCACAAACAGCCCAATTCCATCGCGTTCCTTCAGGTGTGTGACGAAACCTTTGACGTTGGCGTCGATACCCGCACGGGTGTCAACGACAACGACTACCAGGTCCCGTTCGCCTTCAACGGAACCATCAACAAGCTGACCTTCAAACTTGGTCCGCAGCAATTCACCGATAACGAAAAGAACATGGCTTCGCGATCCATCGCCAAAGCCAAGGACTAGGCCGGCGAAAATCACGCCCTAACAGATGACAACCAGAACGCTGGTCATGCTGGACGCCGCAATCGAGATCGCGACCGGCGTCGCGCTCATCGCCGATCCCGCTCTTGTCGTCCGCGTGCTCTTAGCCGCCGGCCTCTCCACCGGCGGCATCGCAGTCGCCCGGATCGCCGGCATAGCGCTGCTCTCTCTCGGCGTCGCGTGCTGGCCCGGCGCCGAAGGCCCATCCGCGCCGGCCATCCGCGCCCTGTTCGCCTATAATCTGCTAGCCTCTCTGTATCTCGGCTATCTCAGAGTCGCCGGAGGTTTCGACAGCCCTTTCCTATGGCCGGTGTTCGCTCTTCATGCCGTGATGTCGCTCCTGCTCGCCTTCGCAATGCGATTTTCGTGGAACGACGAGCGGCGCAAAAGATAGATCGCCGATACCAGAACTAGAATCAAAAAGCCCAGCATCCCCAGTTCGATCATCGTATTTCGAAAGGTGACGTCAGCCGCGTCGGTCGCCTGTGGCTGGCCTTGCTCCGTCATCTGCGCTGCCTGCATGGTGATCACTAGGACCCGCCGGATCGACGCAATCAGCCCAACAATCAGAAACGGCTCCATCACCAGAGCCTCCGAGCGAACCGAAATCCGCACGGTGTGCAATAACTCAATCAGCATCAGCACCAGCAGCAATTGATCGAGCACCAGCACGCCGAGGCTGTAACCGCCGATTCCTCTGCCCGTCCCGCTCCTCCACAGCAGCTCCCCCGCTTGAATCGCGCCGCCTGCAGCGCCCGCGGCAAGTAAGGCGCCTACCGCGATATACAGGAATGCTTCGACTATATGCAGGTATCCAGAAGCGTTGTCACGCAGCTTGTCCTGGGAGATCACAGTTCCGATTGTATGCCTGGGGTGCGAGTATAGAGTGGGGTCTCAAATGGAAGAAGATTACAACGCTGGCGACAAATGTGGTCGATGCGGCTGTGCCCGGCGCGATCATGTACCGGCTTGCACAAACCATCCAAAGTGCAAAGGTTTCTCGGCGCCGAAAGCTCACAAACCCAAGAAGCGTTAAACGTTAAAGAAGAGGAAAACCGTCTTGGCTTTTCTCCCCGCCTCAGCGTCTGTGCGGTGAAGGCTTTTGCTTGCTCTTGCCCTTGAGATTGAGCGCCACCGCGGCGCGTATGAGATCCTTCAAGGCGGCCTCATCCACCTTTTCGCCTTCGTGGATGTCGATGGCGCGTCTGACATTCCCGTCGAGGCTCGAGTTGAATAGACCCGAAGGATCCTCCAACGCAGCTCCCTTGGCAAATGTCATCTTGACGACGTTCTTGTACGTTTCTCCCGTACAGACGATACCGCCGTGTGACCAGACGGGCGTCCCCCGCCACTTCCACTCTTCGGCGATCTTAGGGTCTGCCTCATGAATGAGGTCGCGCACTCTCGCGAGCATCTTCCCGCGCCAGTCCCCAAGTTCTGTGATCCTCTCGTCGATTAATGCAGAGGCGGATTCCACCGCAACGGGCTGTTTCATGTGCAACTCCAACTCTCGCGTCTATTTTAACTGCGCTTGGGAACGTTGGGCGTCCAACCCGGGGGCTCAACGCCGAACTGCTTGGCGTACTCGGCGTTCAGTCGCTGCCAGCCGTCGAAGTTCATGGCCTCGGCGCCGGCGATGCGTCCAATCGCCTCACCCGTGAGCAACCGCTCCAGGACGTCGAAGCAGATGTGCCAGCCCGCGGCGCCCCACGAGATAAAGCGTCGATCGATGCTGTGCCACAGCGTCAGCCGCGTGCCGCTGCCAACGGCTTCGAGTTCCCACCGGATATCGCTGTACTCAAGCAATCGTGGGAGCCTCGGCTTGCGTCACTCTTGTTTCGATCGGCGTGCGGCCTTCCCACCCAGGTGAGCTTCACCGTCGCCCCGACCGTATCCAGGCTCCCCTCGGCGACGAAGGGAGCCCACTCGCGCAGATGCGCCGGGTCGGTTAGCGCCTGCCAGACTTTATCCGGCGAGTGGCGCAGTTCTCTGACGAGAATGAGCGTCCACTTCTCCCCGTCCTTCCGTACCTGCGCTCCCCTGGCCGGACCCGGTGCATACTGTTCGCGATCGGTCATCTATCTTCTCCTTGGCTTCCTTTTCGTTGGCGTCGGTTGATCCACGCGGTCGAGGTGGCGTTTGAGAGCGTCCACGTAAGCCGACCAGAACCGGCGGAGCTGCGCCATCGTGCGGAACGGCCGCATTTTAATAGCGTGCCAGTTGGGTGAGCTGAATCAGGTTGCCGCAGGTATCGTTCAGCACCGCAATGGTCGAGCCGGTCACATCGGTGGGCGGCATCGTGAACTCGGCGCCGCGGGCCTTGATCCGCTCGTAATCGCCCTTGACGTCGTCGGTGTTGAACATCGCCGCGGGCTGGCCCTGTTGAAAGATCGCCTGCTGATAGGTTTTGGCTGCCGGGTTGCTGTTCAGCGCCAGTTGCAGTTGAGTGCCGTCCGGGTCCTCGGGCGAGGCCACGGTCAGCCAGCGAAATGGGCCTTTACTGAAATCGGTCTTCTTGGCAAAGCCCAATACTTCCGTATAGAAGTGCAGGGCCTTGTCCTGGTCGTCCACGAATAAGCTGGTGATTTTGATTTTCATTTCGTTTCTCCTCTGTCACGTTCGCGGTTTGGTCCGCGTCGTTTTCTCCTTCGGTTTTCTTTTCGTTGATGTTGGTTGATCCATGCGGTCGAGATGGCGTTCGAGAGCATCTACGTGAGCGGACCAGAACCGGCGGAACGGAGCCAGCCACGCCTCCACCTCCCGAAGCGGTTCAGGTTTCAGCCGGTAGAGACGGCGCTGTGCGTCCACCGTCGATTCCACGAAACCCGCCTCGCGCAGCACTCGTAGGTGCTTGGATACAGCCGGCTGCGGCATACGAAGTTGACGCTCGATCTCTCCCACCGACTGTTCTGACGAGACCAGAAGGCTCAATATCGCGCGGCGGTTCGGCTCCGCAATGATTTCGAACACGGATTCCACTCTCTTTGTATACCCCGAAGAGTATATGCTTGTCAAGGCATATAGTAACGAGCGTATCGAGTTTGCTAGGCTGTTACCTGTGATTGTGCGCTAGCTCCAGTCCGGAGAGTTTTCGAACCGCCCCGGTGCCGTGTGTCTTCCCAACCCAACCTGATTTTCTGGAGCGAACAAGTCATGTCTTTCAAGTCTTTCTCTGCGGAACACGCTGTCGGCATTCGAGTTGAAAACACCGGGGACCCCGCCGAGGGCCGCGCTATTCGGGTTGTAAACGAGGCCGCCTTCGGAGGCCCTGAAGAAGCGGACCTGGTTGATAAGCTGCGGGCTGATGAGCACGCGCTCGTTTCCCTCGTGGCTGAGCTTGAGCGAGCCATCGTTGGCCACGTCCTGTTTAGCCGGATGTGGATCAAAACCGCTTCCGGCCTTGTATCCGCCGTCGCTCTGGCCCCTGTTGCGGTTCTTCCTGAACATCAACGCAAGGGAACAGGTCGCCGGCTCATCGTGCACGGACTGGACATCCTTCGAGATCAAGGCGAGAGCATCGTGATAGTGGTCGGACACCCCAGCTACTATCCCCGCTTCGGTTTTTCCAAAGAGAAGGCCGCGCAACTCGAAGGACCATTCCCGCGCGAAGCTTTCATGGCGATCGAACTGGTTAACCGGGCTCTTGCAGGCGTTCAGGGGCAAGTGATCTATCCACCGGCATTCGGCATCTGAGGCTGATTGTTCCACGCGGTTGAGGTGGCGTTTGAGAGCATCCACGTAAGCCGACCAGAACCGCCGGAGCTGGGCCATCGTGTGGAACGGCCGCATTTAATAGCGTGCCAGTTGGGTGAGCTGAATGAGGTTGCCGCAGGTGTCGTTCAGCACCGCAATGGTTGACCCGGTCACATCGGTGGGCGGCATCGTGAACTCCGCGCCACGGGTTTTGCTCCGCTCGTAGTCGCCCTGACGTCGTCGGTGTTGAACATCGCCGCGGGCTGGCCCTGTTGAAAGATCGCTTGCTGATAGGTTTTGGCGGCGGGGTTGTTATTCAGCGCCAATTGCAGCTGAGTACCGTCCGGGTCCTCGGGCGAGGCCAAGGCCAGCCAGCGAAATGGGCCCTTACTGAAATCGGTCTTCTTGGCAATCCCAGTACCTCTATATAGAAGCGCAGGGCCTTGTCCTGGTCGTCAACGAATACGCTGGTGATTTTGATTTTCATTTCGTTTCTCCTTTATCACGTTCGCGGTTTGCTCCGCGTCGTCGTCGGCATCATCTAGCTCACGAACTTCGAAAGTAATCTCCAGCCCGAAGATCGCCGCCTTTTCCTGAATGTCTGTAAGCTGCCTATCTCCTACCGCCAGGAATTTATAGCTACGGAGCCCGGTCAGCGCTACTGGAAGAAAATCCGCTAAACTATCGAAAGTTCATTGAGGAGCCTGTTTGATGTCTACGACCCACCGGGCAGCTTGTTACCGCGCGATTCATGACGTTTTCCGTCCTCACATTGTGAAACACATCCGTCAGTGTTTCCGTAGTCACTTCGCAGCAGCTCCAGCCGCGCCCCTGGTTCAGTTACTCAAATCGGAATTCGACAAAATCAAAGAGCTGGATGAACGACGGGAGGAGTCCGCCCAGACCGATTCCATCGCTCAGGACGAGTTCGACCTCATAGATGTAAACCACCTTCACAACGTCTTCGAGTATCACTTCGACCGCTTGGTCCCGGCTGGGCCGAACGGACGCTTGCCGGATAAACGAACGCTTTTAGACTACATCCGGATCATCACCGATTACCGAAATCAGATCGCCCATCCCAAGACCCAGGATTTCTCCTTCGAAGACGCATTTCGCTGCTTGGATACGCTGCGCCGCCTCCTGCAAACCATCGATTTGGTCGCCGCCGCCGAGGATATCCGCATCATCTCCAAATCGCTGGAGCGGCACAGCGGGTCGCTCCTCTCCGATGTCCTGCGGGAGCCGCTGATCAACAATCTACCCGCCCCCGAAACTGTGGTCACCGACTTCGTCGGTCGCAAGGCGGAACTGGCGCAGCTATGGGAATGGTTCGAAAAGCCGGATCGCCGCCGCTGGGCGCTGTGTGGCGAAGGCGGACGCGGCAAATCGTCAATCGCCTACCAGTTCGCTCGCGATTTGCTTGATCGGCCGCCGAAGTCGCTGCGGTGCGTTTTTTGGCTAAGCGCTAAGAAGCGGCAGTTCATCGAAGCCTCCATCGTTGCCATCCGCAATCCGGGATTTCATGATCTCGGCTCGGCCCTCGATCTGCTCGCGCTGGAATACGGCAAGGAGAAACTGTTGGACCTGCCGCTCAAAGCCAAGCGCGACGGCGTCCTGCGCCTCTTGACGAAAGCTCCCGCACTGATCATTGCTGACGATATCGATAGCATCGAGAAGGAGAACGACTCGGAAGTTATCGAGTTCCTCCTCAACGATGTCGCCACCGTTCGGAGCCGAACCAAGGTTCTGTTCACATCGCGCCGCGAGCTGTTCGGGATGTCCGCCTACCGTACCTTAGTTCGAGGGCTGGATGGAGAAGATGCGCGTTCTTTCATCGAATCGCGCGCCAAACGTTTCGGCATGAAAAGCCAGATGCTCAAGGAGAGCACCATTAAGAAGATCGTCCAGGTTACCGAGGGTTCGCCCCTCTACCTCGAAGATGTGCTTCGGCTGATGCAGTTCGTCGGCGACGAGGCAATCAAACTTTGGGAGGATGAGAAGGGCGACACTGCGCGCAGGTTCGCCCTCAAACGGGAATTCGATATGCTCGGCGAGGACGCTCAGAATATCGTGATCGCCGCCTGCATCCAGCCCAGCGCGATCTCCGCCCTGGAAGCAAAGACCATCCTCCGCCTTTCCGACGAAAGCTTTGAATCCGCCGTGGAGCAGTTGCACGGCTTATTCCTGATTCAGAAACCGTCCCTCGTGAAGGGCGAGATGCGCTATGAAGTCAACACCAATCTGCGCCGTCTCGTCCTCAAGGAATTCTCCAAGACCGACCAGGTCGCGCGTATTAAGAAGGCCTACGCCGCCAACGCCAACCAACTCACCAGCAAGGGCAAGGACGAAATCCGCTCAATTGTTCGTCAGGCCGGATTGATGGCCCGCTCCGGAGCCATGACTGACGCCGAGCGCCTCCTGCTGAAAGCTATGGAAAAACATGGGCGGCTTTCGATTCTGGTCAGCGAACTGGGATGGGTCTACTCAAACTGGCGACCCACTCGCGCAACCGATGCCCGGCAAGCCTTCCGAGAAAGCACCGCCCGCCAGTCGAATAGTCCGGATCCCTATATCAAGTGGTGCCGCCTCGAAATGCACACCAAGGAATTCACTAAGGCTATTGAAGTGGCCGAAAAAGGGCTGAATCTGTTTCAGAAGTCGTTCGACCTGACCCAGTTGGCCGGACTCGCGTCCGGCGAAAAGGCCAACGAACTGCTCCGCTACTCTATGACAGAGTCCGCAAGGACCGCCTTAGATCGCTCCAACCACTACTACTGGGTTGCCCTCGATCTGCCCCACCCGTCCGACAAGAGTGAGCGCGAATTAGACGCTCCTATCTTCCGCGGTCTCCTGCGGAACTACGAGCACACCAACGATATCGAGCGCATCCACGCTGTCTTCGCTACTTGGGCCGAGCGCCACCCGCTCGATCCCACGATGGATCTGGAGTATTATCGCTTCATCGGCAAGTGGTCCGACGAAGGGACGGCGCGGCGCAGCGCCGTCAAATCGCTCCAGAGCACATTCGGCAACACCATGCGCGCCTCGATACAGTGAAGGTGGAACAAGTCGTGTCACGCTTCATCAGGCGCCTCTTTAGCTACCCGTGCCGAGGTGACTGAAGGCTTGCCGTCTCAAAGCGATCGGTTGGATGTAGTGCTAATCTGACCCCATGTTGATTCGGTATCGTACTGTCCCGTACGGCACCTCATTCCATCAAATGGTCGGCGCAAGGCCGGAGGGTGAGGACCGTCCGGGGACCCTGTATGAGAACGAGGCTGTGGCGGATGTTGGGGGCGCGTTCTGGCCAGCGGCTGGAGATACGCGGCTGGCGGTGATCGACCATCATTTTCCGCGTGCGAATCAATTTCCGTCGGCGGCCGCCGCGGTTCTACACTCGGCGCCGATGGTGCGGGACTGGTGGCAACGGAACGCAGCCTCGAACGAGGCCTGGCTGGTGACTCATACCGAACCCGATTTCGACGCGTATGCGTCACTGTATCTGATCAAGAGCCTTAAGGGCCAGAACGGTATCGATCCGCTTGCATACGGCCTGGCGCGGGATTGCTGGCGTCCGCTCACGCCGGCCGAGGCGCCCCTCATGGAGCGCCGAAGTTTGATTGGTTCGCCTTCCCCCCGTCATTCATGGATCCGGAATTTCGGTGGCGCACAGTCATCGCGGTCATCGCGAGTTATTCGGATGCTTGCCGCCGCGCCGCATGTCCCAATACCCAAACCGCCCCGGCGGTTTTGTATGCGGCGTTGAAGCGCGGGCGTGATTGCGCTTCGGACGGAGCTGCCGGGCTGTTCGAGCACATTCGCAAGGCGGTGGCCGATACGGGGGCAAATCCCTTGACTGATCCGATATTCGAAAGCAGCGATGAATTTAGGCCCGAAGTTGCGCTGCTAGCCCGCGAAAAGGAGGTGTATGAGAGAGACATGAAACGGGCGCGACGGGCGATGGTCGCGATCCCGTCGTACAAAGGAACGTTTGATGAATTCTACGATCCAAAGCGCGCGCGCGCCCTCTTGACGACCGAGTTGGAGCCGCGACCCGATCAACTCAGCACGGACGGCCCGCCTGTAACGGTGGACGGGGTCTACCTACGCGATCCCGACTGCATTCTATTCAAAGAACTGGCTCGGATGGATACCGAGAACTCTTCGATGGGGAGAGGGTTTCTGTTCACGGCGGTAGCATATTCTGCGGGCCGGATGCATGCGCGGTCGAACCAGAGCAATTACTACTTCTCGCTAGACCCCGAGAGATCCGGCAAGCTAACGCTGTACCCGGTCTGGTGTCGGCTGCAGAGTGCGGAAATTCGCGGGCTTCTTCAGGGGTTATCCGACGAGGAGCGGAGAGAACTTCGAGACAAAGAGGCGCGGGGTCTCTACGTCAAGCGCGCGGCGCACCATGGCGGTCTGTTCTCGGATCCCTGGTTTGCTGGCGACAACTATCGCGCGACGATTGTTGCAACGCCGTTCCGCGGCACAGAGATCGGCAGCGCTGGGACCGCGGCGGATCTGATGGACGATGAGGTGACGACAATCGTCAGGAAGGAACTGGAGTACCAGTTCTACTCCAGCGAGGCACGAGCAATCGACTATAGCGGTTCGATTCTCGCGCAAAGCCAGATGTCCATGGCGGAGCGGGTGCCAGCGCCGCGAGACGTTAAGTTCCGTTTCTGCATGGCGCCACTGGTGTCACACCTGGAAATCAAGCAGGGGTTGCAGAGTCAGCAGATCGGAGAACACTTGTGGTCGCTGCTGCAGCCGGCCTACGGGGAGCTTCCAGCGGATTTCGTAGAGCGGCATCTTACGCAGGACAAGGAACTGATCGCGGTATGGTCGCGCCACGGTCTGGCAATCGCCTTCCTGCCTGAGGCACAGGCTCGTGTGGAGAGGGTGTCGGTAAGATTTGCTGAGGTGGTGCGTCTACTGGAGTCGCTGCTCGAGACGGTGAAACAGAGAGAGGCGGCACGTTTGAGCGGGGCGGAAAACCTACTGCAGGAGGTCGCGATCCTCAGGCACGAACTGAGCATGCCGGGAGGGATGCTGGCGTTCCGGCGGTTTGTGGAAGCGATCGGATTCCACGAAACTATCGCGATCGGACGGGATTTGTTGTCGGCCCGAGCCGACCATGCGCTCTCGAGCACGACCCAGGAAGTCGCTACATCGACCCGCGATTCGGCGAAATCCATGAGCGAATCGATCGCGGCGATCAAAGAGGGCAACCAGAAGATAGAGCTGTTGGAAATCCTGTTCGCTACGTTCTACAGCATCGAGTTGCTGCACATTCTGCTGGATGCTCTGTCGGCAGGGGCCGAGGGCGCCTTTGTGACGCGAACGCTCACGCTGGTCGGAGCGGTGATCGCCGGCCTGGCATCGCTCGGTTTCACACGGAAACGCGCGCAATGGAGCGTGTTGACGCTGGTGCCGGTGATTACATTCTGCCTATTGATTCTCGGCTTTGTGGCAACGTTCGAGCCATTCGCCTCGATGTGCAGGAAACTGCTGAAGCATGGATAAATTCCAGACACGATTGGGACATGACCGTCTGAAGGCGACCCAGGCCGGGGCGGCTACTTGGTCTCGGACTGTCCCTTTGTCAACCGCACAAGCCTCATCGGCCGCTCCGAGACCTATTTGCGATGGCTCCCCGACGAAGGCTTAGGCTCTCATTCCTTCCGGGCTCCGTGCCGTAACACTGCGAACCACCCGGAAGCCACTGACCATCGCCACAAGTATTGTGACGAGAATACCGGTAATCCACCATCCGTTCCACACGAACGTGTCGCCGGGCATGTCGGGCGCGGACCATTTTTCCGGCCACGCTTCACGGAAAGGCCTGGGAAATACAAGATACAGATACAGAGGAAGCGAGAGATAGCAGGCGACCAGCGCACTTACCGCCGCAACTCGACGGTATTTGAAGGTAAGGATCAGCGCCAACAAATACAGGAGAGCCGCGGAACCCTGGTTGCCGGCGAGCGCGCCGCCTCCAAACTCAGTCCCATCGAACGCCAGGAAACTTCTCCAACAAACAACTGCACAAACGAGACAACCGGCCGCAGCCAACCGCTTCTGGCTCATTTGCTTCATTGTGTCATCATCCGAGCGGTGGCACTGGTCGCGCCCAGGTAGTTTCCGTGTGCGTCGCCAGCACCGTTCCTTCGAAAACCCCGATTTATTACCTCCTGTGTATGCAATGAATTGCGCGTTCGGCGCACTTACAAGGGCGGCCCCTTTTCTTCGGGTGAGGAGGCAGTTCCAAGACGGGGAAGTTAGCATTGGGCGTCAACATGACATGGAGTCCGAGACGCTGGAGACGCCGTACGAGACGGTCGCGCGTGCGTTGCGGATTCAGCCGGTCAAAATAATCGCCCCCTACTTCTCGGTATTCGGTGCGGTCGCGCAGTATGCAGAACGCAATGACGAGTAACCGGTGAGCCAGGGCCACAATCGCCTTGCGTACGCCGTGCTTGCCCGCTTTGCGGTAAAAGAATGCGGCCAGATAACAGTTGCGTTTGCGGGATGCGGCCCAGGCCGATTGGCAAAGAGCGCGCCGCAGCCAGCGATTCCCCTTGCGCGTGCGATTACTCAACCGCTTGCCGCCGCTTTCGCGATTGCCGGGGCAAAGCCCAGCCCAACTGGCTGCATGCTTCGGGCTGGAGAAGACCTGCATGTCCTGGCCGAGTTCCGCCAACAACGTCCAAGCGGTGATCAGATCCACGCCGGGAATCGTGCACAGCCGGGTCAACGTGTCTAAGTCCGCCTGCGGAGCGATCGCCTTCTCCAATCGCGCGATCTTGCGGTCGACAAAGTCCAGATCCTCCAACAACTCGCGCAACATCATGCGGTGATGTTCGGTGACGCGTCCGCGCAGGGCCAGACGTAATTCCGGCCGCTTGGCGCGCAGAGTGCCTTTGGCCTTGTCAGCCAGCCAGTCGGGATGATCCTGGCCATCGATAATCGCCTGGATCATGGCGCGGCCGCTTGCCCCTAGTATGTCGCTGGCAACGGTATCCAGCTTGATGCAGGCATCCTCAAGCACCTTATGAATGCGGTTATGGACGCGGTTGCGTTCCTCGGTGAGCTTCACTCGATAACGCGTGAGATCCCGCAGATCGCGAGTCGCTCGCGGCGGCACGAAACTGGGCCGGATCAGCCCATGCGCCAACAACTCGGCCAGCCACCGGCTGTCGCGTGCATCGGTCTTGTTGCCGGGAATGTTCTTCACCTGATGCGGGTTGGCGAGGATGAGCTGAAAATGCCCGTCCAACGCCTCCCAAACCGGCTTCCAGTAAACGCCGGTCGATTCCATTGTTAGCGGCGGCGGGGGAGGGTGCCATTTTGGCGGGCTGGCGGAGACTACTCCGCCATTGGTGAGTGGCGGTGACTGGACACGAGCCGACCAGAACTGATTTCAAAGGAAAACGATGGTGACCTGCCGGCGAGGGTCCACTGCCGCGCCCCCGCTGGCGGGGAAAAGAGATCGCCTGAGAGGGGAGACCGCGGCATCGGATCATGCGATAGAGTTGTGATCTCGTATTGATCCGAAGATCTGCTGCGCCCCGGAGGGGAATGCGATCCCCTCCGGAGCAGGAGCTTCTGGGAGCAATGACCTCCCATGGGCCCTCCCGAGGGTGCTACAAGCCATCCCGAAAATCAAGAGGGCGGCCGGCGGAAGCGTCGGCAGCGTGGTGCTCGCGGTCCCGGCGGTGTCTGCTCAAGGGCTGCGAGCAGACCTTTCGGCCGCGACGGCCGCGGCAGCGCTACTGCAGTGAGCGGTGCCGGAAGGCGGCGCGCGCCTGGTCGCGGTGGAAAGCTCAGGCGATCTATCGGGCCACGGCGGCGGGCAAGCAGCAACGCAACGGGCAGAGCCGGCGCTACCGGGAGCGCGTCAAGAGCCGAAAACCACTGGCCGGCGAGGCCGCTGGGGACGCCGCGAGGGTAATCACTAAGAAGTTTTTTCGATGCCTGTTGTGACCGGCCTGGCTGCTACGTGGGGTTCGTTCGCCAGCGGCGCTCGCCGTCGCAACACTTCTGCTCGCACGAGTGCCGGCGTGCGATGGAGCGCGTCTGGGAACGCGAGCGGCACTGGCAACGGACACGCGCCGGTTGAGCGGAATCCCGCGTGCGGCGATTGGTCCAGGCGGTGGGAATGGCACCGCCAGTTAACCGTGACATATTGATCCAGCGCCACCACCGGCTTACATTCAACCTGTCCCGCAAGGAAGGGGACGAGAGTGCTGCGCTGGGCCGACAACCAACTGCTCGATCTGAAGTGGGAGGAGATCGGCGAACACTACGGACGCTATCGCTTACACGTGCCGGAAGCGGAACGGGCCATGGCGCGGTCGCTGGAGCGTTATGGACAGTTGTCGCCAGTCGTGGTGTGCCGGCGCCAGGACCGCTACGAACTGATCGACGGTTTCAAACGCTTGGGCGCCGTACGCGGACTGGCGCAGATTCCGCGGCTGTCGGCCCGGCTGATGGAGGCCGACGAGCGAACAGCGAAAGCCGCGATCTACGGGCTGAATCGTGCCGGGGGCCGCACGCGGGAACTGGAAGAAGCCTGGATCATCCAGTCGCTGGTGCGGGAAGACGGTTTGAGCCAGTGGAGGTGGCGGAGCTATTGGGACGCCACAAGAGTTGGGTGTGCCGGCGACTGGCACTGATCGAGCGGTTGGGACCGAAGGCGAAAGACGAATTGCGCGTGGGCTTGTTGACGCCCACGGCAGCGCGACAGATCGTGCGGTTGCCGCAGGGCAACGAGACGGAAGTGCTGGAAGCGATCCGGCGCGAGGCGCTGTCGAACGCGGAATTGGGCGGCGTGGTGGACTTGTGGCTGCGCTGTTCCGAGCGCCGCCAGCAAGAGTATCTCCTGGCGCACCCTCGCGAAGCGCTCTCGCAGACCAAAGGAGTGCTCCCCGCGGTGCGCGATCCCCGGCTGAGCGAAGCCGGAAACCAGGTATGGAAGCGCGTCGGGATGCTGCTGGATGTGCTGGGGCGCATGGAAGTGTGGCTGGCGCACCATGGGCGCACCGGGCTGACGCCGGAGGATCGCGTGATCTTGTTGCCCCGTTTCCAAAGGCTGGCGCGAGATGCCGGTTCGGTGGCGGTATTGAGTCGGGATTTCGTCGGCGAGTTGGAGCGCGCATGAAAGAATCGACACGCAACGAGATCATCCGCCTGCACTATGGCGGTGCTTCGCAGCGCCGCATCGCAAAGCTGCTGGGAGTCGCCCGCAAGAGCGTGGCCCGCGTGTTGGTGGGGCACGAAAAACACAGAGCAGAATCCGTGGAGGTGGAACGGCCGCGACGGCCGAGCGTGCTGGACCCATTCGGCGATCACATTGCACAACTGCTGGAACGCTATCCGAACATTACGGCGGTCCGCTTGCATGAGGAGTTATGCCGGCTTGGTTTCCAAGGTCACTACACGATCGTGCGGGAGCGGTTGCGTGTGCTCCGGCCGCACGCTCCGAAACTGCCCGTGCAGCGATTCGAAACCGGTCCAGGAGTGCAGGGCCAGATGGATTATTCGCCGTACGATATCTCTTTCACCGCCGAAGGGCGTCGCCGGGTACATGCCTTCAGCTACATTCTGGCTTACTCCCGCCGCCAGTACGTGCGGTTTGTGGAGAAACAGGACTTTGCCACCACCATCCGGGAACACGTGCGGGCCTTTGAATACTTCGATGGTCTGTGCGCCACCTGTCTGTACGACAACATGAAAGTAGTAGTGACTGGCTATGATGGCGATGAGCCGATATACAACACCCGGTTCCTGTCTTTCGCCACGCACTACGGTTATCAGCCTTGGGCATGCCGTCCCCATCGGCCACAGACGAAAGGGAAAATTGAACGGCCATTTGCCTACCTGGAATCCAATCTACTCAACGGTCGCACCT
Organism: Bryobacterales bacterium; assembly: GCA_963743705.1. Taxonomy (GTDB): domain Bacteria; phylum Acidobacteriota; class Terriglobia; order Bryobacterales; family Bryobacteraceae; genus PALSA-243. Next base: position 1,647 of record CAVUQS010000014.1, on the reverse strand, counting down.
TCACGTCGCTGGAGCACCTCAACGAGACCGCGGTACTCTGGCTTGCCGACATCGCCGATGTGCACTTACACCGGGAAACGAAACGCCGGCCCATCGATCTCTACCAGGAAGAGAAGCCGCACCTGTTGAGTTTGCCGGCGCTAGCTACGATACCGCCCAAGTCTTCTACCGCACCGTGAACGCGGAAGGTCATGTGGCGTACCTGCAGAACTTCTACTCCGTGCCGTGGCAGCGCATCGGTGAACTGCTGCCAATACGCATCACTGAGAAGGAACTGATCGTCTACGGCCCCGACGTCAAGGAGATCGCCCGCCATGAGTTGTACCTTTCCGGAATCAGCGGAGAAAAGCGCAATCTCTCCGAGCATTCTCCCGGACGCGATCACCATCAGAAATACGAGTTGCTGAAACAGCGTTTCGCGGAGTTCGGAGCGGAGGGCGTCCTGTTCCTCGACGAATTGGTCCGCACCAGGCGCCGTGGCAAAGATGAAGCCGGGCGCGTGCTGGGCTTGCTTGCCACATACCATCGCGAGGACCTGGCGCGCGCACTCCAGCGCGCCGTCCGTTACCGCGCTTTCTCCTGGTCGGCGGTGGAGCGGATCCTAGCGGCGCAAGCACGTCCCCGATCCGGGTGGGAATCACTGCAGGCCGAAGCGCAGGACCAACTCGACGAGATCCTCCGGCAGTCTCCCGTATCCACTCGCTCCACCGCAGAGTATCAGGCGCTGCTGGAAGAAATGGTGACCGACGATGAAAGCGACGAAGACGACGATCCCGCTGCGTGACCGGTGTTTGAGTCACTGCACGACGCTGCGGATTCCGCTGGAAGGCGCAGCGCTGGACGAGGTGCTGTCCAGGGCGGAGAAAGAGCACCTCTCTCATCTGCACTTCCTCGACCTGCTGCTGGGAACCCAGGCCGACGCGCGTCGCGAACGCGCCGTCGCGCGGCGAATCCGGGAAGCTCGCTTTGCGGACAGCAAAACCTTGGAAGGGTTCGACTGGCAGTTCAATCCCAAAGCCTTCGACCGCGTGCAGATTGAGGAACTGGCCACCGGCGATTTCATCCGGCGTTGCAACAACCTGATCATAGTCGGCTGGAGCGGGATCGGAAAGAGTCACATCATTCAGGCCCTGGGGCAGAAGATCTGCGTCCAAGGCTACCGCGTTCTGTATCGCACGTCCGCAGAGTTGCTCGCCGACCTGACGGCTTCACTTGCCGACAAAACTCTTCCCGCGTTCCGCGCTATGACACGCGCCCAGATTTTTTGATTGTCGACGAATTCGGGTTTGACCGCATCGAACGGACCGAGTGCGCGCAGGCGGCCCACCTACTCTACAAGATCATCGCCTCACGCAACCAGAAGCGTTCTACCGCGCTGGTGACCAACGTGGACTTCGACAAATGGGCAGAGTATCTGGTCGATGGCCCGCTGGCGATGGCCCTCCTCGACCGCCTGGTCGAGAGAGCGATCATCCTCAAGGTCAAAGGCAAGACGTACCGCACCCCCCTGGCCAAAAGCGAGGAAAACCCCACCTGAGGGAGGAAGCTGTCAGCTTCCCCATTTCTGCGCCTACCGGAGGCCAGAGCGTAACCCCGCACCTGGCTCCCTTTCAACCGCCAAACTGGTACCCCTTTTCGCCGCCACCG